>CAXMMP010000002.1:0-2600494 GCA_963693075.2 uncultured Granulicella sp. | reverse complement strand
GCGAGCGTCCAAAGTCGACAAGGGTTTCGCGGTAGTCGAAGCGCTTCTGGTCGAAGAAGCGGTCGACCCGAGCCTGGAAGAATTTCTTGATCGGGTCGAAGATGAGACCGGTGCCGACAATGGCCGCGAGCAAGCCCCAAATCTTCAGGTGCTCGTACCGGACGTGGACGATCTCGGAGATGACGGCGACGGAGCCGAAGTAAAGGCCGACCAGACCTGCAGTCGCGAGCGTGTAGGTAACACCGCGTTTGAAGATGAGGTCGACGTCCATCAGGCGGTAACGGATGATCGCCCAGGCGAAGGTGAGCGGGAGGAAGACCAGGGTAAGCGGGACGAGATTCGCGAAGGCGAGCGGAACCGTCTTGTCCATCAGGAACGGGATGACGTAGAGAAAGGTGAAGGGGATGACAGCGACGAAGGTTCCGCGAGTAAGCCACTTCAGTTGCTGACGCTCAAGCGGATTTTCGGCGCGGCGCGAACGCAGGAAGAAGATGGCCGCGGCCCACACGTAGTAGGTGGCCATGTAGCCGTAGTCGATCTTGTCGAGGCGGTGTTTCAGGAGCTCGGTAGCCTCCCAAAGATTTAGGGCGGTGACTTGCAGAGTAATAAGGGCAAGCGCCGGGATGTAGAGCAGGGAAGCAAGCAGGCGCGCGCGAACGCGGCGACGCGGCTCAGGAGCGGTGTCTGAGAAGGTGATGGCGAAGTGCAGGAAGAGCGCCGGTTGAAGCGCCGTCGCGAGGACGTTCGACCAGTAGATAATCCAGTCGAACGTGTCGAGCTGCCCGGTAAATTTGAAGGTGTAGAGGACGAACGAAACCAGGCAGAAGACAAAGAAGTGGGTTGACTTGGGGGCGGTCCAGCGGCGGAAGAGAACGTAGAGACCGATGAGCAGGTAGACAGCGCCGATGAGGCGGTACCCGAGGTTGATGGTGCGATCTGCTGGGTCAAGGATGACCTTCACGTCGAAGCTGCGGGTGCCGGCGGGGACGACGCAGTTTCCGGCGCTTTGGGGAGCGCGCAGGATGGAGTACGTTGCGGTTTCAAGGGAGCCGACACGAAAAAGTTCGCGCTCAAACGGGGCAAGCCGCGGGGTGGCGCGTTCGTCCACCGAGAGTAGGACATCGCCTTGGCGGACTCCGGCCTTTTCGCCGGCTGAGTCGGTCGGGACATGCTGGGCGCAGAGTCCAGCGGGACCGGTTGCGGGGGCTTCAACCCACCAGATGCCGTCGGTCGGGACTTTGTAGCTGCTCTCCGCGGAGACATTGAACCCGGCGAAGACGCAGGCTGCCAAAGTGGCTGCAGCAAGAACCACCGCGAGAATTCGGGTTTGAAAGGCGTTCGTCATCTAACGAAAGTAATGTTGCCTTGGAAACGGTGCATGCACGTCGAGGTCCAAACCGGGAAGAGCATAGATGGGTGTTGTCGTCATCGGCGCGGGGGAAACCTACCGTTAATCATAGCTTGCTTCCTATGTGCGGAAGGTGATCTGCCAGGCGAATGGAGTACGCGCAAGTGCCGGGGATGGTTCCGCTAAGGCACGGTTCTGCTTGACCGATAAGTTTGGGTGATGTGAACTAAAACTATGAATTTTCCTGACTCCCGATCGCTTGATTCGAACCAGCCGGGAATGAGCGATGAGGCCCGCGAGATCCTGGCGCGGGACGAAGAATACCTGTTGCCGGTCTACGCACGCTACCCCGTGGTGATGGAACGGGGCGAAGGCTGCCGCCTGTTTGATGTCGATGGCAACGAATACCTGGATATGATGGGTGGCCTTGGGGTGAATGCGCTCGGTCATGCGCATCCGCGCATGTTGGCGGCGATGAACGGAGCAGGCCGCCATAATGGTTCATCTGTCGCCGCAGTTCAGCAACCGCTGGGCAAGCGAGCTGGCAGAGAAGCTCTGCGTGCTTTCGGGGATGTCGGGGGCGTTCTTTTCGACCGGCGGGTCGGAGGCTGTTGAAGGCGCATTGAAGCTGGCGCGGACCCATGGACGCAAGCTTGGCGGCGTTCGCAAGCATGGACTGGTGGCCCTGCGTGGGAGCTATCATGGGCGCACCTTCGGGTCGATGTCGGTGACCGGGCAGGACAAGTACAGTATCGACTTCGGGCCTGGATTACCGGGGGTTCACTTCGTCGATCGGAACAACCTCGCGGAGCTGCGAGCTGCAGTCAATGAAGATACCTGCGCGATCCTGCTCGAACCGGTGCTGGGAGAAGGTGGCGTTCACTTTCTGACGAACGAGTTCCTGCAGGAGGCTCGGCGGCTCGCGGATGCGACTGGCGCGCTGCTCATCTTCGATGAGATTCAATGCGGGCTTGGGCGCTGCGGGGACTGGTTCGCGTTTACTCGCAGCGGAGTGATGCCGGACGTTTTGATCCTGGGCAAGCCGCTTGGCGGCGGGATTCCGCTGAGTGCGCTGCTGGTAAATGACATGCTGTTTCACTCGTTTGGAATGGCGAAGCATGGAAGCACGTTGGGAGGAACTCCGCTGGGCTGCCGGCTCGGAGTTGAGTTTTTGTCGGTGATGGAAGACGAAGCGGTGCTTGCGCGGGTTCGCGAGACGGGTGCTCATCTGGGGAGGCGGTTGGAACAACTTGCGGCGGAGTATGACGAAGTGATTGAGGTTCGTGGTGATGGGCTGATGTGGGGTGTTGAGCTGACCGTCGCGGCGAGGCCGCTGGCTGAAAAGGGCCTGCGGCGTGGGGTCATGTTCAACGTCGTGCAGGGGAACGTGCTGCGGTTTCTGCCGCCACTGGTCTTGACGGAAGCGCAGGTTGACGAGGCGATGGATGTGCTCGAAGCTGTCTTCGAAGAGAGCTTCGTGCGCAAAAATGCGGCTCAGGTTGCGAACGTCGCGTAACTCATAAGGACGGATGATTTAGGAACCTCTTTACCTGCGATTTACATCCCTGTAACATTAGAGTTTGGGGTGGTGGGATGTCGCGCAAGGTCAAAGTCATGGAATCAACCGTCGTCGCAGACGGGATGCGCGTCCACTACTGCCAGGCTGGGCAAGGCCCTGCGCTGGTCTTGGTTCATGGGCTGGTAGGCTCAGCTAAGAATTGGGACCCAAACATTCAGGCTTTGGCACGATTCCGTACCGTATATGCCTTGGACCTCGCGAATATGGGCTCGTCGGAACGAGTTTTGGGCATCGATCCAGGTCTTCCAGCTTCGGCGGATCGATTAGCCGCCTGCATGGACGCTCTAGGGATCGACAGCGCGGACATTGGGGGGCACTCGCACGGTGGAGCGATCTCGATGATGCTCGCGGCGCGGCACCCGGAGCGCGTCCGTAAGCTCGTTCTATTCGCTCCGGCAAATCCGTTCTGCAATCTCGGCCGTCCCTTGATTCGGTTTTATAACACCCGCGTCGGCGGATGGTTTGCACGGAGCATTCCGTTTCTCCCGCGGATGGTGCACGACTACGCGCATAAGCGCATGTATGTCGATAAGAAGCGAGTCACCGAGGCGATGCTCGACAGTTATACCGATGGGCTGAACCGTGAGTCGATCGAGCATGTGCTGGGCATCGTGCGCCGCTGGTCGGTCGATATGACCCTGCTGCAGGACGTGCTGGACCGTCTGGTAGGCCTGCCGACGCTGTTGATCTGGGGTGAGCGCGACTTTGCTGTTGGGTTGACCTCCGGAAAGCGGCTCGCGGAGAAGCTTGGAGCGCGGCTGATGGTGATTCCGGATGTCGGACATCTGCCGTTTGCGGAGACTCCGGAGATTTGTAATCGGGCTTTGCGGGAGTGGTTGGCGTAAGAACGGCAACTGCGTCCTAGCGCCGGGCGGCGGTGCTGCGCACGCAACACTCAAGGCAGGTTCAGCGCAAGTAACTTGACGGGATCGATGTAGGCTCCTTGCCAGCGTGCGGCAAAGTGCAGGTGGGGGCCCGTCACACGGCCTGTCGCACCACTGAGCCCAAGCTGCTGGCCCTTACGAATAGGCTCGCCGGCGTGAACGTCGATACGCGAGAAGTGCATGTACATGGTCATGAAGCCTAGACCGTGATCGACCAGTACAAAGTTTCCTTCGTAAAACATGGGCTGCGCGATCAGCACGACTCCGTCGTTGGCGGCGAAGACCGGCGTTCCCGTGGACGCATGGAAGTCGGTGCCCTTGTGGATGCTGGCCAACGTGCCATTGAAGGTGCGACGCGTGCCGAAAGAGTCGGTGGGCGAGAGCGGGACCGGTGGTAAGAAGTTTCCGCGCCAAAGAATCGCGGGCGTGTTGGTTGCGAAGGCTTCTTTCTTGATGGCAGACTCGCGTTCGATGCGGCCTTGGGTCTCAACGTCTGGAGCAAGAAATTTTCCGGGAACTTCGATCTTGCTGCTCCGATAGCTGGCGGCTGAGACGGTGATCGGAGTTGCGATGGTCTCTAGTGCTGCCATCTGTGAGTGTCTCAGTCAGCGAGAGAGTGTAGGTTCCGGGAACTTGCTCGACGTCGATACCGGCTAGCAGGAACCAGGAGCCGTCAGTCGCTCGGGTGAAGGTGACGCTATGAGTGAGCCAGGTGCCTTTCAGAGAGGCAGCTTCGGGCAGATCGGCGCGGAAAAGTACCGGTGACCCCGACTGCAAGACAGCCGGTGCATGCGTGATGGGCTGTTGAGCGACTGCGGGGAACGCGAGGCACAAAGCTAACGCGATGCGCATCATGCCTTCACCAACGAGAAGCTTTCGTTCAGCCAATCGCTGAAAACAGACTGCATGTGTGTCAGCTTTGGTTCGGGGCTTTCGGGAATGCCTTGAAAGAAGTGGTCCGCGCCCGCGATCATCACGCGTTCCACAGGCGTGGTTGCTGTTTTGAGGATCTGATCGAGGGTCTCCTGCGGGCAGAAGATGTCGTGGTCGCCGGAGATGAAGAGCTTAGGCTGGGTGCAGTTAGGGAGCCAGCCGTAGGTGTAGTCGCGGTGGTCAGTACGGACAGGGAGGCCGAGCGCGACGAGTCCGGCGACGCGGGGGTCTCCGCAGGTAGCGCGCAGGCCAACGGAGGAGCCGAAGGAGAAACCGGCGAAGAGGATGGGTTTGCCGAACTCCTTGTCGAGCCAGTCGACTGCTGCGCGGACATCGTCAACCTCACCGTGGCCGTTGTCGTGGACACCTTCTGAGAGACCCGTGCTGCGGAAGTTGAAGCGCAGGACAGGCAGCCCGAACGCGCTGAGCGCCTTCATCGCGTGATAGACGACTTTGTTGTGCATGGTGCCGCCGGTGGGGGGGTGGGGGTGGGTGACGAGGGCGGTGTAGGGGGCGTCGTCGAGGCCGGTGTTGAGGAGGGCTTCGAGGCGGCCGGCGGGGCCGCGGAGGTCTGTGATCGTACGGAGCATGGGGGTAGTTTACCCTTGGGTGCTATGGCGATGGATGCGGTAGAGCTGACGCGGCAGTTGGTCGGGATCGAGTCGACGACGTACCACGAGTATGCGTGCGGAGTGTTTCTGGATGAGCTGCTAACCAGCGAGGGCTGGGTGGTTGAGCGGCAGGCGGTCCCGAAGCCGGTGGATGGGACCCCTGGCGCGCAGGGCGGTGGAGAGCGGTTCAACCTGTATGCGTGCGCAGCAGGTGAGACGCCTGAGGTTGTGTTGTCCACCCACTTCGATACGGTTCCGCCTTATGTGCCACTGCGGGAGGATGGGGACAACCTGTACGGGCGCGGGACGTGCGATGCCAAGGGGATTCTGGCAGCGATGGTGGTTGCGGCTGGGCGACTGCGGGACGATGGGGTGAAGGTGGGGATGCTGTTCGTGGTGGGTGAGGAGCGGGATTCGGCGGGGGCGAAGGTGGCGAATGGGCTGGCGAAGGGGTCGAAGTACCTGATCAATGGGGAGCCGACGGACAACCGGCTGGCGCTGGCGTCGAAGGGGGCGCTGCGGGTGGAGTTGTATGCGGAGGGGAAGATGGCGCACTCGGCTTATCCGGAGTTGGGGGAGTCGGCGATTGACAAGCTGGTGGGGGCGCTGAATGACGTGATTGGGCTGGAGCTGCCGTTTGTTGAGGGGATTGGGAGTTCGGACGTGAACGTCGGGTTGATCTCGGGTGGACGAGCGCCGAACGTGATCGCGGATCAGGCAGAGGCGCATCTGCTCATCAGACTGGTTGGCCCTGCGGAGCCGATTCGGCAGGCGATTCTGGGGGCGGTGAAGGGAAGGGCGAGGGTGGAGTTCTCGCTGGAGCTGCCGTTTGTGCGGATGCGCCAGGTGGGAAAGTTGCCGACGATGGTGGCGAAGTTTACGACGGATATTCCTAGCCTGACGAACTGGGGTGAGCCGTTTTTGCTAGGTCCGGGATCGATTCACGTGGCTCATACGCCGGACGAGAAGATCTCGAAACGGGAGCTGCTGGAGGCGGTGGATTTGTATGTCGAGCTGGCCAAGAGCCTGGTCGCCGAGGCTTGACCCCCATCCTGGGTAAAAGGGTGTAAAAATACCGATGCAAAGGGGTTAGGTCTGTACTTTGGTATTTCGGGAGTTGACCTGTTTTTGGTGCAGTGGCTTTTGTGAGGGTGCGATGCGACATCTGTCGGGATGGGTGTTGGGATTCGTCTTTGCTGGGCTGGCGGCTATCGTGGGGACGTATTGGACGGCTCCGCGTGGGAACACTGTGCAGGTTCGCTTCGATGCGGTGATCGTGTTGGGGTACCCGGCTGAACCGGATGGGACGCCTTCGCCGGAGCAGCGCGAGCGGGTGGTGGAGGCGGTCAAGGAGGTTCAGCGTGGGCGAGCGGAACACCTGATTGTGACGGGTGGGGCGGCGCATAATCAGTGGGTTGAGGCAGAGGTGGAGGCGCGGCTGGCGGAGCAGATGGGGATTGCGGCAGAGGATGTGGTGGTGGAAAGCCGGTCGACCAACACGATTGAGAATGCGCGGTACGCGTGGGAATTGATGCGTGCGCGGGGGTGGACGAGCGCGGAGGTGGTGAGTTCGGGGAGTCATTTGCCGCGGGCTGGGGTGATTTTCGCGGGATATGAGGCGGCTGGCTTGAAGTGGCGGGCTCATGCGGCTCCGTGGCCTAACGAGTATTCGTGGGACAGGATTGCTGGCTTGTATGGTGGGGAGATGGCGAAGGTGGTGAGGGTAAGGTGGTTTGGGTTTGGGAAGCGGTGGTGGCTGCCTGGGTGAGGTTGTTGAAGATTATGTGGCGAGGCGAGAGCGTTACAGTTAACATCTCTGCATGGCGACTTCGGTAGGGCGGGCGACGATTTCCAGGGCGACGGAACGGGTGCGAAAACATCGTGAGGAGTTGCGCGCCCGTGGGTTGCAGCCGGTGACGCGATGGGTTTCGGATACGCGCAGCCCGGAGTTTCAGGCGGAGTACAGGCGACAGGCGCTGGCGTTGGCAGAGCGCTATCGGACGAATCCGGAAGCACGAGCCGAGGTTGCGTTCTGGAAGTCGATGCAAACGGATGGAGATTTGGCTTGAGGCGCGGCAATCTTTGTCACGAACGGCTATCCATTGCCGTTCTGACAGCTTGGGGTCACTATAAGGCGACTGGATTGCACGTGACTGAGGAAGAGGCGGATGAGTGGTTGGCGGCTCTTATACTGGGTGTTAGCGCGCCGATTCCGGAATGCCATTCATCGTTTCAAGAGCGGTCCCAAGACGGATAGGGGAGCAAGTGTTTGCACGTCACCTACAATGCTCTTCAAGGAACCAGAATGTCTAAATCTCCCTTGTAGTAAGTAGCGACGCCGTTCCGGACAAGCGGCGCGAAGCGACATGCTTCAAGCAGTGAAGCCCAGTGAAGAAAGACAGAGCCGTTCACGTGTATTCCCGAGGGATTTATTCCTCGACTCTTTCCTATTTCATCCACCGATACGCGGATGTGAAGAGTTTTGTCCTCCGAAGTTCCGGGAGGCGCCATACGAACGTTACACGATACAACTTGCTTCTTCATCTCGTCGACACCAAGGATTGGAATTGGATCCGCGAGTTTTGAGGTGAAGTGGAGCACAAGCGGCATCTCCATCTGCACCGGGACGCCGTCGACGAGGAGCGGCTTGAATTTGTAGCGAAGGGCCTGCTCCATGCCGAAAGTCTCAAGGCCTGGCTGGTCGGAGTTGTGTTTCTCTGTCTCGCGAACCTGGCCAGTGCGGTCGGTGCGAGCGTAGACGATCATGTAGCCTTCGGTTTTGCCTTCACGTACCGTCGGCCACTCAATGATCGGCGGACTTTCTACGAGGCTTTCTTCTTTGAGAGTGGAAACGTAGGCAGTCGAGATTTGCTGGTCGGCTGGGGTGAGTGTGGCTATCGCAAAGGTCGCATCGTCGGCTTGCTTCAGCTCTTCGAGCGTTGTCAGATGCGCTAGCACAGGCTTGTAGTCAAGGACGTCGGTCGAGTAGGTGCGAGCAATCTGCTTGTCGCCGAATCCCTGCCAGTCGCTGAACTCCATGCTGAAGTTGGTGGTGAGGACAGAACTGAGGTGCGGGTCGGAGCCTGAGAAGCAGATCATTCCCCATGTGAGCTGATCAGTAATGCCGCCTGGCCGATCATCCCGTTGCAGACAGCTGCGCGTGATAGTCGGACCCAGAAAGGCTGCGCCACCGCGTCCACGGAAGTTGGCGATCATCGGTACCGGGTCAAGCAGTGCATCATGGAAATCTTCGAGCCAACGTGGGTAGAAGTCGCCCTGATTTGTTTCACTTACCTGTAAACCGTTGACGATCCGTGTTTGGCTGAATGACGGCGAAGTGATGATGGATTTGTAGCGGTGCGCGTCGGCCCAGAAGACCTCGATCTTGCCGGAATAGGGTGTTCCTGCTGTGCCGATGTCGAGGATTGCATGGAAGGGCTTGCCTTCGAAGGTAAGCGAGGATTTCTTCAGGGCACGGTCAAGGGCTTCATCGGTGGGGACTTGGTCACCTGGTGGCTGGGGAACGCTGGGGATCTGTGCGATGAGCGTGTGAGCGATGAGGATGAGGGAGAGGGTGAGTATCCTGAGCCGACGCATGGGAGCCATGCTACATCAGGTTCTGTGCGCTGGTGGTGGAGACGCTGGCGTCGTGGAGGACAACCGCAGATTCATCCGCTGCGCTCCTGAATGACAAGAGTTTTGTTTGGGAGGCAAAGACAAGTGCGCCCTGATCGCGGGCGGCAACCACTTCGTGGGGTTTTGGATCGCTTCGCGGTGAGTTTTGGGATGGTTTTGCACGGCGGCGGGGGTGTTGGTAAAGGAATAAACTTGGTCGATGGGCGCTGAGTTTACGCATTTGCATCTTCATACGGATTATTCGCTTTTGGATGGGGCTTGCGATGTCGACAAGCTGGTGGCGCATGTCGACAAGATTGGGCAGAAGGCCGTTGCGATGACGGATCACGGCAATATTTTTGGCGCGGTGCATTTCTTCGAGGCGGCCAAGAAAAAGGGGGTGAAGCCGATTCTGGGGTGCGAGCTCTATATCTCGCAGGCGGCGGACCACCGGGCGAAGGGCGATGGGGATAAGTACAACCACCTGTTGGTGTTGGCGGAGAATGAAGAAGGGTATCGTAACCTGGTGCGGCTTACCAGTGAAGCGGCACTTCATGGTTTTTATCGTAAGCCGCGGGTATCAAAGAACTTTTTGGCAAAGCACACGAAAGGGTTGATCGGGTTCTCGGGGTGCCTGGCAGGGGAAGTATCGCAGCATTTGATGGCGGGGGATTACGAGAAGGCGAAGGGGGTGGCTGGCGGTTATGAGGAGATGTTCGGGAAAGGTAACTTCTTTCTCGAGATTCAGGATCACCAATTAGGACCGGACAAAGCAGTTTGCGATTTCATGTTCAAGATGGAGAAGGATTTGAACATCCCGCTGATTGCGACGAACGATTCGCACTATATCGAGGATGGGGACAGTAGGGCGCACGAGGTGTTGCTGTGCGTGCAGACGGCTGGGTCGATGAACGATCCGAAGCGGTTCAAGTTCGATACAAACGAGTTTTATATCAAGACGGCGGAAGAGATGAGCCGGTTGTTTGCGCATGCGCCGCACGTGGTTTCGGGGACGATGCAGTTTCCGGAGCGATGCAATCTGAAGCTAAAAGCGGTTGAAAATCCGTTCCCTGAGTTTCCGGTGCCGGAGGGCATGAACCTGGACTCCTACTTCGAGGCAGTGTGCCGAGCGGGATTGGCTAAGCGGCTGGCCACGAACGTCACACATCTGCGGAGTCGGGGTCTACTGAAAAAAACAGAGGAGGAGTATCACGCTAGGTTACAGCGTGAGATTGACTGCATCCAGCAGATGAAGTTTCCCGGCTATTTCATGATTGTATGGGACTTCATCCGGTATGCGCGGGAGCAGAACATCCCGGTGGGACCTGGCCGCGGGTCGGCGGCGGGCTCGCTGGTGGCGTATTGCATGGAGATTACGGATGTGGATCCTTTGCAAAACGAGCTGCTTTTTGAGCGCTTCCTGAACCCGGAACGGATCTCGATGCCGGATATCGACATTGACTTTTGTATGAACCGGAGGGGTGAGGTGATCGAGTACGTCCGGCGGAAGTACGGGACAGACCAGGTGGCGCAGATCATTACTTTTAATACGATGGCGGCGAAGGCGGCGATCAAGGACGTGGGCAGAGCGCTGGACATGCCCTATGGCGAGGTCGACCGGATCGCGAAGATGATCCAGGGGAAGATCGGGATCACGATTGCGGAGGTGCTGAAGGAGAATGGTCCGCTGGCGCAGGCGTATGAGGCGGAGCCGAAGATCAAGGAGTTGATCGACACGGCGTTGCGGCTGGAGGGCCTGGTGCGCGGGGCGGGGGTGCATGCGGCGGGAGTGGTGATTGCGCCTCAGCCGCTAACGGAGCTAGTCCCGGTAACGCGGACGAAGGACGAGTCGATTTGCACGTCGTATGACATGAAGGCTGTCGAGAAGATGGGCCTGCTCAAGATGGACTTCTTGGGTCTGACGACGCTGACGGTAATTGACGATTGTCTGAAGCTGATCCTTGAGACGAAGGGCGAGAAGATCGACCTGGGCGTTGTGCCGCTGGATGACGAAAAGACGTATGAGCAGGTGTTTCACCGGGCGCTGACAAGTGGAGTGTTTCAGTTCGAATCGGGTGGGATGCGGGACGTGCTGCGGCGGTATAAGCCGAATACGGTGGAGGACTTGACGGCGCTGAACGCGCTCTATCGGCCGGGGCCGATCCAGGGCGGGATGGTGGACGAGTTTATCGAACGAAAGTGGGGGCGGCGGGCGGTGGAGTATGAGCTGCCGGAGCTGGAGCCGATCCTGCGCGAGACTCTGGGGGTGATGCTGTACCAGGAACAGGTGATGCAGATTTCGAATCGACTGGCGGGATTTTCGCTCAGCCAGGCGGATATGCTGCGACGCGCGATGGGGAAGAAGGATGTTCCGGAGATGGCACGGCAGAAAGTTCAGTTTATGGCCGGAGCGGCTGCGCTGAAGCATCCGAAGGATATTGCGGGAAACATCTTCGATCTGATGGCCAAGTTTGCCGAGTATGGCTTCAATAAGTCGCACTCGGCGGCTTATGCGCTGCTGGCGTATCACACGGCTTATTTGAAGACGCACTACACGCTGGAGTTCATGGCGGCGCTGCTGACGAGCGAGACGTCGAAGCCGGAGAATGTGGTGAAGTACATCTCCGAGTGCCGTGAGATTGGGATTGCGGTGGTGCCTCCGGATGTGCAGATCTCATCGGCGAGCTTTACGCCGAGCCTTCTGGCGGACGGGACGCAGGCGATTCGGTTTGGGTTGGCGGCGATCAAGAATGTCGGGGGAAACGCGATTCAGTCGATTCTGGAGGCACGTGCGGCATTGCAGGCGGACGGCAAGGCAGGGTTTGGCACGCTTTGGGAGTTCTGCGAGACGGTGGACCTGCGACTGCTGAATAAGCGGGTGCTGGAGTCGCTGATCAAGGCGGGGGCGATGGATTGCTTTGGCAAGCGCGCGAGTGTGATGGCGGCGCTGGATACGGCAATGGAGCGGGCGCAGAAGGCTCAGAAGGATAAGGCCGCAGGGCAGCATGGATTGTTTGGCATCTTTGATTCGGATGTGATGCCGGCGGCGGGGGGTGGCAGTGCGGAGGCGCTGCCGAACGCTCCGGAGTGGGATGAGCATACGCGCCTGCAGAACGAGAAGGAGGTGCTGGGCTTCTTTGTGAGCGGACACCCAATGGATAAGTATCGGGAGAAGCTGCGGAACATGAAGGTGGTGGACACGGCGACGGCGTGCGAGATGAAACCCGAGCCGCAGGTGTTTCGGCGGGGCGGCCACCAGGAGCCGCAGAACGAGATTTCTATCGCGGGCGTGATTACCGGGCTAAAGGTGGCAAAATCGAAGCGGAGCGGCGAGCTGTATGCCCAGGCGATTTTGGAGGATACGGTTGGGAAGATCGAGCTGATTGCGTTTCCGCAGAGCTATGAGAAGCTGGCGGAGAAGCTGAAGATCGACGTGCCGGTGGTAGTGCGCGGGGCGCTGCGGGGTGAGGAGGATTCGGCGCCGAAGCTAGCGGTTTCGGGGATCCAGGCGCTGGAGGATGTGAAGATCCGGTTGCCGGAGGCCCTACGGATTCGGGTGCCGCTACACTCGCCGGATGAAGCTTTGTTGGAGAAGCTGCTGGGAGTGTTTCGCGGGTCGCCGGGGGGCGGGAAGCTGCTGCTGGATTTTGAAGAACCGGGGGAGTTCTGTGCAGTCTTGGAGCCGACGAAGGTGATGGTGGCTGCTGATCGGCTATTTATCGATCGGGTGGAGGAGTTGGTCGGTCGGGGAGCCGTGAGGGTGATTTCGTGAGGCGAAAGGGCAAGAGCCCCGTATCTAAAACAGCTTTTGGAGAGGGCGTGAAGGGGTGTAAGGGGGCATCCCGCGAAAGAGAGAGGAGTGGGAGGTTAGACTGACGGCTATATAAGTAGATTCGCGGGGGCGGGTGATGCGCTTTTTGCTTGGGGCCGGGATGTTGGGGTTGGCGCTGATCCTGGCGGGAGTGATCTACCAGGCTGCGGCGGGATGGTGGGACAGACGGCGAATGACCGGACGGGGGCGGTTTGTCCGGGTACAGGGGAAGCGTTTTTACGTTTGCGAGATGGGGGAGGACGGGCCGGCGGTCGTCTTTGAGTCGGGACTGGTGGCATCCACGCTGAACTGGCTGGATGTACAACAGGCGGTGAGTGCCGGGTGCAAAACGTTTTCGTATGATCGGCTGGGATTAGGGTGGAGCGGGGCGAGCGATTCAGAGCGGACTCCGAGGAATTTGGCCGCAGAGTTGCGGTCATTGCTGCGGGAGTCTGGTGTGGTGGGACCGTATGTGCTGGTGGCGCATTCTTATGGCGCACTGATTGTGCGGGCGTTTGCCGTAGAGTATCCGCAAGATGTGGCTGGGATGGTGCTGGTGGATCCAATGCGAACGGAGGGTTGGCTGCCTTCCAATGTGGGCGGGCAGCACATCATGAAAGGTGGGCGAAACCTGATGTGGCGAGCGCTGATTCCGACGTGGCTGGGTTTGACGCGGATCGCGGTGAGATCGTTAGTGAAACCGACGCGGTTTCGCTTGGAGCTAATGAAGCGGCTGCTCGGGAAAAATGGCGGCCGGGCGGCCGGGCGGATGACGCGAGAGCTATGCAAGATGCCCGCTGGGGTGCATGGAGAGATCGTGGCGCAGTGGTCGCTGCCGGGCTTTTATGCGGGGTCGGCGGCGCACATTCGAGGGATTCCGGCAAGCGTGCGGGAGATGCAGTCGATGCGGCAGGTTGAGGGGATTCCGGCAACAATTTTACGGCCAACCGGCGGACCGCTGACGGCAGACGAGTTCGCTCATTGCGTGGGTCTATGCGTCCATAATGTGGTGGTGGACGGGAGTGGGCACTGGATGCATCTGGATAAGCCAGACGCGGTGGTGGCGGCGGTAGTGCATATGCAAAGAGTTGGGAGCGGGGAACAGAGAGTTTGAGGTGGCAGCGCAGGCGAGAGGCTTCCGTTTCCGCCCGGCGATCTAAGAAGGAGAGGCAAATAGAGCATCGGAAGTCACCATAAGGGCCGGTGAGCCTGCTACGCAAATTCCGCGTCTGAAGGAGTATGAGCGTATCGAATCGGGCTTTGGCGTACGGATTGTTGCGGGTGGCCTTGGGAGTGAATTTCCTAGGGCATGGGCTGTTTCGGATTCTGAGTGGCGTCGGGGCCTTCGCGCAGACGACGGTAGCGCATATGAATCAATCACCGCTGCCCCATGGGTTGACGTACGGCTTTGCGTTGGCGATCCCATTCATCGAGTTCTTGCTGGGATTGGGTTTGATCTTCGGAGTGCTGACGCGCGTGGTCCTGGTGGGCGGGGCTCTGTTCATGATGGCACTGACATTCGGGGTGACGTCGAACCAGCAGTGGGAGGTGGCGGGCCAGCAATTGCTGTACAGCCTTCTCTTCTTTGTTCTGCTTTGGCTGGTGGACGAGAATTTACTTTCCGTCGACGGATGGCTGGGTCGGCGTAAGTAGGGAACAATGTGGGAGATTCATGGCAGTCGGTCTGGCGACCAAAATGGGCGCATACGCTGAATCTTGAGTGGGCGACTTGCGCTATGAGCGGCCCCGGGCTATTGGGTTGGGGGGAGCTTCGGGGTGCGGCGTTTCAGACTCTCCGGGGGGCCGCTGAGGAAGATGCGGAGCGATGGCTTCTTTGCGTAGGCCTCGGGTGAGACGCGGACTAAAACGCCGGTGTGCAGGCGCAAATAGATAAACTCCTGCGGGACGACTTTGAGGGTGCAGCGGGCCATTGGGACGGGGCCATCCTTGATGGCTTCGGTGGGGATGACGACTTCGAGTTTGGCACCAGGTCTGGTCCAGCGGGCTTCGAGTCCTTGAAAGCCGGCCGCGACGCGGATTCGGCTGCAGCCTTCGTAGGTAAAGTTGACGCCACCGGTTTGGTCGGGTGGGGTAACCAGGTCGGCGCGGCCAGAGCCGGAGAAGTCGTCGGAACCGCCCCCGAGCGTGGCACCAGAGTTGGAGGATGGGGTGAGGTCACCCCCGGAGACGTCGGGCATGGAGCCGCTGGACCAGTTGGGCTGCATGCGGACGGTGCGGTGGGTGTCGTCGACGGCGAGAATGTGGAGCCGGAGCGGGTATTTCGCAACGGCAGGTTGGGCCGGGCTTTGGCCGAGACAGAGAGGTCTTGCGGCGAGGCACATGGCGAGCGGCAGGAGAAGGCTTCGACTCATAGTGAAACGGACGGCCTCGCGGATCATTAGTTTCTGCAACGAATGATTCAGCTTAGCGCAGCTTTGGAAAGAGAAGGGACTGACCCCATGGTCACTCTGCACGCTTTGCGCTGGAGCAATCACGGGGCGTCCGTAAGAACTGCAGGAGGCGCTAGTAGTCCTGGCCCTTGATCCAGTCTTGTTGGGGGACGATGCGGTAGCGGTCAGGGTTGGCTTTGACGTAGGCATCGGCGGTGTTGTTGGTAATGGTGCCACGAGCGTTTTCGTGAGTATCCTCGAGGACGGATTGGTCGAGGGTAAGGTTCTGGAAACTCTTGCTTTGGCGGTCGAGCTGGTCATTGTGGGCGTTGAAGGCGGCGGTGCTGGCATCTCCCTGCGCAACCTGGGCGCGATGGCGTTCCTGCTGGGCGTCGAAGGTGGCGCGCTGATTGTCGAGTTGCACGTTGATCTGGCCTTGAACGACGCCCTGGTTTTGGGAGTAGGTTTTGGCGGCAGCCATGACGGTGGACCATTCCTGGTCGGCGATAGACTCGGGGACGTTCACCTGGCCGACAAACAGCGAATACTGGTTGCCGACGGTCATGGTGCCGAGCTGGATGTTGGCTCGCATGACGCCTTTACCGTCGCCGAAGTCGATGTCAGCGTCGACGACCGCGTTTTGCTGGAGGTACTGGCTGGCGCCGATGTTTTGGTAGTTGTTGACCTTGAAGCTGGCGATTGGGGACATGCGCATCCGCTGACGTTGCTGCTGCGAGACGCATTTGTAGATGGCGACGAGGTCTCGGCTGTAGGGGCAGACGGAGTACGGCGCGCTTCCGCGGCTCAGGTACTGGATCATCGTGCGAGCCTGCGGGTTGGTGGGGTCGTAGATATTCCCGTTTACGATGCCCAACGCCATGCTTTCTCCGCGCGGGCCTTCGACAGCGAGCTGGCCTCCGCCGGAGCCATTCTTCACGCGCCAGCCTTCTGGGACCTGCATGGACGCGGAGTTATCCGGGGCGACAACGCGATGCAGTTGGCCGACCGGGCCGGGGCGGCCTGAGACGTGGGCGCGGCTTACACTGGGCTGGTCGGAGCCGCCGGCGTCAGAGGAGGAGTTTCCGGTGACCGACGCGATCAACAGTTTCATCAAAGCGGGGCGGGTGGAACTGAAGCGCGACGCATCGTCGTAAAGGCATGCGGCGGAGGGTTTGAGGCCGTTGGGCATGGTGACCAGAATCATGCCGGCGACAGGTTTGTTGTTTTGCTTTTTGGCGGTGACGGTAAAAAACGTTCCGACCGTCTCGCCCTGTTTGGATTCGAAGAACTGGCCGATCTGGGGCTTGTCGCCGAAGTTGGCGTGTACCTTGCGCAGCATATCGACCATGGCGGCCTGCTTGGTCGAGTCCTGGTCGAAGATGCCATAGGTGACGTGACCGCCGGAAGGATTGTCAACGGTGCGGAGAGATTGAGCGGCGGCTAGGGACGTAAGGAGCGGAAGGGCAAGGAAGAGTTTGAACATGACGGGGGCCTCTTGGGGAAGCATACGCGGGTAAATGCTTGACAGGGAAAGACATGAGCGGGCATTTGAGGACATTGATCACATTCGCCGTGGAAAGAGATGAATTCCACGACGAGTCGGCCCGCCGGGCGCAGCGTTGATCATGGGGCACCTGGGCCTTGTGCCCGGTCACAAGGCTTGTTGTTCGATACAATGGTGGGGATGGCAGAACAAGAGGCAGGCAAGCTGGGGCAGGTGCAGGCGGGTGGGCCGGTTGTCCCGGAAGCCTGGTTGAGAACAGAGCTGGCGCGGGACCCCGCAAGACCGTATCCGATGGACTACATCGACGCACTGTTTACCGACTTCAGCGAGATTCATGGCGACCGTGCCTTTGGCGATGACGCCGCGATGATGTGCGGGATGGCTCGGTTTCATGGCGACCCGGTGATGGTGATCGGCAACCTGAAGGGCCGGACGTTAAAGGAGCGCGTGACTCGGCGGTTTGGATCGCCGGAACCTGAGGGGTATCGCAAGGCTCTCCGGGCGATGAAGCTGGCGGAGAAGTTTGGGCGTCCGGTGTTCACATTTCTGGATCTGGCTGGGGCGTTTCCGGGGATCTCGTCCGAGGAGCGCGGGCAGGGTGAGGCGATCGCGAAGAATCTGTTCGAGATGTCGAAACTGCGGGTGCCGACGATTGCGACGATTACGGGCGAAGGCGGGTCGGGCGGCGCGTTGGCGCTCGCGGTAGCGGATCGCGTGCTGATGCTCGAAAACGCGATTTACTCGGTGATCTCGCCCGAGGGGTGTGCGTCGATCATGTGGAAGGACGCGACACGCAAGCAGCAGGCGGCGGCGGCTCTGCGGTACACGGCGAAGGATACGATGGCATTGGGTTGCGTCGATGATGTGATCAAAGAGCCTAAGGGTGGCAGCCAGGCTGACCCGGGTGAGGCATTCGGGCTAGTCAATAAGGCTTTGCGAAAACACTTCAGGGAACTGAAAGCCATGCCGGTGACCGAGATGCTGGAAAAACGGTATGAGAAGTTCCGGAACATGGCGCAGTTTTATACGGCGGACTAACGGTTCATGGCACGAACGGCAACTGTAGATGCCTGCGCTCCGGTTGGAACGGCAAAAGCCAGGGTGTGAGCGGATGAGCGTTGCGGGATGATGGGATGACGTTGCAGAAGCAGGGAATTGGCCGTGGGTTGGAGTTGGCGCTGTTTGTGACGGCGATGCTCTGGGCGGCGACGGCTTCGTCGGTGGCGGCACGGGCGGCGGCTGGGATTGCGGGGCGGCTGGGTTTCACCTACGGGCAGATGCTGCTGAATAGCTTGTTTCTGCTCTTCCTGGTGGTGGTGGGATTTCAGATGTTGGATTGGGTTTCAACGCGCTGGGCTTCGCGCCATGATGTGCTGGCTTTGCCAAAGCGGGAGACGATGCGGCGCGAGTGGGGAACCGGCGTTGCGATTGGCTGGGGATTAGCGTTGGCGGCGGTGCTCCCGGCGCTGGTGATTGGTCGATACCATGCGGTGCTGAATCGCGGGCCCGGGGTTTTGCAGGGAGTCTTGGCAACTGCCGCGACGTTGCTGGCGGCTGCGCTGGCGGAAGAAGTAGTCTTTCGCGGCTATCCGTTTCAGCGGCTGGTCCAGGCGGTGGGAGCGAGCTGGGGTTCCATGATCATGTCGCTCCTCTTTGCCGCAGTACTGGTGGGATTCGAGCCGCCGCGGAACGTTGGGTTGGCGATATTGGATGGAACCCTCTTTGGGTTGGTGCTGGCGATCTGCTGTCTGCGGACACGCGCGCTTTGGGTGGGCTGGGGGCTGCACTTCGGGTATCGGGCGGTGATGGCCGTGGTGCTTGGGCTGCCGATCGTTGGGCGTAATGAGTTTGGATCGGTGATGGATGGCGCAGTGGGCTCGCCGCGATGGTTAAGTGGCGGTGGGTTTGGGCTGGATGCGGCTTTCTTCACGGGGATCGTGATGCTGGTGGGGATTACGGTCGTGTACCGGGTCACGCGGGAGTGGGCATGGGCCTACGCGACGCCGGAGATTGTTGCCGCGGGATATGAGGTTGAGGTGGCTCCGCCGGCGGCGCATGTGGCGATGGAGAAGACGGC
Organism: uncultured Granulicella sp.; assembly: GCA_963693075.2. Lineage (GTDB taxonomy): Bacteria > Acidobacteriota > Terriglobia > Terriglobales > Acidobacteriaceae > Edaphobacter. Next base: position 2,581,742 of record CAXMMP010000002.1, on the reverse strand, counting down.
TGCTCCGCCGCCGCTGGTGCAGATTCTGCCGGTGACTTCGCAATCGTTTTCAACGCAAGACAAGGACTAAGCATGCCCTTGCGCCGTGCGCGCGGCGCGGCGTACGTGTCAAGCTTCGCTCCGTCAGCGCCGATTACGTTTGTGAGGGGATCAACGACCCAATCTCAACGCTTGCAAATGGCGTAGAAATGGCGCAATCTCGTTGCATCTTGAGCACGACTGGGGAGGGGCATATGGCTGGTATGTCTCGGATGATCTTGGATACGGCGCTGGCGCTGGCATTTGCGCTGCCGGCCGGCGCGCAGGTGTTTACCGTTGGGGAAAAAACTGCGACCGCCGATATCGACACGAGCTTTCGCCCGACGCGAGTTGAACTTCCGGACGGCAAGTTATCCGAACGCGGACGCCGGGAACTGGTCAGGGAACTCGAGGCAGAGCAGGGATTTGCGCATCGGATTTTGCCGCTGGGAACTACCGTGACACTGCAAGCCAATGGCGGGTTGAAGCCGGGTGGGGACGATTACAGGAAGCTCGTTTACGAGAAAGGAAGTTTCGCGAACATCGGCGACCGGGTCGCAGTGACCGGATTGGAGTTCAAGCCGGACCGCATCCTCGTCGATCTGAATGGTGGGCCTTATGCGAAGCATCGCTTTATGCGCCATATTCAGATTGGCATCGGACCGATGGACACGTCGCAGCACTCCAATCTGAATGACGGGCAGACGGCGACGGGGTGCCGGGTGACCCTGGTGTTTGAAGGTGGGGTGCCGGAGCTTTCGGCGCCTGAAGTGAAGTCGCTGCTGTATCCGCTGGTAGATTTCAGCGTTCGGTCAGGGCCGCAAGCGTACGCGGAGACGCTGCCGGAGCCGGTGAAGCAAGCGATTGCGACGCATGATGTGCTGGTGGGGATGAACCGGCAGATGGTTCTGGCGTCTTTGGGAGCTCCGGAGAGCAAGGTGCGCGAGACCACCGAGGATGGCACGAAGTACGAGGAGTGGATCTACGGTCATCAGCCGCAGACGATGCGGTTTGTCCGATTCGTGGGTGATCGCGTGGCGCTGATGAAGATTGCGGCGATGGGGAAGCCGATGGAGATCCACGATCAGGACGAGATGGCGGCCTACCAGCCTCCGAAGGCGATCAAGGGCGGGAACGTCTCCGGCGATGTGGAGGAGGATGCAATCAAGAAGGGCGCGCCGACGCTCAAGCGAACGGGTGAGGTTTTGCCGGACGCCGCGAGCGTGGATGGTGCGCAGAATGGCAAGGTGCAGTTTCCGACGGAGAAGAAGGATCCTGCGACGGCTCCGACCACGAGTGCGCCTCAGCCGCAGCAATTCTCACCGGCGTCGCGGTAGTTACCGTGCATTCGTCTACCCCTCCAAGTGCTTTCAACCCTGATAGCGAATTGATCGACCTTGTTTCGGTGATAATCTGGATCTTGGGTCCGGTTGCGGAAGCTGTGTTTTAGGGCACAGGGAGGGCGGTCGCTTTCACGCCCCTCGATAGACGCGCGCGGGCTACACTGAACAAGTAACAGGGAGAGCGGTAATGTCGAAGATTGCAAAGACTGGCGACCGGAAGAAGGTCATGGATACCACGAGGAGCACAGATTGTCCGAAGTGCGCAAAGCCGACCCGCATCGTAAAGCGCGTGAAAGACCGTGAGCGCGGCGTACCGGGCGGTGTGTATATCTCTTGCTCTGCGTGTGACTTCTACGAGAAACTGTAAGTAGCAGGTTGGGATTTTCGGGTGGACTTCCTTCGTGGAAGTCCACTTTCAGTTTAGGAACTAGTAGGCCGGAGGTGGTGGCGGAGCGGGATGTAGGAACGCGCTGTACCCGTCGCCGAACCCGCGGCGGTAGGTCTCCCATGCCGGCGGAGGGACGGGAGGGTTGCGGAAACGCGGGTGGTGATCGAAGACCGGCGGACGGCCGGACGCGACGTCGTGGCGGGCAGCTTCTAACCCGTCGTGATAACCCTGCTGCTGAATCGCCTGAAAGTTCATCGCGGGCGGCGGGGGTGGAGCGTAATAAGGCTGCGGGTGCGAGCAGCCGGCGAGCAGGGATGCAGCGAACAATGCCGAGAGGCAAAGAGTCTTCTTCATGGTCGACCTCGTTGATCTGGAGCTAAGAGCGCTCTTTCTAGGCAGACACAAGGCTCCGATTGAAGTTGCGAAGAAATGCTCGCTAACGTCGAGCGTTACCGCACAAACTTCTACTGCTCGTCCGCTGAGGCTATCTGATCGAGAATGTTGGCGGCAGCCTGAGCTGGGTTTGCGCTTTGACTGATAGGGCGGCCTACGACGATGTAGGAGGCTCCATCGGCGAGCGCGGCGGAAGGGGTCGCGGTCCTGCTTTGATCATCCGGCGCAGACGTTGCGAGGCGAATGCCGGGGACGACGAGCGTCGATTCGGGCCCAAAGGTCTTGCGGACCTGCGCGACTTCCTGTGGCGAGCAGACCAGACCGTTGATACCTGCAGCGTGCGCCAGGGCTCCAAGTCGAAGGACTTGCCCGGCGGGCGAGTCCAGAACGCCGGTTTCGGCGAGAGTTTGTGGGTCGATGCTGGTGAGAACGGTTACGGCAAGGAGTTGCGGCGGGTGCGTGGACTGCGCGGCGGCCTCGGCCGCAGCAAGGAGCATGGGGCGTCCGCCTGCGGCGTGCACGGTGACGAAAGACGCTCCGAGCGTGGAGAGGGAGCGGACGGCGCCGGCGACGGTGTTGGGGATGTCGTGCAGTTTGAGATCGACAAAGACATTGAAGCCGCGGCTGCGCAGGCTTTCGACAATGGAAGGGCCGGCGGCGAGGTAGAGTTCAAGGCCGACTTTGTACCAGAGGATCTGGTCTTCCAGTCTGTCGACAAGGACCAGGGCGTCAACGGCGGTGGGGAAGTCGAGGGCGACGATCAGATGGTCGCGAGCAGGCATGAATTGATTGTACTGGTGGCCTCAGTCAGAAACCCCATGCTCACTCCGCGCGCTCTGCGCTTGGGGGATCATGGGGCATCTGCGTGGCTTGGAGCAGTTAACGGGCGGGGAGCAAGTCGCCGAAGCTCGGGGCGGGAAACTGCGCGAGCATGGTGCGGGCAACTTCGGGGTCGGCGATATTGACGCGCTCGAGCTTTACCTTGCCGGTGCCGGAGAGGCCAACAGCATGAGCGGCAGCGAACGAAAGATCGACGATGCGGGATGCGACCATGGGGCCGCGGTCGTTGACCCGGACAAGGACGGATTTGCGATTGCGAAGGTTGGTCACGCGAAGCCAGCTCCCAATGGGAAGGCTGCGGTGGGCGCAGGTCAGGGCGTTCATGTCAAACGTCTCGCCCGAGGACGTCTTGCGGCCTTGGAACTTGAGGCCGTACCAGGAAGCCTGGCCGGTCTCAAAGAACTGCTTGATCTTCCCGACGGTCGAGACCTTCGGTGCTGCAGTCCATGGCGTCTTGGAAACGACTGGCTTGTCGTGGTCGCCGGCGATGGCGCTCGCGGTGCATCCGAAGACGGTGGCAGCGATGGTCGCGCGGACGGCGGTTTTACGTAGCAGTTGAGCGGTGCGGGAGGCAAAGAGTCGTTGGCGGTTCGAGTCCAAAAGGTTCCGTTCACTCTTCATAGCTTCTATTGTCTTGAGCGATAAACGGTAAGTCAAACTGAAGATTATGCCGCAAAGTGGAGGTGTATTGCATTTCGATGGCGGATTTGATATTGGTTTTGTAGCGTTTCTTCATCAATTTTGAGTGTTCACGCGGTGTTTTCGTGCGAACTGAACCGCATCTGTTGTGGAAATGACAGATCAGGTTCGTATTTTCTTTTTTTCTGGTGGGATGGCTTGCCGGGCTGGTTTGGAGCCTTCGGAGCCGATTTGCGGACTATGCTGACAATCGCCGGGTTCGACCCCTCCTCCGGGGCGGGAGTGACGGCGGACCTCGCCGTTTTTGCGGCGCACGGCTATTTCGGCGTGTCGTGCGTGACGGCACTAACCGTCCAGTCGACAGTTGGGGTAAGTGAGGTCGAGCCGGTCCGGGCGCACCTGGTGGGCGAGACGCTGAGGAGCCTTTGGGATGACCTGCCGGCGAGCGGAATCAAGATCGGCATGCTGGCGAGCGCGGAGAATGTCGACACGGTCGCTACGTTTCTCGAAGGAATCCGTGGAACGGGCTTGCCTGTGGTGCTGGATCCGGTGCTGCGATCGAGCTCGGGGCGGGCCTTGCTGGAAGACTCCGGGATCGAACGGATGAAGCACCGCTTGCTGCCGCTCATCGATTGGGTGACGCCGAATCTTGCGGAGTTGGAGGTGCTCACTGGGACCATCGAGATGGAAACTGGAGCTCGACGGCTGCAGAAGCTCTATGCGGATATCGGCGTCGTCGTGAAGGGCGGTCATTCGGTCGGCGACGCGGTGGATGATCTGGTGATGCGTCCTCAGGGTTCGGTCGAGTGGCTGCCCGGTAAGCGCATCGTGAGCCGCTCGACACATGGGACGGGGTGTGCGTTTTCAAGCGCGATGGCTTGCGAATTGAGCGACGGGTTGAGCGGGATCGAGGCCGCGCGACGCGCAAAGGCGTATGTGACGGAGGCGATTCGCCGGGCAGAGCCACGCGGGGGAGGCAATGGGCCGATGGAGTTGCTGTGGCCGCTCCGCAGGTAACGTATGGGAGTGTCGCAGGGCAGTGCTGCAAATCGCGTGAGCCGATAGGGTCCTTGAGGCAATCGACCCATGACCACGCTAAACGCGACGAATCCCCCACCGGTCCCTTCTGACAATCTTCTGATGATGCCGCCGCGCCCGGAGGGCGAGCGTCGAGCCATGGCACGTCCGGCTCCGAATCCTCGGCGTCGGGGCAGCCTGCAGCAGGGCCGCGCGCTTGAAACGCTGGGTCATGCCGTCGAATATCTCGTGGATTCGCGGATGTTTTTGGTGGAGATGCAAAATCCGAAGGCCGAGCAGGACGCCCTGGAACTGTTGAAGCGGATGAGCCGGATCGTATTTTCGGAGTGTCCCGAGGTGACTTCGGTCTGGAAGCGGGTCGGAACGCTCTGTCGTGCCTCGTTTGAACGGCAAAGGCCTACTCGCTGATAGGCTTGTGACGATGAGTCTGAAAGTGATGTTGAATGGGCAGGAGCGAGTACTGGACACGCTGGGTGAGGGCTCGGAGCTGCTGCAGACCATCGCAGCGCTCGGGCTGAAAGCGGACCGGGTGGCCGTAGAACTGAATGGCGAGATCGTTCGGCGCAACGCCTGGAGTGTGACGCCCCTCAACAACGGCGACAAGCTGGAAGTCGTGCATTTTGTCGGCGGCGGAAGCGGTCGCAGCTAAGTCCCGAGCATGATTGCCATACCTTCCAAGGAGTATAGGTTGGTCTCGTTTAGCGTCTCGATCATCTCGACGAGCGTCGCGGGATAGTGCTCGAACGCGCGCGTGAAGGATTGGACCGCCTCAATCACATGCTGGCCGGCGAAGTCTTCCCGATGCCGGGCCGAAAGGCCAACCAGTAAAGTGTTCAGCCAGGCGAATTGTGCGCACAATTGAATGTATTGGTTGAAGATCGTGCCGGTGGAGAGGCCAACGCTGCCGCCTGGTCCATACGGTAGAAGTTGCTGATAAGCGGCGTTGACGAGGTAGTTCTCCAGAATATGAGGATATTGTTCGAGGAACGGCCCGTAATAAGCCTGCTCGGCGTGGCGGAAGCGCGCGAGATCGTCTCCTGGGGCGACCGGTATCTCTGAACCTAGTCCTTCGATGTAGCCCCAGAAGACATCCCGAAACCGGGCGCTGATGGTGTCGCGGACAAGTGCATCGCTGAGGCTAAAGACGACGTTCAATCGGAGGCCCAGATTCGCGGGCAGGGCACTGAGCGCCGCGTCATCGAGGATGGGCGAGCTCGGGTCTGTAAGGTGACTGCAAAGTGCTCCGACGCGAAGCAACCGAAGCGAGAGCGGCGCAGACCGATCTTTGAGCAGGCCCAGGATGCGAGAACGGTAGCCCAGGAATGCTTCCGCAGGCTTACCGGGTTGCTCGTTATCGGACGCAAGCGGGAAGACGTTGTCAGTCCGGAAGTCCCCGGAGAAGAGGTCGGCTTGAGCGCTTTCGAAGTGAGGGTCGAGCAGCACCTGGCGCGCGGCTTCCGGGCACGAGAGGCTGAGCGACCCTTCGACAACGCCGTCGACGCGGCTCAGCGAACGGGGGAAGATGGAGCAGGTCGCGGACAGGGCGCGCGGACCGTACTCCTTGTGGATGCCGCAAAGACGGTCGGCCCCGTAGAACGGGCAGGAGCCCTCCGGGGTCCGGTAGAGCTGCGCGAAGAGTTCCTGCGGCGAGCCCGGTTCGTTGCGGAAGACGTATTCGGAGACCCGGGTGCCCAGGGGTTCCGGCGGAAAGCGCTGGTAGAGTTCGTAGGTTCCGCGGTCGAGCGGAATGTTCCAGTCGCTACAGCAAGGATCCTCGCACGCCGGCCCGACGCAGCGGAAGGCCGCGGCATACGTGGGGTGAGCGGGAGCCTGGGGCGCGTCGGATGGCATGGTGGATTGAGTGACAATATGACAGACGGACGCAGAGGCGTTTCGCTCGGTACCTCTGTGAGCATAAAGGTTTGGTGAGGAGTTCGCTGAGGGAAGCGAGCCCGCTGCGAGTTACGATAGGCCTACTTGCAAGCGGACACGCCTGCCTGCTTCGCCTAATCGGAAACTATACATAATATGTGTTATCGGACGTTGCTTACCGGGCTTGCAGAATTGCGCGATCAACTAGGTGCCAAAACATCAAAGCTAGTTTTCTGGAAAAGCGCTCAAGTCGCATACCATTCCGTGATTATTTGGTGGGACGATGTGTATGACATTGGTATTTCCGAGAGCTGCGGGGTAGTTCCATCGCTTAGTCGCAATGAGCGGTTGGCAGTGCTGATATTTGAAGAGAAAACGCTTCGTTTCGCCTCCTTGTTCCATAAACGCGGCTTCGCCAGAACCATAGTTCAAGAGCGGTCTATGGTGCGCTATGGCGTGGATGACGCGCACTTGAAGCGGATAGTGTGACGCTCCGCCAAGCAAAGGAATAATGTGGAGAAACAGACGGCGTGCGGCTTCAGCGGTGAGAGATGGCATGCAGGTAAATTTACCACCTAAACAGCATAGAAAGTAACTTATAAGCTGATTCTGCTTCGGCTAATCTCGATGGTGGGCCGCTCACGGAAACACGTAGTTCTATAAGGTGGGTGCGTTTCTGGCGACGATGCCCATCGGATTCTTTGGGAATTTCGGCGCAGGGCCCTGCGCCAGCCAATGTGTTAGTGTCGTTAAGTCGAGTCACACCCCGGGAGAGATGGCCGAGTGGCTGAAGGCGCACGCTTGGAAAGCGTGTATACCGCAAGGTATCCAGGGTTCGAATCCCTGTCTCTCCGCCACACTTCGGCATCATCACCCAGACCTTCCCCCTCTATTTCTCCGGACTGAACGACGGAGGCTCATCGCCTGCGTGCGTTCCCCACGTCTTGTCGGGCGTGGCGGCCAGCCCGTATGTCAGCGTCCCGCCTTGCAGCGTGAACGACTCCGGCAGAAACGTCTTCGTGCTCGGAACGCCATTAACCAGCAGGCTCTGAACATAAGGGCTGTGAGGCGCGGCCGCGGAAGCGTTGATGTGAAGGTCTCCGTTTGCGCGATGAACCGTTATCTCCGGAAATAGCGGACTGCCCAGGACAAGTTCAGCGCGTCCTGGGATCTCCGGGTAGAGACCCATCGCTGCGAAGACATACCAGGAACTCATCTCACCCAGGTCGTCATTGCCCGGGATGCCCGCCGGAGTGTTCGTCCAGATCGTGTTGAGCACCTCGCGGACGAGCTGCTGCGTCTTCCACGGTTTGTGCGCGAAGAGATAGAGCCATGGGGTTTCGATCGATGGCTCGTTGTCGAGTTCGGCATGCAGTGGACCTGACTTCGTAACCGCCGGCGATTGGTCGGCGTTGTAGAAAAAATGGTCCAAGCGGGCGCTCGCTTTGTCGAGCCCTCCCATCTGCTCGAACAGCCCGGCGACGTTGAACGGCACCATCCAGACATACTGTGCGGCCGAGCCTTCGACAAAGCCGGCACCGGTGCCCGGGGAAAACGGCTTGGGCGTCGGGTCGTTGTCTTCGTCGTCGTCATGCTGCAGCTTCGGCCATGTCCCATCGGCGTTGCGGTTCATCATGTAGCCGCCCTCGGGGGTGGCGTCTGGATTCCAGATGTTCTTCCAGTACTGCGCCCGCTCGAGGAATCGGCTCTCCGTCTGGTGATCGCCCAGATGCGCCGCCAGCGCCGAGATCCCAAACTCCGCTGTGGCATCTTCGAGCGTATCCGCGGCAGGTCCCCATGCCGGCGCGCCAACCGGGATGTAATGCAGCTTTAGCCACTGGTCAAGTCCGGGCCGCTCGCCGACACACTCCACCGGGCAGCCGGCGTGGCTCAGGTCCTCTTTGGTCGGAACATCGGCGGCGTGGACAAGCGATGCGAGGGCGGCCTTCGCTTCGAACTGGCGTCCGCCAAAGGCGTAGATATCCGCGATCGCCGGAGCAGCCGGGTCGCCGTTCATGACGTGCGTCGCGCCGGAGAGGTGGGTCCAACGATCCCAGCGACCGCCGTCCTGCCGCGACTGATTCAGCAAAGATTGCGCAACGTCGCTGCCCATACCGGGGTCGAGCCAGGTCAGCAGTTGGAGCTGCGAACGGTAGACATCCCAGCCCGAGAAGTTCGCATACTGCGCATGCTGCCCGGACGAAAGCTGGTGGACCAAATGGTCCATGCCCTCGTAGTCGCCGTTCACGTCGCTATAAGTCGTGGGCGTCTGCAGCGCGTGATAGAGGGCGGTGTGGAAGACGATGCGCTCCTCGGGGGTGCCCCCGGTGATTGCAGTCTGGTCCAGCCGTTTGCGCCATGCCTCGGCGGCATGGGCAGAAAGGATCTCCGTCGTGGTCTTCGCCGGAGCCTCGGCTGCTAGGTTGGCTTCAGCGTTCGAGACCGAGACGTAGGAGATGCCGATGCGAACGCGAACCTCCGTCCCCGGCGCGAAGGACAAGTAGATACCGGAACCGTGACCAGCCTCCGGAAAGCCATTCGGCCCAAATCCCGTCCCGCCTTCGGCAGATGTCTCCCTCGGCGATACTGTTGTGTCGTGCCATGCGCCGTATGCCGTCGGCTGCACGTCGAAGTGCATGGTGAAATGGAGCGTGTAATACGGCCGTTTGTCCTCGTAGGTCTTGTCCGGGCTGCCGATGTAGCCGCAGAAATTTCCGCTTGTGACAGACCCGGTCACCACACCGGTCGCAGGATCGAAGTGCGACTCCGCAGCGGTCGAGCCAACCTCAGAGTCAGACGTCCGGATGAGAACGGCCGCAGGCTTCCCTACCGGAAACCCAAATGTGCCAGCACCTACTCTGAGGCCGGCGGCTAGCGCAACGTTCACCCCGTTGCCCAGATGAACCCGGTAAGAACCCGGAGTCGCTTGCTCCTCGGCATGCGTAAACGAGGCGCTATACGCGTGCCGGAAGTCTGTCGACGGAGAAGTCGTCATAGCGTCTGTCGTCGGCATGATCGGAACATCGCCCGACCCACCCGCGCAGCCCCAGCCCTCAACGTTCGTCAGCGAAAACCCACGAATCGCAGTCGCCCGGTCTTCGTATCCACCCGGAGCCGCGATGGGCCGCTTCGGATTGACGGGCGAAGCCTCCGGCGAGAACTGGACCATACCAAACGGCATCGTCGCACCGGGAAAGACGTTTCCACCATTCGCCGTGCCGATGAATGGGTTGACCTCGGTAACGCTGTCCCGAGCCGGGGACTGAGCATGCACCGCGTAAAAGGTCAGACCGAGAACTGGGATCACACCGACACGACAAAGAAGCTTTGCGAAAAAGTTCATGAACATAAGAGTAGCGTTCATCGACGTTGAGTGTCAGGGAGGGTCACCGTCGTTGACCGCGAACCTCAGTCTGATCAGAAAGGAAGAAGACGAAGTCAACGCAAACAGCGGACGAATCGGCATCGGAAGCCTCCTTCCAGAGTCGCGACTTCTTCCTATTCGCTTCCGGCTCGATGCCGCTTCCGTCGATGCGCAATTCCCTCTCCTGTTATCGTCTTCTAAACACATACACCAGAGGTCCCATGCGCCGACTCAGCCGAGCCATCCTCATCACCTCCGCATTCCTGCCAACCGTTGCCCTCGCTCAAAAACGCGCCATCACCGATAAAGACCTCTTCGCCTTCAACTGGATTGGCGACACCCAGCTCTCGCCCGACGGACACACTCTGGTCTTCGTCCAGGCCTCCGTCACCCCAACCCACGACGGCTATCAGACCACCCTCTACACCCTCGACCTCACCACACCCAACGCTCTGCCGCAGCTCCTGACTCCCGGCACACACGACGCCTCGCCCCGCTTCTCGCCCGACGGGAAGCAGCTTGCCTTCCTCCGGGCAGCCGAAAAAGACGGCAAACCCACGCCACCTCAGCTCTACCTGACAACCCTCGCCCCTGACGCCAGCCCTATCAAGCTCACCGACCTCACAAAAGGAGCCTCCGCGCCACAGTGGTCGCCGGATGGGCTCGCCCTCACAGTCGAATCCGCTACCCCACAAGACCAGGCGCAGGCGAAGCTCGACGCCGCCAAAAAAGCGCGAGCCACCGGCGACAACGCCCACGTCTCTGACGTGAAGATCATCAACCGCGCCATCTGGGCCAGCAATGGCGAGGGCATCGTCGATCCGACTCTTGTCCCACAGCTCTACATGGTGTACCTGCCGAAACCCGACGGCACCCAGGATCCGGCGTGGCAGCTCACCACGGGCCGTTTCGGTATCGGCGAGTATCTCTGGTCGCCCAAATCCGACTGGATCTTCTTCTCCTCCAACCATGAAGACGAGCCCGTCTACGCCACACTCCCTCACAATTCCATCTACGCAATCAAAGCTCCAACCTCCTCCACTCACCCCAAAGATGCACCCGCCGTCGAGTTCACCGACGACCTGAAGGTCGACGCGCACGGCATCTCCCTCTCACCCGACGCGCACCACCTTGCCTTCCATGCCTCCGACGAGCCCAAGCCCATCAGCCACCAGCAGACCGACCTCTTCACCGTGGAGATTGACTGGCACAGCGGCAAGCCCGCTGTCGCGAAATCAGGCCCGCGCAATCTCATCGGGACCCAGGCCTACGAGATGGGCTCCGGCGTAGGCGGCGACCAGAACGCCCCACGCGGCGGAGGTCGCGGCGGTCTCACCTGGTCCTCGGACGGGTCACACCTGCTCGACATTGTCGGCTCGCAGGGCAGCGCCATCCTCGTCTCCGTCGACACCAAATCCGGCCGGATCGAAGAACTCACCGCCCCAAAACAGGCCGTGCAAGCCTTTGTCTCCTCCTCTGACCAAAGCAAACTGATCGCCCTCATCTCGAACCCCATCCAGATTGGCGACCTCTACAGCATCACCCCAAACAAGATGCAAACCCAGCTCACCCACGTCAACGAGGCTCTCTTTTCGAAGCTCAGCCTGACGATGCCCCTAGACATCCAAGTCGCGCCGACGGTCCACGCCGTCGACATCCAAAACCATCCCATCGATACCTTCGTGCAACTCCCGCCCGATTACAAGACCGGTACCAGGCTGCCGCTCATCCTCAATATCCACGGAGGCCCGCACTCCGCCTACGGCTGGGTCTTCGACCACGAGATGCAGTACATGGCCGCCAAGGGCTACGTCGTCGTCTACCCCAACCCGCGCGGGTCCACTACCTACGGCCAGCAGTTCGCCAACGTCATCATGAACAACTACCCGGGCGACGACTTCCACGACCTGATGGACACCGTTGACGCCGTCGTCGCGCAAGGCTATGCGGACCCCGCCCGGCTCGGCGTCACCGGTGGCTCCGGCGGAGGTCTCCTCACCGACTGGGTCGTGACCCAGACTGACCGCTTCAAGGCCGCTGTCGCCCAGCGCGATATCGTCGACTGGGCCGACTGGTGGTACACCGCCGACGCCGCCGGCTTCCACCAATCCTTCTACCCGCAGTCGCCACCCTTCGACCACATCGAACTCTACCGCGCGCACTCCCCCATCACCTTCGTCAACAACATCAAGACGCCGATGATGTTCATCCTCGGCGACGCCGACTATCGGACCCCGCCACCGGCTGGCGGCGAGCAGTTCTTCCGAGCGCTCAAGTACAAGTGCATCCCAACCGTGATGGTGCGCTTCCCGCGCGAGTCGCACGAGCTTTCCCGCTCGGGGGAGCCATGGCACCGTGTGGAACGCCTGGAAAACATCGTGAGCTGGTTCGACAAGTTCCTGCTCAACCACCCGGAACCGCAGTACGACCTGCCCGAGCCCTGCACCAAGCCGTAGTGTTATGGCAGTCTAAAGGTGACTACAACCTGCGTTCTCACTTCAACATCCACGCCATTCCTCAAGTAAGGCGTGTAGGTCCAGTGCTTCACCGTATCTACAGCCGCATCGCGCAACATCTCGGGGCCGGAGACCACTTTGACATCCTCGACCTGCCCTTGCCGCCCAATCAGCGTGTCGAGCCGCACCGTCCCAGCCACCCCCGCCGCTTGCGCCGCTGCCGGATACGTCGGAATGTAGCTTTTCGCGATCCGCCCAGCCATCACATCCGCTGGAACCCGGGCCGGCCCCTCCAGATGGAAGTTGACTGATATCATCGTCGGCGCTTCACCGCGTCCCGAACCATAAGCCGGCGCATACACATACTGCGCCGCCGCGTCGACACCCGCCTGCTGCAACTCAGCCGGCCCACTCACTGCTTGCAGATCGCGCAAAGTTCCGTCGGCCTTCACAATGCCTCGAACAACCACCGTGCCTTCAATCCCCGCAGCCTCAGCTTCCACCGGATACACCGGCGCAACCTGTTTCATCACGAGCCAATGTGAAGCCGGAGCAGCCATCACCGGCGCGGGGGCGGCAGCATAGCTCGGAGCAGTGTTGCTGTACGCCCTCGGCTGAGCCGGAATGGTGGAAGGCGGAGCCTGTCGCGCCGGGGGAACCGCGTAAGGTGCCGTATTGGAGCCAGGACTGGCGGATGCCGAGGAACCTACGCTGCTGTTGCTCGTTCCCGAAGCGGCCGGAGGCTTCGACCAGACCACAGCCGGCTGGGTCGTTGTCTGCCCGAATGTGACCGCGGTCCCCGCGACCAGAAATCCCAAAACCGCCGAAAATCTCATCCCGTCTCCCCGTACGTGCTACCGGCCATGCGCATTTTTTACGCACCGAAGAGCTTACCCGTGCACCACCTCAGTCTTCCATACAACATTCCAGCCATCCACTCAATTTGCTGGCCTGTTCACCGTGCCAAAGCTGGCTTCAGCACAATCTTCATCGAATCCGGCTTGGGATTGGACGCCAGGTCGATCGCCGCCCCGCACTCCTCCAACGAAAACCGGTGCGAGATCAACTTTGTCAGATCCAGCGTTCCGTCCCGAAAGCCCTCAAAAACCAGGTCGATTCCCTCCTGCTGAATCGCCACGCTCGCCGAGTAGGAGCCCATCAGTGTCTTTTCATCCATGCACACCGCCGCTGGATCGAATGCCGCCGTCCCATGCTGCGTGCTGGCAAACAACATCACCCGTCCGCCCGGCCTGACTGCCTCCATCGCCATTCCAATCAGCGCATCCGACCCGACAGCCACTAACACCACATCCGCGCCACGCCCCTCCGTCGCCGCCTTCGCCGTCCCAACCACATCGCCCCGAGCATCAATGGGCCGGTCGAGACCATACAACGCCGCAATGGCATGACGCTCGGGGTAAAGATCGCTTGTCCACACCGTCGCTCCCGTCCGCTTTGCCAGAGCCGCCAGGATCACTCCAATGCTTCCCTGCCCGACGACCAGCACCGTATCGTCGGCCTCAAGCTTCAGCATCTTCACCGCCTTGAAGCAGGTATTCACCGGCTCGATAAACGCAGCCTGCTCGAACGGGATGTCAGCAGGGATTTTGATGAGTCCGCCTTCGACGATCCAATCCATCACCCGGATATACTCGGCGAAGCCGCCACCCGCCGCTGCAAACCCTGCTGTCGTCCCCACCTTCTTGTACGTCTCGCACTGCGCAAACGTCTGCTTGCGGCAGTAGAAGCAATGCCCGCACGGAATATGGTGGAACGCCATCACGCGATCACCCACCGCAAATCCCTTTACTTCGTCTCCGACAGCCGCCACCGTCCCCGCCATCTCATGCCCAAAGACGCGCGGTGCCGCATGGCTGCCGGTATGAATCTTCTTGAGATCCGTCCCACACACGCCACACGTGTCGATCCGCACCAGCACCTCGCCGCGCCCAATCTCCGGGACTGCGATCTCCTCGCACCGCACGTCATCCACTCCGCGATAGACCGCCGCCTTCATCGTTCGCATTCTCCGCTATCCTCCCAACTTCAGCCCAAGCCGATTCTCTACTTCCAAATCCTTGCCTTGCAGAATCACTTTGAGCGCCTTCGCCAGATGTTTGGAAGCGACGGCACTGTGCATCCCCAGGCTTACCAGCGCAGGTAGATACCTTGGATGGAGCGCAATGTACCCCAGAAATGCTCCCATCTTCATCTGGCCCTGAGCATCGATGAAAGGATTCAAATCCGGCAGGTCCGCGCTGTGTTCATCAGAGATCGCCTTGACGCACGAAAAAGGAATCTCCCTCATCTGCGCGAGCCGTGCGACGGCAACAGCCTCCATGTCCACCATGCCAGCCTCGTACGAGCGCCACAAGCGCTGCTTCTCCATTGCATTCGCAACATGCGGAGCCGTCACCAGCCGTAGCCGGGATTGACTTTGCAAGGCACACTCAAAACGTTCTCCCGTCTGCGCGTCAATCACTTGAGACACAACATAACAGGCCTCGGGAACAAACTGTTGATCGGTGGCTCCCGCCCAGCCGACTGAATAAACCGCGTCCAGCGGCCCAAGAAACTCGGCCGCCGTAAACGCACGCCGCGCCGCCGCAGACCCCATGCCCGCGCATACCGCGACTACATCCGCGCCCGCAATCTGTGTCTGCCACATCCTGATCCCTGAACCCTTCACGATAGGCAGCCGCTCCCACCCCTTCACCAGCGGCTTCAACTCCCCCGGCAGCGCCGCTATGATCCCGATCCTCATGCCTTCTCAACCGCCCGCTGAGCATAGCCATGCTCCCAGAACCACTCCACCGCACCCCGAAGCGCCGGATAGACCGGCAAAACCTCAAACCCGAGCTCACGTACCGCCTTCGCACTCGACGCGAACATCATCTTTTTCCCCATCCGCACCGCTTCCACGGTCGCCCGCGGCTCCCTTCCTAGCAGCTTGCCGGTGAAGTTTTCGTCGAAGAACGCAAACGCCATTGCGACACCATGCGGAACCTTCATCGTCGGCGACGGCAGGCCCGAAATAGCCGAAAGTCGGTCCAGAATCTGCTTCAACGTCTGATTCTCTCCGCCCAAAATGTACCGCTCACCCGGCACCCCGCGCTCGAGCGCAACCACATGCATTCGCGCGACCTCCGTCACATCGACGAGGTTCAAACCCGTCTCTACATATGCTGGAAAATTCCTATTCAGAAAATCCACGACGATCCGCCCCGTAGGCGTCGGCTTAACATCACCCGGCCCAATCGGGGTCGTCGGATTGAGGATCATCACGTGCTGCCCCGCCCGCGCAGCCGCGATGGCCTCCTGCTCTGCCAGGTACTTCGACCGCTTGTAGTGCCCAATCATCGCCGCGAGAGACACCGGCGTCGCCTCATCCACAATCGTCCCCACCTCGTCGAAGCCCATCGTCGCCACCGACGACGTGTATACCACCCGCGGCACCCCAACCTCGCGCGCCAGCTCCAACAGCTCCCGCGTCCCGGCCACGTTCGACGCATACATCTCCTCCGGATCGCGCACCCACAACCGATAATCCGCCGCAACATGCACCAGGGCGTCGCACCCGATCAACGCCGCCCGCAAGCCTTCCACCTGCCGCAGATCTCCCACTACCGTCTCCGCGTTCAGGCCCTCCAACCCAGCTAGATTGCTGGTCTTTCGCGTCAGAAGGCGCAGGTCGGCGCCCATAGCCGCATACGCCCGGGCAACATGGCTTCCCACAAAGCCGGTCGCCCCTGTAATGAAGACCTTCACTCGCCCCACCAATCGACCGCAACAAGGGACGCTCCGCCAAGCTTCAAGAAGTCCGGGTCGCCAGTTAGCACCGAACCGGACAGTTCAATCGCGAGAACGGCGGCGAACGCGTGCGCGTAGGAGACCTTCCACTCTGCCTTGATTCGGGCAGCTGCCACAACATCGTCCCGTGTGGGATGCATGATATGGATAGGCAGAATGGCAAAGCCGGCGAGCACCTGCTCGGCGCGCTCCCGATTCCACTCATTGACGCAGTTGTAGTAAACCTCGCCTTGGTTGATGCTGCTCAACCACAATATCTTTCGGCCCATCCTCGCTTCAATGAGCAGTTTTCGGAAGCGTCCCGCCACCGGTTCGCGCCCTTTCAACCATTCCATCAACGGCCACGAATCGAGTACTAGATTCTCGCTACTCGCATCCGGTGCGTCCAAACTTTCGCGCATCGTGCTCCTCTTCCTCGATGCGATTCCGACGCTTCATCTCGGTCGTGTCATGCTCCGGATGATCACTGAGAATCCCTTCCAGCTTCTGCCACTCATCATTCGGGACCCACGTCCACGGCGGCAGTTCCCGCCGTTTCTGCGGCAGTCCAAGATATGCCCGAACTTCGGCATTGTTCTTGAACCGCGGCAAGACTGCATCCTGCTCGACCGGCTCAGGCTCCGCTTTCAAATTCGATAAAGCCGTATGCGTCGCCATCGCAACACCTCACGTAAAGCCTACTCCAGCCGCTCCGGCTCAATCTGAATATTCTTCTCGCCAGCGGCCTTCTTCTCCCAGTACTTCTTCACCCACGCTTCGAAGGTCTTGCCCGCAGCGGTATCGCGCCCGGTGAACGCCAGCGCAGCGACATCCGAGTACGCCACATTCAGCTTGGTATTGCTCGTCAGCGGCATGATTCGAATGAATGAGTCCGCCAGCGTTGCGCCAGTCCGCCGATCGAACAAGTACCCCTCAACCTTGTTCCCGTCCTTCAGCGTCACGGTAATGTCGCCGCGATAGTCGAACGCCTTCTCGAGCGCCTCGCGAATCTCATCGTCGCTCGCAAGCGCCGGAATCCACCCCTCTAGCTGCTCCCGCTCGCGCCCGGCCGCGTGCTCCAGTTCATCCGGATTCGCATGATGTAACTGCTCGATCTTCGCTGCTTCCTGCTGATCAGTTGCCATTGGGACTAATCTCCTGAAACGCTCTGAAGCCGGTCCTGCGAGGTCATGGTCGAGACAACAGTCGGAGCCGCAATCTGCACCAGCGGTCCGTGCGATTCAGGCTTCCAATCGTTCAATATCCGGTTCGCGCCTTCATCGTCGTAGCTCGAGAACATCGCCTTTGCTGTCTGCAGCAATCCCTTCAGCGAGCCAAACGTGTAGTTGACGCCGCTCGCCTCATAGCCGGAATGGACCATGCAATTCGCGCACCGGGGATTGCCGGATTCCGTCCCGTAGTTCTGCCATTCCACCGTTTCCATCAACTCCTTGAAGGTGTCAGCGTAACCATCCTGCAGCAGGTAGCAGGGCTTCTGCCAGCCGAAGATCGAGAACGTCGGCATCCCCCACGGTGTGCATTTCAGGTCCTTCTTGCCCATCAGGAATTCCATGAACATCGGCGAAGCATTGAACCGCCACGTCTTCTTCCGGTTTGCCAGGATCGCCCGGAACATCTTCTTCGACTTCGCCCGCCCCAGAAAATGCTGCTGGTCCGGAGCCTTGTCGTACGTGTACCCAGGCGAGACCATCATGCTCTCCACTCCCGCCGTCATCAGTTCGTCGAAGTGCGCACGCACACTGTTCGGGTCCGCTCCATCAAAGAGCGTCGTATTCGTCGTCACGCGGAAACCCGCTTCAACCGCAGCTTTTACACCACCCATCGCAATGTCATAGCCGCCTTCGCGGCACACCGAAAAGTCATGATGCTCGCGCTGTCCATCCACATGCACCGAAAACGAGAGATACTTGCTCGGCGTAAACAGGTGCAGCTTTTCCTTCAGCAAAAGCGCATTGGTGCACATGTAGACGTACTTCTTCCGAGCCACCAGGCCAGCGACAATCTCCGGCATCTTCGGGTGTAGCAGCGGCTCGCCGCCCGGGATCGCCACCATCGGCGTCCCGCATTCTTCGACCGCGCGGAAGCACTCTTCAGGCGTCAACTCAGCCTTCAAAATATGCGCCGGATACTGGATCTTCCCGCAGCCCGCGCACGCCAGATTGCAGCGAAACAGAGGCTCCAGCATCAACACCAGCGGATACTTCTTCCGCCCGGCAAACTTCTGCTTAAGCACATACGACGCAACCGTCCAAGCCTGTGATACCGGAACTGCCATGCTTATCTCCTTCAAAGCTCTCTACAAAACGCAGCGGCTAGGCCGCCAACTCTTCCTTCTCCATAGCCCGCTTATACGTCGACAACGCAAGCAGCGGGAAATACTGCTTATACAAGTGATATCCCAGATAAAACACCCGCGGGAACCCTGTTCCCGTGTAGTAACTCTCGCCGTTCCGTCCCGCCGCCAGCTCGTCCCAGCTCCCATCCTCATGCTGCCGGTCGATCAACCACCGCACGCCCTTCGCCACCGAATCCGATCGCGTATCCTCTGCCGCAAGCAGCGCCAGCAAGGCCCAGGCCGTCTGTGAAGGCGTAGAAGGCCCGATCCCCCGCGTGCCCGGATCGTCGTACGTTCCGCACGTCTCACCCCAGCCGCCATCGCCGTTTTGCACCATGCGAATCCACTCTGCCGCCTGCTGCACCGCCGGCTCGTTCGACTCGTACTCCATGGCGCTCAATCCGCGCAACACCAGGAACGTCCCGTACAGATAGTTCACGCCCCACCGGCCGAACCAGCTTCCGTCCGTCTCCTGTTCGCGCAGGATGAACTGCACCGCCTTCTCCACCCGCGCGTCGCGCCGCGTGTAGCCATAGCTGGCGAGCATCTCCAGAATCCGCCCCGTAATATCTACGCTTGGCGGGTCGATCATCGCATTATGATCCGCGAACGGAATCGACTCGAAGATCTTCTTCGTGTTGTCCTTGTCGAACGACGCCCAGCCGCCGTTCTTGCACTGCATCGCAAACACCCATTCGATCGCCCGCTGAGCCGTCTCGTGCTGAAAACGCTCCCGCGGATTATCAACCGACCTCAGCGCCAGCAGCACCTCACCCGTATCGTCGACATCCGGCTGATGATCGTTGTTGAAGAAGAAGCACCAGCAGCTCGCATCCACATTCTTCACGTTGTGCGACCAGTCGCCCTTGTACCGGATTTCTTTTGAAAGCAGCCAGTCCGCCGCCTTAACCAGGCGCGCATCGTTGCGAGCCAGCCCAGTCTCGCCCAGGGTCGAAAGCACCTGCGCCGTATCCCACACCGGCGAAAAGCAAGGCTGCATCCGGAACGTCGGCGTCGCGTAATCAGCGGTCCCCTCGGGGCAATCAATCCCCAGCCGCTCGAACTCGTCCACCGCCCGGATCACCTGCGGATCATCCGCCGAATAGCCCAGGCACTTCAGCGCCACAATAGCGTTCAGCATCGCTGGGTAAATCGCACCAAGCCCATCCGACCGCTCAAAGTGCTCGAGCATCCAGCGTTCCGCGCGCTTCAGCGCGATCGCTCGCAGCGGCCTGATGTGGACGCGCTCCGCAAGGTGCGCCACGCGGTCCAGAAACAGGAAGACATTTCGCCACGAGAACAGGTGCTTGCCATCCCAGCGCAGTCGAAGGTTGGCACCTTCGCGCCCCCCCACAAACAATTCGTCGATCCGCTGCTCCTGCGTCAGCTTTTTGAACGGCTTCTTCGCATAGATGATCGATAGCGGCACCAGAATGGCCCGTGACCACGCGCTGATCTCGTAAATATTAAAGTAGAACCAGTCCGGAAATAGCACGATCTCCGGCGGCACCGCCGGAACAGCGTCATAGTCGTACTGACCAAGTGCGCACAGATAGATTTTGGTAAAGGTGTTGCACTCCACCACCCCGCCCAGCCGCAACACGCACTCCCGAGCCTTCACCAGCAGCGGATGTTCCGCCGTATACCCCATCAACTTGAGCGCCAGATACCCCTTCACGCCGTAGTTCACATTCGATGGCCCACCGGGATAATTACTCCAGCCGCCATCCTCATTCTGGTGCCGCAAAATCTCGTTCAGCGCACGCTTCATCCGTCCCGGATCACCCGTGCCCAGCAGGAAATGCATAAAAATATAGTCGGCCTCGAGCATTACATCGGCTTCAAGTTCCCCACACCAATACCCATCCTCATGCTGCTTGCCCAGCAGCCAATCCGCGGCACGCGAAATCCCCTTGGCCACAACATCGAGTCCAAGGTCCATCCGGCCAAAGCGCGGCTGCACCGCCTGCCCTGCAGCCTTCGGATTATTTAAATTCCCTGTGTTATTCAACGGCAACTCTCTCGGCAAAATCGAACAATCTCGGTACGCTCTCGAACCCGGTCGTCCCTAAGCAATCGGCTGCGCCGACGGCTTGGGAGCCGAGGCGATCGCCTGCACAATCTCTGGCGGTAGTCCGAAGCGCACGTTCTCCGGCATCACCTCAACCTCGTCCACGTCGCCGTACCCTTTGGACTGCAGATACTCAACAACGTCCTTAACCAGCACCTCAGGAGCAGACGCGCCGGCCGTCACGGCGACCGTATTCACACCATCCAGCCACTCCGGCTGAATCGCATCCGCCGTGTCGATCAGGTAAGAATTTGTATCCAGGTTCTTCGAAACCTCAACCAGCCGGTTCGAGTTCGAACTGTTCCGCGAACCCACCACCAACACTAGGTCAGCCCCGTGCGCCACATTCTTCACTGCAACTTGGCGATTCTCCGTCGCGTAACAGATGTCTTGCGCGTGCGGCCCTACGATGTTCGGGAACTTCACTTTCAGCGCATCGATCATGTACTTCGCCTCATCCAGCGAAAGTGTCGTCTGCGTCAGGTACGCCACGCGATTCGGGTCCGGAACCACCAGCGCATCGACCTCTTCGAGCGTCGACACCACCTGCGTCACATCCGGAGCCTCACCCTGCGTCCCCTCGACCTCTTCATGGTCGCGATGCCCCACTAGCACCAGCGAATAACCCTGTTTGGCGAACTTGATCGCCTCCACATGCACCTTGGTAACCAGCGGACACGTCGCATCCACAACCTTCAAACCTCGCGACTTTGCCGCCTCACGCACCGCCGGCGAAACCCCGTGCGCCGAGTAGATTACCCGAGCACCCTCAGGCACCTCATCCAACTCATTGACGAAGATCGCACCTTTCTTCGCCAGGTCCGTCACCACATAACTGTTGTGAACAATCTCCTTGCGCACATAAATCGGCGCTCCAAACGTCTCCAATGCAATCTGCACGATGTCGATCGCACGCACCACGCCCGCGCAGAAACCGCGCGGCTTCAAAAGCAGTACGCGCTTGGTCGGCGTCGCGCCGAGAACATCATGATGAGTGGGCTGGTCGAGGGTCGCTGCGGTAGAGTTCGTCACCCTCTAAGTATACCGCTTCCGTTACCAATTAGCACACAGTTTGCACACCCCACGGTGCAAACTTGTTCGCTGACTTTCCTATCAGCTAACAGCCTCCTCGGCCCTTAGCTGATAGAAAAGCGCTTACCCTCTTTGCAAGCTAAAGCGCATCCGCCTCGCATGCTGGATGCCCGCAATCGCAATCCAACGTCGTTAAATCCTTCGAATCCTCACAAAAGGTCGAGCAATACTTCGAACCCTCTGCCGCCATACAAACACAAGCTTCATGCGCACACTTCTTGCTGTCAGACATAATCACCTCTCCTCGCCAGTAGGCCCCTCGTGGGATGCGCCCGCCCCGACCCAGGATGTCCCACGGTGCCGGCACTTTTCAAGCATCGCAAATCCCGCGAAGCACCGCCGTTGCCCTCAATCCGCGCCCGATCCGCGCAATCCGCGGTCGCACTTCCCGCCGAGGACCGCATCACACCGAAGAACTCGAGGCCAGCAGCTGCTCCGCATGCCGCAGGCTCGTCTCCGTCACCAGCGCCCCACTCAGCATCCTCGCAATCTCCCGCACCCGATCGCCTTCCGCCATCTCCCGAATCGCGGTCTGCGTCCGTCCTTTCGTCTCGCTCTTCTCAATCAAGAAGTGCTGATCTGCGAACGCAGCAATCTGCGGCAGGTGAGTCACGCAGATCACCTGCTGGGTCCCCGCCAGCGCCTTCAACTTCTGCCCCACGGCCTCCGCCGCGCGCCCGCCAATTCCAATATCGATCTCGTCAAACACCAGGGTTCGTGGCAAAACGGTCTTCTTCTTCCCACGCGAAGACGCGACCGCTCCTTCAACCGCTACTTTAAGAGCCAGCATCACCCGCGACATCTCGCCCCCCGAAGCAATCTCCTCCAGCGGCTTCAGCGGCTCACCTATATTTGTCGCGATCAGGAATTCCAGCTCATCCCACCCATGCGCCGTCCACCGCGCACGCTCTCGTCCCGGCGTCACCGTCACCGAAAACCTCACTTGCATCGCCAGGTCATTGATCTGTTTCTCGGCCGCCTTTGCTAGCCGACCGGCCGCCTCGCCGCGTTTCTCCGTCAACTCGCCCGCCGACGCCTCATACGCCGCAGCCTGCCGAGCCTCGTCTGCTCGCAGCTCCGCCAGAATCGCATCCCGATTCTCAACCTCTGCTAACGACCGCCCCGCTTCTTCCGCGAACGCAATCACCTCCGCCAGCGTGCGCCCATACTTCCGTTTTAGCCGGTCTAGCAGCGCCAGCCTGTCTTCGATCTCCGCCAACCGTTCCGGCCCCGCCTGCACATTCTCCGCGAAGTCCCTCACCGTCGCACTCACATCTTCAACGGTCGCCTTCGCCGCCGCCAGCTCCCGCGCTGCCTCGCCAAATTTCGGCTCATACCGAGCCAGTTCTTCGACCAGCTTCAGCGCCTGTCCCAACGTCGTCTCGGCGGATTGCTCCGCCTCATACAGCAACTCGTGCGCCCCCATCGCCGCGGCAAACAGCTTCTCGGCATTCGCCAGCACCCGCTTCTCAGTCTCGAGCTCCGCATCTTCTTCAGCGCTCGCAATCGACGCCTGTCCGATCTCCTGCACCTGGAACCGCCACATATCGGCCATCCGCAAGCGATCCTGCTCATCCTCCACCATCGCCTTCAGCTTCAATTCCGTACCGTGCCAGTCCGCAAACGCCTCCGCCACCTTCTCGACCGCCACATCCCCGAATCGATCCAGCAACAACCGCTGCTGCGCCTGGTCGAACGACCCCAGCGTCTCTCCCTGCGCATGCACCAGCGCAAGCTCCGGAGCCAGCACACGCAAGACCCCGACCGTCGCCGACTGGTTATTCACGAACACCCGGCCCTTCCCCGTCGTCGAAATCTCCCGCCGCAGCAATATCCCATCCGAGTCCGCGTCCGCATCGATCCCATTCGCCCCCAGCACCGCCAGCGCTCCCGGAGTCGCTTCAAACACGCAGCTCACCACCGCCTTCTCCGCCCCATGCCGCACGCAATCTGCCGAAGCCTTCCCGCCGAGTAGCAGCGCCAGCGCATCGATCAAGATCGACTTCCCCGCGCCCGTCTCCCCCGTCAGCAGGTTCAGTCCGCGGCCAAACTGCGCCTCGGCCCGGTCGATCACCGCATAATTCTCCGCGCGCAGCTCAAGCAGCATCTCGCCATTCTGACACAAAAACAAGTGCGCCCTGATCGCGGGCGGCGACCACTTCGTGGGGTGAAAGCGCTTCGCGCGGGAAGTGTGCGTCCACTCCACGAAGTGGTGCCCGTCCGGCATGAGGACGCAGTTGCTGTTGGATCTAAATAGAAGTGGGTGCCCTAAGAATGGTGCAGTGTTTTTCCTATCCAGGTCCAGACCTAAGCTACCTGTTTTTAATACTTTGCATACTTTTCATGGGGAAGGGGAGACAAAGTACAATCCTCGCCGAGCGAACTCCGCATCGAACCATTTCGAAGGAGATCAGCATGAAAGTTCTCATCCTCGGAGCAGGTGGAAAAACCGGCAAGCTCGTCGTAGAGAAAGCTCTCGCAGCCGGACACGAAGTCACCGTCCTCCTACACTCTGACCCGCAAGACACCGATAAGAAGCATGAGCCAACCTTCCCCTCCAGTGTCCGGGTCTTCCACGGAGACGTCCGCAACCCAACCAAACTCACGCAAGCCATGGAAGGTCAGGAAGCTGTGATCGACACCATCGGCGGCAAGAAGCCCTTCCTGACCACCGACCTCGAAACCTCCGCAGCCAGGGTCATCATCCCAGTCATGAAGCAGAACGGCGTCAAGCGCCTCATCGTCACCTCCGCCCTCGGCGAAGGGTCGAGCAAATCCCAGACCGGCTTCTTCTACGAGCACCTGCTCATGCCCGTCTTCCTCCGCGGCATCGTCGCCGACAACGCCAACATGGAACATGAAGTCGACACCAGCGGACTTGACTACACCATCGTCCGCCCATCGATCCTCACCGACTCCGACGCAACCGGCAGAACTCACGTAGTGGCTCCTGGCGTCGAAGCTCACAAGGTCTCGCGCACCGGAGTAGCGCAATTCCTTGTCGACCAGCTCACGGGCTCAGCCTACCTGAATCAGGCCGTAACCATTAGCGATACCTAAGCGACGTCTAACTCTCCGGTAGACTTAAATCCGGAGAACCGCCCACAGCATGATCGCCCTCGCAACCATCGCTCTGAACCTCGCCCTGCTTGCGCAGGATGTCGATCCCGCAGCAGCTTCCGCAGCCAATCCAGCGCCGGCCGCTGTCCACAGCTCAGCACTCGGCGAGATCCTGCACAACTCCGGCCCGGTCGCCATGGCTGTCCTGCTCCTGCTCGCCTGCATGAGCGTCTTCTCGTGGAGCGTTATCATCGCGAAGTACCGCGCCTTCGCCTCAGCGAAAGGCCAGTCCGCACGCTTCATCCGCGCCTTTCGCAAATCAGGTCGGCTTTCCGAGATCGCCGCGGTCGCCGAGCAGTTCCGCCCCTCGCCGCTCGTCCCCGTCTTCAACGAGATCAACGACGAGTACCAGCGCCAGACCAATGGCCGGGGCCTCCCACGCAATCCCGTCGGTCTCGAGCGCGCGGCAGCTACAGCCTCCAGCGAGGCGCTCACCGTGATGGAACAACGCCTCACCTGGCTCGCGACCATCGCCAACATCGCCCCGTTCATTGGCCTCTTCGGCACCGTTTGGGGCATCATCGACGCCTTCCATGGTCTCGGAACCGCGGGTGCAGCGACTCTTCGCGCGGTTGCTCCGGGTATCTCCGAAGCCCTGATTACGACAGCCGCTGGAATCCTCGTCGCCATCCCATCCGTCGTCGGCTACAACCAGCTCACCGCCCAGCTTCGCGACTTCGCCGCGCGCATGGACGACTTCGGCCGTGAGCTCCTCAACGCCATCGAGAACGCCGCCGCCTTCCAGCCGCCGCAACAGCAGCAGCCCTCCGCGGAGCGCTTTACTACTCCTGTTCCCGGAGCACCTCGGAGGAACTTCTAGCCATGGCCTTCTCGACACGCTCCGGCAGCGGTCGCGTCCAGACCCAGACTGCCCTCGCGGACATCAACATCACCCCGCTGGTCGACGTCGTGCTCGTCCTCCTGCTCATCTTCATGCTCACCGCTCCTGTGCTTCAGTCAGGTATCGACGTCGCGCTTCCGCACACGCGCTCCACCCAGACGCTCACCGAAGAACGCACCGTCGTCACCATCGATAAGGATCAGAACGTGTACCTGCAAAGCACCACCCAGACCAACGGCATCGACAAACTCGTCAACGTCGCCGACCTCGCCTCGCTCCTCCAGGCCAGCCAAAAGGCGGACTCGCATCGCACGGTCTACGTCCGTGCCGATGAGCGCGTCCCCTTCGGCGCTTTTGCCTCCGTCATGGAGAACGTGAAACGCGCCGGCGATACCAACATCTCCATCGTCACTCAGCCCTTCCAGAAGTAGTGTCCTGAAACCCGCACTATGCCGACCGAAGCGCTCCCAACCCGAACCCCGACCGAGACCGCGGAGAACGTCAGGAGCGGCTTCGTCACCGCTCTCATCGGACACGGCGCGGTCATCTTCGGGCTGGTCGCGTTCACCTTCATCAGCCACAAACTTGACCCGCACTGGGGCGAGGCCGACCCCACCGCCGGAGCGATCCAGGCCTCCGCGGTCAACTCCCTGCCCTTGCCCCCGAAGCAGCGCTTCAAAGAGAATTCCGTCCTCACGAGCGACAAACCTTCCATCGCGCCAACTCCCCCACCGCCAACGCCCGCTCCCCCTACAAAAGCCGACCCCGTCAAGCCGAAGACCGAGCCACCTCCGAAGCCGAACGAAATTCTCATCCCCAACAAGGTCACGCCGCCCAAGCCTACCCCCACCAAGCCCGCCGAAACCGAGCAGCCCGTCGCGCCTAAGCACCCCACGCCACCGCCACCGCCAACCCCGAAAGCGACGACCGGCGATAGTGCGGGCGTCCAGATTCCGCAGTCCATCACACCGCTGAAGAACGGTACGGCATCGCTCACCGTCCAAGACCGCGTCTTCGGTGATCGTTATGCGTACTACGTCCGCCTGATCGCCCAGAAGATCAACCAGCAAAAAGCCCAGGATCAAGACCCGCCTGAGTCAAAAGGTAAGCGCGCTACGATCCACTTCGTGATCGACCGAGATGGAACTCCGACAGACGTAACAGTCGAGACCCGTAGTGGCTCATCCGCGCTCGACACCTCGACCGAACGTGCCATCCAGCGCATTGACACCTTCGGTCCGCTTCCCTCCGGCGATCATCTCCCCGTAACCTTCGTATGGGACTCTCACTAGTAAACGTTCGTTGCGCCAGCCCGCAACATCGTCCTTGTCGCAGTGTCCTCTGCTGAGTGCCTAATCCTTCGATCGCGACTCCAGCCGCAAGAAGTCTGTTGATAACTAAGCCCGAAACCCACAAAGCCCAACCCAACCCCACGCGCTTTCCGTCTACCATAGGGAGGGAATGCTCTTGACGCGCAAACATCGGTCGCCCCACGTCCTGCGGACGCTTCTCCTCGCAGTCTCCTTCTCCGCCGTAGCTCTTGCACTCCACGCGCAGGATAGCGTGACCATCTTTTCCGGTGGTAATGCCGCCGATCGTATCCGCGTCGCCGCCTCCAGCTTCAAACCCGGCTCGACCGACCCTAAAACGGATGAGCTCAAAGGCGTCTTCGATAAGACCCTCTTTACAGACCTCTCGAACGCCGGCATCTTCGACATGGTCTCGAAGTCGATGGCCCCGCCCGTGCAGCCCGGTTCGCCTGCCGAGGTTAACCTCGCTCAATGGTCGGCCGCGCCAGCCAGCGCTGCTTACCTCGCCTTCGGAGCGTTTGCGGTCAACGGCTCGCGCCTCGCCGTCAGTGGCTTCCTCGACGACACCAAGAACACCCAGTACCCCCAGGTTCTCGCGAAGCAGTACAGCGAAGAGGCCTCGCAGGACTCTGCCCGCCAGATCGCCCACAAGTTCGCCGATGAGATCATCCTGCGCCTCGGTGGAACGCCGGGAATTGCCGAAACCAAGATCTACTTCGTCCGCTCGGGCGCTGGTGGCAAAGAGATCTACGAGATGGACTACGACGGCGCGAACCAGCACGCCATCACCCACCTCGGCACCGTCTCGCTTTCGCCCCGCGTCTCGCCCGACAACTCGCGCATCGCCTTCTCCTCTCTTGGTCGCGACGGTTTCCAGCTCAGGATGTACTCGCTTTTGCTTGGCCGGATGGTCGCCTTTCCCATCTCTGGCGGGACGAACCTCTCGCCCGCCTGGTCGCCTGATGGCAAGACGCTTGCCTACTCCAGCTCGCGCTCCGGGGATCCGGAGATCTACCTGACTGGGCTCGATGGCGCTCTCAGCCGCCGCATCACCAACTTCCGCGGGCCGGACGTTTCGCCCGTCTTCAACCCGCGCACCGGCGGCCAGATCGCCTGGATCAGCGGCCGCACGGGCCTTCCGCAGCTGTACACGATGGAGACAGACGGCTCCGCCGTGCAGCGCCTGACCGATGGCGGCTACGCAAGCTCGCCCTCGTGGTCGCCGAACGGCCAGTTCGTCGCGTTTGCCTGGAACCGCAAGTACGGTCCTGGCGCACCAGGCGGGCAGGACATCTATGTGATGGAGATCGCCACCAAGAAGTGGATTCAGTTGACCCACGATACTGGCCTCTGCGACTTTCCTTCCTGGTCGCCGGATGGCCGTCACATCGTGTTCGCCAGCTCGGCAGACTCACGCGATAAGAATATGAAGATTTTCACCATGCTCGCGGACGGGACTGAGCGTCATGCGTTGACTGGCGTCGGCTCCGATATGCCCAACTGGAGCTGGAAATAATGCGAATGAATCTCTCAATGGACAATAATCTAAGAACGGCGAAACAGCCGCGCAGGAGCTCAAACATGAATCTATCCGTGGAGTCGAACACTTTGCCTTCTGATCGTTCGAAAGCCTTGCGCCCCTCTCGCGCCGCCCTGCTACTCGCCCTCGCCGGCATCGCCCTCACTGGTTGCCACAAGAAGACCAGCGGGATCGATCCCAATAGCCTCGGGCCCTCGGATGTTTCGAACGCGACCAGCACACCGCCGACAGCTTCCATCACGGCCGACCCCGTGTCGATCGATCTTGGCCAGACCGTGGTCCTCAACTGGCGCACCCTCAATGCGACCACCGTCACCATCGATGGCATCGGCCAGGTGAATCCGAACGGCACGCAGACCGTTGCACCGTCCAACTCGACCAACTTCCACCTCACCGCGAAGGGCGATGGCGGCTCGGTTGAAGCCAATGTCCGCGTTACTGTGCGTGTTCCGACAGTTCCGGCGGGCGGAACGACCTTGGATAACTCGGCGACTGGTGGCGGACCGGTGACTGACGCGGCGTTCCACGCAGCTGTGCAGGACATGTACTTCGACTACGACTCCTACGATCTGCGCCCTGACGCACAGGCGACCGCTTCGCAGGCTGCGGCCTTCATGGTCTCGCACCCCGACTTGCGCATCCTGATCGGCGGTTATGCGGACGAGCGTGGATCGGCTGAGTACAACCTTGCTCTAGGTGAGAATCGTGCCAACGCTGCCAAGACTGCGCTGGTCAATGCCGGTGTTGCTCCGGCCCGTGTCCGCGTCGTTAGCTATGGTAAGGAAAAGCAATTCTGCACTGAATCGAACGAAACGTGCTGGCAGGAGAACCGCCGCGCCCAATTTACGATCGACCGCTAACCTGAGGGGCTCCTCGGGGCCCCGAAAGAAGAGCCCATCATGCGAACCCTCCGTCTCACCGCTACCCTCCTGATCGCGTCCTTGACCGTGCCTGCATTTGCCGGCACCAATAAGGACATGGTCCAGCTCCAGACCCAGATTCAACAACTCCAGGATGCTGTCGCGCGGCTGCAGCAGTCGAACGACGAGCGCATGGGCGTACTCAAGGACCTCGTCCAGCAGAGCGCGGACTCCGTCAATCGGCTGTCGGTCAATGTGGATGTACTCCAGAAGCAGCTTGCCGCGCAGCAGACGGGCGAAGGCGCGAAGGTCGATCAGGTATCAGGCCAGGTCCAGGCGCTGAACGACTCGCTGGACGAGATCAAGGCGCGCATGGCGCGGCTTGAGAAGGCCGTCGGCGACGTGCAGAATCAGACCCAGCAGATCAACTCGACGCTGCAGAACACGCCGCAAGGCGGTGGTCAGGCAACTCCTCCCGTGCAACAGCAGGCACCTCCGCCGTCAAACCAGCAGTCCAGTAATGTGATTCCACCTGCGCCCGGAAAACGGGCTGTCCTGCCTGCGACCGCGTCGACTGCTCCTCCGGTCGAGGACCTCTACAAGGGAGCCTTCAACGACTATATGGCAGCCAAGTACTCGATCGCCGTATCGGAGTTTGGGGATGTGATCAAGTCCTATCCAAACAACGCGCTCTCGGGAAATTCGTATTACTACCTCGGCGAGATCGACTACCGCGCGGGTCATTATGCTGCGGCTGCGAAGGATTACGACAAGGTGCTGGAGCAGTTTCCGGACTCCAATAAGATTCCCGCCTCCCATCTTCATAAGGGTCAGGCGCTCATCGAGCTGAAGCAGAACGATGCTGGCGTTCGCGAACTGCGGGCATTGATCCAGCGGTTTCCCACCAGCCCGGAAGCAACGCAGGCACGGTCGAAGTTGAATGCGATGGGCGTTCCGGTTCATCCGCGCGCGTAATCGAGCCTGAACATGGCACCCTATGCTAAAGTATGTAAAGTGTTCAAAGCAAGGCAGATAAGTCCGAACCTCGAATAATGGCTGCATCGAGAGCCGTGCAAACCCTGCGGAAGAAATGAGCCCTCCTTTGGAGGGCCTTTTAGTTGCGCATGCCGGTCAGTTCAAGCTCAACTTCGGCCTGACCAGCGGCTGTGAGGCTAAGCAGCGGGAGGCGTGGGCGACCGCCAAAGTAGCCGTTCCAGTAACAGCCGTGCTTGAGCGCACCAATTCCTGCGGGGCCTTCGACATGGCCTGCGATCAGACGGACGCGCTCCTGCTTTTCCTCGGCGAGGGCGGGATCGCCGTCCTTGAACGCCTGCCAGACCTCGCAGCAGGCTTGCGGAGCGGCAGGCCCGAGGCGGGGAACGGCTCCCGACGCTCCGGCCTGCCAGCATTCGAGCATCGCCGCGGTAGCACCGGTGAGGACCTGAAAGCCGACCTTCTTGACGCGGGTCTTGATGGCGGGGGTGCCGAGAACGGCCACCCCACCGAGGTTGGAAGTACCGTCCGAAGCTCGCAGCATGCGGCGAGTGGCAGCGGCGAAGATAGTCGTGACGACCGCTTCGTGGCTGACCGAGGCGGTGCGGGCTTTGATCGTCGTGACCCTCTCGGCCCCCGCCCCTGCGTCGAGAATTCCCACGATCTGTGGATGTTCCGCGAGTTCGGCAATCGCGTCGAGGTTGAGAGTTCGGCCTTCCGTGCTGACGAGCAGCACGGGAAGTGAGACGGCATCGGCGACGGCGCGGAAGTAGGTCATCAACTCGACGCGAAGCGCCGGGTCTTCCGCGAAGAGCGGCGCGCGGACGGCGATCGCGTCGTAGCCGGCGTTCGCCGCCACTTCAGCCATGGTGAGTGTCGCGAAGACGCTCTCGCGTCCAACGGCGGCAATCATGACCTTTTCTTTCGCGGCTGCGGCGGTGGCGGTTTCGAGGACAGCGCGGCACTCTTCGTCAGTCAGGCTATCCGCTTCGGCGGCATCTGTGAGCATCAGCATCCCCGCCGCAGGCGTAAGCGAGTAGCGACCGACGTTGGACTGGAGTTTGCGGGTGTAAAGGCGACCGTCCGGGTAAAACGGCGTGGTCAGCGGGAGGAAAATACCTTCGAACAACATGAATCGATTCTATGGCAGTGGCGGGGACAGCAGGAACACGGTGAGTTGACGGAGGTGTCGATGGTGAACCTTCGAGGGAGCGCTGAGATTCGGAGCTATGGCCAAAGTAACAGCGCCACCGGGTGATCGTTCGAGTTAGGAGCCAGTCCCGCCGAAGACCACGCCGATGGTGCGGGCGAGGATCTTGAGATCGAGCCAGAAGCTCCAATTTTCGACGTACGCAGTGTCGAGTGAGATGTAGCTGTCGAAGGACGGGTCCTGCCGCGCTTCGACCTGCCACAGGCCGGTGATCCCCGGGAGGACATCCAGACGGCGCAGATGGGCAAGGTCGTACTGCTCGACTTCGGAGGCGATTGGAGGGCGCGGCCCGACCAGGCTCATGTCGCCGCGGAGAACGTTGTAAAACTGCGGCAGTTCATCCAGCGAGTACTTCCGCAAAAAGCGGCCGACCTTGGTGATTCTTGGGTCGTTCACGATCTTGAACAGGACGCCTTCGCGTTCGTTCATATGTTCGAGGTCCGCTTTCAGCTTGTCCGCATTAATCACCATGGTGCGGAACTTGTAGCAGTCAAAGGTACGGCCTTTTCGCCCAATACGGGCCGCTTTGTAGAAGATGGGGCCCTTCGATCCAAAGCGAACTGACAGGGCGATGACCGCCATGATCGGGGAAAGGCAAAGCAACGCCAGTCCGGAGAGAGCGGTATCCAGAATGCGCTTCATCAGGAACGAGCCAATGGGGAAATCGCGACGATGCAGGGGGATGGTTGGGAACTGACCGATGTATTCGATGGTGGCGTTCCAGGCGAGGCCGTCGTAGAGGTCGGGGACGACGCGCACATCGATTCCCATGGCGCGCGCCTCTTCGACCAGGCCGATCACCAGCTTTTTATCAGCCGGGACGGAGAAGAAGATCTCGTCGACGAAGAGCGAACGGGCCAACTGGAGTGCACTGCGCACATCGCCGATCACGTCCGCGTCGCCCGACTCTGCTTCCCGTTCGGTCAAGGCGATGAACCCCTTAAATCGGAAGCCGAGATGACGGAGCGACTCCAGGTGATTTCGCAGCGCATGCGCGACGCGGCCGGCGCCGATGATCATCACGTTGCGGGTCTCGAGCCCTTCCCGATAGCGGCTGTATTCCATGTTGCGCCAGATCGCGCGCCGCACCGAAAGCAGGACGGCGGTGAAGAGAATCATGAGCAGCACGACTTCGCGGGAGATCTCGCTGCCCTGTGTCAGATAGAGCGCGCCGCACAGCAGCAGGCCCGCGGTCAACGTCGCCTGGAAGGTCATGCGCTGTTCGTGCAGGCCGCTACGATTTTGGATCGGGGTATAGAGCCCATAGGACCGCGTCACAAAGACAAGGGCGATTCCGAACAGTAAGAGATAAAGGAGCGAAATTTGAGGAGTGTGGGTGAGGATGACGGGGATGAGGGAGTGGTGCCCGGTGATTCCACGCAAGCGGACGCGCTCGGCCATGATCGCGGCTACCAGGACCGTCATCATATCCAGCAAAGCCCAGACCACGCTCGTCACCGAGGGCCGCTGTAAGAGGCTGGGACGAGCAACTCCCGCTCGACCGCCTCCTTTCCGTTTCCCCGACACGATGACTTGCTGGAGGTAGTCTGGTGCTGCCATGTGCGTCTCCCTGCGGGCCTCTTCTGCAGTGGGTTACAGTGGGGCCGCGCCGCGCCGCGCAGACCGATAAGTCGACCGGCGCCGGCTGTTTACCTTCTAAGGGCAAATCATCAGGGGTCGGCATGGGGTCTGACAATACCCCTTTCAGAGCAGCCAGGAGACGTTCAGTCAGACCGGGTATGTTCCTGTTCGTCCTACGATACCTGCCCCACTAGTCGTAAGGCAAATGTTATGTTCAATCCCCCAAGCCAATCCCCTATCATCAGCCCGGGAGCACCAGTGCGTCCAGCGAAAGAAACTCCTGAAGCACCGGATCATCGGTTTTTTCCATTTCTTCCATGGTGCCAAAAAAACGGGCTTCTCCTTGGTGCAAAAATACAACGCGGTCAGCCAGTTTTTTAGCGAAGCGCATGTCGTGGGTGACCACGATGCTGGTCAGATGCAATTGCTGCTTGAGGCGTTCTATGAGGTTCCCTAGGAGGTGCGCCATCAGCGGATCGACCATGGTGGTGGGCTCATCGTAAAGAACAGCCTCGGGTTGCGCCGCAAGGGCACGCGCGATCGCCACGGAGCGTTTCATCCCTGTGGAAAGGTCACTGGGCAGCAGATTGTCCATGCCGGCGACGCCCACCATCTCAAGCAGACCTTTAACGATCTGAAAAATCTGATCTTCTTCCATATCACCCCGCTCGCGCAGCGGAAAGGCCACATTTTCGCCGACGGTGATGGAATCGAAGAGAGCCCCATTTTGGAACACCATCGAAACTTTTCTTCGGATCGCTTGGAGTTGAATCTCCTTGAACCCGGTGATATCTTCCCCGGCGACCATAATCTTGCCGGAATCGGGTTTGAGAAACCCCAGAAGCATCTGCAGCGAGACCGACTTGCCCACACCGCTGCGTCCCAGGATGCAGAGCGTTTCGCCCGGATTGACGCAGAAGCTCACGTCCTTGAGCACATCGAAGCTGCCAAAGCTCTTCGAGACCTTCTCGAACGAGATGTAAGAACTCGGCTGGTGGGACTTGGTCTCGGGTAGTTCTTCAGCGGCGGCCTCATTGTGGGCCGCGGCCTGCTCCATGAAGTCGCTGACGGTTTCGGCTACGTCTTCGGAGACTTCCGCGATCAACGGGGTTTCGTCGGTGCTCGGGGTAGGCTCCGCGTCGCTATCCGGATTGCCCTTTTCGTAGTGCTCGTCACGAATCGCCATGGGTATAACGTATCTGATGCAGGAGGACGTGCAAGGAGAGCAACCATGAGCCAGTCCAGCTTCGTTTATGTCACCTACATCCGCACCACGGCTGAAACCCTGTGGGAGGCGCTCACCCAGCCAGAGTTCACCACGCGTTACAGGATGGGCACAACGCAGCAATCGTC
Organism: uncultured Granulicella sp.; assembly: GCA_963693075.2. Taxonomy (GTDB): domain Bacteria; phylum Acidobacteriota; class Terriglobia; order Terriglobales; family Acidobacteriaceae; genus Edaphobacter. The sequence continues at coordinate 2,547,275 of CAXMMP010000002.1, read as the reverse complement.
CTGGGAGCTTGGTGCCCCCTGGTCGATCCTGTTTGCCGATGGAAGGGTTGCTGACTCGGGCTCGATTCTGGAGATCGACCCATCCCGCTCGTTCGTCGTCTCGTGGCGGCACGAGATCACCTCGGAGCTGACACGCGAAGGGTTCGGTCGCTGCACCTTCACGCTGGAACCCAGCGGTGACGCGGTCAAGCTGACCGTCGTGCATGAGATGGACGTGCCGCAGTCGAAATATATTGCTGCTGTGTCCACGGGGTGGCCGGTGATTCTTTCGAGCTTGAAATCGCTCTTGGAGACTGGGAGCGCGTTGAAGCTGACCGGGCCGTGATGCAGCTTTAGGTTCCAATCTCCGCGGCTGCGGCAAACTCCTCCGGGGTGTTGAGATTCCGGAACCACTCGCCTTCTTCAAAAGGCACAAGGACCACAGGACCGGATGCCCGGACGGCCGCCATCACCTTCCATTGGCCGGCGTCGAACGACTCCCGGAGCTTCGGTAGGGCTGACGACGAGTAGACCGCGCATAAAGGCTGCGGAAAGCCTTCGACTGTAGGGATAATCGCCGCCGCATCGGTCGTCTCCACGATCGTCAGCAGTCGTTCTAGGACCGCAGCCGGGAGAAATGGGATATCCACCGCCAGGATCACATTCCACTGCGCCTCCGAGTCCTCGAGCGCCGCGACGATGCCGCCGAGCGGGCCGCAGCCTGCCACAGCGTCTGGAAGGACGCGGCCATATTCAGCAAGCTGCGGCGTGTTTCCGACGATCGCAATCGGCGCGCAAATCTGTTGGAGTGTCTCGAGCCCGCGCTCGACCAGCGTCAGGCCCTCAAGCTTGAGGAAGGCTTTGTCGCGGCCCATGCGCGAGCTTTGTCCGCCGGCGAGGAGGTAGCCCGCGGCCCGAATCATGATGCTCCTACGAGCTCCAGCCACCGGACGATGGATTCAATGCCACGATGGAAGTTGCTGAGGTTGAACTTTTCATTTGGGGCATGGAGGTTGTCGTCAGGCAGGCCGAAGCCCATCATCACGGTAGGAGTACCGAGCCCGCGGACGAAGTCTCCAACGATCGGGATGGAGCCACCGCCTCGAACGAAGACTGTCTCTTTGCCGAAGACCGTCTTCATGGCGGCGGTGGCGGCGGCGACGAAGCGGTTATCGGTGCTGACGACGATTGGGTCGCCTGAGTGGATCAGCCGGACCTCGAGGGTAACGCCTTTGGGAGCGATGGTCTGGACGTAGTCCTGTAGCAGCGCGAAGGTGTCGGCGGGGGTCATATCCGGAACCAGACGGAGGCTCACCTTCGCGACGGCTTTGGCGGGTATAACAGTCTTCGCGCCGGCTCCAATAAAGCCACCGGGCATTCCGTGCACGTCCATCGTCGGACGCGACCAGGTGCGTTCGAGGACGGAGTAGCCCGGTTCGCCCGTGAGGGCGGTCGAGCCGACTTCAGAATCGCGATACTCTTCTTCATCGAACGGCAGGGCCTTCCAGGCGTTCAACTCAGCATCCGACGGTTTGAGAACCTTATCGTAGATTCCGGGGATGAGGAGTTTTCCATCTTCGTCCTTCAGCTTGGCAATGACCTGCGCGAGCGCGACAAAGGGGTTCGGAGCGGCACCGCCATACATGCCGGAGTGCAGGTCAGTGCGCGAGCCCCGCGCCTCGATTTCGGTGTAGATCATCCCGCGTAGTCCGACGCAGAGGGTTGGGAGCTCGGATGCGAACATTTCGGTGTCGCTGACGAGCGCGACATCGGCTTTGAGCTGGTCGTCGTGAGATTTGACGAACTCGGCGATCCCTTCGCCACCGACTTCTTCCTCGCCTTCGACGATGACCCGTACATTGACGGGGAGGGTGCCGCCGCCGGCGATCATGAGGGATTCGAGGGCTTTGACGTGCATCCACATTTGACCCTTATCGTCGACCGCTCCGCGGGCGTAGACGTTACCGTCGCGGATCTCGGGCTCGAAGGGCGGCGACTTCCATTCGTCGAGCGGCTCGGCGGGCTGGACATCGTAGTGGCCGTAGCAGAGCACTGTCGGCTTCCCTGCTCCAGCGTGAAGCCAATCCGCGTAGACCAGCGGGTGGCCGATACGAGCGGGCACGACCTTGCCCGGACCGTTCGCTTCGGCGACGACGCTTTCGTCAGTGGAGGTCTCGATCAGGCGGACGTTTTCCATGCCGATGCGCGTCAGTTCGGCGGCGACAAATTCCGCGGCCTTGCGGACGTCACCGCGCCGCTCCGGGTCGGTCGAGATCGACGGAATCCTCAACAGCGACTTCAATTCTTCGACGAAACGATCCCCGTTATCTTTCGCAAACGCTACAGCTGCATTCAAACTCATTTCATCCTCTTGTTTTCGATTGCCGACTGCCTATTCCCTGCCCTTAGGCTGCCCGCCTGGGTTCCAGGCCGGCTTGAAGTCGCTCTGGGCCAACCATCGCACCGGCTCGACCAGGGACTGGATCGCCGCCGTCATGAACGGGACGTCGAGGTGCGCGAGATCGTCGTTCGGTTGATGGTAGGTAGGGGGCGTTCCCCAGCCTGCGGCGGTGTGTGCGACGACTCCTTTGAGCGCCAGCGCATAGTTGTCGGAACGCTCGAAGAAGTGTTCCTCGGGATACGGGTCCGGGCCAAGAAGTGCGCCGTGGGCCTTCAGAGTCGGGCCCAGGTTCGAACGGTCCCAGCCGGTTAGGAGCAAAACGCCTTTCGGCACCTTGGGGTCCTGATTGCCGATCATCTCGAACTCGAGATTAGCTACGAGACTCGTCAGCGGGATTGGCGGATGTTCGCCAAAGTAGGTCGAACCCAGCTCGCCTGCCTCTTCGCTGCCGTAGCAGACAAAGAGAACGTTGCGCTTAAGCTTCGGACCGCTCGCCAGCGCATGCGCAAGCTCGAGGACGGCGGTCGTGCCCGCTGCATCGTCGTTCGCGCCGTTGTAGATGCCGTCCTGACCTGTTGGCACATCCTTCGTCCCGAGGTGGTCGAGGTGTGCAGTCAGCAGAATGGTTCCGCTCGCCGGGTCGGCTCCTTCGAGATAGCCAATGGCGTTGAACGTCTGGCGCGGCACTAGCTCCTGCTGCGGATGCACCGTCAGAACCGCCGACTCACCGTCCTTCGCCGCCATTAGCTTGTCCATGGTCACGGCGCTTACAGTCACGATCGTTCCGCGATTCGTCGCCACCTCACCCTTCAACGCCACAGGGGTTCGCGTCTTTCCGCCGAACTGAGCGGCAAGCGCGCGCGTCGAATCATCCTCCACGGCAATGACCATCCCTGCGCCGCCTCGCAGCACCGGCAAGAGCACATCCCGGGAGGTCTTCCCACCGGCGGGGCGTCCTGTGAGCACCACCGCGCCTTTCGGTATCGGCGTCACCCCCGCATGGACCAACGGCCCGGTCACCCAGGCCCCGGTCGACAGGATCAAGGTGAAGTCCGCGCCCTCATTCAATGAGATCGAGCCGACAGTCAAGGTAGCCTTCCCATCCAGCTTGGGCGCGTCGATATCCGCCGCCTGAAGGTAGCCGGTCATTCCCGGCGCGGGCTTCAACCCGTACCCCATAAACTCCGAAGCGACATACGTCGCGGTAATGTGCTCATCGCGCGTGGCACTGCCGCGTCCCGCCATCACGTCGCTGGCGAGGAACTCCTCATGCGCCTGGACCCACTGTGGTTTGACGACCCACGCCTGCTGCGCACGAAGCAGCGTTCCCGACGAGGAAACCAGCAGCCCCATAGCCAACCAAACCCGACTCCGCTTCCGCAAAGAAAACCTCCAACAACCACGCCAATCGTATCCGACTCGGACAGTCATCACCAATCCGACGCTCTGATTCGTTGGCGCAAGCGCGTGACCGCAAGCGCGTGGATCAAGGCGCATCCTTCTCTGCAGGCGCGGGCACCACGCCGAACTCTGCCGGAATGTGAAAGGGTTCGATGGCGATGCGCTGATACCGCACCTCCAGTACCGTCAGGGTCTCCGTGCCGCCCGGGGCATGAAGGATCACTTCGTCGTCCTCTGCCGCTTTCATCAAGGCGCGTCCCAGGGGTGACGCCCAGCTGATGTGGTTGCGGTCGAGATCGACCTCGTCGGTGCCGACGATGCTCACCACTCGCTCTTTTCCCGCGACATTCGCATAGCGCACAGTGGCTCCGAAGAACGCCCTGGTGGCTCGCTGCCCGGTTCTCGGAGCCTCCGGATCGATCACCTCCGCCGCTTCGATTCGTTTCGTCAGAAAACGAACCCGCCCATCGATCTGCCGCAGACGCCGCTTGCTGTACTGATAGTCGGCGTTTTCACTGCGATCGCCGTTGCTCGCAGCCCACGCAACGACCTGCACCACGGCCGGGCGATCCTTGGTAACCAGGAAGTGGCGTTCCGCCTTCAGGCGTTCGATCCCACCGGGAGTGATGTAATTTTTGCCGTGGTTCGCTACAGGCTCTTCTCTCTTCGGTCTTCTCGTAAAACCTTTTTGCATGCTGTGGCCCTCTGATCGCAACTTCCGCTGTCGGCATTTCTCTTCACTTTAGGTTCTGGTCAAGCGAAGGGTCTCGATCAGCGCCGCGAGTGCTGCGGGTTGATTTCGCCGGCTCGGATAATAGAGGAAGTATCCGGGAAAGGAAGGACACCAATCCTCCAACACTCGGACCAGGCGCCCTCTGTTGAGAAGCACGAAGAGATTGTGCTCCATCGACGTTCCAATGCCTATACCGTCCAGTACAGCCTGGATCACCAGGTCAGGGTCGTCGAACGATACCGGCCCCTGGGGATAGACGGCAAGCGTCTTCCGGCCCTTCTCAAACTCCCAGCGGTACATTCCGTTGGTGAATCGGAATCCGATACAAGCGTGATCCTTCAGGTTCTGGGGATGCTTGGGAATAGGATTGTTCGCGAAGTAGGACGGCGAACCCACTACGGCAAGGCGCATCTCCTCAGTTACCCGCACCGCCACCATGTCGCGTTGGATGTACTCGCCCAATTGAACCCCCGCGTCATACTCGCCCGCAATCAGATCGACTGGATCGTTGGAAGACGTGACTTCCAGAATAATGTCCGGATAGCTCCGGGCAAACGCAGCAAGCTTTGGCATCAGCACCACTTCCGCGGCGGACCTCGGGATGACCAACCTAACTCGTCCGGCGGGACGCTCCCGAAGCTTCATCGTCTCGGAGACCGCATGTCCGATCCGCTCCAGCGCCGGAGCAAGTTCCTCCAGCAGAGCCGCTCCCGCAGCCGTTGGAGACACGCTCCGAGTCGTTCGTGCGAGCAACTGCACACCCATTCGCTTTTCAAGGGCACGCATCGAGTGACTGAGCGCTGACTGCGAGACGCCTAAGCGGCTTGCAGCTCTTGTGAAACTCCGCTCTTCCGCAACGGTCGAAAAAGCCGAAAGCTCTGACAGATTGCTTCGCTCCATTCATGAATCGTATTCATCTCGCCTTGCTGTGGCAAGCAGAACCGAATGGTAAATCTTGCCATCTCATCTTCTGTACGCTGCACAGTCCGGCATTGCGGGCAGGCAGCCACGGAGACACCTATGACAGCAAACCAGGCATTTCGCTCCTTCCTGACAACGACGGACGTCGAGACGGTCTCACCAGCCCTTGCCAGCTATACCAGAACCGCCATCGATGACAGGCTATGGAAGCGGCCAGCCCTCTCCGTACGGGACCGCGGAATGGTCACCGTGGCCATAGTGATTGCTCGTCTCCAGACGATCGGCATGCCGCAATACTTCAACAAAGCCCTCGATAGCGGCGTGACTGCGGCGGAGTTGTCGGAGATCATCACGCATCTGGCCTTCTACAGCGGGTGGCCAAATGCCTTAACCGCGGTCGACGTGCTGCAGAGCATCTTTGCCGAACGCGGCATCGGTCCCGATCAGTTGCCAAAGGTCTCACCGGAACTCCTGCCGCTGAATGAAGAGGCAGAAGCGAAGCGTGCCACGCAGGTGCAGAGCAACTTTGGTGAAACCTCGCAAGGCGTGGTGGATAACACGACGACTTACCTCTTTCGCGATCTCTGGCTCCGGCCTGCGCTTGCGCCCCGCGACCGCAGCTTGATTACGGTAGCCGCGCTCGTCGCAACCGGCCAGATCGCACAGGTTCCTTATCACTTGAATCGTGCCATGGATAACGGCCTCACGCGAGAGCAGGCCTCGGAGCTGCTGACCCACATGGCGTTCTATTCGGGCTGGCCGACAGTCTTTTCCGCGCTGCCGGTCTTCAAGGATGTATTCGCGGGTCGCAAGCAATAGCTGAACAAATTCATGAAATGGACGGGAGATCAGGATGGAACTACGGAAGCTTGGAAGCAGCGGTCTAGAGGTATCGGCGCTCGGTCTTGGCTGCATGGGCATGAGCTGGTCGTATGGAGCGGCGAAAGACAAGGCCGAAATGATTTCACTCATCCACGCCGCAGTGGACCGCGGCGTGACCTTCTTCGACACGGCTGAGGTCTACGGTCCGAAGACCAACGAGGAACTGGTCGGCGAAGCGCTCGCACCCTACAAGGGTAAGGTGGTCATCGCGACCAAGTTCGGTTGGGAGGCGAACCCAGAGCAGGACGGCAAGTGGACCGCCCTGAACAGCCGCCCCGAGCACATCAAGAAGGTAGCGGAAGAATCGCTGAAGCGGCTCAAGGTGGATGTCATCGACCTTTACTACCAACACCGAGTCGATCTGAACGTACCGATCGAAGAGACCGCTGGCGCGGTAAAGGAGCTGATCGCACAAGGCAAGGTTAAGCACTTCGGGATGTCCGAAGCCAGTGCGGAGACGATCCGTAAAGCCCATGCCGTGCAGCCTGTGACAGCCCTTCAAAGCGAATATTCGCTCTTCTTCCGCGAACCGGAGCGAAGCGTCCTCCCGACGCTCAAAGAACTGGGCATCGGATTCGTTCCCTTCAGTCCGCTGGGCAAGGGCTTCCTGACTGGCAAGATCGACACCAGCACGAAATTCGGAAGTGACGACTTCCGGAGCACCGTCCCGCGCTTCAGCCCGCAGAACGTGCAAGCCAATCTTGCCTTGGTGGAGGTCATCAAGAACTTCGGCCAGCAAAAGGATGCCAGCCCAGCGCAGATCGCTCTGGCGTGGCTCTTGGCGAAGGAGCCCTGGATCGTGCCGATCCCCGGAACCACAAAGCTCGAACGCCTGGAGGAGAATCTCAGGGGCGCCGAGGTGAAGCTAAGCCCGGACGAGGTCCGTTCCCTGGAAGACGCTTCCGCGCAAGTGAAAATAGAAGGCGCGCGATATTCCAAGTTCCACGAAACCCTGGTTGGGCGCTAGACCCTGGGAGGATTCATGACGAAGCTACACTTCGCGATCAAAGCGGCAGCGGTCTTCTCGATCGTTGCCGCCCTTGGCACTGCGAGCCTGGCTCAAGGCAGAAAGCACAAGGCACGCACAGACCGCGACCGTCTGATAGGAACCTGGCACCTCATCAGCATCGACTTGACCAGTCCAGACGGCCAACCAGAACCACCGCTCCCCATCGGCCTGCTGATCTTTACCGCAGATGGCCATGAGGCCGTTCAACTGATGTACCCCAGGCAAGCCAGCACGCTCAACAACAAGTTTGTGCATGACGGATACGAGGCGTCCTTCGGCACGTTCAAGGTAGACGAAGCGAATCACCTGCTGCGGTATCGCCCGGTTGCCTCGGCTACCAGAGATGCCTTTGTTGGCACAGAAGAACGACTGCGACCGACTTTCCCAGACGCCAGACACCTCGTCGTGCGGCCTGCCGATCCCGACCAGCATTGGTCGGTTACCTGGGAGAGGTATTAGTTCTTTTTCGAGGGACGTACTCCTCGTCCGGTTCTGGGAGGTCGCTTCACACAAGTGACCCGACTCGCGCGCGGTCCTTCCATCTTCCATCCTCGTGTTAACCAAACCCGCCCTCGCCCGTTATACCCAGCGAACACACTCCGCATACGCGAGGAACGGGATATGAATTTTGCTGATGTCACGCAGGATGCCATCGTCGGCTTGACGATGACCACTATCGTTTGGATCGTCTTTAACACGGTTCGCCGCTACTTAACTGCCAAGACCCAGGCTGGAGTCGCGCAAAAGATCTTCGAACGTATTGATTCATCGCAGGCCTTTGTCGATCTGGCTGCCAGCGACTCCGGGCGGCAGTTCCTCGAGTCGCTGACGCTCGAGCGCGCGGAACCCGCAGCGCCCCATGCGCGTATTCTGAATGGGATCCAGGCGGGCATCGTGCTCTTCTTCTTCGGGATCGCGATGTTTCTGCTGCATCACTTTACGTCGACCTATGACTTTGCCATGGGTTTGCTCATCTTCGGCACAGGAGCGATTGGACTTGGCCTCGGATTCATTCTCGCCTCGGCGACTAGCCTCTGGTTCTCCCGGACGCTCGGGCTTCTGGACCGTGACCGCCGCGGGTAATGCGGGCCGCGGTGTCTTTACCCGTGCGCTCGAAGTTACGGTCGCCGCGACCGGCGACGGCCAGGCTACGCCCATGACCGAGCATGAGTTTACGCGTCTTTACAACGCTAACTCCGGCCCGATCCTCGGCTACCTCGTCGCCGTCACCGGGCGGCGCGAGGCGGCGGAAGATCTGCTGCAGGAGACCTTCTGCCGGCTGCTCGCGGCGCGACGCCCGGTGATGGAGTCGATTGAAGCTCGGCGGTACTTGTTTCGGATCGCCACCAACCTGCTCCGCGATCGCTGGCGACGTGGCGAGACAACGCCCTTTGCCGAGCCGGTCGAAGCGGGACACGCCCCGGATCTGAACACGTCGTTGGACGTGCAGGCCGCGTTGCAATCGCTGAAACCACGGGAGCGCGAACTGCTGTGGCTGGCCTACGTCGAAGGCATGGACCACGCCGAGATCGCGGCCGCTACGGGGCTCGCACGGCTCAGCGTTCGGATGTTGCTTTACCGCGCGCGCAACAAGGCTGCAGTCCTGCTTCAGCCCGGGAGAACCCTATGACGACTGACGATCTTCTTCGGCAAAGCCTGCGCGGGCATGCGACCGCCATCGCGGCTGGCAATACTGCTCCACCGGCGGCTGTGATGTATGTGCGAGCCGAACGCCGTGCCCGCCGCCTCGCAGCCGAACGTGCTCTCTTGCCGCTCCGCATCATGCAGGGAGTGGGGCTTCTTGCAGGGATCATTGCATGCGTGTGGCTGCTGCATCTTTCGCCCTCTCAGCCCACGAGTCCAATCCTTCTTGGCTGTGGCATCTCGGCCATGCTTCTGGTGATTCTTGGGTTCTGGACGATGATTCGAGCGTCTCGAACGAGCTAACCGCGTGATCGATCCTGGACCCGTAAGATGAGTTCATGGCTCCTCAAACCTGGAACACGACCGCCTACTTCGAAAACGGTCGCTTCGTCGCCACATTGGCGACCGAAGTGGTGGCTTTGCTCAACCCGCAGCCGGGAGAAACGATTCTGGACGCAGGCTGCGGCGATGGGGCTCTTACGGCTCAACTGGCCGCCTCCGGCGCAAAGCTCCGCGGCGTCGATCAATCGCCAGCCATGGTTGCCGCGGCCCGGGCGCTTGGCCTCACGGTGGACGAACATTCCCTGACGGATCTGCCCTACAGGGAAGAGTTCGACGCCGTTTTCTCGAACGCGGCGCTGCACTGGCTTTCAATCGACCAACAGCCGAAAGCTCTGGCAGCGCTCTACCGCTCTCTGAAGCCGGGCGGCCGATTCGTTGCCGAGATGGGTGGTCAAGGCAACATTGCCGCTATTCGCACGGCACTCTCGGCGGTGCTGGCACCGCACGGGCTCGACCCGGAGGCGCTCGCCGCCAGCCTTTACCCATCCCCCGCCCACTACCAGGAGCTTCTTGAGACAGCAGGTTTTCGCGTGGACACGATCACGCTTCATCCGCGCCCGACACCGCTTCCCGGAGGAATCGACGGCATGGAGCGGTGGCTGAATACTTTTCGGAATGGCGTACTCGATCACCTTGCACCGGAGACTCGCACGCAGGTGCTCGCCGATACGATCGCGCTGCTGAAGCCGATCCTCTTCGATTCGCGCCAGCAAGCAGGCGAGCTTTGGACTGCGGACTACGTTCGTCTGCGCTTCCGTGCCGTAAAACTCTGACCGCCTTGTTCGAGCATGCTCAGCGCGGCTGCAAGATCGCCGTTGTCAGCAGGTCGGGATTGCCGTTGCGTGCCAGCGCCGCATAGTGTTCGCCGCCGTGGTAATCCACGCTCACCGAGATCGGCTCATCATCGCGCTCGGCGGTGAGCTGAATCGGCGCGGGGGTTGACTTTGCAGCTTTCACGGCGGCGGTCAAAACCTCCGCCGAGTAAGGCTTTCCGTCGACCATCGTCAACTTATCGCCCGGCCCGAGTCCTGCTTTGTACGCGGGACTGCCCACCCAGACATCCCGCAACGTCCCGTCCGCCATGACAAGGACACCGATCGAGTGCAGCAACTCCGCGAGATGCGCGGCTTTGATCGCAACGGCTTCTTCGGGAATCATCGTGTCAGCCTCGATGTAGTTGTAGCCGGCGGCTTCCAAACCAGCCACGGGCGGCTTACGGTCGAGTGAATTGAGCCGGGTCACCCAAAATTCGGACCAGTCATAAGGGGTCGTGTCGTTGAGCGTCTTCAGCACATCTTCAAAGCGATACGGCAGCACGCCGGGAGAAGTGTCCTTGACCGCTGCGCCCGGTTCGTTCAAGCCGAAGAACCTTGCGGAGAAGTCATCCAGCGAGCGCTTGCCGTGAGTCAGTTGGCGGATCTTGACATCCGCTTCAAGCCAGAGCAGCGCACCTGCGGGATAGTAGTCCTGGCTCATCCGCCAACTGGACCAGGCGGGATCGTTGCCCCGCAGAATCGCGGAAGCGTCGGCGCTGTCCTGCACGGAACGCCAGACCCGCCCCGGCTGGTCGACTTGGTAAACAGACTGATCGAACGCAACGACCGTATGCGCCGGCGACAGGAAACCCGCTCGCGCAGCAAGCACATAGCCGTAGTACTCGGTCAGGCCTTCGTAGACCCAGATCAGGTCGTTCTGCATGGGCGTCTGGTAGCTGGAGGTGGCGATACCCGCGGGCCGCCGGTACTTGCCGCACCACGAGTGGACGTATTCGTGCGGGAACAGGTAGGCCACGGAACGCGCGGTCCGGTCGATACTGGTATCCAGGCTTTCGACCGCGTAGTCGGCGGACTGGGTATGCTCTTCGCTGTCTCCTCCGATGTGCGAAGAGTCCGCTACCAGAAAGTCATAGTGCTCGTAATGGTGGCTGAGAAAGAGCTTTTCAGCCTGGCGGACCAGGTCACTCATATGCGCGAGAAACGCCGGTTGCAGGTCGAGATCGGTCGCTTTGTCGGCGCAGACATCGAGCGTATGCGCCGGATGGATCTCCCGCGCAAGCGGGTACTGGCGGCAATGGTCGCCGGCGAGGATAGGCGAGTCAACATATTGCTCCAGGGAGACGGTCTTGTAGGTCGTGTCCGGTCCGTTCAGAACGGACGCGTCCGAGCCTTCGGTTCGTAGTGCGCTTGCGGCTTTCCAACCGGAGGGCAGATGGATCGACGGAGTGATCGAGAGGTCGTGCGGCGGCGTGCCGGACGGGTAGAGGATGCTGTCGCTCGTCTCCAGCATGACGACGTGCGAGCTGGTCCGGTTGGTGCCGATGGTGTTGACCTTGCTTGGAACTTCGAGCACATCAAACGAGACGGCTATCGAGGTGACCCCTTCAGGGGCCGTCACATGGAAGGCGAACGGATCGGAGAGATCGCGCCGCCAAGCCAGCACCTTACCGGAAAGGCTCTCAGCGTGAAAGACCAGGCCCGCCAGGTTGTCGATGGGGCCACCCTTCAGCTCCTGTCCGGGGATCCACTCCGGATACGAGTAAGTGTTGATCCCTGCATGGGCTGGCAGAATCTCCTGAACATGCACCAGGTGCCGGGGAGCGTCGGTAAGATCGACGCGGATTTCGATGGGCTTGGACCGCTGAGCCATGCAGACGGTTGCGACGAGCATGAACGCGGAGCAGACGACCGGGGTCCGGAGCATGATGACCTCTTCTAGTTGTTGTCGGGGCACGGTCAGTATAGCCCTCGTGCTACCTTCACTAGCGTGAAAGCTCTCGCGATTCTCACGCTCTCCCTCCTTGCCGCAACGGCTTGCGCCCAGACGTCCGAAACCAAACTCGAACGCCAACTCGACCCCGAGCTGTACGCGCACATTCTCTCGACCCCGGCATTCGATAACCACGCGCACCCCGTTCTTCCGCCGCCTGCGGACAAGACCGACCGCGACTTCGACGCGCTGCCGGTGGACAACATGGAGCCCGAGACGGATATCGTGGCGTGGCGTCCGGATAACCCGCAGCTTCCCGCCGCGTGGAAGGCATTGTGGGGTGTCGATCTGACGGTGCCGCTCGATGACGCGAGCACGAAGCGGCTCAGCGCGGCGCGTGAGGCCGTCAAGCAGCGAGAGGGCCAGCACTACGCCCAGTGGGTGCTCGACCAGGCGAAGATAGGCACAATGGTTGCGAACCGCGTCGCGATGGGACCGGGCATCGCCGAGGCTCGTTTCCGCTGGGTTCCCTACGCCGATGTGCTGCTCTTCCCATTTCCCGATGCGCGGCTCGAGGCGCAAAACCCTGATAAGGCACTCTTCTTTCCGCTCGAGGACAAGGTGCGCGCCCGCTATCTGGCTGATCTCGACCTCAAGAAGATGCCCAGATCGCTCGAAGACTATCTCAGCAAGGTCGTAACGCCCACGCTCGAACGGCAGCGCAAGGGCGGAGCCATCGCCGAGAAGTTTGAGGTCGCTTACCTGCGATCCTTCGACTTTTCAAACCCATCGCGCGACGATGCGGCTCGTGCGTACGCCAACCCGTCCAGAACGCCGGCCGAGTACAAGCTGCTTCAGGACTATCTCTTCCGCTACATCGCCTTGGAGTGTGGTCGTCTCCACATGGCGGTACATTTCCACACGCTCTCGGGCGGTGGAGGCTACTTCGATATCGCCGGGGCGAATCCAATGCTGCTCGAGCCGTTGTTCAACGATCCGACGCTTCGCAAGACCAACTTCGTGATGCTCCACGGCGGCTGGCCTTACGTGCGGGAGGCGAACTCGCTGCTGCAGAAGCCCAATGTTTACCTCGATCTGTCCCAACAGTCGTTGAGCTTCCCCCCGCGCACGCTCGCGACATGGTTGCGCGAACTGCTCGAAACCTTTCCTGAAAAAGTCCTCTTCGGCACGGATGGTTATGCCCTGTCCGACCCTGAAGGCTGGGAGGAATCGACCTGGATCGCCGCGCGCAACGCTCGACAAGCGCTGGCCCTTGCTCTCACCGGCATGATCGAAGACGGCGAGATCTCGCGACCCCGCGCCTTCGCCATCGCCGATGAGGTATTGCAGAAGAACGCCGAAACGCTGTACGCCATGCCCTGATCCTGGCGCACAGCGTTCGATCTCTACTGGTTAGAGATCGTTGCGATGGTTCCATCGAGCTTGGTGATCTGCACCGTGAATTTTTCGTTGTAGACGCGAATCTTGTCCTGAAGGAAGCTCAGGGCAAACGCCTCACCCAGCAGGATGGAGTCGTCGCTGTCGCTGCGCCAGTGAATGCCTCCATGAATGCCGTGGCCGAAGGTGATGTTGTGGGCAATCTTATGCAGTTCGCCGTTCACCGTCATCTGGCCCGCGTCGGAGCCCGTATACGGCACCAGGCTCAGCCCGTCCGAGGAAGGAACCACCGGGTTCGGAAGGACGAAGTTGCCGTCATAGAAGAACTTCAGCACCGTGATGCAGGCTCCGGCAACCGTTCCATGCCCTGTCGGGTAAGCCGGGTGGGCGGGCGAGCCCTCCGGGAAGCACTGCGGTAGAAACCAGCTTCCGTTGGCCTCATAGCTTGTCGCCAGCGCCTTCGAGTTGAGGAAGTTCTGATTCAGTTTCGCCTGCACGTTTCCTCCTCTGCCGGTCTTCTCGAGGTACGCGATGCCGCCGCTCGACTCCGGCCGCGGACGCAGGTGAACGAACCACTTCTGGTACCAGGCATTGTCCAGCACCCGCGCCGCGACCTCGCCGATCGTGGCGGCGAAATCAGGGCCGCCCAGCGTGTCGAAGCCATTCTGCGTTCTCGAGGTCGCGTACGGATTCCCTGGGTTCAGCGGTACCCCTAATGTGTTCATCACCAGAAACGCCGTGAAGTATGACTGGTAAAGGACATCGACGTGTGTGAAGGCGGCCAGACCACGTCCGTTATGCAGGAAGCGCGGCGTCGGATCGGGCTGGTCCAGCAACCCGGTGTCGATGCCGTTCTGCACCTGCAGAAACGTCGTCGGATCGAGCATATAGTTCACGCCCGCCTGGTAGGTCACGTACTGGTTTGTGAACGGAAGCGCGCCGAACATGGTCGGCGGCAGAATCAACTGCGACACATAGGGTCCGATCGTCTCGCCGGGATAGTACCCACGGAAGAGCAGGTTCGGCGTTACCTGTCCATGGCTGTTGCGCGGACCAGCGTAGGTCGGCATGCTGGTCAACTCCGCGCAGGCCGCGAGTGCGGTTGCGCTGCCCCCGAAGTCCGTGAATGCCGTATCGCGGAGCATCGCAGCCCAGTAAAGCTCCGTCAACTCGGTTCCCCACGTCGGGCTTGCGAAGGCCGGAGGCGCTGGGACGACGACCACGTTTTCCTGGTAGCCAGGGTTGGGAGCGCTGCCAAATTGATGCGAGTCGCAACCTTCCAGGGTGAAAGCAAGCCCACCTTGCGGACCGTTGAGCGTCCGCGTCCCGCCAATCAGGATCTTCTCGAAGTCCGACGGCTTGCCGGTCGCCAGCGCCTTCGTAAAACTCTGATAGGCCACTGGATCGACAAGACCGATCGAATCTTGTCTGACGACCTTGGTATATGTGGCGGAGCCATCCGGATACCGTTGCTGATCGCCGTTGGTCGCGTGTGGCACGAGCGGAACCGCGGCCTGCGCCAGCGCGGCGGCCAGCCGAATATCGAAGGATTGCTGGACGCGGATGTCGTTCGATACGGCGTTGGAGTTTGACTGGCCCAATTCAGGACCTCCAGGGTTGGCATTTCTTGTTCCACTCGCGAGCGCCGGCGACGCGAAGGCGCTCGCGGCAAAGGTCGCACCCATGCTGGTGAGAAACTTCCGTCGCGCCGGGTTACCGGCGGATTGCTGTTTCGTCGATTCGTCCGGAAGACCGGACACAAGTTTATTGGACTGATTCGTCGTCATAATGCCTCTCTTTCATCTCTGCGGAAGAGGCAATCCTGTTTGGGAGGGCTAGGGGGCCGGAAGACCAAGATACCTTAGTCCTACAAAGAGAAGTAACTAAAGTCACAATTTATTTTCTTCGTCGCAGAAAAGTCACTCCTTCGCTTTCTGCCCGTGACCCAACCGAGTCAGTGACCACGCTGCCTACCTCTGTTCGAATTGCATAGACGGCAGCTCGTTTCGGTGCCGATAATCAATAAGGAGCGCACGCTCTCCGTACGTTCATGGCGGCTACTTTGGTTTCAGAGACCCCTGCGCTCCCGCTCACGATCCGCCTTCCCGCGCGGGCTACGGCACTGCGCCGCATCTCGGAAGGCTGCGGTCTCCTCCTTATCCTGCTCGCGGTTACCGTCATCGCCGGATGGGCTCTCGATCTCGATGCCCTCAAGACGGTCCTCCCACACCGCGTAAGCATGAAGGCGAATACCGCCTTCGGCTTTCTCACCTGCGGCCTGGCGCTGCTGGGTGTCATTCAGCAGACGCGGCAATCCTTGATGTGGGCACGCGTTCTCGCCGCCTTTGCACTTTCGCTTGGCGTGCTCACAATTGCGGAGTTCACCTTTTCGGTGCAACTACACATCGATGAACTGCTCTTCTCAGACCCGGTCCAGATCATCAACCCGGGGCGCCCGTCGATGATCACGTCCATCGCCTTCACGCTCGCGTCGCTTTCGCTGCTGCTGCTCAGCGGCAGCCGGCACGATCGGCGCCTTTCGCTTGCCCCGACCCTCCTGCTCACCGGGGTCTCGTTCGCCAGCATGATCGGCTATATCTACGGTGTTCCCGTGCTGTATGGCTCGTTTTCGAACGTCAACAGCATGGCGCTCCACACCGGCGTGGGATTTCTAATCCTGGCGCTCGGCCTGGTGCTTGCAAATGCGGAATCCACCATTGTGAGCGTGCTCTGTGCGCCGGAGACGGGAGGCTGGCTGGCCCGGCGCTTCCTGCCCGCTGTCCTGGTCCTGCCGGTGTTGCTAGGCTTCCTCTACCTGCGGCCCGCAGTCAACTTTGGACAGCTTCGCTTCGGCATGGCGCTCTTTGCCGTCACGTTGGTAGCGGGTGGTGCGCTGGTGTTGGTCTTCGTCGCGAAGTTTCTCAACACCACGCAGCGCAACGCTGAAGCGCTGAACCTTCGCGCTGAAGAAGCTGCCCGCGTCATCGAGCTTAGCGAACGCGAGCTGCGCATGGTAACCGATCATCTGCCGACCCTGCTCTCGTACATGGATCTCGATGGCCACCTCCTCCGGGTCAACCGCACCTACGAAGAATGGCTCGGCAGACCATCGGATCAGATCGTCGGGCGGTCCATTCGCGAACTTCTCGGTGAGGCCTACTGGACTGCGACCCGTCCCGCCCGTGAGCACGCCCGCCGGGGGGTCACCACCTCGGTCGAGACGCCGTACCCCACGGTCAACGGCGACCGGCGTGCCGTCGTCACCTACGCGCCGGACCTTGGCCCCGAGGGCGAGGTGCGCGGGCTGGCCTGCATGGTCGTCGACGTCGAAGACCGCCGCCGCGCTGAGGCCGCCCTGCTGCAGAGCGAGAAGCTCGCCGCCGTCGGACGCCTCTCCGCGTCGATCGCCCACGAGATCAACAACCCGGTCGATGCGGTGATGAATCTCATCTACCTCGCGCGCGAGCAGTCCTCCGATGAAGACCTCCGCCACCTGCTGGCGCTTGCCGACAAGGAACTCAAACGGGTCGCCAACATCACCAGTCAGACCCTGCGCTTCCACAAGCAAGGCGCGCAGCCGGAACCAGTCCTCGCCACCGACCTCTTCGACTCCGTGCTGGCGCTGCATGAAGGCAGGATTCGAAACGCCGCAGTCGCCATCGATCGCCGCGACCGCGCAACAGTCTCCGTCGAGTGTTTCGAAGGCGAAATTCGCCAGGTCATCTCAAACCTCGTCGCCAACGCTGTTGATGCGACGCTGCCCGGCGGACGTTTGCTCTTACGCAGCCGCAACGCCTTTGACCTGGCAACCAGGCGTCACGGCATTCGCCTTACCATCGCCGATACCGGATCGGGCATGAACCCCGCAACGCTCGCCCGCGTCTTCGAAGCCTTCTTCACCACCAAAGGCATCGGCGGCACCGGCCTAGGCCTGTGGGTGACGACCGAAATCCTCACCCGCCACCACTCCCGGCTCCAGATTCGCACCTCGACGGCAAGCGCCCATCACGGCACAGTCTTTTCGCTCTTTTTGCCGCAGGAGACGGTCGCCTGATCTCGGGCGACCCGACATCGCCCGTGAATCTCAGTCAAAATACCGGTGATAAACTAAAGCCGTGAGGTCCACGCTTCTCTTCGTCGCCGTCCTGCTTGCCTGCACGCCTGTGCATGCGCAGTCGACCGCGCCTCCGGAAGCGCCGATTCTGACCGCCTGGCTCTCGGCGATTCTGCCGGCGGCAACGCCAACTTCTGTCCTTAAGAACGTTGCCAAACGCCGATTTACGCCGAATTACCCGCCCGCCCCGGCAAACCCTCAAGCCTTCGCACCTGTTGACGCTTCGGCTTCTACAAAGCCCACCGCACCGCCGCTTCTTCACTCACCCAACGCTCCTTGACGCGTTCTCCCCTCCGCAGAAGCCTGCCGGAGACAGCACCCTCGCGCCTTCGCCGAAGTTGCGTCTCCCCACCGTCTCGCGCATCCCAGACCCTCGCGCAACCCTGCGCCCCGGCCGCTCAATCGCCGCCCTATAAGGAACTTCCGTGATCAACAACGCCATTGCCAAAGTCTTCGGCACCGCCAATGACCGTGCCGTCAAACGCCTGCTTCCCATCGTCGCGCAAGTCAACACCTTCGGCTCCGGCGCTGAGTCCCTCACGGACGAGCAGCTTCGCGACAAAACCGCCGAGTTCCGCGCCCGCATCGCCTCCGCCGTCGAAGGCATCGACCCCAAGGTCGATCCCGACGGCTTCCGCGACGCCGAAAACAAGGCACTCGACGAGCTGCTCCCCGAAGCCTTCGCCGTCGTCCGCGAGGCAGGAAAGCGCGTCGTCGGCATGCGTCACTTCGACGTCCAGATCATCGGCGGAACCATCCTCCACCAGGGCAAGATCGCCGAGATGAAGACCGGCGAAGGCAAGACGCTCGTCGCCACGTTGCCCGCCTACCTGAACGCCCTCGCCGGCCATGGCGTCCACGTCGTCACCGTCAATGATTACCTCGCCAAGCGCGACGCCGAGTGGATGGGCAAGATCTACGGCTTCCTCGGCCTCACCGTCGGCGTCATCGTCCATGACCTCTCCGACCAGCAGCGCCGCGAAGCCTACGCCGCCGACATCACCTACGGTACCAACAACGAGTTCGGCTTCGATTACCTTCGAGACAACATGAAGTTCGAGCTCACCGACATGGTCCAGCGCGGCCAATACTTCTGCGTCGTCGACGAGGTCGACTCGATTCTCATCGACGAAGCTCGCACCCCGCTCATCATCTCCGGCCCCACCGACCAGACCACCGACAAATACGCCCGCGTCAACGTCATCATCCCTTCACTCGAAGAGGGTGAGCTCATCGAAACCGTCGAAAACAAAACCTGGTCCGGCGACTTCGTCATCGACGAAAAAGCCCGTGCCATCACCGTCACCGACGAAGGCTGGGAGAAGATCGAAGGCTTGCTCGGCATCGGCAACATCGCCGACCCCGAAAACTGGGACCTCAAGCATCACGTTGAAGTCGCCATCAAGGCGCACAACCTCTACAAGCGCGACGTCGAATACGTCGTCAAGAACGGCGAAGTCATCATCGTCGACGAGTTCACCGGCCGCCTCATGCCCGGACGCCGCTGGTCCGACGGCCTGCACCAGGCCGTCGAAGCGAAGGAAGGCGTCGCCATTCGCAAGGAAGATCAGACCCTCGCCACCATCACCTTCCAGAATTACTTCCGCCTCTACAAAAAGCTCTCCGGAATGACCGGCACCGCCGAAACCGAGGCCGCCGAGTTCGACAAGATCTACAAGCTCGACATCGTCGTCACGCCCACCAACCGCAAGATGCTCCGCAAGGAGTTCCCCGACGTCGTCTTCCGCACCACGCAGGAAAAATATTTCGCTGTCGCCGATGAGATCGCCCGCCTGCACGCAGACAAGCAGCCCGTACTCGTCGGCACCACCAGCATCGAAAAATCCGAGTTACTCTCCGACATCCTCAAGCGCAAGGGCGTCCGCCACGTCGTCCTGAACGCCAAATTCCACGAGAAAGAAGCGGAGATCGTAGCCCAGGCGGGTCGTCTCGGCATGGTCACCATCGCCACCAACATGGCCGGCCGCGGCACCGACATTCTGCTCGGCGGCAACTCCGACTTCATGGCGCGACAGGATCTCGTCCGCAAGAATCTCGCCCGTGCCGTCTCCGCCGCTGAAGGCGCTATCCAGCCCGTCGCCGGGCCCGGCATGACGCGCTTCTACTACGCCTCGCAGGAGTTTGAAACCACCGATGCCGCCTGGAACTCCGCCGTCGCTGACCATGAAGCAGCCGCCAAGGCCGAGCACGAACAAGTGCTCGCTGCCGGTGGCCTCTTCATCCTCGGAACCGAACGGCACGAATCCCGCCGCGTCGACAACCAGCTTCGCGGACGCGCCGGCCGTCAGGGTGACCCCGGTGCCTCCCGCTTCTACCTCTCGCTCGAAGACGATCTCATGCGCATCTTCGCCCGTGAGTGGGTCTCCGGACTGCTCCAGCGCCTCGGCATGGAAGAGGGCGTGCCGATCGAATCCGGCATGATCTCGAAGCGCATCGAAGCCGCGCAGAAAGCCGTCGAAACCCAGAACTTCGAATCTCGCAAACACGTCCTCGAGTACGACGATGTCATGAACAAGCAGCGCGAGGCAGTCTATGGCCTGCGCAAGCAGTTGATGGAAGGCGTCGACCAGAAGCAGCTCATCACCGAAGACTACACCGGCACCATTCTCTCGAACATCCTCGAAGAGTATGCGCCCGAAAAAGCTCTACCCAACGAGTGGAACTTCGATCAGATCTTCTCGGGGATCCACGACATCTTCGGCGCGAAGTTCAATGAAGGCTCCGAAGCCCTTAACACCGACGAGCTCTCGCGGCACGAACTCGGCGAGACCCTCTACGAACGCATCCGCGCGCGCTACGACATCAAAGAGCAGATCCTCGGCGCGACCGCCATGCGTTACCACGAGCGCATCGTCATGCTCTCCGTCCTCGACGGGCTGTGGAAGGACCATCTCCTCGCCATGGACCACCTGAAGGAAGGCATCGGCCTGCGCGGCTATGCGCAGCAGGACCCGCTCGTCGCCTACAAAAAAGAGTCTTTCGACATGTTCGAAGGCATGATGCTCCGCTTCCAGGAAGATACCGCGCGCCACCTCTTCCGCATGCAGATCATCGGACCCGACGGCCAGCCGATCGAGACGCCCGAGCAGCTAGCCGCCGCCCAGGCCGCGCAGCAGCAGCCCGTCCAGCAACAGATCCCCGAGCTGGTCGGTGCCACGCAGACCGCCGCGCCGGTCATCCCCGTGCGTCAACCCTCCACCACCATCGACGCCCTCGAGCGCGAGTTCCAGAAGAAGAAGGAACGCGAGCTCGACATGGCACGCCAGTCCGGCGCCGAAAAGGCCGAAACCACCGGCCCCCGCCGCGCCGGCGAGAAGGTCGGACGCAACGACAAGTGCCCCTGCGGCTCCGGCAAGAAGTTCAAAAACTGCCATGGCCAGGCCGCCTGACCGAACCACCTAGGCCCGGGTGCCCCATCCTGGACAGCCTCATCGTCTGGGGTGGGGAGTATCCCTCATCAGTGGTGTTTTTGATCGATCATGTAACCTTGTCCGCAAGGATAAGCCCACATGCGTCTGCTTCTGGTTTTGGCACCTCTCCTCTTCATCGCGACGGCCCACGCTCAGGCCGGATCTCCCATCACTTTGCAGGTTCAGCCCGCGCAGCATGATCCGCACGATCATGCGAAAGACCATCCCCCCATAGTCATTTACGACGAACAGCCCGAGTACAGCAAAGAAGCTCGTGCAAAAAATATTCACGGCAACGTCCTCGTTGCAATGACGGTCAACGAAAAAGGAAAACCCGTCGACGTTCACGTCGTCCGAGGTATCGGTTACGGTCTCGATGAAAAGGCAGTCGAGTCGGTAAAACACTACAAGTTCAGGCCCGCTTCGAAGGACGGCGTACCCGTCGCTTTTCCCCTGAAGGTTGAGGTCAACTTCCAGCTCTTCTAGGTCCTCAGACTACTCATGAAAATCTTCCTTGCCATCCTCCTTCTGGTCATACCAGCCTGCGCCCAGACCATCGACCCCAACCTCGGCCTCACCACCATCCCGCTCTACCAGAATCAAACCGCCCCCGACGCCCCAACCCTCACCGTCTTCCCGCCGCAGCCCGGCACGGCAAACGGCACCGCGGTCATCGTCGCGCCCGGCGGAGCCTACATGGGCCTCGCCGCCATCATCGAAGGCCGCCAGGTCGCGGATTGGCTCTCCGCGCGCGGTATCACCGCCTTCGTCCTCAAGTACCGCCTCGGCCCCGGTAATCTCTATCCCATCCCGCTCGACGACGCGCAGCGCGCCATCCGACTCGTACGCTCGCTCGCCGTCCCCTACAAGCTCGCAAACGACCGCATCGGCATCATGGGCTTCTCGGCAGGCGGTCACCTTGCCGCCGCCACCGGCACCCTCTTCAACCCGCCCGACCCTTCCGCATCTGATCCCGTCGATCTCCTCAATGACCGCCCCGACTTCATGATCCTCGGCTATCCCTGGCTCAACGCCATGCAGCCAAAGATCCGCGGCATGATCAACTATTGCGGCTTCATGCCCGCGCTCAAACCCGCCGACTGCGCTACGCTCGACGAACGATATACCCCCGCCCGCCACGTCACGGCGAAGACTCCTAGCACCTTCATCGTCTCCTCCACCGACGATTCGGTCGTACCCATCTCCACCAGCATCGAGTTTTACTCCGCCCTGCTCGCCGCCGGCGTCCCCGCCGAGCTTCATATCTTCCGCCATGGCTCGCACGGCTTCGGCCTCGGTCGCGGAGACGCCGCGCTCGACCAATGGCCCGCGCTCCTCGAACAGTGGCTCCGCGACCAGGGCCTGCTCATCCCGCAACGCTAAGCGAAACCTACACGGCACATACTAGGTCTCGCACAAAGCGACCAGACGTTCAGGGACGATCCTGTACCACTCCCCGCGCCCCTCGCATCACCTGCGCCAGCAGTTGATCGACATAACCTTCGGTGAGCGGGGCCGTCTTCATCAGGAGCCGGTAATACACCGGACCGATCAGCGAGTCGACAAGCAGTTCAGCATCAACCTCCGCACGGAACTCACCGGACGTTTTACCCCGTTCAATCTCAGCCATCAGCGCGTTCCGTCGTTGCCCGAGGTGCTTCTCATACAGGTCGGAGAGCAGCTCAGCGTCGTTCTGACCTTCTGCGATCAGATCGGCGAATACCTTGCCGAACATGCCATTGAAAGCACGCACCAGGCGATGCATCCGGGCCCGAATCGCCGCCTCCGCCGTCTTCGCTGTGAAGGAATCAGGCTTCGGCACCAGGCGTTGCTGGAGCACCGCCATCACCAGGGCTGCCTTCGACGGCCACCACTTGTAGAGCGTCGGTTTGCCCACGTTCGCCCGCTCGGCAATCCCTTCCATCGTCAACTCCCGCACCGACCGCTCCTGCAGAAAAGCGTAGACCGCGTCCATCACCGCCTCTTCGGCAGCGGCGGAGCGTGGACGACCGCGCGGGCGAGTTACCGGGTCAGAAATTTTTTCTTTCGAATTCATTCTTCCTCTGAATCGGATGCCAAACCAGCGCATCAGATCAATATAATTTACTAAGCGTAAAGTAAATATACTTGATTGACGAATCGCTTAAGACGCGCTGGAACGGTCGCAAACCGGCCCAGCCCCAACCTTATCGGATTCCGCAACCGAAGGAGGAACACAATGGAAACCCTTTCCCTCATCGAACCAGGCGAAGCGACCGGCGAGACGAAGGTCTTGTTCGACGGCATCCTCGAACGCCTGCCACGTGTGCCCAATATGCTGCGGCCCCTGGGACATCTGCCCACCGTCCTTGGCGCCTATCTCAAACTCACCGATGCCTTCAACCATCAATTGACAGAGCGCCTGCGCGACCTGATCACCATCACAGTAGCCCAGGCCACCGGCGGCGACTACCTTCTGTCCTTTGCCCATCTTCTCGCCAAACGCGAAGGCGTCAGCGACGACCAGATGAATGCAGCCCGTCACGGCACGTCGCCCGACGCAAAGACAGCCGCAGTACTGCGTTTCGCGTTGAAGGCCGCCCGCGAGCACGGACACGTCTCCGCCGGCGACCTCGCAGCAGTTCGCGAAGCCGGGTATACCGAACCCGAACTCGTCGCCATCGTGGCCTACATCTCGTTCACCCTCTTCCGGGTTTACTTCAATCTGATGGCGCAGACGCCCATCGACTTCCCTGTCGTGCGGTCGGCAGACCTGTCATAGCCACGCAGCATGTCCTCACAACCAGGACGCCGTGACATGGGCAAGACAGGCCCTCATCGCGGAAACCATCTCAACCCGCTTGAATCAGAGGCTCTCGTCAAAGGCCGGCAGGGTCAGCCTGCCGGCTTCTGATGCAATGCCGTGACTGCAGGGGGTCAGTGCCGCACCCCGGGCGGTTGAAGCCCAAACAAGGACGACGAAACTCAAAAAGAGGAAGACGATGACGACAGCTCCGAGCACTTCGATAGTCCGCAACATCGCCAGCAACATCTTGATTTACCTTCCGGGCGTTGCTCTCCTGGCGAGCTCCATCACCAAGTTCGCGCATCTTCCCGCCATCGTGTCACAGATGACAGCCCTCGGCTTCGCTGGACCAAAGCTCACCATCGTCGCCGTCCTCGAGCTGGCCAGCGCTGTCCTCTTCATGGTGCCGAAAACCCGGTCATATGGGTTGCTTCTCGTCTCAGCGTATCTCGGCGGAGCGATTGCGGCGCAGCTCGGCCATGGTCAGCCCCCGGCACCACCCGCGCTCTTGCTCGCACTGGCCTGGACTGGCACGTGGCTTAGAAAGCCTGTCCCAGCCGCCAAGGTCCAGGCATGCAACTGTAACTGAGACCCGGGCGAGTAACGCAATCGGCCGTAAACTTCGCCCTTCCCGCGCGGTGACGCGTCGTGTTAGCCTGCGCTCACTCCCCGTCACACCCCGGCCCACGCGCACCCTGCGTGCATCGAGTTCCCCGAGCCGACGACGCGCCACCGACGCGCGCCCTGAAGCTCCAGACGATCGGAGTCGCACCATGTTGACCCTAGCCATCCTGAAGGAACGCTGGCCCAACGGCAACCAGCACATCCCGGGCCTGCTTGAAGGCATCGTCGCCACCGCACCCACCGTCTTTGCGACTTACGGCCTCACCTCGCCGCTTCTCGTCGCGCACGCCATGGCTCAGTTCAGCACCGAGTGCGGCCAGGGTCTGGAGATGGCGGAAAACCTCAACTACTCCGCCGCGGGTCTGCTCGCGACCTTTCCAAAACACTTCACGCCGACACTTGCCGCCAAGGCCGCGCATAACCCGGAGATGATCGGCCAGATCGCCTACGGTGGACGCATGGGCAACGCGCCTCCGCCCAGCTCCGACGGCTACGTCTTCCGCGGTGCCGGTCTTTCACAGGTTACCGGGCGCGACGGCGTCGCCACCCTTCAAAGCACCCTCGCCAAACACGGCGCGACCTTCAACGTCCTCACCAGCCCGTCGCTCATCCTCGACCCCGCCACCACCCTCGAGTGCGGCATCGCCGACTGGATCGCCTGCGGCTGTCTTCCCTGCGCCGCCAAAGAAGACATCGTCGGAGAAACCCAGAAACTCAACGGCGGCCAGAACGGGATCGCCGACCGCAAACGCCAGCTCGCCCTTTGGAAAGCCGCATTGGGCGTCCCGGCGATAACCCTTCCGGGAAAAGCCGCTGCCCCGAAAATGGTGCAACCCGACAAACGTCCAAAGACCTGAAAGGTATATAAGCCTGTCTACTCAAGTCATTTTAAATGAATAATTTACGTATGATCATACGGGGGGGGGTAGGGAGCCTATTTCAGCAGGTCATCCAGCAAAACCTTCGCCTTGGTCGCCAGCGTAATCGATCCCTCCGCGTCCCCTTTACCCAGCGCGTCGTGCGCGCCTTTCAGGAAAAACTTCACGCGGACGATCCCCGTCTCCTGGTTCTTCAGCGTATCGGCGGACAAGCCCGAAAGCCGCTTTTCCACCTCACCGATCGCGTCCGAAGCCTTCTGCCGCTGTTCCGGCGAAGCATCTCCGCCAGCCGTCAAGGCCCCAATCACGCTCGCATCCGGCGGCGGAGCGACGCTTGCCACAACGACCGGGGCAACCGGCGCGGGCGCAGGTGGAGGAACTTCCGGTTTCTTCTTGGGTTTCTTCGCCTTCGGCTGGACCGGCTGTGTCGGCAGCGGAGCGGGCGAGACGGGCTGCGTCGGGAGACGGGGGGGTGTCGCCGGCTCAGGCACCGGAACCAGCGGCACCGTCGTCGGCGGAGGCAGCGGAATCGCCGCGACCTTTACCGTATGCCGGCATCCCGTCACGACCAGGAAAAACCCGGTCGCCAGCAGCAGCCGTAACCCCGCACCAAGCCTCAAGCAAGCCTCCCCGCCGCGGCCGGACTGCGCCCGCGACGACTTTCCGTAGCCTGCGAAAATACTGCAGGCAGCCGAACCGTGAAGACAGTCCCCTGCCCCGGCTCCGACTGCACGTCCATCGCTCCACCATGCATCTGCACAATACGGTACGTCATTGCGAGCCCGATTCCACTGCCTTTTGGCTTTGTTGTGAAATAAAGCTCAAAGATGCGTGGCATCAACTCTGGAGCAATGCCGCTTCCTTCATCCGCAACAGTCAGCACGGCCGCATCGCCCTCTCGCCGCACGACAACCCGCAGCAAACCGCCGCCACGCTGCTCGGGATCACCCATGGCCTGCATCCCGTTCAGCACCAGATTCAAAAGTGCCTGCCGGATTAACTCATCGTCTGCCCGCACCACCACCGGTTCCACATCACACTCCCAGCGGACGCGATGCTCGGCCATTGCCGCGCCGGTCAACTCCATCACCGACCGTGCCACTTCGCCCAGGTCGATCTGGCTCAGATGAAGCTCCATGGGCCGCGTGAAGTCGGCCAGCGTTTGAACCACGCGATCGAGCCGCTGCATCTCCCCGGCAAGGATCTCAACATGCCGTTGTGCGCCGTCAAGCGAAGCCGGTTGACTCTCCGGGTTGGCCGAGAGCTTGCCCTTCAACAGTTCGAGATGCACCACCATCGCATTGATGGGATTCTTCACCTCGTGCCCAACACCGGCCGTCAGACGCCCAACCGCCGCGAGCCGGCGCGACACCTCCAACTCCTTCTCGAGCTTCATCGCGGAACCCGCATCGTGCAGCGTGAGCAGCGTACCCATCCTGTCTCCGGCACCCACTCCCTGCTCAATATGATCGATCGAAATCTCGACCACCCGCCCGTCCTCAGTCCGGACGGTTGCTGCTGAAACATTAAGCTCGAGCTCGAACGCTTCCAGAACGGCACGTCCAAGCGCCGTCTCTGGCTTGAAGATCTCCGTCAGGCTAAGCCCGATCAGCGAGCGCCCATCCGTCTCGACAAAGTTTGCTACCGCATCCGAGACCATTGCCGCACGCTCTTCGCTGGTGAAGAGCAGCACGCCATCGCGCAACGTATCCAGCATCTGCGTAAGGTTCGCCTGGAGAACGGTGTACCCGGCCTCCGTCGTCTGGATCTGCTCCCCCAGCCGGTCAATCGTCCGCGTAACGCGCACCACGGCATCGGGTCGCCCCGGTGGAAGCGCCAGCGGCTCGACATCCACGCCGGCTCCATGCGTCAACCCCTCGAGTCTCCGACTGATCTCCTCGATCGGCTGCAATGCCATGTTGGCGACAAAGCCCGCTGCGATCATCGTCCCGACACTGCAAAGGATCGCCAGGATCAATCCGTCATGAAAGAGCGGCTTCAGATTGTTCTTGAGCAGGGTCGACCGTAAACCGATATGGACAACCAGAAACGGCTGCCCGTTCCGTTCCAGCGGCTGCGAAACATCCAGCACACGCGGCTTGCCGAAGACCTCGCGCACCTCCTCGATCACCCCCGCATCCCGCATGCGGTTGAACTCCATCCGCGAAGCAGCCTGCTGATTCCACATTGTCGGGTCCGTGCTCACCAGGGTGTTTCCTCGCGCATCGGTCACGCTGACATCCTGAACGGAGGGGCTGTATTTGACAAAGCCATCCATCGTATCGAGCAGGGGCTGGTGGCTCCGCAGCGCATCCGCAACCGCTGCATCGAACGCGGCTTCAGACTTATCGGCCGGAGGCTTGGCGAGTAACTCCACCTCGATGGCCTGCCGCGTCATCATCAACAATTGGCGCACCAGCACTTCGTTGCTCGCGGAGGTCTGCTCAATCCGTTGACGCATCAATTCGCCGAGGAAAACCAGCGAAAGCACCACCACGATCGCGAACGTGACACACGTTGCAGCCAATACCAGCTTTGTCTTCAGCCGCATCCGTTTACTCCTAGCCGCACACCAGCTTAGTCCTTCGCGTATTCCTTCAGCTTATTCTGGAGCGTCTTCGTGCTGATCCCGAGGATCTCCGCTGCCCGCGTCTTATTGTTGTGGGTCGAGGTCAGCGTCTTCAGGATCAACTGCCGCTCCGCCTCATCCACAGTCGTCCCTACTTCCACATGCACTGCAGTATCGCTCTCGTTCGAAACAGGTGCCGTGACGGTGTCGCCAAACCCCGGTGGCAGATCAGCCAGCTGGAGCCGTCCTTCGCCTGCCATCACGACGGCTCGCTCGATCGTGTTGCGCAGCTCGCGCACATTACCGGGCCACTTGTAAGCTTCCAGTCGCGCCAGCAAGTCAGCCGAAAGTCCCGAGACCTTGCACCCATGCTTCTCGTTCATATCCGCAATCATCTTCTCAGCGATGGCTTCAATATCACCCGGATGACTCCGCAGCGCGGGCATCTGAATATTGAAGACATTTAACCGGTAGTACAGATCCCCGCGCAGTTCGCCCGCGGCCACGGCTTGGAGCGGATCCTTGTTTGTCGCGGCGATCACTCGCACGTCGACAGGCGTCTCCGCCTTCGAACCCAGCCTGCGCAGCTTCCGATCCTCAAGCACCCGCAGCAGCTTCGCCTGCGTCCCCGCCGGCATCTCGCCAATCTCATCCAGCAGCAGAGTGCCTTCTTCCGCCAGCTCAAAGCATCCCGCACGACGCTCCTGCGCCCCAGTAAACGCGCCGCGCTCATGCCCGAAGATCTCGCTTTCGATCAAGGTCTCGGGAATCGCCGCGCAGTTCACCGCAACAAACGGCTTATTGCGCCGGCCCGAAAGATCATGTAACGCTCGCGCCACCAGCTCCTTGCCGGTGCCACTCTCTCCCGTCACCAGCACGCTCACATTCGACGACGCGACCCGCTCGATCAAGCTGCAAACCGATTTCATCTGCGGGGAAGATCCCACCAGCATCGCCATCGCGGTGATCTTCTTCGCCGGCCCCCCTGCCAGGGCGACCGTATCCTCAACCTCTCCGGACTCCTGCTGCTGGCGGCTCGCGCTGTCGAGCATCGCCTTCAGCCGTGCAGGATCGACCGGCTTCGGCAGGTAATCCCACGCACCTGTGCGCATCGCCTCAACCGCGCTTTCGATTGAGCCCTGCGCGGTTAGCATTACCACGCTCAGCGACTGGGCCACTGCACCCCGCGCCTTCAAATCCGCGATCCGCTGCAGCAACTCCATGCCGTCCATTCGAGGCATTTTGAGGTCGGTCACCACGATCGCTGGAGACCATGCCGTCAGCTGCTCGAGCCCTTCAAATCCATCGGCAGCCCCACGCGCGCGGTATCCCCAGCTCGTCACCAGCTCGGTCAAACCAGTGCGTGCGTGGACCTCATCTTCAACAATCAGAACCTTTTCCTGCAATGCGCAACTCCTCCGTCCGTGTAACTCGTCAGATGCACGATTCTCTTCTATATCCAATCCTATCCACCATTTATCCTAGCTGCATGTCTGAAACCACCCTAGCCCCGGAAATCTCCGCCGAAGACTATAACAAGCTACGTCAGCAGGCCACACCACCGCTCCTGCTAGATGTGCGCGAGCCCTTCGAGTACGCCACTGCGGCCATCGCCGGAGCGACCCTGATCCCCATGGGCGACATCCCCAGCCGCGCCCATGCCGAACTCGATCCCGACCAGCCCATCGTCGTCCTTTGCCACCACGGCTCGCGTTCGCTTTCGGTGACCATGTGGCTGCGCCGCGAAGGCTTCGAACAAGTCCAGTCGCTGGCAGGCGGCATCGACCATTGGTCACGCGCCATCGACCCGTCGATCCCCCTCTACTAAACACAGCGAAGCCTTCCCATCCCACGAAGTGGAGCCCGCCAGACGTCTGGGCGTTTTGGCACTCATATGAACCGAAGAAACTTTCTCCACGCAGCCTCCGCCACGCTCCTCGCCGGATGCACCCCCAAACCCTCCAAACAAGGAGCGTCCGCCATCGCCCCGAGCCTCCCGTTCTACGACGCCGTCCCGCCGATCACGCCCATCCGAGCCGACGAAGACCGCCTCTCACGTATCACCGTGTGCATCCGCCCATTCCGCGCGCAAGGGCCACGCATCGAAGCCGAGACCATCGGCGACAAACGTGTCGTCCACAACTATGGCCACGGCGGTTCCGGCTGGTCGCTCTCCTGGGGATCAGGCGAAGCAGCTCTGAACCTAGCACTCGCTGGCCGCGACCCGTCCCAAACCGACATCGCCGTCATCGGCTGCGGAGCTCTCGGCCTCACCTCCGCCATTCTCGCCCAGCGAGCCGGCGCTCGCTCGGTCACCATTTACGCCAAAGACCGCCCGTCCGAGACCCGCAGCTTCCGCGCCACCGGAGCTTGGACCCCCGACTCCCGCGTCGCCCTCACCAAGGATATGTCTGCCGTGTTCCCTGCCCAATGGGAGTCGATGGCCCGCTCCTCATGGCGCACCTACCAGACCTACCTCGGCCTGCCCGGCAATCCCGTCGAGTTCTACGACATGTACGCCCTCTCCGACGACACGCCACCCCAGGCCATCGTAAAAAAACAGCGCGAAGACCCCATCGGCTTCGCCTACCTCAGCGATCGCATCGCCGACCTCGGCCCCGGTTTTCAGGATCTCCCGCCTTGCTCGCACCCGTTCCCCACGCAGCATGCGCGCCGCAGCTCGACCCTCAAGTTCAACGTCACCGGCTATGCCCACCAGCTCACCGAAGACTTCCAGCTCAACGGCGGCAAGATCGTCCATCGCGAGTTCCACTCGCCCGCCGAATTCGCCCAGCTCGTGCAGCCCGTCATCCTGCACTCTACCGGCTACGCCGCCCGCGCCCTCTTCGACGACAACTCGCTGACGCCCGTCCGAGGCCAGATCGGCTGGCTCATCCCACAGACCGGTGTCGACTACGGCATCTACTGGCACCAGCTCAATATTCTCGGACGCCGCGACGGCATCGTCATCCAGTACTCGCAACAAGGCGAAGCAACCGGCTGGAACCGCACTGACGAAATCCCGGACCACGACGAAGCCATCCAGGGAGTCCGCATTCTGCAGGATCTCTACGCCCGCATGGCTTTGAAAGCAATCTCTGGCTCCTGACTCTAAACTCCAAAACTAAAGCTCTCTAAACTCTCGAAAAGAGCTTCTCTTCTCTTCCACCCGCTTCGGTCCAAGAGACCGAAGGCTCTCCAGCGAAAAGCTATCAGCTAATATCCAGGAGCTTTCTCTCGATGCCCAAGGGATTCGAAGCCGAACGAGCCTTCATCGAATCTCTTTCCACCCTTCCATCCTCGGAAACCGAAGCACCCCTCCGCAAAGCCCTGACCCACAAAAACAACTTCATCGTATCCAAAGCTGCAAAACTTACCGTCGAGCACGACCACCGCACCCTCATCCTTGAACTCGTTGAAGCCTTCCACCACTTCCTTAAAGATGGCTCCAAAGTCGACCCGCAATGCTGGGCCAAGAACGCCCTCGTCAAAGCCCTCAACCACTTCGAATACCAGGAACCCGACCTCTTCCTCGCAGGCCTTAAAACCATCCAGCTCGAGGCCACCTGGGGCGGTCAGACCGACACCGCCGGAACCCTCCGCGGCCAATCCGCCTTCGGCCTCGTCCAATGCCGCAGTCTTTCAAACCTCACGGTCCTCACCCATCTCACGCAGCTCCTCGCCGACAAGGAACTCCCAGTCCGCGTCAACGCCGCACGCGCCATTGAGCAGGTCGGCACCGACGCCTCCATCCTGCTGCTCCGCCTCCGCGCCGAACTCGCCTCCGACGCCCCCGAACTGCTTGGCGCCTGCTACTCAGGCGTCCTGCACCTCGAAGGCCCCGGCGCTATCTCGTGGGTCGCTCGCTTCCTGCATCCCTTCGCACCGGACGACGCCAGCGCCGAAGCCGCCTTCGCCATCGCCGACACCCGCACCGAAGCCGCCTTCACCCAACTCCACGTCACTTGGAAACAAGCCCGCGACCCCGACTTTCGCGGCACCCTCCTCACCGCGATCGCCCTCACCCGCCAGGACGCCGCCTACGACTTCCTCCTCGAACAAATCACAGAAGGCAGCCTCGCCGCACGCGAAGCCCTACAGAATTCTGCCCCACCCCCCGAAATCCTCGCTCGCCTCAAGATCATCAGCTAACAGCTTCAACCGCTTGAAGCTCACCGATCATCGCGTTGCTGCTACCGAGAATCGGCGCAAGCGCGCACTTACTCCCCTAGCAAAATCCTGCCAACTTATCCTAGCGAAGCATTCGGAGTACGACACTCCTAATTACAAAGCCCGCGGATGCGTCTTCTCATACACACCCTGCACCTGCGCCACTGTCAATTGCGTATACCGCTGCGTCGTCGACAAGCGCTCATGCCCCAGCATCTCCTGAATCGCCCGCAAATCCGCACCCTCTTCCAGCATATGCGTCCCAAACGCGTGTCGCAGCGTGTGCGGATGTACATCGGCCGGCAACCCTCGGCTCTGCGCAATCGCCTTGACGATTCGTCCCACACTTCGCGTCGTCAGCCGGCACGTCCCGCGCATCCTCAGGTTCATCATCAGCGGACCCGCCGCCACCAGCTCTCCTTTACCCGCCGCCATCAACCGGCTCTCGCGCCCCGGCAGATAAGCCCGCAACGCCACAGCTGCTTCATCCCCCAGCGGCACCAGGCGCTCTTTCTTTCCTTTCCCGCGAACCAGGACAGCATCATCCGCCCACCGGACACTCTTCATATCAAGCCCCACCAGCTCCGAGTTCCGAATCCCGCACCCGTAAAGCAGCTCAAAGATCACCCGATCCCGCTCCGGCCAAGCCCCCGCCTCTTCTTCTCCCTTCGCCTCGCCCTCCAGCGACGAGATCACCCGATTCACCTCTTCCATGCTCGGCACCCGCGGCAGATGCAGCGGACGCTTCGGCGTACTCACCAGCAACGCCGGATTCTGCTGCACCAACCCTTCCTTCGCCAGCCACTTAAACCAGCTCCGAATCGACGCCAAAGCCCGCGCCGCACTCGCCTTCCCTAGCCCACGGTCATACAGCACCGCCAGATAAGCTCGGATATGCAGATGCTCCACCGTCCCCAGCTTTGCCCCATTCCCTAACGTCTCGGCGAGATACCCCGCAAACCCACGCACCTCTCGCGAATAAGCCCGCACCGTATGCTCGCTCGCCCCACGCTCCGCCCCCAGCACCCGAAGAAACGCCTCCGCTGCACCATCAAATTCACTCGGCAACTTAGACATGCTCTTCCTTCATGCGCGCCCTCGGATGGTGCTTCCGATGGACCGCCTTCAAATGTCCCAGCGCCACATGCGTATACACCTGCGTCGTTGCTATATCCGCATGACCCAGAAACGTCTGCACCGATCGCAAATCCGCACCATGCTCCACCATATGCGTCGCGCAGCTATGCCGCAGCGTATGCGGACTCGGCTTCTCACTCGAAGTCCCTCGCACCATCTCCCACACCCACTGTCGCGTCAGCGCCTTCCCCCGGACACTCAAGAACATCGCCCGCTGCATTCCGCCACTCCGCGTCACCAAACCCGGACGCCCGCGCTCCAGATAAAGCTGCAACGCCTCACAAGCCTTGCGTCCCAACGGCACGATCCGTTCCTTATCGCCTTTCCCCCGCACCTGCGCCCGCTGCTGATCCAGCCGCACATCCTCCACCTTCAACGCGCAGATCTCCCCCACTCGGAGCCCGCCCGCATACAGCAGCTCCAAAATCGCATGATCCCGCAACGCCAACGAATCCGCATCCGCGGCCCTCGCCGCAATGCCGGTTCGCTCCAGCATCCCCGCCACTTCACTCTCCGCCAGCGACTTTGGCAGCACTTTCCAACTCGAAGGCGTCTCCACATTCATCGTCGGGTCGTGTGCAATCCGCTTATCCATCAGTAGCCAACGATAAAACCCACGCAGCCCGCTTAGCTTCCGAGCCACCGACCGGCTCTCCACCCCATTCGCACGCAGCTCTTCCATCAACCCGCTCAAATCCGCCTGCGAAGCCGAGATCAGCACGCCATCCCGCTTCTCGACGAACTCCGCGAACTGCTCCAGGTCCCGGACATACGCCTCAACCGACGCGGGCCGAAGTCCCTTCTCAACCCGCAGATACGCGCCGTACTCCCGCACTAGCGTCACATTCCCCGCGCCTGCCCCTGTACTGCTCATAGACCCCAATTATCCGGCGCGACACCCCTAAAATCTTCCACCTCCTCAACCCCGAACCACCCAAGCCACGAACCCGCAGGCGCACTTGACTCGAAACACCGCGCAGCGGTCCAGCGCCGCACGAAGTGCCGCCCGTCCGGCGTTAGGACGCCTTTGCCGTTGCTTCTATACTGAACAAGTCATGTTTGAAACCCTCTCAGATAAACTCCAGCGTTCCTTCAAGACCCTCCGCGGCCAGGGCACCATCTCCGAAGAAAACATCGCCGACGCCCTGCGCGAGATCCGCCTCGCGCTCATCGAATCCGACGTCAACCTCAAAGTCGTCGACGACCTTGTAGAGCACATCCGCGTCAAGGCGATGGGCACCCAGGTCACCACCGCCCTCTCGCCCTCCGAGCAGATCGTCAAAATCGTCCACGACGAACTCGTCGCATTACTCGGCAAGGACATCGCCAAATTTCGCACCGCCTCCCAGCCCCCATCGGTCGTCCTGATGGCCGGACTCCAGGGTTCCGGCAAAACAACCACGTCCGCCAAGCTCGCGCAATGGCTCAAAAAAGGCGGTCACCGCCCCATGCTCGTCTCGGTCGACGTCTACCGTCCCGCCGCCCGCGAGCAGCTCGCCGTCGTCGCCAAGTCCACCGGCGTCAACCTCTACGAAGGCAAGCTCGACGCCTCCGCCCAGAACGGCACCCCCGAAGTCCTCCGCCTCGCCAAGGAAGCCAGGCGCGAAGCCGCCAACTTCGGTTGCGACATCCTCATCGTCGACACCGCCGGACGCCTCGGCATCGACAAAGCCCTCATGGACGAGATGGCCGAGCTTAAGAAACTTCTCGCCCCCTCCGAAATCCTCTTCGTCGCCGACGCCATGACCGGTCAGGACGCGGTCAACTCCGCCAAGGCCTTCAACGATCTCCTAGCCATCACCGGAGCCGTCCTCACCAAGATGGACGGCGACGCCCGCGGCGGCGCGGCCCTTTCCATCCGCCAGGTCACCGGAGCCCCCATCAAGTTCCTCGGCACCGGCGAAAAACCCGACGCCTTCGAGCCCTTCCACCCCGACCGCATCGTCTCCCGCATCATGGGCATGGGCGACATCGCCACCCTGCTCGAACGCGCCGAAGAAAAGCTCGACCGCGGCAAAGCCGAAGCCTTTGCCAAGAAAGCCCTCGGCGGCCAGGGCTTCACCCTCGACGACTTCCGCGACCAGCTCCGCCAGATCAAGAAGATGGGCTCCATGAAGTCCATCCTCAAGATGCTCCCGTCCGTCGGCCCCTTCGCCGGCATGGCCCAGGCCGCCGAAAACGTCGACGAAGGCCAGTTCACCCGCGTCGAATCCATCATCAACTCGATGACCAACAAGGAACGCCAGAACGCCGACCTGATCAATGGCAGCCGCCGCAAACGCATCGCCGCCGGCTCCGGCACCAGCGTGCAAGAGGTAAACAACCTCCTCCGCCAATACGCCCAAATGTCCAAGATGTTCAAGACCATGGGCGGCGGAATGGGCGGCGGAATCAAAGCCCAACAGAGGCTGATGAGCCAGATGCAGCAACAGAAACAGAGGTTTGGACGTTAGGTTTGGTGATTGACCCGAAATCCCTGCTCGCACGGACCTACGGCCTAAGGGGAGAGAGGCGCAAGCGGAGCCAAGCCTAAACGCTTGGGATCCCAAGATGCGTGAGGTCGCATGGCGGAAGGCATGCTCTCCGTGTTGCAGCGTTCCCAAATCGTCTTGCAGCGGCCTTTCATCCTCCACCATTCCCTTCCGCGCCTCAAGGTAGGCCAAGCCTTTAGGCTTAGCCCTCAATCTTTTTCATAGGCTGTGGCGGACAAACCTCGCAGACTCTTCTGCAACAATGTCTTAGAGGACGAAAACGCCGCGGTGAAACGATCGATCCAGCGCCTTCTCTACACCTTGCCAGTCCTCTGGCTGGTGATCACGGTCGTCTTTCTGCTCATCCATTTAGTTCCCGGCGACCCGATCGCCCAGATGCTCGGCGAAGGGGCCACAGCCGCGGACCTCTCCGCGCTGCGCCACGCCTATGGCTTCGACGCGCCGCTCGCCACCCAATATGCCCGCTACCTCACCGGAGTAGCCCATGCCGATCTCGGCCAATCGCTGCGCCTGCGTGAACCAGTCGCAACGCTGATCGCCGAGCGCTACCCCTACACTCTGGCCTTGTCGCTGGCAGCCTTAGCCATCGGCCTCGCTATGGCGATCCCCGCAGGCGTCTGGTCAGCGACACACCGCGATCGCTGGCCCGATCGAGCCACAGGCGTAGTCTCACTGGTTGGCTTATCCTTCCCCAACTTCGCCCTCGGCCCCATCCTGATCATCGTCTTCTCAATCAAACTCGGCTGGCTGCCCGTCTCCGGCTCAGGAACAGCCTGGAGCTTCGTCACACACCTCATTCTGCCGGCAGTTACGCTCGGCCTCGGCCTGGCCGCGTTGCTCACGCGCATGGTCCGTACCGCCATGCTCGAGGAGTTGTCGCAGGACTACATCCGCACGGCACGCGCCAAGGGTCTATCCGAGCGGACGGTGGTCTATCGGCATGCTCTGCGCAACGCCTTGATCCCGGTCCTCACAATTGTGGGCTTACAGTTTGGCTCGCTGCTCGCAGGAGCGATCGTCACCGAGACGATCTTCTCGCTCCCAGGTATCGGACGCCTCACGGTCTCGGCGATCTCGAACCGGGATTATGCCTTGGTGCAGGGCTGTATCCTGGCGATCGGCCTCACCTACGTCGCAGTCAATCTGCTGACCGACCTTGCTTATACCGTCGCGAACCCGCGCATGCGGGTCTAGGCCGAAACTTCCAGCCCGTCGTCTTCCGTAGCAGCAGGATCGAGTGCAACGGGATCAACCTGAATCCGCGCGATACGTCGGCCAGCCATCTCGGTCACACGAAATACACGATTCGCATGGGTAACAGTCTCGCCGACAACCGGCAGATGCCCAAGTTCCGAAAGGACAAAACCGGCGAGCGTCTCGATCCCAGGCTGCCGCGGAAACTCCCAGTCAAGCCGCGTTGAGAGATCTCTCAGCGGCGTGGTGCCGTCGAGGGTAATCGCTCCAGTCGCAGAGAGCACGTGGTTGCGCGTCGCAAGGTCGAACTCGTCTTCCAGTTCACCGACGATCTGTTCCAGAAGGTCTTCGGCGGTCACCAGACCGGACGTCGAACCAAACTCATCGACCACGATCGCCATGTGACGGCGCCCCTGCTGGAACTCCTGCAACAGATCCACCGCAAGCTTCGTCTCCGGGACGAAGAGAGCTTCGCGCATAATGCTGCGCAGCGTGATACCGGAAGCACCAATCGCCCCCAGCGAAAGCGCATTCGCACGAAAGTGCATCAGCCGGGCGACATCCTTCGAGTGGACGAGTCCGATGATGTGATCGGGGCCGCGTTCCGGATCGAAGACCGGAACACGCGTATGTTGCTCGTCGACGACGCGGGCGCTGGCCTGCTCGAGCGATAAGTTCGCAGGTAGGGCAAAGATAGTTCCGCGGGGCGTCATGATCTCGCGGACGACAAGGTGCGAGAGCTCGATCGCGCGATGAATGATCTCCTCCTGAAAGGTCGGAAGAAGGCCCATGCGACGGGTAGCTGTCGCGATCAGCTTGAGCTCTTCTGGAGAGTGGACCGCCCCTTCGCCATGCAGCGGCGCTTTGAACAGCCGCAAAACCAGAGTCGCAGAACCATTCATCAGCTCGACCGCCGGGCGAGTCATCCGGATGAAGACATCCATCGGGCCAGCCACCGCAAGCGCGATCCGCTCAGCGCGTTGTAAAGCTAAAGATTTTGGGACTAATTCGCCAAGCAGCACTTCAAAGTAGGTAATGACCGCGAAGGCAATCACGATCGCGCCAGCGTTCTCCCACGCATGAAAGTGCGGCGGAAGGTGGGTCATGGCGCGGGCGGCGAGACGGTCGATGATCTGGGCTACCGCTGGCTCACCAATCCAGCCCAGCGCCAGGGCAGCGAGCGTAACGCCGAACTGAACCGCCGGGAGAAAGTCGTCCATGGAGCGCTTCAGCGCCAGCACGGTACGGGCGCCGGGCCGGCCGAGAGCGATAAGCTGCTCGACGCGGGTCTCACGAATGGAGACGAGGGCGAACTCGGCGGCGACGAAGAAGCTGTTGGCCAGGATGAAGAAGGCCACCATGGTTCCCCGGATGAGGGTCCACTCGAGCATAGTTGGATTCTATCGTGTGCGCGATACAAGAAAGCCCCGTGACTCCCGAAGGAGACACGGGGCTTATTCATATCGCTTCGTGCTTAGGCGATCGAGGTTGCGGCTGCCGGAGCACTCGCCAGGACCTTCGAGACAGACTTCTCGATGGTGTCCTTGGGCACGAACCCGACGATCTGGTCAGCGACCTTGCCGTCCTTGAAGATCAGGAGCGCGGGAATACCGCGGATGCCGTATCGCGAAGGCGTGGCGTTGTTCTTATCCACGTCCATCTTCATGACCTTGAGTTGGCCGTTGTACTGGGTGGCAACCTCGTCGACGACCGGAGCGAGCGCACGGCAGGGGCCGCACCATGCTGCCCAGAAATCGACAAGAACGGGCTGGTCCGACTTGAGTACATCCTGCTCGAAGGTCGAATCGTTGACCTCTGTTACGAACTGTCCTGCCATTGGGTTCCATCCTTCTGCCGGCTGGTGCCGGCTCACAATTGCTTCACCATAATAGATGCAAGGTAAAGGTGGAAGATGCAGGTGTGGATTTTGAGGCGGATCTTGTGGTTGTCGCTCTAAAAGGTAAACGCCCGGACCTCGCGCTAGGCGAGGTCAACGGGCGGTGTAGCAGCCCTCCCCAGAACTGCACACACCGCTACCTTACGGATAGAAGGGGGAGGATGTAAAGAAGTTTCAGCAGTTTCCGAAAAAATCTTGAGTAACGGTTACCGGGCCGAGGTATTTTCTTCGGAATGCAAGGCAAAGACTTCCGTTTGAATGACTTCCAGATCGACGTTTCCTGCGGCTATTCGCACCGCATTCGCGATATCTTCCTTGGGATGCATGGCGCTCGTGAAGAGAGCAACGGACGGCCCGGCTCCGGAGAGCATCACCGCGTAGATCCCAGGGGTTCCCGCGAGCGGAAGCAGCGCCCGCAAGAGCGGACAGACGGATGCGCGATAGGGCTGGTGGATTCGGTCGCGAGTGGCCATGGTCAACAAATCTGGGCGGTTTTGGCCGAAAGCGGCGACCAGCAGGGCGGTCGACTGAATATTCAATACGGCGTCGGCGCGCGAATAAGAATCCGGCAGGAGTGCGCGAGCCTTCTCCGTCGAAAGCGACGCAGATGGCAAGGCGAGCAGGATTCGCCAGGAGATTCGAGTCGTGATGGTAGCGGTCGTGACGTTCCTGCCTTCCATGGAAGAGATGGTCAGTCCCCCAAGGTGGCAGGCCGCCACGTTATCGGGGTGACCTTCTCGAAGGCAGGCCTCTTCGAGAACCTGCTGCGGCGCCAGGCAAAGCGCCCCGAAATGGTTGGCGAGGTGAACGCCGGCAAGCAGAGCCGCAGCGGATGAGCCGAGGCCCATGCCCAATGGAATCTCATTGTGGATCTTCAGGTGCAGCGGCGGAGCCTTTGGCGCGAGTTCGCGATAGGTCGTGAGGATCAGACTCTTTTCTAGGTCCGCGACCTGCGAGGCGTTGCGGCCAGTCGCATCAATCCTCGTCTCGGGAGATTCAGTGGCGTCGACGGTCAGAAAAAGCGAAAGTGCCAGTCCGAGGGCGTCGAACCCCGGGCCAAGG
Source organism: uncultured Granulicella sp. (assembly GCA_963693075.2). Lineage (GTDB taxonomy): Bacteria > Acidobacteriota > Terriglobia > Terriglobales > Acidobacteriaceae > Edaphobacter. The sequence goes on along the minus strand of CAXMMP010000002.1, from coordinate 2,507,506 downwards.
TTGGCTGATGTCGCCGGGAGACGAACGTGAAAAGGTGAGGGCATGGTCTGCGATCAGTTTAGTCGGACCTCAAGCTAGAAGTGCAGGATGAGGTCGGTGGAAGCGCTGAATTGCGAACGATGCGCGCCGTTGTCGTATCCGGCGCGGTCCCAGGAGTGGTCAAAACGGACTTCGGGACGGAATTGGATGGTGGTGCCGATCCAGTGATTGAAGGAAACGGTGTTTTCGGTGTACTTGGTAGCGACCCCAGTGCGTTGGCCCTTCTTATCATTGAGGAAGTCTGAGCGGAAGCCGATGAAGTTGTGCGCACCAAGCTGCCGGTTGAAGTAATTCTGAATCGCCCACTCGGGGGCGAAGCACCGTTGCTCACCCGGCTGGCAGGCTGCCCCGTTGCTTCCGAGTTCGGGCGCGATCGGGCCGCCGACAGCAGGAACCTGCCGCTGATACATCACGTATGCCTCGGTCGCCGCGTGCCAGTTCTTGGAAAGCTTGTGGTACCACGTGGCGTCGTATTGCTGGATGTTGTTGTAGTCGTACTTACCGTTATTGATGCCGTTAGCGCAGAGATAGACGTTGTCGTTCGACGAGGCAGTTGACTGGCTGAGGCAAAGCGTCGCCGAGGGCTTGGCGTCATTCGTCCACGGCGCGACGTCGTGACCTGCGGTAATGCCGTACTGGATCAGCGTCTTCTCGCTCAGTTGAGTTGTGAAGAGGATGCCGGTATCCGTAAACGGGTCGACCGAGTAAAGCAGCGAGTGGGTGAAGAAGTAGTTATTCGGCGAAAGCTGCGCTTCGATGCCCGGGACCGAGATAAACCGGCCAACGCGGACATTGGTCGATCGGCCAAGATGCGGCAGATAGAGGTCGAGGTACTCCATCGAAGGATCGAAGCCATACTGGTGGCCGTCTTTAAGGGACTGGAACGAGAGATAGCCTTTGTCGGTGGTGTAGCGGTAGTCCGTCCCGTAGAGCGCGGTCAGATGGAATCCATAGTCGAAATGGTCGCGCTGCACCGTGTCTGGAAGGCGCTCATAGTACAGGACCACTTGGTTCAACTCGACGCGATTCGCGTAGGCGTCATCCGCAACGGGCGCGTTGCTGCGTCCGCTCGTGCTGCCGTTGACCGTAGGCTCGACCCAGCCGTAGAGCTTGGCGCGCGGCGAAGCGTTGTTAAGCGCGGTCATGAACGGGTAGGAGTTTCCGTCGGGCTCCCCGAGCGTCGGCGAGCCGCCGTAGGACCAGTCCGACGCCGGGAACGGCGGAGATGCCAAAGGCTGCGGCAGACCACGCCGCTCAGGCGTGGGGCTCGCCAGAGTCGTATAGGTCCAGTCCTGGTGATAGAAGATTCCGAGACGCTGAAAGAAATTACCGGGGAGTGACGGTGCCGCAGGGCTTTCGGGAAGTTGGACCTGCTGCGCTTCGGCTGTTGCGAGGAAGACAGTAAGCAGCAATAAGCTTCGACAGAGGACACGACCGCGCATGGGTTTGTAGGATGCCTGCTTGCTGGCACGCATGAAGGACACACCCAACGATAACCGACCCGCACGTCATCGGTACTGCCGCGCCACGGGATAACCCTTCGCAACTTCGAACTTATTGGCTATGCTGAAGATTCCAGAACTAACGTGAGGCCCCTTTGTTCGCATCGCAACGCGACAAGTCTGTTTGGGAGCAAGTACGCCGGCATTCGATAAGAACGCCCGAGGCTCCTGCGCTCATCGAGCCAGGCGCCGCGGAGTGGACCTTCGGAATGCTGCAAGAGCTGGTGGACCATCTCGTAGCCGTACTCAAGAACGCTGGGTTTGGGGCCGAAGACACGATTGCCGTACTGCTTCCCGATGGTGCCGGTGGGTTAGTGACGGTCCTCGGCGTCTCCAACGTTTGTGGGTGCGCTCCTCTCAATCCTTCGTTGACCGAAGTAGAGCTGCGCTTTGACCTGATGGAGATCGGGGCCAAGGCAGTGATCTGCCTCGACTCGTATGAGCTTGGCCTCCGGCTAGGTGACGAGCTGGGCCTTGCAGTCATTCACGTGCAAATCAAAGAAGAGGGCTGCACCTGGAGCCTCGCCAAAACGGCTCGTCCCGGCGCAGGGCTCAGCAACGAAGGTGCGGCACTGCTCCTCCATACTTCTGCCACCACCGGCCGGCGCAAGATCGTGCCCCTTTCGCGCGCGAACATTTGGGCAGTCGTCGAAAACTCTGCCCCAGTGACCGGGATCACGGAGAGCGATCGGCTGATGCTGATGTCGCGGCTCTTCCATGTGCAGGGGGTAGTGACGGCCTTTGTCGTCTGGGCGATGGGAGGGTCCGTGATCGCTCCGAAAGCTTTCGAGACGCAGGCGTTTCGTGGTTGGCTGGATTATTTGCACCCGACGTTTTACAGCTGCGGGCCGACCCAGCATCGAGCGATCCTGGCAGACCTTAAGGCTCGTCCGCTGATCGTGAAGACGACCTTGCGATTTGTCCGGTCGGCTGGAAATACGCTGGTTCCGGAGTTGCGCGATGGGCTCCGTGAAACATTGGGTGTTCCGGTTCTCGATATGTATGGGCTGACCGAGACGATGGGCCTCGTATCGACGCCGGTGAACGGACCATGGGACCGCGGTTGGAAGACGCTGGGAGCGGAGATCGCCATTGCCGACCCGACTGGAACACTGCTTTCCGTCGGCGATGAAGGCGAGATCGTCGTGCGCGGGCCAAGCGTAATGGCTGGGTATTTGCGCGATGAAGACGGCAATCGCCAGGCGTTCTGGGGTCAAGGCGAAGCGCGTTGGTTCCGGACCGGCGACTCCGGCCTGTTGGATGCAGAGGGCTACCTGACGATGTCGGGCCGGTTGAAGGAGATCATCAATCGCGGCGGCCAGAAGATCAACCCGACAGAGGTCGATGCGGTCCTCAGCCAGCATCCGGCGGTCCGGATGGTGGCAGCGTTCGCAGTCCCTCACACGGCGTTAGGGGAAGACGTCGCTTGCGCCGTAGTTCTAAGGGCGGGTATGCATGCCACGGAAGCCGAGCTGCGCTTGTTCGGACGAAGGAGCCTGGCGCGTTACAAGATCCCGCGACGGGTCTACTTTGTTCCGGAGATTCCGCATGGGGCGACCGGAAAACCGCAGCGCCTGGTACTGCGCGAACGGCTGATGACGAGCGGAGTCATCGGCGCGTCCGATCCCGCCAACCGAAGTCACGGAACAGACCGGCGCCTGAACGATATCGACGGAGCACTCAAGGCAATCTGGGTCCGGCGGCTCGGCTGCGAGCACGCCTTTCGTCATGATGATTTCTTCCAGTTGGGAGGCGACTCGCTGGAGGCAGAGTCCATGCTGGCGGAGATCGAAATGCTCTTGGATCTTCGCTTCACGGATGATGCGAACGAACGCTTCTTTGAGAGTCCAACCCTGGGCACTTTAGCCGAGATGATCGCGATGCCCGTTGCGACCGACAGCCGGCGATCTCAGGAGATTGGTGCCTTCCCCTTGAAGGGTTCGGGTAGCGGACTGGACGCGTTTCTGATCCCCGCCGACGGAGACGAAGGTCTCTATTACAGGCTTCTTTCACGCAAGATGGGCAGCGATCGTGCGATGTGGGTCGTGCGTCCGGAGAATAGCTGGCACGTGCAGGGTCTCGACATGCTGGAACGCGCTGCGGCAGCTTCGGTCGTGGCGATTCGCAGCGTGAAGCCGATGGGACCCTACCTGATCGGCGGCTTTTGCCAAGGCGGTGCCTTCGCGTATGAGACAGCCCGGTTGCTGCGGATGAGCGGCGAAGAGGTCTTGTTGCTGCTCTTCGACGTTCCGGCGCCCGGAGAGCCCGCGCTCCTTCGAAGCCTTGGGAAGTATCTGCAACATGGCTTGAAGGTGACGCAGGAACCAGGCGGCTGGCGACGAGCCGCGCGACTCGGACGGATCGTGCTGCGGCGGGCTCTTTGGTCAGGACTTGTTACTACGAAGGAAATGCTGGGCGGCGTTGCCGGAACCCCCCTCGTCGAATGGCTAAGACGTCAGGCGCAGGAGAGCTACTTCCCCATTCACCGCGTGCAGCGTTCGACGATACCAATCCTGCACTTTGTCGAGGCCAGGCAGGAAGGGACGTTGCGGGGTCAGGCGACCGAAGCCTGGAGCAAGATGACCACGGGAGAGGTGCGGGTCGTCAAGCTGCCGGGTACCGAGAAGATGCTTTTTTCAGAAGCGAATCTTCAAGGGATGGCCGATTCGATCCGGAAGTGGGAGGTAGAGTGGATGACTACCCGCCCCGAGCAGCTGGCAGCACGACTTACCACGGAGACCCGGTGAGGCAGCAACCGAGACGGAACTAAGCGGTGAGTTTCATCTGCGCTTCAAGCGTGCGGAGGACGGTGTCACGCTCCGCGTCCAGGATGATGGGAGGCTTGCCAAGCGCCTTAGCCTGGGATTGCTCTGCCGAGGCCAGCGCAGCTTGCTCCTGCTCGCTCAGCAGCTCCCCGCGGTGGAAGCGGATGGTGTAATCGGAGTCCTTCAGTGTGTGGCCCGTCAGGATGAGAACGACGCGGTCTTCCTGCTGGACCCGCCCGTTGGCGACTAACTTTTTCAGGCCGGCGAGGGTGACGGCGGACGCGGGCTCGCAGCCAATTCCCTCAGCGCCGATTTGTGCCTTCGCAAGCGCGATCTCACCCTCGGAAACCTCTTCGCACCAGCCTCCGGTGGTTTGGAGCGCATTGACCGCCTTCCGCCATGAGGCGGGATTGCCGATACGGATCGCCGAGGCGCGTGTCTCGGCTTTCATCGGGTGGAGTTCCCTGCCGTCGCTCTCATGCATCGCCCGGTATAGCGGATTGGCGCCCTCAGCCTGGACGATGCTGATCTTCGGAAGTCGCTGAATGAGGCCGAGAACCTTTGCCTCAGCGAATCCCTTCGCAAGCGCGGAGGAGTTGGCGAGATTGCCGCCCGGAACGATGATGTGCTCCGGGACCTGCCAGTCCATCTGTTCGAGCAGCTCAAATGCGGGGGTTTTTTGTCCCTCGAGCCGGTACGGATTCACGCTGTTCAGCAGATAGATCGGATGGGTGCGAACCAGCTCGTTGACCAGGCGCACGCAGCCGTCGAAGTCGGTGCGGAGCTGAACCGTCAGCGCGCCGTAGTCCATCGACTGCGAGAGCTTGCCCCAGGCGATCTTGCCTTCCGGGATAAAAACGATCGAGCGCAACCCGGCGCGAGCCGCATAAGCAGCCATTGCAGCCGACGTGTTCCCCGTTGAGGCGCAGGCAACCCACTCAAACTGCCGTTCGACGGCGACGGAGAGCGCAGCCGTCATTCCTGTGTCTTTGAAGGACCCCGTCGGATTCATCCCCTGGTGCTTGGCAAGGATCCAGTGCAGACCCAGCGCAGTGGCGGCTTTGGGCAGGTCGTATAGCGGGGTGTTGCCTTCGCGGAGCGTCGTCACACGCTCGAAGTCGGAGACGATCGGCAACAGATCGCGGAAGCGCCAGACCCCGGACTGGTCGATGGACTGAGTCGAAGTGCGGCGTTCCTGCCAGAGCCAGCGCAGAGCGGATGCATTGGGAAGGTCCTGCTTGCTCGCGCCCGGCTCGCTCCACGGATAGATGACCTCGAACAGCGACTGGCAATTGGCGCAACGGAAGTCGGGGGGAATCTGGTCGCCGGTGATGCTGGTGTGGCAACCGGTGCATCGTATGGAGTGTGCGGACATCATGAGATAGGTCTAGGGTAAATGATGCACAAGGAGCGAAGGATGAAGGTTTGGCTTGCGGCAATGGTTTGTCTTGGCTTGGGAAGTGCGGCAGCGCTGGGGCAAGGCAAGGAGTTGAAGATCGCCGCGGCGGCGGATCTGCAGCCGGTGATGCCGGCGTTTGCGGCTGCGTACGAGAAAAAGACCGGGGTGAAGCTGAAGGTATCCTTCGGCAGCTCGAGCAACCTTGCGACGCAGATCGTCAACGGCGCGCCGTTTGATGTCTTTCTCGGTGCGGACTTCTCGTTTCCCGAGAAGGTGGTCGCGGCAAACCTGGCGGTCGAGCCACAGGCGATTCCCTACGCACGCGGGACGCTGGTCCTTTGGTCGCGCAAAGACTCACCTATCCAGCCGCTCAATATGGAGTTGTTGACGGATAAGCGCGTGACGCGCGTCGCGGTCGCAGATGAATTGCATGCGCCGTACGGAGCGGCCGCGTATGCAGCGATGCGCTGGATGAAGACCTTCGACACAGTGAAACCGAAGCTGGTGGTAGCGGAAAATGTGGCGCAATCAGCGCAGTTTGTGGTGTCGGGCAATGCGCAGATGGGCTTCATCTCGCTCACCTCCGCGGAGTCGCCGCAGATGAAGGAGATTGGCGAGTATGTCCGGGTTCCGGAGATCTATCCGAAGATTCGTCAATGTGGCGTTGTGATGAAGAACTCGCCGCACGTCGAAGAGGCAAAGGCGTTCCTGGCCTGGATGACGTCCCGCGAGGTGCAGGATCACATGAAGGACTTTGGACTGACCGCGGTGGAGTAAGAGTCCCGGTCACTCGCCCTATAGAATCGGCGAATGCAGAGTGAAGCGCTTTGGCTGACGCTGCGGCTGGCGGCGGCGACGACGGTCGTGTTGCTCGTTGTGGCAGTGCCGCTGGCGTGGTGGGTATCGCAGGGACGCGGGTTCGGGCGCGCCGTGGTGCAGGCGTCCGTTGCCCTGCCGCTAGTTCTGCCGCCTACGGTCATCGGCTTCTACCTGTTGGTAGGCCTGGGGCCACTGACGGGCTTCGGACGCGCGATAGGGCAGGTATTGGGCCATCCGCTTGCGTTCAGTTTCGCGGGTCTGCTGGTGGGTTCGATGCTGTACTCTCTCCCCTTCGCCGTGCAGCCGCTGGTTGCGGGATTCCAAGGGATCGAGCGCGGCTACCTGGAAGCTGCCGCAGGGCTGGGCATGTCACCGGCTTCGACCTTCTTTCGCGTGGCCTTGCCCATGACCAGTACATCCCTGTTGACGAGCGCCGTACTCACCTTCACCCACACCGTCGGAGAATTTGGCGTGGTTCTGATGGTCGGTGGGAATATTCCAGGAGTGACGCAGACGCTTTCCATCTCGCTCTACGACCGGGTGGAGGACGGAGACTTCGCCGGTGCGGGGCATGTGGCGATCATGCTGGTGGTGTTTTCGGTGGTAGCCCTGATCGTCATCTACCTAAGGGCGGGCTTCACGCCCCGGCGGGTGAGCGATGTCGGCTGAGTCGAGCTTGAAGACGCACCTGGAGGTCCTATTCCAGCACCAGATGGGAACCCTAGGGCTGGATGTGGCATTTCAAACGGCTGCGCCTTGGACCGTCTTGTTTGGGCCGAGCGGGAGTGGCAAGTCGACGATTCTTCGTGTGATCGGCGGCTTGGAGAAGCCTCGGCAAGGGTATGTTCGCGTAGGTCTGAAGACGGTCTGCGACCGGGAGTGCGGGGTGTGGGTTCCTGCGCATCTGCGAGCGGTGCGCTGGAGCGCACAGCGGCCTTTCTTGTTTCCGCGGATGACTGTCGAGGAGAATTTGGCGTTCGCGGCTAAGGGTTCGACCCCCCGGCCTGAAGGCTTAGAACACCGAACGGCTCCAGGCACGGTCGCGAAGGGTGATTTAGAGATCGTCCAGCAGGCTTTGGCAGGCTTCCGGTTGGAGCGGCTGGCGAAGAAGCGGCCGGCGGAGCTGTCCGGCGGTGAGGCGCAGAGGGTTGCGGTGGCTCGGGCGGCACTTGATGCTCGGGGGAAACTCCTGCTCTTGGATGAGCCGTTCTCCGGGCTGGATGCTGCGGTGCGGGAGGGGCTGATCGCCGATCTGCATGAGTGGCTGGGTCCGACTCCGGTCGTCTCTGTGACCCATGATGTCGGCGAGGCGTTCCTCTTGGGGGCCGATGTGGTGCGGGTGGACGCGGGCAAGGTCGTGGGTCACGGGCCGGTCGAAGAGGTGCTTGGTGACGAGCGGGAGCGGCTCATCGGGCTCCTGGGTAAGCTTGATCGATGAACTAAGAGCTGAGCGTGCTGATGGAGCGAAGATAGTTCTTCCCTGTGCTTAGAATGACGACTTTCAGCGGTGAGACTGCGCGGCGATCCAGCCGCTGACACGGGTGTCCAGGACGTCGAGCGGCAGGGCGCCCGCATCGAGGAGTTCGTCATGGAACGCTTTCAGGTCAAACTTGGGCCCAAGCTGCTGCTTGGCCCGGGCTCTTAGTTCCAGAATCTTCAACTGACCCATCTTGTAGCCGAGCGCCTGTCCCGGCCATGCGATGTAACGATCGGTTTCGGCTTGGACGTTGGTCTCGTCGATCGCCGAGTGGTCGTGAAAGAAGTCGATCATCTGCTGGCGTGTCCAGTGCTGTGAGTGGACGCCGGTGTCGACGACAAGGCGAATGGCGCGCCAGATGTCAGCCTCGAGACGGCCGTAGTCGCTGATCGGATCCTGGTAGAAGCCGATCTCCTTGCCAAGACGTTCGGCGTAGAGCGCCCAGCCCTCCACGAAGGCGGTGTAGCCTTCGTACTTGCGAAACTCGGGCAGACCTGTCAGTTCGTGCGCGATGGAGAGCTGCAGGTGATGGCCGGGAATACCTTCGTGATACGCAACAGCCTCAATCGGAGCGGTCGCGCGGTCGGCCCAGTGATACGTGTTGATGTTGACCTTGCCGGGCCGCGAACCATCCGCGGTCCCCTCGGCGTACCAGGCCGAGGCCTGTCCGGAACCGAGATACTCGGGCATCTCCACGACTTCGAGCGTTCCCTTCGGGAGACGCCCGAAGAGCTCAGGCAGCTTCGGCTTCATCTGGCCTTCGTAATGACGGTAACGGTCGAGCAGGTCTTCCTTGGAGGTAGGATGCTGCTTCGGGTCCTTGGCCATTGCGGCCGCGAAAGCCTTGATGTCAGGGTAACCAAGTTTCTTGACGATGGCGAGCATCTCGGCTTCGTCCCGCTTGACCTCGTCAAGGCCGATCTGGTGAATCTCGGCGGGTGATTTGTCGAGCGTCGTCGAGCGTCGTACGCAGAAGGCGTAGTAGGCGTCGCCATCCTTCATCGCCCACACGCCCGGCTCCTTACGGCCTGCGGGGATTTCGACGGCGGACATGAACTTGGCGAAGCGGACGTACGCCGGAAGAACTTCATCCTGGATGGCCGCAAACACAGCTGCCGAGATGCGCTTGCGTTCGCTGGCATCGATCGTCGCGGGAAACTTCGAAAGCGGATCGGCGAAGGCGCTCTTGTCAGGAGCCTGGCTCGCAAGATCCTGGGTTTGCTTCAGAACTTTTTCCATCAGGTACGCGGGCTGGACGCGGTTGTCGTCGATGCCGGCCATGAGATTTTCCGTCGCCTGGCGGATCTGCTGCGGCATCTTGTGCAGGCGCACGATGTAGTCGTCGTAGTCCTTTACGGTGGCGAAAGGCCAGTCGACGACCTCGCTGGGCAGGTCGGTGTGAATGCCGTGGAACTGGTTGACGGGCAGCTCCCACTCCTTGAAGCGCGCGCCTTCTTCGTCTTCGATCAGCGACCGTTCCATCAACTCGACCGAGAGTTTTTCCTGGTCGGAGAGGCCGGCGGTGTCGATCGCCGAGAGCCGTTCGAGATACGCGCGATTACGCGCGAGACCGTCATTCACGGCTCGGGGCGAGAGGTCTGAGAGCTGGTCGTTGTAGCGGCGGTCGCCGAGCGAGGAGGCGAACTCGGGCGAATGCTTCAACCCGTCTTCCCACATCTCTTTGAAGAGTGCGTCGAGCGCGGCAGAGCGTTCGGCGACCGACTGGGCATACAGGCCGGGCGTGAACATGGCGAAGAGCAGGGCTGCTGAGAGCAAACGGCGCGAAGGCATGGGTGCAGTCTACAGGGTTGGTGGCCGGCGCCATCTTGAATGGTGGCCCGAAGGATAAAATCGAATTCTCCGAAAAGAGAACGACCCTCGCTGACTCATGATTCGGAGGCGGCCTCCAGCATCCGGTAGAGCGTGGAGCGCGAGATGCCAAGAAGCTCAGCCGCCCGGAGCTTGTTCCCGGAGCAGCGCTGAAGAACGTCGAAGACATGGCGCTGCATGACTCTGTCGAGCCGCGCCCCCGAGTCGGCGGAGGACTCGGGGACGCGGAGTTCCGGAAGATCCCTGGGTTCGATCATGCCTTGTACCTCTGCGACGTGTTGGGCGACGGACCAGAGCTCGGCGAGGTTGCCGGGCCATGCATGAAGCTTCAGCAGGTTGACCGCGTCAGCGCTGAACTGGCCGCGTGCGTTCCTGCGGGCAAGCATGGCTGCGGAGATGAAGTCGAAGTCTTCCATGCGATCGCGGAGGCTGGTGACGCGGATCTCGAGCGAACCGATGCGGGACGCGAGATTCTGGCGCATGCGTCCCGTGGCGAGCATGCTGCGAAGATCGCATTCGCTCGCGACGATGATGCGGAGCTCCCGTTGGAAGGCGCGGAGACGGTCCACCAGGCGCTCCTGCGCTGCGGGATCGAGGCGGTCGAGCCCGGTGAGATAGAGGACGCCAGCCAGCTCAATCGAACAATGGGCGTCGGCAAAATCGGCGATGTCCATCGATTGGAAGGGTCCGGACGCGGACGCGCCACTGAGACGATGCATCTCACGCGCAACGGTCTCCTTGCCGGAACCGGACTCGCCAGTGACCAGGGCAGTGCGAAAGTGCGGGGCGATGCGCGAAATCTGCAGACGAAGCCGCATCGCCGCCTGGCCTTCGCCGGAGGTTACGTCGGGGGCATAGGGCTGGCCCGGGGGATCAGCTGCGATCGCGGTGAGAGACGGGGTAGTCATAGGCTCTCTGGATGTATCGGCAGAGCTGGCTCACCCGTTAAGTTCGTTATCTTTAGGCATGAAAAAGCGAGACCACTGAAGTAGTCTCGCCTTGGTGAAGCGGATGGAACTTAGGCCGTGGTCTTGGCGCAGTAGGTGTCGAAGGCGCGGGCGAGTTCCTGCGCGATCGCCGGGGCAGTCGAGGTCTCGATCGCCGAACGCTGCATCAGGTACACCAGCTGGCCGTCGCGCAGGATTGCAATGGCGGGCGAAGTGGGAGGATGACCGGCAAAGTAGCCGCGTGCCTTTTCGGTCGCTTCACGATCCTGACCCGCGAAAACCGTCACTGCGTGGTCGGGCTTGGTGCTGTGCTGCATGGCGAGACGGACGCCGGGGCGCATCTTGCCTGCGGCGCAACCGCAGATGGAATTGACGACGAGCATCGTCGTGCCTGATTGTGCCACGGCAGCGTCGACATCGGCTGCGGTTCGCGCTTCGCTCACGCCAGCACGCGAAAGTTCCTCGCGCATCGGAATCACCATAATCTCTGGATACATTTGTTCATTCCCCCGTCGGCTTGCGCCTTGTACCTCCATCATAACGCTTTCGGGATTCGTGCGGCCGCAAGCGAACGGCTAGCGCCGAGGCAACCCGGATGACACCGATCTGGGAGGGGCAAGTCGGGGATCGGTGTCGATCGGCGTTTCATCGGTGGTAGGTTTTGTTGTGTGGACTTCCAAGAGTATGTTGCGTTAGCTCCTTACACGACGTTGAAGATCGGCGGGCCGGCGCGGTACTTCGCCGACGTAACGTCTGAGGCTGACTTAGTCGCGGCGGTACGGTTCGCGCGAGAACGGGCGCTGCCGATCTTTACGCTAGGCGGCGGGTCGAACCTGGTAGTGGCCGACAAGGGCTTCGACGGCCTGGTGATTCATGTGGCCTTTGAGGCTTCGATCGTGCGCGAAGATACCGGGGAGGACGCGTACTTCCTTGTCTCGGCGGGAACCGATTGGGATGCACTCGTGCTTCACCTCTGCAAGGAAGGTTTAAGTGGGATGGAGTGCCTGGCGGGGATTCCGGGACTGGTAGGCGGTGCGCCCATTCAGAATATCGGAGGGTACGGGCAGGAAGTCTCGCAGACGATCCATGCCGTGCGGGCGCTCGATCTGAAGACGATGGAGTTTGTGACGATTCCCGCCGCGGAATGCGGCTTTGCCTATCGCACCAGTGTCTTCAACTCCACAGCGCGCGGGCAGTACATCGTAACGACGGTGCAGTTTCGGGTATCGCGCCAGGCGCAACCAAATCTGACCTACGCGGATCTGAAACGGCACTTTGGGGATAAGCCTCAGCCAGGACCGCTCGAGGTCTATGCCGCCGTGCGAGACATTCGCGCAAGTAAGGGGATGTTGATCGACCCACAAAACCTGACGGCAGATAGTCGTTCGGCGGGGAGTTTCTTCAAGAATCCGATTGTGCCAAAAGATGCGCTGGCTGGAGTCGCGAAGGCCGCCGGTTTGAAAGAAGCGGAAGTGCCGCATTGGCCTGCGGGCGATGGGAGAATCAAGCTACCCGCCGCCTGGCTGATCGAGCAGGCTGGCTTCCCGAAGGGTTTCACGATGGGAGAGGTGGGAATCTCATCCAGACATACGCTGGCCTTGATAAATCGCTCGGGGAGAGCGAGTTGCGGCCAATTACTCAAGCTAAGGAATCACATTGGCGCGGTCGTTGAGGCGACGTTTGGGGTGTCGCTCGAGCAAGAGCCTGTGATGATCGATTGACTCATCTCCCGACGGAAAGCCCAAGCCGTTCTGGTAGCCTTTGGGCATGAGCGAGACGGGTTATGAAGCGAAGCTTCCGGAGCCGGTGATACCCGGGTTGAAGGTTGCTGTGCTGGGCGCAGGCAAGATGGGCGGGATTTTGTTGCAGGGGTTCCTGAAGAATAATCTGCTGGGCGCGGAACAGCTTGCGGCGACGGTGCAGCATGACGATCGGGCAGTCGCGCTGTCGGCACAGTTCGGTGTCTCCGTTTCGACGGACAACCTCGCCGCCGCGGAGTGGGCGGATGTGATCCTGATCGGCGTGAAGCCGGTGCAGGTCCCAGGGGTAATGATGACGATCAAACCAGGGCTGAATGCGAAGAAGATGGTGATCTCCTTTGCAGCTTCAGTGACCATTGGGTCGATCGAACAGGCGGCTGGTTGCGACCTGGCCGTGGTCCGCGCGATGCCGAATACGCCGGCCATGATCTCGGCGGGCGTGACGGCGCTCTGTGCTGGAAGGTTTTGCTCGTCCGAGCAGATGGCGGTCGCACAGAAGATCTTCGCGACCGTCGGGCGGACAGTGGTGGTCGACGAGAAGCATATGGATGCCGTAACCGGACTCAGCGGCTCTGGGCCCGCCTTCCTCTACATCATCATTGAGGCTCTTGCGGAGGCGGGCGTGAACGTCGGCTTGCCGCGTGACGTGGCGACCTTGCTGGCCGCGCAGACGACGCTCGGTTCGGCGCGGATGGTGCTCGAGACCGGCTATCACCCCGCTCTGCTAAAGGACCAGGTAACAACACCGGCGGGATGCACCGTCGACGGGATTCTGGAGCTTGAAGAAGGTGGCCTGCGGGTCACGCTCATCAAGGCGGTGAAACGGGCGACGATGCGGGCAAAGGAGCTCGCTGCCGGGAAATAAGCCGGAACGCTGCTGCACGACTAAAATAGCGAGATGGCGACGGCGGCGGTGATCAAGCAGGCGCGGAGTACGCGAGCGGTGGCTCGATTCGCCTGGGTGGTGGTCGGGTACTTCATCTTTGTCGTGCTGCTTGGAGCGGTCGTGCGCGCAACGGATTCAGGCGGAGGCTGCGGTGCGAGCTGGCCGCTCTGCAACGGCGATTTCTTTCCGCATCATCCACGCCTTGCGACAATCATCGAGTTCACGCACCGCTCGACTTCCGGCATCTGCACAGTGCTGCTGGCGGGCTTAGCCGGCTGGACATTCTGGGTCACGCCGAAAAGGCATCGCGCACGGAAGGCCGTTGCCTGGGCGGGATTCTTCCTGGTCACCGAGGCGCTCCTCGGCGCCGCTTTGGTGCTGAAACACTGGGTCGAAAGCAATGTCTCGACCGGTCGGACGATCGCGCAGTCCATCCACTTCACCAACACCTTGCTGCTGATGGCGGCGCTCACGCTGACGGCATGGTTTCTGCGGGAGTCTCATCCCGAAGGCGGCGGCTCGCGTGGATTGGCATGGCTGGCTGCGATCGCGACGATTGTGGTCGGCGCGACGGGCTCATTAGCCGCGCTCGCGGATACGCTCTTCCCTTCTCAGTCGCTCGCCGCGGCGTTTGCGGCTGATTTCGCGGCCGGTTCGCCAGTGCTGGTGAGGATGCGGTGGATGCACCCCACAGCCGCAGTCCTCGCTACGGGTTGCGTCCTAATGCTGTTGCGGGCTCGCAAACAGTGGGACGGCGTTGGCCTCACCGTTGCTTCCCTGCTGGCTCTGCAGTTCGTTCTGGGAATCGGCGACGTGCTGCTGCTTGCGCCGACGTGGATGCAGGTACTGCATCTCTTAGGTGCGGATTTGTACTGGGTGGCTCTGGTGGTGATGGTGGGTGGCGTCCTTTGGCCGCCGCAGCTTAAAGGGCAAACCCCACAATAATCGCAACTCAGCGCGCGGTTAGCGTGGGGTACCCGGGGAGCGATTCGCCTACTGGTGGTTTGCGTCCGAAGAGTTGTCGTGCGGATCGAGGGTCTTCTTGATGTTGTGGCCGGCCTTCTTAACGCCATGCTTCGTCTTGTGATAGGCCTTCTTCGTGCCGGACTTCGTCTTGTGATAGCCCTTTTCGGTCCCGGTCTTGATGCCGTGGCCCGCATCTTCGGTGGCATCCTTGGTATCGTGGCCGGCGGACTTCATATCCTGCTTGGCGCCGTCCTGCGCGAACGACAGAGCAGGGGTTGCGGCGACGAGCGACGCCGCGAGAAAGAGGGCGGCAAACTTCGTATGGTTGCGAGCGTTCATTGGATCTCCTTAAAAATCTTCAGTTTCAGTTATGGTCCGGCTTGGTGTAATTAGGTAGATTCGTCTTCGGCGGATGCGGTTGCAATCAGCCGTTTTGCTGCCGAAGAATACCGCAGTTTCGATTGCATTGGCGAGTTGAATGTCCATCGTTATATAGTGGCGGTGTCCTTCAGAAAGCGTTTTCCTGAAACTGCTGTCACGATCTTTCCTTGACGGCGCATCCTTGAACGAGGGTTTCTCCTTATGCCTGTAATACCCGCCTTCTGGCTCATCTCCGCGCAACTGACTCACCTGTCGCCCGTCGATATCCTCATCCTCGCGCTCTACTTCGCGCTTGTCGTCTTCATCGGCTTCTACGTCAAGGGTTCGACCAACACCAGCGAAGAGTTCTTTCTTGCCGGCCGCGAAATGTCCGCCTGGATCGCAGGTCTAAGCTTCGTCTCCGCCAACCTCGGCTCACTCGAACTGATGGGCTGGGCCGGAGCCGCCTACGAGTACGGCATGCTGGCCGCCCACTGGTACTGGATCGGCGCTATTCCCGCCATGCTCTTCCTCGGCATCGTGATGATGCCCTTCTACTACATTTCCAAGACGCACTCCGTTCCCGGCTACCTCCACTTGCGCTTCGGCGAAGGCGCTCGCGCGGTCAGCGCCATCTCCTTCGGCCTGATGACCATCCTCATGAGCGGCGTCAACATGTACGCCATGGCGCTCGTCATGCAGACCGTCCTCGGCTGGAACATCAACTTCTCCATGTGGGTCGGCGCCGGAACCGTCGCGCTCTACGTCATGCTCGGCGGCCTCCGCTCCGCCATCATCAACGAAGTCCTCCAGTTCGTCCTCATCTGGGCCGGCGCCGCCATGATCCCGCTGCTCGGCCTCATCGAGGCCGGCGGCTGGAACAACCTCAAGCACAACATCGCCACCAACGTCGGCAACTCCAACTACATGCACATGTGGACCTCGCTCGGGCACTTCCGCGATAACCCCATGGGCGTCCACTGGACCGGCATCGTCTTCGGACTTGGCTTCGTCGTCAGCTTCGGTTATTGGACGACCGACTTCCTCGTCGTGCAGCGCGTACTCAGCGCCAACAATCTCCGCGCAGCCAAGATGGCACCCGTCATCGGCGCCGCCTTCAAGATGGCCGTCCCGCTCATCGTCATCGTTCCCGGCCTCATCGCACTCGGCCTGCACGGTGCCGACGGGCATCCCCTCTACCACCTCGTCGCGACCGACGTCGCCAAGCAGACCGGCCAGATGAGCTACGATCAGGTCCTCCCGCTGATGCTCATTCGCTACTGCGGCCCCGGCTTGCTCGGCCTCGGCATCACCGCCCTCGTCGCCGGCTTCATGAGCGGCATGGCCGGCAACGTCAGCGCCTTCTCCACCGTCTGGACCTATGACATCTACGGCGCATTCATCAACAAAAAGGCATCCGATAGCCACTACGTCTCGATGGGCCGCTGGTCCACCGTCATCGGCATGCTGGTGTCGATCGCTTCCGCCTACCTGCTGGAAAACGCAAGCGGCATTATGGACTACGTGCAGGCGCTCTTCAGCTTCTTCATCGCGCCGCTCTTCGGCACCGTCATCCTCGGCATGCTGTGGAAGCGCGCAACCAGGGCCGGCGGCTTCTGGGGTCTGCTCGCCGGAACCGCCGCCTCCATCGCCATGTTCGTCTGGGTCCACCTCAACCCGCAGAACCTGCGCTTCGTCGCGATGAGCGCTGATGCGCAGCCTATGGCAGAGAACCTATACCGCGCGCTTTGGAGCTGGATCATCTGCGTGGCCGTCACCATCCTGGTCAGCCTGGTCACCACCAAAACGCCGGAGGCGCAGCTTGCCGGCCTCGTCTACGGCGTGACCCCCCTGCCCGACGACGGCGCGACCAGCCTCTGGCAGAAGCCGATGTTCTGGGCCATCGTCGTCATCGTCGTCTTCTTCATCTTGAACATCGTATTTTTCTAGAAGCCGTCGCCCGCGGGCATCGCACAGTCAGACATCAACCAGACAGGCATCGCATAGTCATAGTCATAGGAGCATTGAGATGGACGAGTCCCAGGATCCAAAGCCACATCCGCACGTCGATACGTTATCCAAGCCGGCCAACGAAGAGGTCGCCGGTGCTCACCCAAGCGAGTCGTTGTCCATCTGGTTCTTCTGCGGCATCCTCACGTTGGGGTACGGCGTCGTCCTCACCCTCACCGGCATCGCCGAGCACTTCAACCTGCTCGGCCTGCACCAACCCAACACTGTCCTCGCTAACCTTCAACCCACGCTCTGGTGGGGAATCTTCCTGCTGCTCTTCGGCCTCTTCTACACCGTCAAATTCCGTCCCGGCAAAGGCTAAGGCGCAGCCAATCAACTCCGTCACGAATCTTTGTTAGCCTAAGAAAGTCCCGCCTGGCGCGGGCCTTAGGAGTCGGACGCATGGGCAGGCAGATGACATTGGGTGTACTCGTGGGCAACCGTGGCTTCTTTCCCAGTCACCTCGCGACCAGCGGCCGCCTGGAGATGATAGCCGCGCTCGAGGCCGCGGGCATCAAGCCCATCGTCCTCACCCCGGAAGACACGGCCCACGGCGCGGTCGAAACCTACGAAGACGCAAAAAAATGTGCCGCCCTCTTCAAGCGCCACGCCGACGCGATCGACGGCCTCATTATCACGCTGCCCAACTTTGGCGAAGAACGCGGCCTCGCTGACGCCATCCGCCTCGCCAACCTGCAAGTCCCCATCCTTATTCAGGCCACACCCGACAACGCCGGCAAGATGACCATCGCCTTCCGCCGCGACAGCTTCTGCGGCAAGATGTCGATCTGCAATAACCTGAAGCAGTACGGCATTCCCTTCTCTCTGACACGCCTGCACACCGAAGCTCCAGACTCCGATGAGTTCAAGGCCGACCTTACGGAGTTCGCTTCCATCTGCCGCGTCGTCAAGGGATTCAAAAACCTGCGGCTGGGTGCAATAGGTGCTCGCCCAACTGCTTTCAACACGGTCCGCTACTCCGAAAAGCTGCTCGAAAAGAGCGGCATCACCGTCGAAACCCTCGACCTCAGCGAAGTCTTCGGTCGCATTGAACGCTTGAAAGACCTCGACGACGTGGTCCAGGACAAGCTGGCCACCATCAGGAAATATGTCTCCACCGACAAAGTCCCCGAAGCCGCACTGCTCAAGATGTCGAAGCTCGGCGCGGTCATCGACGGCTGGATGAAGTCGAGCGAACTAACTGTCAGCTCTGTCCAGTGCTGGACCTCGATGGAAGAGTATTTCGGCGTCGTTCCCTGCACCGTCATGAGCATGATGAGCGAGAACCTCCTTCCCAGCGCGTGCGAGGTCGACACCATGGGTACGCTCAGCATGTACGCCTTGACGTTGGCAAGCGAGACGCCGTCGGCGCTGCTTGACTGGAATAACAACTACGGCGAAAACCCCGACAAGGCCGTCTGCTTCCACTGCTCCAACCTGCCGAAGCACTTCTTCAAGGAAGTCAAGATGGACTTCCAGCAGATCATCGCCGGTACCGTCGGCAAGGAAAACACCTTCGGCACGCTTGACGGAACGGTCAAAGCCGGCGCCATGAGCTATGCGCGTTTCTCCACCGACGAGTTCCAGGGCTGCATCACCGGCTACGTCGGCGAAGGCAAATTTACGGACGATCCCTTGAACACTTTTGGCGGAGCCGGCGTCGTCGAGATCCCGAAAATGCAGGAGTTGCTGCGCTTCATCTGCGAAAACGGCTTCGAACACCACGTCGCGGCTAATTTTGCGGAGGTCGCCGCAAGCGTCCAGGAAGCCGCAGGCAAATACCTCGGATGGAAGATGTACCGTCACTAAGCTCACGAAGAGCGATTCACTAAGCCGAACGATTTTCCGAGCGTTCATCTAAGTTCGATAGGCTTGGCTATCTATGACGACAAAGCGAACGGCGCGCACGAAAAAGCAGGTCGAACTCGATAAGGCAATCCCGGCCGCAACCAGGGTTGACGAACCACACGAGATCAACACCGACGTGGACGAGTTTCTGCCCGATCCTCCCGCAGCCCAAGAGACGGCAGCCAGGCCCGCCGCCAAACACAAAGCCAAAACAACATCGGCCGAAGCCGTCCAGAAACTTGCAGATCCGGCCGATCTGAACGGCATGTTCTTCAGCCGCGACGAGAGCTGGCTCAAGTTCAACGGGCGTGTCCTTGAAGAGGCGCAGGACGACTCCAACCCGCTCCTCGAGCGCGTCAAATTCCTCGCAATCACCGCGTCCAACCTCGACGAGTTCGTCGAGATTCGCGTCGCCGGTATCCTCCAGCAGATTGAAGACGGCTTCAACCAGGCACAAAGCGCCGACGAAGGCGGACTGACACCCGAGGAGCGTCTCGCGACGCTCGCCCGCAACCTCGGCCGCTTTGTGCAGGCGCAGTACAGCTGCTGGAACGACCAGCTCCTGCCTTCGCTCGACGCGGCAGGCATTCGCGTTTTGAAGTGGAAGAAGCTGAACGACGCGCAGCGCGCCTTTGTCGAGACGTTCTACGACAACGAAGTGGATCCACTGCTGACGCCAGTCACCATCGACCCATCACACCCATTCCCGCGCGTCCTCAATAAAGCCCTTTGCATCGCTCTTCTGCTTCGTCATAAACGCCGCACGCCAGAAGGGAAAAAATCGCCGACCGTCCTCGGAGTCGTCACGGTTCCGCGCAGCCTCCCGCGTCTCATCCCCCTGCCGAGCGCGGAAGGCAAAGCCGACTTCATCTTCCTGCACGAGCTGATCGAAGCAAAGGTCGAGAAGATGTACCGCGGGTACGAAGTGCTCGGCAAAGCCGCCTTCCGCGTCACGCGCAACAGCAACCTCTATATGCAGGAAGAAGAGAGCCGCAGCGTGCTCGAAAGCGTGCGCGAAGAACTCCACAACCGGCGCAAAGGCGATGCCGTCCGACTCGAAATCGAGAGCTCCGCGGAGGAAGATGTCATCGAGCGCCTGCGCACCAACTTCGAACTCGACGACTGGCAGGTCTTCCGCACCGACGGCCCGGTAAATCTGTCGCGCCTGATGAACCTCTACTCCGAGGCGAAGCTTCCCGCGCTCAAATATCCCACGTTCCATGGCCACTGCTACAAGCTCTCGCCCAAGTCTGAGGACATCTTCGCCGAGCTGCGCCAGCACGACGTGCTCTTGCACCACCCGTTCGAAAGCTACCGTACCGTCGAAGAGTTCATCCATGCCGGTGCGGTCGACGAGCACGTCATCTCGATGAAACAGACGCTCTACCGCACCAGCAAGGATTCGCCGATCTTCCGAGCGCTGATCGAAGCCGCGCAGAGCAAGGATGTCACGGTAGTCGTTGAGCTCATGGCGCGCTTCGACGAGGATTCCAACATCCGCTGGGCGCGCGAGCTCGAAGACGCAGGTGTCGGAGTCTTTCACGGCATCGTCGGCCGCAAAACCCATTGCAAGCTGGCTCTGCTCGTCCGTCGCGACCCCGACGGCCAGGTCCGCCGCTACGCGCATCTCGGTACGGGCAACTACAACCCCGTCACCGCACGCTTCTACACCGACATCAGCCTCCTCACCTCGCGCCCCGAGATCACGACGGCGGCACAGCGTGTCTTCAACTATCTGACCGCCGAGGCCGAAGCCGACCACGACGCCTATGCACCCCTCATGGTCGCGCCCCTCACGCTCGCTCAGGACACCCTCGACCTGATCGCCCGCGAAGCCGATCACGCCCGCGCCGGCCGCCCTGCGGGCATCGTTGCCAAGATGAACGGTCTCCTTGAACGCAAGACCGTCGAAGCGCTCTACGCGGCGTCCCAGGCCGGGGTCGAGATCGACCTGATCGTTCGCGGCATGTGTTCGTTACGTCCCGGCGTCAAAGGCATCAGCGAACGCATCCGTGTCCGCTCCATCGTTGGCCGGTTCCTGGAGCACAGCCGCATCTTCCAGTTTGAAAACGGCGGCAAGCGCGAAGTCTTTTGCGGCAGCGCGGATTGGATGGCCCGGAATCTCTACGAGCGTTGCGAGGTCGTCTACCCCGTCTTGGATGAGCGCCTGGCGAAACGGCTTCGCACCGAGATCCTTGGCTCCTACCTCAAAGACAACGTCAAAGCCCGCATCCTCGGACCAACAGGCGACTACCGGCGCGCACCAAAACACGGCGATCCGTTCAACGCGCAGGAGTACCTGATGGCGCTCTCGGCAGAGCCGAAGGTTTAGCCCTGCAGCTCTTCCCGACGCTACTCGTCGACCGTTAGTTTGATCGTCGCCGTATGGACCGCATTGGGCGCGGTCGCTGTCACGTCGACCGTATACGTTCCGAGCGGCGTCAGTCCCGGGATCTTCAGAGGGCCTGACCCGCAGCCGTTGAGCGCGGTCGCCAGGGATGCCAGCAACAGCACGACCAGCAGGCGCGACATCCTGCGTCGGCGCACGAACGCCAACGGCAGCCCGATACCCACCAGTCCGGCGAACGCAATCGCATTCCGGGCCGAAACAAGCGGCGTATCCCGACCCTCGGCATGAACCCCCGTGTTGAACTGGAAGGTCAGCTTTGTGATCGCTGCCGCGGTCCACGGAGCGTTCAGCGTGGCAGGCGTGAAGAGGCAGCTCGTATACTCCGGCAGGTTGCTGCACGAGAAGGTGACCGGCGCATTGAAGCCGTTCTCAGGAGTGACCGTATACGTCAGCGGCTTCACCGGTTCCAGGCGGCTGTAGGTGATCGTCTGCGCAGCCGGCGTCAAGCTAAAGTCACCGACATAGGTGATGTGCCCGACAGTAAAGCTGAGCTTCGGCGAGGTCGAGAACGCATACGTGTTATCGCCCGAATAGAACACCTTCACGGTATGTACTCCGTTACTTAGGCTCGCTGCCCGGATACTCAACGCGGTCACCGCCCCGGTAATCAGGATGGGCGGACCCGGGTTCCCGCTATCAAGTGTGATCTGCACAATCCCCGTCGGCGTCGGCGAGGTCGGCGTGATCGAGGCACTGAACGTCGCATCCATTCCGGTCCCCACCAGCGCCGGGAGGTCGATGATGGCTACCTCGCTCTTGGTCGCTCCCGGCGCGGAGATCGTCAGCGTGATCGGCGTCCCATAAGCACTTTGATAATTTCCACCGCCCGAGTACGACACATTCAGACTGTGCTTGCCGACCTGCAGGTTGGTCGTCACCAGCGGCAACGTCACCGCCCCGTTGGCGAGCGGAAACTTCGCTCCGTAAAGGCTCCCATCCAGCAGCAGTTGCGCCGTGCCTGTTGGGACAGGCGTCGCAGGCGTCACGGTCGTTGCGATGGACACGAACGTGCCCTGGACCAGCGTCGTGGGAACCGCCGTGAAGTTGACGAAGCTGCCCGTCGCCGGGCTCGTGACCAGGAAAGACGAGACGTTCGAGTTTGACGACCGGTAGTGGGTCGTGTCCCCGGAATACGTCGCGGTCAGCGTGTGCGAGCCGACGATCAATTTGCCAGCCGTCGTTTGGAGCGCCGCGAAACCTCCCGAAACGATAGCCTGCGGAACGCCGACGTTCTCGCCATCCACGATAAACTGCACCGTGCCGGTAGGCGACGGGCTCGATGGCGTGATAATCGCCGTATAAAGAATTGACCCGTCCGGATATACCGTGTTCGGCGTTGGGAACACGAACGTAATCGTCGGAGTCAAGGTGGAACCCGTGACGGTCAGAGGTGTCGTCGTCGAGGACGATCCCAGGTAGTTGACGTCGCCCCCATACACGACCGTGACGGGTTCACTACCGATCGGGAAATGCTCTGCCGAAAGCGTGAGTGTGGCGGTCGAGCGGTCGTGGCCGGTCGCCGGGTCAGTGGTCGCAACCACCTGCGAGGTCCCCAGGATCGTCTTGCCCGACTCGAACACGACCGTTCCACTCGGCGCGCTATAGCCGAAGCTGGTCGTGTCCACCACTGCCGAAAGCGTGACGATGCTTCCAATCGAAACCGTCGCAACGCTGGTCGCTCCGGTCGTCGTCGTTGCACCCTTGGTGATGATCAGAGTCGCCGGGGCGGCGCTGCTGCCATTGAAGCTGGGATCGCCCGAGTAGGTCGCGGTAAACACATGCGTGCCCGGTGCAATCGCGTTGTTCTGCGCCTCGGTGTACCCGGAGGAGTTCAACCGCGCCACCCCGGAACCGAAGATCTGCCCATTGTCTTCAACGCTGATATCGCCCGTTGCGCTTCCTTCGCCCGACTTGCCCTTCACGTCGAAGCGCAGGTAGTAGATATTGCCGTACGGCGCGGAGCTTACCGGCGACGCGGTGGCGGTCGTCGGGTTGAACGACAGCGTCTGGATGGTCGTCGTGCTCGGCTCCGGCGTCACCACCAGCGAAATGTAATTCGAGTCGGTCGCCGCGTCCGTCGCGTTCCCTTCGTAGTGCGCCTTCACGCCGTACGATCCCCCAGGAAAGTTGCGGAACGTCTCCCACAACGTGCCATTGGTGAGCGCGCCGCCTCCGACAGAGGCGTTCGAAATCTCAGGCGTAATCGCATTAATCGAAACATCGCCGGTCGGGGTACCCGAACCGCCGCTCACCGATACCGTCGCGACCACGGGAGCTCCATGCACAATGGTTGACGGATTGACGCTCAGGATGGCCGTGGTCGGAGCGAAGGTCACGGTCGTAAACGACTCGACCAGGTTATAAGCGTTCACGCTGCCAAGACCGGACGCCAGATCGTAGCCCGCCGCAGCCGAGGGTGCCGAAAGGATGCCGGTCGCGTCGCCCTTCGTTGCAGTCACACAGTCCTTGCTGCCCGTCACGCACGGCATGGCGTTCGTCCCCATCGTGACGTCATGGAAGATGCAGCCTGCGGCATTGGTGCCGGTCGCGTTGCAGGCGGTTCCCGCGCTCGCCTGCCGCGAGGCCAAAGTGTACAGCACAAAGTTCGGGTTGCCGATGCGCTCGCCGGCCTTCTGGGCTGCCATCGCAAGCACACCGGCAAAGGCTGGCGCGGCGATCTCCGTGCCGCCATACGCCGCAAAATCGGCATAGGGAGCGTTGAGATTGCAGCCATCGCCATCCGTGTCACGGTCCTGCTGGCACACCACGTAGAACGTGTTCGTACGGCCTTGCGAAGCGAACAGTGCTACGTCTGGAAGATCGCGGGCACCATCGGAAGGCACCCCCGGTGCTTTTTGCCAGGACGGTTTCGCGTAAAGCGACGAAGCTCCGCCGCCGGTCCCCGCAGTCGTGACAAAGCCTCCGGCCACTGCCGCCGGATTGTTACAGACCTGGAGCGCACTCAACCCGGTGTAGGGAGCAACCGCGTCCACCGCCGGATTGGTGCAGCTATCGTTCCACGGAATCTCTGGAATGTACCCGGTGGCCGAGGCCTCCGTCGCGTAGTTGGTCGGATTGAAGTAGCTGCCCGCACCATTCGGCGTATAAAACTCGGTACCACCCACCGCTACGTTATAAGCCGTCGAAGCAATACCGTTGACCGCGTTGCCAGCGGAGGCTGGCGCCACGTGGAAGGCGTCACACTCCGCCGCGCCTGAGTCGCCGGTTGCCGTCACCACGGTGATTCCCTGCGCCGCAGCCTGTTGCCAGAGATTCTTATAGAAAGCATTCCCGCCGCTGCCGAGAGACTCCTCGCAGGTGTAATAGCTGTCGACCAGGATTGGCGCGAGATTGTTGTCGACCATATAAGATGCCGAAAGTTCGTTTCCGGAGGTCGCCTCGGTCGTCTGCGACGCAACATAGAGGATCTGTGAGCCCTTCGCAACGGCCGCGGCCCATTGCGTATCGGAGTCGGCATGGAACTCACTCGATTGGATACCGGGGTTGTTGCCGTTATAGATAATGTTCAGAAACTGCGTGCCCGTGGGCGTGTTGGTATCGCCCAGCGGCAGGCTGAAGATATTACGGAACGCCACAAAGTCACCCGGGTTAATGTCGCTTTCGCCAACGACCGCGACTGCTTCTCCCGACCCATCCACAGCTGTCGGGGCGTTCCAAAGCGGCGTAACGTTATAGATCGCCGCAAAGTCATACGGCGTAATCCCGTAGTAAGTGGTCCCGTTTGAGTTGACCGTAAAATCCGGCTTCGCTCCGGCAACAGCCGCGGCCCCGGCATACGCACCGGTCTTCTTGTCGCGGCGCAACATCATCGATGGGGAAGACGCCGGGAAAGACGATGACGATCGGGGCAGGCTGTTCCACGAAGCAAACCCGGTCACCAGCGACGCAAGCTCTGCCGGCGGCGCTGGCGCAACCGTCGCAGCGTAACCCGTTTCGCCGCCCATCGAGATCTGGCGGATCGCCGTGTGAAAGGCACGCTGTACAGCCGCAGTTGATCCGGAAAACTCAACCACCGTGCGACCGGAGTTGACGTGGATATCCTCAAAACCTTGGGCTGCTAGCCACGCCGAAACTATGCCGAGATCATGGTCGCTGGCGCCGAACGAGGCGCCAAACGCCGCGGGCGTCAACCACTTCCGAAAATTCGGCGAACTCTTCTCCTGCTGTTGCTCGAGCAGGGTAGCCAGCGCCTGCTCCTGCTTCGGCGAGCGGGCCAAAACCAGCTGCATCCGCCGCATCGGCGTCGAGAGCGGCGCAGGGCCGAGGTCGCGCGCACCCACCGGAAGCGGGAGAGCCGAGTTGGCGGTCAGCGTACGGGTCGTTGCTGCAGAACTCTGTTCGACGTCAGCTCGCTGCACACTCTGCGACTGCGCCGCGCAAGACGCCACGACAGACAGAGAAAGCAGGACGTGAGCGGCCGACATCACCTTACGATGTGGTTGCATGGTATCCCTGGGGTCCCGGTACTTCGGTTAGAGTCGCGCGCCGACTGAAAGCTTGGGAGATTTCTTGGCTGTTTGGTAGATAGTACCCAAAAGCATCTCCTAAGTCGTTAAAATTGAATACGTTTAGGTACAAAGATTTTCTACACACTTTGTGGCATGAAAAAGGCCGTCCCTATCCGGGACGGCCTTTTCTGCTGAAATCAGTTGATCCTGACTGAGCCCGATGTGCTATTGCACGACAAACGTCAGTGCCACATTGTGCGTCAGCGGATTGCCCGATGCGTCAGTCCCCTGTGCCGTCACCGTGATGGCGTAGGTACCAGGCGTCGTGTTGATATTCTCGTTGCCCGTGCTCGAGGAAGAGCAGCCGGAAGCCGAAATCACACCCACGGAGACCAGCAGTACCACCAGCGCAGACCAACGTCTCCGGTTCCGCTTCGGAACCGCCACCAGCAGCAGACCCGCGAGCGCTACACCCGAACCACCGAGCGTCCACGGATTGACCGGCATCCGATTCGCCGCCTTCGCCACCTTCCGGCGAAGCAGACCGTGCGTCCCAGCCTGACTCGACGCATCTTCAAAAGCTTCGAGCGTCAGCACGGTCGTCCCCGCGGTCGTCCCCGAGATCACAACCGGGTCGACCGAAAAGGAGTATGTTCCGTTCAGCGAAGTGGCAGTCGTCGTCGTGGTAAACGTCACGTCCCCGGTGAAGCCGTTGAGCGGTGTCACAGTGTAAGTCACCCCGGCAGCCGTTGAGCCAGAGGCGACCGTTACGGTCGCCGTCGCCGGGGTCAACGTAAAGTCCTGCGTAGTCGAAGAGGTCACGTCGACCGAGACCGCACCCTTTGACCCCGCGTAATTGGCATCTCCCGAGTATGACGCCGCAAAGTTATGCGCTCCCGAGGCCAGGTTCGTCGTCGCAAACGCAGGCAGAGTCGCCGTTCCGCCCGAGAGCGAAACCGCCGCTCCCTCGGCCACGTTATCCACCAGCAATTGCACGGTGCCCGTCGGCGCAGTCGTCACACCACTCATAGCCGACGCCACCGTAACGGTCACCGTCACCGAAGCGCCGGAAGCCACATTCGGCGTTGTCGTCGCAGCCGTTGTAGTCGACGCATTGAGCGCACTCGTCGAAACACCCACCGGCGTTGCCAGCAGCCAGTCGGTCACCATGTTGTTGACATCGATTGATCCCCAGCCGGAAGCTAGGTCGTATCCAACACCAGCGTTATACCCGATCGCTGGATACGTCGTCGTGCCGTTGCAGGAGTTCGCCGGACAGGCAATCGCACCCGCCGCAAAGAAGTTCGGATACCTGTAGCGCAATCCGTGCTGCCAAGGTCGCATGGCACGGCGTTGGTCCCCGTCGTCACGTCGTGAAAGACCGTCCCGTAATAGCTGCTGCTGGCCAACCCATAGATATTCGGATTGACATTCCCAAGCCCCTTGGCAGGCGACACCTTCTGTTCCAGCAACGCCAGAATGCCGACAAACGATGGTGTCGAAACCGACGTCCCGCCAAAAATGTTGTAGTCGCCGCTCGAATCAGCAAACCCGTTCGTACACGAACTCAACACGCATACCAGGTACCCGTCGTGATCCGCCGCCGCCGTAAACGCCACATCTGGAACGTCACGCGAGGCGTCTGCCGGTACGCCCGTTCCCTGCTGCCAGCTCGGCTTCGAAAAATACTGGCTCACACCCCCGCCGCCCGCGCCGCCGTAGTTCAAACCAAAGAACGTCCCGTTCTCGGTGATGAAAGTCTCGTTCCACGGCTGCTCCGGAATGTAGGAGAGCGCCGTATCGCCGTTCGTCCCATTCGTCGTGCCGAAGTACGTCCCGCCATTCTCATTGAACTCCGTCCCGCCAACCGCCGTCACATACGGCGAGCTTGCCGGAAAGTCGACCGCCAGGCCGCCCTCCGCCAGCGTCACGTTGTAGTCGCAGTCTGCCGCGCCCGAGTCCCCCGCCGGCCCAAGCACCGTCTGCCCTTGGGCATTCGCCTGCTTGAACAGCAGGTTGTACTGCGCCAGCCCCGCCGCCGTAAAGCCTACCTCGCAATCGCCATAGCTGACCGTCAGCAAGGGAGCCACATCGTTATCGATCGCGCTCGTCATGGCATTGGCGAAAACATCCTGCCCGTTCACGAACAAAATGCTCGCCGAAGGCGCTGTCGCCCCCGCCCACTCCACATCCAGCGTCGACTCGTACAAATCGTCGATGCTTGGACTGCAATTGTTGGGCGGATTGTTGCTCAAACAAGCCGAACTCGGCGACCCGGGATCCGTCCCATATGTCTTTGTCGTCGGTAGATTCGTCGTCGTCAGCCCCGCAGCCGAACGGAAACTCTTCACGTCCGCCGACGAAATATCCACCTGCCCCATCACTCCAATCGTGATGCCCGACCCATTGATCGGCGTCGCCGCATTCAAAAGAGGCTTCAGGTCGTAGATCGTATAAAAATCACCCGGAGCAATCAGGTTCCCGTAGTTTGTCCCGCCGTTATAGTCAGGCTTCGCTGGAACCTTCCGCGCCTTCACCCGCGACTTCAGCCGGAAGTCGTTCAGCCCGGTCATCCCAACGGTCACATTTGCGATCGAAGCCGGCAGCACTGGGTCCGTCAGATTTGTGATGTGTGTCTCGCCGTTCAGCTTCACCGAGTGCAGCGTGACGCCAAACGCCTTCTCCACCTGCGCCACCGACCCGCTGAACTGAACGAACGTCCCACCCCGGGCCACCCCGGTCACCTTCAATCCCTGACCCTGCAGCCAGTTGCTCACCGTCGCGATATCCGCCGCATCCAGCCCGAACCGCGATGCAAACTGCTCCGGCATCAGCCACTGGTGATACAGCGGAGACGAAGGATTCTGTTGCGCCGCCAGCAGCTTGTCGAGCGCAGCCGTCTGCGCCGAGGTCATCGAAAACCGCAGGCTCAGCGATTCCAACGCCGTATCCCCGGGTGCCGCACCAAGATCGGTCGCGAGCTTCGCCTTCGGCAACACGGTATTCGAAAGCGATACCCGGGCCGACTCCGCCGGAATGCTCCGCGGCAAACGCGTCTGCGCCACTGCCGGGAGAAGATTCATTGCAAACAAGGAGCAGAGACCTGCCACGGCCGATACGAGGGTGCGCTTCCGCATAAATGGGGGAGTCCTGAAGTTCAAATTGCGCCGCCGGCCGTCTTCACTCAACCGAGCGCGGAGACGCACCACCAGCTATCCCTCTAGACGGGTTTTTTTTCGATTAGTTGCGCAGCCATCATGCCGCACCGTCAGTCGTTCAGTTGCGCAGCAAGGAAACCAACCGAGTGCTCGTCACGAACCACCATGGCGAACACCCTAAACGCGCCTACTGAATCGTCACCTGGTAGCTATAGTCGTGGCTGATCGACGTCGTCCCATTTGACCCCGCCGTATAGATCGTCAGGTTCACCGTACCGAGCGGCGTTCCACCCGTGATCGTCGCCGTCGTCGTCCCTGTCGAGCAGCCCATATTCGCCGTCAGCCCCATCGCCAACAGCACCAGCAGCATCCCCGGTAGGCGGCGCTTTTTGCCGACCGGCAGCAACAGGCAGACCAGGGCCGCAAGACTCACGCCCCCAATGGTTTTCAGCCCGGGCACATGAGTCTCGGCAGAGGTCGCAGCCTGCGTCCCAATCGAAAGCGCAATCGTGCCACTCCCCGGCAGCGTGCTTTGGCTCAGCGAGCAGGTGATCTCCGTATTTGCCGGCGGCGAGCACGATACCGAGATATTGCCCGCGAATCCGCCCGAGGTATTCACCTGCAACACCACCGAACCGGTCTGCCCGCGCGTCAACGTAATATTCGCCGGAGTGAAGACCACGCTATAGTCCGAGAGCCCAATCGAGACCGTCCCCGACTGCGACGCAGCAAACACCTTATCGCCCGAGTAGACCGCATACACCGTCTGGGTTCCCGCCGGAATCGCCGTAGTATTCAAAGACGCAACCGCCAGCCCAACTCCCGTTGACCCCAGGGATGCCGTACCCAGCAACCGCGGAATCGTGCCGCTTACATAGAAACTCACCGTTCCGGTCGGCGAAGTGCCCGCCGTCACCGTGCCCGAAACCTGTGCCGTCAGCGTGATGTTGCCGCCGACAATCCCGCTCGAAGAACTTGCGCTCAGCGTCACGGCGCTCGGTGCCAGGCTCAGCGTCGTCACCACGGCAGGCGAAACGCTGGCAGCGTAGACCGTATCACCCGAATACTGCGCCGTCAGAATCCCCGTGCCCGTCCCGGACAGCGTAATCGTCGTCGTCGCGACCCCGGCGCTCACCGGTGCCGCCCCAATCAGCGTCGTCCCGTTGTAGAAAGAGACCGTCCCCGAGATCGCGGCGGCGCCCATAGTCGCCGAGGTCACGGTCGCGGTAAACGTCACCGCCGTCCCGGCAGTCGGAGCCGTCGGGCTGATCGTCAACGCCGTCGTCGTCGCAATCAACGCCGTCGCCGAACTCGTCAGCGGCAGCGTCACCGTATTGCACGTAAAGCTATCGCTCGTAGGACATCCGACGGAGAGCGAGTAGGTCCCGACCGGCGGCACCACCACGGGAATCGTGAACGTTGCCGTCGTTCCAGTGCTTGCGCTTAGCGTTCCCGCGTAGTTGGTCGTTCCGCCCGTCGGGTAGTTCAGCGTCGCCAGCACCGTACCACTCGGAACACCCGTCGGCAGCGTCAGCGTACCGGTCACCGTCGCCGTCGAAGCCGGAAGCGCGGTGCTCGGTGTCACCGTAGCCGCCAGCACCCCAGCGCCGGAAACGCCCGTCGAGGTCAGCGTCAAGGTCACCGTATTGCAGGTAAAACTATCGCTCGTCGGGCATCCCACAGACACCGTATAGCTGCCCGCCGGCGGCACCGTAATCGGAATCGTCACCGTCCCCGTCGTCGCTCCGGTTGCAACAATCGTGCCCGAATAATTCGTCGTCCCGCCCACCGGATAACCCAGCGTTGCCAGGATCACCCCCGAGGGCGTCCCGCTCGGCAGCGTCACCGTCGCGGTCACGTT
The DNA here is from genome assembly GCA_963693075.2 of uncultured Granulicella sp. Classification (GTDB taxonomy): domain Bacteria; phylum Acidobacteriota; class Terriglobia; order Terriglobales; family Acidobacteriaceae; genus Edaphobacter. The sequence goes on along the minus strand of CAXMMP010000002.1, from coordinate 2,477,000 downwards.
CGCCATGGTCCCCGGAGCCGCCGTGTTCGGCGTCAGGCTCGCCGTCAGAGTCCCCGTCCCGCTCGCAGCCGCGACCGTCAGTGCAACCGCACTGCTCGTGCTCGCCGCGTAATTCTTATCGCCGCTGTACGTCGCCGTCACGCTGTACGATCCCGACGGAAGTGCCGTGCTCGGCGTAAACGTCGCCACGCCGTTCATCACAGCAATGTTCGTCGCAAGCACGCCTTGCGTCGCCGCCTGGAACGTCACCGTCCCGGTCGGCGAGGCGTTGTTCACGGTAGCCTTCGCCGTCACTTCAGCCGTAAACGTCACCGTCTGGCCCGAAGTCACCGCATTCGGAGAGATCGACAAGACCGTCGTCGTCCCCTCGGTACCATTCGAAGTCGGCGTCTCCGTCACCGGCGCACTCGATGCCGCGTTGTAGCTTGCGCTGCCGCTGTAGTTCGCGATCACCGTGCTTGTACTTGAAGGCAGCGTCGTCGCGCCGAACATCGCGACTCCATTCACCAGGGCAGCCGAGCCCAGCGTGCCGCTCACCGAATCGACAAACGTCACCGTGCCGCCAGGCGTCGCACTGCCGCTCGCCCCTGCGACCGTCGCCGTAAAAGTCACCGTCGCGCCCGACGCGGGGCTCGTATTCGAGCTCGACAACGAAACCGTCGGCGTCGGCAGCGCACCCGTCGTCCCGCCGTTCGAACTCACCGTGTTGTAATTCGGATCGCCGTTGTAAACCGTCGAAAGCGTGTGCGTCGACGTCGTCGGAACCGTTCCCTGCACCGTAGTCGTCCCGTTCGCCAGCGTGCCCGCGTTCAACACCGTCGTCCCGTCATAAAACGTCACCGTACCCGTTGGAACCGGAGCCGTTCCAACCGCCGTCAACGTCGCCGTCAACGTCGCAACCGCGCCTGAAGTCACCGGGTTTGGCGTAAAGCTGAAGCTGATTCCCGGCGTCGCCTTCGCCACCGTCACCGTGGTCGTCTTCGCGTTGTAGCAGCTGAAGCTCAGGTCGCCGGAGCAGTTGTATGAAAGCGTCAGCGTTCCCACCGTGCTTGCCGCAACCGTAAACGTCGTCGTCGCTGAATTCGTTCCAAGCGGAGTCAACGACTGCGTGTAATTGGTCCCAGTCCCTGAGAGCATCAGGGTAATATTTCCGCTCGGCGTACCCACACCCGAGGCCGCGCTGTCGGTCACCGCAACCGTGTATGTCCCACCCACGATATTCCCCGTGCTCACCACCGCCGCAAGCTGCGATGGCTCCGGCTGCACATAAAGCTGTCCCGTCGGGCTCGTGGCCGGCCCATACGTCCCGTCGCCTGAGTACTGCGCGTCCACCGTATAGCTGCCGCCAGCCAGTGAGTTAGTCGTATAGGAGCCCGACCCCGCCACCAGCGTCACCGTCCCCAGCGTCTGCCCGGTGCTCGTCACAAACGAAACCGTCCCCGAAGGGGTCGCACCGCCCGTCCCGGACGTCACGTTCGAGCTGAAGGTCGTGCTTTGGCCGTGGGTGGGCGAGTAGTTGGTCGCAGCGAACGACGCAAAGCTCGACCCGCTCCCGCGCGGGAACGCCTTCGCCAGCTTGCCGAGATCCACCAGGCCAAGCCCGGTCGCGGCTGCCCATGTCCCATCCTGATCGTAGAGACCCGGCGTCGGTGCCAATTGATAGAGGATCGGATTGACATTGCCAAGACGTTCCCCGGGCATCGTCGCCGCAATCGAGCGCAACGTCGAAGCCAGCGCAGCCGCACTCTCAGTCGTCAGGTCGGGCGAATGACGCAGTGCATCGGCCGGAAGCCCCGGCGCTGCCTGCCAGCCCGGACGTGCCACCATCGGCGTTGCCGTCTCAGCCGCATCGCCAGCAAGAGCAACCGCCGTGACCTCGGCGAGTGCAGACGGAAATCCGCCCGCGGAGCAGGTCCGCGTCGCGAGCGTTGTCATCCCCTGAGCCGCCGCCTGCTGAAATAGCGCGGTGTACTCGGCAAGCTGGCTCGCCGAAAGCGAAGCCGTGCAAAGGCCGGAGTTGAGCGTCAGGATTGGTTTCGCATTGCTGTCGACGAGCTCCCCCAGCGCCGCGAAGGTCGTCGGCTTCGACTCGAGGCTCAAAGCCGTCGTCGCTGGCAGGTCGTCCAGTCCGTCAATCGCAGAGAACAGTGTCGCGGTCTCGGCCGGCAATGATGGCTGCGCCACATTCGCAAAATAATTCGCGGTACCTACTTTATAAGAGTGCAGAGAAACAGCGAGAGCGCTTTGAATCTGCGTCGTAAACCCGGAGATCGTCATGCGCGACCCGGACGCCGAGACCGACTCAATCGTCAGGCCATGTGCGTCAGCCCAGCTCTTCCCCTCTGAAATCTGCGTGGCCGAAGCACCATAGGTCGCAGCAAACTCCGTCGGTGTCACCCACGTGCGGTAATGCGGCGAAGAGGGGGTCGTCAGATCGGCTAGATACTGCCCGAGTGCAGCGCTCTGCGTCGCGCTCGGCGCAAACGTGAGCGTCAACGTCAACCTCTGCGAAGCGGCCAGCGGACCGGCATCGACAGCCTTCCCCAAAGCAGCATCCGTGCGCGTCTCGATCGCCACGCGGGCGGCGGAACTCTGCGCCGTAGCGACAGATCCGGACGACACCAGCAGCAAACCGGCAGCGAGAGACAGAAGGCGCACGACGGCCTCGGATCGACGGGAGTTCCCCGGAAGTGAGAAGTTTCGCAGCATGATTGGTGCAATCCTCGCACCCCAAATCAAGCTTGGCAACACAAAAGCCTCCCCAAAAAGGGGTTATGTGTACAACTTTTGGGTCAACTTTCTTGCACCACCCCTGGTGCATTTCATTCTCTGTGGATAAGCCGGCACCGAACCCCCTTGGGAAAAGTCGCTGCATCAAATCTGGTGCAACTGCCTTACACGGCCGCACTCCAAAAACGTCGTTTAAGCCCGTCTTGTAAGTTCCCTGTTTTCCGATATTTGCATATGACTCATATACCGGGGGTAGGGTCACGCAAGAAGCCCCACAACCGCAACGCGATGGTGGGGCTTTTTCGCCAGGTCTGGAGGCTTAGAGCGCGTACTTCCCGGCCTTGATCTCGTGCGCAGCAATCTGCCGCCGCAACGCAATCGTATCCGCCGGATCATGCTTGACCAGCCGCCGCAGAATCGCAAACTGCGTCCGGGCCATATCGCCCTCGGCCACCGCCGCAATCACCATCCGCGCCGACTTCTCGATCGTCTCCATCGCCTTCGCCGCGTACAGCTTTGCCATCGCGGTCGAAACCGAACTCTCGGAAGCCCCGATCTTCTCCGCCCGCAAAATGGCCGACTCCAACGTGAACACCGCCATGATCATGTCCGCCAAAGCCCCCATGACCTCCTGCTCGTCCGCAATCTTCTGCATATACTTCTGCGTCGCGGAACCCGCCGCAAACAACGTCAGCTTCTTCGCCGCCGCCAGCAGATCGTACTCAGCCGACAACGCACCCTCGCGCTCTTCCTTTTCGCTCGGCCCCGCCATCACCTCGTCCATGATCTGCTTGATCGCCGGCATCAACGCCAGCTTGCCGCTCATCGCCGACTTCATCAGCCAGCCGGTGATGATGAGCCGATTGATCTCGTTGGTGCCTTCAAAGATGCGGTTGATGCGCGAATCGCGATACGCCCGCTCCGCCGGATATTCCTCAACATACCCATACCCCGCAAAAATCTGCAGCGACTCATCGACCACCATGTCCAGCATCTCCGAAGCCCACACCTTCGAGATCGAGCACTCTACCGCGTACTCCTCGATGCGCTTCTGGATCTCGGTCGTGTTCGACTTGTCGACACCCTCGAGCGCCTGGTCAATCAACCCGACGATCCGGTAAGCCGCCGCCTCACCCACGAAGATCCCCGTTGCCATATCCGCAATCTTCTGCTGCACCAGCCCAAACTCGGAGATGCTCTTGCCGAATGCCTTACGCTCCTTGGCGTACTTGACCGCGTTATTGAATGACTGCTTCGCCCCACCCACCGCCGCATTGCCCAGCTTGTAACGCCCCACATTCAGGATGTTGAACGCAATCGCCGGACCCTGCCCAGGGTTACCGACCCGATCTTCCACAGGAATCTTGCAATCCGTGAAGATGAGCGGCGTCGTTGACGAACCGCGAATCCCCAGCTTGTGCTCTTCATTGCCATTCTTGAACCCAGGCGTCCCCCGCTTGACGATAAACGCCGTCAGCTTCTCCTTGCCGGCATCCTTGCCTTCGGTCACCATCGTCTTCGCGAAGAACGTGTAGATATCCGCAAAGCCGCCGTTGGTGATCCACATCTTCTCGCCGTTGACGACGTAGTGCGTCCCATCTTCCGACAACACAGCCCGGCAATTCGCATTCACCGCATCCGAGCCGCTCGTTGATTCAGAGAGCGCGTAAGCCGCCACCGTCACACCGGCAGCGATGTTCGGCAGGTACTTTTGCTTCTGCGCCTCAGTCCCGTACCAGACCAGCGGCAACGTCCCAATGGCCGTATGCGCCGACACCGCCACCGAGAAGCTGCCCTGCTTCACAATGTTCTCCGCGATGATCGCCGACGAGGCCTTATCGAGCTCCAGCCCGCCATAGTCCTCCGGAATGTCAGCCGCGAGCAGGCCCAGGTCGCCAGCCTCCTTGATGAGTCGGCGCGTGATCGCGAACTCCTTATGCTCAATCGCATCGGAGTTCGGCATCACTTCGTTCGTGGCGAAGTCCGACGCTGTCGTCGCGATCTGCCGATGCTCCTCGGTAAAATCCTCCGGAAAGAAGCACGACTCAGGCGTCGGGTTGGTGATCAGAAAGGCTCCGCCAGCGGTACGGGTCTTGGCGGCGGTCGGTGCGGGCGGGGTGATGGTTGCGGTAGCCATGATGAATCTCCTATAGATAAATTGCGAATGTCTTAGCTGACGTCAGCGTCGATCTGGTTGGGGTTCGAAGGGTTCCAGCGAACGATGCAGGATGCCCCCTTCCAACGCTTTGCGTCCACCTCGATGCTGACGGCCGATTCAGAGCTTTTGCGCAGTTCAATCCATCGTTCCTGCATCGAACCGGCCATTGGAAATCGAACGAGGACTTGCACTTTAAAAGCCGCCGCGGAATCGTATCTGGAGCCGATTGGTGTTGCCATCTCCGGCCGCACCTCCTCGATCGTCCCCATCGCGCTTGCCCACGTGAGTTCCCGAACCTGTTGCCAGTGGTGTTCCAGCTGTCTTAGCCCAACGACAATGGCAGTCACAAATACGGCATAGAGACAGACCTTCCTCAGTGACCGACGCTCACGAGAATTCACCGGCTTCAGACCGGTGTAGTGTTCCGGGACGGCATGTATTTTGTGCGGCATCGTCCTTAGTGAATTGCCTCGTAAATTCCTGCAGCGCCCATTCCCCCACCGACACACATCGTCACCATGCCATACTTCGCTTTGCGCCGCGACATCTCGCGCAGAATCGTTGCGGTGAGCTTGGCACCAGTGCATCCCAGCGGATGCCCAAGCGCAATGGCACCGCCATTGACGTTGACCTTCGCCGGATCGATCCCCAACACCTTCAACACCGCAAGCGACTGCGCGGCGAACGCCTCGTTCAGCTCAAACAGGTCGATATCTTCAAGCGAAAGCCCAACCATCTTAAGCACCTTGGGAATCGCGTGGATCGGCCCGATGCCCATCTCTTCCGGATCGCACCCAGCATAGGCGAAGCCGAGGAACTTGCCCATCGGCTTGATCCCCAATGCCTCAGCGCGTGAGGCCGACATGACGACCGCGGCAGCCGCTCCGTCGGACGTCTGCGATGAGTTGCCCGCGGTGACCGTCCCCTTGGCGTGGAAGACCGGTTTCAACTTGCTGAGCGCTTCAAACGACGTGTCAGCGCGCGGGCCTTCGTCCATCGTGAACGGCGTCTTCGTAGTGACGGCTTTGCCTTTCCCGTTGGGTGCGGTTGTCTCGACGTCGACCGCCACAATCTCGTCATCGAAATTCCCGGCGGCAATCCCCGCAAGTGCCTTCTGATGCGACTGATACGAAAACTGATCCATCTCCTCGCGCGAGATGCCGTAGTGCGCAGCGACCCGCTCAGCAGTCAGACCCATCGACATATAGCTGCCAGGGTAGTTTTCCACCAGCCACGGATTGACCGAAATCTTCGCGCCGCCGAACGGAATATACGACATCGACTCCGTGCCACCCGCAACAATGCAATCCGAAGAGCCGCCGCGAATGCGATCGGCAGCAATCGCAATCGACTGCAGGCCCGACGCGCAGTAGCGATTGATGGTCATGCCCGACGCGGTAATCGGCAGGCCGGCGCGGAAGCTGGCGACGCGTGCAACGTTCATTCCCTGCTCGCCTTCCGGCATCGCACAGCCCAGGATCACATCGTCCACCTCAGCCTTATCAAGCTGCGGGATGCGAGCCAGCGCGCCCGTGATGGCGATGGCAGCAAGATCGTCCGGACGAGTATTGCGCAGCGTGCCACGCGGGGCCTTGCCAACGGGAGTACGGACTGCTGAGGCGATAACGACTTCATTCATAGTGGGACAGCTCCTGGCTCTCAGCTCCTCGCTGCTGGCTGAGGAGCGGGTAAATCCTACGTCGCAAACTTGAGCTAGAAGCTAGCAGCTCATAGCTGGAAACTTGCTCTTAGTTCCTCAATGGCTTACCCGTCTTCAAGGTGAAGGCAATCCGCTCCTGCGTCTTTTTCTCTCCACACAGCGAAAGAAACGCCTCACGCTCAAGATCGAGCAGATACTGTTCGCTGACTGGTGATCCCGGCGTGACCTTACCACCGGTGAGGCAGTAGGCGACCCAGTTTGAAACCTTCACATCATGGTCGGAGATGTACTGCGCCTCCCGCATCGACCAGACTGCCAGCTTCAAGGTGGCTAACGCGTTTTCGCCCGCTGCCGGTATATCAGTGCGCGGCGTAGGAGCGGTGTAGCCCGCGTCAGCAAGCGCAGCGGCCCGGTTCGCAGCGTCCAGCACCAGCCGCTCGCGGTTCATCGTGATGCCATCCGACGCCTTCAGAAAACCGAAGGAACGGGCCTCGACTGCGGAGGTTGAGACGGAAGCTTTTGCGATCAACTCGAAAGACTTCTTCAGCGCCTCAAATATCTCCACGCCTTCGCCGCGTGCATCCGGTCGAATCGACGAACCAGCCTCAGCGATCTTGATGGCAAATTCCTTGCATCCGCCGCCGCCCGGGATCAAGCCCACACCAGCCTCTACCAGACCCATATACAGTTCGGCATTAGCCTGGCGAGCGGCACCGTGGAGACTGATCTCGGTGCCGCCGCCCAGGCACATGCCGTAGGGCGCCACGACCACCGGGCGAGGACAAAATTTGATCGCCTGCGTCATATTCTGGAACGCACGGACGGCCATCTCGACCTCATCCCACTCCTCGTCTTGAACGGACATGAGGAGCTGCATGAGGTTCGCGCCGACCGAGAAGTTGGTCGAATCGCCTGTAATGATGAAGGAGCTGAAGTCGCGCACGATATCCGAGCTTGGCTTCAACGTCTGAGTGATCAGCGAAACGATATCGCCACCCAGCGCGTTCATCTTCGAGTGCAGCTCGATGGCCGCAACGCCATTGCCGAGGTCGATCACCGAAGCGCCCGGGTTCTTCTTGACGACTCCTTTGGCCTTCTTGATCGTTGCGAGCGATGCCGTTCCAGGTGTAGCAGGAACAGGTTTATAAGCGCCGGTCAGCGGATCGAAGAACTGCCGCCCAGATGGCACGGTCAGATCTTCCTTGTACCAAGCTTCAGCCCCCGCGGAGAGCAGGGTCTCCACGTTCTTCGCGACCGGCAGGCCCTGCGCCTTCATCTTCTCAGTGGTCTCGCGCACGCCGGCTGCGTCCATCATCTCGAACGGTCCAAGCTCCCAGTTGTAGCCGGTCTTCATCGCCACATCGATCGCGGTGATATCAGCCGCGGGCTGAGACCCATCGGACGACAGACGGTTTGCCGAATAGGTAAAAAGCTCCGTAAGAAACGGCCAGTAAAACGCTGCGGCCTTGTCCTTTGCCGGGTCGCCATGCAGAAGCTGCTTGATACGCGTGCCAGTCTTCTCGATCGGCTTCGCCATATCAATCGCCGGAAACTTCGGTCGCCCGGCGGGCCGGTAATCCAGCGTCTGCCAGTCGAGCACATGCCGCAGATCGCGCCCTTCCTGGTCCTTGCCGGCCTTCTTGTAGAAGCCCTGCGCGGTTTTGTCGCCAAGCCATTTTTTCTCCAGCATCTGCTGAATAAATGGCGCAGTGCCTAAGTCCGGACGCTCGTCCTTGATGCGCTCGACCTGCTTCGAAAAATTCATCGACACATGCGCCATGATGTCGACGCCCACCATGTCGCCAAGCCGGAATGTCCCAGACTTTGGCCAGCCCAGCGCCGCGCCGGTCAGTGTATCGATCTCCTCGATGGTGAGCCCCTGCTTCTGCATCAGGTGGATCGCATTGCCCATCGAAAAGTTGCCGACCCGGTTCGCGATAAAGTTCGGTTGATCGAACGAGTGAACGATTGCCTTACCCAGCCGCTGATCGCAGAAATGAGCCACCGTCTCGATGTCCGAAGGATCGGCCTTGGGAGTCGGGATGATCTCGAGCAGTCGCATGTAGCGGGGCGGATTGAAGAAGTGCGTGCCAAACCAGTGTTTCTGAAGATCCTCGTCCAGGCCTTCGACGATCTCGGCGATCGGCAGGCCGGAGGTATTGGTGGTCGTAATGACGCCGGGCTTGCGATGCTGCAGCACCTTGGCGAGCAACGCCCGCTTAATCTCAAGATTCTCTGCGACCACTTCAATGATCCAGTCGCACCCTGCGATCAACGCCATGTCGTCGTCGAAGTTGCCAAGCGTGATCAGCCGGGCCGAATCCGCCGAAAAGAAAGCTGCAGGCTTCGACTTCTTGAGCCCTTCCATCGCGCTCATCACAAACTTGTTGCGAGCTGCCCTTGGTGCAGCAGCTTCGGTTCCAGGAGGCACAATGTCTAGCAGCACAACGGGAACGCCCGCGTTGGCAATGTGGGCTGCGATGCGTGAGCCCATGGTTCCGGCGCCGAGGACGGCGACTTTGGTGATCTGACGAAGGCTTTGGGTGTTGCTCGACATGACGGGTTCGCGCTCCTGAGGCTGACCTGAGGAGAGTACTGAATGGTCATTCATTTCGTCAAGGGTGGAACGCAAGCAGCCGAAAACAAAGGCCGCCGCGGCTGAAAACGCGTGATCGCGGCGCGAGTCTATATGATGAGTGAAAGTTTCCCGGAGGATTGGCTTGGGCAAGCGTTGGTTGAGGATGTTGGCGATCTGTTCGTGCGTGGCGATCGGCGCGTCGGTCGTCTCGGCGCAGGATATGGCGAGTTTTGAGAAACGAACAACGGTCAAAGTGCTGCCCAATGGTCTGACGATCATCGTCTGCGAGCGACCCGAAGCACCGGTGTTCAGCTTCTTCACCGAGGTCAACGCCGGTTCGGCTGACGATCCCGGTGGCCAGAGCGGGCTCGCCCACATGTTCGAGCACATGGCCTTCAAAGGCACCCAGGAGATCGGCACCACGAACTACCCGGCGGAGAAAGTAGCGCTGGCCAAGGTCGAGATCGCCTACAAGGACTACGACGCGGAGTTCCGGAAGCGAGTCGGGCAGGATCCCGCGAAGCTCGCACAACTCAAGAAGGTCTTCGAAGACGCCAAGGCGGACGCGCAGCAGTATGTCATTCCAAATGCTTTTCCGCAGCTTGCGGAGCAGAACGGCGAAGAAGGCTTGAACGCCTCTACCGCAGAAGACACGACGCAGTATTTCTGGAGTATGCCTTCCAATCGCCTGGAGCTTTGGGCTTACATGGAGAGCGGCCGCATCGGCGAACCGGTCGAGCGCGAATTCTATAAAGAGCGCGATGTCGTTCAGGAAGAGCGCCGGATGCGCATCGATTCTTCGCCGACAGGGCGGCTCGTCGAGCAGATGCTCGCGACGGCCTATGTGGCGCATCCCTACGGGCGGAGCGGCGTTGGCTGGGAGAGCGAGATTTCGCAGGTTTCGGCGACCGAAGCTGAGGCTTTCCATGCGAAATACTACGTTCCTTCGAACATCGTCATCGCCATCGTGGGCGACGTGAAAGCGGCAGAGGCCATGCCGATGCTCGAACGCTACTTCGGGAAGATTCCGGCAGGCCCCCAGCCTGAGCCGATGACGACGATCGAACCGCAGCAGTTCGCGGAGAAGTCGGTCGTGATCAAGGAAGCGACGCAACCCTTCTACCTCGAGGGCTATCATCGCCCGGATTACCGCGATCCCGACGACGCCGTCTACGACGCGATCACCGACATCTTCTCGAACGGCCGTACGGCGCGACTTTACAAGAGCATGGTGGTCGACCAGAAGATCGCTGCTGGTGCCTCGGGCTTCAGCGGATTTCCCGGCGACAAGTACCCCGGCTTGTTCGCGTTTTACGCGATCCCTTTGCCCGGACACACCGATGACGAACTCGAATCATCCATCCACAAAGAGCTTGATCGCATGAAGACGGAAGATGTCTCCGACGCCGAGTTGGAACGCTTCAAGACGCGTGCCAAGGCTGACAAACTGCGCGGACTCGCCGACAACATGGGCCTTGCCGAGACGATGGCCGACTACCAGACCAAGTATGGCGACTGGCGCGAGATGTTCCGCGAGATCGCCAAGATCGACGCCGTCACGAAAGCGGACATCCGCCGTGTGGCAAATAAAACTTTTGTCGCCAACAACCGGACCATGGCTCGTATCGAGTTCGAGGCTCCGACTGCCCCGCCCGCCGCCGCAAAGACAGGCGGTGCCCAGTGATCAGGACACAGATGAAAACAATTGGCTTGTTGGCAGTGCCGGTGATGTTGGCCATGGGCTTAGACGCTGGGGCGCAGGAAGCCCCCGCGAAACCTTGGACGAAGATTCCTATCCCGCCGCTGCATGACTTCAAGCCGGCTGAACCGAAGAAGCTTGTGCTGCCGAACGGGTTGACCGTCTTTCTTCAGGAAGACCACGAACTGCCTTTCGTCAACGGGTCGATCCTGATTCGTGGCGGGAGCCGAGACGAGCCTGCCGATAAGGTTGGGCTGGTGAGCCTCTACGGCGAGACCTGGCGGCTGAGCGGAACCAAGGCGAACGCGGGTGACAAGCTCGATGACGTGCTGGCGCTGAAGGCTGCTTCGATCGAGACAGGCGGAGGTGTCGCGACGACCAGCCTCCACTGGTCCAGCTTCAAGCAGGACTTCGACCAGGTCTTTGGGCTCTCGGTCGATCTCCTGGAACACCCGGACTTCAAGCAGGACAAGCTCGATCAGGGTAAGCGCGGGATGGCCGCAGGCATTGCACGTCGCAATGATGACGCGTCGGAGATTGCCGGCCGTGAAGCCGGCCAGATTGCCTACGGTAAGACGAATCCCTACGTCCGCGAAGAAGAGTATGCGACGGTCGATGCGGTCCATGTGGATGACCTGCAGGCATGGCACGATCGGACCGTTGTCCCGAATAACATGATCGTTGCGGTGTCGGGCGACTTCGATTCGGCGGCGATGACGGCGAAGCTGAAGGCCGTATTTGGCGGTCTCAAGCCGGGCGCGAAAGTCCCTGTGATCGACGTCAAGTTTGTCGATCCGAAGCCGGGCGTCAACTTCGTCAACAAGAGCGATGTGAACCAGTCAAACGTCTATATCGTCGGGCTAGGCACCGAGCGCACCAACCCGGACTACTACGCGCTGAGCGTCATGAACGAGGTCTTCTCGGGCGGCTTCGGCTCACGCGTCTTCCAGAGCGTCCGCACGCGGCTTGGGCTTGCCTACGGCGTGAGCGGGAGCTATGGGGCGGCCTATGATCATCCCGGCTTGTTCGTCGTCGAAGCTGCGACCAAGAGCGCGAGCACTGTGGCGGCGACCAAGGCGATGCTGGACGAGATTGGCAAGCTGAAGACGGTTCCGCCGTCTCCCGAAGAGCTTCGCAGCGCGAAAGATCAGGTGCTGAACTCATTCATCTTCCACTACGACTCGCGCGAGAAGACGCTCAATGAGCAGGTGTCGCTCGCGTTCTATGGCTACCCTCCGGACTTCCTTGAGAAGTACAAGGCAGGCATTGAAAAGGTCACCAGTGCGGATGTGGAACGGGTGGCGAATAAGTACATCGACGAGAAGAAGCTGGCGATCGTCGTGGTGGGCAATCAGTCCCAATTCGGGACGCCGCTGTCCGATCTCGGCACTGTTACGAACCTCGATATTGCGATTCCACCACCGCCGGCTGGAACAAAATAAGAGGTATTTCCAGATGAGCGCCATTTGACTCACGTCGGGTGGCGCTTTCCTCATGGAATGAGTGGTTTACATCTTAGATAGAGTGTCCAAGCGAGCTTAACTTGCACGAGAATGTCGCTCTGTGGGCGGTTTTTGTGTGTTCGTGTGCGGCCGGTGCGAGTGTTCCACGTGGAACATTTTTGGGATGGGAATTGTTCCACGTGGAACAATTTGAAAGACGTCTGGATTGTTCCACGTGGAACAATCGGTGATTCCCAAAATGGGAATGAAGAATAGAGCTTCTGAAGAGTCCTGAGATTTCAAGTCACGCTACGTATTCGGTCCCGTCGGAACGGACTTCTAGTCTTCGTCCAGTGCGCTGAACAGTTCGCCGATGTTGACGGCGATGGGAGTGCCGGGGGCGAAGGCTAGCCCGGAGTGGACTTCCATGTAGCCGCCGCCTGCAGCGCAGACGAACAACGAGCGGACCTGCGGGTCGAAGATCCACACATGTAAAACGCCCGCAGCGTAATAGTCCTGAACGCGGACGAGCATCTTGCGGAGGGTGTCCTCCGGAGAGAGAACTTCGACGCACAAAATGGGTGTGTTGCGGATGATCTGCTCTTTTGGCTGGTCGAGGCTGACGATCGTCACATCCGGCACGCGGAACTTGTTTGCGGAGACCTGGAAGCGCGTATCCAGGTACATGCGGACGTTCCACTCACGAGCCCTGGCTTTGAAGTAACTCGCGATGGCGAACTGCAGGGCTCCATGATCCGCTTCACCCAGGTTGCGCTCCTCGATGTAGCCGTCAACATAATCGACGTCGGGCCGGAAGGGCGTTTTCAGGTATTCCTCGACCGACAGATAAAGAGACTGGGCGGCGAATGCCATGCTGGTTCCCTCCTGGTTAGTATGCGCCTCGCTGTGCTTTGCGGAAAACTGTTAACTTTGAAGGCGAGGTATTGCGAATGCTGGATGGGTTTTCGATTGCGATCATGGCGGCGGGTAAAGGCACACGGCTCAAGTCCAGGAGGCCGAAGGTTCTGCATGAGATCGGGGGCCGCGCGCTGTTGCTGCATGTGATCGCGGCGGCGAAGAAGCTTGTTCCCGGGGAACGCATTTATACGATCGTGGGCCACGAAGCGGACCGCGTTCAGGCGGCAGTCGCTGCGACTGGCGTCAAATTTGTGATGCAGGCCGAACAGCGTGGCACGGGCCATGCGTTGCAGATGTTGAAGGCCGCCTTCGCGCTGAGCGGAGAGTCCGTGCCAACGAATCTCCTGGTCCTCAGCGGCGATGTTCCTTTGATCCGCCCCGAGACGATCTCCGCGGTTTGCGAGATGCATCGCGCCGAGCATGCGGCCATGACCATCCTGACCGCAGTTCCGGATGACCCGACCGGCTATGGCCGGGTGCTGCGCAAGACCAGCGGCGGCGTTGAGGTCACTGCGATCGTTGAACAGAAGTCTCTTTCGCCTGAGCAAAGAGATGCGAAGGAGATCAACTCCGGCATTTACTGCTTCGCCACACAGAAGCTCTTCGCCAAGCTCGATTCCCTTTCGACTCATAACGCACATGGCGAGTTTTACCTGACCGACGTTGCCGCGATGCTGGTTGCCGATGGCGAACGGGTCGTTGCGGTTGCAGCCGAAAGTGTGGACGAGGTGCTTGGTGCAAATACGATTGCCGAGATGATGCACCTCGACGCAGCCATGCGCATGGGCGTAGCGAAGCGCCTGATGGCACAAGGGGTGACCATCTTCCGTCCGGAGACTTGCGTGATCGATGCAGAGGTTGAGGTTGGGCCAGATACCGTCATCGAACCGTATGTGCAACTTCTCGGTGCGACAAAGATCGGGAGTGAGAGCCGCGTCCGCTCGTACTCGGTGATTCAGAACTCGACCATCGGCGATGGTGTGTTGATCCGTAATGGCTGCATCCTGGACGGCGCCGAGGTATCGCACAGCGCAATCCTGGGGCCGTACTCGCATCTTCGTCCGGAGAGCCGGATTGGGGAAGGCGCGCACGTTGGAAACTTTGTCGAGACGAAGAAAGTCCGCCTCGGCAAAGGCTCGAAGGCGAACCACTTGAACTACCTCGGCGATGCCGAGATCGGCGATGGCGTCAACATCGGGGCGGGCGCTATTACGTGTAACTACGACGGCGTCCACAAGCACGTGACCAAGATTGGCGATGGGGCGTTTATTGGGTCGGATTCAACGCTGGTCGCACCGGTTTCGATTGGGGACGGGGTGTATGTGGCGGCGGGGTCTTGCATTACCGAGGACGTTCCGGCGGGGGCGCTGGCTATCGGAAGAAGCCGGCAAGTCACGAAAGAAGGCTGGGTAAAGGCTCGGAAGGCAACGGCGTCTTAACGCCGGGGGCTTCTTGCGGTCTGGAAGCTTCGCGTATTTTCGTTGATTGCCTGATCCCGTGCTGCCGATAGACGCCTTACGGCATCCTGCGGAGCGACTCACCCCATGGCACAAGAACGAGTTCTCGTCGTCGACGATGAAGAGGCAGTGCGCAGCATCGTAGCCGCCGTGCTCGAACGCAGCGGCTTCACGACCGTCTCCGCGCAAGGGGCGGACGAGGCGCTCGAACTGCTGCAGGTCGATCCGTCCATCGATCTCGTCATGTCTGACGTTATGCTGCCCGGCATCGACGGTCTCACCTTGCTCGACCGCATCGTGGTCGACTACCCGGCGACACCCGTTGTCCTTTTCACCGCGGTACACGACATCCACGTCGCCACCAGTGCCTTCCGCCGGGGCGCGATCGACTATCTGCTTAAGCCATTTGAACGCGCGCAACTGCTGACGGTCGTGACCCGAGCGGTCGAGCATGGGCGTTTGCGCCGACAGAATTCGACGTATCGTCAGAACCTGGAACAGATCGTCTCCGCGCGCACGCGCCGGCTGCGAATCGCGATGGAAGACCTGGAGCGCAGTTACGACATCACGCTGGAAGCGATGGGCGATGCACTCGACCTGCGGGATGCCGAAACGGAAGGTCACTCGCGGCGTGTGACGGCCTATACGACAGCCCTGGCACGCGAGATGGGTTTGAATGCAGAGGAGTTGCGCATCATTGCCCGGGGTGCTTTCTTGCATGACATCGGGAAGATTGCGACTCCCGACAGCGTGCTCCTGAAGCCCGGCAAGCTGGATGAACGCGAGACCGAGATCATGCGCGAGCACTGCGAGCGCGGCTACGAGATGGTGAAGAAGATTCCGTTCCTGCGCGAAGCCAGTGAGATCGTCTATGCGCACCAGGAGAGTTTCGATGGGTCCGGTTATCCGCGCGGGTTGAAGGGAGAAGAGATACCTCTGGGATCCCGCATCTTCGCTATTGCGGACACGCTGGACGCCATCACGTCTGACCGGCCGTATCGCAAGGGGCGCTCGTTCCTCGAAGCTCGCGAAGAGATCAAACGCTGTGCGGGCAGGCAGTTCGATCCCGCCATTGTCGAGGTGTTTCTGCGCATCCCGGCGGCTCGGTGGAGCGCGCTGCGCTCTGAAATCCTCAGGATGTCGCCGTCGATCGGATCGTCGATTCTTTGCCGTCCGGCGATGGCGGTGGCCTAAAGATAGCTGCCCATGACCCCGGGATACAACTTACACGTTATAGCGGATGCTGTTGGGGGAGTGAGAGACTGAACGCGTCCCAGGATTCGGCGGCTGGTGAGGGATTAAGGATTGCGAGCATTCTCTGATGGCTGATACAGCGACCATGACCGAAGACGCAGTCGCGCCCCCGGCGCACGATTTCTCTGCCCTGGAAGGCCGTGCGCTTCGGGCGACGATGTGGACGGTGATCTCGTACGGCTCCGCGCAGTGCCTGCGGCTCGTCAACAGCATGGTGCTCACGCGCCTCCTGATGCCCTCCGCCTTCGGCGAGATGACGCTGGTCATCACGTTGATCGTCGGCATGACGATGCTGTCGGATATCGGGCTCGAGCCAAGCGTGATCCAAAGCCCACGGGGCGATGAACCGACATTCCTAAACACGGCGTGGACGCTGCAGGCATCGCGTGGCGGCTTCCTGTGGATGATCGCTGCGTTCCTCGCATGGCCGGCCGCGGTCTTCTATAAAGATCCCCGCCTGATGTACGTGCTTCCGGTGCTGGCGCTCAGCACGCTGATCACCGGATTGAACAGTACCAACCTGCTGACGCTCTCGCGGCACATGGGCGTTCGGCGGCTCTTCTTTCTCGACTTCAGCACGCAGATCGTGAACCTGATCGTCACCATTACGTGGGCGCTCTACAGCCCGACGGTGTGGGCGCTGGTGGTCGGCAATGTCGTGGGGAATGTGTATAAGGTCATCCTCAGCCATCATCCGCGGATCGTTCCCGGCGAACGGAACCGCATCAGCTGGGATAAGTCATGCGTTCACGAGATCATTCACTTCGGCAAGTGGATCTTCCTTGCGACGGCCTTCCACTTCTTCGCGCTCAACGCGGATAAATTGATTCTCGGCAAGCTGGTACAGTTTGCCGTGCTCGGCGTCTATGGCATCGCGTTCCAGATGTCGGACGTGCCTCGCGCGATGATCAACGCGTTTTCGATGAAGGTCGGCTACCCGTTCATCTCGCGCATTATTCATCTACCGATGCCGGAGTTTCGCGTCCGGCTGCTCCGGTATCGCGGATATGCACTGATGGTTGGCGGCTTCCTGCTGAGTCTGATGGTGACCTGGGGTGGCTGGCTGATCGTGAAGATGTATCCGGCGCGGTATGACGAAGCGCGGTGGATGGTGCCGCTGCTTGCTCTGGGCCTGTGGCACACGCTGATGTACCAGACGATGGCACCGGTGCTGCTTTCGATGGGTAAATCGAAGTATGGCGCGGTGGGTAACGTGGCGTTCTGCGTGACGATCATGCTGGGAATCCCAGTTGCGTTTCACTACTTTGGCATTATGGGCGCCGTGGTTGCGGTGGCTGCCGGCGACTTCCCACTCTATCTCGCCACAGTCTTCGGGGCGACGCGCGAAGGCATCAAGCCCTTGCGCCAGGACATGATGCTGACGGCCGGTTTCGTGATTCTGCTTGCGGCGGAGTATGGCGTCAAACATGGTCTGCGGTAGGTGTCTATGAAACGGGTCCTACTGGTAACGGAGAACGCCTCGACCAAGCTTGGCGGCGAGGCGATCCTGCCGTATCACTACATGCGTCTGCTCCGCAGACTTGGGTACGACGCACATCTGATCTCGCATGAACGATGCCGCGCGGATCTTCAGGAACTCTTTCC
Organism: uncultured Granulicella sp.; assembly: GCA_963693075.2. Taxonomy (GTDB): domain Bacteria; phylum Acidobacteriota; class Terriglobia; order Terriglobales; family Acidobacteriaceae; genus Edaphobacter. The sequence continues at coordinate 2,459,499 of CAXMMP010000002.1, read as the reverse complement.
CGACGATCTCGACCGCTTGCATTTTGTTCGCGATACCGAGATGCAGAAGTTGCTGTTTCGCTTGAGCCGCTTCGTTCCCCGGCGGGTCGGCGAAGCGACCTTCGGTCTGGCAACGACGCTGCTTACGGAGATGGCGCAGAAGAGCATTCTTCGATCGCTGGTGGTCGACGGAACGGTGATCCATCAGCCGATTCCGGTCGGCCCGCGCTTTCCTTCCCTACTCTTTGGGCTTGGCGCACCAGTGCTAATGGGTCCGCTGAATGGCGGCATGGAATATCCGCCGGCGTTTCGCGGGACGGAATCAATTGCCACCAGGACGTTTGTGATCGTCGCGCGGAAGTTGAGCGATGCGTTCAATGCGCTGCTTCCCGGCAAACGCAGAGCGGCGATGATCATGGTTGCCAATGAACGGACCCGGCTCGCGCTTCCCTCGGGTTTGCGGGGGCAGGTGCGCGAACTGGTCGAGAACGGCGTCGACATGGCCATTTGGGACGCGGCCCGCAAGCCGCTTGTGGATCGGTCGAGGAAGAATCGCTTCGTCTTCATCGGTCGCCTGGTGGACTGGAAGGCGCTGGATCTCGTGATTGAAGCGCTACAGCAGGTGCCGGGTGCGGTATTGGATATCGTCGGCGATGGTGCCATGCGCCAACGTTGGCAGGAACTGGCTGTGTCGACCGGCGTTGCGGATCGAGTGAACTTTTTCGGGTGGCAATCGCAGGCCGAGTGCGCGCAACACCTGAGCGGCTGCACGGCTCTTGTGCTGCCGAGCCTATACGAGTGCGGCGGTGCCGTTGTGCTGGAGGCGATGGCCATGGCGCGGCCCGTAATTGCGACGGCATGGGGTGGCCCGCTGGACTACCTGACTGACGAGTGCGGAATCCTGATCGCACCGACGAGCCGTCCGGTGCTGGTGAACGGCTTTGCCGAGGCGATGCAGCGGCTGATCTGCTCACCCGGTCTAGGGGATGAGATGGGTCGAGTAGGCCGCGAGCGGCTTCTCGGCAAGTTCGACTGGAACCAGAAGATCAGATGCATGCTCGGTTTCTACGAAGCGGTCTTGACGCCTCCTGCGCACCCTGCGCCGATGCACACGGAAGTGCATGAATCAGCAAAAGTAATGGCTCCTTAGGTGTACTGCCGTGTGAGCCTTGGTGGCACAGTATCGCGGGGCGTTGGTTCGTATACTGAGGTCACGGTGACCACGATCTCTCGAACTCGTATGAAGACCGAAACCACTCTCGCAGCCCGTGTCGACAAGATCACGCCGGCGGGAGTGCGGATGGGTTATCTGCTCAGCCAGTACCCCGCGATCTCGCACACTTTTTTCCTCCACGAAGTGCTTGGCCTGCGCGCGCGCGGCATGCACATCGAGACGGCATCTATCAATCGTCCGGATCGTCCGAGTTCCGCGTTGCCTCCTGTTGAAGCGGCTGAGGCACGCCGCACCCATTACATCAAAAACGCCAAGAATCACGGTGCGATTCCGAGATTGCTGGGCGTCCTCTTCAAACGGCCGGATGTCGTGCTTCGTGGCCTGTGGGCTGTGCTGAAGATGCCCGGGCTGCGGCTGCGCGAACGCGCTTTCTGGATGCTGTATCTGGCCGAGGCGCTGCTGGTCGGGCGTTGGATGAAGCTTCGCCGGCTCGAGCATCTTCACGTTCACTTCGGCGGCCCTGTCGCAGCCGTTGGTATGCTCACGTCGATCGCGTGGAAGGTTCCGTACTCGCTCACGATCCACGGCCCGGAAGAGCTGCTCAATACCGCTAGCTATCATCTGACGGCGAAGCTGACCCAGGCGAAATTCGTTTTCTGCATCAGCGATTTCTGCCGCAGCCAGCTTTGCGCGCTCACCCCGCCGTCGGAGTGGTCCAAGTATTCGGTGATTCGCTTGGGGGTTGACCCGCTGGTGCTGACGCCGCCTTCGCGTGCAACCCCACGCGGTGAGGTGTTGAAGCTTGTCTGCACCGGTCGCATGGTTCCGGCGAAGGGCCATCACGTGCTGCTCGAAGCAGTGAAGCTGCTCGCCGAGCGCGGCATTCCTCTGCACGTCGTGATGATTGGCGGCGGCCCAGAGCTTGAACCGCTGCAGGACTTCGTCGTCCAGCATCGCCTTGGCGACTCGGTTACCTTCACCAAGGCGCTCTCGCATGCGCAGACACTCGCGCACCTTCGCCGCGCCGACCTGTTCGCGCTTGCGAGCTTCGCGGAAGGCATTCCCGTAGCACTCATGGAAGCCATGAGCCTCGGCGTGCCGTGCGTGAGCACGACGATCGCAGGCATCCCTGAGCTTATTCGCAGCGGCGTTGATGGTCTGCTTGTGCCTCCTGCAAACGCCGTCGCCCTGGCGAATGCGCTGGAATCGGTGATCAACGATCCTATCCTTCGCCGCAGCCTCGGCGCTTCGGCACGGCAGCGCATCATCAACCAGTACAACCTCCCTTTGAATCAGGAGCTGCTTGCCCTTACCTTTAGACTGAAGACCGGGCACCGTGAAGGCACAGGCGAGGCAGGGACAACACGTTGATTGCATCGAGCACCATTGACGACCGCCGCGCGCTCTCATCCGAAGGCGTGAAACCGGAAGTCTCCATCATCGTCATCTCGTTCAACACGCGGGAGCTGCTGCATGAGTGCCTGACCACCTGCGTCACCGAGTGCGCCAACCTCTCCGCAGAGATCTTCGTCGTCGATAACGTTTCGACCGACGGTTCGATCGAGATGGTCGAGCAGGAGTTCCCGCAGGTCATCCTCATCAAGAGTGACGCCAACCTCGGTTTCGGCGTCGCGAACAACGTCGCGCTTGAACGTGCGCAGGGACGCTACTTCGTGCTGTTGAACTCCGACGCCTTTTTCGATCCGGGCTCGCTTGCGTTAGCCATCCAGCACATGGACGAGACGCCGAAGTGCGGGCTGGGCGGGGCGCTGCTCGTGGGGCGCGGCGGCACATGGCAGCCTTCGGCAAAGTCCTTTCACAGCATCTCCGGCGACATCGTCGTGCTGACGGGTCTCGCCGACAAATTTCCGCGGTCGAAGTTCTTCGGTCGCGTCAGCCGCACCTGGGCCGACGAAAGCGTCCCCGCCAAAGTCGACTGGGTACCCGGAGCCTTCGCCATCATCCGACCCTCCGCGTTGAAGACGATCGGTCTCTTCGATCCACTCTTCTTCCTTTACTACGAAGAGGTCGATCTCTGCCTGCGCATGCACGAAGCCGGCCTCGAGGTGTGGTATTGGCCCGATATCAAGATCACGCACGTTGGCGGCCAATCGTCGAAGACGCTCAAGAAGCTCGAGTTCTCGACCCGGACCGCGCAGGTTGTGCTGTGGCGTATGCGCAGCACGCTGCTTTACTACCGCAAACACCACGGCTGGCACGCGTGGATGGCGAAGTGGACCGAGAAGATCCTCTACTCAGTCACGGTCCTGCGCAATCGATTCAGCTCCGTGCCGGAACGCCGCGAACGCGAGCAGCACTACCGCAAGATGATCGCCCTGATGGACCAGGCGTGGGTGGAAACCGACGGCGGACGCATCTCGCCGCCGAGACCGTGGTAACGGAGGTCGTCCGATGAGCGGCTCGTCGCTGAAGGGTCTGCTCTCGGGTTCGCTTGCTTCCCTGCTGCGCGCGACGCATGGCCTGCGTGAGTCGCAACGTCGTATCCATGCGCACGCGGCGCTTGCGGCCGATCTGACTGCGCCACTCCCTTTATCTGCCGTCGTGCTCGGCCGTGCCCTGGTGTATGGGACGCGTGCCATCTCCTTCGGTGAAGATGTTCTGCTCTATCCCGATCTGCATCTCGAAACGCAGGACGCCGCGACCATCCTGGTTGGCAAGGGCTGTGTGATCTCGCGTGGGGTTCACCTCGTCGCCATGGCGGGTATTACTGTCGGCGCGGGCACGATGATCGGCGAATACACGAGCATCCGCGACGCCAATCACTCGCGCGAGGCGGGCGTGCCGATCCGGGATGCCGGACATGCCGCGAAGCCGATTACCATCGGTAAGGAGGTATGGATTGGTCGAGGAGTGGCGGTGCTCTCAGGCGTGACCATCGGGGACGGCGCAACGATCGGGGCCAATGCCGTGGTGACGCGCGACGTTGCTGCGGGCGCCGTGGTGGGTGGCGTCCCTGCGAAGCCGCTGCGCTAGGGCTGCTTGTACTCGACGAGCGGCGCGCGTCGACCCGCCCGCTGGTTGCGCCAGTAGCGCAACTGCCCGAAGAAGATAGGGATCTGCTGCAGGTGAGAATGCACCCCGTAGAGCGCGAGCGCAACTCGATCCGTAGACTTCCAACGCGCCTTCCATGCGGTCCTCAGCGCTAACGCTGCGAAGAGAATAAGGAAGACCACGACAGGCCAGAAGCTGCGCGTGGCAATGCTTGCCGCCAGCGCAAGAAGCGGAAGGAGCATCACGATTCCAGCCCGCGTCACGTTGCGCCGCGACTCGGCCCGCCAGAAGGGATTGGGCGTTCTCGCGAAACGTCCCGACACCTCCGCGAAGGCATGGCCGGCGCGAGTGGCGCGCAGCCAGTACTGCGAGAGGCGCGTCACCGCCAGATCATGCCCGGTCATTGGCCGATCGAGGTGAAGAATCCGCATCCCATTCGCCGTGATCCGGCGGCAAAGCTCCGGTTCTTCGCCAGCGATCAACGTGGCGTCGAATCCGTTGGTCTCTTCGAGCACGGACCGCCGAAACAGTGCATCCCCGCCACAAAACGCGACGTACCCTGGGGGGTAGATCCAGTCGAGGTCCAGAACGCGGTTGTAGATCGATCGGGTCTGGAAGGTCTCACGCCGATGTCCCCAGACGATCGCGACGGTCGGATCGGCGAACTCCGCGAGCGACTCGGCAACGAACCGCGGATCGAGAATCGTGTCGCCATCGAGAAACAGCACGAACTCGCCCGAGGACGCCTGCCAACCCGCGTTGCGCCCTTGGGCCGCTGTCGGCCGCAGCGAATGCAGCACGATCGGTGTCGCACCGTGTGTCCGAGCCATGGCCACGCTCGCGTCGGTCGAAGCCGAGTCGACGTAGATCGTCTCGACGTCGAAGCCTGCCTTATCCATCGCAGCAACCGACGCAAGACAACGCTCCAGCCGAGCCCCTTCGTTGCGGCCAATGACGACCACCGAAACCCGCTGAGACTCGCGAATCGAATCTTCCATGACTTACCCTTGTGCGTCCTCGGCCAGGCGCGGCTTCCGTTCGACGATGCGCGGCTGCACGGTGCGACCGGCCGGCGTCGGGTCCATCGTGGACGGCTCGAACTGGCTGAGCAACGCCCAACGCCGGCTCAGCCCGCGTGTGACCATCGGCGTTCCTGCTGCGGCATCCGCGACGGATTGCGGGACTGGTTGTGGGATGGGAACGGCGCGTATTCCTTCATCCTCGACGCGAAGCTCCGGTTGCGCCTGGTCGACCGCAGGCGCGACCGGCTCGGCGTGAGAACGGGCTACCGGTTCAGGCGAAGCGTCGAAATCCTCTGCGGCTGGTGCCGGATTGTATGTCGGCTCGGCTACTGAAGCAGCCTGGATCGCAGGCTGCGCAACGCCGCGCATCGCGGAGCTGCGATGCAGCCACGGCGACTGCTCCGAGCGGATGGGCATGATCGGTTCAAGCCGCGAAGGTGACCGATGTGCGGGCGACGGGTCGGTCAGCGGATCGGGATAGACATCCGGCAGAAAGGGCGAGCGGACAACGCGAGGCGCATCGGCAGCCACACCCGGAGGTGCTGGTACCGGCGCGGTGGTCTCCGGCACGAAGGCCGCACGGCGCGCGGAAAGCGGCGTAATCTCCGGAACCTGATGGACCGCGGCGATGACCGGTTCGTCGCGCGAGGGTTCCGCCTTCGTAAGGGCGGGAGAAGAAGGCTCCGGCATTATTTCGGCGACGCGCGGAGCCTTGGACGGCCACATGGCACGTCCGTCGACAACCGGAGCCACTGCGATGGGCTCAGCGGGAAGCTGAACCGGTTCGTAAGCAGCTGGTTCGTAAGCAGCTGATTCGTAAGCAGTGGGCTCTGCGGCGACTTCTTCGCCCGCAAGCTGCTGGAAGGTCAAAGGGCGTAATGGACGGTAGGGCGCTTCGACGGGCGGCGCTTCCACGTGAGCGAAGGTCGGGGCGGGTTCCGGGATGAAGCTCGCTGACGGTGCGGGTTCCTGCACCTCCGCGGGCGCAGCAACCTGGGCGACTGGCGCATGCACCGCTTCGCTCAGCCTGGCTTCGAGGGTCTGGGGCTGGGTCGTATCTACCGGCGGGGCTGTCTGCGCGATCTTACGGCCGCCGCTGACGCGGTTCAGCAGATGCCGAAGTTCCGGGTCGTCGGTGTGGGTGATCTCGGGGAGCCGCTGGACCGGCGCATACTCTTCGGGCATGCCCTCTTCTTCGTCTTCCGGCGTGATCTTGAAGCTTGCGGCGGGATCGCCACGAAAGAGTTTGCTGAACCAAGTCGTTTTGGAGTTCACTTCCTGCTCCTTGAATGCGAGACGTATCTTCGATCGCGTGTGCGATGGAACTGCTTCCACCACTCCACTATCGCCGACAAATCTGCCAACTGGCTTTAAATCTTCGTGTGATGGTGAGTCCTCCGGGCCCGGCTGCAAACTTTGTGGTGCTTCGATCGACGCCGCAGGGACCAACGGCTTCAACTCGATTCCAGGCCGAGTGCGCGCCGCGGGACGGATCACCAGGGAACGATCCACCACCGGAACGGGCGTATCCAGACCATCATGCTGTGCCCAGACTGCCGGGCCGCTCACACGGCGCGTCAGCGGTTGAGGCACCGGAACCTCCCATTCCTCGGGCAGCGCGAGCGCCTGAGCAGCGATGGCAGGCTCGGGACCCACGGCAGGTACGGGTTCCATGGTGTGCTTCTGCGGCACAGGAATCTGCCAATCCCACGGCTCGACCGCATCAAGCGCCGCGCCCGGAGCATGCGCTGCGACCATCGGCTCTGTGGATTCGACCGGAATTTCTTCGGTCGGCGCAATCTCGACGACCTCTCCGACTGACGGGGTCACGACGAGGGGCTCGTCGACGACCTTGGCAGCCGGGCCCCTGGAATGAAGTGCCACGAGTTCCGGTACTTCCGGCTCGATTGCTGCCTCGGGCATGGGGACTTCGTCGACTGCCGGCGCAGCTTCAGCCTGTTGAACGCGCGACGGGACAGGCCGTTCGACCTTCGCCTCGACGTTGCGATGCTCGACCGCGCGCACGGCCGCCTTGAAAGCATCGTCCGCAAACTGGAGGCGCAACCCTTCGAGCACCGCGGCGACCCCCGTCACGCGCAGGCGCACAAGCAGTGCTGCCGCCTGGGTGATCTCGGTCGAAAGCGTCACGCCGGACTCGGCCACCAGTACCGTCGCATCCGCGCATCGCGCTGCGTACTCGGTTGCAGCCGAATGCAATAGGGGAGCCGCATCGATCAGGGTAATGTCGAAGTCGCTCTTCATCCGGTCCAGCTTCGCCGTGGCGATTCCCTCACCTGCCGGCGAACCCCAGGGCGTCAAACCATTCGTATCCTGAGACCCGGCGATCCTGTGCTGTGCGGTCTCATCGGAGGTCGTCAGCAACTCGGACGCACGCACCACCTGCACCCGCAGGCGCATCTCTTCAAGCTGCTGCGCCAGGGACTTCAGCAACGCACCCTGGTCTGACGTTGCACTGACCGACGTGACGATGAAGCTTCGCGCACCAGATGTCCGATACGCTCCTTCAACGCCAGCTGCCAGCCGCAGCACGTACTCGTCGCCGACTCGGGCCGGCACATCTTCACGCGCCGGCAGCACAGCAATCGGAGCGAAGCCGATCGCTTGCTCAAGGTCCGCGCCAACATACACCCGGCGATCCCGTGCCCGTGCGATCACCGCCGCGATCAATCCGAAGAGCAGCCCGACCGGCAAAGCACCGAGCAGGAAGACCTGACGCTTGTTCGGCTCAGGTCCCGCCGGAACGGGCGCGGCCAGCGCGAGATGTTCGAGACCCGGACCATTCGTCTGCAGCTCCAACCCGCGCAATGTCTCGTCCACCGTACTGTATTGCGCGGTGAGACGTTGAATATCCGTGGCAAGTTCTGAAGCCCGTTGCAGTTTGGGACCGGCACCGGTCGCCTGCGCGGTCGCCTGCGCGAGCTGCGCGTTCAACTGGCCTTCCACCGTAGCCGTCCGCTGCAACTCGGTTCGCAGCTTGTCCTGAATCCTGATCTCGGCACGCGACCGCTCCTGCTTGGTCAACGAATCCAGCCGCCGGTCAAGGTCGGCGATCTCATCCTGATCCTGCTTGTAGGTGGGATTGCTTGGCGTTAGGCCCGCCATCTGGCTTTCGAGCACAACGCGCCGGGCGTTTACCGACGACTTCATGCTGCTGAGGCCCTGGTCCGCATTGATCGATTCGTCGGCTGCCGCAGTCAGGCCGGACTTGCTCGAAGGCTGGTCGCCGGATACCGACGAAAGCTGGGCTGCGGCGATATCGTGCGCCTGACGCGCCGTCGCAAGCTGCAACCGCAGGTTCGCAAGCGTGATGTCGAACGGGTTCTCGCCTACCGTGTTGGGATTCGCCACACCCAGATTCGTGCCGAGCGCGACCTCTTCCTTGCGGTCGCGATCGAGTTCTTCCGTGATCCTCTGCCGCTCTTCGCCGAGCAGACGCTCGCGCCCGCTGGCCTGGGTGATCTCATCGCGACGGCCGCCCTGCAGGTAGGCGTCCGTCACCGCATTGACGATGTTTGCGGAGGTCTCCGGATCGGTCGTCAGCAGCTTAATCGTAATCTGATAGCTGGTCAGTTGACGCTCGACCACCAAAGCTTTCTGCAGCCGCATCACGGCCGACTGCTGGCTCTCCCCGGGCTGCCGCCAGGTATTCGGCGGCAAGGTCTTCAACGCAGCCATCAAGATGTCGGGCCGCACCACCGTCTGCATCTGCTGGTCGACGTAGGACGCATAGCGAAACTGGTCGAATCCGGGTTGTCCCGCCTCGTTGTAGCTGCCGGGGATGATCGGCTCAACATAGACAACGCTCTGCGCGGAGTAGATGCGGACCTGCCGCAGCCCGAGAAATACCAGCACCACGCAGACCACGGCGGCAACCCCAATGGCCAGCCGGGGATGCATCCTCAAACTACGCATCACCTGCGGCCTGAACCGTGGGGGACCATCCGGGCCTGAGGAATATGGAGCCGAGGGCTGGCCAAATGGCGACGACCCGGGGTGGCCGGGTGTGCCTTCGATGGTCGGGTACGTCCTGGAACTCAAAGAGCTCATCCAATCCTTTTCAATGATTCCCTGTCGATGCGCCGTCTGCTTACTGCTCGAGGAACGCGAAGGCGGTGAAGATCGAGATCAACGGTGAGATCTTATCGAAGACATAAGAGACCCGGCTGAACTTGCTCTTCGGGATGTAAATGATGTCGCCCGGCTTCAATGTTAGGTCAAGCGGAGCAGGTTGCAGAAGTGTTTTCATAGGCACAATGCGCGTCGCACCGGTGGATGGCGAGATGACGCGGATACCCGGATTTTCGCCGGCCATATCGGTGATGCCGCCCGCCTGCGCGATCAACCGGCGCAGCGTTGACGAATCTTCCAACTGAAATGCTCCGGGGTGAACCACCTGGCCCAACACCGAAACAAAGCGGTCGGCTGTCGACGGAATGTAGACGATGTCGTCGCGCCGCAGACGCATATCGGCGAGCGGGCTGCCGGAGTCGAGCAGCTTCTTGAGATCGACGAACATTACCTTGTCGGAACCGCGGTAGATGATGCACCGCTCCGGAATCGTCGGGCGCTTGACCTGGTTATCGCCAAATCCGGTTGGCGCACCGCCTAATACTCCACCACGCGTTACCACTTCCAGCAACGTGGGAGCCGTATCGAACGCCATGATTCCCGGCTTATCGACCGCACCCAGCAGCAGCACGCGATTCGACGTGTACTTATCCACGCCCACGGTCACCGCAAGATTCGAATAGTACGGCTTCAATGCCTCAACAATCGTGGCCGCCGCCTCATCGCGCGTCTTGTCGGCCAACAGGATCGAGCCGGCCAGCGGAATGGTGATGCGCCCATCCGGTCCGACGATCTTCTTGCCGGTAAGCTCGGTGCGTCCGCCGAAATCGAGGGTCAACTCATCTCCGGGGCCGATCTGATACTCCCCATCAGCGGCCGGTTCGAACGCTCGCAGCGCGGCCAGCGGATTCGGCTTCAAGCCAGATCCCTCGGGGCTCTGCGCCAGAGTCTCCTGAGCCCGCGCTCCCACAAGCGCGAATGTCGCCGCGAGAAGCGACGCGATCAGGGCGTTTCGGACTATCTTCCCGCTTGTTTCCATCACCATTGGCCTCAATCGGGTTGCGTTCCTCCGACTCATTCTAAGGATTTCTCTGCCGTTTTCAGCTACCGGCGAATCACACACAGCACTACCCTTGTTCTTGCGCGGTCCTTTTGGACTCTGTTTTGTTGATCTCCCTGAGCGGTGGTCGCAGAGAAAAACTCAGCTTGCCTTCGCCGTAGCCGGCTTGGCCTCCGCACTCTTTGGACGGACCCCACGCTGTTCAAAGGCGTTCCGCAGACCGGACTGCGCCGCACGGGTCGATTGGATCGCCGCAGCCGGCGTCAGCGCGATACGGAATAAATCGGCCATTGCGGAGAATTGCAACACCCGCCGCACAGGATTGGACATCGCGGTCAGCCAGATCCAAAGACCTTCATCGAGCATCACGCGGCGTGCTTCCAGCAGGCCTCCCAGGCCCTCGGCCTCGACGCGCAGCGTTGCCGACATATCGATCACCAGCGTATCGCCTACCTTTGCTGCTTCTTTCGCTTCGTTCACGAGGATAGCCGCGGCTCGACCGCCCATCTTTCCCGGAGTCGCAAACACTCGAACGCCATGCCGCACGTCGACTGCGGACCCACGTTGACGCCGCTCAAACGGCTGCATGCGATTTGCCGCGATCCCGAGCGGAAGATGGCTCAGCAGCGCGATGGCATCGCTTACATAGCGAGGCAGCAACCGGCCCGGCTCCTGCACCATGCGAAACACCCATTCAAGCTGGAGCTTTTGAATCCAGCCCGGTGCCCGGCGCAACGAGCCCGCGATCATGTCCAGCGAGCCTCCGATCCCGATGATTACAGCGGACGGCAGACGGTCCTTATGGCGATGAATCCAGATCTCCTGCTTCGGGTTGCCGAAGGCAACCAGCACAATCTGCGGCTTGGCCGCACGAATCTTGTTGATGATCTCCTCGTGATTCATCTCAGTCAACGGAGCAACCGGCGGCGAATAGCGGCCGACGATCTTCACGCCGGGATATCGCTTGGTCAACGCCTTCACCGCGGCTTCGGAGCTCTCGTCGCTCGAACCCAGAAGATAAATGCCATACCCCTTATCCTGCGAAAGCTTCGCAAGCTCGGGGATCAGGTCGACGCCGGTCACGCGCTGCTGCAACGGAGCCCGGAACATGCTGGAGGCCCAAAGCATCGGCGCACCATCCGGCAGCACCATGCTGCATTCGCACATGATGCGGTGCAGGTAAGGATCTTTGAGTGAGTTTTTCGCGAAGTCGAGATTCGCCGTGGCGATCTGGTGGGTCTTGCCGGAGAGGATGTACTCCTCCACGCGGTTGACCGCCTGGGCCATGTTCACGTTCGTGATCGGCATTCCGAATAGGGCAACCGTATCGCTGGGCATCGTTCTCATGGAGTCCTCAGGGATAGCGGGCCAACATCAAACGCTGTGTGTAAAGCTCGCTCTAACACTTCCCTATCTGGAGCCTAGAGAGACCCAGTTGCCGTTCCCATACCACTTTCATGCCTTTGGATACACATTCGGTAACAGGCCTGGGTTACCCCCACATCGCGGATTTGGCCTGGAACGGAAGCCGCGGTGGCTCAGCCAGCAAGATGCGCGGCATCGAACAGTCGGACAACGCAGTCGATTGAACGCGTTGCGAGTGCCGCCGCGTACGGCTCACCTGCCGCGAGCGCCTGTACGAAAAACTCGGAAGGTTGCTCACCTTTGTTACCTTCGAGCGACGCCCGATACCCTTGGCCAGCTGATATCGTCTCCGGCGTTTCAACGGGATCGAATCGAAGATGAAGTGACTCCGCGATGCCACGCCCATCCGCCTTGGCGACCGCTTCTTTTCTCGTCCATCCCCGATAAAACTCCAGTAATCGTTCTCGATCCGACGCCGCCCGCTCGACCCTGGCGACCTGAGCGGGGTCAAAATTCTCGCGTGCTATCTCGATCAGGTCTTCGGACGCGCCAAAGGCTGCGTCGATGAATTCGACATCCACACCGATCGGCCCAGCCTTCGAGAGTGCGACGAGGATCAACCCATGGGAGTGAGAGACGTTGAACTCATAATTGCCTCCACCCCTGAGAAACGGTTTGCCATTGGCACCTTCATCCAGGTCGACCCCTGAAGCATTTTCGCCCAGGAGCAATCGCAGCAGCCCTCGTGCAGCGATGAACTCTTCCCGAACATGCTGCGACCGGATTCCCTGCGAACGTTCCAACTCACGTGGCGTCAGCCTCCGGCATGCGGCGGCAATCACCCGCGGCACGTCGCTAGCCGCGAGATTGAGCCGCCAAACCTGAGCCTCTCCCGCTTCGAGCTTCGGTGCCGCCGTCACTCTCGCCCACTCACTTTGCACCGAGCTTCGCTCCCGAACCTTACTGACCACTCCACCCCCGCGTCATTGACCGGAAAGCAGAAACAGTGTCGCCTATACTACAGGCGTTCTCAGCCTATCCTTTACGATGTCCATCATCATCCTCATCCCGGCCCTGCTCTGCGCGACTGCCCTGTACTTCTGGACACCGGCGCGGGTCCTCCGCGATGTCGTGCTGCCATGCCTTCTGCTTTTGCCCCTCTATTATGACTGGAAGGTCGCCTTACTTCCGCCGCTCGACTTCGCAGAGACGGCGTTGCTGCCTCTCGGCATCGCGATGCTGCTCCGCTGCATGCGCCGGTGGCGCTATACCTGGACGGATCTGTGGCTTGTGCTCTTTGTCCTCTCGAACGCGGTCGCTCTGAAGCTGCAGGGTGACACAACGAGCTCAATTTTCGCGCTGTTTCTCGGCGTCACGAAGATCATCTTCCCTTACATGGCCGGCAAGCTGCTCATCGAACAGGTAGACGCCCGCGCCGCAACGCTGGGTCGCATCGCAACCTTGATGGCCGCAGCCATGGTCGTCGGGCTTTTCGAGTTGAAGGGTCTCAAGAACCCGTTTCACCTGGTCTTTTATCCCTTCTTCAAGGCGCACGAGGACGTGTGGCCCCCGCAGGTCCGCAACGGCCTCGGCCGCATCACCGGCCCCTACGCCGACGCCGAGCTGGCGGGTATTGTTCTGATGTTTGGCTTCCTGCTGACCTTGTATCTCGCCCGAACCTATAACTGGGGTCCGCGCTTCAGTTCCGCGACGGCGCTTTACTTTCGCAAATCCACGTATGTCTCCGCGCTGCTGCTGATCGCGCTCTTCCTGACCCAGTCCAGAGGCCCCGAACTCGGCTTGATCTTCGCCGTCCCCATCGCGCTCGTCGGGCGCAGCCGCGACACCCTCAAGGCCTCCCTGATCGCCTTCGCCCTGGTCTTCGTGGTCGGCGGAGCGGCCTATGTCACGCTCAGCCATTACGTGAGCACCAACGCCCCGACTTCAGACCAGCAGGAGACCGCGGCCTACCGCGCCGTCATGATCCAGGACTATCTGCCCATGGCCGAGCATAGCGGCCTCTGGGGACTCGGGCCACGCTTCCACGTCATCGGGAAGTACGCCTCCATCGATAACGAGTACCTGCTCGTCGCGCTCACGCAGGGCTACATCGGATTCGCTTCGCTGCTGCTCCTTATCGGGAGCACTGTGTGGACGATGCTTACGGCGGCCATCTACAACCCCGAGCGGCCCGACCGCGCCTTCGCCTTCACCCTGCTGGGAATCTTCGTCGGTACCCTCGTGACCATTGCAACGGTTTACCTTGACTATCAGGCCCTGATCTTTTTTTTCCTGATGATGGGTTGGGCGCAGGCACTCCGCGTCTATCCTGTGCGCGATAGCAGGCCAGTCTTCCAGCAGGTCTACACCTGATCATGCCCGGTCCTCCCTCCATTCCGACGCAGCGATCCGGCGGTCTCCGCTTGTTGCTCATCTTCGCCGTCATGGGGGCGGCTCTCGTCGTGGTGCTGCACCACCGCCTGCCGGCGCTCCTGCGGCGGGACCAGACTCCGAGTTCCAACCCAACTGGACCCGCAGAGAACCCAGCCGACGCCAACTCCATCACCAACATCGCCATCGGCCCCGAGACCCTGCACGCCGGTGTCAAGCGCTTCGGCATCAACCTCAGCGGGCAGACCTTCTACGACTCCGGCCAGATGCTGAAAAACCTGATCTTCCGCAACCCCGGCTTCGAAGGCGAAACCTGGCAATCGAACCTGCAATGCAAGTCGGTCTCCGCGAACACCTGCACCGACGCGAATAATAACTCTGCATGGCCCGCCGACTTTCTCGATGGTGCGCAATATCTCGTGCTCTCGGGTGCGGCAAAGGGCACGACCGGCACCGTCCAGACCAGCACCGCGGGGGGCAGCAGCTTCGGTGTAACCCTTACCTTCGCCAACGCACCACAAAGCCTTGCTGCCAACGACTTCCTGCAGGTCAGCCTGATCAAGCCTGGCGACGGATCAGCCGGATGGTGGACGAACGTCAACGGCGGAGCCACCCTTTCGACCGAACTCCACGACCTCTCGAGCGAAACCCCAGGCAAGCAAGCCCTGCGCGTCGAAGCCGCGGGGCCCGGCCAAAGTGCCGGAGTAAGCTCCTACTTCGACTCGACCGTGGGCCGCTCGTTCCTCCAGCTTCGCGGACAGTTTGCCTTGCACTTCCGTGCGAAGCTGCTCGCGGGAAGTCCCACGCTTCCCGTCAGCTTCGGCCGCGAGCCGTCGATTTACTTCCAGAAGAACTTCACGCTGACGCCAACCTGGCAGGACTACAGCGCCACGTTCAGCCTCAAGGAAAACGGATCAGCCGTGGGCACCATCGGCCTCAACTTTGCGATCCAGCAAAGCTCCGTCCTGCTTGACGACGTCGAGCTTACCCCCATCGGCGGCGACCCCAGCAACCACACCGCCTTCCGCGACGAAGTGGTCGATACCCTGCGCACCGCGCACCCTGGCATCCTGAGATTCATGGACAACGGCACCAGCTTCGGCAGCACGCTCGACGATCTGCTTGCACCACCCTTCGCACGTCGCCGCGGCGGTGCGCTCGTCTCGTCGAAAGAGTCGCAGGACATCCCCATTGGCCTGCACGAAGAACTAACGCTCGCCCAGGCGATTGGCGCCGAGCCATGGTTCACCATGCCCGCAACCACATCGCCCGACGAGGCCCGCAAGCTTATCGAATACCTTGCTGGCCCGGCGACCAGCGCGTACGGAGCGAAGCGCGCCGCTCTCGGCCAGTCCGCCCCGTGGACCAGCGTCTTTCCCGTCATTCATCTGGAGTTCGGTAACGAGATGTGGGGCTCGTTCCCCGGCTCCGCGGTCAACGAGCCGGCAGTTTATGGCGCTCTGATGAACTCCATCTTCACCGCCGCAGAATCTTCTCCCTACTACCGCCAGGCGTCTTTTGACCTCATCGCCGACGGCCAGGGTCCCAACACCTACTGGACCGGCGAGATGCTGAAGGCCAACACCGCTGCCAACTCCATCGACTTCGCCCCATACCTCTTCAGCCCACTCAACGACGTCTCCTCCACCGAGGCCATCTTCGGCTCCATGTTCGCCGAGCCGGAACAGCTCTCGACCACCGGCTATATGGCCCAGCAGGTCAAGCTCGCCCGGAGTGCGTCGCACCCGGTCACCCCTTCCGTCTACGAGGTCAATCTTGGCACCAGTAGCTCCGCCACCAACCTGATTACGCAGGCCGACATCGACCGCATCGTCCCGTCAATGGGCGGCGGTCTCGCCACCGCCGACCACATGCTGCTGATGCTCCGCGAACTCGGCATTACCAACCAATGCCTCTTCGCGCTGCCGGAGTTCGCCAACCAGTTCAGCGAGCCCGGCGACTCCAGCAAGACCACGCCGCTGTGGGGCTCTGTTGTCGACATGGGCGGCCCCACAAACCTGCGTCGGCCTACCTATCTTGCTCTTGAAATGATGAACGCCGCTATCCTCCCACAGGAGCTCACCACGCACCTTACGGGCGCCAACCCCACCTGGAGCCAGCCCTCCAGCCAGAACAGTGAAGTCAAGGCTAGCCAGCCGCATCAGCTGCAGACCTTCGCCTTCGCCGACGGCCCCCACCATACTCTTATTCTGCTCAACCTCAGCCGCACTCTCACGTTGCAAACGACCTTTTCCGGCCCCGCCAAGCCGGGACAATCCGTCACGGAGTCCCGCCTCACCTCAGCCCACCTTACCGACAACAACGAGCAGCAGGCCAACGTCGCCATTGCCAGGCGTACCCTCAACAACTTCGTCGCGACCGCTCCTTACTCGCTGCCGCCGTTCTCGATGACGGTGCTCGACTGGCAGACAAACTGGCAGGTCCTCCATTGATCCTCCTCCGCCTGCTGCTCGAAGTCATCGGCGTCGCAATCCTGCTCGCCACGCTTCCCCTGTCGCTTGAACTGCTTGTCCTCTCGATCGCCGCCGCGTTCCCACCACGCCGCCCGAGAGCCCGCTCCTCGCAAAGCTTCCGCCTCGCCGTCATCATCCCCGCGCACAACGAAGAAGACCTCATCATCCCGTGCATCCGCAGCCTGCTCGCCGACCGCGAGACGCCTTCCGAGATCTTCGTCGTCGCCCATAACTGCACCGACCGCACCGCCGCGTTCGCCACCGCCGCCGGAGCCCGCGTGCTGCCGCTCGAAGGTGCCGGCGGCAAAGGCCTCGCGCTCGACTACGGCTTCCGTACCGCGCTTTCGCTCGGCGCCGACGCCGTCCTCGTCATCGACGCCGATTCCATCGTCTCGAAGAACCTCCTCGCCACCGTCTCCGCAGCCATCCGCGCCGGCGCCGAGGCCGTCCAGACCCGCTACCAGGTCGGCAATGTCGACGCCAACTTCCGCACCCGGCTCTCCGCCCTCGCGCTGCTCGGTATGAACGTCCTGCGGCCTCGCGGACGCACCCGTCTTGGCCTCTCCTGCGGCATCTTCGGCAACGGCTTCGCGCTCTCGGCCAGCACGCTCACGCGCGTTCCCTACACCGCCAATTCGCTCGTCGAAGACCTGGAATACCACCTCCGCCTCATCCGCGCCGGCATCTGCGTCGAGTTCCTTGACTCCACCACCGTCTTCGGCGAGATGCCCGAGAACAACGCGGCTGCCAGCACTCAGAAGGCTCGCTGGGAAGGCGGCCGCGCTCTGATGCGTCGCGAGTGGACTGCACCGCTCCTCAAAGCGATCTTCAGCGGCAGACGCCGCATGATCGAACCCCTCGTCGACCTGCTCGCACTTCCACTCTCGCGGCAGATGATGCTGCTCGTGGTAGCCCTCGTGATTCCCATCACCTGGCTGCGTGCCTACTCGGTCCTGGCCCTGATGGTCGCGATTCTCTATATCTTCGTCTCCGCATGGCTCTCCCCAAATCCCACCGCCACGCTGAAGGCACTCGCCGCAGCGCCCGCTTATCTGCTCTGGAAGATTCTGCTCATCCCCCGCACCCGCCTTGCCTCACGCAAGGACGCCGCATGGATTCGCACGCAGCGCAACGCCGAAGCAGCAGCTCAGAACGAAGTCCAGCCCGACAACCGACCTAAGCTTTAGCCACCCGCTTCGCCGCTGTCGGGGGACCGGTCGACTCCCGCACCACCAGCTCCGGATCGACCATCACCTGCCTGGACGACTGCTTCTCGGCGGGTGATTCGATCTGCCGGACGATCGCTTCCGCCGCCAGCAGCCCCATCGTCCTGAGCGGCTGACGCACCGTCGTCAACGGCGGATTCTGAAATGCCGCCGACTGCACATCATCGAACCCCACGATTGACACATCTCTGGGCACCCGCAGCCCCGCCTCGTGCAGCGCACGAATCGCACCGATCGCCGAAACATCGTTGAACGTGAAGATCGCCGTGAACGGAGCCTTCGACGCCAGCAGACGCTGCGCCGCAAAGTACCCCGGCTCATGCGACGGCGAATCCCCTTCCAACTGCGCCACCAGCGCAGGATTCAGCCTCACGTGAGCCCTCGCCGCCGCCGCCTCAATCGCCTTCCAGCGTGGCTCGGTATCCGAGCTGAAACTCTGTCCCTTGATCAGAGCGATCTGGCGATGCCCCAACCCCACCAGGTAGTCGATCGCCAGTTCCGCCGCGCGCTTGTGGTTTAGCACGATGCTTGTCACCCACTCATGGCTATCCGGGCACGAGATCGTCACCGTCGGCAACTGCTGATGCTGATGCAGCACGGTGTCGATCGCCACGAACCCATCCACCGCCCGCTCGATCATCATCGTCTGCGCCTGTTCGATCAACTCCACGCGATGATGATGGCTGATGATGTTGTAGAAATACCCTGCCTGCAGCAGTCCCTGCTCCAGTCCTGCCAGCACCAGGGTTGTATAGCCCTCCGATAACTCGGGAACGAGTACCCCTACTGTGTGCGACCGCCCGCGCCGCAAACTCCGCGCCAGCAGATTCGGCCGGTACTTCAACTCCGCCGCCGCCGCCAGAATCCGTTCCTGCGTGGCTTTGGGAATCGATTTCGCCGCTGGCGACCCGGACAAAACCCGCGAAACCGCCGCAGAGGACAAGCCCACGAACTCCGCAACCATCTTTAGACTTGCGGTCTTCCGCGCCGGATCGTGCTTTGCATCGCTCACAGAAACAGTCTCCCACACCCGCTCGGAACCCGTTTTGAGACTGCATTTTTCACATTTCGACGAAAAGGCACTTGACAGTCGTTCTACTGAACATCTACAACTCACAAGGTTCAGGCAATCGGTTGCCTAAATTTCTCGAGGGCCAGTGTCGAAGCCGGACACATCCCATGCACCGCACTTTTTTGGAGGCAGTCCCATGAGCACCAACCGCAACTCCCGTAATGTATTCCTGCGCACCTCGATGGCTACGACAGCCCTCGCCCTCTGCGCAGCCGGCGCCCAGGCGCAATACCGCACCTCCATCCAGGGCACCGTAACCGATCCCCAGGGCGCTGTGATCCCGGGCGCGACGCTCACCCTCAAGGACAACGCCAACAACGCGACCATCATCCACACCAGCGATGCCGCCGGTGTCTTCAACTTCAACGCGCTCCCCGCCGATCAGTTCACCCTGACGGTCACCAGCGCAGGCTTCCAGTCGAAGGTCCTCAACAACCTTCAACTCATCCCCGAGCAGCCGAACTCCGTCGACATTCACCTCGACCTCGGCACCACCAGCACCACCGTCAACGTCGAAGCCGATACCACCCCCGCCGTCGACACCGAAACCTCCAACATTGGCGGCACCATCTCCGCCAACGACATTCAGCACTACGCTTCCTCCAACCGCGACGTTTTCACCCTGACCCAGCTTGCCCCCGGCGTGATCGCCGACGGCTCCCAGGGATCTGGCGGCGGCGTTTATAACGTCCCCGGCAACCAGGGCCCGGGCGGTTCCGGCAGCGGCGGCGCAGCCCCCACCGAGAACGGACCCCAGGCCAACGCCAACGGTGGCCAGTACGGTTCGAACGGTATCTCCATCGACGGTATCAGCACTGTCAGCGCAGTCTGGGGCGGCACCACCATCATCACGCCGACTGAAGACTCCATCGACAACGTCCGCATCGTGACCAACGACTACGACGCCGAAAATGGCCGCTTCTCGGGAGCTCAGACCCTCGTCACCTCGAAGAGCGGTACTAACCAGCTCCACGGCAGCGCCTTCATCGACATCCATCGCCCGGGCCTGAACGCGTACCAGCGCTCGACGCTCGCCGGCGCGCCCATCAAAGACACGCAGCGCTTCAACCAGTATGGTGGCAGCCTCGGAGGCCCCATCTGGAGAGACAAGATTTTTGCCTTCTTCGCCTATGAGTCCAGCCCAAATAACTCCACCGCCCAGTCCACAGGCTGGTATGAAACCTCGGCGTTTCGCTCTGCGGCACCGTCGGGGAGCATCGCTTCCACCTTCCTCAACTTCCCCGGGAGCGCGGTCACCGGAAGCATCGTCACCAACGGCGAGACCTGCGGAATCATCGGTCTCCGGGAAGGCGTCAACTGCAATACCATCCCCGGCCAGGGTCTTGATATCGGTTCCCCGCTCAAGAACGGCCTCGGCAAGCAGGACCCAACGGCTACCGGCACCGCGGCTAACCCAGGCGTCGGCGGCGGTCTGGATGGTGTCGCGGACATCGCGTACTACCTCACGCAGACGCCTTCCAGCTCCTACTACCGTCAGTACAACGGTCGTCTGGACGGCAACGTCACCGCGAAGGATCACCTTTCGTTCGCGATCTATTGGGTCCCTCAGGGAAACACCGACTACAACGGCGGCGCTCGCGCTTACAACCTCTTCAACCACGCGCAGATCAATGAAGCTGAATCCATCATTTACAACCACACGTTCTCACCGACCTTCCTGAACGAAGCACGCGCAAACGCTGCAGGCTGGCGCTGGAACGAAATCGCATCCAATCCGCAGCAGCCAGTCGGTCTGCCCGATGATCAAGTCGATCAGATCGGACAGATCTCGCTGAACCAGTTCGGTTCCTCGCTCGGCAGCATCCTCAAGCAGTGGACGTATGGCTACAAAGATGTCGCTACCAAGGTGCTGAGCAAGCACACCTTGAAGTTCGGCGGAGAGTACACCAGTCTCCACTACCTCTTCAATCCCGTCGGGCGCCCGAACTATGGCTTCTACAACGTGTGGGACTTCCTGAACGACGCTCCCAGCACCGAGAGCGGCGGTTTCTCCAGCACCACCGGGCTGCCAGGCGGTACCCGCGCTGACCAGCGGGAAAACCTCTTCGGCGGATTCTTCCAGGACGACTTCAAGGCCCGGCCGAACCTCACCCTCCACGCCGGCATCCGCTACTCCTATTTCGGTGCCCTCTACAACAAGCAGAACAACCTGCCCGTTGCACAGTTCGGCTCCGGTTCAGCCGCCTACACCGACTTCAACGTACGTCTTGGCGGCAACCTGTGGAATCCCCAGAAGGGTAACTTCGGACCTCAGCTCGGCTTCAACTTCAGCCCCGAGATGTTCCACGAGAAGATGACCATTCGTGGCGGCTACGGCCTCAACTTCAACCAGGAAGAGATCGCCATTACGGCGAACACCAACTACAACCCGCCCACTGAGAATTACGTCAACTACGCCTTCGCTACGCCAACCAACCCCGGCACCAACGGCGGAGACATCGTATACGGCGTTTCGAGCAGCCCGACTTCGCTCAGTGGATTCGCACCCAATCCGAACGCGATCACCACTTACAACTCGCATAACCTGCCGACCGTTGGAAACGCGAACGTCGTGATTGTCGGCGGCGGATATGGCAAACTCCCCACCTCCTACTCGCAGCACTACTCGCTCGACACGGAATATCAGATTGGACGTGAACTTGTGGCGTCGGTCGGGTATGAAGGCAGCGTTGGCCGTCACCTCATCAACCACGAGACGCCAAACGCACCCGGCGTGGTCGCCGGTTATGCGCTGAACCCGCTCATCACCAGCGGTGACGACTGGATCAACGAAGGCAGTTCCAACAACAACGCCCTGCTGCTCGAACTCAAGCACCCGATGGTTCATCACTTCACCGTGGATGCGCAGTTTATGTACGCCAAGTCGATGGACACCGACGGCTCTGGCCCGTACTCGGAAGACCCCTACTTCCCGGAGAGTGCTTCGTACTCCTATGGACGTTCGGACTTCGATATCGGCAAGTCCTTCAAGGTCTTCGGACTCTGGCAGCCGGTCCTCTTCAAGGGCCATGGGTACCTCGAAAAGGTCGCAGGCGGCTGGTCGCTCAGCGGCATCTTCAACCTCCACACCGGCTTTCCGTTCTCGCCCAACTATGGCTTGCCGGACTCGCTCTATTGCACCCAGTGCGGCTACTACAACCTCCGGCCAACTTATCTTGGCGGCGGCGGCAAGGACCACAGCAATAAGGCCTTCGAGAGCGGAAGCAACTATCCCAACTACGACCAGGCTGTGACAGCTGGCCAGAATGCATCGCCGACGGCAACCATCAACGGAACCCCAGGCACCAATGTTGGGTACGCGGGAAATCCTTACTTCTCCGTCACCAACTTCGCCAACGCTATCCAAGCGACGAATGGCACTGGATTCCCTGCCGGCAACGTCGCGCTGCCTCCTGTTCCTGGTGCGGATCGTAACTCCTTTACTGGACCCGGTTATCGCGATGTCGATGCATCCATCAGCAAAGGATTCGGTATCCCGAACACGCGTCTGCTTGGGGAGAACGCAAGGATCGAAATCCGTGCTGACGCTTTGAATCTTTTCAACCTCTTGAACCTGAATCCGCAGAGCGTCTCGACCAACGTCAATCAGGACGGTTTCGGAAAAGATAACTCGCAGCTCGGCTCACGAATTGTTACGTTCCAGGCTCGCTTCAGCTTCTAAGCTTGCATCACTGATCAAACCAGGAGGGGTGCTCCCACGGGCGCACCCCTTCCTTTCTTTCCGCTTCCCCTGAATCACTCGCCGGAGATCCAACATGACAACCAAGTTCAAGACAGCAGCCATCCTGCTCACGACGCTGCTCGCCTCAGGGCTTAGCCCGGCTCTCGACGCACAAGCCGCACCCGAACGCCTCATCATCGACGCGCATGCCGCGACCACCCCCTTCCCCCACTTCTGGGAGCAGACCTTCGGCTCCGGCCGCGCCATCCTCTCGCTCCGTGAGAGCTACCGCGAAGATCTCCGCACCGTCAAAGCCGCAACCGACTTCCAATCCATTCGCTTCCACGGCATCTTCATGGACGAAGTAGGCCTTTACGATCCGGACCGCAAGACCATCAACTTCGCGCAGACGGCAGGGCAGGCCGGCGCCGCTGTCGACAACTCCGCTTACAACTTCTCCTACGTCGACGAGATTTACGACGGCCTGCTCGCCAACCACGTTCGTCCCTTCGTCGAAATGTCCTTCATGCCGAAGAAGCTGGCAGCCGACCCCAACATGCTGCATGCCTTCTGGTATAAACCCAATGTCTCCCCGCCGAAGGATTATGCCGAGTGGGATAAGATGATCGTCGCCTTCGCCGCGCACCTCGTCGCCCGCTACGGGATTGACGAAGTCTCCACCTGGAAGTTTGAAGTCTGGAACGAACCCAACCTGGACTTCTGGGGAGGACGTCCCAACCAGCCCACCTACTGGACCCTCTACGACCACACCGCGCGCGCCATCAAGTCCGTCTCGCCGCGCCTTCAGATCGGCGGCCCCGCCACCGCACAAGCCGCCTGGGTCGGCGAGTTCCTCGCTCACATCAAGGCCGAGAACGTTCCCGCCGACTTCGTCTCCACCCACGTTTATGCGAATGACACCGCGCCCAACGTCCTTCACACCCAGGAAGACATTCCGCGCGACACCATGGTGTACCGCGCGGTCAAGATGGTACACGACCAGATCCTCGCGTCGCCCTACCCGAAGATGCCGCTTATCTTCTCCGAGTACAACGCCAGCTACGCGAATGAGCCCAACGTCACCGACTCCGACTACATGGGGCCTTGGCTTGCCAACAACATCCGCCAGTGCGACGGCCTCACTGTCTCCATGGCCTACTGGGCCTTCTCCGACGTCTTCGAAGAACAAGGCGTCGTCCGGTCACCCTTTTACGGCGGCTTCGGTCTCGTCGGCGCGGATCACATCCCCAAACCCGCTCTCAACATCTTCGCCATGCTCCACCGGCTCGGCGACAAGCGCATCCCCATCGCCTCTGAATCTGTTCTCGCCACCTCGACCCCCAACGGCTTGGCCGTCGCCCTGTGGGACTACGCCAAGCCTACCGGCGAAGGCGATCAATACACCATGCCTACCGGCCCCGCGGGCCCCACCAAGTCCTTCGACCTCACCTTCAAAGGCGTCGCCCCCAGCGCCTCGGTCGAAGTCTTCCGCGTCGACGACGACCACGGCAACGTACTCAAGGCCTATGACGCCATGGGTCGGCCCGCAGGCGACCTCACTCAGGAACAGATCACCAAACTTCGTGCCGCCGGTCTGGCGTCGCCACCCGAACACAAACGTCTAACCAATGGCACTCTTAAACTCGAGGTCCCCGCCCACGGTCTGGCCGTCGTCCTCGTCAAGTAGAACTATCAGCCGTCAGCTACCGTTATCGATGAGCTGATCGATTTTAAGTCCGAGGCACGACCTCTCATGAACCGCCGAACGATCCTCCAACTACTCGCCGCTAGCCCGCTGCTCAAGCCTCTCTCCGTCCTCGCAGCCCCACCCATCTCTCCATCCGACGACGCGTTCCTTGAAGACATGACGCGTCGCGGCTGCCTCTACTTCGCCGAGCAGGTCGGCGCCAAAACCGGCCAGGTGCTTGACCGCGCCCGCGCCGACAACACCGACGGCAAGCGTGACCCGCGCCTGATGGCTTCGATCGCCGCTACCGGCTTCGGTCTTACCGCTCTCTGTATTGCCGACCGCCGCGGCTATCAACCTCGCGCCGCGCTCGCCGCTCAGGTCCGCCGCACCCTCGCCTTCCACCTCAACAACATGCCGCACGAGCATGGTTTCCTCTATCACTTCAATGACGTCGACCTCGGCGGTTCCTTCCGTGGCAGCGAAGTCTCCTCCATCGATACGTCGCTTTTTCTCTGCGGCGTGCTCACCGCCCGCGCACATTTTCACGACGACCCACAAATCGTCTCACTTGCTACTCAACTCTACGATCGCGTTGACTGGCCCTGGATGCTCAACGGCCTTGACAACGGCAAAACCACGCTCTCCATGGGCTGGCGTCAAGGCAAGTTCCTGCCCGCCCGCTGGAACCACTACTGCGAGCTGATGATGATCTACCTGCTCGCGATCGGCTCCTCCACCCACCCTATCGACCCCGCTGTGTGGAACGCCTGGACCCGTCCCCATATTCAGTACGCTGGCTTCGACTACATCAGCGACAGCGACCCGCTGTTCGTCCACCAGTACTCGCACGCGTGGTTCGACTTCCGCAACAAACGCGATCAGTTCGCCGACTACTTCGCCAACTCGGTCACGGCGACCCGCGCCCACCAAGCCTTCTGCCTCAACTGGGGCAAGCCTTACTCGGACGAATACTGGGGCATCAGCGCCTCCGACTCCGCCCACGGCTATACCGCCTGGGGTGGCCCCAACGCCGCCGGCCAGGGCTTTGGCGGCATCGACGGCTCTGTCGTCCCCAACGCCACCGCCGGCTCACTTCCCTTCACGCCTGAAGCATCCCTGCGTGTCCTGCGCTCGCTCAAGACCAACTACCCCAGAGCCTGGGGACGCTACGGTCCCTGCGACGCCTTCCACCCACAAGCCGACTGGTACGACCCCGACGTCCTCGGCATCGACCTCGGTATCAGCATCGTCATGGCTGAGAATCTGCGCACCGGCTTCGTCTGGCAGACCTTCGCCCGCAACCCCGAAGTCCCGCTAGCCCTGCAACGCGCGGGCTTCAAGAACACCTAAAGCACTTACTTAGAGACTCCAGCAATAACCCTCAGCCGGAAATCAACAACCCCGTTCCGGATAAAAGCAGTTGCCCGTCCCTAATCCGTGTCCAATCGGCGCAATCCGTGCTCCAAGCCCTTGGCCCAGGCCCCGATCGGCCCCAGAAGTGCAATCCCCAGCATCACCATGGTCCCCAACATCGGGACCACCAGTCCAACTCTCAGCGACCCTTTCGCCCCCGAGATCGCTCCCGTCAACCAAGGCAGGCAAGCCGACCCCACCCCCGCCAGAAAGAAGATCGCCCCTCCCCGCTCGAACTGCAGAGCCCACGCGAGCAGCAACGGATACGTTGGCCCAATCCCAAAGCCCAGACAAAACGCCGCCCCCAGCACCACCATCGGGGCCCCGCTCGCAATCAGCGCCACCGACGCGAGCGCCATCAGCACCAGGCTCGCCTGAACCTCCTGCGCCTGCGACATCCGCCGTGACATCCATTTATCGCTCACCGACCAGAACAGCCGGCTTAACAACAGGCCCGCCCAGAAGAACGTCGGAGCCGCAATCGTCGCCACTACCGTATGCCCTCCGCGCCGAGCATAGGTTGCCAGCCACCCACCTGCCGACGCCTCGATCCCTGTAATCAGCAGCGTCATCAGCACCAGCCCCAGCGGCACCTTGCGAAAGACTCGCGCGACCCGCCGAAGAAACCCCGCATCATCCACCTCGCCCACCGAGACCGAGATCAGCCTCACATCTCCAAGCGTCGCCGCCCACGCGGCAAGCAGCAAAAAACAAAACGCTAACCCAAAGAGCAGCGGTCGAATCGCCCCAACCGTGAGCGCCCTTACGGTGAGCGACGGAGCCGCGCAAGCCCCAATAGCCCAAAGCAGATTCAGCCGCACCATCTCGGTTCCGCTCTGCGCATGACCCCAGTTCATCGCTTGCTGCTGCCGGATCAAGCTGATCGCCGTCATCGTCATCCCCAGCCCCACGCCGTACAAGCCCATCAGCACATCTGCCCCATGCCCATGGCATTCGCCAAGTCCGATGGCCGCCAGCGCCGTAGCCAGACTTCCCAGCAAGATGACTGTTCGTAGCGACCCCTTCACCAGCAGCGATCCCACACTCGACCCAATCCAGGCCATCAAAAACAGGCGCCCACCCTGCTCATCCCCCAGGTGCCAACGTAGCAGCAACGCCGGCAACAACGCCCCCGGTAGCGCGACCGCTACCCCCGTAGCCGCAAACCCCAGGTAAAGCGGCAACCGTGCCGGCCCAATCCTCACGCTACCCGCCGCATCTCCCAAGACCAGCCCCTCCACGAAACTCCCATTCTAGCTGTCACCCCGTTGTACGATGATTCCATCCTGCATCGCCACATCCTGCCACCTTCGGAGCCCGCCCGTGCGCCTTATCCGCATCTTCTCCTTCCTGACCCTCGCCGCGACTGTAGCCTCAGCCCAGACCAGACACATCTTCCAGCGCCCCGCGCTCTCCAAAACAACCATCGCCTTCGGCTACGCCGGCGACCTCTGGACCGTTCCGCTCGACGGCGGCCGCGCCCAGCGCCTCACGACCGGCGTCGGCATCGAAACCGCGCCCATCTTCTCGCCCGATGGACAAACCCTGGCCTTCGCCGGCGAGTACGACGGCAACACGGACGTCTTCACCATCCCGGTCACCGGCGGTATCCCACACCGCGTCACCTACCATCCGTCCGCCGATACCCCCGTTGCCTGGACGCCCGACGGCACCCGGATCGTCTTCCGCTCCAACCGCGACGCATCCAGCCGCTATACCCAGCTCTACACCGTCCCCGCCGCCGGAGGCATCGCCACTTTACTTCCACTCCCCATGGCCTACAACGGCGTCTACTCGCCCGACGGCTCTGCGATCCTTTACTCGCCACTCCCGCCCGCCTTCGGCTTCAACTATCAATCTTTCGTCTCCTGGGGCAACTACCATGGCGGACAGGCAGGCTTCCTCCGTATCACCACTCTCCCCGGTCTCGAATCTGTCGAAATCCCCCACGAGATTGCCTCCGACTTCTCCGCCGTCTACAGCGGCAAAGACGTTTATTTTCTCTCCGGCCGCAGCCACAACTCCGTCGGAATCTTTCAATACGATCCCACCAGCAAAGCCGTCACAGAAGTGCTCCCTAACTCCGGCCCGCAGATCCGTTCTCTCTCGAGCGACGGCACCACCCTCGTTTACGACCAGCTCGGCGACCTCTACCTCTTCGATCCCGCCAGCAAAAAGTCGCACATGGTGCCCATCACGATCGACGCCGACCTTCCCGAGGTCCGCCCCAGTATCAAGAGCGTAGCCGACGAGATCGAAAACATCTCCGTCTCTCCCACGGGAGTTCGCGCGGTCGTGGAAGCCCACGGCGAAATTCTTACCGTTCCCGTCAAGCACGGGCCCACCCGCAACCTCACCAACACTCCAGGCGTCATGGAGCGTTCGCCCGCCTGGTCACCCGACGGCCAGTCGATCGCCTACTTCTCCGATGAGTCCGGTCTCTACGCCCTGCACCTGGCGTCGCAGACGGGCATCGGCCCCGTCAAGAAGTTCGCGCTTGCTCCTGAGGCCGCCTACTACTCCGACCCTAAGTGGTCCCCCGATTCGAAACATCTCTGCTTCCACGACAACCGCCTCCACATCTATCTCCTTGACGTCACCAACGGCAAGCTCACCACCGTCGTCGATAACAACACCTACGGCGGTTTCTCCGACTCCGCATACGACATGGCCTGGTCGCCAGACTCCGCCTGGATCGCCTACCCGCGCTCCCTGCCCAACCACCTCCACGCCATCTATCTCTATTCGCTCGCCACCGGCCAGTCCACCCAGGTCACCAGCCAGATGGCCGACTCGCGTTACCCGGCCTTCGATCGCGACGGCAAGTACCTCTACTTCGTCACCAGCACCAACTCCGGCGCGACCTCCGACGGCCTCGATATGTCGAGCGATCTCTACAACGTCACCGGTAACATTTACGCCGCGGCGCTTTCCACGGCAACCGCATCGCCCATCGCCCCAGAGCTCTTCGACGAAAAAGTAAAGGGGGCGAAGGACGCCACCGACGAGCCCGCCAAAGACGAACCCAAGAAAGACGACTCAAAAAAAGACGAGAAAGACAGCAAAGATAAGGACGCTCACAAGCCGCCACCCCCACCCAAGCCCGTCAAGATCGACCTCGCCGGCATCGACCGCCGCATCGTCGCCCTGCCGCTGCCCGAAGGCGTCTACCGCGACGTCCAGACCGGCCTCAAAGGCGGGGTCTACTTCCTCGAAATGCCGCGCTCCGGCCGATTCGGAGAATCTGAATCCGTCCTCAACCGGTGGATGCCGGAAGATCGCAAGACCGAAAAGCTCGCCGAACGTGTCGAGTCCTATCAACTCTCCGCCGACGGCGAAAAGATGTACCTCGAAATCTCCAGCCGCAACCCCGACCGTCCCGCCAGCGGACCCGGCGGCCCGCCCAGCCGCGTGATTGTTTCAGCCACCGCACCCGTCAAATCCGGCGAAGGCTCACTCTCCTTCGGCGACCTCATGGTTCGCGTCGATCCCCACGCCGAATGGGCTCAGATGTACCACGAGGTCTGGCGTATCGAACGCGCCTACTTCTACGATCCAAACTTTCACGGAACGAACACAAAGGACGACGAAAAGCATCTTGAGCCCTTCGTCGCGTCCATTGCCTCGCGCGCCGACCTCAACTACATCTTTCAGGAGATGCTTACCGCATTCTCCGTCGGTCATCTTCGCGGCTCAGGCGGAGAAATTCCGGGTGCCCGTAAGATCCCCGGCGGGCTCCTCGGCGTCGACTATACCGTCAAGAACAACCGCTACTGCTTCGCCAAGATCTTCAACGGTGGAGACTTCAACCCAGACCTCAAAGCCCCGCTCGCCCAGCCCGGCCTCAACGTCAACGTCGGGGATTGCCTGCTGAGCATCAACGGCCAGGACGTTACCACCGCCACCGACATCCAGCAGCCGCTCGAAGGCACTGCGGGCAAGACGATCCTGCTCCACATCGCCGCAGCCGACGGGACAAACCCGCGCGACCTCAACGTCGTGCCGATTCCTAACGAAAGCCCGCTGCGCAACAACGACTGGATCGAATCCAACCGCCACAAGGTCGATCAGCTCTCCGGCGGCAAGCTCGCATACGTCTACCTACCCGACACTGGCGCAGGCGGCTTCACCTACTTCAACCGCTATTACATGGCGCAAACCGACAAGCAGGGCGCCGTCATCGACGAGCGCTTCAACGGCGGTGGCCAGGTCGCCGACTACATCATCGAAGTCCTCGGCCGACACATCGAGTCGTACTGGGCTCCCCGCTACGGCGCGATCGAGCACACTCCGAACGCCGGAATCTACGGTCCGAAGGTCATGATCACGAATGAGTTCGCAGGCTCCGGCGGCGACGCCATGCCGTGGCTCTTTCGTCACAACAACCTAGGCACCCTCGTCGGCAAGCGCACCTGGGGAGGACTGGTCGGCATCGGGGGCATCCCCGTCCTCATGGACGGCGGGAACGTCACCTCACCCTCAGTCGCTTTCTTCTCTCCCAAGGGTGACTGGGACGTCGAAAACCACGGCGTCGAACCCGACATCCGCGTCGAGCAGGACCCCAAAGCCGTCGCCGAAGGCCACGACCCTCAACTCGAAAAAGCCGTCGCGGTAGCTCTCCAACAGCTAGCCGAACACCCCAGCACAACCACTCCCAAACCCGCCTACCCGAACTATCACCAGTAACCATCAAAATAGCTGCTGCACCAGCAATGGTGCAGCAGTTTTCTAACCGAAGTCCAGACTTAAGTCGTTTCGATCGGTATTTTTAGCACTTTTCATCGGAGGTGAGGGGCAACCCTCGTTACCCAACGAAGCACGCTGTAACCCTTCCGTGTGAGTGTCACGGGGTAAGCCTCGGATTATCTTCAGACATAACTTCTGAAGCAATTCCGGCCCCCGGAGTCCACATGACCCAAACCACGCCCAACGCTCTCCCGCCCGAACTCTCCGCGGTGCTCCTGCAGTCTTCAGCCCAGCAACTCCCGGCTCGCCGCGCCGACACCATCGTCGCCCACTTCGAGCAGATCGCCCGCTCCCATGCGACGAAGACCGCAGTTGTCTTCGGCGACCAGCAAGTTACCTATTCCGAGCTCAACGAGCGCGCCAACCAGATCGCTCACCAGCTCCTCGACCTCAACGCCCCGGTTCCCTCCATCATCGCCGTCTGGGTCGACCGCTCCATCGAAGCCATCGCCGCGATCCTCGGCGTCCTCAAAGCCGGTCACGCGTACCTGCCGCTTGAACCCACCTATCCTGCCGCGCGCATCGCCCAGACCATCGACGATGCGAAGCCCGCAGTCCTCATCTCGCAGAAGACCCTCGCCCCCAATCTCACCCAGCTCGCCTGCCCCATCATCCTCATCGACAACCCGGCCAACATCCCGGATCACAACCCTCAGGTCGATGTCTCCTCCACCGATCTCGCCTACGTCATGTACACCTCCGGCTCGACCGGCAACCCCAAAGGCGTGCTCGTCGCGCACTCCAACGTCGTGGCCTTCGTCAACAACACGCGCGACCGCTTCCACCTCGATGACCGCGACACCTGGACCTGGTTCCACTCCTGGGCCTTCGACTTCTCCGTGCAGGAGATCTTCTCGCCGCTGCTCACCGGCGCGCGGCTCGTCGTTGTCCCCTTCGAAACCACCCGGACACCCGACGAGTTCTACAGCCTCCTCGCCGAGAAACGCGTCACCGTTATAGGCCAGACACCCTCAGCCTTCGCGCTGCTCAACCAGGCGGAAGAGAGTGGCACTCTGCGTCCGCTCGCACTGCGCCTCATCATTCTCGGCGGAGAAGCCCTCAACTTCGCCACGCTTCGGAACTGGTTCACCCGCCACGACGACACCGCACCCCAGCTCGTCAACGGCTACGGCCCAACCGAAGCCACCGTCGGCACCACCTTCCGCGACATCACCGAACAGGATGCGCATCACGAGACGGAGAGCCTCATCGGCGACCCTCTTCCCGGCGTCAGCGTCTACCTGTTCGACGAGTTTATCCACCTCGTCCCACAAGGCGAGACCGGCGAGATCTGCATCGGGGGGCCCGGCGTCGCACTCGGCTACCTCAACCGCCCCGAACTCACGGCTGAACGCTTCATCCCCGACCCCATGACTCCCGGCGCTTACCTATATCGCACCGGCGACCTCGCACGCCGCCGCGCCGACGGCGAGCTCGCCTACCTCGGACGCCGGGATGGGCAGATCAAGGTCAACGGCTTCCGCGTCGAGCTCGGCGAGATCGAATCCGCCCTCGCGGTCTTTCCAGGTATCGCGCACTCCTGCGTCGCGCCCTATACCGACGACTCAGGCCGCACCTTCCTCGCCGCCTACTTCGTCCCGGACGGCATTACCCCAGTCGCCGTACCGCGCCTGGCTCTTTCGCTCGCCCGGTCGCTGCCCGCGCAGATGATCCCCGCGTTCTATACCCGCGTCACCAGCATCCCGCTCTCGCCCAACGGCAAGATCGACCGCAAAGCGTTGCCTGCTCCTTCCCGTCAGGACTCGTTCGACGACTCCGAGACGCGCCAGCCTAGCTCCGAACTCGAGGAGGCGGTTCTCAACCTCGTCCGCAAGACAGTCGGCAATAATTCCATTTGTCTCGAAGACAACTTCTTCTCCGTCGGAGGTCACTCGCTCCTCGGAACCCAGTTCGTCCTCCGTGCCCGCGAAACCTTTGGCGTCAAGATCACTCTCCGCGACGTCTTCGAAGCCGAAACCGTCGCCGACCTGGCCGCGCAGATCGAATCCCTCATCCTCGAAGAGATTCACCTTCTCTCGGAGGATGAAGCGCTGCGTCTCGCCACGGAGCAAGCCGCCTGATGACTGAGACCAAACTCACTCGCAAGGAAGAGATGGCGTTCTCGCTCCTGCAGCTTCTCAAGCCGGAGATGTTGGCGAACCCCTACGCTCTCTTTGATAAGCTGCGCGACTACGAACCAGTCCACTGGGATCCTTTCACCAGCTCGTGGGTCGTTACCAGCTACGCCGAGTGCGTTACCGTCCTCACCAAGTTCTCTGCCGCGCGCACGCCCACGCCCGAGCGCATGGAGGCGATGGGCCTCGGCGTCCTTAGCCCATACGCTGCGCTGATGCTTAAGCAGATCCTCTTCATGGACGCGCCCGACCACACCCGCATCCGTTCGATGTGCTCAGTGGCCTTCACCCCGAAGCGCATCGCATTACTGCGCGAGGCGATTCAGCGTATTGCCGACGAACTTATCGACCAGGTCGCCGATAAAGGCAAGATGGACATCCTCGCCGACTTCGCTGCGCACTTCCCGTCGCGGGTGATGACTGCGCTCCTTGGCCTCCCAACGGAGGACAGCCCGAAGATCCGTCGCTGGGGGACCGACCTCGGCGAGCTCGCCGGAAACTTCGAGCAGGACGTCGACCGCATCACTCAGCTTGCGAAGAGTCTTACCGAGTTGACCGACTACATCTCCGCGCAGGTCACCCTGCAGCAGTCGGAGCCGAGCGATGGCGTGATCGCGCAGATGATCGCAGCCGAACCCGACGCAAGCGGCCAACGCCTCACCCATGACGAGATCGTCTCGAACGTCATTCTCCTCATCGGGGCCGGCGTTGAAGAAACCGCAAACCTGATCACCAACGGCATGTTTTCACTGCTCTCGCGCCCTGAAGCCCAAGCGCAGCTCGCGAACGACCCAAGCATCCTCGGTTCCGCGGTCGAAGAACTGCTGCGCTTCGAGTCGACGACGCAATATACCGGCCGCGTCGCCCCCGACGATGTTCTTCTCGGCGGCAAACAGATTCGTAAAGGAGAAGCGGTCACTGCTGTCCTCGCCGCCGCCAACCGCGACCCCGAGCGCTTCCCCAACCCTGACACGCTCGACCTGACGCGCACCGACAACAAGCACCTCGCGTTCAGCTACGCTGGCCACTACTGCCTCGGAGCTCCGCTCGCCCGCATGGCCGCCGCGATCGCTTTTTCCACTCTCGTCACGAAGCTTCCAGGTCTTAATCTGGTTTCAACGACACCGCGCTGGCGCAGCATGGCCGCCATGCGTTCCCTTCAATCGCTCCCTGTCACGTTCACCCCGGTCTCCGAACGGCAAGTCGCATAAGAACGATGCCCATTCTCGAACCCACTACCGACACCGCACTCTCCGAAGCGAAACGGCGGCTCCTCGCCCAGCGACTGAAAGGCGCAGCCGCGCCGCAGCTTGAAGTTGGCCGCATTCAGCCGCGCCCCGCCGGCGCGCGCAACATCGTCAGCCCCGACCAGTACAGCTTGTGGCTTGACTCGACTCTGCAGCCCGATCTCCCCACCTATAACGAGATCGTCACCGTGCGGTACATGGGCGACGTGAACCCCCAGCATCTCGAGGAGGCGTTCAACGCCTTCCTGGCCCGCCACGAAGTCTGGCGTACCAGCTTTTCCGTCGACCACGGCGAAGTGCTTCAGGTCGTTCACCCCGAGGTCAAGGTCAAATTTCCTCTCGTCGACCTGACCCACCTTCCGCTCGAAGAAGCTCACGCCGAATCCGACCGCCTCGCCACCGAGCAAGCCGTCGTACCGCTCAACCTCGAGCAAGTGCCTCTTATGCGTGCCGTCCTCGTCCGCATCGCGCCCGACGACTGCCGCCTGCACCTTACGCTCGCCCACATCATCTTCGATGGATTTTCCCTGCGTCGCGTGTTTCTGCCGGAGCTCTCGGCCTATTACGACGCTCTGCAGGCTGGTACCGACCCCGCCATCCCCGCCCCAGAACTCCAATACGGCGACTTCGCCGCATGGCGTCACCAGCAGGCCAGCTCTCCCGCCATGAAGGTCCATCTTGACTACTGGCGCAAGAAGCTTGCCGGCGAACTGCCTGTCCTGCGCCTGCCGACAGACCGTCCCCGTCCCGCAGTCATCAGCCATCGGGGAGCGATCGAGCGCTTCACCATCTCGCGCGAGACGACCGAGGCTCTTCGCAAGCTCGGCATGCGGTACGGCGCGTCGCTGTATGTCACGCTCCTCGCCTCGCTCAAGACCCTGCTCTTCCGCTATTCCGGCCAGGAAGATGTCATCGTCGGTTCCGTCGCCGACGGCCGCCGCCGCCCAGAGCTCGAAAATATGCCGGGCTACATTCTCGACGTGTTCGCCCTGCGCACGCACCCCGCTGCTTCGACCCCGTTTTCCGTTTTCATCAAGCAGGTCCGCCAGACGGTCCTCGACGCCATCGGGGCGGCTGAAGTCCCGTTTGAGCGTGTCGTCGAAGCGCTG
The DNA here is from genome assembly GCA_963693075.2 of uncultured Granulicella sp. Taxonomy (GTDB): domain Bacteria; phylum Acidobacteriota; class Terriglobia; order Terriglobales; family Acidobacteriaceae; genus Edaphobacter. The sequence continues at coordinate 2,424,613 of CAXMMP010000002.1, read as the reverse complement.
GAAACACGACGCGATCTTTCGCACTCGCCCGTGTTTCAGACGCTTTTCGTGATCGAGCCCACCCCCAAACCCATCAACGGCTGGGACATCGGCGCCACTGAGATCACCATCGGTGCCACCAAGTTCGACCTCTATATCGAAGCCGACGAGCAGCCCGAAGCCACCACCGTCAACATCGATTACTCTACCGAGCTTTTCGACGTTCACACGATTCGTCGCATGATCGGCCACTGGCTTGTCCTGCTCGATGCCCTCTGCGAAAACCCCGAGACTGCGCTCGGCGATCTACCCATCCTTACCCCTGCCGAAAATCAGCAGATGCTCGTCGACTGGAATCGCACCGAGCAGCCGCTGCCCGACGAAACCATGCACGGTCTTGTGCATGCCCAGGTTCTGAAGACGCCCGACGCTCCGGCAGTCACTTTCGGCAACGACACACTCAACTACGCCCAGCTTGAGCGCGAAGCGGACCGCGTCGCCCACCATCTAGCCGCGGCCGGAGCCGCGCCCGATACCCTCGCTGCGGTCTTCCTCGATCGCTCACAGTACCTCGTTGCAGGCCTGCTGGGCGTGCTCAAGACCGGCGCGGCTTACCTGCCGCTCGACCCGGGAACGCCAGCTGCCCGCATCGCGCTGTGTCTCGAAGACGCACCGCCAGCGGTCATTCTCACCCAACGCTCGCGCGTCTCGGACCTCCCACGCACTGGCTCGAATGTCATCGTCCTCGAAGACATCCTCGCGGCTCCCTATCCAGCCGAACCCTTCGTCGCGCATGCTGATCCCGAAGCGCTGGCTTACGTCATCCACACTTCCGGCTCGACCGGTCGCCCCAAAGGTGTCGAGCTTAAGCATCACGGCGTCGTGAACCTCCTGCTCTCCATCCAGCAGTCGCCCGGTTTCGGCCCAACAGACACTCTCGTTGCGGTGACAACGATCTCCTTCGACATCGCGGTGCTCGAGCTCTTTCTGCCTCTTATCACGGGCGGTAAAGTCGTGGTTGCCAGCCGCGAGACCGCGCTGGACCCCACCGCCCTCGCGAAGCTCGTCAAAGAGTCTGGCTGCACTGTTCTCCAGGCCACTCCCGCAACCTGGTCTGCCCTGTTGGGTATCGGTTGGCGCGGACAGAACGGTCTCAGCACCCCGATCAAAGCTCTTTGCGGCGGCGAGGCCCTGAACCGCTCACTTGCCGACCGTCTGCTCGCTCTGAAACTCGAGCTTTGGAACGTCTACGGTCCCACCGAAACCACCATCTGGTCGACGGTGCGACACATCACCTCAGGCTCCGGCATTATTCCGGTCGGCAAGCCGATCGCCAACACGACTGCCTACATCCTTGACCCGCGCCAGCGCCCCGTACCTGTTGGAGTCGCCGGTGAACTTTATCTTGGCGGTGTGGGTCTGGCGCGCGGCTATCGCAATAAGCCTGAGCTGACCCGCGAGAAATTCGTCAAGCCGCTGATCGCCGAGGGAGCACGGCTCTACCGCACGGGTGATAACGCCATCTTCCGGCCGGATGGGACCATCGAGGTTCAAGGGAGAGCGGACAACCAGGTCAAGATACGGGGCTACCGGATCGAGCTTGAAGATGTCGAGGTCAATCTCACGGCGCACCCGCAGGTTGCGTCAGCGGCTGCCAAAGCGTGGCCAGACCCCGACGGCGGCTACCGCCTCGCGGCCTATCTCGTCGGCGTCGCTGGGAATGCTCCTTCCGCGGCCGATCTCCGCAGTTTTCTCCGCGGCCGGATCGCCGACTATATGATCCCTTCGGACATCGTCGTTCTCGACGCGATGCCGCTGACGTCCAACGGCAAGACGGATCGCAAACAGCTTCTACAGCCTGCACGCTCTGCGGTTACGCTCAACCAGACGCAACTTATTGGTGAAGAGCTTCGCCTCGCGAAGATCTGGGCTGAACTGCTGCATGTCGACCGGATCAGCGCCTCCGATAACTTCTTCGATCTTGGCGGCCACTCCCTGATGCTGCTCAAGCTCATCCGCATGATCAACCGCGAGTTTGAGATTGATCTGCCGATTACCAAGCTGTTCCAGGCGCCGACCATTGAGAAGCTCGCCGTGGTCGTTCGCGAGCTCAGCGGGGTTGCCGAGTCAGCTCCCGACGAATGGCACTCCCTGGTTCCGCTGAACAGCCGTGGCACCAAGACGCCCATATTCCTTGTTCATTCGCTGATGCTTTATGGCCGCTTGCCGGCTGCGCTTGGCGACGACCAGCCCTTCTACGGCTTGCAGCAGCTCCCGTTCGACACCGAGGGCACCTCCAACGAACAGACCGCCGACTATGTCAACCGCATGATCGAAGAGCACATCCGGCAGATCAAGCGGGTGCAGCCGCGTGGGCCTTACCAGATCGCCGGCTGGTGCTTCGCGGGATTCCTGGCTTACGAGATTGCGCGGCGGCTTGAAGCGGCTGGGGATGAAGTTGCCTTCCTGGCACTGCTCGATTCATGGTGCCCGTACCGGGTCAACCATCAGGATGCTCTTGCCGCCGTTCATCCGCAGCCGGAGCGTGTAGTTCACCGTGGTTTGCGCTCGCGGCTACGCTCGCTCTACTGGAAGCTGGATTTCCGGACACGTCAGCTTGGCCGCCTCACCCCGGCTGAACGCACAGCCCAGCTTCGCCGCATGGTGCGGGAGTTCATCCGCACCTCCACCATGCCGATCAAGCGCGACTTCAAGGTCCGGATCTACCGGTTCTATCTGCGCTTCAACCTGCCGCTGCCGGTCATGCTGCACGACGCCGATATTGTCACGTATGAGTGGCTCCTGCAGTACAAGGTCAAGCCCTACGCGGGGGATATTACGCTGGTGCGTCCCGGCGATATTGCCGTGCCTCCGGATTCGGATCCGAACTGCGGTTGGCGTAGTCTCACGCAAGGGAATATCTCCACCACGTTCATTCCGGGTGACCGCAGCACGATGTTCCTGATGCCCAATCTGACGCTGCTGGCGGACTACCTCAATAAGCTTTCTCATTAGTCTGCGTGAAGCCTGAGCTTCGCGTTTCGATGATGGCGCAACTGGAGTCTGCCACGCATCTAACAAGGATGCGGCTGACCCTATTCCTTACCCTCACCCTCCTGTTTCCGCCTGCCTCGAGAGCGCAGGACAGCGACAAAGACGGCCTTCCCGACGCCCTCGAGCAGTCCCTGCTCGACCAGTTCGCCCCGACCTTTCTGGTGGGCCAAAACGACTGCTCCAACGTCCCTGCCGAGTTCACGCCTGACCTTCGCAAGCCGACGGTCGCCGAGGAAAACGGCACGATTTACGGTCAAGTCTTTCCTAAAAATGCGTCTCGCAACGAGGTTGAAGTCCACTTCTACCATCTGTGGCGGCGGGATTGTGGGGAGCATGGGCACCCCTTGGATACCGAGCATGTGGCGGCGCTGCTGCGGCAGCAGCCCTCCGGCGAGTGGAAGGCTGCGTACTGGTATGCGGGGGCGCATGAGCAGACGGTGTGCGACGTCAGCCAGATCGCACGCGCGGGCACGCTGAAGGCCGAGGATCACGGGGCAACGATCTGGATCTCTCCCGGGAAACACGCGTCGTACTTGAACGAACTGCTGTGCCAGTCCGGCTGCGGGGCTGACCGCTGCGTCCAGATGCACCCGCTTGCCCATGCGAAGGTGATCAACCTGGGCGAGTCGGCCCATCCGATGAATGGGTCGGTGTTTGTTTCGTCCGCAGAGTGGCCGTTGACCTACAAGATGGACCACAGCAACTTCCCCGCTGATACGGTCGCCCGGCTGGAGACATTGCCGGTGACGGATATTGCGTGGGTCTCGCCGGGGAAGCATCCGGTGCAAGGCATCATTCGCCATAGCGCGACGACGGAAACGGCGATTGCAAGCAGCGGGGACGCGACGGGAAGGGCTTTGGCGACGGCTAACAACAATACGAGTGTGGCGCTCGATACCGCTCAGAGTTCGACCGGGAACGCCCTGCAGAAGTCGTTCCGGAAGACGCGCCATGCGCTTGCGACCGCAGCCGGTAAGACGACGAAAGCGATCTCTCCAAACTAGAAACGAGGGGTCAAAACGATGGCCCTACCCCCCCTACATGAGTTATATGCCCATATAACATTCTAAACGACTTACGAGAGCACCTTGTAGAGATCTACGGCACTTTTGAGTGGGTTGCACCTGCACCATCTTCAGGGCAGCCGCTTTTTCTCGAGGGCTGCTACTTCGCCCTGGACCGGGCGATGAGGACGGCCGAGTAGGCTGCGCCGAAGCCGTTGTCGATGTTGACGACCGAGACGTTCGGGGAGCAGGAGTTGAGCATGCCGAGGAGTGCGGTGACGCCTCCGAAGCTGGCTCCGTAGCCGACCGAGGTCGGGACGGCGATGACGGGGACGCCGACGAGGCCTCCGACTACGGAGGGCAGCGCGCCTTCCATGCCGGCGCAGACAACGACCGCGTCCGCCTGGAGGAGTTCGGCGCGGACGCTGAGGAGGCGATGCAATCCGGCGACTCCGACATCGTAGAGGCGGGTGACTTTTGCGCCGAAGGTTTCGGCGGTGATGGCGGCTTCTTCTGCTGCGGGAAGGTCGCTGGTTCCGGCGCAGACGACTGCGACGTGGCCTCGTTCGCCCTTGGAAGCGCGGAAGGCGACCGTTCTCGCCTGTTCATTCCAGACGGCTTCCGGGTGCTTGGTAACGACCGCCTTTGCGGTTTCGGGGGTTACGCGGGTAGCAAGGACGTCGACGCCGTCGAACTTGAGAGATGTGAAGATGGCGACCACTTGCTCGAGGGTCTTGCCCGCGCCGTAGATGACCTCCGGGAGGCCGGTCCGAAGGCTGCGATGGTGATCGACGCGAGTGTGGCCGAGGTCTTCGAAGGGTAAGGTGGTGAGTCTCGAGGCGGCATCGGAGGCGGTGATCGTTCCCTGCTCTACCGCGGCGAGGATGTCGAGTAGGGCGGACTGCGTCATTTGGCGATGTTCCGATAGGCCATGATAGCCGCCTGCTGGACCTGCTTCAAGGCGACTTTGTGAGTGATTGCGGCGGCTTTGCAGTCTTCGAACTCAGGCGAGACGTTCATTTCCGAGTCGCCCAACGTGCCGATTTTGATACGAATAGCGCCGAAATCGGTCGTAACCTGCGCAAACGTGCGCTCCAAAATGGCTCTTTTCTCCTGCCGGATTCGGATGCCGAGGGTGCTGGTCTCGCGGAGAAGGAGTTGCTGAAGTTCGTCGCTCTTTGCGGGGTCGCAAAGGACCGTGATCAGGGTTCCGGGACGGCCTTTTTTCATGACGACCGGGGTAAGCATCACGTCGAGAGCACCGGCGGTCATGGCGGCGTCGGCGACATAGGCGATGACTTGCGGGGAGAGGTCGTCGAGGGCGGTTTCAAGGACGGTTACGGTGTCGGTGACGGTTTCGGTGGAACTGCTGTTGTCGGCTTCACCAATGGTGAGGCGGAGGACGTTGGGGAAGTCTTTGGGGTTTCGGGTTCCGGCGCCGTAGCCGATGGATGCGACGCGCATGGATGGCTGAGGGCCAAACTCAGGGTTGAGGGCTCGTAGGAGGGCTGCGCCGGTGGGAGTGACGAGTTCCTTTTCGACGTGGGCGGAGTAGGTGGGAAAGCCTTTGAGCAGGTCGGCGGTGGCGGGAGCGGGAACGGGGAAGGTGCCGTGGGCGCACTGGACCATGCCTCCACCGACGTTGACCCTTGAGGCATACCAGGCACCGATTTCGAGGTGGTGGATGCCAGCGCTGGCTGCGACGATGTCTACGATGGCGTCAACGGCTCCGACCTCGTGGAAGTGGATGCGGTCGACGGGGACGTTGTGGATTTTGGCTTCAGAGCCGCCGAGGAGTTCGAAGGCGCGGATGGCGGTGCGCTTGACGGGTTCGTCAAGGGCGGCAGATTCGATGAGCTGGCGGATGACGGTCAAGGACCGGCCGTGGGTGTGCTCGTGCGTGTGCTCTTCTTCGTGGGTATGCGGGTGCCCGGTCTTGTGGAGGTGCTGGGTCCTGGGTTGGTGCGTGTGGGTGGGGTGGGAGTGGGTGCGCTGATGCTCAAAGCTGCCGGTGTCTTCGGCGAGCTGTTCGCCTTCCATGACGTGGACCTTGGTGCAGGAGATGCCGCTCCGGTCGACGGTCTCTACCCGGAGGGATGCGCCGAGCTTGAGGGCTGCGGTGGCGTTCTGGAGGACGGCGAGGGGGACTCCGGAGTCGAGCAGTGCGCCAAGGAACATATCACCGGAGATGCCGGCGAAGCAGTCGAGGTAGGCGATTTTCATCAATCTCTTCTCTCAATCAGGGACGGTCCGGCAGGGGCGATTGCCGAAACCGGGAGCACATCGTTCATCGATCCGGAGCGGTAGCCCTGCGTGTCGATCGTTGTATAAAGAAATCCCGCACTGCGCAGTGCGTCGGTAATCTCATCTAATACTTGAAGGTTGAGGGCTCGTGGAAGGTCTTGGCGGTCGATTTCCACGCGACCGAGGTCGCCGTGGTGGCGGACGCGGACTTTGCGGAAGCCGAGGTCATGGAGGGCGTCTTCGGCTTGCTCGACCTGGGCGAGATTTTCGGCGGTGACGGGGCGCCCGTACTCGATGCGGGAGGAGAGGCAGGCACTGGCGGGTTTGTCGGCGAGGGTGAGACCGGCTTCGCGGGCGAGGGTGCGAATTTCGGATTTGGTGAGTTGTGCGGTCACGAGCGGGGCGAGCGCTCCGTGGAGCTTTGCGGCCATCTGGCCGGGACGGAACTCGCCCTGGTCGTCAAGGTTCATGCCGTAGGCGAGGTGTTCGAAGCCGAGGCGGTGGCGAGTGGTTTCCATCTGGGTGAAGAGCTCGTCTTTGCAGTGGAAGCAGCGTTGCGCGTCGTTTTTGGCGTATTCGGGGTTGTCGAGTTCGCCGGTATGGAGGATGTGGGTGGGGATGCCGTGTTGGTTGGTGAATTCGAGGGCTGCGGCAAGTTCTTTGCGGGGCAAGGAAGCTGAGTCCGCGATGACGGCGAGCATTTTGTTGCCGAGAGCCCGGTGTGCGGCGTAGGCGAGGTAGGCGGAATCCGTGCCGCCTGAGTAGGCGACCAGCAAGGAGCCGAAGGCGCCAAGGGTGGCGGCGAGCTGCTCGGATTTCTGGTGCAGGTTCATTGCTTCCATCCTAGGCCAAGGGAGCCTTTTCTGGGTTTTCGATGGTTGGATGCCGTTGGTCGGGTGGGGTTGGGTTCTGTCTTCCCATCTCAGTCCCGGTGGGTTGGGGGCTGAGATGGGTGCCTGGGTTGGTGCGAGGAATGTGTGCGGCGAATCAGTCGAGGGTGGGAGCGTTCTTGCTGAGGCCACCGGGCCACCAGTTCCAGTCGCCGGCGAGGCGAAGGAGGGCGGGGCCGATAACGATGCGGACGAGGGTGGCGTCGATGAGGACGGCTACGGCGAGGGTGAAACCGATCATTTTGACGACGAGGAAGTTGCCGAAGGTGAAAGCGGCGAAGACGACGATCATGATGGCGGCGGCACTGGTGATGAGTCCGGCGGTGCGTGCCATGCCTTCAGGGATGGCTTCGGCTTCCGGCATGCCGGCGCGTCGGGCTTCGAGGACGCGCGCGACGAGGAAGACTTCATAGTCCATGCTGAGGCCGAAGACGATGGCGAAGGCGACGATGGGGACGAGGGGAAAGATGCTGCCCGTGCCTCCGGGGACGCCGAGCAGACGGCTGCCGTAGCCATCCTGAAAGACGAGGACCAGGGCTCCGAAGGCAGCCGCGACGGAGACGAGGTTGAGGAGGATGGCCTTAACGGCGACAAAGAGGGAGCGGAAGCCGGCAAGGAGGGCGAGCAAGGTGGCTCCGACGACCATGGAGATGACCGGGACGAAGCGTTTGTCGACGATGGTCTGGTAGTCGGCGTTGAGGGCTGGGATGCCGCCGATGATGACGGTTGCGCCGGGCTCGGCGCTGAGGATGCCGGGGATGGTTTTGCGGAGTTCGCGGACCCAATCGACCTGGTCGCGGATGCTGATCCTGGTGATGGGAAAGACTTCGACCAATGCGAGATGGCCGTCACCGCTGACGAAGCTGCGGCGGGTCTCGCGGGGGAGATCGGTGAGGGCGTCGCGGTTGCCGGCGGCGACGGTGGTGATGGAGACGACGCGGGCGCTGCGGGGGTCGGCGGCGAGGCGCTTGCTGAGGAGGTCGACGGCGCTCCAGCCTGTGTCGGTGCCGGTGACAGAGTCGTTGGGGAGGTTGACGATCATGCGCATGGAGTAGACGATCCCGGAGCGGTCCATGTGCTCGAGGGCGTGGAGGGCGTGGACAGATTCGGCGGATTTGGGGAGCCAGTCTCCGTCGGGGACGCTGGTGTCGAAGTGGCGGACCTGGAGGGCGAGCAGGAGGAGCGGAAGGCCGGCGAGGGTCAGAGCGAGCCAGGGGTGGGCGACGATGGTTTCGCCCCAGCGACGCCAGCGCTTGCCGGTGCGTGCGGCGTGGTCGCAGTCGAGCTTGGGGGTGAAGGGCATTCTGCCGGCGTCGATGCGGGTGCCGAGCAGGCCGAGCACGACGGGGACGAGGGTGTTGGTGAGCAGGACACTGAGTGCGGCGACCAGGAAGCCGGCGAGGCCAATGGAGCGGATCTCGCTGATGGGAACGGTGAGGAGCGCGAGGAAGCCGATGGCGACGGTGGAGGCAGAGATGAGGAGGGTGCGGCCAGCCTGGCGGGCGGCGATGACGGCGGCGGCGGAACCGGGGTTTCCGGCGGCGAGGGCTTCGCGGAAACGGCTGACCATGAGGAGGGCGTAGTCGATGCCGAGACCGAGGCCGAGCATGGTCGCGAGATTCTGGACGAGGATGGAGAGGTGCAGACGACTGGCCAGGATGCCGGTAATCGCGAGAGTCATGGCGATGGCGAGCTGGCCGACGGCCAAGGGGATGATGGCGGCGATAAGGCTGCCGAAGGCGACCAGCAGGAGCGCCAAGGTCGCCGGGATGACAAGGCTTTCGGCGTGGCGGACGTCGTCGGAACTGGCGACGCGGATGTCGAAGTTGAGCGGGAGTTCACCGGTAAGTTCGAGTTTGGCGTCCGGGAAGGTTTTGCGGAGCTGGGTTGTGAGAGCGCTGGTGCGGTCGTGGAGTTTGGGGACGAAGGACTCGACGGGTCCGTCGCTGGATGAGAGGCCTACGAGGACGAAGGTGCCGCCGCCTTTGCCGAGGAAGATGGTGTCCTGCGAGTCGAGGTAGGAGAGGATGGACGCGACTCCGGGCTCCTGCCTGACGTTGTCGACGATGGTCTGGAGGGCCTGCTGGCCTTCGGGCGTGTTCGCTGCGGGGACGCCTTCGACGACGAGGACGACGCGGTCGGTGAAGGGCGAATGGAAGCGGTTGAGAAGGTCCTGCTGGACGACCTCGGCTTCGCTGCCTTCGACGCGGGTGGCCGTTTCGAGATGACGCTCGGCGTGGAAGGAGAACGGCAGAAGGACGAGGACGGCTACGAGGACGATCCCGGCAACCCAATAACGGCGAAGACCCATAAGTCCGATCATGTTACAGAAAATGTTGTGACATCAGTAGGATGCAGGCTTGGCTTGCATCTGAATAGAGCGAAGGTCCGGAGGAGGGATTATTTTCAAGCTAGCATTTTTCGCATCGGTCGCTGTGGTGACGGCGTTGGTTCCAGCGTACGGTCAAGACCCGAGACTCGGCACGTGGACGCTGGTGACCGCGGATTCGACGCTAACACCGCCGAACAAGTTTGTGGTCGAGGATCACGATCGTACGGTTCACGTGGTGATGACGGGCGAGGTGAAGATCGACTTCACCGCGAAGGCGGATGGGAATGACACACCGGTCCCGGGAAATCCGGGGTTCAACCAGGTGGAGGTGAAGCGGATCAACGGGAAGCAATCCGAGGTTCAGGAGAAGAAAGACGGCGTGCTGGTGGCGACGGTTCATTTGACGCTGTCGAACAAGAACACCGAGTTGACGATTGCGACGACGGGCTCGCGCCGTAGTGACGGGGTGAGTGTGTGGACGCGGACGGGTGGGGCTAAAGCTCCGCATGACGCGCTGGCGGGCGAGTGGATGCAGGATATGAGCAAGACGCGGCTGAAACAGGCTACGGCGCTGACGTTCGCTGCGGATGGCGGGAACGGGGTGAGGTTTACGGGTGGATTCAGCTACTCCGCGCATTTTGACGGCAAGGCGTATGACGTGAAGGGCTCGCGAAACGATACCGTGACGCTGCAGGCCAATGGGCCGAAGACGGTGGTCGCGAGCTATAAGCGGGATGGGCAGGAGACGCAGAAGGATGTCTTCACCGTCTCCGCCGATGGGCAGCAGATGACGGTGAAGACGACGGGGACCCTGGAGACGGGGCAACGTCTGAGCGAAGAGCTTACGTTCAAAAAGCAGTAACGGACGGGGCGTCGGTGAGGGCGAGCGGAGCGGGCGATGGGGTGGCATCGCTATGCTCGCGCGCTACGACCGAGATGATTCCCTTCCGGTGCATGAACTTGAGGATGCCGTCGACGGTGTCTTCGAGGGATGGATCGGGGACGCCCCAGGCGGAGCGGTCACGGGCTTCCTGGTAGTCGCTGCTTTCGTAGCGCTTGAACTCCATGGCGGAGATGTTATCGACGGAGCCGACGAGGAAGTCGAGCAGCGGGAAGAGCAGGTCTTCTTTGCGGCAACGGCGGATGAGCTCGGGGACGAAGTCCTTGATGCTGTAGATGTCGAAGTGACGGCCGGTGGACTTGTTGATGAGGTTGGTGATGTCGACCATGTTGGCGTAGTCGTCGCGGACGACGTGGTAGGTCTTGTTGGCGGTGTCGGCGGTCATCGAAATGGCGACGATGTTGTTTGCGACGACGTCCGCGGGGACGAAGCTGACCTGGTTGAGGGCGTCGACGCCGATGCCATGGTTGACCATAAAGGCGACGAGGCGGACGGCGATATCGAAGTTGTTGCCGCCGCCGGAGACCGATGGGCTAACGAGCGCGGGGCGGAAGATGCGGGTGGAAAGACCTTTGCTGCGGGCATCGGCTACGACTTGTTCCGCGACCCACTTCGACTGGCTGTAGCCGAAGTCCAGGAGTTCCATGTCGCGGTTGAAGTCGGTCTCGAAGAGGGTGGCTTTGACGGCCCAGCCGAAGACGAAGGTCGTGGAGACGTAGTTGAACTCTTTGGTGCGGCCTTCGAAGGCGAGTCGCAGGACTTCGTTGGTGCCCATGACGTTGGCGTCGCGCATGCGGTCGTAGTTGAAGAGGTAGTTGACGGTTGCGCCGTTGTGGAAGACGGTGTCGACTTCGGCGGCCAGGAAGTCCCAGACGTCCTGGGCGAGGCCGAGGGCAGGTTGGGCGAGATCGCCGCAGATGGGGATTATGCGGGACTCGAACATCTGCATGAGGCGCGCGGTTTGCGGGCCCATGGTTTCCACGGCGGCACGGAGGCGCTGCCAGCCCTGCTTGTCGTCGGAGGCGCGGACGAGGACGTAGATCTTGGCGCGGGTCTGTTCGAGCAGGCTCTTGATCAGGAAGGGTCCGATGAAGCCGGTGCCTCCGGTGAGCAGCACATGGTTCATGACGGGGACGTCGGGAAGCGGGCCGGGCGTGGATGGATCGAAGACGAGCTTGCTGTCCTTGCTCATCATCGCTTTTTCCTGGGTACGCTGCTCTTCGCGGAAAGCCAAAAGGGAGTGGCGCAGATGCTCCAGGGCCTCTTCGGGCGCGCTTTCAAGCTGCTCGGCGAGCTGGAAGAGTTCGGCCACGCTGACGCGCTGGATGACGCCGATATCGACCTGGCGGGCGAGGACCTCGGCGCCGTGATCTTTGAGGAGTTCCTTGAGCTCGTGCATGAAGACGACGAGGTCGAGCGAGTCAAGGCCGGCTTCGACGAGGTTATAGGACTCCTGGCCGGTGAGGTTGTAGCGGGCTTTCAGTTCCGCGAAGGAAGACTGGACTTCGGAGCCGGAATCGGCGACGCCGGCGTCTTTCTCGCGAGAGAACTCAGAGAGCACGGTGAACTCACCGTCGACCCACATCTGCCTGGTCTTGTGACGCATGATCTTGCCGGAGCTGGTGCGGGGGATGGCTCGGGGAGCAATGAACGAGATGAGCGCGACTTCGACGTTGAGGTAGCTGCGAACGGCGGCGGCGATCTTGCGTGCGTCGGGGAGGACTTTTGGGTTCTTGACCTCGGCGACGATGGCGAGGGCGGGCTCGCTTTCTTCATGAATCTGGAAGGCGGCGACGCAGTTATGCCGAATGAGGCCGGAGGAGCGCTCGACGATGTTCTCGATGTCCTGCGGGTAGTAGTTCTGGCCGCGCAGGATGATCATGTCCTTCATGCGACCGCAGACGTAGAGTTCGCCGTCGTGGAAGAAGCCCATGTCGCCGGTGCGGAGGTGGCCGTCGTCGTAGGGGCTGTCGTCGACGAGGCGGGCGTGGAACTGCTTGAGGGTGAGCTCCGGGTTGTTCCAGTAGCCGAGGCATTTGCCTTCGCCGGCGATCCAGATTTCGCCGATCTGGCCTGACTTGAGGGCGACGTGCTGCTCGGCGTCGACGATTTTGACGTCGATTCCGGGGAGCGGTGTGCCGCAACTGACGACCTGCGTGGAGGCGTCGATCTCTGAGACTTCCGTGGTCATGCGGGCCTGGCCAAGGGCGAGTGCGCGCTTGTTGACGGAGACGATGGTGCGTCCGCGCATGGTGACGGCGAGGGTGTTTTCGGCGAGGCCGAAGGCTGCGTAGAAGCTTTCGGCCTGGAGACCGTATTGCTCGAATTTCTCGAGGAAACGGGTGAAGGTATCGGCTTTTACTGGCTCGGCGGCGCACATGAGGACGTGGAGCGAACTGAGGTCGCAGCCTTCGAGGGCCTCCTGCGAGAGACGTGCTGCGCGGAGGCAGTAGTCGTAGGCGAAGTTGGGAGCAGCGGTGGCGGTGGCCTTGTAGAGCGTGATGGTGTCGAACCAGAGGATGGGCCGCTGGATGAAGTCCATCGAGGCGAAGCCGTAGGTGGTGCCGCCGCGGAGTGCGGGGTAGAGATAACAGCCGATGAGGCCCATGTCGTGATACTGCGGGAGCCAGGAGACGACCACCGGGTTTTCGTGGTCGATGACGAGCGGGCAGGTGACGAGGATGTTCTCGTGCGAGACCATGACGCCTTTCGGCTCCATAGTCGAGCCGGAGGTGTACTGCAGGAATAGGATTTTCGAGGGGTCTTCGACGGGCGGGTAGGAGAGGTGGTCGACGAAGTGTTCGGTCGGGATCCACGGCAGGGCGGAGATGCAGTCAACGTCGACGCCAGAGGCGGCAACACCGCTGCGGGTGAGGTTCGTCTTGAGAGACGCGTGGTATTCGGCGCTGGTAAGGACGCCCGCCGCCTGGCAGTCGCGGGCGATGTAGACCATCTTGTACAGCGCGCTTTGGAAACCGCGGGAGCTTGGCGGGTAGACAGGAACGGGTATAAGGCCGGCGCGCACACATCCGAAGAAGGCGCAGATCATCTCAAGACCTGGGGGGTAGGCGAGGAGCAGGCGATTCCCTGCTTCGAAACGGCCATCCTTCAGCAAGTGCCCGGCGATCGACTCGGTCCGCGCGATGAACGCCGCGTACGAGTAGGACTCGATGGGGTTGCCGTTGAGGTCAAGATACGAATACAGGAGTTTGTGCGGGTGTTTCTCTCCCAGCCTATCCAGTTGGTCTAGAATCGACGCCATAATTGATCAGCAATACCCCCGAAATTGACTAACAAATCTCAGTACTTGAAACGGTTCGCCTGGTTGCCGCTCGCCCACGAAGGGACGAGCGGATAGGCCAAGGAGCCGTGGGATGTTTCTAACGATAAGCGCCACGAGGGCTAGTGGAAAGCAATGAGACTGAAGTTGACTGAACGAGACGGGCTTTGAAGTCCTGACAGACTTTCTGCTGGACCCGTTTAACAAGTCTCCGTGCGACTCGTCCATCGGGTAATGGTAGCAGAGGGCGTAAGCGTTGCAAGATTGCCTCCGTCAAAGAAGCGGGCGGGCCTGTTCCGTGTCGGCCAGATTTCCTGGGCTGCGAGCCGGAATCGGCGGTACCATCGAAGGGTACGGTGCGGCGTAGCAAGTGAGCCGCTCTTCGCCGGGGTGTATCGGAGGTTTTCGATGCCCGGACCCACCTGAACTCGATCTGCGGAGGCGCATGTTGTCCGGAACACAGACTATCCCGTACCTCGACCGGCAGGGCGAAACGCTTGATTCGCTTGAGATCCCGGTACTCGCGGCGCCGCCAGATGGCTCGAACCAGATGACGTTTCCGAAGGTTCTGCGAAAGAGGCTGGATCGCTTTTTCGCCGAACAGCATCTATCGCCCAAGGCTGACCGGACGATGTGGATGAAGATTGGGACGGGGCTTGCGGTGCTGGCGGGGAGTTGGATCGCAATTTATGCATTTCGACCGGATGCGTGGAAGTTCGCCGCGCTGTATGTGCTGGGCGGGCTGGCGCAGACGTTTTTGCTGTTGAATATCGCACACGATAGTAATCACAATGCGATCTCGTCCAAGCCGTCGATCAATAAGACGTTGAATTACGCGTTTGATCTATGCGGGATTAACTCCTATATGTGGCGGATTTTGCACCATCGGGGGCACCACTCCTGCATTAACTTGCATGGGGAAGACGATGCGTTGACCGGACGCGGAATCTTCCGGTTCACGCCTCATGAGCCGCATGCGTTCTGGCATCGTTTTCAGCATCTGTACGCGCTATTTTTCTATGCGGTTTTTTCGCTGGATTATGTGTTCGTGCGCGACTTCGAAAGCTTCTTCTTTCCGAAACACGATTACATTCAACGGGACAAGCATCCGGCGCGTGAGATTGCGATTTTATTCGCGGGTAAGGCGTTCTACTTCACCTACATGCTGGTCCTGCCGATCCTGCTGCTGCACAAGCCGGTATTGCTGGTTGCCGGCTCGTTTGTGCTGGTCCACTTGATCGTGGGACTCAGCGTTTCGCTGGTATTCCAGACGACGCATACGATCGACAGCACGCACTTCCCTTTGAGCCGCAACGAATTCGATAACAGCGTTTACCACATCTTCGCGACGACGGCGGACTATGCGACGGAGAACCCGATGGTAGGGTGGCTGGCGGGTGGGTTGAATCATCACATTGCGCACCATCTTTGCCCTTATGTGTGCCACACACACTATGCGCCGCTGACGCGGATCGTCCGCGAGACGGCGGCTGAGTTCGGGATTCCCTACCGTCAGCACCGGACGATGACGCGCGCCATCTGGCACCACCTGATCCTGCTGAAACAGCTTGGGAACGAAGCTTAGAACGATGCCTATCCCTTCGGTGTCACGACTGCGCTCGCTTGCGGATTCCCCTGCGCTGGCTGCGAATCCCGTGTCGGTTTTCTCGAAGTACACGGAAGAGTTCGGGGATACGTTTCGCTTCCATATTGGCGGCGTCAAGGAAGCGATCGTCACCACCAACCCGGGCGTGATGCAGCATGTGCTGAAGACGAATGCGGACAATTATCACAAGTCTGACATTCAGGTGAAGCGGATGGGGCATTTTCTGGGTAAAGGCTTGCTGACGTTGGAGGGCGAGACGTGGAAGACGCAGCGACGGCTGATCCAGAAAGGGTTTGCGCCGAAACAGTTGCAGGCGCTGACGGCGATCATGCAGGATTCGCTGGCTGAATCGCTGCGGGACTTCGACGAGCAGATCGAGCAGGGGCCGGTGGATATTTACCCGCACCTGATGAAGATGACGTTTGCGATGGTGGCTCGTTCGCTGTTTGGGGCAAAGCTGAAAGATGAAGACATCGAGGTGGTGAGCGACACCATTTGCACGGTGCAGGAGTTCATCGTGCGGCAGACCTTGCAGCCTTATCTGAATCCATGGTTCCGGGTGTCTGGAGAACTTCGGCGGCATGACGAGATGCGTGAGCGGGCCGATGCGACGTTGATGAAATACATCAAACCGAGGCGCCAGCAGGAGGCCGGGAATGACCTGCTTCAGACGTTGATGGAGGCACGGTACACGGACGGCGAAGGGATGAGCGACGAGGCTATCTTGAGCGAGTCGATGCAGTTGCTGGTGGCCGGGCACGAGACTTCGTCGAACAGCTTGTCGTGGATGCTGTACCTGCTGAGCACGCGGGCCGATGTGCTGGCGCGGGTTCGTGAGGAGTTGGATGGGGTGCTGGGGGATGGGCCGCTGGATTTTGCGGATGTGCCGCGATGCGAGTACACGACGCAGGTGATCCAGGAAGGGCTTCGACTTTATCCACCGTTCTGGATGGTGGATCGCGAGGCGGTGGCAGATGATCAGGTGGGCGATGTTGTGATTCCTGCCGGCTCGACGGTGATCGTTTATGTGCATGGTGCGCATCATGCGCCGGCACATTGGCTGGATGCTGAGGGGTTCGATCCGGAACGATTTGTGAAGGGGTCGGACAAGCTGCGGACGCCGTTTACGTATGTTCCGTTTGGCGGGGGGCCGCGTGGCTGCATCGGGAACCACTATGCGATGCTGCAGGTGTTGATGATCGTGAGCGAGATCGTTCGGAAGTATGATTTTGAGCTGACGCCAGGACAGACAATCGAGGCTCGGCCGATGGTGATCCTGCGACCGAAGCATGGGATCAAGATGAAGTTCAGGAAGGCTGTCGAGCGGTTTGAGCGCCGCGCCGGAGTGGACTCGGTGCCGGTAGAAGCGTAGAGCAGTTGAGGCTCAGGCTTCGATCTTTCTCCGTTCCTGTTTGTCACGGAAGCGGCGGTAACGTCCGAGCAACGAGGCCGGCCCCTTCGCTCGCAGGAAGACCAGATTGCCTTCAAAGCGCTTCTCGTCGATGATCGCTCCGCCTTCGAGCGATGCGAGCACGGCGCCTTCCGACTGCGGGAGACGGAAGCGGCCTTCGACGAGTGGATCGGCAACGAGGGCGTCGTCAATTGCGAGGAGAATCTCTTTCAATCCGGTGTGCTGCAAGGCTGAAACGGGAAGCATGCCGGCTTCGCCTGCGAGGGCTTCGCGTTCCTTCGGTGTGAGCAGGTCGGACTTGTTGAGGACCTGGATGACGGGCTTTGCCGTCACACCGAGCTCTGCGAGAACGGCTTCGACCTGTAGCTTCTGTTCGTCGCGGATGGGGCTTGCGGCGTCCTGGACGTGCAGGAGAATCTCGGCGCGTTCGACTTCTTCGAGGGTGGCGCGGAAGCTGGTCACGAGGGTGTGCGGGAGATTGCGGATGAAGCCGACGGTGTCGGAGAGCAGGATTTTGCGGCGCGAGGGGAGCTGCAACTGGCGCAACTTGGGATCGAGCGTGGCGAACATGCGGGCGGATTCCAGGACACCGGCTTCGGTGAGGGCGTTGAAGAGCGTGCTTTTGCCGGCGTTGGTGTAGCCGACGAGCGCAACGACCGGGACCGGGACTGCCTCGCGACGCTGCCGCTGCTGATGACGGATGCGGCGGACAGCTTCGAGCTGGTGTTTGATGTGGTCCAGACGCAGGTTGATCTTGCGGCGATCGGTTTCGAGCTGGGTTTCGCCTGGGCCGCGGGTTCCGATCCCTCCGCCAAGCTGCGACATGGCGCGGCCTCGTCCGGCGAGGCGTGGGAGTTGATATTCGAGCTGCGCGAGTTCGACCTGGAGCTGGCCTTCGCTGGTCTTGGCGTGGCGCGCGAAGATGTCGAGGATGAGCTGGGAGCGGTCGATGACGTGGCACGGCAGGCGGGCTTCGATGTTGCGGAGCTGCGAGGGTGTCAGGTCGTGATCGAAGAGGACGAGCGACGCGTTGGTCGACGCGACGACGCCGACGATCTCGTCGAGCTTTCCCTCGCCGACGAGGCTTGAGGGGTCGGGTTTCTGCCGGCGTTGGACGAGCGTGGCGGCAATGGTGGCTCCGGCGGAACGGGCGAGTTCTTCGAACTCGGCGCGTCCGGCGTCGAAGTCGAGGGTTGAAGCTGATTCGTTCGTGAGATCTTCTTCGCCCGCGACGACAGCTGCGGCGGTGCGCGCAAGACGAGCGGCGGCTGTCAACTGTTTGCGTTTGCGGAGTTCGCCGGTGAATTCGACGACTACGAGGACCGCGATTTCCTGCTGGGTTTGGGAGGTGCGAAGTTCGCGGGCGAGAAGAGCTGCGTCCTGGGCGGCGCTGGCTTCGACGAGGCTACGCTGCGCTGTTTTGCCTCGTCTACGGCGGAGTTGAGGTTCTTCGGGCGCGCCCTCGGGCACTTCTTTCTTCGTGGTCAAAATTCTCTCAATTCAACGCCGCTGCCGAGGGGGTGAAGGCCAGGAAGGACTCTGACCCGATGCTCTGCCTGCGGGCAGGCGCATCCGTCATGCTTTATGGGAAGGATAGCCTACAGGGCAACGGCTGGGCAAAGTCGAAGGAGACTACTGCCAGCCTCCGCCGAGTGCGGTGTAAAGCTGGACCAACGTCAGCGCCTCTCCCTGCTGGGCGGCGACGAGGTTCAACTGGGCGTTGTAGAGGTTGGTGTCGGTGGTGAGCACCTCAAGATATGCCGTGGCACCGCCCTGGTAACGGAGACGAGCGAGACGCGTGGCGTCCTGTGCGGCGGCTACGAGCTTCTCCTGCTCTTCGCGGTAGGCGCGCTGTTTTTTGAGCGCGATGAGGGCATTCGACACGTCGTGAAGGGCTGTGGCGATCGTCTTTTGATAGGCGTAGACGTCTTCCAACTGCGTGGCCTTAGCGATGTTGAGCTGGCCGCGGAGTTTGCCACCTTCGAAGAGGGGTTGGGCGAGCGAGCCGAGGCCGTAGATGGTTTTGCCGTCGGGGCTGAAGATGCTGGAGAGGCTGTCTCCCCCGACACCTCCCGATGCACTGATGGTGAGTTGTGGGAAGAACTGAGCACGAGCCACGCCGATCTGCGCGTTCGCGGCGACGAGGGTCGCTTCCGCCTGCTGGATGTCAGGGCGGCGCTCCAAAAGCTGGGTGGGAAGGCCGGTGGGGATATCCTGCGGCGGCGGCGTGAGCGCGTTGGGGCTGGTACGCGCAACTGGGCCGGGGTTGCCGCCGAGGAGGAGATTCATGGCATTTTCCTGCTGCTGAATCTGCTGCTCGAGCTGCGGGACCTGCGAGCTGGCGGCGAAGAGAAGCTGCTCGGCTTGACGAAGATCGGAGAGCGGGGCTGCACCGCCATCAGAAAGTGTCTTGGTCAGGTTGACTGAGTCCTGGCGTGCTTTGAGCGTCTGTTTAGTGATGTCGAGTTGACGGTCGAGCGCGCGAAGCTGGATATAAGTTGTGACGACGCTTTGGATCAACGAAAGGCGGACAGCTCGCTGTGCCCAGGTCTGGGCGAGCAGTTGAGCGCGAGCCTCCTGCGTCTGCTTGCGATAGAGGCCCCAGAAGTCGGGAGTCCATGCCGCTGAGACGTTGAACGATCCGAAGGATAAGGGACTGGAGATGCCGCCGCTTCCACTGCCTGAGCCGGAGCCCAGCGTGGAGGTGTTGAAGGAAGCGCCGAGGCCGGTTCCTCCGACTGTGACCGTGGGAAACTCCTGCGAGCGCGTGATCTGGACCTGCGCCTGCTGTTCTGCGATCCGCTGGGCTGCGATCTGGATGTCGTAGTTTTTGGCGAGGGCGGTGTTGATGAGTGCTTGCAGCTCCGGCTCGCGAAAGACTTCGGCCCACTTCTGATCGCCGATGGAGGTTTGAGCGTCGCTGGTGACAGCTGCGTCGTCGGCACCTCGGAAGGCCGGGGGCGCCGGGTAGTTGGGACGCTTGTATTTCGGGCCAACGTTGCAGCCCGAGATGACGGCTGCAAGAGCTGTTATCGCTGAGAGTGCGGAGACACGTTGGAACCAGAGAGAGTTGCTTCTCATGCGTGACCTCCTGGGGCCTGGGTGGGTTGCTTGGGTCCGCCACCAGCTGCCTTCCCGGCGGCGACAGGATCAAAGTCAGCCTTGGAGTCCATCGTCGTACCCTTACCGCCCTTGCTGAAGCGGTGCGAGATGTACTCGACGACGGAGAAGGTGACCGGGATGAAGATGAGGCCGATGGCGGTCGAAAGGAACATGCCGCCGATGACGGTTGTGCCGAGAATGCGTCGTGAGGCGGCACCGGCTCCGGTTGCGGTCCACAACGGAAGGCAACCGAAGACGAAGGCGAGAGCCGTCATGACGATGGGGCGGAAGCGCAGACGAGCCGCGCTCAATGCCGCTTCCGAGATGCTCATGCCGGACTCGTAGTTCGCCTTGGCGAACTCGACGATGAGGATGGCGTTTTTGGCGGAGAGCCCGATGAGCATAACGACACCGATGGTGGCGAAGATGTCGTTCTCGAGCGACCGAATATGAAGTGCGATGTAGCCGCCGAGGATGGCAACGGGGGTACTGAGCAGAACGCTGAAGGGCAGAGTCCACGATTCGTAGAGCGCGGCCAGGATGAGGAAGACGAAGAGCAGCGAAAGACCGAAGACCGCGTAGGTGGGGACGCCTTTTTGCGCCATGTCTTCCTGGTAGGAGATGCCGGAGTAGTCATAGCCTGCTCCGGGCGGCATGGTTTCGCGGAAGGTCTTTTCAAGAGCGGCACGGACCTGGCCGGAGCTGTAGCCGGGCTTGGCGGTGATGTTGACCTGGGCGGCGTTGAACTCGTTGAAGCGGAAGATGTATTCAGGCCCGGTAATCTGCTTCACGTGAACCAAAGAGCCCAGGGGCACTTGCCCTCCGTTAGCACTTCGCACGTAGAACTGGTCGATGTTCTTGATGTCCGTGCGCGATGTGCCTTCCGCCTCAACGTAAGTCTGCCACTGCCGGCCGAAGCGGTTGAAGTAGTTGACGAGGTAACCGCCCATGAAGGTGGACATGGTCGTGTAGACATCGGAGAGCTGGACCTGCTGCTGAAGAACTTTTTCCTTGTCGACGTCAGCGTAGAGCTGCGGGACGGCTGGCGAATACGACGGAAGAGCGAAGGCTACTTCGGGCAGTTTGCTGATGGCGCCCAGGTAGGTGACGAGGTTTTGGCTGAGGATCTCGGGATCGTCCTTGCCGGAACGGTCTTCGATGACCATCGTCACACCGCCGGATGTTCCGATACCCGGAATGGAAGGCGGCGGGAAGGCGAATGCAATGCCGTCTGAATTTCCGGCGAGTTGTTTGCCGAGGCTCGCGGTGATGTAGGTCAGTTGCTCTTCCTTACTCTTGCGGACCTCCCACGGCTTCAATGCTACGAAGAAGAAGCCCTGGTTGGTGCTTTGCACCTGCGTCAAGAGCGAGAAGTTGGTGACGGCGATCACGCCTTCGACTCCGGGAGTCTTGAGCAAAGCCGCGGTGATCTTCTGCTGGGCGGCGTCAGTCCGCTGCGCCGAAGCGCCATCCGGAAGCTGCAGCGCAAGGAACATGTAGCCCTGGTCTTCCGTGGGCAGGAAGCCGCCGGGAAGCGTGCTGCCGAGGAAGATGCCAAAGACTGCAATGATTGCGATGCCAAGCATTGCGAGGTAGGACTTGTGGATGAGGACATCGGAGGTGTGAACGAAGCTTTCCGTGGTGCGACCGAAGAACTTGTTGAAGATGCCAAAGCCTTTGCCGAGCAGGCCCTGCTTCTTTTCTTCGCTCTTCGGCTTCAACAGGAGAGAAGCCAATGCGGGAGACAAGGTGAGCGCGTTGAACGCGGAGATGAGCACCGAGATGGCGATGGTCACCGCGAACTGCTGGTAGAGACGTCCAGTGATGCCCGGGATGAAGGCTGTCGGGATGAAGACGGCGGCGAGGATGAGCGCGATGGCGACGACCGGACCCCCCACCTCCTCCATTGCCTTGATGGTGGCGTCTTTGGGCTCCATGCCTTCATCAATGTGGTGCTCCACCGCTTCGACGACGATGATGGCGTCATCGACGACCAGGCCGATGGCAAGTACGAGGCCGAAGAGCGACAGGGTGTTGATGGAGAAGCCGAGCGCCGGGAAGATGATGAAGGTTCCGATGAGGGAGACCGGAACAGCAAGCAGGGGGATGAGCGTGGCTCGCCAGCCCTGGAGGAAGATGAATACGACGATGACGACGAGCGCGAGCGCCTCAAGGAGCGTGATGACAATTTCGTGGATGCCGGAGCTGACAGCCTTCGTCGTATCGAGCGGAACGTTGTAAGAGATGCCGGGAGGGAAGGTCGCTGAAAGCTCCTTCATGCGGGCGTTGACGGCGGCAGCCGTGGCGACGGCGTTCGAGCCGGGGAGCTGGTAGACCGCCATGACGCCGGAAGGGTTCTGATTGTAACGGCCGGAGATCGCGTAGGCCTGATCGCCCAGCTCGATGCGGGCGACGTCCGAGAGATGCAGGATGGAGCCGTCCGCGTTGGCGCGCAGGATGATGTTGCCGAACTCTTCCGGCTTTACGAGACGGCCCTGGGTGCGGACCGTGTAGGTGAACTGCTGACCTTTTGGGATGGGCTCGGCGCCGATCTGTCCAGCCGGGTTCACGTTGTTCTGAGTTTGGATCGCGGCGATCACTTCGGGTGCGGTGACGCCGAGCTTCGCAAGCTTGTTGGGGTCGACCCAGATGCGAAGGGCGTATTGTCCGCCGAAGATCTGCACGCGAGACACACCCTTGACGCGGGTGATCTGATCCTGCAGGTTGATGATGGCGTAGTTGGTGAGGAAGTCCTGGCTGAGCTTGTTGCCCGGAGAGTTGACGGCGACCAGCATGAGCGGCGAGGTGAGCGCCTTCTGCACGGTGAGGCCGGCAGTAGTGACTTGCGCGGGCAGTTGCGACTGGGCCTGGTCGACGCGAAGCTGCGAGAGGACCTGATCGATGTTGGGATCGGTCTTGACGTCGAAGTCTACGAAGAGCTGGACGACGCCGTTGTTAGCGCTGACGGAGTCCATGTAGATCATGTTGTCGACGCCGTTCATCTGCTGCTCGATGGGCGTGGCTACGGCTTGCGCGAGGGTCTTGGCGTCCGCGCCGGGGTAGGTGGCGGTGACGAGGATCTCCGTGGGGACGATATCCGGGAACTGAGATGTGGCGAGCGTGAACATCGACACCGTGCCGAGGATGACGGTCAGGATGGCGATGACGATCGCGACGATCGGCCGATTGATAAAGAATTTTGACATGTTTTAGCTCCCGGCCGACGTGGTCGCTTGACTGGTGGGTGCGGCGGGTGGCCCCGCATGAGGGGACACAGGTCTGCCCTCAGCAAGCTTCTGAAGGTTATCGGTGATGACCTTGTCGCCGGGATGAACGCCATCTTCGACGAGCCAGCTGGTTCCGACCTGGGGGCCTAACTTCAACGTGACGAGATGCGCCTTGCCGTCAGGACCGGCGATGTAGGCTTGCTGGAGACCCTGCAATTCCTGGATGGCGACCTGGGGGATGAGCAAGGCCTGATGGCGTAGTTGCGTCTCCGCCTTGATGCGACCGAACTGGCCGGGGCGCAGGACGTTGCCAGGATTTGGGAAGGATGCGGCGATGCGAATCGCGCCAGTCTGCGAGTTGATCTGACGATCGACGAAGGCGATGTGACCCTTCTGCGGATAGAGCTCGCCGTTCGAAAGCGTCAGCGATAAGGGCACCGCGGACGCTCCCTTCAGAAGATCGCCGCCACCTTCGCGGGTACGCTGGACGAGCGCAAGGTACTCGCTATCGCTGATGGAAAAGTACGCCTTGATGGGGTTGAGCTGGGAGACGGAGGTCAGCACGGATTGCGTGTTGACCAGGTTGCCGACCTGCAAGGTGGCCTGCCCGGCAACGCCCGAAATGAGCGAGCGAACATGCGTGAAGCCGAGGTTCAATTTAGCGTTTGCAACCGCGGCATCGGCAGCTGCGACGGTGGCTTCAGCAGCTTTTACGGAGGCTTCCTGCTGTGCCTTCTGCTGGACGTCGTTGTCCAACTGGCTCTGCGCAATGGCGCGCGCCTGAGCGAGCGGCGTGTCGCGATTGACGTTGATCTGGGCGAGGCCAAGTTGAGCTTGTGCCTGTCCTACTTGAGCCTGGGCCTGAGCGAGCTGGCCTTGTGCCTGGGCGAGCGCTGCCTCGAAGGGTCGCGGATCGATCTCGAAGAGGACTTGACCCTTCGAAACTTCCGCGCCTTCGCGATAGTTCTGCTTGATCAGATAGCCGCTTGCCTGCGGTTGAATCTGCGCATTGACGAAGCCGTCGAGGGTACCGACCCATTCTCCCGAGATTGGGACGTCGGCCGGTTCGAGCTGGACGACCGTTACGGGTAACGGCTGCGGCGGCGGGGCAGCCGGTGGTTTGGGGGTGCAACCCGCCAGCATGATGGCGACGCCTGCGCCGACGATGCTTTTAAAAATGTTGGTCTCAGCTGCTGCTGCGACATGATTCCGTTGCTTTGTCATGATGTCGTTCTCCGTAGGACCCAGACATTGCCTAGCCTCTGGGACCTGGATTGGCATTTTAGGTTCGCTCATGTCTTGTCATGGTTTGACTCAACAAGGGGTGCGAGTGATTCAGAAATGTTGCAATGCTGGGCGTTAGGGGGGATATCCAAGGGAGGCTTACTTGGAGCGACACGGGAAACTATGTTGATGGGTTTGCTTGGATTGGTGCCATCGGGCGAAGCGGCTAGCGGCAGTGAAGTTATTAGAATGCTGGCTTTTGGCTTGCAGGACTTTGTGAAGTTGTCGAAAGGGGGTGTGGATGGTGAGGGATTCTAATCCCATCACCGTGAAAAGATTTGTTTGAGTGAGTCAGTAGGACATTTCCGGTGGAATCGTTGGATGGCAGTCCTTTGGTCAACAATTCGGTTCATGCCGAGCACATATGTGACTGTGGTCCGACAGTTGAAGACACCGGAGGGGGCCGCGAAGCATGTGTCCTTAGCGTAAGAGACTCGCCTTGATTGCTGGTGTAATTCTTCAAGCAGATCGGATTGAGTGCGTTCGGCTCTCCAAGACTATGGAGGACTTCGTCGGCTCAAGGAGCGGACCCGGGTCAACGCTTCTGCAAAGCACATGGATGGATAAGACGGTAATGTCGTCAGTCTGTCCGAAAGCTCTGGCCGTGTCAGCGATCACGGTTGCTGTTTCAGCACACAGGTCGCGGGTGCGGTCGAACCCGAAAAGCTCTTTCCGTTGCATCGCTTCCGGAACTCCGTCCGTAAGGATGACGATGTGCTCTCCCTGTTGAAGCGCAAACGTGCTTTCTTCGAAGAAGACTTCAGGGCAGAGACCGAGTGGAAGGTTAGTCTCTGTCGCCAGCTCGTTGCGATTGAGGTAGGCCGGCAGGTGGCCGGCGTTTGCGATACGGACGTTCTGACAGTCGGCTGAAAACTGCATCGCCAGGCATGTCGTGGGGACCGCGGCCCGACCGACGAGACGACGGTTCAGGCCGGCTAGGATATTGCCCGGCCCGTCGATGAATTCGGCCAGCGTGCGCAGCGTGCCGACGATCAGAGAGACAGTGAGCGCGGCGGGGAGGCCCTTGCCTGCGACGTCGCCGATGACGATGAGCGTATCGCCTGCCGGAAGCGGAATGATCTGGAAGAAGTCTCCGCCGACCTGCTGGGCAGGATAGTAGGCGCTCACAATTTCCAGCCCTTCGATCTCCGGCATCTGTTCCGGCACAAGGACTCGCTGGACGGAGCGGGCCGCTTCAAGTTCGGCTGCGGTACGGTCGCTGTTGCGACGCGTGCGAGCGAAGCGATTGCCAAGGATGAGCAGCATGGCGAGAAGGAAAAAGGCTTCTGCAAAGTCTTTCATGTCGGCATAGACGGGGCCATGAAGGATGGGGTAGAAGCGTTTGAAATCCACCGGACGGAAGGTACTCAACGTGAACAGGAGCTGATAGTAAAAGGCTGTGCCGACCAGCAGCGTGGCAGGAAGGGCGAGCAGACGAGCGTCCGGGGAGCGCTGACGAGCGCGACGAAAGATCAGGCTCAGGAGCCAGAGATCGATGGGGAGCGTGAAGAGAAGCTCGCCGATATTTTCGACGGACGCCAAACGGTTCGACAGCATCGGGATGCGCGCGTTGATGAACCAGAGAGCGCAGCAGACGAGCATCGCATGGAAGGTGCGTGTGGCTTTTGCGCCGAGCAGCATGCGGTAGAACAAGAGGGACGCGGCGAGATAGGCGGTGTAGCAGATGCTTTCGAGCAACTCCGCAGGGTGAACCGAATGAGCGTTCAGCCGCGCCCAGAGCTGCAGGGCGTGGTTGAGCGATAAGCCAAGAGCAAGAGTGCAGAACCATAGGTATTCGCGCTCTGAGCGGCCGAGCAGGTAAAGCAGGAAGGCGACGGCTGCGGCGAAAAGCTCAAGCGCGGTGAGATCGAACCAGTCGCTGTTGCGCCACAAGCGTGCGAGCCGATCAGCCAGGAAACGCTCCTGGATGAGGGAGGTTTGGCCGATGAGAACAGGTCCTTGCAGACCACCGGGACGATAGGCACACCACACAGGATCCTGCCAGACACGCAGCGCGAAGTGCAGGGTTGCGGGCCCCTGCACTGGGAGCGCAATCACTTCCGGGACGGTGGCATACATGTTGGCGTGCGGCGGCATGTTGCCTCCGCTGTGGAGGAGCTGACCGTTCAAATAAAGTTGATACGCGGTACGAATCTGTGGCAGGCGGATGGAGTAGTCCCCTGAGCCGGGCGGCAGCAGGACGGTGAAGCGATACCAGGCGAGGCCGTGCAGATCGCGCAGGCCGGCAGCTTTCCAGTTGCGATCTCCGGCGATCAGCTGCCAGCCTGAATCGTCAAACGCGGGATCGCTCCAGCGTGAGTCATCGCCGGGCTGAAAATGGAAGGGACCGCGCATGGTGAGGACGGCATCTCGCTGGGTTAGCAAAGATGAGGTCGCTGCGGCTTGAGCATCGGCTTGATCGGCCCCGAAGCAGATCACGCTGAGCAGGAAGGCCAGCAGAAGGCATCTTCCTATCTTCCTGTTCCAGCACCCATCTTTTTCCAAGAGCATTCTCCAAGGTCCGCACATCAGAATGGGTTGAGCAAGATGTCGAAGTTGATTTCAATCACCTCGTCTTTGCTGCGGGTTAGCTTGCATGCAGCGTGATCTCGGAGCGTGGCACCGCACCCCTCAGCCGCAAGCAACTCGCTGCCGAGACTGCGGCTACACGAGTGCACCGGGCGCAGCGCCTTCAGTGCCGGGTACTCGGCAAGCCTTCCTGCGAGCGAAGATTCGAAGCTCCAACTTCTGCAGCCGACGGAATCGAAAGCATGCAATCAGACAAGTCACCTCACCCCTCCGGTGAGCTACAGGTGTTTGTCGTGCGCCTGGCATTGACGTGGTTTTGCAAGGTGTCAAGCGCGGTTAGCTACATCTCCACAACAACCTTGCCTTTGCTGCCGTTTGCGACCGCAGCATAGGCGAGTTCGAGATCGGCGACACCGAACTGGCGTTCATTGAGCAAGGGCTTGAGTTTGCCTGCTTCCGCCAGCTTGGCGACTTCGCGAAGAATATGTCCGTGGTGTGCCAGGCCGGCACCTGTGAGCAGAGGTAAGAGTGTGAAGACTCCCGAATAAGTGGCGGCACGGAAGGACAACGGAGCCAGGGAGTGCGTACCCCATCCGAGGCAGCTGACGACATGGCCCGTGTAACGTTTGACCGCTGTGAACGAGGCCTCAAGCGTCGCTCCGCCCAGTGTGTCGTAGACGATATCGAAGCCTTCGCCGTTGGTATGGTGCGCGAGATAGTCCGACGGCAGCGCATCCCTGTCGATTGTTGTCACACCCAGCGATTCGAGCAGCGCCCGCTTGTCCTCAGACACCGTGGTGAAGACCGCGGCTCCGTAGGCGAGCGCGAGCTGAACGGCGGCAAAGCCCACACCGCCGGCGCCGGCATGCACCAAGACCGTCTGCCCAGGATGTACGCGCGCGTGGTCGACAAGGCCTTCCCATGCGGTGATCGTAATCAGCGGCAGCGCCGCAGCCTGCCGCATGCTAAGCGACGAGGGTTTGGGTGCGAGCAGATCTTCATCCACGGCGATAAACTCTGCGAGCGTGCCTTGCCGTCCACCAATGCCGCCCACCATACCGAAAACTTCGTCGCCGCAGCGAAACGCCGTGACGTCTGCACCGACAGCTTCGACCACACCGGCCATATCCAGGCCAAGTACCGCGGGAAGAGGCTGCCTGGCGTGCGCAGCCTGGCCAGCGCGTATCTTCGTGTCCAGCGGGTTGACGCCACTCGCGCAGATCCGCACCAGTACCTGGTTTGCTGCAGGCTCCGGTCGAAGCATCTCAATCGCACGAAATGAAGCATTGGGGCTGTCGACTAAGTAAGCTTTCATTGTTCTATCTCCCCGTCGGTCTGGTTAGTTTCGATGTCGCAACAAACGCTGGCTGTTGTCACGCGCGACTTTCCGCGGATTGTAGATACTTTCTGGCCGAGTCAGCCATGGTGACGACCGCGGCGCCCAGCATGATGCAGTCCTTGATGATGAGCCGGCCAACGCCCGAGAGGAATGGGAATCCGTGGACTCCCTCTCCAAGCGCCGGCACCCAGGCTTCGGGCGTCGTGACCAGGAATGAGAGCGTGGTGCAGGCCATTGCGACAAGCAATGCGCTTCCGATGGTGGCGACTTGCGGAAGCGGTCGATGCAAGGCAATCAGAAGTGCGATCCCGATGATGACACAGCCAAGTGCATCGGAGAATGGGTATGTGCGATTGCTTCGCTGCCAAGCCTGGTGTGCCGGAACGGTCTCGCCTTCTTTGTTCATATAGTGCCGATATTCCGGCGCGGGGTGCGTGTAAGCGAAGCTCATGAACGGGCTGTTCGCGATCAAGGGGACGATGCTATCCGCCTCGTATTGTGCAAACTTCAAGCCGCCTATCCAAGCAAGGACGATGACCAGCGCGATGCGGAGCATCGTCATTCCAACACGATCGAGTGAGGCGGCCTTTTCGTACAGCCGAAAGAGTGTTGTTCCGTTATGTGATTTCACTTGAACTCCTGTCAGCCTGAGAGCCGCATCAAGCTATGAGCCCAAGGTATGGGGTAAAGAAAGAACGCGCGCCGCTAGAATCGATAGAAGTGAAGCTGCATTTTTCTGTAGGTAGACAACGCAGGCAGCATAGTGTTGACTGAGGGAAATAGGAGACCTTGCTCCTTGTTCGATCGGAGATTCCAACTGTGAACACGCCAAAACCAACGCGATCGATTCGCATTTTGAGCATCGAAGACCACCCGATCTTTCGTGAAGGCCTGAGCACAATCGTTCATTCGCAGCCGGACATGGAGATGGTTGGGCAAGCTACTAATGGACGGAGTGGCATCATCGCCTTCCAGGAGTTGAAGCCGGACATTACCTTGCTTGATCTGCGGCTGCCGGACCTGGATGGGCTGACTGTCCTGGCGAATCTTCGCGAGCACGTCAAGGACGCAAAGGTCGTCATCCTCACCACCTCCGATGGCGACGCGGACATTCTCCGAGCACTCAAGGGAGGCGCAGCCGCATACATCCTGAAGAGCCTCCCCCGCGAGGAGATTCTCCTTACCATCCGCACAGTATCCGCCCGGGGTAAAAGCATCGCACCCGAGATTGCGCAGAAACTAGCAGACCAAATCTCTGAAGAGCGGCTGACCTTGAGAGAACTTGAAGTGTTGAAGCTGATCCGCGATGGACATCGCAACAAGCAGATCGCAGATGTACTTTGCATTGCGGAAACCACAGTGAACTTCCATGTGAAGAACCTCGTCGATAAACTGAGTGCCAACGACCGCACACACGCGGTCACGCTCGCGGTACGACGCGGAATCCTGTCGATGTAAGAAGGTCAGCTCCGGACTGCCCCTGAAGAAGTAGTCAGCCTGTGCCGTCGCTGCCGCGGTGCCGTCGCCACCTTCTCGCGATGCCGCGTTCGCCGACAAAGGCTACGCTCCCGGGAAGCTCTACGGTCACGCTGGTTCCGTTCGGAGAGCTGGTCAGGTTGAGCTTCCCACCCATCCTCCGGGCGCGTTCCCGCATGCTTACGATGCCGAAATGGCCTTCCTTCCCGTGCTCAAGAATCGACGGTGCGATCCCCTGTCCGTCGTCGGACACGTTCAGAAAAAGATTCTTCCCGTAATGAAGCGTGATCGAAACCCGGCTGCCTTCGGAGTGCTGGCATGCGTTTCTTACGGCTTCGCGGCAAAGCAGAACGATCTCATCCTGCAACACCGGATGCAGCGGCCGCACGTTGCCGGAGGCATCAAGAGACACCGTCATCATGGCTGAATCGCAACTCTCCCGCGTCGCTTCGGCAAGCGTCGTTATGAGTTCATCGCCAACATTGTTTGAGAAGCGCAAGGCTCGCAACGCGTTTCGGCCTTCGCTCACGGCTTGGGTCAACTGCGAAGACAAGCGGCCCAGCGTATAACGCACGTCGTCATCCTTGGCTCGCGACAAAGCATCTTCGGCAATCAATTTGCTGCCTTGGACTGTCTGCAGGAAGGTGTCATGAAGGTCCGCGGATATGCGCAGCCGCTCGGACAGCCGCGTGTTGAATCTATCGATGATGCTGTGCTCTGCGTGTTTCAATCGCCAGCGAAAGAGCGCCAGCATGGTCAGCATCAGAGCGAGCGCGGCAATGGTCTTCGTTGCGATTCTCTGGTACCACGCGGGAACCAGGTAAACCGAAACCAGCCGCGTGTCGTCGCTCCATGGCCCGCCGTTCAAGCTGGCGCTGACGTGCAGGACGTAATGCCCAGGAGACAGATTCGAGTAAGTCGCTTCACTCCCCGTTCCGGAATTCTGCCAGGACTTTTCGACGTCATCGAGCCAGTAGCGATAGAGAATCTTCTGCGAAGTTGCAAGGCTCACCGCCGCAAACCTGAATCGCAGATGTGTCACGTACGGTCCTACGTTGATCCGATCAGCGACAGCTACGTTTTCGCCATCAGCCTGGACTTGCCGAAGGACCGGCATAGGCGGCGCGTTATGCGGCAGAGGGGCGTTGATGTTCAGCACACCGTACCCGCCGGTGCCGATCAGCCAGAGCATGCCCCTGTTCGCGAGGCGTTCCGCATTGATGGGAGCATTCGGCAAGCCGTATTCCGAATCGAGGACATCGAAGGTATGGAGATGTCCCTCCGCATGCGTGGCACGATTCCACTCTTCGTACTGGATGTGCAGCAGCCCTTTTCTTGTCGATACCCAGATGTCCCCGTTCGGCGCTTCCTGTATGCCCAGAATCCCAGCAAGGATCCCGGGATCATCGGTTTGAAAACGGGTGACGTGCTGACCAGCGTACAAGGCTAAGCCGCTTTCGCCGCCAAACCACTGATGATCACCGCGATCCTCAATGGCCCAGATTCCAGCCACCGATAAATCAGCGGCGAAGGGGATCTCAAGCACGCCATGTGACGAGACCTTCTGGAGACGATCTCCGAAGGCAACCCACTCTGTTCCGTCGCTCCCCGGCGCTACTGCCGTGACGTTGCCGAGAGGTCGTTTCCCCTCGGTTGGCATCGAGATCCACTTATCGCCAACACGGTGAAAGACTCCGTACTCGCGTGTCGCCAACCAGGGCGTGTGATCCCGGTCCAGCCACGCTAAGCCTCCTCCGTATCCGGCAGGCACCTCTGCTGGATTGCTGAGGGAGACCTTCGAGCCATCCTGGCACAAGACGCCGTCCGTATCGGAAGAACAGAAGGCTGGCGGGCTGCCTTCCCAGCTCGAGATGTCGGCGGTCGGGTAGGTCCCGTCCGGGCTCTTGGTCATGATCAGGAACTTGTACTGCAGCCCGGTCGGTGCGGCTATCTCATGCAGCAGTACGTTGCCGTAGCTTACCCAGAGATTGCCGTTTGCCTCCGCCGCGGTCGCCAATTTATGGATGTGTGCCAGTGCGGGCTCGACCACGGTGAGAACCGGCGAGCGGCGGAAACGATCCAGACCACCCCGTGTCCCGGTCCAGATCGTGCCGTCGTCATCCTGAAGAATGGCAGACACATAACCGTCCGACAAGCCGTCGGCGGATGAAAACGCTGGTATCAGTTTGCTGTCTTTTTCGGCCTTTCCAAAGGGGGCTTGTGTCGCGATTTTGCGCAATCCATCTCCAAGAGTTGCGATCCAGAGCTCACCCTCTGAGTCGAAGATGGCCTTTTGCGATCCGACGTGAATGGATGAAGAAAGCACTGGGTCGTTCGCGATAGGAGATGTGATCGGATGGACGGTTGTCGCCACGTCCCCGACCCAGACCCGCCCCTGCTTATCTTCGAAGATTGAAACAATTACAGACCCGCCCTGGAAGCGGCTCCGAAACCGCGTCTGGCCCGGCTCGCAACTCCATACTTCGTTCGGGGTCGCCGCCCAGAGTGTCCCATCCTGGCCCACGTACAACGTCTTGAGCTTCGCTTTCCCCAGGCCGTACTCGTCTCCGGCTTTTTCCCAGTGCTCGGCCTGATACCGGAATAAGCCGTCATTGGTCAGCGCCCAGATGACGCGCTGCTGATCCTCCACCAGCACATCAAAGGTGCTAAAGGGAAGTTGCTTCCCCGCGATCAACGTTTGTGACCGATCGCCGTGGATGATCCGAATACCCGCGAGGGTGGAGATCCAGAGATCGCCGTTTCTCCGTTTCAGCATCGGCCGCCGGCCAAAGACGCCGAAGTCGTGCGGGATTGGTGCCAACTCGAAGGTTGAGCCATCGAAGTGGAAGATGCCGTCGTCCGACATCACCCACAGAAATCCATCAGGCCCTTTCGCGATGTTCGTGATGTTGCGCGGAGCGCCGTCTCTCTGGCCCCACGCCGTATGCACCCACTGACCGAATTTTGATTGCGCCGAGCCGCAGCCGCATCCCATGAAGATCAGCAGCGCCCCAACGAGAATCCATCGCACACCCCACCGGCAATCTGCCCGGATCGCCTTGAACTTCGAGCTTGTGGAATAGAACATGAGTCGAAACACCGGACTTTCTGAAGAGACGCATCGCAAGCTCGTGCCGCTTAAGAGCAGCAACGATGCAGGATAGGGAGATGCTAACGCTTGTTCGGGAATGGCGCCCCCCGAAATACACATGGCGCAACCTGCTGTTTTCGATAGGTTAGCCCCATCCAGTACGCCGATAGGACAATCGCTTCTCGAGGAAGAATGGGTTCCAATGTCAGTTAAGGAATCTGGGCTATCAGTTCATTCGATTCCGTGCTCACGAGGCCGTGGACGAAAGCCGTTGAGTGGCCTTGTCTTTCAGGCGTCCCAAAGCGCGGCGAACGTGAAGAGACTTCTATTTTCAGTTCGAGAGCTTACGGCTCTTCGTAGTTGTCTCCGCCAGGGGAACCTTCGTGAGGGGTGGCAGAGTCTTCATTGCGTCAGGATCAGCTCTCGCTGACCCAATTGGCGGTTTCATCAAGAGATGGGCTGATGCGTCGCCAGCGTATTGTTGTGGTTTGCCTCAGGCATCGGCAGTTCGGCTGGACTCGGCGTGGCACGGAAGTGTTCCGGGAGTTCTGCAATTACAGTTGCGGATACCGTAGTCATGCAAACGCCAGTCACTTTGAATAACTTGAGGATGAACACAGACACAAGCGGAGTGATGGTGGGCCGTGAGGGACTCGAACCCCCGACATCCTGCTTGTAAGGCAGGCGCTCTAACCAACTGAGCTAACAGCCCTTGAGCGTCCGGTGAAGACCGGTCGCGATTGATCCAGTGTAGGTCAGCGGGCAGCCATGCGCAACCGAAGTTAACAGCGAACGATTTTATTGGAGACGATGCCGCGGGTGGCGTTGCGGGTGTCGATGACCAGCCGCGCTGACTCGACGACTTTTTCGTAGTCGTAGGTGGAGTGGTCGGTGGCGATGAGCACGCAGTCGTAGGCGGCGAGCTGCGTCATGGGTTCGTCCAGCGCGACCGAAGTCATGTTCAGCGAGTATTTTCGTCCGTAGCCGACTGTCGGGAAGAAAGGGTCGTTGTATTCGACGTGGGCGCCGGCCTTCAGCAGCTTTTCGAGGATGACGAGAGAAGGCGACTCGCGGAGGTCGTCGACATCGCGCTTATAAGCCAAGCCGAGGACGAGGATCTTCGCGTCTTTGAGCGGCACTCCCCTGGCTTCGAGTGCTGACTCAGCGGTGCGGACGACGTAGCCCGGCATCGCCTCATTGACTTCTCCTGCAAGCTCAATAAAGCGTGTCGAAAAGCCGTACTGCTCCGCCTTCCAACTGAGGTAGAACGGATCGACAGGAATGCAGTGACCGCCGACACCCGGGCCGGGATAGAACGCCTGGAAGCCGAAGGGCTTGGTTGCAGCGGCGTCGATGACCTCCCAGAGGTCGATGCCCATGTGTTCGCAAAGCTGCTTCAGCTCGTTGACGAGCGCGATGTTGACGCAGCGGTAGATGTTTTCGAGCAGCTTGGTCATCTCCGCGGCGGCGGGTGAGGACATCGCTACTGTCTTGTCGAAGACGGTCTGGTAGAGGGCGGCGGCGGCACGTCCGGCTCGGTCATCGACACCGCCGATGACCTTGGGGATTTCGCGGCGCGGGGTAACCATGTTGCCCGGGTCTTCGCGCTCGGGTGAGAAGGCGACCATAACCCCGTCGAGATCGTCCGCGCCTTTGCGGAGTACGGAGATGCCACGTGCGGCACCGTGGCGGTTGAGGGTTTCGACGACGATCTCTTCGGTGGTCCCCGGGTAGGTGGTGCTTTCGAGCACAATTAACTGGCCGACACGCACGTGGGGTGCGATGGCCTCGATGGTCGAGACGACGTAGCTCATATCGGGCGTGTGATCTTCGTGGAGCGGGGTTGGCACGCAGATGAGTACCGCGTCCATGTCGGCGATTGCGGCGAACTCCGAAGTTGCCACAAAGCCGGCCCGGCGTGCGGCTTCGATGTGGACTGGCTCGATGCGGTGGATGTAGGAGTTGCCGGCGTTCAGGAGCGCAACCTTGCTGGCGTCGATATCGAAGCCGGTAACTCGAAAACGCTCCGCGCTGAAGAGCAGCGTGAGTGGAAGTCCTACGTAGCCAAGGCCAACAATTCCAATGCGTGCGCTCCGCGTCTCGACGCGTTGCAGCCATTCGCCGATCGTCTCAATTTTGGTAAGGTTCATCATCATTCCTTCGTCATCTTACGAGAAACACAACGGTTCCCCCAGATTCGGGGGACTGAGGTCGCTCCTCGCGGTAGACTTCTGATGCTCCCCAGGGGGCTTTATGTTCAAAACAAGGTTCTACTGGCCTGGGTGGGCTTCGTCGCGACAAGCTGGGCGACCGAGTACGTGTCCGAAGTGAAGACGTTCAGCATCTTCGCCATCAATGCAGGGTCTTGGCTGTTTTGACCTGATGATTATGGGTGCGATCGTTGGCGGGTGGAAGGGCAAGCGGTTGCCTTCCTGAAGGGTGTGCCGTGAGGTACAGCCATGCTTATCCTCGACTGAGAAGGCGAAAGCCATGCGAAGATTAGAGAGCCATGGATCTGGGTTCGCTGCTCAAGAGTACGTTCGGGTTTGAAGGCTTTCGAGCTAACCAGGAGGCAGTATGCCGCGCTGCGACTGATGGCCGCGACGTGCTGCTGGTGATGCCGACGGGGGCGGGCAAGAGCCTCTGCTACCAGCTTCCGGCGATTGCGCGAGGCGGTACGGGACTGGTCGTAAGTCCGCTGATCGCGCTGATGGACGACCAGGCGGCGAAGCTATCGCAGGCTGGGTTGAAGGTCGCGCGCATTCATTCGGGGCTTTCGCGGGAGGATTCGCGACAAGCCTGCAGGGACTATCTGGATGGCAAGCTGCAGTTCCTGTTTATCGCTCCGGAGCGGATGCGGGTGCCTGGGTTTCCGGAGATGCTTGCACGGCGTAAGCCTACGTTGATTGCGATTGATGAGGCTCATTGTATCTCCGCGTGGGGCCATGATTTTCGTCCGGATTATCGCATGCTTGGGGATTTTCTTCCGGCGCTACGGCCGGCACCGATCATTGCTCTGACTGCGACGGCGACGCCCGCGGTGCAGAAGGATATCGTCACGCAGCTTCAGCTTGAGCAACCAAAGTTATTTATTCATGGCTTTCGCCGCGACAATCTTTCGATTGAGGTGATGGAGCTTTCGAAGCCGCAACGGCTTGGGTTTGTGGCGGATTTCCTTAACGATAAATCGCGCCGTCCGGCCATCGTCTATGCTCCCTCGCGTAAGGCAGCGGAGGAACTGGCCGGCGAGTTGAACCGACGCTTCCCTGCCGCGGCGTATCACGCGGGGCTTGATGCCGGGGTACGGGAGCGGGTGCAGCGAAACTTTCAAATCGGTAAGCTGGAGTGCGTTGTGGCGACCATTGCGTTCGGCATGGGGATCGACAAGGCCGATGTACGGACGGTCGTTCATTACGCGCTGCCTGCTTCGGTCGAAGGCTACTACCAGGAGATCGGACGCGCTGGGCGTGACGGCGAGCAGTCGCGGACCGTGCTGCTCTATAGTTTCGCCGACCGCAAGATGCACGATTTTTTTCTCGAACGCGACTATCCGGTTGCGACCGAATTGATGCGCGTGGCAAAGCTGCTGCCGGAAGAATTCAGTGAGCCGGATGCGCTGCGAGCAAAGCTGAAGATGGATGCCGAGACGTTTGGGCGGTCGGTCGAGAAGCTTGCGGCGCAAGGTGCAGCGGCGATCGATATCGCGGGAAACGTTCGGCGTAACGGGGACGTCGCGTGGCAGTCCGGATATGAACAGCAGGTTGAGTTCCGGCGGTCGCAGATCGACCGGATGATGGCTTTTGCGACGACGCAGCAGTGCCGGATGACGGCGTTGATTCGGCATTTTGGCGACCAGGCGGATGGACATCGTCCGTGTGGGCATTGCGACTTTTGCAATCCGGCAGGCGTTACGGCTCAGACTTTTTCCGAGCCGACTGCTGCAGAGGATCGCAGTCTGCGGACGATCCTTCGCGCGCTTGACGGCGGGACTTCGAAGTCGACGGGCAAGCTGTTTACTGAGCTTGCGCTGACGAAAGATCGAGACGAATTTGAGGCGTTGCTCGATGGCCTGGCTCGAGCCGGGCTGATCGCCATTACGAGTGAGGTCTTCACCAATCCCGAGGGCAAGGTGATCCCGTTCAAGAAGGCCTCGCTGACCCATGAAGGGCGTGAGCTTGAGAGCGGCGATCCGCTGGGAGTCGTGTTGCGCGGGGGTCTGGGCGGCGGTGGTGCGAAGGCAAAGAGCCGGACGAAGAAGAACGCCGGAGCAAGAGGCGAAGCGCCGAGCGCGCCGCTGACACCCGCACAGCAGGCTCTCGATGCTGAACTGCGTGCGTGGCGCAAGGCGGAGGCCGCGAAGACTGGGAAGCCAGCGTTCATCGTCTTTTCGGACGCAGCGCTGAAGTCTCTGGTGATCGCGTGTCCGCAGACGATTCCTGAGTTGCTCACCGTGAGCGGCTTTGGGCCGGAGAAGACAGATCGTTACGGAGCTGCGATCTGCGCGATCTGCCGAGGCGGTGGACGTTCAGTGGGCAGCGCGGTGAATCTGTCAGCACGGCCTTCGCCCGCGCAAGTTGCGGCTTCTCAACCGGTCGCCCGGCCAGCGCCGGCGATTGCCCAGAAGGAGTTCCACCGCGAGCGCGCTGCCGTGCTGGAGACACCGGCGGCGCTGGACGAGGTTCAGCAGCAGCTTGAAGAAAAGCTGCGTGCGTGGCGGAAGTCCGAGTCCGAACGTATGGGCTTGCCGCAGTTTTTCGTGCTTGGAACGACGGCGCTGCGGTCCATTGTGATGCAACGGCCGCAAACCTTGAAACAATTGCTTGGCATTCAAGGGATTGGGCAGGAAAAACTGGATAAGTTTGGCGCATCGATCCTGGAGGTTGTGAATGGCTGAAGGCACAGATTTTCGTGGAGACTCGCATGCACCGATGGGGGTGAGTGAAGAGCTGGCGCAGACCATCGACGAACGGGCTAACCACTGCTTCGGCTGCGGCACGGCGAATCCTGAGGGCCTGCACCTGGTGTTTGAAGTCAAGGCCGATGCGGACGGAGTGATTACGGCGACAGCTGAGGTCAACCTCTCGCGAATGTTCGAAGGTCCTCCGGGATATATTCACGGCGGCATCATTGCCACGCTGCTCGACGAGGCGATGAGCAAGCTGAACCGGCCGCTGAATGTTCTTGCGATGACGCGCAGCCTGTCGGTGGACTATCTGCGTCCGTCGCCGCTGGGTACGCCGCTGAAGCTCGTCGGCACGCACGTCAAGCGTGATGGCCGGAAGGTCTTGAATGTTGCGGATTTGATCGGCCCGGACGGGACCGTGCTGGCGCACGGCGAGGGATTTTTTCTGGTGATCGATCCGGCTTTGTTGGCAGCGTCGCAGGTTGATGGATAAAGATGAAGGACAAAGGTGCCCACACGCCGGACGAGCGGTGCGCGCACGCATCGCCCAAGGCTAATGCTGATAAACTTAGGACTCCGGTAGGACATACTGTGATTGCAACCAGTTCCCTGCCGTGAGGAAGAGGACAACCCATGGCAAATCACGAGAGCAACGGACATAAGAGCTTTGCGGCAACAGGCCTCCGGCTGAAGACCGGCCTGGCCGAGATGTTGAAGGGCGGCGTCATCATGGACGTCGTCGATGTCGAGCAGGCCGTTATCGCTGAAAAGGCTGGAGCAGTCGCCGTGATGGCGCTTGAACGCGTGCCCGCGCAGATTCGCGCGGAAGGCGGTGTCGCCCGCATGTCACATCCCAAGATGATTCGCGAGATCATCAACGCCGTGAGCATTCCGGTGATGGCGAAGGCACGTATCGGGCATTTTGTTGAGGCTCAAATTCTGCAGCAGCTTGGCGTGGACTTCATCGACGAGTCCGAGGTTCTGACCCCAGCCGATGAGCTTCACCACATCGACAAGCATGCCTTCACAACACCGTTCGTCTGCGGAGCGAAGGATCTTGGCGAAGCACTGCGGCGCATCTCTGAAGGTGCCGCCATGATTCGCACCAAGGGCGAACCTGGCACGGGTGACGTTATCCACGCGGTGAAGCATATGCGGCAGATCGTTTCCGAGATGAAGGCGCTTACCGTGCTTGACGAGGCGGAGCTTTATGCTGCCGCGAAAAATCTGCGGGCGCCGCTTGAGCTGGTCCAGATGGTTGCACGCACCGGCGAGCTGCCCGTGCCGAACTTTTCAGCGGGCGGTATCGCCACGCCAGCCGATGCGGCTCTGATGATGCAGCTTGGCGCGCAGACGGTCTTTGTTGGGTCCGGCATCTTCATGAAGGAAGGCAATATCAAGCTGAATGTCGCGATGGTCGACGGCAAGGCGCTGAACCCGCAGGAGCGTGCGGAAGCGGAATCTCGCGCAAAGGCGATCGTCCGCGCGGCCACGCACTTCAATGATCCAGCAATCCTGGCCGAAGCGTCGGAAGACTGCATGGGCGCGATGAAGGGTCTCGCGGTCGGCATGATCGCCGACGCCGACATGATGCAGCACCGCGGCTGGTGATTCCTGACATGCGACGACCAGGAGCGCTGGCCTCGACTTGCCTCATTCTCACTGCAGCGGCAGGATGTCACAAAGAGGCTCAAAAGCCAGCGCTATGGATTGGCAACGCGGATCTTTCCGAGTATGACGATGTTATCACCGACTTTAGGAACGCATTTGCTTCGGAACCAGTGTGCAATGGCATACGGCTTTATACGAAGACCCTTCCGAAGCAGCCGTTCTGGTTCTTGGAGACTTACCCTGCAACACGGGGAGACAGAGGCACACCTAACCCGTCTGACGGTATTTTTTGGTTGATGAGTCCAAATGGAGACACAGAAAAAACTTTATTCGTTAGAAAGGACCCGACGTCCGCAGAGGCAGCACATCACATCTGTTTCATAATCCAGCAGCAAGGTGGTGAAGTCTATTGACGAACCGACCGGTGATCGGCGTTCTCGCCCTGCAAGGCGCGTACGCGAAGCATGCGCAGGCCTTGACTGTCGCTGGCGCCGAGCCGCGTCTCATCAAGCGGCCTGGAGAGCTCGAGGGGCTGGATGGGCTCATCATTCCGGGCGGTGAATCGACGACCTTCCTTTGGCATCTGGAACGCGACGGCTTCTTCGAAGTGCTCGACACCTTCGTCCGGCGCACTCCGACGTTTGGCACCTGCGCTGGAGCGATCCTGCTTGCGATAGGGGTCGAAAATCCACCGCAAGCGTCATTGAAAGCGATGGAGATTACGGTGGAACGCAATGCCTATGGGCGCCAGATCGACTCCGCCATCATCACCGCACCGACTTCGCTGCCGGGTGGGGATCTGGAGATGGTCTTTATTCGTGCACCGCGCATCGCGCACCGCGGGCCGGAGGTCGAGGTGCTTGCGAGCCGGGACGGTGCGCCGGTTCTCGTGCGGCAAGGCCACCTGCTTGCAGCGACGTTTCATCCTGAGTTGAGCAACGACGGCCGGGTGCATGAGTTTTTCGTCGAGATGGTCAAGGCACACCGGGCTGAAGCGTCAGAGAAGCCGGGCACGTCTCACGTGTAAAGAGGTCATGATGGTAAAACTTGCGGCAGTTGTTCTATTACTGACGGGATCCGCGCTTGCCCAGGATGTGGCGAGCCCGAACTTTGCCGCCCAGTTGACCGAGATGCTGCAACGCGGGAGCAGCGGGCATTCGCCGACGCCGGAGGAGATCCAGGCCGTCGAAAGCGAGTCGGGTCTGACGGACGCCGCTGTCGCGAAGCAGGTCGTTCCGTTATTGACGAAAGCACTCGCCGACCCTGATGTTGCCCTGCGAAAGTACGCGCTTGCGATGATGGTGGGCATGCAGACGTTGCCGGACCCGCCGGTCGCCGGTGCGGGGGCCGCTCCCAGTGCAGCGCCTGGGCCGGCTCCAGCGGCAAAGGGGGCTAATGCGCCGGTGTCTTCAGCGCCCGCGTCCTACAAGTCCGCAGTTGCTGCAGCCTTCGCTCCCTTGATCGGGCCGCTCGGTCAGCGGCTGATCGACGAAGACCCCGACAACCGCTCGCTTGCTGCGACCGATCTCGGCGGTTTCGCGCCCGAGCCTCCGCCGGCAGTTTACGTTCCGCTTCTGGCGTACCTGAAGCGCGACGATGCGGTTGGTCCTATTGGCCTCGCGGTCGTTGGTGACCTGCTGCAGTTCGGCAAGGTTAGCGACGAGACCGCGGCAGCGATCGGCAGGTACCTTCACCGCACGGACCAGACGACGGCTGCGCGTGTCGAACTGGTGGAAGCGATTGCTGCGAGGTCGAACCAAAGTCAGGCGGTCAACAAATCGCTGCTCGCGTATCTGGACTCCGACGATGGGAGCCTTCGCGCTCGAGTCATTCTGTCGCTGCCGCAACTCGATCTTGCCCCGGATGTTTTCAACGCGATGAAGGCACGCGTCGCTGATATCGCCAGCGGCGGCCAGGATGCGCTTCCCGTCGTGAACGCGGCCAAGGCGATCACCACTTGCTGGACGCAGGTCAAGATGACTTCGGGCTGTCCAGCCTACTAACGCCGGAAGCCGGCGTGTACTACCCTGTGCTGAGCGAAAGGACTTGATGAGGAACGAACAGCTTTCCGCCGCCAATACTTTTCTGATCGCAGCCTCGGTTCCCCTACACGGCTGGCATGCTGCCGGAAGACTTGACGAAGCAGAGTCGATTTTGTCCGTTCACCCGGAGCTGCGCGAGCATGACATCTACACAGCCTCGGTCCTCGGCGATGAAGCGGCTGTTCGCCAGTTCATCCTCAAAGACCGAGCGCTCGCGACGGCTAAGGGCGGTCCCCATGGTTGGGACGCCCTGACTTACCTTTGCTTCTCGCGCTTCCTCCGCCTGCGAAAGGCGAGATCAGCTGAGTTCGTGCGAACGGCTGCTGCCCTGTTTGAGGCTGGGGCAGACGCGAACACGGGCTTTATGGGGGAGTGGGCGGGTAAAGACGAATGGGAGAGCGTGATCTATGGCGCTGCCGGTCTTGCGCAGGACGCCGCATTGACGAAGTTGCTACTGGATCAGGGAGCCGACCCGAACGACGGGGAGACGACCTACCATGCGGCAGAGACGTACGATAACGCGGCTGTGACGGTGCTGCTCCAGAGCGGTAAGCTAAACGAGGAGTGCAAGGTGACGCTGCTGGTCCGGAAGGCGGACTGGCACGATGTGGAGGGCATGCGCCTGGTGCTCGCACATGGCGCCAACCCGAACTGGATGCCGATGTGGGGCAGTAGCGCGTTCCAGCACGCGCTGCGGCGAGATAACGGGATCGGCATGATCGAGATGCTGCTGAACCACGGAGCGGACCCGGCGCTGGTGTCCGCAAAGGAAGGCGATACCGGATTTCAGATTGCTGCCCGACGCGGACGGAAGGACGTGCTGGAGCTCCTTCCATTGCATGGCTTTACTCCCGAGTTTTCAGGAGTGGACCGGCTGATTGCCGCTTGTGCTTTCGCAGATAAGGACCTGATTGGAGTTCTTCTAACCGAAGAACCTGGATTGCGGGAGGAGCTCATTTTACTGGGTGGTACGCTGCTTGCCGAATTCGCCGGAACCGGAAATGTTGGAGGCGTCGATTGTCTGCTGGATGTGGGAGTTGAGCCTGGAGCGCTGTTCCGAGGCGACCCTTACTGGGATGAAGCCGCTGAGAGCACAGCGCTCCATGTGGCTGCGTGGCGGGCGCGTCCGGCAGTGGTCAAGAAGTTGATTGCCCGAGGCACGCCAGTCAACGCGCTCGATGGCCAAGGCCGCACCGCTCTCCAGCTAGCCGTGAAAGCCTGCGTTGACTCTCACTGGAAAGACCGTCGCTCCACGGAGTCCATCGCCGACCTGCTGGCTGCCGGTGCATCACGCCAGGGCCTTTCCGTTCCGACGGGTTTTGACGAAGCCGATGCTCTGCTTACTGCTGGCCGGTAGTCTCATCCGCGTCGAGCGAAAGCAGAGTCTCGAGGAAGCTGCCGCCCGGTTTGCCCTGGTCTCCAAACACTCGTTGCTGGACCTCGATCATCAGGGGAAGAGCTTGTCGCAGAACGGTCACGCCAATCCTGGTCACTTCGACGTTTTTCGATCGGCTGTCGGTGATACTTCGTTTGCGCGCGATGAATCCCTTCTGCTCAAGTGTCTTCAACATGTGCGAAAGCTGCATGGGGTGGATGCCTCCGAAGCGAGCCAGCTCTGTCTGGTTTACCGGTTCCCCGAGTCGTCCGAACCAAGCTGCAAGCGCAAGGGTGACGAACTGAAGATTGGTCAGGTCGAGGGGTGCCAACGCACGATCTACCTCTCGTTGATAGCGGACTACCACGCGCCAAAGAACGAAGCCGACGGCGTTCTCCGGCGCACCAAGGGAAACCGCTTCAAACATCCTGATAAGCGCTTTTGAGTTGTCCCCCACGCCTTCGATCATAAGGGAACCTGGCTCATAGGCAACCTATTAGTAAATGTATTTATCAAATGTTTTGAGAAGAAGGAGTAATCGAATGACTCATTTGAAGCTGGACATCGCATTCTGGGACTATGACCGCACGCGAGCGCTCGCCGAAGGCACCGTGAAGATCGAAGGCGTGGATGCTGCGTTCCACAGCGCCCCCGTCGTCACAGAGATCTTCGAAGGCATGATCGGTGAACACGCGTTTGATATTTCCGAGCTTGGCATGACGTATTTCCTGAGAACCTTTGAAGCCGGCGCATCACCTTTCGTTGCGATCCCCGTCTTTCCCAACCGCGCATTTCGCCACTCCGGCATCTACGTCAACAAAGCCAGTGGCATCAAGACACCCGAAGACCTGAACGGCAAGACCATTGGAGAACTCGCTCTGTACAGCCACGACGCGGGGATTATGGCGAAGGGCATGCTCGCTGACGAATATGGCTTCCACCCTGAGAGCTGCCGATGGATCATCAGCGGGCTCGACTGGCCCTTGAAGCCGATCGATTTTGTTCCGCACACGCATCCCGCGAACGTGCAGGTCACCGAGGTTCCCCGCGAGAAAGAGCTCGGCGCGATGCTCGAGTCAGGCGAGATCGACGCGCTGATTTCGGCCGATGTGCCCAAGTGCATTCTGGAGAACTCTCCCAGGGTAGGACGGCTTTTTCCTGACTATAAACAGGTGGAGCGCGAATATTACAAACGCACCGGCATCTTTCCCATCATGCATACGGTTGTCATCCGCAAAGAGCTGCTTGCCGAACATCGGGAGCTTGCCAGAAGCGCGTACAAGGGCTTCGTCGACGCGAAACAAGCGGCCGTTGAAAAGATCAACCATGGGCTTATTTTCAATAGCATGGGCACGATGATCCCGTGGCTCAATGAGCTTGTCGACACCGATCGCGAGGTGCTTGGGCAGGACTGGTGGCCTTACGGCATCGGCGCGAATCGCAAAGCGCTCGACGCTATATTGCGTTACCACTTCGAGCAAGGCATCACCAACCGGCTCTTCACGTGCGAAGAGATCTTCGTGCCCGAGCTCCTGAACACATAACGGGCGATGGCGGTAGGGGCTATCCTGAAGGGGTGAGCCATGAGTTGATTGCGGCAGCGGTCTTCGCGC
Organism: uncultured Granulicella sp.; assembly: GCA_963693075.2. Classification (GTDB taxonomy): domain Bacteria; phylum Acidobacteriota; class Terriglobia; order Terriglobales; family Acidobacteriaceae; genus Edaphobacter. The sequence continues at coordinate 2,380,320 of CAXMMP010000002.1, read as the reverse complement.
CACGTTGGTGGCTGCCGGTGGACGCGTCGGCTCACGGCGCGGCGCTCGACCGCCATCTGCTGCTCAATCTCTGGATCGCCGCAGGACTCCTGACCCTGCTTCATGTTTTGTTGCTGGGCGGGCTTGTTTTGCGGCGCGGGTCGCGTGGGAAACGTACCGCGGCGATGTTCGAATACGCTCCCGTTGCGGCACTCACCCTGATTTTTGCCGCGTTGACGATCCACGCCGAGCAGCTTTGGGCAGAGACTCGTTACAGCGGCGCCGACCCGTCGGCCATGCAGGTCGAAGCGACCGGTGTGCAATTTGCGTGGTATTTCCGCTACCCCGGCAAGGACTTCGCCTTTGGCCGCATTATGCCGCAATTGATTGCGCCCGGCGAAGGCAATCCTCTTGGTATCGACTCCGCGGACGAAAAGGGTAAAGACGACTTCGTCTCCTCCGAGCTGGTGCTGCCGGCCGGGCGCGAAGTGGACCTGCGGCTGCATGCGCAGGATGTGATCCATGGCTTTGCCATTCCCGAACTGCGAATCAAGCAGAACGCGGTTCCGGGCCAGAACTTTCATGTTCACTTTACAGCGGAGAAGTCCGGAACCTATGCCATTCTCTGCACGCAGCTTTGCGGGATTGGGCACTATCGGATGGGGACGACGTTACGCGTTTTGCCTGAGGCCGACTATCAGCGCTGGCTTACCGCGAAGGAGATGCCTCAGTGACCAGTCAGACGGCGTTCGCCCTAGAACGGGACCGGAGCCTGTTCACGACAGACCACCGAAGCCTTGGGCTGCGGTATCTCGGTCTGTCCCTGATCGCCGTCCTCTACGGAACATTGATGTCGCTCGCGATGCGCGTTCATCTCGTCTGGCCGGACCTGAACGTGCCAATCTTCGGAGTCGTCAAGCCGGAAGACTACCTTGCGCTCGTCACGTTACACGGCACGCTGATGCTGTTCTTCGTCTTGACGCTGGCTCCGCAGGCGGGCTTTGGAAATATCATCCTTCCGGCGCAGATCGGTGCCCGCAGGATGGCGTTCCCTGCCCTCAACACCGTCGCCTTCTGGCTGATGGCGTTCGCGCTCGTCACGCTGATCGCGTCGAGCTTTGTCCAAGGCGGAGCGGCAATCTCCGGCTGGACGGCTTACCCTCCGCTCTCAGCCGTTGCCAGTGCGGGGCCAGGTCAAGGGATGGGAATGGACTTGTGGCTTGGCGCCATCGGACTGTTCGCGATCTCTTCTATCTTGAGTTCCATCAACCTGCTGGCGACGATCGTCAGTGGACGTTGCGAAGGCATGACCTGGGGACGGTTGCCGCTCACCGTCTGGGGATGGTTTACTGCCGGACTGCTGACGGTGCTGGCATTCAGCGTATTGCTCGCGGCGTTACTTTTACTGTTTGCCGACCGCCATGCTGGCACGAGCTTCTTCCTGCCGGCCGGTGATCTCGTCAACGGAACGATGCATTCCGGCGGCAATGGCAGCCCGCTGTTGTGGTTGCATCTCTTCTGGTTCTTCGGACATCCTGAGGTCTACATCGCGATCCTTCCGGGAATGGGGCTGACCTCGATGGTGCTGGCAAACTTCAGCCGGCGGCCCGTCTTCGGCTATCGCATGATGATCGCCACGACCCTCCTGATCGGGTTTCTGGGCATCCTCGTCTGGGGACACCATATGTTTGTCGCCGGGCTGAATCCATTCGCGGGAACGGCCTTCTCCGTCTCCACCATGGCCATCGCGATCCCATCCGCGGCGAAAGTCCTGAGCTGGCTCGCGACCGTCTGGCGTTCGCGTCCGCGGTATACGACGGCGATGCTGTTTGCGCTTGGATTTGTCTCGCTCTTCGTTGCCGGAGGGCTGACTGGACCGATTCTGGCTCAGCCGATCCTGGACCAGTATCTGCACAACACGTATTTCGTCGTGGCGCACTTCCACCTGATCATGGCGATGGCAGGGTGCTTCGGGCTCTTTATGGCCACGTACTACTGGTTCCCGCTGCTATGCGGGCGCCTAATGAGTGAACGGCTTGGCCGTTGGCACTTCTGGCTTTCGATTTTGGGTGCGTATGCAGCCTTTCTGCCGATGCACGTGGCTGGATTGATCGGCGTTCCGCGGCATTATGCGCAGTTCACGGGTTTGCCGGTCGCCGCGGCTTCCCTGCTTGCGCGAGCCATCCCCGTCCAGCGCGAGATAACGATCGCCGCGGTCGTTCTGATTTCGGCTCAGGTCCTGTTCCTCGTCAACGTGGTTGTGAGCTGGAGGAGTGGCGAGGGTGCGGGTGAAAATCCCTGGGAAGCGACGACGCTGGAGTGGATGCCGGGTGTAATCAATCCCGAAATGGGCGCGTCACTCCGAAGTGCCCGTGCATCCAATCAAAAAATAACGGTATCTCGCGGGCCTTGCTGGTATTCGATGAACGGGGCGGGCGAAGAGTTCGTAACGCAATGGGCGGCAGAGGAAAAACCGGAGTAAGCTTTGCTTATTGCCGCTTCGCCGGCACCGTTTTGCTTGAAGGAGTTTCGCCATGCCGGCCATCATCACTCCCCCCGAAACCGAGCGGCGACGCCGCGATACGGAAGATGGCGACCATGGCGGTGGGAGAAGGCCGCCGACCGACAAGCAGACCGGCGGAGGCGGAGACCCGGACAACTGGAATGGCGGCCGGCGCGGGCCTCGCAGTCCAAGGGAACGATTAGACAGGTTTCGGCTGGGACTGTTCTTTGCGCTTTCAGCTGTGTTCATGTTCTTTGTGGCGATCGTCAGTGTGTTCTTCGTGTCGCAAAGCAGCGGACACTTCGATGCCAATGCCCGGTTTATCAATGAGTGGCTTCCGGTCGCGTTACCGCCAATCCTGTGGATCAACACTGCCCTGCTGCTGCTGAGTTCGTTGACGATTGAGATTGGCCGAAGGCACATGTTTCGCGAGATGCATGTGATGGATGAGTGGCTTGGGTTGGGTAAGCCGATTTCGCGGCGGGCGATGCCGTGGGTTGCGACGACGATGGTGCTAGGTGCCCTGTTCCTGGCGGGGCAAGTATTGGCCTGGAAGCAGTTGCAGGCGGGAAGACCGGTTTCGGCGGGAAATCCGAGTCTGCACTCGTTCTACCTGATCACCGGGATTCACGGAGCGCATCTCCTCGTTGGGGTTCTCGCGCTGGCTGGCGCGTTCATTGGGCTCTTTGTTTCCAAGCAGATTGAAAACCGGCAAATCTTTGTAGACCTTGCGGCGTGGTATTGGCACTCGATGGGGCTGCTATGGCTGATGCTCTTTGGGTTGCTGGCCTGGTTTCAGTGAGGCGGTTGCTCTTCTGGGTGGTGGTGCTTGGCGCGGTCTCGGGTGGCGCGTCTGCGCAAGGATGCAGCCAGTGCAAGGAGTCGATTGGGCAGACTCCGGCGCGGACGCAGCAGGCCTATCGGCGAGGCATTGAGGTTTTAGTTGGGGCGGCGAGCTTGCTTTGCGGGGCTACTTTTCTGGTGATTCGACGGTTTCGCTAGACGTTCCTCCCCACCCCTACCGAAAAGTCCGAAAGTATTCATAACAGGTAGCTTAAGCCTGGTCTCACAGATGCTGCAGCATCAAGAGTCGTGCAACGAATTAGGAATAAATTGATGGGTAGCGGTGGTCGACTGAGATACGAATTCGAGATTTAGAGCGAGAGTTTTTGAATCGGGGCTTCGCTGCTAAAGGGTGTAGTCGAAGGTGTAAGAGTGTTTGCCGTCGACGATGTCGATCCGCATGGAGCCGGTGATTCCGGTGAGTTCGCCGGTGCCGGAGTCGGGGACCACGGTAACGGAGAGGGTGGGTTTGCCGCGGTCCATGGTGGCGGAGTGCTGGAGGACGAAGCTGCCGGACCTGCCTTCGAGGGTACCGGTGACGCGTTCGAGGGCGACGTAGCCGCCGGAACCTTTTTCCTTGTCCAATACGGAGAGCATTTCACCTTTACTGGCGGCGTCAAGGGAGCCGTGGAATTGCTTGTCGATGGACATGCGGCCAAGATGAGCGGGGATCGCGACCTCGGACATTGTTTCGGGCTTGATTTTGACGTCGAACGGACCAGTGACTTCGTGCATTTTTGGGGCTCCCTGGAAGAGTCGGAACGCAGTCGGCGCGGAGGATGAGGAACAAAGATGGCTGAGGGTGAGCGTCGAGAGGAGCAAAAGGGCGGCTCTTTGCATGGAGATACTATGCCACGAAAGAGCCACCGTTGTTCGCTATTTTTTCGCCCTGGGATCGTTTTTATGGCGAGCGTCGTGGAGAGCCGTCATGTACCAGTCGAACTCATCGAAGAATTTGCCGGATTTCTCGACGAGATCCTGGGTGAGCGCTTCGCCATCGGCTCCGAGCGCGGAACCAGCCAGGGGGATGGGCTGCAGGGTGGGGATGGAGCCCATACCGACTTCGGCGAGGAGGCCGCGGAGCGACATGGCGGCCCGGACGCCGCCGAAGGGGTAAGCGGAGTAGCAGACGATGGCGGACGGGCGGTAAAAGTATTCTTCGAGGAAATAGTCGATGAGATTGACGAGGGCAGGTGGCGGCGTGTGGTTGTACTCCGCGGAGCAGATGGCGAAACCGTCGGCGCGCTCGTAGAGCTCGGCGAGGCGGGCCAGTTTTGCCTTGAGAGCGGCGTGCTCGGGTGTGTTCTCGTTCTTTACTTCCTTCCACATACGGTCGAGGAGGGGAAGGTCGAGGGCGGCGGCGTCGACAAGAACAGCCTCGTGGCCACGTTTTTCAAGTTGCTGGATGACCCATTTTGCAACGCGATCGCCGAGGCGATCGGACCGTACGGAACCTTGCAGGACGGCTACGACCATAGTGAGAAAGCCTTCTGGAACATGATTTTGCTGATGGTGTGATGCGAATTTGGTGCGGGTGGGCTGGGTGAGTGGAGCATGATCCCGTGGCTCAACTTAGCGGTCCCGGCGATTTTCATGGGGCGAAAGCCCCGCGCTTTCACCCGGGGTCCGAAGCGTACCTCGCCGCTAAAGCCGGAGGTAAAGGTTGGCAACTGCCGCATGGCCGGAGCGTGCCCTCGAGCGAGGGAATGTTCAGTCGCGACAACTCGGGAGGGTAGGAGAACCCTCCCATCTAAAATCGTGAGGCCCTTAGCGGCGCTTCTTTACCGGGATGGACTTTTTTGCTGGCGTTGCCTTCTTCGCGGGCGACTTTACCGGGGCGGACTTCCGGGCGGGTGCTTTCTTTGCGACGACTTTCCTTGCGGGGGACGACGATTTCTTGACGACTGCCTTCTTCGCGGGCGGAGCAGTCTTTTTGGCGACGACTTTTTTTGACGGGATGGCTTTCTTGACGGGAGCCGCCGCCTTCTTGGCTCCCTTGACGGGAGCTTTGACGACGGCTTTCTTCGCGACGGTCTTCACGGGACTCTTTTTCGCGGGCACGGCTTTTTGTGGAGCGGACTTCTTCGCTGGAACGGCCTTGACGGGCGCGGCTTTTTTGGACGGAGGGGCGGGAGTCGCCTTCACCGCTGTTTTGGCCGGCGTCTTGACGGGTGTCCTGGCTGGCACCTTGACGGGAGGTGCGGCGGTCGTTTTCGCGGGAGCGGCTTTCGCGGCTGCTTTGGCCGGTGCGGGCTTCGCAACCGTTTTTACGGGTACTTTTGCAGAGGACTTGCTTGGGCGGGGAGCATCGTCGTCAGCATCCTCGTCTTCGTCATCCGAATCAGCATCGTCGTCGACGGGACGCTTCGGCTCGTCGGAGTTGTCGTCGGACAGTTCGTCGAGGGCTTCGACGACTACGTCATCGAGTTCCTCCGAGGACTCTTCGTTGTCGGGATCGACCACGATGGCGGCTTTCTTGGCGCGAGCCTTGGAGGCTTTGGTCTCTTTCTTGGCGGCGCGTGGGCGGCGGAGGCTGACCGGCGGCGGCGGCGCGGGGGGCGAAAACGGCTCGAGGAAGGCCTTCATCTCTTCGGGGGTCTGGAGCTTGTCGTCCATGAGTTCGAAGAAGAGCTTTTCGACGAGTTCGTCGTAGCCGGCGAGGTCCGGGACGATGCGCATCTCCTGCATCATGAGGTAGGGCATCTTCTGCCGGGCCTGGGGCCAGACGGTATAGAAGTTTTTGAACTTGTCCTTGAGTGCAGCGCTCTTGGTCGAGTAGGCGACCCAGAGAACGGCTTCGGATGGGGCCGAGGTGAGGATCTTCCAGGCGTCGGAGGCCTTTGCGGCGGCTTTACCGGTCAGCAGCGCAGCAAGGTCCTTGGCTTTGGCGTCGAGCGAGTCGATCTCATTCACAAAGCCCTGACGGACGAAGGAGGCCTTGAGCGTGGCGATGTCTTTCGGTGCGAGCTTTGCGGTGAGCAGCGGGAAGTTGGCGGCTGCTGCATCGGGGTAGATGCCTTGCATCTGGAGCTGGGTCTGCGTTTCGCGCAGAGCTTCGAGCGCGGCGACGTCGGCTTTGGCGGAGGACCAGAAGGGGGCGAGATTCTTCATCCAGCCTTCGGCTTCCAGGCGTTTCAGGACGCGGAGGGGGTCTTCTTCGTGGACGATCTCTTCGACTTCATAACCGCGGGCTGTCTCGTTCAAGGCAGAGATGTAGTCTTCTTCCTTACCCGAGTTATAGCGCTGCTGAGTCTTCTCGTCCATGGTCCACCCGAGGCGAGCCATGAGGCGTGCGGCGCGGATCATGCGGGAGGGATCTTCGATGAAGCCGTAGTTGGAGACGAGGCGGAGTTCGCGGTTTTCGATGTCGGCGATGCCGTTCAGGGGGTCCATCAAGAGACCGTAGGAGCCTTCGTTGAGCGAAAGGGCCATGGCGTTCGCGGTGAAGTCGCGGCGGCGCAGATCGTCGAGGATCGAAGATGGTTTATAGACAGGTTTGCCGGGCTTGGGAAAGGTAACGCTGAGGGTCGAGCCGAATTCCATGCTGACCCCGCCAGGAAAGCTGAGGAAAAGCGCCTGAGCGGGCTCAATCTCACCGGTAACGGTCGCACCGAGTTTTTCTATATCTTTCTTGAGCTTGAGAGCATTTCCCTGAACGACTACATCCAGATCCCGAACGGGAGAGCCACTGGTGAGATCGCGGACGGCCCCGCCAACGAGGAAGACTGTGAGGTTTCTGGACCGGGCCAGCTCGCGAACGATGCGGAGCGCGTTGCGCTGAGCAGCGGAAAGACGATTTTCCAGCAGGTAGATGTAATCAGCCATGCCTGTGCGTACACTCCCTGGGGCTTGAGATGTGCCCCGTAAACCTATCAAACAGAAAGACTTATCAACGCGTCGTGCCTGGGCACAAAAGCTAAATGTAACACAGTTCTGGGTATTTTGGCTAGTTGAGTTCGCGACGCTCCTTGTCGAACCGTTGTTGAGCGGATCGCGGAGGCGACTGGGTGATTCTTACTGCGTTCCATTTTTGGCAGAAAGGAGAAATGCGGGATAGGACACAGCGGGTGACGGTTCTTGTCTGGTGACCGGAGACAATGGGTGTGCGACAATCCCGCGAGGGCTCATGGCAGGCTCACGGAAGAAGGTGATCGTCCGGACGAATGACGGGGCCGTGCAGGCTGGGTATCTGCCGGCGTCCGGGCTGCTAACTCGCGCGAGCGAGACGGTTGAGCTGCTGGATACGGGCGGGCGGATTGTGGCGATTCCGTTGAAGGCAATTCGGTACGTGGCTTATGTGCGGGACTTCAACCTTGATGATGCGGAGAATCCGGAGCGGCTATCACGCCGGACTTTTATGGCACGGCCACGGACTGAGGGGCTTTGGGTGCGGCTGACCTTTCAGGATGGCGAAATATTGGAAGGGCTGGCCGCGCTCGATGCTTCGCTGCTCGAGGATGCGGTGGTGGATGGCGGGGTGTATCTGATTCCGCCGGATGTGAGGTCGAACACGCAGAGGATCTTTGTGCCTCGGGGGGCGATTGCGGTCATGACGGTGCTGGGGGTCATTACGACACCTTCGAAGGCAGCGGCTCCGGCGGTCTTGAAGAAACCGCGCGATCGGGAGTTGAATTTGCCCTTTCCCGAATAAGGGCCGTGAGGTGAAGCTGCGATGCCTTCGGCCTAGGGTGTTGCGTCAGCGCGTTGGGAGCAGAGGTCGGCGGCATGGGTTGCGGCAGCAGCTACGCGACGGGCCTCGTCGACGTCGGTGAAGTAGAAGCTGGCACCGTGCCGGGTTCCGTCGGCGATGTGCAGGACGGTGATTTCGGGGGTGAGGGAGCGGAATTCGCGGGTACGGCTGACCTGATAGTCTTCGCGGGCGCGCTCGGAGAGGGTGAAGAGGGTGATCTCGCGGGGCTGGGCGAAGGTAACTGTTTCGTCGAGCTCGCTGGGCCTCTCGGCGGTGGGGCTGGTGAGGTGGCGTTCGTGGAAGCTGAGGGCGCAACGTTCGGGTTCGGCTTCCACGGATTGGAATTCGACGGTGTTCTTTTCGGTGGTTTCGAGGGCTTCGCGGCTTCGGCTCCGAGTGGTTTCGGTCCAGGTGATGGGGCCGAGGGCGTTGAGACGGCTTTGCAGTAATTCGAGGGTGGATTCCAGGTCTTCGGGGTCGGTATCGGGAACGGCGGCTTCCGGTTCCGTCACGGGAGCGGCTTCGTCGGGAGCTTCCGAGCCTTCGATGATCTGCGGGCCTGAGGTGGGGGAATTTTTGTGAAGGAGTGGGCCGTCGGGGTCGCCGGGGCGGGCGAGGGTGAAGCAGAAGAGCTGGTTGGCGGTCTCGCGGTAGGCGATGTTATGCCAGTCATTGATGATGTAGGCGCGGGTGGCGGAGCCGAGTCTCGACGAGGTGAGGTCGGCGGAGGAGTAGTCGCGGGCAGAGAGGCTGTGGAGAATGGCGGCGTTCTGCCCGGCGGGGGCTTCGGCTTTGAGGACGGCCTCGAGCTTGGGGAGGTTGGCGTCGGTGCCGTCGGCTTCCTGGTTGGCGAGGTTGATGGACTGCTCGACGGAGAGGCGCTGAATGCTGGCTTTGGCGACGACGTCGGCGATCCTTGTGGTGAGGATGCGCTGACGGAGGTGGTCGAGCTGGGGATCTCCGGTGGCGGGGATGGTGTCGGCGAGGTAGCCAAGCGTGGGGTGACAACCGGGGCCGGTCTGGGCGAAAGCGGCGGTGGTCAGGCAGAGCAGGGCGCCGGAGATGGCGAGACGAAGCATCAGTAGACCTCTTGGTGGGGCTTGATTTGTTTGGCGAACCGAACCCGGCCGATCCGTCGCCATCTGTTCATTGGATGCTGCAACTATCGTGGGATTCCCAAAGTGGGAGAAGTTTTTCCTAGCCTTTGGTGTGAACTCCCGTCATGACACCCGCTTACAATGGCAGCCATGACCCTGGATGAATTGGCGCGGAAGCTTGGCGCGGAACTGCGTTGCGCGGATGTGGACGAAAAAGGCGAGCTGGAGATAAGCGGCGTCGCCGGGATTGAGACGGCCGGGCCGAGCGAGATTACGTTTGTCTCGAATAAGAAGTATGCCGGGATGGCCGGGAGCACTAAGGCGGCGGCGATCCTGGTGGAGTTTGGCTTCGGCGAAATTGATGTGCCGACGCTGCGAGTGACGGACCCGTACCTGGCGTATGCGAAGGCGATCGAGTTGTTTTATCAGGAGCCGGCGTACGCGGCGGGCGTGCATCCGACGGCGGTGATTGCGCCTACGGCGACGCTGGGGGCTCGGGCGCATGTTGGGCCGTATGTGGTGGTGGGAGAGCATGTGACGATTGGCGATGATGCGGTGCTGCATTCGCATGTCGTGCTGTATCCGCATGTGCGGGTGGGGTCGAGGTTTGTGGCTCATGCGCATGCGGTGGTGCGCGAGCATTGCCGGTTGGGGGATGATGTGATCCTGCAAAATGGGGCGATTATTGGGGCGGATGGGTTCGGCTTTGCTCGCCAGGGGAATGAGGCCGGGCAGGGGTGGTACAAGATCCGGCAATCGGGGCCGGCAGTGCTGGAGGACCGGGTAGAGGTTCAGGCAAATGCTTGTGTCGATGGGGCTTCGATCGGGGAGACACGCATTCGGGCGGGGGCAAAGATCGATAATCTGGTGCAGGTAGGGCATGGGTCGACGGTGGGGGAAGATACGCTGCTTTGCGCACAGGTTGGGCTTGCGGGGTCGACTGAGGTGGGGCGAAACGTGATTCTAGCGGGCCAGGTCGGGGTCGCAGGGCACCTGACGATCGGGGATAACGTGATTGCGACGGCGCAATCTGGGATTCCGAATGATGTGCCTGCGGGCAGGACGGTGAGCGGGTATCCGGCGATCGATAACCGGCAGTGGTTGAGGTCGGTGGCGCTGTTCAACCGGCTGCCGGAGTTGCTGAGGTCGCTGCGGGATCGGCAGAAAGACTAAAGGCAGGGAGGCTTCCTGCTTGTGACGGGTGGCGAGAGTTTGGTACTATCCGGCCACGCTTAAAAATTCATTTGCCTTTGCTTCTGGTTGTTCTGCCGGTCTGCGAAATTGTGTCTTCGGCTTCTTTCATCGCGCTGGTTTGGCTTTGACTCGTTATCGACTTTCGACCCCTGTACTACGGAGCTTTCACATCATGATTGTTTCTCTTATTTCACTTGTCGTCGTTCTTGGTTCTGCTGTGTGGGTCTTCATGGATGCCGGAAAACGCGGCATGAGCGCGATTGGCTGGGCGCTGGGCGTTTTTGTGCTTTGGATCATCTTCTTTCCGCTTTATTTCATCATGCGGAAGCCGGCAATTCTTTAGGCGACGATACTCCGACCGTAAAAGGCCTCCGCTCTGAATGAGCGGAGGCCTTTAGCGTTTTCCGGGCACGAATTTGGCTGGTGCGGCGCTTACTTCCAGTGCCAAGATCGGGTGGTTTGACCAAAGGTCATAACCCGAAAGGATCAGGGATTGTTTGCGAATGGGTGATTTCGCCGGGAGCGGCGGAACTCTATACCAGAGAGAGTCTTCAGAAGTTTTGAAGGATCGAAAGGACTCTCGCATGACGAACAACAACAATCTGATCGGTATCGGCCTCGCGCTTTTTGCGGTGATGGTTACGATCGCAACGCTTTCGGCGTAGTGAGCTGATTCAACCTTGGTGCGATGTGTCCTTGACGCGAGACTGAAGCCCTCGTGCTTCAACTCACACATGGACGCCGAGTTTCCATGCCGAATGCTGAGCATCATGCGTCCCGCAAAATGCACTTATCAGGAGTCTCTCCGCGATGAATGTCAGCCTTGCAGTGAAGGATCGGGTACGCCTTCCAAATAATGTCTGGCACCGGTCGATGGGCCAACGTAACTGGAGCGGTCTTGACGTTGATCCCAACGAGATCCATGCTTCTTCTATCCTGATCAAATCTCCGGAGACGGTTGCGCTCAACATGAGTGCGTCTTCGAAGGCGTAGGCCGGAGCCGGTAAGCCTCTCCCGAAACCTGTCTTTGAGCGGCTCGGCTCGCACTCCCAATCTTGTAATGACCGCACGGCTGAAGCGGTTCAGATGACGCCGCTGCCCTTGTCGCGCCACCAAGATTGGGGAGGTGCGGACTGGTGCGCCTGGAGGAAAGCTCCGCCACCGGAATCGTTTCCGGGTCTGGCGATAACGGGGTGAACTGAGAGGCGACGCGATGAACATGTCGATAAAATATTCGGATGCTGCGGCGTAGAGCTTGATAGGCTGAACGAAAGCTTATTCTTCGTGTGACACATGCTCGCTGGGGTTTGTGTCTTTGACCTTTCGAACCCTCGTTCAACCTGGGAGCACGATACCCTGCTTGTACCCGTGAAGGCCACGCTAAATGCCCCTAAAACGAGCTGACCGCCTGATTCGGATCGGCGTTGTGACTTATATCTGCGCGCTCGCGCTGATTGCCGCGTTTTCCATTGCGTTTTACTTCATTACCGATCGGATCGTGGTTCATCAGACGGCGACGGCTTCGGTGGTGAACCTGAGCGGGCGGCAAAGGATGCTGTCCCAGAGGATTGCGAAGCTGACGCTGGAACGCGCGTCTCGCGTCAATTTTCGGCCGGATTCGCAGTCCCAGGCAGTCCTCCTGCGGTCGATTCAGCAGATGACGGAGGCGCATAAGGCCCTGCTTTATGGGTCGGACGAGCTTCACCAGGCTGGACCGGCCTCCCAGTCGGTTCGGGATATTTATCTCAAAGCGCCGTGGTCTCTTGATTACAAGGTCCAGGAGTTCCTTGGTCATGCGACAGCTCTGGCGAACAAGCCGGTGGCTAACCTTTCGCTGAGCGATCCGGATTTGATTGCGGTGCAGATGGAAGCGCAAGCGCCACTACTGGACGCATTGAATGCGGCGGTGACGGCAAACCAAGAGACGAGCGAGCGGTCGATCCGAACGCTGCGCAAGGTGCTAACGAGCCTGACGCTGATGATGCTAATCATCCTGATGCTGGAGGCGCTGTTTTTGTATCGGCCGCTCTTCAGGAAGCTTGCGAAGGCTAACTCGGACCTCCTCGAGGCGGGGCGTACGGACCCGTTGACGGGATGCCTGAACCGGCGGGCCTTCATGGAAGAGGCGCAGGTGGCGGTAAAGTACGCGCGTGGTCAGCGGGTGCCGCTCGCGGTGATGATGCTGGACATCGACCGGTTCAAGAATGTGAATGATCGGCATGGGCATCCGGTGGGCGACCGGGTGATCAATTGCGTGGTGGGGACATTGCTGAATTCGATTCGCGAGACCGATGTGCTGTGCCGAATGGGCGGCGAGGAGTTCGCGATTATGCTGCCGGGAGATCAAGTGGCGGCTGCGGCGCAGATTGGGGAGCGGATTCGCGCGGCGGTTGCGGCTTTGACGATTCCTTTGACTGAAGATGGCGAGTTCTTTCTGACGATCACGATCAGTATTGGAGTCGCGGGGCTGGAGGAGGCGGATGCCTCACTATTCGAGGTGCTTGGACGGGCGGATAAAGGGTTGTACCGGGCGAAGACGCTAGGGCGCAACCAGGTGCAGATCGAGGTCAATAAACCGTCCCCTGAGGCTGAGGTGATTGCGACGTTGAATACGCGGGCTTGTTGAGGCTGGACGCTTGAGCTCGTGCGGGAAGAGGCTCGTGACAGCGATCGCGAGACAGACGATACGTCGAATCCTGCCGGGCCGGGCGATAATAAGGCATGGCGGTACTGCTACAGGATCGGCTGGATGAGATAACGGCTCGCACGCGGTTGCTGGTGCAGCCGGAGCGGCTGGCAATCTCGGAGACAGCGGTGGCGGAGCTGTTCGCTTCGGGGATCGAGGACCGGGTGCTGAAGGTGGGGGAAGTGGCTCCGGCGTTTTCGCTTGAGGATGCGAATCAGGGGCAGCCTGGGAGGCTCGTTCGGTCCTCGGATTTGCTGGCTTTGGGGCCAGTGATTCTCAAGTTCTTTCGCGGACGGTGGGACCCTTACTGTGTCACGGAGCTCGAGGAGTGGCGAGAGCTGCAGTCGACCGTGCGTGCGAAGGGCGCGCTATTTGTGGCAATTTCACCGCAGACGCGACGGCAGAATGACTTTGCGGCGCAACAACATGGTTTGCGGTTTCCGCTGTTGACGGACGTTGGGTCTGAAGTTGCGGGGGAGTTTGGGCTGGCGCACACGATTCCAGCCACTGCGCGGAGTTACTTTCGGTCGATCCTGGTGAATATTCCGTTTGCGAACTCGGGTCTGACGTATGACACGGCGCCCGATTCGGCTTGGCGGATTCCGCTGCCTGGGTTGTTTTTGGTGGGTCAGGATGGAGTGATCCGGTTTGCCAGTGCGTTTGCGGATCCGAGGGTTCGACCAGAGCCGGGGGAGTTGTTGGGGCTGCTTTGATGTGGACGCCCAGGAATCCTAGTTCAGGGAAAGTAAACCCATGCTCACCCGCGGTAGGCGGCGAGCATAGGCTAATCAGGCGTTCCAACTGTTCTCTGCTTTACTTGCTTTTCCGGTAGAGGTTGATGAGGGCGTTCGTGGATGAGTCGTGGGTGAGGGCGGAGTCGCTTTCGAGTTCGCCAAGGATTTTGGTTGCGAGCACCTTGCCGAGCTCGACGCCCCACTGATCGAAGCTGTCGATGTTCCAGATGGCTCCCTGGGTGAAGACGGAGTGCTCGTAGAGGGCGACGAGTTTGCCCAGGATTGCGGGGGTCAGAACGTCGGCGAGGATGATGTTCGACGGGCGATTGCCTTCGAAGACGCGGTGCGGGACGAGGGCGTCGGCGGTACCTTCGGCTTTGACCTGCTCGGCGGTTTTGCCGAAGGCGAGGGCTTCGGCCTGGGCAAAGACATTGGCCATGAGGATGTCGTGGTGCCGGCCGAGCGGATTGAGCGTCTTGAAGAAGCCGATGAAGTCGCAGGGGATGAGGCGTGTGCCCTGGTGGATGAGCTGGTAGAAGGAGTGCTGGCCGTTGGTGCCGGGTTCGCCCCAGTAGATGGGTCCGGTTTCGGTTTCGACGTGGGTGCCTTCGAGGGTGACGTGCTTGCCGTTGGATTCCATCGTGAGCTGCTGGAGGTAGGCCGGGAAGCGCTTGAGGTATTGCTCGTAGGGCAGGATGGCCTGAGTCTGGGCGTCGAAGAAGTCGGTGTACCAGACGGTGAAGAGACCGAGCAGGACGGGGAGATTCTTTTCGAAGGGAGCAGTCTTGAAGTGGACGTCCATCTCGTGGAAGCCGTCGAGCAGGGCCTGAAAGTTATCGGGGCCGATAGCGATCATGGTGGAAAGGCCGATAGCGGAGTCCATCGAGTAGCGGCCGCCGACCCAGTCCCAGAAGCCGAACATATTGGCGGTGTCGATGCCGAACTTGGCGACTTCTTTGTCGTTCGTGGAGATGGCGACGAAGTGCCTGGCGATCGCTGCGTCATCGTTCAGAGACGCCAAGACCCATTCGCGGGCGGAGTGGGCGTTGGTCATGGTTTCGAGGGTGGTGAAGGTCTTCGAGGCGATGAGGAAGAGGGTTTCGTCGGGGTTGAGGTCCTGAACGGCTTCGGCGAAGTCGGTGCCGTCAACGTTTGAGACGAAGCGCATGGTAAGGTCGCGCTGGGAGTAGCGCTTGAGGGCCTCGTACGCCATGACCGGACCGAGGTCGGAGCCGCCGATGCCGACGTTGATGACGTTCTTGATCTTTTTGCCGGTGAAGCCCTTCCACTCGCCAGAGCGGACCTTTTCGGCGAAGCCCTTCATCTTGTTGAGGACTGCGTGGACCTGCGGCACGACGTCTTCGCCATCGACGAGGATGGATTCGGTGGCGGGGGCGCGGAGGGCGACGTGCAGGACGGCACGATTTTCGGTGATGTTGATCTTTTCGCCGCGGAACATGGCGTCGCGACGCTCGGCTACTCCGGATTCCCTGGCGAGTTCCAGAAGGAGTTTGAGGGTTTCGTCGGTAGCGCGGTTCTTGGAGTAGTCGAGGAAGATGCCGGCGGCTTCGGCGGTGTACGTTTCCCCGCGGGTCGAGTCGGCGGCGAAGAGCTCTTTGAGGGTCTTTGCGGCGATTTCTTCGTGGTGCTTTGCGAGGGCTGTCCAAGCGTTGCGTTCGGTCAGGGGTGCGACTTTTGTTGCCGTGTCCGTCATCGATAAGCTCCTTGTGGCTTCAATGCCTAGTTTAGAGATGAGCCGAAGTTCCTGCGACTCATGGCGGTGAATTTCTCGAGGTCAACGTTGCAACATCTTTTATGTTGCATGGACGGACTCGTGCGTTTATCGTAGTACATAGCCGCCTATCGCACGAGACTTCACTTCCGGAGCTCTGTCGACGAAGCGGAAAGGATAGTGGATGCCTACGCTCACACGCCCGCAATCGGTGGCTACGCCGCCGGAAACGACAGCCGCAACGCCCACGAACCCCACCACTGTCTCCCCTGCCGCGCCGACTCCTCCGGTGCGCGTGACCCCGGCGTCAACGCTCGATGTGTACCAGGGCGATCCAAATTTTATGACTTCGCTGGCGCGAGGGCTGATCGTGATCCAGGCGTTCACCCAGCAGAATCCGCAGATGACGATCTCACAGCTCTCGATTAAGACCGGGCTGTCGCGAGCGGCGGTGCGGCGTTGTCTGTATACGTTGACGAAGCTGGGGTTTGCCGGCGCCGAGGATGGTCAGCGTTATGCGCTGCGGCCGCGGATGCTTTCGCTTTCGCATACCTATACGACCTCCTCGACGTTGTCGCAGTCGGCGCAGCCGATTCTGGAGCGGATGTCTTCGCTTTATCGTGAGAGTTTTTCGGTCGCGACGCTTGATGGCGACGAGATTGTTTACATTGCGCGGACGCAGGTTCCCTCGCGAGTCATGGCAGTTGATCTTCATATTGGCTCGAGACTGCCGGCCTATTGCACGTCGATGGGGCGGGTTTTGCTGGCATTTTTGCCGCCAGACCAGTTGGAACAGTATTTTTCCAGAGCTGAATTGATCCCGCACACGACGCGGACCGTAACTTCTGTTGAAAAACTACGTCTGACTTTGCGTAATGTTCGGCGGCTTGGATATGCGCTGGTCGATCAGGAACTTGAAGTTGGCCTGCGGTCGCTGGCAGTTCCCGTGTATGCGCCAAACGGGAGAGTGGTGGCGACTGTGAACCTTTCCGGGAATGCGCCGCGTATGCCTGTGTTCGATATGCAAACGCACTTTCTAGCTCCGTTGCGGAACGCTGCTGCTGAATTGGGCGCGCATCTCCGCTGAAGATACGAATCTGACCAGGAATTCATGTGATCGCCCTGGGCTTTGGACTAGTCTGAAGCGAACCAGTAAAAGGAATTGCTCATCCAGCGGCAGACGTCACAGTTGACGAAGGATCAGACTCGCGGGCATCTTGGGACTCTTCGTCTGAGCTTGCCGTTCCGGGTACTCGCACGATCCGCGCCTCGTTGGCTGACCGCGACGTTTCTGCTGGCTCTCACGATTCGCATGGTGGTCGTGGTCTGCGGCTTCCGCGAGGTGGCCGCGCCATCGCTTGACCACAACTTATTTGGGTGGGAGATGGGGTGGACGGCGCGAAGTCTCGCGGTGGGGCAGGGGTTTAGCTCTCCCTTTCTGCCGATGACCGGCCCTACGGCCCTCGTGCCACCACTTTACCCTTACCTGTTGGCAGGGATCTTCAGAGTCCTCGGTTTGTATACCCCGGAGGCGGCCTTTGCGGCGTTAGGACTGAACGCGCTTTTCTCTTCATTGACGTGTATTCCGCTTTACTTTGTGGCGCGCCATGCTCTGAACGCGCGGGCGGCGCGCATCGCTTCGTTGGCTTGGGCGATCTATCCGTTCGCTATTTATTTTTCGGCTGGGCGGGTGTGGGACTATGCGCTGACATCCCTGTTGTTCTGCTGCTGCCTGCTGGCTTTTCAGAAACTTCACTTGCGCGGGGTGTGGGGGTGGCTTGGCTTCGGGCTGCTGTATGGCGTGACGGCTCTGTGCAATCCGAGTATCGTGTCGCTGCTGCCGTTTCTGTTGCTGATCGCGATCTATAGGGTCCGGGGCGCGGGTGGACCGTGGCTCGCAAAGGCCATGATTACGTGTGTTGGGTTTTTCGCGATGTGCATGCCTTGGGTGGTCCGGTCGGAGAACGTGATGCATGCGCGTTTCTTTCTGCGCGACGGGTATTGGCTCGAGTTTTATGCGGGTAACGACGGGAACAGCTTCAACTCCAACGATGAGCGAGCTCATCCGGCGAGCAACCCTGTCGAGATGCGGAAGTACGTTGCAGAGGGCGAGATTCCGTATACGGTGGAGAAACACGCGCTGGCTGTCGACTGGGTGTCGCACCATAAGCTGGGGTTCGCTGGACTTTGTGTGCGGCGCGCGACGCGCTTCTGGACGGGCTTCTGGTCGTTCTCGAGCCACTACCTCAAAGTCGAGCCGTTTGATCTTCCGAACGTGCCCTTCTGCCTGTTCCTGACATGGTTTATGGTGCGCGGTCTGCGGCGCTGGTGGCGGGAAGATCGCCTGGCGGCACTGCCTGCGCTTTGCGCCGTAGTGATCTTTCCGTTGCCGTATTACCTTACGCATAGCTCGACCGACTATCGCCAGCCGATTGAGCCA
This sequence comes from uncultured Granulicella sp., assembly GCA_963693075.2. Lineage (GTDB taxonomy): Bacteria > Acidobacteriota > Terriglobia > Terriglobales > Acidobacteriaceae > Edaphobacter. The sequence goes on along the minus strand of CAXMMP010000002.1, from coordinate 2,362,422 downwards.
ATCATCGTGTTGCTGGTGACGATCGGGCTCTTTGGGACGGGGTCGGCGTTTCACCAGCAAGTGGATGTGTTTGAGCACGATGAAGCGGTGATCGTAAGCGCGTAACTAAGCTGCCGACGGCTCCCAGGACCAGACGAAGGTAAGGCCGGTGTCGGTTTCAATGGTCGATGAGCCCTGGGGAAGGACGGCCGCCTGGCCGGGCACGATCTCGACGCCGGCGACGCTTCCCTTGCCTTCCAGGCCGACGATGCAGCCTGCAGATGGGTTTTCCAGGGTCACGGCTTGGCCGGGTTCGAGGTCGTATCGGTCGACGACGAAATATCGGGTTTCGATGAGGCGGACGAACCCCTTCTTGACCTTCGGTTTGATCGTTCCGGCGTCGGTTTCGGTTTTGACAACGGCCAGGCCGGCTTCGAGATGAAGCTCGCGGGGGCGCCCGTAGTCGTAGAGGCGATAGGTGACGTCGCAGGTCTGCTGGACTTCGAGGAGGGTGACTCCGGGGCCGATCGCGTGAACGGTGCCCGCATCGACGAAGATCATATCGCCTTTGACGACTGAGATCATCTCGAGCAGGTCTTCCAGGGTTCCGGCTGCGATGGACTGGAGGACGTCGGCGACCTCGGTTCCTTTTTTCAGGCCGCAGGCGACACTGGCTCCGGGATCGGCTTCGAGGACGTACCAGCACTCGGTCTTGCCGCGCGTCAGGCCGAGAGCGACAGCCTCTTCGTCGTTCGGATGGACCTGGACGGACAGCTTGTCGTTGGGGAAGAGCATCTTGACGAGCAGCGGGAATTCGATGTCGCCGCTAACCGCGGCGAGTGTCTTCCCTGCTTCGGGGCCGGTTTCGACCACGCTCTTCGGGCCGGTGAGCCACGCTTCGCCGACTTTTTCATTCATCCCTGTGTCTGTGTACCAAGGGGCGAGGCTGTCGCGTCCCCAGATTCGTGCGGCGAATGTCGGCTTCAAACGAAATGCGTCAGTCATCGTCATCTTTTTTCAACTTTCGTTTTTCGGTGAGCATGGCGGGGACGGGTTTGCTGCCCATCGCGTCCTGCCACAAGATCACGTTTAGCTTCTGAGTGGGCGCACGGTCTGCGTGACGAAAGTCCATGGCGGCCGACTCTTTGGCGCCTGGGGCAGTTGGCTTGTTCGCCGTGTAGATGAGGCCATTATCCCGATTCGAGTAGTCTGCCGCAAACGCGGGTTGACCGCCAGAGCCGGTGAAGAGGGAGCCGATCATGGAACTGAGGGCGTCGTTGTTGTTCATGGGTGGGAGGCCGAGGAGAGTCTCCATGGTGCGAAGGACGCTGACAGTTGAGTAGAAACGGCTGTCGACGAAGGGTGACCCGTCGGCTGCGTGCGGGGCATACTTGCTCACGACGAGCGCGATGGAGCGGTGGGCGTCGACGTGGTCGGCCCCGGCCTGGGCGTCATCTTCGAGGATGAAGAAGGCGGTATCGTCCCAGAAGGGTGAGTGCGAGATGGCGTCGACCGCCCGGCCTACGGCGAGGTCGTTATCGGCCACGGACGAGCCTGGGGTTGGGCCGCCTGGGGTGGTGCCGGCGGTGTGATCGTTGGCGAGGCGGAGCATGACGAAGTTCGGCATGGTGTCATGCCCTGACTGTTTGTCGGCGATCCATCCGGCGAGATGCTTCTCGAAGATCTCTTCGCGAATCTGGTCGGGGATGTGGAGGTTGAAGTCGGGGGCTTCGGTCGCAAAGTGGCCGACGAGTTCGGGCTTGGTGGCGACGTTGGTCGAGATGAGGGGGATGGACCAAGGCCATTTGTTGATGCCGCCGCCCCACGACGCGGGGATGGCTTCGCCAGGTTTGATCGCGTCGTGCCCGGCGCAAGAGACGCCCGGAAGCACAGGACCCAGTTTCGGATCGGGAGGCGTGCCGCCAGATTTGACTTCGTCGCAGAAGACCGTGCTGATGAACTCGCCGAAGTGGTAGAGGGTCTTGCCATGTGCGGCGAGATCTCCCCAGATGTAGCCGCTTTCCGGGGCTACGACGTCGGGGATACCTTGCGAGAGGGGAACGCCGTCGGCGACGACGCCCTCGTAGTCGTAGGTATGTTCGCGGCCGCGGTAGCTAATCTGCCAGGTGCGTTCGAGGTAGCTGGTGCCGATGGCGGTATTGGACCAGACGTGGCCGTCGCCGGAGACTTCGCCGGAGTCGTAGAAGTTATCGAGGATGCCGAACTGGAGGGCAAGCTTGTGAAGGTTTGGCGTGATGTCGGCACCGTACATGGTGAGGCTGGCGTCTCCGTTGCCGACGGGCTTGCCGTCATGTTTGAGGTCTCCGAACACCTGATCGTATGTGCGGTTTTCTTTGATGATGTAGATGACGTGCTTGATGGGGCCATCGCCGGAAGCGAACTGGGGCTGGAAGGCGATTTTTTCCTGAGCGGCCTTCATGCGGTTGTCGACCAGGGTCTCTTTGGTGAGGGTTTTCAGGTTGGCTTCGACGGTCGTCGCATCGACTGCAGCGAGTGACCCATGGAGCAGGGTGGCGATGTAGGCATTGTCGCGCTTGCGGCTTTTGGGTGCTTCTGCGACGGCCTGCTGCGGGAAGTTATTGGGTCCGGTGCCGGTTCCCTTGCCCGTGGCGATGTAGAGCTTGCCGGAGCTGAAGGTGACGGCCATGGGGAGCCATTCGGTGGGGATGAAGCCGAGCGGTTCGACGAAGCCGTGCTTGACGGCGCGGTGGGTGAGCTTCTTTGTGTCGACTACCGCGACTGCGTCGGAGCCCATGTTGGCGCAGTAGAGGCGCGTGCCGTCGGCATTGAGAGCGAGGGCTTCGGGTTCCGCCCCATAGAAGGTCTGGCCGGGGAGGCGGGCGTCGAAGAAGCCCTTGAGGGCGAACTTGCCCTGGTCGAGATCGACTGCGGCAACTGCGTCCCGATTCGCGAGAGAGATATAGAGCGTTTTACCGTTCGGAGCAAGGACCATGGCGCTTGGATAGGAGCCTGGCTTGACGGGGTCATTAGCCTTGAGCAGCGGCAGTTTCCGCGCGACTTTGCCGGTGATGAGATCGAGTTCGGCGACTTCGCTTGCATTGGAGAGGGCGACGAAAGCTCGCTTGCCGTCTTTTGAGACGGTGAGGGATGAGGGGTAGGTGCCGGGGACGGTGTCGCTTTCAGAGAGGTCGAAGCGGGTAATGACTTTGCCGGATGCGGGGTCAATGAGGAGGACGTCATCGGAGAGGTTGTCGGCGACGAGGAGCTGGGACTGGCTGCCGGTTTGAGTGACGGCGAGAGCCGCTGGGTATGGCACGCCGACGGGGCCATCGATTCCGCCGATGAGCCTGGTCTTGCGTCCGGGTGCGAGGGTTTGGAGCGGGAGCTTGATGATGCGCTCGCGAGTGAGCTTGCCTTCGGTGAAGCCGTACACCTGGATGCCGGAGCCGGTGCTGCCGGACTTCGTGCCTTCGGGGTCGGTAAGCGAGGCGATGGAGCCGTAGAGGGTCTTACCATCAGGCGAGAAGGCGAGTCCTGAGTAGAGAGTCTGGCGGGCTGAGCCAGCGGTGCGGTCATCGGGTGAGTCGACGACTTTGCCGGTCCTGGTGTCCATAACGGCCAGCGACTGCTCGTAGCGGGATTCGTAGGAGCCAAAACCGCCGTTGACCGTCACGACGTATCGCCCATCGGGTGAGACGGCCATGGTGACGGGAAGCGAGCCGAGACGCTGCGGAGAGCCGGGGACGACACCGACGATCTGCTTGCTGGTGGGGAGGTCGATGGCGACGCCGGTCTTCTCAACCGGTGCCTGGGCACATGCGAACGAGGATACGGTCAAGAGTGCTGCGAAGCCGAGAACCCGTGTGGTAACCATGCCAAATACCCTACCAAAGTTGTAGAAACGCTTTGTCACGAGGCCCCTTACAAAAGTCTTACAACGCGCCTGCGGGCATCCTGCTAGCGTAATTGTTGTAAGCGCACGATAAGAAATACAGCCGCGAATGAGGACAGAACAGACCATGACCCCAGCAACACTTTCTCCCGAGACTGAAGTGAAATCAGAAGTAAAGGGCTATGCGGCATTTCAGCAAAGCGCGATCAGCGCGGCTGAGGAAGCTGAGGCGCAGGAGGCGGCACGCGAAGCTGCGATCGAACAGATGTCGATGGCCAAGCCGCGGTCGTCCGCGGAGCAGGTACGCACGCAGGTCCGGCAGGATCTTCGCATGGGTCGCGAGCATCAGCAGGGACGCATCAACTGGATTACGACGATCGTGATGGGGCTTTTTCATGTCGGCGCGATTGCTGCGCTTTTCTGCTTTTCATGGGCGAACCTGGGCGTCTTCTTCGTGATGTATTTCCTGGCGATCAATGTCGGAATCGGCGTTGCGTATCATCGGCTGCTGACGCATCGCGGCTTCCGCACTCCGAAGTGGGTTGAGTATTTTGTGACGGCTTGCGGGACGATGGCGCTTGAGGGTGGGCCGATCTTCTGGGTGGCCACGCATCGCGTTCATCACCAGAACTCGGATCAGGAGGGCGATCCGCATACGCCGGTTGATGGAACATTCTGGGCTCATGCAGGCTGGATCCTTTCGGGCCGCGCGATGCACTCCGAGACGGCGCTGCTTGGGCGTTACGCTCCGGACCTCACAAAAGATAAGGTTCATGTCTGGCTTTCGAAGTATCACTGGTTGTTCCTGACGCTGACCGGATTCGCGCAGATTGCACTTGGTGCGGCGATTGCCGCTCCGGGACATCGTCTGATGGGCGGCCTCAGCATGATGCTGTGGGGAACTTTCCTGCGGGTGGTGGTCGGGCTGCATGCTACGTGGTTCGTCAACTCGGCGACTCACCTTTATGGCGCTCGCCGGTTTGAGACGCGTGACGATTCGCGCAACAACTGGTGGGTTGCGCTGCTGACCGGGGGCGAAGGCTGGCACAACAATCACCATGCGCATCCCGTCAGTGCGCGGCATGGCCTGGCCTGGTACGAGTTCGACGTGAACTACTACTGCATCTGGGTGCTGGCGAAGATGGGACTTGCGAAGAAGGTTCAGATTGCGAAGTTCGACCCGATGAACCCGAAGCCGGCTGGAAGCAACTAAAAGCAGAGGTAAGTCAGTAAGTGAGAAGGCTCTTGGCTGGTAAAGCTGAGGGCCTTTTCTGCTGCTCGTTGTAAGCTTACCTGTAATTGGAAGCGGCCTTCGCGCTCTCTATCCCCTGCCCTATGAACATTAACCGCCGACGCGGAGCTATTGCGATTGCTATTACGCTGGGCGTGCTGCTCAGCGGCGTTGCGGTTTTCCTTTCCATTCCGTGGATTGTGCTCAACAAGGCACACATTGCCTGGATGGTACTGGGGATTATCTTCTTTGCGGTGCTGGTTGCCGGTGTGGTGCTCAATACAATCTTTCTGGTGCGGGAAGTGCGTCGGAACGAGCGGCAGGACTCGTTTCTCAACGCGGTGACGCATGAGTTGAAGACACCGATCGCAAGCATTCGGCTGTATCTCGATACGCTGGACCGGCGGGTGGTGGATGAGACGCAACGGCGCAAGTTTTATGCCATCATGCGGTCGGATTCGGATCGTTTACTGGCGACGGTCGAGCAGGTGTTGAAGGCTGGGGAGCTGGGGCAGCGGGCGCGGCAACAGAATCGTACCCAGATTGACCTCGCCTCGCTTGTCGCTGAGTGCGTTGCGATTACGACTGAGCGTTATCACCTGGGCGCGGATGCGATTGAGCTTGCGCCGGTTCCGGGGCAGGTCCGGCTGCGGGTAGATGGGATTCCGGAAGACATTCGGACGGCGGTACTCAATCTGCTCGATAACGCGGTAAAGTACTCGCCGACGCATGTGCGGATTCGTGCCACGCTTGCGATTACCGGGTATACGAACGTCGCGCTTGCGATCACCGATGAGGGGATTGGGATTCCGGAGGCTGAGTTGAAACGGGTGTTCAAGCGGTTCTACCGGATCCCCGGGCGCTATGCGGTGAAGATCAAGGGGACCGGGCTTGGGTTATTCCTGGTGCGGACGATTGCGAAGCAGCATGGGGGCTCGATTGCGGCGACGAGCAAAGGGGCGAACCAGGGAACGACGATGACTTTGACGCTGCCGCTTGCGACGAGTTGAAGCGGTGAGAAAGAGCGCGACCGCGCCCCCACTGGAGTACCATCGCCTATGTCAGCTCCAAGCGCTACGCTGAATGCCGAGATCGACAAACTTTCGCTGACGCCTGTCAAGCTGGAGGCGGCTAGCTGCATCAGGAATGATCGCTGTCTGTTGAGTCGAGGACGTCTGAGGCGCTGTTCCATCTTGAGCGCCTGCCAACTACGCCGAAGATTCCGCTTATCTCACTCCCGTGGCTCACTATGCTAAAGCGCTTCCTAGCCTTGCTCTTCTTCACTTTTGCCAGCAGTTCTGCCCAACAGACTCCCACGGCTGCGGCCGCGCGCTGGTGGAGTCTGACAACCGCGCTTTCGAATGACTCCATGCAGGGGCGGGATACCGGTTCTGACGCGTATGAGCGCGCCGCGAAGATGGTGGCCGATCATTTCAAAGCGGACGGGTTGCAGCCTGCGGGTGACAATGCCACGTACTTCCAGCGCGTGCCGATGCACCAGGTCGACCTGGACACAGTCCGATCGTCGGTGGAACTCATCGGACTGGATGGGAAGGTTTATCCGCTGCCGCTGCTTCAGGAGACTTCGTTGTCTCCGAGGGCAGATTTGCCGCCGCTGACCGAAGGCAAGCTTGTTTTTATCGGCTATGGGGCTCTGCCTGCCGGGATTGATCTTCATGGCAAGGTGGCTGTCTTCTTCAATCGCGCGCCGGGAGGGCTAACAATGGAGGAGCGGGGTAAGTTTCTTGCGGGACGGGCCTCGGCTCTTGCTCGATCCGGGGTGGTTGGGCTTCTTGCAATCGACGATCCGGGGGCGATCGAGCCCTTTCATTGGCCGGCGGCTTATGCGCGGACGGTGACGTTAGCGGGTTCGGAGCAGAAGCCGTCGCCGAATGCGCCCATTGCGATTCGGATGAGTGCGATGGCTTCGTATTTGTTGTTCCCCGGCATTGATCCGGGGAAGATGCTTGCGGACGCTGGTATGGGGAAGCCACTACCGACCCTTCAGCTCGAAGACTCGATTCGAGTACGCGTAAAGACGACGCAGAAAGACATCGCTTCGCCGAACGTGCTTGCGATCCTACGGGGGGCCGATCCTGCGCTTGCACCAGAGTACGTTGCGGTTTCGGCGCATCTTGATGGGTACGGCTTTGGAACGCCGGTGAAGGGGGACAGCCTCTATAACGGGGCGCTCGATGATGCGGCTTACGTGGCTACGCTGCTTGAGCTTGCGGAAAAGCTCACAGCGCCGGGTGTGGAAAGGCCGAGGCGCTCGATTCTGTTTTGCATCTTCACGGGAGAAGAAAAGGGTTTGCTCGGTTCTGCCTGGTTCACGCAACATCCGACAGTTAGGGCGGCAGAGATCAAAGCCGACTTGAACCTTGATCAATTGCGACCGATTTTTCCTCTAAAGATTCTAACGATGGAAGGCCTGACGGACTCGACGCTTGGGGACGCGGCTCGCAGCGTAGCCGCGCAGTTTCATCTCGAGTTGAGACCGGATCGTGAACCTGAACGCAATCTTTTCCGTCGTGCGGACAACTACAGCTTCGTCAAGATTGGGGTGCCGATTGCGAGCTTCATCTTTGGGTATGACCCAGGTACGGCTGACGAGCGAACGTACCGGGACTGGTACGCGACGCGTTATCACAAGCCGCAGGATGATTTGACGACGCCAATCGACTGGGCTGCTGCGGTGACATTCAACGACTTTTATCGCGCGCTGACGCTTGCCGTTGCGAACAACCCGGTGGCCCCAAAGTGGCTATCGACGAGTCAGTACGCCCCGGGGTCAAACCAATGAATCCGGCTCCGCTCATCTTGTTGGTCGAAGACGAAGAACACCTTGCCGGCGGATTGCTGTTCAACCTTGAAGCGGAAGGCTATCGGACGCGTCATTTTGCGGATGGTGCGGAGGCGCTGGCGTGGCTGCTTGAGACGCAGGAAGATATCGGGGTCATCCTGCTGGACGTGATGCTTCCGGGCAAAGATGGGTTTGAGATTGTGCGCGCCCTGCGCGATGCTGAGCTCTACTTCCCTGTTCTGATGCTTACGGCAAGGTCCAATCCGCAGGATGTGCTTGAGGGTCTGAACGCGGGTGCCGATGACTATCTTCCGAAGCCGTTCGATCTCGATATTCTGATGGTTCGCATCAAGTCCATGCTGCGACGAGCGACGTGGTATCGTCCGATCTCTGCGACCGCGCCGCCACCGCTTCCGAGTGCCGATACCTACTCGTTCGCAGATCGCGCCATCCACTTTGACACGCTTGAACTGCTGATTCCTGGGCGGCCGACGATCCACATGACGCTGATGGAAGCGGATCTGCTGCGGTACTTTACGGATCGCGAATCGCAGGTGATCTCGCGGAAAGAGATTCTAGAGCAGGTTTGGCGGCTGCATGAAGATACGGATACCCGGGCGATCGATAACTTCATCGTTCGGCTGCGGCGATACATCGAAGAAGATCCTTCGGACCCGAGGCACCTAATTACTGTTCGGGGTGTGGGATATCGCTTCCTGGCGAATCCGTAGGTCCGGTGCTTACGATCTTCGAGGTGACGTGGGTCTTCTCGAAGCCGGTATTCTCCGCACTGATGACGATCTCGCGATTAAAGAAGAAGAGCACATGGATTTTGAATTCGGTGCCGAAAGATACTGGTAGCCAGACGCCATCGGGCTGCGGCGCGTAGATGACGGTGAAGCCGAGGCCGGGAACGTTGGTACCCAGCAGCGCGCGCACGGCGATGGGAATCTTGCGTGACATCGTGGTGCGGACGACGACCGGTTGATAGGCGGTTGCATCGATGAAAGCGTCGCCCTTCCATCCGAAGTCCGATCTGTCCTTTGGTGTGAACTCGATGTGGAAGACGTCGCGGCCGTTTCGCTGCTCGCGACCGATGAGTTTGAAGAGATAATCCTGCTGACCTTTCGGCGTCAGCGGGAAAAGACGTGCGTTGATGCCGTCCTTGGACTTTTCGCCGAGGAGATTTTGGCGCATGTTCTCAACGAGATCGCGGTCAGTGTCGTCCTCGTCGACGGTGACGGATGCGGAGTTTTCGTTCGCTTCGGGTTTGGCAGGCTGAGACTGGTCTGAGGGCGCGGCGGGTTTGGCCGCCGCATCCTTTTTCGGCTCTTCCAGCCTGTCATAGTGGATGTAGGCCTCTTTGTGCCAGAGCTTGCCGTCGAGCTTAAGCAGGACGGTGTTTGAGCCGCCGGAGGTGGGTACGACGCGGAAGTCTGTCAGCTCTTCACACATGATTTTCCTGCCTTTGCGAGAGCTGACATCGGCGTGTTGGACATAGAGGTAGCGACCGCGTTCGGTCTCGGCTTTCTCCTGGTTTGCGGCTACCTTTGCCATGATGGATTCGGCAGTCGGCGCCTCCTGTGCTTCTTGTGGAGCAGCCGTCAGCGCGATCATCAGTAATCCGGCGATCATCATCATGAAAGTCATCTACGCCGGCCGGACGTTCAAAGTTCCAACCCGTGCTACTCTCTCACAAACTTCATCTCCGCGAGGATCCGCCATCAGCTCCGCAACCCACGAACTCAAGAAAGAACTTCGGCTTCGCGACCTCGTCCAGATGCAGATTCTGCTGGTCGTTGGGGTGACGTGGATTGGCATTGCGGCGAAGCAGGGTGGGACGCATCTGGTGTTCTGGATAGCAGCGATTGCGACCCTGTTTTTGCCTTCCGCGGCGGTGGTGAAGTACTGCGTGCAGATCTGGCCGGAGGAGGGCGGGGTCTACCAATGGACCACGCATGTTTTTGGCCCGTTCGCGGGATTTCTTAATGCATGGAACTTCGGGATGTGGTCGCTGGTGACGGTGTCGAATATTGGGATCCTTTCGGCGACTTCGTTGAGCTATTCGCTGGGATCGAGTTATGCATGGCTCGCCGAATCGAACAAAGTCATCAACACGTTCAATATCGTGCTTTTCGCGCTGATCCTGATCATCTGTATCGTTGGGTTCAAGTTTGGAAAGTGGGTGGCGCACTTCGGGACGTTCATGATGATTCTGGTGAACCTGATTCTGGTTGGACTGCTGTTTTTTCATCCGCACGCAACGGCGGCCCATCCGCATCACTCGCCGCAGCAGCCGTTTTCGCTGATGCTGACGGGCTCGATGATGACGCTGTACAGCCTCAATCTGTTTTCGAAGATGGCGCTGAACGGACTTACGGGGTTAGAGCAGATCGCGGTATTCGCTGGGGAGACGCGGGATGCTTCGAGGGCGATCTGGAAGTCGGCATGGATTGCGGCGCCGATTATTGCGTTGATCTTTATTCTTGGGACCGGCTCGATTCTGACGTATATTCCGGCCGATCATGTCGATCTGAACGGGCCGGTGCCACAGATTCTGGCAGCCGCTTTTGGGGGAGCTTCGACGGTCGCTGGTCATGGGATGGATTGGGGACTGATGCTGGGGCGTGCGGCGATCCTTGGGCTCGCTTTGGCAGTGATTGCTCAATACGCGCTGATTACGTCAGAGACAAGCCGGCTGCCGATGGTGGCAGGATGGGATGGAATTCTGCCGGAGTGGTTTACACGGCTGAGCCCGCGGTTTGGAACACCGGTGCGGTCAATCGTCGTCATCGTTGCGCTGTCGACTATTGCGTGCATCCTGGCGACGGTTGGAGCGAATGCACATGAGGCTCTGCAGGTCATCAACAACGTGGCGATTGTGATCTATAACGTCTACTTTGGAATGATGTTTTTGATTCCGCTGGTGGTGGGGTCGAGGTTTGGGAAGCCACCCTCGATCGGGCTAAAGATTGCATCGCTTTCAGGGTTGATTGTGACGATTCTGGCGACAGTGCTGAGCGTCTTTCCGATTATCGATGTGCCGCACCCGTTTATTTTCGGGGCGAAGATCATTGGTGCGGCTTTGGCGGCCAATGCGGTGGGGGCGGTGGTTTATTTTCAGTCGCGGCAACGCAAGCGGTTTAGAGTACTAGCAGAGGAAGCAGGTAGCGTATGACGGTAAATGTGCGGATTGATATTGGCGGGATTCGCGACCTCGTCGCGGTCCTTCGGAGCCACGAGGGGCGTATCTCCGGGCTGGAAAGGTAATCTGCCGCAACGCGGTGGAGCGCAACGGCTCTCGTTGCAGGTCATCTACCGAAGTTGCACGTTAGTCACGCCATGCGCATTCTTACCCGATATATTCTTCGCGAGGTCCTTTCTTACGCCGTCCTGGGCGGAGTCCTGTTTACATTTATCCTCTTCACGACGCGCCTGGGATCGATCCTCGAGATCTTTGTGCGTGGGTCGGCCTCGCTCTCCGATGTCGTTCACCTGATCCTTTACTTCCTGCCGGATGCGCTGGTGGTGACGATCCCGATGGCGGTGCTGGTGGGGATCCTGCTGGGGTTGTCGCGGCTTGCGGCGGACTCTGAGATCACGGCGATGCGAGCATCGGGGATGGGGGCGTTCGACTTCGTGCGTATCGTGTCGCTCGTTTCGCTGGGCGCGCTGTTGCTGGGGTTAGGCAACTCGCTTTACCTGCTGCCGCACTCCGCTTCGGCCCTGCTGAAGTTGGAGGATCGGCTGAAATATGCGCAGGCTTCGTTCGCAGTTGAGCCGCGTGTGTTCGATGAGGATTTCAAGAACACCGTGCTGTATGTGCAGCACGTGATTCCGGGAGATCGAGCGGCGCTTTGGCGTCACGTTTTTATTGCCGATCTGACCCAGCCAACAAGTCCTCGGATCACGACCGCCGACCAAGCGATTGTGACGCAGGAGGCTACGCCGGAGGGTCCGGGTACGCTGCACCTGCTGATGAAGAATGGGGCGGAGCATGAAATCTCCGATACCGACCCGAACCAGTACAACGTGGAGACATTTGCGACGGCTGATCTGCCAATGCAGGCCGCCGGGCAGGACGATACGCATATCTCGCGCACGAGTACGCACGTGGAGGCGCTTTCACTGCCTGCGCTTCGGGCGCTGGCGGCTGGGGGTGGAAAAGCCGCGCGACCCTTTCAAATTGAGTTCAATAAGCGATTTTCGTATCCGTTTGCATGCCTGGTACTGATGCTGGTGGGTGTACCGCTTGGGCTTTCTTCGAAGCGCGGAGGGAAGTCGACCGGGTTCGTAATGACGATTCTGCTGGTGTTTGCGTACTACCTGGTTTCATCGATTGGGGTCGCGCTTGCCAGCCAGGGCAAGCTGCCACCGGTAGCTGGGGTGTGGGGAGCGAACCTGATCTTCGCGGTTGTAGGGCTGGTGCTGCTACAACAGATGTCCGCGGGTGGTTTGGCGCTTTCGTTGGTTTCAAGTCTTGGGATTGGGCTTGCGGCGGTGGTTGCGAGGCTGAGACCGGGGCAAGGCGATCGAGAGACGACGGCTCGTACGAGCCCGGATCTCCCGCGGCGCCTTGCGCAGAAGTTTCGCTCGGCGCTGCGCATTCGGTTTCCGCTGATTCTTGATGAGTACATCATGCGGGCGTTTAGCTCGAACTTCGTGTTCGTGTTGGCGACGTTCTGGGTGCTGTTTACGATCTTTACCTTCTTTGAGTTGATCGGCGACATTATCCGCAATCGAACGCCGCTGGTGACGGTGGGCGACTACCTGCTGAATCTGACGCCTTTCGTGCTTTATAACGTGACACCGCTGTGTGTGCTGGTGGCGGTGCTGATCACATTCGGGGCGCTTTCGCGTTCGTCGGAGATTACGGCGATGAAGGCCGCGGGCGTTTCGCTGTATCGGATTGTGACCCCGGTCCTGGTGCTTGCGGCGATTGTCGCCGTGGCGCTGTTTGCGTTCGATGAGTTCTACCTGCCGACCGCGAATCGTCGGCAGGAGGCGCTCCGGTCGGTGATCAAAGGGAAGCCGGCGCAGACATTTTTGCGGCCTGACCGGAGTTGGATTTCGGGGCAGACGGTGCCGGTTCGGCTTGACGCGAAGGGTACGGCTGCCACGCCAGAGCCGGTTCGGATTTTCTACTATCAATTCTTTGATCCGGACCGGAATGTGTTTGCCAATCTGACAGTGTTCGAGTTCGATCCGGCGACATTCGCGCTGCGACGGCGCATCTTCGCATCGTCTGCGCGGTGGGATGGACGGGTGTCGCAGTGGATCTTTGAGAATGGCTGGACGCGGACGTTTTCGAATGAGTCGGTTGTGGCCTACACACCATATACCCTGACAACTTTTTCTCAGATTCGGGAGCAGCCGGGATACTTCAAGAAGGAGGACCGGCAGTCGCAGGAGATGAACTTCGGGGAACTTTCAAGGTATATCAATGACCTTAAGCAGTCGGGGTTCGATACGAAGAAGCTTTCGGTTCAGCTTGATGTGAAGCTCGCGTATCCGGCGATTACCTTGGTGATGGCGATGCTTGCACTGCCGTTTGCCTTTACGACCGGAAAGCGAGGCGGAGTCGCCGGGTTTGCGGCTGCGATTTTAATTGCCGTGCTCTATAGCGGGACCTCGCGGCTGTTCGAGGCGATGGGCAATGTGAATACGCTGCCTCCGCTGCTGGCGGCATGGTCGCCGGACGTGCTGTTCGCTCTGGCGGGTACGTATTTGTTGTTGCGCACGCCCACGTAGCGCCCCCTTGACGACAGTTTCCAGATGCGCGGACAAGGTCCAGCAGCGGCTCATACCGGGCGCCTTTTGGAATCTTCTGACGCGTGCGAAGTTGCACCCCAGAGGAACCGCAACACTCGCCCGAGGCGCTCGTAAGTCCGAGCGATGTACCATGGTGCCATCATGAAATTCTCTTCCGCGCTCGTCCTTCTCTCTGCAATTCCGGCTCTTGCCCAAACCGCAACTCACCATTCTGCAACCACTGCCCACCGTGCGGCGCCTGCCTGCGCCAAAGTGCCTGAGATTTCGTCGAAGATTCCGGCGTTGCCGACCAGTACCGGCTGCCCGAAGGTGATGTACACCATTACGACAACCCCTGCGGTCAAGCTGGAGTATGTGAGTCCGCTGGAAGGGCCTGATTTTGCTGAGAAGCTTGGCATTGAATCGAGCAGCTTCACCCTTGCATACGCAGATATTAAGATGGGGACCGGCGAAGCGGCGGCGCCGCACAAGTTTTATTCGATCCAGTACACCGGGTGGCTGACGGATGGGACAAAATTCGATTCGTCAGTCGAGCGGAATGAGCCGTTCACAATCGAGTATGGCAAACACCAGGTGATTCCGGGCTGGGATACGGGGTTTGCGGGCATGCATGTTGGCGGCAAGCGTCGCCTCTACATTCCCTACCAGCTCGCCTACGGGCCGAATGGCAAGGGTAGCCAGATTCCACCAAAGTCGGAGCTGATCTTTGATGTGGAGTTGGTCTCGGTCTCGGATACCCCTCCTGCACCGAAGGCACCACCCACGACCATGATTGTTCCTCCGCCAGCGAAGACACCGGCGACGACTCCACCTGCGCAGCCTGGTTCGGCCGATTCGGTTGTCGGCAAGCCCACGGCTACGCCTCCGCCCGCGAATCCGACGGTCGATCCGACGAAGCCAACGACTGCAACTCCGCCGAAGCCTTAACGGGTCGGGCGTCATCTAACCGCTATGCTCGACAAGATCAGACCACTGTATCCCTACCTCAGGCGCTACTGGACCCACTTCGCCTGGGGCGGGGTTGCGGTGCTGCTGTACAACACGATTCGGGCGATCTTGCCGCTCATCGTCGGGCATGCCGTCGACGATTTGAAGACCGGGATTACCGAGCACAAAATCGTCTTCCATGCCGCTCGACTGCTGGGAGTGGCTGCACTTTCGGCGATCTTTTTGTACATCACGAGGCAGGTGCTGATCGGGGCTTCACGCGAGATCGAGTTCGATCTGCGGAATGACTTGTTTGCGAATCTTGAGCGCCAATCGGCTGCGTTCTATAATACGCACCGGACCGGCGACATCATGGCGCGGACGACGAATGACTTGAGCGCGGTGCGGCAGTTGCTCGGGCCGGCGATTATGTATTCGGCCAACACAATCGTGTTCACCTTTGCGGCGCTACCGGTGATGTATCGGCTGAGTCCGAAGTTGACGCTGATCGCATTCGTGCCACTGCCCATCGCGTCAGTGCTGGTGCAGCAGTTTGGGGCGCGTATCCACATGCGCTTCGAGCGAATCCAGGCGATGTTCTCGGATATCAGCGCGAAGGCGCAGGAGAACTTTTCGGGGGCGCGGCTGATTCGGGCGTTTGCACAGGAAGAGGCCGAGATCGCTTCATTCGAGACGGCAAACCTCGAGTACATTGGGCGGTCGCTGCACTTGGTGCGGCTGATGGCGATGCTCTGGCCGACGCTCGAGTTTGTGCTGGGAATCTCGCTGGTGATCAGCCTGTGGGTGGGCGGGCACGAGGTGGTGACGCACCAGATTTCGGTGGGAATGTTCGCCGAGTTTATGGTGTACATGGTTCAGCTGACGTGGCCGATGATTGCGATCGGGTGGGTTGTGAACCTCTTTCAGCGTGGAACTGCGAGTGTGATTCGGATCGACGAGCTTTTGAAGCAGCAGCCGGATATCACGGACCCGGCTCTTGTGTCCGACCGAAGAGGCGAGCCGATTCATGGGGCGATTACGTTTCGCAACCTGACGTTTAGCTATCCCGATAAGACTGAAGTGCTGCATGACATCAATCTGGAGATTCCGGCGGGGACATCTTTAGCGATTGTTGGGCCGACAGGGTCGGGCAAGTCGACACTGGTCAATTTGATTCCGCGCATCTATGACGCACCCGCTGGTTCGATCTTCATCGATGGGCAGCCGCTCAACGCCTATTCGCTCGAGGCTCTGCGTGCTTCAGTGGGCTTTGTGCCGCAGGAGACGTTCCTCTTCTCTAACTCGATTGCCGAGAACGTCGCGTTTGGGGTGCCAAGTGCGACGGAGCAGCAGATTGAAGATGCTGCATCGATCGCGCATATTCGGACTGAGATCCTGGAGTTTCCAAAGGGTTTTGAGACGATGGTGGGAGAGCGCGGGATCACGCTCTCCGGTGGGCAGAAGCAACGGACGGCCATTGCGCGGGCTGTGCTGCGTGATCCGCGGATCCTGATTCTGGATGATGCTTTGGCAAGCGTCGATACATTTACCGAGGAGCAGATTCTGTCCGGTTTGAAGCGGGTGATGGAAGGGCGGACGACGATTTTGATCTCGCACCGGACCTCAACTGCGAGGAACGCTGATCAGATTGCAGTGCTGGTCGACGGTCGCATCGCGGAACGCGGCACCCACGATGAGCTCCTCGCCCGCAATGGCTACTACACTCGCCTGTATGAAAAGCAGCAGCTCGAAGAAGAGATAGCAGTGGCTCAGTAGTCCGGTTATGCGCTCCATCGGACTCCGGCGCGTTCCACTTTGTCGCCGCGGACTGCGATAGGGCGAAGGACGGTTTCTTCGCGGAGGCGCAGTTCGCGCGGGAGGAGCTTGCCGGCTGCGGGGTCTTTCGCGGCAATAGCCCAGGCGTCGCGGACGTTACGCATGCAGCCGATGACCTCGTTGAAGCCTTCGAGTGAGCTCAGATGCGAGGCTTCGAGAGCCATGGTAAACATCGCGGCGTAGAAGTCCGACAAGGCCATTGCGGCGTGTCCACCGACGTCCGGCCGCAGTCGGGCCTGCAGGTAGAGGACGATATCGACGAATTTCTTGACGGCGGTCATCCGGCCGAGACGGTCGTCTTCGAGGACGCATTGGCGCGCCCGATAAAGAGCCCGGAGCGCTCCGTCATAGAGCGCCACGACGAGCTCCACACCTGTTGCGCCGACGGTCGCCTGCTGTTGATATGTCATCTGGTTCATCGCTGCTCCCTACCCGTTTTGGTTCTGGTTGTAGCCTGTCACGGCACTGTAGATCTCGTTCACTTCGCTTAGCTGCTCTGGGATAGCCTGGAGTTCTTCGTTTGCGGTGGTCAACTCGGCTGTGAGGTTTGTTTTCTCGGTCGCAAGGAGTGCGTTTTCATTAGTGAGATTGGTGTTGAGCGATGTCTCCACGCTGGAGTTCTGCGCGAGTTCGAGGGAGATGGCTCCGGTGGTCGATGAATTGCCAAGAGAGTCGAGTGTGGAGGAAAAGGTCTGCCCGAAGCTGCCCGTGTTCTGCAGAAATCCGACGACGCCGGAGTAGTTCGAGTTGAGGACGGAGTCGAGGGCGCTGGTGTCGAGAGTCAGCGTTCCGTCCGGGTTCGCAGTGATCCCGAGCTGCTGGATGTTCGAGATGCCTCCGCTGGCGACGCCGTTTGAAAGCGCGGTTGAAAGCTGACTTTGAATGAGTGAGATCGTCGGATCGCCGAAGAGCGGCTCCGCATTACCGGTGGAATCCTTGCCTGTTTGCGTTTTGATGTCGCCGGCGACGGTGTTGTAGGCGGTCACGAACGCCTGGACCGCGGTTTCGACGGATGAGTTGTCGTTGGTGATCTGCACCTGGACCGGTGTGTCCGCTGCACTTGAGAGCAGCTGGAAGGTGACGCCGGGAATCGCTCCGGTCACTGTATTCGAGGCGCTCGTGGTGGGCAGTCCGTCAACAGTGAGGACTGCGTCGGCACCGGTCTGTCCGGCGGTGAATCCGACTGTGGTTGCGGCCGTCGTATCGGCGATGGAACCGCCTAGTTTGATCTGCCCGGCGGCGCCGCTGCTGGCACTCACGAGCGAAAGGCGCGAGCCCGTTGTGTCCGTGACGACGCTTGCGGTCACTCCGTACGAGCCGCTGTTGATATAGGTCGCGAGTGTCGCCAGCGTGTCGTTGGCCGAGCCGATGGTGATGGTTTGCGCGGTTGTCGCGGCGACACCGGAGGTTGATGCCGTGGTCCCGATCTGAATGGTGAGCGACCCGCTGAGGGTATCGCTGCTATTTGCTATGGTGTCTGAATATTCAGACGATGTGGAGGCAAGGGACGTGACGGTTACGGTATGGCTTCCGGCGACGGCTGCTGAGCTTGCCGAAGAGAGCGAGAGTACGTCAGTATCGGAACTGGAGCCTTGCTTCGAGGCCAAGACGCCATCAAAGTTGGTCAAGGCGGTGACCGCTGTCGAGAGGCTTGCAAGGTCCGTGCCGATTCCGCTTAGGGCGGTGTCCTGCGCCTTCAGATTGGTGAGTTGCGTATTCCAGGTGCTCTCGATGCCGGAGGAGATGGCAAGGATGGAATTCACGGTGGTAGCGACGTCGAAGCCGGTGCCGCTGGTTGCGGACCCGAAGCTCAAGCCGACTGTGCCCATGATGGCTTCCTCCGTTTCTCATCAATGCATTCGCAAGGCCAAAGAGACATAAGGCAGATTAGCGCGGGCTCACGGGATGTCGCGGCACCTTTCCTTGGCGGTAAGAGCAAAGGTTTCGTATACGCGCATTTCAGAGTGGCCACGATGCGGAAGAGGCAGACCTCAAAGACCAGGTCTGCCCTCCTCACAACGTTTCTACTTCGGCTGGATTCGTTCCGTCGCTGGTTGGCGGACGGTTACTATCCTAGGTCTGAAGCAGCTTCAGCACTTCCTGCTGCACGCTGTTCGCCTGCGCCAGTGCGCTGATGCCCGTTTGGCTCAACACCTGGTACTTGGCAAGGTTGCTCGTTGCTGCGCCGTAGTCAGTGGACTGAATGGTACTCTGCGCGGCGGTAAGGTTGACCGATTCAGCCGAAGCGACGTTCGAAGCGGCTGTGAGTTCGTTGACGTCGGCGCCGATATTTCCGC
Source organism: uncultured Granulicella sp. (assembly GCA_963693075.2). Lineage (GTDB taxonomy): Bacteria > Acidobacteriota > Terriglobia > Terriglobales > Acidobacteriaceae > Edaphobacter. The sequence continues at coordinate 2,343,703 of CAXMMP010000002.1, read as the reverse complement.
GCTGGACGGCAACATCGTTGATGGCAGTCGTGACACTGGTCAGAACGGATTGGGCGGTGAGTTGCGTAAGCTGCGATACGTCGTCGGTCGCGCCGGCGAGCAAGTTAACGCCGGGAGTCGCGGTGGTAGTCGCGATGGTGGTCTGGGAGAGTGTGCTGCCGGTGACGTTCAACGTATTCGTTCCCGCCGTGCCGGTGTCGACTGGTCCGGTCAGCACCAGACCGCCGTTGTTGGTGCTCGCCACAATGCCGGCTGCTTTGAAGGAGCTACCGGTCGCGTTGATGGCTGCGACCGTTTGAGCCAGTGTGTCGCCCGCGGTAATGGAGAAGGTAACCGCGGTCGCGCCGGCGACGCTTGCGCTCAACGTACCCGAGAGTGTGTTGGTAGTGTTGCTGAGCGAACCAAACTGTACCGACGCGCCGGCTGTAGCCGTGGAACCAGTGCCCGTTGCCGGGTTGCTGATAAGGCTCGTGACGGCAGGACTTGCCGCGGTTACACCGACCGAAGCGAGGGTCAGGGTCCCAATCGTCTCGCTGTAGCTGTTGGCGCCGCTCGACGTGCCGTCCGAAACGAAGACCGTCTGTCCCTTCGATGTGAAGACCTGGTTTTCATTGAAGTTGGTCGTCGATCCGATATTTGCGATCTCGGTGAGGATGTTCTGGTACTCCTGGTTGGCACTCGTGACCTGGTTCGAGTTCAAGGTGCCGTTCGCTGCTTCAGTGGCCAGCGTGACTGCGCGGTTGAGCAGGTTCGTGACCTGCGAAAGAGCCCCGTCGGCGGTCTGCAGGAGACCGATGCCGTCGCTTGCATTCTGGGCGGACTGCGTGAGCGCCGCTACGTTTGCGCCTAAGCCGTCGACGACCGAGAGACCCGCGGCATCGTCCGCGCCTGAGTTGATGCGGGAGCCGGAAGAGAGCTGATTGAGCGTGGTCTGCAGGCTCGACTGCGTCTGGTTGAGATTATTTTCCGCGTAGATGGCTGCGATGTTATTCAAAACGCCCAAGGACATTTTTCCGCTCCTGTAGTACTGGTTTGAGTTTCCACGGGCGCCGGCCCCGGGCGCTGATGCCAGCTAACCACTTTGGGGTTTAGGCAGCTCAGCTTGCGGAAGGCTCCGCGTTCCCTGACTCCATCGGCGTGCAGGAACGGTACTTTAGGCGAGGACAGATTCGCTTCTCGGCAATCCACTTAGACATCGGAGATAATCCGCGGTCACTCCGGCACTATCGACAGCGGCTTCCCACGCCGATGAAGCACGCATCGGAGGCGCACGCTGCCATGATTCACCTGACCCGCCTCAACGGACACTCCCTTGTGGTCAACACCGACCTGGTCAAATTTGCTGAGGCCACCCCGGACACGACGCTCACGTTGATCACCGGCGAACGGCTGATCGTGAAAGAGACGTGCGAAGAGTTCTTGGAGCTGATTGTCGAGTGGCGCGGTTCGGTTCTCCGTAAGGCGTGGCCCGACGCGGCGAGCGCGCTCACGACCAAGGCCGCACTCGACGCGAACACTGCTGAGCCAACCGAGAACTGATCCGGCAACCTGAAGGAGTCGCAACACTATGGATATCGCCAGCATTGGTGGCCTCATTCTTGCACTCGCCGGCATCCTCGGCGGCATGCTGATTGAAGGCGGCAACGTGATGGAGATCGTTAAGCCGACCGCGGCGATGATTGTGGTGGGAGGGACAGCCGGGGCCTGCATGCTGCAGTTTCCGCTGCACATCTTTCTGGCAGCGCTGAAGGACATCGTCAAAGTGTTCCTGCATAAGGGCCATGACGGAGAGGCAATTCTGCAGCAGATCGTCGGTTTCGCAAACATCGCGCGAAAGTCCGGGATCGTCGCTCTCGATGGGGAGTTAAAGAACATTCATGACCCGTTCTTGAAGCAGGCGCTCATGCTTGCTGTGGATGGAACTGAGTCGTCTGAAGTGCGCAAGATCATGCAGTTGGAGCTGGAGAACAAGTCGGAGATTGAAGAAAAGATTCCGGCCGTCTTTGAGGCTGCGGGCGGCTACTCGCCGACAGTCGGGATCATCGGGGCAGTACTGGGCCTGATTCAGGTAATGAAGAATCTTTCGGACATCGACGAAGTAGGGCGTGGGATTGCAACGGCCTTTGTTGCGACCATCTATGGCGTTGCAGTCGCCAATCTGATTTGTCTGCCTGCTGCGGCAAAGCTGAAGTTTCGCCATCGCGAGGAGGTGATGGTGAAAGAGATGATGCTCGAGGGCGTTATCTCCATTCTTGAAGGCATGAATCCGCGAATGATCGAGACCAAGCTTCGCACGTTCCTGTTCGAATCCAAGCACGCTGACGCTGCAACTCCCGAGGCCGCCTGATGAGTAAGAAAAAGCACCCCGAACACGTGAACCATGAGCGCTGGCTTGTCTCCTATGCTGACTTCATCACGCTACTGTTTGCGTTCTTCGTAGTGCTGTTTGCTTCGGGGCAGAACGACAAGCGCAAGACGATTAAGCTGGCGCAGGCGATGCAGTCTGCCTTTCAATACAACGGGATCTTCGATCAGCATACGACGACCCCGCCGCTTTCCGATGATGCTGCGAGTGCGCCGAGTTCAAACCCGGCTCCCTTCGGTCTGCCGGTGCCTTCAGCGATTGAAGCCGAGAAGCTGAGTGAAGCGCACACGCAGAAGGACGTGACGGCGGCGGTTGAGAAGGAGGTCGCGGGGCGGAAGCTTGCCGCAGGGTCGGTGACGATTCATCCGTCTGCGGACGGGCTTGTTGTTTCCTTGCGAGAGGCCGGGTTCTTCGACTCGGGTTCAGCGGATGTGCGGGCTGAGTCGGTGCAGGCGTTGAAGGCCATCGTAGCCAGCTTGCCGCATCAGCCCATGCGGGTAGAGGGACACACCGATGACGTGCCGATTCATACGGCGCAGTATGCGACGAACTGGGAGCTTTCAACGGCTCGGGCGGCCGACATAACCCGTCTTTTGATTGCCACAGGCACGGCTGACCCCGCCTCTATATCGGCCAGTGGGTTCGCAGAGTTTCGTCCGGTCGCTGACAACGCTACGGAAGCTGGGCGGCAACAGAATCGTCGGGTGGATATCGTGTTGTTGAAGTCTCAGATGGTGAAAGCCCCTTAGCCGCGAGCCGCGACGCAGTTCCTCGTCAGAATCTATAATGGGCGCATGCCGGTCGATGGGAATCCGAGCCGTAACCCGCGCTGGTTGACGGCGTGGCTCTGTCTTATCCTGGCAATCGCACTGGGGCTTCCCTGCCCCGCATCTGCTTCTACCCACTCCGTGCCAACTGCGCATTGTCAGGATTGTTGCCCTGCAGGCGCGTGGATCTCCATGACATGTTGCCAGACTAGTCCGCAGCCCGCCGAGGTGGTGGCGCCGCATGGTCTCGGCGTGCTGCCTGTGGCTGTGCGGATGCAAGATGCCGTCGCGTTTCCTCGCGTGATCGCGGTCGCTCGCAGATGTTTGAAAACATCAGCTCCACCTCTGATTCATCCCATCCTCCGAATCTGATGTCCGAAGCTCGTGAACTTGATAAAGGCGCGCCGTCGCGTCTTTTGTTCTCACGCTGCAACGACTCCGCGGGGATCTTTCATGCACCTTCGTACTCTCGTCGTCCTGTCTTTTCTGGTGGCTCCAGTCCTGCTTGCGCAGGAGATGGCTATGCCGCATACGCTGATCGACAATGAGCTTCAACACACTTCTTCTGGGACATCGATTGAACCCACTTCGACGCCGATGTCGATGCTCATGCAGAGAAATGGAGGGTGGACGTTCATGCAGCATGGCGTGGCGTTCGTCGCTGACACGCAGCAGGTGGCTCTCGGCGGGCATGCGCATGACAAGCTGTTTTCGACCAACTGGCTGATGCCGATGGCACAGCACCGGGTGGGCGCGCGCGGGCTGCTCACGTTCCGGACGATGCTGTCGCTGGAGCCGGCGACGATTACGGGGCGGGAGTATCCGGAGCTATTTCAGCAGGGTGAGACAGCGTACGGGCAGCCGATTGTGGATGGCCAGCACCCGCATGATCTTTTCATGGAGATCGCAGCTCTATACGACGTGCGGGTTGGTGAGCACGGTCTCTTGAGTCTGTATGCGGCTCCCGTGGGAGATCCGGCGATCGGGCCGACGGCTTATCCGCATCGGCTCTCGGCGTCGGAGGATCCAATTGCGGCATTGGGGCATCACCAGGAGGACTCCACGCATATCGCGTTCAACGTGGTGACTGCGGGACTTACCTACAAGTCGCTGCGGTTGGAAGGGTCGGGGTTTCACGGGGCTGAGCCGACAGAGGCGCGATGGCAGCCGGAGCCTTCGCCAAATGGGCATGCGGTAGATTCGGCGGCGGCGAGGCTGACGTGGTCGCCAACGGGAGATATGTCGGCGCAGTATTCGGTGGCGCAGATTACCAGTCCGGAGGCTTTGAACCTGGGGCAGAACCAGCGCCGGCAGACGGCTTCCGTCATGTATAACCGATCATTCGGCGGTAGGCAGCAGATGAGCGGTATGGCAATGGCCGGCGATCAGGGCGCGACAGCAAACTGGGCTACGACTGTACTTTGGGGGCAGACGCGGAATGAGAAGACGGGGCTTTTGGAGAACAGCTATTTGCTGGAGTCGTTACTGAACTTCAAGACGCGAAATTATGTGTGGACCCGGGTTGAATCAGCGGCGCGGACAAGTGAGTTGCTGGGGCGCCCGGGGTCTGAGAGTTCGGTGGGTCATGTGCAGGCTTACTCGTTGGGATTCGATCGGGATTTTGGATTGGGAAAGCACTTGGTGGGAGCACCGGGCGGTCAATTTACGGTCTATCGGGCATCCGATTCCCTCGCAAAAAGCTACGGTCGTGATCCGTTCGGAGCGGTTGTCTTTATGCGGTTTCGGCTGCGGTGAGTCTCAGCAAAATTGATTTGAATCCTTGTGGTCAATGCACCGGGTAGAGCTGGCGGTAAAGTTCACGGTTTCGCATAATGGCTTGCACGTACTCGCGGGTTTCGGTGTAGGGGATGGATTCGACGAACTCGGCGATGTCTTTGTAGTCGCCGGCGGCCATCCAGGCACGGACGGGGAGGTCACCGGCGTTGTAGGCGGCGAGGGCATATTCGGGTTGGCCGCCGAAGCGATCGAGAACACCTTTGAGGTTACGTGTGCCTAGTTGGAGGTTGATCGCGGGGTTGTAGAGTTCGTTGGGGCTGAAGCCTTTGAGACCTTCGCGTTTGGCGTTTTCTTTGCCCACCGAGGGCAGGAGCTGCATCAGTCCCATAGCGTGGGCGGGGCTGTTGGCTCCGGGATTGAATTCAGACTCCTGGCGGATGAGAGAAGCGACAAGGTATGGGTCGAGACCGTTCTTTTCAGAGTCGGCGACGAGGTCAGACCAGTAGGGCTGAGGAAAGATGAGGTGCCAATAGATGGTCGGAACCTGGCTGGTGGGCAAGGCGAAAAAGGAGATGCCGGACTTCTTCATGGACTGCAACGCGCGCGTGATCTCGCCGTAGGATGCGTAAATCTGGGCCTGGGCTAGCGCTCCCCACTGGGCTGAAGTGGGGCTGGCATTGATCTCCGGCGCGATGTACTCATTCAGTGCGGCGTTCGCCAGCAACTTGGCCTTGATCAGGTGCGGATCGTTCTCGGGAACAACGTCTGCGAGGTCCGGGACGGGCAGGACACGGACAGCCGCCAAGGCCGGAGTCTGGGTCACTTCGGGTTGTGAACCAAGGACGGCAAGGCGGCGGCGAGCCATGAGGCCGTAGTAGAAATTGGGATAGTTTTTATCGAGCGAGTGATAGTAGGCGGCGGCGTGGGGAAAGTCGTGTTCCTGCTCTTCATAGATGCGGGCGCGCCAGTAGAGGGCGCTCGAGGCTTCGATGCCCGCGCCGTAGAGGGTGACCTGCTCGTCCATCAGGCGGGCTGCTTCGGTGTAGTTGCGCAGTCGGTAGTTCATCCACGCCTCGCGCCAATGGGAGGATGGTGCGTAGATGCTGTTCGGGAAGCGCTCGACAAGAAGCTTGTAGTGATAGATGGCCTGGGGTGCGTCGTGAGTGAGCAGGTACATGTTACCGCCGGAGTAGAGGGCCTCTTCGAGCCAGCGGCTTTGCGGAAACTTGGCGACCATCTGGGCGATGTAGCTGTCGTGGCCGGCGCGGTCTTTTTCGTTGCGGGAGATCTCGGCGTAGAGGTAAAGCTTAAGGGCGGCCGTGTCGTCGCTGGTGGTAGGGAGCTTGTCGATGTCGTGGCGACTGAGGTGCTTGAGCTTCAGCTCGCAGTTGGCAGAGTAGATTTCGAGGGCGTCACGATCAGGCTGCGAGAGTGATGGGTCGCTTCGGAGCAGGGCGTATTCGTTGTTGGCTTCGGAGTAGCGCTTGGCGTTGAAGAGAGTATCGGCGTGGATTTTGCGCTCGCCCGCGGTTGGGGCTGCGCCAAGGACGCCGAGTTGCACGCGTGCCTGGGTGGCTTCATAGCTGAGCGGCTGAGTGGTATAGAGCGAGTGGTACAGAGCGATCGCCTGGGAGCTCTGCCCGGAGAGTTGGTAGCTGCGGGCGAGGGCGTATTTGACGTCGGCATGATCGGCCTGGGGGGTGCCGACCAGGGGCTGCAGGGCACGGACGGCGGCGGGGCCGTTGTTGGCCTGGATATAGGTGTCGGCGAGCAGCATGGGGGCGTTGGCGGCGAAGATGCTGTCGGGGTGGCGGTCAGCGAAGTGGTCGAGGAGCGGGACAGCTTCCGGTGCGCGCTGGGCGGATATGAGAGCCTGTGCGCCGAGATAGTCGGCGTAGTCGGAGAGGGGTTCGCCCGGGTTGTTGGCGTGGCGGAAGGCGTCAGACGCATCCGAGTAACGCTTGTCGAGCGAATAGGCGTGACCGATAGCAAGGTAGGCAGTTTCGGCTGCGGAGCCGGGGTGCGTCTGGGCGTAGGCGGTGACCGCGGAAAATCCGGCGGGAGAGCGGCTGGAGGCAAGCTGTTGAGCCATGGGGCGGAGCGTAGCTGAGGCGGTGAACGCGGAGTTGAGGCGAGCGGCCGCAGGGGTGAGTTCGACGGAGTGTTTCGAGGACTTTCCTGACTTCGCAGCTTTGGCCGCAGCACGTTTTTCGGCGGCGGTGAGCGGTTTGGCTTTGGCGCCTTTCCTGGTGGTGGCTTTGCTGCTCTTCGTGGATTTGGAGGTGGCGTGGTGTGTCGACGGACTATTCCTGGGCTTCTGGGCGGGCGCGGCATGGGCGGCCGATGCGCAGAGAAAGGCGGCTGCCAGAATGGCGTAGCCGGATGTTTGCTTCAGACCCACAATTTACCTCACCCTTGGCGTGAATTTCGCCTCATTTCACTCTAGATGGAATATTGGTGGATGGGTTGAGTGCGAATCTAGGAGGGTACGTGACCGGTTCTGTGTGCCGACCACGAGAAGGCTTCGAGCCAAGATAGCTGCGAGCTGGCCGCCTGTCGCGAACCTGCAGCCCAATTTCCGGCCAGATTGATCCGAGTTGCAGGGTCGGGTAAGATGAACAGGATCAGGACTGCCTGTGCGCCTAATCTGTACTGCTTACCCCTTATGCCAGCTATTCAAACCCCAGAGACCGAAGAGATTCACCCTGACGTCGCGCTGGTCGCGGCTGCGAAAGAGGGTGATTCGGCTGCGTTCGAGAAGCTGATCCGGCAGTACGACCGTCAGATCTTTCGCGTGGCGCAGCATATTACGCAGAATCGTGAAGATGCTGAAGACATCACACAGGATGTGTTCTTCAAGGCTTACCAGAAGTTGGACCAGTTCCAGGGGAACTCCAAGTTCTCGACCTGGCTGGTGCGGATCGCGGTGAATGAGTCGCTGATGCGGTTGCGGAAGCGGAAGACCTCGAAGACCGTCTCGATGGATGAGGACGTGCATACGGAAGAGGGATCAATTCCGCGCGATTTTGCGGAGTGGCGGCCAAATCCGGAGCAGCTTTACGGGCAATCGGAGCTTGCGGACATCCTGCGGAAGACGATTCAGGGGTTACCCCCAGGTTTCCGCACCGTTTTCACTCTGAGAGACATCGAAAACCTGTCGACAGAGGAGACGGCGGATGCGCTAGGATTGAGCGTTCCCGCAGTCAAGTCTCGACTGTTGCGAGCACGGCTGCAATTACGAGAACGACTGAGCCGTTATTTCAAACAGAACCCTTCCCTTTCGCCTGCGCTATTGCGGGAAAGCAAGGCACAATAACAACGGTACTCCGATGACCTGCACAGATTTTCTCGCCAAGCTGACTGACTTCTTCGACGGTAACGTCCCACCCACGCTGATGGCGGAAGTCGAGCATCACATCTCGGAGTGTAAGCACTGTGAAGTGGTTCTCGACTCGACGACGAAGACGATTAACATCTACCGGGACCACGAGTTGTATGACTTCAGCCCTGAGCTGCAGACAAAGATGGAGAAGTCCATCATGGATCGCTGTGCCGGCTGGAAGACCAAGCTGAAGGGCGCTAAGGCACTGACGCGGTCGTAGACAGCGCAAGAAATTCTCAAAAGCCTCGGCAGTAATGCCGGGGCTTTTTCGTGTCTGCCTGGTGATTTTTTCAGCGGGATCGGCGGCGTGATCTGGTAAGGTTGGGGAGAATCTGGTGTCGGGAAGGCGGTGCAAATCCGCCACTACCCCGTAACTGTAAGCGCTGAGAGCAGGAACAAAGTTTGGGCCACTGGGAAGCGATTCCTGGGAAGGTCGTTCCGAAGCTCGATGAGGCGCAAGTCAGGAGACCGGCCAGGTTTGCAAGGGCTTCGTTCAGCTCCGTAGGGAGAGCTGAAGAGCACTGTCGCAGAACCGTCTCTTCGCCCGCAGAAGAGGTGTGCGGGATCCGCGCAGCCGCTTCCGCACATTCTTCCCGCTCAACCGCCTCGCCGAGACCCTTCGTCTCTGCCGGCATAGGAGCGTTTATGTTTTCGAGTCGCCACGTCGTTCGCACAGGTCTGTGCGGAGTTATGTTTGTCTCCACCGCCGCATTCGCGCAGAGTGTCCCCACGCTGCACGGAACGGTTCGCGATCCGCTGGGAGCGGTCGTCGTGGGAGCCAAGGTCTACCTCGTCAAGAACGATGCGGACAAGACGATCCTCGATGCGGCAAAGTCGGCTGTCGATGGAACATATAGCCTCACGGTTCCAGCGAACGGGAGATACCGGATCGGGGTTTCGGCGCCGACATTTGGAGAGACGCTGACTGCTCCGATCTATCTTTCGGCGAGGCGCAATGACGATCAGGATGTGACGCTGGCGACCCCTACGCTTTCGCAGGAGGTGACGGTGACGGCGAATGGTACGCCGACCCCGCTGGCACAGTCGGGTGCGCCGATCTCGGTCGTCGTTGCTGAGGAATTTTCGCATTCGCTGGAGGTTCAACAGCCGCTCAGGCTGGTACCGGGGGTACAGATCACCGCGCAAGGACAGTTAGGTGGTGAGTCGTCGATCTTCCTGCGCGGGGGAAACTCCGACTTCACAAAGGTGCTGGTCGATGGCGTCCCGGTGAACGATATCGGCGCGTTGGCCGATCTTTCGACGCTGGCTTCGACCGGAATCGCGCAGTTGGAGGTGCTACGGCAGCCGAGCTCGGTGCTGTATGGGTCGGATGTGCTTTCAGGGGTGGTGTCGCTTTCAACGGTGCGCGGAACGACTCCGCTGCCGCTGTTTACGTATGCGGTGGACGGTGGGAACTTCAGCACGCTGCGGCAGGAAGCTGGGATCGCCGGGGTGAAAGCGAAGTTCGATTATGCAAGCGGCTTTTCGGCGTTCCAGACGGCAAATAGCACCGTAAATGACCAGTACCAAAACGCGACGAGCTACGGGAACTTTGGATTTGAGCCGGACGAAAAGACTGATGTGCGGTTTACGTTTCGCCATATCGACACGAACTCAGGGAACCCCAACGCGATCGACCTCTATGGCATTCCAGACTTCGTAAACCAGTTCTACAAAGAGACGTTGCTGAACGGCACGGCTCAGCAGCAGACGAATGCGAAGTGGCACAACTTGGTGCGGTATGGGTGGCAGGCGCTGAACTACGACCACATCCAGTACGCACCGGATGGGCCGGTGAACGCGAACGATGGGGAGACGCTGGGAGATGTCGTGACGATTCACGGTGCGAACGGTTACTCGACGACGGGACAGGCGCAGTTGGATTACATCGGATTTCCGCCGTACCTGGAAAGCTATCCGGCCAACTCGCCTTCGACGACAAGGCGAAGCTTTGTGTACGCGCAGTCCGACTATGCGGTGACCAAACACCTGGATGCCCTGGGCTCGTTCCAATACGAAGATGAAAGGGGCGCCTCGAGCTTTGCCTCGGCCAAACGTGGGAACTATAGCTATACGCTCCAGGCGGCGGGCGATGCGAGCAGCCGCTTTCACTATGTGATTGGAAGCGGCATTGAGGACAATGCAGTGTACGGAAAGGCGCTGACGCCGCGGATTTCGGTGGCTTACTATGCGTTTCGGCCGGATGCTTCGCAATTTCTCTCAGGGACGAAGCTGCATGGAAGCTTTGGAAAGGGAGTGGAAGAGCCAAGTGTGCTCGACCAGGTGTACTCGTTGTACGGAGTCTTCTCTGGGCTGCCAAACGGGGCTTCGCTGATCGATCAATACGGGACGAAAAGGCTGGGGGGCGAGTACAGCCGGACGTATGATGCGGGCGTCGAGCAGCAGTTTGGGGATGGACGGGCGCGTGTCAACTTGACCTACTTCCACAATGAGTTTACGAACGTGATTGAGTACGTGGACCCGAATGGGCTCGTAACGCTGGGAGTTCCGGCGGCGGAAGCGAACGACCCGAACCTTTTCGGGGCAGGCGCTTACATCAACTCGCTTTCGTACCGAGCGCAGGGCGCAGAGGCTGAGGCTGAGTTTCGGCTGAGCAAGCGGCTATTCGCGCGCGCGGGGTACACCTATCTGGATGCGGTGGTGCAGCACTCCTTCTCGTCGGATGCGCTCGGGCCGAGCTTCAATACGACTGCAAACTTTTCGACCGTGGCGATCGGAAACTATGGACCGTTGGATGGGGCGCGGCCCTTCCGGCGTGCTCCGCACAGTGGCTATTTTTCGCTGGTTTACAACCGGGGTCGGTTCAGCGGACAGCTTTCGGGAACGATGGTTGGACGGCGGGATGACTCGACATTCTTGGGCGGATTCGACGTGAACTATGGCAATTCCCTGCTTCTGCCGAATCGCAATCTGGATGGAGCGTATCAGCGCTTGGAGTTGACGGGGAACTATCGAATCAACTCGCATCTCTCAACGTATGCGAATCTGCAAAACCTGCTCAACGAGAAGTACTACGAGGCTTACGGATATCCGGCTCTGCCATTTTCGGTGAGAGGCGGGTTCAAGTTCAGCTTTGGTGGCGAGTCGTTTCGGCTGAAGTAGAGATCAACCGGATCTTCGCCAGAAGAACCGAGCATTCAGACTTGCGACCTTTGGACCGGCTCAGGGCAGCGAGCGGGTTCCAAAGGTCTGCGTCTTCGAATAGGATGTTGGGCGATGGAATCGACTCTTATCTTTGTGCGGCACGCTGAAACCGATCTTGCCGGGACGTTTTGCGGTCGCAGCGATCCGCCGTTGAACGACCACGGCCGGCGGCAGCTTCGAGAGCTTGTTGAGAATCTGGGAGAAGTGCACTTCGATGCGATCTATACCTCGACGCTTGGACGGGCTGTAGAAACGGCGCGGATGCTCGATGATGGGAGGGTGCCAATCTACCAGCGAGAGGGTCTGCGGCAGATCGACTTTGGGCGCTGGGAGACGTTGACATGGGAGGCGATTGAAGCGGCTGATCCTGCATTTGCGATTCGATGGGTTGCTGAGTTTCCGCACGTAACGCCGCCCGAGGGCGAGCCGATCGCGCTCTTTAAGAACCGGGTCATGGAAGAGATCGGTTTGATCCGGCAGGAAGCCGAGGGCAAGACAGTAGCCGTGGTGACGCACTCGACCGTGCTTCGTGTTCTTCTGGAAGAGGTCGCGCACTTCTCGGCACACCATGCTTGGGAACGGACTCGAGCCTATGCCTGTGTGCTGCGGTGCAAGCAAAAGTCGGCCACCGGGTACTTGGAAGTGTTTTAGGGTGTGCGTTTGGTCCCTGCGCGGTCGCAACGTGCGGCGAACGCTTCGCTCGAAGTGACAAATTGGAACGAGATGGGGATTCAGTATGTCATCGATTGCAACAAAGCATGGGGACGCGGGGACCACGGGGCTGATTGGCGGTTTACGGACGTCGAAGGCCGATCCGCGGGTAGAGTCTTACGGAGATGTGGACGAGTTGAACTCATGCCTGGGGTTTGCGCGAAGCATCTGCTCGCAGGCAGATATCCGGGATTGGACCGAGACGATTCAGAAGACTCTGTTTCGGGTCGGCGCGGCGCTGGCCACTCCACCGGCAAATCGGAAAAAAGAGCCGGTGATGACGCAGGCGGATGTGGACGATCTAACGAAGCTGGTCGACCAGATCGAGGGCCTGCCGGGGATTTTATCGGACTGGTCGCTGCCGGGGGCGAATACGGAGTCGGCGGCCTATGAGATTGCGCGGGCAGTCTGCCGAAGGGCGGAGCGGGCATCGGTGAGACTGGCGGAGATGAGTCCAGAGGGTGAGGAGTGGGTGCTGCCCGAGGTACTGGCATTTCTGAACCGGCTATCGGATTTGATCTGGCTATTTGGCCGGCTCATTGAGCTCCGGGCGAATGTCGATTCGAAGTTGCGCGATGAATCGACGCCGGGGCCGGGGTTCTCGCGGGCCTGGTGAGGCGCGGCCCCTTTTGGTTTGAGAGTCCCTTTGGGTGCTGGTTAGGGTCTGGATCCTTGAACAATTCGTCATGCAATTAAGTCGATTCGTTTGGTTGCGGTTCGCGTCTCATATACTGTTCTTTCAACGATATGGCTCCTCCCGAAAAAAGACGCTCCAACCAACCTATCTTCTGGGCCGCCGGTATCGTACTGGTGATCGCGGCAGTGTTTGCCATTCGTGCTATGACGCGCGAGGTCGTGAAGGTCAATGTCGCTCAGGTGTCGTATCAGACGCTTTCGAGCAGTGTCCCCACGAACGGGAAGGTTGAGCCGGTTGAACCGTTTCAGGCGCATGCCACGACGCCCGGCGTCCTCGAGAAGATCTATGTAAGCGAAGGCGATCACGTCGTGCCGGGCCAGCTCCTGCTGCGGATGGATGATGCCGACATTCGTGCGCGGCTCGCTACTGCCCAGGCTTCACTTTCTCAGGCTGAATTGCAATTGTCGGATATCGAGCATGGCGGGAGCAGCGAGGAGCGCGGCAACTTCTCGTCGAACACGAACTCTGCGAAGCTGGAGCAGGAGTCGGCGGCTCAGAACCTGGCTTCGCTCGAGACGCTGCAGCAGAAGGGGGCGGCGTCAGCGAGCGAGGTGACGGCGGCGAAACAGCGGCTGAACTCGGCTGAGGTCGCACTGGGTAACGCGAATACCCACTCCGCGCAGCGCTATGGCAGCAGCGACAAGGCGAACGCGCAGGCGCGCGTGGCGGAGGCTCGTGCTGCGGTGAATGCGGCCAATGCAGCGCTGGCAGCCGCGGATATCCGGTCGCCGTATGAGGGGACGGTCTACTACATCCCCTACTCGCAGTATGAGTTTGTGCCGGCCGGCGAAGACATGATGGACATTGCCGACCTGAACAAACTGCTGGTACGGGCTTACTTCGATGAACCGGATATCGGCAGATTGAAAGATGGGCAACCCGTGACGATTACATGGGATGCGAAGCCGGGTAAGGTTTGGCATGGGCACATGTCCCATGCTCCGAATACGGTGATCACGTATGGCGGGACGCGGAATGTCGGCGAGGGGATTATTTCGGTCGATGATGCGCGGGGGGATCTGACTCCGAACTCGAACGTGCTGGTGAGGGTGACCGAGGAGCAAAGATCGAACGTGTTGTCGATTCCGCGGGAGGCGCTGCACACCGATGGTTCGAAGAACTACGTCTACAAGATCGTCGATGGCAAGCTACAGCAGACGCCGATTCAGATTGGTTCGCTGGTGACGAACACGAATGTCGAAATCGTCGGTGGGTTGCGGCCAAACGATACGGTCGTGCTGGGGCCGGCGACGGCGGGGACAGAGTTGTTCAACGGGCTGGCGGTCAAGCCGGTGAAGCCGGCCAAGCCGGTTAAATGATGAGGATGTCTGGAGATCGATTGACGATAGGTCTGCGCAGGACGGGATTGACCCTTGCGCTCGGGTTGTTAGCGACGACTGCGGCTGTGGGCCAGGTGTCGCTGGGGACTGCCGTGGATTTGGCCTTATCGCACAGTCCAAAGGTGAGGATCGCGCAGGCGGATGTAGCGAAGGCTCACGCGAGCCTTGACGAGGCGCATGATGTGTTTGTGCCGTCGGTGACGGCGGGGGCAGGGTTGGGAAACTCGTACGGGTACAGCCCGAATCCTCCGACGCTGTTCACGTTCAACGCGCAGTCGCTGGTCTATAACTTCTCGCAGCAATCCTACATTCGGGCGGCGCGGTTTGGGATCTCAGCGACGGACTTGTCGTTGCAGGATGCGCGGCAGGGTGTGATGGAAGATACGGCGCTGACGTTTCTGGCGGTACAGCACGATCAGGAGCGCGAAACGGTGCTCGCGACGCAAAGCGATCTGGCGGCGAAGCTGGTGCAGATCGTCGAGGACCGGCTGGATGCAGGGCGGGACACCTCGATCGACTTGACGACGGCAAAGCTGAGCGCGGCGCAGGTGAAGCTGGCGAAGTTACGGGCGGAGGATGATACGGCGCGGGACCGGACGCATCTGGCGCTGGCCATGGGTCTACCGGCGGATTCCGTGGTGCAGGTGGATGCGGAGTTCCCGGCTACTCCGATCGAACAGGCGGCCCCTCCTTTGGTGGGGGTCCCGGCGACCCCGGCAGTTGCGGCGGCGTTCGAGACGGCGGAGGCGAAGTGGCATACGGCGGTGGGGGATAAGAAGTATCTGTATCGGCCGCAGCTCTCGCTGCTGGTCCAGTACAACCGGTATGCCACGTTTACCAACTCATTCGCGCAGCTGCAGAGCATCAACACGGGGATCAAGATTGGCGCGAATGAAGGCGTGTTTGCGATCCAGATTCAGATGCCGCTGTTCGATAAGGAGCATGGGGCCAAGGCGCAGGAGTCGGCGGCGGAGGCGGTGAGGGCGAGGGCTGTCGCGGAGGATGCGCAGGTGACGGCGATCGACGGGCAGGCGAAGTTACGGCACAGCATTGCGGTGCTTCGGGCGAACTACGAGGTAGCGGGTCTGCAGCAGGAGTTGGCGAAGGCTCAGCTGGAGGCGGTCGATGCGCAGTTGAGCGCTTCCGCGGGTGGAAATGCACCGCTGATGACGCCGAAAGACGAGCAGAACTCGAAGATTTCGGAGCGCGAGAAGTACCTGGGCGTGCTCGACGCAAACTACCAGTTGAGGCAAGCACAGGTGAACCTGCTGCGGGCTTCGGGACGGCTGGAAGGGTGGATTTTGGCGGCGAGTCGAGGGACGGCGACGGTGATTCCGCACTAGCCCATACCCCCCGTATATGAGTTATATGCAAATATCGGAAAACATGGGACTTACAGAACGCACTTATACAGCTTCCAGCGGCCCTTCCCGTTCAATGGCGGGCTGACGAATTGCACTGTTTTTGGGGCAGCGGCTTTTTCTAAGCGTGGCCCCTTCAAGCGCGAGCAAAACTGAGATTGCGTGCCTTGCCGGAAATGTCGGGTGCGTCGGGAAGACGGCTTTTGCTATAGAGCCGTGGGCTTCGCGTGGGAAGATGGTCTATGCGAGGTGGTGTGATGGGCGGGGCGAGGGGAGCTGCTTGGGTCGTTGCCGGAGCTTGTTGGGTACTGGGCCTTGGGTTAGCTGACGGTCAACGGGCGTTGCCCTACCAGGATCAGGCGCTTCCGACGGATCAGCGGGTGGCGGATCTGGCGTCGCGGATGACGCTTGACGAGAAGATTTCGCAGTTGACGCATGAGTCGGCGGCGATTCCGCGGCTGGGGGTTCCGGCGTACAACTGGTGGAGCGAAGGGCTGCATGGCGTGGCGCGGTCGGGATTTGCCACGCTGTTTCCGCAGGCGATCGGTATGGCGGCGACGTGGAATGCTCCGCTGCTGGGGCAGGTTGGGACCGTGATCTCAACCGAGGCTCGCGCGAAGTACAACGAGGCGATGAGGCACGATCTTCACTCGATTTACTACGGGCTCAGCTTCTGGTCGCCGAACATCAATATCTTTCGCGATCCGCGCTGGGGGCGTGGGCAGGAGACGTATGGGGAAGACCCTTACCTGACTAGCAGGCTGGGCGTGGCGTTCGTCGAGGGGCTACAGGGGACGGATGCGAAGTATCTGAAGGTGATTGCGACGCCGAAGCACTTTGCGGTGCATTCGGGGCCGGAGTCAACGCGGCATACGGCAAACGTTGAGCCTTCGCCGCATGATCTCTGGGACACCTATCTTCCGGCCTTTCGGGCGACGATTACAGAGGGCAAGGCGGACTCGATCATGTGCGCGTACAACGCGGTCGACGGAGATCCCGCATGCGCGAGCAAGCTGCTGCTGGGGGATACGCTGCGGCGGGACTGGGGCTTCCAAGGGTTCGTGACGTCGGACTGCGGTGCGATCGACGACTTTTACGATAATCCGGGGCATCATGCTTCTGCGGATGCGGAGACGGCGGCCGTGGCGGCGATCAAGGCGGGGACGGACACGAGCTGCGGGGATACGTTTCGGTCGATGGCCGGGGCGATCAAGCGGGGATTGGCTACCGAGGCGGATGTGGATGTTCCCCTGAAGCGGCTACTGACAGCGAGGTTTCGGCTGGGCATGTTCGATGATCAGGCGAAGGTGGCGTATGCTTCGATTCCCTTCTCCGAGGTCGATAGTGCGGCGCATCGGGATTTGGCGCTCAAGACGGCGCGGGAATCCATGGTGCTGCTGAAGAACGATGGTGTTCTGCCGTTGCAGTCTGGGGTGAAGACGATTGCGGTGATCGGGCCGAATGCGGCTTCGCTGATTGCGCTCGAGGGGAACTACAACGCGATCCCAAGTAAGCCGGTGCTGCCGGTGGACGGGATCGAGTCGGAGTTCAGCGGGGCGAAGGTGCTGTATGCGCAGGGTTCGCCGTATGCCGAAGGGCTGGCGATGCCGGCGCCGCGCACGCTCTTCCATCCGGATGCGGAGTCGGAGACCGAAGGATTAAAGGCGGAATATTTCGCGAAGCCCGATCCGACCGGGAAGCCGGTTGTGACGCGAGTGGACAAGCAGATCGACTTTGACTGGAGTGGCGGGTCGCCGGCGGCGGGGGTTCCGCTGGAGGCGTTTGCGGTGCGATGGACGGGGACGATCGGGGTGCCGACGCCGGGAGCTTACACGTTTAGAACGCGGGTGGCATTCTGCTATCCGTGCGGCGAATCCGAAGCGTTTTCGGTGTTTGTGGATGGGAAGCAGGTTTCGGCATTTGTGACGCCGCCGTCGGGATCGCATGACAGCCTGTCGAAAGACTTTACGTTGAACCTGACGGATAGCAGGCGACATGCACTGCGGGTGGAGTATGTGCATAAGGGACCGCTGTTTGGGGCGGGGGTTTCGCTTGACTGGATACCAAAGGCGGGGGACCTGTTACCCGGGGCTTTGGCGGCGGCGGAGAAGGCGAATGTCGTGCTGGCTTTCGTCGGGCTGTCGCCCGCACTCGAAGGCGAGGAGATGCCGGTGCATGTGCCGGGATTCTCAGGCGGCGATCGTACCGATGTCAAGCTGCCGGAGGCACAGGAAAAGATGCTGGAAGCGGTTGCGGCGACCGGCAAGCCAATGGTCGTGGTGCTGCTGAATGGAAGCGCGCTTGCGGTGAACTGGGCCAAGGAGCATGCGGCAGGGATTCTGGAGGCCTGGTACCCGGGGGAGGCTGGCGGGACAGCGATTGCGGAGACGCTCTCGGGGAAGAACAATCCTGCGGGACGATTGCCGGTGACGTTCTATACGGGCGTGGAGCAGCTTCCGGCATTCGATGACTATGGAATGAAGGATCGGACCTACCGGTACTTCAAGGGAAAGCCTCTGTTCGAATTTGGCGACGGTTTGAGTTATACGACCTTCGGTTACTCGGGGTTGCGGCTTTCCGCGAGGAAGCTGAAGGCTGGGGACGCACTGACGGTTAAGGTGTCGGTGAAGAATACCGGCAAGGTGGCGGGAGACGAAGTGGCGGAGGTCTATTTGACGCCGCCTGAGACGAACGTTTCAGCGGTGCGGGAGCTGGTGGGGTTCAAGCGGGTGCATCTGGAAGCCGGGGAGAGCCGGCGATTGTCGTTTGTGGTCGATGCGCGGGGTCTGTCGCAGGTGGATGAGGGCGGTGCCCGGCATGTTGAGTCTGGGGAGTACGGGGTGCGGGTCGCGGGGTCGCAGGTCGGTGGGGTTGCGGAAGCGTTTGCGGTGACGGGGAGAGTTATGGTGGCGCGGTAAGTGCTTGAAGGATCTACGCAGAGGGCGCATCAGAGACCTATCGCAATAGCAGACACTTCACGAGGAAGATCATGACGACAACTGTTTCGACTCAAGCTGGCGACGTGGCACCGGGTCGGCGACTTACGTGGGTTTCCTTCAATTTCGCGATGGCCGGAGTGGTGTGGCTGGCATGGCTGGTCGTGGGCGGACGGTTTGCGCTGCACAGCTTTGTGGCGAACTGGAGGATCGCGCTGACGATGGTCTTCGGCTCGCTGGTGGGCGGCGGGACGAGCGAAGGCGGCGGAGCGGTGGCGTTTCCGGTATTTACGAAGCTGCTGCATATTCCGGCGCACCAGGCTTGTTTGTTTTCGTTTGCGATTCAAAGCGTGGGGATGGGCGCGGCTTCGCTGAGCATTCTTTACCTGAGGATTCCGATTGAGAAGCGCGTGCTGGTGTGGGCGGGCAGCGGCGGGATTGCCGGGATGATCTTCAGCACGTACGGGATCGAGCCGCACCTTGCTCCGGTGTTGGTGCGCGTGGCGTTCACGGTGATGGTATCGACGCTGGGGGTTGCGTTGGTGCTGATCAACCGGAAGGAAGACGCCATGCGGCATCTGTTCTGTCCCGTCTTCGGTTTGCGCGAGCGGGTGCTGCTGGTGCTGGCCGGGGCGCTGGGTGGCGTGATGAGCGGGCTGGCGGGGTGCGGCGAGAACATCGTCGTTTTTATGCTGATGGTGCTGTTATTTCGGGTGAGTGAAAAGATTGCGACGCCAACGACGGTGATTCTGATGACGATCGTAACGATCGCGGGGTTTGCGCTGCATGCGCTGGTGATTCGTGACTTCAACCAGACGGTGACGGGCTATTGGCTGGCGGCGGTGCCGATTGTTTGTGTGGGAGCTCCGCTGGGAGCGGTACTGTGCTCGAGGATGAGCCGGCGTGCGATTGTGGGGGTGCTGCTGGTCTTGATTACGGCGGAGCTGACGAGCACGCTGCTGATCGTGCCGATGTCGCGCAAGGTGGAGATCACGGCGGCTTTATGCCTGGTGTTCTTTGGCGGGCTGAACTGGGTGATGAGTTCGGTTCAGTTTTACGGGCGGGACCATGGCGACGGGCGATCAGCGGAGAGCGTGATTCGCTGAGAGCTCGGCCGCGGCTGGTTCGATGAAGTTGGGCTCGGATTTGAGCAGCGGCCAGCCTTTGCGGAGGACGTAGTCGAGCCAGGCTCCGGCGACCTGCGAGGTAAGGACGGCGGCTACGACGAGCGTGGTGTAGAACTTCGAGCTGATGATGCCGGCGTCGAAGGCTACGCTGGCGAGGACGATGCCGGGGCCTCCGCGCGCGTTGGTGGTGATGGCGAGGTTGATGAGATCGAGGCCACGGAAGCCGGCGAAGCGTCCAGCGGTTGCGACTGCCACGACTTTGACGACGCATGAGATGAGGATGAAGGCGGCGATCATGCCGAGCGAGATGCCACGGCCGAGATTGAGCTTGAGGCCGACGATCGCGAAGTAGACCGGGACGAAGACGGCGAAGGAGACTTTGCCGATAGCTTCGAGGGATTCGGCGAAGAGGCGGCGCTTTTTATGAACGACGGCGAATCCGGCAAGGAAGGCCGCGAAGACCATGGAGATGTCGAGCGCGCCGGCGATGACGCAATAGAGGAACAGGATCGAGATGACGTAGGCGACCGGCGAGTGACGCGCGATGATGTTGAAACGGGACTTGCTGGCTCGCTTGATGAGGCGCGGGACGAGGGTGAGGCCGAGGACAAAGAAGGCGACCTCGATGACGAGGTGGGTGGCCATTTCTCTGGTCTTGAAGGCTGCAGTTCCAGCAACGGAGGTGGCGACGGCGAGAGCGAGCCAGAGGACGATATCTTCAAGGACGGCAACGCCGAGGACGAGACGGGCGAAGCGGGTGTGGAGGATTTTGAGGTCGGCGAAGATTTTGGAGATGACAGGCACGGAGGTGACGGCGACGCCGACGGCTACGACGATGGTGATCGAGAGCGTGTTGCCGCGCGGGCCCATGAGCGCAGGGCCGATGAGACGGGGTCCGAAGACTAAGCCGAGGACAAACGGGATACCGGTGCCGACGATGGTGAGCCAGAAGACTTCACGGCGTTCCTCGCGGCCGAAGAGCTGGCGGGCTTCGGTACCGGAGAGAAACATGAGGAGCAGGAGGCCGAGCGTGTAGAAGAGGCTCAGGATATTGGCCTGGCGGGTGAAGGCGGTGGAGAGTCCCGCGAGGAAGGAGACGTGGCCGAGGATGGTGGGGCCGAGGACGACGCCGGCGAGGATTTCGCCTACTACTTTGGGTTGGTGAAGTCTGGTGAAGGCGTAGCCGAGGAGCTGGGCGAGGCCGACGAGGAGAAGAAGTAGAAGGAGAATCTGGGTCAGGTCAGCGTTCGACAATGAGATCCCCTTCCGAATGGTCTGTCGTCGTCGTCGCCCATCTCAGCCGCGGTGAGGCGACGCGACTGAGATGAGCCACCCGGGCTTTCGAGGGTGCTAATTGGTTGGTGCGAACTTCGTGGGGGTGCAGGGGTCGTATCCGAGGGACGTGGTCGACACCGGGGTGGGTGGGGTTGGCGGTGTGGCCCAGGGGGTTCCGGTGAAGTCGAAGAAGTCGAGCAGGTCGGGCTGGGCTGCGTCTCGTGCGGTCAGGTGGGCGTTCGAGCTGATGAAGCGGTTCTCGACGAACTTGAGGATCGCGGTGTGATCCATGGGAATGTGCGAGACGTAGTGAGCCCGCGTAAAGGGCGAGACAACCATGTTCGGGATACGGAAGCCGAGTTGGGCGGCAAAGCCCTGGGCAGCGGCGGCGTCAGTCGATTTGGCACCCGGGTCGGAGGTGTTGAGGTCGCAGTGAGTGGTGGCCGTGGTTCCGGAGGTGGGCAGGCAGTCGAAGTAGCTGTCGGGGTTGACGGCGATGGTGGAGATGTCCGGGACGTTGCTGACGGACTCGGTGCCGAGGGTGGCGTCGGTGTTGTCGTTGGAGTGGCCCTGGACCGGGGGAACGTGGTCATACGGGCCGCCGCCCTCGTCGTAGCCGAGGAAGAAGGCTGAGGAGCTCCAGGACGGGCTGGACATGAGCGAATTGACGACCTTGGCGACCTGCTGCTGGCCGTTCAAGATGGACTGACCGGAGCCGGGGTGCTCGTCGTTTGCGCCGTAGCCGGCTTCGATGAAGGCGAAGCTGGGGAGCGCGTTGTTGGTGAGGTCGGTGTAGTACTGGGAGATGGGCGCAATGTGGGTGGTGTCGATGCAGAAGGAGTTGGAGGTGTCTCCGACTACGCTGGAGGCCTGGGTAGGTGCGGCGCAGGTGGCGCCGGTCGGATTTTCGTAGAGGTACTGGTTGGCTCCGGAGAAGAAGCTGTAGTCGGTGGCCGGGTATTGGGAGGATGCGCCGCCGGTGCAGTCGTCGGCGTCGAGGCAGCCACCCTGGGTGACGGTGTAGTAGATCTTCCACGGGACTTTGTTGGAGGAGAGTTCGTCGAAGATGGTGGTGAGGCCAAGCTGGGGGAGATGGTCGTCGGCGCCGGGGTCGAAGACGAGACCCTGGGTGGTGCCGCCGGTGAAGGTTGCGAGGCGGTTGGGCGTGCTCTTCGAGGAGACAGGCGAGAACCAGCGGTCGGAGACGGCGAACTGCGACGCCATGTAGTAGTAGTAGTTCAGGAAGCCCTGGTCGTAGTAGCCCATGGAGCGCTGGCCGGTGAAGTCGGAGAAGGTTCCGGCGCATCCGGTGCCGCCTGCGGCGTTGCAGTTCTTGGCGAAGTTTTCGGCGGTATGGACGAAGCCGTCGGTGTTGATGGCACGGCTGGTGGAGAAGTCATAGCGGCTGACGTCGCCGTAGCTTTCCAGCCAGGATGAGGTAAGGTCGTCGACGCAGGTGCTGGTGAACTTGAAGAGCGGGTAGGCGGTGCCTTCATCGCTCGAGTTGCTGATCTTGGTGAGTTTGTCGTCGATGCCGTCGACGTTGTAGGTGTTGCCGTCAGCTCCGATGTTGAACTTGTTCGCCACACGATACGGATTGAGCATGCCGAAATAGTTGTCGAAGCTGTGGTTTTCCTGGAGAAGGAAGACGACGTGCTTGATGGACTGGAGGCCTGTGGAAGATCCGACGGTGACCGTGGCTGAAGCTGAGGCGGTGCCACCTGCGCCAGTCGCGACGACTGCGTACGAGGTGGTCGCGGTGGGGGTGACGGCCTGCGTGCCGCCGGTCGCACCGAGGGTGTAGCTGGTTCCGTCGGTGCCGGTAATCTTGACGCCGGTGGAGCTGGTCGCGGTGACGGTGAGGGTCGAGGATGCGCCAGCGACGATGGAGGCCGGGCTGGCGGTCACGGTAACGGTGGGTTTGGCGGCGGTGACCGTGACGGTGGCGGTGGCGGTCTTTGTGCCGGCTGAACTGGTGGCGGTTGCGGTGTAGGTGGTGGTGGCTGTCGGTGTGACGGCCTGGGTGCCACCGGTCGCGGCGAGCGTATAGCTGGACTTATCGGAGCCGGTGACGACCACCGACGTTGCACGGGTCGCGGAGATGGTGAGGGTGGAGGAGGTACCGGCGGCGACGGAGGTGGGGCTCGCGGTCATCGTAACGGTCGGTACGGCAGCCGTCACGGTGACGGTTGCGGCGGAGGTCACGTTGCCGTTCGAGCCGGTGGCTGTGGCGGTGTAGGTGGTGGTCGCGGTGGGCTTGACGACTTGTGTTCCGCCTGTGGTGGCGAGGGTGTAGCTGGATTTGTCGGAGCCGGTGATGGTGACCGCGGTCGCATTGGCGGCGGTGACGGTGAGGGTCGAGGAACTGCCGGAAGCGATGGACGTGGGCGAGGCGGTCATCGAAACGGTTGCAGGGGAACTCGATTGCACCGTCAGTTTGATGGGCGTGGTGGTTGCGTTGCCGCAGTTATCCCATGCCTGGACGACCGTGCTCTCGGCACCGGTCGCGAGTGCGAGCGAAGTATTGAGCGAGGCGCCGTTGACTTTGTATTTGAGGGTGCCGCCGACGTAGATACCCATGGCCGCGATGCCGCTGGCGCAAGTGTTGGTGGAGGCGGTAGCGACGTAGGTTACAGGCGAGGTGACCGTGGAGTTATTCGCGGGTTTCGAGACGACGACACCGGCGGTGGCACTGGGGACGATGATGCTGAGCGACGAGGTGGTGGCGCTGCCGCAATTATCCCACTCCTGCACGACGACCTGGTAGGTACCGGACGAAAGCGTGAGGCTTGTGCTCAGAACGTTGCCGTTGACCTTGTATTCGAGGGTGTTATTGACGTAGATGCCCATCGCGGAGACGCCGCTGGCGCAGGTGCTCGCGGTCGCTGTGGCCTTGAACGCGACTGGGGAGGTGACGGTTGCTCCGTTGGTCGGGCTGGTGACGGTAACGGTGGCGAAGGCGGGCAGGGAGAGAGTCAGAAGAGACACAAGGAGACAGGCAAAACTTTTCATGGAAGGGGCCTTATACCGCTGGTTTTCGCGTGGACTGTTCTGCAAGAATGACACCTATATGATGCGAAAAACCAGTCCAGGCCTGGGTTATCCCTCAAAAGTTGTACGGCTGCCGTGGTTCCTGTGATGTTTCTTCCATTGCGTGGAAGGGACAATGGAAGAAAGCCGCATTTACGGGAGTCTTTCAGGCGGAGGAGGGTGCGTGCGCGGATTGCGCGAATTGAAGGCGGAGGAGGAACAGGACTTGCAGGAACAAGAGAGTGCTGCGGTTCTACAAGGACTTGCGCTTGCTTAGGCGGTCATCCGCAACTGGACTTCAAGGATTGCAGAGCGAGGCTGGCACATCCTTCGAAGACGCGGATGACAGGGCCGACGGCCAGGTTACCGGGAATTTAGCGGAAATTTGCGCGAAGCGCGGGACATCGTGGGTTTAGCGTGTGCCGCGATTCTTGGGCTGAATGCGGAAGCAGGCGACCCAGATGAAGGAGACCAGGGCGCACGCAATGATCCAGAAGATGGAGCCGGCAGTCTCGAGCGCATGAAGAACCTTCTCGAAGCCAGACTCTTTCTCAAAGACGATGGGGGGAGCGTCGGGTTTGACGAGAAAGAGCTTCGGCGAGACGTCCTGCCAAGTGCTCTGTGTGCCATCTAGAGCGATGGCAGGGGTGGAGGCGGGATAGAAGGCGGAGTTCGCAGTTTCAATCATGGCAGCCATGCTCACAATGTAACGGGGTACCGTGAGAAAGAGCATAGCACCAATGATCCATATAAGTAACTGGATTAAAACGACTTTCTACAACAAAAGTTGTGCATCGACCGACAAAAGATGCAGCTGTTCCATTTTCAAGCACTTACCGGCGGAGTGGAGCCTGCGGACTACCAGATTCCCTTGTCGCTGCCGGTAATTTTGTGTCCAATGGCGGCTGCGGTGGCAAGGCCCGGGAGTAGCGCGAGCCGGACGGTGCTGCGCAAGTCACTGCGGCGCAGGAGACCGGCGATCTGGGAGCGGTAGAGCTGGACGGACTGCGGCATGATGGGGACGCGCAGAAAGAGGCCGCCAACGTACATGGTGGTTCCGTTGAAGCGCGCAGCTTCGGTGACGAAGGCTGGGAGCTGAAGCGGGGTTCCGCGGTAGCGGAAGAGGTAGTCGGAGACGAGGACGAGATAGGTGGCGACGCCCTCCCAGATTCCGGCGGCCTGGGCGGACGTGCGGAGTTCGTCGAAGTCAAGAACTCCGGATTCGGCGAGCTGGGCAGAGTCGACGATATCGCAGAGGCGGAAGTAGAAGTGGCGGTACATCCTCTGAAGGGTAGAGATCATGATGCGGTCCGAGGCTGACGGCACGCGGAAGGGGTGGCCGTCGTAGTCGAGGATGCGGGACCGAGTGGGGAGATTCGCGGCAAGGACACGCTGTTCGCCTGTCTGGCCGAGACGCTCGGCATGAACTTCGACTGCCTCGGGCAGTCCGGGGATGGTGAAGTTCCACTTGTTAGCGAGACGATCGCCCCAGCTTTGCGACTCGACTTCGGCATCGAAGTGCTTTCGCATGAGGGCGACGACGGCGCGGGCGGGGGTGTTGGTATAAAGATCGATGTCGCTGCCGAAGTCGGGCCAGTGGTCGAGCGACTTCATGACGGTGACGTCCAGTCCTTCCTGATCGAAGGCGCTGGTGATGCGGCTGAGAGAATCGAGGGCGAGCGCGATGCGGACGCGCTCTGCGTTGACGGCTGAATCGGCCCAGCCGGCGCGCATCGTGTCGTTCGCCTTGAACATGAGGTCGCGGTAGATCTCAAACCCGCGCACGAGGACGTGGTTGGAGTTGGCGACCGCGAGGAGGGCGAAAAAGTCCTGCTCGGTAATGTCTCTAAATTCAGGTGCTGATTTTGCCAGGTCGGCGGCGGGGTCGGGCGACAACATCAGGATAGAGAGAATATTCATCGCGGCTTGATCGCGATTGGGTGCAGGGGCCTTTGGCATAGGGAAACAATCCTTCAGGGTTTACTGCGGGGGTTGCGGGGCCTGAGGTTGAGGCGTCGCGGATGGCGGCACCGTGGTATCCGGGGCGGGTTCGTCTGCGTCGACGTTGCGGGGGACGAGGACAACGGGACGCGTCTCGGTTCGCCGCGTGTTGACCGATTCGACCAGTTCGGTCTCGACCTTGAGATGGCTGTCGTCCGCGACGGATTCGATGCGCTGGCCCTGCGCGGCTACCTGGGTGGCGATGCCGACGCGGGTACGGCTGTCTCCGGCGCGGAGGGCGCGGGCGTAGTAGGAGCGAGCGGTTTCGAGGTCGCCGTCATGCTCGGCGACGTAGCCGATGTTGTTGAGGGCGAAGGCGCTTTGCGGATCAAGTGAAAAGGCTTCGGCGAAGCTTTGTTTCGCACCGTCCCAGTCGTTGCGGTTGAGGTCGGTGACGCCGCGGAAGGTGAGCATGGCGGCACGGATCTGTTCGGGAGAGCGGGCGGACATGCGGATGCGCAGCTCGCTGGCACTCTTTGCAGCCATATCAGAGACTGGCTTGCCTCGGGCGGAACGCTTGAGCGTGACGACGACGGGCTGGCGCGAACGCGTGGAGGCGGCCTGGTCGTAGTAGTTGAGCGCGTGATCGAGATCGCCGATCGATTCGTCGGCAACGCCAAGATTGTTCAAGGTGAAGGGATTGGCTGGGTCGAGCGCGAGGGCCGTCTTGAAGCTGGCTTCGGCTTCAAAGGGCTGTCCCTGGGCGAGAAGCTGCATGCCGAGGATGTTGATGCGGTTGACGCGCATCGGAATGTTGTTGAGGGTGCCGAGCGCATCCATCATCGGCTTGCCTTTGAGGGTTTTGGCGCTGCTGGTGTCGATGACGGCGTAGCAACCTTCGGCGACGGCCTGGCGATAGAAGGTTTCGGCATGCTCGACGTCGCCACGAAGTTCAGCGACATAGCCGAGATTGTTGAGGGTAAACGGGTCGGCGGGGTCGAAGAGGTAGGCCTTGTAGAAGAGGCCCTCTGCTTTTTCGTAGTGGCGTGCCGACACCGCGGCGACGCCTTCGCGGTTCAATTTCTGCACAGGGGTATATTCACTGTGGGCTGGGATGGTGATTTTGATCATGCCGCCATGCACGTTCAACTGGGCGTGCAAAGCGATGGGGCTGGCCAAGACGAAAAGCGCAATGGAACAGGGAAACTTTGAGAACATGGGTACCAAGCTTCTCGGCTTTGTGCCGATATCAGCCCTTTCAAAGTCATTTGATGATCATTTTGAGCAAAAGGTTTGTATGCGGTGGAATCTGAGGCAAACGGAACATTCGAGTCGTGCATCCTATCGATATGCGTTGCTCTATGGTCTCACTTTTTCTGGCTGGTGCCTTGATCGTTCCTGTTTCTGCTGTTCTGGCGCAAGATGCTCTGCCTCCGGCTGAAACACCTGCAATCCCGGCCAATCTGCCGAAGATTCCGAAGGGCAAGAGCACGGTGATCGGCGGCGAGATCCGGCGCGTCGACTCGGTGCGAGATCAGTTTCAGCTGAAGGTGTTTGGTGTCGGGAAGCCGGTGAAGATCTGGTACGACGAGCGGACGCAGGTCTATCGCGATGGGGTGAAGATCTCTGAACTCAAGCTGATGCCGGACGATCATGCGTCGGTGGAGACGGTGCTGGATGGGCAGAGTGTGTTTGCGCTGCGGGTGCATTTGCTCACGAGTCTTCCGGAGGGCGAGACCAAGGGGCAGGTGCTGAGCTATGACCCGCAGACGGGTGATCTGCGGATGACGGTGACGGCTTCGAAGGATAGTTTTGGGGTGCATGTCGGGTCCGGCACGACGATCGTGCGGGCGGGTCAACTGGCGGCTGGCGGACCGGGGAGTCGTTCGGACCTGGGCAAGGGGACGCTGGTGGACGTGAAGTTCAAAGGGGGCAAGAACGGGCATGGTGAGGCGACGCATGTGGATGTGATTGCCATCGTCGGGTCGTCGTTTGTGTTTCGCGGGGACTTGACGGCACTGGATGTGAAGTCGGGGCGGATGATCGTCTCCGATGCGGTGAATGGACAGACGCAGTCGATCCTGTTCAATCCGGCGCTCTTTCCGGTGAGCCGTGATCTGCATGAGGGCTCGCCGGTACGGGTGACGGCGCGGTTCGATGGGACGAAGTACGTGGCGAACGAAATCTCGGTCGACTAGGGTGAAGTCGCGGGACAGGCGCGAGTTTTTGAAGTTGCTGGGAGCAGCCGCACCGGCGTTCGCGTTCGGGACAAGAGCGAGTGCGTTTGAGCTGAAGGGATTCAAGACGCCGGGGACGGTGGACCGATACATCGATCCGCTGCCGATTCCCAAGAGGCTCGTGCCGGTGGCGAACCATGCGAAGGCGACTCAGTATCGCGTTCGCATGATGGAGTTTGAACGGCAGATGCACTCGCAGCTTCCGCCGACCAGACTGTGGGGATACGAAGGGCAGTGTCCGGGGCCGGTAATTGAGGCGTTCCGCGGGAAGACGGTGGAGGTTCGGTGGGAGAACCGCCTTCCGAAGCAGCATTTGTTCAAGGTAGACACTAAGATTCATGGAGCGATGGCTCCTGCGCCGGCGGTGCGGGCGGTGCCGCATGTGCACGGGGCTCGGACGTATTCGGGGAGCGATGGGCTGCCTGAAGATTGGCTGGTTCCGGGGCAGTCGGCTGATTATGAGTATCCGAATGAACAGCGGGCGGCAGGGCTTTGGTATCACGATCACGCGATGGGGATTACGCGGCTGAATGTCTATGCGGGGCTGACAGGGTTCTACCTGTTGCGGGATGACGAGGAGTTGGCGCTGAAGCTGCCCGCGGGGGAGTTTGAAGTGCCGCTGTTACTGCAGGATCGGACGCTGGCTGATGACGGGCGGCTGATGTATGTGCCGACGCTTGAGGATGGGACGAAGCTGCCGCCTGGGGTGTGGGGACCGGAGTGCTTTGGTGAGCTGCCGGTGGTTAATGGGGCGATCTTTCCGAGGATGGATGTTGAGCCCGGGCAGTACCGGTTTCGCGTGGTCAATGGGGCGAATGCGCGGTTTTTCCATCTTTACCTCAACCTGGCGGCGCACCCAACCGATGTTCCGAACCTGGTGCGGTTTCATCAGATTGGCAGCGATGGAGGTTTGCTTTCGAAGCCTGTGGCAATGGAGAAGCTGCTGCTCGGGCCGGGCGAGCGAGCGGACTTGATCGTGGACTTTACTGGGCTTGCGGGGAAGACGGTGACGCTCTCGAATAGTGCCTCGGTTCCCTTCCCTGGGTGGGACATGATGGTCGCGCTGCATGCTCCATTGAGCGAACTGATGCAGTTTCGGGTGGGCCTCCCGTCGACGCGGAAGGGACAGGAGTACAGCTTTCCCGCGCAGCCGCCGGTGGCAAGGCTCGAGGCCGCGAAGGCGGTGTTGTCGCGAGACTTCGTGCTGACGGAGCGGGTGGATGATACGGGACGATCCCTTGGGGTACGCATCAATGACAAGGGATATGACGATCCGGTGACCGAAACTCCGACGCTCGGCACGATGGAGCGGTGGCGGTTCATCAACATGACGGATGATGCGCACCCGATGCATCTTCACCTGGTGCAGTTTCAGGTGCTGGAGCGGCAAGGCTTTGACTATGGCGCATTCTTGCATGGGGGAGAGCTGGAGTTGGTGGGGACTCCGCGGCCGCCGGCCGAGCATGAAGCCGGGTGGAAGGATACAGCAGTCGTGACTCCGAAGGAGGTGCTCACGATGCTGGTGCCGTTTGACGGATACACGGGGCGGTATGTGTTTCATTGCCACATGCTGGAGCATGAAGACAATGACATGATGCGGCCGTTTCAGGTGGTTGCGGCGAAGTAGTTGCGCTTTGCCAAGGCTAAAGCTCAATTTAATGCACCGAGAAGCAAAGAACCACCCCAGTCGTTCCGGGCTTTCACGGAGAACGGCAGGGGTGGGGTGCGGAGTTGCGATTACTTTGTGGCGGGCGCGCTTCCTGCAGAGAAGCTGCTCGGGGTGCAGGTGGAGTTCGACGTGAACGGGGTGGGTGGTGTTGGCGGTGATGCCCATGGGGCTGCGCTGAAGTCGAAGAAGTCGAGCAGGTTCGGCTGGGCGGCGTCGCGTGCCGTCAAGTGAGTGCTCGAGGAGATGAAACGGTTCTCGACGAACTTCAAGACCGCGGTGTGATCCATCGGGATATGCGAGACATAGTGCTTACGCGTGAAGGGGGAGATGACCATGTTCGGGACGCGGAAGCCGAGTTGAGCCGCAAAGCCCTGCTTGGCCGGGGCGTCCGTTGACATCGCGCCGGGGTCGTTCGAGACCAGGTCGCAGTGAAGCGTCGGCGTTCCGGCCGTGGGTGGCAGACAGGGATTGTAGCTGTCGGAGTTGACCGAGATGCCGGCGATATCCGGGACCGATGTGACTGCTTCGGTGCCGAGGGTTGCGTCGGTATTGTCGTTCGAGTGGCCGGGGACGGGCGGGACGTGATCGTAGGGGCCGCCGCCTTCATCGTAAGCGAGGAAGAAGATGGAATCCTTCCACGAGGAGCTGGCGGTGAAGCTGTTGACGATCTTCGCGACTTCCTGCTGGCCGGAGAGGATGGATTGGCCAGAGCCGGGGTGCTCGTCATTGACGCCATAGCCGGCTTCGATGAAGGCGAAGCTAGGGAGCGTCCCATTGTTGAGATCGGTGTAGTACTGCGAGATGGGCGCGATGTGGGTGTCGTCGATGCAAAACGAGTTCGTCTTATCGCCGACAGCGCTCGATGCGACGGTGGGTGCGGTGCAGGCGGCTCCGGTGGGGTTCTCGTAGACGTACTTGTAGGAATCCTGGAGGTACTCGAAGTCGGTTGCCGGATATTGGTTTCCGGCTCCGCCGGCGCAGTCGTCAGGATCCGTGCAGGCGCCCTGGGTGACGGTATAGTAGATCTTCCAGGTGACGCTGTTGTTCTGAAGCTCCTGGAAGATGGTGGGGATGGCGAGCTGTGATTGATGGTCGTCGCTGCCGGGGTCGAAGACGAGGCCCTGCGTGGTGCCGGCGGTGAAGGTGGCGATACGGTTGTCGACGCTCTTCGAAGAGACGGGTGAGAACCAGCGGTCGGATACGGCGAACTGCGACGCCATGTAGTAGTAGTAATTGAGGAAACCCTGGTCGTAGTAGCCCATGGACGGCTGACCGGTAAAGGTGCTGAAGGTTCCTGAGCAGAAGGTGCTGCCGGAGGCCTGGCAGTTCTTCTCGTAGTTTTCCGCGGTGTGGACGAAGCCGTCGAGGTTGATAGCGCGGGTGGTGGAGAAGTCGTAGCGGCTTACGTCGCCATAGCTTTCCAGCCAGGATGAGGTCAGGTCGTCGATGCAGGTGCTGGTGAACTTGAAGAGCGAGAAGCTTGTGCCCTCGTCATTTTCGTTGCTGATCTTCGAGAGCTTGTCGTCGATCCCGTCAACGTTGTAAGTATTGCCGTCGTCGCCCACGTTGAAGTTGTTCGCGGCGCGGTACGGGTTGAGCATGCCGAAGTAGTTGTCGAAGGTGTGGTTCTCCTGCAGCATCATGATGACGTGATTGACGGATTGCAGGTCGGCCGCGGGACTGACGGTCACGGTGGTCTTGGCGGTCATGTTTGAGCCGGTACCCGTCGCGGTCGCAGTGTAGGTCGTGGTTGCGGTTGGGGTGACAGACTGCGTGCCGCCGGTGGAACTCATGGTGTAGCTGCTGTTGTCCGAACCGGTAACGGTGACGCCAGTGGCGTTGGTTGCGGAGACGGTGAGAGTGGCCGAGCTACCGGCGGTGATAGACGTGGGGCTCGAGGAAATCGTGACAGTGGGCGCGGCTGCAGTGACGGTGACGGTCGTCACGGCAGTGATGGAGCCGGAGGCAGATTTGGCCGTCGCGGTGTAGGTCGTCGTAACCGTGGGTGAGACGGATTGTGTGCCACCGGTGGCGGACAGCGTGTAGCTGCTCTTATCGGAGCCAGTGACGGTGACGGAGGTTGCGTTGGTGGCCGTGACCGTGAGGACCGAGGACGCACCGGAGGCGATGGAGGTTGGATTCGCGGAGATGGTGACGGTCGGCGCAATTGCCGTGACGGTCACCGTGGTCTGAGCGGTGATGGTTCCACCCGTCCCGGAGGCAGTCGCGGTGTAGGTGGTGGTCGCGGTGGGGGACACAGACTGGGTTCCACCCGTCGCGGCCAGGGTGTAGCTGCTCTTATCGGAGCCGGTGACGGTGACCGTGGCGGCGTTCGTCGCGGCAACCGTGAGGACGGATGAGGAACCGGCGGCTATGGAGGTCGGGTTAGCAGAGATGGTGACCGTCGGCGCGGCAGCTGTGACCGTCACGGTGGCCGTCCCTGTGACAGTGCCCCCAGAGCCAGTGGCGGTGGCCGTGTAGGTGGTGGTGGCGGTCGGGGAGACGGTTTCGGTGCCGCCGGTTGCGGCGAGGGAGTAACTGCTCTTGTCGGTGCCCGTGATCGTCACGGTGGTGGCGTTGGTCGCCGCGACGGTGAGGACAGATGAGGCTCCGGAAGTGATGGACGTTGGGTTCGCCGCGATCGTGACGGTGGGCGGATTCGCGCTGACCGTGAGGGTGGTGGTCGCTGTTGTGGTCCCGCCGGTTCCCTTCGCGGTCGCCGTGTAGGTGGTCGTCGCCGTAGGAGTGACGGTTTGCGTGCCGCCGGTGGCCGCGAGCGTGTAGGTGCTGTTATCGGTTCCGGTTACGACGACGCTTGTAGCGCCGGTCGCGGTGACAGTGAGGACCGACGACATCCCAGAGGTGACGGCTGCAGGATTTGCGGATATCTTGACGGTCGGCGCGGCGTTCGTGACGGTGACGGTCGCGGTCGCGGTGACGGTTCCGCCAGTGCCGGTGGCGGTCGCCGTGTAGGTTGTGGTCGCAGCGGGGGAGACGGTTTCGGTTCCGCCAGTTGCCGCCAACGAATAGCTGCTATTGTCCGAGCCGGTGATGGTGACGGTGGTGGCGTTGGTGGCGGCGACGGTGAGGACGGACGAGGCTCCGGCGGCGATCGTCGTGGGGTTCGCAGCGAGGGTGACGGTTGGCGCCGCGGCAGCAGGCCCAACGGTGACGAGCGTCTTCGCGCTGCCCGAGAGGCCGGTCATTCCGGTGGCGGTGAAGGTGTAGGTGGTCGTGGCGGTCGGGGTGACGGTTTGCGTGCCGCCCGACTGAGAGATGGAGTACGTGCTGCCGTCGGAGCCTGAGAGGGTTGCGGAGGTCGCGTTGAGCGCGCTGGCAGTCAGGACGGAGGACGCACCGAGGCTGATGGTAGACGGATTGGCGCTGAGCGTGACGGTTGGCGCTGGCACGTTGGACTCAGTGCCTTGCCCGCAGCCAGCCATGAAGAGCACGACCGGCATGAGACAGACCAGAAGACGTTGCATCGGGGACTTCGCAGACAATGACTTCAGGATGTAGCCCATATGCAAATCTCCGTAGAACTCATGATCGAACACATGACGAGCGAATCTGTGAGCGAACGAACAACGCTTCCCGTGGTGTGAAACGAATGCACGATTTCTTCGAGCACAGCGTCAAGCAGGTCCGAATGACTACCCGGCAGTCGTACAAAGCCGTTGCTAGGTGGACTCCAGTTCCTGACCGGTCTGAGCGGTGAGCGACATGAGAGAGTCGGTCGTTTCCGCTTGTCCATCTTGTTCTTCCTGTTCGTAGTGTCCGATCTCGGGAAATTGGGGCGGATCGTCCGGGCTGCGCAGGCGGCGGCGCAGACGATCGAAGGTTCCGGCGCGCATCTCGCGCTTGATCTTGTGCAGCTCAAACCAGCGCAGGTAGCTGCGGACGACGGTTGCCATGGTCATTTGAACGCTGGCTTCGTAATTATGTTGCGACATCTGCATCTGCATCTCGGGCGATTCGAGGAGCTCGATAACCTTGGCAGCCAGATCCTGGGAGTCGCCGATCTTATAGAACATGATCGCCATGTCGTCGTCGACGGCCATGCAGCGGAAGTCGTTGATGTCGGCGCAGATGATGGGGACGCCGTATTCGCACGCCTGGTGTGCGGGTCCGCTCGATCCGGTGGATGAATCGTAGGGCATGACGAGGACCGAGCTCGTGCGGAAGAGCCTGGCGACGTCTTTCTGATGGACGTACCCGAGGAATTCGATCGGCAGGTGCGCGGGCTGGGCTGCCTGGATGGACTCCCAGTAACCGGCTGCGGCGGGGTGGTTGCCGCCAGCGACGATGAGTCGGGCATTCGGGATCTTCTCGAGGATGGCGGGGAAAGCTTCCATGAGCTTTTCGAGCCGTTTGTAGGTTCCCCAGTTGCCGAAGGCGAGAATGCGGTGCTCCGGGTTGCCGCGCTTGGTGAGGTCGGGCGATTTGGGGAGCTCAGCGAAGGTGCCGTGAGTGCCGACGAGAATGTTCTCGGCGGAGTATTTGCTCATCAGCGTTCGGCGGTAGTTCGAGAGGAGCACGGAGACGGAGTGGGCTTTGAGAAGCGTCCGCGTGGCCATGTCGGTGCCGGTGCGGAAGAGCTTCTCGCGGCGCTGGGCGGCGGCGCTGGCACTCGCGAATTCGACGTGCTCGACGATGTGGTGGAGGGTGATGTGGGTGAAGAATCCGGCGGCGCGGGTGAGGGCAGGCGCGGAGAGACCGGCGAAAGCGGCGATCGGACTCGAAGGGGTGCCGAAGCTCGAGAAGACGAGATTGAACCAGACGACATCGGGTTTGATCTGGCGAATGACGTTCAGCAGGCGCATCGGCGTGGCGACGCTGCCGACCTTCCAGCAACGGATGACCTTGACACCGGGGAGTTTGGTTTCCGCGGCTTCGACGCGATTACCTTTGGCGTCGGTGACGAATTCGTAGTTTTCCAGCTCATCCGCGAGGATGGTGAGTTCTACATTTTCGTGGCGCTGCAGTTCACGAGCGATATGGAACGAATACTCGTTCAACGGGCCCATACTGGGGGGAAACGCGGAGACCAAAGCGATTTTAATCATGATGTTGGCTAACCAAGAACTGATCCAATGAAACCCCGGGGGAGGTGCGATGTGCGAGAGCCGGAGTGACGTGCCCCGGCTTCTTTGTTTTTAGCTGCTGCAGATAGGAACTCGTGACAGTGTTCCTAACTGGATGCATAGGTAATTCGATTTGGATTGACGACTTTTTGTTGCCCATAAATTCCCTCAAATGTGGAATTTTGGCAGAGAGAAGTGCAGAACTCAGAAGATGCTCGTTCGAGTTCAAATGCGTCGAAGGAGTGAACCCGGGGCAGATGGAATAAGTTGCTATCGTGAACTCCTTTATGAGCGTTCTATCGTTCTTTCGTGCTCGCGTCCAAGGTAGAAGCCGTTCACTATCCTCACTTAGAGTGTTAACAGTTTAGCCGGAAGGCTGCTACTCCACCTTTTGGTTAGAAGATCGTAATGCTGACGTAGGGCCGGAACTGTTGCGATGGGCCGTGGTTGAAGTTGGTGAAGCTTTCCTGGCGGATTCCTCCTGAGAACTTGAGCGGGTAGCGCAGGCGCTGCTTGCCGGTCACGTCGTTGAAGTTCCGCTCGAGGGGACGCGTATAGGAGACGGCGATGCCACTTTGCAGCATGTCGTAGATGTGGAAGCCTCGGGTGTTTTCGTACGAGGAGGTGAGCTGGACATCCCAGCGGTGATTGGGAGCGTAATCGACCGTTCCGGCCGGACGAAGAGCCTGCGAGATGGCTGAGTGGAGCGGCGAGAACGGGACGACGCGGTAGGAGCGCAGGTATTCGACAAGGGCTTCCGCGCTGAGCTTGGTGGAGAAGCGATGCGTCAGGCCGATATATGAGGTGGTGAAGTAGTTCTGGCTATTGCCAAGGCTCTGCGAGTCGAAGAACTGATCCGTCAAGCCCCACCCGGTCAGCAAGGCTGTCTTGCCCCATGGTGATCCGACATGAAAGTTGATAGCGCCGCTGAAGGCGTGTTCCTTGATGTCGTTCTCGGTGAAGGGCCCCGTTTCGAAGTCGCCGAAGCCGTCCACTGAGACGGCATTGAAAAACGAGTTGGTGGTGACGTAGGTGAAGACGCGGAAGAGGTTCTGGTTGAGCGCGACGGGGGATAGCGTATCGCGCCGGATGGTGCCCTGGACCCCGCTGTTGAAGGTGATGACGTTGGTGCCAACGTGGACGGTTGGGTCGAGGCCGAAGTTGAGGGAGTAGTCGGTGGTGTTGCGATTTTGAATGGTGTTCGTCGCGGGCACGGAGATGGTTCCCTGCGCGTTGCGGATCTGGAAGAAGCCTCCGTTGGTGGGCAGGTGGTCGAAGTGAAGGTGGAACGCGCCGATAAAGTCGGTTTCGATGGAAGACCGGGGCGGCGGGAGCAGCGCGGTATTGGTCGGCGGCACGGGGCCGGCTGGGCTGTTCAGCTTCGAGTCGAGGACATAGACGGTGCTGTCTTCGAAGATGGGCTGCACGATAACGTTGGCAAGCAGGCTGATCTTCGGCGTGACGCGGAAGCCTTCATCGGCTCCGGCCTGGAGCAGGCCCTGCTCGGCGGTGGGGTCTTCGCCGGCGTCAGTGGAAGCCGCGGCGAATGCGGTAAGGGCCTGGGTGCTCTGGTGCTCCTGCTGGTAGAGCGAAGCTTGGGCGAGGAGGTATTGGTAGTCCTGTTCACCGTCGTCGGTCTTCTTCACGGCTGCGAGTTCGGCGGCCGCACGGCGGGTTTCGCCAAGGGCAAGTAAACTCTGGGCGAGAGCGATGCGGACGTTGGAATCGGCCGCCCCGGCTTCCTTGGCGCGTTCGAGATAAGTTTCTGAGAGCTCGTATTCATGGAGCTGCTGCAGGGTGTTAGCAGCCTCGACGTATTGCTCGCCGGTGATGGGCTTGGTATCGCCTGCTTCGACTTCCATCTCGGAGAGGGCGATCTGGCGCTCGGCGTCGGCGGTATGGCCTTGTGTCGCCATCAACTGGGCGATGGCGAGGCGCACGTCGACACGGTTGGAGTGCGGCGCCACGAGCGCTTTGCCGAAGCGGTCCATCGCGCCGTTCTGGTCGCCCAGGGTCATGAGGGCTTCGCCGGTAGCGACGTAGATCTGACTTACGCTGTTGTCCTCTTCGTCGAGTTTCTTGACAGCGCTCTTTTTCTTCTTCGCGTTGGCTCGGGGGTCGACTGGCTCATGACCTGCGTACTGTTCGGCGAGCTCGATATCGTGCATCGTTGCTGCACGGTCCTGAAGGTGTGCATTGGATTGTGCCAGGAGGGCGTAGATCTGGGCGTTGTCCGGCAGATACTTGGTGGCGACATCGAGCTGCGTCACCGCTTCGCGATAGCGACGCTGCGCGAAGTAGATATTGCCGATGCCGAGGTAGAGAGCGCCGTCGGTGGGATCGAACTTCAGGGCTGCCGTGTATTCGGCGGCCGACTTGGTGAGGAGACCTTCGCGACCATAGGCCGTGGCTCGGATGGTGTGGACGAGTTCGGAATCACCAGCGATGGATTCAGCGAGCTCGGTCTGGTGGATCGCAGCCTGCCAGTGGTGCAGGTTAAGTTCCGCGAAGGCCAGGCCCATGTGCGCTTCGACGTTGTTGGGCTCGCGCTTTACAGCTTCTTCAAAGTCTGACTCTGCCTTGGCCGGCTGGTGGAGATCGTTGTAGACGTAGCCACGGTTCGTGTAGGCAGTGACGACGTTGGGATCGCGATTGAGAGCTTCCGTGAAGTTGGCGACAGCCTCATCGAGGTCGTCCTGCTGCTTGTAGTAGTAGCCGGCGAGGAGCGGGATATCGGGCTCTTTCGGGAAGAGGTCTTTGTACTGGGTGGTGAGGGCGTGAAGATCGTCCCACTGCTCGAGACGGAGCATGTCGTAGCCAAGGTAAATGACCACGTCACGGTCTTTCGGAAGCACCACGATGGCCTGACGCCCAAGTTCGGCGGATCGAGCGGCGTTCCCGGTGAAGTAGTAGTAGCGTTCCTCTTCGCGAAGGATCTGAGGCACGGCGTTCATCTTGTCGGTGACGCGGGCTTGCCATTCACCAGCCAGAGGCAGGTTGTGAGCTTCGATCGCCGCGTTCATCCCGCCGGCTACCAGGAGAGAGACGCGGGGCGCAAGTTTGTAACCTGCGGCGTAGTCGGTCTGAGCCTTGTCGTACTGCTTATTAGCTGTGTAAAGATCGCCCAGCGCCAGGTATGGGACGTAGGAAGTGGGGTAGTTCTGGGCGAGCAGGTTGAAGTACTTTTCGGCATCCGCGTCATTACCTGCGGCACGAGAGGCATAGCCAAGGGACGTCAGCGCGAAGCGGCTGTGCGGATCAATCTCAAGGACCTTCTTGAACTGGACGATGGCGTCGTTTGTGCGGCCGAGCTTCATCAGGATGTCGCCATCGAGTTGAAGGCCGTTAGGATCGCGCGGCGTCATGCTGAGCGCTTCCTGGATATCGCTGAGCGCTGCGTCGAGCTTGCCGTCATCCATGCGGATGACCGCGCGCAGACGAAGGAAGGCGGGGCGATCGGAACCCTTTTCGTCCATGGTGTCGATCTTCGCCTGGGCAATTTCAAGCTGCTGATGCGAGAGGTCCGGCTGGTCGAGCGAAGCGTATAAGGCGACGAGGTTCATGCGGAGTTGCAGGGTGTAAAGCGGACCTTCGACCGGAGAAGCCGGGACGTTGGCAACGGCTGTGCTGAACTCCTGCGCAGCATCGGCTTCGCGATCCTGAATCTGCGCGACTTCGCCTCGGATGGCGTGGAGGCGGTAGTAGGTGGGGTCGAGCTTGGCGGCGCGATCGAGGAAGGTCTGTGCCTTGTCCAGGTCAGCGATGGAGACCTGCGCCTGGGCCGCGGAAAGCTGCAGATTCATGTCGCGCGGCAGCAGGTTTGCGGCCTGCGCGTAGACGCGCGCGGAGTCATCGGGCTTGCCGGCGAGGCCGTAGGTGAAGGCGAGTTCGCCGAGGACATCGGGCTTTGGATTGTGAATCGAGAGAAGAGCCGCGACGGCTTTATCGTACTCGTTGGTGTCGCGGTAGAAGGCTGCGAGGGAACGCTCGATGTCGGGGTTGTTCGGGGCTTTGCTCTTGGCGAGTTCGAGGTAGTGGCTGGCGAGGTCGAGCTGCTTCAGGTGTTCATAGGCGACGGCGAGCAGGAGTTCAGACTGCGCGGCGGGTTCAATGTGCTCTGCGCGACCAAGCCATTCGAGCGCTCCGCTATAGTTACCCTGCTTCATGTAAATCTCGCCGAGCGCGGCCAGATCGTTGCGGCGGTTTGGGTCGGCGGCGATCACCTGTTTGAGGAGCCGTTCTGCTTCGTCGGTGCGACCGGAAAGACTGTACGTTTGCGCGAGGCCCGAGAGGCCGTCCACGGAGGACTTGATGCGCAGACCGTGCTGGTAAGCGTCGGCTGACGGACCATACTTGCCACTGAGGCGGGCGGCGTATCCAAGAAGAAACCAAAGCTGGGGATCATTGGGCGCGGCTTCCGCAGCGCGTTGTGCATAGCTGTAGGCGAGGGCGTGGTCACCACGCTGGAGAGCAAGCTCGGCTGCACGGGCGAGGCGAGCGTTCTGAATATTCGAACCGAAACCGAGTTGCTGGCCGTCAGGCTGTGACTGGCCGTTCTGCGCAGCAGGTTTCGCGGAGCTATCCGGGCCTACCTGGTAGGTCTGCGATAGTCCAGAGGCAGAAAGCAAAGTGAGCAGGAATGCACACGAAAGTTTGGAGCTAAATGAAACGATCAAGGGTCACCGGGACATCGGTTAGAACTGAGAGCATCATATGCAAAGTATGATGCAAAAGCTGTCGGCCTTTAGTTGTATAGGTGCCAACAAGAGATGTGTTTTGTTACGGATTATGATGCTCCAGAGGGCGTCGGTGTTTGCCTAAGCGAGCTTGGGCCGATGAAAATTTCGGGACAGCAATACAGGCAACCTGACAACTAAACGTACACATCACACAGTGATACAGAGGATACCTTGGAAAAACCTGCTTCGCTTGGAGTTTTCTCTCGGCCGATACCCATGAGTTTCATTCTCCTGGTTGCGGTTGCGATTCATCTGCCGCTTCTGCTGATGCAGTTGCCGCTTCGGTCTTACGACACCAACTTCCACATTTTTTTTGCTTCCCACTACGTTCACCACTGGTTCGATCCGTGGAACCCGAAGTGGTTTGCGGGCTTCTCGCAGACGACGTATCCGCCGCTCCCGCAGCAATGGGTTGCCATCTTTTCCTGGGTGCTCGGGCTGAACATGGCGTACATGGCGGTGCAGTTTATCGCCGTACTGCTGCTTGCTTTGGGTGCCTATCGCTTCGCGAGGCTTTGGGTTGGACCGCGAGCGTCGTCGTTCGCGGCTTTGGCCAGCGTGCTGCTTGGGTCTGAAAGCTTTCTCGTTTACTCAGCCGGCCAGCTCAGCACCACGGTTGCCGCGCCTATCTATCTGAACGCGCTTCCCTACTTCTTCGATTGGCTTCGTTATGGCAGCTGGCGTTCTTTTCTGAAGGCAACGGTTCTGTTGATTGCCGCGGCTGCCGCACACCATGCGACGCTGTTATTTGGATCGATGTTTTTTGCTTTGCCGGTGATTGTGCTGGCGGTTCTCGACAACCGGGCAAGCGACGCCGAAGAAAAGACCTCAACCGGCGCGATCCTGGCGAGAACCGTGGTCATCACAGCGCTCGTGGGGGTTGCAATCGGGATCGTGCTGCTTCCCTTCTGGATCGACCTGATCAAGTATCCGGTGACGCAGACTCCAATTCCTCACCCGAGCCGTGCCAATTACCTGTTGAGCCCGCAGTGGGGTGTGAACTACTTCATCGTGCCGTACGGCGCCCTGATTCTCGCGCTTCCCTTTATCATCCTGCGCGGCTTCACCGTTCCGCGTTTGCGCCCTCTGGTGCTGGGTTTCTGGCTGGCTTTCCTTCTTGGTCTGGGTGGCACGACTCCGGTTGCACGGATCCTGCTGGGTCGCGCGTTTGAGGTGCTCACCTTTGAGCGTTTCAGCTACTGGGCTACGTTGCTCGCACTGCCGATCCTAGGGCTGGTCATCAAGGAGGCGATCGATCGCTTTCGCATGCGGGCTGTGGTGCCAATTGCTCTCCTGGCCGCTGCAACGTGCGCGCTCGCCGTTTCGTGGTCGACGTACAAGCCGGCCGATGCGGCAAACTTCAACGTGGATGATGTCGCCCAATGGCTGAACCGGGACGGCCACGATCGGTATCGGTACATCACGCTGGGCTTCGGCAATAAGCTTTCGCGGCTCGGGATCGAAACCGATGCAAACAGTGTCGACGGTGAGTCGAACTCGGCTCGACAGCTTCCCGAGTTGACTGAGTTCGGCGGAGCCGCGCTGACGAGCTCGAAATACTTTGCGAAGCCTGGTCTCGACTCGCTGCGGGCGATGCTGAACCATGCCGATCGCTATGGATTGAAGTGGGTGATCGTGCGCGATCCTTACTACAATCCGCTGCTTTACTTCGCGGGCTGGCGGCAGGTCGACGAACTGGATGACAAGACGATCGCGATTTGGAGCAAGGACGACGTTCCACCGGCCGTGCCGATGAACGCGGCGGAGAAGCCGACGGAGTTCCAAGGGTTGCTGTGGGGCACACTGCCGATCGGCAGCAGCATCCTCGCCATTCTGCTGATCTTCCTTCCGGATGACAAACGTAGACTGGACCGGGGTGAGACGTCGGTGGAGCGTGAAACGATGATGTCGCGTGAGGTGATCTCGTGAGCAGAGGTGCATTTTTTGCGACGATCGTTGCCGTGGTGACCGTGTTGCTGATTGCAATCGGAACGATCCATCCCGTGAGCGCTGCCGCCAAGTATGCGGGGAGCGATGCGGGAGCGGGTGGGGGCTCAACTTCGACGGCCGAAGGTGCGGTCGAGGCGCTTGGTACGCAGTTCAAGCTCAACGCGTGGGGCAATGCGTACGAAAGCCTGGCCAACAAGGCTGAGTTTACCGAGCCTGCGTTTGTCCATGACCTGACGGGATACGACCTGAGCCTCAGAACGTATGCGACGTTGGATAGCTTCGAGGTTCAGCCGCTGCATGAGTCGGGTTCCGATGCCGAGATGGCGATGAAGCTGCATTGGTCTTCGGTAGTCGGCACATTCGACGACACGCGCGATGTGAAGGTGGTCAAGAATGGCGATCACTGGGCGGTCGACTGGCCGCTGGTCCACCAGGACCACGTGCCGCCACAGGTGATCCCCGTCAACTACCTTCGCTGGGATGTGATCCACAGTGGCGAGGGTGATGACTGGGGAGCAGAGGATGTCGAAGCGCCGCACGTTCGCATCGTCGACATGCACCCGCTGAATCGCGCGGACGGCATGGTCGTGATGGGTGAG
The DNA here is from genome assembly GCA_963693075.2 of uncultured Granulicella sp. GTDB lineage: Bacteria > Acidobacteriota > Terriglobia > Terriglobales > Acidobacteriaceae > Edaphobacter. The sequence continues at coordinate 2,301,591 of CAXMMP010000002.1, read as the reverse complement.
TTGCTGAACGAAGATGTGCTTCCGGCTTATGTCTCCGTCAAAGCCAAGCTGATTGCGAAAGACGGATCGACGATCGATACCGAAGGCACCTTCGATATGATCACGCATACCCTGCTGCCGAAGCAGGTGACGCCGTTCATCATTCACTACCCCGGGGTGTCGTTGTCCCAGGTCGGCAGCATTCAGATGATGCCGTCGCAGGTTTTGGTCGGAGCATCGGCAGACCCGGTAATCGAGATTCAGAACCAGAAGTTCAATCCGGCTCCGGGCGCTTCCGTGACAGGGCAGCTCTCGAATCAGAGTGGGCATACCGTGAACGTCGCGCATGTCCTGACGACGCTCTACGACAAGAACGGTCAGGTGATCTGGGTTGCGGGGCAATATCTCGATCGTGCCTTGCTGCCGCAGACGCCGGTTGATTTCCGGATCCCTGTACCGGAGGATCTCGCGAAGAACGTTACAAGCGAGCGGACCGTCGTCGCGACGTACACACAGGAGAGTCGCCTGTGAGGTTCTGGCGTGGTGCGTTTGCTGGCGTCTTGACGTTTGCTGTTGCTCCGGTGGCTTTTGGGCAAGGGATGACCTTGCCGAAGACACTGGTGGCGGCGAGTGCCGTCTCGATACCGACCTCGGGCAGCGGTAAGGCGGTTCTGTACATCGTGGGCCCAGGGCAGGCGCTTCGGGCTGACGTAAATCTCGGGGAAGCGGCAAGCTTCCCTGCCGGGGTCTTGTATAACGCTGGCCACTATGTCGCCGTGTTGACCGGTGGCGGCGCGAATGACTCGGGCGAATTCGATGTCATCCCCGCGCCGAAGCCCGAGACGCTTGGCTTCCTGGCAAAGCCGTCGCGGATCGCTGTCGGCCTGCACGGTGGCATCAGCGGCGCGGTTTACGTCTTCGACGCCTATCACAATCTCATCACGACGCCCCTTCCGGCTTCGCTGGAGCTTTCTCTTCCGTCAGGATCGAACCAGTCGCGCAGCGTAACGACCAAGAATGGGTTGGCGTGGGCCACGATGGATTCCGCGCCGAAGGAAGGTGCGGCGAAGTTCACCGCTCGTGTCGGCGATGCCTCGAGCACCCGCGTGATCCAGCAGGTTCCGGGAGATCCCTGCTCGATCGCCATCAGTGCGCATCCGGCTGGGAAGAAGGTTGAGGTCGAGACGAACCCGGTGAAGGATTGCAGCGGAAACGCAATTCCCGATGGGACCATCGTTACCTTCAGCGAGACGTTGAACAATATTCAAACGACGGTCGACGTTCCGCTGAAGCAGGGCTCCGCAAAGGTTTCCATGCCGTCGTATCCGGGGTCGAAGATCTCGGCGGCGATCGGAGTCGTGGCCGGCAATGAAATTCGTTGGGGAGGTGGCAATTGAACGCTCGCCTGCTTGCTCTGGGCTGTGCCCTGATCGTCCCACCGTGTTTCGCGCAGGATGCACCGTCAGTCCACGTACAACCACCCCAGCTTGGCGGGTCGCGTCCGCTTGAAAAGCTGACGGAGTCGGCCGTGATCAAAGACTATCTTCAGTCGTGGACTGCGCTGGACTCGGCGTTGGATCATAACGATGCCGCCGCGCTGGACGCCTACTTTGTCGGCACGGCGCGGGATAAACTCGGCAGCACGATTGATGAACAGACGAAGATCGCCGTCCATACCCGGTACGTCGAGCACGCGCATGACCTGCAGATCGTCTTCTACTCGCCTGAGGGGCTATCGATCCAGTTGATGGATACCGTCACTTACGATGAGCAGGTGATGGATCACGACAAGGTGCTTGCGACGAAGCCGATCAAGAAGCGGTACCTCGTGGTGTTGACACCGTCCGAGGTTCGCTGGCGAGTCCGTATCCTGCAGGCTGAGGCCAACGCTGCTTACTGAGCCATTGAGCCGCGAAGTCAAATAGTAAGGCCTCCGATCGCTCGGAGGCCTTTGTTTTTTTACTTCAGCTTCACGGGCGGGATTGGAACCGGGTTTCCTTGTGCGTCGCAGGTCGGAAGGCCTGGCTCCACTGCAGAGCCTTCTTCATAGTCGTTCCAGGTTTCGATCATGATGAACGGGATCGTCTGATCGGCGGGAAAGATCTTGCGCCACAGGTCGAATGAGTCGCGATAGGTCTGGCCACAACGCGCCGAGATATGACGATTTAGACCCCACGAGGCCTTGCTGTCGTCGAACTGCGGCCAGGCACCGGCGATGGTCATCTTATCGGGATACTTGTTCGCCATGTTGGTGTAGAAGTCGGTGAGGTAGTCCTGTCCCCAGCGGCTACCGTCAGGAGCCCAGCCCTGCGGGCCCGGGTTTACCCACGGGTAGAAGCCGTCGAAGGCGTCCGGGTGCGGGCCCGGCAGATTTTCCTGGATGAGGAGCGGCGGATGATCCCACTTGTCGATGACGAGCCGGACCTTCGCCCAATCCGTGTGCCCGCCATGCGGAAAGACGAAGATGATTGGCCGTCCGCCGTAGGTCAGGTAGGCGTTGCGGCCCGGGGCACCTTGGGCGAGGTAGGTGTCGTGGAACATGGTGAAGTCCGCGATGACGAGGTCAGTCGCGCCCTCTTCGGGATTCGTCTCGTCGTACATCATGGCGATGTTGAACTTGTTCTTGTCGGCCAGCTTCTGCATGAGAGCGTAGCTCTTGTCGACGAAGGGATCGCGGTCGCCGTACCAGTCCACGACGAAACCGGAGATGCCCATGGCCTTCGCTTTGCGAATCTGGTTCTTGACGACATCCGGATCCGTTTCGGAGTAGCCTACCGAAATGTGCTTAGGCCCCCCAAACCACGCCTCATAAAGAGCAAGCACGGCGGGTTGAGGCCCGGTCGCCGGATACTTCAGCTTCACCGGCTCGGCGGGCTTGAAACAGCCATGAAAGAGCATGGCACACGACAGCAGTAAGGCATTTGGACCTAAAGACATAATCCCCATTATCTTATATAGGATGCACAGACAGCAGCGATCGCGCTGACTGATATGACTCAATTGAGCCGAGCTCGTAAGCAGCCAGCAACCGCTTCCCGGCATCGAATCACTAACCCCGAACTTGTGGCAGCAATCACCCTCGTTCAGTTTTGGACTGTGCAACCGTGTCAGTTGTTTCCCCTGAAAATTCGAAGACGCTTCGCGGACGCATCATCTCCGGAAGCGTCGTGTTGCTCTCCGGTTCGAGTATGGCGACGGCGATCAACCTCGCCTACAACGTTGCGGTTGCTCGCTTCCTCGGGCCGAAGGGTTTTGGAACGGCCTCAGCGGTCTACACGCTGCTAACGATTACGTCGGCGGTGACCCTTGCTTTCCAGATCGTATCGACCAAGGCCGTCGCTCAGCAGGCCAGCGAAGAGGCCAGAGACGCAGCCTTCCGCGACCTGCAACAGATCGCCTGGGGGTGCGGCGCTCTTGTCGCTCTCATCCTGATCGTCTTTGAACGCGGGATCGCCAATTATTTGAACCTGTCCAGCAGCATGCTGGTGGTCCTGCTGGCTGTGGCTGCTGCGTTTTATGTGCCCCTGGGCACGCGACGCGGGTACATTCAGGGAGCCTTCGGCTTTAAAAGTCTCGCCAAAAACCTGATCGTCGAAGGTGCGGTGCGATTACTCGGATCCCTGCTGATGATCTACCTCGGATTTGGGGTGTTGGGCGTCATCGGCGCGAACGCCGCTGCGATTGCGGTGGCATACTTTGCGATCGCTCCGAAGTTGACCGCCAAACCGCTGATCCCAGTGAGAATGAGCTATGCCTTTCGTGAGATCACCCAGGCGGCCATCTTCTACTCGGGCCAGGTGTTGATCAATAACTGCGACATTGTGCTGGTGAAACATTTCTTCGCGCCGGAGGCTGCCGGCCTCTATGCAGCCGTCGCCATGGTTGGGCGGGTGACGTTCGCGTTCTCGACGGCAGTGACAAACAGTATGTTTCCTGTCGTGGCCAGCGCACAGCACGCGCAACGCAAAAATCTTTCGCTGATCGCGACCTCATTAGGCCTGGTTCTCGCCGTTGGATCGATCTTCGCCTTAGCGTTGCGGGTCACCCCTCCCGGGCTTTGGACTCTCTTCTTCGGTCCCAGCTTTGTGTTCAACGGGGTCTACAGCTTCCCCTACCTGCTGGCTCTCTACGCGATCACGACGGTCATCTATTCTCTGAGCGTTGTCGTGATCACGTATGAGATGTCGTACAAGATCGCGAATACGAGTTGGTTGCAGCTGTTGATCAGCGGCGTTGTGATCGCAGGCATCTGCCGCTTTCACGACTCTCTGCGACAGGTCATCATGGTGCAGTTGATCCTTATGGTTGTCCTGCTGTTTGCCGTGGCTGTTCCGTTCCTGTACCAATACTTCCGGGGCCAGTCCTCCTTGGCGAAAGACCCGTCTGATTCCCTTCGGCTGATCCGGCATATTACTGAAGATGAGGTCATCGCCGAGTTCATGAAGAGCGAGCTCGAGAACGAAGCGTATAGCAAGTATCGCGAGCAGCTACGGGCTATCGTGACCCATCCCGACCTCTCAAGTGCGGAAGAGAATGCAAAGCGCCGTGCCCTGCTGTTTCTGCGTCATCGCTCCTTATGGAAGGAGTTGCCGACCAATACTGACTGGTACGAAGCGGAGATTCATCTCGCTGACCTCGATCGCATCAGGGTGTTTCCGCGCGCTCACTGGCGCAAGCTGGCGCGGGGTAATTTTGCGGTCACCGAGGTCGCCCGGAGGATTCAAAGCCGGGACAAAATCAATACCAGTCTCTTCGGCGCGAAGATCTCGGACATACGCGAAGGGATTAAGAACGAAGAACGAAAGCTCGGCTCGGTCGTTCTGATCGGCATCAATGAACGAGAACCGTTCACGATCATCGATGGCAACCACCGGTTCGTTTCGGCGGTGCTGGAAGGCCGTATCGACAGGGTGAAGGTGCTCTGTGGGCTCTCGCCGGAGATGGCCCAGTGCTGCTGGTACAGGACGAGCGTGCCCAACCTCGCCCGGTATGCACGCAACCTGGTGCAGTACGGTGTGAGGCTGCCAGAGACTGAATTGAAAAGCCTTATGGGTCGGCGCGGTTAATCATTTCGCCATAGTTGGCTTTTTTTGTTACACCCATTCAACCTTTTGAGAACACCGCACATCTGACTTTATACTGGGCAATAGCACACAAGGGGCAGAGGTTAGCATCCCGAAGGCTAAAGAGATCTCAGTCAAAAAGGGCCAGGGCCATGACGATCAACAAGCGTTCGGTAAAAGTATATCAAGTGCCGGCGAGACCGGTTGGAACCAAGGATGCAGGTTTCGCAGACTACAAGCAGCTCTGCTCCGAGACACAGCGTCCGCGTTTCGTGCTTGATTGCTCGAAGATTACCAACATGGACGCCCCGATGATTCAGATGCTGCTCTCTTACTTGGAAGAAGTCATGCGCTACAACGGCGATGTCCGTCTAGCCGGTCTGGCACCGAAGGCTGAGTGGGCGCTCCGTCTCGCTGGCGTGAGCCGTTTGTTCGAGATCTTCGCAAGCACCGAGCAGGCTCTTCTCAGCTTTCAGCAGCGCGCTGCAAGCATCGTTCCGTTCGCATACGACACGGAAGTCTTCGATAGCGCAGTCGAATACGCGGCATAACCTTTCACGGCTGCTTTCCGAGCAGAGAGGGCGCCGCAGGGGTTCCTGATCAAATGAAGAAATGCGGTTGCTTTCGCCTTGAACGTCACGTTGCTCTTTGCCTCGTGAGTTTGTTGCTTGCCCGGGGAACCTGCTTTGCGTCATCCTTTGGCTTTCAGACTCAGTCCACAACTCAAGCTCCAGCGCAGACTACCTCACCTGCACCACAGTCAGCGACGCCCGTGACACCCGCGCCTGCTCCCCAGCAGTCTTCGACGACGCCGGTGACACCCGCGTCCGCTCCCCAGCAGTCCTCGACGACGCCAGTTGGAACCGCCGCCGCGCCTGAGATGACGCCGGATGGAAGTACCGCTTCCCGCCCCTCGGGAGCCGCGATCGCTGCAGCGAAGCAAAAAAGAGTTCATATTTATGCCATTCGGGCCGCTCTGATTATCGGCGCGGCGGTGGCTATCGGCGTGGTTGCCGGAGCAAGTCTCGGAAGCTCGAGCAAACCTCACTAGGCCCACCAGACCCACGTTTCATGGAAGATTCTTTGACCGACAAGAATATGCTACCCGCCGTGCTGGTCAGCTTCTCCGGTATCGACGGAGCCGGCAAAAGCACCCAGATCGACAATCTGTGCGAACGTCTTCGCTCTTCCGGTCGGACTGTAAAGATCATTACCTTCTGGGATGACGTGGCTACTCTTAAGAATCTTCGTGAAGACGTTGGCCATAAAGTCTTCAAGGGAGATAAAGGGGTAGGAAGTCCCGACGCCCCGATCAAACGGCGTGACAAAAATGTTCAGTCGCCGCTTGTGACCCTTTTTCGACTTGGCATCTACGTTCTTGATGCCTTGTCGTTACGGAGCAAGATCAAGGCCGCTCGGGACTCCGGCACAAACGTCGTCATCTTCGATCGCTATATCTTCGATGAGCTTGCGAACCTCAATCTTGGTTCGGCTGCGACGCGCTTCTACATTCGCTGTGTGATGAGTCTGGTCTCACGACCCGATGTGAGTTTTGTCCTCGATGCGGACCCGGATAAGGCGTTTGCGCGAAAACCAGAGTATCCCTTGGATTTCCTCCATAAGAACCGCAATGCCTACCTCCAGCTTGCCGGGCTCATCGGTGGCATCACGGTCATTCCGCCGGCTACGATCGAGCAAGCGAAAAACGATGTGACGGGTTGCGTCTTTGGAAGGCTTGCGACGCGCGTTTAGAGATTTCTATAGATAAAAAGGGATGGGCCGGATATCGATATCCGTCCCATCCCTATGGTGCTTGTCTACTGCTTCGGTCTACCAGTAGGTGAAGTTCATGTTATCGACGTACGTGGTGTTAGAGGCCATGTTGTAGTTGCCGTCCAACTGGTAGTTGACGGTCATGCCCCACCAGCCGGTCGGCACCGAGAACGGCGGGACCGTCTTATTGATGGTGTACGTGACCCCGTTGACCGTAATCGTCTGGTAGAGGAGATCGTTGTTCGACTCTCGCTGGACCTGAACCACAATGTGGTTCCATGCCTTGTTGTTCAAATTGCAGGGCACACCCGACGAGAACCAGGTGCCGTTGACGTTATCCCACAGATCCCAGTCGCCATCCGCGAGGTGGTCGCACTGCGTGCCCCACTCCATCCCGACGCCATTCTCATACATATTGATGTCGAGCTCGATATCCTGCGTAACGGCCAGGTTCGTGACGTAGATATCCTGTGCGAGGGTGAAGTTGTGCAGGGTCGCGACCAGCGTGTGGCCCGGATCATTCAAGCCCTGGGTGTTGCCTTGTCCCAGAACAGGGTTGGACCAGAGAACGTCGGAGTACGGAGCAGTTCCGCCGATCGTAAACTGGGTTGAGTTCCCGCTGAGAGCAACCGCCGTCTGATGCGCGAGCATGGACCAGGTAAGACCGGAGCATGAGGTGCAGATGCCGTAAATCGGAGGAAGCTCGCCCCACTGGTTCCAATTGCCGTTCGCATGAAGATTCTTGATGGTCGTTCCAGCAACCGTTACCGGCACAGAAGTGGTTGAAGCGCCGCCGCAATTATCCCATTCCTGGACAACGGTGTTCTGAGCGCCCCCGCCCATCGGGATCTGAGCGCTGAGCGTTGCGCCTGCCACCGAGTAGGTAAGAACATTGTTGACGTATACGCCGATCTTCGCGATGCCCGTGGCGCAGGTGGTCGTCGCGGTTGCGGAGTAGGTTACTGGCGACGAGACCGTGGCACCGGCGGCGGGTGCGCTGACCGCAACACCACTAGCCGCGGAAACCGCGAGGCTGAGAGCCGTTGAGGTGGACCCGCCACAGTTATCCCATGCCTGCACAACGGCGTCGTGCTTCCCGGAAGAAAGGGTGAGGCTGGTATTGATCTGCGTTCCATTGATCTGATAAAGGAGCTGGTTGTCGACGTACACTCCGACGGCTGCGACGCCTTTGCTGCAAGTGGTGGTCGTGGCAGTGGCGACGAAAGGAACGGTTGGGGCAACTGTCGAGCCGTTCAGTGGCTTGCTGACGACGACGGTTGCAAAAGCTGGGGCCGAAACGACAAGAGCGAGGACCGGGGTAACAAGGGAACGAAGTTTCAAGACTGCCTCTCGGGGAAGGTTTGAGTGTTGAGGTACTGGCCGAATCGATCTTCGCTGGCTAGGCGAGTTCCGACAGATTCAGCTCCAATCGTTGGATTTTTCAAGGTGCCGACCATCCGGCAAACTCGAAAACCTCTTTGTGTACGCCCGAAGCTGAATTCACCTTCGACCGGGGTCCGAATGCGCATGGGAACTACCCCCGCTCACCCGTCTCCCTGCTCAGCTGTAGAGGCGGTTCCGAGCCCTCTACTGAATCCAGCTGCGAAGCAAAAGCAGAAATATGGAATGAATTTCTAGAGGCATCATGGCAAACCTAGGTGCGAGAAACAAGGGGAAGTTGCCCAAATTTACGATTTATTTTTACCGTCGGACATCCTTTTTCGAAAGCGCGTATTTACTTCCAGCTCGAAGAAATAAATACCCATAGGCTGATCCAAAGTTTCGCTGTTTCTGGCCTCCCGTGGGTTGAAAGCCCCCCCGTCCGAGGGCCTAAGAGAGACGCTTTTGTTCGTTTATCGCACAAATGGGCGGACGATTTTCATCGTCCGCCCATTTGTGCTTCCCTCTTTCGCAAGGTTCAACTGCCTGCTGTGCTCGAAGCTTTACCAGTATGTGAAGTTCAGGTTATCGACGTAGCTCGCGACGCTCGTCTGATGCTGATCGCCGTCCATCTGATAATTCACCGTAATCCCATACCAGTTGGCAGGCACGGTGAAGGAAGCGCCGGTCTTGTTCAAGATCGAAGTGACGCCGTTCAACGTGATGGATTGATAGAGGAGGGTATTATCTGCCTGGCGCTGGACATTGATCGTGACATGGTTCCACTCATTTTCAAGCGGATTGCAGGCGACTCCCGTCGGGACCCATCTGGCTTCAGCATTGTCCCAGATGTCCCACTCATTGCCGCCTTCGACGCGACATTCGGTTCCGAAGGTCATACCGACCGTATTCATGAACCAGTTGATGTCGAACTCCATCGCCTGCGTCTTCTTCACGTTGGTCATGTAGAAGTCCGCGTCGTAGCTGAAATTGTGGAGGCCGGCAAGCATGGTCTGACCGACATCCGGCATGCCCTGCGAGCTGAATGGGCCGATGAGATGGTTCGCGTACAGAACGTCCGACCACGGGGTGGTACCGCCAAGGCTGACCTGAGTCGCGTTGCCGCTAAGCGAAGGCGACTTGATTCCCTGTTTCATGCCCCAGGTCACACCGGTACAGGGGTTGTTGCAATCCTGGTAGGTCGGAGCGAGCTGCGCCCAGCTATACCAATTGGACGCCGCCTGAATGTTCTTGATCGTGGTTCCCGTCACGGTGACTGCCACCGGCGTGGTCGTCGACCCGCCGCAGCCGTCCCATTCCTGCACCACAACGTTCTGCTCGCCTGGCGTCAGAGGAATCTGCGTGTGCAGTCTGGCGCCAGTGACCCGGTAGGCCAGCTTATTCTCAACGTAAACGCCCATGGCGGCGACGCCGGATGGGCAGTTCGACGTGGCAGTCGCTACAAAGCTGACCAAACCACTTACTGTGCTCTTGTTGACGGGGGAGATGACAGCGACCGAAGCGACGACTGCGACGGTTACCGGAATAGCGGTTGTTGTCGACCCGCCGCAAAAATCCCATTCCTGGACAACCGTATTGTGCTTTCCGGGAGTCAGAGTGAGTGTGGTGTTGAGCTTTGTGCCGCTCACGGTATAGGCAAGACGATTGTCCACGTAAATTCCCATCGCCGACACTCCCTTTGAGCAGGTTGTCGTATTGGCGGTGGCAGAGTACGTAGCAGAAGTGCTGAGAGTCTCGTTGGAAGTTGGTGCGCTGACGATTACGTTGGCGAACGCGGAGCTTGTTACGCCTAAGAACACTACGAGGAGGGGGAGCAGTTTCATTGGAATTGCCTTTCAGACCCGGAAATTCTCAAGTGACTCTGAGATCACTTAGGTAACTTCTACAGAACCCGATGAAGGGTATCTATCACGCGAAAGTAGGGCTTACTGTGACCCTATCGGTGGGTCTTGCGCATCCAGTGAACTGCTGGGATTGAGGAAATCTTACGACAGTATTGGGGTTAGTGGCAAAAAATATTTGTAAAGAGCAACGCAGCCGACTCAATCAGCATCGCGCGTGGCTTTACAGTTTGTTCATGGGCATCTCATTCAAGCCGACTCCGCAAACGACCAAGCGTGGTTTTTCGCCCTTCTCTATGGTCGCAACCGGTCTCTTTTGTGCGATTTGGATTTTTCTGCCCACGTCGCGGGGATGGGGTTCGCAAGTCCATAAGACGCGGTCGAAAGGTCGCGTCAAGGCTCCGGCTGCAACCAGCACTCCGGCTCAGGAAATGCCGGTCCCGGACATGCATCAGGTAGAGAGTTCGCCACTTTTCCACAACGCGTCCGAAGAAATTACTTCCAACCCGGCAGTGATCAGCCTGACGAATGGGCTGCTAAAAGTGACCGCGAACGACTCCGACCTCGCGCAGATCCTGGCAAAGATAGCCGCTGTCAGCGGAATGGTGATCGATGGGTCGGTGCAAAGCACACGTGTCTTCGGGGAGTTTGGCCCCCAGGATCCGCGTGAGGTGCTCAACGAATTGCTTGTCGGCTCCGGATACAACTACCTGATGGTGGGCAAGACGGCATTTGGAACGCCAAGAGAACTACGTCTGGCCCCGAAGCTCGGCACGGCATCTCCCCCGTCGGCTCCGTCTTCCTTTTCGACGGAAGAGCCAGAGGCTCCGGGCCCTGGGGCGATTCTTCACGTCCCGCCCGCTCCGCCTCTGGATCCCCAGGAAAGAGTCAGAAATAACCTCAAACGCCTGCAACAGATGCATGACTCACAACAAGGACTTCCGCCGCAGTAGTAAGTTATCGCGCCGCGACGGCAGGCTTTGCCGGGGTGGCAGCGATCTTCGGAAAGTAGCCTTTTCTCGATCTCACTTCCAGCTTGGAGTAGCCCTTGGCGACCGCTTCCACATGCACCGTGCGGTAGCCGCCTCGTTCCGGCGGATTGGTGGAGCGGTAGGCGATCGTGTACTGAGTGCGGATATCCTGGGCTACCTCAGCAGCGATGCCATCCACTTCCTTTAACGATTTCGGAAAGAATGCGACGCCGCCGGTTTGCTGGGCGATCTGCTCGAGCACCTGCCGGGAGTTCCTGGCAGTTTTCTTATCCGTATCTTCGCCAAAGAGCAGGCCCACGCAGTAGATCGTCGGCCCGTCGAGTTGTTGAATCCGGTTGATAGCCTGCTGCAGGGTGGTCACCGACGCGGTGTCTTCCCCATCGGTAATGACGACCAGGACCTTCTTCTCGTTCTTGCCGCCTTTCACCAGGTAGTCAGCCGAAGCGACCACCGCGTCGTAGGCGGCCGTGCCTCCGGTGGACTTCACGTAGGTCAGGCCGTGCTGCAGCTTCTGCGGGTTCGTCGTGAAGCCCTGGTCGATATAGGCTTGCGAGCTGAAGTCGACCAGGAACTCCTGGTCCTTGGGGTTCGACAGACGCACGAGTTCGAGGGCTGCTTTATCGACTGCGTCGCGCTTGTCGAACATGGAGGCTGAGCTATCGATCACGAGGCCTATCGACACCGGAACATCTTCATGGCGGAAGCTGGTGATCTCCTGCGGAACGCCGTCTTCAAAGACCTGGAATGCACCCCGCTGGAGCGTCTCGACGGATCGACCGTTCGCATCGATGACAGACGCTGTGAGCCGGACTTCTGAGGCATCGGTCTTGAGGGTGTAACGCCCGTCATCCCCTTTAGCGAGTGGTCCGACGCCCGGTGCCGGCGTGCCGGGCTGCGTTGCGCTGGGCACCTCATCCGGGTCGGGCGAAGGCGCGGGATCGCGGTCGACGTTCAATGGCAGAGACGGGTGCGGAGCCGTATTCTGCGCTTGCGAATACGCAGTACCAACCGTCAACAGACCAAGAAGTCCGGGAAGCCAAAGCGATCTGCCACGACGAAAGTGCATAGTTCCTCTGTCGAAATCCTTACCAAGGTTGCAATGCGGCCATCCGTCACAACGTACCGCCGACGGACACGCTCCCTGCTCTCTCAGCAATCAATCCAGAGATTTCGGGAGCATAGCCTGTCTGATGCTTGTACAAGCCGCCGCGCTGCTCTCGCAATGATTCAAAACGAACCAGCGTATGCGCCTTTCGTGGGAGACGCCCGAAGTCTGGATCACGAGGCGGAGCGTGCTTTAGGCTGTGGAGATGAATCTGTTTGTCGCTACTTCGAATGCAGGCAAGCTGCGGGACTTCGCGCATGCCGCGATCGCTTTTCCCGATGTGACCATTGCGCCGCTGCCAGAATTGGGTCAGATTGCGGCTCCAGAGGAGACTGCGGAGACGTTTGAAGGCAATGCCTTGATCAAAGCTATGGCGTACGGGGCACTTGCTTCGCGTGAGATTGTGGTGGCGGATGACTCAGGGATCGTGGTGCGCGGGTTGGATGGGGCGCCGGGGGTTCGGTCGGCTCGGTATGCCGAGGATGTCGGCTTTGTGGGCGAAGGGACAACGGATCAGCGGAATATGGCTTGCCTGCTCGAACGGGCGGCGAAGCTGCGGTACAAGGATGTGAGCTATGTCTGCTCGCTGGTCGCGGTGCGCGGGGGCGAGGTGCTGGCAACCGGGTTCGGAGAGTTGCAGGGCAGATTGATGGATGCGCCGCGCGGGACGGACGGCTTTGGGTATGACCCGATCTTTGAAGTACTCGAGTTGGGGCAGACGATGGCGGAGGTTGACATGGAGACGCGGTTGCGGATGTCGCATCGGGGACGGGCATTGGTTAACCTTATAAAGAACCTAAAACGCCCTGCGCGGGCGGCGGTCACTTCGTGACTTCCAACTGCTTCGCGTGAGCCTCCCGATGGTTGGTTGGAAGTATCAGCCGACTAGCAGGAGGCCCACGCGAAGCAGTAGAAAGGCGCGCGAACGCCCGCCGCCCGCCCAGGCGTTTTTCATGTCTTCACTGATATCGCACAAAGTTTGCGCTAATCGCACGGATTGCTGAGGATTTCTTGACCGTGGTTAGAGCGTGGCGGAATAATCGCTTTGCTTGTCAACACTCAGCAGGAGCAGCCATGGCCGCCGCCGCACCCGTCGCACCGCCCGATCTTTCGTCGCGAAGTACCAAAGGCGTTCAGCCGCTGCGGGCAGGACAAGGCCATTCGTTCTTGTGGCGCCGTCTTCACTCGCTCTCGGGAATCATCCCGATTGGCGCGTTTCTGATCGAGCATATCGTCTCGAACTTTGAGACGTGGAACGGGCCGCTGGCCTATGCGCAGCAGGTAAAGTTCCTCAACTCCCTGCCGCTGGTGCGGGTGCTGGAGTGGGGGCTCATCTTCATCCCGTTGGCGTTCCATGCACTATACGGAGTCTGGATTTCGTTTCGCGGTCGCGTCAATGTGAATGTGTATCCGTGGGCGAGCAACTGGATGTACATCACACAGCGGGTGACAGGGCTGATTGCGTTCGCCTACATCATCCAGCATGTGGTGCGGCAGCGGTTTATGGGAGTGCAGTTGCCGGAGCATCCTGGCGCGGCATTTGCGAAGGTGCAGCACGAGCTTTCGAACCCATGGATGCTGGCGATTTACGTGATCGCGATGGTGGCGACGACGTGGCACTTTGCATATGGGATCTGGCTGTTTTGCGCGAAGTGGGGGATTACGCCGGGAGATAAGGCTCGGAAGCGCATGGGGTATGTATGCGGGGCGGTTGGCACGGCACTTTGCGTGATGGGGCTGATCAGTATCTACGCGGTGGTTTACAAGTACCCGAATGCGGCGGCGGATGTTATGCCGGAGCAGCCTGCGGGGATTACGCTGCCAGCTCCGGTGGTGCCACCTGCGGGGAGTACGAATCCGGTGCAGCCGGGCGAGGTACGGTGAACATCCTTCGTTCGTTTTTCGTGGAACTAGGTCCGAGTTTGCTGATACCTCTCGCCATGTTGTTGGATTGGGTGAGGCTGAGTAAACTCCGAAAGTTTGCTGTTGAGGCTGGCTTGACTCCCATCCCAACCAATCCCTTCAAAAGCCCATCCGCAGTCCAAGGTGTGGAAAGGTCTCTCCCGCTAGGTCCGCCTAGGAGGAAGATTAAAGCGCTACAGTGGGCGGCGGCGGGATGCTGGCTTGGATTCTTCGCTTTGACAGTCTTTTTCCGGGTCAAGACCCACCACTTTTAGACAGGACCATAAAATGGCAGTAACACCACGGATCATCGTTGTAGGCGGAGGGTTGGCGGGTCTTTCCGCTGTGATCAAGATCGCTGAGGCTGGCGGTACGGTCGACCTGTTTTCGATTGTGCCGGTCAAGCGGTCGCACTCGGTGTGCGCGCAGGGCGGCATCAACGCTGCGAAAGATTTGAAGGGCGAGGGCGATACCGTCCTGAAGCACTTCGACGATACCGTGTACGGCGGCGACTTCCTGGCGAACCAGACGCCGGTGAAGAACATGACGGCGCAGGGTCCGGCGATCATCGATCTGCTGGACCGGATGGGGGTTCCGTTCAACCGAACGCCGGAGGGGCTGCTGGATTTTCGGCGGTTCGGCGGGACGTTATACCAGCGCACCGCTTTCGCTGGCGCAACGACCGGACAGCAGTTGCTTTACGCGCTGGATGAACAAGTCCGTCGGCATGAGTCGGAAGGTAAGGTAACGAAGTACGAGGGGTGGGAGTTTCTCTCGGCCGTGCTGGATGACAACGGCGTGTGCCGTGGAATTTCGGCGATCGATCTGCGGTCAATGGAGGTCCGGACGTTCCCTGCGGATGCGGTGATTATCTGCACGGGCGGGAACGGGGCGATCTTCGGGAAGTCGACGAACTCGGTGGTATGCACCGGGTCGGCGCAGTCGGCGCTTTACCAGCAGGGTGCGTTCTATGCGAATGGCGAGTTCATCCAGGTGCATCCGACGGCGATTCCGGGCGAAGACAAACTGCGGTTGATGTCGGAATCGGCACGTGGCGAAGGCGGGCGGGTGTGGGTGCCGCGGGACCGCAACGAAAAGCGCGTGGCGAAGTCGATCCCAGAGGCGGATCGTTATTACTTTCTGGAAGAGCGGTATCCGAAGTACGGGAACCTGGTGCCGCGCGACATTGCGACGCGCGAGATCTTCAAGATCGTCTACGAAGACAACATGGGGATCGACGGGCAGCCGATGGTGTACCTCGACCTGACACACCTGCCGAAGGAGCGGCTGCACAAGCTTGAAGGGATCCTGGAGATCTACGAGAAGTTCGTCGGCGATGACCCGCGCGAAGTGCCCATGAAGATCTTCCCGGGCGTGCATTACACCATGGGCGGCCTATGGGTGGACTTCGATCAGGCTACGAATATTCCTGGCGTTTACGCGGCCGGCGAGGCGGATTATTCGATTCATGGGGCGAACCGGCTTGGGGCGAATTCCCTGCTCTCTTGTATCTACGGTGGATTCGTCGCAGGGCCCAATGCAATGGCCTACGCGAAGGCGTTGAAGCCCGCAAATGGCGATGGCGGCCACGCGGCTGAGCTCGCCCGGCAGAAGACGTTGAATGCCGGGCTGCTTTCGTCGACCGGCACGGAGAATCCGTTCAAGCTGTGGCGCGAGCTCGGCGAAACGATGACCAAGCATGCCACGATCGTCCGGTATAACGCAGGGCTGGATGAGGCCGACGCGAAGATCGTCGAGCTGCTCTGGCGGTACAAGAACATAAACCTTTCGGATAAGAGTCAGTGGGCGAACACGAGCTTTGCGTTTGCGCGTCAGCTTTACAACATGCTGGAGCTGGCGCGGGTGATCGTGCAAGGGGCGCGTGGGCGGGATGAGTCGCGGGGCGCGCATTACAAGCCTGATTTTCCAGACCGGAAGGATGAGCAGTTTTTGAAGACAACCAAGGCGTCGTATGTCGATGGCGCGCCGAAGATCACGTACGAGGACGTGGACACGCAGTGGATTGTGCCACGGCCTCGCGTCTACTCGTCTAGTTAGTCGCGAAAGCACGCGAACGGCTTTCCGGCATCCAACTGTGCATTATGAGCATGCACCCAACCCTGACTACTGCCGTCTACGTCATCATCGCGATTGTCTTTCTTTCGGTGCTGACTTACATGTTTCTTTACACACGCGGCCTGAAGACGAAGCGGATCGCGAACCAGACTGGAAGCGTTGAGGCGGGAATTGCCGCTGCAACGGAAGAAAAAGAACGAACTGGCCGGACGGGCACCATCTCATAACAGCGAGTGAACGGCGGCCGGCCAAGATGGACTGAGGAGCAGCAGAAATGGCAGAGACCGCCCGCACTATTCGTGTCGAGATCAAGCGTCAGGCCACACCGGACGCAGCCGCGCGCACCGAGAAGTTTGAGATTCCGTATCGGCCAGGGATGAACATCACTTCCCTGTTGGGCGAGATTGCTGCTGAGCCGGTGACGGCTGACGGCCGGGAGACGACGGCAATCGCCTTCGACGCGAACTGCCTGGAGGAGATCTGCGGGTCGTGCGCCATGCTCATCAACGGGAAGGCGCGCATGGCGTGCTCGGCCCTTGTCGATAAGCTCGAGCAGCCCATCACGCTCGCGCCGCTTTCGAAGTTTCCGGTGGTGCGGGATCTCGCGGTCGACCGATCAGTCTTGTTTCAGAATTTAAAGGCGGTGAAGGCGTGGGTGCCGATCGATGGCTCCTACGACCTGGGGCCCGGACCGCGGCAGTTTCCGCAGGTGCAGGAGGATCGGTATCCGCTGTCGAACTGCATCTCCTGCACAATCTGTATGGAGGTTTGCCCGCAGTTCAACGACTCAACGAGCTTCGTGGGCGCGGCGACTATTGCGCAGGTCAAGCTCTTCAACATGGATCCGGCGGGAGCGGTGCTGAAGGAAGAGCGCCTGCGCGCACTGGCCGGAGACGGTGGCGTGCAGGAGTGTGGCATGGCACAGAACTGCGTCGCGGCTTGCCCGAAGCAGCTGCCGTTGATCGAGGCGATCTCGGATGTGAGCCGGGATGTGGTAATCCAGCAGGTGAAGGACTTCTTTACGCACTAGGTGGCGGAGCCGTGTAAGGCGGCAGGTTATATTGCGCATCCGGCAGCATAACCCAGGCGATCAAGTAAGCAATCGGCCCGAACGGAAACGTGAAAAAGCTGATCACGCAAAACACCACCCGCGTCAGGCCGAGGTCCCAGCCATAGCGCTGGGCGAAGCCCGCCAGCACTCCGGCGGCCATGCGGTTCTCGCGTGGCCGCACGATCCGCGGCTGCGGCGTGGCCGCACCGTACGCCGCCTGCTGCACGTTCAGGTTCTGACCGCAGGCGGGGCAGAAGTTGACTCCCGGGGCAATCTCTTTACCGCAATGGGGACAGTGCATGGGTCTCTCCTCTATTCCAGATCAAGATACGCCTTTGCGGCGCAAGAAGTTCCTTCTCTCAGCCTTGCTGCCCTTTCACACTCAACGTGCTGATGGAGTCCGGCGGCATGGTGACCGGGATGTGAGTGCCTGCGACTGCAACTGAGACAATCCGCGCATGGGCAAGTTCATTGCGCAGCATCAGGATGGTCGAGCCGTCTGGGTTGGCGAAGACCAGTGCGTCGTCGAGGGTGCCGTCCGTGGCGAGCAGTCGGGCGCCCGGCTGAACGTAATGGCTAAGGTGCTTGAAGAAGTAGAAGTCATGGTTGTAGTGGAATTTGCTTGAGCCATCAGCCGCTGTATCGACTGTCACCAAAGAGTTTTGCGGCCAGCCCCAGGTGCTGAGGCCGCCGGTGATGGCGGAGACATTCCAGTACATGTAAGCGGTCGCGCCGGAGCGGAAGTAGTGCTTCATCAGGTCCCAGGTGTAGCCGGCGTAGGCCCAGTCGTTCTTGCCGTCGCCGCACTCCTGTTCGGATTGGTAGATGGTCAGCGAAGGGTAACGTTTATGGATATCAGCGACGGCGTTTTTGCCGGCCCATTGGGTGCCGATGCCCTTGATGTAGCCGGCGGCGATGGGGTCGGCCATGACGCGGTCGAAGAGGCGCGGGTCGCCGCGTTCGTCGGTGCCTAAAAAAATCTGGACGTCACGCTTCGACATCTCCGGGCCGAGATGGTGGAGGAAACGCGCAAGCCCTTCCGGGGTCCAGGTGCAGGAGGGAAAGGACTGCGCGGAGTTGAACTCGTTCTGCGGCATGACCATGCCGATGGCGATTCCCTGCTGCTTGTAGGCGTCGATGAATTTGCCGAAGTAGCGGGCGTAGGCCTCGAAGTAGGGCTCTTGCTGGATGAAGACGTCCTCCCCCTCGTGGCGAAGCTGAGCGTCGGTGATGTTGTTGGCGGGTGCGCCGGGAAAGATGGGCTTGGATTCGGCGTAGAAGTCATTGGTCTTCATCCAGGAGGGTGGGCTCCAGGGGCTTGCCCAGAGGCGGAGTTTGGGCTGTAGCTTTTGCGCGGAGTGGATGAAGGGAACGAGGGTTTCGAGGTCGTTGGCGATGCTGAAGTGGGTGAGCGCAAGGTCGCCGGGGGTTTCGTCGTAGGAGTACCAGCCGCGGGCAAAGTCGTTGGCTCCGATCGGCATGCGGCAAAGATTGAAGTTGAGACCGCGTCCGGGCGCGAAGAACTCCGCAAGAACTTCGTCACGGTCGGTGGGGCTGAGCTTGGCGAGCGAGGTCCAGGCAGTCTCGTTGAAACACCCGCCAAAACCTTCGAGCGGCTTACCGGCGGGTTCGGCATGGACCTGAAGGTCAAGGGTGTCCCAGTGCCAGCCAGGATTCATCAGACGCTGCGGCTGCCACGGGGCTTGCTCGGTGGTTGAGATGCATTCGGCAGTGACGCCCGCGGGAAGGCTAAGCGGCGTGGGTGCGAATTGGCCCTGCAAGCCGCGCGGGAGCGTGAGCGCGGCGGAGGTTAAGGCGGCTCGGCTGAGCAAAGTGCGTCGGCTGATTGGTTTCACGATCTGACCTCTCGTGACTACTTTACGGGAGGGGCGGGTCTTCTGGCTTTCACACAGCTCAATGCGAACTTGCGGACCGCAGATCGAGCGTCAGCACCTCGAATGGCTTGAGTGAAAAGCTATGAAGCTGCCCGGCTCTCAGCGGAGTGGGCGCGTCGACTCGGTCGCTGGCCCAGGGGCTGTGACCCACGAATGATTGGGCTGCACCGGCAGGCACTTCAAGGGCTTTGCCGATATCGAGCGAGAAGTTCTGCGGTTTGTCGCTTGGATTGCGCAGGACGAGGATGCTCTTCCTTGGCGACCACGAAGCCCAGCCATAGACTTCGAGCCACGCCGGGTCGCCCCCAATCCAGTGCGTATCTTTGAGCACGTCGGCGTTCGCGCGGGACCACTTCGCAGCCTCCGCCAGAGCATCCCAGTTCTGCGTCGAGAGGAGCGACGGCGTGATGTACATCTCCTGAAGCTGCGTGCCGGTCCCGAAGTAAGAGCGGACCTCGTTGCGAAAATCGTTGCCGGGGTCGGACTTCAGTTCGCGGTGATGCTGTGCGTAGATGATGCCGTGCAACATCAGCGAGTTGAGCGGATATAGCGGGCCGCCTTTGACAATCTCCTGGTAGGTGTCGGCGTCGCGGTAGGTAATCCAGCGCTCGCGGTAGGTGCCGACCCCGGCGTAGCTGTCGTCTTCGCCGCCTCGCCAGATGGAATCGGCATAGAGGAGCCAGAAGGGCGACGGCGTTGTCCCTGTCGTCAGGTTGATAAAGAGGTCCGGCTTGGCAGCGCGCAGGTCGGCGATAAGGGCAAGCGCGGCGCTGAAGTCGCTGTCGAAAGCACTGCCTTTGAAGACCGAATTGGCATTGCCGGTGCCGTCGAACTTGAACTGGTTGACCCCGTACTTCTGCACCATCTCGAGGCAGACCTGGCGAAAGCGCTCGTAGTACTTCGGTCCGGAGAGCGCGAAGCCGCCGTCGACGATCTCGAAGCCCGCCTTGGTGCCGAAGTCGATGCGCTCCTTCTTGGGGTCCGCGTAGCCGCCCCATGGAGACATCCAGACGCCGATACCGGACCCGTTTGCTTTGGCGGCCGCATCGACTGGCGTGAAGCCTTCGGGGAAACCCTTGTTGAAGCCCCAAAGCGATTGGTGATTATCCCACCCATCGTCGAACAGGTAAGAGTCAAGGGTGACTCCACGCTTCTCATGCAGCTCGCGGCTGAAGGCATTCACGCGGTCGACCGCGCCGGCTGCGTCATACGGGGTGAAGTAGCCGAGGTCGTACCAGGAGTTGTAATGCAGAAACGTCCGGTAAGGGTGCGCTCGTTCGCGTTCGATGTAGTTGAGGAAGTCGCGCCGCATCTGGCCCGGTCTTGCTGCGCCGATCACAGAGGAATAGGTGACGGAGACGCCTGCATTCAGAGGCAGACTGCGGTCGAGGTAGGCAGTCACACGCCCAGTGGTGACGTCGGAATCGGAGAGCGGGTGCTCGAAGCCGAAGTAAAGGTTGCCGTCGACCACGGGCGAGCCTTTGACCGAGCCTACGACCTGCGCATGAGGGAGGGTGAGGTCGAAGAGCTCGACCCGGGCAATGGCGAGGTCGTGGTCTTTGGCAGTGACGGTTAGAATCTGACGGATGTAGGACGAATCGTCCCGGAGAACGACCTTCCAGAGCACGTGCAGCAAGCCATCTTCACTGATAAGCGGGAGGGCAAAGGCCTTGCCGGAGATGCGGTCTGCGTAGCGTGAGGCCTGGGCGTTGGCCGGGAGTTCGATCGGGGCGACGATCTGCCCGGGCGGCAGGTCAACTTTGAGATCCCCGGCTTTGTAGACTTGGCCGTTTGCCATAAGAATCGCGAACGGGACGGGCAGGGCAACCCGGCGATGGTCGGCGCGGTCTTCGAAGGTGAAGCCGCTGATATGGTTGGAGGCCTCGCTCCAGCTGGCTTTGACCGCTGCGTCGCTGAGTTGGTAGACGTTGGCTGTAGCGGTAGCTGCCGCAGGGCCTTGGGCCGCTGCCAGGCTCGCAGCCAAACAAAACGCAATCGGGATGAATCGTCTCATGGCGTCGGTCTCCATTCTTTCAGCCTATAACCTGCACGACTCCGGCTCGTGCCTCGTCTCGCTGGTTGAGTCTCCACGCAACGCCCGCAACCCCCAGTGCAGCACAGGCTACCAGCGCACTTGCGAGTGAAAGTCGTTGATACCCATAGCCCGCAGTGAGGACCAATCCGCCAAGCCCCGCGCCAAGAGCGTTCCCCAGGTTGAAGGCTCCCTGATTCAAGGTCGAAGCCAGGTTCGGGGCGCCGACAGCCTGTTCCACCACGCGCGCCTGCAGCGGCGCGGATGCGCCAAAGTGCACGACCCCCCAGACAAAGACCATCACCGCCTCGGGCCAGAAGTGCGTCTCGGTAAACGGCATCGCAAAGAAGATCACGATAAGCAGCAGGATGCCGCCAAGGATGACCGGCATCTGCCGCCAGTCCGCAAGTTTACCGCCGAGAAGATTTCCCAGCGTGATGCCAACACCGAAGACCACCAGCACCCACGTCACCACGGAAGGCGAGACACGCGTGACACTTTCGAGAATGGGTGCGATATACGTGAAGACGCAGAACAGCGCGACCGACGAGAGGGTGCTCAACGCAAGGACGAGCTGCACTTGAGGCCGCAGCACCGCGTGGAATTCATGCTTGAGGTGCATCGTCTCCGCGGGTTGCGACGGAACCAGACGCCACAGCCCCACCGCTGCGATCAGGCCGATGGGAACGAGAGCCCAGAATCCTGCGCGCCATCCGAATGCCTGCCCTAAGGCAGTCCCCGCGGGCACTCCAAGGACGTTTGCAAGCGTAAGACCACTGAACATGAGGGCGATGGCCTGATTACGTTCCTCATACGGCACCAGCCGGGTAGCCACGATGCTGCCGATTCCGAAAAATGCGCCGTGGCAAAGTGCCGTGAGGATACGGGCGATGAGCAGCAGCGAGTAGGTAGGCGCCAGCGCGCAAAGCAGGTTGCCGCCCATGTAGATAAGCATCAGGATCACGAGCGCGCGTTTGCGATTCATGCGCGAAAGCGCTAACGCCACAAAGGGCGAACCAAGCGTCACGCTGAGCGCGTATCCCGACACCAGGAGGCCTGCCTTGGGGATGCTGACCTCGAAGCTGCGCGCAAGATCGGGCAGCAGACCCATGATGATGAACTCGGAGGTCCCAATGGCAAAGGCGGAGATCGCGAGTGCGATCAAGGGCTTCCTCATACGGGGAGAACCCGCAGGTTACCGCCTGTCATGTCCCCGGGCTGCGTAACGCCCAGCATGGCGAGCAGCGTCGGCGAAAGGTCACGCAGGCTGCCACCCTCGCGAAGGCTCACATCTTTTTCATCGCTAACCAGAATGAACGGTACCGGGTTCGTGGTATGTGCGGTGTGTGGGCCACCGTTTGCAGGGTCGATGAGCATCTCGGCGTTACCGTGGTCGGCGGTAATGAGCATGGAGCCGCCGCCTCGTTTGATGGCGTTATAAATTCGCCCGAGTTGGGCGTCGACAGTTTCGACCGCGCGAATAGTCGGCTCCATCTTGCCCGAGTGACCGACCATATCCGCGTTAGCGAAGTTCACAATGATGACGTCGAAGGCGGTATCGCTAAGGGCTTTGATCACCGTATCCGCAATGCCCGGCGCAGACATCTCCGGGGCGAGATCGTAGGTGGCGACCTTCTGCGAGGCAACCAGTTGGCGGTCTTCTCCGCCGAACGGTTTTTCGATTCCGCCATTGAAGAAGTAGGTAACGTGCGCATACTTTTCCGTCTCAGCGACCCGCAGATTGCGCAGGTTCGCTACGGCCATCACATTGGCGAGAAGATTGTCCATCGACTCCGCCGGGATGACGATCGGAAGCTTGTAGGCTTTGTCGTACTGGGTCATGCAGACGTAGTGGATGCGGGCAGGAAGCGTGTGCGGCGGAATCGCTTCATCGAGTTCAGCCGCCTTTGGAAGATCGCGGCCCATCGATTGATTGAGGCCCGAAGTGCGCGTGAGAACGCGGGTGATCTGGCGCACGCGGTCGGCGCGATAGTTGAAGCAGACGACTGCATCCTCATCATGGATCAGGCTCGCCGCATCGACGGTGAAGGGCGGGATAAACTCGTCCGTGATGCCGTTTGAGTACAGCTCGGCGATCTTCGCGGCGGCATCGCCATACGTGCCTCCCTCAGCGTGGCCGGTGCACATGGCCTCGAAGGCCTGTTTTGATTTCTCCCACCGAAGATCGCGATCCATTGCGTAGTAGCGGCCGCTGATTGAGGCGAGTTGTCCGACGCCAATCTCGCGAAACTGCTGCTCCAGCGCCCCGAGGTAGCCCAGCCCGGAGGTTGGCATAGTGTCCCTGCCATCCATGAACGCGTGAATCCAGACCCGTTCCAGCCCTTGTTGCCTGGCCATGCGCAGCAACGCGTAAAGATGACGCTGATGGGAATGAACACCGCCGTCCGAAAGCAAGCCGATGAGATGAAGTGCGCGACCATGCCTGGAGGCCTGCTCCATCGCATACAGTAATGTTGGATCTTGATAGAACGAGCCGTCGACGATTGCCGTATCGATGCGGGTCATGTCCATCCGCACCACGCGCCCTGCGCCAAGATTCAGGTGTCCCACTTCGGAGTTGCCCATCTGGCCTTCCGGCAGTCCGACAAACTTCTCACTGGCACGTAATAACGTGTTCGGATAGTCACGCAGAAGGGCATCGTATGTTGGCTTGCGAGCCTGGGCGATCGCGTTTCCATGTGTCTCGGCTCGGTATCCCCACCCATCCAGAATCGTCAAAACTATCGGTTTGGCCATGCGATTAGGATAACGGCTTTGAACGAGCGGAGCGCTATACCTGCACTTTTTGAATGAGGCACTTTGCAACCCTACATAGACCATGGCAATCCTAAGTCCATGCCATTTTCAGCCGGGGCTGTACCGCAAGAAGAGAACTCGAAGCGTTTGAGCCATCGCGCTCGGCGAGGCCTGTTGGCGGCCATGTATGTCATGGCGACCATCCAGTTCGCATGGTGCTACCTGTGGCTGACAAGACCTTATGTGAACACGAGTATGTACGAAGCGGGCACGGAGCGCATGCCCTTCCAGGGCCGTTGCCTGATGATGCTGCCGATGCGCTGGTCACACACCAGCCGCACACTCCAATGGCTGACTCATCCGTTCGCGTTCTCGCGTTTCTGGTTCCCCCGGCCAGTGCAGCCTGAGGTCTTGATGCAGGCGGCGATCAACGTCTGCTGCCTGCTGATTGCCGGGTATTTCACGACCAGGATTTACAAAGCAAGCTCGCAGAGACGTTTGCTGACGCTCGCGATCTATCCGTTGATGCTTGTAGCCTGCGCGGCAACCTTCGTGATGCACACGGTCCAGAACTTCCGCTTCCTCTACGACCTGCCAAGCCTGGCATTCTTTTCAGCCGCCATGTACCTGATCTACTTCCGCAAGCACTGGGGCTGGTTCGTTGCACTCTTCCTGGTAGCAACCGTCAACCGCGAGACCACGCTGCTGCTGCTTCCGCTCTACATGATCGATAGCGCCGTGGTGCGCGGCAAACTGCGTTGGAGCGAGACGTTCAGACCGCGAACGATGTTCGTGGTGATACCCCTACTCGCATTCTGGGCCGCGTGGCAGATGTTCATCAGGCACCACTTCGCGCATAACGCGTCAGAGTTTTATCCGAGGCTGAACTGGAACGTGAAATCGATCCTCGTGCCTCAGGCGTGGCCCCAGATGCTGAGCGCTTGCGGCTACCTGCTGCTCTTCGTCGTCGCCATGCGCAGGCGTATCCCGGACCCACGCCTGCGAGCGTGGCTTTGGCTGGTTCCCTGCTGGAGCGCCTTTATGTTCAGCTTCGGAATTCTGATCGAGACGCGCGTCTTCGGGGAGTTGATTCCCTTTGTAGTCTGTACGTCCACGTTGATCGCGGAACAGATGCTGCTGGCAAAGGTCGAAGGCCAGCGGATCAGCGAGGTGCATCCGGCGGTGCCACGACGGCGGGTCGAGATCGAGACTGCGGCCTAAAACTCGCGACGTCCTTCCATCGCGCGGGTCATCGTAACCTCATCGGCATACTCGATATCGGAACCCGCCGGGACACCGGTAGCGATACGAGTGAGACGCACGGGCAAACGCAGCTTATGAATCTCGGCGGACAGGTAAACTGCCGTCGCTTCGCCTTCCGTGGTGGGCGACGTAGCGAGGATGACCTCTTCCGTTTCCGCGAGCCGGGTAAGCAGGTTCGCGATGCGAAGTTGCTCCGGGCCTACGCCGCCGATAGGCGAAAGCGTCCCGTGGAGCACGTGGTAAAGCCCGTTGTAGCTGCGGGTCTTCTCAATGGTGGCAATGTTGGTGGGCTCTTCGATGACGCAGATGAGGCGCTGGTTGCGGGTTGGCGAGGTGCAGTAGCTACAGGGGTCGACGTCGGTGATGTTATTGCAGATGGAGCACAGTCGGAGGTGCTTCTTGATCTCGCGGATCGCATGAGCCAGGGCCTCCGCGTCGGCGGAAGGTGAGCGTAGGACGTGGAAAGCCAATCGCTGGGCAGTCTTCGTCCCGATACCGGGGAGCTTGCGAAGCTCTTCGATGAGGCGGGACATGGGTTCGGCGAAGCGCGTCGTCACTTAGGTGAGCCCCGGAATGTCGGGCAGGTTGAGGCCGCTCATCATGCCTTGCACAGAAGACTTCATCGCCTCGTCGACTCGACGTCCCGCTTCGTTCACGGCAGCCGTGATCAGATCTTCCAGTAATTCGGTATCAGAGGCGTTCGAACCCATCGCCGTCCGTTCGATCTTCAAGCGCAGCACTTCCTTGCGACCGTTCATCCGGACCGAGACCATGCCGCCACCGGCTTCAGCCTCGACGACGGTTTCGGAGAGCTTGCGCTCCATCTGCTCCTGCATGGTCTTGGCCGAAGCCATCATGTCTTTCATCTTGCCGAGGTCGGAAAAGTTCACGTGGTCCTCCTAGTTGGTGCCCGTAAGATCGATGACGGTTTGTATCTCGGCATCGAAGAGCTTCTGGGCTTGCTGGACCATAGGATGCTCCATCGCTTTGGCCTGTGCAGAGCCGGTCTTGGCGGTACGAGGCTTCTTGGCAGCTGCGGCGGCGGCTCCGGCACCCGGAAGCAGAACATATTTGACCGTACCCGAGGTGCGGAGTGCGGCTTTCACGATCTTCTCCGCGTCCCCATTGATGACGTGAGGCAGCATGACCATCGAGAGCTCGGTCTGAATGCGGGCTTCGCCGTCGACCAGAGTCCACGTGGCGTCTTCGATCGCATCCGCTGCAGAAGATTGCTTTGCAGCTTGCAATGCTTCGATCGTAAGACGTTTGAGCGTGGGCGTTTCGTCAGCGTTGATCGGCTCGGGCGCCGTAAGCGGAGCCGGCACCTCAACAGGCGCAGCGACTGGAATTGGAGCAGCGACAGGGATCGGCGCAGCGACGGGGAGCGGAGCAGGTACCGCCACCGGTGCTGCGGTCGGGGCGACGATCACCGGCGCAACGGGCGTAGGCTGCAGAACCGGTTGTGGGATCGAAACCGGCGCGGGAGTCGAGGCTAAGGCGTTCGCCCCAGAACTGATACTGCTCTGCATCCCTGAGGGAATGCTGTCGTACTTCTTGCGGCTCTTATCCTGCTCAAACGGCGAGAACGCGGGCTTGGCGGCGGCGGGTGGGTGGCTCGCCGGTGCCGACGGTCGCGGAACGCTGACCGGGCCTGGAGTCGACCTTGGAGCGGAACTCGCAGGACCGGCGCCGCGGATTGAGCTCAGAACCTCTTCGACAGGCAGCAGCCGGCGGAGGTGGACAAGCTTGAGGAGGCCGAGCTCAAAGTGAAAGCGCTGCTCCTGCCGATAGCCCATCTCGTCGAAGGTGCGCAGCATGGTTTGCAGGAAACGAGTGAGTTCTTCTTCGCTGAAGAGAGCAGCCGTACGGGCAGCGCGGCGTTGCTCTTCCGGCGAGATCTGTAGCAGCTCGGTGCCGTCTGTGCCTTCAGGGGTAAGGCCGGCGATCTTGGCGATGACGCAACTGCGCAGGTAGCGCACAGCCTGGCGGGCGAGCTGCGCGGGTGAGTTGCCGGCGTCCAGCAGGTCGTTCGCGACGGTCATCACTTCTGCGGAGTTGTTTTCGTTGACGGCGATGAGGACGCGCTCGAATACGGCGTTCGGCACTGAGCCCATGAGCTCGCGAATCTGACCCGCGTCGAGTCGCGCCTTCCCTTCGTTGACAGGCGCGCTCGCAATCGCTTGATCCATGATGCTGAGAGCGTCGCGCATGGAGCCGTCGCCGGCTTCAGCGAGCAACGAGAGGGCAGATTCATCCGCGTCGACGCCTTCGTGCTCCGCGATTCCGCGCAGTTCGTTGAGGATGTCGGCCAGCTTGACGGCGTGAAAGCTGAAGTGCTGACAGCGCGACCGGACAGTCTGCGGGATATCCTCGGGCTGTGTGGTGGCCATCATGAAGACGATGTGGTCGGGTGGCTCCTCAAGCGTCTTCAGCAGCGCGTTGAAGGCTGCGTCAGTGATCTGGTGAGCTTCGTCGAGGATGTAGATCTTGAAGCGGTCGCGTGATGGGCGATAGCGAGCCGCATCGCGGAGTTCGCGGATCTCATCGATGCCGCGGTTGGTAGCAGCGTCGATTTCAATCACGTCTACCGAGTTTCCCGCTCGAATCTCGAGACACGACTCGCAAACTTCGCACGGTTCCGGTGTCGGTCGGAGTACGGAGCCGATCGCATTCCGGCAGTTGAGCGCACACGCCAGGATGCGGGCGATCGTCGTTTTGCCAATGCCGCGGTGGCCGGAGAAGATGTAGCCATGGGCGATACGATCCTGAGTCAGCGCGTTCATCAGCGTGACGGTGACGTGATCCTGACCGGCGACGTCGGCGAAGCGCTGCGGCCGGTATTTTCTTGCTAGAACCTGGTAAGCCATAAGTCTTCTCTGGCTATTCTAAATGGCTTCCCGCGAGGAAGTTTCCGGCCGAGATTGAGGAAAGACGAAGACGGAGGATGCACAGAGCGGGATCGAGGGGAGCGTCAATCGATGGCTCGAATACCTTGCCCCTCGGAAGGGATTTGCACGACCTCAAAGCTTCGGGGGGCCGCGCGATTGACAGCGTCTAGGATCTTCTGGAAATGATGCGTCACCAGATCACGCTTTGTTTGGGTTAGGACGACGAGCGCAATCGTCCGCCTCGATTCATTTTGCTGGTAGGAGAGGTTCTGGTCTCCCGTCACAAGAACTTCGAAGCCCCCGGCTTCAGCAAGAAGAATGAGCTCGCCATTTTCGATCGTCGACCACTTCATTACGACAGCGGTCAAGACAAGATGACCTATCAGAAGCCGGCGGAGCTGCACTGGAACGTTGTTATCCAGAAGCACCTTCAAGCGATAGCTCTCAAACCTCTGATTGCGGCAAACGCGAGAATCTTTTCCACGGCGGCACGGTCAACCCCGTAGCTATCGACGATCTCGTCGACACTGAGGCCGCTCTCGAAGTTCTCTAGAACTCCGTCCGCGTCCATGCGTGTATCTTCTACCGTGGCGCGACCGCCGAGCTTCTTCGGGTTGAATTGCACGGCATCGCATCCGCGCCAATCGTACTTATCGAGAAGTCCTCGCTCGTGCATCGCGCACCCCCGGTCCCTATCTTACTTCTTGGTGATCTTCGCACGCCGTTCCAATTCACCGGGAGAGAACATCGTGCCCCTGCAGGCGGGTTTGCCGCAGAAGCAGTCTTGTTCCGCGTCGTCGGAGTTCCAGAGGTTGTACTCATAGACGAGCTCTTCGCCGGCGGCGATGTTGCGCAGGGCGACGACGAAGATGCGTTCTTCGTCTTCTTCGGTTTCGCAGTTGGGCTCGCAGCAGTGGTTCATGAACATGGCTGTGCCGAAGCCGTCGATGACGTCGTCGCCTTCCCCGAAGCCGAAGAGATAGGTGACGTGACGGTCGGCGTAGCGCTCGTCGGCGACCGCTTTGGTCATGCGCGGGCCGGTGTACTCGCAGATGCGCTTGCCCTTCTTGATGGGGCGCGTGGTGTAGCAACCTGCGGCGTGAATGTCAGAGGACTTTACAATAAGACCGGAAGGCATTTTGGCTCCAACGAAAGGGTCTGCGGCTCGTCAAACAAGTACGAATCTGACCTTTGCGGCATCTGAAAATCTTGTGGCGACTATAACAAACTCGGGGCTGAGAATTTATCTGTGCGCGGCGTTGGCGCTTGGCGCGCTGGCTGCGCATGGGCAGGCGTATACGCCTCCGCCGCCGCCTTTGACGACGGCTCCGTGCGTTCCGACGAAGAAGGATCCATGCAACGCGCCACCGGTTGCCGCGCCGAAGACCAACACCGCTGCGGATAAGTTCCCGTTCCCGGGCGACGCACCCGGAGCCCCGGCTCCCGCGACGCCGGCGGCAAAGCAGTTCCCGTTCCCGGGTGAGCCGGGGGATGCAGCTCCGAAGACTCCGGCGGCCACTCCAGACGCGGCGAAGAAGTTTCCGTTTCCGGGTGAGCCGGATGAGGGTTCTTCTTCTTCATCCAGTTCTTCCAGCTCCAGCGATACGGATGCGCCGGCGGATTCGTCAGCCGCGGATCCGGTCAAGCCCGGGCTGAAGGATAAGGGCAGCACGGGGTCGACACGCTTTGAGCGGCGGAAGATTGTGGCTCCCGAGGACACCGATCATCGTGAGCTGGAAGACCTCGAGGTCTCGCATTACTACATGACCACCGGCAACTTCGTCGCGGCATATGCCCGCGCGCAGGATGCATTGAGGCTCTACCCGGACGACGAGAACGCGCATTATGCGCTGGCAGTGTCGGCGGAGAAGCTCAAGAAATATCCCGAGGCGGCAGCGGAGTACAGGGCTTATCTCAAAATGGCGCCGGATGGGGAAAAAGTGAAACAGGCACAAAAAGCGTTAGAGATGCTTCCGGCGGACAAAGCCGACCGATAATTGTTCCACGTGGAACATAGTTGTTGGAACATGTTCTCTATCCTGTTCATTCGAAAGAGACGCTTCTAGAGGCTACTTACCTGTTGGAGCATCCCGGGTGGTTGGTCAAGGTTTGGAGATGCGCGTAAAAGCCCAAAATGTACGTGGCGACGCGCTTAAGTACGTGTTTTTGACGGGGCAGAATGAGGGTTCTTTACCGTCGCCGGGTGGGTAGGGTAGAGTTCCGGGATGCATAAAATCCTGGAACAGCTCGAATCGGAGCTGGCGACTGTGTTGCACGGATTGGATGCGCGACAGGCTCAGCTTACCCCAGCCCAGCATCCTGAGAAATGGAATGTCCAACAGGTCGTCGAACATCTTCTGATGAGTTTTCGGACCACGACGGCGGTCATTCAGGTTCGCATCGACAAGGGATCTCCGACGCTGGCCAAGCCGATGCTTCGGCAGAAGATGGCGCAGGTCAGCTTGATTGCGATGGGTTACTTTCCGCGTGGGCGGAAGGCTCCGTCCGCGGTGTCGCCCGCTTTTCCCGCCTCCTTGCGAACGGGTGAGGAGCTGACGCGGAAGGTGCATGAAGAGCTATCGGCCCTGGATACGGCTTCGGATAAGGCCGAAGAGATGTTCGGTGGGATTCGGTGTGTGAGCCATATCGTGATGGGGCCGCTGTCGATTCCGCAGTGGCGGAAGTTTCACCTGGTACACGGGGAGCACCACGTAAAGCAGATCCGTCGCATTCGGCAGGACCATCAGGTGTGAACTGCCTGGGCGCGAGAGCAAACCCGGAATGATGCATCTCTGAGGGTGTCGCTGTGGCGACAGGTTGCGGGTCATTCGCGAGTTTCGACTTGGGAGATTTCAAGCCTGGCGTGGGTTAGCCGTCTTCGGTCATCTCGTCTTCGATGCGAAGGTAGCGGCGCATATAGCGGAGAGGCTCTTCGACGAGAGCCAGCTCGCGCAGGTGGTAGCGCCATGCGTCCTGGCGGCCGCTGCGGCGGGTGTAGCCCTTGCGCGTGACTTCGGCGACACTGCCGTCGGGCAGGGAGCGTTTGAAGGTCTGGGAGGGGACGAGGAAGGTCATAGTGGCGCCGGCCTTCCAGAAGTGCTGGGCAAACTCGTGCGAGAAGAGCAGTGCGTAGTAGCGGCGCTCGGCGGAGAGCATCTCGGTGGCGTGGCGGGAGCTTTGCCATGGGAGTTGCAGGCGCATGGTGTACCAGCGGCGGAACTCAAAGCCGTTATCGCGTGCCTGAGCGAGCAGAAGCCTGAGGAGTTCGAAGCGAGTCATGGTGCGTCCGTTTTCCGGGCCGACGTGTGCGCCGCGGCCCGGGTTATAGTTTACGGGTGCAGACGTAGAATCCGGTCACGAAGACCGCAGGGTGCGTCTAAGTTTTGATGAAGTGTTGTACAGGACACAGAGCGGGTGGCGGATTGATTTTCAGGCTCGTTTGCGCGTTTGGCTTAGGTTTGACGGTGATTACGGCGCAGGGACAAGCGAAGCCCCATGCCGATTCGATCGATTTCGATCCCATGATCGTCGACGGGATGAACCATTTTTATAACCTCGATTATGACGGGGCCATCGCACGTTTTGACAAGGTGGTAGCGGCGCACCCCACTGAGCCAATGCCGTATGCGTTCGACCTCGTGGCGTGGATCTTCCGTGAGCTCTACCACCAGGACCTGCTGGAT
Organism: uncultured Granulicella sp.; assembly: GCA_963693075.2. Lineage (GTDB taxonomy): Bacteria > Acidobacteriota > Terriglobia > Terriglobales > Acidobacteriaceae > Edaphobacter. Next base: position 2,269,890 of record CAXMMP010000002.1, on the reverse strand, counting down.
ACGACCTACTACGCGCATGACTCGTTCCTGAGCACGAAGCGGACGGTAGAGATTCCGCAGGCGAACCGGGACAAGATCGAGTTTCTGACGAACAAGGTGATCAGCCTGGCGGATGACCGGATCAAGGCGAATCCGAATGATGCAAACGCGTACTTTGCGCGGGGGTATGCGCGTGGGCTTCACGCGGCTTACATGACGCTGGCGGATCACTCGTTTGTCGGCGCGGCACGGCAAGGGCTGGCGGCGCGCAATGATTCTGAGGCGGCGTTGAAGATCGATCCACAGTATGCGGACGCGGAGATGGCGATCGGAATTCAGCAGTTTGCGGTGGCGAGCCTGCCGCGCTTTGTGCGGATGGTAGTGGGGATCGCGGGTGTTGGCGGCAACAAGCAGAAGGGGCTGGATCTGCTGAAGATTTCGGCTTCGCAGGGGGTGGTGACACCGATTGAATCGCGGACGGCTTTATCGCTTTTTCTGCGCCATGACGGGCGATATCCCGAGGCGCTCGACGTGCAGCATGGGCTCGCTGCACAGTTTCCGCATGACTATCTTTTCCGGCTGGAAGAGGCGAATCTTGCGAAGGATGAAGGCAACGGGCCGCTGGCGATTTCGACGTACAAGCAGGTGCTGATGGATGCGAAGAAGCCAGGATATTTTATCGATCCGCGGCTACAGCTGGCGTGGTTTGGACTGGCCGATACGGAGCGCGGACAGAACGATATTCAGGATGCGGCGCAGCATTATCTGGAGGCGGCGAACCAGTTGAACAGCTCGGACTGGCTGAGGAAGCGGGCGCAGCTGAATGCAGGGGAGATGCTTGATCTGCTGCATCAGCGAGACCGGGCGATGGGAGAGTATCGGCTGGCGGCTGCGAGTGGCGGGGACCAGTCGCAGGCTTCAGCGGCAAAGAAGTATATGGATGAGGCCTATACGGGCAAGTGAGATGTCTCGCGGGCGGTGTCAGCGGGGGGAGCTTGCGGGAAAGTAAAACGCGCGGATCTCTGCGATCTGCCCGTTCGTGACAAGGCAAACATCGGCGACATGATCGACACCGTTGACGGTCTCCATATCGAGGATGGTTACGACGTAATCACCATCGACGATGTGTTGTTTGACCTCGACACTTTTGATCATCGGCTGGATGGAGTGAAGGAAGCCGAGGACGGTATCGCGACCAAAGAGCTACGGCATTTGGAGCCCTTCGAAGGTCACGTTGGCGGCGAAGGGGACGGAGGTGAGGTCTTTACTCTTGAGGGCGTCGAAGTAGCGGTCGACCACTTCAATCTTCTGGAAGCGAGACATAAGTGCTCTAGGTAACTCTTTCCGATGTCATATACTTACGGTTTTTGCGCAAGCGGGAATGACGAAGGGAAATCTGCGGGAAATCGAACAAAGGCATCGACGAACGCAGATTCCCTTTGGGAATGACAGCAGAGGGTCTGAAGCGCACAAAAAACAAGGGCGACGACAACCCGATTATGGCGTGGTTATTCGCTGTAGTTGATGGATTCGATGCCGAGGTACTCGGCGGATTGGCCAAGCTGCTCTTCGATGCGGAGGAGCTGGTTGTACTTGGCGATGCGGTCGGTGCGGGAGGCGGAGCCGGTCTTGATCTGGCCGGTGCCGGTGCCTACCGCGAGGTCGGCGATGAAGGTATCTTCGGTTTCGCCGGAACGATGCGAGATGATCGAGGTAAAGCCGAAGCGGCGGCCGAGTTCGATAGCTTCCAAGGTCTCGGAGATGGTGCCGATCTGGTTGACCTTGATGAGGATGGAGTTGCCGCACTTCTCTTCGATTCCGCGGCGGAGGCGCTCCGTGTTGGTGACGAAGAGGTCGTCACCAACGAGCTGGATCTTGTCGCCAATCTTTTCGGTGAGATACTTCCATCCGTCCCAGTCGTCTTCGGCGAGGCCGTCTTCGATAGAGACGATGGGGTACTGGCGGGCCCAGTCGATCCAGAAGTCGGCCATCTGCTGGGAGTCGAGCTCGCTCTTATCGGACTTCTTGAAGATATACTTGCCCGTTTCCTTCGAGTAGAACTCTGAGCTGGCAGGGTCGAGTGCGATGGCGATGTCTTCGCCGGCTTTGAGGCCGAGTTTCTCAATGGCTTCCAGGATCAGCTCTACGGCTTCGGCGTTCGACTTGAGGTTCGGGGCAAAGCCGCCTTCGTCGCCGACGGCAGTGTTGTAGCCCTTCTTCTTGAGGACGGACTTGAGCGTGTGGAAGACCTCGACGCCCTGGCGAAGGCCATCGGCGAAGGTTTCGGCGCCGACCGGCATGATCATGAACTCCTGAAAGTCGACGTTGGAGTCGGCGTGCGAGCCGCCGTTGAGGATGTTCATCATGGGCGTGGGGAGCAGGCAGGCGTTGACGCCGCCAAGATAGCGGTAGAGCGGAATGCCAAGCGCGTTGGCCGAGGCGCGGCAGGCAGCCATGGAGACGGCGAGGATGGCGTTGGCTCCAAGACGCGACTTGTTTTCGGTGCCGTCGATCGCGATCATGGTGGCGTCGAGCAGGCGCTGATTGGTGGCATCGAGGCCGACGAGTTCGGGCGACAGGATCGACTCGACGTTGTCGACGGCTGAAAGTACGCCCTTACCCAGATAGTGGTCCTGGTCGCCGTCGCGGAGTTCGACCGCTTCGTGCTCACCGGTGGAGGCTCCTGAGGGCACGGCTGCACGGCCGGAGGCACCGCCGGAGAGGAGCACGTCGGCTTCGACGGTGGGATTGCCGCGGGAGTCGAGGATTTCGCGGGCGGTGATGGAGACGATGTCGGTCTGGGCGGAGATCATAGTGTTCCTTTGCTGTGCGTTCGTGCCGGTCGCGATGCGATGGGTGAGGCGGTCGTTGAGTTTGGCGCGGCGATCGACGGAGATGGGTGCGGCACCAGGGTTCGCGCCGGCGATGGTGAAGACAAGCTCTGGCTTCGTGGTCACTTGGGTGATTTTACAAGCAGGGACGCGGGACCAGCGTTCAGGGAGTGTAAAAGCATGCATTGAGCGAATCTTCTTCGCCCCGACCGCTCGTTCGCGTTCTTGCATTGTGGGTATTAGCAGGAGCGATTCTGCTTCGGGAATTTGGATGGCGGGGGATTGCGCGGAACACTAGGCTCTGGATTGGGTTCATACGCTCGAGTGGAGGCGTATCGGCCGGGAGATCAGCATGAAGCAGCAGATGAAGTTACAGGCAGCAGTACTGATGGGAATGGCTTTACCGGCTTCCGCAGCGTTTGGGCAGATGGTGGGCGTGAGCCATCCGGACGAGGTTCCGGTAACGACGAGCGACCAGGGCATTCGTCAGCCGATGGTTTATGTGCCGACCCCGGCGCCGCGCACCGCGCTTGCGCCGATGAGCACGACGACGGTGGTTCAGCAGCCTGCGGAGCCAACCTTCAGGCTGGTGGGCTCGACGGCGGACGTGGTGAGACCGATGGGTTCGCACTATGACGCGGACGCCCATATCGTGGGCGATGGCTCAGGGCCTGCGGCTTTGGCTTATCGTGGCGAGGCCGGTCATGGCGCGGATCTCGATGCAAACATTGTGACGCGGGTTGAAGGGCCGACGAACGGTATGCCGGTGGGAACGCTGGTGCGGACGAGATTGCTGGGCGGCCTTTCGACCAAGGGCACGGTGGAAGGCGCGGAGTGGCAGGCTGAGTTGACGGAGCCGCTGATGCGCGATGGCCGCGTGCTGGTGCCTGCGGGCGCTGTGCTGCGGGGCAAGGTCTCGGAGATTCATGGCGGTCGCCGCATCTCGGGCGAGGCTTCGATCCGGCTGCAGCCGATCGCAGTGACGATGCCTGACGGCACGTCGCTGGGCATGCACGCACAGGTGATCGACACGAACATCAACAAGACGACGAAGGTGAACAACGAAGGAACGATTCTTCGGCGCGACCACAAGAAGGAAGATATCGGCATCCTTGCGCTGTCGACGGGTTCGGGTGCGGCTGCGGGCGCGCTGATCGCGGGTGTTCCCGGAGCGCTGGTTGGCGCGGGCGTTGGGGCCGGTGTGAGCACGGTGATCTGGCTGAAGCAGGATCGCCAGACGGAGATTCCGCGCGGGACGCAGGTGACCTTTGAACTGAACCGGCCGCTGCTGGTTGGTTTGGACTAATCGGATGAAGCTTTACGAAGTGGGCGAAGCGTTGGAGGTCACCAGGTGCGATCTTTCGAGGTCGCATTTCTCCGACGTGAAGCTGGCTGGGTCTTCGTTTGTAAATGTCGATATGTCGGGCTGGACGGTTGAGAATGTGACGCTGGCCGGGCTGAAGCTGTCGAATGCGAATCTCTCGGGAGTTGCGATCCACGATTGCAATCTGAACGGCATGACGATTGAGGGCGTGCCAGTGACCGAGATGATGCAGGTTTATCAGGATTCCCGTGGGTAACTGCGGGAGCTACGAGAGGCCCTCGCCGGAGTCTTGGCGAGGGCTATTTTTCTTGGATCGGCTTTTGGATGGCTGCTTTCGTCGCGGTCGGCGCGACTTTGTGTGCGAAGTTTAGTCGCGAACTTGCGCGAGCAGGCGACGCCAGTTCTTCTGGTTCCTTCGCCACGATTTTTTAAGGTCTTCGAGGATCCGTTCGAAGTCGGCGTGGCCGCCTAGTTTGCGCCAGGCTGGGTTGATGGAGAACCAGGGGTAGTTTTCGTTGCCGAGGTAGATGGCGCGGCGCAGCCAATGGAGGGCTTCGGACTCGTCGCCTTCGAGGGCGAAGTAGGTGGCAAGGCGGTAGGCCATCTCGGAGTCGGCTTCGGCGGCGGAGAGGGTTTCGTCGACGATGAAGGTGGCGGCTTTTTCGCGGTCGCCAAGCTGTACGTAACAGAGTGCGATAGTCGGGTAGACGATGCGGAGGGAAGCCTCTTCGCGCGTCACTTTTTCCAGTGTTTCGATAGCTTTGGCGAGGTCTCCCTGGCGCATCTGCTGGTAGCCGAGCGAGATGCGGAGGAGCGGCTGTTTGGGTTCGAGGGTGAGGCCTTTTTCGATCTCGTCGGCGGCAAGTTCAAGCTGGTTCTGATACTGGAAGACGCGGGCGCGGTTGTTGTAGATGATGGCCGCGTTCGATGGGTTGAGGCGCAGCGAGGTGTTGAACTGGTCGAGCGCCTCGTTGTACATGCCGTCGATGCGGAGGGTCTGGCCGGCGACGAGGTGGACATTCCAATCGTTGGGGGCGGATTGGAGAAGCTGCTCGATGCCGTGGCGCGCGGACTCCTTTTCGCCTCGGCTGAGCAGCATGTAGACGCGATAGAGGTTTGATTCGACCGAGCCGGGGTCAAGCGCGAGGGCTTTGTCGAAGGCACGGCGCGCTTCGAGGACGTGCATCTGGCCGCCAAGGCCGTGGCGGGCATATTGGAGGTGCGTGATGCCGAGTCCAGACCATGCGGGGGCGTAGTTGGCATCCTGCTCGGTGACGCCGGTGAACAGCTCGCGCGCGCGGTCGAGGTCTTCCCTGCTTCCGGTGCGCGAGACGAAGGACGACAGCACGGCGCGGGCCTGCAGGTAGTCTTCCGAGATGTCCTGTGAGAGCGAAGACTGCGAGCCGGCGTTGGCCTGGGAGGAGAATCCCTGGAAGCCTCCGAGGCCTTGCAGGGTCGCGAAGACTTCGTTGCAGATCTCGGCCTGCACGGCGACGAGGTCAAAGCTGGCGACGTTGATGGAGCCACCGGCGCGCACGGATTGCGCGTTGACGTCGAGCAGCTGCCAGTTGAGGTCGAAGCCTTGCTCGGACCGGAGAAAGTTGCCGGCCAGGACGAAGTGGACGAGCAGCTTGCGACCGATCGCGAGCGGGTCGAGCTGTTGCGTGGGAACCGAGACCAACGAAGAGCTTGGGCGCACCACCAGCGACGGCATGCGCGCAAGGCGGGCGGCGATGGCATCGGCGAGCGCATAGCCGTAGAGCGGCGAAGGCTCCTGGAAGGTATTCGTGACGTAGGTCTCGGGCATGCCGGCCGGGCCGGGCCGGTTGGTGGTTCCGTAGTTGATGAAGGGCAGCACGACGATGGTGTTCTGCTTACTGGTGCTGGCTGTGCCCGACTCGCGAAAGCGTTCGGCCAGCATGGAGAGGATGCCGGTAGTGCGCTTCTCTTCTTCGGGCGTCTCAATGGCTGGGGCACGCTGCGAAGGGAGTAAGGTGATGGCCTCTCCGGGAGGTCCGACGCCGTCGAGGTGCATCGCCATCATGATCGTTTTGAGGGCTTCGCGCAGGTCGGCGGCGGAGGCAAAACGGGCGCTGGGCTGTTTTTCGAGGCAGCGGAAGATGACGGATTCCAGTTCGCGCGGGAGCGCCGGGTTGATCTCTCGGATGGAGACGGGGTCGGCAAACTGGATGGCGCGGATGGACTGGAAGTCGGGCGCATCGGGCCGGTGGAACGGGTGGCGTCCGGTGGCGAGTTCGTACAGGATCAAGCCGAGCGCGAAGATGTCGGACTGCACGGACGACTGCCCGGTGACGAACTGTTCGGGCGCCATGTAGGCGATGGTTCCGCCGCGCGCGGTATAGGTGGCGGAAGGCGAGGGCGGGGTGCGTGGACGTGAGGGCGCGCTGGGGTCGAATTCGACGGAGTCCATGTTGAGCCGGCGGGCGAGGCCGAAGTCCAGGATCTTGATCAGGCCGCCTTCGGTGAGCATGACATTGGCAGGCTTCAGGTCGCGATGAAAGATGCCGAGCATGTGCGCGGCAGAGAGTCCGTCGGCAATTTGGATGCCGGCGGAGAGAACAAGCTGCAGGTTGGCGGGGCCTTCGGAGATGATCTTGTCGAGCGGCTTGCCCGGGATGTACTGCATGACGATGTAGGCTTCGGGATCGCCGGGAACCTCCGGGTCGTCGCGGGTTTCGCCGACGTCGTAGATGGCGCAGACGTTGGGATGGTCGATGGCGGAGGCGAGGCGTGCTTCCCGGAGTTGCGTGGTACGGACTTGATCGATCGTCAACGAGCCGCGCTTGAGAAGCTTGAGCACGACGGGGCGTTGCAGGAGCGTGTCGGTCGCGAGATAGACGACCCCGGAGCCGCCGGCTCCGATCTTGCGAACGAGTTCGTAGTGGCTGATGACGCGGCGCTTCATACGTCATTATCGCAAGTCGCGGTGTGGGAAGGTGATCCGGGCATGCTGGAGGAACACTTCCCGCGATCGCGTTAAGCCCATTTCTGTCGGGACCAGGCGTCGATTCCCTTTCAGAACATCTGGCTCTGCTAGACTTCGCATGCAAAATGACACGGTCGGGAGGGCTGACATGGCTGGCTTTGAGGCTTACACGCAAGGGACTGGAAATGCCGATCGTATGAGTCACGCGCCGGCGGTGTCTTCAGAAAATGCCCAGGAGTTCACGACGCAGGCGACGGTCTTTCAAGACCCCCACTACCCGTTTCAGCCGCTCCCCACCCCTGCGGGTGCCCCGCCCTATCGCTTCGACCTGTCGCAGCTTCTGAAGGCGGATGACGTGGCGGCAATTAAGGCTGCGGGCACGATGGTCTTCCATACCGTGGGCGATACCGGAGATGCTCGAGGGCGTCAGCAGGATTTCGTTGCAGGGTTGATGACAGCGGATGCGCAGGCGCTTGCGGATGACCGGAAACCGGCCTTCTTCTACTACCTGGGCGACGTTGTCTACTTTGCCGGCGACATCAGCATGTACGGCGATAACTTCTATGAAACCTACAAGGATTATCCCGGCTTCATCGTCTCCATTCCCGGAAACCACGATTGCCAGCCCGACGATCCGCAGGATGGCCCGGTCGATCCGAACAAGGTTCCGCTCGATGGCTGGGTACAGAATTTCATGTCGAAGGACCCAACGCAGCTGGGCTCGCTGAAAACAGGCTCGTCGAGAACGCAGATGGATCTACCGAACGTTTATTGGACCTTTACCACCCCGTTCGCGACAATCATCGGGCTGTTCTCAAACGTGGGCGAAACGCAGGGCGAGATTCATCAGGATCAGATCGACTGGTTCCAGGGAGAGCTGAAGGCAGCCGATCCGAACCTGGCTCTGATCGTCGCGGTGCATCATCCGCCGTTCTCCGGCGACACCGAACACTCGGGAAGCAGCGCGGTCTATACGGTTTTGCTCGACAGCTTTACCGCGACGGGCCGTTTCCCGCACATGATCCTATCCGGGCATGTACACAACTACCAGCGATTCACGCACAAGATGTCGGGGCCAGATGGTGTTCTCGACGTGACATGCGTGGTGGCTGGGGACGGCGGCTACACGAATCTCGGGAAGGTCCACACGGTAGGCGGAGTGTACCCGGCAGTCCCGCTCGTGCTCGGCGCGGACCTGACGCTGGAGCAATATGACCAGGACAACTTCGGCTTTATGCGGCTGGAGGTGAGTGCGACGGAGATCATCGGATCCTTCTACTCAGCGCCGTACATCGTCTCGGGCACGCCGGCTACGAAGCTGGTGGAGAGCTTTTCCATCAATATCGCTTCGCAGGCTGTGAAGACGCTGTAGAGCACTTCAGCGGGTGCGCTTGATCTTTGGGTCTGTCTCCCACGGCCTTGGATTGACCGGATCGTCCTGCCACTTCTGACGGCGGCCCACCAGGAACATGATCAGGCCAAAGAGAAACATGACTACACCCCATCCGAGGTTGAGGTTGATCCCCATCGACCGCTGGTAGATGGCGCTCGAACGCGTGATCAGACCGTAGACGCTCATGATGCCGCCTGTGATCAGGAAGATGAGGCCGAGGGGTATGCGGATGTCGAGTCCCATGATGTTCCTTTCAGGGCGGTTCTTGGCTGCTAGCTATGAGACGGGAATCGGGATGCAGTTGGGTTCCTAAGAGTTAGCAGCTTGCTTCTACCGAAAGACCAGGTTGAGGGCGACCAACAAGACCAGGACGGCGATCGCCAGGGTTGCGGGCTTTTGAACCCAGGTGAGGTGGGTCTCGACCGGCTTGGGCGTGAGCGAGTAGACGAGGCCGACAAGCTCCGGCTCGGGACGCGGTTCGGTGACGAGTGAGACGCCGATGGTGACCAGCAGGTTGACGGAGAAAGCGAAGATGGCCGTCCAGAAGTTCTGCGCCATATCCGACGGATAAATGTGAACGAGATGAAGCCACGCGCCATGGATGCCGGGTGCGGCGTCGGCTGGAAGCGTGAGGCCGTGGTGCAGCAAAGCGGCACCGGTGCCGGCGATGAGACCGGTGAAGGCTCCGTGCCCGGTCGTACGTTTCCAGAACATGCCCAGCAGGAAGGTTGCGAAGAGCGGTGCGTTGACCAGCGAAAAGATGAGCTGCAGCGCGTCCATGATGTTGTTGAAGTTTGTCGCCGCGTACGCTGCGCCAATAGACAGGATGATGCCGCCAACGGTCGCCATGCGACCCATCCAGAGGTAGTGCGCGTCGGTGCCTCGCTTGTTGATGTAGGCCTGGTAGATGTCATAGGTCCAGACGGTGTTGAACGCGGTAACATTGCCAGCCATGCCGGACATGAAGCTGGCGAGCAGCGCCGTCAGCCCGAGGCCCAGGATACCCGTGGGGAAGAAGTGCAAGAGCATGACGGGGATGGCGAGATCGTAGTTATAGACGGGCTGGCCGTTTGAATCGCTGACCTGTGCGCCGGTCTGGACGTTCGTTTTGATTGGAATGATGCCATGCGGGTGGGCTTCGTCGAGCGGCAGCGCTTTGCCGTCGGGGGCGGTCATCGAATATGCCGAGGGCGTGCTGCCGGCACCCGCCATGTGGCTGGTCACCGAAACCGCGATCAGCCCCGGCAGGATGACCAGGAACGGAAAGAACATCTTCGGGATGGCTGCAATCAATGGGACGCGCCGCGCCGACACTTCGGAGTCGGCCGCCATCGCCCGCTGAATGACGAGGAAGTCCGTACACCAGTAGCCGAACGAAAGCACGAAGCCCAGGCCCATCGCAAGCCCCACCCACTCCACTCCCAGGGAGTTGGTCGACGAGTGCGCCATGCCCTTCCACGAGTGGGTCATGGTCGAAGGCAGCGTGTGCTTGATTCCCTGCCATCCGCCGACGTTGCGCAGGCCGATCCAGACCAGGGGCGCGAAGCCGGCGACGATGAGGAAGAACTGCAGGACCTCGTTGTAGATGGCGCTGGTGAGTCCCCCGAGGAAGATGTAGCCGAGGACGATGACCGCGCTGAGCACGATGGAGACATGGAAGATGTACTGGTCGGGGATGATGCCGTGGAAGAGTCCGAGCGTCTGGATAAGGAGCGCCATGGCGTACATCGAGATGCCGGAGGAGAAGACGGTCATGACGGCGAAGGTGATCGCGTTGACGGCGCGGGTCTTTTCGTCGAAGCGCATGCGGAGGTACTCAGGGACCGACCGGGCCTTTGAGCCGTAGTAGAACGGCATCATAAAGATGCCGACAAAGACCATGGCGGGGATAGCGCCGATCCAATAGAACTGCGAGGTGATGATGCCGTACTTCGCTCCCGAAGCGCCCATCCCGATGACCTCCTGCGCGCCTAGGTTCGCGGAGATAAACGCCAGGCCGCAGACCCACGCGGGGATGGAACGGCCGGCGAGGAAGAAGTCGTTCGAGGTACGCATGTAGCGTTTGAGCGCGAAGCCGATGCCGAGCACGAAGACGAAGTAGACGAGCATGATGAGCCAGTCGATGAAGGTCAGGTTGGCGGCATGCGTGAGGGGCATCGAACTCCTTGGGTGAGTTGCGGCGTGATTTTTAGTTTAGTGGAGAGGGGCGATGCACCACGGGTGATTCCCCCCGTTCTGTCGAGAATATCCGCCGCTCGGACGACTCGCAGCGACTTTTGTGCATCTCAACCGGAACAGACCAAGGGAAGGCTCCGCCTGAGTGAATTTGGCAGGAGACGTTACGCATGAACGACACGGATCAGGAGCAAGGCAGTTTGAAGGCTTCAGAATCGGCGATTTTGCTGATCGATGACAATGCAGTTCAGGCGGCGACGCGGCAGACGATTCTGAAGCGCGCCGGATACTACGTCATCGCCGTGCTCAATCCACAGCGAGCGCTGGAGCAGATTCAAAATCACGAGTTCCCTGCGGACATCAAACTGGTGATCACGGACCATCTGATGCCCGGGATGATGGGTGCCGAATTCGTGAGAGAACTGCGTAAGACCGCGCCGACGATGCCGGTGCTCGTGATCAGCGGCCTGGAAGAGGCCGAAGACGAGTACAAGGGGATGAATGTGCTCTTTCGCATGAAGCCCCTGCTGCCGGATAATCTGCTCGCCAGCGTGCATCGTTTGGTGACCCAGGGGCAAGCGGCCGTCAGCGGCCAGTAATCGCCCACCCTGCGCCGTGTATTGGTGCGGGCCGGGGATAGCTGAGAGAATGGGAGAGAGGATGTTGTCTCCCGATGAATCTGCACCCGATGCCTAGTTTTGGCAGTTTTTGCCTGTTGCTCGCGCTGATGCTGGCGGTTTATACGCTGGCCGCGGGAGCGCTTTCGCTTTGGGCGTCATCCCGACAGAAAGCCGGTACGCCAGAGATCGCTCGATCGAGCAAGCTGCTGGAAACGTCACGACGGGCCGGAATCGCAAGCTTCGTTGCCGTGACCTGTGCCGCGTTTGCGCTCGTCTGGGCTGCGTTTACCAACGACTACTCGCTGAGCTACATCCTGCACCACACCAACCGCGCCTTGCCGACGGCCTACAAGTTTTCTTCGCTCTGGTCCGGGCAGGAAGGCTCGCTGCTGCTTTGGTCGTGGCTGCTTGCGACTTACGGCTTTGTCGTCCGCATCCGGCATAAGGTCGATGTTCGTCTGAGCGCCTATGCCTCGACGATCCTCGCGTCGATCCAGGTGTTTTTCCTGTTGCTGCTGAACTTTGCCGCACCGCCGTTCGCGCTGGAACCGGGCCCGCTGGCTGCGGATGGCTTCGGTCTCAATCCGCTGCTTCAGTATCCGGAGATGGTCGCGCACCCGCCGATGCTCTACCTCGGCTACGTGGGTTTCTCCGTGCCGTTCGCCTTTGCGCTGGGTGCGCTGATGATGCGCTACCCCGGCGAAAAATGGATCGCCATCACCCGCCGCTGGACAATGGTCACGTGGATGTTCCTGACCTGCGGTATCTTCCTCGGTGCGCATTGGGCATATAGCGTGTTGGGCTGGGGCGGCTACTGGGGCTGGGACCCGGTCGAAAACGCAAGCCTGATGCCCTGGCTTACCGGCACCGCGTTTTTACACTCGGTGATGATGCAGGAAAAGCGCGGCATGATGAAGAGCTGGAACGTCTGGCTTATCTTCTCGACGTTCCTGCTGACGCTGCTGGGCACGCTGCTGACCCGCGCGGGCCTTGTCTCGAGCGTGCATGCCTTCGCGCAGAGCTCGATCGGCAACTGGTTCACGGGCTTCATGGCGATCGTGCTCGCGGTCTGCCTGTTCACCTACTTCAAGCAGCGCGATCACCTGAAGAGCGAGAATCGCTTTGAGAGTGTGGTGAGCCGCGAGGCCAGCTTCCTGTTCAACAACATGATCCTGCTGGTCGCCTGCATTACCGTGCTGGTCGGGACGTTGTTCCCGATCCTCAGCGAGTTCGTGCAAGGCACCAAGACGACGATGGGCGGCCCGTATTACAACCGCGTCAACATCCCGATCGGGCTCTTCCTGCTGTTCCTCACCGGCGTTGGCCCGCTGCTTGCGTGGCGTTCGACTTCGTTGCGGACGATTCGCCGCAACTTCATTCTGCCGGGCGTTGCATTCGTCGTTGCGCTCCTCGGCATGATGCTTGGGGGCATCCGGCCCTGGACTGACGGTGACGGCTGGCTGGCATCGACCTTCTCGTTGCTGGCGTTTTCACTCTCGGCGTTTGTGATCACGGCGATCACCTCAGAGTTCCTGCGCGGAGCGAATGTGGTCCGGGTGCAGACAGGAAGAAATCTGCTTGTGAGCGCGGGCACGCTGATGCGACGGAATACGCGACGCTATGGTGGGTACCTTGTTCACTTCGGCATCGTGGTGATGTTTATCGGGATCGCGGGCGGCGCGTTCAATCAGTCGAAGGAACAGGAGATGAACTACGGCGATTCCATCAACATGGGGCCGTACAAGCTCGTCTGCGAGACCTATACGCAGGACTCCAACGCCAACTACGACACGGACTACGCGATCCTGAAGGTCTACAAACACGGCAGGCAGATTACGACGCTCAACCCTGAACTGCGCTTTTACCACGCGAGCCAGACCAACCAGACGATGGTCGCGCTGCACTCGACTGCCCAGGCTGATCTGTATGTCATCTTCATGGGCCGCAACCCGGACTCCCACCTGCCGATCATCAAGGTCTTTCTGAATCCGCTGATCTGCTGGATCTGGATCGGCGTGATGATCGTGGTGGTTGGCACTGCGTTTGCGCTGGTACCGAATGCTCCGCTCAAGCGTCGTGAAGTGACGGTTCCAGCTGCGGTTCCGCTCGTTGCGGAGGTGTCGCATGTCTAGCAAGCGACGCTTCGGGCAATGCCTGCTCCTCTGCATCCTCGCCGTCGTCATGCTCGGCGCGGGCGGGACGGATTCTTCTGTTCGCTTCGGTCGCATTGGCCACAACCTGATGTGCGTGTGTGGATGCGGCCAGGTGCTGATCGAATGCAACCACGTTGGCTGCCCCGACTCATCACGCATGCTCAAGGAGCTTCAGGAGCAGCTTGGCGGCGTGAACGGGCAGGGTGCGGATTCGCTGATCCTCAACTGGTTCGTCGCGAAGTATGGCGGCACGGTGCTGGCGGCACCCATTCGCGGTGGATTCGACATCGTCGCGTGGATTATTCCGCTTGGCGGCTTCGTCGTGGCGATCTTCGGCACCGCGTATCTGGTCCGCATGTGGGCCAGCCGCCGCCGCGTCGCCGGTGACGCTGGCATGTACGTCGACGTACCCATGAACGACGCGGTACGCGACCGCATTCGCCGCGAGACGGAGTACTGATGGATAACGGACTACTCGCCGGGCTCGCACTCGCGCTCGCATGCGTCGTCTTCATGTTCTGGCCGGAGCGCACCCCCTTCGTGCAGGCCGACAAGACGCGCGTCGATTCGTTACTCGAACGCAAGGAAGCCATCTACGCCAACCTGCGCGACCTCAACTTCGAGTACCTTGCGGGCAAGTATCCGGAGCAGGATTTCGAGCAGCAGCGAAGCATCCTCGAAGGCGAGGCCGCCAGCGTCATGGCTGAGATGGACGCGCTTGAGTCGCGCGGGGTACGCCGCGCTCGCTGATGCGTTTACTATCGAGCGTATGAACGTGGATCTCGAAAGCCTGGAAGAACTCATCCGAACCGCCGACATCGAAGGCTATCTGGCCGAGGGCGCGCCGCAGGATGAGTATGACCTCGAGATCGCGACGCTGTTGAGTGGGCTCCATGCCATCCCGCCCGGGCTTGCCACGCGCGAGAAGCTGATTGCGCTGCTTGAGACCGTCTGGCAGAGTGCTTTTTCTCTACCGCCGGCTGATCTGCTGGAACGCCGATCGGCCTTCGAAGCGATCGCAGACAAGCTGCTTCACTTCTTCCCCGCATGACCTCTTCAACCACTGACGAATTCTTTCTACGGGAAGCCATCGCTGAGGCGCTGAAAGCAGAAGCAGCCGGCGAAGTGCCCGTGGGCGCGATCGTCGTCGGGCCCGACGGCGAGATCGTCGCGCGTGGCGGCAACCAGGTGCTTCGCCAATCAGACCCTACGGCCCACGCGGAGATCGTCGCCTTACGCGCGGCGGGAATCGCGCTCGGCAACTACCGTCTGCTCGGCTGTACGCTTTACACGACGCTCGAACCTTGTTCGATGTGCGCGGGGGCGATTCTCCACGCACGGATTACGCGGCTGGTCTTCGCTGCACCCGATCCCAAGGCTGGCGCCTGCGGTTCGGTGCTGACCGTCGTGAACCATCCGCAGCTCAACCATCGCGTCGAGGTCTCATCCGGACTGCTGGCAGAGGAATGCGGCACGATGCTTACGCAGTTTTTCCGATCGCGCCGTGCATAACCCGCCCTTGCGAGAAATCCTCAACAAAACATCTTCGGCTCGTTGAACTTCGCGGCCGAACCGCATCTACTTGAAGAGCATCTTCGCCGCACAAAGGAAAACACATGCCCGCACGTTTCGCAGGAAAAGTCGCTATTGTTACTGGTTCGTCGTCCGGCATCGGCCAGGCCATCGCCATCCGCCTCGGCTCCGAAGGCGCATCCGTCGTGGTCGACTTCCTGAGCCATCCCGACGCTGCGAACGACACCAAGTCGAAGATCGAAGCGGCCGGCGGCAAGGCCATCACGTTGAAGGCCGACGTCTCGCAGCTGGTCGACGTGCAGAACCTCGTCGAGCAGGCCTATGCACAGCTCGGCGGATGCGACATCCTCGTCAACAATGCGGGTGTCGAACGCAATGCACCGTTCCAAAACGTCTCCGAGGCGGACTATGACCTCGTGATGAACACCAATCTCAAGGGCGCGTTCTTCCTGACGCAACGCTTCGTGCAGAAGCTGATTGAGGTCAAGAAGCCGGGTCGCGTAATCAATATCTCATCCGTCCATGAAGATATGGTCTTCCCGAACTTCGCGAGCTACTGCGCGGCCAAGGGCGGCATGCGGATGCTCATGCGCGACCTTGCGATGGAGCTTGGGCCGCTGAATATTACGGTGAATAACGTCGCACCAGGAGCGATCGACACACCGATCAACAAGTCGTTGATGGCCGATAAGACGAAGCTTGACGCGCTGCTGAATAACATTCCGCTCGGGCGTCTTGGCCAGCCGGAGGATGTCTCTTCGCTGGTAGCTTTCCTCGCATCGGACGAAGCCTCTTACGTTACTGGCTCGACCTACGTCGTGGACGGCGGCTTGATGCGCAACTACAAAGAGCAGTAGGGCGTCACCACGTTAGGTGCTGATGCCTGTCCGGCGTCAGCACCGGCTTGTCTCTATCCCTTGAAGCGTCCTTCATAAGCCCAAAGCCCAAGCCCCGGATTCGACACAAAGAAGATCTCTTCGCCGTCGACGACATTCCACCCGTCTTTGAGAGTGGCCGGATTGTACTGAGTCGCGAAGTCTGCGAGATCGCCGTACTCGTAGTGGACGCCTTCGATCTCAATCTGGGTGAGATGGCCAGGGCAGTAACGGATGCGGAAGCGGCCTTCGCTGGAGCCGTGGATCAGGTGAGCCGCGGCGCTGAGGTTCGATTGAAGCTCTTCATCCTCGCGCACCGCAGCCAGAGTCGCAGGAGTGCCGCAATAGCCGTATCTCCTGATCAGCGAATCGATGGCCGCATCTTCGCCGAACTCGCGAACGCCGGGTGCCAGCACGATCAGCTCGGCATCATCCGCCAGCGCCATGCGCGTTCGATAGACAGCCTTGTTGCCGAGCCACGTGGAGCGAAACTCCTGGGGATCGAGGTAGACGACTGCCTTCTGAATCTGGCGATCCATCATGACGAAGTTGCACTCCAGGCTCAGCTCGGCAGCGCGCTCGAAGCATTCGTTGTCATCACCGATGAATAAGCCCCGCACGACCAAGCGACCTTCAGCGTTCTTCGCGACGACCGTCTGCACATACACAATCTTCGGCAACTCGCCCGCGAAATGCTCGCTCGCGTAGTTGAGAACGCGGCGCACGGGGGTGTCGGCGCGGCCCATCATGCGCTCCATGCCATAGACCGCACCGAGAAAGTGCGAGCGATGGATTCCGAGCGGGCCGCCCGTGCCGATGAAAATGTTCTTCGACCCGTTCGCCATACCAACGACTTCATGCGGTACCACCTGCCCGATGCTGAGGATCAGGTCGTGGCCCCCATCGCGCAGCAGCTTGTTGACCTGCGCAGGCCACGCGTAGGCAAGCTTCCCTTCACTGACCTGATGTATGAACTCGCCGGGAACCTCCCCGAGAGTGACGATGTCGTTGCGCCAATCGTGCACGCGGAAGAGTTCACGCGGCACAGCCCCGAACATCGTGGCGATCTCGGCATCGGACATCGCGCGGTGCGTACCGAGGGCCGGCAAGACATCAACCAGCCGCTCGCCAAAGAACTCCCATGCCAGCTCCGTCAGCTCGCCAGCCCGTGAATGAAAGCGCGTGAAATCCGGAGGCACCGCGATGACGCGCTCGGGTCGACCAAGGTTACCCAAAGCCTCAAAAAGCCCAGCTTTGATCTCTGCTGAAGACAGTTCCGTTTGGGTCGAGCCGGCGGCGAAGAAGAGGCTCATAGCTTGTAAGCCTTTCGCACGAGTCCGACGGTCAACTCGCTCGCGACTTCCACGGCTTCTGACTCATCCAGCCGGTGCTCCGCGACCAGCTTTGCCAGGTAAGCGCAGTCCACTCGCCGCGCCACATCGTGGCGAGCCGGAATTGAGAGAAAGGCTCTCGTGTCGTCGTTGAATCCGACCGTGTTGTAGAAGCCTGCCGTCTCAGTGGTTTGCTCACGAAAACGCATCATGCCCTCGGGGGAATCGTGGAACCACCACGGCGGTCCAAGCCGCATTGCCGGATAGTGTCCAGCTAATGGCGCAAGCTCCCGTGCGTAGGTCGACTCATCGAGCGTGAAGACGATGAACGTAAAACCGGGTTCATTGCCATAGCGATTAAGAAGCGGTCGCAGGCCATGCACATAGTCCGTCCGCTGCGGAATGTCCGCGCCCTTATCGCGTCCGAAACGCTCGTACAGCGGGCGATTGTGATTACGTACACTGCCGGCATGAAGTTGCATGACGAGCCCATCCTGAACGCTCATTCCTGCCATCTCGGTGAGCATCTGCGCCTGAAACAGTTCGACATCGTCGCTGCTCGCACCGCCCTGGTAGATGCGGCCAAAGAGCGCCTCAGCTTCGGTAGTGCCGAGGTCCGCCGTGCGTGCGGTCAGGTGACCATGATCGGTCGCCGTCGCGCCCATGCTCTTGAAGAACGCTCGCCGTGAGCGAAGAGCGTCCAGGTATCCAACCCAGGTCGAGACATCCTCCCCGGTAAGCTCGCCGAGCCGCTGAAGGTTATCGTGGAACCCTTCGTAGGCGGCATCAACAACCGCGTCCGGGCGAAAGGTCGGGATGACTCTTCCCTTCCATCCTGAATCGATAATCTGCTTGTGCCATGCGAGCGAATCCGTTGCAGCATCGGTCGTCGCAAGGACCTCTATCCCGAAACGCTCGTACAGAGCGCGAGGCAAGAAGCCGGGAGTCTTCAGCACCGCATCGATCGTGTCGTAGTAGGTATCCGCATTGTCGCCGCAAAGGCGTTCTTTCAAGCCAAACAGCGTCTCAAAGGTGTAATCGAGCCATAGTCGGGTCGGCGTTCCGCGAAACAAAAAGTAGTGTTCCGAGAAGATGCGCCACACCTCGCGCGGATCCACCTCCGCTCCACGGATGCCCAGCGACTCCAGCGAGATCCCCTGCGAATACAGCATGCGAAAAACATAATGATCGGGCTGAATCAGCAGCGCTGTTGGATTCGCGAACGGCTGGTTCTCCGCAAACCAGCGCGGGTCCGTATGCCCATGCGGCGAGATGATCGGCAGAGGACGCACCGACTCATACAGTCTTCGCGCGATCTGCCGCGTCGCCGGATCTGGCGGGAACAACCTGTCGTCATCGAGCATGGCGCACACAAACCTCTCCGCCCCGAAGCCTATCAAAAAAAGAAGAGAGGCACCCGTCGCCGGATGCCCCTCTTTGTTTCTATCCAGCAACCGCATTCTACGGGATGTAGTAACGCATGCCGAAGTGCACCATGTTGTTGATCGCCTTCGGAGCGCCGAACGCCGCAGTCGCGCCGCCGTATGCACCGGTGGTTACACCTTCCCACAGCTGACGCTGCAGGTAGCTGTAGGTGAACTGATACTGGAGACGGCCATACTTGGGGCTGTTGATTGCCTTGTAGGTGAAGCCGAAGACGCCTTCCTGGATATAACGCGTCGCGCCGGCGCAAGAGCCGCTGGGCGTAACCGATCCGGTGAAGCCGCCGGTTGCCGGAGGAACTTCAGTCTGGCAGCCCGTGTCGTTTGCGTTGATTGCTCCGTAGCCGGTGAAGGCCGCCGAACCCAGCGAACCCGTCGCATACACGGTGCGCTGTGCATACTCGCCGCCGTAGTAAGCGTAGATGTCGAGCTTCTTGGCGGGATGCGTCTCGAGCGAGAACAGCCCGTGGCCATTCTTGATCGGCTCAAGCTTTCCATCCGGATGCACCGTCACATCGCTCAGTTGCGACGAGCCGTAGCGGCCGATGCCTGCGCCGTACATGCCGGTCGCGGCAACGTCAACGAACTTGCTCGTGAAGCGTGCGCCGGCCTCAACGCCGCCGCCTTCCTTCACATCGTTGTAAGGAGCCGTACCCTCCGAGCCCGCAACGTAGCCGGTCGACGCCGAACCAATCGCGGGGTAGACACGGTCGCGGAAGCTGCGTCCGATACCAGCCGCTTCAAGATGGATGTTCTTGGTGTCAAGAGCAACCTTGGCAATCACGTCCGGGGCAATGTTGCTGGTGTAGTTGCCACTGTAAGCGTTGTAAAGACCGCCACCCTGACCGGGCGCGCCGAACTCGAAGTTCGTCGGAGCGTTGGTCGTACCGGAGTAGATGATCTGCGCCTGTTCCGCTGCAACCGCGACGGTGAAGGCGTTGTCGCCGCTCTTGAACTTCTGCTGCAGGCGGATACCCGGCTGACGAGCCCAGGTGTAACCAACCACGTATTGGGGATCGACGGTGTTCGGCAGCTTCTCAGTGCGAACATCGGTCGACTTGCCGTTCTCGGTAAGCAACGACCAGGTCTGTCCGCCGGTGACTGCGAAGCCGCCGTTGGTCTCAGCCTTGCCCCAGATCTGACGAACACGCAGGGTGTAGCTGTTCGACTGGTTGTTGTTCGAGGTCGCGCCGGCGCTCAGGAAGTCCGTCTCAAAGTAGCCGGAGAGCTTCGCCATCGGCGTCTTGCCTTCGAACAAACCGCCCAGGCGGCTCTGCCGTCCGGAGAAGTTCAGCTCGCTGGTGTGCGCATCGGTCGCGCCTTCAAACGGAGTCGTGTTGAAGGGAGTGTTGATGTCCGAGTTGATCGCGCGCTGGCGGTAGACGCCTTCAAATGCGAAGAAGGCAACCGGCGTGATCGTCACACCCTTGTAGTGAAGCGTCGTCGGGCTTTCAATCTTCTCGACCAGTTCGGTCTTGTTCGCCGAGATCGTGGTCGCCAGGCCGACGTTCGCGGTCTGCAGATCGGTCACGTTCGACTTCAGCGACTGCACCGCATCCGTATTGGCCTGCACGGTCGTCGTCACAGTCTGAGCCTGCGCCGTTGCTGCCTGCGCCTGGGTCTCAGCCTGCTGTGCTGCGCTCTGCGCGGCTGCCAACTGGGCATCCTTGGCGGCATTCGCTTGAGTCAATGCGTCGATCTCAGCCTGCTGCGCCGTCTGTTTCTCCTGCAACTCGCGGAGCTGGCGCTCGGTCGCGGTTTCAACGTGCGCCCTGGCCACGCGGGCCCTTCGGTGCGCAACGTGATGCTTCGGGCCGGTGCTCGTGCCCTCGCTGATCACGGTGTCCGTGGCGCCATTCTTGCGGTGGATGACCGTCTTCTTGGTCTGGCCCGGCGCAACCTTGACCACGTCCGTCTGGGACGTCTGCGCCTGCATCGGTAGCGTGCCCACCATCAACATCGCCGCCATCGCTGTTTTCATCTGCTTCGTCATGAAACCTCTCTGAGTACAGAAGGCAAGAGATCACACACAATCAGCCGCTGGGCTCCTGAGGAACCTGCCGCTCAATTCATCTCTTGCTCTTTCACTCCATGCTGAAGAGATTGTGTGAACAGACTGCGAATTCGCTCGCGCATTCACGGAATATTCACAATTGGCGTCGATTTTCGACCAACTCCACTACCCCCTTCTTCAGTCCAAGCGGCCGCTTTGTCATTTAGTCTCAAAGCCATGCACCTGTCGCGCGCGATGGCGCTCTTCCCAATCGTTGGATTTTTGGCAGCAGCCGCCCAGACAGCTCCCGCACCGCTCGCCCTCGTTCCCATTCCACGCGAGGTGCACGAAGCTAGGATCCAACCCATCAATCAAGGCGTCCGCATCACATGCACCTCCTGCTTCACCGATTCCGCCGACAATTTCACTGCACAGGACCTCACCGCGACCCTGACCGCTCGCCAGATCCCCACCTCAGGACCCTTTACCATTCAACTCGTCCGCGTGCAGTCGCCTGCTTTGCCGCCCGAAGCGCAGGCCGAGGGATACACCATCACGCCGGGTTCGAACTCGCTCATTCTCACCGCCCCAACCGCTGCCGGGCTCTTTTATGCCGCGCAAACCGCCAAGCAGCTCATCGTCAACGATGGCCCCGCCGCCGTCTTGCATGTGGCCACCATCAAGGACTGGCCCGCCATGCAGTACCGCGGCTATCAGGACGACCTGTCGCGTGGTCCCGTCGTGACCCTCGCCTTTCAGGAATCGCAGATTCGCGAGCTTTCCGCTTACAAGATCAACCTCTACTCGCCCTACTTTGAGCACACCCAGCAATACGCGTCGAATCCGCTCGCCGCGCCGCCAGGGGGCTCGATGTCCGCTGCCGATGCGCGCGCGCTTGTCGCGTATGCTGCCCAGTACCACGTCACGGTCGTCCCGGAGCAGGAGGCTTTCGGACACCTCCACCACAATCTGACATGGGAGACCTACTCCACCGTTGCCGAGACGCCGCACGGCAGCGTCCTCGCACCCAGCCAGCCCGGTTCGCTCACCTACATCGACCAGATGTTTACCGAGCTCGCCGCACTCTATCCCGGGCCGTTCCTGCATCTTGGAGCGGATGAAACCGTCGACCTTGGCCTTGGCCAGACAAAATCCGACGTCGACACTCGCGGTCTCGGCCCGGTCTACCTCGATTTCCTCCAAAAGATCGTCACCTCGCTCGCTCCCCTGCACCGCCGCTTCCTCTGGTGGGGAGACATCGCTCAATCCGTCGTCCAGGGGAGCACGGCCTACAGCTCCGACGGCCCCACCCAGGTCGATCCCGAGATCCTCAACAAGCTGCCAGCCTCCTTCAAGCGAGACACGATCGCCGTCGCCTGGTGGTACACCCCACATCCGGCAAAAGGCTTCGCCAGGTTCCTGACGCCTTTCACCACCGCCGGATTCGAAACCTGGGTCGCACCCGGCATCAACAACTGGTCCGTCGTCTACCCCGATAACAACGACGCCCTGGTCAATATTCAACAGTTCGTCGCGGAAGGCCAACGCCAGCACTCGACCGGAACGCTCAATACCGTCTGGAACGATGACGGTGAAACTCTCGCCGAAAACGACTGGTACGGACTCATCTTCGGAGCCGCAGCCGCTTGGCAGCAAGGCGAGTCCTCGGTCTCCGCCTACGAGCACAGCTACGGCGAGACGTTTCACGGCGATACCACCGGCGCGCTTGACCAGGCACAGCTCGAGATCATGGCATGCCACGAACTGCTCCGCACCCAGGCCAAGGTAGGCGACGGCTCCGACGGCCTCTTCTGGCTGGACCCTTGGTCGAAGGACGCCCAGCAAAACGCCGCGAAAATCCGGCCCTACACTCATGACCTGCGCCTGCACGCCGAACGCGCCCTAGTCCTGATCGCCCAGGCCCGCGCAGCGTACCCGGCTTCCGCTGTCACGGTATCGATCGCCGACCCCAGCAATACGTATCCGTCGAACCCCACCACCCTGCGCCACCCCGAAGCCATCGACGCCCTCGAACTCGGCGCGCGCCGCCTCGACTTTATCGGCCTCAAGTTTCAGCTCTCCGACGAGATCGCGCAGGCGTACTCCCGGGCGCAGATCGCGCAGGCAAGCACCGACAGGAAGCTGCACGCCACCGTCGGCCACGAGATCGGCGAGATCCGTTCGGTGAACGGCCGACTCGAGGATCTGCGCGACACCTACTCGCTGCTCCGAGACCTCTACCAGCAGACCTGGCTTCGCAGCAACCGCAACTACGCCCTGCGCCCGGTGCTCGAGCACTACGACTCCGCCATCCAGCTCTGGCAATCGCGCATCGATCGCTTCCGCAGCGTGCAGCGCCAGTACAGCGAAACAAAGACCTTGCCCGCCGCATCCGACCTCGGATTGCCCCCTCGCTGAACCAAAGTCAGCTCTTTTCCCGTCCGACGGTGGGGCGCATCGACCGATGGGGTTTATGCTCAAAGCTGTACATACAACCATGCCCACCCTCACCGCCCGCACCCTGATCACCGCAACCGGAACCCTCCCCTTCCCGGTCATCGACATCGACGCCGATGGCCACATCCGCGGCATCGGCTCCGACCCATCGATCACCAGCGACCACGTTCTCGCTCCGACTTTTCTGGACATCCACATCCACGGCGCCGCGGGTTACGACGCCATGCAATCCACCCCTGCGGGGCTCTCGGAGATCCAACGGTTCCTGGCGCGCAAAGGCACCGCACACTACCTTCCGACCACCGCCACCGCCCCGATCGACGAGATTCTCACCGCGCTCGAAGCCCTCGCCGACCTCGTCGAACGCGAAACCCCGGAAGACGAAGCTACGCCGCTCGGCATCCACCTCGAAGGCCCGTTCCTCTCGCATCTGAAGCGTGGCGTGCATCCCGATTCCCTGCTGCAGCCTCCATCCATCGAGCTGTTCGACCGCTTCCAGCAAGCAGCGCGCGGCCACATTCGCCTGGTCACGCTTGCGCCAGAATCCGATGAGGCCCTTACGCTGATCCGCCACGCCACCGCAGCCGGAGTCCGCATCTCCATCGGCCACACCAACGCCACTGCAGCCGAAACCCGCGCTGCCATGGCCGCCGGTGCGACTTCCACGACGCACCTCTTCAATGCCATGCGTCCGCTCGATCACCGCGAACCCGGGATCGTCGGCACCGTACTCGACACGGAGACTCATTTCGCCGAACTCATCTGCGACGGCGTCCACGTCGCTCCCGAGTTGGTTCGCCTCTGGCTGCGCCTCAAAGGCGACCACGCCATCCTGGTCACCGACGCGATGTCCGCCACCGGCATGCCCGATGGTGCGTACACGCTCGCCAACCTGCCTGTGACGCTCAAAGATGGACGCTGCACGCTGACCGGGCACCCTGAGACGCTGGCCGGCTCCGTCCTCACACTCGATCGCGCCGTGGCGAATCTGCAGGCGTTCACCGGCTGTTCGCTCGAGGTGGCGAGCTGCTGTGCCAGCAGCCATCCCGCCGCGATGCTCGGTGTGACGGAGACACTAAGCAACGCCGCCAACTTCAATCGCTACAGCTCTGCCGGAAATCTCGAAGCCACCTACATCAAGGGCCGTAAAATCTCCTAAGCAGCAGGAAACGCGAAGCGCCCAGAACCCCACGAAGTGGTCGCCGCCCGCCGTCAGGGCGCACTTGCACTTGGAGAGTCGCTCAGAATGCCAACTCACCTCTCCCCTGTAGACCTGGCCATCGTCGGCGCGTATCTGCTGGCCATCACCGCCTTCGGCCTGCAGTTCTCGAAGCGCAGCAAAGGCGCGGACAAATCCCTCAAGTCCTACTTCCTCGCCGATAACACCATCCCCTGGTGGGCCATCGCGCTCTCCATCGTCTCAGCCGAGACCAGCACGCTCACCATCGTCTCTATCCCAGGCGTCGCCTTCGCCGGAGACCTCGGCTTCCTGCAAGTCGTCCTCGGCTACATGCTCGGGCGCATCGTCGTCGCCATCCTCTTCCTGCCCAAATACTTCCGCGGCGAGATGCTCACCGCCTATCAGCTCATCGACCAACGCTTCGGCCACGCCCTCCACAAGGTCACCGCGGGGCTGTTCCTGCTCACGCGAGCTGCCGCTGAAGGCGTTCGCGTCTTCGCCATCTCGATCGTCGTCGGCGTCGCCATCGGCACAGGCGATACGCTCTCCATCGGCATCATCTCCGCACTCACGCTGCTCTACACCTTCGAAGGCGGCATGGCCGCTGTGATCTGGACCGACGTCGTCCAGATGGGCCTCTACGTCGCCGGAACACTCGTCGCCTTATGGACCCTCAGCCACCATATCCCCGGCGGTTGGTCGCACATCCACGCGGTCGCCGCGCCTCTGGGCAAGTTTCACTGGCTCGACTTCACCGTCTCGCTCACCAGGTCCTATACCTTCTGGGCTGGCGTCCTCGGCGGGACGTTCCTGACCATGGCCAGCCATGGCACCGACCAGCTCATGGTCCAGCGCATGCTCGCCGCCCGCAACCTGCGCGAATCGCGTCTCGCCCTGCTCAGCTCCGGCGTCGTCATCTTCGTGCAGTTCACGCTCTTCCTGCTCATCGGCGTCGGCCTCTTCGTCTTCTACGGAGCCGGAGTCACCGCACCCCCGCACTTCCGCACCAACGACTACATCTTCCCCACCTTCATCGTCCACGAGATGCCCCACGGCATCGCCGGCCTGCTCATCGCCGCTATCCTCGCCGCTGCCATGTCCAACCTGAGCGCCGCCCTGAACTCCCTCGCCAGCACCACCGTCATCGACTTCTACGTCCCCTTTCGGCAGTGGCGACGCAACCGGGTGCCCCATCTCTCGACCTTGAGACCCGGGATCGATCAGCCTCAATCGTCTGCACCAGCGGACGCGAAACAAAATACCCTCATCTCCCGCCTCGCCACCATCTTCTGGGCCTTCGTCCTCTTCGCCATCGCCGTCTACTCCATCCAGGCCGGAGGCAAAGGCCACGTCGTCGAAACCGGCTTGAGCATCGCCTCCGTGGCCTACGGCTGTCTCTTAGGCGTCTTCCTCCTCGGCACGCTCACTCGCTACGCGACGCAACTCGGAGCCATCCTCGGCATGATCTGCGGATTCGCCCTCAACCTCTTTCTCTGGCAAGGAACCTTTCCCATGCACTTCGGCGCGCTCATCATCCCTAAGATCGCTTTCACCTGGTACGTCCTCATCGGCTCCGCCGCCACCTTCGCCCTCGGCAGTCTCTTCTCCATCGCCGTTCGCCATAAGAAGGCGACCACCGCCGTCGCCCTGCTCCTGTTCTCCTTTGCGGCCTTCGCGCAACCTTCCCGTCCTTCGCGCATTGCCCGCGCCAGGGACCAGCAACCAGTCCCAGACTTCACCCCCATCTCGACCCTCCTCAACACCGCCATCGCCGCAAAAAAACTCCCCGGAGCGGTCGTCCTCATCGGCCACAACGGCCACATCGTCTTCGAGAAAGCTTACGGCAACCGCGCCCTCGAACCCACCGTCGAGCCCATGACCGAAGACACCATCTTCGACATGGCCTCCCTCACCAAAGTCCTCGTCACCACCACCGCCATCCTTCAACTCTACGAGCAACACAAGCTCGATCTCGACGCGCCGGTCGCCAAGTACCTTCCCGATTTCGCCGCCAACGGCAAAGACAAGATCACTATCCGCCAACTCCTCACCCACTACTCCGGCCTGCCCGAAGACGTGGACCTGAAGGATGACTGGGGACTGAAAGATAAAAATAAAGATGAAGGTATTCGCCGAGCTTTGTCCTCTGTGCCCTATGGTCCTCCAGGTCTGACCTTCAAGTACTCCGACATCGACTTCATCACGCTAGGAGCTTTAGTCGAGATGGTCTCGAATGAAACCCTCCAAGGCTATGCCAGAGATCACATCTTCAATGTGTTGAATCTCCACAAAACATCTCTTCCAGGAGAAGGACAAAACTGCTACGGATGCGGACCGTATCCCGAGCCTTACGGCCACCCCCAGCCAAAAGAACCGGCATGCGTCAAGCCAGCAGACTTAGCCGTGGGAGAGGTCAATCCATGCGATGTGTTCGCCTGTTCCAATGTGAGTACGTGTCCGTCCCACACTGACAAAAAAATAGCCCCCACCGCCCACGACGACCAGGGCACGGCCGCCACCAACCCCGACTTCGACCACATCCTCCGCGGCACCGTCCACGACCCCACCACCCGCCGCATGGGCGGAGTCGCCGGACACGCCGGCGTCTTCTCCACCGCGCACGACATGAGCCTCTTCTGTCAGGCCCTCCTCGACAAGCTCATCCGCAACACCGGCCCATTTCCCCTCACGCAGGCCTCGCTCAAGCTCGCCACCAGCCCCAACGAACCCGCCACAGCCGTCAACACCGCCACCATCTTCACCCCCGCCGGCGACACCACCAAAGGCGTCGCCTCCCGAGGCCTCGGCTGGGATCTCAACTCCCCATTTTCCCGCCCACGCGGAACCATCTTTCCCATCACCACGCGCGACCACCAGGGCTCCTTCGGCCACACCGGCTTCACCGGCACCAGCCTCTGGCTCGACCCCACCTCCAACACCTACGTCATCCTCCTCGCTAACTCCATCCACATCCCCCACGCCACCTCCATCTCCGCTCTCCGTGGTCAGGTGGCCACCGCTGCCGCGCAGGCCCTCGGCCTGTCACAATCCGCAGACCCCAACGCATCGAGGTACCCCAAGACTTCAGCCGTGGGTTTCTCAAGCGACGATCAGAAATCGGGGCCTCAGCCCCTGGGACAAACCCTCACCGGCATCGACATCCTCGAACAAACCGACTTCGAAGCCCTGAAAAACCTCGCCACCCAGCACGCAGGTCACCTCAAACTCGGTCTCCTCACCAACCAAGCCTCCCTCGACTCCCACGGCAAGCGCACCCTCGACATCCTCGCCCACGCATCCCCGGAGATCGAACTCAAAACCCTCTTCGCGCCCGAGCACGGCCTAGCCGCCCACCAGGACACCGAGCACCTCACGACCGAAACCGATCCCACCACCCACATCCCCATCGTCCAGGTCTACGGCCCCAAGCCCTCCGACAAGCGTCCCAAGCTCGCCGACCTCAGGCAACTCGACGCCGTCGTCATCGACCTGCAGGACGCCGGCACGCGCTTCTGGACCTTCGAAACCCTCATCGGCTACTTCCTCGAAGCCTGTGCCAAAGCCAAAATCCCGCTCATCATTCTTGACCGGCCGAACCCCATCGGCGGTGGCCCCGCCCAGGGCCCGACCAGCGACCTCGGTGCCGAAAACTACAACGACTTTATGCCGCTTCCGCTCCGCCACGGCCTCACCCTCGGCGAACTTGCCAAATACTTCAACGACAACGCTACCGAAATCCAGCTCAAGCCCGAACTCCTCGACGCCCATTCCGTCCAGATAGGCCCAAAAGGCTCAGAACAACCAGACGACCAGGCCCCCCGCGCCACCCAGCCCGGACTGCACGCAACGGTCATCGTCGTCCCCATGCAGCACTGGACTCGCACCCAGTTCTGGTCCGACACAAAGCTTCCGTGGATCCCACCCAGCCCCAACCTCAAATCCCCCGTCGCCAACATCCTCTACCCGGCCGTCGGCCTCATCGAGCAAACCAACATCTCGGTCGGCCGAGGCACTGGCACCCCCTTCGAAAACCTCGGCGCACCGTACATCAACGCCGCCGAATTCGCTCAATACCTGACCATCCGCCAGATTCCCGGCATCCAGATCACCCCCACCACCCTCACCGTCGCCGAAACCCCCGAAAAATATCCCTCCCACGGCCAGACCATCCCCGGCATCCACTTCACCGTCACCGATCCCACCCTTCTCGATTCCCCGGAACTCGGCATCGAGCTCCTCGCGGCGCTGCACCACCTCTACCCCGCTCAGTTCAAGCTCGAGCTCGTCAAAAATCTCCTCGTCAGCGCCGACACCCTCGTCGCGGTCAAAGCCGGCAAAGACCCCCGCGACATCGCTGCCACGTGGCTCCCCGCGCTCAAATCCTTCAACCAGGCCCGCACCGCCTACCTGCTCTACCACTAACCAGCCATATTCCCGTCGCACCCCTCCCGTCTTTTCTCTCTACAATAGAAAACAGGAGAGACCCCATGCCCCGTATCCACTTCCAGCAGCAGCTCGTCGCCCTCAAAGACAAGCTCCTCGCCATGGCCGCCCTCTCGCAGCAGGCGCTCGAGTTCTCAGTCGAAGCTTACGTCCAGCGCGACCTCTCGCTCTCCAGCCATGTGCAGGAGATCGAGGAAGCCATCAACACCGCCGAGCGCGATGTCGACGAGATGGCCTACGACCTTCTCGCCAAAGAGCAGCCTATGGCCATCGACCTGCGCTTCATCCTCTCCGTCATCAAGATCAACGGCGACCTCGAACGCATCGGCGACCAGGCCACCAACATTGCCTCCCGCGCCGTCGCGGAGAACAGGCAGCCTACCATCTCGCTGCCCGTCGATATCGAAGACATGGGCGCCAAGGTCGGCGTCATGATCCGCACCGCCATCCAGGCCCTGCTCGAAGGCGACACGGTCCTCGCCGAATCGGTCATCGCCATGGACGACGAAGTCGATGAGATGAACCGCAGCATCCAGGCCGAGCTCGTCGCCACCATGACGCAGCACCCCCAGGTCGCCGAGCAGTCCCTCAACGCCATCATCGTCTCGCGCAACCTCGAACGCGCCGGAGACCACGCCACCAATATCGCCGAAGACGTCATCTTCTGGGTCCGCGGCTCCGACGTACGTCACAAATTTTCCGTGTTGCAGTCCGTCGAGGACCGCAACCTGCCCATCAACTAGCATCCAACGGCGTATGCGGAAACTCGTACGCTTCTCCTTTGCCTCCTTCGCCCTGGGCGCGCTCGCCATTGGAGCCGCCGCGATCGGCGCACTGGCCATCGGCTCAGTCGCCATCGGAGCCGCGGGCATTGGCTCCCTCAAGATCAAAAGGCTGCGCCTGTTCGACGGTCGCATTCGACATCTCCATGTCGATCATCTGCACATCACGCACACGCACGAACTCGCCGCAAACTCAGACCAGGCCCTCACCCACTACGACGAAGACCACTCGCCGTAGGATCCGCGCAAACCCGCGGTCGTCTTTATCTTGCCAACCCTCTCTGCTTCAACATGGGCCCAATCTTCGGTTCACCGCCCAGCCACGTGTCATACATCGCCGCCAGGTCTTCAGTGTTCCCTCGCGAAAGAATCATCTTGCGAAAGCGGTCCCCGTTAGCTCGCGTCAACCCGCCATGCTCCTCGAACCACTGGAACGCCGCGTCGTCCAGCATCTCGCTCCAAAGATAAGCGTAGTATCCCGCCGAGTAGCCTCCACCCCAGATGTGTGAGAAGTAGCTCGACCGGTACCGCGGCGGCACGGCCTCAACAAGAATTCCCTTCTTCGCCAGCGCCGCCTTCTCAAACGCATCGGTATCCTGCAGAGCCGTCCCCGCGCCAAGAGTATGCCACTGCATATCCAACTCCGCCGCAGCCAGTAACTCGGTCAACGCATAGCCTTGGTTGAAGTCGGCTGACTTTTTGATCTTTGCCACAAGCTCCTCAGGCATCGGGGCGCCGGTCTGATAGTGCTTCGCAAAGTGCGCGAACACCTGCGGATTCAGCGCCCAGTGTTCGTTGAACTGCGATGGAAATTCCACAAAATCCCGTGGCACGCTCGTCCCGCTCAGGCTTGGATACGTCGCATCCGCGAACATCCCGTGCAGCGCATGCCCGAACTCGTGGAACATTGTGATCACATCTGAAAACGTGATCAACGCAGGCTGTCCCTCCGCCGGCTTCGGCAGGTTCGCCACGTTATAGACCACCGGCGAAGTCCCCATCAGCTTTGACTGGTGCACGAAGCTCGACATCCATGCACCACCCCGCTTGTTATCGCGTTTGAAGTAATCGCAGTAAAAGATCGCAAGGTGTGAGCCGTCTGCGTTGAACACCTCAAACACCCGCACGTCCGGAGCCCACACCGGCAGATCGTGCCGCTCCTTGAACGTGATCCCATACAACTGCGTCGCCGCGTAAAACACACCATTGTGCAGCACATTGTCGATCTCGAAGTAAGGCCTGACCTGCGTCTCGTCGAGGTCATACTTCGCCTTGCGCACCTGCTCCGAGTAAAACTCCCAATCGGCAGCGGTCGCTTTGAATCCGCCGTTCTGCTGATCGATCACAGCTTGAATATCCTTCAGCTCGCCAGCCGCCCGGGCCGTCGCAGCCGGCACCAGCGCGTCCATAAAGTGGATCGCCGCATCCGGTGTCTTCGCCATCTGGTTCTCGAGCTTCCACGCCGCATAGGTATCAAATCCCAGCAGCTTGCCCTTCTCCGCTCGCACCTGCGCCAGGCGCGTGATCGTCGCCCGCGTGTCGTTCTCGTCGCCCTTCTCCGCACGCGTCCAGCTCTGCGCAAACAACGCCTGCCGCGTCGCCCGCACACTCAACTGCGCCAGCGCCGGCTGCTGCGTCGTGTTCTGCAGCTTCAACTGCCAGCCCGGAAGTCCAGCCACGGGTTTACCTGCCCCCGGCGTAGCGGCGGCAGCAAGTTGCTCCTTACTCAGCCCAGCCAGCGCACCCGCATCTGTCGTCACATACGCCCCCGCCTTCGTTGCCGCCAGAAGCTTCCGGCTAAACGCATTCGAAAGCGTCGACTCTTCTTCGTTCAACTCCTTCAGCCGTGCCTTATCGACATCGCTCAGCTTCGCCCCGGCATGAACAAATCGCTTGTACGTCATCTCCAGCAGCCGCGCCGACTCCCCATCCAGCTTCAGCGCCGTACGCTCGTTCCACACCGTCTCCACGCGATGAAACAGCTTCGTATCCAGCGTGATCGCGTCCGAGTGCGCGGCCATCCGTGGAGCCATCTCCTGCTCGATCTTCTCGATCGTCGGGTTCGTATACGCGCCGGAGATCGCACTCATCGCAGACTCCGTCCGGTCCAGCAGCTCGCCCGTCTTCTCCATCGCGACGATCGTATTTTCAAACGTAGGCTTCGCCGCGCTATCCGCAATCGCACGCATCTCTTTCGTCTGCTCGGCCATACCCGCCAGCAGCGCCGACTCATAGTCGGAGTCCTTGATCGTGTCGAATGCCGGAGCCTGGTAGGGCAGCGTACTCGCTTTATAAAACGGATTCGCCGGCCCAAACGCCTGCTGCCCATTCGCCGGACCCAACGCTATCGCTCCTGCCGCTATCGCCACTGCCATTCGCCCAACTCCCATCGAAGCATCTCCGAAAGCTCGATTGTATCGCCGACAAAGATGCCATACTGACGTGGTGCCTCCCACACCCCACCCCCTGGCGCCCCGAGCATGAAGCCGTCGATCGTCATTCTCACCTTCAACTCGGCCGCATCGCTCGGCATGACCCTCAACGCCTGCTCTCCACTCTCAGACGACATCCACATCGTCGATTCCGGCAGCACCGACGGCACCCTCGCAATCGCCCAAACCTTTCAAGCCACCATCCACCAGCACGACTTCACCACCTACGGCGTGCAACGCAACTGGGCGATCGACACCCTCGCGCTGAGATATCCGTGGCAGCTCCATCTCGACGCTGACGAAGCCATCTCCCCTGAGCTTCTGGCCGAGATCGCCGCGATCCCCGAAGATCTCCCCACCGACGGTTACTTCATCGCCCGCTACCTCCGCTTTATGGGCCGCATCCTCCGCCACAACCTCGCTCCCACCTGGCACATGCGGCTATTCCGCACCGGCCACGGTCGCTGCGAAGCGCGCGAGTACGACCAGCACTTTCTCTGCTCCGGCCGAACCGCCAAGCTCGAAGGCTCGATGATCGACGGCATCGAAATGTCGCTCTCCGAGTGGACAGCCCGTCATAACCGCTGGGCGGACGCCGAGGTCAAAGAACTGCTGATCAGGCAAGCCGCGGACCGCATTCAGCCCTCGCTCGGTGGCGACGTCCTCCAGCGTAAACGCTTCTATAGGGGACTCTACGAGCGAGCCCCGCTCTTCGTCCGCGCCATTGCTCTCTTCTTCTTCCGTTATTTCGTCAAGCTCGGCTTCCTCGACGGCATCGAAGGTCTCATCTTCTGCATCCTGCAAACCCTTTGGTTCCGCTTTCTGGTCGACGCCAAACTATGGGAAGCACGTCGCCGCTAACAAACCGCGAAGCGGTCCAGTACAGCACGAAGTGTCGCCCGTCCGGCGTGAGGACGCACTTGCATTTTGTTACCCTAGTTAGGTGACAACCCCGATCAAAGAAACCAAAGCCCAACGCTCCGAACGTCTCAAACTTGCCAAAAACCCATGGGACGCCTGGGATGAAGTCCGCCAGTTCGCCCTCGAAGGGCGCGCGTCGGTCCTGCCCGAATGGACCGGACTCTACTTCAAGTGGTGGGGCATCTACACCCAGGGCGACGGCATCGGAGCCACCGGCGGCGTCGGCGGCGAAGGCAAAGCCACCGAATTCTTCATGATGCGCATCGGCCTGCCCAACGGTCTGCTCACCGCCCACCAACTCCGCGTCATCGGCAACATCACCAGGAAACACGCGCGCAACCTGGCCGACATCACCACCCGCCAGAATATCCAGCTCCACTGGCTCACCATCCAGTCGCTCGTCGAAATCACCGACGAACTCACCTCCATCGGTCTCTCCCCCAAGGGAGCCTGCGGCGACGTCGTCCGCAACGTCACCGGCTGCCCCATCGCTGGCCTCGACCACACCGAGCTGATCGACTCCTCCCCGCTCGCTGTCGAGATCGCCGAGCACCTCACCGCCAACCCCGCCTTCTACAACCTCCCACGCAAGTTCAAAATCTCCGTCACCGGCTGCCCCCTCTGGTGCTCCTACCCCGAGATCAACGACGTAGCCCTCACCGCCATCAAGCGTGGCGATGAGGTGGGTTATACACTGCGCGTCGGCGGCGGCCTCTCCACCGAGCCGCACATGGCCGTGCGCATCCCCGCCTTCGTCCAGCAGTCGGAAGCCCTCGCGGTCGTCTCCGCCGTCGCCGAGATCTTCCGCGGACAATCCGAGCTCCGCGAAAATCGCACCCGCGCCCGCATCAAGTACCTCTTCATGCGCCACGGATGGACCGCCGAGTCCATGCTCGAAGCCATCAACGCTAAACTGGGCTACAAACTCAGCCCCAGCCCCACCTCCGACGACATCGTCCCCGACGACGTCTACCGTGATCACATCGGCGTCACCCCCCAGCGCCAAGCCGGCCTCTCAGCCGTCGGAGCCTCTGTCCTCCGCGGCCGCCTCTCCGGCGACCAGCTCGTCGCGCTCGCCGACCTCGCCGAAAAGCACGGCGACGGTCATCTGCGCGCCACCATCATGCAAAACATCCTGGTCGTCAACGTCCGCAACGAGGCGGTCCGCGCGCTCATCGCCGACCTGCACTCCATTGACCTCGAAGTCGAAGTCTCCCCCTTCTGGCGCGGCGCAATAGCCTGCACCGGTACCGAGTTCTGCAAGCTCGCCATCGCTGAGACCAAGGGCTTCGCCAAGTGGCTCGTCTCCGAGATGGAAGACCGCCTCCCCGGCTTCGACCAGCAGATCAAGCTCCACGTCACCGGCTGCACCAACTCCTGCGGCCAGCACTGGATCGCCGACATCGGCCTCGAAGGCAAGAAGCTCAAAGTCGACGGAGTGATCAAAGACGCGTTCTACTTCTGCGTCGGCGGAGCCGTCGGCAAGTACGCCCGCCCCGGCCGGCCGCTGGGCTACCGCGCCTCCGCTGAAGACACCCCCGCAGCCGTCGAGCGCCTGCTCCGCGGCTACCTCGCCGCCCGCACCCCAGAAGAAGATCTCCGCGCCTACTTCGCCCGCACCTCGGATGAAGACCTGCGCGCGCAGCTCAACGGAGCGGCGATCGAAGCCGTCGAACGCGACGCCCCACCCGCCGGTGGCCGCCACGCCGTAGACGCCTAGCAGTCTATAGCGCGGAGCGCGTATAGCGGCCGCAGTACGGCCATCCAGCTTAAGGATGCCCTCGTCTCTAAGCAGTGACGCCGATCAAGGGATCGGTCCGGCTCTCGCGCCCATCCTCCAGATGTCCGGCAAACCGCCGCTCGAAAGCCGGCGATCCAGCGGAAGTTACCGCAACGTCGTACCATCCAAACGATGACGCGAGCGGCCAGGTCTTCTCCCACTCCGCGCCAGCCTTGACCATCTCAGAAACGGACTGCTTCGTGTATCCCTCGAGCAGCGTGACCGGGCAGTTCGTACTCCCCGTGTTCCGCACTCGCACCGTGAAGGTCTGCCGCTTCGCGTCGAAGCCGTTCGATACCTCGACCGGCAGCTTTGCCTGCTGAGCGCGGCCGCCCTTGAAGGTCCGCAGGAAACCATTCGGTCCGTGTACTGAAAATTTCATCTCGGCGGCCAGCGGATCGCTCAGCGTGTCGGTCACTTCCTCCCCGCCGCCCACCGTATAAGTCCACGGAGCCTGAGACGACGACTCGCCCTCCACCGCTTGCTGAGACCTCACCTGGAAGACCGCCGCCGCCTTCCCCGTATTCCGGAACCGCAGCGTGAGCCCGGCGTCGGTCATCTTCCCTTCGACCTCCAGCTCATACGGCAGCGCACGAGCCGGCCGCGTCCCCGCCTCCTGCTTCGGGATCTCTCCTTTCTCAGGCGGCACCGGCTTGTAATCTGGATGCTTGTTCCTATCCGGCGGAGCATAGGCGGTCGTCCCCGGCAGCGTCACCCGAGCATCGTTCGGTGTGGCAAAGTTCAGCGCCGACGTAAGGTCCCCACCCACCGCGCGACGCCAGGGCGTGAGGTTCGGTTCCGCCACACCAAATCGCTTCTCAATCAGCCGGATCATCGCCGTATGATCCATCAGCCGCGAATCCACATACCCGCCCTTGCTCCACGGCGAAATCACAATCATCGGCACCCGCATCCCCATGCCGTACGGGCCCGTCTGCAGCTTCGCTGTACCCGCGAAGATCTCGTTCGTCGTCTCCACCGTCGAAATCCCGTGCTCCTTCGAGACCGGAACCGTCGGAGGCACCACATGGTCGAAGAACCCATCGTTCTCGTCGTACGTCAGCAGGAACACCGTCTTGCTCCACACCTCCGGGTTCTCCGTCAAGGCGTCGAGCACCTGCGACACATACCACGCCCCATAATTCGCCGGCCAGTTCGGATGCTCCGTATAAGCCTCCGGGGCTACCACCCACGACACCGACGGAAGCGTCCCGGCCTTCACATCGCGTTTGAAGTGGTCGAACAGCCCGCCCCCGTTGCTGATGTTCGTCCCCGTCTTCGCCTTCTCATACAGCGCGCTCCCGGGCTGCGCCTCGCGATACTGCTTGAAGTACAGCAGCGCATTATCCCCATAGTTCCCGATGTAGGGATCCTTCCCATCGCCCCACCCATTCGCCGCCGTTAGCCCCGCTCCCACATCCTGATAGATCTTCCACGAAACCCCCGCCGCCTCCAGCCGCTCCGGATAGGTCATCCAGCCATACCCCGCCTCGGCGTTATCGACCACCGGCCCACCACCCGCGCCGTCATTCCCTACCCAACCCGTCCACATGTAGTACCGGTTCGGATCGGTCGGCCCCAGCAGCGAACAGTGATACGCATCGCACACCGTAAACGCATCCGCCAACGCATAGTGGTACGGGATATCCGAGCGCGTCAGGTGCGCCATCGTGGTTGTACCCTTCTGCGGCACCCACTGGTCGTACCGCCCGCCATTCCAGGCCTTCTGCGTCGTCGCCCAGTCATGTGGCAGGTCTTCCAGAAAGACCAGCCCAAGATCCGGAGCCTCCGGATGAAACGGCATCACCCGCTTATCCCCCGCCAACTGCGAAAACACACTCGACCCATCCGCCAGCTCCACCGCCCTCGGATCGCCAAACCCTCGCACACCACGCAGCGTCCCGAAGTAGTGGTCAAAGGAGCGGTTCTCCTGCATCATGATGACGATGTGCTCGACATCCTCGAGTGTCCCCGTGCGGTTATTCGCCGGAATCGCCAGCGCTCGCGCAATGCTCGCCGGAAACGCCGCCGCTGCCGCCCCACCACTCAACATCTGTAAAAACGCTCGCCGATCGATCGCCATACCAACAAGCCTAGCAACCCAACATTACAAATCAACCGGCTCTTTCACCAGCCAAACAAAAGAAGCGCAACACGGATAAATGCGGATCAAGACCAGACTGAAACCGGATCGAACAAAGGCTTTGTCTCCAACAAGCCCTGAGCTTTTGCCCGTTCTCCGCTTCAATCCGTGCCTTGATCCGCCCTTATCCGTGTCACGCCTTTTTGCTTACTCTTTGGAGCAGCCTTAGTACCCCGGCCCGTAATACCGATACCGCGGATACCCGTAATACACCACCGGCGGCGGCGGGGGATAGTGGTAGACCACCTGCGGCGGAGGAGCCTGGATCACCACCGGAGGCGCAGGCTGCTGGTACACCACCTGCGGAGGAGCCGGCTGCTGATACACCGGAGCCGGCGCCGGCTGCGGAGCCTGCTGGAACGACTGATAAATCACCTGCTGCGGAGCCTGGCGCTCGATCAGCGCGGGCTGCGGCTGCTGATACGCCTGCTGCTGCGGAGGCTGCTGGTATCCATCTCCGCGATCTTCCCGGTTTGGAATGCCAAGGTCATCCATCAACTCCAGCGTCAACGGCTGCTCCGGCTTCAGCACCGGTCGCGGACCACGACGCGGCAGGTTGATCAGATCGATCGGCCACAGCACGGGAATCAGCCAGGTCACTACATCCTTGACCGCATGGCCTTTCCCAAGAATCTGCCCATCCCGATTCACCTTGTACCCCGGCGTCGCAATCACCTTCGCCTCAAACGGCATCACGCGGTTGCCGATGAACAGCCGGTCGAACTTCAGCTCCATCCAGCCTTTGCCCACAAAATGGCCCGGATCCTTATAGTCCTCGAACCGTCCCTCGAGATAGCTCCCATAAGGAAACACCGACCGCCCATACTTCTCCACCGGATCCAGCGTGCAAAGCACCGGATCGCCAATCGCCGTGGTCTTCGACGAGATCTTCCCGTCAGCTACCCGGCACGTCACAATCGAACCAGCCGGAACCAACTGGTCCGACGCATAGCTTGCCACCGGTGCGGCGAGCAGACCTACGCAAAGCGCAGCGCATATCCTCTTCATGGGACCTCCGAAAATCAAGTGCTTTACCGTCACGCTCAGAGCGGCGACAGCGTGTGAGTCGTCAGCCGTGCCCAGGGTCTCCGTTGCCATCAGTCCTTCATCGCCCTGGCCCGGTGGTGCTATCCAATCGAGTGCTGTGGATAACCGACGAAACCCAGGCCTTAAATCGAAGTTGCGGTGCAAAGAAGAAAAATTTCGCAGGACCGATCCCCCATCAGCCAGCCAGGCGGTCAGCTGATCGATGAAGCCGCGACAAACCTTTATCATTCCCACAGAGCCCAAGGAGGCCGAATGTCGCTCTTCCCCATCTTCCTCAAGCTCACCGCGCGCCCCTGCCTCGTCGTCGGCGCAGGCACCCTCGCCGAATCCAAGATCGAATCCCTCCGCGCCGCAGAAGCCGCCGTCACCGTCATCGCGCCGCAGGCGTCTCCCGCCATCGAAGCCCTCGCCGCCGAAGGCGCAATCACCTGGCACCAACGCGAGTACAACCCGGGCGACGTCGCACCCGGAACCTTCCTGGTCGTTACCGCCACCAACGTCGCCGCCGTCAACCGTGCGGTCTACCTCGAAGCGACCAGCAAATCTGTCCTGTGCAATGCGGTCGATGACCCACCGTACTGCGATTTTTACTTCCCGTCCGTGGTCAAACGCGGCGACCTCCAGATCGCGATCTCCACCGCTGGCGCTTCGCCCGCACTCGCTCAGCGCTTACGCAAAGAGCTCAACGCGGCTCTCCCACTCGACCTTGGCCCATGGCTCGAAGAACTCGGCAATCTCCGGCGGGAAGTCCTCCAACTCGAACCCCTCAACGAAGCCCGCAAGCAGCTCCTTCACACGCTTGCTCAACGCGAAGTGTGCGGCTTCGACGCCTGCCCCAGCCGCGCCTATGCCCGCCAGCACGCGCTCACAAACCCGATCCCACAGCGCGCGCCCCATGAGAAGTTCCCACCGTTTGAGGTGGGAAGCATCACGCCGGAGCCCGTTTCCCAATGACAGCCCAGCCCGGCACCGTCTACCTCGTCGGAGCCGGTCCCGGCGCACCGGACCTCCTCACCCTCCGCGCCCATACCCTGCTGCAGACCGCCGACGTCATCCTCCCCGACGACCTCGTCTCCGACGCCATCCTCGACCTCGCCAGCCCCTCAGCCGAGATCATCCCGGTCGGCAAACGCTGCGGACAGCCCCGCATCACGCAGGCCGGCATCCACGAACTCATGCTGCGCCATGCACGGCTCGAAAAGTCCGTGCTCCGTTTGAAGTCAGGCGACCCGCTCGTCTTCGGCCGAGCCAACGAAGAGATCGAAGCTCTCCGCGCCGCTCGCATCCCCTTCGAGATCGTCCCCGGTATCACCGCCGCCTTCGCCGTAGCCGCCGCCCTGCAGACCCCGCTGACCGACCGCAACTCCGCCTCGAAACTCATTCTCGCCACCGCCCACCACGCCGCCGGAAAAGTCGGACCCATCGCCTGGGAAGGAGCCTTCCCTGCGGAATCCACCCTGGTCCTCTACATGCCCGGCCGCGACTTCGCCGCCCTCTCCGCGTCGTTAATCGCCTCCGGCATCCCTCGGGAAACCCCCGTCGCCGCAGTCTCCAAAGCCTCCACCCCTGATCAGCACGTCATCTCCACCACTCTTGGCGAACTGCCGAGCTCCAGCCCCGGCCCGGCCCCACTCCTGCTCCTCATCGGGAAAGCCATCCAACTCCCTGAGTAAGCGCGTCGTTTCGGATGAACACCGGCACCACCATATGCGCCCCCACAACAACAAAGAGAAACGGCCCCCGGAGAAAGAATCTTCTCCGAGGGCCTTCGCAAATCAGAAGCTACTTCCCGGTGCAAACCTTCCCAGCAGCAGGCCGTCCACCCTTCGTCTTGGCATCCGCCTCCGACATGTAAGCCCCGGCCTTGGTCTTCCCGTAATAGGTATCGCCGTTACAGTGGTAGACGTTATCCCCGGTATTCAACCAGACCAACCCAGGACCGCCACCAGGAGCAGCCGTCTTCGCCGCCGCAGCCTGAGCCGGGCTCAACTTCTTGCCAGTCGCAGGCGCTGCGGGTGCAGGACCATACTCCATGCCCGGCCCCGGGGGTTGCAGTGAGGGCTTCGCCACCGGAGCAGGTGCCGGAGTCGCTGCAGCCTTCGCCGCAGGCGCAGCCGGAGTCGCAGCGGCCGGGGCAGCCGCATACCAGGTCTGCACACCCTTATGGCCGCGGCAAGCGCCCGACTTCGAAGCCGCCGTCGAGTAGGTGCCATCCTTGCAGATCCCATTCGACCCCGCAGGAGCTCCTGCCGGGGCCTGCGCCATCGCGCCGCCCGCACACAAAGCCAGCAACCCGCCTAGCACAACGTTCATCGTCTTCATAGAAATCCTCTAAATTCAAAATTGTGAAAAGTACAGCCCGCCCATCCTAGCCCATTTTCGTCAACAACTTACAAAAAAACGCGAAGCGTCATGACCCCACGAAGTGGTCGCCGCCCGCGATGAGGGCGCACTTACTTTTGCCCTTATCATCAAGAAGATGCAATGGCTGGTCTTCCATCTCGCGCTCCTCATCCTGCTGATCGCCGAGTTGGTCTTCTCCCGCTGGGGCCTCCCCGCTACCGAAAGCCCTGCCCGCACCAGGCGTCAGCACCGCAACGCGATCGCCGCCACAGTCATGTGGACCGCCGCCGCCTTCGCCCTTGCCGTCTACGTGTACCTGAGAATCGGCCACCCCGAAGCCACCCAGTTCCTCGCCGGCTATGCCATCGAAGAGTCGCTCTCGATCGACAACCTCTTCGTCTTCCTGCTGCTCTTCCGCGTCTTCCAGATCCCCGAAACCTTCCAACCCCGCGTCCTCTTCTGGGGAGTCCTCGGCGCCATCGTGATGCGTGGAGCCTTCATCGCCGCCGGAATCGGCCTCCTCGAACGCTTCCATTGGATCTCGTACCTGTTCGCCCTCATCCTCCTCGGCGCCAGCATCCGCCTTCTCTTTCCGGAAAAAGAAGACACCCCCGAAACTCCCGCCAGGCCCCCGGCCTGGACCCGCTGGATCTCGCGCATCCACCCCGTCTCCCTTCGAGCCGACATCTTCTTCACCCGCGAGAACGGCCGCCGCATGGTCACCATGCTCTTCCTCGCGCTCATCGCCATCGAGACCGCCGACATCGTCTTCGCACTCGACTCCATTCCCGCCGTCCTCTCGATCACGCGCCATCCCTTCCTGGCCTACACGTCGAATATCCTCGCCGTCATGGGCCTCCGCTCGCTTTACTTCCTGCTCGCACACATGTTCAAGCAGCTCCGCTACCTGCACTTCGGCCTGGCCGCCGTGCTCTTCTTCGCCTCCACCAAGATGCTCATCGCTCCCTGGTACGACGTCGGACCGCTCGCATCTTTAGCCGTAATCGTAGGAGTCCTGGCCATCACCATCAC
Source organism: uncultured Granulicella sp. (assembly GCA_963693075.2). Lineage (GTDB taxonomy): Bacteria > Acidobacteriota > Terriglobia > Terriglobales > Acidobacteriaceae > Edaphobacter. Next base: position 2,228,734 of record CAXMMP010000002.1, on the reverse strand, counting down.
CGCCTCGCTCCTGAACGCGAAGCGCCCCGAACTCCACGAACGGGCACCCCGCCAGGGCTAACCTCGGTTCTTTTGCCTCCCAAACGAGGCGGTATACCCTCTACCCATGACCATCATCACCGACGAGTTCGTAGACCTCACCACGCCCACCGGCCCCATGCGCACGCACATCGTCCGGCCCGCTGCTCCCGGCAAGTACCCCGGCATCGTCTTCTACTCGGAGATCTTCCAGGTAACGAATCCGATCCGCCGCACCGCCGCGCAGCTTGCCGGACAAGGCTACGTCGTCGCCATCCCCGAGGTGTACCACGAGTATGAAGTTGCCGGAACAGCTCTCGCCTATGACCAGGCTGGCTCCGACCGCGGCAACTTCCTCAAGACAGCCAAGCCTGTCTCTGCTTACGACAGCGACGCTAACGCGGCAATCGATTACCTGCTGGCGCGGCCAGATGCCACGGGCAGGGTCGGGGCGATGGGCATCTGCATGGGAGGACATCTCGCATTTCGCGCGGCCATGGACCCTCGCGTAGCGGGAACGGTCTGCTTCTATGCCACCGACATCCATACCGGGACGTTAGGAGAAGGCAAGCATGATGATTCTCTGGCCCGAGCCGGAAAGATCCAAGGCGAACTCTTCATGGCGTGGGGACGTCAGGACCCGCATGTTCCTGCCGAAGGGCGGCTCAAGATCCTGACGGAACTTACGGCTCTGAACACCAGGCTGAACTGGCATGAAGTGAATGGGGCGCATGCTTTTCTGAGGGATGAAGGGCCACGATACGATCCGGCTCACGCCCACGCGCTGATGTCGCTCGTTTATGACTTTTTCCACCGGCGGCTGGGCCAGGGCGATCTATAAAGACGAGGCGTCTCTGCTACTTCCAGCTGACCGCCAGGTGCCACCGTAATCCCTTGGCATCGGTCTTGCGCAGCACCCGTTCATACTCCTCAAGCTCTTCGAGCACCTGCGGACCATCCGTCCCGAGCTTATGCGGATTATCTCGCAGCTCGTGGATAAGCGCCTCGATGGTCGCGAGGCCTTCGCTGCCGAAGTACCACTGCGGCGGCGGCAGGCGCTTGATCAGCTCGGCATTGCCGGCGCCTTCTTCAATCAGCAGCGACATGGAGTTTTCATCGGCCGAGAAGAACTCGATCAGCGGCTTCACACCCAGCGACATCGCCATCTTCTCCACCGCATCTTCGTGCCGGGCGAGAGCGCGCCCGTTGACGAAAATATCGAATCCCGGGTCGTCACCCTCCACCACGATGTACATCGAAGCCGCCATATCCAACGAGTGTATAAGCGGCCTCGCCCCGCTTCAACGACAACCGACCCGTGCAAAACTCGGAACGAATCATTTACGCTGGCCGTACCGTCATCATCTGAGCCGTCTCGTGTTGTAATTCCATCAACGATGAAGTCAATCTTCAGCAGCCTTGACTCGTATCTCCCCCAGCGCGTGCGGGACTGGAAGGCTGCGGGCAAATTCAAGCCGACCACGCTCCGGCTCTTTCTGCTTTGGATCGTCTTCGCCTTCATGGGTCTCGTGATCAAGGGCTGGCTCGGCACGTTGTTCTCGGTGCTCGGCTGGGTCTGCGCCGTCTTCACCGTCATCTACCTCTTGGGAACCATCTATCGGTGGGTCTTCAATCGCGTCCTGTGGACGGTTCGTGCGCGGCTCATCGTCACCTGTCTGCTGCTCGGGCTTGCGCCGATCATCCTCTTCGGCGCGCTGGCTGCGATCGCGGCGTATCTGTTCTGCGGCCAGTTCGCCACCAGCATAGCCCTCGAAGGCATCAAGGACAACCTGACGCGCGTCCAGGAACGCGGAGCTAACGTGCTGACCCGCGAGGCGCTCGGCAATCCGAATCTTTCCGCGCCGCCCCAGCTTCACACCGAAGCCAGCGACGCCGAATCTCCGCTGCTCAAGACCTTCTGGTACGACGGCAAACCCGTTTCGCCGGCCAAGCCCGCGCCCGATGAACCGTTCGCCAGCGCACCAGCGCCAGCGTGGCTTCATCCCGGTTTCAAGGGGATGATCACCACCCAGGCGGGCGACATCTTCCTTTGCTCCGCCAGCGCCCAGACTGTAGGCCCCCACACCTTGTCGCTGCTCGCCTGCTCGCCCTTCCGCAGCCAGGAGATGGGCACGCTTGCCGAAGGCCTCGGCAATCTTCGCCTGGCAACGCATGGCAACCAGAGCAGCGACGACTCCGACGACAGCGACAAGCGCAAGACTCGCAAATATTCAACCCAGGACGCCAAGCTCAAAGGCGGGACCCTTGCGCCGGCGATCAACTTCTTTGACATTCCCGTCTTCTTCAGCGCACCGGTCAGCATGCAGGACTGGCCCTCGGGTGACGAAGATAGCGACTGGCTGATCGTCGTCTCGCGGCCTGCCATTCTCTACAACCGGTTGTTCGCGAGTTCGCTCGATACCGGCGTCTTCGTGAAGATCTCGCTCATCGTAGCCGGCGCTATCTTCGGTTCGCTCGAGTTCCTCGCCATCCTGATGGCCTTCGGTCTCAGCCGCACGATCACCCACTCCATCGCCGATCTCTACGACGCAACGCGCGAGATCGATCGTGGCAACCTCGACCATCACATCCCGGTGCGCCGCAAGGATCAACTCGCGGCCCTTGCCGGATCGTTCAACGCGATGACGACCTCGCTCAAAGGCCTGCTCGAAGCTCAGCGCGAAAAAGATCGCATGCAGAATGAGTTGAAGATCGCGCAGGAGGTCCAGAACAACCTCTTCCCACACTCGTCGGTCGCGTTGCCAAACTTCGAGGTCTACGGCTTGTGCGAACCGGCCCGCACCATCGGCGGTGACTACTACGACTTCATCCCGTTCGGGACATCGTCCATCTACCTCTCGCTTGGCGACATCAGCGGCAAAGGCATCTCCGCGGCGTTGCTGATGGCTTCGCTGCATTCGGCTGTTCGCGCGTATCGAGGCAGCGAGTCATCGGATTCCACCGAAAGCATCTCATCCCCCGGTGACTTCAACCTCTCCCCGGGGCACCTGCTCGCGCTGCTGAACAACCACCTCTACTCCAGCACGCAAGCCGCAAAGTACGCGACGCTCTTCCTCGCCTGCTACGACAACGACTCGCGTCTGCTCACCTATTCGAACGGAGGACATCTGCCGCCGATCCTCTTATGTGCCGATGGGCAGGTGAAGCGTCTCGAATGTGGCGGGTCGGTCGTTGGGCTCATGGAAAATCTGCATTACGACGAAGCGACCATTCAGCTTTCGCCAGGCGACCTGCTGATCGCCTTCTCCGACGGCCTCACCGAACCCGAACGGGATGGCATCGACTTCGGCGACGACCGCCTCATCGCGGAGATTCGTCGTCATGCCATCCTGCCGCTCAACGACATCGCAAGCAAGACGATGCAGACCGTTCAGAACTGGATTGGCGACGAAGAACAGCCCGACGATATGACCCTCGTTCTCGCACGCCTGACCTGATCGCATCTCCTGACAAACTCGGCGGCGCGCTCACCATGCAAAGCGCCTGAGGCGTCGGTCCAGCAATCACCGTACGCCTGCCTGCCACTCCGTTCGCCAGCACAATCCAGTTGGCTGCGGAGCCCATCCACCCATGCGGGGCTAGTCGAGGTAGTAGCCAATCTCTGTGAGGACGGTGTCGCTCAACTCGACGCCAAGCAGTTTGGCTAGCGAGGAAGAGTAGATGTCGCCCTGGAAGCGCTTGATCACCGAAGTCGGAAGATCCGTCTTCAGGTTCAACATGCGGAGCAGAGCCGCGCTGTCGGTGGGGAAGCTGTAGTCTCCCGGGATACCGCAAGCCGGCTTGATGGTGAGGGAGATTGGAATCGTGCTCGCATGAGGGGAATGCGCGCCGGTCGACTGCGTAATCAGGTTGACTCTCATGCACCTGATACTGCAATCGGCATCGGGGGCTCTCAATGGCCTTGTCGTGTATTCGCAACCAACCTTAGCGTCAGGCTCCATCCCCCGTCCCGGCTCTCTTCGACAGGTCTTCTGCAACCTCGGTAACCTCGCGGACCAGCAACCAGCTTCCACCAAGGACAAGTCCAAGGCCAAGCCACGTCGTCCAAACCACCGCGGAGCGCATCACGAGAATTCCCGCAAAAACGGAGAGCATCGGCACGACGGCGAAGCGCGCTGCGAACCCCTCGGCTCGCATCCGCTTCAGGAGCCATACCGTCAGCAACACCAGCGGAGCATCGATCAACACGCCCCATGCCACTTCACCGCAGACAGCGGACCAGACCCACTCCACCGTGCCGCGTTCAAAGATGAGCCACGCCACAAATCCAAGAGCCGCACTAAGGCCGCTTCCCAGTGCGGCCGCCCAGAGGATGGGTACCTCCTGAAGCAGGCTATGAAGCCGAATCCCCGCGAAGGCCACCAGCCCCGCGCACAAGACCATCACACCAAGCGATCCGAAGCCGACGCCACTACCGTGCCACGCGAAGGGTACGACTAGTGCCAGGCCGCCGAGAGTGACCACTGCAGGAGCCAACAGAGTAAGCTCGGCTCCCTCGCGCTGCGCCACCATGAAGACGGTGAGGAACGGGATCAAACCGAAGACGAGCGTCGTCGCCGAACTTCCGAGACTGCCTCCCACCGCGGCATAGCTCACCGGAGCAGTGACGAAAAGGACTGCCAGCCACCATCCGGCGTGTCCAAGTGACGCCGCCTTCGGTCGTGGCGCCTTCGTCACCAGCGCCACCGCGACGAGCACGAGGTACGCCGCAACATCGTGGACCCAGAGACGCAGTAACGACGGCCAGCCAGTCGCGTACACGCTCCCCGCGACGCCGACCACCGCTGAGGCCAGACAGAAGGCCACGAAGCCCCACAGCGTCCTCTGTCTCTTCCCCCCGGCACCTTCCACGTTCATCCTTGTCCTCTCAAACGGAAAAGGGGCCACGCGGATGCGTGACCCCTTCCAGATTCAACCAGCTTAGGCCTGCGGAGGACGTCCGCCGCCCGCATTGCCGCCGCCAGCACCCGGACCGCCGGGACGACGTCCGCCACGACGACGGCGTCCGCCGCCACCCGGACGGCGATTGCCGCCAGGTCCGCCACCGGGAGCACCCGGGTTGCGTGGTGCGATGCCAGGCTGGCCGACGCCAACCGGCTGAGCATCCGCGCGATTGAAGTTCGGCTCGTCCTCTTCTTCGCCTTCACCGTCTTCGTCGTCAAGCTCGTCATCATCGTCGAACTCTTCGTCGTCGGCCAGCGCAGCAGGAGCAACCGGGGCTGGAGCTGCCGGCCCACGTCCGCCACCGCCCTCAGGCGGAACCGGCGGCAGGCCAAGCTTTTCGCGCTGCTCGCGCAGCACAGCCTTACGCGAGAGCTTGATGCGGTTCCCTTCGATCGCCAGAACCTTGACCAGGATCTGATCGCCTTCGCGAAGCTCGTCCTTGACTTCCTTGACGCGGTGTTCCGCAATCTCGGAGACGTGCAGCAGACCGTCGGTGCCAGGGAAGATCTCGACGAATGCGCCGAACTCAGCCAGGCGAACCACCTTGCCGAGGTAGGTCTTGCCGATCTCGGGGGAAGCGGTCAGGTCGGTGATCATCTGGATGGCACGCGACAAACCATCCGCGTCACTTGAAGCAACATTGACGCGACCGGTGTCGTCGACATCGATCTTCACGCCAGTGGCATCGATGATTCCGCGAATCACCTTGCCGCCAGGTCCGATCAGGTCGCGAATCTTATCTGTCGGGATCATCATGGTGTGGATGCGCGGTGCAAAGGCGCTCTTCTGCTCGCTGGCCGAGGAGATCGTCGCATCCATGGTGTCGAGAAGCTGCAGGCGCCCAACACGTGCCTGTTCCAGCGCCTCCCGCATAATCTGCGGCGTGATGCCCATGATCTTGATGTCCATCTGCAGCGCGGTGATGCCCTTGCGCGTACCGGCCACCTTGAAGTCCATGTCGCCGTAGTGGTCTTCAGCGCCTGCGATGTCGGTCAGGATGGCGTACTTGTCGCCTTCCTTGACCAGACCCATTGCGACACCGGCGACCGAGCCCTTCAGCGGGATGCCCGCAGCCATCAGCGCCAAGGAAGCTCCGCAGACCGATGCCATCGACGACGAACCATTCGACTCGAGAATGTCCGAGACGACGCGGAGCGTGTACGGAGACTCCTCTTCGCCCGGCAGGACGGCTTCAATCGCACGCCATGCCAGCGCGCCGTGACCGATCTCGCGACGGCCTACGCCGGTCATGCGACCCACCTCGCCAACCGAGAATGGCGGGAAGTTGTAATGCAGCATGAACTTGCGCTTCTGCTCGCCTTCGTAGCTCTCCATGCGCTGCGCATCGTCGGTCGTGCCGAGCGTTGCGGAGACCAGAGCCTGGGTTTCGCCACGAGTAAACAAAGCCGAACCATGAACACGAGGAAGCACGCCAATCTCGACCGTTACTTCACGTATCTGATCGAAAGCACGGTGATCAGGGCGGATGCGGTCATTCAAAACCTGATCGCGGAAGATGTTCTCACGCTGCAGCTCGTAATACTTGCTGAGCTTCTTGCCGGCCGAAGGATCGTCAGCGGGCAGGCCCTTCTTCAGCTCGTCCTTGATCTCTTTGACCAGCGCGTAGCTCTCGAATTTGGGGTGCTTCTGGGTGTCGAGCGCGTCGCGCAGGCGATCGCCCACCTTCGCATCCAGCTCGCCCAGGTAAGCCGTGTCCACTTCCGGCGTGACGACGGTGCGCTTGGTCTTGCCGGCGCGGCCGACGAGGTCCATGATCGCCGCGCAGATCTTCTTGATCTCCGTATGCGCGAACTCGATGGCTCCGACGACGTTCTCTTCGGAGACTTCCTTCGCTCCCGATTCGACCATGACGATGCCGTCAGCGGTGCCGACGACCATGATGTTGATCGCGCTTGCGGCACGCTCGGTGTAGGTCGGGTTGACGATGAAGTTGCCATCGATCATGCCGACGCGCACCGCGCCGACTGGACCGTGGAACGGAATGTCAGATAGGGCAAGCGCGCAGCTTGCGCCGTTGATCCCCAGGACGTCGGGGTCGTTCTCCTTGTCGGCCGAGTAGACAAACGCGACAACCTGCGTCTCGTTGCGGAAGGCCTCCGGGAAAAGCGGACGAATCGGACGGTCGATCTGACGGCTGGTTAGGATCTCTTTCTCACTGGGGCGTCCTTCGCGCTTGATGAAGCCACCTGGGATACGGCCACCCGCGTAGGTGAACTCGCGGTATTCAACCGTCAACGGGAAGAAGTCGATGCCCTCTTTCGGATCGGGCGAAGCGGTTGCGGTTGCGAGGACGGCGTTGTCGCCACTCGTCGTGAAGGCCGCGCCGGGAGCCTGCTTGGCCATCCGTCCGGTCTCGAATTTGATCTGCTTGCCGCCGGCAAGCTCTACGGTTACGTCCTGTTTCATCGGCTTATGCCCTCTTTTTTATCGTCGTTATGTAGGAACTTGGGAGTGCGCGTCCAGTTTGCTTTCCGAACGCACGAAAGCGCAGCTCAGGCGAGCGTTTCGCCGAGCTGCGTCTCTTGCTGCATGACTTGTTGGAAAGGCTTGCGCCAGCGAGTGCCGTCTGTGGTCCAGGTACCCTGCATCGTCGCGCCCTCCGCCGTTGGAGTGATTGCAACTCCTCGACCGGAAAAAGCGGCTCTCAGATGTGGGGCCGTGCCTGGATTCATGAAGCGTTATTTCCTGCCGGGGTTGCGCCTGTTGGCGTCCCCGGCCCTGTTCGCTGGCGAGATCGCCTGATTTGGCTTACTTGCGGATGCCGAGCTTGCCGATGACTTCGCGATAGCGATCTGCATCGATCTTCTTAAGATAGTCCAGCAGACTGCGGCGCTTGCTCACCAGCATCAGCAAGCCACGCCGTGATCCGTGGTCTTTCTTGTGCGTCTTGAAGTGCTCGGTGAGCTCGCTGATGCGCTCGCTCAAAATGGCGATCTGCACCTCGGGGCTTCCGGTATCGGAATCATGGGTGCGGTACTTCTCGATAATGTCTGTCTTCTTAGCGGTTGCTAACACAGCAGTTCTTACTCCCTATCTCGTCTAATCCACTCTCAAGTGTCACCAGAAGTTTACCACCGATTACCGCCCCAGGGCGAAAATCCGGCGGCAAACCAACGACGCGAAGCCGCTCAGAACGCCGTGAAGTGGCGTCCGCCCGGCGCAAGGTCCCGCTTACAAATGTTCTTACGCGACGTGCGTGTTCAGAAACTCCAAAGTCCGTCCCCAAGCAATCTCCGCCTGCTCCGCGTTGTAGGCGCCCCGCTCGGTCCCGGCGAAGGCATGATCCGCACCCGGATAGACAAACACCTCCACCTCGGGATGCGCCTTCTCGACCGCTTCAATCTGATCCTTCCCGATGTGGGAATCATCGGCGCCAAAGTGCAGCATCACCGGGCAGCTCGGCTCTTCCTTTGCCACGTTGCCGATTCCACCGGCGTAGTAGCCGACCGTGCAAGCCGGCTTGATCTCGACCGTATTGCCGCGCGTCGCCGCGAGCCACGACATCAAGCCGCCATAGCAGAAACCGACCACGGCGATTCCCTTGTGATCTTCTGCCTCGACAAACTTGTAAGCAGCCGCCAGGTCGAGCAACGCTGTATCCGGCGAAAGCTTCCCATACATCTCGAACGCCTTCTTCAGGTCGTCGCCGGTGTCCTTCAATTCCAGACCCTTCTCGTAGCGGTCGAACGTCGGAGGCGCGATCGCAACGTAGCCTTCGCCGGCAAGACGGTCGGCAAACGCCCGAATCTGCGAGTTCACGCCGAAGATCTCCTGCATAACGACGATGGCGCCCTTGGGTGTTCCGGTCGGACGTGAAACGTAGCCCTTCAACTCAGCGCCATCCTGCGCCGTCAACTTCACAAACTCGCCCATTGCACCAAACCTTTCCCTTTCATCATACCCACCGCGAAGCGGTCGAACACCCCACGAAGTGGCAACCGCCCGGCGCAGGGGCGCAGTTGCCTTAACTTTGGCTCTTGTCTGCCGTAGCAATCTGCCGCATCTCACCCAGCCACCCGAGATAGCTCCCCATCTGCTTCCGCTCGGCCTTGAAAAGAACGATAAAGTCGCTGAGCAGCAGCGACCCGGCGGGCTTCCCCGTAAATGTCTCCACCCGCCACCGCAGGTAAGGACTTCTCCACGGCGTCAAGCGGTGGCCCTTACATCCGACCCACCAGAACCGCATCGCACTCAACAAGGCTCGTATCACTCTTCTAGTCTAGCGAGCCATGTGACTTAGCGTTGGGAATCTTTCCAGACAATTCTCTGCCCCGTCTTCAAGGCGACCCAAAGTTCCCTGAAGCCTAGTACAAGCGTGTAAACCCTCGTCATGCAAGCCTCCTGTTCCTATAAATTTATGAGCGGCACATGAATGAGAAGTTACAACCTACTTCAGGTAACTGAAGAGATCGTTCTGCCCAAGCGACGAAACCACGCTGATCAGCGCCTGGTGCTGCACCTCGGCGGTCTGGAGACTCGTCGCGACCGTCGCGGTATCTGCCGAAAGCAAAGTCGTCTGCTGTGCGGTGACCACGGCTGCTTGCGTTTGCGCGTAGCTCGAGGACACATTGAGCGCGCTCAAAGAACTCCCAATCACCGCACGTTGGCTGCTCACCGTCCCCAGCGAAGCGGTCAACGCGGACGAGTCCGCCGCGACAGCCGCGGTCGATCCCGCCTGCAAATCCACAACGAGCTGGTTCAAGGTATCCAGCACGCTCGAGCCAGTTGCTGTGAACACTACGGACCCAACGACATTCGTCGCCAGCGCCTGTCCGCCGGGCGTCTGCACGCTCGTGGTCACGCTGTCGCCGAAGTAGGTTGTCGTGGCGGGTGAGGTTGTCGTATCCACCGCGAACGGCTTCGTCTTGCCCGCGCTTCCGCTGAACAGATATGTTCCCTGGTAGCTGGTATTTGCAAGCCCGAGGATATTGTCGCGGATCGCCGAGACCTGATCGGCAATCGAGTCCAGATTGGCGCCACTCAAAGCCGTATTGGCCCCCTGCGTCGCAAGGCTGACCGCCGACGTATTCTGTGAGACGACCTCACCCAGCGTCGAGTCGGTCACCTGTAGCCGGCTCTCGACGCCGCTCGCCGTCGAGACAAACGAGTCCAGCCCCGCCAGCGAGCTCGACAAGCCAACGTTCGCGCTCGCGGCGACCGGATCGTCCGAGAGAGACGCAACCCGCAAGCCGCTCGAAAGCTCCGACGTCAACGTCTGCTCGGCGGCAGTGGAGGCGGAGATGGAGGCGGAGAGCGTACTGACGTAGTTTGGATCGACGAACATGGGCGGTCCCTCAAGATTTTCGTGGCACGCGGTATCGCCAGGCATCGGCGAGGTGGCGCTCGTTCTTCTAGCTCACGGTCGTTTCCGTACCAAGGTTGATCGCCGACGCCAGCAGTTGGTCCACAATCGTCAGCACCTGCGCCGCCGCCTGGTACGACCGTTGGTACGTCGTCAGATTCGAGGCCTCGGTGTCGAGATTGACGCCCGAAAGCGAGTCCCGCTGCGTCGTCAGCTGGGTCAGCGAAGCCTGCTGCGCATCGCTCAAGCTGCTCAGCGAGGAAGAGTTCGAGCCGACGTTCGACAGCAGCGAAGAAAGATCGTCCAGCACCGTATGGCCGGAGCTATCCGTCGCCGACTCGAGGTTTGCGAGCGCCGTGATGTTCGTGTTGCCGGTCGCCCCTTCCGTCAATCCGGCCGTCGCGATGGCTCCGGGATTCGTCGGGATGACGGCCAGTTCGGCGGCAGCGCCATTCGCCGACGCCGGCACGGCAAAGATCGCCGCGCCTGCCACACCAGCCGAGGTCTGACCCGCTTCATTCTGCGTGTTGACCACCGTCGCAATCCGGTACGCCAGCGCGTCGAGTGCCGTAATCACCGCCGGAAGCGCGGTGTTCTGCGCGGCAAGCTGCCCGCCGATACTGCCGCCCGTGATCCCTGTTGTGGCCTCTGCGCCGGTGCTGTCGTAGATCGTCGTCCCCGTAGCGCTTTGTGAGCTGGTCAGCGCGTACGATTGATCACCCGAGACCAGCGCCGTTCCGCCCGTGGTCGTGAGCGTAATCCCGTTTGACTCGGTTGTGATCTGGTCGAGCCCGACATACTGCGAAAGCTGCGCGATCGCCGTCTGCCGCTGGTCTTCGAGCGTGCCTGCATCCGCGTTCGGACTGAGTGCGCCAATCTGTTCATTCAGACTGGCGATGGTCTTCGTCAGTGCGTTGACCGCGGTCACCGAGCTCGCAAGGCTTCCGTCAATCGAACTCTGCACCCCGGCGATCCCGCTCGCCGCCGCGTTGAACGCTGCCGCGAGCGTCCCCGCCGCGGTCAACGCTGCTTGTTGCGTCGGCTCGTCCGAAGGATTCGCCGCAAGCGCAGTCAGCGAGCTGAAGAACCCGTTGAGGGCGGTGCCGATCTGGGTCGACCCCGCCGAATCCGAGCTGCCCGTGATGCTGAAGACGCCCTCAACCTGCGATAACACGGCCGCCTCAGCCGCCGTCCCGGCCTGCGCCTGCGTCTGCTGCTGCACGCGTTGCTCGAGCACCCGGTCGCGCTGGGAAGTCGTGGTCACGGTCGATGCTTCAGCCGTCGAACCGCCGCCGCTCAACGTCACGGTGTCGGCAGTCTGCCAGGTTGCCACCTGGTCGACGTAGCCCGGCGTGTCCTGGTTGGCCACGTTATTTGCCGTGATGTTCAACGCCGCCTGATCGGCCAGCAGCGCGCTCCGCGAAAGATCGAGCAGCCCACTCAGCGTGCTCATACGCGCCCCGCCGCGTGTCGTGCCTCCAGCCAGTTCGATACCCGCGAGCGCGGCCAGATCGACGAACCGCCATCTGCATCGTCGTACAGGCCAAGACTCTCGAACAGCCCACGCTGCGCATCCGGATAGCCTTCCATCCCTGCACCTCGCCGCAGCCCGAAACGCTCCTGCCCGAAGATCTCCTGACCGAAGACCTGGGTATCGTCAGCCCGCTGCAACGTGATGAGATTTTCGCTGGTCGCTTTGAGCACGGCGGAAAACGTCCGAAACCGCTCTTTCAAAATCGGGATCTCGTCGCGGTCGTTCAAGTCGGCCGCTCCAAGCTTCATTCCCGCCAGACTTTGTGCCCGGAGCGCCAGCCGGTTCAGCGTATCGGCATCCAGCACCGTCAGGGCGGCTGACGCCTCTGCCACCAGACGCGCCAGCTCTCCCAATAAACCTTCGCGGACCAGGCCTTTGCCCAGCTCCGCGTGAGCCTCTATTTCAGCAGGCTGTCCACAATCTTGTTCGCCACATCGCTCGACGAGACGTTGTAGCTGCCGTTGGCGATCGCCGCCTGCAGCGCCGCTACCTTCTCCGTCCGCACGTCGGACGTGTTGAGCGCCTGCGAGACCAATCCACCCGTCGAACTCACGCTCGCCAGATCCTCCGAAGACACCTTCGCCGCCGCTGCCGGCGCGGGCTTCGGCGTGTTCGCCAACACCGCCGCTGCTGCCGAGCCGGTCCCGGTCACCCCGCCAGGCAAGGTCGTCAAGTTGCTGTCGATACCGTTTAGAACTGCCATGAGTACTTCCTCCTACACGGTTGGTGTATCGGCTCTCACTCATTTGACTTTAGACTCCCCCTTCTTGGCTATTACGTTGTCTTGCTCTCTCGTAACCTCTTCCACGATCTTTCGTGCGAACCCCAAACCACCGTGGGCGGCGAGCGCTTTGCCCAGGGCTTCGGTCCCCATGCCGCGGATGGTCTCGGCCGCGCCGCCGGTGCTCTCTTCGCCGGCCTCGTCGACTCCCGCGCCAAACTGTAGCGGCTTCAGCATCTGGTTCAGCATCATCGCTTCGAACTCCTCCGCGCCCTTCACCAGTTTGGCGTTTGGCACAGAGGCCTGCGGCGGTGTGAGACTAGTTCGCTGCAGCACTTGTTGAACCGTCATAAGACCTCAATCTCCGCTTCGAGCGCACCCGCGGACTTCATCGCCTGCAGGATCGAAATCACATCGCGAGCGCTTGCTCCGATCGTCTGCAGACTGCGAACCAGATCATCGACCGTCGCCCCTTGCTTCAGCTCAATCCGGCTTACCGGCTTGTCGTTCGCCTCGACCCGGCTCTCCGGCGTAACCTGCGTCGTGCCCGTCGAGAACGGGCCCGGCTGCGAGACCTTGAAGTCGGTCACGACGCGCACGGTCAGGCCACCGTGCAGAATCGACACCGGCTGCAGGACGACTTTGCCGCCGATCACCACGGTCCCCGTGCGCTCGTTGACTACAACTTTCGCTCGCGGAAAGACCGAAACCTCCACCGCCTCGACGCGCGCAAGTAACTGCGGGATGTCATCGGACTCGCTCACCGCCAACTCGATGCGTCGGCTGTCGGCGGCGTGGGCGGCCTTGCGGCCCAGCTCGGTGTTGATCGCGTCGGCCATCGCGCCGGCGGATTTGAAGTCGGCATCGTCCAGCAACAGGGAAAAACTGGCGCGGTCCCCCAGCGAAAACGGCACTCCCCGCTCAACCATCGCACCGTACGGCACGCGAGCCGTCGTCGGGTGGTTGAACTGCTTCGTGCTCCCGTTCAAGCTGACGGAGTATCCCCCAACGACCAGCGGTCCCTGCGCCTGCGCATAGATCTTGCCGTCGGTGCCATAGAGCGGCGTCATCAGCAGCAGACCGCCTTCAAGCGAGCTCGCATCTCCTGCCGAAGCGGCGGTAATGTCGAGCTTCGTCCCGGGCTGCGCGAACGGCGGCAGCGTGGCCGAAACAAAGACCGCCGCAAGATTTTGCACGCGGATCGCCGAAGCCGGAACGCTTACCCCCATGCGCAACAGCATCGAGGCAAGCGTCTGCGTCGGGAAGGTCGCCTGCTGAGTGTCGCCCGTACCTTTCAACCCGACGACAAGCCCGTAGCCGACAAGCTGGTTATCGCGAATGCCTTCAATCGACGAGATATCTTTCACCCGCGCACGCCGTTCGCCGCTCTCGACCGAGGGCCCCTGCGCCAGGCATGCGCCGACCAGCGCTCCCGCCGCGAAGAACACCCCAAGCCACGTCAGCCGCGTCATCAAAACACCAGCAGTTTCTCGATGAAGCGCACCAGCGGGTTCTGCCGATACGTTGCATCGTTGACGATTCCCTTGCCTTTGACCTCGAGTTCGAGGCTCGAGATCGCGGTCGAAAGCACTTGATTTTGCTGCGAGATATCTTCCGGACGAACCAGCCCGCGCAGCACAATGGTCTGCGTCTGCTGCGAAAACTCCACCTGTCGCGCCGCTTCGATCACCAGCGTCCCGTTCGGCAGCACATCGACGACCTGGCCCCCGAAGGTCGTCGAAAGGCTGGAATTGGTGGCGCTTTGTCCTCCCGCATTCAACGCCGAAGCCGCGCTTTGTCCCAGCAGGTTCGTCAGCTTACTGGTCGCCTTCAACGCACCAAACAGACTCGTCAGCGACGCACTCGCGGATGAGGCGCGCGAATTCTTCACCGTGCCGTCCGTCTCAGCCGCAAGACTCTCCTGCACGACCACCGAGATCAGATCGTGCGGGCGCATCGCGCGCACATCCGTCGAAAACCGCGCCAGCCTGCCGTTTTCCGTCCAGATCGACCCCGGCTCGGCCTTCGTGTCGGAGGTCTGCGCCCGCACCCTCTGCAGGTACGACGTCAGCGAAGTCAAAGCCACGTTCGGCTTCGGCGCAGTCAGTTTCTGCACCTTTCCGATAATGCCCGTGCCGATCGGATCGGCCGTCGGAGTCGCCCAGGGCGAGGGTGCCAACGCCACGGTCTGCGCTTCGAGCGACACCGCAAACATCAGCAGCAGCAAGCCCGTCGCACCCCGCAGATAGAGCCTCCGCTGCTTCATCGCGTCTCCATCTCCACCACGCCGCGGCTGCGCACGATGCCTGTGGCAAACTGCTCGTTCGCAGCCCAGCTTGTGCCCGCAGAGAGCCCGGAGTCACTGCTCACCGGAAGCAGGCGCACGCGAATCCTGTCGCCGATCGCCGCATTGCCCTGCGCAATGGCACTGACCTCCAACTGCACCGTCCCATCCGACTCCACCAGCCGCACCCGTGAGCCGGCGGTCATCACAATCGCACGCTGCGCCGAGATCTCAACCCGGCGCGCCAGACCCGGTGCGAACTCGCTGCCCAGCGAAGCCATCACCAGCAGCGCCGGACGCTCCGGATGCCCGCAGTCGCGCACGGTAGCCCACAATGACCCGGAGAAGAGATCGCGCCGCGTGCCTTCCAGCCGATACCCCACCACGCCACGTACGCCGACCTGCGCCACCGCCTCCGCCGCCGACGCGTAGCAACTCGGCTCCGAAGCAAACGCCGAACCCACCAACCCAAAGATCGCGACCACCAACGCAATCAATACCCGCATCACAGCCTCGGCTTCTCGTCCCTCTACCCTGTTTCCGTGCCGCATCACCGCACCAGCCCGTTGATCTGCGAATACATGTCGTCCGCCACGTGGATCACCTTCGAATTGCTCTCGTACGCCCGTTGCGCCAGGATCATCTGCACGAACTCCGTCACCACATCCACGTTCGAGTTCTCCAGATACCCCTGTTGCAACGTGCCCACGCCCGAGTTGCCGCCCGGGATATCCGTTACCGCATTCCCCGATCCCTGGGTCTGCTGAAACAAGCTGTCGCCGAGCGCCGTAAGCCCCGCCGGATTGGCAAAGTTGGCAAGCTGAATGGTCCCCAGGGTCGCCGCCGTAGTCTGCCCAGGCAGCGTCGCAGAAACCACGCCATACTGCGAGATCGTCACACTCGTCGCGGACTCCGGGATGGTGATCGTCGGAATCAACGGGTCACCCTCCGCCGTCATCACGGTGCCTTGGTTGTTCAGGTGAAACGCCCCGTTGCGCGTATACGCCGTGGTCCCGTTCGGCTGCTGAACCTGGAAAAATCCCTGTCCCTGGATGGCGATATCCAGAGGATTCTCCGTCTGGTTGAAGTCGCCCTGCGACTGGATGACCTCGGTCGCCGAGTTGCGCGTGCCCAGCCCAATCTGCAGCCCAGCCGAGACCGTCGACGTGCTCGCAGGCGACCCGGGCGAGATCAGGTTCTGGTACACCAGGTCCTCGAACTGAATGCGCAGCTGCCGAAACCCCGCCGTGGCCGAGTTCGCCAGGTTGTTCGCGATCGTATCCAGGTTCAGCTGCTGCGCGCTCATCCCGCTGGCTGCCGTATAAAGTGCTCGAATCATCGACGTCTACCCCCTGTTCCCTGGTGCCTGATCCCTGCTGCTAAACCCTCGCCAACTGCTCGACTGCCGTCTTATCGAACGTCCCGTCGAAGACCGTCAAGGCCTTCTGCATCATCTCGGCCTGCCGCTGGATCAGGACGAGCTGCATCGTTCCATGCACCGTATCCTGGTTGGAGCTCTCCACCACGCCCTGCTGGACCGTCGCCGTGGCAGCCGTCTTCACGGCATCCGCCGCCGCGACGAACCGGTCCGCCCCTTCAGCCGACAAGCTCCCCGTCGACGCAAAGTTAGCAAGTCCTAACTGCCCCACCACGCCCGTTCCCGCGGGCGTAATCACCGACACCGCGCCGTCAGGCCCAACCGCCACCGTCCCCGCAGGCAACATGATCGGCTTGCCCGCGATATCGAGGACCGGGTCACCCGTCTTCGTCGTCAACATCCCCGCCGGCGACTTCACAAACGAGCCATCCCGCGTGTACCGGATGCCCTGCGCCGTCTTGATCTGAAAGAATCCCTGCCCACTCAGCGCCAGGTCCAACGGATTCGCCGTGGTCACAAGCGGCCCCTGCCCGAAGTCCGCCGACGTGCCGCCCAGCACGCCATATCCATTCACCGACTCGCCTACCTGGGACGCACCACTCGCGGCCGAACCATCCCCCGCCAGGCCGCTCGCAAGCACGCCCGAAAAGGTCTCCCGCGCCGCTCGAAAGCCGGCTGTGCTGGTGTTGGCCAGATTATTCGCCGCCGTATCCAACGCCTGCGTCCGCGCCAGCAACCCCGTATAAGCCGCGTAGATTCCGCTATCCATGCCGGGAGTCTATGCACGTGCCACGCCAGACCAGGGCACCGGACTCTTAGAACCCTCACACCCGAAGAGCAAGACCAGAGCCAAACGGAACCAGAATCAAACGGAAAAGGGCAGGATCAAAACAAAACCATGACGGCCTTGTCTTGATCCTGCCTCGATCTCCCTGATCCCGATTGCGTTTGCTCTACTTCACCACGGACTGGAACAACGGCGAGCTCAGCAGGCTCGAAAACTGGCTGTCGCTCGAAGAAAAATCCACGATCAGCGTGCCCGAGTTTGAATCGATCGTCACTTCATCCAGAGCCGACTTCTCCACCTGCGAACCCGAGTTCTTGCGCATCACCGAGACGCCTTTCATCAGCGTCGCAGCCGTCGCAGCCGTAATCGTGTCTGACATCACCACCGCCATGTTGAACTTCACGCCATTCGAAAAGTCCATCGTGTAGCGCGAGCTCTTCATCCGCTCCTTGACCGTGTCGTAGTCGGCCAGCCCGGAAGCTTCGCCAAGCACGCTCTTCATCATCGTCTGCGTGCCCTTCTGGTCGAGCAGGCTCCAGACCGCCTTCGAATCCACGGCCTGCATCTCGTTCACCATATCGCCGTTCTGCAGGAAGTTGCCGCTCACCCCATCGCGCGCGTCGAGAGCATCCTTCACAGCAGTCTTATCGCCGAAGACCATCGTCGTCTGGTTCAGAAAGACGACGCTCATCCCCGCAGCGCCCATCGGGTAGATATTCGTCCCCGCGCAGCACCTCCGGCTTCACCTTGTTCTTGGCGAAGTTCGCCATGATCGTCCCGGTGTGGAACTGGCCCTGCGCAATTCCCACGATGCGCGTGCCATCCTTCGTCCGAAACGCCGCGAACGCCAGCACGTCGGCATCCTGATCCACCTTCAGCCCGGAGCTCTTCATCGCTGTCTCCAACCGCTTCAACTCGGGCGGCAGAACGCGCTCCTTCAAATTCATCGCCGCGCTCGAATTCTGCATCGCGCGGTAGTCCACTACGATCACCTGCTGGACATCCCTCGGGATGGACGCCTTCGCATCGTTGCTCAACTCAGCCGCCTGCGCGCCCGTACCCGACAACACCGTGCAGCACGCCAAAGCCGCAATCCCAACACTCCGCTTCACATTCACAAGCTTCACCATGAAACTCCTATATCTCTAACGGCCAACCAACCCTGCCGGATTACTCTGAACACCCTATTGTTCCGCCATCCGCAGACAAAGGCAAGCAGTTCCTACCGCTTGGACGAGCTTCGATGACGAAGGTTGGGTGAATTCACCGTGCTGACACAAAGTTTCCATCACCGCCGCAGCACAGGCTGATCGCTGACCTTGTCCTTCGCCCCAGTACCCTCCATTTATCCTTGAACCCATGTCTTCTGAAACTATCCGCCCTGCCCGCACGCTCCAGGGCTCCCTCGTCCTCCCCGGCGACAAGTCCATCTCTCACCGCTACGCCCCTGCTAGCCGGCCTCGCCGAAGGCACCTCCCGGCTCGCCAACTTCTCCACCGGAGCAGACCCGCACAGCTCGCTCGCCTGCATGGCCGCCCTCGGCGCTACCGTCACGCATCATGAAAAACACATCGAAGTCACCGGCACCGCAGGGGCCTTCCAACAGCCGGCATCCCCGCTCGACTGCGGCAACTCCGGCTCGACCATGCGCATGCTCGCCGGCCTCATCGCCCCACACCCTCACACCTTCACCCTCATTGGCGACGACTCCCTCACAATCCGCCCGATGGAACGCATCCGCAAACCGCTCACCGCGATGGGCGCGAAGCTGGAGCTGACCGAGGGCCACGCCCCCATTACCATTCACGGTGGCCCGCTCACCGCCATCGACTTCGACACACCCATCCCCTCCGCGCAGGTCAAGACCGCCGTCCTCTTCGCAGGACTCCAGGCACAGGGCACGACCATCCTCTCCGAGATCCATCCTCACCCGCGACCACTCCGAGCACGCCCTCCGCGCCTTCGGAGCCACGCTCACCAAACGCGATGGCCGCCTCTCCATCCCGGGAGGCCAGAAGCTCCGCGCCATCGACGCCACCGTCCCCGGCGACCTCAGCTCTGCCGCCTTCTTCCTCTGCGCCGCGCTGCTCTTCCCCGATTCCAACCTCATCCTCGACTCGGTCGGCCTCAACCCGACTCGCTCCGCCCTGCTCGATGTCGTCACCGCCCCTCGGCGCAAAGATCCGCATCCTCAACGTCGAAGAAACCCACGGCGAACTCATCGGCACCCTGCAGATCAACGCCAACGCCGCCGGAGCACCACGCAAACCTTTCGAGATCACCGGTGCCCTCACCGCCCAACTGATCGACGAGCTGCCCGTGCTTGCCGCCATCGCCCCCTACACCCCGCACGGCCTCATCATCCGCGATGCCGCCGAGCTGCGCGTCAAGGAGTCCGACCGCATCGACCTCGTCGCCCGCAACCTGCGCGCCATGGGTGCCGAGTTCAAAGAAAACCACGACGGCCTCGAAATCCCCGGCTCGCAAACCCTCCACGGCGCCACCATCGACAGCGGCTCCGACCACCGCATCGCGATGGCCTTCTCCATCGCCGCCCTGCGCGCCACGTCAGAGTCAAAAATAGACGGCTCGGAAGCCGCCGCCATCTCCTTCCCCGAGTTCTTCACCCACCTCCGTACCCTTTGCCCACAATAAGAATGCTTAGCACCGATTTCCACCGATAAACACCGATCGAAGGCTTTAGAAAGCAAATCTTTTTTTGATCGGTGCCCGTCGGTGAAAATCAGTGTTAAGCCTCTCGCCAAATCAGCACAACTCTAGCCCGGGAGCCCCCATGAACGACGATCAATCCCGCCCCAGACGCCGCGCTCTCCTCTGGCTCTGTGCCCTGCTCCTCTGCGTCTTCGCCATCATCCAGATCACGCGCCCCGCCATCCCCAAGCCGCCCGTGACCGCCGAAATCCAGGCTCCACCTGCCGTCCGCGCCATCCTGCGCAACTCCTGCTACAACTGCCACTCCAACGACACCCACCTCTCGCTCTTCGACCAGCCCGTCCCCGTCTACTACCTCGTCCGGCACGACGTCCTCACCGCCCGTCAGCACCTCAACTTCTCGGAAATCGGCTCGCAACCCGCCGCCAAACAAAAAGCCGCGCTCTATGAGGCCGTCAACTTCATCCAGCTCGGCGCGATGCCGCTCCCGCAATACACCGTCGTCCACCACGGAGCCATCCTCACCCCCGACCAGATCAACATCCTCCGCACCTACCTCGCGCCACCGCCACTCCCCGCCGCCAAACCCGACGACATCGCCGCCGCCGACCTGCAGTTCACCCAGTCGATCGCGCCCAATCAGCCACCCGTCAAGGTGGCCGATGAACTCAACGGCGTTCCCTTCCTTCCCGACTACAAAAACTGGCACGAGATCTCCGCCACCGACCGCTTCGACAACAACTCCATGCGCGTCATCCTCGGCAACGACATCGCCATCAAGGCCATCGCCGACAACCACATCAACCCCTGGCCCGACGGCACCGCCTTCGCCAAGGTCACCTTCCACACCCAGCCCGACGCCACCGGCTTCGTCCAGACCGGTGCCTTCGCCCAGGTCGAACTCATGATCCGCGACAGCCAGAAGTACAAATCCTCCGCCAACTGGGGCTTCGGCCGCTGGCTCGGCCCCGGCCTCAAGCCCTACGGCAAGGACTCCCACTTCACCGGCGAATGCGTCTCATGCCACCAGCCCGTCGCTAAAAACGATTACGTCTACACCATGCCGCTGCACCAGTCCGGAGGAGCCCAATGACCTTGAAACCCGCTATCCTCCTGCTCGTCCCCCTTGCCCTCTGCGGCTGCGACAGCAAGCCCAACCCTCGCGTCGAAACCCGTCTCAACACCGAGGCCACCCTGCCTGCAACGCTGCCCTACAACCCGCTGGCCAACAAGGTCATCACCTCCGCCATCGACCACCGCAACGCCACCATGTACACCGTCTTCGGCAACGACACCGCCATCGCCTACGCCCGAACCAGCGCCGGCCACGCCTACCCCGCCGGCTCGCAACTCTCACTCGTCACCTGGAACCAGCAGGAAGATCCACGCTGGTTCGGCGGCCGCATCCCCGCAGCACCCAAATCCATCGAGTTCGTCACGATCAACCCCGACGGCTCCCCCACCTACGAAGCCTACGCAGGCTCACCCCTCACCAAAATACCCAACCTCGACCCCATCCGCGCCCACTACATCACCACCCAACGCGCAGCCGTCATGCCCTGAATACCTAACACCGATCTGCACCGGTTCAACCGATCAAAGCAGATATCCCTGATGCCTTGGATCGGTGTTCATCGGTGAAAATCGGTGTCAAGCCGTTCGCCCGGACTGGCACCGGTCTACATCTTGTACCCACCCGTCTCGTCTTCATTCAAATTCTCCAGCCAATTCTTCAACTGGTCGGCATTCACATCCCCACCGGCACCCGATCCATTCTGCCGCGTCCGCCCCAGCACGCTCTTCGCCACGAAGATCGGGCAATCCCAGCGCAGCGCCAGCGCAATCGCATCGCTAGGCCGAGCGTCCATGGTGATCTCATCCTCGCCCTGGTGCATCCAGATCGTCGCAAAGAAAGTATCCTCGCGCAGGTCCGAAACCACCACCTTGTCGACCACAGCCCCAAGCCCTCGCGCCATATTCCGCAGCAGATCGTGCGTCATCGGCCTGGGCGTCGAGGTCTTCTCCAGTTCGTTCGCGATCGCGTTCGCCTCGAACACTCCCACCCAGATCGGCAGAACCAGTTCGCTCCCCACATCCTTCAGCACGACGATCGGCATCTGCGTCACCGGGTCCAGCATCAGCCCGCGAATCTGCACCTCGACCTCGGCCGACGCAAGCTCGGCCAATATCGCCTCTTCGTCTTTCAGCCGCGAGCCCTGCATCTAGATCGCCTCCGCCAGCAGGCTGTTCGGGAAAGTGCCCGTAATCCGCACCGTCTGGTAGCTCCCCAAGGCCGGCAAAATCAGCGACTCCGTCGTAAAGTTCACCGTCTTGTTCTGCGACGAGCGCCCCACCACCTGCTTGCGCACGCGGTTATGGCTCTCCACCATTACGTCCATCACCTCGCCGAGATGCCGTCCATAGCTGATCCGCTGAATCTCACGCTGCCGCGACAACAACACTTCCAGCCGCTCCGCCTTCACCTCGTCCGAGATCGAATCCGCCATCGAGATCGCCGGCGTGTTCGGGCGCGGCGAGTACTTGAACGCAAAGATCGCGTCGTAATGGACCTCATCGAGCAGCGTCGCCGTCTCCATCAGATCGGCCTCCGTCTCGCCCGGAAACCCGACGATAATGTCTGACGTAATCGAAATATCGCGCTTCGCCGCCTTCATCCAGCTGATGCGCTCGAGATACCAGTCGCGCGTGTACTCCCTGGCCATCGCCCTCAAAATCGCGGTCGACCCCGACTGCACCGGCAGGTGCACATGGTCGCAAAGCGTCGGCGTCGCGTCGATCGCCTCCACGATATCCTTCGTGAAATCCCGCGGATGCGACGTCGTAAACCGCACCCGCCGAATCCCGCCAATCTCCCCCACGCTCACCAGCAACTCCGCAAACGTCTTCAGCCGCAGCGGGTCGCGGTACGAGTTCACATTCTGCCCCAGGAACTGAATCTCGGTATACCCGGCATCGGCCATCCGCCGCGCCTCTTCCATCACGCTGATCGACGTCCGCGAACGCTCGTTCCCGCGCGTATACGGCACCACGCAGTACGCGCAAAACTTGTCGCACCCTTCGATGATCGTGATGTACCCGCGATGCTCATTCGTCCGCGCGACAAACGGCGTCTCAAACGTCTCCGTCGTCTTCTTATCGTCGAGCCCGGTAATCCGCGATTCGCCCGCCTCCAGCCGCGCCAGCATCCCCGGCAAATTCCGGTAGCTCGAACTCCGACCCGCCACGATCGACACATACGGCGCGCGCTCGAAGATCTTCTCGCCCTCCTGCTGCGCCACGCACCCGATCACGGCAAACCGCTTGCCCTCACCCTGCAGCTTCTTGTACTCATTCAGCCGGTGAAACACCTTCTGCTCCGCCTTATCGCGGATCGAGCAGGTGTTGTACAGGATCAGCCCGGCCTCATCCTCTACCTGCGTCTGAACGTAGCCCTCCGACTCCAGCGTGCCCACAACTTTTTCGGAGTCATGCGCATTCATCTGGCAGCCAAACGTCTCGATATAAAAAGTCTTGCTCACCCCACAAGTATAGTCTCTTGCCTCTCACGGCGAAGCCGTCCAGCACCGTGCGAAGCACCGCCCGCTCGGCGCAAGGGCGTACTTACCGTTGCTTCACTCCGTCGGATAACAGCTAACCGGTTCACCGACCGGACGCGTTGCCGGCTTTGGAAAAAGCGAGACCTCGACCGGGTAAGCAATGACAGAAGCAGCCGTCCCAGCCTCTTTGCCTTCATAATCGCTGCACGTTGGCATCGATGAATACAAAAGGCCCGTCTGCTGCTTCAACTTGCTCCAACAAGCCTCACCATCCTTTGGAATGGAGCAGGCAGCGCTTGCAACCCGTAGGTAGCGTAGGACGACCTGATCAGTTGATGTCGGAACGAACCTCAGTTTCATGTCGGCCGCCTTGCGGACCCAGAAAGAATCTTCAAAGACTCTTGTTGTTGTGTTTCCCTTGAAGACAGTGAAAGGGCGGCCGCTCAGACTATCGCCGTCGGAACCTTCCAGGAAGACCAAATCGTGCTTCACGCCTGCGAAATACCCATCCCAAGCTAGGAAGAACTTCGACTCTGCATCCCACACCTTGAATCCCGCTTCGTTGGTTTGGTTTGCCCGTAAACATTTGGGGAAGTGTCCGGGTAGAAAGGGCGCGAGAGCGATCCTGACGGCACCTTTATTCCCTGGATCGCTTTCTTCCTTGACCATGAAATGCGGGTAGTACCAGCAGGTAACGGTGACATCCCTATGGTCGTTTGACATCAGCAGCTTGGATTGCCCGAGATCAATGACTCGCTTCTTCAGCGGCTTATCAAACGACTGCGCGCACGATATGCCGGTTCCGAAGACCACTGCGATCAAGAGGCGCGAACTAACGAAGAAGAAACCTTTCCACTTGGCGACTGCCCGGATTGGTTGGACGTCGAGCATGAAACGTACTCTACCAAAAGATGAGGGCAGTGGAACCGTGACGCACACGGTTCCACTCAGTCTCATTTTGCGTGTCGGTACGTCACCAGATATCACTGTGCCCGTGTAAGAGCCCCCGCAATCTGGATGCCCTCACGATTCGCATCGTGTGACCGGACTACTTCACGATGATGTCGTCAAAATTGACATAATACCCGTTGATCACGTTCGGCAGGCCGTCTCCTTCCAGGCGAATCGTGATCGTCTTCCCTTCGTAAGCCGAGATGCTGTAAGTCTTCGTCACCGCGATATTACCCGTCGGCACCACGCTGTAATAGTTGTTCGGATCTGAGAGCTTCTGCACGCTCGGCGCGACAAACGAATCGATCTGATGCACCGTGCCCGCGGAGTCGATGATCGAAATCACTGCCGTCACCGGGTCCAGGTTGTTCCAGGCCCGCAGCGAAAGCTGCGTTGCCGTCGCCGGCACAGTGAACGTCTGCTGGATATACGCCACCTGCGTGCCGCCCGCCCCCATCTGCACAAACGGATTGCCTTCCTGAGCCGGGTAGCAATCCTCCGTCATGTAATAGATCGACGAGTTGATGTTGATCGTAGTCCCGGGCGAACCAAACTGGCTCCACGCGGTCAGACCGTTTGAGAAATCGCCGTTCACCAGTCCCGACGAGGGGTCGGTCGTCACCGTCGCCTTGGCGGGTGAGCCGACCTGGGCCACGGTCACTCCGGCCTGCATGCCCGCGGTGCAGTTGCCGCCGCTGAACACTGTGACCGTGATCGTGTCGGTTGCAGCCCCGGTCAACGCAGCCACGTTCGGCACGGTATTGCTGTAAAGCGCCTCGGGGCTCGATGAGCAATAATCCGTCTGCGCGGACCGGTTGCTGCCCCCTACCTCGCCCAGGTAACCGACGGTGCTGGTCGTCTGCCAGTGGTAGCTATAGCCGGTCGTGTCGACACCCGGAACCGCTGCCGTCAGCAACTGATTACCCACCCCGTTCAGCGTCGTCGACGCCGGTGTCAGCGTCACCTTGGGGTTCGTCGCCGCGATCGTCCACGTATCCACCGCATCCGACCCCGCAATCTGCGTCGCGTAAACACCCGTATCGAACACCTGCAGCACGCCACCCGCTGCATTCAGGATGATGTTGAACTTATCCAGCGCCGACGACATCTCGCCCGGTGAAAATCCTTGCGACACCAGCACCGTCGAAGCCTTCGTCACCGCATCCAGGTAGATCCCGTTGAACGTGCTCCCACCCACCGTCAGCGTGTAAAGATCCTGCATCGCGCTCCGGTAATCTCCCGCCAGAATCTCCTGCTGCAACTGCGGGGCAGACCCGATCAGGCTCAAAAAGTCTGCCGTCAGATCCTCGATCAGGTTCTCCTTGAACTCCTGCACCGTCGCCGACGGAATCCGTGTCGTATCCGGCAGAATCCCGCTTCCCAGGGCGAAGTTCGAAAGGAACGGAATCAGCGCATCCTCGGCAAACCCGCCAATCGAAACCTTCAAACGTTCCGACTCCTGCGCAGCCGTCAGGGTCGAGACCGCCCCAAGATTCTGCCCGCCTGGTCCCACCACCAGCACCTGGTAGTTCGTCTGGTCGTTCATCCCGACAAGCGGCACCGAAAACGGATCGGACGTGATCGGCGCATACTCGGTCGGCTGATTGCCAAAGTAAGCGTTGAAGATATCGATGATCGCCCCGCCCACGCCGCCGTTCACGCCGGAGGTCGGGGCAATCTCAAAGTCCGTCACCGCCGCAGGATCAGGCGTCGTCACCCCAGCCGCCTTCTCCGACACCCGCGTCACGAACGCATGGCTCCGCCGCCGATACGCATTGCTCGTATAAGCCTGGTCCGGAGGCATCTGCAGCACAGTGATCCCGCTCAGTGCGTTGCCTGGATCGATCAGCAACCCATCCGGCTTGACGCCGCCCGTCCTGCTCTTCCCCTTGATTCCCGTCACCGACGTGAAGAACGCCCCCAGGGCTGCCGTCAGATTCGCATCCGGCTGCCCAAACGCCTCGGTATTCGCCACCAGCTCCGTCGAGACTGCCTTCGAAAGCGCCGCAAACCCGGGAAGCTGCGGAATCCCCGTCAGGTAATTCGCCCGATCCGCATCGGTCAGCATGTAGGTGCCGCCCAGCGCATAAAACGCCAGAACCTGCGCCGTCGTATCCGCAGAAATCATCGTGTGCGTCGCGTCCAGGAAGCCCATCAGCATCGGGGTACCCGCCGGGCTCAGCACGATCGCAATCTGCGACCCGTTGTTGTACGACGTAATCGTGAACGCCCCGCTGGACGAAGGACTCGTCCCCGTCACGCTGTTGATCACCGAAACCTTGCTCACGGACACGTGGCTCCCCGTCGGAAGCACCACCGTCCCCGTGTACGTCGTCGTCGTGAAGACTGGTAACGGCTCAATCGGAGCCACGGTTTTTGTCCCAGGATCGGAACATCCGGTCATACCAACCACACACAGGACCAGGGCAGCGACGAAACAACGGATAAAAGAAGGCACGGGCAAACTCTCCAGGGCAGGGGCCAGATTTCTACCTCCACCCTCATCCCTTGCCACCCTCCAAACAACCCGCATGAGAGGACACCTTCGGACATCTGAGGGCGGCGAACCAGAATCGAATCCCGCACGCCGATCCGCGCCCTACCGAAATTTCCCCAGTAAAGCGCCATTCCTGGTGCACTTGTCGTCCTGCTCTCGAAATCTGTCGTTTCTTCCAGCGCTTTTCCGTGAAAACTTTCGCCATCCCCTTCCCTTGTCTTCTAATCCATGAAAATCCGCCCACGACCCCCGCCAACCCTACCCAACCATCCACCCACAGGAGTACTCTCGTCACGCGTACGAAAGGAAACAAGCTCATGGCGACCGCAACCCTGCCACAAGTCACTCCCGGAATCTCCGGCTACCCCGTCCCCTTCAAGAAGCGCTACGCCAACTACATCGGCGGAGAGTGGCTCGCCCCGCTCTCGGGCCAGTACTTTGAAAACATCTCGCCCGTCACCGGCAAGGTCTTCTGCGAGGTCCCACGTTCCAACTCCGCCGACGTCGAATGCGCACTCGACGCCGCCCACGCCGCCAAGCGCGCCTGGGGCAAGACCGCCGTCGCCACCCGCGCCCGCATCCTCGACCAGATCGCCCAGCGCATCGAAGACAATCTCGAACTGCTCGCCACCGCAGAGACCTGGGACAACGGCAAGCCCATCCGCGAGACCATCAACGCCGACGTCCCCCTCTGCATCGACCACTTCCGTTACTTCGCCGGCTGCATCCGCGCCCAGGAAGGCGGCATCTCCGAGATCGACGCCGACACCGTCGCCTACCACTTCCACGAGCCGCTCGGCGTCGTCGCCCAGATCATCCCGTGGAACTTCCCGCTCCTGATGGCCTGCTGGAAGCTCGCCCCCGCGCTCGCCGCCGGCAACTGCGTCATCCTCAAGCCCGCCGAGCAGACCCCCGTCTCCATCCTCATCTTCATGGAGCTCATCGCCGACCTGCTCCCGCCCGGCGTCCTCAACATCGTCAACGGCTTCGGCGTCGAGGCCGGCAAACCCCTCGCCTCCAACCCGCGCATCAACAAGGTCGCCTTCACCGGCGAAACCACCACCGGCCGCCTCATCATGCAGTACGCCTCGCAGAACATCATCCCCGTCACGCTCGAGCTCGGCGGCAAATCCCCCAACATCTTCTTCGCCGACGTCATGAACGCCGACGACGCTTTCTTCGACAAGGCCCTCGAAGGCTTCGCGCTCTTCGCCTTCAACCAGGGCGAGGTCTGCACCTGCCCCAGCCGCGCCCTCATCCAGGAGTCCATCTACGACGCCTTCATGGAGCGCGCGCTCGCCCGCGTCAAAGCCATCCGCCAGCTCAGCCCGCTCGACCCCAACTGCCAGCTCGGAGCCCAGGCCTCCAACGAGCAGCTCGAAAAAATCCTCTCCTACTTCGACATCGGCAAGCAGGAAGGCGCCGAAATCCTCACCGGCGGCCACCGCACCCAGATGGAAGGCGACCTCGCCGGCGGCTACTACGTCCAGCCCACCATCTTCAAGGGCCACAACAAGATGCGCATCTTCCAGGAAGAGATCTTCGGACCCGTCGTCTCGGTCACCACCTTCAAGGATGATGACGAAGCCCTCGCCATCGCCAACGACTCGCTCTACGGCCTCGGAGCCGGCGTCTGGACCCGCGATCTCACCCGCGCCTACCGCTTCGGCCGCGAGATCGAAGCCGGCCGCGTCTGGACCAACTGCTATCACGCCTACCCCGCGCACGCAGCCTTCGGCGGCTACAAAGCCTCAGGCATCGGTCGCGAAAACCATAAGATGATGCTCGATCACTACCAGCAGACCAAGTGCCAGCTCGTCAGCTACAGCCCCAACGCCCTCGGCTTCTTCTAAGCCTCTAACCGCTTCCTAAGTTCTAGCCCGCCTTGTCCTCCTGAGCGAAGACGAAGGACCTGACTCTCAGTCCTTCGTCTCCGTTGCCACCCTCCGCGCCCTGCCTGCGAGCGTCTATGCCGCTACCGGGCTCCCGCAGCATTCCGCCAGTGGTAGACTATCTGCTGGATTGAATCCAACACATCGCACCAAGAAGGCAGCATCCCGTCATGACTTTCCTGCTCTACCTGCTCGTTATCCTCCACGTCATCATCAGCCTGTTCCTCATCGGCGTCGTTCTTCTCCAGACCGGGAAATCCGCTGACCTCGCCGGGGCCTTCGGCGGCCAGGGCTCGCAGACCGCCTTCGGTCCCCGCGGCGCAGCCAACCTGCTCACCAAGCTGACCACCTACGCGGCCGTCTGCTTCATGCTCACCTCGGTCGGCCTCACGGTCGTCATGTCCCGCACCTCATCGAGCGACCGCTCGGTCCTCTCCGGCACCCCGGCAACCACTCCCGCCAAGAAGTAGCCGCGCTCCGCCAACATCCGAAAGCGCAGACCCCGAGGGGTTTGCGCTTTTCGTTTTTCCAGGAACCCACCTATGATCCGCGAAACCTTTCCCGTCGGCCTCCTCCAATGCAACTGCACCATCCTCGGCGATGCAACCTCCCACGAAGCCATCGTCATCGACCCCGGCGACGAGATCCCCCGCATCCTCGCCCTGCTCGCCAAACACTCGCTCACCGTCAAACAGATCCTCATCACCCACGCCCACATCGACCACATCGCCGGAGCCCAGCAGCTCAAAGCCGTCACCGGCGCGCCCATCCTCTACAACCAGCGCGACCTCCCGCTCGTCGCCATGATGGACGTCCAGGCAGGCTGGCTCGGCATGACCACCCCGCCCAACGTCCAGGCGCCCGACGCCGACCTCACCGATAACCTGCCCGTCGGCGTAGAAGGCATCACCGGCGAAGTTCTCTTCACCCCCGGCCACACCCAGGGCAGCTCCTGCATCTACATCCCCGCCGCCGCCCTCCTCATCGCCGGAGACACCCTCTTCGCCGGCACCGTCGGCCGCACCGACCTGCCCGGCGGCGACAGCAAAACCCTCATCCGCTCCATCCACACCCGCCTGCTGCCCCTACCCGAAGACACCCTCGTCATCCCCGGCCACGGCCCCGCCACCCACATCGGCCAGGAAAAACAGACCAATCCCTTTCTTCAGTCGTAGCCCAGGCCCCACCGCGAGGCGCGCTCCGGGTCACAGAACAAGTTCTTAATCCGTGTCCAATCCGCGAAATCCGCGTACGCACCTCGTACCGCTAAGACACCCGCGAGTAAAGGAGCGCTCGGTTTCGCCTCATCAGCAACACCAAACCACGCCGCAGATACTTCGCCAGCAAAGGCATCGCGACCAAGGCCACCACACCCCAGACCACCAGCGCATGCCACTCCCACTGCCAGATATCGCGAAACAGCCGGAATGGATGATGACTCAAATGTTCAATCTGCCTCCGGGTCAACGGCAGCCGGTGCGTATGAAACAGATGCACCCCCAGCTCGATAAACGGCAGAAATAACATCAGGTGCAACGGCGTCGCCGCATGCGCCCCCACCTGCGATGCCACCTGGTTCAACCCGAACGTCCAAGCCAGCAGCACCACCAGCACCGTCGTCACCCCCACCGACGGATTGATCCCGATAATCAGCCCCAGCGCGAGACTCCAGGCCAACCGCCGCGTCGTCACCCCCCCGCGCAACTGACGCAGCAGAGGCCGCAACACCTTGCAGCGGAAGACCTCACGAACCGACTCAGGCACAAGCATCACCCTGATTCTGATGCAGTTAGGCATATCAGACCATCGCGATCGAATGTGCACCAGAAAGGAGTCAACTTTTGATAGTCAACTCCTTTGTTTGCAGGACTTTGCCCGTAACTATGAATGTTTGCACGACTTTATCCTGTGGAAAACCTGCAAGCCACTCATTCCAAAGGCCAAATGACCAAGTAGTTAACGGGGGGTGGGCGGGCGGCCCACCATCTGACTCGCAAAAAAGTTCAAGCGGATCGATCCGATTCACTCCAACGATCAAGCCCCAAAACTCCAGCCTGAAACTCAATTCCCAGCAAACTCACCACCACAAAATGATCTCCGCTCATCCCATAAAACGACCCAGGATGAACAATGACTCCAGCTTCCTCAACCAACCTCTCAGACAAACGCCTACTCGCTCGACTCTGCGGAACCTGAACGACAGCGCTCCAACCAGCCTCAACCGGAAGCACTCGCAGGTTCTTCGCCGACGCGAACACTCCAAGATTCTCCCGAACGCGCTCCACGATCTGCCGCTGAATCCCTTCCCTTCCAGCCAGCCAGATCGGCAATGCCTGTTGCGCCGGAGCATTCATCGAGAGGAACGTATCCGCAATCACCTCGAGCCTCGCCAGCGCCACATCGCTCTCAGGCCCGAACGCAGTCAGCCAACCCACCTTCATCTGCGGCAGCGCCGCGATCTTCGACAACCCGGACACGACAAACGTCAGGCACTCATGCTCGCCCGTTGCAAACGACTCGATCCGCTCCCCAAGCGAGTAGTCCAGAAACACCTCATCCACAATCAGCGCCAGCGCGTGCCGGACGCAAAGCTCCTCCAACTGCCTCCGCTCCGCAGCCGAGGTCGCTTGGCCAGTCGGATTGTTCGGATGCACCAGCAGGATCGCCTTCGTCCTCGGCGTGATCCTCCGCTCCAACTCCGCGAAGTCGATCCACCAGCCTAAGTCGTAGAACAACGGATACGAAGCCAGGCGCACATCATCGAGCCCAGCCAGGAAGTCGAAGAGCGGATAACTCGGCTGCGCGACGAGCACCTCATCGGCCGCATCGCACAGCAACCGGAATAGGAAGCTGTAAGCCTCGCTCGTGCTCGTCGTCAGCACGATCTGTCCAGCATCCACCTTCGCTTGATGACC
The DNA here is from genome assembly GCA_963693075.2 of uncultured Granulicella sp. GTDB lineage: Bacteria > Acidobacteriota > Terriglobia > Terriglobales > Acidobacteriaceae > Edaphobacter. Next base: position 2,197,239 of record CAXMMP010000002.1, on the reverse strand, counting down.
CGCGTAGTAGCTCGCGACCGCCTCGCGAGCCGACGCAATCCCCCGCGGATCGGGATCGTAGACCATCGACTCAGCACTCCCAAGCGCCCCCAGAATCGCCTCGCGGTCGTAGGAGAAGCCACAAAACGTCGGATTCGACACCGTCAGATCCGCCAGCGACTTCCCCGCCTTGCGCGCCTCGCGGATCGCCGCACTCAGCGCAGACTCCGCCAGATCCCAACCCGTTCGCACTGAGAACCGAGAACTCACCTTGCTAGTCTAGCCGCGCACTAAACTAGACCCATGATCGAAGCAGTCCTCTTTGACTACGGCCTCGTCCTCTCTGGCCCACCAGTTCCCTCCGCATGGACCCGCATACAGGAGATCACCGGCTTCGACGAACCCCTCCTGCAACACGCCTATTGGGCTCCGCGCCACGAATACGACCGAGGCACGCACACCGCACAGTCCTACTGGCTCACCGTCTCACCCAACCTCACACCCACCCAGATCGCCGCCCTCATCGAAGCCGACACCGATCTCTGGACTGCCCCCAACCAGCCCATGATCGACTGGGCCGCGCGCCTCCAGTCCGCAGGCACGCGCACCGGCATCCTCTCCAACCTCGGAGACGCGATGACGGCGGGAGTCCTCACACGCATGCCCTGGCTCGAGCGCTTCGACCACCGCATCTTCTCCCACACCCTCAAGCTGGCCAAGCCAGAATCCGAGATCTATCACCACGCGATCGCCGGCCTCGCCACACCTCCCGCCCATGTCCTCTTCGTCGACGACCGCCCCGATAACTGCGATGCTGCCCGCGAAGCCGGCTTGCAAGTCATCCAGTATCTCCACCACCCCACCTTCGAGCAGGAGATGGAGTCCCGCGGCTGGGGTGGGCTATGGCGCACCGGCCGCGATCTCCCATCCCAATAAGCAACAAATCTGGGGCACTCGTTCCGTTTTGGAACGGCTCCTTCAGCTTTCGCCTGTCATTCGCTTTATTTCGTTTCAATCCTCTGGAGAAAAACGGATAGTGGAAGAGGCCGAAGCAGAGCTTCTCGACGCGGCCCAGGACTGCGATGAAGTTCCTACGACGGATCATGCCTGCCGCCGGACTCCTGCCTCTGCTGCTGGCATTCACGATGCCCGCTCAGACGACGGTTGCGAATCAGTCCCAGCAATTCCTCTTCGCCGGCTTGCGTTCCACCAACGCCCTGGGTGCCATCAAGGCACTCGCAACGGACTCCGCCGGCAACCTCTACCTCCTCGTCGACCAAGGAGACGGAGTTCGCATCTTGAAGGTAGCGACCGACGACAGCACAATCCTAGGGCAAGTCCAACTCGGAGCCAAAGGCGATGCCGGCGTCGCAATCACCCTTGACCCGGGCGGCAACGTCTATGTGGCAGGAACGTCTACCTCGGGCTCCCTCCAAGCCACCACTGGAGCAGCCATCACCGCTTCGACGGCGAGTACAACAAATTCATTTGTAGCGAAGTTCGACGGGGCGCTCAACGAACAGTTCCTAAGCTTCACCGGAGGCACCAGAATCGCCGCATCAGCAATCGCAGCAAGCGCCGACGCGGTCTTCGTCACTGGAATCACCTTCTCGACCGATCTGCCCGTTACCGACGACGGCATCGAGCAGTCTCCCGCGTTTGGCAGCGTCGAGAATGGCTTCGTCGAAGCTTTCTCCGCCGATGGAAGTACGCTGAACTATGCTACCTACCTGACCGGCGCCCTCGGAGACACGACGCCAACCGCGATCGGCGCCGATGCGGGCGATGATGCGTGGATCGTGGGGGAGACCTCGGCTTCAGGCTTCGCTTCCGTCAACGCGATCATTCCAGACATGCTCTCGAACCCGTCCGGATTTCTCCTGCGACTCACTCCGGGAGGAGACGGAATCGTCTTTTCCACCTTTGTGCCGGGTCAAGGCCTGAGCAGCGTAGCGCTCGACTCAACGGGAGAAGTCTTGCTGATCAGCGGCGCAGTTGCGCTGGGACAGTTTCCTGTCGATACCGCGCCGACCCCACTTGTCCCCACGACATACCAGGTTCTCCTGCAGTTGCCGCTCGACGGAAGTTCCGTATCGAGCGGCACAGTGATCGCGCCGGGGTTGCAGTCGGTCATCACATCGGCTGCCGGAGGATCCGCATGGATCGGTGGCACCTTCGCTTCGGGCGCTGCGCCGTTGCTTCCGGAGACCTCAATCTCTGCGATCGGGAACGCTTACGCGGTGCGCGTGACCCCGGGGTTGGGAGTCGACGAAACCATCCGCCTCGGAGGAATAGCCAACCAGCAGCAGACCTATGCCGGAATTCCTCTCCAATTGAACGCCTTGGCCGTGGATTCGGCCGGTAAGTTGCTGGCAGCCGGGGCTGCGCAGCCCACCGCTAGCTCCAGCCTGCTCGCGACCGAAACCTACGACCTCCCCTTGCTGAGTGGGCCAACAACAGCATTTCCCTCTTCCGTTAGCGATGCAGAGCTTTCCTCGGCGTATTGCGGCGGAAGCATCTGCGCGGGATCCGCCGCCTACCTGGCGAAGGTGGGTACTTCGGCTGGCGCCCCAAGCCTCATGTTCTCAATCGATGATCTCCCGTTTGTGACCCTGCGAAACCTGGGCTCAACGTCAGCTATCGGCCTTAGCCTGACTTCCACGGCCGGCACCCTGACGACAGACTGCGGAACCACCCTTGCTTCAGGCGGCGAGTGCAATCTGCTGCTCTCGGGTGGCATGCCGGGATCCGTCTCGGCTTCCGGGACAGATGCCGCTGACGCAACCGCTGCTTACCCGGCATACTCCGCTCAGCTTCCCGCGAGCACGATCTCTTTCTATCCAAGGGAGCTCGACTTTGGGATTCAGACGTCGAACAGCGCCCCTGCCGTGCAATTCGTCACTGTCAGCAATCTCGGTTCAGCCGCCCAGACGTTCTTGGACGGAATTCCACCAACCCAAGGGATTGCAACACCGTTTACCGAGGTCTCCAGCGACTGCGCGTTCGCTCCTTCTGGAGACGTAAAGACGCTAGCAGCGGGCGCAACCTGCCACATCAGCATCGCGTTCGCAGCTTCGTCTTCGGCCATCAACGACGGCTCCGTCATAGGTTCGCGGGCGATCGGACCGGAGCAGGTGATGCTGACCGGATACTCACAAGCTGCGCCGTTGAGTCTGTCAGCAGCGGAAATCGACTTTGGCACAGAGTTTCAACAAGGCATCGTCGCGCCACGGTACCTCTATCTATCGAACGCATCGGACAAGCCGGTTGCCCACACATCAGCGAGCCTACCGACGAACTCGCCGTTCGTCATCACAGACGGTTGTCCTTCGACCTTACCGCCAAAGTCGATATGCCGAATCCGCATTGATTATCATTCCGCCACCGCGCCCTCAACCGACACCGTTTCACTTACGCTTGACCAGGGTTTGAGCGTCGCAATAACGGGAGTGACGAAGCCTCCACCAAACGCGGGCGGGAGCAGCGTCAACCCAAGCCTCACGCTTTCCGCGACGAGCATCACCTTCGGCGATTCTGTCGTAGTGACCGGCGTCTCCAGCGCAACCCAAACTGTCGGCATCACAAACGCCGGCAACGTAGATTTCGCGCTGGCCTTGTCGTTGACCGGGGACTTCATCGACAAAACAAGCTGCGGGACAACCTTGGCCGCGGGCGCGACCTGTGCTGCGGCCCTCCAGTTCGCCCCATCACTCCCAGGACCTCGCGAAGGCTTGCTTTCGGTGACGGCGGGGGCCGGAACAGCAGCAGCCACCGTCAGCTTGAGCGGAACGGGCGTTGCATTCCTTGCCGCGAACAATGGATCGCTGGTCTTTGCCGGAGTTCCGGTCGGCCAGCCTCTGGTCCAGTTCCATAAAGTACTCCAACCGTTCGATCGTCTCGCCGTCACGTCCGTGGGACCCTACGAAGTGACGCTCATCGAAGATAACGGTTACGGTCACGGGCAGCCACCATCCTCGTCTTTCAGTCCCAGCGCAAACGGCACCTGTCATAACTGCTGGGTTGGCGTCAGATTCGTACCGATAACTACCGGCGTGCAAAGTGGCGCAATGACGTTCACCTCAAATCCCGGCGGGCTGCCCTATACTATCGACCTGATCGGTTCCGGCACAGCGACCACTGGACTTGTGCTGAGCCCTACGGTCGAAGATTTCGGTTCCGTCCCGATCCATAGCGCGAGCGGAGCCGTTCCGTTCACGTTGACCAATCTGTCAGCCTCGGGAAATGCTCTGAACCTCTCGCCTCCCAAGCTTTCGGGAGACTACACAAGCGTGACAGTCCCAGGGGTCGGACCTCTATGCGGGGGGAGCCTTGCGTTCGGCTCAACCTGCATTGTCTCGATAAGCTTCGCTCCGAATGCGGCCGCTTCGCAAACCGGATCACTTACTCTTTCGGCCGACGACGGAAGCTCCGCTTCAGCCACACTTGGTGGCACGGGAACGACAGATCCCGGCGTGGGGATATCTCCGCTTGCCTTGAATTTTGCCTACCCATCGACCCTCCCTTCGGCAAAACAGACGGTGACGGTAACTAATACAGGGCAGAGTGTGATCTCGGTCGGCCAGCCCACTGCTAAGACCGCCTCGTTCCCGATCGCTAGCAGCTGCACCACCCTCGAACCCCAGGCCAGTTGTGGGATTCAAGTCGGTTTCGTTCCCGGAAGCGCAGCAGTGGCCGACACGCTGACGATTCCGGTCACCCGCAATGGATCGTACGGTATCCCTTCCACCTTGAGCTACCAAATCGCCCTCACCGGCACGTTCACCTCCTCAGCGTTGGGTCTTGAAATCCTGCCGAGCAGCGTAGTGTTCGGACCAATCAACACGGGAACGGCAAGCCCCGCCCAGATCTTCACGGTGAACAATCTCACGTCCGAGCCCATGTCCCTTTCCATCAGCATCCCAAGAAACTATGGACTGATCGGCGATCCCTGCACTTCCGTCCAAGCCATCGCCAGTTGCAGCTTTCAGGTCGAATTCGTGCCGCTTGAAGCGGGAGATATCGCCGGTTCCATCCTCGTCTTCGGTTCGCCGGACGATGGAACCGCGAGTCGCAGCGCAGTCGCCTATGCCGAGGGGTACGGGGTTGGGAGCGGCGGCATAACCCTTACTGGAGGTCTGATTGTCGATGGAGTTTACAGCTTCGGCCAAGTGGCAGTCGGCGAGAGCACGAGCCAGATTTTCACTCTCGGCAATGCCAGCGGCACCGCGATCACCATTCGCAGAGTTACGAGCGCACCTCCATTCCATTCAACGACCACCTGCGGAAGCTCCCTGGAAACGGGCGGGAGTTGCACCATCACGGTCATCTACTCGCCGCAGAGCGCCGGTTCGGGAAGCATCGCAGACGCAGGTCCGCTCGTGATTGAAAGTGATGCTGCGTCCAGTCCAGACGTCCTTGAACTCACCGGCGAGTCGATGGGTGCGACGGGCGCAGGCTTAGCCGCCCTCAACACCTCTTCACTCAACCAAGGCTCTTTGAGTTTCCCAGCCACGGTGGTCGGCGATCCGTCGGCACCTCAAACGTTGACCCTGACGAACACCGGCAACACCGCGATTCAAGTCTTCTCAGCAACTGCGACCTCGGACTTCATGGTCACCGACGGATGCGCAACCGTTACAGCAGGAGCCACTTGCATTATCACCGTCATAAGCACCCCACAGACGGCAGGCACCCACCTCAGTTCGCTGGAGATCGCATCGGACGCGACGAACTCGCTCGAATTTGTGACGCTGAACGGAGCCGGCCTCCCGTCTCCACTCACCCTCGCACCCAGCGCCCTAGTGTTCGGATCGGTGCAAGTCGGCTCCAGCGCGGTGCTTCCCGTACAAATCACCAACAGCGGCAGCACCGCCATCATCTTTCAAAACGTGTCGAGCACCGGCAACTTCGCGGCGGACGGAAACTGCCCGGCAAGCGGAGCGGCCCTGGCACCTCAGTCCAGTTGCACGCTCCAGGTCACCTTCGCGCCGCTTCAGACCGGGGCGCTGACTGGGTCGCTCAGTCTCACGACCTCCGCGTCAAGCGTTCCACTGATTGTGACTCTTAGCGGAACAGGAACAGCATCGCAACTGACAGTCGTTCCCGGCAGCGTTGCCTTCGGCGACATCGTCGTCGGCTCGTCCGAAAATATGTCTTTAGTGCTCAGCAATCTGGGGTCAGCCCCAGTCACAAGCCTGAACCTCACGGCGACCGGCGACTTCGCCGCGACGGCAGGATGCCCCCCTGGCCTGGCTATTGCAGCGAGTTGCACCGCACAGGTGACCTTCACCCCGTCCTCAACGGGTCTGCGGAACGGCACGCTGACGATCACCAGCTCCGATCCCAGTTCACCGGTTGTAGTACCGCTCTCGGGCAGCGGTATCGCGAACGGAGCGTTCACTCTCACGGTCAATGACGCCACGGCTGCGAGCGCAAGCGTCAAAAGCGGCGGGTTTGTAACGTTCAGCCTGCTCGTTACGCCCACGGGCTCGTTCTCTGGAGACGTCGCTCTAACCTGCACACCCGTGCAAACCGTCGCTAATACGACCTGTTCGCTGCTCTTTTCGAACTTGCCCCTGGCAGGCGGTGCCCAAGCCTCGACCGCAACCATCAACACAGTCAGTTCGGGGACCGCGATGGGAAACGTTTCGCCTTGGCGTCCAAACGGAAGACGGGCATCCCTTGCGCTTTCGCTGTCGGCGGTCCTTCTGTTTTGCGGGAGCGTTCGCCGCCCTCGACGAACACTCCCGCAGCAATCTTCACTTGCGGTCTTGGCTGCTCTTCTATTAGTCGCGAGCGGATGCGGTGGGGGTTCCGGAAACTTCCACTACACGCCTCCGGGCACTTACCAATTCCAAGTCACAGCAAGCTCGACGAGCGGAACCCAACTCATCAAAACCGTAACGTTGACGGTGATTGTGACACCGCGTTAGCGAATCGAGGTGGATTGCGTGTCCACAGTGCGACCGACCGGCACCTGCTCGACGATCTCGATGCCAAATCCCTGGAGCGCCGGCACATGGGTCGGGGTATTGGTGAGGAGGCATATCTTCCGAATACCAAGGTCTGAGAGGATCTGCGCTCCGAGGCCCACCTGCCGCAGAGTGCGCTGGGAGTTTGAGTCGGAGTGCTCGCGGGTACGCTGATCGCGGGCGAAGAGGATGCGATGTGGGTCGACAGTCCGATCGATGCCAAAACCGCGGGTGCCATTGTGGAGGTATATCAGCGCGCCGCGGCCTGCTTCGGCGATGATGCGCAGCGAATCGTCGATCACGGCCCGATTGTCAGCGCCTTCCAATCCAAAAACGTCCTCAGCGAGAGAGTGGGTGTGAACCCGCACGCAGATCGGCGCGTCGGCTGTGACATCGCCCATCACGAGAGCGACATGCGATTCGCCGCCATCCACTTCGTTCTCATAAGCGATCATGCGAAAGACGCCGTGGGTCGTGGGCAGTGAGCCTTCGGCGATGCGGCGAAGGTAGCGCTCATGCTGCAGGCGGTAGCGGATGAGATCGGCGACGGTGACCATGAGCAGCTTATGCTCCTGGCAGAAGCCGATAAGGTCGGAGACTCGGGCCATGGTGCCGTCGTCGTTCATGATCTCGCAGATGACGCCGGCCGGGATCAGGCCGGCCATGCGCGCCAAATCGACGGAGGCTTCAGTCTGGCCAGCGCGAACGAGGACGCCGCCTTTTCGGGCGCGAAGCGGGAAGATGTGACCGGGACGGGCGAGATCCTGGGCGGTCGAAGCCGGGGCGATGGCGACTTTAATGGTGTGAGCGCGGTCAGCGGCGGAGATGCCGGTGGTGACTCCTTCGCGGGCCTCGATGGTCTCGGTAAAGGCGGTACCGAAGCGGGAGGTGTTGTCCTGCGTCATCGGACCGAGGCGCAGGTAGTCGGCGCGGTCTTCGGTCAGCGTGAGGCAGATAAGTCCCCTGCCGAACTTCGCCATAAAGTTGATAGCTTTAGGAGTGACGAACTCGGCGGCGAGAGTCAGATCACCCTCGTTTTCTCGGTCTTCGTCGTCGACGACGACGATCATGCGGCCGGCGCGAAACTCGGCGATGGCGGATTCTACGTCGGCGAAGGGGCTTTTTTCAGGAGGCATAGTCAGTCAGATTCCGGGGATTCTTTTGGGGTTCAAACGATTACGCCGTCCCCTTTGAGGACGGCGTAACAGTATCCCCATAGTGCGGCGACTACAGGGTGGACTCGATTTCGAAGCCCCAGGCCTCGAGCAGGGCCTCCGGGATGTATTTGGAGTTTTTGTTGCGGCGCGCCCACTCACGAAGGCGGGTGGAGCGGATGTATTGGTCGGGGGTCAGCTTGAACTCCTTGACGACCAGCTCGAAGGAGGTGACGGTGGGGACGACCGGTCCGATGGGCTCGGGCTTGCCCCAGTTTGGATTTCCACGACGCTTTGCCATATCAGTTCTATGTCCTTCGATGCGGAGTTGCGGCGGATGAACGAAGGTCCGCAACCTCTAATCGTACGCTGCTTTTGGGGTAAGCTCAAGAGCGGTTTTATAACCCCCTACCCCCCGTATATGAATCATATGCAAATTATTGGAAAGAAAGGATCTCTATATAGAGCGATATCCGCCTTTTCCGTAGGGTTAATCGGTTTCTGATTGCACTACTTTCAGGGCAGCCACTTTTGCGGAAGTATACTTCCCTCCGTAGTCGCGGCAACGCGTTTCGACCGAGCGGCACCTGCGCTCTTCAGGCCGGCTTGGGCATATGAGTTACCGGCGGGTGGCTTCGGTGTAGAAGCGGTTCATGTCGGCTTTCATCTCTTTGAGGGCTTCGACGTTGAGGTACACCATGTGGCCGGCGGGGTAGTAGCCGAACTGAATGTTCGCGGCGATTGCCGGGGGCAGGAGCATGTGGTGGAGGTCATACTCGGTGATGGCGAATGGGGTTGCGAGGTCGAAGTAACCGTTGGCGGAGAAGATTTTCAGCTTCGGGTTTTTGCGCATGGCGTCGGCAAGGTCGACGGCGACGTCGGGTGCCATCTGCTGACCGCGACTGCCTGAGGCGGAGTGTTTGAAGTTCCAGTCCTGATTAAGGCCGGGGCCGGAGAGGTAGTAGGGCTCGGAACTGGTGTATTTCAGGTCCTGTTCGATGTACTGGTGAAACGCGCCAACGTAGGCTCCAGAGATTCCGGTGTCGGAGGGATCATATCCGGGGGCTTCGCCGGCATCGTCGACGTCGGGCCCCGTGAAGCGTGCGTCATACCGGCCAAGGACGCTGTCCTGGTCACGCAGAAGTTCTTTGCGAAAGCGGGTCGCGGAGATGCGGAGCCTTGCCTCTGTGACGTAGGTGACGGAGAGGCCTGTGATCTCAGCCAGTTTTTGAGCGACCGCGTTGAACTCGGCAGGAGCGAGTGTATCGCCCTTCATCAGGGCTTCCGCGTACGGACCTCGTGCAAACTCACGCGCTTTCTGGACATATTCGGCCATCGTCCCCGTATGCTTGACCTTGTCGAAGTGCCAGGCTATGGCAGCGAAGGAAGGCAGATAGCCAATCGCTTCAGCGTCATAGCCTGGATTCCTCACCCCATAGTTGAGGATTGTCGACAACAAGGTTACCCCATTGAACTCAATGCCATCATTTTGAAGCGCGGCGACGAGGCCGGCCGAGCGCGTGGTGCCGTAGGATTCTCCAAAGAGAAATTTGGGCGAGTTCCAGCGCTGATTCAATGTGATGTAGCGCACAATGAACTTTTTGAAGGCGCGGATATCTTCGTCGGTTCCGGCGAAGTCTTTTGCGGTTCCCTTTCCGACGGCGCGCGAGAAGCCGGTGAGGGGTGCGTCGATGAAGATGAGGTCAGATTTATCCAGGAGCGAGTATTGGTTCGAGACGTACTCGAACGGCGGAGGAGCGGTCGCATCGGGGCTTTGGGTGATGACGCGAACCGGTCCGAAGGAGCCCATGTGCAGCCAGATGGAGGCTGAACCAGGGCCTCCGTTGTAGAAGAAGGTGACCGGGCGAGCCTTCGCTTCGGCTCCGTCCTGGGTGTACGCGACGTAGAAGATGCTGCCGTTGGTAGCGTTTTTCTCGTCTTTGATGTTGAGGTTGCCGGCGGTCGCGGTGTAGTGGATTGTCGAGCCGCCGCCGGACCAGTCGTGCCTGGTGACGGAGGTCGTCTCCGGCGGGATCGGGACGCTGGACTCGTCCTTTTCCTTATCGGGCGCGTTTTCTCCCTGCGTGGCGCGGCGAGAGGAGGCACCGGGATTCTGCGCGACAAGGGGCGCGACGGTGCAGGTGAGGGCGAGGGTGAGAGCCAGACGCTGGGGGAGGGTCACAGGAGTGCCTCAATCTGAGTTTTGGTGATGAAGTTCGATCATAGCGCAGGCTTCAACGGCTGCGCTCAGTGCGGATGATTCCCATCCAAGACAAGCTCACCCTTGGTGGACCCTTCCGTCGCGACGTTTGAAGCAGTCGAGGGAAGGCCGCGCTCGTCATGGCGCTCGTGCACATCGTGGTCATCATGAATCGTGGCGTCGTCATCGAAACAGTTTGAGACGGCGTGGCGTGTGGACGCCATGTCCATTCTTGCGAAGGCGACAACCCGGTCAGAGGGTCAACCGAGGAAAATGGCAGGCCCGGTCCCTTGCGCCAGCAGCGAAGCCTTATCTTCTGGTAAACTCAAAGATGTCGCCGGGTTGGCCTGCTCTCTTCCGAAGGAAACAGGAGTCGAACCCGAAGCGTGCGATCCAAATTGTTGCAAAGCAAGTTTGGGGACGTAGCTCAGTTGGTTAGAGCGCTGCCCTGTCACGGCAGAGGTCGCGGGTTCGAGCCCCGTCGTCCCCGCCATACAAAGCAAAGAACTCAGCTTCGTATGGCGACCTCAAGTGGCAATGAACGCCCGTTCCCGTTCCAGTCCATCCCGCTGACTGAGCTAACCTCCGCCAAGCCTGCCAAGACCGATCCCGATCACATAAGTGATGACACCTTCCAGGGCGCCGATCCAAGTCATTTCAAAGCCGCTAGCCCACCATGAACGAACTGTTATCAGTGACTTTGCCGCGCCCACCGCGAAGTGGGCGAGTAGCGAGACGATGGCAGCGACGATCACCGCTGGAATCCCATTGAGAAAGAAGAAAGGGATGATGGGGATGAATGCGCCGATTGCCGTTGAAAGGGCTCCGGAGACAGCTGAGACGATCGGCTTGCTGAGCGCTTCATCCGTGGTGCTGAGACGTTCCCTTGCAAGCGCCTTGATGAGTTGGTCCTTATCCTTTGCAAGGTGTTCCAGGAAGCGTTCCGCGTCCTCTTGAGGAAGCCCACGAATTTGGTAGCTGAGAGATAGAATCTCGTGGGCCTCCGCTTCGTTCTCCTCGACGGCTTCTTTCTCTCTCGCAAACTCTGCTTCATAGAATTCGCGCTCGCTCTTTGCTGCCAGATACGCACCGGACCCCATCGATAAGGCGCTGGCTACCATACCGGCGAGACCGGCAATGAGAACGTAATGGCTGTTACCGAGAGTTGCGCCCGAGACGCCCGACACGATCCCAAAGATGGAGCCGAGTCCGTCATTGATCCCGTAAATCGCGTCGCCTACCCAGGCTGCCGCGTGCGAGTGTCCCTTGTCGCGGACAGCCACGAGATCGTTCAAAGCCGCTTGAGCCTGTTCCGGTGATAACGCCGGCAGAGCCCCTCGGGATCGAATGAGATTGCCGAGAGTCATGTAATGCTCCCGCTCATCCGCAATCACCTCATCAAGAATCCCGATGCTGACTTCATCGCCGAGTGCCTTGAGTTGCTGGCCGTATTTCGCGATGTCCCTGGCTTCATCGATCTCAAGTCGACGAAGTGCCAGATCCGGACCGCCCACGCGATTTGCAAGTGAGTCGGCGTGGCCGTCCGCCGCGCCTCGATACTGCGGCTCCAGACCGCCCAGCGTCCTGATTCGTGCTGCCCAGAGGTCTGCATGATGCTGCTCGGCCATTGCCAAACCGCGGAGAGCGTTGCGGCGGTGTGGGTCCGCCTCACCTCTTGCAAGAGCGGTATAGGTCTTGCAGCCTTCCATCTCCGCCTGCCAGTTGGCCTCGAGTGCGGAGAGAAGCTTCTTGTTCTCTAAAGCTGCCATGCTTTTCTCCTTTCTTCGGTGGTGGAATTACTCGATCTCGGAGTGATGGCCCCAGTCGAAGCGCCGTCCAAGAATCCCTTTGACGATCAGGTGGTCTGTTCCTGCCGTTGGACCGACACCGATGCCGAGATTGATCTCCCACTTCGGCGAGGTGTTCAAATCCGTCACAACAAAGAATTGCTGTTGCTGACTGTGCAAGGCGTCAAACGCACCAAGGCGACCGTAGTCTGCGTAGTATTCGACGCCGGCGCTTACCACCCGAGTGAAGTCGTAGCTCACCTTCACGCCTGGAGAAAAGCCGAGTCCCTGCTTGACATCGGGGCCATGCCAGGTACGCTCAAGCGCTGGGTTGAATGCGAAGTACCAGCGACCGAGCGTCTTATCGATGATGGGACGGAGTTCCCAGGTCCATGTGTCCGGTGAGTACACCGCTCGTTGATAGCCGACTTCGGTCGAGAGGCTGAGGCCCACCGGGAGATGCCAGCTGTCGGGTGCCCGCACCCGCGGGCGGATGTGATCGCCCACCCATTGCACGCCGTGGCCGTCTTGTTCGCTTGTGAACACGTAGAAGCCTATCTCAGACCAGGCGGTGATTCCCTCGGTCAATTCAAGCGTCTCGTGCTCCTGATGGTTCGTCGGGATGACTCCGTCGACATCGTTCTTCTGCCCCTGGATGGTGTAGTTAGAGTGAACTTCAGTCATCAGGGTCCTCGGAGGAACCGTGTCCGCGCCGTAGACCTGAATCTCGTAGTTGCCCTGCGCTGCGGCAGCCACCACAGACAAGAACATTGCGACGGCAAGAGCCGCCTTCGCCGCAAACGATAGACCAACATCACGCATACTTGAACACCATCATGAAGCCTCGATCCATATGGTCCTGCTGATGACAGTGGAACAGCGTATCGCCTGGATTGTCGGCGACAAACTCCACCTCAACAGTTTTTCCAGCGTGGACAAGAACAACGTCTTTTCGAAGGCCAGCGATTGCGACGCCATCTTCAAGCCGCTTGATCTCAAACGTGTGTCGATGCAAGTGCATGGGATGGTCATCCATGCTCTTGTTCCTCAACAGTAAGCGGTAGCGTTCGCCGGTCTGCAAGAGCGGCGAGTGTTCAGGCGTTGAATTCTGTGGGTACGGGAGGCCGTTGATCCTCCAAAGCTCTTCATTGCCGTGGCCCTGAAACTTGGAATCGAAGGTCAGTTCCAACGTCTTGGCGGAGGTGGTTGCAGCCGTCTTGTCTGCCTGGGCAAACGCGCTATAACTCCAGACGAGTTGCTCTGGTTGGGTCCACGTCGGCTTCCCGCTGGATGCGGCGTACTCGATGACGATGCCCATGCCCGTGGCTTGTATGTGCTTGCGAACCTCGCCGAGCACCCAGACGCCGGGGTTCTTCATCTCGACGATCGCCGATACGCGTTCCGCCGGACAGAGCCGTAGCATCGCAACCGTTTGCGGTTCCGGAACCAGGTTGCCGTCGAGCGCAATCACGTGGAAGCTGTGTCCTGAACATGAGATCCAATGGACCTCGGTGGGACTGCTGTTGAGGATGTGCATCATCACTCGTTCGCCTTGCCTCACCTTGATCGGATCGCCAAATCCCAACATCTTGCCGTTGATTGTCGTGACATCGTAGACCGGATTCATAGAGCCGTCGTCGCTACTCAAGAACTGACCGCGCCAGTCGTGGAGCGCGAGGAAGACCTCGCGATCGTACGACGCTGGATGATCGCGCGGCTCGATGAGCAGGAAGCCGTGGAGACCGCCGTATTGCGCCTTGGTCAGGTTCTTCCCGGCAAAGGTATGCGTGTGGTACCAACGAAAGCCGACTGGCCGGGGCGTCATTGTGTAGTGCGTCGATGCCCCAGCGGCGATCATGGGAGTGCCCTCTTCCATCGCACCATCGAGGGCGGACGGAAGAAACAGGCCGTGCCAATGGACAACTTCCGGTTCGTCCGCCAGATTCTGAATCTGAACTGTTTGCTGTTGGCCCTCGCGCATCCGCAACAGTGGCCCCGGAATCTGCCCGTTATAGGCGAGGGTTTTGATGTGGTGTCGCGGGGAAGCCTCCAGCGTGTACGGAGCGATGACAAGAGAGACGTCGGGCGCTGGCGCAGCTTGAGCCGCTGCCCGAATCGCCAGAGACCCCGCCGTCAATCCTGAAAGCTGAGTGAATCTTCTGCGGGTCAACGTGGGGAGCGGCTTCTCGGTTCGCATCGTCTCTTAGTATCTCCGACAGCTTTATCTTGGATAGAAGGTAAGCGCACATAGCGAGAGCGATCCACTTTTTCGCTGCTGAGACTGTTCGTTTCGCTTGTTCAGTGAGCAAGCGCCTGCGGGACAAGAGGAGCCGCAGGTTGCGCGACACGCGTTAGTCGAGCCGTGACTCTCATCGCGCCGGGCCAGACCCGGAGGCAAAACGGCAGGACAGCACGTGCGACAGCGTTGTTCAAGCCGTTAGCGGCAATTTCGGCAAGGCGCATCTGAGACAACATGGCAGAACGCAGTTTTGGCTGGAAGAGCGGGGCTGGCTCTGCGGATAAATAGGCAGCAGCGGCTTGACGAGCAGTGTGCAGGGCGATCGATATGCCGTCGCCGGTGAACGAAGGGATGACGGCTGCCTGATCGCCGATACAATAGAGACCATCCTCGGTTGTGCGGCGAAGGTAACCGTATGGAATGTGAGTGACGGTGATCGGTTTGTCGAGCAAGGGCTCTGCACCGTCAAGCCGCATCGCAAGGTGAGGACAGTCTTGTTGCATCTTCGCAAGGAGAGCCTCCCAGCGAAGACCTGCCTCGGCAAAATACCGCCGTTGCACGACACAACAAAAGTTCGTCATTCCTTCTTCGACAGGTTGAATCCCACCGTATCCCCCGGCATAAAGAGTGAGCTCTGAGGCATCGGCCAGGTCTGCCTTCTGTTCGGCGTTTAGCCGGTAATACATCTTGAAGGCGACCCACTGGTGTGGATCCTTTGGGCGACTGTGGCCACGCAGGTCGTGCTTGCCCGTTGCGAGGAAGGCGGCTGGCGCTTCATAGGTCGTGCCGTCGTCGAGTCGAGCCTGCCATAGGTCACCGATAGTGCGACGAAGCGACTGCACGCTGCGGCCACGCTTAAGGCGGACTCCCGCTGCGATCGCTTCCGCCAGGAGCGCTGTATCGAGCGCCTTACGCGTGAGGGAGGCAGCCGGAAAAGGCAGCGGTGCCGCGGCGGCACGCCTTGCGGCAGCGAGTCGCACGTAATTCAGGGGCACGGCACCAAGCGAGGCGACATCGATGCCCAGCGCATGCAGGTCGTCCAAAGCTTCTCCGCTCAAAAACTCCCCGCACACCTTATGCCGCGGTGCCGGTTCACGTTCGATCAACGTGACTCTGCGTCCTTCGCGAGCGAGCGCGATGGAAGCGGCACAGCCCGCTACACCACCACCGAGGATGAGAACTTCATCTTGCAAATGATGACTCCAGGTTCACTGCAGGTTGAACGTATGTGGTCAATATCTCTACGTCTATTTGACCTTGATAGACGTTCAAAGAAACGATTGAAAGCCAATCTGTACGAATCGTCATCTCGATTGGTGGGTCTGGAGAACAGCCGGGCGATGGCAGCGACCGTGCTCGGGAGCAAGCAATATCCAATCCTTAGTTACGCCGCGTGGTGAGCTGGTGCCAGTTCATCCCGAGATCGACAAGGAGAATGGACGCCAGTGTAAAGGCGATCACGCCGACCGCCGAGAGTATATCGCCAAGGTGACTCCAGTAGGCAGGCACGAGATTTAGCACGCGACTGGACACGAAGGTAAACGTGACCGCATAGGAACGAGCCATCCACTGGCGATGCACGGCGATCTGGCGATTACGAGCAGCAAGAACGGCAGCGGCGGTGCAGATGATCCAGGTCGCACCTTGCATCGCCGTCCCGGGCAGGCCTGGACGCCCGGTGGCAAGGATGATTCCAGTGAACGCGCCCATCACTACCGAGCCGAAGTACACGCGTCCCAGCATGCGATGGAGTTTGAGATGGCGCTGACGAAAACGGGACGAGAACTGTAAAGGACCGGCCAGCAGGGCAAACGTACCGCATAACGTATGGGGGATGAGAAGTCCGCGGTCGGCGATCACCTGCAGTCGGTACGCGTGGTACATCGGATAATCGATAACGAGGAGAACCTCTGACGTGATGAACACGAATAGAGTCGTGATTCCAAGCGAGACCCACAGAATCGTCTTGGATCTCGAAGTGACGGCGCGTGCCGCTGGCAGGGCGGAAGTTAGCAACTTGGTCCTCTCACAGGTCTGGACGGAATAAGAGAAGCAGCAGGGGCAATGCGCTCAGCCCGCTCTGTATCTGTCAGTCTAACGACACGTTCTCGTAGGGTTTGCCTCATTTCCACCGCCCCACGCACAAGCGCCCCGGACGCCAGTGCTCGAGCGTCGTCGCCTCCCGCGAGATGTCGGCAGCGGCCAGCAGGCGCACCCAGTCGTCAGCGCGGAAAGCTCTTCGGAAGGACACTGGCCCATCGTGCCGCACCATGGGGTGCCATCTCACCCACCCGAACATTCGATAGCTCCACTCAGCCCGCTCCAAATCATTGATAAACCAGCCGAGCTGCGCGGTGGCCTCCATCCACTTCAGCAGTGTCACGACTTCGGCATCTTCCAGATGATGTGCCGTCAGCGAACTGACGACGATATCGATTTTCTTCTCAGGCTGATGCAACATGGCATCGCTGGTCACCCAGGTGATCCCGAGTTCCTTCGGCGTGGATTCAGCCGCTACCCGCGTCGCATAGGGATTCAGGTCGATCCCCGTCAGCTGCACGGCAATCCCCCGGCTTCGTGCGCGTCGCGCGATCTGCCGAAGTAAACCGCCGCCGCCACACCCTACATCGACAATATGCACCGGCTCGCGCAGGCCCCGCGGAAGTGCATTCAGCCACGCGAGCGTTGGGCGGTAGCCCAAAAGCCAACGATTCACATGTTCCAGACTGCGGAGACAGCCACGAAAATCCTCGAAGCTGCAGTCGCCATCCATCAACTCCGGGAGCTCGCTCGGAGGGATCCGCCGGCTGAGGTCAACCTGAACACTAGGCCACATGAAAACGCATCGTCTCCGCCGTCAGGCCCGGACCAAACGACATCGCGCACCCGCTCTGCCCGGGACGCGCTCGTTGCATGATCTTTTCCAGGACAAACATCACCGTCGCCGAAGACATGTTGCCAAAACTCGACAAGACCTCTCGGGATGCTGCCAGCGCATCGATCGGCAGGTCCAGTCCCTTCTCGACCGCGTCAAGAATAGACCGTCCGCCGGGATGCACCGCCCAGAGGTCGATGTCTTCACCCAAGGTCATCAATGCATCCTCACGCAGCGTTCGGCCAAGCGCACCGGGCACCTGACCAGAGAGCAACATGTCGAACCCTAAGCCTCGAATCTTCCACGTAATGAGCTCTCGCGTCTCGGGCACCATGACAGCCTTGAAGCTGTCCAGCGCCAGACCGTGCTCGCGTGCTGAGATCAGGCTCGCGGCTGCGCCATCGGCAAAGACCAGGAACGAGAGTATCTGCTCCAGATCCTGCGTCTCCTGGAAGTGAAGCGTACACAGTTCGAGATTCAACATCAGCACACGGGCATTCGGTTCTGAGCGCACAATATGTCGCGCCAACTTCAGCGCATTGATCGCGGCGTAACATCCCATGAATCCCACCACCGTGCGCTCCACGCCAGGCGAAAGCCCGAGATGTTCGACGATTTCAAAGTCCAGACCAGGAGCATAGAGTCCGGTGCAGCAGGTAACGAGAACATGCGTGATTCCCGTGCGTTCTTCGTCACTGAGCGCAAGCCGGTCTACCACCTTCCTCATCAAGATGGGAGCGCTCTGCTCAAACAATTCCATACGCTCAGACGTCGTGGGAAACTCCCCCAGGCGATAGAAGTCATTGGCGTCGCGCGAAGAAAACTGGCCGTCACCTTTGGGGTTGAGGAAGGAGTACCGATGTGTGATCTCGGCGCGGCTCGCCATGCGACGGAAAACCGCCCGGAGTCGCGGGTCCGCGAGCATCTTCTCGGCGAAGACGACGAAGGAGTCATGCACATCATGCTCTGGTACGGCAGTGGCAATGCGGTTCAGGTATGCCGTAGTCATGCACGAAAAGCCCTCAGCAGAAACTGGATGGATTTGGCTTGCGTTGTGGAAAGCCGAAGGACGAAGAAACGAGCATCCGCCGAAAGTCGTCTCCTCACAGTGGCGGGCTTGGAGTCATAATTCAGCACTCAGTGACTGAGACGTGACCTTTGCTTCATTGATAGCACCTTGAAGGATGGGTCGCCATGACGATTCGTTCATGGACAAGGCAATCGGTGGGACAAGCGCTCCAGACGCGACATAGGATGGAAGGATGCGAATCCTGCTGGTCGAGGATGAACTCGAGATTCAGAGCTTCGTCAAGCAATCGTTGACGGGGGCAGGCTATGACGTTCATACGGCGGAGGATGGCGCTACCGCCGCCCTGCTCGCGGCGAAGTATGTCTACCACGCGATGATCGTCGATCTTGGGTTGCCCGATCAGGACGGCATCGACCTCATCCTTCAAATGCGGAAGGCGGGGGTAACGAGCCCCGTGCTCATTCTTTCGGCCAGGAGGTCGGTGGACGACCGCGTGAAGGGTCTCGAACTCGGCGGAGACGATTACCTGACGAAGCCTTTTGCGATCGCCGAACTCCTTGCCAGAACGCGGAGTCTGCTTCGCAGAAATACCCCGCAGGCCGAAGACCCGAGCAGGTTGCGTGTGTACGATCTGGAACTCGATACCCTCAGACGAAGAGCGACCCGCGGCGATGAGGTCCTGAACCTGAGTCCGCAGGAGTTCGTCTTATTGGAATACCTGTGCCGCAATGCCGGCAGGGTGGTAACCCGTTCCATGCTGATGACTGAAGTCTGGGGAATGCGGTTCCAGCCGGACACAAACGTGGTCGATGTACACATCTATCGACTGCGCGGCAAGATCGACACCGAAGGACGTGAGCCGCTCATCAAAACATTGCGAGGTATCGGATATGTCCTCGAAGGCAGCTAATCCAATCATGCGGAGCGCCGCGTGGCGAATCTCGCTTTGGGCAAGTTTGGCGTTCGCCATTGGAACCATGTTGGTATTCGCGATGCTTCACCGTTTTGTTGCAAGCGACCTTCAGCGAAGAAGTGATGCGTGGCTCTCGGGAGAAGTCGGGGTGCTCAGTGACGTGGCCGCACGAACGCCGAAAGATCGTCTCTACGGGCGCGTTGTAGGCGAGGTGGCAGAACTCGCCAGCCGTGAGGTTCCTTACCGTGAGCAGGCGAGCACCACTGAGAATGACGCGGTTTTCTTTCTCCAGGCGGGCGACAACGGTCCGCTTCGTCTGTGGGTGGGGTATGGAGATGGAGCCGCAAACCTTGCTGCCATCCGCTCCACACAGGCGTCGCATGACGTGCCCTTCGATGTGAGGGTTCAAGGGTTCCGCATCCCATTCAGGGTTGCGTCGGTTCGCATGAACGATGGCAGCAACATCTATCTCGGCTTGTCGGAGCGGGATGAAGTCCACGTCCTCAGAAAGCTTCGCGTGCGATTCCTTACCCTTTGGGTAGTAATCGTTCTCCTTGGCTTCATCATCGTCTTTTTCGCGACGCGGAGGATGCTAGGCCGCGTGACCGAGATTACAGAAGCAGCATCGCGCATTGGCCAATCCGACCTAAGCAGTCGAGTTCCGGACACGAAGGGAAAGGATGAGATCGGACATCTGGCAGACACGCTCAACCATATGCTCGACAGGATCGAGAGCACCGTCCATCAACTTCATACCATCACAGACTCCCTCGCGCACGATCTTCGAAGTCCGCTGACCGCTGTCCGCGGCAAACTGGAGACGGCATTGGCGGGCGGGGTCATAGAGGATCACGCCGAATCGATCGTGTCGGCGATCGACGAACTCGACCGGCTGACTGAATTCCTCAATACGTCGCTGGACGTGGCGGAGGCACAGGCCGATGCCCTCCGGCTCTCGCGAACCGAGGTGGATCTCGACGCACTTGTTCGAGACATGATTGACCTCTACGAGCCCTCCATGAGCAACAAGGGGCTCGGTTTTCAAATGAAAAGCGCCGGGGCCATCAAGATAATGGCCGACCCCGGTCTCCTGCACCGTGTTATCGCCAACTTGCTCGACAACGAACTCAAACATCTGCCAGCCTCCTGCCTGGTTTGCATCTCGCTTGAAGCAGACGAGCACATGGCTACGCTCACTCTGGAAGACAATGGGCCGGGCTTCGACGCGGAGATCAGTCGTCATCTCTTCGAACGCAGGGTGAAAGGCCGGGCTTCGCGTGGCCATGGACTTGGCCTGGCTTTTGTGGAGGCCGTGGTTCGTGTTCACGGAGGGAGCGTGACCGCTGCCAATCGTCGTGAAGGCGGGGCCAGACTCACTGTCATGCTTCCCTTATGCGAAGCAGAAAGACAGAACGAGTCGGATCTCCTCGCGCTGGCAAATGCCTCCGACTCTCAGGGCTGAAGAGCCTCAAAGTCCTTTGTGTGCGAATCGGAACAACGCTATCCCATCTAGGGGATCACAGTGGCATCTCATCTGGGTGCCATACGGGCGCCATTGAAGCGCATTCCTCTTCAAGAAATTGGAACGATGAGGCCGAGGACGATACCGGCGATATGGTGATCAGTGGCGCCGGGGGTGCGGTGGGGTGTGGGACGGGTGAACGTCGAGCATCGGGCCTCGTTCGGACTGCACGGTCTACCTCGACGCCGGGTCCGATTCAGCCGGACCCTTCGGTTCCTCGTTTCCGAGGCTCTGTGACTCAATGGCGGCACGTTCCGCAGCGGTCTCGTGAACGATCTGTGCCAGCTCCTCGACGGTCGGAACCGGGGAGAACCGGGGGTAAAGGACAGCGAGGTTGCGAAGATCGGCCCCATAGCGGTACAGCCGATTGAGCGTGATGCGCGTGAGACGAATCTGCTCTTTTACTTGCTCTGGCGAGAGATCGGTTACGGAAGCTGCATCAACGGTGTAGGTACGAGCCTCGGTGTTTGCAGCGCGGTAGGCTGCAAAGCTATCGGAACAATACTGCATTAGCCGGTAAACCTTGCTGTCCTCGCGCACTTCAGCCGGGGGCAGCAAGGCGAGCACCGGGCTTTGCTGTGCGGTCGTCCAAACGGATTGCGTAAATGGGGTGCCGTTGGTGTGCCAGTTGACCTTGCCCGGCAGCATGTCGAGGCGCGCGCGCGGGTGCATCTCCAGGTAGTGGAAGACGGCAAGGTTGGTCTGAACGGTCGCGACGCGGAGTCGGAACTCTGCGAGGCGCACGGCCATGTTCTGTTGGTTCTGCTCTTGTTCCACGACCAAAGCATCACGGGTCTCGGAGATCTCGCGACGATGGTGGAAGTACTCGACAGCTTGCTCCAGCCCGACGGCAATGAGCAGGCCGACGACGATCGTGGCGATGTGGATGAAAAAGTCCTTCCAGGTGTGGGTAGGGCCGTGGGGCGGATGAACGTCGAGCATAGGCGTCCTTTCAGGCTAATGGGAGGGGGAGGAATCGGCGGTTTGAGCTTTCTCGAAGTCGTAAATGTGCTCGACGGTTCGCCTGCTGTAGGCGAACCACTCCGGCGAAGCGGCCTGGTGACGGATCGCAAGAACTTCCTGTTGTGTCGGTGCCGGGGAGAAATCAGGAAACTCACGGTGCAAGTTGGTCTGGTCGATCGCCACATTCGTACAGGCCTGGATCGCTCGGGCCGTCAGCTCAATTTGATGGTCGAGCTGCTCGGGAGAGAGATGGGAGGGGTTGGGGTCGGCAATCGCAAAGAGGCGCGCTTCGTTGACGGCTTTGTGCTCCACTTCGTTGTCCGCGTTCATAAAACCGAGGCGCTCATAGAGGGCTGCGTCCCCCCGCGCCTCGGAGACAGGCATCGACTCCAGCACGCTGTTTTGCTTCGCGGTCTGCCAGGCACCGTCCTGCATCTCGAAGGAAAGCGCGTTCCAGTCGAGCGGCGGTAACGATGCGGCGCTGCCCGGATGATTCCTGAGCGCAACAAAGAGGGCGAGATTCTGTTGCAGGATGGGCACGAAGCGCTCGAACTGCTCGGTGGTCACGGCAAACCGGTTGCGGTTGATCCGGCGCTCGATCTCGAGTGCCTTGCGTGTCTCCGCCACCTGATGTTTGCGGTGCAGCAACTCGACCGTCTGCTCCAGGCCGACGGCGATGAGCAGACCGACGACGATGGTCGCGATGTGGAGGAGGAAGTCGCGCCACGTGTGGGTGGGGCCGTGGGTCGGGTGGACATCGAGCATCTTGGGGCTTCCTTTAGGCTCACAGTGCTGGAGGCAGTTCGGGCGGCGCGGTCCAGTCAGACGCGTCTGGAAGATGGCGTTCCTGTGCCGGCGCGCAACTTTGCCAGCGGCGTGGCTGCTTCTTCAGAACTGGTTCATCGAATACGGGGCCCGGGTTCCTTGATGGTATTCGCCCCAGCAAGGTGCGTGTGAGGAAATTGCGGCTTTTCGTTCCTGTCAGGCCTGTTTCTCACGCTCCGCCCGTCGATCCCATCGTTCCCTTCGATCGCGAGAGGGTGAGGCCATCATCCGCCAGCAGGCAAAGATCGAGACGGGATTTCGACGCGCCTGAGCCAATGATCCCGAGCCCCGGAGGTATAAACCGCGCGGTCTGCCTGGAGAAGTTGCGTGAATTGCTATGCCGCGTAGGTCATCTTTGCCACTTGAATCAGGGCGAGCTGCTCCTCGCGCCACGTCTCAAGTGCCTCGATCATCCCATCCAGGATTCCGCAGGCAAAGTTCGATTCCGCGACCCCGCCGCGAAAGTCCTCTACCACATCATGGATCGCATTCATCAGCTGTTGAATATGGGCTTGGTTTATCTCGGCATCCGCGATGATCTCGCGCATCTCCCAGCGAGCTCGAACCGCCGCGCCCAGCAGGCTGAAGCAAAACGCCTCCTCAGAAAAGGGATCGCAGCGCTCGCCGTTCGACGTCATCGCCAGCGACTCGCCGCACCAATAACGGCCATCGCCAAGTAAAGCTTTGGTACGGTCCAGAAGACCGAGGGTAACGTCTGTCGCCCTCAGTCCTTCCAGCGGTTCTTCATTCCAAACGGAGCCCAGGTCAACCAACCACATACCCATCAGACGGTGAGGAACCCGCAAAAGTTGGCTTTCGTAACCCACCGAGGTTACTTTCTAGATGCACGAACGTTATAAATTTCCGCGCGAGTCCTGCTCCCGTTCAATGGCTTCAAACAGGGCCTTGAAGTTCCCTTTGCCGAAACTGCGGCTGCCTTTGCGCTGGATAATCTCGTAAAACACCGTGGGACGATCCTCGACCGGCCGCGTAAAGATCTGCAGCATATAGCCTTCGTTGTCCCGGTCCACAAGAATCCCGAGCCGCTCCAGGTCTTCAATCGGCTCATCGATCTTGCCGATGCGCTCCTGCAGCTCCGCATAGTAGCTATGTGGAACGGTCAGAAAGCTGACGCCCTGCTTCTGCATCTGCGTCACGGTCGCGACGATGTCGTTGGTCGCCAGCGCCATGTGCTGGACGCCGGGGCCACCGTAGAAGTCAAGATACTCCTCAATCTGCGACTTGCGGCGACCCTCCGCCGGCTCGTTGATGGGAAACTTCACATAGCCGTTACCATTCGCCATCACCTTCGACATCAACGCGGAGTATTCCGTCGAAATATCGTTGTCGTCGAAGTGCTGGTACAGCGAGAAGCCCATCACGTTGGCATAAAAATCAACCCATTCGTTCATCGAGTTCCAGCCCACATTGCCGACGATGTGATCGATATGCAGCAATCCAACCGGCTGCGCGATCGAATCATGCTCGGCGGCCTGATATCCGGGGAAAAACGCACCCTTGTAATCCTTACGCTCGATAAAGGTGTGCAGCGTATCGCCGTAAGCCGCGATGCTCGACGTCACCACCTTGCCAAACTCATCGCTCGCCTCGGTTGGCTCCTGTACGCTCTTCGCGCCGCGGCTCGTAGTCTCCAGCCACGCACTCCGCGCATCATCCACCCACAGCGCGATTGAGCGAACCCCGTCACCATGCTTGTGTACATGCTCGGCAATCGGCGTGTCGGTGCGCAGCGCGGTCGTCAGCACAAACCGCACTTTGCCCTGCTGCAGCACGTACGACGCACGATCCCGCCGGCCAGTCTCCGGCCCCGCATACGCCACCAGCGTCATGCCAAAGGCCGCGCGATAGTAGTAAGCCGCCTGCCGTGCATTCCCTACGAAAAACTCGATATGATCCGTGCCTTTGAGCGGCAGAAAATCCGTTGCAACTGCTTCCTGAACCGGTGCGATCGTAGCCATCATCTCTCCTTGCGTAACCCTGATTCGACATCTTAGGCCTTCGCCGCTACAACTGTCCCACGGCACTCGCCCAGGCCAATCCGCGGCAAACCCTCGCGCTCGCAGAACCCGCGAAGGATCACCTCGTCCCCATCCTCCAGGAACCCGCGCGACTCCCCATTCGGCAGCGCCACCGGCTCCGTCCCGCGCTTCGTCTTCTCAAGCAGGCAGCCCTCCGAACCAGCCTCCGGACCCGAAACCGTCCCACTCGCCAGCAGGTCTCCGGCCATCAGGTTGCAGCCATTGCTCGTGTGGTGCGTTACCATCTGCGCGAACGACCAGTACATCTCGCGAAACTTGCCCGTGCTCAACCGAACCGGCTTCACCTCGGCCTCACGCATCTTCTTCGTGAGCAGCCAGGCTTCGACGGTAAGGTCGATTCCCTCCCCTGCAGAGGCGTTGCCACTCAAATAATTCAACGGCTCCGGATCGCCTTCTTCCCGAGCGGCCAGCGGCACCCGAAACGGCTTCAACGCCTCCATCGAAACGACAAACGGTCCCACCGAGGTCGCAAAGCTCTTCCCGAGAAACGGACCCAGCGGCTGCGACTCCCAACTCTGCACATCCCGCGCCGACCAGTCGTTCACCAACGACACGCCAAACAAATAATCCTCAGCCGCGTCGATCCCAATCGACGTCCCAAGCTCGTTCCCGCGAGCCATGTAAACCCCAACTTCAAGCTCATAGTCCAACTGCGTCGAGGGCCCGAACACCGGCGCGTCTTCACCCTTCGCCTGGCCTTTCGGACGCACCACATCCGTCCCGCCCACCACCAGCGACGACACGCGGCCGTTATACCCAATCGGCACATACTTATAGTTCGCCAGGAGCGGCGCGTCAGGCCGGAACAGCCGGCCGACGTTCGTTGCGTGGTGGACCGACGCATAGAAATCCGTGTAATTCGCCACGGAAATCGGCTTGTGAAACTTCGCGCCTTCCATTGGCCTGACCCCGGCCAGCACCGCATCCATCTGCGAGACCGGAACGCCGAGCTTCATCAGCCCCATCAACGTCTGCCGCAACTGCGTGATCGCCGATCTCCCGCTGCCCATCAGCTTATTCAGCGTTGGCTCGCCGCACGCCGTGCGAATATATCCCGGCAGCGCATTCAGCAAACCGGTCCGCGAACACACCTGCAGGTCGAGAATCAGGTTTCCAATCCCGACCCCCAGGTGTACGACCCCTTCGCTCGCCTCAAACGCGCAAAACGGCAGGTTCTGCAATGGAAACCCACACCCAGCCTCATTCGCAGAAGCAATCCAGCTCGTCCAACCCCAGCTCTCGTCCAACCCACCCACCTTCGCGCCTAACCTTTGAACAACTTCCCAAGCCCTTGCCAGCACTCGTAGTACTCATGTTGGACGATCTTGCCTTCCAACGCAAAGCGCGTCGGTCGCACTGCCATCCGGGTCTCGAACATGAACGCCAGCGTGTCCTGAATATGCACCGGCTTCAGCTCCGCCGCGCTCGCCCGGGTGAACGTCTCAGCGTCCGGCCCATGGCCCGACATGCAGTTATGCAGGCTCGCGCCGCCGGGAAGAAAACCCTCCGCCTTCGCGTCATATTCGCCGTAGATCAAGCCCATGAACTCGTTCATCATGTTGCGATGAAACCATGGTGGACGGAACGTATTCTCCGCCACCAGCCAGCGCGGCGGGAAGATGGCGAAGTCCACATTCGCCGTGCCGTGAATGTTCGAAGGCGCGGTCAGCACGGTGAAGATTGAAGGATCGGGGTGATCGAAGCTCACCGTGTTAATGCAGTTGAATCGCGCCATATCGTACTTGTATGGCGCGTAGTTTCCATGCCATGCCACCACGTCGATCGGCGAGTGGTTGTACTTGGACGTCCAAAGTTTGCCCAGGAACTTCGACACCACCTCGAACTCTCCATCCTTGTCCTCAAATGCGGCCACCGGCGTCAAAAAGTCACGCGGATTCGCTAGACCGTTTGCCCCGATGGGACCGAGGTCCGGCAGCTTGAAGGGCTGGCCAAAGTTCTCGCAGATATATCCGCGCGCCTGTCCTTCCAGCAGCTCCACCTTGAACTTGATGCCGCGCGGTATCACCACCAACTCACCCGGCTTCGCTTCAATCACACCGCACTCAGTCGCAAACCGCACACTACCCTCTTGCGGGAGCAGCAGCATCTCGCCGTCGGCGTTATAGAAGTAGCGATCGGTCATCGAAGCGGTGGCCGAATACCAGTGAATTCCAACGCCATCATGGTTCGCTGGGTCGCCGTTCCCGCCGATCGTTGTCAGACCTTCCACGAAGTCGGTCGCTGCCTCCGGATAAGGCAGCGGATTCCAGCGCATCTGGTTGGGCGGCGTCGGCTCTTCGTCGAACGGTCCGCTTCGCAGCAGCGTCTGCTTTGCGAACGGCTGGTACGGCTCATGCACCACCGAAGGCCGAATCCGGTACATCCAAGTCCGCTTGTTCGCGCCCCGGGGAGCCGTAAACGCAGACCCGCTCACCTGCTCCGTATAGAGCCCCAGCGCATGCCGCTGCGGCGAATTCTGGCCCACCGGCAACGCACCCGCAACCGCCTCGGTCGCAAACTCATTTCCAAACCCGCTTTGATAGCTCAAAACCGCCATGCCGCACTCCTTGTTCCGAAAGCAAACAGGCCGAGTCTACTCCATCGATCCCACCCCTCGCATCCTCGGGATGTACGATGGCAAAGCGATGAGTCCTCGACCAACCCGGTTCCTGTTCACCGCAGCTCTGCTCGTCTTCGCCTGCCTCATCGCACACGCCCAGTCCCTGAAAACGGCCAGCCCAGCCCCCATCACCTTCGAAGACCTCATCAAGCAATCCGGCATCCACTTCACTCTCAAAAACTCCGTCAGCCCGCACCGCTTCTCGATCGAAACCATGACGGGCGGAGTCGCTGCATTCGACTACGACAATGATGGCTACCTCGACCTCTTCTTCACCAACGGCGCCGCCATCCCATCGCTCGAAAAATCCGACGCCAGCTACAGCAATCGTCTCTTCCACAACAATCACGACGGCACCTTTACCGATGTGACGGCCAAGTCAGGCCTTGCCGGAATCGGTTATTCCATGGGCGTCGCCGCCGGCGACTACGACAACGACGGCTTCGTCGACCTCTACGTCACCGGCTACAACCGAAACCAGCTCTTCCATAACAACCACGACGGCACCTTCACCGACGTGACCGAAAAAGCCCATGTCCCCGGCAATCTCCCGGGCACCGCCACGAAGGCGTGGTCCGTCACCGCCGGCTGGTTCGACTACAACAACGATGGCAAGCTCGACCTGCTCGTCATCAACTACCTCGACTACGACATCAAAACCGTCCCCGGCTGCACCACCGCCAACCTCCCGAGCTATTGTTCCCCGAGCACCTTTCACCCGGTCCCCAACATTCTCTATCGCAATAACGGCGACGGGACCTTCACCGATGTCTCCGTCCCTTCGCACATCGCGCAGTACCCCAACAAGGGCATGGGTGTCGCCTTCGCCGACTACGACAACGACGGCAACACCGACATCTTCATCTCGAACGACACCTACCCCAACCTCCTGCTGCACAATAACGGCGACGGTACCTTCACGGACGAAGCCGCCACCGCCGGCGTCGCCTACAACGAGTCCGGCAAGACCGTCGCTGGCATGGGCACCGACTTTCGCGACCTCTCCAACTCCGGCCTGCCCGACATCTTCCACACCGCCATGTTCGGCGACACCTTCCCGCTCTACAAGAACCTCGGCAACCATCAGTTCGAAGACGTGACCAGCTCCTCATCCCTCACCACTTACACCGCGCGCAACACCGCCTGGGGCGCCGGCATCTTCGACTTCGACAACGACGGCTTGAAAGACCTGTTCACCGCCAACTCCGAGATCCTCGACAACTCGATGGAGTCGCAGCACCGGCCCTACCCACTGCCAAACAGCCTCTTCCGTAATCTCGGCAACTTCAAGTTCGCCGATGTCAGCGCTGCCGCAGGGCTGACAACACCCGCAGCCCATCGCGGCGCGGCCTTTGGCGACCTGCTCAACAACGGCAGGATCGATATCGTCACCACCAACCTCAACGGCCCACCCGAACTCCTGATGAACGTCACGAAGAACGCCAACCATTGGGTTGATATCAACCTGATCGGCGTCCAGGACAACCGCGACGGCCTCGGCACCCGTATCAAAATCACCACCGCCCGCGGAACCCAGACCAACCAGGCCACCACCGCCGTCGGCTACAACTCCTCAAGCGACAAGCGCGTCCACTTCGGCCTCGGCGACGCCACCATGATTGATCGCATCGACCTCCTCTGGCCCACCGGCATCCACCAGACCCTCACCAACATCAAGCCGGACCAGATTCTCACCATCCGTGAATCCGCCAGGTAGCCTCCTCTGCGTTCTTTGCGCATGGCCGTTGCCGTTGCACTTGTTTCCGTGCAAACGTCGGGCCCTCCGGGTGCATCCCTTGGCTTTTTCGCCACACCAGAATCCAGCTTGACAACCCTCGACGGACAAGCGTAAAAATCTCCCGTAAATCAAAGACAAACGTTTGTCTCACGGAGCGCACCTTGCACACCCTCTTCCCCAGGCCCACCCTCGCCCTTCGCTCGTCCGCTCCGCGCACGACTGCACGTTTCGCCGCAACTCTGCTTGGATTCATTGGCTTAGCCCTCGCCGGTTGCGGCGGCGGCGGTTCCAATAACAATCAGCCGCTGGCGTCCGCCCCGACTTTCTCGCCCGCCGGCGGAAGTTTTTTCGCGACCCAGACCGTCTCGCTCGCCGACACCACCACCGGCGCGACCATCTACTACACCACCGACGGCACCACGCCCACCGCAGCCTCCACCGCTTACAGCGCAGCCATCTCCGTCTCCACCACCGAGACCATCAGCGCCATCGCCATTGCCACCGGCTACAGCAACAGCGCCGTCTCGACCGCGATCTACACCATTACCGCGCCGCCCGCCGCCGCGCCGACCTTCTCGCCTGCCGCCGGGACCTTCACCTCCGCACAGTCGGTCACACTCGCCGACACCACCTCCGGCGCGACCATCTACTACACGCTCGACGGCTCGACTCCCACCACCTCGTCGACCAAGTACACCGCCGCCATCGCCATCGGCAGCACCACGACCATCAACGCCATCGCCACGGCCACCGGCTTCTCCGCAAGCTCCGTTGCATCCGCCACCTACACCATCAACCTGCCCGCGGCCGCGACGCCCACCTTCACGCCTGCAGCCGGCACCTTCACCACGCCGGAATCCGTAACGCTCGCCGACGGAACCGCCGGCTCGACCATCTACTACACCATCGATGGCAGCACGCCGACCACCGCCTCCACCAAGTACAGCGGCGCAATCACGGTCAACACGACCACCACCATCAAGGCCGTCGCCACCGCAACTAACTACACCACTAGCGCGGTAGCCTCCGGGACGTTCACGATCAACCTCCCTGCCGCTGCGACACCAACGTTCTCGCCTGCCGCCGGAACCTTCACCGCCACCCAGACCGTCTCGATCCTCGACAGCACCGTCGGCGCAACCATCTACTACACCCTCGACGGCTCAACCCCGACCACCGCTTCGGCCAGGTACACCGCGCCACTCTCCGTCGCAACCACCACCACCATCAAGGCCATCGCCACCGCGACGAACTACACCACGAGCCCGGTCGCCAGTGGCACGTTCACCATCAACATCCCGCCCGCCGCTACGCCGACCTTCTCCCCTGGCACCGGCACCTTCACCAGCGACCAGACCGTAACCATCACCGACACTACCGCCGGTGCGACCATCTACTACACCACCGATGGCTCGACTCCGACCACCGCTTCGGCCAAGTACACCGCGCCGATCGCGGTCGACGCCACGACGACCCTGAGCGCAATCGCAGCCGCGTCCGGATTCAACAACAGCGCCGTAGCCACTGCGACCTTCACCATCAACCTGCCCGCAGCCGCTACGCCCACCTTCGCCCCCGTTGGCGGAACCTATGCGACCACACAGTCCGTCACCATCGTCGACACGACCGCGGGCGCGACCATCTACTACACCACCGACGGTAGCGCCCCGACGACCTCGTCAACCAAGTACACCGCCGCGATCTCCGTGGCGACCACCACTACCATCAACGCCATCGCCACTGCCACCGGCTACTCCACCAGCGCTGTCGGCACCGCGACGTACACGATCGCCAGCCCCACCACCACGGTCAGCGTCGCGCTCACCACGCACGATCAGACCAAGCTGCTCGCCGCGCAGTCGCCCGTTACCTTCAAGAGCGGCTCCGCCACGGCCAATCAGATCGTCGTCGATGAAACCCAGCAGTTCCAGCCCATCGAAGGCTTCGGAGCGTCCTTTACCGACGGTGCCAACTACCTGCTCGGTCAGGTCGTCCCGCCGGCATCACTTCCGGCTACCATGTCCGACCTCTTCACCCGTACCGGAGCAGGCATCGGGCTCAGCTTTATGCGGCTCCCGATGGGCGCCACCGATCTCGCCCGCAACGAGTACACCTACGACGACAACTCCGGCACCGCCGATCCCACGCTGGCGAAGTTCTCCATCGCTCACGACCAGTCCTACGTCATCCCCATCATTCAGCAGGCGAAGACCCTCAATCCTTCCATGAAGATCATGGCCAACCCATGGTCGCCTCCAGGCTGGATGAAGGATTCCGGTGCCTCCGTCAATGGCGGTTCGTTGCTCTCCACCATGTACACGCCGTTTGCCAATTACTTCGTCAAGTTCATCCAGGGCTACGCGACCGCCGGTATCCCGATCGACTACATCTCGCTCCAGAACGAGCCGCTCAACAACACCACCGCTTACCCGAGCATGTATATGCTCGATCCCCAGGAGACGACGGTCATGCGCGACTATGTGCTGCCCGCCTTCCAGACCGCCAACATCACCAGCAAGTTCTTCGTCTACGACCACAACTGGGATAACCAGACCTACTCCGAAAACGTCATGGCCGATCCTACCCTCCTCGCTTCCGACCAGGTCGCAGGCGTTGCGTGGCATGGCTACGCCGGTGTCCCCGGCTCCCAGTCCACGGTCCAGCACTTCTTCCCGACCAAGGGCACATGGGAGACAGAGCATTCCGGCGGCACCTTCATCACCGACCAGTTCACCAACGACTTCACCGAGATCACCGACGTCATCCGCAACTGGGGACGCTCGTATGTCAAGTGGGGCCTCGCTCTCGATCAGAATCGCGGACCCAACCTGACTGAAGTTGGCATGGGCGGCTGCAACATTTGTACACCTATCGTTACCGTCCAAAACCCCGGGGGCACCGTCACCAAGACGATCGAGTACTACACGCTCGGTCAATACTCGAAGTTCGTCCTGCCCGGTGCAGTCCGCATCTACTCGTCGGATACTGCCAGCGTCAGCTCGGTAGGCTTCCTCAACACCGATGGCTCCAAGGCTCTCGTCGTCTACAACAAGGCCACGTCCAGCCAGCCCATTGAAGTCCAGTGGGGAACGCAGACGCTCTCGTACACCATGCCCGCGACCGCCGCAGCGACCTTCACCTGGAACGGCACTCAGGGCGGCAGCTACACTATCTCAGCCAAGTCTCAGATTCAAGCCAGCGGTTACACCACAGAGACAGGCATTGAAGACGAAGCGACCAACGACTCAACCGGCGTCTATGACATCGGCTATGTCAACAACAACTCGTTTCTCACCTACAACAACATCGACTTCGGCACCGGTGTCTCCTCCGTCATCGTTCGCAACGCATCCGGCGGCGGCGGCGGTACCCTGGAGTTCCACCTCGACTCGACAACTGGAACGCTCATCGGAACCGCAACCCTCACCCCCACCGGCGCAAGCGGAGACTACAGCAAGTGGGTCAACACTTCCGCAAACGTCTCCGGCGCGACGGGCGTCCACACCCTCTACCTTGTCTTCCGCGCGGCTAACACCTCGGAAGGCATATCCAACATCAACTGGTTCCAGTTCCAGTAGTCACATCATCCAAGTGCCCCATGTCCGTCGCAGTCCATCGCGCCGGCCATGGGGTTTCTCTTTTAAACCGCATACAATCCAAAACAATGCCCCAGACCCGCCGCCACTTCCTCGCCCAGTCCTCCCTCGCAGCAGTCGCCTTCGTGACGAATCCGCGCCTCTTCGCCCAGACTGCCCCCACCGTCACCACCAGGCAAGGGCCCATCCGAGGCCTCACCGCCGACGGCGTCCGCATCTTCCGCGGCATCCCCTTCGCTCAGCCACCCATCGGTCCGCTACGCTTTAAAGGCCCACAGCCACCCGCCGCCTTCACCGCCCCCTACGTTGCCACAAAGTTCTCCGCCTCGCCCATGCAGTCCGGCGAACCCAACGTCACTCACTCCGAAGACTGCCTCTACCTCAACCTCTGGGCACCCGACGCCCCCGCGCACCACTTCACGCCGTACCCCGTCTTCGTGTGGATCCACGGCGGCGGCTTCACCGGCGGCCACGCCTTCGAACCCGTCTACGACGGGTCACAGTTCGCCCGCGAAGGCATCATTTGCATCACGGTAGCCTACCGCCTCGGCGTCTTCGGCTTCCTCGATCTCGAGCCGATTCTCGGTCCCGCTTACGCCGGCTCTGCGAACAACGCTCTGCTGGATCTCATCGCATCGCTCCAGTGGATCCAGCAAAACATCGCGGCCTTTGGGGGCGACCCCAATCGAGTCACCATCGGCGGCGAATCCGCCGGGGCCAAGCTCACCGACATCCTCATGGGCATCCCATCCGCCCAACCGCTCTTCCACCAGATGATCTCTGAATCCGGCGGCGCTGAACGCGTCTGGCCAAAGGTCACCTCGACCGGCGTGTCCAAGGGCTTTGCCGAAGCCTTCCAGAAGGCCACCAAACAAGACCCTGGAACCCTGGCCACCGTCCCCGCCGCCGACATCATCCCCGTCCAGCACGACTTCCTTGAAACCTGGCCGCAGCACTTCCCGCTCCGCGCCGAAATCGACGGCACGCTCATCCCGCGGCTGCCCATCGAGACCATCGCCGCCGGCTCGACCAGAGGCAAGCGCCTCCTCATCGGCACCAACCACGACGAATCTGCGCTCTTCGTCGGCCCGCACCCCAACCACGATCCCGAAGCCAAGGATCTCGGTAACCTCTCCACCGCCGCCTTCGACCCGGTGTTTGCCCAATACAAATCCCTCTACCCCGATATGACCGATGTCCAGCGTCGTATCCGCGCCCTCACCGCCGAAGAGTACTGGATTCCCTCCACCCGCGTCGCCGACGCTCACACACGCTCCGGCGGCCAAACCTTCACCTACCGCCTCGACTTCGCCGAAACCAGCGGTCGTCTCTCCGGCTATGCCTATCACTCGCTCGACGTAGGCCTGGTCTGGGATAAGCCTCACCCCGCCGTCACCAACGCCCAGAATGAAGCCACCCTGGCCACCCAGATGCATGCGGCCTGGGCCGCCTTCATTCGCGGTGACGTCCCCGCCGCCCCAGGCCTACCGACCTGGCCCGCCTACAACCTGAGCACCCGCCCGACCATGATCCTCAACACACAGAGCGGAATCGCTCTCGACCCCAGTGGCCCCGAACTTCACCTCTGGGACCACGTCCTCTAACGGCCCGCCATCAAGTCTCGCCACAAGGTGAGAAGCAAACTCTACTTCTGTGCCCGCGACTCCGGCGGCACAAGACCTTCAAGGCGGTAGTACACCACGAGCTGGCCGTAATGCTCGCCGCTGTGCTCGATGATCCCGTAGGCAATGTCGATGACCCGCGATTTTTGCCCAGGGAAATACACGACCTCCGTCGTCAGGCCTTTTTCACCGAACGACTGCAGGGCGTTTGCTCCGTCGGCGAAGGACTTCTTGACGAACGCGACGATGTCGGCCTTCGACTTGTATTGCTCGCGCTTCGGATCTCCCACAGCGGGCTTCCGGCCCAGCACAGGGTCCGTGAAGTAGTAGCACGAACCGGCCGCGTGTAACATCTGCTCGGCAAAGCTACGTTCCGCGGGCGTCGGCTTGAAGTCGTACTTGTCCTCGGGAAAATCTTCGGCCATCGCCGTCAGCTTGCGGCCAATCTCATTCCAGGAATCGAGCACAACCTTTAACTCCGGATCGGCAGCCCGGGCGGCTACCTCTTTCTTCGTCGTGTCTTGAGCATGTGCGGCAAATGCAAACACCAGCAGGACGATAGCGAGCAACGACGTTCTCTTCATCTTTTCTCCAAGATTGCGTTTCGCGCATCATAGCGTTTGCACCCTCGAGTTGACCATCTTCTTTCGAGCCTTCCGTTAGAGCCCGCTTCCGCCGAAGCGCGGCTGCCATGAGCGAGGGGTCTGGATGCCCCACCGAAAGACAAACGTTTGTCCCCAACCCATTTCCCCTCATCACCGCCTTGACAGCACCCCACCTAAAGCAGCCTAATCTCTAGGCCATCGCACCACGAATGGTGACGTTGTTTGTTCTTAATCCGTGTTCGATCCACAAAGTCCGCGTACGTACTTCCTTGAGTTCCACAAAATCCCGCGCGCATAAGAGGAACCATGCTGAAACGTCTCACCCTCTCCGCTGCAACGCTGCTCCTGACGCTCCCCGCCACAGCCCAAAAAGTACAAGTCTGGCTCACCACCGCCGACCGCACCTCGCTCTTTGCCGAGCAGCCAAAACCCCTCGAGTTTTCAAAGTCCGATAAGACCCCCGCCAACATTACGATCAACGACAAGACGAGATACCAGACCATCGACGGCTTCGGCTTCGCGCTCACCGGAGGCAGCGCCCAGCTCCTCATGCAGATGGACGCAGCCTCGCGCGCCGCCATCCTCAAAGAACTCTCCACCGACACCGGAAACGGCATCGGCGTCAGCTACATCCGCGTCTCCATCGGCTCATCCGACATGAACGCCAAGGTCTTCACCTACGACGACATGCCCGACGGCGAGCAGGACCCCACCCTCGCCCATTTCGCGCTTGGCCCCGATCTCGCCGACGTCGTCCCCGTCCTCAAACAGATCCTCGCCATCGACCCGAAGCTCTCAATCCTCGGCAGTCCATGGACCCCGCCCTCCTGGATGAAGTCGAACGACAACGCCAAAGGCGGCAGCCTCAAGCCCGAGTACTACGCGGCCTACGCCCAGTACTTCGTCAAGTACCTCCAGGCGATGCAGGCCCAGGGCATCCACATCGAAGCCATCACCGTCCAGAACGAGCCTCTCAACGCCAAAAACACCCCCTCGCTCCTTATGACCTCGAAAGAGGAGAGCGCCTTCATCGCCCAGGACCTCGGCCCCGCGCTGAAAGCAGCGAACCTGAACACGAAGATCATCCTGTACGACCACAATTTGAACCGGCCCGACTACCCGCTCGACATTCTCGCCGACCCCGCCGCCGCGCAATACACCGCTGGCTCCGGATTTCACCTCTACGAAGGCACCATCGATGCCATGACCAAGGTCCACGACGCCCACCCCGACAAAAACCTCTACTTCACCGAGCAGATGGTCGTCCAGGAAGACCTCACCAAGCCCTTCTCCATCGCACACCCGGTCTCCCGCATCATCATCGGTGCGACAGAGAATTGGAGCCGCAATGCGCTTCTGTGGAACCTCGCCGCCGACCCTCACAACGGCCCGCACACCGACAATGGCGGATGCCCCGTCTGCCAGGGAGCCATCACCATTGACGGTAACACCGTCACCCGAAACCTCGCCTTCTACACCGCCGCCCACGCCTCCAAATTCGTCCGCCCCGGCTCCGTCCGCATCGACTCCGGCCCGGTCGTCGAGGTGACCCGCGACATTCCGCCGGTGATCCCTCCGCACGTAGCCTTCGAAACCCCCGACCACCGTAAAGTCCTCATCGCCGCCAATCCCACCCACGACCCGAAAACCATCACCGTCGAGTACAAAAAGCGCAGCTTCACCGCGACGCTCAACCCCGGCGATGCCGTTACCTACGTCTGGAAGTAGACCTCCAACTTGTTCGTGGCCGTTGCATCACTCTTGATGCGGCGCACCCTCGAAGTCCAGACTTAAGTAATTTCGTTTGAAAAGTTTGCATACTTTTGCTGGGAGGGGTGGGTAAACCTCGATTCTCCCCGGAGACACCGAAAATGAGAGCTGTAGCCCTCCTCGCTTTAGCTGCAATGCCCGCAGTGGCGCAGTCTCACTCCGTCTACACCGTCAAGCCCGACGACCCGGCCGCCATCACGGTTACCGGCACGGACGGCGACTCTATCCAACGAGCCATCGATCAGGTCGCCGCCTCCAATCCTTCCGGTCAGGGCATCGTCTTCCTGCCCGACGCCCGTTACACCCTCACTCACACGCTCTACATCTCGCCCGGTGTGCGGGTGCTCGGATATGGCGCCCACAGGCCCGTGCTGAGCCTCCCTGCGAACACCCCTGGCTACCAGCATGACCCCGCGTACATGGTCATGTTCACCGGCGGCCGCCCATCCCCACGCCGCCCCCAGCCCACCGAACCCTTCCCAGGCACCGTCCCTCCCACGCCGACCATCGACGCGAACCCCGGTACCTTCTACTCCGCCATGTCGAACGTCGACTTCGAGATCGGCGACGGCAACCCTGGAGCCGTCGGAATCCGCTTCCACATTGCGCAGCACTGCTTCCTCACTCACATGGACTTCCGCCTCGGCTCCGGTCTCGCGGGCATCAAGGACGCCGGCAATGAAGCCGAGGATCTCCACTTCCATGACGGCCAGTTCGGCATCATCACCTCCAAACCCTCGCCGGGCTGGCAGTTCACCCTGCTCGATTCCACCTTCGACGGACAGCGCGAGGCCGCAATCCAGGAGCACGAGGCCGGGCTCACCCTCATCCGCTCAACCATCCGCAACACGCCGACGGCGATCTCGATCGACCCGGGCTACGCCGAGGAGCTCTGGGTGCAGCAGTCGCGCTTCGAAAATATCTCCGGGCCGGCCGTCGTTATCTCGAACGAGAACAACGAACGAACCGAGATCAGCCTCGCTGACCTCGTCTGCT
This sequence comes from uncultured Granulicella sp., assembly GCA_963693075.2. GTDB lineage: Bacteria > Acidobacteriota > Terriglobia > Terriglobales > Acidobacteriaceae > Edaphobacter. The sequence continues at coordinate 2,159,774 of CAXMMP010000002.1, read as the reverse complement.
CGCACGTCCCGACTCTCGCACACTTCCGCGAATCCAATACCGACACCAGAGGCCCGGCCGCGCTGTATGCCGTCAAGCTCTTCACCCACGGCCTCGACGTTCACCTCGGCGGCGACGCCACCATCCACACCACCGACGAACTCACCCCGCTCAAGCAACTCCCTGCCCCGCTTGCTGAGCGCATTCGACCTATCCCGGACTCATCCACCTGGACGAACGTCCATACGCTCGGAGTCAAAGGGGACGGCACAACCGACGACACCGCAGCCCTTGAAGCGGCAATCCGCGACCACAAGATCCTCTACCTGCCGACCGGCCGCTACCTCGTCAGCCGTCCCATCACGCTCAAGCCCGATACCATCCTCATCGGCCTGCATCCCAGCACCACCCAGCTTGACCTAGCCGACCACAACCCGCTGTTCGATGGCCCTGGCGCGCCCATGGCGCTGCTGAGCACGCCGAAGGACGGCAGCAACATCGTCTCAGGCCTCGGCATCTACCCCGGCGGCGTCAACTCCCACGCCGCCGGCGTGATGTGGCAGGCCGGCGCGAACTCGTTGATGGACGACGTACGCTTCCTTGGCGGCCACGGCACCTCAGGTCCTGACGGCAGACGCAGCAGCCCCTACAACGTCAACCACACCGCCGACCCCGACCCGACCCACCCATGGGACGCGCAGTATCCGTCACTGTGGGTGCTGAACGGGGGTGGCGGGGTCTTCACAGACATCTGGACACCCGACACCTTTGCCCAGGCCGGCATGTACGTCTCGGATACGCAGACCGAAGGCCACGTCTACGAGCTTTCGAGCGAGCATCACGTTCGCGATGAGATCAAGCTGACCCACGCCGCCAACTGGGAGTTCATCGCACTCCAGACGGAAGAAGAGTGGGGTGAAGGCGGCGCTTGCCTGCCGCTCGTGATCGATGCCTCCGACCATATTTTGATCGCGAACATGCACTCCTATCGTGTCGTCGGAAGCAAGGAGACCTACCCTTACGCTGTTCGGGTCGCCCGTTCGCACGACGTTACGTTTCGCAATCTGCATATCGATAGCGACTCTAAAGTTTCGTTCAATGGCGCTGTCATCGACCACGACACGGGTGCTGCGACGCCCTTCCGCGAGCTGGGCACGCTGACGATTCCGGGAGAGATCGCCGATGCCAGACGAGCCGCCGTGACACCGCTAGTGCCTCTCGCATCGGGCTTCTACAACATCTCCGGAGCGACCACCGACGGCGCCGGCAATCTGTTCTTCCTCGATCCAAGCAGGCAAAAGATCTACCGCTACTCGGAGGCCAACGGAGTCAAACTTCTGCGCGACTCACCGCTCGACGCTGCCAACCTTGCCATCGACGCCTCAGGGAACCTCATGGTGATCAGCTATGCCGGCAAGGGCACGGTCTACAGCTTGCAGCCTTCAGGTCCGCTTACCGAACTGACCGTCCTCAAGCCACAACCCACCACGGCGCTTCCCGGCAAGACACCCTATCTCCCGAACGACAATTGGGCTTTGCGGCGCAGCATTCTTCACCCAGAGCTCTTCAAGCGGCCTTATCAGTACGTCTCGCCCGATGGCTCAACGTTCATCCCTGCCGGGACTGACTTCGTCGAAGGACAGCTTTATTACGGGACCAAGATGTCCGATGTCCTGCGGAGCTTCTCGCTCGCCAAAGTAACGCCGGGCAAGCCCTTCTACGTCACCGATGAAGAGGAGCATAAGACCTACTCGGTCGCCGTCTCGGACGATGGCACGATGAGCAATCCGAAGCTCTTCGCGGAACGCGGAGGAGAATCAGTCGTAAGCGGGCCTGATGGAAACGTCTATATCGCCGCTGGCGAAGTGTTCGTCTACTCGCCCGACGGGAAGCTGCTGAAGGCAATCCCTACCCCCGAACGGCCGATCGATTTGATCTTCGGAGGCGCGGACCACCGGACACTCTACATCCTGGCCCGGACTTCACTGTACTCGGTGAAGCCATAGGCCGGAGTTCGTGTCTGGAGGAGCTATTGCGTGACAGTGAGAGAAGCGTGATTCTCCGTGCTTTCCGCGCTGTCTCCAACCCACACATCGAAGTCGCTCGGTTCGATGGACCATTTGTGTGTTTGTGCACTCCAGAAGCCGAGATCTTTCGTGTCGAGCGTCAACGTGACGGTCTTCTTCTCGCCGGCCTTGACCATCACACGCTCGAAGCCTTTGAGCTCGCGCACGGGGCGTGACTCGCTGCCGTAGCGCTGGTGGGTGTAGAGTTGCACAACCTCGTCGCCATCCCGCTGGCTGGTATTGGTCACGTCGACCGTTACGTCCACCTTGCCGCCCGCCTTCACGGATGGGCTCGCAACCTTCAGCCCGCCGATCGAGAACTTTGCGTAGCTCAGACCATAGCCAAACGGATAGAGGGGACGGCTCGAACCATCCCAGTAGCGGGTGTACGGATCATCCGGGATCTGCGAAAGATCGTGCGCGTAGAAGACAGGAATCTGGCCGATCGAGCGGGGCCATGAGAAGGGCAACTTACCGCCCGGATTGACATCCCCGGCGAGTACCTGCGCGATTGCGTTGCCGCCCTCCGTCCCCGGATACCACGCATCGAGGATGGCAGGCACATGCTGCGAAGCCCAGGTGATGTTGAGAGGCCGTGCATTCAGCAGGACCAGCACGACTGGCTTGCCCGTAGCGACTGCCGCTTCGAGCAACTGTTCCTGCTTGCCAGGCAGATCAAGGCTCTGCCGCGACGCCCGCTCCCCACTCATGCTCTGAAGCTCGCCAAGCACCAGCACCGTGACGTCCGAGCTCTTCACCATGTCGATCGCATGGGCGAACTCCGCATCGCGCTGCGCATCCGTGGTCATCTTCGGCTTCTCACTGTGGAACTGCGCGTCAAAGATCGAAGGCTGTTCGCGTTCGATCTCAACCCCGGTCGTAAAGTTCACGGCGTTTGTGCCGAAGCGCTTCCGCATGCCTTCAACGACAGTTACGGAATCCGCAGGATGTCCAGCAAGACTCCACGAACCCATGATGTCGGCCTTTGCATCGGCGAGCGGCCCGATGACGGCAATCGATTTCGCCATCCCGGTGAGTGGGAGCACATTACCTTCGTTGCGGAGCAAGACCGCAACTCGCGCGCCCGCAGCCCGCGAAGCAGTGCGCTGCTCGGTCGTGACCATCTGCGCGTCCGTCCTGGTTGGATCGGCGTAAGGATTCTTGAAGAGGCCCATACGCCACTTGGTCATCAGAATGTCGCGCACTGCGGTGTCGATGGTGGACTCTTTCACGACGCCTGCCTTCAGCGCGGCGGGCATCGCATCGGCGAAGGTCGTGCTCGTCATCTCCATATCGACGCCGGCGTTCGCCGCGCGCGCCGCCGCGTCCGCCGCATCTTTGCTGAATCCATGGACCGTGAGGCTCTTCACCGACTCCCAGTCGCTGACCACAAATCCCTGAAACTTCCAGTCCTCGCGCAGGACATCATGCAGCAGAAAACGGTTTCCCGTAGCCGGCACGCCATTCAAATCCATATACGCGCTCATCAGCGAACCCGCGCCGGCCTGAAGTGCCGCATGGAATGGCGGGAAGTACACATTCCACAGCTGCTCGTCCGAGATGTTCGACTCTTCATAGTCACGCCCGCCGACCGCAGCGCCATAGCCAGCAAAATGCTTGACGCAAGCGAGAATGTGCCCCGGGCTCCCGAGCGTCTCGCCCTGGAAGCCACGCACCTGCGCAGTCGCCATCTTCGAACCGAGGAAGGGGTCTTCCCCCGCGCCTTCCATCATGCGTCCCCAACGAGGATCGCGCGCGATATCGACCATCGGCGCGAAGGTCCACATGACGCCGGTGGCGCTGGCTTCTTTGGCCGCCATGCTCTGCGCATGCTCCGCGACTGCGGGGTCCCAGCTTGCGGACATCGCGATAGGAACGGGGTAGATCGTGCGAAATCCATGGATCACATCGAAGCCGAAGAGCAACGGAATATGCAGACGGCTCTTCTCAACGGCGAGATGCTGGAGACGATTGATCTCTGCGGCATTGGTGATGAACAGGAACGAACCAACCTTGCCTTCGCTGGCAAGGGTATCGGCTGGGATGGACGAAGGCTGATTGAGAGGGATCTGGCTCATCTGACCGATCTTCTCTTCGAGCGTCATCTTATGGAGGAGGTCGCTGACGAACGCGTCGCCTTTCGCGTCGGGGGCCAACGGTGCGACCGGAGCGGCGACGTCCTGTCCGAACGCCGTCGTCGTAAGAAACAAGAAACTCGCGCACCCCAATACCAACGGCGGCGTAACATTCGTGGCCCGGCCAGCTGCACGGACAATCCAATTCTTCACGGCAAACACTCCTCAAATCGACAACGACGCGGTACACGACAGCACTCGCCGCAAACGCGTCAGAATAAACGTTCAGGTTGGAAACAGAAACCAAATCATCTTAGACAAACGTTTGTCCACTGTCTACAATTGAGCGAATTCCAAGTAGGAACTCGCCAAATAAACGCTCTTTGTTGCGGCACTCCGTCCCTTCTTGAAACAGCGCTCATGATCGTGACATGGCGGTCAGGTTCCCATTCGAACCACTATCCTGTACCCTTTCGTGGGCGAGCACGAAAGTAATCCAGAGACCCTGCCAACTCTTGGTAAGCTGGTTTTGAGAATACGTTCTCTCATGCTTGGCGCTCAATACCGCAATGACAAAAACCTTTCCGAATCCGCCAAGAAAAAGCCGTCATATCAGCCTGAAATTTCTCGCGGAACACCTGGGCCTCAGTCCCTCCACGATCTCTTACGTCCTCAACGACACGCCGGGCCGCTCTATCCCCGAGGCCACGCGCGACCGCGTCCGCAAGGCAGCTGCGGAGTTCAACTACAAGCCGAGCATGATTGCGCGAACGCTGCAAGGCAAGCCCATGCAAACGATCGGGATCCTGCTACCGGAACTCGGCGAAGGCTATCACTCGCAGGTCATCAGCGGTATCGGCGACCTGCTGATGGAGCGGGGCTATTTTTACTTCACCGTCCATCATCGCCACAAGCCTGAACTGATCAACGACTATCCGCGTCTTTTGCAGGCGCGCGGGGTCGATGGCATTCTCGCAATCGACACGCATCTGGAACACTCTTCCCCACTGCCAACCGTGTTAATCGCAGGCGAAACCAACCTGCGCGAGGTAACGAACGTCGTGCTCGATCACGAACAGGCGGCACGGCTTTCGGTGGAACATCTTTATAACCTCGGCCATCGGAAGATCGTCTTCATGAAAGGCCAGTCATTTTCGACGGACACGCAACTTCGCTGGGAAGCGACGATGCACGTCGCACGAGAGCTGGGGCTTGCTGTCGACGAGCGCCTTATCGTTGAACTTGCCATCGACTCAACCTCGCCGGAGATCAGTTATCCAGGCATTCATGCACTCATCGAGCGGCGCGCCCAGTTTACCGCGGTCATCTGCTTCAACGACGTCTCCGCGATGGGAACGATCCGCGCGCTGCATGACGCATCCTTCCACGTCCCGAACGATGTGTCGGTGCTGGGCTTCGACGATATTCAATCCGCTTCGTACCAGGTCCCGAGCCTTAGCACCATTCGCCAGCCGCTCAAATTAATGGGCAGCACCGGCGCGGAAGCGCTTATGCGCAAGCTCGCCGATGAAGAGCTTCCCGCACTCATCCGTGTCCAGCCTGAGCTCATCGTGCGCGAATCCACCGCCCGCCTCCGACGCTCTCACCAGTGAACTACTTCTTCGCCGTTCCAGCGACCACGAGTCCCCCACCCTGCTTCAGGTGATAAAACGTGTCTGCGGCAACGTCGGTGAACACCTGCGTTCCGCCGTTCGACCAGAGGACCTCAACCTTATCCGCTTTGGCCGCGCTCCCAAGCCCGAAGTGCAGGGCGAGTTCGCTTTGTGAGAGGTAGCTCCCGCCACTGCGAATCTCGTTCATCTGCACCGTCTTGCCGCTCGTCACGCGAACCTTGGCGTTCAACGCCAGCTTATTCTTCGGAGTTCCTTCAAGATCGAAGCTCACCCAATGGTTTGCCGGATTCGGCTTCGACTCGAGGATCATCGGTTTTCCGTCCAGGTTCTCGACGACGACGTCGAGCGCCCCGCGATGGAACAGGTCGCCAACGGCCAGACCTCGGCTTACCTCGGGAACTCGCAGGCTTTTGCCGACCTCTAGGCTGGCTTCGCGAAAAGTTCCGTTGTGCTCATTCAGGTAAACAAGTTTGGGTTCTTTGTAAGACGTTCCGGCAAGCCCGTTATCGACCTGCGGGTACACATGTCCGTTTACCAGGATGAGGTCCTGCCAGCCCGAGTTATCGAGGTCGAGAAAGGCGTCGCCCCACCCAACATACGGAGCGCTAGCGCGCGCGATTCCGGCCGCATGCGAGACATCCGTGAAGCTCAGGCTCCCGTCGTTGCGGAAAAGTGTTGCATACTCGTCGCTAAAATGTGAGACGGCGATGCTCAGCCGGCCAACGTTCATGTAGTCGCCCAGCGCAACCCCCATGTTCGCCTGCTCCGCGCCTTCTTCGCTCACGGCGACACCGGCCTCCAACGCGACATCCTTATACTTGCCGTTTTCATCCAGCTTGTACAGGTAGTTCGGCTCGCCATCGTTGGCGACGAAGAGCTCGAGCTTGCCGGTTCCATCGAGATCCGTCCACACCGAAGTCAATCCGAAGTAATGATTCGGATCGTCCACGCCCATCGCCTTCGATACTTCGGTGAACGTCCCATTGCCGTTGTTGTGAAAGAGCGAATCCGGAGAACCCTTCAGTCCCCGAGGTCCGCACTGCACCGCGATCGCGTGGTATTCGCAGGTCTTCTTCGATCCGAAGGTTGGCAGATCGCTCAAACTGAAATCGACATAGTGCGGCACGAAGAGGTCCGACCATCCATCGCCGTCATAGTCTCCGAACGAAACACCCGTCGCCCAGCCCTGATCTTTGTCGAGCCCCGTCTCCTTGGTTACGTCGCTAAACGTGCCGTCGCCGTTGTTGCGATACAGCACCACCCCGCCAAAGCAGCTGACAATGAGATCCGGCCGGCCGTCATTGTTGTAATCCCCAACCGCTGCGCCCATCGCCCAGCACGGAAAGCCCACGCCGGCTTTGTCCGTCACATCCGTAAACGTGCCATCGTGGTTGTTATGATAGAGCGCGCTCTTCGCCTTCTTGCCCGCCAGCGCCATCGCAACGCTCGGGGCATTGGTGAAGTAGATATCCAACCAGCCGTCGCCGTCATAGTCGATCAGCGCGACGCCGCCGCTCATCGATTCGACAATGTACTTTTGATCGGAGCTCGACAAATGCTCAAACTTGATGCCGGTTGAGGCGGTCACATCGACGAGCTGCGGCACCTTCGCCGCCTTGCTCGCCATGGGGGCCTGAGCGCAGCACATGCTGGACAGCAGCCCACACCAAAGAATCCAAATCAAACGAATTCTACTTCTTCTCATCATCGCCCTGCGGACTCGTCACGCGCATCTGCTGGTACACCGCCTTGAGCTTCTCTCGCTCCGCCTTATACTTTTGATAAAGCTCCAACTCGCGCTTCACATCCGCCGGCCGCTTCAGCTTGCGATATACAGCGCTCAGCCGATAGTGCGCCAGGACATTGGTTGGATCGGAGGCTTCCACCTGTTCAAGCAGAGTCGCAGCTTCCGCGGGCTTGCCTTGCTCGTTCAGCACATTCGCCAACCCGATCGACGCATCCGCCTGCCCCGGCTGAAGCTTCAACGCACGACGGTAGTCCTCCGCGCCAGCGTCCATGTTGCCCTTCTCTACTTCGATGTCGCCCATGCGCGTCGCCGCTTTGGGATCTCCCGGATTCGTCTTGACCGCGAGCCTGTACTCGCCTTCTGATTCCGCCCGCAGGCGTTGATCGTCGGAGGCATGCAGCGCCTCGGCGAGCTCGAAGTGAATGCCTGGCAGGTTCGGGTCGAGCTTCAAGGCCGCCCGCAGATTGGCGATCGTCGCCGGCAGGTCATGATCTCTTTGCAGCTCGTGTGCCATCGCCTGGTGCGCTTCGGCCGAGTTCGGAGCGGCCAGACCAAGCTCGAGCATCGCCGAAACCGCCATATCCGAATGAATGCGATAGGAGATATAAAGCAAAGCCGGGTTGTTCGGCTCAAGCCGTAGCAACACGGCGATCGTCTGCGAAGCTTTATCGAGATCGTTGGTCGCGGCATAGCTCTCAATCAGGTTGCGCCCCACTTCGACCTTCAGCTTCTCCTCCGTGATATTCGGAAACGCCGTCTCCAAGTCCGCGCGTCCATCCGCCTCATCTCCTGCCCGCCGCTCGGCGATGCCCAGCAAAGATTGAATCTTCCAAAGCTGCGGGTTGATCGTCACGGCAGCCTTCAGTTGAGGGATGGCTTCTTCGAACCGATTCTCAAAGTACAACAAGACTCCAAGGTTGGCGCGCGCTTCGACGTTCTCGGGTTGAAGCACCACAACAGCTTGAAGCTCGGGAATTGCCTTCTCCGGCTGCTTGGCAGCCATAAACCGTTGAGCCGCGTGGAGGTGCGCTGCGAGCTGCGTCTGTTGCGTATCGCCGGCCTGCGCATGGCCCACAGAACCATATCCGACCACAAATCCGAAGAGTGCCAGAGACAAAATCTTACGCATCGCAACCAGAATCATACCTGTTCAGAACACCTTCGTTAAAAGAGCGAACGGACGGCCAGTTGGCCGCCCGTTCGGGTTGAGGATAGCGCTTTAGAACTCCAGACGAACACCAGCCTGTAGGGTACGGCCCGACGACTTTGCACCGGTGATCTGGTAGGAGTTGAAAGTACCAAGTACTCCATTGACGCCGTTACCGGTGTAGGTTGCCCCCGGAGTGGTCGTGCTGCTGAGCGTGCCATTCGGCTGCCCGTAGCTGGTGTGGTTCAATGCGTTCGTAGCATCCAACCGCAACTGTAATTTGACACTCTCGTAGATGTCGAACCGTTTGCTCGCCGAAATGTTGGCGACTTCGAGGCCCGGACCATAGAGGGAATTGCGTCTGACATTTCCGAAAGTACCGTTAGCTGGAACAGTGAAGTTTGCCGGGTTATACCACTCGTACGTTCCACGCCCGCCGGTTACTCCCATCAACGTCTTGGCATTGCCACCCACGTAGTTCACAAATGGGTTATCCGTAGATCCAGGCTGTGCAAAGGTATTGATGCCTGATGCACTAACACTGAACGGGTTGCCACTCGTAAACTGCATTGTGCTTGACACCTGGTAGCCGCCGAGGACCTCGTCGAGCAGGAAGTTGTGGTTGAGGAATTGACGGCCTTTGCCGAACGGCAGTTGATAGGCGACCAATCCCTTGAAGGCATTACGGATATCGAAGTTGGAGTTGCTGTAGTTGGATGGTGCATCCGCATATTGACGTGACTGCGGACCTGCACGGCTGCCCCATCCTGACGAGTCCTGATCATCCAGGAAGTGCGACCAGGTGTAGTTGAAGCCGAAGCTGAGCCCGTGTGACAAGCGACGATTCAGCTGCGTCTGCAACGAGTTGTAGTTCGAGATTGCGTTGTTTGTGCTTCCGTTGATCTGATCGTAGTTCTGATTCGGCTTGAACTGCGCGTCGTTCTGGGTAAGGTCCGCGGTAGGAACCTGGTTCAGATCCGTCGGGAAGTTGAGATGAAAGCCATGGCTACCGACGTAGGACATGGTGAAGACCATGTTATTGCCGAGTGTCTTCTGCATCTCCAGGTTGTACTGATAGATCTCTGGAGCCGGGGTGTTGTACTGGGTATAGGTTACGTTCTGACCGTTGAAGCGGGTAGGGCTGTATCCCGCTGGCGTGTAAGGCAACGGCGCTCCGGTAGCGAGTTCCGTGCCTGGTCCACCAAGGATTGTTGCAGCGATGACACCGTTCGTGTTATCGGAGTAATTTCCCGAAGCGCTGATGGCATTGCCCATACCGCCGCCATACGTATCGAGGCTGAGGTTGTATGCATACATGCCGAAGCCGCCGCGAATGGTGACATCAGGACGCGCAAGCCAGGAGAATCCGACTCGGGGAAGAATCGTGTTGTATTTATTGGATTCGAGTGAGGTACGACCGTTGGCGTGAGTCACACCATACCAGAAGGCACCAAGAGTATTGTTTGCAGGATTGACAATCGTTGGATCGTAGACCGCCTCGTTGCCGCGAATCTCATTCCAGCCGTGACGAATCTGGTAGCGAAGGCCAAGGTTGACTGTGAAGTTGGGGCGGACCTTCCAGTCATCTTGAATGAATACTTGGGGATTTTTCAAGCGAGCACCATATTCCGGTGAAACGCCAGCACTCCAGTTCTGCGCTTGTCCGAGCAGGAAGTCTGCATACGGTTCGCCGGTACCGCCGTTGGAAGAGGCGACACCCACCGCGTTGACGGTCCAAGCTTGCGTGTACGCGCCAGAAAACTGGAACGTCCCAGCATTCGTATTACCCCAGGCCGTTGAATCGTCGCGGTAGAACGCGATTTCACCGCCAAAATGAAGAACATGGCGGCCGCGGATCATTGTGACGACGTCGGACGGATCGAATACGTGCTCTTTGTAAACAGCGTTGGACTGCGGTTCGATCCAGGCGTAAGGATAGCTGTTGGTAAATTGAATAGCGGGAATGGTGTCAGCTTCGGCAAACTGCCAGCCGAGGGCCTGGGCATATCCGCCGCCAAGCGTCAGATCAGCATAGAAGTTTCCCTGGTAGGTGTAGCCGAACCGAGCTTCGTTGATCAGTTTGGGCGAGATCGTCCACACATCCGAGATCTGGGAGTTGTAGTTGTCAACGTCGCCAGATTGGCAATTGACCGGGCAAGCGGTTATCTGACTCGGATAGATGACGGGGGTGTCGCTCTGCTGGATCGACGCCGTGACTCGATTGCGTGAGTTAACGTCGTAGTCGAAGCGACCAAAGTACTTCTTGTAGGGCGTCGAGTTCGGCACTTCCGATGTGAAGTTGCCCTGTTCGATACCCATAAGGCTTCCGGAGGTCGGTGTATTGCCCGGAATAAAACGTCCACTCGCGATGTGGCTGGCTGGCGTCGGGTAGAACTTTTGGAAATTCCCCGCCACCTTATCAATCAACGCAGCCGGAATGGCATTCGAACCGTACTCGCTCTGGAACGACTTTCGAATTGGGTACGGATTGCCATTCGCATCGTGAGCAATCACTTGAGTCGTGGGGTCGTAGATGGTCTGCTGACCCGTAAAGTCTCCGCCCATTACAGTGGTTGTCGGAATGTTGTTGACCGGATTCGACCCAGCGCCATGATTGATGATCTGGTCATAGTTGAAGTAGAAGAAGGCCTTGTGGCTCAAACCCAGGACAGGTATCTTTACCGGGCCGCCAATGGAACCTCCGAAGTTGTTGTAGTGAAACCGCGGAATGCTGTTCGGACTATTGGTGAAGTCTGCCGGATGCGATTGAAACTCATCGCTCTGGAAGTAGTCATAGCCCGTACCGTGAAACTGGCTCGTGCCGCCCTTGGTAATTTGATTGAAAATGATGCCGCCGATGCCATACTGCGCAGAGAAAGCAGATGTCGAAACCTGTAGCTCCGCAATCGTCTCGAAGACTCCCGGGTTTGCGTTTGCGCTGTGCGACAAGGTAGTTGAAGCTCCGTCTTCCAGAACATTGCTATAAGGAAGGTTTCCGTTCGCGGAGATCTCCTGACCTGGATTTACTTGACCCTGGCTTCCCGTCGCTCCTGAAGTACCAGGAATCAAAATCGTGAAGTTTTCCCAGTCTTGGCCGACGTTGGGCAACGTCGCCATTGTCTTCGCTTCAAACGTGGTCTGCTGCGTACCCGACTCGGTATCTAACAGCGGCAGGTCGGTATTTACGACGACTTCCTCGGTGGTCGAGCCGACCTTCAACACCGCGTTGACGGTTGACACTCCGACTTCAAGCGTGACAGCCGACCGCTCGAAGCGGCTAAAGCCCTGCTTCTCAAAGGTGACGCTGTAGGTACCTACAACGATCGAAGACGTGTCATACAGACCATCGTGGTTCGTCGTCAGAACTTTGGTGATTCCGGTTTCAGTGTTCACTACCGTCACCGTCACGTCCGGCAATAAGGCTCCCGTGGAGTCTGTTGCCGTACCGCGAATGTCGCCGGAGTTTGTCGCCTGACCGTAGGCAAAACCTGCGGTCATCGCGCAAACCGCTGCGATGGTGATACCTCTTGTTCCTGACCAAACTGCTCTCATACTGCCTCCTCAAGTCCTGCATTTCCCGCTATGACCCGTCCGCTCCATTTGGAGACAAACGTTTGTCTTTAGTGCTGGTAGGAAACCGACAGCCATTTCACATGAGAGCTTATTCAGTTGTCAAGCATCTTTCTCAACCAAAAGTATTAGTCTCGATTCCCACCGGCGTATGCCCTCCTGTACAGCGCTGTGCTATCGTTCCTCCGCTCCGAAGGGCATCATTCGATGCAGCGGACGGCATCCGTTTGAACCTTCTACAATCAGGCGAGCCCCATGCCTGCACGTCTTATCCTCAATGCCGACGACTTCGGACTCACTTCAGGCATCAATCGGGCCGTTGAGGAACTGCACCAGGCTGGGGCACTTACTTCGGCGACTCTGATGGCGACCGGTCCGGCCTTTAGAGAGGCTGTGAGCATCGCCCGGCGGCATACCACTTTAGGTGTAGGGTGCCATCTGGTGTTTGTCGACGGAATCCCCATTTCGCACCCGGATGACATCCCTTCGCTGATGGGCGCGGACGGGAAGACCTTTCGGACGTCGTACCCGGATTTCGTTCAGGCTTTGCTGCGGGGGACGGTTCGGACCGAAGATCTGGCGCGAGAGACGCAGGCGCAGATTCAGACGTTGCAGCGCTCCGGCATCGACGTGACGCACGTCGACAGTCATAAACATACGCATCTCTTCCCGGTTGTCGCGCGAGCCGTGCTGCATACGGCGGAGCGTTGCGGGGTTCGCCCGTTTCGTTATCCGATCGAGCCGCGGTGGTCGCGTGCGCTTGCCACGCAGACTCCATGGACACGCCGGCTTGCTCAGTCCGCTTTCGATTTTTTTGAGCCACGCTTTCGCAAGCTCGTCGACTACACCACAGATGAGACGACCACGGATGGGACGTTGGGTATCGCGGCGACGGGTACGCTGGATGCTGGTACGCTTCGGCAGACCCTGATGGCGCTCCAGGCGCACCCGGATGCTGTCTATGAGCTCTGCTGTCACCCCGGCTACAGCGACGCGGCCCTGGACCTGCAGAAGACACGGCTCCGGCAGACACGTCAGGTGGAGATGCAAGCGCTGCTTGAAGTGGTCCCGGAAATATCACGCACCGCCGGCGCGCCGGAACTCATCCACTATGGGAATCTTGGCGTGCCGGGCCTGCAACGCGCGTCGCATACCTTCACCCCGTTTACTGGTTTCGAAAAGGTCTTATGAACTTGGAGTCCGCGAAGCGCCCGCTGAAGATCGGCATCACCTGCTACCCCACGTATGGCGGCTCGGGAGTGGTTGCGACCGAGTTGGGGATCGAGCTTGCGGCGCGTGGCCATGATGTTCACTTCATCACGTCATCACAGCCGTTTCGGCTGACCGGTCGCGAGTCCAATATTCACTTCCACCAGGTTGAGGTCTTTCACTATCCGCTGTTCGAACATCCGCCATACGATCTTGCGCTGGCAACGCGGATGGCGGAAGTGGCCGAGTGGAATGGGCTCGATCTACTGCATGTTCACTATGCGATTCCGCACAGCATCTCGGCTTATCTCGCAAGACAGATGCTTGCGGTGCGCAATATTCACTTGCCGATTATCACGACGCTGCATGGGACGGATATCACGCTGGTGGGACTGGATCGGTCGTATCTTTCGATTACGAAGTTTGGGATTGAGCAATCGGATGGTGTGACGGCGATTTCGGCCCATCTGCGTGAGAAAACGTATGAGGCGTTTGCGCCAAACCAGGAGATCGAGGTGATCCGCAACTTCGTCAACTGCGACGTGTATGTGCGGAAACCCGCGCTGGTGGCAGAGATGCGACCGCGCTATGCGGAGCCCGGTGAGGCGCTGCTCGTGCATCTTTCGAACTTCCGTCCGGTGAAGCGGGTGACCGATGTTATCGAGACGTTTGCGCGAGTCGCGAAGGCGATGCCCGCGCGGCTGATGCTGATCGGGGATGGGCCGGATCGCTCGACGGCGGAGTACCTGGCGCGCAAGCTGGGGGTGCAGGACCGGATCCACTTCCTGGGTAAGCAGGAGAATGTGAATGAGCTGCTGCCGGTGGCTGACCTGATGCTGATGCCGTCGGAGATGGAGTCGTTCGGGCTGGCGGCGCTGGAGGCGATGGCCTGCTCGGTGCCGGCGATTGCGACGCGGGTGGGCGGGGTTCCGGAGCTGATCGTGGATGGCGTGAATGGGGTTCTGACTGAGGTTGGGGATGTCGAGGCGATGGCTGGGTCTGCGATTCGGCTGCTGAGAAAGCCCGAAATGCTGTCGCAAATGGCTCTAGCTGCGCGAAAGACTGCGCAAGATCACTTCTGCGCTTCGAGCATCATTACGAAATACGAGGAGTATTACTGGCGGATTCTGGAGCAGTAGGAGATTGTTCCACGTGGAACAATTTGGCTCGCTTCTTCCGACGAGATCGTGATCTGTCAGCCAGGAGCCGAACGGCGGCTGGCGGATCGATCCTGGCTTCAGAATTGTTCCACGTGGAACAATTTGGAGGACGGCTCGGAATGTTCCACGTGGAACAATTTGAGAGTGGGTGAAGATGTTCCACGTGGAACAATTTCTCAGTCCCCGGAAGATGTCGTTCCGGTGGGGTATTTGTGCTCAAAATGGCGCAGATGCGCGCTTACGGAGGGCCATTCGCTGGCGAGGATGCTGTAGACGCAGGTGTCGCGGAGTGTCCCGTTTTGGGAATAAGAGTGGTTGCGAAGGATGCCGTCGAGTTTGGCGCCGAGGCGCTCGATGGCGCGGCGGCTTTGCTGGTTGAAGAAGTGGGTGCGGAACTCGACGGCGATACAGTCCAAGGTTTCGAATGCGTGTTGCAACAGGAGACGCTTTGCCTCGGTATTGAGCGGGGTGCGCTGGACGCGCCTCGCATACCAGGTTGAGCCGATCTCGACGCGGTGGTTGGTGCGGTCGATGTTCATGTATGTGGTCATGCCGACGAGGGTGCCGGTGGCCGGGTCGATGACGGCGAAGGGGAGCATGGAGCCGGCTGCGAAGAGGTCGATGCGGCGGTGAACTTCGGTCAGCATATTTTCGGGTTTGGGGACGCTCGTGTACCAGAGCTGCCAAAGCTCGCCGTCAGCCGCAGCGGCGGCGAGGCCTTCGGCGTGTTCGAGGGCGAGGGGAACGAGGCGGACGTGTTGGCCTTCGAGGGTTACTGGTTCGAGTGGCATCATGTACGAATCCTCCCAAGGTCATGGCTTGCAGTTCAACGGCCGAGGCCGCGCATCATGGTGGCGACTGCGTCGCGCATCTCGCCCCACCCGCCGCCGGTGCCTTCGATGACGGGCATGAGGAGTTTGACCTTGGTGCCGCGGCCGGGGCGGCTTTCGATTTCGACCTCAGCGGAGTCTCCGTAGAGGACCTGCATGCGTTCGCGGACGTTCTTCATGCCGATGCCGGTGCCACTGCCGGCGGCGCGGACGATTCCCTGCCCTACGGGCCGCTCAGGCGCCATGCCGACGCCATCGTCTTCGACTTCGACGAGCAGGCGGCCTTCACTGGTGATGCGGCTGCGGAGGGTGACTGTTCCGCCGTCGATACGGGGCTCGAGGCCGTGCTTGATGGAGTTTTCGATAAGCGGCTGAAGGAGCATGCTGGGGACGACCACGCTGAGTGTATCCTCAGCGATCTCTTTGACGACGCGAAGCTTCTCTCCGAAGCGAACGACTTCGATGTCGAGGTAGTCGTCGGTGAAGGCGAGTTCTTCGGCGAAGGGGACGAAGGCTTCGCGATCCTTGAGCAGGATGCGCAGGATATTGGCGAGCTTGACGATCATCTCGCGGGCTAGCTCGGGCTTGGACCGCACCAGCGACGTGATGGAGTTGAGGGTGTTGAAGAGGAAGTGGGGATTGATCTGGCGTTGGAGTGCGTCGAGCTTGGCTTCGAGCAGGAGGCGGGTCTGCTCTTCGAGTTTGCGTTCGATGCGGATCTGGTTCCAGATCTTGAGCGGGATTCCGACGACGACCGGTGCGCAGAGGCAGATTGCAAGCTCGACCCACCAGGTGGTCGAGTAGAGCTCGAAGAAGCGGTGCGGGCGGATGCGGCCCAGCTGGCTCGTCACGAACTGAAAGCCGGAGATGAGCATCAGCAGCAGGATCTGGCGGTCGAGGTGCGGGCGTTTGAGGTTGCGCGTGACCCAGCGGTAGATGCTGAGATCGATGAGCGGAGAGAAGGACCAGATGTCTTCGATATCGACGACGCGACCGAAGACACCCGCAGCCAGGCCGGTGACGAGGTTGATGGGCAGGCTGAAGAGTTCGCCGTGGAGCAGGGCGGGGACGGCGAGGGCTGCGCCGCCCCCCATGGCAGCGATGGGGCCGAGCAGGATGCCGAGAAGGATCGTCGCCTCGAAGCTGATGTCGGCCGCGAGAAAGTTGGGAACGCGTACGCGAATCCACACACCAAGCACGAGCGGAACGACGATGAGAGCGACCAGTTGAAAGGTCTGTTTCGGGGTGCGTGTGTTGAGCAGGAGTAGATCGCGAAAGGTGCGGGAGCGCGCGAGCGACGACGACACAGCAGCCGCGACGCCAAGCTCGACCAGCAGCGTGATGAGGATGAGCGATGTGCTGACCGGATTCACAGGTTGAGTCTAACGTGGTCCGGTCAGTGAAGAAGCAAGAGCAAGTGCGTCCTCATGCCGGACGGGCACCACTTCGTGGGGTGGAAGCGCTTCGCGCGCGAAGCGTGCTTCCACCCCACGAAGTGGTCGCCGCCCGCGACTAAGGCGCAGTTGTCGTTGTCTCTATAATGGGAGAATGTCGTTTGTCTCGGTACGTAAGCTGGCTGATGCGGATTTTCCTACGCGGTGGGGGCACTTTCGCATTCTTGGGTTTGAGGGGTCGGTGGAGAATCCGCTGCCGTGCAATGATGCGATTCCTGCGCCGGCGGTGCGGATTGAATCGGCTGTCGCGCTGGTGATGGGCGATCTTTCTACGGGCGCGGCTCCGCTGGTGCGGATTCATTCGCAATGCCTGACCGGGGATGTGTTTCATTCGCTACGGTGCGATTGCCGTCAGCAGCTGGAGTTGGCGCTGGCGACGATTGCTGAGGAAGGGCGCGGAATTTTGTTGTATGAGAACCAGGAAGGCCGCGGGATCGGCTTGATGGCGAAGCTGCAGGCGTATGAGTTGCAGGATCGTGGGCGGGATACGATCGAGGCGAATCTGGAGCTGGGATATGCGGCGGATTGCCGGCATTTTGAGTTGCCGGCCGAGGTGTTGAAGATGCTGGGAGTATCGGCGGTGCGGTTGATGACGAATAATCCAGAGAAGGTGGCGGCGCTGGAGTCGTTTGGGATACGGGTGAAGCGGGTTTCGGCAGAGGTGCCGAGTGAGCCGACGAATGAGTTTTATTTGAAGACGAAGCAGGACAAGATGGGGCATCTTGTGGGGTAGGGGCTGTTTGCCAAGAGGCACCACAGAGGGCGCGGCGTGAGGCTCAGGGTTGGCGGGTGACGACCTGGGCGGTGGTGACGGCCTGGCCGATGTGGCGTTGAGTGTGTTCGGCGCAGTGGACGAGGAGGCCTCCTACGGTGGTGGGAAGGTGCTGGCGGCCTACGGTGCGGGGGTCTTCGTAGGTATTTGGGGCGAAGGCGCGGATACGTTCGGTGGCGGAGGCGATGCCGGTGCGGAACTCGGCGAGGGTGGCGGCGGCTGGTTGGGGGGAGTCAAGTTCGGAGCGGAAGACTTCGAGCTGGGTGGGTGAGAGTGGGCGGGCTTCGGCGTAGGTGAGCAGGCGGTCGAGGGAGCGGGCGATGTGACGCAGGTGAAAGCCGACAGAGGCGATGCCTGCGGGGCGCGTGTTCATTTGCGCGGTGGTGAGTGGGGCGCACCAGCGGTCGCAGTCTTCAAGGGCGAGTTCGAGGGCGTGGAGGATCTGGCGCTTGACGGCGTCGACTTCGGTGAGGGTTCCACGGAGCCACGGTTCTGGTTCGGCCATGTCACAGTCCTTTGCTGGTGCGGAATTTGCGGACGACTTCGCCGACGTCTTCGTGGTGACCGTCGACGGCGTCGTTCATCTGCTGCATCTCGGACGCGGAGACTTTGCCGGCGAGGCGATTCATGGCTTGCTGGATCTCCGGGTGTTTCGCGAGCGAGTCTTCACGGACGAGGGGGACGGCTTCGTAGGGTGGGAAGTAGTGAAGGTCATCGGCGAGCACGGTAAAGCCGAGCGCGCGGATGGGGCCGTCGGTGGAGTTGCCGGCGATGATGTCGACCTGGTTGGCCGAGAGGGCGCGGTAGAGGAGGCCAAGGTCCATGACGCGGGGGCGGGCGAACTGGAGGGCATAGGCGCGTTGCAGGCCTTCTAGGCCGTCGGGCCGGGCCTGGAACTCGTAGCCGACGCCGAGGCGCATCTGGGCGGCGTGGGGTTTGACGTCGGAGATGGTGTGGAGGTTGAGGCGCGTGGCTTCGTCGCCACGAACGACCATGGCGAAGGTGTCTTCGAAGCCGAGACCGGGTTCGACTTTGATTTTGTATCGCTGATCGTAGAGTTGCGCGATGGTGGTGAAGACGGCGGCTTCGTCGTGGGTGGGTGGGAGCGGTTGTTTGAGGATGGCGGTGAGGGCGGTGCCGCTGTATTCGACGTAGGCGTCGATGCGGCCGGAGACGAGGGCCTGGTGGCAGAGGTAGCTGCCGGCGAGGTAGAAGCGGCGTTCGACTTTCTGCGGATGGCCTTCGCCTGCGAACTGGGCTTCGATTTGTTGCGCGAGCAGTTCGCCGAGGACGACTTGCTCGGTGAAGTTTTTGGCTCCGATGATGATGGAAGAGGAGCGGGGTGGGGCGCAGGCGATGAGGGTCAGGAGGAGCAGTGAGAGAACGCGAAGCGTCAAATACGTCACGAAGTGGTCGCCGCCCGCGATGAGGGCGCTGTTGTTTTTGCGTGATGTGGGGAGTTGAGGCACTGAGATTAGGGTAGCTGAGAGAGGGGGCCCGTACGTTCCAGCCCGCCACGAGTCAGCGCCCCGGCAACGTACCCTTTCGAAAAGGTTCCGCGACAAGTTGCCACTCGTCTTCATAGATGACATAGCCGGGCTTGCCGGTTCTCAGCTTCTTGACGTAAATGCCGTTGCGCTCGAGGATGCGAACCATGTGCCAGATTCTTGCGATGTGCTCGGTTGATTCAGGTTTGAACCAGCAGATGCCGAGCTGCAGTTTGTTGCGTCCGAAAGAGGTCGGCTTTTCAAGGTTTTCGCCGAACCATGCTCGAAGTTCGTTGAGGTCGTCGGCATCGGAACCGAGTATGGTTTGCCTCTCCAAAGCGATGGCTGTCGCTTGAAAGATGCCCTGCTCAACATGGCTGTCGTCGTCCTTCTGTGCGATGACAAATCGGATGTACTCGGGCCGCTCCAGTAAGTTATTGCGTTCTAGGATGAAGCGTTCGTCTTCTGTCTCGACGAAGGCAAGTTGGCCTGGAAGACAGGAGAGGACTGTGCCCATTCCGGATCCAATCACCAGCTGTAGCGCTTCGTTTAGAGGAAGTTCTTTCTGATCGATCCTTGGATCTTCGGAGATGACAAAGACAGTGTTCGGGGAATGGCGTTTCTGCAGTTCGCGGGCAACCGCACCCGCCGATAGCTTGCTTCCTTGAAACGGCAATCGGTACTTCGGATCGAAGTCCGCGAAGTGAGCGAGTTGATGGATGAACTTGTGGCGCAGTCTTGCGTCAGAGATGAATTCCCTGTAACGGTCGCGTTTGTTGCGGAGAACAAACGCGGCTATGAGTGAACTCTCGTGCTGCACTTGAGGAGTCTAACGCATGGACGAGCCCTGACCGCTAGCGGATCGCTGAAGCGATGCACGGTCCTTCATCGATGTCCCTCGCGGTGAAGCTGCGAGGGACACCGCTCAGGAGAAGTTGTGGTTTTGGAGCGTGATGGCACGCGTGAACGCGTGCCCTTCCGAGTGGGGGACCGCGTTAGTGGCGGGTTCGTCAGGGCGGATTCGTCAGGGCGATTTCGTCAGGGCGATTTCGTGAGTTTTGAGTTGAGAGTTTGTGAGTTGAGCGTGTTCGCGGGTGGTCAGGCGGGGCGGATTTCTAGACGCTTTTCGAGGAGGCCGAGGAGGGTGTCGGCGGCGAGGGCGAGGAGGGCGGCGGGGATGGCTCCGGCAAGGACGAGCGAGTTGTCGACGGAGGCTACGCCGCGGAAGATGAGTTCACCGAGACCGCCGGCACCGATCGCGGCGGCGATCGTTGCGACGCCGACGCAGGTGACGGTCGCGGTGCGGATGCCGGCTAGGATGACGCTTGCGCCGAGGGGGAGTTCGACCTTGAGGAGGCGCTGGCGGTTGGTCATGCCCATGGCGGTGGCGACGTCGATGAGGGCGGGGTCGACGGAGCGGATGCCCGCGTAGGTGTTGCGCAGAATGGGGAGCAAGGCGTAGCCGGTGAGGGCGAGGATGGCGAGGCGGGCGGCGTCTTCGCCGAGCCATGGGACGGGCAGCAGAAGGCCGAAGAGCGCGAGTGAAGGGATGACTTGGATGATGTTGGCGATGGCGATGACGGGCTTCGCGAGGCGCTCGTAGCGGGTGAGCAGGATGCCGAGCGGCAGGCCGATGGCGACGGCGAGCAGGAGCGCGAAGCCGGTGAGCCAGAGATGCTCGAAGGTGAGGCGACCGATTTCGGCGGCGTGGAGTTTGAGGAAGCTGGTCATCTGCGGACCGCCGCGACGTAGCGTTGGACGGAGGCGTTTTGGCTGTCGAGGACTTCGTTCGCGGGAAGGTCGGCGATGACGGAGCCTTCTTCGAGGAAGATGATGCGCTGGGCGAGGTAGAGGGCTTCGTTGAGGTCGTGGGTGACGAGGAGGACGGTCTTGCGGACCTTTTTGAGGAGGGCGAGGAGCATGTCCTGCATCTCGGCACGGGTCATAGGGTCGAGGGCTCCGAAGGGCTCGTCCATGAGGAGGATTTCGGGGTCGGCGGCGAGGGCGCGGGCGAGGCCGACGCGCTGACGCTGGCCTCCGCTGAGCTGCCAGGGGTAGCGGGTCTTGAGGTCGGGCGGCAGGCCTGCGAGGGCGAGGATTTCGTCGATGCGTTGCGGGTTGGGAGTGCCGGTGAGTTCGAGGGCGAGGCCGGCGTTGCGGGCGACGGTCCAATGGGGGAAGAGGCCGGATTCCTGTATGACGTAGCCGATGCGGCGGCGAAGTTCGAGGGGGGTCCACTGGGAGGTGGCGCGACCTGAGACGGTGACGATACCGCTGGTGGGCATTGCCATGGCGTTGACCATGCGCATCAGCGTCGTCTTGCCGGAGCCGCTGCGGCCGAGGAGGGCGGTGGTGGTTCCGGCTTCGAGCTTGAGGGAGATGTCGCGGAGGATTAGGTGGTCCGAGGCCGGCGCGTAGCTCACGTTGGCGAACTCGACGGCGGCCTCAGTCATGGCAATCTCCGGACTAGCTTGGCGACTCGACGGCTTCAGCGGCGGGGTCGGAAGGCGAAGCCTCAGCGGCAGCGGCGGCTTCTGGAGCGGCGCCTGCCGGGCCCTTGACGCGGACGACGGTGATCTTGTCGAAGCCTTCCTTGAAGGCTGGCGGCTTGAGGCGCTCGGCCATCTTGTGCATCACTTCATCGGTCACCTGTCGGTCGCGTTTGGAGTTGCGCTCGAGGCAGACGGCGAGCGGGACGTCGAAGAAGACCGCCTGGACTTCGTAGCCGAAGGACTTGGCCATCTTGATCCACTGGCGGCGCTCGTGCGGGCTGAGGTTGGTGGCGTCGACGTAGTTCCACGGCATCTTGGCAATGAGGCGGGCGCGGAGGAGCGAGCGCAGGGTGGAGAAGACGAGGCCCTGGTAGCGCTGGTCGGTGATGTCGTCGAAGAGGATGGTGCGGAGCATGTCGGACGAGAGAGGCGAGACGCCGCGACGCTTGTACCAGGTGGTTTTGCCAGAGCCGGGCAGGCCGATGGTGAGGACGACGTAGCCGCGGGGGCTTTTGGCGGGGACCTGTTCGGCGGGCGGGGTCGCGAGCGACTCGGGCTGGGTCTCGACGACCATCTTGTTTTCGGCGTCGGCGGGGGCAAAGCCTTCGGATGGGGTGGGATCGAACTCGGGGCCGGTGCCGGGTTCAATCTCGGGGAGGTCGATCGGGAGATCGGCGATGGGGGCGATCTCGGGCTTCTTCTCGTCGACTTTGTCGCGAACTACGGGGTCGGGATAGGTGGGCCTGAGCGGAGCCATCTGGCCGGTGGGAAGCTCTTGACCGCTTTTGCCGGTGGACTCTGATTCGTTGGGTCCACGCCTGGTGCGTCTTCTCATCTTGTCTCGTAACCATTCGCGCATGGTGCGCTTACTCTCTCTTGGCGGCTCGGTCCCGGGGTGCCATCGGGGCAAACGAGGCTGATTTGGCGGCTGGGCGCTGCGGTGACGCGCCACCCAAGCCTTAGACACGCTTGTAACACACGGGGGTAGTGGTCGCAAACGAAGCGGCGGACCGAGAGCCTTCGCGAGCAACCTGCGATTGCACGGCTATGGCCCATTTGGTAGCCTCCGAAGAGAGACATTCCCGCCTTTCACAACCAATCGGCCCTGGGCCGAAACCTTCAGGAGCAGAACGCACATGGCAGTCAAAGTAGGTATCAACGGCTTCGGCCGCATTGGCCGTAACGTCTTCCGCACCGCGCTTGCAAATCCTGAGATCGAGTTCGTTGCGGTCAACGACCTGACCTCGCCGGCGACACTTGCGCACCTGCTGAAATACGACTCGATCCTGGGGAATCTGAAGAATGAAGTGACGCACGGTGAAGACTTCATCTCGGTCGACGGCAAGAAGATCAAGGTGTTTGCGGAACGGGACCCGGCGAAGCTCGACTGGGCTTCAGTAGGGGCAGAGATCGTGGTCGAGTCGACGGGTTTCTTTACCGATGCGACCAAGGCGAAGGCGCATCTGGGTACCACGGTCAAGAAAGTGATTATTTCGGCTCCGGCGACGAACGAGGATCTAACGGTCGTGCTTGGCGTGAACGATGACAAGTACGATGCCGCCAAGCACAACGTGATCTCGAACGCGAGCTGCACGACGAACTGCCTGGCACCGGTGGTAAAGGTGCTGCACGATACGTTTGGCATCGCGTCAGGCATTATGACGACCATTCATAGCTACACGAATGACCAGGTGATCCTCGATACGCCGCATAAGGATTTGCGCCGTGCGCGGGCGGCTGCGCTGTCGATGATTCCCTCGTCGACCGGTGCCGCGAAGGCGTTGAAGCTGGTGATTCCGGCGATGGATGGCAAGCTGGATGGCTTTGCGATTCGCGTCCCGACCCCGAATGTTTCGGTCGTCGACTTGACGTTTACGGCAGAGAAGCCGATTACTGCGAAGAGCATCAATGAGGCGCTGAAGGCGGCGGCTGAGGGTCCGCTGAAGGGGATCCTGGGCTATACCGAGGAGGAGCTGGTTTCGACCGACTTCCGAGGGAATCCCCTTTCGTCGATTGTGGATTCGCTGCTGACGAAGGTGGTTGGGAATACGGGGAAGGTGATCTCCTGGTACGACAACGAGTGGGGGTACTCGAGCCGGGTCAAGGACTTGATTTTGTTCCTGGTGGCTAAGGGGCTATAGGAGGCTTTGTTCGAAGGGGAGCCGGGACTTCGGTCTCGGCTTTCTAGCGATAGGCTTCTCGGCGGTGTTTGACCGCGAGGATGTGGACTGAGTCGAAACATTCGTACATCCGGACTCTATAGTCATCGACGCGGAGAAGAAGTCCTAGCGGGTCGACGTTCCGGAGGCGCTTGACGTCACCAGTCGCTGTTGCGGAGTAGAGGTCGCTGGCTTGCAAGATTTTCAAAGCCCAGATTCGATCGATGGTTCGCAAGTGGTCGCTGCCGACTGCGGTCGCTTGGGACTGGCGTTGTGCAAGATGGATCAAATCGGGCTAAATCCTCTTGAGTAAAGCCAAGGTCTGCGAGGATCTCGTCCATCGTCAAAGTAGGGCCGGGATTGGCCCTGGCCTCGGCGGCCTGACGGTTTTCCTCTTCGCTGATCTCTTCGTCTTCCCAGGGCGCATTCGCCACCGAGTCGGGAACCGGGGTTGCGTAACGCTCTAGCAGCGCTCCCGCTTCAGTCAAATGCTCCGGAGCGGCGCGGTCAATCAGTTCGTGCGCCCGTTCTTTGATCACCAAGTCTTCCGACAAGCTCCTAACAAAAGAATAACGCCGGAGGCTGACTGTTTGGGGAGAAAGTCGTTCGGCATGCCGCTCGGATACCATGGGTTGATGCAGCTTACAGGCCATTCTTTTCTCGCAGGCAGGCGTTCTCTCACGGTTACAGACCCGTTCCAGGCGATCGCTCCCGCGACCAATACCCCCCTTGCGCCGCACTTCTACTCGGCGACGCTGGATGAGCTGAACCAGGCTGTAGAAGCTGCGGAAGCGGCGTTTCCAACCTACGCCAAGACCTCTGGAGCGACGCGGGCGAAGCTGTTGCGCGCGATTGCTGCGGGGCTTGAAGCTGTTTCGGCGGAGTTGGTGGAGCGGGCGCATCTTGAGACAGCGCTGCCGATGGCTCGGTTGCAGGGCGAGGTTGGCCGGACGGCGAACCAACTTCGATTGTTTGCGGAGGTGGTAGAGGAGGGCTCGTGGGTGAATGCGCGAATCGATACGGCGCTGCCCGAGCGCAAGCCGCTTCCCCGCCCCGATCTTCGATCGATGCTGTTTCCGCTGGGGCCGGTGGTTGTGTTTGGCGCGAGTAACTTCCCGCTGGCCTTCTCGGTCGCTGGCGGAGACACGGCTTCGGCGCTTGCTGCGGGCAATCCCGTGATCGTGAAGGCGCACGCGGCACACCCCGGGACCAGCGAGCTGGTGGGCGGCATCGTCACGGAGGCGGTGGCTGCGTGCGGTCTGCCTGCTGGTGTGTTTTCGCTGCTGTTCGATGCCGGGTTGGAGATCGGGACGGCGCTGGTGCAACATCCAGCGGTGCAGGCTGTAGCGTTTACCGGTTCGCATAAGGCGGGACGCTCGTTGATGAATCTGGCGGCGGCTCGGCCGAAGCCGATTCCCTGCTTTACCGAGATGTCGAGTACCAATCCCGTGTTCGTGCTGGCGGGCGTGCTGGCTGAAAAGCCAGAGGTATTGGCTACTGCACTGCATGGGTCATTCACCTTGGGCGCAGGCCAGTTTTGCACCAAGCCGGGCATGGTCTTTGTGCCCGAAGGCCCCGGTGCTTCAGAGTTTGGGACGAAGCTCCGGGAACTCGCAAGGTCATCGGCTGCGTTCACTATGTTGACTCCGGGAATAGCCGGGGCTTATCGGAGTGAGTTAACGCGACGGGCGACGCTGCCGGCTGTGACCGCGACTCAAGCGGCTGCGACCGACGCGTGTGCGGCTGCAGCAATTTTGTTTGAGACGAGCTCCGAAGACCTGGCTGCGGATCCGACGCTTGCGGAAGAGCATTTTGGGCCTTCCCTGCTCGTCGTGTCTTGTGCCACTCGTACGGCAGCTCTGGAATCCGCGCGCAGGCTTGAAGGTCATCTGACGGCGACGATCCTGGGGACGGAAGAAGACCTCGCGGCGCATGCGGAACTGCTTGCAATCCTCGAGCAGAAGGTTGGGAGGCTGATCTTTAACGGGTATCCGACAGGCGTCGAAGTCTCGCATGCGATGGTGCATGGTGGCCCCTATCCGTCGACTTCCGATCGAAGGTTTACAAGTGTCGGAACCCAGGCGATCTTCCGCTTTGTGGGGCCGCGCTGCTATCAGAACTTTCCGGGCGGAATGCTTCCGGCGGAGTTGCAGGATAGCAATCCGTTGGGGATTCTGAGGATGATGGATGGGGTTGTGGGGCGAGCGTGATCCGTGTAAAAACCCCATGTTCTCAGAAGCGAGACATGAGGCACTACGATCGTTCTGAGCTAGGTTAGAGTCCGAGCTTTTTGACTTCGTCGTTGTAGTACTTGCGGTACAGGATGTCCCATTCCTGAGAGCCTTCGACGATGATCTTGCGTTGCGAGGCGATCTTCTGGCGGGCGCCGGCGTCGAGTTTCAGTTCATCCATCAGCAGCTTTTCGAGAGCCTTGCGAGCTTCCTGCCGGATGGTGTTGCGGTCCTCGAGGAAGTCGCACTCGGGAACCTCGGCCAGTGTGTCAGCGACCGTGTGGGCGAGCTTGTTGAGCTTGTCGCGGGAGATTCTCACAGCACCGCCTTGTATTTGCGGGCGAGCTCGTTCTTCACTTTTTTGAACATCTCCGGGTAGCTGGCGCCGGTCTTGCGCATATCGTCCTGGAAGGCTTCGAGGATGACGCGAACCTCATCGTTGATACGGTCTTCGAGCGCCAGTTCTTCGATCATGCCGGCCGTAACGCGCTCATTCAGCGCGGCCACTTTGTTGCTTTCGATCATTTTGGCATCGATCAGGTGCTTTACCGTCTGGCGTGCGAGGTAGCCGACGTAGTCTTTGGAGAAAATCATAGGGCTTGGGGTGAAGTATAACATTGCGCGGCACGCGGATTGCCCGCCGAAACCAGCCAACTTCTGAGAGAATAAAGGTTGATGCAACCCGATAACTTCCTCTCGCTTAAAGACGACATGGTCGCCTTCATCGCCGGCCACGGCATGCGGCGCATGCCCGCTTACGTCACCGAAGAGGTGCCCACCGTCCTGTTCGAAGAAGATAATCCCGACGGCTGGAAGGACTTCGTCGAGCATGCCAAGGCTGCGGACGCGTCGTTCATTACGATGTCCGAGGTCACGCTGGAAAAGTCAGATGTGGCGATCCTGATCGAACAGCTTCGCGATCACACGTTTTCGGACGAGGAGGAGATCGACCTCGACGACGCGGAGGCGCTGCTGAAGCACGTCGGCAAGACCGGCTACCTCCAGCTCGGGTTCGCGCACCAGGGCGTCATGTTTCTCTTCGAGACCAGCACCGAGTGGTACGACCGTTTCCAGGACCTGATGGAGGCCGCGACCGACATCGGCGGCGTGGTACTCGACGGCAACGACGAGTAGCCGCACAACCCTCCGGGTGCCCCATGATTGCCGCAGCCTGACCGCGGTGATCATGGGGTTCCTCACTTAAGCCGCCATGCAACCGAGATGAGAACGAATGCCGCAACGCCGCTGGACCCTCCGCGAATCGAATGCCGAAGCCGCGGAGTCTCTGGCGCGTACGATCGGCTGTCCCGCGGCGATCGCAACGCTGCTTGCGAACCGCGGCGTAACCGATAAAACCGCGGGAAGCTTTCTCGAACCGAAGCTAGCCGACCTGCATTCGCCCAATCTGTTACTTGGAATGAGCGATGCCGTTGCGAGGATTCGGCAGGCGGTCGCGGACTCCGAAAAGATCCTCATTTACGGTGACTACGACGTCGACGGCACCACCGCGACGGTGTTGCTGAAGACAGCCATTGAACGCATCGCTCCTGCCGACAAGCCTGCCCAAGTCACCTACCATGTACCCCACCGTTTGCGGGAAGGCTATGGCATCCAGAACGTCCGTCTAGCCGAGGCGAAGGCGGATGGAGTCTCGCTGGTCATTTCGGTGGATACCGGGATTCGGGCGTTCTCCGCGGCGGAAGAAGCGAAGGCGCTTGCGCTCGATCTGATCGTTACCGATCATCATCTGCCTGATGGAGTCGTTGGAATTCCCGAGGCGATTGCAGTGATCAACCCAGCACAAGATGGCTGCCCGTATCCGAACAAGGATCTTTGCGGAGCGGGCGTCGCGTTCAAGCTGGCACACGCCTTGCTGGCGGCGCACGCGACTACACCCGAGCAGCAGAGACGGCTTGAGACGGTGCTGCTGCCGAGCTTCCTGAAGCTGGTGGCGATCGCTACGGTGGCGGATTCCGTCTCGCTTACCGGGGAGAATCGGGCGATCGTCTGGCTTGGCTTGCGGGCTTTGGCGAATCCGATCCAACCGGGGCTTCGTGCGCTGATGCAGGTGGCAAAGATTGCGCTGGACACGCCGCCAAAAGCCACCGAAGTGGGTTTCCGGCTCGCACCGCGCATCAACGCGGCTGGGCGCATGGACGTTGCCTCCGATGTCGTCGAACTCTTCCTCACGCGAGACGTGGAACGCGCCAACCTGCTGGCAGAGAAGCTGGACCAGCTGAACCAGGACCGCCGCGCCACCGAAGCCCAGGCGCTCGATGCAATTGAGTTGCAACTGCTCACCCTGCGGTCGATCACCGGCGAGTACCCTGCCGAGACGATCATCCTCGACCATCCGGAGTGGCATCGAGGCGTCCTTGGTATTCTTGCGTCGCGCGTGGTCGAACGAACGAACCGCCCAGCGCTCATTCTGACATCTGAAGAGGATCATTCGCATGGCTCCGGTCGCAGCATTGCAGGCTTTCATCTGCTCGACGCCATCACTTCGGCAGGTCATCTCTTCACTCGATTCGGAGGTCACGCGCATGCGGTGGGGTTTTCCTTACCGACGGCGAGCCTTCCCATGTTGCGCGAGGCGTTGCGACTTCATACGACGGACCATCTGCATGCTGAACTGCTAATCCCCGAGCTGGTCATCGATGCTGAATGCGAGCCCCAGGACCTCTCCCACGACTTGCTCCTCTGGCTCGAAAAGCTGGCACCCTTCGGTCACGGCAACCCAGAGCCCACGCTCCTTGCTCGCGGCCTCACCCTCTCAGCGCCACCGCGCATCATCAAGGAGCAGCATATCTGCCTGCCGTTGACCGGCGGCTTAAGCGCGATGGGCTGGAGCCGCTCCGGCCATGTGGCGTGGTCGGAGCGGATTCAGCCTATGCAACTGCTTGCGGGGTCGAAGGTTGACTGCGTCTTCCGCCTGCGTGAGAACAAACATCCTCAGTACGGCGGCCTCGAACTCGACCTGATCGACCTCGCTTAGCATTACATCGTGTTGCCCCCGGCGGCGAGAATCACCTGACCCGTCAACCAGCCAGAATCTTCAGAAGCGAGGAAGACAGCGACCTTGGCGATATCGTCCGGCTGGCCGACACGACCGAGTGGGGTGGTAGCCAGCGCGTGGTTATAAAAGTCGCCTTCGTGGAAGCCGACGGACGTAACGCCTTCGGTGATGGTGAGGCCAGGGTTGAGGCTGTTCACGCGAATCTTCTTCGGGCCAAGCTCCTTCGAAAGCGAGATGGTCAGGTTGTCGACCGCGCCCTTCGTCGCCGAGTAGATAGAGCTCGTCGGAGGAGGCATGGAGCCGACCAGCGAGCCGATGTTGATGATCGAACCTCCCGCTTCGCCGAAGAGCGGGACCGCAGCCTGGGTCGCGAACAGCAGTCCAAGCACGTTCAGGTTGAACTGACGATGGAAGTCTTCGGGCTTGATCGACTCGATCGGACCGAAGGCATAGACGCCGGCGTTGTTGACCAGTACATCCAGCTTGCCGTGCTTGGTCTTGATAGCCGCGAAGGTCTTGGTGATCTCTGCCGGATTCGAAAAATCTCCCTGAACCGCATAGGCTTTGCCGCCCGCCGCGACGATCTCCGCGACGACGGAGTCCGCGCCGGACTTGCTGGACGCGTAGTTGACGATGACTTCCGCGCCTTCAGCAGCGAGATGCTTCGCAATCGCTGCGCCGATGCCTTTTGAAGCTCCTGTAACCAATGCCACTTTGTTCGATAGCTTGCTCATGATTCGTTCTCCTCGATCTGTGCGCCATGTCTTTACAACACTTCGACGACTATCGAATAGACAACCCGACGCAGAGAAACGATGCAGAAATGTTTGCGTTCCGGGTTTTAGAGTTCGCGGAGCTGTCCGAGGTACGCCCGCCAGATATCCCGTCTGGGCGCCAGCTTCTTGTAACGGCCGCATCTGGTCACGGTGATCAGGTCAGCGACCTCAAGCTCCTTCAGATGATGCGAGGCAGTCGCAGCGGTGATGGGCATCTCGCTCGAGACGCAGCCGCAGGTGACATCCTCCGGCCCCTGGAAGATCAAGCGCAACATCTCATAGCGGTTCGGGTCAGAGAGCGCCTTGGCGATCCGTTGAAACTGCTCCGGGCTCAGCTCCACCTTGGCCATACGACCAGCGTACTACTCCTTGCCTTCGCTGACTCGCAAGGTGAAGGTGAAGACCGACCCTCTGCCCGTCTGGCTTGTCACCGAGAGAATGCCCCCATGGGTTTCGGCAATCGCGCGGCAGATAGCGAGACCCATGCCGGTGCCAGACGTGCCCTGCGACCGATTGCTGGCGCGGTAAAACTTGTCGAAGATGAGTGACTGCTCCATCGCATCGATGCCGAGACCGCGGTCCGCCACGCTGATCGCGAGCAGGTCTGCGCGCCGTTCGACGCTGACTACGATCGGTTCACCTGTCGCCGAATACTTGGCCGCATTCTCCAATAAATTACCGAGCAGCTTCTGCACCCATACTGGATCGGCCTCAACCCTCGGGAGGTGATCGGGCAGGCGCACCGCGACCTCGTGGGTGGCAAGAGCCGCTTTCACCCCGTCCACTGCATCGTGAAGGATAGGCCCGATCTGATGGGGCGCAATGCTCATGCGCACTTCCTGGGTATCGAGCTGCGCCATCTCAACGGCCTGGGCCACGAGTCGATTCAGGCGGTCACTTTCCTCGTCAATCACGGTCAGCATCTCGCGCGACGAATCGCGTGACATCTCCGATCCAAGCAAAGCCGACACTGCGCCCTTGATGCCCGTCAGCGGCGTGCGGAGCTCATGCGTGATCGAATCGAGCATCATGCCACGCAGCCGCTCGCTTTCCTTACCCGCCTCCGCGGTCGTGACCTCTGCCACTGCCTGCGCACGGTCAAGCGATACCGAGACCAGTCCGCCCAACGCATCGAGCGTCTGCAACGACAAAGCAACGCCGCGTACGATCAAGACACCGCGCGGCTTCACGCCGCTGCGCAACGGGACGATGGATTCGGCCTCACCAGACGATGAGGTCGGGCCTGGCGCATGAGAGAGTTCTTTCAACTCCGCCGTTCCCAACTGCGTGGGCCACTCAATGCCGGAGCGATACATCCGGTCGCCGTCGAGGAGATAAAACAAGACTGCCCGTGCTCCGGTAGCAACCGCGACCGAGACCGGAATTGAGTTGGTCAGATGCACCAACTCATCGGTTTGAAGGAGTGCGCGGCTGAGCCGGTACAGCACCTCGAGTTCTTCCTGACGGCGCCTGGCCTCCAACGATTCTTCGCGGATTCGATCGGAGGAGCGGCTCGCGAAGACTGCTGTGATGAGGAAGACAACCAAAGCCAGAAGGTTCTGCGGGTCCGAGATGGTGAAGGTATCTACCGGCGGCAGGAAGAAGAAGTTATAGGCCGCGGTTGCGACGATGGAGGTCACAATGGCGAAGCGCAACCCCCAGTTCGCCGCAATGAAAAGAATCAGCAGAAGCAGTGAAAGCGCGACGGTCGTGGGGTTCGCATGAAGCACCAGGCGGTCAAACGCTACAATGGCGGCGAGGGCTAAGCCACACGCAAGCCAGCGCGCCGCCGCGATAATTCGTTTAGAGTTCACCCCGAGATTCTACCTACTATGCCTTCCGACCCCGCACGCAAAACACCTGAAGACTGGCTACACAAGGCTGAATCTGCCGAGCGCAAACACGGCCGCTTCAAAGTGTTCCTGGGCTACGCGCCTGGCGTTGGCAAGACATTTTCCATGCTCTCGGAAGGGATTCGCCGGCTTAGCCGAGGCGAAGACGTCGTCATCGGGATCGTCGAGACGCATGGCCGTGCGGGTACGGCCGAAGTCGCCGATAAGCTGGAACGCGTGCCTCTGCAAACCATCGATTACAAGGGCACACCGTTTACCGAGATGGATGTTGACGCTATCCTGGCGCGGCATCCGCAGGTGGCTATCGTCGACGAGTTGGCACACACCAACATCGAAGGCAGCCGATTTTCCAAACGCTACGAAGATGTCTTTGCACTGCTGGATGCGGGCATCGATGTCGTTTCGACCATCAACATTCAGCACATCGAATCCGTCACCCCGCGCGTGCAAACGCTCACCGGCATCACGGTGCGCGAGACGGTCCCGGACTGGGTACTCGACCGTGCGGACGAGATTGTCATGTCGGACCTGACTCCGGAGGCGCTTGCGACCCGCATGAGACGCGGCGATATCTACCCGCAGGAGCGGGTTGAGCGTGCCCTCGCCAACTTCTTCCGCCGTGGCAACCTGATCGCGTTGCGCGAGATGGCCTTGCAACGCGTTACACGCGCGGTGGATCGCACGCTAGATGACTACGTGCAACAGAAGCAGCTCGGCGCTCATTGGACGATCTCAGAAAAAGTGGCTGTCTGCGTCAGCGCCTCGCAGGCCGCGAAGGACTTGATCGCACGCGGAGCGCGGCTTGCGCACGGGCTCAACGCGGAGTTCTTCATCCTTCACCTGGATAGCGATGCCGACCAGACGCCTGAAGCGACGCGCGCGCTCGAGGCCAACTTCGAGTTCGCGACGAACCTTGGCGCGCAGGTCTGCCATTTGCAGGGCACAAGCGTCGCCGCGGCCTCGGCAGCTTTTGCGCTCAAGCACAAGGTCACCCAGGTGATCTTCGGCCGCTCCGCGTTGACGGGGTTGAAGAAGTACCTGTACTTCCGCGAGATCTCCCGCTTTGTTACCGCGGCCCCGCACGTTGACCTGCACATCATCACCCAGGAAAAGCCTTGACCGCCCGCGCCCAACGCATTCTCATCGTCGATGACGAACGCCAGATCACGCGCGTTCTGCGTACCTCGCTTGAGTCTCACGGCTACCTCGTCAGCATCGCGCAGGACGGACTCGAAGCGTTGCGGGCCTTCGACGCCGCGAATCCGGATCTCGTCATCACCGACCTTTCGATGCCTAACATGGATGGCGTTGAGCTTACCCGCGCGATCCGGCAGCGTGCGCAGACTCCGATCATCGTGCTCTCTGTTCGTGAGCAAGACGCGACGAAGGTGGCCGCGCTCGACGCAGGCGCGGATGACTATGTGACGAAGCCCTTCAGCACACCGGAGCTGCTTGCCCGTGTGCGGGTGCAGCTTCGCCGCAAGTCGGAAGACGAGCCACAGCTGACGCGGATCACCGAAGGAGACTTCAGCATCGACACGGAAGCCCACCGAGTCACAGTGCGCAACGCTGAGCTTCACCTGACGCCGAAGGAGTTCGACCTTTTGTTGCTGCTCGTGCAAAATGCAGGCCGCGTGATGACGCATAAGACGCTGCTCCGCGCGATATGGGGGCCTGCGGGCGAGCATCAACCGGAGTACCTTCGCGTGCTGATCGCTCAGCTCCGTAAGAAGATCGATGTGCCCGATAAGCCAAGCCCCATCGAGTCCGAGCCATGGATTGGCTACCGATTTAGAGCCTCGGAATAGCTTCCCTTCTGTATCCTGAAGTCATGCTTGAAGAGAAGACGAAACGTCGCATCCTGAAGCCGATCATTCATGCTTTCATCGAGATCGCCTTCATCATGTTTCTCTTCTACGCGAACCTGTTGATGGGCGAATTTACTCGCGGTAGTGGTCTCCACAAGACGGTCGCGCTCGCCTTCTACGACGTCATTACTTATAAGAATTTCGGGATCGGCCTAGGAGCTGCGATTCTGGGTTACGTCTTCTTCGAATTTCTTCGCAAGAGGCTCTAAGCAAAGCCGTACTTACAACTTCTTAACGCCTTCCCTACGCAATCCCTACGTCCTCAAGCTTTCTACTCAAAGCTATGAGGTTCGACTCCATGTTTCGCAGCATGCTTTTTGTTTCAGCTTTCTATGGCACCACCCTCCTCGCAGCACAGGCTCAGTCGGACCCGCATATCGCCTTCGAAGACCCCTCGAATGTATTTGCCGCAGAATCCACATCAGCCCTCTCCCCTTCGCAGCAGGCCGCGAACGCTCAGAATCCGAAACCTGTCACGCCGCCGTCAGACTTTTTTCATCGTCTGGGCATGGCGTACCACGATGACTGGTTTCCAGACCCCAACGCCCCTGCGTCGCCTGGGCCGAAGCGTCGCGGCTACGACGGACCGCTCGATTCGACGCCATTTCCCGGGACCGACTACAGCGTAGGCGGAACGCCAACGATCGGAGCGCCCGATACGCAGACGTATCCGCTGATGCAGGCGATCAACGAGAATAGGAGCCGCACGAAGA
Source organism: uncultured Granulicella sp. (assembly GCA_963693075.2). Classification (GTDB taxonomy): domain Bacteria; phylum Acidobacteriota; class Terriglobia; order Terriglobales; family Acidobacteriaceae; genus Edaphobacter. The sequence continues at coordinate 2,125,536 of CAXMMP010000002.1, read as the reverse complement.
TCTACGGCTGGTTCAACGGCGGCTTCGACGTCTCCACCTCGAACAAGGGTGACGGCGCCAACTCGCCGGCAGCCTACTACTACAATCCCAACCGGATCATCCCCGACCAGGAAGTGCTTTACATCGAGCGTCTGCCTGATACGGTGCAGACCGAGCACTTCGACTACGGCTTCCGCATTGCGCAGCTCTGGGGGCAGGACTATCGGTACACCACGTCGAAGGGCATCTTTTCGCAGCAGCTTCTCGCGCGCAACCACGAGTACGGCTACGACCCGGTGATGTACTACCTCGACCTTTATTTCCCGCATGTCGCGAAGGGGATGAACGTTCGCGTCGGCCGCTACATCTCGCTGCCCGATATCGAAGCGCAGCTTGCGCCAAACAACTACACGTATTCGCACTCGCTGCTGTACACGATTGACCCCTATACCCAGACGGGCGTAGTGGCCAGCATCAAGCTCAGCGATCACTGGCTGTTGCAGCTTGGCATTTCGGATGGCAATGACGTTGCCCTGTGGACATCCGATGCAACTCCCACGGGCACTGCCTGCGTTGACTACACCTGGCACAAGGGCGGCGATGCGCTTTACACCTGCGCGAACTCGGTCAACAAGGGCAACTATGCCTATAACAACCTGCAGTCGTATTACGAGACCTGGTACCACAAGATCAACGCACGCTGGCACACCGACACTGAGACCTGGTACATGTACGAGCGCAACGTGCCGAACATCGCGAACAATCTTGCACCCGGACAGACGGCTATCCCTACGGAGACAGGCGCTAATGGAGCGCACTGCGCCTACGGCGAGCAGCGTTGCTTCGCGCCGGAGGTGGCAGTTGTGAACTATGTGGAGCGCGAGTTCAACACGCACAACTATCTCTCGATCCGCAACGAATTCGTCGACGATATCAAGGGTCAACGCACCGGCTATGCGACGAAGTACTCCGAACACCTGATCAGCTACGGCCACTGGATTGGCTCGACCATCCTGTTCCGGCCGGAGATTCGCTACGAACACGCCTACGATGCGCCCGCCTTCGACCTCGGAACGAAAAAGTCACAGTTCATCGTCGCCGGCGACCTCACCTATCACTTCTAAGGAGCATCCATGAACGACATCCTCATCGTCCTCGCCACGGCCCTCTTGTTCGGTATCGCGCACGGATACGTCACAGCATGCGACCAGCTGAAAGCGAAGAAATCATGATCGAAAACGGCATCCTCCTTATCCTCGCCATTCTGCTGATGGCCTACCTGGTGTACGCCCTGCTGCGTCCGGAGAAGTTCTAAATGACTACCAACGGCTGGCTGCAAATTGGCCTGTTCTTCCTGATCACCTTCGCCCTGGCTAAACCACTCGGCAGCTACATCACGCTTGTCTTCGAGCGTCGCCGCACCTGGCTCGATCCCGTGCTTGGTCCGATCGAACGGCTCCTCTATCGCGCGACTGGCATCAACCCAGAAGAAGAGATGCGCTGGACCGAGTACCTCGTCTCGATGCTGATCTTCTCGGCGGTCACACTGCTGCTGACGTATGCGGTCGAGCGCCTGCAAGGCCATCTGCCGCTCAACCCTCAGCACCTTGCCGCCGTGCCTGCGAATCTTGCCTGGTCGACTGCTGTCTCGTTTACTACGAATACCAACTGGCAGGCCTACACGCCCGAGACCACCATGAGCTATCTCACACAGATGCTTGGCCTCGCGACGCATAACTTCTGGTCGGCTGCGGTTGGCTTGGCGCTGGCCATTGCCTTCATTCGCGGTATCGCGCGCAAGGAGATGAAGACCCTCGGCAACTTCTGGGTAGATCTCACGCGCGGAACGCTATGGGTCCTCGTGCCCCTATCGGCTGTCTTCGCACTCGTTCTCGTCTCGCAGGGAGTGGTGCAAAATTTTCACGCGTACGACACTGCCAAGCTCGTGGAATCGCAGACGGTGACCAGCACTGGCACCGACGGCAGACCTGCAACGACCACGGTCGACACGCAGTCGATCGCGCAAGGCCCAGTGGCCTCGCAGGAGGCGATCAAGATGCTCGGCACCAACGGCGGCGGCTTCTTCAACGCAAACTCCGCGCATCCGTTTGAGAATCCCACGCCGCTGACGAACTTCCTGCAACTGCTTTCGATCTTCCTCATTCCGGCGGCGCTCACGGTCACGCTCGGCCAGATGACGAAGTCGCCGAAACATGGCTGGGCGGTGTTTGCAGCGATGTCCGTGCTCTGGCTTGCGGGTGTTTTCACCTGCTACTGGGCGGAGGCGCAGCCGAACCCAAATCTGCATGCCGTCAACCAAAGCGCCGGCAACATGGAAGGCAAGGAAGTGCGGTTCGGCATCGCGGACTCCGCGCTCTTTGCAACCGTGACGACCGACGCATCGTGCGGCGCCATCAACGCACAGCATGACTCGTTCACTCCGCTTGGCGGCATGGTGCCGATGGTCAACATCCTGCTTGGCGAAGTCGTATTCGGCGGAGTCGGCGCGGGCATGTACGGCATGCTGATCTTCGTCATCCTCTCGGTTTTCATCGCCGGTCTTATGGTGGGGCGAACCCCCGAGTACCTCGGCAAGAAGATCGAGGCATACGACATCCAGATGGCGATGCTCTACCTGCTGATCTTCCCGTTGATCATCCTTACGTTCTCGGCTGTCGCCATTCTCTCGCCAACCTATGGCTTGTCGGCTCTGACGAATCACGGCCCACACGGGCTATCGGAGATTCTTTACGCTTACACCTCGGCTACGGGTAACAACGGCAGCGCGTTTGCAGGCCTGACCACCAACACCAACTACTGGAACCTGACGCTCGGCATTGCGATGTTCGTCGGACGTTTCCTAATGCTGATCCCAATGCTCGCCATCGCCGGCAATCTGGTGCAGAAGAAGTCGATCCCCGCCACCTCGGGGACCTTTCCGGTCACCACGCCGCTGTTCACGACGCTGCTGACCGGAGTCATCGTGATCGTCGGCGCGTTGACCTTTTTCCCGGCGCTTGCGCTTGGCCCAGTGCTGGAACATCTGCTGTTGCACGCGGCAGCGACCTTCTAATATGCCATCCCTCAAGGAGCCGGTCCCACAGTCTCTCGGTTCGCACCTTACTGTCCTTCGCAAGCCGTCTTCCCGTTCGCCCAGAGGAACTCAAATGTCTGCCGCTACTCCCACCAACCGCAATCGTAAATCGCTCTTCGACCGAGCCATCATTCGCCGCGCAGCGTCCGACGCGCTCGTCAAGCTGGCCCCGCATAACATGGCGAAAAACCCGGTGATGTTCGTCGTGGAAGTCGGCTCGGTCCTGACGTCCATCCTGCTCGTGACCGACCGCCTTCAGCACAAGGGCCACTTCTCTTTCGACCTCCAGATCACCTTGTGGCTTTGGTTCACGGTGCTCTTCGCCAACTTTGCCGAAGCGATGGCCGAAGGTCGTGGCAAGGCCCAGGCAGACGCGCTGCGTCGCGCCAAGTCCGATACGATCGCGCACCGCCTGACGAAGGCGAATACGCTCGAAGATGTGCCCTCAGCGGAACTTCGCGTGGATGACGTGGTCGAAGTCGTCGCGAATCAGATGATCCCGGGGGATGGCGAGATCGTCTTCGGAGTCGCCTCGGTCGACGAGTCCGCGATCACGGGGGAGTCGGCGCCCGTCATCCGTGAGGCAGGCGGCGATCGTTCGGCCGTCACCGGTGGCACGCGTGTGCTCTCGGACATGATCCGCGTGAGGATCACCTCAAACCCCGGCGAGACGTTTCTGGACCGCATGATCGCGCTGGTCGAAGGTGCGGAACGCCAGAAGACGCCGAATGAGATCGCCCTGAATATCCTGCTTGCCGGACTGACGATCATCTTCCTGCTCGCGGTCGTCACGCTACAGCCGTTTGCGATCTACTCGCACGCGCCCCAGACTGTCTTCGTGTTGATCTCGCTGCTCGTCTGCCTCATCCCGACGACGATTGGCGGCCTCCTGTCCGCCATCGGCATCGCGGGGATGGACCGCCTTGTGCAACACAATGTCCTGGCAACAAGTGGCCGAGCAGTTGAAGCGGCCGGCGACGTGAACACGCTGCTGCTCGACAAGACCGGCACCATCACCATCGGCAACCGTCAGGCCTCGGAGTTCGTGCCTGCGCCTGGCGTCTCATCCGATCAACTCGCCGATGCCGCACAGCTTTCTTCCTTGCCGGATGAGACACCGGAAGGCCGCAGTATCGTCGTCCTCGCAAAAGAGCGGTATGGACTTCGTGGTCGCGAACTGGCTCAGCTCAACGCGACCTTTATTCCTTTCTCAGCCACCACGCGCATGAGCGGCCTCGATATGGAAGGCCGGAGCATTCGCAAAGGGGCTGTCGACGCCATTGCAGCGTACCTGCAGCAGGCTGGTTCCTCTCTTCCGCAAGAGGTTCGCGACACCGTCGAGATCGTGGCGCGTTCCGGGGGCACGCCGCTCGTCGTCGCAGAGAACAACCGCGCCCTCGGCGTCATTCACCTGAAGGACATCGTCAAGGGCGGCATGAAAGAACGCTTCGACCAACTGCGCGCCATGGGCATTCGTACCGTCATGATCACCGGCGACAATCCCCTCACTGCCGCGGCTATCGCTCGCGAAGCCGGCGTCGACGACTTCCTCGCCGAGGCCAAGCCGAAGGACAAGATGGACCTGATCCGCCGCGAGCAGGCAGAGGGCAAGCTGGTCGCCATGACGGGCGACGGCACAAACGACGCGCCGGCACTGGCTCAAGCAGACGTAGGCGTTGCCATGAACTCCGGCACGCAGGCCGCCAAGGAAGCCGGCAACATGGTCGACCTCGACTCGAACCCAACAAAGCTCATTGAGATCGTTGCCATCGGCAAACAGCTGCTGATGACGCGCGGCGCGCTGACCACGTTCTCGATCTCAAACGACGTCGCCAAGTACTTCGCGATTATCCCAGCCATGTTCGCCGGCGTCTTCCCGGTGCTGAACGCGCTGAACATCATGCACCTGCACTCGCCCGAGTCGGCGATCCTGTCAGCCGTGATCTTCAACGCGCTGATCATCATTGCGCTGATCCCGCTCGCGTTGCGTGGCGTCGCCTACCGAGCGATGTCTGCCGCCGCACTGCTGCAACGCAACCTTCTTGTTTACGGCCTCGGAGGCCTCATCGTTCCATTCATCGGCATCAAGCTCATCGACCTCGCCATCACCGCGACCCACCTGGCTTGAGCTTGAGCTGGTCGATCCGTTCAATCGAAAGAAAAGGCACATCATGAAAAAACATCTCACCACCGCAGTCCTCTACACCGCTATCACGGCCATCATGCTTGGCATCGTCTACCCGCTCGCCGTCACGGCCTTAGCCCGTGTGCTGTTTCCGAAGCAAGCCAACGGCTCGCTCGTTTATAACGCGCAGCACGAGCTCATCGGCTCGCAACTGATCGGCCAGCCGTTCACTGGCCCAACCTACTTCCACTCACGCCCATCGGCTGCCGGCACCGGCTACGACGCAGCGAACTCCTCCGGCTCCAACCTCGGCCCCACCAGCAAGGCCCTCATCGATCGCGTCAATACCCAAACCGAAGGACCCGACGCACCGATCGACCTCGTCACCACTTCAGCCTCCGGCCTCGATCCCGACATCACCCCGGCAGCCGCTTACTTCCAGGTTCCCCGGCTCGCTGCCGCCCGCCACCTCTCCAACGCACGGCTCCACGCGCTCATCCAAAGCCACGTCACGCCGCGCCAGCTTGGCTTCCTTGGCGAGCCACGGGTGAACGTTCTCGCATTGAACCAGGCGCTCGACCAGCTTCACTGAGAACGCCCAGGGTGGGGAAAGGGCATGTCTTAGCCGGCAACTTCACCCGATGCTCAATCCGTGACGGCTGGCGGTATGGATGCCTTCAAGTCGTAAAGTTCGTATCGAACTCCGCATACGTGAAAAGATGATGGCGGATGATCTCATAGCATTCGCACGATCGGCGGCCGAGTCCGGCACGATCCAGAATCCTGATCTCACCGCGCGTGTAGTCGATCAGTCTCTCTGCCTTCAGCAACCCCGCAGCCAGAGATACGGTCGGTCGTGTGCTTCCCAGCATGTCCGCCAGAAACTCATGCGACATGTGAAACGTGGCCGATTGCACCCGGTCGGAGCACAGCAGAAGCCAGCGAGCCAGCCTCTGTTCAAAGTGATGCTTCGCGTTACAGCCTGCGGTTTGCATCGCCTGCACGAGTTGCGCCTGCACATAGCGGAGGGCGAGGCTCTGAAACAACTGGCCACGCGAAAACTCAGCCTGTGCGTCATCGATACGGCTTCGATAACCCGAACCGGCGATCTGCGTATAAACGCGGTTCAGACTTTGCTTTGTGCCCATCATCGCTGAGATTCCAATCACCGACTCGCACCCGAACATCCCAACCTCGACCTGCGAGCCGTCCAGGAAGGTGTTCGTCATCGACGCCATCCCCTCTTCGAGGAAAAAAATGTTTTGGATCGGCTGGCCTGGATACTCGATCTCATGCCCCGTCGCAAACTCAACCGGCTGCAGGCGCAGTCGCTCAATCACTTCACGTGGAAAGACATTCAGCAACGTGTTGCGGTAACTTCTTTCACGCACTGATGGCCTCGTTCGATTGAAAAAGCGAACAGAATTGTTTGATAAAGCCGGATGAGGCGCCGCCCAGTGTCTTTAACCTGACACACGACACCTGAAGCACGGCGTAAATTTCCATCCAGAGAGCACCGGCCACCTGAGTCAGGGAATCGATGCTGCCGTCCACGCCGAGTCGGAAGTTACGTCGGTTTCACGGCTTCTCGCGAGCGAACGTTGACGCACCCAAACCGTGATGCAATCTGCTTTGCTTGAACAAATCGCCAGTTCTGTGACCTGATGCTACCCACAAGCAGAAAAGAAGGATGTGCGATTAAGCACACTACGCCCCGGGCAGTTCCCGTAAGCGTTACCGCTTTTCTCCACCAACGCCTCCACCAACGCGTCCCCGGCACGCCGAGGTTCGCCTAACTCCCCTGAAAGGAAAGCTTCATGTCGACTCTTCAAGGCACCGTAAAGTGGTTCAACAACGCAAAAGGCTACGGATTCCTTGGCCGCAACGATGGGGAACCCGATGTTTTCTGCCACTTCAGCTCCATCCAGCAGGACGCAGGCTATAAATCGCTCAAAGAAGGAGAAGCCGTCACGTTTTCGATCATCCAGGGCACCCAGGGACCGCAGGCTGACCACGTCGTGCGCGCATCTTCGGGCCACGTGATCTCGGCCGACGCCTCAAGCGCGCAGCCTATCCAGCAATAAGCCTCATGCATGGTGCATCGGGCTTCTGATTGCATCTAAACGAAGAGACCTACCTGTGTCACAACAAAAGGCAGTCCCATCGCCCATCCTTATCTAGTTATTGGAATGCTGAACTATGCCAACCCCTGCAAAACCCTGTGCCGGAACCTTTAGCGAGGAGACCATCCAGCGTCTCGTCAAGAACGACGGCCACGCCCAGTGGCTTCCTCAACCCTGCGACCTCTGCGGCCAGCAGATCGGCGGCCGCATCCTGGCCGGCAAGTGGATTCCCGACCCACACTGGCCGACGGTTCGCTATGTCCCACGCGCCAAACGCAATGAGAAGTCGGCGCCTTCGACGCAAGCCTGACCGCACCTGCTTTTTTTGCCCCACGATCGCCTTCAGAGCGTCATGATCGTGGGGTTCAGTCTTTAAGCCTTAGCTTGTCCGCGTAACGCTCGCAACGTTCCACCCCGACGGTTCCGGTAGATCCCAATCTTTCCTGAGCACAAATAACTGAACAAGCAAGCCACTCCAGCAAAGATTCCGGCCTTCCAGCCGAACAGCTCAAATGCCATCAGTGTCGCAGCGATCGGCGTGTTGGCTGCGCCCGCGAAGACTGCGACAAATCCCATCCCGGCCAGCAGGCTCGGCGACAACGGAAGAATCCACGACAACGCGTTTCCCAGTGTCGCGCCGATATAAAACAGCGGCGTGACCTCGCCGCCTTTGAAGCCGGCACCCAGCGTCACCACGGTAAACGCAAGCTTTGCCACCCAACCCCACGGCTCGACGCGCCCGACAAACGCAGCCTGAATACCCGGGATGCCCAACCCGATGTACTTCGTCGTCCCAGCCGCAACGACCGCGAGCGCAACAACGATGCCACCGAAAAACGGCCGCAACGGCGCAAATTCAATCCGCTTCCGAAATGCTCTGGACATATAGTGCGTCGCCCGCACAAACCCAATCGCCACGAAACCAAAGACGGCTCCCGCAACAGCTGCGTAGAACAATCCCATTGCGGAAAAGCCTGGAAAGCCACTCACGAGGTATACGGTGTGGTGAACCCGCCATGCCCTCGTCGTCGCATCGCCGGCAAACGCCGCCAGGAAGCAAGGCAGCGCAGCCTCAATGGTCACGACTTCGAGCGCTAACACCTCCATGCCGAAGATCGCCCCGGCCCACGGCGTCCCAAACACGGACCCAAACCCGGCACTGATCCCCGCCATCAACAGCAAACGCCGTCCCCTCCGATCGAGCCGAAACGGCCGGGCAAGCTGATCCGCCAGCGACGCACCCATCTGGATCGCGGTTCCTTCGCGCCCCGCCGACCCGCCGAAAAGGTGTGTCAGGAAAGTTCCGATCAGAACCAGCCCTGCCATCCGCGCCGGAATCATCTGTTCGGGTTGACCGACCTCGGCATGAATCACGTCAAGGATGAGGTCGTTGCCCCGCTCGACCGCCTGACCCCACCGGTAGTAAAGCTGCCCTACTCCGAGCCCAGCCACCGGCAGCAACCCGATCAACCAGCCGTGCGCCTCACGCATGCGCGTCGCAAACTCGAGCGAGACAAGCAGCAACGCCGAAGCGGTTCCAGCCATCGCCCCAACGAGAACGGCAATGGGCACCCATCGGGCGAGATATCGCAACACTGCAACGCTTTTGGACACGAAACCTCCTACAGAATGTAGGAGTCATCAGCAGCGGCAATATCTTCGAGCCGCGTGCGGTTCTGGCGGAACCCCATCGCCAAACCTTGTGAATATCGCAACCTTATCACACGTTTTTCCCTTCGCCTCTCAGTTCCGGGAGTTCCTAGCGGATCTAGCGGATCGACCAGTCTTTTTTGCCATCCGGCAATCCTAGTTGCCGAGTCGCACCCGCAAGCCACCCTCGCCAAACACCGGACTCCCTAACGTCAGCACCGGCGTCCTCGCCACCTGCTGGCGAACATTCGTCACGTTCTCAACCACGAAGAAAGCCTCCGCATGCTTCCCGAACGACCGCCGGCCCGACACATCCATCTCGAAAAACTTCGCCAGCGGGTAGACATTCGACGAGTCATCAAATGCCTTTCCACCCACGCGCCCGGCAACGGTCAACTCTCCCAAACGGTCGCTGCGAAACCGGACCTGCCCGGTTCCTGAGTTCCGCGGCACATCCGGGATCCAGTTGCCCACCAACGCTGGTGTCGCGGAAAACTTCGTTACCGTAGCCTCCGCAAGCTGGTACCCCAACGCCCCTGAAATCGCCTTGCCTTCCCTTACTTTCAGCGCAAGCTCGACGCCATCACTGCGAATCTGTCCCAGATTCTCCCGCAAATTCGTCATCGACGTTGGGGTGGACGCAATCAGAACCGCGGACACCGGTCGATTGATTTCGGACCAGAAATAAGTCGCCGTCAACGCTCCTAGCTTCGGCACCCGCGCCGCTTCGAGCCCGATCTCCCATCCCGTCGCCCGCTCCGACTTCAAGGCCGAGTTCGCCAGCGTCAACTGCTGCCCCACCTGCCCCGCCCGGTATAGCTCGTTCATCGTCGGCGTGCGAAATGCGCGGAAACCCGTCGCATGAACCGCAACGCCTCGGCCCAGATCCCGCACCAACCCTACCCTCGGACTCACCACACCCTCCGTTCGGGCCGGAATCGTCGTAGCCGTGATCGCGGGGGGCACTCCGTTGAACTGCTTGATGTCCAGATTTTCCGCCCCGTCTCCTCGCAACGAGGCCGCGCCCGACCACTTCCCTTTCGCCCCGAGAATCTCACCGAAGCCGCCAAAAAATCGTTGCCTCGCCGAGGTATCCGCAATTCCGTGCGGTTTGCCGCTGCTGTAGGGCACCTCATTATCTCCGGCACGAATATCCCGCACATCGGCCCCAAACACCAGCGCCGCCCACCCGATCCGCACCGTCCCATCTCCGGTCGCGCCAAGTTCCTGCGTCTCTGTCCGCTGAAAGCGTGACTCGACTTCGGAGTTCCGATTCGGCGCAATCGACGAGAAACTCTGCCGATAGCCTTCATCACTTCCAAACGCCCGAATTCGCCCGCTCACCCGCGTATCCGCCGCCGACTCCCACCCGCCCTGGTATCTCCATAACCGCGTCGCATTCGACTGAATCGGCGTTCCATTGCCCCGCGCCTCGTTCAGCACATTCCCCGAAAGAAACAGCCGCGAATCCCGCCAGACCTTGCGGCTCAGCTCCGTCCGGAACGCCGCTGAATGCACATTCGAAGCCACATCCACCAGACCCGCCGAGACAGGGTTGGTCTGCACATATCCTGCAGTCCGCAACACTTCACCCGCAAGCAGCGCGCTCTTCCGTGCAATCAGCCCGTCGTAATCTCCCGTCTCCTGCGAACCCTCCGCGACGGACCCCACCAGCATCGTCGCCTCCGGCCGCAGCGGCGTCACGTCGATCACGCCCCCCAGCGCACTCGACCCGTACAGATCCGACCCGCCGCCCGAGACCAGCGTCACCGCCTCGACCGTTCCAGCCGGATTTTCATTCCAATGCACCCACCCGCCAAACGCATCATTCAGTGGAGCGCCCTCCTCAAGGACCAGCGTCCGACTCGCCGCCGTTGAGCCCAACCCCCGCAACGAGATCCCCTGGCTCGTCGGGTTCTGTACCCGCGAGCTTGAGCGCCGAAACAATTCAAACCCCGCATGCTGCCGAAGCGCCTCATCCAGCGTCACCGCCGGATATTCCGCCAAATCCTTTTGCGACAACTCATAGACCGTCTTTGCAGCTTCGCCGACCGCGGCCCCCGACCGCTCCGTCGTTACGGTGACCTGCTCCTGCACCGGCGGAACTATCGGCTGCGGCGGCGGCGTCTGCTGCCCCCACGCGCAGCCGAACCCCAGACCCGCCAACACGCATAAACTCCATCGCTTCATCTCGTTATCCTATCCGTGAGTCGGCAAGTCCGCGCTCCCCAAGTCGTTCTTTGCCTATCCCCCCGTAACGCCGTACCATCCCCCCTATGGCTGCTCTCACCCCCGAAGAACTCACCGCCGCTCTCGTCGACCTTCCCAACTGGCGTCTCGCCCACGGCAAGGTCATCCGGGACTTCGAATTCCCTGACTTCGTCCAGGCACTGGCCTTCGTCAATCAAGTTGGTGCCTTGGCCGAAGTCCATAACCACCATCCCGACATCGACATCCGCTACAACAAGGTTCGCCTGGGGCTCATCTCGCACGACGCGAACGGCATAACCCGCCGCGACATTATGCTAGCTGCCCTTCTCGATGCCCAATTTGCTTGAAAAACCAAAATAAGTAGGTCGACAGAAAAAAATATGAAACGAAGTAGATTTCTACGCCGAACTGGTATACAGTTGTTCTCAGAGTGATTCAACCTTCACTCGAAAGTTTTCAGCCGCACCATCCGGGCTGACACAAGTTGCGTCACTGGCCTCCCGGCATGAACAGCAATGTTCATGCCGCCTTTTTTTGCTTACGACCAGAAAACTCCGAAAGCAGTATGATTCCCCATATGAAGAAGCTCTTCAGTTGTCTCGCTCTCGGCCTCGTCGCACTGGCCGCCTCCGCCCAATGGAACAACCCGGCCGAGGACATTCCCGCCTACAACGCTGCCCCACCCCGCGTGTCCACTCCGCTGCCGCCGATCATGTCCGGCACCCAGCTTACCGGCCCCTACTTCCAGCATGACTATCAGGTGACCGCCTACAAAATGGCCGCCAAGATCCCCAACGTCCTCTTCCAGCAGCCATGCTACTGCCGCTGCGACCGTGAGATGGGCCACAACTCGCTGCACTCCTGCTTCGAGGGAACGCATGGCGCAGCCTGCTCGACGTGCATGAAGGAAGGTGTCTTCGCCTACCAGGAAACCAGGAAACATAAGACTGCCGTCCAGATTCGCACAGAAATCGAGCACGGCGACTGGCAGACGGTCGACCTGGAAAAAGCCTCCCTGTAATCGTTTTCAAAGCGTTCCGATCCAGCACAAAGTGCCACCCGCCGGCGTCAGGTCGCGCTTATCTCTAAGATAAGAAGATGACCTGGCTCCCCTGGGCACTCCTCTCCGCCGTTTTTGCCGCCGCCACGGCCCTGCTCGCTAAAGTCGGGATTCAAGGCATCGATTCGAACCTGGCCACGGCCATCCGCACGACGGTCATCCTGGTCTTCACCTGGGCGATCGCCATCGGCCTTGAAAAACACCATGCGCTGGCTGATATCTCACGCCGCTCATGGCTGTTCCTCGTTCTGAGCGGTGTTGCCACGGGACTATCCTGGCTCTGCTACTTCCGAGCCCTCCAGCTTGGTCCCGCAAGCTCCGTCGCACCAGTCGACAAGCTCTCCGTCGTCATCGTCATCCTTTGCGCGTGGCTCTTCCTCGGTGAACACCTCACCCCGATGAAGGTCGCCGGCGGCTCCCTTATCACCGCCGGAGCCGTCCTCTTAGCCTTCGCGTAACGCTCATCGGCTAACCGCATCCTGCTATACTCCGTCCTACATTCGACGGTGGTTTCGCTCCGCATTCCGCGGCCACTCACCTGTCTTACGAGGTCTTCCCAGCCCATGGCTCCAAGCACCCGCCGCGTCCGCGCTCTCGCCTCCGTTACGGTCTTTCTCGCCACCTGCGGCGTCCTCGGCTCAGTCATCAGCCAGAAAGTCGCGGCCCAGTCGGCGACCGACGAGTCCACCCTCCGCGACTCGCTCAAATCCTTCACCTCCGTCTACTCCATCGTCGAGCAGAACTACGCCGAGAAGATGGACACCGACCGCGCCGACAAGGCCATTTACGATGGCGCCATCCCCGGCATGCTGCACGTGCTCGACCCCCACTCGAACTTCTACGATCCGAAAGCCTACGCGCAGATGCAGGAAGAGCAGCATGGCCGCTACTTCGGCGTCGGCATGACCATCCGCGCCATGCTCGTCGACGGCACCATGAAGATCTTTGTCCTCTACCCCAACGAAGGCACGCCCGCCTTCCGCGCCGGGCTTAAGGCCGGGGACAACATCCTCTCTGTCGACGGCAAGCCCACCGACGGCCTCGACACCGCGGCCGTTGCGTCGTTGCTCAAAGGCCCACGCGGGACCCATGTCTCCGTCGCCGTCATGCGCGAAGGCTCGCCGAAGCCGCTCAGCTTCGACTTGATGCGCGACGAGATTCCTCGTCCCTCGGTCGACCTGGCCTTCGAGATCAAGCCCGGGATCGGCTATATGCACGTCACCAACTTCCAGCAGACAACGGCCCGCGAAGTCGGCGACGCTCTCGATAAGTTCAAGCAGGAAGGCGCGCTCAAAGGCCTCGTCATCGACCTGCGCGGCAACCCCGGCGGCCTCCTTAATCAGGCCGTCGACATGAGCTCAAAGTTCCTGCAAAAGGGTCAGATCGTCGTCTCTCAGCACGGCCGCATCGATCGCGACCAGGTTTACTCCGCGCAAAGCTCCGAGGTCGGACCCAAGTATCCCATTGTTGTCCTCGTCAATCGCAACACCGCCTCCGCCGCTGAGATCGTCTCCGGCGCCCTCCAGGATCACGACCGCGCCCTCGTCGTCGGCGAAACCACCTTCGGCAAAGGCCTTGTCCAGACCGTCTTCAACGTCAGCGAAAACACCGGTCTCGCGCTCACGACCTTCCACTACTACACGCCGTCCGGCCGCCTCATCCAGCGCCCCTACGACCATATGTCGCTCTACGACTACTACTACGTCCGCGACGCCTCCAACCCCAAGGACAACGCTAACCGCGAGGTCAAGCTGACCGATGAAGGCCGCACCGTCTACGGCGGCGGCGGCATCACGCCCGACGAGCACATCGACCCGCTCAAAGCGAACCACGTGCAGGAAACCCTTATCCAGCACGACGCTTTCTATAACTTCAGCCGGCGCTTCTTCGCAAGTCACACCGTCACCAAAGACACTGAAATCAATGATGAGATCCTCTCGGAGTTCAAGGCCTTCCTGAAAGACAAGAAGATCGAGGTCACCGACGCCGATCTTGCAGCAAACATGGATTGGGTGAAGGAGTCGATCAAAGACCAGCTCTTTACCCGCGAATTCGGCCCCACCGAAGGCTCCAAAGTGCGTGCCGAGTGGGACCCTCAGATCGCCAAGGCCATCAGCTTCCTCCCCCAGGCTGAAGCCCTAGAGAATCACACCAGTACCGCGAAGCCCGTCACGACCGCCTCAACAAAGTAGCTCCTCGAACTCAGCGCCCCATGATCAGTCGCCCGGCAAAGCCGACTCGTCTGATCGTGGGGCTTCTTGCTTAGCTGACCGCTCATAGCGCCCGATATATCTCCTACCCGCCGAAATCTGCCAGTACACTGGTCCAACCGATGCCCACCAGACGAACGTTCCTCTCGACCGCCGCCGCACTCCCTTTCCTCAAGCACCAAGCCGCACAGGCGCAGCAGGAAAAACTCCCCCCGCACATCGCCGCCCTCCCCAACCGCCTCCACGAAGCCACCCCCATCACGCTCGCCGAACGCCAGCAGCGCGCTGACAAAGCCCGCCGCCTCATGCTCGAGCAATCGATCGCCGCCATCATCATCACTGGCGGAACCTCCCTCACCTACTTCACCGGCGTCCCCGGCTATCAATCTGAGCGGCTCTTCGCCTGGATCCTCCCTGCCACCGGCGCGCCCTATATCGTCTGCCCGGCCTTCGAGCAAGCCCGCATGACCGAAAGCCTCTCGCAGATCCCCGACGGTGCCCAGACCAAAATCCTCACCTGGAACGAAGACGAAGACCCCTACGCGCTGCTGGTGAGCCACGCTCCAGCAGGAGCTCTGGGCATCGACGAGCGCACACAGTTCGTCTTCGCCAACCGCATCGCCCTCGCCGACCCTTCGCGCAAAGTCGTCTCGGCGATCCCGGTCATCTCCGGCTGCCGCGCCATCAAATCCCCCGCCGAGCTCGCCCTTATGCAGCTCGCCAACGACATCACCCTCTCCGTCTATAAAGCTGCCTACCAATCCGCCGGACCCGGCACTACCAACCGCCAGTTCTCGCAACTCTGCGACCTCGCCTATAAACAATCCGGCGTCAACGGCGACACCTCCTGCCAGGTCGGCGAATGGTCCGCGCAACCGCACGGCAGCCCGCGCCCGCAAGTCATCAAGGAAGGCCAGGTCGTCCTCATCGACGATGGCTGTACCGTCCATGGCTACCAGTCCGACATCTCGCGCTCCTTCGTCTACGGCAAGCCCACCGACAAGCAGCTTAAGGTCTTCGACGTCGTTCAAAAGGCTCAAGCGGCAGCACTGAACGCCGCGAAGCCGGGCGTTCCCTGCCACGCCATCGACGACGCCGCCCGCCAGGTCATCACCGCAGCCGGCTTCGGACCCGATTACAAGACCTTCTCGCACCGGCTCGGCCACGGCATCGGCATGGACGGCCACGAATGGCCTTACCTCGTCCGCGGCAACAACCAGCCGCTCGAAACCGGTATGTGCTTCTCCGACGAACCCGGCATCTACCTCGCCGGCGAATTCGGCATCCGCCTCGAAGACGACTGGCACGTCACCCAAACCGGAGCCACCATGTTCACCCCACCCAGCCCCAGCCTCGAACACCCCTTCGGAGCTTAGAGCGACAGCAAGTGCGTCCTTACGCCGGACGGGCGCCACTTCGTGGGGTGGAGGCGCTTCGCGCGCGAAGCGTCTTCACCCCACGAAGTGGTCGCCGCCCGCGATTAGGGCGCACTTGTTGCCTCGAGGCTGTCCCCGCGGCTGTACCAGTCGACTCTGCGAGTCACGATCATCACCCCGGCCAGGACTGCGAACAGCAGCAGCGACCCCAGGATCAGCGCGTTATCCTCACTGATCAGCAACCCGTAGACCGCCGCATACAACGCCGCCAGCATCCCGCCAAACCCCACGCCGCGTCCTATGCTCCGAAGCACATAACTTAGATAGAACGCCAAGAGCGCAATGCAGGCAGTGCTGGCGATCAGGTATGCGGCGGCAAACGGCACGTGCTCCGAAAAGCTAACGAGCAGCAAGAAGAAAAGAGTCAAGGCCAGCCCGACCAGCCCATATTGCACCGGATGAATCGGCAGCTCTTTCATCATCTCGAACAGGAAGAACCCGCCGAACGTCAGCAGCACAAACAACATGCCGTACTTCGTCGCGCGATCGCTCAAGCGGTATGGATCGATCAGCGTCGATAGGCTTACATTCATCCCATCGATCGGTTTCACCGCGTTCGCCTGCATCTGCCCCTGCGTTCCGCTCGCCAACGAGGACACATCCCACGACGCCTTGAATCCCTTAGTCGAAACATCGCTCATCCGCGGCAGGAACTGCCCTGCGAACAGCGGCGAAGCCCACGTCGAAGTCAGTTCCACATGATTTGAATCGCCAACCGGAGCCACGCTGAAACGCTCCGTACCCGCCACCACCATCTCGATATCGAACGCCACATGTCCTCTCACCTCATTCCATCCGCGCAGCGGAACGCGCAGGTTCGGTTGCCATCCCGTCATCGCCGGAGCGCCCTGTAACATCGCCTCCTCGACCCCATTCACCACCACCTTCGGCGTCCCAACAATCCCGCGCACATCCTCAATCGACAGCGCCAGGTAGGGCTCACCCCACGCCACCACGCCCTTCGTCTCCGGGTCCTTCACCTCCATCGACCCATCCAGACTTCCGCCAAACTCATACACCGCAACCTTGTAGAGGCCATGCCGCTTCTCCGCCGGCCTTAGCGTCCCCCTCACCTCCAGGGTCCGCGGAAAGTACATCGCCTGCAGCTCCGCCACGTGCGGCACCGTCTTCTTTTGGCCGTTCTCATCGTCTTCTTCGGTCGTTGTGGTCAACGTGTAAGGCCGCACCAAAACAGGTCCAATGACCGTCTGGTGCCCTGCATAGCTGTCCTCGATGCTCTTGACCGCATCATCCCGGTACGACTGCCTCTCCCAGATCACGCTGTTCACGTAAAGGAGCGCCATAAGAATCACCACGCTCAAGCCCGCCACCACGAAACCCTTCACTGTCATCCGATTCATCACGTTTCTCCCTTTTCACTTTGCAATACAAAGTCGACAAACACACCAATCCCCTGGAACGGGAGGCACAAGATCCGTCTCCGCAAGCGAAGTCAGAAAAACTGGATCGTAAGCTTTCGTCTCTTCTTCACAGTTACCCCGTCACGAACTCGCCCGCCTTCCCAAGCTCCTTCGCAACCTTCGCGGCATCCTTCACCACCTGCTCCAACGTCTCCAGATATTCCAGATAGCGAGCCCGACCAACCTTGGTAATCCGGCAAGTGGTCAGTGGTCGATTCCCGTCGAACCCCTTCACAATCTCAACCATCCCCTCATCCTCGAGCACCTTCAAATGCCGGCTCAAGTTTCCGTCTGTCAACGAGCATAGCTGCTTCAAATCGTTGAACACCAAACCCTTTGGATTCGTGATCAACGACGTCAGCACGCTCAGCCGGGCGCGCTCGTGGATGACGCGATCGAGCCCCTCATACGCAAAGCGGCCCTCATCAGACTTCATGCTCATCCTCCTGAGTCGCCAAAAGGATCACCGCCACCAGGCATTGACCCACCCCGAACGCCAGGCCCATTGTCCAAGGCGAAAACGCATGATTCGGACCCAAGGCAATCGCCACCAGTCCGGTCACCAGGTACCAGCCCGCAGCCGCCATCATCGGTCTCGGCAAAAACCGGCTCGACGAAAAGATCCCCAGGCTGAACACGACCTGCAGCAACCCCGGAATCATCCAGCACTCGTCAGCCCGGTACCGCGCCAGCACCACCGTCATCAGGAGTCCCGCCCCAACTGCCGGCAGAAACTGCTCGACCGCCATACGAATCATCTCGTTCGAAAGCCCGGAGTGCATTTGTCGGCTGCGCGTAAACATGCGCACTGCGGTAAGTGCCAGCGACAAGACCGCAACGCCACCCCAAAGCCTCATATACCCCAGCACATGATGCGCAGCGTCCGGCATCCACACCGCCTGCGCACACGCCGCGAGCAGCGCCAACACGCCCGTCGCCGCCAGCGTAGCCGGCCCGTACCCGCGAAACTGCGTACTCCCCGCAACTTGCCGGCGAATCCGTCCTATGTCTCCCAGCGCCCTATGTAAATCACTCATCTGCAATCCACTTTACACCGCAAAGCGAAAGTGTCAACAGCAAACTCATGGCTATCAGCGAAGCAGTCGCTCGAGTACGACTTCACGTTGGGCCGGGATCGGTCTAGTTGATTTAACCGAGGTATAGCACTGCAAGCTGAGCTAATCCCCAATCAAAGATGATTCATCGTGCAGCGGACTCTCTGCGGGCAGCCTGTCGTCGGACGGCGGCCTTTGTGCGGTTTCCGGCATATCGTTACTGTTATCCTCGGGTTATCGGGGAAACGACGAAACTTTTTCCCGCCTTGAACCTTCCATTAGTCGTCTCATCCAGTAGGGTTCCCCCTTCAGTCGATTCGCAGCGCACAAAGGATAGTGAATGGAGCAGCAACAGAACGGACGCACTCCCTCGCCCATGCAGGATAGTGAAGATCTTGGCCGGTCCTTTGCCGGACAAGGCACACCAACCTACGGCGGCGACCTCGGCGTCTCCTTTGAGGAGCACAACTCATCACCCGAGCTCTGGGTCGAGCATAAGAAGAAGTCGCACCTGTGGCTTTGGGTCATCATCTTACTGGCGATCCTGCTCATCGTCTTCCTCATCGTGCGCCTGACGCATAAGCCCGCCCCAGCCGCCGGTGCGGCCGCAGGCGGTAAAGGCCACGGCGCGGCAGCCGGTCCTGCGACGATCACGACCGGGCAATCGAAGACCGGTAACATCAACATCTACGACCAGGCGCTGGGCACCGTGACGCCGGTTTATACCGTGACGCTCTACAGCCAGATCACCGGCAAGGTAATGTCGGTGCACTACCGCGAAGGGCAGCTAGTGAGCAAAGGCGAGCCGCTGGTGGATATCGACCCGCGCCCGTATCAGGCTACGCTCGCGCAGGCCAAGGGCTCACTATTGCATGACCAGGGCGTGCTCGCGCAGGCGAAGATCGACCTTGCCCGCTACCAGGCGGCGTATGCGCGCAACGCCATCGCGAAGCAGCAGCTTGACGACCAAGAGCAGGCAGTCCTGCAGGATGAAGGCACAGTAACCGCCGACCAGGGCACCGTGCAGTATGACGAAGTGCAGCTTTCGTACTGCCACATCGTCGCGCCCATCTCCGGCCGCGTTGGTCTGCGGCTCGTCGACCCCGGCAACACGGTCTTCTCGGGTTCATCTTCCACGCTCGTAGTGATCACGCAGTTGCAGCCGATCACCGTAGTGTTCAGCCCTTCCGAAGACGACCTTCCCGCAGTGCAGGCGCAGTTGAAGGCCGGCAAGACTCTGGAAGTGGACGCCTACGACCGTGGCGACGACAAGAAGATCAGCACCGGCAAGCTGACCTCGCTCGATAACCAGATCGACACCACGACCGGCACGTTGAAGTTCCGCGCGACCTTCAACAACAAGGATCTCGCGCTCTTCCCGAACCAGTTCGTGAATGCTCACTTGCTGGTCAACACGCTCACCAACACCGTCCTCGTCCCGCAGGCGGCGGTGCAGCAGAACGGCACGGCAGCGTTCGTCTACATCGTCAATCCTCCCGCGAAGGCAGGCGGAGCAAGTACCGTTGGAGTCCAGCCCATCACGGTGATCACCGGCAATGAAAATGAAAGCGCGGTCACCGGCTTGAACTCCGGCGTCACGCTTGCGACCAGCGGCTTCGACCGGTTGGAAAACAAGGCTGAGGTGAAGGTCTCGGGGGGCGGACAAAATAAGAAGACCCCGAATGCAAATGCGTCCTCGCCCGCCGGAAACACCGCCCCATGAGTCCTTCACGGCCCTTTATTCTTCGTCCGGTCGCGACGGCGCTGCTGATGGTGGCGATGTTCCTCTCCGGCCTCGTCGCCTACTTCCAGTTGCCCATCTCGGCGCTGCCGGAGGTGGATTACCCGACGATCGAGGTGCAGACGTTCTATCCCGGCGCAAGCCCGGATGTGGTTGCGTCCGCGGTCACGGCACCTCTCGAGCGTCAGTTCGGCGAGGTTGCCGGGCTTTCGCAGATGACCTCTACGAGCTCCGGTGGTTCGTCAGTCATCGTCATGCAGTTTCAGCTTTCGCTGAACATCGACGTAGCCGAGCAGGAGGTGCAGGCGGCCATCAACTCTGGCCAGAGCTACCTGCCGGCCAACCTGCCCACGCCTCCGGTGTATTCGAAGTCCAACCCGGCGGACGCGCCCGTGCTGACGCTTGCGCTTACCTCGAACGAGATGGCGCTCTCGCAGGTCGAGGACCTCGCCGATACGCGGCTCGCGCCGAAGATCTCGCAGATCTCGGGCGTCGGTCTTGTGTCGATCTCCGGAGGCCAGAAGCCCGCGGTCCGCATCCAGGCGAACCCGACTGCACTCGCGTCGTACGGCATCAATCTGGAAGACCTGCGCAACGCGCTGACCGGCAACTCGCTCAACTCGGCGAAAGGTAACTTCGATGGCCCGGCGCAGGACTACACCATCAACGCGAATGACCAGCTGGTTTCGAGCAGCGACTACAAACAGGTCGTGGTCGCCTATCGCAACGGCGCGCCGATCATGCTGACCGACGTCGCCCGCATCGTCGATGGCGTCGAGAACACGAAGCTCGCGGCCTGGGTCAACTCCACGCCCGCAGTCATTCTGAACGTGCAGCGGCAACCCGGCTTCAACACCATCGCGGTCGTCGACTCGATCCAGAAGCTGTTGCCGCAGCTTGAGACGACGCTGCCGGCATCTGTCCACGTACAGATCGTCACCGACCGAACGACTTCCATCCGCGCCTCCGTCTCCGACGTGAAGTTCGAGCTGTGCCTCACCATCGCGCTCGTCGTGATGGTGATCTTCCTCTTCCTTCGCAGTTGGACCGCAACGCTGATCCCGGCCGTCTCCGTACCGCTTTCGCTCGTCGGCACGCTGGGCGTCATGTATCTTGCGGGCTACTCGCTGAACAACCTGAGCATGATGGCGCTCACCATCTCGACCGGCTTCGTCGTCGACGACGCCATCGTGATGATCGAGAATATCTCGCGCTACATCGAGGAAGGCATGACGCCGATGGAAGCGACGCTGGTCGGAGCCGAGCAGATCGGTTTCACCATCCTCTCGCTCACCGTCTCGCTGATTGCCGTGCTTATCCCGCTGCTCTTCATGGGCGATATTGCCGGACGTCTGTTCCGGCAGTTTGCGGTGACGCTAGCCGTCACCATCATCCTTTCTGCGTTCGTCTCGTTGACGTTGACGCCGATGATGTCCGCGCGCCTGTTGAAGTACACGCCGCCGGACAAGCAGGGCAAGTTCTATCACGTCTCAGAAAGGATCTTTGAGGAGATCATCGCCTTTTACGGGCGCACGTTGAAGTTCGTGCTCGGCTACCAGGGCATCATGATGATCGTCTTCCTGGCCACGCTTGCGTTGACGGCGATCCTCTACATCACCATCCCGAAGGGCTTCTTCCCGACACAGGATACGGGCATCATCCAGGGCATCACACAGGCTTCCCCGTCGATCTCGTTTGAAGAGATGACGCAGAAGCAACAGCAGATCGCCAAGGTCATCCTGCAGGACCCCGCAGTTGAGAACCTCGCCTCGTTCATCGGCGCGGATGGCACGAATACCACGTTGAACAGTGGCCGCATCCAGATCGACCTCAAGCCGCTCGGCTCCGGCAAAGGCGAACGCAGCGACTCGGCTACGGACGTCATCACGCGGCTCGGCAACAAGCTCGACCAGGTCGCCGGCATCAAGCTGTACATGCAGCCGATCCAGGACCTCACGGTCGATGACCGCGTGAGCCGGACGGAGTATCAGTACACGCTCGAAGACCCCAACCAGGCCGAGCTCGACACGGTCGCCAACAAGTTCGTAAAGCGCATCAGCAAACTGCCGCAGCTCTCCGATGTCGTCACCGACCAGCAGCTTGGCGGCGCGGCTGAGTCGCTCGTCATCGATCGCGCCACGGCGTCGCGACTGGGCATTACGCCTTCCGTGATCGACGCGACGCTCTACGACGCCTTTGGCCAACGCCAGATCAACACGATGTACACGCAGTTGAACCAATACCACGTCATCCTCGAAGCCGATCCGCGCTTCCAGCTCAGCCCCGCCAATCTGCACGACATCTACGTGCAGGGGTCGACCGCCGGCACCGTTGCCACGACTGCCTCGGCCACGCAAGGCTCGTCCTCGGGTGCGGGCAATGGGTCCGCCTCCGCAAATACCAGTCTGCTGTCTGCGACGGCGACCAACGGAGTCAGCGCCGCCGCTTCCTCAACCTCGGCGCTTTCGACGCAGAACGCTGCAACCACCAATGCAACGACCGGCACCGCGGCAGGGTCGAGCGCGCTCGTGACCGGCACCAGCGCCAGCAGCGCAGGAAACGTGCTTGCCAGCACCGCCGCAAACACCAGCATTTCATCGAGCGCCAGCACCTCGCAGAGCGGCACGACGCGCTCCGGCAGCACCACCACGACGACGCCAGGCGGCGGAGGCAGCGGGAGCACTGCAACGACCGCGAACCTCGCCTACCCGGTGCCGTTGAGCGCGTTCAGCCACTTCCAGGCCACCAGCGAACCGCTTTCGATCAACCACCAGGGCCAGTTCCCTGCCGTCACTATCTCCTTCAACCTCACGCCCGGCTACTCGCTCGGACAAGCGCTCGAAGCCATCAACAACGAGATCAAGAACGAAGCCTTCCCCGGCTCCGTCGTCTCGAACTACCAGGGCACGGCATCCGCCTTTGAAGGGTCGCTCTCGAACGAGGGCCTGCTCATCCTCGCCGCGCTCGTCACCGTGTACATCGTGCTGGGTGTGCTGTATGAAAGCTTCGTCCACCCCATCACCATTCTTTCGACGTTGCCGTCCGCCGGTGTCGGTGCGCTGCTCGCGCTGCGCCTCTTCAATCTCGACCTCGACATCGTCGCCATCATCGGCATCATCCTGCTCATCGGTATCGTTAAGAAGAACGGCATCATGATGGTCGACTTCGCGCTCGAAGCCGAACGTCATCACGGTCTCGACGCCACCACCGCTATCTACCAGGCGTCCTTGCTGCGCTTCCGCCCCATCATGATGACCACCATGGCCGCGCTGCTTTCGGGTATACCGCTTGCCTTCGGTTCGGGCATTGGGTCGGAGCTGCGCAAGCCGCTCGGCGTCGCCATGGTCGGCGGTCTCATCTTCTCGCAGGTGCTCACGCTGTACACCACGCCGGTCATCTATATCTTCTTCGATAACCTCGGCTCCCGGCTGACGCGCAAAAAACCTTCGAAGACCACGATTGCGCAGCCGGAAGTTCGCCCGCCTGCCGGCAACACCCACGCGCATCCCGAGGGCTCGCCGTCATGAACCCCTCGCGCATCTTCATCGAGCGCCCTGTCGCGACCACGCTCCTGACGGTCGCGGTCGCGCTTGCCGGCATCATCGCCTTCAAGGTTTTGCCGGTCTCGCCGCTGCCCCAGGTCGACTTCCCGACGATCACAGTCGCCGCATCGCTTCCCGGCGCGAGTCCCGACATCATGGCGTCCTCGGTCGCCACCCCGCTCGAGCGGCAGTTCGGCCACATCGCCGGAGTCACCGAGATGACGTCGTCGAGTTCCATCGGCACGGCCAGCGTTACCCTCCAGTTTGATCTCAGCCGCAACATCGACGGAGCCGCGCGTGACGTCGAGGCCGGTATCAACGCGGCGCGCTCGTACCTGCCAGCCAACCTGCCGTCGAACCCGACCTACCGCAAGGTCAACCCGGCCGATTCGCCCATCATGGTGCTCGGCCTGCAGTCCGATGTCTACGACATCCCCACCCTCTACGACGAAGCCTCCACCGTCATCGAGCAGCGCATCTCGCAGATCACCGGCGTCGGCCAGGTCAACGCCGTCGGCGCGTCGCTGCCTGCGGTCCGGGTGGAGATGAACCCGACCCAGCTTGCCAGCTACGGCATCTCCATGCCGCAGGTGCAGACCGTCATCGCGGGCCAGAACGCCAACTCAGCCAAGGGGCAGATCGCCGACGCCAACGGCACCGCGGACATCCTCGCCAACGATCAGATTTCAAAGGCCGCGCTCTACAAGCCCATCATCATCGGCTATCACAACGGCGCGGCGGTCCGGTTGCAGGACGTCGCCGACGTGGTCGACTCGCAGCAGAGTATCCGGCAGGCCGGCTATCTGAACGGTAAGCCCGCCGTGTTGATGATCATCTTCCGCCAGCCCGGCGCGAATATCATCGACACGGTCGACGCCGTGAAGGCCGCCATCCCATCGCTGCAGGCCTCCATCCCCAGTGGTATGCACATCATCACCGTGCTCGACCGCACGCTGACCATCCGCGCATCGCTTTCGAACATCGAAGGCACACTGGTCATCTCGGTCTTCCTGGTCATCGGCGTGGTCTTCGTCTTCCTGCGCAATGGCCCAGCTACCCTGGTCCCCGCCGTCGCAGTGCCAGTCTCGCTGATCGGCACCTGCGCGATCATGTATCTCTGCGGCTTCTCGCTCGATAACCTCTCGCTGATGGCGCTCGCCATCGCCAGCGGTTTCGTCGTGGACGACGCGATCGTGGTGATGGAAAACATCTCACGCCATATCGAAGAAGGCCTCAGCCCCATGGCCGCCGCGTTCAAGGGCGCGCAGGAGATTGGCCCAACGGTCTTCTCGATCTCCATCTCGCTGATCGCCGTCTTCATCCCGCTCATCTTCATGGGCGGCATCATCGGCCGGCTCTTTCGTGAGTTCGCCATCACGCTTTCAACCGCCATCCTGGTCTCGATGGTCATCTCGCTCACCACCACGCCGATGATGTGCTCGCGCGTCCTGCGCTCCGAGCACGACATCAAACATGGGAGGCTCTGGCGGTGGAGCGAAAGCATCTTCCAGTTCATCCTGAAGGGCTACAGCAAGACGCTGAATTGGACGCTTGACCACCCGGCGCTCATCCTCGTCGTCTTCCTCTGCACCATCGTCGTCAACTTCTACCTCATCTCTGTTATCCCAACCGGCTTCTTCCCGCAGCAGGACACCGGCGTCATGACCGGTGGCATGCAGGGCCCGCAGGACACCAGCTTCTACGCGATGCGGACCGCGGTGCAGGAAGCCACCGCGATCATCAAGTCCGACCCCGGCGTGCAGAATGTGATGTCCTTCACCGGCGGTCAGGGAGCGACCAACGGCGGCTTCACCTTTGTTGCGCTCAAGACGCTCGGCTCCGGCAAAGGCGACCGCCAGGACTCCGCCGCGACGATCATCAACCGGCTACGACCCAAACTCGGTCGCGTGCAGGGAGCCAATACCTTCATGCAGCCGGTGCAGGATATCCGCATCGGCGGCCGCCAGTCGAGCGCCCAGTACCAGTACACGATCACCGCCGAATCGACCGCCGACCTGCTGAAGTACGGGCCGCCGCTGCTTACTGCGTTGCGCAAGGAACCCGGCTTCCAGGACGCCAACTCCGACCAGCAGAACAACGGTCTGCAGGCTTTGCTCAACTACGACCGGCCCACCGCTGCACGGCTTGGCATCACGCCACAACTGCTCGATTCAACCCTCTACGACGCCTTCGGCCAGGCCGAGGTTTCGACCATCTACTCCGAGCTGAATCAGTACTACGTCGTCATGGAAGTCGCACCAAAGTACTGGCAGGATCCCTCCGGTTTGAAAGACACCTACGTCATCCCCAAGCAGGGCGGCGGTGCCGTCCCGTTGGACACGGTCGTCAAGTATGCGCCTTCAACCTCGCCGCTCGGCATCAACCACACCGGCTTGTTTCCGTCGGTGACGGTGAACTTCAACCTGGCACCCAACGTCTCACTCGGTCAGGCGACGCTACAGATTCAGAACCTCCAGACGAAGCTCGGCTTCCCCAAGTCCGTTCGCGGGCAGTTCGCCGGGACGCTCCAGGCCTACAAAGCCTCGCTCTCGAACGAAAAGTACCTCATCATCACCGCCATCGTCGCGGTCTACCTGGTACTCGGCATCCTGTATGAGTCGCTGATCCATCCACTCACCATTCTTTCCACCCTGCCCCCCGCGTCAGTTGGAGCGATCCTCGCGCTCATTCTCACCAATACGGAGCTTGACGTGATGTCGATCATCGGCATCATCCTGCTCATCGGCATCGTGAAGAAGAACGCCATCATGATGATCGACTTCGCGCTCAACGCCGAGCGCAACGAAGGCAAGAACACGCGCGACTCCATCTTCGAAGCCTCCATGCTGCGCTTCCGGCCCATCCTGATGACCACCATGGCCGCACTCTTCGGAGCCATCCCGCTCGCCATCGGCGGCGGCATGGGCTCGGAGCTGCGCCGGCCGCTCGGTATCTCGATCATCGGCGGCCTGATCGTCTCGCAGGTGCTCACCCTTTACACCACACCGGTCATCTACCTCTTCATGGATAATCTTCGTCTGAAGGTACAGGGCGATAAAGATGCGCGCCTCTTCACCAAACGCGAGAATCCTCATGTGCACGCCCATGCGTAAGCAAGGAACCCACTTTATGAACTCCACGACAAGATTCGCGCTCTCCGCCAGCCTGGCGCTCCTTGCCGGCTGCCGCGTCGGCCCCAAGTACACCAAGCCCGCAGTCCCGCCGCCGCCAGCCTTCAAAGAGTCGTCGCCGGAAGCGTACAAGGACGCACCTCCCGGCCTCTGGCAGCCCGCGAAGCCCGAAGACGCGCAGCTCAAAGGGAAGTGGTGGGAGATCTTCAACGAACCCGAACTCAACACGCTCGAAGAGCAACTCGACATCAACAACCAGAACCTCGCGCTCTACTTTCAGAACTTCATGGCGGCGCGCGCCGTCGTCCGCGAAGCCCGCTCGCAGTACTACCCAACCGTGACGACGCAGCCTAGCTACAGCCGTGAACGCACGCCCGGTACGCTGCGCAACGCGGTTGCGACGGCAGGCTCCGGCGCAGGCACGGGTGGGACCGGCACAACGACCGTGGCCTCAACCAGCGGCACCACGTCAACCGTTCTCTCGCTTCCTTTCGACGTCTCCTGGGAGCCCGACCTGTGGGGTAAGATCCGCAATCAGGTCCGCGAAGACCAGTACGCCGCGCAGGTCTCCGCCGCCGACCTCGCCAACGAGCGCCTCACCGAGCAGGCCTCGCTCGCCGAGTTCTACTTCCAGCTTCGCGGTCAGGACGCCCTGCAGGATCTCTACAACCAGACTGTTGCCGCCGATCAGAAACTCCTCGACCTGACCAAGGCTCTCTACGAGACCGGCATCGACGACGAAGAGTCCGTCGCCCAGGCGGATATCACGCTCAAGAACGCACAGGAGGCGGCTGCCGGCGTCGCCACCAACCGCGCCATCTACGAGCACGCCATTGCCACCCTGATCGGCAAGCCTGCCTCCAGCTTCAGCCTGCCCATCAAGAACCTCAGCACGCCCCTGCCGCCCATCCCCGTCGGCCTTCCCTCCGAACTCCTCGAGCGCCGCCCCGACATCGCCGGCGCAGAGCGCACCATGGCCGAAGCCAACGCGCTCATCGGCGTGGAACAAGCCGCCTACTACCCCAGCCTTTCGCTTTCCGGCTCAGGCGGCCTCGAATCGTCGCTCATCTCGACCCTCTTCACCACGCCTGCACTTGCCTGGTCCGTCGGTGCGTCAGCTGCAGAAACGATCTTCGATGGCGGCCTCCGTCGCGCGACCATTGACCAGTACAAAGCGCAGTACAACGCCGACGTCGCCAGCTACAAGCAGACCATCCTCACCGCTTTCCAACAGGTCGAGGACTACATCGCGACCCTGCGCGTCAACTCCGACCAGATGCAGCGCGAGGACGCAGCGATCAAGTCCGCGCAGCACTACCTTGACCTGGCGAAAGCTCGCTATGAAACCGGAGTCGACCCGTACCTGAATGTCCTGGACGCGCAAAATACGTTGCTCTCTGATCAGACCACCCAGGTTACCCTTCGCGTGAACCAGATGACCGCCGCCGTCCAGCTTGTGCAGGCGCTCGGCGGAGGCTGGGATACGTCGTACCTCCCAGCCGCGGGGGCGATCAATACGTCAGCCGCGGCAACGCAGGTTCAGAACGCTCCGTAGCATCATCGCTCTTTTGCGCGGCTAGAACGTAAAGGAAAGCCCGGCCTGGATCGTCCGCGGAGACTGCGCAAAGTAGAGCGTCTGTCCATCCGCCGACAAGAACGGCCGATACCCCTGAGCCATCAGGTTTGTCACATCGATCGTCGCTTCAAGTCCCGGGGGTGCCATGTGGCCAATCCGGATCGTCTGCCGAATCAGGCAGCTCAGGTACGCCTGATCGCCAAACGCGCTGTAAGGATCGACCGCCGTCACGCCACTGACGGGCTGCCAGCGATACGAAGCCCGCACCCGCGTCCCCGACTTGAGAATGCGTCCCTTGATCGCAACGGTCGCTGTCTGCGACCAGCGAGCCTGCAGGCCGGTTAAGGCGTCGGCAAAGCTGGTGGGCATCGGCATCAGACCCGCCGGTCCGGTCGAAAGCGCGTCGCCCGAGCTGTACTCGGCCGCGATCCAAAGGGACGGCGTGATCGCCGAGCTTGCCGTCAACCGCAACCCACTGGTCTTGTAACCCGCAGCCAATGCGCGGAAGGTTCCCGTCGTTGGATCGAGCAGCATGCCGTTGGGAACAGTGAGCGGAATTGCCTGCACGAGAGCCGAGTCCGAGACGGTCGCGTCAGGCAAGGCAGTCCGAGCCGCTTCCCCGCCCTGCACGACGACATTCGAGAAGCCATCGCGATAGTAGGCCGCCTGGAAGCTCGCACGTCCCGTGCGGTGCGCGACCGACAGCGCCTGATGGTGTCCCGATTCGAGCGCCAGCTTGCCATTGCGCACCAGCGCCACCGGCACGTCGCCTTCGGCAGTCGTTACATCGTCGAACTCCTGCAATCCGCGGTCCGTGGCGAGCCGATACTCGATCGTCCACTCGCCCGTCGGATGCGCACTCACGCGCACAAACGGGTGCGACGCCACGCGTGCGTCGCCCGCCTTCACCGCGACCATGCGTCCGCCAGCCTCGAGTTCAGCGTGCTCGCCAAGGCTCATCCGCTGCGCGCTGTTGATTTCCATCGCCTGGTAGCCGACGCCGCCCTGCATCCCGGGCAGGAATCCCGAGCCCACCAGCTCCGGATGTGCCTGGTAGCTCACGACGGTGCGCGACGCGCCGCCGTTAAAGCCCGTTTTACCCTCGTAGCCAAGGTCGAACTCGTTTGAAGCAGCGGCACTCCCCGTCTGATCCTGCGACCCACGCGTCGACGTCCCAACATCTGCACGCATCATCAGGTCGGACCCATCATCAAGACCGCGATGCATCGTCACAATGTTGTGTACACCGCCCTGCCCGAAACCGCCGTCGCCGCTTTCAACCGCGCCGAGTGCCTTGACGCGCATCGATTCCGGAGTTTCGCTCGCGCTCGAAGAGACCTCGATGGTCTCGCCGTCTTCGACAATACGCAGAATCGGCCGGTTCGCCGTCGACCGCAGCGTCCACTTCCAGTCGTCTTCGGTCTCGTCCGCGCGACGCCTCTGCGCCGGTAGCCACGAAGCGGTATCGAATAACGCAGCCAGGGTCAGATTTACGACGGCCGTCGCCCCCGTCCGAAGCTGCAGGTTTGCTTTTTGTGTCGGCACGAAGAGCGTCGCGCTCGCCCGCACCAGGTACTTACCCGGACTCAGATTCGCAATGACGTAGCGTCCATGCTGGTCAGTAAACGCCGTTCCCACGGTCATCGAGTTAGCCGCGAGCACCTGCACCAGCGCGCCCATCTGCGCCACACCCTGCGCGTCCCGCACCACGCCGGAGATCGCCGCCGCGCCGATGCCCGCGCCCCCGCCGCTCCCTTTGCCGGTACGCGCAAACGCGGCAGGGCTCATCGCCAGCATCGCGCTCATCATCAGCAGCGTCGCGGCTCCCCTGCGGTTCGACCTTCCTTGCGTACCTTGCACAGCGCTCCTCTGTGCGTCGACGGGCCCTGCTCCTGGAATTCAGCGTCTGCCTGCAACCGTTCACTGCTTATCTTCCGCGTGTCCGTATTGCTTGCAACCTGGTGACGCTGTCGTATCCTGCGTTCTGCCGGTTTAAGTTGAGCCTTAGTCGACCGTGAACGGCGCCGACTCCGCGAACTGCTGCTTCTTCACACCATCGTTGACCTTGATGCTCACTGAGTACTTGCCCGGCTGGAGGCTTGCCAGGGGCAGGCTCTTTTCGAGCGTTACCTGGTCGGCGTTCGGGTTGATCTTCGCCGTCAACTCCGATGCATCGAGCACCGGCTTGTTCGTCGCCAGATCCATAATCTCGTACTGAATCGTCGCGCTGTTCTGCTTGTTCTTCTCGTCGATTCCGAGATTATAAAGCTGCATCCAGAAGTTCAAATTCTGACTTCGGTGGAAGATGATCGGCACCGCAATGCCCGTCGGGACCCGCGGCGTGATGTGCGTGTTGCCGATCACAAAGTTACCCGCGCCGATATCTTTCGTCGGCACACGATACATGTTATCCGCCAGAATCAGCGACGAATGGCTCAACTGATCGTCGTCATACTTGGGTACGTTGACGCTGCGCTCCCAGCGTCCGATGTGATCCGGGTTGTTCACATCCTTGATCACCACGTCGACCTTATACAGGCCGGGCTTCAACGGCAGCGACTTCCAGTACACCGAAAGCTTCTGCTGCTCCTTCGCGAGCAGTTCGCTCGGCACCTGCACCTGAACGGTGTCCTCGAAGGTCTGCAGCGGACGTCCAGTCAGGTTCGAAACCCGGCCCAGAATGTTCACCGTCCCCATCGAGACGCCTTCCTTGGTGTTGTAGGTAATGTCCTTGTTGTGAATCTGAACGGTCAGCGGTACCAGGACAGTATCGTTCGTCACCTTCACGTAGTCGGTGCGAACGTCGAAGAGAAACGGAGGCCCGGTCAGGATCTTCGACTTGACCATGTAGCTTTCCAGGTCCTTGAACTTGATCACCGGCGCCGCCTGCAACCGCGCAAACTGATCCAGCCGGTCGAACTGCTTCGACGCCTGCTGGCTCGAGTTCGGGCCCTGGCCAAGCTGCTCCAGCCCGCCGCCCGAGAAACGATTCGCCTTCGTCGACTGGCCCATCTGCTCTGACTGCGTCAAACCTGCGCCCGGCACATGCTTCAGCGCGTCCTTTTCAGAGCGGTCCATCGTCATGTGATAGTCGCCGCACATGCAGGTATCGACAAACTCGATATCGATGTTGTCGCCGATGCCTTCGATGTAACGGTAGTGCCAGATCTCAAACGGATAGGTCGAGGTGCTTCCGCCGCCCTCTTCGATTGGCCGCTCATAGTTGCCGCCGCTGGGGTGCGAGTCGGTCGAATCCGGCTTGCCGTACGCAATATAGATGTGCCCGCGATCCGTGCGCCAGCCGCTCTTGCCGGCCGCGAAATGCTCGTTCGCGTAGGCGATACGCGCATAGTGCTCTTCGCGATACTCATTGTCCGGCGAATCGGGATTCGGATTCCGGCGCAGCCAGAAGTTCTCGATAAACTGGTCGCGCTCTTCATCGTTCGAAAGATGCTTGAACGCCGAAAGTTCTTCGTCGGTGATGATCCAGCGAACATCCTGGTCCACCCAGGTCTTGTACGAGCCCTTCAACTCCTGCTTCATCGCCTTATTGCTTTGGATCTTCTCGGCGTCCGTGCGTTCGCGCTTGGTCGGGTCGGGCCGGTCAGGCGTCACCGGCGTCCGCGTCACGCCATCCGGATCAGGCGTCTGCGCATGCGCAGCAACCCCCGCACCCGCTGTCAAAAGACCGAGCGCGAGAACACCGAAAACAACCGAACGAGACGAGAAACGCTGCATCAACATGGAAGGGACCCCTGCACAACATAATAAGCGAAATTTCACACGCGAGCCATGCAACATCCAAACCCCCAACGGCATCCCGGCAGCGTTCTCACAGCCATGCCCGGCTGATATCATCGAACCGACAAGTCGAAAAGTCGAACGAACACGTCAAAAAAGAGCGAGCCCGCAAAACCGTCTCCTGCTGCCCTGGTTTTGCTGATGTCCTGTTGGACTTTCCATAACGGAAAATGCATCGGAAGACAGCAATATTTTTCCTGTAGCTCGAAAATCCGGGAACTTTCCGGCTGATTCCCCGTAACTCCTGCTAACTCAACTTTCGCTTGCTCAACGCCCGGACCACCGGCCAGACCAAATACCCATCGACCGAGAGCCCAAACACACACGATGAGTCTGAAGAAAATCTTCATCACCCTCGCTATCCTGCTGGTCATCGCTGGCGTCGTTGGCGCGACCATCTACAAGAGCCAGCAAAACGTCATCAAGGTCACCACCACCACCGTCGCCCGACAGGACCTCGTCTCGGTCGTCAGCGGGACCGGCCAGATCAAGCCCAAGACCTACGTCAATATCGGTGCCACCGCGTTCGGACGCATCACTCACCTCGAAGTGAAGGAAGGCGACCACGTCAAGAAGGGGCAGACGCTCGCCACGCTTGAAAACGTTCAGCCCACCGCAACCGTCGCCGCCCAGAGCGCGACCATCGCCTCCTCGCGCACCGACGTCAATGCCGATCTCGCCGCCGAGCAGACCGCCAAGGCCAACATCGACGCGGCCAAGGCCGACCTCGAGCAGCGCAAGCTCGACTACACGCGTGCCGACGAGCTCTACAAAGCGTCCCTCATCTCCAAGCAGGATTACGACGCCAAGAAGGCGACCTTCGACTCCTCCGTCGCGACCCTCGCCCAGCGCGAAGCCGCCCAGGCCCAGGCCAACGCGCAAACCGCCTCGCAGCGCGCCAAGGTCAACCAGGCCATCGCCAGTCAGCGCTCCAACTTCGACGCCCTCGATAAAACGGTTTCGCGCGCGCCCTTCGACGGCCTCGTCACCAACGTCCCGGTCCGCGAAGGCGAGACCATGGTCACCGGCATCCAGAACGCCGAAGGCTCGACCCTGATGACGCTCGCCGACATGTCCGTCATCACCGCCGAGGTCAAGGTCGACGAGACCGATATCGTCAACGTCCAGCTCAACCAGACCGCCGACGTCACCGTCGACGCGCTGCCCGGCAAGGTCTTCAAAGGCCACGTCACCGAGGTCGGCGACCAGGCGCTGCTGCGCACAACCGGCGTCGCCACCAGCCAATCCACCACCGGCACCGAAGAGGCCAAGGACTTCAAAGTCATCGTCACCCTCGACGGCCTCTCCGACTCCGACGGCCAGCTCAACGATGAGCTTCGCCCCGGTCTCTCGGCCACCGCGAAGATCACCACCGCACGCCGTCCGAACGCCATCGTCATCCCCATCCAGGCGCTCGTCCAGCGCGATCCGGTCGAAGAAAAGACACTTGCCAGTAACGCCGGGCACTCTTCCGCATCGTCGCTGACGACCGCACCCGCTCCCGGAGCGCCCAAGCCCGTCCTCGTCCAGGGCGTCTACCTGCTCAAGCCGGACCACAGTAAGAAGCGCGCCGTCTTCGTCCCTGTCACCACCGGCGTCACCGGCGCAACCGATATCGAAGTCCTCACAGGCGTTGCTCCCGGCGATACCCTCGTCACCGGTCGCTATAAGGTTCTGCGCACCCTCAAGAGCGGCACCGCCGTCAAACCCGACAACAGCGCCGACACCGAAACCTCCTCAAGCTCCTAAGCGCAGCACCCGATGGACACGACTATGCCAGCAGCCACCGAACTCGATCCCGAAGTCATCAACGCCGACGGCCCCCACCCCGGCGACATCATCGTCACCAGCAATCTCTGGAAGACGTACGAGATGGGCGACCAGCAGGTCCACGCCCTGCGCGGCATCAACCTGCGCATCCAGCAGAACGAGTACGTCGCCATCATGGGTCCGTCCGGCTCCGGCAAGTCCACCTTTATGAACCTCATCGGCTGCCTCGACTCCCCCAGCAAAGGCAGCTACTGGCTCAACGGCCACAACGTCTCCGAACTCAACGACGACGAACTCGCCCGCATCCGCAACAAAGAAATCGGCTTCGTCTTCCAGACCTTCAACCTGCTCGCCCGCGCTACCTCGCTCCACAACGTCGAGCTGCCGCTCATCTACAACGGCACCCCCGCCGCCGAGCGCCTCGTGCGCGCCAAGGAAGTCCTCGAACAGGTCAACCTTGGCACCCGCATGATGCACAAGCCCAACGAGCTTTCGGGCGGTCAGCGCCAGCGCGTC
Organism: uncultured Granulicella sp.; assembly: GCA_963693075.2. Classification (GTDB taxonomy): domain Bacteria; phylum Acidobacteriota; class Terriglobia; order Terriglobales; family Acidobacteriaceae; genus Edaphobacter. Next base: position 2,091,095 of record CAXMMP010000002.1, on the reverse strand, counting down.
GCCATCGCTCGCGCCCTCGTCAACAAGCCCAGCATCATCCTCGCCGACGAGCCCACCGGAAACCTCGACTCCAAAACCGGCGACGAGATCATGGCGCTCTTCGACGACCTCCACGCCAAAGGCAACACCATCGTCCTCGTCACGCACGAGCCCGACATCGCGGAGTTTGCCCATCGCGTCGTCACGATCCGCGACGGCGTCATCGCCAGCGATCATCCCTCCTCGCGTCACGCAAAATAACGCCTGCACAGCGATGCCGTCTCGAAGACGGCGCCACGCGCTTAGACGACCGTGATCAGGACGCCTTTGTCGTTGCCTTTCAGAAGCGAAGGCGTATCCTACGCTTACGGAGGTTCGCCCATGTCCCCCACTCAGACCATGATCTCGGTTGAAGAGTACCTCCGCACGACCTATAGGCCCGACTGCGACTATATCGACGGACAAGTCCTGGAGCGCAACATGGGCGAAACGCCGCACGGCAACCTGCAGATGTTCTTCGGGTGGTACTTCCTCAACCATCGCGATGAGTGGCGCGTGGACGCGAGTTCTGAGCAGCGCGTAGAAGTGGCGTCGTCCAGATACCGCATTCCGGATGTCTGCCTCATCTCTTATGATTCGCCTCGTGAACTGATCCTTCACACCGCACCAGTCCTCTGCATCGAGATCCTGTCTCGGGACGATCGCATGAAATCGATCCAGGAACGTCTCGACGACTACGTCCGCATGGGTGTCCAGTGTAGTTGGGTCGTCGACCCATGGCGCGGAACAGCTTTTCAGGCTGGCCCCGACGGTATCCTCCGCGAGACCAACACATCCCTGACTGTTCCCACCACCGCCATCTCCATCACGGTCGACGAAATCTTCGCCGAACTCGACCGCCTGGAACGCCGCTCCCTCGAATAGTCAGCAACCCGCCGCTACTGTCTCCCGACCCAATCCGCCACCTTCTCCAGCACCACCGAAGCCATCGTCTCCTCAATCTCCGTATACTCTGCAGGCGACCCGGTCTTCGCTGTCTGGAACAGGTGGTTCAACCCCGGCAACTCGACCATCTCCACGTTCTTATCCCCCACCAAAGCCTCCCGGATCGCCGGAAAGTTCTGCGCAACCGGAACCTGCAGGTCCTTCGACCCGCCCAGCGCCAGGACAGGACACCGTACCGCCCGCAACGCCGGTCCGGGATCGTACGCCAGAAAATATCGCATCCACGGACTTGCAATCTGCGCGGCCCCGGCCTCAATCTGAGCCGGCGTCGCGCCTTTCTCCGTCTCCGTCATCTTCGCGATCACCGCCTGCTTCAACGTGGCATCATCCATCCCTTTATCCGCGATCACCATCGCGTACAGATCCAATTGCCGTGCCTGCTGAGCCTCTACCGCGTCCTTCGGAGCACCCATCGCCAACCCGATTAGCTTCGCCTGCTCGGCAAGCACTTTGTCGCCGCGAACTCCCGTTCCCGCCAGCATGACGATGAAGGCCACGTCCCCATCCTTCGAAGAGATGTTCCGAGCCGCGACCAACGGCGCGATCATCGCCCCTTCGCTATGCCCGATCAGACCGATCTTCTTCACCTCGGGCCGCTTATTCAGAAACGCAATCCCGGCTTCAACATCCGTCGCAAAGTCCGCCGTCGTCGCCCCGGCAAACTTCCCGGTCGAGTGACCGACCCCGCGGTCATCCACCCGCAGCACCTCGATCCCCTTCCGCGTCAGGTAATCCGACAGCACCAGGAACGGCTTATGCCCCAGCAGCGTCTCATCCCGATCCTGCGGCCCGACCCCGTAATCAGCAGGACTGCCGTAAACGGTCCTTTGCCCTCCGGAATCGTCAGCGTCCCCGCCAGCATATTGCCCTGCACCGCATTTGCATACGAAACCTCCTCTTCGCGATACGGATACGGCTTCACCGGATTCTGCGGTCGCACGCGCTCCGCCGCCGCTTCGTTCCTGGCCCGCGTCAACACCAGCGGAAGTTCATTTCCGCCTTGCGACCACGTTCCCGTCATCGTCTCCAGGTCTTTGCTCAGCGTCCCCGCAAACCCTCCGTGAGCCACCGCAACATCGAACTTCACTGCGTCCCCCGTCCGGACTGCCGATGAAACGACGATCCCCTTTGCCCCCTGGTCCGGACTATCCATCGTCACCGTTAGCCCCGCATCGGTCGTCGCCACATGGAACACGATCCGCAACTTCATCGCCCCGACATCCAGCGTTCCGACCCAGACGCCATCGATCGTCGGCGCCGCCACTGCCTTCTGTCCTGATGCCGGCACCCACATCCCAACAACAAGCAGCAGGACCGCCAACGAGCCGCCAATCCGGCTGCCCCATCGATCTTTATCCAAGACCGCCGTATCCAAGACCGCCGTCAATCTCCCCGAAAAAGATCCGTTCCGTATCCTCTTAGCTTGCCGCATCAAGCTCGTACCCACGAGATCGAGGCCATCCTCTTCAACCTCATCGTCCGCAACCTGCACGATCGCATGCTCCGCCCGCGGCTGCGTGAACGCCTGGATCGCCTGCAACGCGTTCCCCAGCGAACTCGCATAGATCCCAAACGGCGACTTCCGCCCCCGCATCATCAACGCAACCACCACCACGCACACCATCAAACCACCCAGGATCATGGAACCCTCCCACCATCTCGTAGAACCCTCAGCCGATAGATCATCCTACCGCCGACCCGACCGAAAACTCTAAAAGCGACACAACCCATATCGCAGACCCAATCAATAACCCCCACGCACAAATCCATATGTTTGAATCAGTTAGCCGCTCGAAGTTAAGACTCGCGTGAACAATCCGTAAAACTCTCCACAACCAAACCACCCAACCCCTTGCCTTCACCCGTCTAAACTCTGAATATGGCTTTTCTGCGGCGCTTGCTGTCTCTTTCCGTTCTGCTCGCCTCCCTCACCGCAGCGCTTCCGGCGGCATCAGGACAGGCCCGCTTCGATCTCGCCGGCCCCAAGATCGACATTCGTGTCACCCGCAGCGGCGTCACGCTCCCCATCGCGGCTGTTCCCAACCTTCAGCCCGGCGACATCCTTTGGCTGCATCCCGACTTTCCCCCATCGCAGTCGGTCCACTATCTCCTCATCGCCGTCTTCCTGCGCGGCACCACGAACCCCCCGCCCGACAACTGGTTCAACCGCATCGACACCTGGCAGCGCAACGTCCGCGAAGAGGGCGTCTCCATCACAGTGCCCGCCGAGGCCCAGCAGGCCATCCTCTTCCTCGCTCCCGAAACTGGCGGCGACTTCTCCACCCTTCGCTCCGCCGTCAAAGGCCACCCCGGCAACTTCGTCCGCGCCTCGCAGGACCTCACCGAAGCCGGCTTCGAGCAAGCCCGCATCGAGACCTACCTTGCCGAGATCAAGAAAGTCCCACCCGGCGACAACGCCGCGCTCCTCGACCACTCCAACCTGCTTGCCCGCACTCTCAACCTCAAACCAAATCCCGACTGCTTCAAGCGTCCCGTCGACCAGCAGTACAACTGCCTCACCCAGTCCGGAACGCAGATGCTTCTAGACGATGGCCACGGCCAGACCGTGGTCGCCTCGCTCTCCAACGGCCCGGGCTCCGACTTCATCAATGCCGCCAGTTACACCGGAATCGGGGGCGGCGGGCTGTACTCCGCCTACGTCGGCGCTATCGTCGACCTCGTCCGCCTCACCAGCTCGCTGCACACCGCGCAGTATCAGTACATCCCCGCCATCGCCTTCCCGCGCACCGAGGCCGAAAAACCAGGCGATAACGCCGCCGACACCGGCCAGACCCTCAACCTGCGCCTCAACACACCGCCTTCGTTCCACAATCCCAAGTCGGTCATCGTCATCGGCCTCCCCGCCGTCCAGGCGTCCACCCTGCCCCCGCTACGCCCCGCCGACCCCAATCACATCTCGTGCCTGCTCGACCCCCACATGGTCCTGCCCATCGAAGGCGCACCCCTCGTCTTCTCCACCAGCTTCGCTCACGACCTCGTCCTGCACCTGAACGTCCCGGCAACCGCAGCGCCAAAGCTCGATCTCCCCATGATGGCCGACGCCTATCAGGGCGGCCTGACGCTCGATACCAACCCGTCCGCGCGCCGCGAACTCCCGCTCAACCCTCCCAACCCGAACGCAGCCACCGTGACCGCAGTGCCCGGGCTCCCATCGGCTCCCGCGAAGCCTGCTGACCCGAATCCTGCAACGAAGCCCGACACGAAGGCGGCTGCCCCTGAGACTCCCGGCCAGCCCATCACCGGCACCATCCAGGGCTTCTGGGGATTCGACAAGTACACCGGCCCCACGCTTCCGCTCGAAAACGTTCCCGGACAAGGCTGGCGCATCGTCACCTCGACCGAAACCCCCGCCGTCCTCATTGCCGGCCAGCCGAACCACCTCCAGCTTGCCGCTACCGGCACCGCCTGCGTCGAGTCCATCTCGCTTGAATCCACCGACGCCAAGGTGGATTGGAAGCTCGAAGCGCCGCCCGCCCCACCAAAAACCCCCGTCATCAACGAACCCCCGCCGCCCCCCACAAGCTTTGTCATGCCGCCGGTTCGCCCCATCGACGTCACCTTGAACCTGCAGAAGGCCGTCACTCCTGGCTCCATTCGCCTCGCCATCCAGCAGTTTGGCGAAAAAGAACCGGACCACCTCGGCACCAAAAGCTTCGCCGAACCCGCCAAGATCGAATCGCTCCACCTGCACGCTGGCGATCTCACCGCCGAACTCCACGGTGCCAGCCTCAATCAGGTCAAGGACGTCACGTTCAAGGACTACACCTGGACGCCCGTCCCCGCGCCCGCTCCCATCCCCGGCAGCGGCGTCGACAACTCCTCCAGCCTCGCCCTCACTTTGCCAGCCGGAGCCAAAGCCCCCTCCCTCAAGGCGAACGAAAAAGTGAACGCCGAGGTCCACCTGCAGGACGGCCGCACGCTCGAAACCACCACCTACGTCCTGCCCGCGCGTCCCGAGATCACCATCCTCACGCGCCGCGTTGTCCAGCCCACGCCATCCCCCATCCAGCTCGCCTCGGCAGACGACCTGCCCCTCGGCGCACAGCTCACGTTCTTCCTCAAATCCAAGGAGAAGTTCAACCGCAACGAGCAGATCGAGATCTCCAGCAAGGAATCCGGGGACGGCGACACTCCGCTCGACGTGAAACTGACCATCGCCGCCGGCACCCTCATTTTGCAGGACAATCACACCATCCTCGCCACCTTCGACCCGCTCAAAACCTTCGGCCCCTCCACCTTCGGCCAGTTTCGCCTCCGCGCCGTCGGCGCCGACGGCACCAACGGAGAATGGATCCCGCTTGCCACCATTGTTCGCCTGCCCACCCTCACCGAACTCCACTGCCCAAGCGGCCCGGGCACCCGCGACCAGTCCTGCCAGCTCACCGGCTCCGCCCTTTACCTCATCGATTCCGTCGCAACCGATCCCGACTTCACCACGCCCACCCAAGTCCCCGAAGGCTTCGTCGACGCCACTCTCGCCATCCCTCACCCCGCCACAGACCCACACGCTGGCCCCCACAACGCCCCTCCCGGCACCTTCTACATCCGCCTCCGCGACGACCCCACCCCCGCCGACCCCGTCACCCTCGCCGTCCAACCCGAACCCGGTACCACCCATCAGCATCCCGCATCGGCGAGCCCGGTTCCAGCCCCCGCGGCAACCACCGCCCCCGGAACCCCCACCGCACCTCCTTCAAGGTAGGGACTGCTCTCACCGATCGGCTCCCGGGCTCTAAGCTGAGAGGTCATCCCCCATCAAGCCTGACGTGAGTTCGCTTATTCCCCACCAAAAAGAAAACGCCCGGCACGAAGGCCGGGCGCTGTCCCATCTGAACCAAAACTACTCCGACTCAATCGGCGGCAGCCCAAGCTGTACCCGGCTATGCTTCTTCCCGTACAGGAAGTAGATCACCAGCCCGACCGCAAGCCACACCACCAGCCGAACCCAGGTGATTCCCGGCAGACCTGCCATCATCGCAAGACTGATCAAAATCCCGAGAATCGCCGTCACCGGCATAAACGGCGCACGAAAAGGCCGCGCGAGCTCGGGGCTGCGTCTCCGCAACACCAGCACACCCGCGCACACAATAATGAACGCAAGCAAGGTCCCGATGCTTGTCATCTCACCAAGCTGATCCAGCGGAATCGTGGAAGCAAACACCGCAACCACCAGACCAACCGTGATCGACGAGATCCACGGCGTACGAAACTTCGGATGAATGTTCGAGAAGAACTTCGGCAGCAAACCATCCTTCGACATCGAGAAGAACACCCGGCTCTGGCCCAGCAGCATCACGACCATCGTGCTCGTAAGCCCACCCAGAGCGCCCAGCTTCACCAGCAATGCGCCCCAGCCAACCCCGGTCTTCTCAATCCCAACCGCCAGCGAATCCGGAACATTCAGATACTGATAGTTCACCAGTCCCGTCAGCACCAGCGCGACGAGAATATACAGGATCGTGCAGACTACCAGCGAGCCCAGAATGCCGATCGGCATATCCCGCTTCGGGTTCTTTGCTTCCTGCGCGGCCGTCGAGACCGCGTCGAACCCAATGTAAGCGAAGAAGATCACACCGGCACCACGCAACACGCCCGACCAGCCAAACTGCCCAAACTTCCCGGTATTCGGCGGCAGGAACGGATGCCAGTTGATCGCCGGCAGCTCCGGGTGATGGAACAGCATCACCGCACCTAGGCCAAGGAAGATCACCAGGACGATCAGCTTCACCGCAACGATAAAGCTGTTGAAGTTCGCCGACTCCTTCACGCCGATCACGAGAATCGTCGTTACCAGGCAGATGCCGACGAACGCGATCAAATTGAAGACGCCATGCCGCTGAGGCAGCGTCGAAGGGTCGATATGCAGTACAGCCAGCTTCGACGCGACGCGCCCCAGAAACTCCCAATGCCCCTGATACAGCACAAACGTCGAACCCGGCGTACCCGCAAGTTCAGGCGGCAGCCGCAAGCCAAAATCCTGCCCCAGGCTCAGCACATAACCGCTCCACCCGGAACAGACTGTCGCCGCGCCAAACGCATATTCCAGCACCAGGTCCCAGCCGATAATCCACGCAAAGATCTCGCCCAGTGTCGCGTACCCGTAGGTATAGGCCGAACCAGCCACCGGAATCATGGCCGCAAACTCCGCATAGCAGAGCCCCGCAAAGACGCAACCAATCGCCGCCAGAATGAAGCAGTACACCACCCCAGGCCCGGCATACCGAGCCGCAGCCGGCCCCGTCAACACGAAGATTCCCGTCCCGATGATCGCGCCAATCCCCAGCGCAATCAGGCTTCCCGCGCCCAGCGAACGGCTCAGCGTGTGCTCGCCCGTCTCCGAAGCCTCTCCCATAATCGTTGACAGCGACTTCGTCTGCAGTAAATTCGACATGCGTCTCCCAGTCTCCTTGAGTCACTAAGCCACTTCTTGAACCCCGGCACTCCGCCTCTTCCAAAGCAGATAGACCGGCACGCCCAACACCACGAGAATCAATCCCGGCCACGTGTACTGGGGTTTGTATCGCAAGAGTACAACAGAAATCCACGTCGCCATCACGAGGTACAACGCCGGCAGCACCGGATACCCGATCGCCCGATACGGCCGCACCGCATCCGGCCGCGTCCGCCGCAGCACGAACAGCCCGATAATCGTAAGAATATAGAAGATCAGCACCGCGAAGATCACGTAGTCCAGCAGGTTTCCATAGCTCCCGCTCAGGCACAGCAGGCACGTCCAACCCCACTGCAGCCAAAGCGAGTTCACCGGAACCCCCTTCGCGCTCAGCTTGCCTACGCCCTTGAAGAAAAGTCCGTCCCGGCTCATCGCGTAGTACACCCGCGCACCCGCCAGGATCAGCCCATTCGCGCACCCAAACGTCGACACCAGGATCAGCCCCGCCATCAGCTTCGCGCCCACCCCGCCAAACGCATACTCCATCACCGCCGTCGCCACCCGGTCCTCAGCCGCAAACTGAATCCCACGCCCGGCAATCGTCCCCGCCGTCGCCGTCCCCGCCAGCGGCAGCACCGTCAGATAGACGAAGTTGCAAAGCACATAGAGCAGCAGCACCACACCCGTCCCCAGCGCCAGCGACAACGGCAGATTTCGCTTCGGATTCTGAATCTCCCCCGCCGTAAATGTCACGTTGTTCCAGCTATCCGACGAAAACAGCGACCCCACCTGCACGACCGCCACCGCTGTCGCCAAACCGACCATCGCCGTCGAAGCCGTCGTCCCCGGGAAAAACGCCCCCACCTCTACCGCGTGCAGCGTATGCCAGTTTGCCCCCGCCCAGAACTGGTGCCACCCCGCCCCAAAATTAGCCGCAATCGCCGCGGCATTCTTCGCCACGAACCCGACCATCACCACCCCGGCAAGCGCCAGCACCTTCGCGCTCGTAAACACGTTCTGCACCAGCGCACCAAGCTTCACGCCAAACGTATTCAGCAGCGTCAGCAGCGTAATAATCACGATCGCCACCAGGTTCGCCGTATTCAGCCCTACCTCGCCCGTCCCCACATGCCAAAGCCAGTGGCTCTTCGAGATCGCCGGAAAAAACACCCCCAGAAACTTGCCGAACGCCACCCCAACCGCCGCCACCGTCCCCGTCTGGATCACCAGAAACAGCGTCCACCCATACAAAAATCCCCAAAGCGGCCCCAGCGCCTCGCGCAGATACACATACTGCCCACCCGCCTTCGGCATCATCGCCGCAAGCTCCCCGTAGCTCAGCGCCCCGATGATCGTCATCGCCGCGGTCACCAGCCACGCCCCAATCAGCAGCGCCGGCGAGGATAACGTCCGGCTCATATCAGCCGAAACGATAAAGATCCCCGACCCGATCATCGACCCCATCACAATCGCGGTCGCCGAAAACAACCCCATCCCCTGCACAAACTTCGGATCGCCTGTCTCTGCTTTTGTTGGACTATTCACGTCCCATTGTTCTACCGGAAAACGCGCAGAAAGTCCCGCAGTCCGTCGCGCACCGCGCCAGGTTGTAGAAGGAGGGCCCTCACTCAAAACGCAAGCGAGGGCCTTCCAGCCAACTTACTTCATCCGGCTAACGGCCAATCCCCGCCTGACGCAACGCCGCCAGGTTCTTGAAGCCTTGGAAATCGGTAAGGGGAGTGAACGCGACGCCGCGCAGCACCTCGGCAAACTTCGCATCCTTCACCTCGATGAACGGGGTGACCTGAGCCAGTGCGGGATTGGTGTTGTGCGCTTCGTCGACAACGACGAACAGCTTATTCGGATCAGCTCCAACGTCGCCGCCGCCGCTCACCGTCGAGGTAATCCCCCAGATGGCCACCAGGCCATCCGGACCGACCAGACCGGTGATATTACGCAAGCCATCGGTCGCCGGAGCCCAGGGCAGGCTCGTCGCCGCATTGTTGCCCGTCGGGTACTTGGCGACGGTATAGGGTGCCCCGATGCCGAGCTGATTCTTCAGCACATAAGCCATGCCCCAGGTCTTCGTGGAGTCGTCGAAGACCCACTTCTGCAGCCCGGCCGTAGTCTGCGCCGCGGCGTGCGTGTACAGGTCGGTGCCGCCGGTGTAGCCGTCGCCCTCATCCGCCACGTAAAGTGTCTTCGCATCCGCGAAGAACAAGCCGAACGGGTAAAGGACCGGATTCGCCGTCTTGGCCAACGCCGTCGGGAAACCCGCCAGGATGCACATGTTGTTGGGCAAACCGTTGGCTTGCAACGTCGCCAGATTGGCCATCACTGGCTGCGAGGGCAGCTTGGCGTTGGCATCCGGGATGCCCACGCCGCTGGGGCAGGCTTTCCCCGTCGTGTCGACGAAGTAAACCGTGTTCACACCGTTGCCGCCGCTGCCCTTGGTGTAATACAGGACGTTTTTGAAGACCGTCATGCCGCGGAAGTTGTCATCCTTGCCGACCTTATCCGCCTTGTCCCCCAACTCCGTTACCGAGAAGCTGCCAACCGGCGTCGGATACCCCGGATCCTGTGCCTCTTCGGTGCCGGACTGCGGCAGGATGAACTGCGCTCCCGCACCCAGGATCACGCCCACTGGCTGCGGAGTCGAGCCGTTCCCCGCATTACCCGCCGTGTAATACACCCGGCCATCGCCGTTGTAGACCGCCGCGCGCCCGTTGTTGCCGCTGTAGGCGTTGGTCTCGTTGAAGCGGAACTTGCCGGCCGCATTCACCTGTGCCACTGCGCGGTAGTAGGGGGTCTGCCCATCGGGATTGGTCGGGTCGATCGCCAGCGGCGTATTCGAGTTCGACACATCCAGTTCGTTGACCGGAGCCACATAGCCCATGAAGGACAGCACCTCATGATCGGTTGAAAGGTTCAGCGCCAGCTCGGACTTCGAGCTGAAGCTCGTCACCATGTGCTGGGTCGAACCCGACTGGTCGCTGTTGGGAACCTCGAGCGTGCTCACCGGTCGACCGAAAATCGAGATCTGGTCCAGGTAGATCTTCGAGGTGATGCCGAAGTTGCCGTCGTAGATGTCGTTGTTGAAGACGTAAGGGTAAGTTCCGTTATACGGCGCGCCACCCGCCGCCCCGCAGCTTCCCAATACGGCGCAGTTCGGCGGCAAGGCTTGCCCGACCTTCACGTTGTCGGCCTTGTTGTCGTACACGCTGCGGCTCACTACCAGATTGTTGGGGTAGAGCTTACCTTCCGGAGGGGTCGGGCTCTGAGCGAATGCCGGAGCTGCGGCCAACGTGATGCTTCCCGAAAACAATGCAGCAAGCGCCAGCTTCTGCTGACGTTGCGACCGATTCTGCTTCTTCATAAAAGGCTCCCAGTGCGAAACCTTTAGGGGCAAGGCTTCTCGCACCGGGGAACCCTAGCAGCCAACGATCAAAAACTCGTGAACACTCGTCCACAGCTCCAGGGGCTCACCCGGCGGAGCTCCAGCAGCTTCAACTACCCGAAAATCGCCATAAAGTCCCGCGCAACCTTCTCCACCCGCTCACCCTCCACCAGCAGCCCGCCAATCACCGCCACAGCATCCGCCCCGGCCTCCACCACGCTGCGCGCATTGCCCCGGGTGATCCCCCCGATTGCCACCAGCGGCTTCGTCGTCATCGCCCTCGCCCGCCGCACCGCCTCCAGCCCCACCACCGGAGCCGCATCCCGCTTGCTCCCCGTCGCGAACACCGGCCCAATCGCCACATAGTCCGCCACCCCCTGCTCCGCCTCCCACACCTGGTCCATCGTGTGCGTCGACACCCCAATCACCCGCCCGTCCCCCACCACCACCCGAGCATCCTCCGCCGCCATATCTTCCTGCCCCACATGCACCCCGTCCCACCCCGCCAGCAGCATCGTGTCCAGACGGTCATTCACAATCAACGTCGCGCCCGACCCCTCAAAAACGTCGCCCACCTCCTCCGCCCGATAGAGCGCGACCTCATCATCCGCGTCTTTATCCCGATACTGCACCAGCATCACCCCCGCCGCCCGCAACTCCTCCGCATACCCCCGCAACGAAATCCCCCGCGCTCCCAGCGCCCCCACATCCGCAATCGCATAAAGCCCCCGAATCACGCTCATTCGGTGACTGTACATCATTCGAAAAAAACGATGTACATGTGCTACCGTAACCACATGGAAGTCACCATCACCCAATTCCGCAAAGACCTCTTCTCGCTCGTCAAGGAAGCCGAGAAGGGTGTCGAAATCTGGGTAAAACACAAAACCGGCCGCTTCAAAATCGAGCCCGAAAACAAACCCAAAAGCAAGCTCGACCGCCTCACCCGCACCGACTGCATCAACTACGACGTCCCCGACCCAAGCGATGGCTCGCTTCTTCGTGAGATGACCGCCCTATGGGAAAAAGACTGGGATGAGTTTGAACGCCTACCTTGACACCAACGTCACCCTCTGGCTCATGCAGGGTGACCGCAAGCAGATTAGCCGCGAGGCAAAACGCATCATCGACCGCTCCGACCTGCTCATCTCCCCCATGGTCGCGCTCGAACTCGAATACCTCTACGAACTCCGCCGCAGCAACTTCCGTTCGCTCGATATTCAGATGAAACTAGCCGAAGAAATCGGCCTCCGCATCTGCACCTTGCCCTTCGACCTCGTCGCGCAGGCAGCTATCTACGAAGCCTGGACCCGCGACCCCTTCGACCGCCTCATCGTCGCCCACGCCAAAGCCAACGGCATGGCCCACCTCATCTCCAGCGACGAAACCATGAAGCAGCACTACCCCCGCACCATCTGGTAAACCCACAAAAGCAAGTGCGCCCTTATCGCGGGCAGCGACCACTTCGTGGGGTGGAAGCACGCTTCGCGCGCGAAGCGCTTCCACCCCACGAAGTGGTGCCCGTCCGGCATGAGGACGCACTTGCTTTTGTTCGTTCTACTTGCCGCCCTGGCGTTCGAAGAAGCGTTCCATGAATTTGGTGTCGAACTGGCCCGAGCGGAACTCCGCGTCGGCAAAGATCTTCTCGTGCAGCGGAATCGTTGTATGAATCCCCTGCACCACAAACTGGCTCAACGCCCGCTGCATCTTGTTCATCGCCTCTTCGCGATCCTTGCCATGACAGATCAGCTTCGCAATCAACGAGTCATAATACGGCGGCACGACGCCCTCGGCATACTGCGCCGTGTCCACACGAACCCCGTTCCCACCCGGCAGATTGAACGCCGTAATCTTCCCGGCCGACGGCGTGAACTTCTCCGGATGCTCCGCATTGATGCGGCACTCGATCGCATGCCCGCGAATCTCCGGCACCTTCGGCACGATCTCGGAAAGCTTCTCGCCGGCGGCAATTCGTAGCTGCGCCTTCACCAGGTCGACACCCGTCACCATCTCGGTCACACAGTGCTCCACCTGGATGCGTGTATTCATCTCGATGAAGTAGATCTTGCCATCCTCATCCATCAGGAACTCGATCGTCCCGGCGTTCCAATACCCGATGTCCTTGAGGCTGCGCTCAATCGTCTTGCCCAGTTCCGCTCGCAGCTTCGGCGTAATCTGCAGCGACGGAGCCTCTTCAATCAGCTTCTGGTGCCGCCGCTGAATCGAGCACTCGCGCTCGCCCAGGCTCATCACGTTCCCATGCTCATCCGCCAGTACCTGGAACTCGATATGCCGCGGCCGCTCGATGAACTTCTCCATGTACATATCGCCGTTGCCAAACGCATTCGCCGCTTCGGTCGACGCCTGGTGATACATCGTCGGCAACTCCGCCGCCGACCGCACAATCCGCATCCCGCGTCCGCCGCCGCCCGCCACTGCCTTTAAAATCACCGGGTACCCGACGGATTTCGCCCACTCCAGCGCCTCATCCTCGCCCGCGATCACTCCATCGCTGCCCGGCAAAATCGGCACCTTCGCCTTCTTCATCGTCTGCCGCGCGGTGGATTTCTCGCCCATCATCCGCGTCACCTCCGGCGGCGGCCCGATGAACTTGATATTGCTCGCCCGGCACACCTCCGCGAAGTTCGCATTCTCACTCAGCAGCCCGTACCCCGGATGAATCGCGTCTACATCCGCAATCTCCGCCGCCGAGATCACCGCCGGCACATTCAAGTAACTCTCCGCCGATCTTGGCGGTCCTATACAGATCGCCTCATCCGCAAACCGCACATGCAGGCTGTTCCGGTCCGCCTCGCTATACACCGCGACCGTCCGAATCCCCATCTCCTTACAAGCCGAGATCACCCGCAACGCGATCTCTCCCCGATTGGCAATCAATACCTTACGAAACATCGATCCCTTTCCAACAAAACTTACCGCGGATTTCACGGATCAATACGCCCATTTCTAAGACCTTGCGTTCTGTCCTAATCCATCCTGGTCGTTGCCTGTTCCCTAATCCGTGCTGATCTGTGAAATCCGCGGTGGGCCCTTTGCCCTAGTTAGGCCCGAATGCTAAACAAAGACTGCCCATACTCCACCGGCTGCCCGCTCGACGCGATCCGCTCGACCACGACACCCGCCGCATCCGACTCGATCTCATTCATCAGCTTCATCGCTTCGACGATGCAGAGCACCTGCCCGACCTCAACCGTGTCGCCAACCTTCACAAACGCGGCAGCACCCGGCGAAGGCGACTCATAAAACGTTCCAACAATAGGCGACTTCACCACATGCAGCTTCTCCGCCGGAGCCGCGGCAGCGGCCGGAGCCTCAGGAGCGCCAACCGCCTGCACCGCCGCGAGCTGTCCCGCAGCCGGGGCCGCCGGAGCCGTCGCCATCAGCCGCGCCAACGCAGCCATATCCATCGCCGGAGCAGCCGGAGCCTCAGCCTTCACCGCTCCCAAAAACTTCAAGCGCACCTTCAGGTCGTTCTTCTCGAGGTCGAACTCCGCGACCTCATTCGACTTCAGGAACTCAACCAGCTCCCGCAACTCATTCAACTCGTTCGGATCCATTCCAACTCTTCCCGCGCTCTCTCAGAAGCGCTCAATCAAAATGCACTTGCCCTTGCAGTTGTTCTTAGCCATCACTTGCCGTTGCTGTTGTTCTTAACCATCACTTGCCGTTGCTCTTGCAGTTGTTCTTAACCATCACTTGCCGTTGTCTGTTCTTAATCCGTCTTAATCCGCGAAATCCGCGTACGTACTTGCTCTTAAAGTTCAATCCAGGCCTTCGTCGTCGGCGTCAAAATCTCACAACCCTCGGCCGTCACCAGCACAGTATCTTCGATGCGTACCCCGAACTTTCCTGCCAGATAAACACCGGGTTCAATTGTAACCACCATCCCCGCCTTAAGCTTGCTCTCAACAGACCCCTCTCGCTTCTTTCCCAGCCGTGGACCCTCGTGAATCTCCAGCCCCACCCCATGTCCTGTCCCATGCGTAAACGATTCCCCAAACCCCGCAGCCTCGATCACCCCACGCGCCGCCGCGTCCACCTCGCTCGGCAACACACCGGCCTTCACCACCGCCAGCCCCGCCAGTTGAGCGTCCAACACCGCCTCATACACCTCCCGCTCGCCCGCCCGAGCCGCCCCCATATGCACTGTCCGCGTCATATCCGAGCAGTACCCATCCAGCACCACCCCAAAATCCAGCGTCACGAACCCGCGCTTCGGCAGCTTCGCCAACGTCGCCTTCCCATGCGGCAACGCGCTGCGCTCTCCACCCGCCACAATCGTGTCGAACGACATACCCTCCGCACCCGCAAACCGCGCCATCGTCTCGAGCGCCAGCGCGACATCCATCTCAGTCGCGCCAATATGAATCTCCTCCAACACCTGGTCGAACAGCCGACACCCCAGCGCCGCCGCCTCCCGCATCTTGTCCTGCTCCACCTCGTCCTTCACCTGCCGCAGCCCAGCCACCAACCCATTCACCGTCAAAAACCAGTGCTTCCGCAACTTGGCGGGCAACACCCCGCGCATCGCCTCCAACCCGGCTACCGTCGTCTGCGCCGCGTCAAACGCACACTTCTCCACGCCCTCACCCACAGCGAACTCACAAGCCGCCACCGCCGCCGGCTTGTCCGTAATCACCACCCTCGCCCCGTCCACCTGCTGCGCCGCCTGCTCCGTATACCGGCCGTCGGTAAACATCGTCACCCGCGACCCCTTCACCAGCAGCGCCGCGCTTGACCCCGTAAACCCCGTCAACCACCGCACATCCGGCAGATGCGTCACCAGCAGCGCCTCCGCCCTAACCTTCTTCACCGCCGCCGCAACCCGCTGCCGCCTCACCGCCGGAATCAATGTCATCTCGCTCATCACACCCATCTTACCCGCCCCTTGCCTCCTAAACTCCGCTCGGGAATGCCCACCCAGCTCGAACCCTTGTCATCCCGAGCGATGCCACGCATCCATCACCGCCCATGCCCGGGTCAAACACCCCGCCCTGAGTTCGCAGAAGAAACCTCGTCCAGTCCTACGTCCTCAATCCGCGTCAAATCCGCACAATCCGCGGACGCACTCGCCCTCGATCTCGTCCATCCCTCAGCCTGTATCATGGACTATGCCCCTCACTGAGGTCCTTCCCAAAACCTCAAACCGCCTCATCACCCGCCGCAGATTCCTCACCACCTCCGCAGCCGCCATCGCCGGCGTGACGCTCTATTCCAACGACATCGCCCGCCACGAACTCGAGATCACCTACCCAACCTTCTCCATCCGCAATCTCCCCTCAGCCTTCGAAGGCTTCCGCATCGCCCAGATCTCCGACCTTCACCTCGAGGAGTACACCGAAGACTATTTTCTCCACCGGGTCGTCGACCACGTCAACGCCCTCGCACCCGACATGGTGCTCGTCACCGGCGACTTCATCTCCCGCGGCCCGCTCTCGAACACCGTCACCTTCGCCGCCGCGGGCCGCTGTGCCGAACTCCTCGCCAACCTCAAGTGCCCCAGCCGCTTCGGCATCCTCGGCAATCACGACGCCGCCGTCGGCAGCCGCATCATCCGCGATCACATGGAGACCAACGGCCTCCCACTCCTCGTCAACCAATACACCCGCATCGAGCGCGGAGGCCAGCACATCTACCTCGCCGGCCTGGACGATGTCGCCTTCGGCCGGCCCAACATCGGCCTTGCCCTCCCGCCATCCCCCGACGCGCCCGTCCTCCTCATGGTCCACGAGCCGGACTACGCCGACATCATCGTCCGCCACTTGAAGGACCGCCAGGTCGACTACATCCTCTCCGGCCACACGCACGGCGGGCAGATCCGCATCCCCGGCATGCGACCGTTAGCCCTCCCCGCCCTGGGCAAGCTCTACGCTCACGGCCACTACCAGGTCGGAGCCTCGCAGCTCTACGTCAACCGCGGCATCGGCACAGTCGGCATTCCGCTCCGCCTGAACTGCCCCCCCGAAATCACGATCGCCACCCTTAGGCGGGCCTAGCTACGCGAAGTGTGAAGCGTGCGCAGCACCACCCGTCCGGCGTAAGGACGTCTTAATTCTCTATCTTGCCCGTCGTACCGGCTTCTTCTGCTTCGGCATCACGGCCACGCCCGCGTGAGGCGCGCGCGTACCGCTCTGCTCCACCATCCACGCATCCAGCAGGCTCCGCTTGAACCGCCAGCGGTTCCCCAGCTTGAACGCCGGGATAAACCCCTCGCTCGCATAGCGATACAGCGAATCCCCGCTGATGCCGAGATACTCCGACGCCTGCCGGATATCCATCACCTCGCGCAACATCGTGTGTACGGCACTCGCCATCGCCAAAAATCCTCCGGGAGTCCTTTTGTACCCAACTCCGACCCCGGACGCAATAGTCTCTTTAGACACTTAACCACGTTGCCAACGCAGTAACCAGCCTCAACCGCCAGCCCTGCGCCACCACCCCGACCGCACCTCCTGCCCGGCCACAAACTCCGTCGGAACTCCCGGCGCAGGCGAAAAAAGCTTCAAACCCTTTGCCTCCGCCAACTCGTAGACCCGCTCAATCGGCTGTCGCCAAGCATGCAGCGCCAGGTTGAAAAGTCCCCAGTGGATCGGCATCAACACGCCGCCACCCAACTCCGCAAACGCCTGCGCCGCGCCGTCCGGACCCATGTGAATGTTCGCCCAAAGCGGATGAAACGCCCCGATCTCGAGCATCGTCAGGTCGAACGGCCCGTACTCCGCCGCAATCGCCCCGAAGCCATCCCACAACCCCGTATCCGCCCCGTAATACACGTTGTGCGAGACTCCCTGAAGCGCATAACAAGCCCAAAGCGTCTCAAAGCGATTCAAAAAGGATCGCCCAGAGAAATGCCGCGCAGGCAGCGCCGTCACCCTCAGCTCCGCGCCATCCCGCCCCGAAACCACGGTACTCTCCGTCCAATCCAGCTCCGTCACCAGGCCCGGATCTACCCCAAACTCCCGGATCACCGCCCCAACGCCCAGCGGACAAACCCAGCGCATCCCCGGCCGAGCCTTCGCCAGCTTCGCAACCGTCTCCTTGCCTAGATGATCGTAGTGATCATGCGACAGCACCACCGCATCAATCTCCGGCAACTCCGCCAAACCAATCGTCGGCGGATAAAACCGCTTCGGCCCCATAAACGAAAACGGCGAAGCCCGCTCGTCCCACACCGGGTCGATCAACACCCGTACGCCATCCACCTCAACCAGCAGCGCCGAGTGTCCAAACCAGGTCACCCGCAAACCGCTCGCCGGCTGCTGCCCATACACCGAAGCATCCGTGCGGAACGGTCCTAACGCCGTCTTCGGCTCCACTTCCTGCTTGTTCATCAGATACATCGGAATCAGCTTCACCATCAAGCTAACCCCAGCCATCTCGGTCTCAACCGGATTCAAAAACTTCCGCCCACTCTTCTTCGCCCGTTCCAGCGTCCGCATAGCTCTTTGGATGTGCGACCCTCCCCAACCCACTCTTTTTCCCAACTGAGTGGTCATCCTTCATTTACCCCGACCCTGAACTTACTCTTCCCTCACCGCCACAAACCCTTTCTTCTCCAGCATCTTCTGCAACCCATCCGGACCTGCAAGATGTGCCGCCCCAACCGCCACAAACACCGTCCCTGTCGCTGGATCCTTCAACATCCCCGCGATCGTATCGGCAATCTTTTCGTTTCGGCTGACCAGCAGCTTCTGGTAAAGCTCCGGGTGCTTCGCCTTGATCTCGCCATTCTCCATCGCGGCAATCTTATCGACGTTCCCTTGTTCCCAGTCCGTCACCATCGCGTTCGTCTTCTGGACACTCTTCGGCAACTCCTGCAACGTCTCATGCAGCAAAGCCACCTGCTGCGCCTGCGGGAAGTCCGCGATAAAGTGCAGCTGCTCCTCGGCTGTCTCGAACCCCTTCACCGGCTTATGCGCAGCCTCCGCCTCCACCTGCAGCACGTGGTCGATCCCGCTCGCCGGATCGTACCCAGCCTGTACCGCCGGCAAAATCGACAGTGTCAGATACACCAGCCAGGGCTGCATCGGCTCCACCTGGGCTTCGCCAGCCGCACCCATTCCCTTGAACGCCGTATCCAGCGCCGCCACGTCTTCCTTCGAGATCTTCGTCGACAACGGATGCTGCGCATCCAGCCCCAGCGACAACACCAGCGGCTGCATCGCCTTCTGCGCCGCCTCCCCCGTATCCGCAATCTCCAGCCAAAGCATCGAGCTGGCATCGAACGCCGCCTTCACCTTCGGCGTCTCCCAATGCACATCCGGCTTCATCACATGCACGGTGCCAAACAGATAGACCGTCCCATGCACCCCCTTCACCTTCCACATCGCAGGATTCGCCACCACGCCCCCGGCAGTCGCATCAACCTGCACCGGCTGCGCCTGGCTCGCCGGCACCGTCGTCGTCTGCCCCGAAGGCTTGATCTCCGTCACAGCAGGCTCCACCTGCGCCCACGCCGCCCCGGCATGCACAGCCATACCCATCAAAACTGCCGCAACCCAAACTTTTGTCATCCCTACAATCTACCTTGCCGTCCCCATCGCGACTATTCCCCTCAAGCGGTATCTACCGCGCAGCCCTCAAGACATCCGGCAACGCGAGCGTTCCCATGCCAACCCGCTGAAAGAGTGCAGCCATCCGCTCAGGCGAACCGGGTTGTTCCAAGTCATGTGGCGGCAGCGTGCGCGAGGTGGCCGGCACTCCCGTCTCGGTGATCACCCGCTCGAAGCCGCCGGGAAAATAGAAGTTCAGCAGGCGAGTCTTGTCCACGTCTACGCGGAAGCTATGCACGCAATGTGCCGGAATATAGGCGAACGACCCCGCTTTCGCCGTAATCTGCTTATCCCCGGCGATCAGCGTCACTTCCCCTTCGATGATGTAAAGAGCCTCATCCTGCTCGTGCGTATGCGGCGGTGGCCCCGAGTGCAGCGAGCAAAGTTCTTCCACCAAGGAGTACGATCCACCCGTCTGCTCCGCCGACGCCAGAATCGTCCACAGAATTCCCTGCGACCAATACGCCGGAGCATCCGCTACGCGAATCCCATACGGCTTATTCGGGTTTACATCGCTCGGCTTGGTCGCCATGTTGTCCTTCGTGGGCGGGTCCGCAAACGGCAGCCCCAGAATCCCAATCTGGCCAAACTCTCGCGAGCACTCCTCAACCATCCAGCGCGGCGGCATCGGCTGCGAATGGGGCTCGGGCGGCTTGCGCTCGGCTGCCGGCGTCGCGATGCTCATGAGCAGCATCTCAAACCCGCCGGGAGTATAGAAGTTCAGCAGCCGCGAATTCGGCTGATCGACAGTGAAACTATGCTCAACCAGCCGCGGCACCGAAACAAAAGTCCCGGGGCCAGCCTCGACCGTCTCTCCACCCGCATGGAAGGTGCAGTGCCCTTCCAGAATGTAAAGCCCCTCATCGGAAGGGTGAGCATGCGTACACGGACCTCCAATCCCAACGCCGCAAACCTGTTCGATAAAGCAAAAGTTTCCACCCGTAAGAAACGCGCCAGCCAGTGGCATCCACAAGTTATCGATCAGCCAGAACGCTGGGCTATTTTGGTTGGTTAAAACGTAGGGCGAAACAGGCTCGTTCACGATAGGACCTCACTTCTAAGATCGCGCTTCACCAGATCGACAGCGCCTCAAACATAACGCCTCCAACTAGGATGCCGCCGCCCCGCTCAGTGTCTAACCTTTAGTCGCCGTAGCCTCATCCTTGTAAAACTCCCCAATCTCCGCCGCATACTTCTTCTCGACCACGCGCCGCTTCAGCTTCATGCTCGGCGTCAGCTCCCCGCCTTCCACCGTCCATTCGTCCCCGACCACCGTCATCCGCTTCATCGTCTCGTACTGTGGCAGCTCCTGATTCACCGCATCCACGATCTTCTGGTACTCGGCCTTCACCTTTGCATCCGCCACCATCGCCTTGGCGTCGGTAGCCGACACTCCATTCGCCCCCGCCCACTTCTTCAACGCATCGAAGTTCGGCGACAACAGCACGCACGCAAACTTGTGCTTATCCCCCACCAGCGCCGCCTGCGCCACCAGCACATTCGACTTCAACTTGTTCTCGATCGGCTGCGGCGCAATCATCTTCCCGCCACTCGTCTTCAGCAGCTCCTTCTTGCGGTCCGTAATCGATACATACCCGTCCGCATCCACATTCCCGATATCCCCAGTCTTGAACCAGCCATCCGCCGTAAAGGCCTCTTCCGTCTCCTTCGGCTTCTTCCAGTACCCCCGAAACACCGAAGGCCCCTTCACCTCCAGTTCGCCATCTTCCGCGAACCGCACCTCGACATTCTTCAGCTTCTTCCCAACCGTTCCGATCTTGTGTTCGTTCGGATAGTTCAGCGCGATCACCGGCGACGTCTCCGTCAACCCGTACCCTTCATAGATCACAATCCCCACATCCGCAAACCACCCCGCCGAATCCATCCCCAGCGGAGCGCCGCCACTCACAAAATGCTTCGCCCGCCCGCCAAACGCCGCCCGAATCTTCGAATAAACGAGCTTATCCGCCATCTTCCACGCAAACCCCGTGGGCTGCGCTCCCGTCAGCGTCTCTGCGCGATGCGTCTTACCCGTCGCCACCGCCCACGCCAGAATCCTCTTCTTCACCGGCGAGTGCGCGCTCTTGCCTTCAACCCCTTGCCGAATCTTCTCGTACACCCGCGGCACGCCGATCAAAATCGTCGGCTTCACCGCCAGCATCGCCGCCGGCAACTGGTCGAACTTCGGGCAGTATGCCAGCACCGCTCCTGCACACATCAGCGCATAGTCCGTATGCCTCGCCGTCACGTGCGACAACGGCAAAAAGGAGATACAGCTATCCGTATTCGAAAACCCCATCGGTCCCGTCGAAACATTCACATTGCTCGCCAGGTTCCCATGCGTCAGCTCCACGCCCTTCGGCTCGCCCGTCGTGCCCGACGTATAAATCAGCGTGCAAAGATCATCCGGCTGTGCCTGCGCCACCATCGCGTCGAACCCCGCATCCCGCCCCCGCTTGCTCGTCGCCGACTCCATCAGCTTCCCAAAGCTCTCGCTGCCCCCCTCCTCGCCCGCATTCATCACCACCACATGCTCGAGCTCCGGCATCTCCCCCGCCTGCCCCAGCTTCGCCAACTGCTCGCCGCTCGAAACGATCGCCACCTTCGCCCCGGAGTCGCGAATCATATACCCCACCTGCTCCGGCGAGTTCGTCGCGTACAGCGGCACATCCACGCCGCCAATCGCCAGCGTCGCAAAGTCGGCCACCGCCCACTCCCAGCGATTCTCGCTGAGAATCACCACGCGATCGCCCTGGACCAGCCCCCACCCCTTCAGCACATCGGCCAGCGCCCGCACCCGTCCATAAAAATCCTCCGACGAAATCGGCTGCCACGCCCCGGCCCCATCCAACCACAACATCGCCGTCTGCGCGCCACGCCCGCCCACCATCCCGAACACATCATTCACCGTCTTCAACGAAAAATCGCTCATAACCCTCACTCAACCGTTCTAAGTTTCAATTTAGCTTTCAGCCGTTACCTGTTCCGAAACCGCGCTATCCGCCCTAAATGCTCTACCGTGGATCTTGCGCCTGCCTTTGCCTGTTTCCGAAATCCATCGTCGTTGCCTGTTCCTAATCCGCGCCATCCGCGAAATCCGCGGTCAATCCTTTGCCGTTGCCCGTTCTAAATCCGTTCAATCGGTGTCATCGGTGGTAAGCCGTTGTCTCCCCCATCCCATGCAACAAAACATCCATCACCTGCTTCGCCGTCACACCCGCATCATAAGCCCGGTCCGCGAAGACAGCCGAGCTCAGCAACTCATCGATCGCCCCAAACATACAGTGCGCCACCAGTCCCGCCGAAATATCCTGCCGGAACACCCCGGCAAGCTGCCCTTGCCGCACCACCTCGCGCACCACCTGGATATACCGCACCAGGTGCTTGTGCGAAAACTCCGCAATAAAGTTCGCGCTCTGGCGCATCTCCGTCTGCATCAGGATCGCCATACTCCGATCCGCCGTCGCGCTCTCCAGATGCACCCTCGCGATATACTCCAGCTGCTCCCGCGGGTCCGTCATCGTCTCGAACTTCTTCTGGAGATCCTGGTGAAATCTGTCCAGGATCGTGTCGATCGCCGTCCGCAGCACGTCGTCCTTACTCTTGAAATACAGGTAGATGGTCCCGTCGGCCACTCCCGCACGAGCCGCAATCGCGCTCACCGGCGAGCTGAAATACCCCTTCTCTGCAATGACCTCAATCGCCGCATCCAGGATCCGCTGATACTTCTCCCCAGCCTCCCCCGAAGCAGGTGCCCCATGCCGCGTCTCCGAGACATGGGCGTCCGCCGCCGCGCCCCCACGTCGTCCACCCCGCCCGTTGATCGCACTCGCAACCCGCTGCTTCAGTCAGGGCCTCTTCAACCTGGAAATCTCCAGTCCCGCAACTCTAATGAATACTCCTTCATTTGCCAACTCCGCCGCGCCCCACTGCGCCTGAAGATGCGTTATCGCACATTCTCCGATGGCGGCGCCGTCAGATGAAGCGTCGAAATCTCTGTTTCATCATCTGGGACTCTGCCACCTCAGAGCTCGCTACGTGAGAAAATCGCGCCCGCTCCACGAACTGCTCACGGCATGGAAAAAAGTGCTTGCCCCGAAAACAGTGCAATCCTGGACACTCGAAACGCCCCTTAGGCGGCACACAAAGCTATATGACTGCTCCGGGTAACTCCAATGTTTTCCGATATTTGCACACAATCATATGGGGGGGGTAGGGAGCCTAAACCTGCGGCCTCGGCGTGAGCTTCACGAACGCCTTCGCCCTCACGTCCCAGTCACTCAACATCGCCCCCGCAAGCGAGCTTGCCGCCTCGTCCGCCTGCCGCGAAACCAGCTCCCGCAGAGCCTCCCGATCCGTCTCACCCAACTCCTCAAACCGCTCCGCCGTCACGAACTCCGGATGATATCGCGGCTCCCCGGCAAACGTCCCGTCCGCGTCGTAGACCCACGCGATCCCACCCGTCATCCCCGCTGCAAAGTTGATCCCCGCACGCCCAAGCACCGCCACCACTCCCCCGGTCATGTACTCACACCCATGGTCCCCCACCCCCTCCACCACCGAAACCGCCCCGGAATTTCGCACCGCAAAGCGCTCCCCCGCCACTCCCGCCGCAAAAAGCGTCCCGCCGGTGGCCCCGTAAAGCGCCACGTTCCCCAGAATCACATGCTGCCCGCTATTCGTCGCAGCCCGACCGCGAGCCCGAATCACCAGCGCCCCGCCCGATAATCCCTTCCCCACAAAGTCATTGGCTTGGCCGTCGAGTACCAGCGTCATCCCCTCGACCGCAAACGCCCCAAACGACTGCCCCGCCGTGCCGGTCAGCCGCAGCGTCACATCCGCCGGAGTCTCCGCCTGCGCCCGCAGCAGCGAAATCTCACCCGCCATCCGCGCACCCACCGCCCTGTCCTGATTCGCAATCGCCGCCGACACCTCAAACGCCTCGCCGGCCTTCACCGCCTCAAGCGCGTCCACAGTCCATTGCTCGTCGAGCGCAGGCTCATCGAACGGTTGGTCGTTGCGTACACCCGTCGAACTCCGGGGCCCGTTCTTCCCCATCTGCAGCATTGGCTCCAGGTCGAGCCCGCCGTCAAAGCGCACCTGCTCCAGCAGATCCGTGCGCCCAATGGCCTCTTCGATCGTCCGAAACCCGTACCGCGCCAGCAGATGCCGCAAGTCCGCCGCAAGCTCCTCAAAGAAGCGCACCACGTGCTCAGGCTTTCCACGAAATTTTGCCCGCAGCTCCGGCTTCTGCGTCGCAATTCCGGTCGGACAGGTGTTCAAGTGGCACTGCCGCGCCATGTCACACCCGATCGCTACCAGCACCGCCGTCCCAAACGCATACTCATCCGCGCCCAGCAGCGCGGCGATCAGCACATCCTGCGCGGTCGCTAAACCACCATCGGTCCTCAGGCGTACGCGCCCCCGCATCCCGTTGTGCATCAGCACCTGCTGCGCCTCGGCCAGCCCCAACTCCCAGGGGTTACCCGCATACTTGATGCTCGAAAGCGCCGCAGCCCCCGTGCCGCCAGTATTCCCGGCAATCACAATAAAGTCCGCATAGGCCTTCGCGACTCCGGCAGCGACCGTCCCGACGCCACAACTCGAAACCAGCTTCACCCCAACCTTTGCCCGCGGATTCACTCGCTTCAGGTCGTAGATCAGCTGCGCCAGATCCTCGATCGAGTAGATATCGTGATGCGGCGGCGGCGAGATCAGCGAAACTCCCGGCTGCGCATGACGCAACCGCGCGATCAGCCCCGAAACCTTGTGCCCGGGAAGCTGCCCACCCTCACCCGGCTTCGCACCCTGGGCCACCTTGATCTCAATCTCATCGGCATGCGCCAAATACTCCGCAGTCACGCCAAAGCGCCCGGAGGCTACCTGCTTGATTTTGTTGTTCCGCAGCATCGGCACTTCAGCCGCAATTGCCGGCATCTCCGCCACAGCCGTGCCACCCGAAGACATCGCACCCGACCCACCGTGCGGCATCGGCACAACCGGCGCAGGGATCCGGTACACCTCGCGGTCTTCGCCACCCTCCCCGGTATTCGATCGGCCGCCTAGCATATTCATCGCGACGGTGATGCACTGGTGCGCCTCCGGGCTCAACGAGCCAAGCGACATCGCGCTTGCGACGAAACGCTTACAAAGGCTCTTCGCCGATTCCACATCCTCGAGTTCCAACGGCACGCCCAGCGGCTGGATCGCAAGCAGATTCCGCAACACAGCGGGTTCCCGCGAGGTCAGCTCATGCGAGAAGATTTGAAACGCAGCCGCTGGATCGCTCGGAACCGCCCCGGCACGCGTGCTGCCCACAACCGTCTGCAACGCCTTAACGTTGCCCGGCTGCCAGCCATGCGGCTCGGCCCCATCCGCCTTGCGGAAGCGCACCCAGCCATAGTCCGGAAGGTCCGCAGCAGGAGCGGCGACCGCATCCTTCGGCAGCCACGTCTCCCGCAGATGCATGTCGAGCTCGGTAAATCCAATCCCCGAAAGCGGCGCAGGGGTGCCCGGGAAACATCGCTCCACAACCGACTGATGCAGACCCAGAATGTCGAAGAGGTGCGCCCCGCGATAGCTGTCCACCACCGAGATCCCCATCTTCGACATCACCTTCGCGAGCCCCGCGTCGAACGCCTTCAACATCTTCTTTTCAGCGGCCGCCGGTTCAATGCCCCCCTGCAGCCGTGCCGTCTCGAGCGCCAGCCACGGGCACACAGCACCCGCGCCATACCCGATCAGGATCGCTGCATGATGAATATCGCGGCAGTCGCCCGCCTCGACCGCCAGTCCGACCAACGTGCGCAGTCCTTCTGCAACCAGAGCCTGATGAACCGCTCCAGTCGCCATGGCCATCGGGATTGGCAGCCGCGCGCCAAACACATCGCTGCCGGATACGGCTGCACGATCCGAGATGATGAGAATCGTCGCGCCCTGCCGCACCCGCTCGATCGCTTCACCGCTGATCACGTCCAGCGCCGCCTTGAGCGTCATCGACGGCGAATAGACACAATCAAGCTCCCGCACCGGAAGATCCTCAGCATGAGGATGCAGTCCTGCCCTGAGAGCCGCCATCTGCGCCAGCGAAAGATAAGGCGATCCCAACGACACCCCTGGCAGGGGTGCATTTTTATCCAACATGTGCGACCAGGGCCCGAGCCGCGTATGCAACGAAACGACCACCGCCTCGCGTAGCGGATCGATCGCCGGGTTCGTCACCTGCGCGAAACGCTGCCGAAAATAGGCATACATCGGCCTTGGAGCCTTGGCGAGAAATGCGAGCGGTGTGTCATCGCCCATCGACCACACGCTGTCTTTCCCGTCGGCCGCCATCGGTTGCAAAATCATCTTGACGTCTTCGCGGGTATAACCAAATCCACGCTGCCACGCGAGTACATCTTCCGCAGAACCTGTTGTCTCCCCATCGGCCGGGTCAAACGGAAGTGACTCAAGCCGCGTTGCGTATGGCGCGCCTTCGTCAAACACTCCGAGCAGCTCATCATTCTCGTAGACCCGCCCCTCCTCGAGGTCCACCACAAGCATTTGCCCCGGTCCAAGCCGTCCACTATGCGTCACCCTCTCCGGATCAAGATCGACGAGCCCGGCTTCTGACCCCGCCACAACAAGACCTTCATCGGTAATCGCAAAGCGGGAAGGGCGGAGTCCATTGCGGTCGAGAGCCGCACCCACAACCTGCCCATCGGAGAATGCAATCGCAGCCGGTCCATCCCACGGCTCAATGCAGTCGGCGTGGTAACGGAGAAAGCTCGATTCGCGCGCGCCAATCGTCGCCGGAGGCATCAGCATCCGCACCGCCTCCGAGAGCGATCGCCCATTCTTCGAGATCAACTCGATCGTCTCGTCGAGGCTGGTTGAATCCGTCCCACTCCTTGTCAGAATCGGCTTACACTCATCCGGCAGCGTAGAGTTGCGAGCCGCCATACGGGCACGATTGCCCCAAACCGTGTTGATCTCGCCATTATGCGCAAACATCCGACCTGGCTGCGCACGATCCCACGATGGCGCAGTGTTTGTCGCATACCGCTGATGAAAAATCGCAAACGTAGAGGTAAAACGCGCGTCAGTCAGATCGGGATAAAACGTGCTCAACAACGCCCCGGAACACATCGCTTTGTAGACGATCGTCTCCGTAGAGAGCGAACAGATATAGCCGGTCACCAGCTTCTCTTCATGAGCGCGCTCGAACTGCTTCCGCGCAAGATACAAGCGCCGCTCCATCGCGTCCGAAGCATTCGTGGCCTGATCCACGACGAGCACCTGGCGGATGACTGGCATTGCCGACAATGCGATTTCGCCCAAAGCCTCCGGTCGCGTTGGCACCCGGCGCCACACCAGCACTTGAAGATCCTGAGCAGCGAGGCATTCTTCCAGCATCGCTTCCGCCCGTTTCTCCGCCGCGGGAAGAAACAGCATGCCAACTCCAAGTGTTCGATCCACCGCCAGCGACTGGCCAGTTTCGGCGAGCAAGAGCTCTCTCGGCACGGCAGCCATCACGCCAACCCCATCGCTCGACTTACCGTCCGACGCCGTTGCACCCCGATGCGCGAGACGCGACAGCGCAATCAGTGCATCGGCAAGAATCGAGTGGGACGGAACACGCGTCGTCGTCGCAACAAATCCAACCCCGCACGAATCCGAATCAAATCGAGGATCGATCAACGACGGTCCGGAGGAAAGCCCCTCGACGGACGACAGCTTTACCTGCGGCGTAGCGATGCGGAGATCTGCTGGATGGTGTTCCATAGCTCACTATACGTCGGGAATTTCCGATATGCGTCGCGCGGAGCACGGCTTAGAAGGAAAGGCCGCGCCTTGACATTCCGGTTATGAATATTTATACATGAAGATGTATTTTTATGCACTGCCGAATCGTGCCGAGTTTCTCAACGGGATAAGAGCCAAACCATGAAGCAGCAGCGCCACGCGAGCATCCGCGACATCCTTGAGCATACCTCCGTGTCAAACCAGGATGACTTGCGGAAGAAGCTCGCCACACGCGGCTTTCATGTCACGCAGGCGACACTCTCGCGCGATATTCACGCGCTTAAGCTCTACAAAGGGCCTGCTGGTTATGCCACCGCCTCGAACGGTAACGGCGGCGATGACGATGGCCCCGGCGTGAAGGAAGTTCTCCGCAGCTTCGGACTCGAAGCGAGACAGGCGATGAATCAACTCGTTCTGATCACGACGACCGGGGGAGCGCAGCCCGTCGCCGCGGGGATCGACTACGAAGACTGGCCCGAGGTCGTCGGCACCATCGCTGGCGACGACACCGTACTCGTCATCTGCCCTGACGACAAGCAGGCGAAAGCATTACGCCAACGGATCGAGGAATACATTGGCTGAGCAAACTATGACCGCACCCAACCCGGTCAAGCAGCCCGCCCGGACGGTGAAAACAGCCGTCGCCGGCGTGGGCGGTTACGCGGGCGGCGAACTTGCGCGTCTGCTGCTTGCGCATCCTCGCCTCGCAGATTCGGATCCACTCTTCCTCGGGCGCGTCACCGATGACGTGACCAGCGGTGCTGTTCCGCTCGCCCACCTTCACCCCCAACTTGCTCTCGGCGCGAACCGCAAACAGCCCGAAGTGATCGCCTTCAACTGGGATGCCATCGCCGAAGCCGGTGTCGAAGTCGTCTTCCTTGCACTACCGCATGAGAACTCCCGCGAACTCGTCCCGCAGTATTTGAGCCGCGGCATCAAGGTCATCGACCTGAGCGGCGCGTGGCGTCTGAATGAAGCCTCAAATGCTGCCGTCTATGGCTTCGTGGAGGCAACACCGCTTCTCTCCCATGTGATACAGGCAGAGGCCGTTTACGGCTGTCCCGAACTCCATCGTGAACGCATCGCCGACGCACGCCTCATCGCAAACCCCGGCTGCTACGCAACTTCCATCATTCTTGCCCTTGCGCCTCTTCTCCGCGCCGGCCTCGTCGACACAGAGCGCGGCATCATCTGCGACTCCAAGAGCGGCGTCAGCGGAGCCGGCAAATCGCCGACGCCAAAGACACACTTCATGTACGCGGCGGATAACCTCTCCGCCTACTCCGTCTTCGGTCATCGCCACACCGGTGAGCTACTGGAGCAACTCGGCCTCACCAACGATCAGATTCAATTCACGCCACACCTTCTACCCATCCCGCGCGGCATTCTCTCCACCATCTACCTCCGCCTGAACGAACGCGCCGAGCCGGAACAGATCGAAGCCTGCCTGCGTAGCTTCTACGCCACAAGCCCGATGGTGCGCATCCATCACTATCCCGCGCTGCCGCAGATTCAACACGTTGTTCACACAAGTTATTGCGACATCGGTTTTAACCTTGCATCAGATGGCAAGCGCCTCGTCCTCGTAAGTTGCCTCGACAATCTCCTGAAGGGCGCGTCCGGGCAGGCGATACAGAACATGAACCTCATGTGCGGCTGGAGAGAAGAAGAGGGTCTGCTTTGAAATACGTCGTAAAGCTCGGAGGCGTGGCGCTCGAAGATCCAGCGGTTCTGCGCCTCTGCTGCAAAGCCATCTTCGATCTCGTCAGCGACGGCAACCAGGTAGCGGTCGTCCACGGTGGCGGCGTGCAGTTGACCAGGACCCTCGCCCAGATGGGCAAGAAGAGCGAATTCATCTCCGGCCTCCGCGTCACCGACGCCGAAACCCGCGACGCCGCCCTGATGGTGCTTGCCGGTCGCGTCAATAAATCGCTCGTCGCCACACTCGGCCAGGTCGGCCAGGAAGCGATGGGGCTCTCCGGAGGCGACGGCCACGTCTTTCGCGCACGTAAGAAAAAGACGAGTCCTGACCTCGGCTTCGTCGGCGAAATCGCCGCAACAGATCCACGCTGGCTCGAGGCCATCTGGAAGATGGGCGCTGTCCCCGTCATCTCTTCCATCGCGCTTGGCTTCGACGGCGAATACTACAACATCAACGCCGACGAGATGGCTTCGGCCTGCGCGATCGCGGTCCAAGCCGACGCGCTCGTCTTCCTGACCGACGTCCCCGGCGTCAAAGGCGCGGATGGCAATGTCTTGCGCTGGCTTTCGCTGAAAGAGATCCCCGCGCTTGAGCGTGCGCTGGTCGTCTCCGGCGGCATGTTGCCGAAGCTTAATGCGTGTCGCGAAGCACTCACGCACGGCGTCAAGCGCGTGCGCATCTTACCCGCGGGAGCCGCAGCTTCTCTCCCAGATCTTGTCAGCAGTCGCGTCAACGATGGTACAGAGGTGATGGTCGCATGAAGCTCGAATCGATACAGGCAGCCGAAAAGAAACTGCTGCTGCAGACTTACGAACGCAACCCCCTGCTCTTCGTCGGCGGCCATGACGTCTACCTCACCGACGAGCATGGCAACGACTACCTCGACCTGCTCAGCGGCATCGGCGTCTCCGCCCTGGGCTACGGCCACCCTGCGATTGAAGCGGCCATCGCCTCGCAATCCAAGCGTCTGCTGCACACCTCGAACCTTTTCTACCACGAGCTCACCGCCGAACTCGCCCTGCGGCTTACCGAGATCAGCGGCATGGATCGCGTCTTCCTCTGCAACAGCGGCACCGAAGCCTGGGAAGCAGCATTGAAGCTTGCTCGCGCCCATTCCGATCGTGTCCGCGCAGAGGGCGGCAACCTGGGTACGAAGTTTCTCGCGCTCGAGCACAGCTTTCATGGCCGTACCATCGGCTCCGTCGCCACAACGCACAAGCTTCATTACCGCACCCCATTCGCTCCGGTCATGCCCGATGTCGAGTTTGTCCGCTTCAATGATGTCAGCGATCTCCGCGCACACTTCTCCGACGAAGTCTGCGGCATTCTCATCGAGACCGTGCAGGGGGAAGGCGGCATCCACCCCGTCTCGCAGGAGTTCTTCGCCGCAGCCCGCGAGCTCAGCGATTCCACCGGCGCGCTGCTCATCGCCGACGAGATCCAATGCGGCTTTGGACGCACCGGCACCTGGTTCGCCTATCAGCGCTTCGGCATCCAGCCCGACGTCACCACCGTTGCCAAGCCACTCGGGGGCGGCCTGCCCATCGGGGCCATGCTTTGCAACGAACGCGCTGCTTCAGCCATCACCCCAGGCATGCACGGCACGACATTCGGCGGCGGCCCACTCGTCTGCGCGGTTGCTGTAGCGGTCATTGACGAGATTCGCGACACCCACCTGTTGAAGCACGTTGAAGAGGTGGGCGATTACTTCCTCACAAAGCTTCGAGACCTGGCAACGAAGCACAGTGCCATCACCGACGTTCGTGGCGCAGGCCTCATGCTCGGCGTTGAGCTCGACTCCGAAGACCTGGCAAAGAAGGTAGCAGCCGAGATGCTCGCCGAGCGCATCATCCTCAACCGCACCAGCGAAACCGTCCTTCGTTTCCTGCCGCCCTACATCCTCGAACGCACGCACGTCGACACGGCGATCTCCGCACTCGACATGATCCTGGCCTCTCTTACCTCAGACCCCACCTATGCCGGCGCGGCATCGGGCAAAGGACATTCTCATGGGTAGCAAGACCATTACGTTGAATCCAAAAAACGAAGCAGCCACTGAAGGCAACCGTGCGACGCTCGGCATTCAATCCGACGTGGCCTTCAATGAAGCCGCTAAACGCCTGAACGGCCGCGACCTCTGCTCCATCGCCGACCTTACCGTCGGCGAGATGGCAGCCATCATGGAACTCGCGCACGCCGTCAAAGCCCAGCCACAGGAGTTCCGCCATGCCCTCGATGCGAAGCAGATGGTGATGTTCTTCGAGAAGGCGTCCCTCCGCACACGCCTCACCTTCGAGGCCGGCATCAATACGCTCGGCGGCAACGCAATCTTTGTCGATCAGACACAGTCGCCGCTCGGCGAACGCGAATCCCTGCCCGACATGGCCCACAACGTCGAGCGCTGGATGAACATCATCGTCCTCCGTACCTATTCGCACGAGACCATCACGGAGATGGCCGCCTGTTCCAAGGTCCCCGTCATCAACGCACTCTCCGACCTCGAGCATCCGTGCCAGGCGATTGCCGACTTCATGACCCTCGAGGAGCGCTTCGGTTCCGTCGAAGGCCTGCACTTCGCCTACGTCGGCGACGGCAACAACGTGTGCCATTCGCTGATGCTCGCCGCCGCACAGCTGGGCGCGCACTGCTACATCGCCACCCCCCGTGCCTTCGCACCCAAGCTTGACATCATCCATAAGGCAATGGAGATCTGCGAACAAACCGGTGGCACCTTGACTCTGCTCAACGACCCAATCAAAGCAGTCACCGGCGCCGACGCGGTCTACACCGACGTCTGCACCAGCATGGGCTTCGAGCACGAAGCCACCAAACGCGCACCGATCTTCAAGCCCTACCAGGTCAACGAAGCTCTCATGTCGCACGCGCAGCCGCACGCTGTCTTCATGCACTGCCTGCCCGCGCATCGCAACGCCGAAGTAACGGATGCCGTGCTCGACGGCCCGCAGTCGGTCGTCTTCGACCAGGCCGAGAATCGGCTGCATGCGCAGAAGGCCATCCTGCTCACGCTTCTCGGAGGAGCGCGCCGTACCCCTAACAGCCGTGATCGCGGACTTCAAGCCCGCAAGCGCACTGCCTAACCTGCTTTCTGCTGTATGAGAAGGACGCCTCATCATGTCCGTAATCCTTGAAACACTACCCCTCGGCCAGAAGGTCGGCATCGCCTTCTCCGGCGGGCTCGACACCTCCGCCGCGCTTCACTGGATGAAGCAAAAGGGTGCTATCCCGTACGCTTACACCGCCAACCTCGGTCAACCTGACGAGGCCGACTACGACGAGATCCCGCGCAAGGCGCTTGAGTACGGAGCAGAGAAAGCGCGCCTCATCGACTGCCGTGGCCCGCTCGTGCGCGAAGGCATCGCCGCCCTGCAATCCGGGGCTTTCCACATCACCACCGCCGGCGTCACCTACTTCAACACCACACCCATCGGCCGCGCCGTCACCGGAACAATGCTCGTTACGGCCATGAAGGAAGACGACGTCAACATCTGGGGCGACGGCTCGACCTTCAAGGGCAACGATATCGAGCGCTTCTACCGCTACGGCCTCCTCGTCAACCCAGACCTGAAGGTCTACAAGCCCTGGCTTGACGCCGCCTTCATTGACGAACTAGGCGGTCGCGCCGAGATGTCCGCCTTCATGACCAAAGCGGGCTTCGGCTACAAGATGTCCGCCGAAAAGGCTTACTCCACTGACTCAAATATCCTTGGTGCCACGCACGAAGCCAAGGACCTGGAACTCCTCACCAGCAGCATGAAGATCGTCGTGCCGATCATGGGGTCCGCCTTCTGGAACTCCGACACCAACATCACTCCGGAGCAGGTCACCATCCGCTTCGAAGAAGGCTTCCCTGTTGCCCTTAATGGCACGGAGTACTCCGACGTGGTCGAGTTGATGCTCGAGGCCAACCGCATCGGCGGTCGCCACGGCCTGGGCATGTCCGACCAGATCGAAAACCGCATTATCGAAGCGAAGTCCCGCGGCATCTACGAGTCCCCGGGCCTCGCGCTGCTCTTCATCGCGTATGAACGCCTCATCACCGGCATTCACAACGAAGACACCATCGAGCAGTACCGCGACAGCGGGCGCAAACTCGGCCGGCTCCTGTACCAGGGCCGCTGGTTCGATCCCCAGGCGATCATGCTTCGCGAAGCCGCACAACGTTGGGTCGCCAAGCCTGTGACGGGCGAGGTCATCCTCGAACTCCGCCGCGGCAACGACTACACCATCCTCAACACGGACTCGCCTAACCTCACCTTCCACCCTGAGCGCCTCACCATGGAAAAGGGCGAATCCACCTTTTCCCCTCGCGACCGCATCGGCCAGCTTACGATGCGCAATCTCGACATCACCGACACCCGCGCCAAGCTGATGACCTATGCTCAGACGGGGCTTATCAAGCTCAGCAAAGGCGC
Source organism: uncultured Granulicella sp. (assembly GCA_963693075.2). Taxonomy (GTDB): domain Bacteria; phylum Acidobacteriota; class Terriglobia; order Terriglobales; family Acidobacteriaceae; genus Edaphobacter. Next base: position 2,056,807 of record CAXMMP010000002.1, on the reverse strand, counting down.
GGAGATGCCGCACCTGACCAGTGGTAAAGACAACGACTAGACCCAAACGCTTTGTCACTCCCGAAGGAAATCTGCGTGTGTCTCGGCACACAAAAGCGACAAGCAACGCAAATGCGAGCGGACGAGTACAGATTCCGGATTTACCTCTTCTCGAACCGGTCGAACATTCTCTACATCGGAATGACCAACGGCCTCCGCAAGCGAGTGACACAGCACCGCGAGTTGGGGCCTTGGACGTTCACAGCACGGTACCGGATCACTCGACTCGTTCACTATGAGTACTTTCACTCCATAGCGAACGGCATGACACGGGAATGAAAGCCAAAGGGGCGAGTCGACAGCATTGTTTTTGTTTGCCATTTCCGAAGGGAATCTGCGTTTGCCCTTGCAGGCCGTAATACACGAGGAATTATGTCCAACGAATCCAAGCCAACAAAAATGTGGTCCGGCCGCTTCCGCGAGCCGCTTGACGCGCAATTTGAAGCGTGGCAGCGCTCCTTCCCTTTCGACTGGCGTCTCCTCCCTCAGGAAGTCGTCGCCTCAAAGGCGCACGCCCGGGCAATAGCCGCAGCCGGCATCCTCACCGAAGCCGAACTCACGACGATGCTCGCCGGCCTCGACAGAGTTCTGGCCGAGACCACCCTGTCACCCGCACTCGCTACCGACACACCCGACGCCGAGGATATCCACCACTTCACCGAACTTATTCTCACCCGGCATATCGGTGACCTGGCCCTCAAGCTCCATACTGGCCGCAGCCGCAACGAGCAGATCGCGACCGACATGCGTCTCTTCGTGCGCGACTCAATCGACGCTGTGAACATCGGCTTGCGAGCGTGGGCGCAGGCGCTCATCGACCTCGCAACCCAGGCCGAAGAAGCTGTTATGCCCAGCTACACCCATCTCCAGCGCGCCGAACCTGTGCTCATTGCACACTGGCTTTTGGCTTATGTGGCGATGATCGAGCGCGACCTCTCCCGCCTTACCGACGCCCGTACCCGGATGAACTTCTGCCCGCTCGGCTCAGGCGCTATCGCTGGCGCAACGCTCGCGCTCGACCGCACCATCGCCTCAGACGCGCTCGGCTTTCAAGCGCCTACGCCGAATTCCATGGACGCGACCTCCGACCGTGACTTCATGCTGGACTTTACGCAGGCTCTCGCAACGCTCGGCCTGCACATCTCGCGCTTCGCCGAAGAGATCACCTTGCACGCCACCGCAGAGTTTGGCTTCATCGATCTCCCCGAAGCCTTCTCGACCGGCAGTTCCGCGATGCCGCAGAAGAAGAACCCCGACCTCACCGAACTCATCCGCGGCAAGTCCGCCCGGTTGATCGGCGCGGCCACAACGCTTTCCGTGCTGATCAAAGGCCTGCCCCTCGCCTACAACAAAGACCTGCAAGAGGGCCAGGAGCCAGTCTTCGACGCAGCCGACACCGTCGCCGGCATGCTCTGCGTGCTTCCCAACTTCACACGCTCCATCAAGTTCAAGTCAGACCGCATGAAGACCGCCGCAACCACCGGCTATCTCAACGCCATGGCCGCCGCCACTTATCTCTCGAACAAAGGCGTGCCGTTCCGCAAAGCCCACGAGATCATCGGCAACGCCGTCCGCCTCGGTCTCGAGACGCAACGCGAACTCGACGCCATCTCCCTTGTCGAACTCCAACAACTCAGCCCCGCCTTCGATGAAGACGTCTATGCCGCCATCACCGTGGAAGCCACGCTCGATTGCCATGATGTCATCGGGGGTACGGCCCGCCATCGCGTCGCAGAAGCCCTCTCGTCAGCGAGGGCACGATTAGCGTCTAATAAAGGATGATGAGCACGATGCACGCGGCCGAAGAGATCAGCGACTCGACTTCCACCAAGTCGTCGCGCCCGCGCGTCATCGGAGCCAGCGTTCGACCCGCAAAGTTGCAGGACGCCGTCAACATCTTCGAACTCGTCAACTCCCTCTCAGGCGATGGCACACTCCTCCGCCGGAACTACGCCGAGATCTGTGAGAACGTTCGCGACTTCGCCATTGCGGAGAGCGAAACCGGTGTCTTTCTCGGCTGCGGAGCCCTGCATCTCTATGGTCCACACCTCGCGGAAGTCCGTTCTATCGTCGTCAAGCCCGAAGCCAAAGGCCAGGGCGCAGGCGGCAAGCTGCTCCACGCCCTTCTGCAAGACGCAGAGTACCAGGGCGTCGTCTCCGTCTGCCTCTTCACCCGCATCCCCGATTTCTTCTTCCACTTCGGCTTTCGCGTCGCCGACCGCACCGCACTTCCGGATAAGATCTACAAAGACTGCCAGGCCTGCCCGCGCCTCTACGCCTGCGACGAAGTCGCCATGGTGCGCGGTCCACTGCCCCGCATCGCAGTCCTCGGCCCAACGCGCTTCCCGCAGCAGGAACTCGTGAAGCTGCACACCGGCGTCGTCCCTCCCAAGTAAATAGCAGACCTGTCTCAGCTACACTGAAAGAGACATGATTCCCACCCTCGAATGGCTCCCTGAAGGCGTCTCTTTCCTCGATCAAACCAAGCTCCCACACGAAGAGACCTACGTCCTCGCCACGGACTATAAGCAGGTCGCCACCGTCATCCGCGACATGATCACCCGCGGAGCCATGGCCATCGGCGTCTCCGGAGCCATGGGAGTCGCGCTGGGCATCTCGCGCAGCACCGCCGCCGACCTTCCCACGCTCAACGCCGAAGTCGCCGAAATCTGCGAACATCTCGCCGCGACCCGTCCCACCGCCGTCAATCTCTTCTGGGGCATCGGCCAGATTCGCGATCTTTACAACACCCTCGCAGCAAAGAACACACCCATCCCCGAGATCAAGAAAGCCGTCATCGCCCGTTCCCTTGAGATGTACGACGAGGACATTGCGAACTGCAAGCAACTCGGTGCCAACGGAGCCGAACTCCTCCCAAAGAAGGGCACTATCCTCACCCACTGCAACGCCGGCGCGTTGGCTGCGTGCGGCTACGGCTCGGCCCTCGGCGTCATCCGTGCCGCCGTCGAGCGCGGCCACGAGATCGATGTCCTCGCCGATGAGACCCGACCCTACCTGCAGGGCGCACGCCTCACCGCGTGGGAGTTGATGAAGGACAACATCCCCACCACGGTCCTCTGCGATAACATGTCCGCGCACCTGATGAAGCAGGGACGCATCCAGGCCGTCATTGTCGGAGCGGACCGCATCGCCGCCAACGGCGATACCGCCAACAAGATCGGGACGTATGGCGTATCCATTCTCGCCAGGGAACACGGCATCCCGTTCTACGTCGCCGCACCGTGGGCGACCATCGACGTCAACACCGCGCACGGCGACCTCATCCCCATCGAGCAGCGCAACCCGCGCGAGGTCACCCACTCGAACGGCATTCAGATGACCCCAGACGGCGTCGGCATCGAAAACCCCGCGTTCGACGTTACCCCTGCGAAATACATCACCGCCATCATCACCGAACGCGGCATCCTCCGCGCACCGTTCACGGAGTCCATCGCTCACATTCACGAGGAGAGAACTCTCGCGAACGCCTGAAGCGAGAAACTTTCTCTATTCTGGAAGCGTCACCAACGACCGTAGACTAGACTCCCAGCAAGCAGCAGGAGATCTCATGACCACCCGGACCCGTAGAACACTCGCCTACGTTCTCGCTACGCTCGCCGCCCCGGCTCTCGCCCAGACATCGACCGCCCCCAGCCCGATCTCCCCCGCATACACCTTGAAGGCCGGCACCCAACTTGTCATCGTGGATGTCGAGGTGAAGGATAAGCACGGCAATGTCGTCCACAACCTGCCGCAGTCCGCGTTCACTCTCGCCGAAGGCTCCAGGCCACAACAGCTTCGCAACTTTGACGAGCATAAAGCGCTCACGGCGGCGGAACTCGCCAACGTGCCGGCCCTTCCTAAGCTGCCGCCGGGCGAGTTTACGAACCTGGTGACAACCCCGCAAACCGGCGCCCTCAACATCATCCTTTTCGACGTCCTCAACTCCGCCGTGATCAACCAGATGTACATGCGGAGTCAGCTCATTGAATACCTGAAGCACGCGCGCCCCGACTCCCGCACTGCGGTCTACGCTCTTACCACGCAGCTCGTCCAGCTTCAAGGCTTTACCTCCGACCCCAAGCTTCTGCTCGCAGCGCTCGAACACCGCGGTAAACCCAAAGCTTCAGTAGAACGGGACGACCTGGCGGGCGGCGCTCCGAACTCGCAGCTCAACACCGTGGGAGGCGAGTTCATCGCCCACAATGGCGGACCGAGCCCGAGCGAGTACTCCCCGTCAATCGCCGCGCTCGAAGCCCCCATTAATGACTTCCAGCGATCGATCAAGGCCTACACCACGCTCGATGCCCTCAACCAGCTTGGCCGCACGCTCGCGCAGCTTCCCGGCCGCAAAAACCTTATCTGGTTTTCCGGCGACTTCCCGCCCGAGTTCTTCCCCTCAGACACTCCCGCCGACGGTCTCTACGCTTCAACTGCCTCACTCGATGACGAGTTTCGCGACACGGTCAACCTGCTCTCCCGAGCACAGATTGCGGTCTACCCTATCGATGCACAAGGCCTGCGCTCCAATCAGGCGAACACCGCCGATAAAGCAAACGGGCGCTACGTTGTGAGTGAGACCACTCGTCAGCCTCAAAGTGTCATCAGTGCCGGTGGTCCAATCAACATGGATCAGTCGGACGAATCCGCCTTCCGCACGGCAGAGCGCTTTTCCATGCACCAGATCGCCGAAGACACCGGTGGCTCAGCCTTCGACAACTCCAACGACCTCGCCCTCGGGGCGGCAAAGGCCATCGACGACGGCGCGAACTACTACACCCTCACCTATACGCCGTCCGGCGAAAGCACGAAAGAAGGCTTCCGTCATATCAACGTGAAGGTGGCTGGAAACGACTACAAGCTCAGCTACCGTCGCGGCTACTTCACCGACCACAACTCGCGGATCACCGCTCCCAGCGCACCAACGAAGCTGGAAGGCTCTCCCCTGATGCAGGCTTTGAAGGTTGGCTCACCCCTACCGAGCCAGGTACTCCTGCGAGTGAAGGCAGTTCCAGTCGCAGGCCCCGAGCAGGATAAGGTTCTCGACGGGAATGACCCCAATCCGGACGCAAGCAAGGGAAAAGCGCCGTTCCGCACCTACCAGGTCGAAACCGCCGCAAGCGTCCGCAATATGTCCTTCACTCATGGCGCCGATAACGTCATCCATACCTCGGTCGACATCGTCACCGACGTCTATGACGCCAGGGGAACACTCCTCAACGTGCAGTCGAACACCATCCGCGGTGCCTACAAGCCCGAAGAAATGAAGGACCTGCTCAGCGGAGGGATCACGTTCAACCAGCGTGTCAGCGTGCCCGTCAAAGGCGAGTATTTCCTGCGCGTTGCGGTGCATGACAAAACCGGAGGCCACACCGGCGCCGTCGAAATCCCAGTCGGCGAGATCGCATCGTTGCCCCCCATCGCCGACGCGCCAGCGGCAGCCGCTTTGCAGCCCGTCAAATAGCACGTCGCGGCTTGGCTTATCCTCATAGATGGGGCGGTTAGGGCCTCCTGTATGCAGTCGCGTCTCCCGCCTTGGCTCAACCCGCGAAATCGGTCCCTCGCTCGCGGCAACCTCTTCGTCTGGCTCTCGCTTATCTTCGCGATCCTGCTCTCTCGCTTCCCGCACACGCGCCCCAGCTTGTTCATCGCCTTACCGCTGTTTTCGGCCATCGCCGGAACAGCCGACACCGTCCGCTGCCTGCAAAAGCGGTGGAGCTTCTATCATGGCGGTGTGCTGCTGTGTCTCTACGGCGATCTCATGGCGCTGTCGCTCATCCTCTTCCTGTTGATCTACCCGTACACGCATACCCTGTCGTCACTCAATTAGGGCCTCGCTCGCAGTCGGTGCGCTATACTGCCCGTCAGTCCCCGTAACTGCGAACCTCGCAAATCAGACCCAGGTAACACTAGGAGAAACCCCATGCTCAAAGGTTTCCGCGATTTTATTCTCCGCGGTAATGTAGTCGACCTCGCCGTCGCCGTCATCATCGGCGCGGCCTTCGGTGCCATCACCGCATCTTTCACCGCCGATGTCATCACACCGCTCATCTCGGCGCTTGCGGGCACACCGGACTTCTCCTCGCTCGTCATTCACATCCCCGTCCTCCACGCCGTCACGCCGCCCAGCCCGCTTCCCGCCAACTACATCCCGCCAGGCGAGATTCACATCGGCAAGCTGCTCAACGCCGTCATCAACTTCGTGATCGTGGCCGCGGTACTGTACTTCCTGGTCGTCATGCCGATCTCGAAGCTGCTCGCCCGCTTGAATAAACCAGTCGCGGCACCAGTAACCACCAGGCCATGCCCGCAGTGCCTGTCGGACATCCCACTGGGCGCAACGCGCTGCAAATTCTGCACCGAACCCGTCGCCGCATAACTCCTGAAAGCCCCATGATCACCAAGACCCTCGTGGTCAAAGGTCATCATGGGGTTCTCTCTGTCCTACACCCCGCGATCCCCGAGGACACCCCTCCCAAAATGAACAAAGCCCTCTCCCTCACCCTCCTGCTCGCCTCATCCGCCGCCCTCGCACAAAACGCCACGCAGGCAAGGGTCTTCGGCTATAATGACTTCACCGCGCAATCGAAGATCGACACTACCTTCCTCGCGGTGCCCGATCCGACACTCGCCGGCCAGCACCTGAAAACCCTCACCGCCGCCCCGCACATGGCAGGCTCTGAGGAAGATCACCAGACCGCTCTCTACGTCGCCTCAAAATTCAAGGCCGCCGGTCTCGATACCCAGATCCTCGAATACAAAGTCCTGCTCAACTGGCCGAAAAAGATTCTCATAGAAGCGTTTGCCCCCGACGGCAGGAAGCTCATGACCGGCCCTTCGCCCGAGCACGTCGGCCCCGAAAACGGTGGCGACCCGTTCCAGGACGATATGCGCGTCACTCCTGCCTTCAACGGCGCTTCCCCCTCCGGCGATGTCACCGCTGAAGTCGTCTACGCCAACTACGGAACCCCCGCCGACTTCAAGAAACTCGCCGATCTCGGCGTCTCAGCGAAAGGCAAGATCGTCCTCGTCCGCTACGGCGGTAACTATCGCGGCATCAAGGTGCTCGACGCGCAGAACGCTGGCGCCCTCGGCGTCCTCATCTACTCTGACCCAGCCGACGACGGCTACTTCCGCGGCGACATGTACCCCAAAGGGCCCTACCGTCCCGAAACCGCCGTCCAGCGCGGAGCCACGCAATTCCTCTCCATCTACCCCGGCGACGCCACCACTCCAGGGGTGGCATCAACGCCCGGCCTCCCCGATTCCAAGCGCATCCCGATCGACAAGATTCAGGCCAACTGGCCCTCCATCCCCACCAACCCGCTCTCCTACCACGACGCGGCTCCCATCCTCCAGGCTCTCGCCGGACCCAACGTCCCCCACGACTGGCAAGGTGCCCTCCCCTTCGCCTACCACGTCGGCGGTGCCACCAAAGTCACCGTCCACATGCACCTCGAGCAGGACACCAAACTGCGCACCATCTGGGACGTCATCGGAACCATCCCTGGCACCGACCCCGCCCAGAAAGACGACTGGGTCGTCGCCGGCAACCACCGCGACGCCTGGGTCTACGGCGCGGTCGATCCCAACTCGGGTACAGCCGCCATGCTCGAGACCGTCCACGGCCTTGGCGCACTCCTGAAGTCCGGCTGGAAACCCAAACGCACCATCGTCATCGGCTCCTGGGATGCCGAGGAAGAAGGTCTCATCGGCTCGACCGAATGGGTCGAAGACCACATGGACCACCTCGCGAAAGCCGTCGCCTACTTCAATACCGACGTAGGAGTCGGCGGCAAGAACTTCAGCGCCGCCGCAGTCCCATCGCTCATGCAGTTCGTCCGCGAGGTCACTCAGGACGTCCCGTCGCCGTCCGGCGGTACCGTCTACGACGCATGGCTCAAGACCCAGTCCGTCAACCCGAACCGCCGCGCGGCTGATGACGATGACGAAGACTCCGCGACCTCGGCCAACGGCCATAAAGAAGTCCGCGTCGGCCTCCTCGGCTCCGGTTCCGACTTCACCCCGTTCCTGCAGCACGCCGGGGTTCCTTCCACCGACGTCGGCTCCGGCGGACCCTACGGCGTTTACCACTCCGTCTTCGATAACTACAACTGGTTCATCAAAAATGCTGACCCAACCTTCGTCTACGAGCAGGAGATGGCCCGCGTCTTCGGCCTTGAAATCCTCCACATGGCCGACACCGACATCCTCCCCTACGACTACGAGGCCTATGGCCGCGTCATCTCCGGCTACGTCTCGACCGCGGAAGGCCACGCTAAGACCGCCTCACTTGCCCTCGACTTCTCCGCCCTCGACACGGCCGCCAGTCGCTTCTCCGTCGCAGGCTCCGCGATTCACGCCAGGCAACTCTCCGGAACCGGCGACCCGGTAGCCCTGAACCACGCCTTGCGCTCCGCCGAGGAAGCCTTTCTGCTCCCCGCCGGCCTGCCCCACCGCGACTGGTACAAACACGGTATCTACGCCCCGGGAGAGTTCACTGGATATGCGGCCGTCGTCATTCCCGGCGTCAACGAAGGTCTCGAAGCCAAGGACGCCCCCCGCACGCAAACCCAGATCACCGCCCTCGCCACCGCCCTCAACAACGCCGCTACCATCCTCGAACAAGCCTCAAAATAGCCAAACTAACGAGCTTTACTCTCAATTTGTCATCCTGAACGACGCACCCCGCAGCCGTACTGCGGGGTGCGTTGTTGAAGGACCTGCGTTCTGCTTGAAAGAACGATTCAAGTCCGTCTGCAACTTCCGGGCTACACCCCTCCCCCACTCGCAGGTCAACAATTTACCCGAAGTGCTATACCCGTCCTCCGAGCAAGAGCGCATTCTTAGTTCATCAGACGGCCGCGCGCCGCACACTTATTTTGGAGGCACCACCCCATGATTCACGATCTCGTTCTTTCCCTGGTATTCCTCTCCATGATTATCGCCCCCGCCTTCGTTGCCATGCGCGCGGACAGCGAACAGGCCGAGTACTAAGACCTCCGCCGCTCAAGACCCTTCTCCCTCACCCCGAGAAAGCTCTTTTTCCGCCGAAGAAAGAAGCCGCACCCCGAGACGGGATGCGGCCGCTGTTTTTAGCTGACTCTGCAACTCACTGCCGTAAGGCCATCTGCTCCGTCATAATCTGCGTCAGGTCCGGCTTCTTCAAACCAAACTCTGACTCATTGAACTTATCCACCTTGCTGGACCAGTTCATCGAGCAGAACTTGGGGCCGCACATCGAGCAGAACGCCGCTTCCTTGTAGTAATCGTCCGGAAGCGTCTCATCGTGCATGCTGCGCGCGGTCTCCGGATCAAGCGATAACGCAAACTGCTTATCCCAATCGAAGGTATACCGGGCATGCGAGATCGCGTCGTCTCTGTCTCTTGCCCCGGGGCGATGACGAGCCACATCCGCCGCATGCGCCGCAATTTTATAGGCGATAATTCCGTCCTTCACATCCTTCTCGTTCGGCAAGCCCAAGTGCTCTTTCGGAGTCACGTAACAGAGCATCGCCGCCCCATGCCACCCGATCATCGCCGCGCCAATCGCCGACGTGATGTGGTCATACCCCGGCGCGATGTCCGTCACCAGCGGCCCCAGCACATAGAACGGAGCCCCGTCGCACAACTCCACTTCCTTATCCACCTGCAGCTTGATCTGGTCCATCGGGATATGCCCCGGACCTTCGATCATCACCTGCACGTCAGACTTCCACGCCTCGCGCGTCAACTCGCCCAGCGTCTTCAACTCGGCAAACTGAGCCTCGTCACTCGCGTCCGCCAGGCACCCCGGCCGCAGCCCATCGCCCAGCGAGTAGCTCACGTCGTACTTCGCCATGATCTTCGTGATCCGGTCGAAGTTCGTATACAAAAAATTCTGCTTGTGATGATGCGTCATCCACTGCGCCATAATCGCGCCGCCACGGCTCACGATCCCGGTAATTCTCTTTGCCACCAGCGGCACATACTCGACGAGCACGCCGGCATGAATCGTAAAGTAATCGACTCCCTGCTGCGCTTGCTCCTCGATCACCTCGAGATACACATCGATATTCAAGTCCTCGAGCCGTTTCACCCGGTTTAGCGCCTCATATAACGGCACCGTCCCAATCGGCACCGGCGAATGCCGCAAAATCTGCTCCCGAATCATCGGGATATCCCCGCCCGTCGAGAGATCCATCACCGTATCGGCCCCATAATGCACCGCCGTATGCAGCTTTCGCAGCTCTTCATCCACATTCGAGGTCAACGCCGAGTTCCCGATATTCGCATTGATCTTGCACAGCGACTCCACTCCGATCGCCATCGGCTCCAGTTCGGGATGATTGATATTCGCCGGAATAATCATCGTCCCCTTGGCGATCTCGCTCCGTATCAACTCCGCTGAGATCTTCTCTTTTTGCGCGACGAACGCCATCTCCTCGGTGATCAATCCCTTGCGCGCAAAGTGCATCTGCGACATGTTCTCGTCGCCTGTCCGCGCGGCCTCAGCCTTCCGCTTCACAATCCACTCCGCCCGCCCCGTCGGAACCCGATACCCGTTCCCATTGTGCGAAGCCGCGCCATTGCCGTTGCCATTCAAACCCATCTAACACCCCAATCCGTCGCAGGTACCATCGACCTGTTATTCGATGAGTATACGTCTTGGACTTCCTCAAAATGCAGCGCGCCGGACGGCCTGTCACCGGTAAGCGGGCAATTTCACTTGGTGAATCACGAATGAACCCCCGGCTACCCTGAGTCTTCCCCACTGCTAAACTAGCTACAGCCATGCCTAGCCCCACCCGCCGCAATCCGACCAGCATCATCGTCGCCTCCCTCATCATCATCGGAGTCGTCGCCTGGCTCGCCTTCTCCGCCGCCGGCGACAACAAGAGCTACTACGTCACCATCACCGAACTCCAAGGCATGGGCGCAAAGGCCTACACCCGCCACCTCCGCGTCGCCGGAAACGTCCAGCCCGGTTCCATCCAGCGCTCCGGCACCAACGCCCACTTCGCCCTGCTCGAACAAGGCAAAGTCCTCCAGGTCGCCTACCAGGGCATGGAGCCACCGCCCGATACCTTCAAAGACGACGCCCAGGCCCTCGCCGTCGGAACCTATGGCCGCGATGGTGTCTTCCACGCCACCCAGCTTCAGGCCAAGTGTGCCTCTAAATACGCACCCGCGCCCGGCTCACGCCCCGGCCAGCCCGCCGCCGCCCCCGCTTCCGCGGCTTCCAAAACCACCGCCGCCGCCATCCTCCCCGCTCGCTGACGTCCGAGCCCACATGACCTTCCACCCGCAAGACCTCATCCGCCGCAAGCGCGACAACGAGACCATCTCCGACGAAGAGATCCAGGCCTTCGTCCACGCTGTCGTCACTCATGAGATCTCCGACGCGCAGACCGCCGCCTTCCTCATGGCCGTCTACCAAAACGGCCTCTCCCCGAGCGAGCTCGCCGCCCTCACCCAGGCCATGCGCTTCTCCGGCGAAACCTTTGACGCCGCTCGCCTCCACACCTTTACCATCGACAAACACTCGACCGGCGGCGTCGGCGACAAGACCTCCCTGCTCATCGCGCCCATCCTCGCCGCGGCCGGCCTCGGTCTGCCAAACAACAACGGCGTCCCTGGCATCTGCGTCCCGATGATCTCCGGCCGCTCCCTCGGCCACACCGGCGGAACCCTCGACAAGCTTGAAAGCATCCCCGGCTTCTCCACTCAGCTCTCCCTTACCCGCTTCGAACAAATCCTTCACCAATGCGGTGCCTGCCTCATCGGCCAGACTCCCTCACTCGTCCCTGCCGACCGCATCCTCTACGCCCTCCGCGACCACACGAGTACCGTCGAATCCCCCTACCTCATCACCGCCAGCATCATGTCAAAAAAGCTAGCCGAGAGCCTGAACGCCCTCGTCCTCGACGTCAAAACCGGCTCTGGCGCATTTATGCACCGCATCGAAGATGCCCGCCTGCTGGCCAACCTCATGGTCAACACCGGCAACGCCGCCGGCACCCGCACCGTCGCCCTCATCACCGACCACTCGCAGCCCATCGGCCGTTACGCCGGCAACTGGCTCGAAGTACTTGAGTGTGTCGACATCATGCAAGGCCGGCGACATCCCATGTCTGCCGACCTCATGGAACTCACCAACCTTCTTGCCGGCTGGATGCTCCACCTCGCAAACCACGCAGACAGCCCCGAAGCCGGAGCCATCCTCGCCGATCAACACCTTCGTAACGGCTCCGCTTATACCGCGTGGCTCGACATCGTCGAGGCCCAGGGTGGCGACACAAGCGCCTTCGAACATCCGGAACAGTTTCACCAAAAGAGAGCCGTCATCACCCTGACCGCCGAAACTTCAGGCTACCTTTCCACCATCGACACCACCGCCGCCGGATGGGCCGTCCAGCGCCTCGGTGCCGGCCGCCTCGCCCCCGGCGAACCTGTCGACGCTCACGCCGGCATCGAAGTCCACGCCAAGCTCGGCGACCGTATCATCCAGGGCCAGCCACTCGTCACCCTCCACGCCGCCACGGAATCTCTCCTCGCCGAACCCCTCATTCTCCTCCGCAACGCCTACCGCATTACCCCCGAACCTTGCGCCCCCACTCCGCAACTTTCGCAAGTGATCGGGGTTTGGCCTCGAGAAGGGTAGCCGCGCCTCGCCGCCCTGCTCTCCAGTCCCACCTGAAATAGTGCTAGTCCGCTTCATCGCACCTCATCGCCGGAGACACGCCCTGAAGCCATTCATCCTCACACTCCTCCTCACCACTTCCCTGTTCGCTGTCGCCGAGCCCATCCCCGTCCGCCACCTCGAAGGCCGCGCCCACGGCTTCGTCGTCCTGCGCGACGAAGCCGGCAAACTCATCGGCTCTGGCGAGGTCACGCAGTTCGCCCACAACGACCGCGTCACCTACCGTATGACCTACCGCTTCAAAGACGGCTCGCTCGACGACGAGACCGCCACCTTCACTCAGCACAACACCTTCCAGTTCGTCTCCGACCACCACATCCAACGGGGCGCATTCTTCTCGAAGCCGTTCGACACCACAGTCGACGCCAGCGGCCAGGTCACGACCCGCACGCCGGACGGCAACGGCCCGCCCAAAGTCGAGACAAGCCACGTCGACCTCCAGCCCGACTTTGTTCAAGGTTTCATCTGCACCGTCATGGACAACCTCGATCCCAAGGCAGCCGCCTATCGAGTCAGCATGCTGGCGCCCACGCCCAAAACACGCCTCATCCACCTCGGCATCACGCCTGAAGGAACGAAATCTTACTCGGTGGCCGGGCTCCATCTCAAGGCCAGCGTATTCCGCGTCAAGACGGAGCTGGGTGGCGTCGCTGGAGTCGTCGCGCCCCTCGTCGGCAAGCAGCCCGACGACATCTTCGTATGGGTCGCGGAAGGCGAAGCACCTGCCGTCGTACGAGCCGACCTCCAACTCTCTGAAGGCGGCCCCTACATCAGCATCGAGCTGGCGGGCCTGACGTTCTCCCACCGCTAAACTCACCGCGAACCCGTCGACCACCCCACCCAGTGGCGCAGGGCGTGCCAACCTCTAAGCCCCTCGCCTTCTCCGGCCGCTGATCAAATAAACCGCCGCCCGAAGCTCCAGCAATGGATCATCCGAAGGCTCAATGCCCTCAACCCGCGGGATCGGATCGAAGATGATTGTCTTCTGCTCCGACGCATCGTCTGCCACCAGCTCCGTCAGCGAAATCGTCCCCAGCGTCGCCACCTCACGCTCCGCGGGCCAGTGAATCGTCGCGTCGTCGACCAAGTCGCCCGCATCCGCCAACTGCGCCTTCAACTCAAACGTCACCGGCCCCTTACCAACCCGATCCTTGATCTCATCGAGCAGATAGTTCGTGTCCTTACCCTTCGCCTCGTCATCGGAGAGGTGCTCCAACCCAGCCTCCGGCACTATCCGATAGCGCGCGAACCGCGTCTCGCCCTCGGCATTCGCAAAGTGAACCGCCGTCACGCCGAAGAACCCCTCCGTTCCGAAGCTCACCGGAAACGGCTTTGGAGCCTGCACAAATGCCAGCGCCGCAGGGTGCGACCCTAGATAAATCTCAATTGGTTTTGGCGAAGGAACATCCGGCCCGCTCGTCGCGAGCGCCTTCAAAAACTCGAGGAACTCGGCGCCCGTCCGCGTCGGAAATCCATCCGTCGAATGCGCCACGATATCCGTATGCACCCGCTCGCCCAGATGGAAGCGAATCGCCATGCCCTTCGGATTCGCATTCGCATCGTTATCCGGGATCATCGGCAGTCCGGTCGAGTCCGAAAAGCGCACCGTCACCGGCGTCGACTGCTTTACAAAATGCGGAGCCTTCGAGAGCTTGGCTACACCTTCCGACGGCGTAAACGTCCCCGTCAGCAACACTCCCTTCGCATGCGCCGGACGAAACCCCGGATGCATCCCAAAAATCCCATCGAACTGCGCAATCAGCGCCTCACTCAGCGCAATCAGCTTCTCATCACTCGGTAGCGGCATCGGTCGTTCTCCTCGCCCTTACTCTACACGCCTGCTCGGTTACACTCAGGTGAAACCTGCCCTCTTCAAGGAGCGTTCGCATTGGCCCGATTCACCGGACTTCTCGGTCTCATCGTCTTTCTCGGTCTCGCCTACGCCTTCTCCACCGACCGCAAGGCCATCCGCTGGCGTACCGTCGCTTGGGGCCTGTCGCTCCAGATCATCTTCGCCTTCCTCGTCATCAAATGGCACACCGGCCAGGCCATCCTGCACAGCATCTCTGGCGTCATCACGTCGCTGCTCGGCCACTCCGTCGACGGTTCGAAGCTTGTCTTCGGCGATCTCGGAGACCCAGCCAGCGCCACCCACGTCCTCGCCTTTGCCGTCCTCCCCACCATCATCTTCGTCTCCGCCTTCTTCGCCATCATGTACCACATCGGCCTGATGCAGATCATCATCCGCTGGGTCTCGTGGATCATGCAGCGCACCATGGGCACCAGCGGCGCCGAATCCACCAACGTCGCCGCCAGCATCTTCATGGGCCAGACCGAAGCCCCGCTCACCATCCGCCCCTTCCTCGCCGGAGCCACCCGTTCCGAACTCATGACCATCATGACCTCAGGCATGGCCCACGTCTCCGGCGGCATCATGGCTGCTTACATCAGCTTCGGCATCAATGCCCAGGACCTGCTCTCCGCCGTCATCATGACCGCCCCCGGCACGATCCTCATTGCCAAGATGTTAGTCCCTGAGACCGAAATCCCCGCCACCGCCGGCACCGTCACCATGCCTCCCAACGAAGAGCACAAGAACGAAAACTTCATCGCCGCCGTTGCCCGCGGCACCATCGATGGGGGCCAGCTCGCCTTCAACGTCGCCATCATGCTTATCTCCTTCGTCGCCCTCGTCGGCCTCTTCAACGCCATCATGCTCGGCATCTCAAACTTCGCCTGGACGATTCACATGCCGGGCACGAATCACGGCATCCCGTTCCCCCACTCCCTCAACGCGATCCTGGGTGTTATCGGAGCCCCCGTAGCCTGGCTCATCGGGATTCCGTGGCACGACTCTAAGGTCATCGGAAACCTGCTCGGCACCCGCACCATGATCAACGAGTTCGTCGCCTTCACCAACCTCGGCCAGATCAAGGCGAGCCTCTCCCCCCGCACTTTTTCGATCGCCACCTTCGCCCTCTGCGGCTTCGCCAACGTAGGCTCCATCGGCATGCAGATCGGCGGCATTGGAGCCCTCGTCCCCGCCCGCCGCAACGACCTCGCCCAACTAGGCGTCCGCGCCATGCTCGCCGGCACCATGGCCAACCTCATGTCCGCCGCCATCGTCTCCATGCTGCTGTCAAACAACTGAAGTTTTCGGTGGAAGCGTGGGGCTGCCTCATGAAGAACCCGAGCCGACGAAGGCCGCGCAGGCCCGCTCCGCAGCGGTAAAATCCTCTACGAATCGCATTGAGCACTCATGAACGCGAATGACTTCCGCCGCCTCGCCTTGTCCCTCCCCGACGTCATCGAAGGCTCGCATATGGGCGCAGCGGACTTCCGCACCGGCGACCGCATCTTCGCCACCCTCGCTCACGTAAAACAGGGCTACGGAAACCTCATGCTCAACCCCGAACTCCAGGCTGAGTTCCTCACCGACCGCCCCGACCTCTTCCTCCCCGTCGCCGGAGGCTGGGGACGCATGGGCATCACCCACATTCGCCTGGCCGAGGCCGACGAAGACACTCTCGGTGGCGCGTTGCACACCGCCTGGAAGCGCCGCATTCAACTCAACCAGGAAGCCGCCGGAAAGAAAAAAGCCAAGCCTCGAAGAAAGCAAGCACCGGGCCCTCAATAGAAACGCCCCGCGATCCTTCGGCCTGATACCCGAATCGGCGTAACGGTACCGCTCAAACAAACGTGGGATAGCACCCACACCCGCCGGCGCATAGCGTCGAAGGGTGCCCTCCTTCGTCCAGTTCGCCGCCGCGCTCGATTGGCAGCAGATGCTCGGCTTTGCCAGCCTCTTCGCCTTGGGAGTAATCGTTGCACTGCTGAAATTCAAAAGCGAAGCCGAGCGCCCCGCAAACCTTCGCCTTACCGCAGCCGCAGTCGCTCTCACGCTCGTCACAAGCTATAGCCTGCTCAAGACGCCTGCGCATCACCCCCTTCCCGGCCAGCGTGATCCCGCCGCAGTCTTCTTTCCGGACGCCCCCCCACCCGTCCATCCTCGTCATCTCAAACTCGCCTGAGGAAGACCTCCGACGCAACAGCCGATAGACTGTTCGAGATGAGTTCCTTGCCGCAACAACCGACCTTTCGCATGCCCGCCGAATGGGCCCCGCACGCCGCCACCTGGATCGCGTGGCCGCACAACCCCGAAGACTGGCCCGGCAAATTTCAGCCCATCCCGTGGGTCTACGCAGAGATTGTGCGTCATCTCTCGCGCTCCGAAGATGTTCACCTCCTCGTCAACAACGAAGATGCCGAACACCGCGCCAAGGGCATGCTAAAGCGCGGCGGAGCCAACATGGCTCGCCTCCACTTTCATTGCTGGCCCACTGACCGCGTCTGGCTCCGCGACTCCGGGCCGATCTTCACCAAAGACGCCGCAGGCGATCTCTCGATCACCAACTGGTGCTTCAACGCCTGGGCCAAGTACGACAACTGGCGTCGCGACAACCAGATCCCCCAGCACGTCGCCGACCTCTACAACATGCCGCAGCGCAAACCTGAAGTTATCCTCGACGGCAGCCCCAAGCGCATGATCCTCGAAGGCGGCTCGATCGACGTCAACGGCGCGGGCACCCTGATCACCACCGAAGAATGCCTCCTCTCCGAAATTCAGCAGCGCAACCCCGGCGTCTCCCGCGAACAGTATGAACAGGTCTTTCGCGAGCAACTCGGCATTGAACAGGTTCTCTGGATGCACCGCGGCTGCGCCGGCGACGACACCCACGGCCACGTCGATGACATCACCCGCTTTGTCTCCGAAAACAAGATCGTCACCGCTGTCGAGCCCAGCACGTCCGACGAGAACCACCTGCCACTCGCCGAAAATCTCGCCCGCCTCCATGCCGCCCGCAACCTCAAAGGCAAGCCCTTCGAGATCGTCCCGCTCCCCATGCCCGCGCCCGTCTTCTTCGAGGGCCAGCGCCTCCCGGCAAGCTACGCCAACTTCTACATCGCCAACACCGTCGTCCTGGTCCCTACCTTCAACGACCCCAACGACCGCCACGCCCTTAACATCCTCGCCGACTGCTTCCCCACCCGCGAAGTCATTGGCATCCATGCCGTCGACCTGGTCTGGGGACTGGGCACCTTACACTGCATGACGCAGCAGGAACCCGCGTAACGCACGAGTCTGCATCGCGAAGCGATCGGACACTCCACGAAGTGGTCTCTGCCCGCGACTAGGGCGCACTTGCACTCGCCGCTACCACCCTCGCGTCCCCACCCCACCCTTGAACGGCCCCGTCACATCCTTCGTAATCCACCCGCCATAAAAATCCCCCTCCTGCGGAATGACCCGCTCCTCATCCACCCAGCACTCATCCACCCGGCTCGCGTAAAACGCCAGATACCCCGCCAGTGCCTCAAACCCCCGCGTTGGCCGCTCATAACTCCAGGCTACGTCGTGAGCCGCGCCAAGATTCCAATACGAAGCCACCCCCTTGAACTCGCAGAAGCTCCCCCGCGAATCCGACCGTTGCATTCGTTCCATCGAGATCGCCGCGGGCGGCACATAATAGACCGGCGGATGACTCGTCTCCAAAACCCGCATCGCCTCCACCGTATCCACCAGCACCGACCCCTCGTGCACCACACGAATTCTGCGGCCCGTCTTCTCCAGCCGCGGCGGCCGCGGATAATCCCAGACTGACTCCATCAAAGTTCCCCCTCCGCCCTACGCTAAACTTAGCTGTGAGCCTTTTTCCAGCATCCCTCAAGAGTCTAGCGCTGTCCGCATTTGCCGCAGCCCTCCTGTCCAGCCTTGCCGCCGCCGAAACCGTCACCGGCACCGTCATCAACAAGACCAACAACAAGCCCGCCGCCGGCGACGATATCGTCCTCCTCCAGCTCGCCCAGGGCATGCAGGAAATCTCCCGCACCAAGACCGACAGCCGCGGCCACTTCTCCATCCAGGTGCCCGACCAGGGCCTGCACCTCCTGCGCGTCACCCACGACAAAGCCAACTACTTCAAGCCCGTCCAGCCCGGCACCCAGTCGGTCGATATGGAGGTTTACACCGCCGCCGCCCAGGTCGAAGGCGTCACGCTCGACGCCGATGTGATGCGCATCGAGACCGAAGCCAGCGGCTCCGCGCTCCACGTCGTCGAACATTTCTTCGTCAAAAATGCGTCCTCCCCCGAGAAGACGCAGATGAGCGATCACCCCTTCGAGCTCTACCTCCCCGCCGGCGCAACCGTTCAGGGACTCGTCGCCAAAGCTCCCGCCGGCAATGCCGTCCAGCAGGCGCTCGTGCCCGAAAACGAGCCCAACAAATACACCATCATCTTCCCGCTGCGTCCTGGCGAAACCGAGTTCCAGGTCAGCTATAAGCTTCCCTACGCCGCCGACAAGGGCTTCGAATTTCAACCCCGCCCAACCATGCCCACCGATACCATTGCCCTCATGATGCCGAAGAGCATGACCTTCAAGCCCGGCCAATCCACCCCTTACAGCGCCATCACCGACGAAGACATCAACGCCCAGACCTACGTCGCGCGCAACGTCCAACCCTCCCAGCCACTCTCCTTCACCCTTACCGGAACTGGCCAGCTTCCCCGCGACACGACCCCGGCACAGGGAGCCGGTGCCACCGCTCCCGCCGCGTCAGGTGACCCTAACACCGACACCCGTCCCGGCGGCGGCCTCGGCGTTCCCGTCGATAAAGATGCCGAACGCGACCCCTGGACCAAGTACCGCTGGTGGATCATCTCCGGCCTCGGTCTCGTCTTTGCCGCAGCCGCCGGTTTCATGCTGAAAGGCCCCGGCAACACCACCACGCCGGCACCCGGCACGCCCCAGGGCGCCCTGCAGGTCCTCCGCGACGAGATGTTCGCCGTCGAAACCGACCGTCTCAGTGGCAAGCTCACCGACCCCGAATACGCCGAACTCAAAGCCGCCTACGACACTGTCCTGAAGCGCGCCCTCACCCGCACCGGCACCTCGGCGGACCCGGTCCTCACCAACCCAACGGAGTAGCTTATGCAAGGTCTTCTCCGCTTCACGCAACTCATCACCATCACCATCTGGGTCGGCGGCCTCATCTTCTTCGCCTTCGTCCTCGCCCCGACAGCCTTCGGCGTGCTGCCCAGCATCCACCTGGCCGGCCTGGTCGTCGGCGCATCCCTCAAACTGCTCGACACGATCGGACTCGTCTGCGGCGCGCTGTTCCTCGCCGCCACCGCCCTCCTGTTCAAGTTCGCCCCGCATCGCATCAAGGGCCGCTACGAGCTCGAATTTCTCCTCGCCGGCGTCATGCTCCTCGGCACCGCCTACCTCACCTTCAATATCATCCCCGCCATGGACCGCGACCAGCTCCAGGCCGGCGGCGACATCAACGCCGTCGAAAAAACCAATCCCGCCCGCGTCCACTTCGAAAAGTTCCATGCTCGCTCCGAACACGTTGCCGGCACGGTCCTCTTCCTTGGTCTCGGCGTCCTCTTCCTCATGTCCCGCGAACACCTCAAGCTTGAAGATCGACCCTCCCAAACTGAAAAGTCTTAGCCTCTAGACTCGCGACCGCTGCCTCGCTTACTGCACCGTCAGCACGACAACCGCCGAGTGCAACAAGGTCCCACCCGCAGCCGAAGTCCCCGTTGCGTTCACCGTGATGTTGTAACTCACCGGAGCCGCACTCCCCTCGCCAGCCGTATTCACCCGATCCCCACACCCCGCCAACATCACCAATCCCAGCAGCGCAAACCCACGGCGCCTCCTGCGCAGCAAGAACAGCGGCAGCAACGTAGCCAACGCCACACCCCACCCGCCGTGTGACGTTCGCAGACCCGCCCGTGCCGCCGTACTCACCGTCATCGTGAACCCCGTCGGTCCATTGGGCGGAGGCAGATACGCCGGCGCAAAGGTGGCCATCGCCCCAGCCGGCAGCCCGGAAGCCGCAAACTGAATCTGTGATGAAAGCGCTCCGCCCGTAGGCGTCACCAGAAACGAAAACACCGCCGAACTCCCGGCCGAAATCGTCATCGCACTCGCCCCCGAAGACGCCAGCAAAAAATCCGCCGCACTCGCCCCACCCACCGTCACAATTAAGGCAGCTGACGTCGACGGCAGAAACCCCACGCCGCCCGCATAAACTGCCGTCATGGTGTGCGACCCCGCCGAAAGCCCGGCAGTCGAAAACGTCGTCGCCCCCGCGCTCAACGTTGCCGTTCCGACAGCCGTATTCGCATCCATCAACGTCACACTGCCCCCGGGCGCACCCGCCCCTGAGCTCACCGCAACCACCAGCGTCGATACCCCGCTCTGCGTCAGCGCGGTCATCGTTGCGACCCTCGCCGGCGTCACGGCTCCCACTCCGGCAATCGTCTGCAGATCAGCTTTAGCATCCACCTGCCGCAACCGGCCGTTCCCACGATCCGCCAGCGTCACCAGCCCATCCCCACTCAACGCGACACCTCGCGGCGAAGCCACCTCCGCAGCCACTGCCGCGCCGCCATCCCCGGCAAACCCCTGCACCCCCACCCCCGCAACGGAAGAGATCATCCCGGTCACCCTATCCACCCGCCGGATACGATGATTCCCCGAATCCGCCACAAACAGATTCCCCGCCCCATCCACGACCAACCCACGCGGCAATGCCAACGCAGCCGCGCTTGCACCCACCCCATCGCCCGAAAATCCAGCCACCCCAACTCCCGCGACCGTCGTAATCACGCCGGTCCCCGCATCGACCCGCCGCACGCGATGGTTATGCGCATCCGCCAGAAACAGATCCCCTGCCCCATCGAACGCCAATCCCCATGGCGTATCGATCGCCGCAGCCGTCGCGAGGCCGCCATCGCCCGAATATCCCTGAACCCCGCTCCCTGCTAATACCGTCGACGTGCCATTCGTTAGATCGACCCGTATCACCCGATGGGTCCCGGCATCCGCAACCACCAATCGACCCGTAGCGTCCATCGCCAGCGCTACCGGCAGACCCGTCTGCACCACCGTCGAGATCAACCCCGTCACCGCATCCACCCGCCGCACGCAATGATTATGCGTATCCGCCACGAACAGATCTCCCGCCCCATTCAGCGCCACCGCCTCCGGCGAATCCAGCAGGGCAGCCGTCGCCAACCCGCCATCTCCCCCGAACCCTTGCGTCCCGGTTCCGGCCACCACCGTCAGCACGCCACTCGGCGTCAACCGCCGAACGACATGCTTTGCACTCTCCGCAAAATAAAGGTTCCCGCCTGTATCGAAGATAAGGCCGCTTGGCAGTATCAGCGGGCTGCCCGCCGTCTGCGCCCACGCCACGCCTGGCAGCACCAATCCCGCCGCCACAAACAGGCAAGCCATGCGCCGCAATGGGTTGGTACCGCTCTGCATCCCCATAAACACGCTTCGTCCGGTGAATTGTCGCCGTCCCCGGATTATAGCCTCAACCAGGGCGCACTCCCGTCACCCAAAGTGCAACCGAAGCCCCACCAATCTCATCTAGCTTGTTAGAACCATTGGAGAAAGCGATGAATCGGACACACCTGTTTGCCCTCACCACACTCATGACGATCGGTCTGGCCACAGGCTGCAAAAAGTCCACCGCACCCGCCAGCACGCCCACGGGAAGTACCTACACCCAGGACGCCGTAGCCGCTGGCGGCGCACTCCAATCCGATGGCTCCGTCAAAAACCCCAACGGCTCTATCACCGAGCCCAACGGCACAGTCGTCCCCGCCAGCCAGGCCGCCAACACACCGCCGCCGCCTCCTTCAGCCCAGCCGGTCACGACTCCGGAGCCTGTGTCTGCAGCACCCGCCAGCCCCGCCGCGGCAACCGCACCGCCCCCGCCTGAGGCTCCGATCGTCCAGTCCGCACCCAGCGGCACCCCCGTCACCATCCGCCTCACCGAGCAGCTCTCTGCGAGCCACAATGAAGTCGGCGATCACTTCACCGGAGTCCTCGACCGCCCCATCATCGTTCATCGCACGACCATCTTCGCCGCAGGCACCCCCGTCGCCGGTGAAGTCGTCGCCTCCAAAGGCAAAGGCCGCTTCAAAGGTGCCGGAGCTCTCGGCATCGAGCTCACCGAAATCGGTCGCGAACGCGTCCACACCACGGAGTACGAGCAGATCGGTAAAGGTCGCGGCAAGCGTACCGGAGGCTTCATCGGCGGCGGCGCAGGCCTCGGAGCCATCATCGGCGGCATCGCTGGCGGCGGCAAAGGTGCTCTGATCGGTGGCCTCGCCGGAGCCGGCGGCGGCACCGCGGCAAGCGCCTACACCGGCAATCGCGACGTCATCATCCACTCCGAAGCCATCATCACCTTCCGCCTCACGGCACCCGTCGGCCGCTGACAAACGCGAAGCGGTGCAGCGTACGCAGTACCGCCCGCCCGGCGCTAGGGCGCACTTGCCGTTAGTCTTGAGTCATGCGCCTCACCCCCCAATTTCTCCTCTCGGCAACCGACCCCGCCCACTTCCCCGCCGAGGCCAAAACCTACAACGCGCCCGAGGTCGCCTTCCTCGGCCGCTCGAACGTCGGCAAAAGCTCGCTCATCAACGCCCTCCTCGGCTCAAAACAGGCGCACACCTCGTCCACTCCCGGTCGCACCCGCGCCATCAACTTCTTCACCCTGCACGAGCCCAACAAGCAACGCCCCACACTGATCTTTGCCGACCTGCCCGGCTACGGCTACGCCAAGATCTCCAAGTCCATCTCCGCCGAGTGGCCAAAGTTCATCGAGCCCTACCTCGCCGAACGCGAAACCCTCGCCCTCAGCATCTGCCTCGTCGACACCAATATCCCCCCGCAAAAATCCGACACCACCCTCATTGACTTCTTCAAGACCCTGCAGCGCCCCTACCTCGTCGTCGGCACCAAATCCGACCGAATCGGCAGCAACGCTCTGCAAAAGTCATTAGCCGCCCTGCGCAAAGAACACGGCGTCAACGAAGTCCTCCCCGTCTCCGCTGAAAAGTCCACCGGCATCAAAGAACTCTGGGCCCGCATCAACTCCGTCGCCGAATGAGACTCGTGATCTTGGGCGCATCGAACGGATGGGCACGCATCGACGCGGGGTAAGTCAAAGCTCACGCGTCCCGAACCCTGAATGGAAGGGCGCGCGCGTTCACGCAGGCATCCTCAAAGCGGAAGGGCACGCGTTCACGCAGGCCTCCTCAAAGCGGAAGGGCACGCGTTCACGCCGGCCAACCCAAAGCTCACGCCTGAGAAACCCAAACGGGTTGGCACACGTTCACGTGCGCCGACCCTAAGCTCACGCATGCCAAACACAGAACGGAAGGGCACGCGTTCACGCGTGCCGCCCAGAGCCTTCTCCTACCTCATCCTGAGCGGAGGCCCTTCAGGGCCTTCGACGAAGGACATCCGCTCTTCGTATACGCAAGCTAAATTATCCTTGCTCATAACCGCCGTTCTACTCTTCAACCGGAAGGACTGCACGGCCATTTAAAGCAAAAGGCAATCCCAAAGGGATCGCCTCTTGCTTTATCTCCTAACTACTTATTTATTCCCCGTAGTACTCCAACCCAAGGTGAGTAATCAGATCCTCACCCATAATATGCCGCAAAGTATTCTTCAACTTCATGCTCTGAATAAACAAATCATGCTCGGGATAAACACCCTTCGCACTATCCGGAGCCTTGAAGTAAAAGCTAAGCCACTCCTGAATCCCCAGTCCCTGCAAGGTCGGAGTGCGCGCCGCCAGATCCATAAACAGAATCAAATCCAGCGCCAGCGGAGCCGCCAAAATGGAATCCCGACAAAGGAAATCCACCTTCAACTGCATCGGATACCCTAGCCATCCGAAGATATCGATGTTATCCCAGCCTTCTTTATTATCTCCACGCGGCGGATAGTAGTTGATCCGAACCTTGTGATAGAGATCCTTATAAAGTTCAGGATAAAGCTCCGGCTGAAGAATAATATCCAGCACGCCTAGCTTCGACTCTTCCTTCGTCTTGAAGCTCTCCGGATCGTCCAGCACTTCGCCATCCCGATTCCCCAGGATGTTCGTCGAGTACCAACCCGCAACCCCCAACATCCGTGTCTTGAACGCGGGCGCCAGCACCGTCTTGATGAACGTCTGCCCGGTCTTGTAGTCCTTACCGCAGATCGGCGCGTTCATTTGCTTTGAAAGCTCGTTCAGCGCGGGAATGTCGACGGTCAGATTCGGTGCCCCGTTCGCAAACGGAATCCCTTCCTTCAGCGCGGCCCACGCGTACATCATCGAAGGCGTAATGCCCGGGTCGTCATCGACCAGACCCTTCTCAAAGGCCTCGAGCGTCTCGTGCACCGCCGACCGCTCCAGAAAGATCTCGGTCGAACCACACCAGATCATCACCTGGCGATCGGTCTTCGTCTTGAACTCAGCAATGTCGTTGCGAATCTGGTTCGCCAGGTCGCACTTATTCTTGCCGACCTTCACCTTCTTCGGCGTCAACCGCTTCACGTAATGCTGATCGAACACCGCCGGCATCGGCTCAATCGACTCCAGAAACGGACGAATCGCCTCAAGCGTGTCTTTATCCAGCACCTCGGCCGTCTTCGCCGCATCGTACAGGTTCCCGCCGAAGATATCCCAGCCCGTGAACACCAGGTCCTCGAGCGGCGCGATATCGACGAAATCCTTAATCAGCGGCGAATTATTCTCCGTCCGCTTCCCCAGCCGAATATGCCCCATCTGCGAGATCGACCCGATTGGCTTCGCCATCCCGCGGCGAACCGCTTCAACGCCCGCGATCAATGTGGTTGCGACGGCTCCCATGCCGGGAATCATGACGCCGAGTTTTCCTGTATGTGGCTTGATGCTCGCCGCCTGCTGTGTCGCGGCGCTGGGTGTAGACATGCTCGTAATAACCCTTCTATAGAACAATTTTTTCCGTGTGACGGACTCTTTAGTCTCCCACACGCAAGCCGATCCCTACAACTTCCGCACGATCATCGCACTCGCACGAAAACCCCAAAAAAATATGCACTTAATCTACGCCGACTCTGGACAATCCGCGTCCGCACTGGGTCATCCTAGGCCTGCACCCGCACCCGATTCTTCCAATGTGACGCCACGAAGAACACGATCCCCGCCACAATCACCGCTTCCACCCCAAGGTGAAACTTCTGAAACACCGCTTTGAACCGAGGATCGGTATCAAACTTCGACCCCAGTTTCCAACCGATGTATGCCAGCGCGTAACACCACGGCCACGACCCAATGAACGTATACACGTGAAACCGCACCTGGTTCATCTTCGCGATGCCCGCCGGCAGCGCGATAAATGTCCTCACAATCGGCAGCAGACGACCCACGAGCACGGTAATCGACCCATACTTCGCAAAAAACCTCTCAGCCATGTCCAGATCCCGCCCGCTCAGCAGCACATACTTGCCAAACCGCTCGATCGCCGGACGCCCACCCTTTGCCCCTACCCAATACGCCGGAATCGATCCCAGATTGGCACCAATCGACCCAATCGTGGCCAGCAAAATCAATTGCAACTGCCCGTGCGCCAGCGCATACCCGGCGACTGGCATAATCACCTCAGAAGGCAGCGGAATACAAGCCGATTGAAGCGCCATCAGGACCAGCACGCCGGCATAGCCCGTCGCCGCGATAAACGCGACCAGAAAACCAAAGATTTTTTCAGACATAATTTGATTGTTCGCTGTTACAAATCAAGTATATCGGGCGAATCTCTGCAACACGCCGCTACATGAAGCATCAGATCAATCAGGAACCCAATATGGCCGATTTCATCCCCCCCCGCAACGAAGTCCCAGAGCCCGAAACCACGCTCAAGGTCATCTCCACCATCTCCAGTGAACGCGCCGCGGCCGTCTTTGGCGACCACACGCCACGCGAGGTTGGCCCTCAGCCGGTCGCCACTTCGGCGACCTACGCGCCGCCCGCCCCCAGCCGTACAAGCCCCGCAGGACCCATTGCCATCGACGCCCCCAAGCCCCACGAGCACGTCCCCCCCGCAGTCAAACGCCAGATCGTCTGCTTCTCCTTCTACAAAGTCATGCCCGAGTGGCGTCGCCTCCCCGCCGAAGAAAAGGCCGCGCACAAGCAGGCTTTTGCCGACGTCCTCACCAAGTGGAACAAGCCCGGCGAGTTCCTCTCTCTCACCTACTCCACCATCGGCACACGCGGCGACGTCGACATGTGCCTCTGGTCCATCGGCTACGCCGTCGACGAGCTCAACCAGATGCGCTCCGAGCTCATGGCCACCCCGCTCGGCGGCTACCTTACTAGTCCGCACAACTTCCTTGCGATGACCAAGCGCTCCCAGTACCAGATCGACCGCCCCGATGAGTCCGAAGGCGAAGGCCGCGGAGCCATCCGTCCCGGCGGCCAGAAATACATCTTCATCTATCCCTTCTGGAAGACGCGCCCCTGGTACCTGCTCTCCGCCACCGAACGCAAGCGCCTCATGGACGAGCACATCCGCATCGGCCTCATGTACCCGCGCGTCAAGCTCAACACCACCTACTCCTTCGGCATCGACGACCAGGAGTTCGTCGTCGCTTTCGAGACCAACTTCCCCGAAGACTTCCTCGACCTCGTCCAGCAGCTCCGCGAAACCGAAATCTCCCTCTACACCCTCGCCGATACCCCCATCTTCAGCTGCGTCCGCCTTCCCGCCATGGAGATGCTCAACCGTCTGGGATAAACTCGGTTCTGAGAGCAAACCATGACCATCGAAATTTTGAATCCCGAGCTCGAAGCACTGATCGACAAGAAAATGGAGTCGGGGCAATTTCGAACGATAGAAGAAGCGCTCCTGCAAGCCCTCAAATCCGCGCCTGGATCTGAATCGGAGATCGTTGTTCCTGCGCCTAAGCAAAACTTTTACGAGTTTCTCAGGGAGTCGTCCCTATGGAACTCAGGCCTCGAGATCGAGAGAAGCAAAGACGGTCCTCGCCCCGTCGAGTTTTGAGGGGCTTCCTGGTCGACACGAACAAC
Organism: uncultured Granulicella sp.; assembly: GCA_963693075.2. GTDB lineage: Bacteria > Acidobacteriota > Terriglobia > Terriglobales > Acidobacteriaceae > Edaphobacter. Next base: position 2,029,157 of record CAXMMP010000002.1, on the reverse strand, counting down.
ATCTCTGAGTTCGCACGGTTGCCACCTGATTTGAATGTAAGTCGCTGGCTGAGAGATTCTGATCCGTCCGACCTCTTCGTGAGCGTCATCACATTCGGCGAGCCGCGCATTGGCATTGAAAATCTGGCTCCGGGTAAGCGACGCAATGAACTGGAGCAGTGGCTGGAAACAGGGCTGCCAAACTGGTTTGCCGCCAACCTCTTACCCGTCTCGCAGGAGATTGCTGAAGACTGGGCGCACCTGACAATCCTGGCAAAGCGGAAAGGGATGCTGGCCTCTGCACCGGATGCCCTCATAGCGGCGACTGCGTCGGTACATCAACTGACTCTCGTAACTCGCAACACGAGCGACTTCACAGCCTTTTCCATCGCTCTTCTCAACCCCTGGACCCCGTAACATCCCTCTGCAAAGCCCTAAACCAGCGGCTTCAGCCCCTGCAACAACGTCGGAATCAACTCCGAAACCGTCGGATGAATATGCACCGCCCGCGAGATCGTCGTGTACGGCGCGCCCGCGTACATCACATCCAGCAGGCAGTGCACCGCCTCATCGCACCCGACCCCAAGCAGGCTCGCCCCAAGAATCTTTTTGCTCTCCGCATCCACCAGCACCTTCATAAATCCCAGACTCTCGCCCTTCTCCAGCGCCCGATTCACCCGCGCCATTGGCCGCGTCCCCATCAGCGCCGCCTTGCCACTCTTCCGAACCTCCGCCTCGCTCAGTCCAACGCGCGCAAGCGGCGGGTCGATATACATCGCATAGCAGGGAATCCGATCCGAAATCTTCCGCGGATCGCCGTCAAGCAGGTTCGCCACCACAATCTCGAAGTCGTTATAGGCCGTATGGGTAAACGCGCCGCGCCCATTGCAATCGCCCATCGCATAGATCCCTTCCACGTTCGTCCGGCACTGATCATCCACGGTGATATACCCGCGCGCGTCAGTCGCCACGCCCGCCCTATCCAGCCCAAGATCCCCCGTGTTGGGTGTGCGTCCAACCGCCAGCAGCACATGCGATCCAATCACCGGCTCCGCATCGATCCTGCAATTCGTCCCCACGCTTACCCCATCCGCATGCGGTGCCAGGTGAATACACTCAGCATCCAGCCGAACCGTAATTCCCTCTCGCTGCAAAATATCCAACACCGCCGCCGACACATCCTCGTCCTCATGCGACACCAGCCGGCCCGCCTTCTCGACGATGGTCACCGCGCACCCGAACCGCCGGTACATCTGCCCGAACTCCAGCCCGATGTAGCTCCCACCCACAATCACCAGATGTTTCGGAAGCTCATCCAGCGCCAGCAGCGAGGTATTCGTCAGGAACGGCACCTCATGCACGCCCGGCAGCTCCGGAATATTCGCCCGTCCGCCAACATTCAGAAAGATCCGCTTCGCCTCCAGCAGCACCTCCCCGACCCGCACAACATTTGGCCCTTCAAACGCCGCCGTGCCGGTATAAACCGTCACCTTCTCATTCCCGCGTAGCGACTGCTCCACCCCATTGCGCGAGCCCGCCACGATGGCATCGCGCCGAGCGTTGATCTTCTTGATATCCGCAACCGGCGCGGTCGTCACAATCCCATACTCACCCGCGCGCTGCACCTCTCGCGCCGCGTAAGCGCTCGCGACCATCGCCTTCGTCGGCGTGCAACCCGTATTCACGCACGTCCCGCCAAACAGGTGCCGTTCGACGAACGCAACCGTCTGCCCTGCCGCCGTCAGCCGAGCCGCAAGCGAAGGCCCAGCCTGCCCCGCACCAATGATGATGTTGTCGAAAGAATTTGCCATGGCCGCTTAGAGATGCGTCACGATCAACGCCGCACCCGCCAGCGCGACAGCATCCTCCAGCAGCCCGGCCGGAAGATCACGCCCAAACGCAGCCGCCAGCTTGCCCCGAACCGCCGCCCCGCCCAGCGTCCCAATCACCGCGCCCACAGCCCCGCAAAGCAAGCCGCCAACCAGCGATCCAAACCCCAGCCCGATCGCCGCGCCCGACAAAGCCCCAAACAAAACCCGCGGAATAAACTGCGCCGGAACCGTGCGGCTCGGCGTCTTCGGATTCTGATCGTTTACCAACTCGAACAGCGCAAACGCCGTCAGAATTCCGACCGTGATCCACGATCCCAGCCACGCAAGATGCGTCCCAGCCAAAGGAAGATACCCAAGCTTCACAGCCCAGCTCACCGCGCAAGGCGCGGTAAAAGCCCGAAGGCCAGCAATGATGCCAATCAAAAGCGCAAGCACAAGAATCAGCAAGAGGAGCCTTTCCAAAATCAGAGGGTTGTTTGAATCATTTGTAACAGCATTTCGCGACCGGAACCCACATCAAACCAACTCCGAGCACTTGAACAACGACGATTCCTCCCCAAAGCACAAAGCCCCTCTCCGCGCTCCTTTCGCACTTACTTCGTGCCCTTTGCGTTAGGTCCGTTGCCGTTGCCAATTCTTGACAAGTCCAACGCCAGCCAGGAAGTCTGCGTATGCATTAGCCTCTTCCCATGAAGTCCCCTCGAAACACGACCCCTGCCAAAGCCCGCAAAATCGCCGCCTCCGAACCCACCTCTCCCAAATCCAAACCCGGCAAGACAAAAAAACCTCTATCCCCCGAACGCGTCACCGCCATCCTCGACGCGCTCGCCCGCACCTACCCAAACGTCGTCTGCGCGCTCACCCACCGCAACGCATTCGAGCTGGTCATCGCCACTGCGCTCTCCGCTCAGACCACCGACGTCAACGTCAACAAGGTCACGCCCGAACTCTTCAAGCTCTTCCCCACTCCCAAAGCCCTGGCCGCTGCCCCGCTCGAAGACATCGAACGCATCATCCACTCCACCGGCTTCTACCGCGCCAAAGCGAAGAACATCAAAGCCGCCGCCCAGGTCCTGGTCGACGCCTTCGGCAGCAAAGTCCCCCAGACGATCCCCGAACTCACCCAGCTTCCCGGCGTCGCCCGCAAGACCGCCAACGTCGTCCTCGGCTCCTGGTTCGGCATCCCCTCCGGCGTGGTCGTCGACACGCACGTCTCCCGCCTCTCGCAGCGCCTCGAACTCACCAGAAGCACGACGCCCGAAAAGATCGAGCTCGACCTCCAGAAGGTCATCCCGCAGTCCCGCTGGATCGCTTTCTCGCACGAACTCATCCACCACGGCCGCCAAATCTGCCTCGCCCGCACGCCGCGCTGCGCCGACTGCTCGCTCGAAACCCTCTGCAACTCCGCCGACAAAACCTGGTCCAGCCACTAGCCAAGCCTTCACGCGCGAAAAGCGCGTCCAAAACCGCACGAAGTGCTCGCCGCCCGCGATCAGGGCGCTGTTGTCTTTGCCGCTACAAGAGCCTTCACCAACCCAGGCACCGTAGCCTCCCCAGCCTCCACGGTCGCAACCCATCCAACCTCAAGCATCACTCGCGAGGTAACCGGCCCAATCGAAGCCAGCACTACGTGATCCGGCATCGGAAGCCTCGTCAATACCATCAAGTCCGCCAGATTTCTCACCGTCGACCCCGAAGTGAACGTCACCGCATCCGGCGGTCTCGTCTCAAACAGCTCCTTCAACGCCGCAACCGCACCCACCGGCACTGCAGTCCGATATGCATCGACCACGGTCACCTTCGCCCCTGCCGCTCGCAGCGCCTCCGGCAGCACATCCCGGGCCACCGCCGCCCTCACCAGCAACATCGCCTTTTCCGCGGCGTGCGGCAGCAAAGCCTCCACGAGCGACTCAGCGACATACTCCCGAGGCATCACATCCGCCGACCGGCCCAGCAGCCTCTCAACCGCCTTCCCGGTAGCGGGTCCAATCACCGCAACCTTCAACCCTTCAACCAAACGCGCCCGCCCGGCAAACGCCTCCACCGCATTCGCCGAAGTAAAGATTACCCAATCAAACGCATTCAGTCGTCCCAAAGCCTCATCCATCACGGCAAACGACTCCGGCGGCACGATCTCGATCGTCGGAATCACAACCGCCTCAGCCCCTGCAGCCTCGAGCAACTCCACCAGCGACGAGGCCTGCCCCCGCGCCCGCGTCACCAGCACCCGAACTCCCGACAGTCCACCCACCAAGCCAGTCTAGTTCACTCAAATTCTCCCTTCCTACGAGGAAGAGCACACAACACAACCCGCAACCCGGAAGGGCAGGCATTCACGCACGCCACATCACCGTCACCCACCAACCCACACCAGGAAGGGCATGCGTTCACGCATGCCATAAAATCTCCGTCCACACCACCCATCCTGAGCGGACTCCCCGCAGCCTTACCGCGAGGAGTTCGACGAAGGACATCCGCCTTCTCCCATTCCCGAACAATTTGCACAGCCAACCCTCACTGCCCCAACGCCAGCCCCTCAGCCACACTCGTAAACTCCCCACCCGAAACAATCCTTCCCGGAAACCGTTCCTCAAACACCGCCCGCACCGCCGGCACGAAGCTCGTCCCACCCGTCAGAAATACCCGATCCACCTCCCCACCTCGCCCATCCACCAACCTATCCACCGCCGCGCCAATCTGCTCCAACTCAGGCCCGATCCAGCCCTCAAAATCCGCCCTCGTCACCAACGTCCGCAATTCAAGCGTCCCCGCCTCCGGACCCGCGAACACAAACTCGGCCGCATCCTCGCGCGATAAAGCATTCTTCGTCCGCTGCACCGCCTGGTGTAGTTGATACCCCAGATCCTGATCCACCAGCGCCCGCAACGACTCGATCTTCTCCGGCTCCAGCGCCCTCTTCTCCGCCGAACTCAGAATCTCCAGCACATTCCTCGTCCGCAAAAAGGAAAGATAATGCCACCGCTCCAGATTCGCGTAGATCCACGCCGGAACCGCCGGCAGTGTCTTCCCCAGCCCCCGCGCCAGCGACTCTGACCCCAGCGCCGGAGCCACCACCTTCCTCACAATCCGCGCGTCGAACGCGTCCCCTGCAAACCCCAGCCCTGCATTCCCCAGCACCTTGCGCTTCCCGCCCGGGCCAACCGTCACCAGCGAAAAGTCACTCGTTCCGCCTCCAAAATCCCCAATCAAAATCGTCTCTTCGTGGTCCAGCGTCGCCTGGTACTTCGTCGCAGCAGCCAACGGCTCCAGCTCAAACTCAATCTCTTCAAAGCCCGCCCGCAGATACGCCGCCCGCAGTCGCTCCAAAGCAAACGCCTCATCCTCGTCCGTCTCCGCCCCCACAAACCGCACCGGCCGCCCCACCGTCGCCCGCCGCACCGGAACCCCAAACTGCGCCTCCGCCCGCGCCCGCAGATCACCAAGGATCCGTGAGATCAGATCCTCGAGCGTGTAGTGCCGACCAAACACTTCCGTCCCGGTCAGCGACCTCACCGGCAAATACGACTTCAACGACTGGATCAGCCTCCCTGCCACCTCCCCATCCCGGTGCGCCTCCAGGTACCGCTCAATCGCACCCGGCCCCGAGCTCGAAAGAATCCCCTTCTTCGCTTTCTCCAGGTACAGGATCGATCGCGAACTTGCGCTCTCATTGGCAAACCGCACCAGCTCTACGCCGCCCGGCGTCACCCGCGCCAGCGAGCTGTTCGTCGTCCCAAAATCGATGCCGATCCGTTCGTCGCCCACCCAGTCCTGCCCTCGCGCCAAAACCCGAACGCTTATTATCCGCTATGGAACCCTTATCGGCGCACGCCCAACCGATTCATCATCCTGTAACGCACCGCCGCCCTGCCGCGCCCTATACTTCCCATCATGCCCGACTCTGCCTTCAGCTACACCACCACGCCCGGCCGCCAAGACAACACGCTGATCCTCAAGCTCAACGGCCCGCTCACGCTCTCATCCATGTTCAGCTTCCAGAATGAGTTCCGCGCCCTCACCTCACCCGTCCTCATCGTCGACCTCAGCGAAAGCCCATACATGGACTCCGCCGGCCTCGGTCTCATCATGAACAAGCACGTCTCGTCCGAGACCCACGGCTCAAAGTTCCTCGTCGCCGGCGTCAACGACCGCATCGACGCGCTCCTCGAACTCACCCGCGTCAAGCCGCTCCTCGTCCTCTACCCGACAGTCGAAGCCGCCGAAGACTCGCTCTCCAAATAGCCGTCCAGAAGCTCCAACGCACCACGCCCGATCAGGATCTCAGCCGCGCGAGCCCCAAACTCCGCGGCTGGTTCGTTCTTGATCTCCGCCAATGCAATCTGCAGACTCTGCTCCCCGTCCGGGCTCAGGACCTGTGCGTGAAGCAGCCAGTCGTTCTCAATCGGCGCACAATGCGCCCCGAGCGGCAGGTCGCAGCCTCCACCCATCGCTGAAAGAAACGCCCGCTCGGCTTCGGTCGCAAACCGCGTCTTCGCGCAATCCAGACTCGCAATCGCCGCAAAGATCTCAGGGTCCCTCCCTGCATCATCCGTATCCAGAGCATGCTCCGCCGACCGTGTCTCAAGCGCCAGCGCGCCTTGGCCCGGAGCCGGCGTCAGCTCATCGAGATCGAACCGTTGATGCACTGCCTCCGTCCGGCCCAGCCGATCCAGGCCCGCGCACGCCAGTACCAAAGCATCGCACTCTCCCGCATCCAGCTTCCTCAAACGCGTATCGATGTTCCCGCGCAGCTCCACAAACTCCAGATCGGGCCGCAACGCCAGTAATTGCGCACGCCGTCTCGGACTCATCGTCCCCACCCGTCCCCCGTGCGGCAGCGTATGTAGCGCCCAGTACGGCTCGCACACGAAGGCATCCCGTGCATCGGCACGCGGCGGAATCGCCGCCAGCGTAAACCGCGCATCCAGCTCGGTCGGCAGATCCTTCAGCGAATGCACCGCCAGGTCGATCCGCCCCGCGGCAAGCGCCTCTTCGATCTCCTTGATGAAGATGCCCTTGCCGTCCATGCCCGCCGGCATCACGAACCCCGGCTGCTGCATCCGGTCACCCGTCGTCCGGATCACCTCGATCTCGACCGTGTGCCCTTGCGCCCGAAGCTGCGCTGCAATGTGATTAGCCTGCCAAAGCGCAAGCTGCGATCCCCGCGAACCCATCCGTATCGTTGCCATATCCCTCTCAGAATACGGCACGTCCGCCTCTCAATCGACGCCGGCGAGCGGAAACTCCACCCGAAAACGCGTCCTGATCCCATCCCCCAGGTCACCGCTCTCGGCCATGATCGATCCGCCGTTATTCTCCACCAGCTCCCGGGTCACCCAAAGCCCAATCCCCGTCCCAACGTCTTGCTTTGTCGTGAAAAATGGCTCGAAGATGCGGCCAAGCTGCTCCTGCGGGATGCCGCTGCCGTTATCCTCCAGCTCGAAGACCGCCATCCCCGCGTCCGTCCCAATCCGAATCACCACGCGCGGCTCCTCCACGGTCAACGCATCCGCCGCATTCGAGATCAAATTCGTCAGCACCTGCCGAAGCTCATGCGGAGCGATCCGGACGCAAACTCCCGGCTCGATCGAACGCTCTACGACAATCCGTTTCGCTTCGTAGCGATGCCGGAAGATGGCAAAGACTTCCTCGGTGATCGCCGCGATCTCCACCGACCTCACCGCCGCGCCAGTGCGTACGAATCCCAGGGTTAGCCGCGTAATATCTCCCAGCCGCGCCAGCTCCGTCTCCGCCGTCCTCAGATAAGCCCGCGTCTCGGCCTCCATCGCCGTGTCCGACCGCATCAGGTAAAGCAGGTTCGTCACCGCCTCAAGCGGATTGTTGATCTCATGTGCCACGGTCGAAGCCAGCCTGCCCATCGCCGCCAGCTTCTCCTGCCGCAGCATGGCTGTCTCGGCCAGCTTGCGCTCGGTAATATCGACCGTCACCCCACGCCACACGCAGCGCTTTCCCGGCACCCGCGTCGCACGCATCTCCAGCCAGTGCAGCTCGCCATTCGGCCACGGCACCCGGTACTCCCAACGAATCGGCGCCGTGGTCTCCCGCATCTCGCGCCGGTTCTCCGCAAATGCCTCCAGATCGTCGGGATGAAGGAACGGCGTCACCGCGTTCGCGGCTTCAATCTCCGCGAACGGACGTCCAAAGATCTGATAGCTGCCCTTGTAAAACTGCGTCACCCGGTCGCCATCGAGATCCAGCACCCACGAAGCGCACTTACTCGCATGCAGCGTCTCCACCAGCGCATCCGACCGCTCCTGGAGCACCTTCAGCGCGCGCTCCATATGCTCGCGCGAGCTCTTCCTGCGAGCGTTGAGCAGACTCACCAGCAGCGCCTGCGCCACCAGCGTCGGAACCCGCACAAGGTCGCCAAGATCGAATGCCAGCAGGCTGTGTGCCGGCAGCACCATCAGGTTCCGCGAGAACGCACACAGCAACGCCGCAAGCAGCGATGGCCACGTCCCTCCCAGAATGCCCACGACCGCAATCGAAATGTAATAGAGCCCGAACGGAATCGACTTCAGGACCGGTAATTCTGAAGTCAGGTAGGACGCCATGAACGGCAGCAGCAAAGCCAGTAGATAAGCCAGCGACTTCCGCGTGACCGGACGCATTCGCACAATCTCGAGCGTCCTGACTGCCATCTCCCGTTACTCCCCTGGACCCGCAAAAGCTGAACCCAACACCCGGAATCCTACCACGCCATCAACCCACACCCCATCACCCAAAAGCGCACCACCCGCCGCTCTTTCATCCACCGAATCTTTCGCTTTACGTTTCGCCTTTCGTTTCAACCAGCAGCCGCTCCGAACCAAATAAAGTTCAGCATCAATCAGCCGCTGAGCAACAAGGAGCAAGACTTTCTCCCCGGAAGTAGCTCCTCTCCTCAACTCTTACAGATCGAGTAACGGGTACTCCTGCAATCACTCCTCGAAAATCCATCGTTATCCTTTTTATCCGCGTACGCACCCGTTTACACCCGCGCATCTCCAAATCCGCACTCCAACCACGCCGGCAACGCTGCTACTCGCGCCGCCCCGCATACAAACCCTGCAAACGCTCAAGCTCCTCGGCATCCCCACGCTCCGCGGCCGCCCGAATCGCTGTCAACGGCCCATGCAGAAACTTGTTCGTCAGCGAACGCGTCATCGCCTCGACCGCTCCGCGCTCCTCAACCGAAAGCTCCGAAAGCTTCGGCGCGATCCTCAGCATCTCGGCCTGCCGCATCTCCTCCGCATACGCCTGCAAAGCCTTGATCGCCGGTACCGCATCGAGTGCCTGCAGCCTCTGCTGGTAGCGCGCCACCTCGGCTGTCACGATCCGCTCCGCCGCAGCCGCCTCGCGATTCCGGTCCGCCTGGTTGGCCTGCGCCACCTGCTGCAGATCGTCGATGTCGTACACGAAGCAGCCCTCCACCTCGTTCATCCGCGGGTCGACGTCGCGTGGCACCGCGATATCGATAAAGAAGATCGGCCGCCCGCGTCGCCGCTGAATAAACTGTTGACCCTGCGCCCGCCCAAACAACTGCGCCGCGGACCCCGTACTCGTGATCACGATATCCGCCCGGTGCGCCTGCGCGAACAGGTCCTCAAACGCAATCACCTCCGTCGAAATCCCCGGACCCTGCAAGCTCGCCGCAATCTTCTCCGCCCGCGCCAGCGTCCGGTTCGCGATAAACAGCTTCGTCGCGCCTTGCTGGATCAGGTGCCGCAGCGCGAGCTCACTCATCTTCCCCGCGCCCACCAGCAGCACCTGCTTCCCCGCCAGGGTTCCAAAGATCTTCCGCGCCAGGTCCACCGCCACGCTCGCAATCGACACCGACGACGAGCCAATCTGCGTCTCGCTCCGCACCTTCTTCGCCGTCGAAAACGCGCTCTGCAGCAGCTTATCCAACCCTCCAGCAACCGCACCAACCTCCTTCGCGACGCTGTACGATTCTTTGACCTGCCCTAGGATCTGCGGCTCACCCACCACCATTGAATCCAGCGACGAAGCCACCCGAAACAGGTGCCGCACCGCCTCCCGTTCCTTGTACTCGTAAAGATGCGGCAGAATCGCCGCCGCGGGCACCGCGAAGTACTCTCCCAGGAACCGCACCAGCTCGCTCCCCGGCTCCTGCACCGTCAGCAACTCGACCCGGTTACACGTCGAAAGGATCAACCCCTCGGTCACCCCCGGTGCCGATAAAAGGGACCGCGTCGCATCCGCCAGCCGCCCAGCCGGAATCGCCAGCCGCTCCCGTACTTCGACCGGCGCCGTATGGTGATTGATGCCCAGCAAGACGAGTTCGCTCATAGCGTCGAGAACCTGTGTACCGCGGAAAACTGGTTCGACGCCCAGACACAAAGGATGACGAAGAACACGAAACTCGAAAGATAAACCGCCCGCCGTCCTCTCAGCCCCGAGTGCCGCCGGATGAAGATCATCAGCGTATATGCCAGCCACATCGCAAAGGCCAGCAGAATCTTCGGGTCGCTGAAGTAGCTCGACCCATACGTCACCTCCGCCAGAAACGACCCGATCAGCAAGCCCGCCGTCATGCAGGGCAAACCAAACAATAGCGAACGCAGCGCAATCGAGTCGATCGTCTCGAGCGGCGGAAGCTTCACGCTGTCCACGCCGAGCGCCTTCGTCTTCAACCGGCGCTCCTGCACCAGGTAGAGAAGACTTGCCACCAGCGAAACGAACAACGCCGCATAAGCCGCCAGCAGCAGCGCAATATGCAGAAACAGCCATCCCGTATGCAGCCCCGGCAACGAGCTCGCCTCCAACCCCGGATGAAACGCCGGCAGCAACCCCAGCAAAAACGCCAGCGGCAGCAGAAAGATGCCTAAAGCAATCGTCCGGTAGTACGAATAAATCGCCAGAAACGAGACCGAAAGCAGCAGCCCGAAGAACGACTGCATCTCGTGCGTCTCGACCGGCAGCCGATGATGCGCCGCGATGAGCATCTCCGCCAGCGAGACAAAATGGAACAGCACCGCAGCCACCGTCGCCGGGATCGCCACATGCCGCCACCGCGGTCGGTCGTACAACGCCGCAGGCAGCACCGCAAGCGCCGCTACGCCGTACAAAAAAACCGCAACTCGAAGCCAAAGCAAGGACATATCGTGTGCGCGCCCACCCTTCAGGCACATCAGTCAGTATATCTTTACGGTCAGCCAAGATCTCGTACACTGTGCTCAAGATCAGGCGAGGTCCGAATGTCGTTGAAAGTCTCTGTTTTTCTCTTATCTGTCTTGCTTAGCACGGGTTCGGTGACCGCCGAGCAAAAACCCTTCGACAGCAAACGCGATCCGGAGCGCGACCTAATAGCTGCAAAGGCTGAAGCTACCCGCGATCACAAAAACATCTTCCTCGACTTTGGCGGAAACTGGTGCGGGCCCTGCCTTCTACTTGACGACGCACTCAGCCAGGATCCCGATGTAGCGGACACGCTCAAACGAAACTTCGTCATAGTCCACGTCGCCGTAGGCATCTTTCACAGCGGCGACAAGGTGAAAGAGCTTCGCGAGCATCTCCCCGCATTCAATCGCTACCCCCACGTCATCATCCTTGCCCCAGACGGAACCGTCCTGCACGACGAACTGAAGGGGGACTTCATGACGAATCCCGACGGTAAAGGAATCAGTCACAAAGTCCTGAAGTCCTTCCTGGAGGAATGGTCCCCAGGGGTTCCGAGACTGAAGATACCTGACACTACTCAGGGGAAGGAACAGCCTTACCCATGAACGTCCTCTTCATCTGCAGCCAGAACCTCTACCGCAGCCCCACCGCCGAAGCCGTCTTCTCCGGCATCCCAGGCCTCGAAGTCTCCTCCGCCGGCACCAACGCAGGAGCCGAAACCCCCATCTCCGCCGACCTCATCGAATGGGCCGACACCATCTTCGTCATGGAAACCGCCCACCGGCGTCGTCTGCAATCCCGCTTCGGCTCGCAACTCAAAACCAAACGCCTCATCGTCCTCGACATCCCCGACCTCTACGAATATATGGACCCCGCCCTGGTCAGCCTCCTGAAGCAACGGGTGACCCCTCACCTGAAACTCAACCCAACCCAGGCCGCCGCGTTGACGTAGCCCAGCGCTACCAGATCGCCTGCCCGGCAGAAGCGCTCACCTGACGTCACAGACGGCACTCTAAGTGATCCCTCTTACTGCAACGTCGACACATGAATGTAGTCGTAGCTCGCCACATACCCCGCCGTATTCGCCCCGGCAATCCCAATCTTCTCGTTCGTATAAGTCCCCTGCCAGGTAGCCCCGCGATACCACGTCGTCCCGTCCTGGCTGCTGTATGCGGTATACGTCGCTAAATCGTCGATCGTCCGCTTCACGATCCTCAGATAAACCGACACCACGCCATTCGCAAGGGTTGGGCCGGCCACGTTGCTCGCTCCATTCACCGCATCGTAGGCCGTCTCCTTCGTCATCTGCTTGACGAACTCTACCTGCCGCGTATTGAAGTTCGAGTAGAGATCCAACCGCACAAAGTCGGAGTCATCGCCGTAGATAAACAGGTCGCCCTGCGTGAAGTCGTAGCCCGACCCGCTCACCGGAAGATTCATCGTCAGCTTCGTCTCAACCATGTAGTCCGTCGCCGGAGCGCTCTCCACCAGCATCGGTAGCTGTGCCATCTCGCAGCAACTATCCAGGCTCACCGTCGGCAGGTTGATGGTGCCGTTGCTGAACGTGTACGCCGGGGCCGCATGCAGCGTGCTCCACTGCGACGACAACGTCGATCCGTTGAACTCATCCGATAATGAAGCAACCGCCGCCGCGGGAGCATCGTTCACCTGCATCTGCGTCTTATACGCATTTGTCGCGCCCGGCTGCGCTGCCGGAGCAGGCTGCGCCAGCGCCGACGGCCCAAACCCTCCACGCACCGTCGGCCAGCCACTCGCACCCCATTCCACCGCATCAATCAGCGCCGGACGAGCCGTGTAGTTCGTCGACCCCGCATACGTCGGCGCCTCCTGCGACACCGCGTGGTACAGCATGTAATCCTGACCTGCCTCATCCGTGAAGAGCACGTTGCCGCCCGGCCCAATCCAGTTGTTGCCGTTCTGCGACAGCACTTCGTTGCCGCCCGTATTCACCGCTGCCATATCCACGCCGTTCTGGTCCAGGAACGGACCCGCCGGCGTCAACGCCCGTGCCACGAACACCGAATAACCCGTCAACGGCCCGTTGCAGCAGTTTGCCGACGAAGTAAACAGGTAGTAGTAGCCGCCATGCAGCCACATCGCCCCACCTTCGTAACGATTCGAAGCCGCCAGCCTTACCTCGCTCGAAGCGTCCGAAGTAAACCCATCCGCCGAAAGCTTTCTGCTGAAGATGCCGTCCGAGAAGCTGCCAAACGAGATGTAGTTCTGCCCGCTGTACGTCACGACATCCGGATCGATCGTCGACCGTGCGCCGCCGCCGCAGCATCCATCCGTCGTTGCCTCAGGATTCACCACCGGCGACCCATGATCCACAAACGGACCCTTCGGACTCGAACTGACCCCCACCCCGATCGCCGCGCCATTGGTCGGCGCAATGTTCGTCGAAGGCGACGTGTAGTACAGCATGTACTGCCCGTTCATGAACTTGATCGCCGGAGCCCAAAGCTGCCCATTCGGGGCCCACGAAGGCAGACCCGCAAACGCATCGCCGTCATACGTGAAGTTGATCAGATCCTTCGACTCGAACACGTTGATATAGTGTGTCGCAGGATCGCCCGCATACAGCGCATCGCTTGTGCAGTACAGGTACCAGGTATTGCTGCCGCCGGTCTGCACTTTGATCGTCGCCGGATCGGCACATGAGATCGCGGTGGTCGTCCCTGTCTTCAGCGTCAACGGATTCGTATAGCTCGTCGCTCCCGCGACCGCCGGAATCGTCAGCCCAAAACTGGTACTCATCGTGCTCGCAAAGTTCTTGTCGCCCGAATAAGCCGCCGTCAGCGCATGCGCCCCACTCGCCAGCGATCCAAATGTCGTAATCGCTCGCCCACTCGCGTCGAGCGCCGCTGTCGCCAGCGTCTTGCCTCCATCCGCAAACGTCACCGTCCCCGTCGGCACCGCACTCCCGCTGCTGGCCGTCACATTGCTCACCAGCTCAATCGGCACGCCGAGCTCGATCACCGCCCCCGTTGCCGTCCCCAGCGTCGCCGTCGTCGAAGTCAACGTCGGCGGAGCAGCCGTAATGGTCACCGTCACCGCCGAACTGGACGAACCCGCCTCCGTCGTCGTCGCCGCGAACGTAGCCGTAATCGCATGGCTTCCCGCAGCCAGCGTGCTGACACTCAACGTCCCCACACCCGAGGCATTCAACGTCTCATTCCCAAGCGACGTCCCGCTATCGCTGAAGCTCACCGATCCACTCGCCGCGCCGCCGCCGCTCAGCGTGGTCGTCGCCGTCAGCACCACCGCGGTCCCCGCCACGCCACTCGTTGGAGAAGCCGTGAGCGTCGTCGCCGTAGCAGCCAAGGTCGGAGGAGGTGGCGTCGTCGTACCCGACCCAGCCCCGCCGCAACCCAGAACCAACCCACTCAACAGCAAAGCGGACGTCATAACGGTGGTGCGCAGACACTTGGTGAGCGAGAGGACGCTGAGCATAAGTAAACCTTTACTAAAAGAGTTGGAATTCAGTCCGTGGAGGAGCATACGCCCTCCTAACATCGCTGCGCAACAAATGTTCCCACGACAACTCAGCCCAGAGAACGTTTCCCGTCAATGCCTGCGGAAACCCACCTTCCGCTCCACCCGCAATCCCTCACACGAACCCGCGCCAGCCTACGACTTTCGAGGAATTCGTTGATGTGCATCAAAGCCGACCCTCCAGACTCCAGTTCATAGTGTCTCCAGACTTCCTCTCTGTCCAACCGTTGAGTTCCACCAACAGGAGAAGCACGATGGCAAAGAATCAAACGCTCGCAACTCAGAGAAGCGCGGACCCCGTCTCGGACTTACGCGCTTCTCAATACCTCCGTCACGAATCGCAACGACTCTACGACGAAGAATTGATCGCGGTCTCGTCCAAAACGGACCGCCTCTTTTCTACGATCATGCTCATCCAGTGGGCGGTCGCGTTATTCGTCTCAGCCACCCTCCCCCGCAACGCGAGATTCGGCGCCAGCCACCACTACCTCGGCCTCATCGGCGCTATCGTTGGCGGCGGAATCCTTACCCTCGCGACCGTCCTTGCCTCGCCGCGAAACGTCGGCCTCGTGCAACGCCGCTACGTCAACGCGTTAGCTCAGATCATGATCTCGGTCCTTCTCGTCGTGCTCACCGGCGACCCCAACGGCATGCAGTTTCATCTTTACGGCTCGCTCGCCTTCATCGCCTTCTACCTCGACTGGAAAGTCCTCCTGAGCTCGTCCCTGCTGCGACTCGGCGCTCAGGTCTTCATCAACTATCTGCTGCTTGGGTCGCTCGACATCACATCTCTCGTCAACCTCGCCCTCTGCGTCGCCTGCTTCGACGTCATCGTCTATGCCTCGAGCCTCTATCGTCTCCGCACCCTGCATGCCTCGGCAAAGCGCGATGTCGAACAGGAAGTCCTGCTTCATCAGGCCTACCACGATCCCCTCACCGGGCTCGGCAATCGGCTCAAGATCAAGAAGATTCTCGACGACCTCCGCTTCCGTGAAGGCGACGAACGCGCCCGTTACGCGCTCATGGTCATCGACCTCGACCGCTTCAAGCAGGTCAACGACACCTTCGGCCATCACATCGGAGACGAAGTCCTCACCGAGGCCAGCCGCCGCATGAAGGAAGTCGTCAGCGCCGGAGACACCGTCATCCGCATGGGAGGCGATGAGTTCGCCATCATCCTCGCCGCCTGCTCGGAGCTAAAGCTCGCTGAAAGCGTTGCGGCAAGAGTTGTACACATCATGGCTCAACCCATGCTCTGCAGTGGTGAGGTGATTGAGATCGGAGCCAGCGTCGGCATCTGTCTCCATGGCGAAGATCCCTTCGTCAACGCCGATATCTTCCACTTCGCCGACCTCGCCCTCTACAAAGCCAAAAGCCAGGGCCGCAACGGCTTCGCCGCCTTCGACGAAAACATGCGCATGGAGACCTCCCAGGGCATCAGCCTCGAACAGCGTCTGCGCCGCGCCGTCCAGAAAGAGAAGTTCGTCGTCTTCTACCAGCCCATCATCAAGATCAGCGGAGCCCTGCAGGGCTTTGAAGCTCTGCTGCGCTGGGACGACGAAGTCCATGGACCCGTCTCGCCCATGCAGTTCATCCCGCTCGCCGAAAAGATGGATCTGATGAATCCTCTCGGCAAATGGGTCCTCATCAACGCCTGCAAACAGGCGTCGCTATGGCAGGGGTTGAGCATGGACCCCATCAGCATGTCCGTCAATGTCTCCTCGCTCCAGCTCGCGAATCCCGGCTTCGTGGAAGTGGTCAAATCCGCGCTGCGCGAATCCGAACTGCCCGCCAGGCTCCTCATCCTCGAGCTCACCGAACACACCCTGGTCGAAAACCGCGGTCAGGCCTTTGAAACCCTGCGCCTGCTCAGACAGATCGGGGTCCAGCTCGCCATCGACGACTTCGGCACTGGTTACTCGTCCCTCAGCTACCTCCGCGAGATGCCCGTCCAGTCCCTCAAAATCGATCGCGCCTTCATCACCGATATCGTCGGCTCACCCAAGGCACGTCTCCTCGTTGAAGAAGTGGTACGGCTCGCCCACACCATGAAGCTCAGGACCGTTGCCGAGGGAGTCGAAAACAAGGAGCAGTGGGAGATCCTTTCAGACCTGCATTGCGATGAGATTCAGGGCTTCCACATCGCGCATGCCATGTCGGCAAACGATGCCACCAAACTGCTCTTCCGCGGATCCTTCGAAACCACTGAGATGGTCGAGGAAGCGCCGCCGTCGAACCTCATTCCGATCACTGGAGGCGTCACTCGGGAGATCGAGCTCCCGGTTCTCCGCGACGAGGGACCGAGACGCCTCACCCGGTCGGCATAGCCTCCCGCGTCGCAACGGGAAACTACGTCCGGTTCCCCCGGGCGGCGGCATCCGTACCTTGCGGATGCCGCACTTTTTGTAACAGGCGGCTCAGATGCTCCGGCGTGATGCACAGCAGATTCGCCAGCTCGTTCTGCCGCAGGAAGGGCAACGCGTCGAGCACCTTGTGGTGCGACCCGTCCAGACCGCGCTCTTTCATAAAGGTCGTCAACCGCTCTTCGGCGGAACGCGTCATCACCTCCGCCAGCGCCGCCGACTGCGAATTCACTTCATTGCACAAGCTCGCCGTAAAGTGCCGCATCAGCTTGGAATTCTGCGCAAGCAGCGACGAGAACTCTTCGGCCTGCACCTTGATCGCCACGCACGCCGTCAACGTCACGACCGCATAAAGACTAGGCTTTCCCATCATCGCGAATGTCGCTCCGGCACACCATCCGGAGGTCCGAAGCCCGACAATCGCGCCCCGCCCCTCTGCGCTGGCGCTTACCAGCTTCACTAACCCGCTCAGGATCAGGTACACCGTGTCGCAGCGTTGTCCCTGCACTAGAAGCGTCGTCCCTGCGGGGACATCGCGTCGCGGAGGAAGATTCTTGATGTGCTCGAACGCATCCGAGACCAAAGGTGCAAACGCAGGAGAAACCACGCCTTCTCCAGTTTCGGAAACGACACTACCCAAAGACTCCAGGCCCACTTGCTTCCAGTTCATCGTCTTGCCTCGACACGCTTGATTGTAAAAACTCGGCGGACAACACCAATCATGCTGGCACTGACATTGTATTCCTCCTGACTCCTCGAAAGTCTGCTCTCCCGCAAACAGAGGTGTTTACAACGTGGTCACGAGGTCAAAGAGCCAGACAGCCAACTACAACTTCCGAGTGAGACCTTCTTATCCCGTAAACAAATATCTTCGAACTGGGCCTAAGTGCGACCAGACATCTTCTCTGTCCACCTACAAGTAAAAAGTTGAAAAAGCAGGAGTTGATGATGGTGGCAAAACACGCGGCAGCAGGTCAGCGCACGGAAGATCCCATCTCCGGTCTGCGCGCCACGCAATACCTCAGCAATGAATCGCAGCGACTCTACGATCGAGAGCTCACCAGCGTCTCCTCGAAGACCGACCGCCTCTTCACCGCGGTCATGCTCCTGCAATGGGCCGCCGCCGTCATCATCGCCGTCACGCTGCCCGCGACCGCACGCTTCGGCGCAGACCACCGCCACATCGTCATCATCCTTGCGGCAGCGACAGGGGCAATCCTTACCCTCGCCACTGTCGTCGCCTCCGCCTTCAAGATCGCGCTGGAGCAGCGACGCTACGTCAACGCAGTCGCCCAGATTCTCTTCTCCGTGCTTCTCGTCGTTCTCTCCGGCGACCCCAACGGATTGCAATTTCATCTCTACGGATCGCTCGTCTTCATCGCGTTCTACCTGGACTGGAAGGTACTCCTCAGCGCATCCGTCGTCAGGCTCGCCGCGCAGGCCGCCATCAACTACTGGCTCTATGGCTCGCTGGACATCAAGTCACTCTTCAACATGTCTCTCTGCCTAGCCTGTTTCGATATCATCGTCTTTGCCTCCAACATCTATCGCCTCCGCACCCTCCGCGCCTCCGCCAAACGCGATGTCGAGCAGGAAGTCCTGCTCCACCAGGCCTACCACGATCCGCTCACAGGACTCGGAAACCGCCTCAAGATCAAGAAGTTGCTGGAAGAACTCAGAGTCCGCGGCAGCGACGATCGCACTCAATATGCCCTCATGGTCATTGACCTCGACCGCTTCAAGCAGGTCAACGACACCTTCGGCCACAACGTTGGGGACGAAGTTCTAACCGAGGCCAGCCGCCGCATGAAGGAGGTCGTGCGCGCGTCCGACGCCGTCATCCGCATGGGAGGCGATGAGTTCGCCGTCGTGCTCTCTTCCTGCTCCGACACCAGGATCGCCGAGGGCCTCGCCGCCGCCATCGTCGCAAGTATGGCGGAACCATTCCTCTTTGGTGGAGAGGCCATTGAAATCGGTGCCAGCGTAGGCATCTGCCTCCACGGCGAAGACGCTTTCGTCAACGCCGACATCTTCCACTTCGCCGACCTCGCGCTCTACAAGGCTAAAAGCTCGGGCCGCAATGGCTTCGCAGTCTTCGACGAAAACATGCGCATGGAAACCTCCCAGGGCATCAGCCTGGAACAGTCCCTACGCAGAGCCGTTCAGAAAGAAAAATTCGTTGTGCTCTATCAGCCCATCATGGGCATCAACGGTGCCCTGCAAGGCTTTGAATCGCTCGTCCGTTGGGAGGATGAGGTCCACGGAACCGTCTCGCCCAGCCACTTTATTCCGCTCGCCGAAAAGATGGATCTCATGCACGCCCTCGGCAAGTGGATTCTGCTCAACGCCTGCAAGCAAGCCGCCCTCTGGCAGGGTCTCAGCCACGATCCCGTGACCCTCTCCGTCAACGTCTCATCCATGCAGCTCTCCTACACCGGCTTCATCGACATCGTAAAATTCGCGCTCAAGGATTCAGACCTGCCCCCCCGTCTGCTCATCCTCGAAATCACCGAACATGCCATCGTTGAAAGCAAGGGTCAGGCCTTCGAGACACTGCGTCTCCTGCGCCAGATCGGCGTACAACTCGCCATCGACGACTTCGGTACCGGCTTCTCTTCACTCAGCTATCTGCGCGACATGCCCGTCCAGTTCCTCAAGATTGACCGCGCCTTCATCGTCGACCTCGTCACCTCGCAAAAGGCTCGCCTGCTCGTCGAACAGGTCATCCGGCTGGCCCACACCATGAAGCTCAAAGCCATCGCCGAAGGCATCGAAACCCAGGAGCAGTGGGATATCCTCCGCGAACTTGGCTGCGACAAGATTCAGGGCTACCACATCGCTCGCGCCATGTCGGCAAACGATGCAGCCACCTTGGTCTTCCAGGAGAACTCCAAGAACGACCCCTACGCCGAGTTCGGAACGTCGCCAACCCTCGTCCGCAAAAACACCACCTCAGCCGTGGACTCACGCCGCCGCTCCGCATAATCGGCCATACGCCCACCAGACCGCGTACGGGCGGAACCTGTTGCAACACCTAATAGATACCTAGACCGCTAGGGTTCCTGGAGGGCCGCAAAAACGTGCTCTTTAAGGCATTTAAGGCTACATTTGAGTGCGTCTAGACACTCCCAAATCCGCTCCTGGAGCCGGATTGTCTGGCATTTTAGAGTTTCGCGATCTCGCACCGAACCAAATTGTTCCACGTGGAACAATTAAGCATGCGATCCCAACCACCCCTTCAACTGCTCCTCGCAATACTCGGTGGTCACAAAGAACGGCTTATCCAGGATCGTCACCCGTAGCAACCCCTCCGCGTACTGATACCCCGCCGTCACCCCCATCTTGGTGATCTTGCCTTCGGTCCCCGTCAGCGCAATGCCCTGCTCTTCTTCGAGCTTCTTCGCCGTCGTCGCAAACTGTTCGTCGGTTAGCGGAATCTGGATCATGCCTCAAGTGTACCGCCAAAAACACTTGCGATAAGCCATTTGCTATCAACGTTTTAGCGTGACCGCATCGAGTACGATATCCTGACCTTCCCAGCCGATGGCAACCTTGACCGATAACGACCCACTCCTCACCCCGGTCATGCGACAGTACTTCGCCGCCAAGGAAGCCCACCCCGACACCCTCATGTTCTGCCGCATCGGCGACTTCTACGAGCTGTTTTACGAAGATGCCATCCTCGTCGCACGCGAACTGCAAATCACCCTCACAGCCCGCGACAAAGAGAAGAAACAGCCCATGTGCGGTGTTCCCTATCACGCCGCCGAAATGTACATCCAGCGCCTTCTGCGTAAAGGCTACCGCATCGCCCTCTGCGAGCAAATGGAGGATCCCAAAACCGTCAAAGGCATCGTGAAGCGCGAAGTCACCCGCGTGCTGACCCCCGGAACTGCCGTCGATTCAACACTTAGCGCCGGCGAAAGCAACTGGCTCGCATCCATCGTTGTTCAGGGCTCGACCGTTGGCATCGCCTTGGTCGACCTCTCAACCGGTGACTTCCGCGCCACGGAGTTTCGCGGCGACACCGCATGGCCGCAGGCCGCCGACGAACTCTCCCGCCTCAAGCCCGTGGAACTCGTCTACGCCAACGGCGGCTTGCTTGGCCTTGGCCGCACGAAAGGCCTGCTCGGCGAACCAGACGAAGACACCACCGGAATTGACGGAATCCGCACGAAAACGCCGCTTGAAGACTGGGTTTTGACAGCCGAGCATGCGCTGCCCTTGCTTCGGCAACACTTCAAAGTGCTCTCGCTGGATGGCCTCGGGCTGTCAGGACACGAAGCGGCAGCGGTCGCCGCGGGAGGCCTCGTCCACTACTTGCGCCAGACCAAACAGGGAGCGCTCGAGCACCTTGAAGCAGTGCGGTTTTACGAGCGCTCGGGATGCCTTGAGCTCGATGCGGTCTCGGTTCGCAACCTTGAGCTGGTAGACCCCCTCTTCTCCGGCGAGACGGCCCAGACCACGCTTCTCTACACGCTCGACGCCTGCTGCACGCCGATGGGAAAGCGCCTGCTTCGCGCCACACTGCTGCGACCAGCGCACGATCTTCGCGAGATTGGCAGCCGACTCGACGCTGTCGCCGAAGCCACGGGCGACCTCCGCCGGCGCGAAGGCGTTCGACGGGCGATGGATGGCGTACTCGACCTGGAGCGCCTCCTTGGTCGTGTTGCGATGGATTCGGCCGGCCCTCGCGAGGTTCTGGCACTTGCAGCGACGGTTGGCTGCCTGCCGTCACTCCGCAATGCAGTGCAGACGTTCGGCTCGTCGCGTTGGCAGACGCTCTGTGAGTCGCTAGACACGCTGGCGGATATCCATGAGCTTGTCGTCGCCACGATCGTCGACGAGCCGCCGGTCACCTTCAATGATGGCGGCGTTGTTCGCCCCGGTCTGCATGCCGAATTGGACGAGCTTCGCGAGTTGGGACGCAGCGGGCGCGCGGCCCTGGTGGCAATTGAAGAGCGTGAGCGTAGCCGCACTGGTATCGGCTCGCTAAAGGTTCGGTACAACACAGTCTTTGGGTATTATCTCGAGGTTACGAAGGCCAACGCGAAGTCTGTGCCTGCGGACTATGAGCGCAAGCAGACGTTGGTCAACGCCGAACGCTTCACAACCCCTGAATTGAAAGATTATGAGCAGAAGATCCTGACGGCGCAGGATCGGTCGCTCGAGATTGAGCGGCGCATCTTCGCCGAGCTCCGCGTGCAACTGCTCGCCGCTGCGGGACGAATGCGCGAGACCGCACGGCGCGTTGCGGAGATTGATCTGCTTTCGTGCTTTGCACACCTTGCCGCGCTGCGCGGATGGGTACGGCCCGAAGTGGACGACAGTGGCCTGCTGGAATTTGTGGGGGCTCGTCACCCCGTCGTCGAGCGGCGGATGGAAGAGTCGGGCGCGGGACGTTTCGTGCCGAACTCGCTGTATCTTGATTGCGATGCGGGACCGTCAATTCTTCTGATGACCGGACCGAACATGGGGGGGAAAAGCACCTATCTCCGCATGGCAGCTCTGCTTGTCGTGATGGCGCAGAGCGGCTGCTTTGTGCCGGCGGAACGCATGCGCGTTGGTCTGGTAGATCGAATCTATACGCGGATCGGCGCAAGTGATAACGTCGCGCGCGGACGCTCTACCTTCATGGTTGAGATGACTGAAACGGCAGCGATCCTAAACACGGCGACGAAGCATTCGCTCGTACTACTTGACGAGATGGGCCGAGGCACGGCGACCTACGACGGCCTCAGCCTGGCGTGGGCTACGGTCGAACATCTTCATGAGCGCATCGGCGCTCGAACCCTCTTCGCCACGCACTATCACGAACTGACGTTACTGGCCGAGCGTCTCGCCAAACTGAAGAATGTGCGCGTTACGGTGAAGGAGAACAGCGGCGGGATTGTCTTTCTCCATACGGTTGAGGCAGGGGCGGCGAGCAAGAGTTACGGCATCGAAGTGGCGCGCCTTGCGGGACTTCCGACGGCTGTGATTGGGCGCGCACGGGAAGTGTTGAAGCTGCATGAGCGGGCCGAGTCGCAGCAGGTTCGCGAGGCCAGTTCCGAACAACCGCGCCAGATGCAGATGACGATGTTCACGCCGCTTTCGCAACGAATCGTTGATCGGCTGGAATCGGCGCAAGTGGATTCGCTCACGCCGCTTGAAGCGTTGAATCTTTTGGCCGAGCTGAAGCGTGAGATGAAGGGCGGTACAACGTGAACGACAAACCGAAAGCGATGGTTGTAGCTGGGGTGATGAGCGGGACGTCAGCCGATGGTGTCGACGTGGCGCTGGTGAGGGTTTCGCCTGGGCCGAAGGTCAAGGTTCTGGGCCATGTCGGTTTTGCCTACTCCAAGGCAGTGAGGGCTGAGGTGATGCGCGCGATGGAGGGCGTACCGCAGACTGCTGCCGACTTCAGCCGGTTGAATTGGAAGCTGGGCGCGGTTTATGCGGATTGCATTGAGAAAGCAGTTGAACAGATTGGTGTGAAGCCAAAGCTGGTTGGCATGCACGGCCAGACAATCATCCACGAAGCCGGGCGCGCGACCTGGCAGATCGGCGAGGCGGCCGTGGTGCGTGAGCGGCTCGGCGTACCGGTGGTCAGCGACCTGCGCGCGGCGGACTTCGCGGCGGGCGGACAAGGGGCACCGCTGGTGCCGATGCTCGACTACACACTCTTCCGCTCCCTGACGAAGAATCGCGTGCTGCTGAACCTTGGAGGCATCGCGAATGTCACGGCGATCCCCGCGGGAGCAAGTCTTGACGACCTACTGGCGTTCGACACCGGGCCGGCGAACATGGTCGTCGACGCGCTGATGCAGATGAGCTTTGGTAAGGCTTTCGATCGCGGTGGCAAGACTGCCGGGAAGGGTCGCGTTCTGACCGATGTGGTTGCGAAGGCGATGCAGGACAAATACTTCGCCGCGGCTCCGCCAAAGTCGTGTGGGCGAGAGCAGTTCGGTGCTTTCTTCGCGGAGCAATTCAAGGCGATGTGCGTTGCTGTCGGCGGGAGTGACGCCGACGCGGTCGCGACCGCAACCGACTTCACGGCAGCCTCGGTCCTTGACGGCTATGTGCGTTATTGCTGGGCTCATCTTGGGCAGCGCGCCCCGATGGCGCGGGGTACTGAACTGATCGTGGCGGGTGGTGGAGTGAAGAATGCCACCCTGATGCGGAGCCTTGCCGCGATGTTTGGCGCGCTTGGTGTGACGGTGAAGCCAATCGATGCCTTCGGAATCTCGTCGCAGGCGAAGGAGGCGATGGCGTTCGCGCTGCTTGCGTGGCTCAGCTGGCATGGGTTGCCGGGAAACGTCCCGGCAGCTACTGGTGCGCGCGGGCCTAGAACGCTGGGGAAGGTGAGTTGCTAGCGTCAAAAGACCGCGCCGTTCAGCTCAGTTCGCTCAGAAGTAGATGCGGAGATGCGGGGAGGTTCCTGCTGATTGGGATTCTCGCGCTCACGGGCTGCACGCGGCGCGCGGAAGATGCGCAAACGGTCGTGGTCGCGATTGAGAACTCACCGAACTCGCTGGATCCGAGGGTCGGGACGGACGCAATGGCTGAGCGGATTGGTGGACTCATCTTCGATGCGCTCGTAAAGAAAGACGAGCATTTCGAGATGCAGCCGTGGCTGGCTACGAGCTGGGAGCAACCTGATCTGCTGACGTGGGTCTTTCATCTGCGGGATGGTGTGTCGTTTCAGGATGGCAAGCCGCTGACTTCGACGGATGTTGCGTGGACGATCAACTCGCTGATCGATGGAAGCTTACTAACGAGCAAGTCGGGAGCGTTTGCGCACGTGGCGCGTGCGGACGCGATCAATCGTTTGACAGTCGCGGTGCTGATGAAGAGTCCTGACGCTTCCCTGCTGTTCAACTTGAGTGACGGGCTGTTTGGAGTGGTTCCGGCTGGATCGAATAAAGACTTCGGTCGGATGCCGATCGGCTCCGGGCCCTTTCGTTTTGTCTCTGCCGAGCAGGATAAGGAAGTAATGGTTGAGCGGAATGCCGGCTACTGGGGAGGAGCTCCGAAGATTCAACGGGTACGGTTTGCCGTGGTGCCAGATGCGGTGACGGTGGCGCTGGAGTTGGAAAAGGGCTCGGTGGATGTAGCGAGTAACGAGCTGACGCTGGATATGGTTCATGCGCTTGAGTCGAGGCGCGGGTTGAAGACCGAGACAGGTCTGGGGTCGCCGGTGATGTACCTGAACTACAACGTGCAATATGGACCGCTCAAAGATGTTCGGGTGAGGCAAGCGGTGGCTTGTGCGATCGATCGGCAGGCGATTGTGGATGCGGTGTGGAGGGGGAAGGCCCGGCTGGCGGATACGTTGTTGCCGCTTGGGCATTGGGCGCAAGCACCGAGTGGTGAGTTGGCCAGGTATCCGCACGATCCAGCCCGGGCGCGGGCGTTGCTTGAGAGTGCGGGTTACCAGTCGGGGAAAGATGGCGTGCGGATCCGGCTGGAGATGAAGACTTCGACCGACCAGACGACTCGGTTGCTAGCGGAGATTCTCCAACAGCAACTGGCGGAAGCGGGGATCCAGTTGACGCTGCGGTCGAGCGAGTTCGGAACATTCTTTTCGGATGTCTCGGCGGGTCGGTTCGAGATGTATGCGCTGCGGTGGATTGGGTCGAACGAGGACCCGGATATCTTCCGGTATGCCTATGGGAGTGACCGTTTTCCGCCGAAGGGTGGAAACCGGGGGCATTTTTCGGATGCGCGAGTGGACGAGCTCTTGAGTTCAGCGGCGCAGACAAATGATGAGTCCCAGAGGCGAAACGCTTACGTTCAGGTTGAAGCTATCCTGGCGCAAGAGCTGCCGGGAGTGCCGCTTTGGTATCCGGATAATGAGGTGGTGCACACGGAGCGAATTCAGGGAATCGTCCCGCGGGTGGATGGGAGTTTTGGGTTTTTGAGAGATGCCTGGGTAAGGTAAGCCGGGACCCTATCGAAAAGCATGTAAAGATACTGATCCAAAAGGTTTAGGTCTGGACTTCGAGCATCATGAAATAACGAGACGGTTGCACCATTTTCGGGCACAGGCTTTTTTTGTGACAGGATGGGAGTCGGAAAAAACTATGGCTCAGTATGTACTTTCACTCGACCAGGGGACCACCAGTTCGCGGGCGATGTTGTTCGATCACGAGGGCAGGATTGCCGGGTTGGCGCAGCACGAGTTCAAACAGCATTATCCGAATACGGGGTGGGTCGAGCACGATCCGATGGACATTCTGACGTCGCAACTGACGTCGGCGGTTGAGGTGCTGGCGAAGGCGCGCGTGCGTCCGCGGGATGTGGTGGCACTCGGCATAGCGAACCAGCGCGAGACGACGATTGTGTGGGATCGGGAGACGGGGGTGCCGGTCTATCCGGCGATTGTCTGGCAGGACCGCCGGACGGCTGCGCTGTGCGATCAGCTTCGGGCTGATGGCAACGAGGTGGAGATTCGCAATAAGACCGGGTTGCTGATCGACCCGTACTTTTCGGGTACCAAGGTTGCGTGGATTCTGGACAACGTGGGTGGTGCGCGCAGGCGCGCTGAGGACGGCAAGCTGGCGTTTGGAACGGTGGATAGCTGGCTGATCTGGAACCTGACGAGCGGGAAGAAGCACATTACCGATCGGACGAATGCCTCGCGGACGCTGCTGTACAACATTGTGGAAGACAAGTGGGATGTCTCTCTGTTGAAGATGCTGCGAATTCCGGCGAGCATGATGCCGGACGTGGTGTGGTCGAGCGAGTGCGTTGGGCGGGTGACGACGAGTTTGGGTCTAGGAGAGGTAGAGATTGCGGGAGTCGCGGGGGATCAACAAGCGGCTTTATTTGGGCAACTCTGCGTCAGCCCGGGCGATGCCAAGAATACGTATGGGACTGGCTGTTTTCTGCTGCAACATATCGGAGAGACGTTCACGCTTTCGAAAGAGCGGATGATTACCACGTTGGCGTGCAGCACGGACAGGAAGCTGCAGTATGCGCTCGAGGGCAGCATCTTTATCGGCGGAGCTGTGGTGCAGTGGCTCCGCGACAAGATGGAGTTCTTCGAACAGTCTCCCGATGTCGAGAATCTGGCAGCTTCGGTAGAGAGCTCGAACAATGTGGTGGTGGTTCCGGCATTTACCGGGCTAGGGGCACCGCACTGGGACCCCTATGCGAGCGGCATGATCATCGGTTTGCAGCGCAGCACGGGGACGGGCGAGATTGCACGCGCGGCGATCGAAAGCATCGCGTTCCAGGTGACCGATGTGCTGCGCGCGATGCAGAAGGACACGCAGTTTGGATTGACGAAGCTGAGGGCCGATGGCGGCGCGGCGGATAACAGCCTGCTGATGCAGTTCCAGGCAGACATGCTGGGCATACCGGTCGAGCGGCCGGCGATTCTGGAGACCACGGCGCAGGGCGTGGCTTATCTTGCCGGGCTGGCAACGGGATTCTGGGCGGACACCGACGAAATTGCGAGGACGCGTCCTACCGGGCAGATCTTCACGCCGCAGATGGATCGCGAGCAGGCGCGGAAGAAGTACGCGAAGTGGCAGGATGCCGTGGGCCGCTCGAAGGGCTGGAACAGGGAGACTGCATGAAGCGCAAAGCAATGATTGCGAAACTCCAGGCGCGCATCACGCCGTGGGACATGGTTGTGATTGGGGGCGGCGCTACTGGAGCGGGAGTTGCGGTGGATGCTGCGACGCGCGGGTATGACGTACTGCTGGTCGAACGCGAGGACTTTGGCAAAGGAACGTCGAGCCGCAGCACGAAGCTGGTGCATGGAGGCGTGCGGTACCTCGAGCAAGGCAACATCTCGCTAGTGATGGAGGCATTGAAGGAGCGAGGACTGCTGCGCCAGAATGCTCCTCACCTGGTTCACGACCTTCCGTTTGTGGTGCCAAATTACGCGTGGTGGGAGGCGCCGTTCTACGGGATCGGCATGAAGATCTATGACCTGCTGGCGGGGAAGTACGGGTTTGGCGCATCGCGAATTCTGACTCTGGAAGAGACGCTCGCGGCGCTGCCTACGATTCAGCCGGAGGGGCTGCGCGGTGGCGTGGTCTATCACGATGGGCAGTTCGACGACACTCGCTTGCTGACACACTTGATCGCGACGGCTGCCGATCATGGGGCGACGGTTCTCAATTACGCGTCGGCGGTTGAGTTAAGGAAGGGTGCGGATGGGTTCTTGACGGGAGTGGTTGTTGCGGATCGGGAGACGGGTGCGCACCACACGGTTGACGCGAGGGTGATCGTCAACGCGACTGGAATCTTCACCGACCAAGTGCGGCGGCTGGCGGAGCCTCTGGCGCATACGATGATCAGTCCGAGCCAGGGAATTCATCTGGTGTTCGAGAAGTCGTTTCTGCGCGGGGGAACGGCTATCATGGTTCCGCATACGAGCGATGGACGTGTGCTGTTCGCCATTCCGTGGCATGAGCATACGGTGGTGGGGACAACGGACACGCCGATCGACGATCCATCGTATGAGCCAAAGGCGCTTGAAGAAGAGATTGAGTTTGTGCTGGAGACGGCTGGGCAATACCTGAGTCGTCCTCCTTCCCGGGCTGATATTTTGAGCATGTATGTGGGGATTCGTCCGCTGGTGAGAGCGCAGGGGGCTCATGCCGGCAAGACGTCTGCGCTTTCGCGTGACCATACGATTCACATCGATGACTCGGGACTATTGAGCATCGTCGGTGGGAAGTGGACGACGTATCGCCATATGGCCGAAGACGCTGTGAATCATGCAATGACGCTAGGCGATTTAAAGGAGACGCCCTGCGTGACCGGCACGCTGCATGTACATGGGTACGATGAGCATCCGGAGTTGCTGGGTGATCTTGCGGTGTATGGGAGTGATGCGTCAGCGATTCTAGCGCTGGCTGCCGCAGAGCCGGAACTGACGGAGCGGCTGCATCCTGCGCTGCCTTACATTGCGGCGGAGGTCGTGTGGGCCGTGCGCGAAGAGATGGCTCGGACGGTCGACGATATCCTTGCACGGCGAACGCGAGCCTTGTTTCTGAACGCGAAGGCAGCGGTTGCGATGGCGCCACGGGTGGCTGCTATGCTCGCCAAAGAGTTGGGCCAGGATAAGACCTGGGAAGAGCAACAGGTGACAGACTTCACTGCGATGGCAGCGCAGTATGTTGCAACGGCAGAGCCCTTAGCAGCGGAGGCGATCCAATGAAAGCATCAATGTTCACTTCCGTAGGCGAGCTGATCTCAGAAGCTGTGGCAATGTTCATCATCATTGCCTTCGGTGATTCGGTCGCCGGGATGTATACGCTCTACAGCCCGAACCCTTACCAGGGCGGCTACTGGGGTCTTTGCGTTACGTGGGGACTTGCCGTGACAATTGCGATTTATACGACGGCTTCGGTGAGCGGTTGCCATGCAAACCCTGCGGTGACGCTGGCGCTGGCGATCTATCGCAATTTTTCCTGGAAGAAGGTTGTGCCCTATTGCGTGGCGCAGACTGTGGGTGCCTTTGCGGGAGCGTGCGTGGTGTATGCGCTCTATGTTCCGGTCATCAACTATTTCAATCTGACGAATCACCTGACGCGCGCTACGGGAGGTGCGGCGGGGATGTTCTTTACGCATCCGGGCATTGCGGTGACGCCGATGCATGCATTCCTGAGCGAGATTATCCTGACGGCGTTTCTGATCTTCGGGATCTTTGCGGTGACAGAGCAATATAACGAGCAGGCGCCGGGTGCGAACTTTGGTGCTGTCATTATCGGCCTGATCATCACGGTCATTGGGGCTTCGATGGGATTTCTCGAGTCGTGGGCGATCAATCCGGCGCGCGATTTTGGACCTCGCTTATTTTGTTTCCTGGCAGGCTGGGGAAGTTCGGCGCTTCCCTCTCCGGATCATTACTGGTGGGTGCCGATTGCGGGGCCGCTGGTCGGTGGCGTCTTAGGGGGCGGAGCGTATCAGTTGCTGATCCATCCCTTCCTGCCGGCGCGGCTCCGGGCGGCGAAGGCAAGTTCTTCGTTGTGAAAACCCGCGACTCGGGGTAGGCTGCTGGCTTCACAATTCGCGAGTGACGGCAGGATCGATTGTGGCCGTCCGAAGCGTGTTCTTCTTGAGGGAGCCTGCCGAATGCGATGGCTGGCGCAAGATTGAGTAAGCGGCAGCCGATTCGTGGAGATCGCACATGGGACGCAAATTTGCAGAGATCGCATTCACTCCGCTCACTAAGAAGCAGCAGGAAGTTCATGGGAGCCGGCGGCAGTACCAGCGGATGGAAGAGATGGGTGAACCGGGCAGCCGGCTGGGTGAGAGCGAACGAGAGTTTATCGGAGCGCGCGATGGGTTTTACATGGCGTCGGTGAGCGAGACAGGATGGCCGTACATCCAGTTTCGCGGCGGCCCTAAAGGTTTTCTTCATGTGCTGAATGATCAGACGCTTGGGTTCGCTGACCTGAGAGGCAACAAGCAGTACATCAGTCTCGGGAACCTAGAGCATGACGAGCGGGTGGCACTGTTTTTGATGGATTATGTCGGGCAACAGCGGCTCAAGATTCTGGGAAGGACAAGAATCGTTGAAGGGAATGAAGAAGCCCTGGAGTTGATTGCAAGATTGAGAACGGCTGAGCGCAACGCATTGCCCGAACGTGCGTTGGTGATTCATGTTGAGGCCTTCGACTGGAATTGCCCACAGCATATTACACCTCGGTACACGGAGGAAGAGGTCATGGAGTTACTCGCGGCGAGGGACCAAACGCGGAGGGAAACGAGGTAGCATTGCTGATGGAGAAGACCTTGCTCGAACAGAATGTGGGCATCGACACACGACCCGTCCATGATGGCGCGAGCCGGTCCTGGGTCCTTGGATTGACGAGCCTGTTCTTCATCTTGCTCCAGAGCGCGTGTGCAGCCTTTATGGCGATCAGCGGTCTTCGGCTGCTGATTGGACTCGGCTCGCTAGCCGCAGCGACGACCGGTGTACGTCTGCTGGCTTCGATTCACGGCGACGCGATTCGCATCCCGATGGAGATCGTTGCGGTTGGTGGGTCGGTGGTCAATCTTTATGCGATCTGGCGGGTGCGATCTCTGCGCGGCCGAGGGTCCTCGCAATGGCGGATGGGAGAAGTGGCTGCGAAGACGCTGCGGTCCGAACGAATCCAGATTGGCCTTGCGACCATCACGCTTGTCCTGGTGGTCGTGGAATGGGCAATCCACCTTCACCTGCACGGGACAATCTAGACATCCTTCACGGTGTCTTCCGACACGCTGCTGATCTCTTGAGACAGCCGTGTGTGTAATCGCTCGCTGAAGCCGACGGGCAGTTCAAAGACCTTGTCATCCGCGGTGAGGACCATGATGTTGCGAGTCGAGTCGAGGATTGCTGAGCAGATCTGGCAATGTTCCAGATGCCGTTGCACCAACTCCCTGGTTTCGGGAGACAGCGAGTCATCCAGGTATCCGGAGATGTAGTCCCAAACGTGCTTGCATTCTATGACCATTGAAACCACCTCCTCCGCGGAGTTAATCGTTCCAGTTTCGGCGCTAGTTCTTTTTGCATCATCATTCGCGCGCGATGCAACCTGACTTTGACGGTACCGGTCGTGATTGCGAGCGCGGTGGCGGTTTCATCGATCGAAAATTCCTCTATGTCTCGTAAGACCAGGACCTCCCGGTATGGCCGAGATAAATTAGCGATCGCATCCTGAAGCATCTGGCGGATCTCCTGTCTCTCAAGAGCTTCGGAGGGGACTTCGCGCCAGTCTCGAAGGAGGGCTGGAGCGATGTGACCTCCTTCTTCGGGCGAGTCATCGAGTGACTCCATCCGCACGACGGTCTGGCGCCGCAGGCGGCCTCGCGCTTCATTTAAGGTGATGCTGATGAGCCACGTGCTGAACTTTGCTTGTCCGCGGAAGTCTGCGAGTTTTCTGAAGCCTTTGAGAAATGCCTCCTGGGCAACATCTTCGGCGTCCGATTGGTTCTTCATCAAGGAGAGCGCCATCTTGTAAACGCTGCGTTCGTAGGGGCGGACGAGGTCGTGGTACTGCTCCCTATCGCCGGCGAGAATCGAGGCGATCATCTGCGCTTCATCGCGAGTTGAGGGTTCCGCGTTCATACCAGTCAGGCGTGCTCCTTCGATTTTTTCACGAGTACATGGTTGAGCGAATGAAGCCCGCGCAGGCCTGCGGAGTCTGCGTCAAGTACAGATCTACAGCCGACACAGCCATTCCAAGCGTTAGAGAAGGGAGCAGCCGAATAGTTACAAGCGATCGTCCATCAGCCGGCAAGAGAAGAGTAGTAAATTTTGACGATTGCGCCGCTCTGACGTTCGCAACGAGCAGTACGTCTTTCGTCATCCAGCCGTTCACCACTTCAGGATACGGTTTACTATCGGCGGGTCGACCGTGAGACTGTTGTGGCCCTGTCGGCGATCAAGGATGGCGAACCGATGGTGAAGATAGTGGAAAGAGCGACGAGAGCAAGCAGGACTCCAGATGGTGAGGGGGAGCCTGAACGACTGTTGGATCTGCTCGCGGAGGATCTAGATGTCTTGTTCTGTGGCATCAACTCGGCATTGAGCGCCGCGCGGGCTGGCCACCATTTTTCAAGTCAAAGCAACAGGTTCTGGGCCGTCCTTCATCTTGCGGGCTTTACGCCGCACCGCATCCGCCCCGAAGAGGACCACACGATTCTTCATCATGGATACGGCCTGACCGCAGCGGTCGAACGACCCACCATCCGAGCCAGCGAGTTAGCGCGCCATGAGTTTCATGCAGCGGCTGCCGGCCTGGAAGAGAAGGTGCGTCAGTACCATCCGCGCTTTCTTGCCTTCCTTGGGAAGCCGGCGTTCGCGGCGATCTACAACCAGAGGTCGGTCGCGTGGGGCCGGCAGAGGTTGACGCTTGCGGGCGCTAACGTTTGGGTTCTGCCAAATCCCAGCGGGTTGAATCGGGCTTTCACGCTCGGTGCCCTGGTGTCGGCCTACCGAGACCTCTACGAAGCCTGCCAGGAAGCTTGAGTCACCACTCAGATTGGCTTCGTGTCGCTGCCTACGATTGGACCGCCGCTTCCCTGCTGCGCGAACAGAACAAGATGATGCCCGGCACTCGGGTTCGACAGGAAGGAAGGCGGCAAGGGCAGCGTCGTGGAATGCTGGACGGCTTCGTGAAGGTCTCCGAGTGGCGCGAATGCTCGCGCGACCGCGACATGGGTAAGCCTGCGACCGGAGTTCTCGCCGCGGAGCACGCTGGATTGGTCCACGTCGTCGACGAGTACGGCGACCAACTGGAACGTGTGCTTCAGCGGTAGATCCGATGCCGTGTAGGTGAACGTCACGCTGTTGTCCTTGATCTGCCCAGAGTCGATTCGCAGCGAGATCTGTTTGCGCTTTGACTCCTCCGCAAACGCGGATTGCAGGGCGCGGCCATCGCTGCCGACGAACTCTTCCCGGCCGTTGACGATCATTTGCGGGGTATAGACACTCTCAAGCCCGAGGCGCGTTCCGTATTCGTTCTGGCGGTTCGTGTAGAGTTCGGCGGAAAACGGGTCTTTCCACCCCAGACCATTCCAGTAGCTGACATGCTCGCTGATGCCGACGATCAACTGTCCGCCAGCCGTCTTTCGTCCATTGATCTGGCGCAGCAGTTCGTCTGCCGGAGGGCAGTCTGAGCATCCCTCTGAGGTGAAGAGCTCGACCAGGACCGCCGATGAGGGTGCACCGGGAGCTGGTGCGGGAATTGCTTGCGACAAAGCGTTCGCGGAAGGGAGGGCAGCAAGCATTGCTAACGTAAGCGAGCGTATGAGCATAGCTTGATGTTGATTTCGCATAGTGTTGAATCCTCTGAAGCGGGTTGATGAATCATTGAATCATTGCTGCGGGGAGCCGAGAGATGAAACCAGCTTTGGGGATTGAAAAAGAGCGTCGAGGACTGACATGCACGGCCTTGACCGGGCCGGACAAGCCGTCGCCAACCTCGTGTGGTTGAGCCAAGGCGACTCCATGCAGAACGGCGTAGAGGAAGAGGAGCAAGCTTCGACGCATACGCTTCATGGATGATCTCTCTTCTCTCGACAGACGCAAGTCTGATCGGGAAGGCGCGTATCTGACGCGAAGACATGATGAAAGGTTACGAAGTTACTTGGCCATGATCGATAGCCAACTGCTTGTAACTTTTCCTGCGGCGGTCACTCCTATACGAGCTATCAAGAAGACCGACAGGAGTTGTAACCATGACATCCGTAAACTTAGGCGATCAGCAAGTCGATCGAACGACCGGAAGCACTCAGAATTCAATGCTCTTTATATTTTTGCGCTGCCTTGCAGTTTTCGCATGTCTGGCGGTCGGCATGGCTTCCGCGCAGACACCTTCAGTTGGACCGAAGGTGCCTGAGTTCACGCTTCAGACACCTACCGGGAGGAGCGTTAGCCTCGCCAAGGAAACGCGCGAAGGGAATAACTGTGTTCGTGGTACTGCGTGGTTTTCCGGGTTATGAGTGCCCATACTGCGTGAAGCAGGTGCATGATTTCGTAGATCACGGCGCGGAGTTTGCAGCGCGGAAGACAAATGTGCTTCTCGTGTATCCCGGTCCGCCGGCGAATCTCGGCCACCATGCCAAGGAGTTCCTTGCGATGGAAGCTGATCTTCCTTCGAATATCACGCTCGTGATCGATCCCGACTACAAGATGACGGACCTCTACGGACTGCGCTGGGATGCACCGCACGAGACGGCGTATCCGTCGACCTTCATCCTTGATGCGAAAGGAATGGTCCTCTTTGAGAGGATCAGCCACTCTCATGGAGATCGAACTTCGGCCGACGATATTCTTGCGCAGCTCAAAGCAAAATGACGGGATAACTTCATCGTCCCTGGCGATCAATGTCTATCGACACCGGTCGTAACCAGGCGTGCATGACGGGTATTCATTCCTGGACATTAGCAAATGCAGCAGCGCGGAGGGTACATGGACCGCCCGTTGGTCTATCAAGATCGCTATGTGGTGAACCGGAACCTACCTTACGAGATGGTGGAACGAATGCCCTCCGGTGACTACCTTGGCGGCGGTGTGCTCGGTAAGGGGCAGCGTGTCTGGATGCGGCACGAAACGCATCCTGACGTGCGGGGACACGCGGTCTCTGTCTACGCAGAGGATATCGGCCTCATCAATCTGAACCGCCACTGCCTCTCACGCCTTGATTAGCCGCCACTGGAAGACTCGGCAGGCGCCAGGATCGCTCCTTCCTCCAGATGAGATCGGGATACCCGCGAGCGGCAAAAGACGGCAGCTGGGGCGCTGCTGAGCATAATTGACGGGGACTCGCGATGAGAATGCTGTATGGCCCCTCGAAGGTGCTTTCGAGTCACTCGCCCGCTCAGTCAGTGCTCGCGAGCTTTCAGCCTGTGAGAATGAAGAATCACAAGTAGCCGGCCGTCAGAGAGAGAGTGTCATCACACCACTCCGGGGTCGTTCGCTGTCGTTGCACAAGCGTTTGGTTGCCCCCCAGGGACTCAGAAACGTTGTAAATAAATGCGTTAGGCGAGTTTTTCACAGAAATACCCGCACAAATACCCTACGCTGAAAGGGGTGTTCACACCCCGACGAATTGACGAACAAAAGATTGCGGAGCATTTCCGCCGGCAGGATATGCCGATGCCTGAAGCAGACTACAACGCTGCGCACACGGCTCATCAAACCCATCATTCGGCAGAGCCAAGAAACCGGGAGCGCGAACTCATCCGCGCATGGAGGGCCTCATCCCTTTTTTCGCGAAGGCCTCGAAAGAGATCAAGGGACTCTCGACCATCAATGCCCGCGCGGAGACTATTGCCACGTCGCGCACCCGGCGTGAACCGATGAAGAAGCGGCGCTGCTGCATTCTGTCAACGCGCTTCATAACTGGACAAACAGGGCAAGCCTCGAAAGCAGCCTTACTCCTTTGAGCTGTCGAGCGGGAGTTTATTCGCCTTCGCCGGGCTTTGGGATGCCTGAAAGGATGTAAAGGGCCACTGTCTCCATTCGTACGCCATCGTCACGAATGGGGCGAACGAACTCCTGTCGAGGATTCATTCACGTATGCCCGTCATTCTGCATGCACGGGGCTACACCGTTCGCTCGATCGGAAAGTCAGGATTTAACACTCGATCAGCCGCGGACCTTCGAATCGGAGGCAATGGAGATGTATGAGGCGCATCCGAAGGTCTTGGATGCTTCATCTGCTAGAAAGGTAGAACGCGGCTCTGGACTACCCAGACAAGTTTGTTATTACGTTGCTATTTGACCCCGCTCCCTGAGTATGCGTCGGAAGCACGTCGCTGTGAAAGTCGAGGCCCAGCAACTGATAGTTGATGGGCCTCGGTGATATTCGGTGGGGAAGTTACGGGGGCCTTGAGCTTTCAGTCCTCTGCGTACGGATTAATCATCGTGCTTAGAGAGCCGCCCGTCGATAACACGAATTCATGTCAGCGTTACGGCTTAGGTCGCATGCAGAATCATCGACCCGTCTTGCATGATAGGCATATATGAAGGTCACAGTATTCATTAGCAGGCTTCCGATTGAGTATCGCGTTTCAAGTATATATATCAACAACGGAGATCGACGGCTTTGGGTTCCCTACTATAGGGAGGTGGATGCCTGTGTGTCGGATCTGATCAAACTTGAGCTGCTGTCCCCCATTGACGAGGCAGCTTTCAGAGCTTCGCATATCCACGAAGAAGGTGGGGTGCAAGTTTTCCAAGCGATTGCAGATATTGAGAGTCTCATGGAAGCTGGTTTTGTTGTAACGAACTCCCTTCGGAGCGGGACTCAATATGAACGAGAGCCGTTAGCGCCGAGTGGGGATCACAGTTGCCCAGCAATGATGAAGAGCAACTTCGCTCTAAATACGATGATCGAGTGCATCTGCCTCCAAAAGAGGGCGGCGTCGACAATCCGGCCACGCGAAGCATACCGGGGAGCCGTACTGAAGCTTGAAGTGTAGCCGGGGTAGTGGGCTCGCGTGTAAATTATGTGTTGATCTGCGTAGCTTGGTGCTCGATATGCTCCCGCAGACCCCACGACCTTGCGTCCATCTCAGACCCTTCCAAGATTTGTGTCTATAACCCATAAGCGTTATGCCGTTGCGATAATGTCTGCTGAAGTTTGGCCAATGCGCTCATCGAACACTCGCTTAGGTCTCGTTGCACTGGATTGGGAACGGGAAACGCTGTTTGCTGAAGTAATCTGCCATGACTGCTATCAACCAACGACGCGGGAGTGGGCCTGGTACACGTATCAGGAGTATGGTGTTCCTTCGAGTGCAGCCTGAACACCACGCATACCGCAGTCGATCAGTTTGAGAAAAAGCGCATTTGCCTTCTTTAGATTTCGGTCGCGCTGAAATGCTCGATGCGCTTCCGTCAGTGCCACGGCCCATGTCGAAATGAGAAGGGATGCTGAGAGGGCGGCAATGGGATCGCCTTGCGGACGATGAACGGAACTAGCCAGTGCAGTGGCCAGCACTTCTGTGAGTTCGTCACGAATGGCTCTGGCGCGAGCTTTGAGAGCGTCACTGGCCTCCAGGGTAGCCATGAACTTGTCGGTATGTGGATCGGAAAAGCGCACATAGGGCTTCTGTGCGCGGACCGCATGGTGTGCAAACAAGCGCAGAGCTTCCAGCGGAGCCATCCCGCTCTCTCCCTTCTGTAGGGCCTCCAGCAAGTCTGCGCGGCCCTCTCCGTCCAGATCGAAAAACATGTCCTCTTTGCGGGGAAAGTGGTTGAAGACAGTCATCCGCGAAACATCCGCGGCCTCGGCGATTTCCTCGATCCGTACCCCGTCGAAACCGCGCTCTAAAAACAGGCGCGTCGCGGTGTCAGAGATCTTTTGCCGTGTCGCGAGGCGTTTCCGCGTTTGTCGATTCCGGGGTGGGTTCGGTTTCCCTGGCATTAATTCAGTTTACATAACCTAAAATTATACTTAGTATACATTTCTAGGAGCGGAACAGTGATAGCAGAAACGCAACGGACCGTCGACATCAAGTCGCTGGATGAGAATGCCCCGAGCGTTCTTATCAGCGGCGCTAGCTTCGCGGGACTCGCAATGGCATGGTGGATGAATAATCTCGGCTATTCGGTCACTGTCGTCGAGATGGCTAGCGAGTTGCGGCGCGGCGGAACGCCCGTCAACATCCGCGAGGGCGTGATCGCTGTCGTTCGAAGTATGGGTCTGTTAGACCGCATTAAGGCGCATTCCCTGCCGCAACGGCCTGTAGTGTTCCTGGATAAAGATGGCGTTCCCCTGCGGCGCAAGGATGAGGGACAGAGCGGCGAACAGCAGGACGACGCGTCGGCGGAAGAGTATGAGATCGAACGGGACACGTTGCTTGATCTACTCTTCAATGAGGTGGTAGACGACGTTGAGTGGCTCTTTGCCGACAGCATCGCTGCTGTTGAGGAGTTGGCAGACCAGGTGAATGTGGTATTTCACAGTGGTAGAAAGCAGGCGTTCTCACTGATGCTCGGTTGCGATGGGACTCATTCCAATGTGCGACGCCTCTGCTTTGGCGAGGAAGCCTCGTTTGTGGTCTTCCTTAAGAATTACTTTTCGCTCACCATCGTTCCGAGGTTGCTGATGGTCGAGAACATGTCACAGATGTTCAGCATCCCTGGCAAAACAGTGATGCTGAACACCTACAACGGCAAGACGGACATCGCCTTCTGCTTTTCGTCTGAAGAGGAGATCTCCTACGACCGTCGACAACAGGATGAGCAAAAGCGCATGATTCGCAGCACATTCGAAGGCGCACCATGGCGGGTCGATGAATTACTGGATCAGATGGGTGGCAGCGAAAATTTCTATTTCGATAAGCTTTGCCAGGTTCACATGAGTTCTTGGAGTAAGGGTCGGGTAGCTTTGGTCGGCGACGCCGGGTACTGCCCGTCGCCTGCGGCGGGGATGGGCGGCTCCGTAGCAATTCTGGGGGCAGCGGCGCTCGGCAAATCGCTAACAAAACATCCCGGTGACTTAGCGGCAGCCTTTCAGGACTATGAGCAAAACCTTCGTCCAGTCATCGAAGACATTCAGGCTCAGGCTGTTACATTTGGGCTGGAGATGTTCATGCCTGCTTCCCACGAGGCGATACAGAAGAGAAACAGCCAACTTGGACTCAAAACCTAGCTTGAGTCCTCCTAAACGCGTTTATCGTCAGCTGCTCCTTCGCTGACGATAAGTCGGCCTGTAAGGACTAATCCTATCACTGAGGGAATCGGCGAGATGGCGCGATTTCAGCTGACGAGTTACGAGGATTCGACTGTCCGAGAAGCCCGTTCTGCCGCCCGTGAAGCCTCGTCGGCACGACAGGACTTTTCTAGATTGACTCGGTTGATGCACTATTGTTGGGAAGAAGTGAGCCATACATGAGTTTCTACAAAAACAACGGAGCGACGAGATATGGGAGCGGAGACCTTATTCGGGGTGCACCTGGTTACGTTATTCAGTCTGAGCGGTGCCGTTGTGATGCCATGTTGGCTGCTCTTGATGGTGGCTCCGCGTTGGCGCGTGACTCAAGTCCTCGCAACATTTGTCGCACCTCTTTTGATTTCGGCCCTGTATGTATCGCTGCTTGTTTCGCACAAGCCTCCGCCCGGCGCGGGCTTCAACTCCCTTACGCAAGTAAGCGTACTTTTCAGCTCACCCTATGCGCTTCTAGCGGGCTGGATTCATTACCTGTCTTTTGATCTTTTCACTGGCGGTTGGGAAGCGCGTGACGCAGCGCAGGCTGATATATCGCAATGGTTTGTTGCACCCTGCCTCTTACTGACCTTTTTTTTCGGTCCGGCTGGTCTGGCGCTCTATCTTTTGCTGAAGCTAACGCTGCGCCGCGGGTTGGGCGCGACGGATGCGCTGGCATGACCATCCAAAGCGGAATGCGTGAGTTAAGGCTGGCTCTCCAGGAGAGCAATGGCCTACGGTTCGGGCTTTATTGGCAGGTGGCGTTGTTGGTATGCAGCGTCGCGCCTTCGCCTTTCGATCATCGCCACATCCTCGGCCTGAATCCTTGGGTTAAGCCAGTCAAGTTTGAACTGAGCGTAATCGTTTTCCTCGCGACGATGGCCTTGGTGCTCTTTGCGCTGAGATCGACAGGCCGCTGGCGGCGAGTATGTGCCTTTCTCGGATGGAGCTTTGGCCTGTGCATGATCGTTGAAAACACCATTATCGTGCTGCAAAGCCTTCGCGGCGTGCGCTCACACATGAACGTGACGACCCTTACCGACGGCATATTGTTCGCGACGATGGGACTCTTCATCGCGCTGAATACCATACTGGTGGGTTGGGTACTGTTCCTCTGGCTGCTGACAAAGAAGAATGTTCACGCGGTGGTCGCCTGGGGCGTCGGACTGGGACTTGCGTTCCAGCTGGCGGCAGCAGCTGAGGGTGTGCGTATCATTATGAACTCCGGCCATGTTGTGGGCCCGATCGACGCAATCGCAGGTCATCAGATGGCGCAGCATATTGCGCTTGACGGCGAGCCGGGGCTGCCATTCTTGAACTGGAGCACGCTTCATGGTGATTTACGCGTCGCGCATTTTTTCGCGCTGCATGCGCTGCAATTCCTCCCCTTCATCGCCTTACTCCTGGCGGGGACACGTCTGCGTGACCGGGTGCAGGTAGCCGTCATCTGCATCGTGGCGATGGTCTACGCGGCAGGCGTATGGTGGACCTTTTCCAAGGCTCTGTGCGGCGTCCCACTTGTGTCGCTCCGTTGAACAGACCTGATGAGCGATAGGATGGAAGAACGATCCGCGCGCTGAGCAATCTTCGACCAAAACCCTTCGAAATACTCGATCTACATCGGTTAACCGGAGACGCAGATCTCGTCAGTCGGATTAGAGTGGGCATCTCGGACTAGCGCCTTATCGTCGGATGGCGACAACATGCCGATGCACTCTTCGATCCGGTTTGGCCCGATCTGTTGAATTGGCACAGATCGCAACTTCTGACAAGAGCAAATACCGCTAGCGATCCGAGCTACTGACGACAGCCGCGTTTATCGTGACTGATAATGTCTCATCACGGCGTCCCGACCCATTCGGCCAAGTGACTCTCCAATCTTTCAGAGAACTAACTGACGATCGGCGGAGCCGAAGCCTCTTCGATCCCGTACGCCGCGCGCATCTTGAGCGAGTCGGCAACAGCCTGTGAGTCTTCATTGGCATCGATCTCCACGATCTTCCCCCAGCGCATTCTAACGAGATGCACCCCATGATTTTCATAAGGAGAACCGTCCGGCAACTCGTCCGTGGCCGTCCAGCGAACGATGATGATCGTATTGTGCGGCAGCCCTTTTACCCACACATCACGCACCGTGAGATGAAGCTTGGTCCCCATGCGCGCGAGACGACCGAGCCACTTCCCGAGAGCTTCGCGGTCGTGGCGCTCTCCGCCCAAAGCATGCGTTCCGGCAAAGCGATGATGAACGTCGGGAGTACAGTCCTTCAGCAGCGAGTCGAAATCCCGCTGGTTAACCCGCTCGAAGTTCTTCTTGGCGATCCGCTTGATGATGGCATGGTACATGTCTGTCTCCTTGAAGCATCCGTTCTGCGGATGGCAATGTAAACAACGCTTACATTACAAGAGATGTTACGCATGCTCTCCGGTTGCATGAAAATTATTCGTAGGGCTGATCCAGAAACAGCTCCAGGAGATAACGAATCGGCTCGTCCCTTGTTTTGCCTTGCAGCATCATGGCGAGGCCACCGTCCATTCGCAGACTGGCCAACCCATGTACCAGAGCCCAGCACGAGACGGCGCGTTGCATGGCCAACTCAGGCGTTCGCTCAAAAGCCAGGGCGAGCTCGAAGATCGTGCCGAAAGCGTTTCGCGCCGACTGCTCCACTGCCGGATACTTCGACTTGTCGAGGCCGGCGTGAAAGATGACGGCGAAGTAATCCGGGTGTGCGCGGCAGAACTCCAGGTACGCCATGCCGCAAGCAATCATCTTCTCTTTCACGCCGGACACAAGCTTCGCCGCAGCCGTGATCTCAACGGTCAGCAATTCGTTGCCGTTCGAGGCGATCTCGGCGAGCAATGCGTCCTTGTCGGGGAAGTGCCGGTAGGGCGCGCCCACGCTCACGCCAGCCAGCCGGGACGCTTCATTCAGCGAGAATCCGCGAGGTCCTTTCTCTCGAACCAGCCGCAGGGCAGCCTCTTTGAGGGAGGTCTTCAGGTCTCCGTGATGGTAAGAGCCCGCAGACTTCTGACGAATCGGTGTCTTCCTTGTTGTCATCTTTGGCCTTCCGACGGAAGTTGCGGCATCTCCATAGATAGCTGTCCAGTGTAAACGGCGTTTACACTAACTTGAGTACAACACACGATCCGGAGTCGACCCATGATCTTCGTCAGTCTGACGCGTCTCAGAATCCGTTCCTTCCGCTTCGTTCCGTCGTTCGCCCTGCATACCTGGCGTTCGTTGAAGCAGGTAAGGAGCGCACCCGGATTCGAAACGGGTGCACTTCTGGCGGATCGCAGCTGGACCTTTTGGACAATGACCGCATGGGACAGTCAGGAAAGCATGCGCCGATACATGATCTCCGGAAATCACAAGGCCGCCATGCCGCATCTTCTGGAGTGGTGCGACGAAGCTTCCGTCACCCATTGGGTCCAGCCGGACACCGAACTTGTGCCATGGACCGAAGCGGATAGGCGGATGCGCGACACTGGTCGCGCCTCGAAGGTCAAAAACCCCAGTCCGCATCATGCCGATCTGACCTTTAGAACCCCGCGCATCACCGCTGGCGGGAAGATCAATCGAGCCTCTTTCTCGGCCGACGAGTAGTCCCGGAAAGTCGGCTTCTCTTCAGCTACAAAGTGACGACAAGCGCGTCATCGTTAGCTACCGGAGCAAATTAGTGAGAACTTTGCTTCCGTTACATTCTCTCTTTCAGCCCTCGAACGATCAGGAAACGATTCATCGGGAGGCTACTAAGAAAGCCGCCTAGCATTGCGAGTTGCATCATCTGCCAGTAGCGCGGGTCGAAAGGCGTCAGGTGCGGTGTAGGAAAGAACCTGAAGAAGACAAGGGCCATCCACGCATACATGCCGATCTGGAAAGCCGTGATGGAAAGAGTGTCGGCCTTGATGGCCGCCCAGATAGCTCCTGCGGGAGAGAGATCATCACGCATTGGCTTAATCGCAAAATACTGAAACGCAACACCGACTGCCCATGCCACGATAAAGTCCAGAAGGTACTCTGTCCACAGAACCGAACCGAGCAGGGTGAGGCCGATAGCGCCGAATTCCGCGAAGACATCAGCTAGTGTGCAACCCGCTCCGCAATGGCTCGTTCCAATGGCAACCTGCGTCAGAGTAGGTGGCCCGTCACCGTCGCTCTTGCCTTCGGCCATCGCCTCTCTTTCACTTTTGCGGCCGACCCAGAAGTAGGCTCACGGCAAATAGGCTGAGATAGAGGGCGAAAATCGGCCACACTACGTTCATCACGGCAATCTTTTGAGGGTGGCGAATCTCGTCGATCAAGATCACGAACGCGGACGCGAAAGCAATCGTTAAGGAAATCGAGGTCAGCACGATCAGGGTCACAGAAGCCTCCCATGAGAGTTCCACTTTGTAACCTCGCAGCATCTGTCCACGCATCGGCGGCTGATTTTACTTACTCAGGCACCGGGTCGTCCGCATATGACGGCCTTTGCCGACGAGGTCCGCAAGCACCCAATGCTCTTCTCGTAGTTCGAAGTCGTCGATCTTCACCGCGACGAGCTCCGCTCCGCGCAGACCACATCCGAGGAGCACGGCCAGCACCGCATGATTGCGTAGTTAACGCAATTGCTTTCCAGAATGCACAGCGAGGAGCTTCTTGCCTTGTTCAGCGGTCAGCCAATTCCCAACGCGAACGCCCAAGCGCTTCGCTCCTTCGACCCGGCGAATGCCGGCAGCAAGGTCAGGGCTAAGCAGTCCGCAATCCGAAGCCTCGAATGCAAGCC
Organism: uncultured Granulicella sp.; assembly: GCA_963693075.2. Classification (GTDB taxonomy): domain Bacteria; phylum Acidobacteriota; class Terriglobia; order Terriglobales; family Acidobacteriaceae; genus Edaphobacter. The sequence goes on along the minus strand of CAXMMP010000002.1, from coordinate 1,985,406 downwards.
TGCGAACGGAAGCGAGCCTGGAATTGATCTTTGAAGGCGCGTAGCTCCGCTTCCCAAAGCTATGCGATAGCGAGTCACCACCGTTTTGTTGAACGCGAGCCGTGGTTCTGAGCAATACCACTCGATTAGGTCGCGTATGGCGTGATCGTACGACCGCCGCGAATATAGTGACGGAAGACTATTGAGAACTGCGGATCTGGAGTAGTCGAGGTCGGGAAGTTTCAGAACATTCTTGGGCTTCTTCGCTCTTTTCACCATGGTGACGGCCTCCTAGCCGTGGCGAAAAGAATCTCTCAACTGGATTGGTCCTCATCAGTCGGCATATCTGAAGTAATCGGCCCCGGGGTATTCTCAACTGACGCCAACTGGCCTTATCGCGAATCGACATCTCCGGGGAACAGGCAACCAAAGTAATCGTTTACAGGCTCTTCCAAGTTCTGCTTGCACCCGAGGTAGCGTACTGTTGTTTGGACGGAGGCGTGACCCAGAAGAGTCTGTTTCTGCTTCAGTTCGCCGCCGCTCAAATGGCAGAGCTTTGCGCAGGTTCGCCGAAGGTCGTGAGGTACGAGATGGTCGAGCTCCAGACGTAGTGCATAGCTCCGGACCACGTATCAGACGACGTTTTCGGATATACCGTTATCCCAGACGGTTCGTGACGACTGCCTGCCCCGAACACTCGTCCCGTCATAACGGATGCAGCTCTCACCATCGGTCTATGGCATTCTTCACCCAGCCCGGCATGGGATCGGTGCGGACGTGGTTGCCTTTACCGACTAGGTCAACGATCGCCCAGTGGCCCTCGAATCTGTGTGTCTTCTCTGCGAAGGGCAGACAGTTCTGCTCGGCGCAGACCGCAGCCGGGCAGGATCGCGAGCATAGCGACATCCCTAACGTGTCGTAAGCCTTGTCCATTCGCTTTTTCAAGCGAGCCTGATCCTGATTGAGCCAGTTACCCGCTCAGCATCCGAGTTGCTTGACGCCTTTTGACGCGCCGTATGCCTGCAGCGAGTTCCGGACTCAGCAGACCAGATCTGCAGCTTCATAAGTCAGCCTTCCGACCGCCTCAAGCCTCTGATTGATCGTTCAGGCGTCTGATCCGAGTGATTCGAGGTGTAGCGGAAGCGGAGCACGACTGTCCGGCTCAGGGCTGGTCTTGGTTCGGAACAGTACCAGTCGATGAACGGCTCCATCGCAAACTTAAAGTTGTGACGCGAACGCGGAGAACTCAAGCTGTTCAATACTGAGGTCTTCGAGTGATCAAGGTCTGGCAGGCGCAGAACCGTCTTCCGCACGATACGCTTTCTGATTTTCTTGGCCATGCTGGCGGCCTCCTCTGCCGCAAACATGCCCAATACTCTATGCGCCTGCCAAGAGCTCGGGGTTGGTCGGCTGAAAGAGCGCATAGGCGATCTATCGATCTTCGATAGGAGCAGCGGTGTTCTACTCTCATTCCTTTCCGAGAAGAGCGGTTTTTATTACCGGACTTGTTGCTTTCTGTGGGAACTGGAATACGTGAAGCCGATGCGCCGGAGATCGCTCAGATGGCTATTCGGGAAGCGAAGGGAAGCGGTGGCCGAGGCAGCGGTTCCAGTACATCAGTAGTCCTGTCACGGTGAGTACGGCCAGCGACAGGCCCAGCAGGAACCAGACAAACTTGACGACCGGCCCCCAAACCGTGCCGAAGTGCAGCGGGTGCATCGACCAGAGCACCCAGTCGCCGATCGAGTGACCCTCGCCGTAATGCCAGACACTAAGCACGCGGGCGTCAGTTGTGCGGACGCGGACGATGTCGCGGTGAGAAAAGTCACCGGGAGCGCCTCGGTCCAGCAACACATACGACTCGGGCGTCCGCAGGGAGGGGTCGCTGACAGACCAGAGCCGGCCCTGGGGCGAGACGGACCGGGCCACAGCGAGCACTTGATGGAGCGACGCATGAACCCCGGAAGCAGCAGGCGGTAGAGGGGCTGAGGACGGGGCCCGCATGCCCTGCAAGGGTGAGATCAAGGCGACCACGCTGGTCACCTCTCTGTAGCAGCCGAAGTAGACGCCAGAGAAGGCCCAGCACACGACGATCGCCAGCGTCCAGAAGCCGATGCTGCTGTGCAGGTCATAGTTCACGCGTCGCCAGTTAGCTCGAAGATTTACCCGAAGCCCGCGTGCCCAAAAGCGTAGCCCACGCCACCACAGAAACACTCCTGTACCTGCAAGCAGCAAAAGAATGGACGCCCCGAGGGCATTGGCCTGCATACCCCAGCTGTGGGGCAGCAGCAGATAATCATGCAGATCCAGGACCGTGTCGATCCATGTTCGTGGGGCGGAACGCAGCTGTCCCGTCTCCGGATCACCGATCCAACGGCCCGGTCGGCCGCGACTGTCTTTTCCCTCCAGCAGGAATACTGGCAGCACGGGAGTAGGAACTTGCAGATTGCTTACAGAGCCGTTCGGTTCGGCGGCTATAAATCGGGCCATAACGGTTTCCGGCGTAACGATTTTCGCGGGCTCGTAAGAGTGCAAGCCCGGTGGCAAATACCACCGTGTCAGCTCATTCTTGTAGACCAGCACGCCCCCGGAGAGCGCGATGGCTACAAGGTAGGCCGCAAGCAGGATGCCCACCCAGAGATGTACCTGGAAGACAGCTCTGCGCAGCCAGAGCCGACGCGGATGATGGACGAGATCGTTGCTGAAGCTCATACGTGAGAACGCCTCTAGAAACGATAATGCGCGGTTCCGATGACATTTCTTTCGAAGCCGTAGTAACACGCTGCCGTACTGATACAAGTCGCGACGTAACGCTTGTCAGTCAGATTGGTCGCGTTCACGCTGAAGAGCGTGTGACGGTAGCCAAAGCGCAGGCCGGCATCCAGCAACGTGTACTTAGGGACAAAGAATGAGTTCGCGGTATCGGCGGCATTGGTGCCAATGAAGCGTACGCCAAAATTGCCACCCAGACCAGAGAAGCGCCCGTGCGGTACCGTGTAGTCGGCCAGGCCGGAAATCTGATTGCGAGGCGTCTGGGGCAGCCACTTGCCGACGTTGGTAGAAATGATGTCGTTCTCATCATCCGTTGCGGTCATGGTGTACCCTGCGTGCAGATTGAGGCCGTGCGCCACGCCTGCCACTCCCTCCAACTCCACACCACGCGAGCGCGCTTCTCCCGTCTGGTAGTCCGTGAAGGCGGTATTCGGCACTAAGACATTTGTCTCGTTGATCTGGAACGCCGAGGCGGTGATAAAACCCGTCCAGTTGCGTGGCTGAAATTTCACGCCGCCTTCAATCTCGCGTGCGTCCGAAGGCACAGCAGGCGTGTCCGCCACGCTCGTCTTCGCGTCGTATACGTAGGTGCCCGCGTTCGGCAGGAAGCTAGTTGAGAAGGCGAGGTAGGGCGCAATGCCTGAGTCAAAGAGATACGTAGCGCCGACGCGGCCAGTGAACTTATTGTCTTCGCGAGCGAAGTTGCCGGTCGATGTGAGGAAATCGGCGATGGTGTTGTTGGCGAAGTCCTGACGTCCGCCCACGGTCAAGACCAAGTGATGCTTGTATTTGATCTGGTCCTGCGCATATAAGCCGTGCTGGTTCAGGATGGAGTCGTTATCGAGATAAGGCGCTCCTGTCGGAATTGTAGATTGGCCATAGACCGGATGAAAGATGTTCAGGTTTCCAACGCCAAAGAGGTAATAGCTGGTGGAGCGCTCCTCCAGGCGCTGGTAGTCATAACCAAACAACACCGTCTGCTCAAGGTTCGATCCTGTGCTGAATCGCCGCAACGAGCGCGTGTCCACAGTATTAATGCGGTTGATATTCGGCGTGGCGAAGAGATAGCGCGCGACCTCGGTTGTACTGCCGGCAACGAACCCGTCGCCTGCGATCGTCTGTCCCTTGAAGTCGATATATTGATAGCGATAGTTCGAGTGCACGTCCCAACCGTCACCGAAGAGATGATCGGCGGTATACGCCAGCGAGCCCTGATTGCGCGAGACATTGTCGTATCCCGGCTCACCGAGGAAGGTGCTGCGCGGGATGATGCCGCTCGGGTTCGAAGTTAGCGTGCCTTGTGCTGGCAGGAACTGATCCCACTTGGTGCGGTCATGCTGGTAGTCGGCCAGCAGTGTAATGTTTGTACGATCGCTCGGGTGCCAGGTAAGCTCCGGTGCGATCAGGCGGCGGTTGTCGGGCGTGAAATTCACCTGGGTGCCACTATCCCTCACGAGACCAAGCAAGCGATAGCGCCAGATTTCGGTGCGATCGAAGGAACCGGTGGTATCCAGATCGCCCTGGCGGCGGCTGAATCTGCCGAACTCGCCAGCGATTTCGGTGGAGCGCTCGGCTTCCGGCCGCTTCGTCACCTGATTGATCAGGCCCCCCGGTGGCACCTCCCCATAGAGCACGGAGCTGGGTCCTTTCAGGACCTCGACGCTCTCCAACTCGAAGGGGTCCAGCTTGCCGGATAATGAATTGAAGCGCATGCCGTCGCGATAGATCCCGAAGGTCTGGGCGGGGAAACCACGGATTTCGAGCCAGTCGAAGCGAGGCTCGAAGCCGTACTGATCCGTCTGGACACCCGGAGTATAGCGCAGCGCCTCGTTCACCGTGATTACGTGGCGTGCGTTCATCTCGGCCTCGTTCACAATCGAAATCGACTGCGGCACCTCCACCAACAACGCGTTCGTCTTTGATCCGGCGTTGGAAGCAAACGGAACGAAGCCCGTACCGGTCGTTACGTTGATTACGTCCGTGGCCGAACCGACTGGCATGGCTATTTGGAGCGAGCCGCCAGCGGAGGAAAGATCTGCCGTACGCACCGTATCGGCAAAACCCGGCATGCGCGTCAAAACGGTGTACTCTCCACGACGAAGTTCAAAGTGCGCCTCGCCGCGCTCGTCTGCAATCGCGTTCAGCACTGTGTTACCGCACCGGATTTCCACCGCGGCATCGGGCAGCAGCGCATGGCTCACGTCGGTAACCCGTATGACCACCGCCTCTGGCATCGCACTTGAGCTGAAAGTGCATGGCTGTACTTGGGTGGCCCGCTGTGCGGTCGAGTCAGACTGGCTCAGAGCATAGGGACCGCTAACGACCAAAAGTAGAACGAAGGCTTCAGGGTGAAAGAGAAAACGGGAGACGGAACGGTCAGTCATGAGTCAAATCCTTGTATAGGCACGCAGGTGTACGTGAGCGCCAAACAACGGGCGCGTCGCCAGACCGGCACATGCTGGAGTGGAACGGCGTCGGGCGATATGTTGTTATCCAGAGAGCCAAAGAGCTGGAGCAGACAAGTCGGTGCCAGATACCGCAAAGCCAATTTCAATATACGACAAATATAGTCCTAGATCAAGCATCGCAGTTCTCGCTGCTGCATTTCGGTGATAATCCTCTGGTCGGTAATGGGAGGTCGTCTTGTATGGAGCGATGCCGTTCTTCCTTGGCGATAACAGGCCGATATGCTCATCGAGCTAGATTCGGCACCAAGACATGAGACTGATTGAACGACGGCGAGAATGTCTTTTCCGAGAAGGGCGTATTTCACTTCCTACCGGATCACCACATACCGCACCGTTCTTCATCCCCACCATCCCTAAACCTACTGATCAAGGCCTTGGACGGTGAGATGCTAATGCGATCCGAGGACGGGACGGTCACTCAAACGCACATGGATCTAACCTAACGATGTATCCAATGAAATCGCACGAAATCGTTTGTTGAACATCTTACCTTCAATCGTAGAGTCCAAGGTCTCTTACTTATCGGTCGGGAAGAAACTTCTTGATCCATTTTTCTATCAAACTACCGAAGGAAAAGCGTTCAGGTCGGCACTCGTCGGCGCAAGGCGGCACATTTTGCGCTCATATCAAACTCGGATGCCTCACTAAAACCGTTGCACCGAGCATCGGCAAGCAGCCCCCGACTTTCACATCTAGCTTAGAGGCGGCAAGACGACTGCGTTGGTTTGGGAGGAAGTGGTTAAATGAGAAGCAGGCCCCGTTTGGAGATGGGGCCACTCAGCCCGGGGTTGCCATAGTCGTGTGCCTGACTCGGCTGCGTTCCATAACCGCTCCGTGCGATCCTTCGCCAGATCCGCACAACATCGAAGAGGCCCCGCCTAAGCAAGGCCTCTCTAAGAGTTCGAAGGTCTAAGTGATTGCAGGTTCAGAAGCAAGATCGGGCGCTGCAATCGCTTCGTCCTCTTTGCTCTTCTTGGCCGAATACTTCTCTTTCCCGGACTTCGGTTCCTTCGGAGTCTCCGGCTCTTTGGCGCTTAACTTCATTATCGGCGCGCCAGCGGCGGTAATCTTCCTGGCTGCGGCGACCTCTTCTCTCAGATTCGAGTTCAGGAGCTTGACGATCTTCGGCAATGCCAGGGCATTCGCCATCGAGATGCAAGCCTCATATCCAGCAATCTCGTAGTGTTCGGTGCGAAGCGCTGCTCCGATCAATCCGGCTTCAAACGAGTAGCCCTCTTCATCCTTCTCAAGGGCATCCTTGCCCTCTTCGATTACGCCTTCCATTCCGTTGCAGTGCTGGCCGGTCGGCTTCTCGCCCAGCTCAGCAAACACCTTTTTCAAACGCTCAACCTGGCCCTTGGTTTCCGCAAGATGTGCTATAAAGATGGATTTGAGCTTTGGATTCTTTGAGCCCTTTGCAAGCCTTGGGAGCGCCTTCACCAGTTGGTTCTCGGCGCTGTACATATCGCGAAGTTCGTCGATCAAAACTGTCTTCAATGCCATTGTGTCATCTCCATTAGGAAATAAGAAGCCGCCTTATGAGATGCCGAATCTCAGGCTTTGTTACTTTTCCTACTCGTAGACAGGTCCCTTCTCCTCTAGCCCGACTACCCATCAGCAAAAACGTACAACGCTAAGCGTTGACGGGCTGAGGTGACTGAATCAGTTGTCTAACGCGGGTAGGAGCTTCTCTTGTGTTCGAGCAGTTTCAGGATGCTTGAGTCTACCAAAAAGCGGATCTGTGCTCCGCAAGAGAGACAGTCTGTTTCCTGTACTTCCTCTGAAACGGTGTTGTCTGCAATCGACGAGGAACGAAGACACTCTGCACAGGTCACCACAAAGTAATTGGCGTCGGTTCGCGGAATCCATAGCGGACATATATCCTGTTTTCCAAGGTTTGGTCTTATCGGGGAGTCCGATATGACTTCTTTCATCTTGTCCGAGAGCTGCTGAGCAGTATACCCACCCTTCTGAAAGAAATAATCTACGAGGAGTCCGAGAGGCATCGCCGCAAGGATGTATTCACCGCTGATCGCGATCGTCGGAATATGAGGAAACCTCCGGCGAACGATCGATAACAGTTCAAAACCGGACATGCCTGGCATTCTCAAATCCGACAGGATCATATCCGGCAACACTTCTCGGAGAATCTTCAAGGCAACGAAGCCGTCTTCTGCGGTCCGAACCGTATATCCAAAACTGCGGACGACAGCCGCTGTTGCTTCTAAGACCAGAGGATCATCGTCCACAACAAGAACGCGACACTTGAATGTTCGGCTTGAGTCTATATCTGTCGCCATAGATGATTGATACTAAATCCCAATCCGTGCAGACATTGATGGCCGATTCATTTATAGAGCAAAATTCGCACGGACGATGTCCAATGTGCTCTTATGTCACCTACGCGACTAAGGGCATGACCGCTAATCCGCAGCTTCACTCTGACCTTACCCTCGGCAGTCTGTTCTATCGAGTGATTAACCGTGACGGGCGATGTTCGGCCCTAAGCTTCCAAGCTACAATCTTGGGTCTGGCACTGAGGATGCGGACGCTATGGCGCGTGATGGTTGCATTGAGCGTGTTCATCGCTCTCGAACCCGCTGCCTGCCCTCGCGTTCCAGCTCTCCTCCTAGGCCGGTTGCCGGAAGGTTTCGGGCAGCATGTCCGTAATCGTGACGTCGCACTTTGTACGGCAAAAGCCATCACGCAGCAGCCGTTCGTCAAGGCGCACGGCCAAGGCGACCGCCATCCTGGTGTCACTGGTTGTTCCGCGGGGCGCGCCGCGGCACCATTCGAGCAGAACGAGGCGTTGTTAAAGGTGTTCTTGTGCAGTAAGACGAAGATCTTATCAGCAGCGACCGTGTACCGGTGCCTCTTCTTCGCAGCCCGCGTGGCGTAATTAGCGATCGTTTCCGCATCTGCTGCAAGGACGGGACCGGCTTCCCAAAATGCGAGTGACGGCAATTTCCTGCCGGGTCGGTTCCATCAGCTCCTTCGGCAGACAGGAGATTCCGAGCAGCACCTGAACTGTCCGGCCACCCGTCGCTGTCATCAGCGCCCGCGCGTTGTCGGAGTCGAACGCGGCCAGATCGGCGGCCGCCTGGATTCCTATATTCACGCTCCGCCGCCGGTGCGCGCCCGACACCCGCAGACTTCATCGACCAACACAGTGGGCAGCAACTCAGCCCGCCCCTGGCTGGAATGCGGATCGCAGACGTCGCGATCCGGCGGAACGCTGATCAGTTATCACGGGCATCGTCTTCCCGGTCGTGCTGCACATCGACAATACCCGCCGCTCGATAGTCTTCGCTGTTATTGCGCTTTGAATTACCTGTAACCCGGATCATGCCATCAGGCGGCTCGATCCAGAGACCTCAGGGGACCTGTGGTTGAAGTCACGCACCTGCATTTATCGGAAGGATTTTGTCAGGCATGGTCCGCACGCGTTGGATTAGAGGATGTCTCAGGTTACGAAATCGCTATCAGCCATTGAGGCCCGGGACCTACTTAGCTTACTGCGCCGTTCATTTTGTAGGTGCAAGAAAACTTCGCGTGGGCGCGGATGTCACCTAGAGCCCATTAAGAAAGGCCATCAACCGTTTATCGTCGGTCCAACGGACTCCCGGGTTTGCAGGACCGAGTTTATTGAGTTGGTTACGGAATCTTTCCGGGGCTAACGCCATATACCTCTGCGTGGATTCGAGGCCCGACAAACCCATGTAAACCGCCAACGCGGGCAACAATCGATTCAGTCTGCTTCGGACCTGATCCATGAGGTGATCCGATGAACAGCGAATGTCGCTCTTATATCCTGCAAGTTGGGCTTGGAGCGCTGGCTATTTAGCCCTGCCGTCAAAGCCAATGTCCGCAGTCTCCTATAGATTGTGATGAAGGACGAATAGTTCACGCGTTCGCCACGTGCGCTTATTACGAAAGAGATAGACCCGACCGTCAAGGAGCTTTTCCAGCCTTCGTATCTGATAAGCGCCTCGCATAGATCTGAGCACAGGGGATCGTACGATCGTTATCATATCGACTGCTGTGGATTCTAAGTGTACCCAGACTCGGAGCAAACGCATCGGCCTCCAGCTGAATTACTTCCCTGATAGTCATTCCCGTGCAATACAGGAGCAGCAAGAGAATGCGGAGCGACTCCGCCGGAAGCTTGCAACTCCCCCGCCTCTGACACTTTGTAGTGGCTTCCAAGAGGGAGCTGATCTGCTTTTCGCTATAGACGTAAGGCACCCTTGAACTCGCTACCATCGTTCGAGGCCTTGGTATTTTCAGGGGTCTAGCCTGATCACGCATAGACCAGTATGTGAAAAAGCTCATCAGAAGACGGCATTTCGATCCCCAGGAAGCCGCGGAACCCGGGCGGTGATTGAGGAAATTGAACACCTCGGATTCCATTTCCTGATCGAGCGGGAGATTTCCCGCTATCTTCAGGAAGGAGCGGAGGATGGATTCTTCGGTTATGAGCTTTGCGCCCAGCTCACGCTTGTACGCAAGGTAGCCGTCGATTCCTTCGGAAAGTGTCACAGCAAGCCGCCCAGGCTGAAGTCCGCTACCATACGCAGAGAGCTCTCATCGAGTTTCGCGTATATGCCCACTGATGTGAGCGTTTTATGTCCGAGAAAGCCAGCGATGTCGGTGAGGCATGATCCCTGGTGCAGCAGTTCTGTTGCGCATGCATGCCGTAAAGCGTGCACTCCCCTGTACTGCGACTCGATATTCAACGACTTGAGTCGATCTCGAATCATTGCCGGAAGAAGGCACCCATGCATCTCCCTGAAGGGTGCCCGGATTGAGAGGAGCAAGGTGCGCGAACGGCTCTTCGGACGTCCGTGTTGCAGATACTGAAGAATTGCTTCGCCGACCTCATACTGGATAGGAAATTGTTGAAGCCTACCTCCCTTTGCTCTCCTCACCGTCATGATCGCGGATTCCCAGTTGAAATCGTCGAGAGTGAGGCGTCTCACTTCTACGTTGCGCAAGCCATAAATTGAACTGAGAAGAACGATGACCTTGAATCTCAGGGCAGATCGACTGCTGCCCGTAATTGAGTCGATCAGTCTCCGGACATCGGCCCATAATGGGCCCTTGGGGGTTCTGTCCGCCTTGGGGATGCGCGGGCTCTTGATACCCAAGGCGATCTTCTGTTCAGTCCACCCTTCGACATTTGCCCACCGATAAAAAGCTCGAAGCGAACAGCAATACGATTGAATCGATCGAGGCTGGACGCCGGCTTGCCGTTTTGACCGTATCCAGTCGTCGATGTCGTTCAAACTTACGTCGCTCAACTGAGATCGACGATGGGCCGCCCACTCCATGAAGTGAGAAAGCTGTCCCTGAGAAGTATTTATCGACGAACTTTGCGGTCCCCGCGTGGCTTCGATGTATGACAAGAACTCGAACAGTATTCCGTTGAATGGCGGTTTCGGCTTGTCCATCACCGCCAAACAATTGTTGAACCTGAGCCACCTCCTAGCTGTGACCCTCAGAGTCTGAGCACTGGATGGTGCTACCTTCCGGACCGGATCAGCTCGCAGACGGTCCATTCCTTTTTCGATGGCACGATCGAGCTCCGTTGCGTCAACCACTCGAACTGCTGTCATGTCTAAAAGTCGGTTGATCTCCACTATTCGAGTCGCGAGGATCCGAACATGATCTTCCGGTGTGCCTTGCTTCCGAAGGTGTGACAAAAAGTTCTCCCGTTCCGAACGTAAGGGCGCTGCGTTGAGACGAGCCTCGACCTTGTCTTTCCTGGCGCTGTACTGATTGCTCACTGTTACCCCGCGCCGATCATACATGGCAGCAGACAACCAGTAACTCTGCACATTTACGCGCGAATCCCGCCCAGATGACTTGGCATCCGAGGGTTCGTTCAGTTCCGAACTGCGTCGAAGGGGATTCGCAAGCTGCCGCGTATCCTGGTGGCCAGCCTCCTCTTGTCATCACATCTGGTCTTTCCTGGCCGAACACTCTCGCCCAAGAGCTGCCGACTCCGCCTACGTCACCGGACTTCCGGCTCGAAGCAGTCAAGGCTTTTCGCTTGAACCCGTGGATGATTTCGCTTTCTCCTCGCTAAACTTTTCTCACAGGCGGGGAGCGAGCTTCAACCACCCAAATGAGCGAACCAGGGAATCTCGGCTGCTGATGTAAGGCGCTCTTAGGTCCCATGCCGGTCAGTGAACGCTCTGTGACTATTGCGACCCCTCTCGTCGTCACCGTGTCTAAATGCACTTCATGAAACGTTCAGGCGGTTGATATTGCATGTTTCTCGAACCAGACCTGAAGACATCCCTCAAACGCAAGTCGTCTATCAGGATGGTCAGCAGATTATCGAAATGGCGAGAAGGGTGGTGCCGACTTTACCCAGGCCGGTCGGCAAAGCATCGAGGGAGGAATTGCTAAGGGTCGAGATGAGGTGGTTAGAGCTAACAGGGCGAACAGTATTGAAAGTTTAAGTAAGAAACGTATCTATTCGGAGCTGAAACGCCTATCCTTCCGTCCATGAAGGCCAACGTGTTCATCATCCGTTTCCCACACGCGTATCGGGTGTCCGTTCTCGATTTCGGAACGAAGCCTGTCCGTCAATGGGTGCAGCTCTATGACAGCGCGGAGCGATGCACAGTCGCACTTCTGAGCTACGGAGTCTTGTCTATTTTGGAAGCTGACGATTTTAGAGACTCAAACATACACACGCACGGAGGGATGCAGATGCTGCTGGTCGATATCGATCCTGACACTCTAGAGGACGCAGGCTTCGAGGAGACAAGCGGACCTAATTGATCGCGAGTTCTTCTTATTGCAAGCACTCCAACTCTACCCCCTTCTCAACCCGCCTGCCGACGCCCGACCAAACCACGTCATACTGTCCACGCGTCGTTTTGTTTTGTTTCAACGAGAATTACAGTTCTCGGTGGTGTCAAGAAACGGGGGACGGTTGTATGCGAAATGATCTGTGGGCCGTTGTTTCTGACCCCAACGCTCTATTCAGCTGTCTCTTCGCGGGGGTCAGTGTTCCGGAGATATAGTTACCGTCCGCGTCCCTGAGCAGAAGAGCATTGGAGCATCCGCTATATCAGCGAGCTGAGAGTTACCTCGACGCGGACGATGCCAAGTGGCAAAGGTGCGATTCCGGAAGCCAACACCACGCTCTGGATCGACAGGGCAAAATCTCTTCAAGATCACCCAGGCGAACAGTCCTTGTCGCTGCGTGTAATCTTGTGGTCTGACTCACCGACCAAGTTTTATTTTGGTCATGAGAATGTGGCTGGACGACACAAATCTGTGCACATCCAGCCTCAGAGTTCTGTCAGTTAGTTGGTATCTGGCCCGGGTACAAGATAAAGTTCTCACAAACTGTTCATAATTTTCAAGCAAATAATGTACAGAATGTAATTAATCTGCAACCGAAGACTTGACCTGGACTACGCCCGTTCTTGTAATAGGCACGCCCATTGCGAAGCTGTTCTATATCCGACGTTAGGCACGCGATTGCTACCGTTCTCGCGTACCTTCCTTGCTTGGTGGTCGATTAGGCGTTTAAACAGCCAGGGAAGAAGGCGTTATCTTTTTTGCCGCCGTCTTCTTCAAAGATGCCTTCTTCGCCGCATGTCTCTTCTGTTGGGCCGCTGCCATGCGCTGCCGTGTCTCTACGCTCATGGCCTTTCTCATCTTCGTGCCTGACTCTTTTGGCTTGCCCTGTTTGGCAGCTACAGGTGTAGGTGCAGCGTTTACGGAACCTTTCGGACGACCCAGCTTCTTCGATGCTGTTGATGGCAGGTTGTCAGTGTCGATGGTCATGAGGATTGCCTTGACTTGCTCAAGCCGTGCAATCTCTTCATCAATCAGGAGGAGGATTCGTTCGCTCATCCGAGTAGGATAGCCCAAATCGATTTCGCTAGTCCGGGTATTTAATCAATTGCGTCGTGTGAGCGCAGATGAAGCTCAAATTCGTTGCAGGCTTGGTTAAGTCTTAGCTCGAGTTCTGACACATAAGCCCTCTGATCTGCCGTGATGTCTTTTTCACTATCTCGGGCAGGTTCCGGCAATCGTAAGCTGTGTCGCTAATCCACGAGATTCGGTCGGGTGATCCCCTCTGCTCACAGGGAGGATCATGTGTTGACTAAATGGAAGAGAAGGCCCGATCCGCATTGACAAGCTTACTGGGCTCTCCGTATATTTCGCGTGATAAAGCAAACGCTTGTCTTGAGTATTTTGACTTGTTTTAGAGGGATCATGGCATACAAATCTTCTTTGGCCTTTGGGCTGCGATGCACATTGCTAAGTATTGTGAGTGCAATGGTGCCAGCTTTCGCTCAAACAGTCACCGTTTACCAAACGAATCCAGACGGCATTCAACCACTCTCAAAGCAGCCCTCTATTGGATTTAGCTCTTCAGGCTCTTCCACAAACACTACCGTCTCAATCAATCCGTCCATTCGATATCAGCAGATGGACGGCTTTGGAGCGGCGATGACGGATTCCTCAGCGTACCTGATTCACAGCCTGCCTACCTCCCAGAGAAGCTCTGTTGAACTGGTTCTTCAACAGTTCCACAGGTATTGGGCTAAACTTCGTGCGCTTGCCGATGGGAGCATCAGACTTGTCTGCACAGGGAAACTTTAGCTACGATGACCAGCCATCCGGCAGTACGGATGTGAACCTGACAAGCTTTTCGATAGCAAAAGACCTGACTTATACGGTTCCGACGCTGCAGCAGGCTTTAGCAATCAACCCGCAGATCAAAATAGAAATGCTTCCTTGGAGTCCACCTGCCTGGATGAAACTGTCAGGAACAATGAATGGCGGCAACTTCAACGATTCGTACATGCCGTCACTCGCAAACTATTTTGTGAAGGCAGTAAGTGCTTACAAGCAACAGGGAATCCCGGTCTATGCCGTGGCCGCGCAAAACGAGCCGGAGAATAACAACACTAACTATCCATCCGAAACCTTCTCAGCCACAGAGGAAGGAACCTTTATTGGTTCATATCTGGGGCCTGCACTCGCCAATGCTGGCTTAAGTACGAAAATCTTCGGGTACGAACATAATTGGGGGGATACTACTTACCCCATCGCGATATTGCAGAACACAGCCGCCTACCCATATATCGCCGGAACCTCGTGGCATTGTTACGCAGGTGATGTCTCAGCTCAATCTGTTTTGGCCGCAGCATACCCGGAAAAGGGGAATTGGTTCACCGAGTGTTCAGGCGAGCTTACCGGTACTTTCAGCGGCGACTTTCAATACGGCATGGAAAACCTGATCATCGGCGCAACAAGAAATTACGCAAAAGCGGTTTTGGAGTGGAATCTTGCATTGGACGCGACGGCTGGGCCGCAGAATGGAGGATGCGTTGACTGTCGTGGCTTTGTGACCATCAACGACATCGGCCTTCCGGCGGTTCTGCTGTATAACGTTGAAAATTACATTTTCGGACATGCCTCCAAGTTCGTGAAATCTGGAGCTTATCGCATCGACTCGAACTCGGCTGCTATCGGCGGTGGCGGGATCGAAGATGTAGCTTTTCAGAATCCTGACGGGTCGATTGTCCTTATCGTATTCAATGACGGAAACATTCAAAGTTCACCCGCGACGTTCAGCGTGACGTATGGCACAAGTAGTAACTTTTCATACAGTCTTCCGGGAGGGGCCGCAGCGACTTTTATTTGGATACCTTGAACGTTTGCAACGGACTTTGGCGTGTGAGGGCGTCTGGTGTCATGTGGCTACGCTAGAAACATGTCCTCCCAACCGCAATGGCCGGTCGTTGCAGTGGGCGTCGGTTTGCCGACGATAAACTTGAAAAGATCTAGTCAAGTTAAATCTCCGCATCGCAGTGCCGCGATCAGTCACACCATTTGAATAATCTCCTCGCTCGATGGCGTTTTTGATGTGGGTTTAGGCATATGCTGACAGCTGCCGCTCCACACGACCAACGACGTAGCGTCAAACCGACTTCATAAGCTGGTTATTGCCGACGCCACGAAGAGACATTTCCAGCTTCGTTGAACCTATAAGGTGAGATCTTTTTAGCTGATGATGAAGTGTTTTACTATGTCGTTGTTGTGGAAAGCGTTATGGCATGCAACGGGCAGCAGCGAGCGACTTGCAAAATGCTGAGATGGACTGGCGGAGATCGCACTTAGATCCTGCCATTAGCAGCGATTGAGTAGTTCGGGCTTGAGACCAAATCCTCTATGTCCTGCATAACCCAGCAAGCTCCGCCGTCCAAAAGTCTCAATGAACGTCTACGACTACAACCGCCGTCTCACCCTTGGGCAGTTTGCCGTCCTAGAGCGTAGCGGCGCAATGGTCAAGATAAGCGGCTTCGTGGAGCGCGGCGAGGTCGAGGACTCCACTCCAGAGCCATCGAGGGGCGTCCAGGCCCTTCCCATGACGCGACTTCAACTCTTTGCTCCATTCGGCTCTTGCATCACGCGGAAGCTGCCTCCCGTGCGCTCTGCCGACAACTCCAGCCATAAGCCTGGCCACTGCGACAGCTTCTGCTTGTTGAAGACCGACCAGCTCGAACTTTAAGTCTTGCGGGCGGAGCTCGCGAATGAAGACCGGTCGCGTACAGACGGTAGCCGCCATCATTCTGTCCCCGAGAAAGGGCGACAACGCTCGCGCTCCAGCTAAGACGCGATATGCGTAGCCCTTCGGCATCTTTGCACCCTTCGCGAAAGGTGCCGCTGCGGGCGTTGCTTCTTTGATGTCTAGCAAACGGTACTCAGGATTCTTTTTTGATCCGACACCCATCAGGATGGCAAAACGTAGATTGCCCAACGAGCTGCATCCTTTCATCCAATATGCGGCGTCCAGAAGTTTGGTGCGCTTCGGTTCTTTACCGGCGATGGTCTGCAGGAGCTGACTCAAGTCGTCCGTCTCTACAAGCGACTCCAGTTCAGAACGCTCCTCATCCGTGAGGGCCCAGAATTTGTTTCCAAGCGGGATGGTGGGTCTGACATCCTCGATACGCTCTTCTGCGAGATGCCGCCACTCACGTGTCTTAGCTGCAATCAGCACCCTTCGGATCGACTCAACTTCCTTCAAGTCGACCCGCTCTGTCCGTCCCGTCAGGCCCTTAAGATACCCCACGATCATTTCTTCAAGCATGAGAGCGGTCGTCACTCCCGGAAGATCTGAACTCCGCGCAGCCATCGCAAGCGAAAGTCCTAGCCGTAGCAGGTCGTGGGCCGGGTTACCGATCACTGTCTGATCCAGATCGCGAATTTGTATATCAATGTTTCCGTCGAGGTCGGAGACCGGGCCGAGATTTCCCGTGTGGCAATCGCCGCAGATCCAGATGTCGGGACCTTGAGGAACTCTTGCTTGCACTTCTTTGCTCTTGAGCCATTCGTAGAAGCGAACGGTGTTGCCGCGAACATATGCGTGGGCCGACTCGGCCATTTTGAGTTTCTGTCTTAGTTCGAGGGCCGGCTTGCGTTGATCCGGCGTGACTTCGTTCGACGACATGCTTCTCCGATCGTTATAAGAATTATCTGCGCGAAAGAACAAAACACGAACGCAAGAATGAGTGATGTCTGAATGATGCTTCCCTGCCAGAGGAAGATTCCTCCGCTGCTCAATACGCCAGTGATGACACAGCCGGTGAGGGGAAGCGTGCAGCCATAAAGAAGTACAAGGAGAAAAGTGCAGCGTAGGTTCGAATCAAACAAAATCTTGGTGGCGCGAAGATCTCAGTCGATACCTCCTCCGGTAAAGCGGACTCCCAGTGCGTCCCCCACTTGGTCCTAGCTGAACAGCCTCGGTGCCGAGCTCTGACTGGGGCTGCTATGAATCCCCGCTCGAGTCACGAGATCGGCGAGAAACCTGCCGGTCCTCCGCCTCTTCCGTTGTCGACAGCAAGACGGCCAGGCTCATGGGCGGGAGCACAATATGCTCGTCCTCAATCCGGTGCGCGTCTTGTGAAGCAAGTTCGAGTTGCTCTCCTTCTAGCGGTCCGAAAACCGTTTCTTTCTCGCCAAGATTGATCAGGATGCGAGCTTCGTCTCGGATCACGCAAAGCGTTCGTTGCTTGTCATCCCTTGAAACGACCAAGTGATGCATGTCGCCATCGTTGAAGCAGACCCGACTCCGCCGAAATTTTATGAGGGTTTTGACCCAAGCGAGCATCTCGGCATGCTTCCCTTCTCTTTGTTCCGCCCACTTCAGCTTCGACATCTCGTAGGTCTTCGGCTCCTCAGGATTCGGTATGTCGCCGTCAAAGCCAAAGGCTGCAAACTCTTTCTTTCTCCCCTCTGCGACGAGTTGCCGCATCTCCTCATCCTCATGATCTGCGAAGTAAAGAAATGGCACTGAAGTGGCCCACTCCTCGCCCATAAACAGCATGGGGATGTAAGGAGCCATTAGCAAAAGGCCGATAGAAACCTTAGCGGCGTCCAGGCCAGTGAGATGCTCCAGATCACTTTGTCACGCATAACCCAGAAAACAGGCTCAAAACCACGATCACTTTGTCACACAAGCCTATAGCTTTAAAAACCTTATATATAAACGGTAGTTGTCCCTCCGAATCAGTGGACAATCAAACGAACAGCAAACGGAGCACGTCCTTCGGACGCGGACTAAGGGCCTAACGGCCCATTTCTTGGAGCTGCGCCCCAAACCCGGCAGAAGCAACAGCAAAGCAAAACCTTTCTAATAAGAGTGAGGTTGGTCTAGCGGTTGTGGCTAACGATCTAGACTTGTTCCCCAACGAGCAGAAGGGCACCCACAGCACGCCGATGAGGCTGAGACCAAGCCTGTGCCATTCAGAAAGCCAAGAGCCCCGTATGAGGCTCTTGTGACGAATGGGGCGGCATCGTCCTTAAACCCTTGAACTTATGTAATCGTTCGATTACAACAACCTTATGCTCTCGATCCGGCCACTGCCCGAATTTACCGCCTGCATCGACGAGCTGAAGGATCAGACCGTACGCGGGGTTATCGTCGCTAGGATCAAACGCCTTGAACTCGGTTTGATGGGAGATGTTTAGCGGGTGGGCGATGGCGTGTCCGAGCTGCGCATTCACCTGGGCGCGGGATGGCGGTTGTATTTCACCCAGCGCGGTACGCAGATCATCGTACTGCTGGTCGGTGGTTCGAAACGCACCCAGAAAAAAGACATAAAGCGCGCCAAAGCACTGGCCGCCTTGCTCGATTGAACGGAGGAAACGATCATGACTAAACGCATCAAGGTGGCCGATCTACCCGAGTTCGACGCAGCCCCTTATCTCGACAGTGAAACGTCCATCGCTGCCTACCTGACCGACATTCTGGAGGCGAACGATGCATCCTTGCTGGCATCGGCGCTGGGGGATATTGCCCGCGCTCGTGGCATGACCGAGATCGCCAAGACAGCGGGGATCACGCGGGAAGCTTTGTACAAAGCTCTGCGTCCAGATAGTGCTCCTCGGTTCGATACCGTGAGCCGGGTGTGCGCCGCACTCGGGGTGCGTCTGGTGGCCCAGCCGGTTCATCCCACGCCAGAGAGGGTTTGACGTCGAATTTACTCTGTGTGAGCAAGTTTCCAGTGTGAAGCTCTTGTAAAACCGCATTGCGCGTGGGATGTCGGCTTGGAAAGCTGTTGATCGTCGGAAGTAACTCTGAGCGGACCTGGTTTGATGTTGAAGGTCTTTGGGTCTTAATTACTGCCAATTCTTTGGGTGGAGAGCCGTTCGATGTACCAGTAGCTCAATGTTGAGATGATTACCACGGCCATGCCGATCATCCAGATGAAAATCGCATAGCTGGCCGGCCTCATCGTAGCGATTGGATACCGTCTATTCCATAGAGATAACACGTCAAAAAGCACTACACCGTGAAAAATATAGACGCTATAACTGATCTGTCCTAGCGCTCTCATTGGTCGGCTTGAAAGCAGCCCGCCGAAGCCATTTCCAGCAATCACCGTAAAGAAAAGTGGCGCAAGAAGAATGGACCGTTGAAGAGTGTAGGCCGGTGCGCCCAGACTGAGTTCAACAAAAAGAAAAGCAACGGCGATCAATGCAGCACCCGGCGAAATCATCCATATTCGTAGCCGTTCCTTCCAGGGCCTATATGCAGCAATCATTCCAATCGCAAAGGCGACGGTAAACATGTGAAAGTACTGATGAATGAGCGCCCAAAGTTGAGTATGGGAAGCGTTGGAATGGGACGCACTCATCAGTTTCGAAATGATGGCCGTAGTAACAAACAAAAGGACCAGCCGCCATCCCTTACGGAACCAGTGCAAAAGCGGGAGACTTGCATAAAACATCCACTCCATTCGAAGCGTCCAGAACACTCCAGCGGTAAGGAGGAGATTACTTACGTGGTTGATGTCGGGGCTCTCAAGGTTCGGAAATCCACCGAGAATCCACTCACCTCCCTCTTTGATGAGAACCGCCATTTGCTCATGAATTTGAAATTGTGATGAAACAGCGGCGCTTATCAGAATGACAAAGACTGCCGCCCAGTACGCAGGCAAAATGCGCCGCATGCGATTTGGTAAAAGTAGTGAGTAGCTGATGCGATCAGGACGCCGGATGGCCTTATCCCAGAAGAGGTAGCCGCTCACAAAGAAGAACAGGGTCACGGCGGCAGGTCCCATCTGTGCGTACAGATGAGAAGGCGGCTCAGACCACGTACCTGTTTTCCCCCAGTAGAACCAGATAAAGGCGTGATGAAACAGCACTGAGGACGCTGCCAAGCCACGAAGTCCATCTAAAGGAAGCGTGTTTTTATGAACCCGACTCTCGACTTCAAGTAGGGGGAAGAGCTTCAACATCATCCAGGCCATGACAGCCATGAGAGCAATCCCGATGATTGCGAACAGCGGACTCGAGAGTAAATTCACCATCACCTATTTCTGCGTGCAGGGTATCGAACCACGATGAAATGCAGTATGGAACTTCATAGCTGCACCAAGAGATCTCAGTCCTGTTCTGTATCGCTGCCTGGTTTCCTAACCGTCAGCCCGAGCCTATACAGAGCAGCTTTGAGTCGTTCGGGTGAGTCGGAATAGAATTCTTCGAGCAACGCCTTGAACTGGCCAGCCAATCCCTCTGAAATCTGGCACTGATGAATCATGGCCACCTCAAGGAGGACCTTGGCGTGATTCTTGCGTCCCTTCTGTTCCCGCATATCTAAGGCTCGCAGCCGTCGCTCGCTGGATTTGAGTGCTGCGACCTTCTCCGCTGTGGCTTTGCGGATGGCTGCGACGTCTGCCGCTGCTGCTTCTTTGATCGCTTTTTTCTGTGCTTCGAGTTCCTGGATGCTCTTTGGGTTCGACCGGGCCCTGAATTCTAGCATACAATCATGACCGTGCTAACGTAGACGTTCGTCAGCAACTAATGCGCGCGATACCTAGTTTGTTTCACAAACTACGCGCACCTGATCGTCCCCGAGCTGGAGCGCTTGTATGAGCAAGGGGTCGTCATCAATAGCCATCGGTCACATTCTCCCCTCATGAGCATACGGATCGTGTCCTTCTGCCTCGGGCTTGTGTGCGAAAAGCCGGGTTTCCCCGTCGCAGTTGCCTCGCCTCATCCTCTAATCTAGAGCTGGCACGTCAACGTATGAACGCAGGTTCGCACCACGTAATGCCTCCCGCGCGGAAAACCGCTTTACAAGCCTCTCTATTGTCTCTGGCTCAAGCTGCTGCTGCAGCTCGTTTATAAGCGAAAGATTGTATTCCAGAAGGTTCGTCACGTCGTCGCTGCGGCTGATGGTGCAGGTAAATCAGGGTTTGAGCGTATCTATGGAGAATGATCATGGCAGAGCTTGTAAAGAATTCGTTCGAGAATAATTTGACTTCCCCTGTTCCAGCTCCGTCTCCATTGTCGCCCCCTCCTCCTTTTGCTCCCCCACCTCCCTCTTTTGCTCCAGTTCCCCCTCCTCCCCCCCCACCTGCTCCTCGGCTGCCACGAGACATGAGATACCGGAACGAGCTTTTCCCGGGTGCGGATACCTTGGTGTTCAAAACAAGCGAAAAGGGGTTTGTTCCGCTTCCCATCATCATGCGGAAAGTGATTCGCTTCCTCAGCTCGCCGGAAACCCGTGTTTTGATCTACCTCCACCTTCGCGCCAGCCGCTACGGGATCTGCTATCCGGCAACCGACGAGATCATTCATGAGCTTGGCTTGACCAGCAAGAAGAACCTTCTGCCTCACATTGAAAGCCTGGCGGAGAAGAAGTTCATCTCTGTTCGAACGAACGCGAACCGGACCTTCTACTTGATTCATGATCCTCGCATAGCTATTGCACATCTCGTACAGACCGGAGAAATCAAGGATGGCGATCTCTTTGAGATCAACGATCTCTATGCCGACCTCAACCAGCCCCAAATGAAGTTGAACTCGAAGCAGAACAAGGACGTCAAATGAGTACTACCTTCACGATCTCCCCGATTGAAAAGCTGAATGCACAGCATGTGGTTAAGAAGTTCCGTTGCGGCGAGCACGCTCTGGACTTCTTTTTAGAACGTTATACGTTGAAGAATCAGCTTGCAGAGACAAGCCAGACGTACGTTGTTCATCGGGATCAGGTTGTCATCGGCTACATGACCCTTGTTTTCGGCGCTGTCAGCCTGGACGAAGCGCCCGCTGAAGTTACGAACGACATGCCGCCTGTGTTTCCCGTTCCCGTCATGATCTTGGCTCATTGGGCCGTCGATAAGAAGGAGCAAAAGCAAGGTATCGGAATGGACCTTTTGAAAGAGGCGTTTCTAAAGACGCTTGCAGCCGCAGATATCGCAGGCCTGAAGGCAATCCTTGTTGATGCGATCAGTCCAGAAATGGCGATGTTTTACAAGACGTTGGGTTTCGTTGAATGTCCGGTAGGCGTACGAAGGCTTATGATGCGTATCGAAGACGTGCGCTCTAATAGCCAGCCTTGATAAGGAGTCTTTTGTGAGCTGACGCAATGATTTACGCTCACGCTCAGAAGGCTCTTGCCTTTGGCAGTTCATCCCATCGTGTTGTCCATCTTGGGGATCGGAACTCTGCCCTGAGCTTCCAGGCTGCATCCTTTGGACCGGCACCAAGGATGCGGACGGTATCGCGCCCGAGGGTGGTATTGAGCTTATCCACATTGCTCTCCAAGCCCGTTCCCTCTTCTCGCGGTCCAGATCGCCCCACAGGGCCGGTTGGCGGATGGTTTCTCGCATCAGCTCCGTAATCATCACTCCGCACTTCGAATAGCGGCAGCCTTCCCGCCAAAGCCATTCGCCAAGGCGCACAGCAAGAGCTACCACCTCCCCGGTGTCGTGGTCGTAGTCCTCATCACGCGATGGGAACAGAAGAGCAAAGCGGCACCATTCCCTGCTTGACCAATTCTCTTCCCTCTCCGATCGTCCGGAGGTGCGGTCGGGTCAAATGCGAGGCTGGCTTGTATCGTACGATTCAACCGCGCGGTGTCTGTCAAGAGTCGGGCCAATCCAATTGCTGTCATTAGTTAATCTGTCTTCGCCTCACAGCCCCCAATGGGAACGGTAATGCGCCAGGTTTGCATCTAGGCTTCTCGCTGCCGCATTGCGTATCTACGGCAATGGTCCAGGTACGCCGCTTCATGAAGCGCGGCCAGATCCAGAACCCCGCTCCACAGCCACCTCGGAGCGTCCAGGCCCTTTCCATGTCGCGACTTCAGCTCTTGGTTCCATGCTGACCTCTCCTCGCGACTAAGCTGTCTTCCATGTGCCCGGCCTAGAACACCGGCCATGAGACGAGCGATTGCTATCGCTTCTGACTGCTCCAGGCCGACCAGCTCAAATTTCAGATCTTGCGGACGAAGTTCCCGAACGACCACGGGACGACGACAGATGGTTGCGGCTAGCATCCGCTCACCAAGAAAGGGTGACAACGCACTGGCTCCGGCTATAACGCGGTCAGCGTAGCCATTGGGCATCTTTGCTCCCTTTGCAGAAGGCGCAGTCGCCAGAGTCGCTTCTTTGATATCGAGTAGGCGGTAATCGGGATTCTTCTTCGAACCGACACTCATGAGAAGCGCGAATCTGAGGTTTCCCAACGAGCTGCAGCCTTTCATCCAATATGCAGCGTCCAGGAGTTCAACATGTTTGGGTTCCTTGCCACCGATCGTCTGCAAGAGCTGCCTGAAACTATCTACCTCGATAAGCGAATCCAGTTCGGCACGCTCTTCCTCAGTAACATTCCAGAACTTCTTTCCGAGCGGGATGTTCGGCTTAACGTCCTCGATTCGTTCTTGCGCCAGATGTCGCCATTGACGATTCTTTGCCGAGACCAACACCTTTCGAATGGGCTCGACCTCCTTCAGATCGACGCGCTCGGTTCGGCCCGTCAAGCCAATGAGGTACCCGCCGATCATCTCTTCGAGCATGAGAGCGGTCGTCACGCCCGGCAAATCTGAACTACGTGCAGCCATTGCGAGAGAAAGACCGAGCCGGAGAAGATCATGGGCTGGATTGCCGATCACAGTTTGGTCGAGATCGCGGATCTGAATGTCGATGTTTCCGTTGAGGTCAGAGACTGGTCCGAGGTTCCCTGTGTGGCAATCTCCGCAGATCCATATCGGCGGCCCTTGTGGGAGTGCTGCCTGTACGGACTTGCTCGCCAACCAGTCATAGAATTGCGCAGTGTTGCCCCGGACATAAGCGTGCGCAGACTCAGCCATCTTTTGGTGCTGTCTCAGCTCGAGTGTCGGCTTGCGTCTGTCAGGGCTTACATTGATGGACATTTTCTCTCATTCTCTTTGTTGTCAGTCGCGTAGTGTGGGGGTTCGACTTAAGAACCGTTCTGACATCGTGGGCTGGATCGTTCGGTGCAGCATCTTCTGCTTTACTGTTTAGGCATCATCAGTTCTATCAGCTCGCTTCGAGTGAATAGCAGATACCACTCGGCTGGGACCAGCGAGAACAAAGTGGAGAAGGATCTTCGGCAGAACTTCAATGTCGTGAAGAACGGTCGTCTCGTTAGAGCCACCCAGCATTGCACCATGACGCATTGCGTACCAACTGAAGGCTGCTGAGATTGCAGCCAGGAAAAATGAAAGAACAAGACCGCCGGTTATGTGAGGTGTGTAAGCGATTCGGTGAACTCCTGACTGTGCGAGGAGCATAATGCCCGGCAACCCTATCCAGACCACCGCAGCGGTTGCCCAGAGAGGTTCGGCATTCCTCAGCTGCTGAGAGATTGCTCCGACAAGCCCTCCCGTGACGAAAGCAAATATTGCCTCAACGATGAGAGCCTTTGTGGCCTCTCCCCGCCCAGCCTGGAGATTTGTTGCAAAGAAGGCGAGTCCACGCACCCCTGCGGCAAAAGTAGCCGCCTTCCAGCTCCATGGGGGAACCAGAGTGCGCACAGGCTCACTCACGATCTCTCTTAGCACCTGCCGAAGATGTACCGGTGCTCCCACCATCTGGTCCACAGTTGAATACTTTTTATGCCGATTGCGACTGTCAACGTGCAATGGAGTCACGAGATCGGGGAGCTACTTGTCGATCCTCCGCCTCTTCCGTTGTGGACAACAATACGGCCAGGCTCATAGGCGGAAGCACAAAGTGATTGTTCTCGGTCCGTTGCCCTGCCTGAGATACAAGTTCAAGTTGCTCTCCTTGCAGCAACTCGAAGGTCACTGCTTTTTCGCCAAAGTTGATCAGAACGCGAGCTTCGTCGCGGACCATGCTAAGCGTTCGCTGCTCATCATCCCTTGCTACGACCAGGTGGTGCATGTCGCCATCGTTGAAACAGACCCGACTGCGCCGAAGTTTTATAAGGGCTTTGACCCACGCAAACATTTCGGCATGCTTCCCTTCTCCTTGTTCCGCCCACTTCAGCTTCGACATCTCGTAGGTCTTCGGCTCCTCAGGATTGGGTATGTCGCCGTCAAAACCAAACGCTGCAAACTCTTTCTTTCTCCCCTCTGCGACGAGTTGCCGCATTTCCTCATCCTCGTGATCTGCGAAGTAAAGAAACGGTGCCGAAGTCGCCCACTCCTCGCCCATAAACAGCATGGGGATGTACGGAGCCATCAGTAAGAGTCCGATAGAAACCTTGGCAGCGTTCAGGCCAATGAGATGCTCCAGACGTTCGCCCCAACCGCGATTCCCTACCTGGTCGTGGTTTTGGTCGAAGTGCACAAAATGATGCGCGGAGAGTCCGTCCGCGGGACGGCCATGTCGCCGCTTTCGGAATCCGGAATACTGTCCGTCGTAGACGTAGGCATGTTTCAGCGCCTTATGGAGGTCCGCAAGAGCGCCGAAATCATCGTAGTAACCTGTCTCGCCGTTCTTCGGACTGTAGAGCAAAGCGAACAGGGCATGGTGGAAGTCATCGCTCCATTGCGAGTCCATCCCATATCCATTGGCTTCCCTTGAACGCACGACACGCGGGTCATTTAGATCGCTCTCTGCGATCAAGTGGAATTCTTTGCCGAGCGTGGCACTCAGCCGCTCAGTTTCGATCGAGAGTTGCTCCATGAAGTGGACTGAGGATAGGTCGAGGAATGCATGTACGGCATCGAACCGCAAGCCGTCGCAGTGGTAGTCCTTGAGCCACATGAGCGCGTTGTCCACGAAGAAGCGCCGCACCTCGTCACTGCCTTCCCCATCCAGGTTTACGGCACTTCCCCATGGTGTTTTCCGGTCTGCATTGAGATAAGGGCCGAACTTCGTGGTGTAGTTCCCAACCGGGCCGAAGTGGTTGTAAACCACGTCCAGGATTAAGCTGAGGCCAATGGCATGACACGCGTCTACGAACCGCTTGAAGCCATCCGGGCCGCCATAAGGTTCGTGAGGAGCAAATAGTGCGACGCTGTCGTATCCCCAGCCTTGTTTTCCAGCCCATGCGGCTACGGGCATCACTTCAACATGCGTCACTCCCAGATCAGCCAGGTATGGTAGATGTTTGATCGCAGCATCGAACGTTCCTTCTTCACTGAAAGTGCCGATATGCAGCTCGTAGATGATTGAACCGGTCTTGGGTGAACCCCGCCACAGCTGATCGTGCCACTCGAAGCGAGCCTGATCGTAAAGTTCCGAGGCATCATGTACACCTTCAGGCTGGCGCAGGCTCCGTGGGTCGGGGTATGGGGTCTCCTCATCATCCAGAAGGAAGGCGTATTTATCGCCGCAACCCGCCTCCGGTACCTCCAGAGTCCACCAACCCCGCTTGTTAAGGCCATTCATGGTCAGAATCTGGTCACGCCACTTTAACGACATCTTATGAGCTGTAGGAGCCCACACCCCAAACTTGTGCATTCCAGTTTCTCCTCACCGTGGATGCGGCGTTCGATCACGTTCCTGTTGTTCTTATGCATGCGAAGCGTGCAAAAAACGTCTCTGAAAAGACCTCCCCTGACGTTTGCTCTTGCCTTCGAAAATCATGCACAGGATCCGAGAATCCATGAGATGCATAAATTGAAGGCGAATCACATGGAACATGTGATTCATTAGCTCCCATGTCGTCTCGCCAACGGTTGCGGCAATAAAGGCCATCAGGAGAGGGATCAAGAGATGCCTGGACCTCGCCATTGCCCTCCGCATATCCCAACGCTTTCGCACGTCGACATTGGAGAATTTAGTCATAACATCCCCCCTGGGTACTGCTCCCGTCAGTACCGCCGCACAGAAGGGCGTGCTCTGCGAGCACACCCTCCTTGCACAAGGTCTAGTTGTTTTGGGTTTTGTACTAGAACGCTACGCAGGTTATGCGGCGTGCGATGCTTCCACTTGCTGCGGCGCCGGTTTGGAACTGGCGCTCGAACCGATTTTGATTTTGACCTGTTTCGGCTTCGCCGCTTCCCTCTTCTGGAGTGTGAGCGAGAGGACGCCATTCTCGTAGTTTGCCTGCGTCGACTCAGGTTCAATTGTATTCGGCAGCGTAAAGCTGCGGACAAAACTGCCGTACCTGCGTTCGATCCGGTGGAAGTTTTCTTCGTTCGCATCCTTCGCGAACTTGCGTTCACCCTTCACCGTCAAGGTCTGGTTCTCCAGGTTGATCTGCAGATCCTCTTGCGGAATACCCGGAACCTCCAGCTTGAGAACGAGGTGCTGCCCATCCTCATAAATATCGACTGGTGGAATGAAGTTGCCGGCGCTGAGAGTCTCGTTTTGCAACTCGCCACTTGGGCTGGTGAAATCGTTGAAGATCGAGTTCAGCCGGTTCTGGAGCACAGCAACGCCTTCCAGCGGCGAACGGAACGGAACAAAGCGAGTCATGGGGGTCATAACGCTCCCCTTATAACTTCCTCAGTATTGTGTTGTGAAGGTCCAGCCTTCACGGAAAATATGACGCAGCCACATTAAAATGGTTGCAAGAAAATACGAGGGAAAGTGTTCAGAAAATGAGATCTGCAACCGGCGGTTGACAACGTGGCAAGGGCCCACCAAATATTGGTGGGCCCTTGGTGGCAATAGGTCTTTCCAGCTCAACTCATCTAGAGAACCACTTATCTGCGGTGCATCTCCACCCTCGGCCCGACGGGACGAACCCATGGATGCGCGTACGGGTGAACATAGACGCCTCTGTTGACCCACCCGCGTTCCCATGGGTGTCCCCCGATGACGATGGTGTGCGTTGGCCAGAAGAATGCGGGACCTGTCCACCAGCCCCACGCTCCGAACGTGGCGGAGATCGTCACTGCCGGTCCAAACCGGATCGATGTTCCGACTACGAAACCGGGGCGAGGACGAGCGAAGACAACCATGGGATCATAGTACGGGACGTATAACACGGTAGGGTTCAACGGCAGGATTTCAATGTAGCCGCCTTGGTCAACGACATTGACGTAACCGTTGGGAATTAGGTACCCGTAGTTGCGGGCCTGCAGCCGCATCCTTTGTACCGCGTCCATTACCTCGGGACGCTGAGTAAGAACGGCATTGCCGAGTTGTTGAGTCCATGCCGGATCACGGCCCATGATGTCGAGAACAGATGGGAAAGGAATAAGCCCGAGCACGCTCGGGTCCCATTGCAGATGATCATCCTGAATGGCGTGAGCCAGAGCGTCGCCGGTCAAATTGCTGTGTTGGTTTGACCAGGCCTGGGCTTCCGGGATTTCCGCCCAGAACGTCGATGCGGTGAGCGTTTGCGCAAGGAGTGGATCGGGATATAAAGCTATCCGAGAGACCAGCTGATCCAGCTGCGGCGGATTCAGAGGAACAGATTGTGCTACTGCAACCGGGAGTAATCCCAGTAACAAGACGGCGTACAGAACGATTCTCTTCAGCCATCCGGGCCTGGAGAAGTTACATACGGAGTACGTCGAGTTGTTCATTTTGGACAGTGCGATCATGGCCTGTCACCTCCATGAGAATTCAACTTCCGGTCGGATATGACGCGAATCGGAATGAAAAGTTGCACTGGAAATAGTGGAGTGTCGACGAAAAAAATAGCCTTGTGCGCTGATGAGCCGTTACATGGTGAGCTTCATTCAGGCCCTTTCTTTCTCTACGACACGCCATACGTGCAGAGTTCTATCCGGCTAGTCCGTCGCATCTCACGTTTACCAGCGCCAAGATGCAGTAACCGATCCACGAGGCAAACGATGTCATTCCGGCTTACATTCCGCAAAACAGAAAAAGAGCGCCTTCATGTGGTGGCTCACCCCGATCCATCTGGTCCGGGCGCGCACGCCATGGTCGTCGAGCATGCAGATCCCACGGTCTTCACAAGCGCTTTGGGACAGACCGGGGTTAGTACAGAATTCGAGTCGTCGCTATCGATCGCAGCTCAACAAGCATGGAACAACCAAGGCATGGAGGTCTGCTGCGAGGCGGTCGACCTTATGGCTGGTCAGCTCGACAGTCTAGGTTTCCGGGCAAAGTCGTGATGTCCACCCGTTGGGTGTATGAGGATGGAAGTGCTACCCCACGAGGTGCTGCCGCGCATTGCGCATCATCTGTGCTAACGACTCTGAAGAGGTTTTGACACTGACTCAAGCGATTGGCCTGCAGCTTCGACGCCCACCCAGGCTTCCATTCCAGCCGCGAACAGCATCAGGGCAGCTCCAAGTGCCCAGCCCTCTGCTACGTGGATCTTCGATCCCGTCGAGATGAGTTCTCCAAATAGTAGCGGAGCACCAACACCTCCAATCAGAGTCCCGATGGCATAAAAAACAGCGATGGCGAACGCTCTCATCTCCAGCGGGAAGATCTCACTGACTGTCAAGTACGCCGCGCTGGCCGCCGAAGATGCAACAAAGAAGATCACTGTGAAGCAGATGCCCAGACCCTTAAGGCCAATCGCTCCGTGCGCAAATGGATAGCAGACTCCAGCGAGCATGAGACCAGCAATCCCGTAGGTGGCGGTAATCATCGGCTTTCGACCAATCGTGTCAAAGAGCCTGCCAAGGATCAGCGGGCCCAGAAAGCTGGCGACGGCAAATGGGAGAAGCTGAAGCGGTAGCCTTTGATCGTTCAGATGATAGAATCTCTTTCCGATCAGCGCGTAGGTGAAGAAGACGGCATTGAAGAAGAAGGACTGACCCACCATGAGCGCCAGACCGAGGAACGAACGAACACGGTTCTCTCCCACCATGTTCTGGAAGATGTCTTTCAACGGGGTATGGTCCCTTGTAGTGAGCTTCAATTTGTCGCCTGTCGGCGAGGTAATTTCCTTTCCGCTCTTCTTGACATCGGTCTCGATGGCATCCACGACTCGGTCCGCATCCTTCTCTTTCCCTCGCAACATCAGCCAGCGAGGGCTCTCAGGGACCTTCAGTCTCAGCAGCAGCACACCCAAACCCAATGTGCCGCCTATGCCAAAGGCGTAACGCCAGCTCTTGTCGAGTGGAAGGCCATGGCCGCCCAAAAGGACGAACGCTGCAATGGATCCGACCGTAGCTCCGATCCAGAAAGTCGCGTTAACAAAAAGGTCCACAGTTCCACGTACCTTGCCGGGGATTAGCTCATCGACCGCGGAATTGATCGCAGCGTATTCACCCCCAATGCCCAACCCTGTGAAGAAGCGGCAAACGGCAAAGAAGAGGAAATTCATGGACAGAGCCGTACATATCGTCGCCACAGAATAGGTGGCCAAGGTTACGAGGAACAGCTTCTTACGACCCAGGCGGTCGGTTAGGTGTCCAAAGAAGAGCGCACCGCAGACAGCTCCAGCGAGATAGATTGTGGCGGCTGCGGTGACTTGCGGATCCGTCAGCGATAATCCATTCTTGCTTTCCAGTATCCCCGACAACGATCCCACAAGCGTTACTTCGAGCCCGTCCAGAAGCCATGAGGTTCCAAGAGCCGTGATGATGCGAACATGCCAGCGAGACCATGGGAGGCGGTCCATGCGTTCGGGAATGTCGGTCTCGATCTCACGCTCTTGTTCCGGGACACTCATTCAGCTTCCTTGTTAGCCTTGATAATGCTGATCGTTCCGTTTCGCTCAAGGATGGCGTACTTAACGTCGAAAATGGAGTTGATACCCTTCATCCTTGCCGCCGCCATGATGTCTTCAGGTGCCATCTTCATACCCCGCATAACCTCATCCACCCACGCGCCATCTTTCAGCAAGACAAGCGGCGTGCCGTCGACGAGCGCGCCAAAACGGGGTGAACGGGCCTTTACCCAAGCCACGATGTTGTGGAGCAATCCAACCGTCAGGATGGCCGTTCCACAGTTCGTGATTGATCGGTCGCCGCCCGTTACGGCGAGGATGATGACGCCGCCAACCAGGAAGACGATGACAAATTCAAACATCGTCATCTGAGCGCCGGGCCGCCGGGTGAGCAGCCTGACCATCAGCATCAGGAAGAAGTAGCCCGCAACTGCATACATGATCGTGAACATAAGTACTCCTGACACTGCCCCACGTTTTACGTCAACTACGGCATTACGATCACTTTCGCTGACAGTGGTGGGGAACCAGGCACCTCAACTGTGAAGTGGAAGATACCGGGTTTAGAAGGCTGCAGCGCAAATTGTACTGAGCCGGGACCCTCTTCTGCGGAAAACGTGTAGTTTAGGCCTCCCCGCCCGACCGCAGTGTCCAGAGGAGATGGAATGACCCTTTGTGCGCCAAGCTCATTCACAATACTCTGGCTCACATGCACCTTCACCTGCCCCCTGCCTAAAGTATTTGGCTGAAACTGCACTTCCAGGATGGACGGTGTTCCGGTTCGCTCAACACGCTCATATCTCACCAACATTGCGTTGTTGCCGAGGGTTGCGTGCGCAACTGGTCCGCGCCCTAAGAAGCCCGCGAAGTTGAGTGCCAGAACCAACGCGATCATCCACCACATAAAAGTTTCGAACTTCCACCATTTGCGCTGGAAGCCCAGATCTTCGCCGACCGCCACTTCATCATTGATCTTCGGAACTGAGTCCTTCACCGGTTTGCTGAACGCAACATCGCTCACTTGGATCCCTCAATGATGCTGATCTGGCCGTTTCGTTCAAGAATTGCGATTTCGATCTTGTCTAAGGTGGCGATGCCTTGATCGCGAGCTTGAGCCATGACATCGTCATCCTGGATACGCATCTTGCTCAAAGTTTCAGACCGCCACTGTCCGTTTTCAAGGAGGATCAGCGGTGTTCCGTCAAGCAGGCGCGCGAGCCATCTCGACTTGGTCCTTGCCATTGCAATACAGAAGTGAGCAACGGCGACAGTCAGAATCTGAACGAAGGCATTTGTAAGAGAAGCGTCATCACCCACCATCGCGGTGAGTGCCAGTCCGCCCATAAAGAACACCAGAACGAACTCGAAGGGAGTGATTTGCTTGCCGGGCCGACGTCCAACAATCCGGACCACCAGCACCAGAAAAACATAGAACAGGATCGCGCGGACAGATGCTTCCACTTTTCATTCCTCGGCTTCCGCTCATAAAACTACGATGATGAGAGGCCGACCCTAAACGATAGGTTTGCTCGCCCCGCTGGATCCCGTTGCTACGCTGAACATTGCCGTGACGAGAGCCAAGCGAGACTCGGACTATCGCCGAAAAAACTTATGCTCAACCGGGTCATTCTTGCGTCAACTCGTTCACTCGTTGCATGAGTGCAAGAGCATCGAAGGGAGCCCTCACCTCCGCATCATTATCAAAATAAACGTACACGTCGCGGGGCCGACCATCTTTGAGAGGTCCCTCCGCGTATCTCCCATCCGCCGGTTGCCCGGTCGCGAAAGCCACTACGCGCCGCGCCCAGATCTGAATTGCATCGGCTTCATATCCGCTGTGGTAGAGCCGCTCAGATCCATGTAATCGCAGGTAGACAAAATCCGAGGTCACATCCATCAGTAGCGGCCACTCAACCGTATCCGCCACTACCAGACCGATGTTGTGCTTCCTTAGCAACTTGATGAAAGCTGGCTGAACAAACGATTCATGTCTGATCTCTATTGCATGCCGCAGATGCGAATCTTCACCCTTTTTCAGCAGAGGCTTCAGGAATGCCCGTGTCAGCATTCGCTCATCGCATCGTTTGCCCAACTTCGCTGCCGACCTAACGGTATAGGGTAAGAGCCTGAAGAAACGCTCATAGCGCGCTATGTCATACGGGCCCTCGTTGAACTTCATCATCGGCGGAAGCTGCCAAACAAAGGGGCCTAGCTTGGCTCCCAACGCGAGTACACCTGAAGCGAAGAAGTTCGCGAGCGCCGGCTCCGCGTCGATTAGCTTCTTCATGTGGGTGATGAACCGCCCACCCTTCACTGCAAAAACGAAGTCCGCCGGTGTCTCGCGGGCCCACTGCTCAAATGAATTTGGGCGCTGCAATGAGTAAAACGTTCCATTGATCTCCACCGAGGAGAACGATTGTGCTGCGAACTCCAACTCACGTCTTTGCGCTAGGCCGTGGGGATAGAATTGTCCCCGCCATCCTGCGTAGCGCCATCCGGAGACCCCAATGCGAATTCTGCCGATCGGTGGGGCCTCGCTCATATCCGTCTCGGATGCGCAGCTGTAACGTCGAAACCTGAAACCGGCACAGACTGTTTCACACCGAACTCTGCAAGACGTGACCTCTTCTCGCCTGGGGTCGAACGATGGCTAAGCTCAGACTCTCTCCTGGGCAATGGACTCCTCACTCAGCGTTGATTCATTGCGTTTGTAATTGTCATCATCACGCGATGGCAACGAAAGTGTGGAGCAAATTCATTAACGGCCCGACCATTTCCCTTCTCCCTTACGTCTTCTGGGACACGGTCGGGTCAAATGCGACTCGGCTTGTATTTTACGATTGATTGCGGGAGGCAAACGAAAACGCAGGTGAATGGGCGCGGCCACCGCACCCTCACGGAGCGTCAAAGGTCCAGCTAGGCCCAGGGATCAATCACGATCTTGGTCACCCTCTCCTCCTTATCGCGCCAAATCTTGTACATCTCTGGAGCCTGATCGAGCGTGATGCGATGCGAAATGATATAGCTGGGATCAATCTGACCCTTCTCCACGCGCTCCAACAGTGGTTTCATGTAATTGTGCATGTTGGTCTGGCCCATCTTCATAGTGATTCCCTTGCCGAAGGCGGCTCCGAACGGAACTTTATCCAGCAATCCCCCATACACGCCTGGGATCGACAGTGTGCCGCCTTTCCTCACAGCTTGAATAGCCTGGCGCAGAACGCTGGGTCGATCGGTCTCCATAAAGAGTGCCGTCTTCACAACGTCGTAGATGCCCTGCAGTTCGTTCGAATGCGCTTCAAGACCAACAGCGTCGATACAGCTATCTGGGCCGACTCCACCCGTAAGATCCTTGAGTGCAGTCAGTACGCTTACGTCTTCTTCCGAATAGTCGACGGTGATAGCACCAAGTGAACGCGCGAGATCCAGGCGCTCCTGAAACCGATCGATGGCAATGACACGGGCCGCACCGAGCATAAATGCACTGGCAATCGCGAATTGCCCTACAGGGCCGCATCCCCAGACAGCTACGGTGTCCCCTGGTTGGATCTGCGCATTCTCGGCCGCCATGTAGCCAGTTGGAAAGATGTCTGACAGGAAGAGAACCTTCTCGTCGCCAAGATCACTCTCAATTTTCAGCGGTCCAACATTCGCAAATGGGACGCGCACATACTGCGCTTGGCCACCCGCATAGCCTCCCATCATGTGGGAGTAGCCAAACAGACCTGCGCCCGAGTAACCGTAGGCCTTCTCCATCAGGTGCGCGTTCGGGTTTGTGTTATCGCAGGCGGCCCAGTATTTCTTCTTGCAGAAGATGCAGCTCCCGCAGGCAATCGTGAACGGGACGACCACTCGGTCACCGCGCTTGAGGTTTGTGACCTCAGGGCCGACTTCTTCGACAAGGCCCATGAACTCGTGTCCCATGATGTCGCCGGATTCCATCGTAGGAATGAATCCGTCGTACAGGTGCAGGTCCGATCCGCAAATCGCAGTCCGCGTGACCTTGATAATGGCATCGTGCGGATTGATCAGCTCGGGGTCGGGGACGGTGCGCGTCTCCATGTTGCTCTTGCCCATCCAGCAAACTGCTTTCATGACTCACTCCTTGGCTAGTTTCCGCCCGTTGGGGTCGGGACGGTTTCACCGTACGTGGACCGCTTGAAATTGCCAATGACTCCACGATCGCCATGTGTGTCTAGCTGGGAACGAGGAATTTCCCCAGCCTCGGCGAGCGCTTTGAAATGGCGAAGATTCTCGATCACCGCTTGTTTTGGGTTGCGTCCGACGAGAGTTTCCCAAGCATTAGCTAGCTTTCCCATTCGAAACTCCTGGAGCACCGTGACAATGGTGCCTTGGCCGCTGGGAGCTGCTTCGAAGATCACTTCGCCAGCGTTGTCCGAATCTCCGCCGATCGACCGCCATGCAATGCGTACTCCCGGCTCATCCGCAAGGACTTCCGAGTCCCAGCTGATCACTTTTGCGTCGCTATCGTTGGAAGTTTTCATCGACCATCGGGAGGTGGTCGGACCGCTTACGGCAACTTCGATTACGTGCTCCTGCCACAGAGGCGCTGATTGAACGTCACGCCACATCGCGTAGAGACTTTGCGGATCCCCTACGATGAGAGCGGACGATCGGACCCAGATCTTTCCGTCTTTATCTTCAGGGGGCGGGAGATAACGCCCGTTGACGACTACGGATGCTGGCGTGGAAGTGGGACGATCCTGCGCATACGGTTTTTCGGTTAATGGCGAGCTTGTCATAGTGTTGCTGCTCCTTAATGCTGCTTCGGTATCCGGTTGGCTGTATTCCCGAATCTAGACCGCGCGCCAATGATCCGGCTTCTTTTTGTCGTTCAGATGCCTTACTCGCGCGACGACGGGAGAATGCGCTTTGTCCTTCGCCCAACCGATAGCCTCTTCTTGAATTACGAATGTGCCGAGTACGTTGTCGGCGTGATCTTCGACTGCGTACCCCTCGATTGCCGATCCCTCCGGACGACCTTTAGGACGCGCTTCAACGAATACATTAGCCACGGTGAGACTCCTTGACGTACTGCAAGTTCGATGCACGAGCCTTCCCTAAGGTGTCCTCGAGTGGCAATCGCCAAACGGAGAAAGCGGTATGTTTGGACCGCCAAAATGCCCGCGGGTACATGCGTAGACTTCATGCCGCTATCGCTCGAATACGACCCGGAGTTCGCTTGTCACTTCATAGAAAGGCGTTGTGCGAAATCAATTGGGGTTGAGAGGGGACTCATCACTCCGAACGACTTTCAGAGACTGCATGGGCTATACACCGCGTGGCTCGACGATGAGCCAAATCGCGCCCTGAGGACGGGACAACCACTGATACGCATATGGCTCCACGCAACGACGTATCGGATTGGCTCTCCCCAAATCCTATGTTGAATATCTCACCTTCGACCGAATACTCGAAGACTTCGTATTTGGTGACCCGTAAGGTTCGGCTATCGAGCAAGCATGACCCCCTTCGCGTCGGGAAAGTAGTTATGTGCATGACAGTGGCCCGATACCCGTCCAGAGTTCGTGCAATCAGTAGAGTGACACTTCGAGCTGCATACGACAAATTTCCAAGGTGTTACGCCGATGCCACGCTTGCTTTGACTCTACGTTTGAGTTTGCGCTGTGCAGGATAGGATGATCATCGAGCGACGCAGCGCGATTGCCGCTATCCGGAAATCACCTTCACCCTATCGGCTTGCAGCTTTCCTTTTTCTCCTAGGACGATCTCGAACTCGACCATCTGACCTTCTTTCAGACTTCTAAAGCCGATGTCTTAAACAGCGGTGTAGTGAACAAACACATCGCCACCGTCATGTCGGAGAAAACCATATCCCTTCGCATTATTCAACCAAACGACCTGGCCTCTAACTTGCGGCATGCGCCACCTCATTCATGAAATGTTGGAAACATAACTCATAATAAGATCGAGGTCAAAATAGTTTCTGACTATTGTCACTGACCCGGTAAACTCCTGGGCTTTTCGCAAACCCAAATCAGATTCTGATGGTGAAACTACCTCGCTCAGTCGGCTCGATGACACATAAGCACGATCGGTCACTGTAACCTTCTAAAAGACATCCCAGAATGCCTGTGTGTCGCCAGGACCGGAAGTCCTGCCTGCCGACATTTGGAGAAGTGACTATGGATCTAAAAGCTCCGCTCACCCGTCCCGCGTTTCGCGGCCAAAAATGCAGTCCCGCCCTCTTGGGAATCGTTATTGGCGTAATCGTGGCGTCGTTGATAGCTTTTTTAGTTTTAAAACCCAATCGGAACCAAGCCGTTCAAAAAGCACCCGCGCCGACCGCGGTCCCGCTTTCGAAAGCGACACAGTAGGTGCAACCAATCTTTCCAAAACGACTCCAATGGATCGAAGATACATCACGTGCAAGGCGGCTGCCCTTCTCGGAGCGCTTTTATTTACTCATCAAATGACTGAAACCGAACTATAGACCTTGTTGGTCGTGAGACTGACTTCGAACAGTCGCGTTCTGTGATCGGGAGACTTTCAGGAACGTCTCGCAGCGGCGGCATCTGCGTGAGTCCGGTTCAAAAAGCATTGGAATCTATTTGTCTAAGCCAATGCGATTCAGGTTGTCGCCGAGGCGATTCCGGTGTCCCCAAGTCCGCCGACAACGTTAGTGCGTCGTGGGTTCGACCTGTTTTATATTTTTTAGTTGTTTCAATGAATCAAGAAGGTCCGAAGAGGTGTCGCGAAGGCAAAAAAGAGCGCCTTGCGAGGCGGGTTTGCATGCTTCGGTCGGTCCAGGAATTCAAAAACGCTGGAATAAAGCAGTTCGGTATGTTTTCCGCAACGACGCCGTGAAGAGCCGCGCGCTCATCTCGAAATTCGATCGTGAGAAGGCTGACTTGTTTGTTACTGACAGTAGCCAGGGCTGAACCGCCGCCAAATGGAATGATGGCGCGGGTGATTTTGCCGGTGGTCCCGCCTGTTTCCACTCTAACGTCCCCGACCGTGACGCTCGATATTTCAGAGCGGCTCACGGAGGCGCGACCCTCAGGTGATGTGAAAATCAAATCTTCCGATGAGATGGATAGTGACCCCTTTTTCTTCTCTCTGATATCAGGTAGCCCGATCAGATGAACAGCTTCGTCAGAATGCCACCCGGCTGGCGCGGTGACATCCGGCTGTTGGCCTCGCAGTGGTAAGGTGGAGCTCGTCACCGTGAAGATGCAAAGCGCACAAAAAACTGCATTCAAGCTGAGGACGTTCGCTTTAGGAAGAAGAATCATTTGGTCTCCGATACGTGGTGTTGAGGAACAAGTGAAGAAAGCCGCTTGCTATTCCCGTCCGCGGCAGATAAGTGGATTGCCGCTGATCCGCGTAGTCCTCGCGCGCTGGCGGGTGGTTCTTAGAATGGTGAACGTCTATGGCTCCAGCTGACACCCCAAGCCGATCTTGCCGGTATACGGTGTGAAGGCGATTGTTTTAGAGATGATCCCCATGTGCGCATGCATCTTCAGATACGTATTGCCGTCCGTCTCAATCTGACTGTTGAGGGTCATATCTTTGTCTGGCGGGTGCGTTTGACCGAACCACTTACCGGAACTCTGGTTCCAGGTGAAGTTGACGAAGATGGGCTTTCCACAAGTGTCTTGAGGGTTCTTTTTGCCACTTGCGGTTGCGCCGGCGATAACGCCGCAGAAACCGCCATCGCAGGCTTCCACTCGGACGACAAACCCCTCGTCCTTTGCCTGCCACAGTCCCTTGGGAATCGACGGCGTGCTACTCTGCGCCACTGCCGTGCCCGTCACGATCGCGAAGATAACGAATAGTCTATGCATTGAATCTCCTTGTTTTGCTTGGGTCTAAACTTTTAGATGGAAGCCAAGATTGGGATCGAATGCGGCATCAGTCGAGATGAACCTTGGGCTCAACCGACATACCTGCTCTTAGCTGGTCAAGTCCGTCCTGTCCATCCTTGAACTGAATTCGAACAGGCATGCGCTGGATCACCTTGACGTAATTGCCAGTTGCGTTTTCGGATGGCAAAGTGCTGGCACGATCTCCGGTGGCGGCGGCCATCGCCTGAACCTCACCTGTAAAGGATTTACCCAAAGCATCGATCTTGATATCCACCCGCTGGCCGGGGTGCATCTTGCGCAATTGGGTCTCTTTGAAGTTGGCGATCACCCAGGGATGGTCGATCTGCGCGATCATCAAGAGTTGCTGACCGCCCGTAATTCGGCCGCCGAGCTCCGCGCTACGCTGCAGCACGATCCCATCCACAGGCGCTACGACGTGGCAGTAGGCAAGATTTAGTTTGGCCTGCTCAAGTTTGGCCTCGTAGGCTTTGAGGTTTGCCTGCTTCATACTGTCGTTTGCGTGCTTAATGGCGACTTGGCGGGGAGCGTTGTTAAGGGTCTCGGTCCGCTTTGATTTCTGCTCGTTCAACTGCGCGCTGCGCTGGACGATCACCTTTTCTTGCGAGGCGACCATAGCAGTGGACGCATCTACATTTGCCGCGTCAGACTTCGCCGTGGCGAGGTACTGGTCATATTCCGATTGCGCAAGCTCCTTCTTGTCGACGAGTTGTTTATAGCGGGCTAGATCAGACTGCGCCTTCTCGTTGGTCGCTTCAGCCTGATGAAGCTTGGCGACATCGGAGTCGTAGTCGTGTTGCGCGCCCTTCAGCGCGGCGTCCGCGTTGATAACCTCGGAGTCGCCATTCTCTAAATCGCTTTGGTTGTTGGCTTGCTGGATAGGGACGTTGGGCGATTCAGCGTTGAGTTGCGCGAGCGCCTGATCAAAATCGGCCTGGGCCTGCGCCAGGCTTACCTCAGAATCTCGCGGATCGAGATCTACGAGAGGTTGGCCGGCGTGGACGACTTGATTGTCCTCGACATAGACAGCACGGACTGTTCCATCTACGCGGGCAGCGATCGGGTTCAGATGGCCGTCTACCTGAGCGTCGTCAGTGGACTCGTAGGTGCCTGAGTATACCCACCAAACTGCGCCGATGACGAGAACAAGGGCGAAGACACCGGCACCTAAAATAATGTTGCGACGACGCTTGGCAGGATCGCTCGGAGTTCTCTGCTCCTTGTTTGCATCCTGTTCTTTGGTGGCTTCACCGTTCTGCTGGGGAGCGTCTTGAGAGGAAGAAGCCTGATTCTGGTTCTTCTCATTTTCAATCAGTTCTGGCATGGCTTAGTTTCCTTTCAACATGTCGGGGATAGTTTGCTCTGCATTGCCCATAGCGCGAGCGAGGCTTATCTTGCTGAGATTGAGCGAGTAAAGACTGCTGATGTAGTCGTGCTCGGCGGAGGCAAGGGTTTCCTGCGATTGCACGACTTCGACGGAGTCGGCAACGCCGGACGCGTAGCGGTCCAAGGACTGCTGCAACGTATTTCTGGCTAGCGTGCGGTTACTCTGCGCCACCTGCACCTGCTGCGATGCGACCTGAAGATCGACGAGGGCGCTGCGCACATCGTCTTCGACAACACCGCGTTGGTCGGTGGCTTCAGCCTTGCGTTGCTTGACGGCAGCGTCGGCTTGCTGCATATCGGCTTTGTTCCTGCCACTGTTGAAGATGGGGACCGTCAGCGTGGCTGTCGCTGAGAAAACGCCGGCACCCTTGTTGGGATTGACGCCCTCCAAGCCGTAGTAGCCGCTGAGTGAGAAGGAAGGAAGATACTCCGACTTTGAAGCACGGTACGATTCCTCCGCAACCTTCACCTGCTGACCGGCAGCCTGCAGATCGGCCCGATGGTCGAAGGCGTACAGAATCGAAGCAGCCGTGTCATCGGCGACCGGAACGTCTGTCGAAAGCTTCTCTGCCAAGTGAAGGTCACGGCCTGGACCGATGCCGATGATGCGGGCCAGTTGCATCGTTTGCTTGATTAGGTCACCTTGTTGCGACGAAAGGCGCTGTTGCTGGGTTTGCAGCTCAACTAGGCTCTTGTTGGCGTCGAGCTCGGCTTTTGTTCCAGCCTGATACTGCGCCGCAGTCTGTTTATAGCTGGCCTGTGCGTAGTCAACCTGGACCTTTTGAGACTCGACTAGCGCGATGGAGGCAAGAACACGAAGATACGACCCACCGACTGCGACGATGACAAGCTCGCGGGCGTCACGCATATTGAGCGCTGCCGCTGCGTGCGCCGCATTTGCCGACTTGAGGTTGTGCAGATCAGTGAAGCTTAGCTGTTCAGAGAGGTTTCCTTCGAGACTGTAGTAGTGATATGGCCCTACGACGGATGGGATAGCCAGGCCACCGCCGCTGCCTGAGCTGCCACTGCTGAAGGTCGATGAAGAGATACCCAGTGTTTGTAGATCGGTCTTGGCGGCGCTCTCCGAAAGCGTAGCGTAGATGTTGGGGAGCAGGTTGCTCAGAGCACTTAGCCGCTGTGCACGCAGTTGCTTTAAGGAAGCGTCCGAAGCGATCCCACCAAGGTTGTAACGAAGGCCTAACCGAATAGCTTCGGCGAACGTCATATCGACGGGGCCGGTACCCCTCAGCGGAGCATCGGTGCTTCCGGCATAGTTGCCCTGCACCGAAACTGTCGAGTTGATCGTATTGACGCTCGAACTAGTACTGCCGGAACCGGACTGCGATACCGAGACACTGGCGCTTCCCTGACTGCGGCCCGAGAGTTGTACCTGTTGCGCTTTGGGGCTCTGCGAGCCGGACGAAGAGCCTCCCTGCGCATACGCGGTCGCCGCCGTGAGCGCCAGAACGATGGCCTTGCCTAAACGGCTCGCGAGAATCATGATTCGTTGCTTTTTCATAAGGATTGTCCTTAGTGCATAACTGCGGTATTGCCGGTGCCTCTTTTCAGAAAGAACGCGACGGGAATCATCAATAGGCACATGAAGGCGAAAAACTGGATGATGTCGATGTAAGACATCACGCCCGCCTGCGCCTGCAGGGTTTGGTAGAACTGATGAATGGCCTGCTGCTTTGCGGCTATTCGCGAGGATCCGCTCGCGATATGCTGCTGTGTCATCGTATTAATGCGATTGATATAG
Organism: uncultured Granulicella sp.; assembly: GCA_963693075.2. GTDB lineage: Bacteria > Acidobacteriota > Terriglobia > Terriglobales > Acidobacteriaceae > Edaphobacter. The sequence continues at coordinate 1,943,866 of CAXMMP010000002.1, read as the reverse complement.
AAGATGTTGGCGTTAGTCGCGTTCTTAATCAGATAGTGCTGATGAACTTGTTGATGGCGTGCGTAGACCGTGGTGAGATACGAGGTGCCGCACGAACCTCCGATGTTCCGAGCCAGGTTGGTCATGCCTGAGACGTCGTTGTTTTTGTTTTCGGGAACGCCAACGTAGGACATTGTGCTGATGGGGATGAAAAGAAAAGCAATGCCGAAGCCCTGAAAGAACTTCAGCAGACTCGCGTGGGCGAAACTCATTTGCAGATCAAGCCCGCTCATATAAACCAGGCTTGCGGTCGTGACGGCAAAGCCGAAGGCCATCATCTTTCTGGGATCGACCTTTGAAGATAACGACCCGACTACGACCATGCAGATCATGGTTGCGAGGCCGCCGCTGGCTAGCGCCAAGCCAGACTGTTCGGCTGTGTATCCCATCAGGTTCTGCAGGAACTGGCTGAAGAGCGTGTTGATCGCGTAAAGCGACGCGCCTAGGACAAACATCATCCCCATCGAGAGAGCAAAGTTCCGATTTGCAAAGAGCCGCAAATCGAGGATCGGGCGTTCCTTCTTCCGCGCCAAGTAAAGTTCCCAGAAGACCACTGCAACGAGCGAAACCGCCGACACAATGACAAACGTTGTAATCATGTGCGAGCTGAACCAATCGTCCTCCTGTCCTTTATCGAGAACGACTTCGAGTGTCCCAAAGGCTAACGCCAGCAAACTGAACCCGATATAGTCCACCCGAAAGTGGCCGCTGCAGGCTTGCTTAACCTCTTTCTGGATTGCTGGTGGGTCTTCAACTAGCTTGTGCGTGAGAAAAAGGGAAAGAACGACCACGGGCAGGTTTATAAAGAAGATCCATCGCCAGTCGAAGTTGTCGGTCAACCAGCCGCCGACTGTAGGCCCTATCGTTGGCGCCAGGATTACCGCCATACCATAGAGCGCGAATGCTTGTCCGCGCTTTTCTGGCGGGAACGTATCGGCCAAAATAGCCTGTTCCGATGGGCCAAGGCCGCCGCCGCCAACTCCCTGGAGCACGCGAAAAAAAAGCAGAAGTGGAAGTGTGGGTGCAATCCCGCAAAGCAAGGAGCTGATCCCGAACAGTGCCACGCAGGTCATGTAGAAGCGTTTGCGCCCGATGAGTGTAGAGATATATGAAGAGATGGGGAGCACAACAGCGTTTGAGACAAGGTAGCAAGTGAGCACCCAAGTAGATTCATCCTGGCTGGCTCCGAATGAACCTGCAATGTGCGGAAGAGCCACGTTCGCGACCGATGTGTCCAGCACTTCCATGAATGTCGCCATACTGACGACAACTGCAATCAGCCATGGATTGTGCTTTGGTACCCAACGTTCATGATCCATTAGCGTAGACCTCCTATGCGGACACGTCTTTCGTACATATGCAGCCCTCGGCTGACGCCAGTTCCAGGTTGGCGATAGAACTTGCTGGTGCGCACAGTGGTGCTTTTCTCTTTACTGTCCTGGCCCGACTCGGAGCAGCATGAAATGCAAAATCGACTCAAATGCGGTCAATACGATACCGTACAGTACTAAGATGACGCGTTTTGCTGTAGGATTCTTCTTGTCAAGATTTTTTTTGAGGCTTGCGTGGCAAAGAGACTGAGAACCGCAAAAACTGAAGACTCTCTGGACGAAAGGCTTTTGACAGCGGCCGTTGACGTATTTCTGGAAAAGGGATTTGCAGCCGCCAGCGTCGATGAGATCGCGGCAAGAGCCAAAGCATCCAAGTTGACATTCTATAACCACTACGGAAATAAGGAGGCTCTATTTGAAGCCGTGATGCGCCGACAAAATCGCACTTTCATCGAAACATTGACGGTAGCGATTCCGGACGGCATGCCTCTCCAGGAGTTTCTGGAGATGACCGCCCATCGACTGTATGAAGCGCTTCTTCGAAGCGACGCGGTGAAACTAGTTCGCGTTTTACACGCCGAAGCGGACCGCTTTCCGAAACTGGGCAATGTGTTCGATGAAGCTGGACCCGCCAGATCCATGAAACTTGTGGCGTTGGAGATGGAAAAGCATATGGCGCGTGGAACTCTGCGCGTAGCGGATCCCACTTTGGCAGCCGAGCACTTCCTTCATCTCTCGATCGGCGAACTGATGCGACGCATTTTGTTAGGTCTGCGTCCGGCACCTAATAAGAGCGAGATTAACAAACGCATTGCTGCGGGCATAGACGTGTTTCTAAGGGCTTATGGCCCATAAGACTTGTCTTTGTTCAAACAGCATCCCTTAGCCGTTTGATTGATCGTAAAGAACGTGCTCGTGCTTACTTAGCGTTACGGTCATAAAATGCGTGGCGACATGTGAGCGAATAAACACAGCTAGCTACGGACGAAGAGCCGCAGCAAAAAACATGAGCATCTCCTGGGTATATTGCTTGAGATCGTAGCGTGATCCGGTAAGGCAGTCTCTTCCGCGACGGTCGAGCCCGCTCACGATTAAGCGCGAGATTATCTGGCAATTAAGCTTTGGGTTGACCAGACCCCTCTCCTGATCCCGCTGCATGAGTCTCTCTATCGTTCTCAACAGGTGCACTTTCGGCGACGAAGACTGGGCATCTGCACCAAAAAACATCATTTCCGGATCGAGCAGTGGAAGGACGGCGCTGTAACGTCGGACGATTTGCATCGCAACCTTCTGCATCGAACCGAGAAAATCGATAAGCGTAGGCGCCTCCGCTGAGACGCGGTCCAGCGCGGCGTCCAGCGCGGCAATGAGTTCTTCTGCCAGGGCGGACAGAATCGCCTGTTTTTTCGGGAAATATAAGTAAAACGTTCCCTGCGCGACGCCGGCCCTTTTCACAATCTCGGATACCGCTACCTCCTCATAGTTGCGGTCCGCAAAGACCTCTCGCGCGGCATTCAAGATGAGTGCGCGTCGGTCCTGCGGTGATCTTCGGGGCAGCGAACCTACATGTTCTTTGGCTTTCACGATGACTCCTAAACCCTATGCCGAAACAAGAAGAGGTGCTTCTGCTTGTCCAGGGCTGCGTACCCGGACCAGTCTGCCATCTTCCATGTCCAGGATGCGGTCGGCGATGTCGAGGATACGGTTGTCATGCGTCACCATCAAAATTGTCGTTTGCTGCTCGCGAGCAAGGCGACGCATCAATTCGACCACTTCACGGCCTGCCTTACTATCGAGTGCAGCGGTGGGTTCATCTGCTAACAGCAGCTTAGGCTTGCCGCCCAAGGCACGAGCGATCGCAACCCGCTGCTTCTGGCCGCCGGAGAGCTGGTCTGGACGTTGCATTGCTTGCGCCTCCAAGCCCACATGGGCCAAGGCGTCAGCAGCTTCGCGGTTCATGGTCGCCGAATCGAGATCGGGATGGGCCTCCAGGCCCATGCGTACATTCGCCAGCGCAGTGAGACTTCTGTGGAGATTGTGAGCTTGAAAAATGAACCCCAGCTTTCGTCTTGTTTCCGTCAGCACTCGCGGAGAGGCACCACGAAGCTCGGTGCCAAGCACCCGAATACTACCGTCTTGAAATCCGCGCAATGCGCCGATGAGAGTAAGAAGGGTTGTCTTGCCGGAGCCGGAAGGGCCGGTGAGCAGTACGATTTCGCCGGGCATAAGGGCGAGCGAAACGTCGAAGAGTATTTGCTTGCGAAGTGGTCCCTCACCGTAGCTGAAACTTACGTCTCGTGCTTCGACAACCGTTTGCAAAAGACTCACGCGAACACCTCTGCCGGGTCGGCTTTGCGGACTTTCCTTGCCGCCAGAACCCCGGAGATGACAGAAAGCATCAGCGTGAGCAAGAACACACCTGCTGCCCGGGTCCAGGTCATTCCGATAGGCAGCGCAGTGCCCGCATGAATGACGAAGTAGAGCCCCATGCCGATCAACAGGCCCGGTCCGAACCCCACTCCGGCCAGGATTATGGATTCCTCAAAGATGACACCGCTAAGATATCCATTCGAGTAGCCCATCGCCTTGAACGTTGCATACTCTGCCATGTGCTCGTTCACATCGGAGGAAAGTATCTGGTAAACCATCGCGATCCCCATAAGAAATCCCATAAATGTTCCGAGACCGAAGATGAATGCAATCGGCGCGTTCTTCGTCTGCCAGTCGTTGGCGAACTGGATGAACTGCGCCTTGGTAAAGACGCGTGTATCGTCCGGCATCGTTTGCGTTAGCTGAGCGACAAACGGCTCTGGATCGACACCAGGCTTAAGTCGCAGTAGGCCCAGCGTGATGGAGCCTGCGGATCGAAGCGGGAAGAAGTGAAGAAACGTATCCTGACTCACCACGATTTGCCCGTCCGAGCCGAAGCCGGCTCCCATTCGAAAAGCCCCGACGAGCGTGATGGTGCGCCGCTGAATCTCCGCGCTCACGGTGCCCCCGTGGTCAACAATAGCTAGCAACTTGGACTCGTCCCCGCGAGAGCCGCGATCGAACAGTCCTGAGTCAGGCATCATCAGTTTGGGCAACTGCTGGGCAATTTCATTTGGAAGAAGCGCATGTCCATAAGGGTCGACCCCTATGAGGGTCATCGACCCGCGTCTGCCCGTGCCGGGGCTCTTCCAGTCCAGAAAGCTTAGGTAGATTGCTTCCGACGAAGCAACCGAAGACGACGCAGCGGCCTGATACAGGCGCGCCCGTGGGATCGTTCCGGAGTTGATGATGTCGCGTGCCTGAGGACTGATCAGAACGACATCCGCATTGAGAGCCTCATGGACTTGAATGTTCGTCGCGTATAGCGCACTAAGCACCCCGAGTTGCAGGAACATCAGCAAGTCTGCAAAAGCGATTCCAGCGATCGCTGCGGCCAGTCGTGCCGGTTCCCGCTTCAGTTGCAGCCATCCAAGCGGTGTGCGACGGCGAAGACGCTTGATGATGTTCATTGAAAGCGCACCGTGACTTGCAGATTGATGAGTTTCCGCGCAAGTTCCACGTCTTGCGGTGCGATCGCCACGAAGACCCGCACTACCCGCGCGTCTGTGTTCGCGGCTGTGTCCGTATTCACTGTCTGTTGACGCTCCACGAGATGATCGATGCGAGAAACGGTCCCACTGAGTCGGCGGGGAAGCGCCGCACTCTGGATCACCGCGTTCTCTCCGATGCGCAGACGTGCCACATCGGTCTCGTATACTTCAGCAACAGCGTAGGTAGCACTGGACGGCGCAAACGCGATCAGTCCGCCATCGCCAATCCGTTCGCCTGGATGCGTGTTGATCTTCAACACCTGGCCGGCCTCCGGCGAACGAATGCAGGCTTGCTCCAGATTCGCTTGAGCCTGCGCGACCGCGACCGTAGCACTGTTAACAGCCGCACGCGACACATTCACATCAACAGAACGCACTTCCGAGCTTTGCTTCAAGGATTGTTGCGCATTCGCTAATTGCATAACAGAGACGGTGTACGTCTCTTTCCGTGTCTCGAAGTCCTGCTGCGACACCACCCCGTCGCGGTAAAGCTGCTCATACCGGCTGAAGTCGGTCTTCTTTTGCTGGAGTTCGGCGTCCATCTGCTTCACGGTCGCTGACTGCGCTCCGATTTCAAAAGTTGATCGGCCCGCAAGAGTCTTTGCCAAATCCGCCTGCCTCGCTTGCAGGTCAGTCTCCGCCGAGGCCAGAGCTACTCGTAAACGCGTCTCGCTATCGAGGCAAGCCAATATGGCTCCTCTTTCTACCGTGTCGTTCTCGTGAACGAGCAAGCGGCTGAGGCGCGTTTCGCCAGACCCAGCCGGTGCCGTGATCATCATGACGGCCTCACCAGGGGTAATTGTTCCGAGCGTTACCACTTCAGCAGTAGAACCGGACTTTACTGCGAGAGGAACGACCATGTGCTTACCGCACCCCACCGCTAACAGAGGCAGGACTGACATCAGATTGATGCGGATATACTTTTTAACCGTGTACATGACTGACTCTCAGTCATAATATAGGTTAGACGCCATTGGGATGCAAGAGACACGTTGCCTGGCCATAGCGTCCCGTCGTCTATCGAATGCCTTCAGTAGTGAGAGTCGGGCATAAGTTTGTACCGACAAAGAGTCAATCAGCGAGCAACAAACGTTCAATCCATCCTGACTATTAACTACGGAAAGCCGACTTGTAAGGTAAATCTTGCCTTACGCACATTTCGTTGACCACAGAAACGATGATCGTTTAGTCTGCTCATCAGCGGGACCACGCGCTAGACCTCTTTCGATTCGCCCCAGCCGAATCGCCTGACAGAGGCAAAGGGGAGAGTATCCTCGTCGGTCGTCTGATTAGGCAGCCTGCCTTCGGATGAGGACGCTGGGGATCTTCGTTGCGAAGGTGAGAGGCGTGCCCATGACGGCTGATAAAGATTTCAAGCGAATCGTGCGGGAAGCTGCGCGCAAAACTGGTCAATCCTACGCAGCCGTCCAACGACGCCTCCGAACAGACAGCATACTGCTGTCCTCGGAGAAAAATGCTATGAATATCGTTCGCACGGTACCAGACGTTCGATCATTGAACTTGCCGGCTAGCAGAGCCTTTTATGAAGGGATTCTCGGCTTTAGAGTGGCAATGGAGCACGCTGGAATGCTAATCCTGGCTTCGGCAACTCAACCGAAACAGCAAGTGACGGTCAACGCTGATGCAGCAGACGCGATGCCCCTGCCACCGGGTTTTGCGGTGGATGTTGGCTTCCCAGAGAATGTCAGCGAGATCCATGAGCGAGCAGTGGCGGCCAGTTACACGATCGTCGAGCCGTTGGACGGTAAGGCAATCGGGATAAGACGCTTCTCGTTACTCGATCCCAGTGGAGCGAGAGTCACCGTCATGGCGCATTTGGATCCCAAAGATCAACCCGCGAGGTAGTGGTCTTCAGGGCGCTTCAGACGATCGAGGCGCCTGTTTTGAGACTTGTCGCGAAGAACTGATGCGACAAAGATTGTCCTCCAGCCATCAGGAACAAGATTACGCATGATAAACGCTCATATCGCACATAGTGGATGCGGGCTCAGTGTAAGAAAGGGAATGCCTCCGGCAATCTCGGGAGGTAGGGGTGCAGGGGAAGGAACGGCCCCGCTCACCCAAAAAGCAACGGGAGCCTCCGGTAGAGGCTCCCGTTTGATTTATGCTGCGACCTTCTTTTTCGGAGTTGTCGGCTCTTTAGCTTGGGCTTTTCGTATCGGCTTGGGTGCGGATGCAATAGATTTCGGCTTATCTGCCCTTTTCAGTTTTGTCTCTTTTGCCGTTGGTGATCGGGTGAATACGCTTTCCGCTTCGGCGAGGAAGTCGAACTCGCCTTCGCGGGGAATGCCTCGGTGTCCGGCAAGCGCAAGCCGGATAGCAAACCCAGTCAGTCCCTCGTCTGTGAGCGTGTCGATGGTGGACAGCAGAACCTCCTCGGCGGTTCTCTGTTCGTTCTCGTTCTCGCCTGCGAGGTCATCGGCCAGATCGTCGGCGAAGGTGTAGGGGTCAAGGTTGACGATGGCACGAAGCAGGACGCGCAACTGAGCGGGGATAAAGGCAGTGGGGGCGTTTGTGACGATGCGTTCGAACGTGGCTTCGCGGCTCTTCCGCAACTCCTCGCGGCGTTGCTGCTCTGCTTCACACTCGGCTTGTTCCCGCTCGAACTGCTGTTTGCGCTCCTCCTCCCTGCGCTGCTGTTCTTCCTCATGGTCTGCTCGGCGCTGCTCGAACTCAGCTCTGCGTTCGGCAGCTTCCTCTTGCGTCTCTGCCTCAGGTGCCGGTGCCATGGTCGGGGCGGGATTGGCGGCTGCTTCGGCGGCGGCCTGTGGGTCATGCACCGGGCAATGCTTGTCGGTACAAACGGTTAGCTTGCGGCCAAGCTGCTTGCCATGGACCACGATTGCGGCCTTCGCCGCTTCGCATGGCATGACTGGTTCGGCATCGGGGTTGTCGGTCATGGCTTCGATCTCTCGGACGTGTCCGCGCTGCACGGCTCCCGGTCGCTGCTCCTTGGGGTTGCGCCAGCCGTTCTCGATCTGAACGAGGCCGGGATGCGCTGCAATCTCTCGGTCTAGGAATGCCTCAACCTTGCCGTGGTAGCAAGCGGAGTCGAGGCACTGGTCGCCCTGCACGTCACAGAACAAAGACGTGTTGAGTCCGCTGCGGCGGGGGCAGGTAATGCAAGCTCCTGCGGCGGGGTTGAGGGTGGGGTCTTCCCGGTCGAATGGGGCATCCGCAAGAGACAGATAGAGGTTGGCCTGTATCCACGCGGCAACGTGCTTGGCGGGTAGCAGGTGCGGCTCTTTGTCCTGCCAGTCTTTGCGCCAGCACTGTTCGAAGGCTTCGGCCTGGCTCTCCTGCGGGAGACGAGCGATGAGGTTGGCGTGGCTGGCGGTGATGCGCTCCTGCGTGAACGCCTCGGCCACGGTGGGGATCAGTTGCAAGAGAGACAGACGAGCGTAGACCTGGCTTGCGCTCTTGCCGGACTTCTCGACCAAAGCGGCAACATCGTAGCCGGGGATGTCGAGCAAACGCTGGAATCCCTGCGCCTCCTCGTAAGGGTGAACGTCCACGCGCTGCGAGTTCTCCACTAGCTGCCATTCGAGCGCCTTGGCATCGTCGATCTCGACAATACGGGCGGGAACGGAAAACAACTCGGCAAGCTGGGCGGCGCGGTAACGTCTGGCTCCGGCGACGATCTCGAAGCCTTGGTTATTGGGTCGCACGGTGATGGGCTGAATCAGGCCGTTGTGCTTTATGGACTCTGCAAGCTCGTACAGCTTGGCCTCGTCGAACGTGCGACGGGGGTTGGTGGTGGATTCGTGAATGGTATCGATGGCGAGAAATTGGAATGCGCTGGAATCCTGCATGGCTGCTCTCCTTGAGCGGTTGCACTGCACTGAGGTTGTGGAGCGGACGCGCTTTCCCATCCGCTCCGGGGCGGGAAAGGATTTAGGCGCGTGGGGTCTGCTGCTGCTCGAAGGCTTCGGCAAAGCCCTGCAATCGCAGGTTGTTGTCCCACACCTTGGCGAATCGCTCGTGCTGCTGGTGCAAGCTGACGAGATAAACGTAGTTGTCGCGCACGATCGTGCGACTCCACTGCTCTACGCCTACATAGTCGTTGCGGTAGTAGAAGGCGCTTAGGTGTGGCCCGTCGATGAATCCAAGCTCGAAACACATCTCCGGGTCGCGCATCAAGTCGCGGTTCTGTTCGCCGTAATGACAGACAGAGATGGCGGGGAGACCGCATGGGCCTGATTCGTCGGTCGCCTCAATGACCAAAGCCATATAGGGTGGGTTCTCGATCTTGAGGTACAGGCCGTGGTGCCAACCTCCGGCCTGTTTGAGAATGCGAAGGATGGTCTGCATTACGCCACCTTCGTGAGTTCTGCATCGGGCATCTCGGCCTCTGCTGCGGTGGGCGGATGCAAGGCGGCAAGGATGACACCGGAAGTCTGCTGAATGACTTCCAAGCTCTCAATCAAGAGTGAGGCATTGCCATGATAGAGATTGATATAGTCGGCACTCGCAGTTCCGGTTTCGAGTCCTACGGCCTTGCCGATGACAAAGGCGATTGCCTCGGCCTCCGTCTCCCGCACGACCTTCGTAGTGGTCGTCCTGCGCTCGGCCTTGTGCAACATCTCGTGCGCGAGTTCGTGAACTAGGGTACTGAACTCCTCGGCCTCGGACTGTCCGGGGAGAATGGCAATCTTTCCGCCGTAGCTCATGCCCAACGCGGGGGCGATCTTTTCGGTGAAGGCAAGCTCAATGCCCTGGGCTTCGGTGAAGGAAACAAGACGGTCGCGGTTCTCTCCTACCGTTCCGGTCATCTCACGCAGAGTGGGAAGCTCCGCGCCTTCGGTTTGCTCCACGTCGAAAACATAGGCATTGCGGAACCCAACTAAAACGCGCGTGTTCTGCTTGGTAATGGCCTTGTTGGCTTCGTCGTCTTTCTTACGCTTGATGCCGACGATTGGCGCGAGTATCCGAATCCCTTTCTCGCCTTTCTTCACCTTACGTCCAAGCTGGTTCCATGCGTACAGCCCTGCAACGCGGGTCGCGGTCGGTCGCTGCCGGGCAATCTCCAAAATGTTTCCAAAGCTGTAGTTGTGAAAGCGACTCATTGCGTCGAGGTAGGCGGTCAGGGCGTCCGAGTGTCCGGCCTCTAGCTGCCCGATGAGGCTCTTGACGTTGGCCGCGATGATGTCTTTGGCGGTCTGCCGTTGCTGCGGCTGTTTAGGGTTTTCGCTGATGGGGGTAACGGTGCTGGTGTTCATGGGTGCTTCCTCCTTGGGTGTTGGCCTTTGCACGTCCGCGTTGAACGCGGCATGTACATGCCGAACGCCACCTGGCGAAGGCGGGGGTAGCAAGGCGCAAGGGGAGGGGTCTCCCCACCGGAGCGAAGCGGAGGCGGCCAAAGGCCGGTCTGCACAAGCGAAGCGCGGAAGATTGGGGAAGCCCCTTGTCGCCGCGCGATCGGGGCAGCGCCCCTTAGCGCACGGTCTTTCAGCCGTTCGGTATAGCGAAGCGATCGCTTACAGGGTGGGCGTTGCGGGCGGGAAAGGCCCGCTCAGGTGGGTCGTGGAAGACGCTAGCGGCTGCAACGAGGGAGGAGATGTCCTCCCTACTACAGGTCTTTTCATCAACATGCTCGGCTCGGTTAGAAAGCGACATCTCAAGGAAGACTCGCCACGTCCTGCTTGGCTATCATGGAGTGGAGGAGCTTGAATTTTGCCATCCAAGTCCACGCCCCGGTTGTTGAAGCCGAACCAGAAAGACGACGCGACGTTTTCCGAGATTTTCAAGTGATTGCGTCTTCGCGTGAGAAGGCACTTCAGGCCGTCAACACAGCACTTATCGATCTGTACTGGGAGGTAGGTGCAACTATTAGCCGCAAGATCGCAGCTGCGGATTGGGGTGACGGGGTTGTAGACCAGCTTGCGGCCTACATCGCCCGCACCGAACCGGGATTGCGTGGTTTCACACGAGCCAACCTGTTCCGGATGAGGCAGTTCTACGAAACCTATGACGGCGATAAGAAAGTCTCACCACTGGTACGACAATTACCGTGGTCCCACCACCGGATCATCCTTGGACAGAGTAAACGCCCGGAGGAGCGCGAGTTCTACATGCGTATGGCGGTTCAGGAAAGGTGGAGTAAACGCGAGTTGAAGCGTCAGCTCAGCTTGTCCCTGTTCGCCCGGGTCGTCCTGAGCCCACCAAAAGTCTCGCCGGTGGTGCGACAAACTCGTCCCGAGGCAGTAAACATCTTTAAAGACGCCTACAACCTAGAATTTCTGGTTTACCAGCCGTTCGTGCAGAAGCGGACCTGCATCGAGCGCTGCTTGAAAAGCTCAAGTCCTTCCTGATCGAGTTGGGCCGGGACTTCTGCTTTATTGGCTCAGAATACCCACTGCAGTTGGGCGGGAGAGACCGCGCAGTGGATCTGCTTTTCTTCCACCGCGCGGTCTCAACCGCCAAGTCGCGACTGAGCTGAAAGTGAGCGAGTTCGAGCCTAAGTATCTCGGCAAGCTGAATTCTTACTTGGAAGCGCTGGATCGCGATGTGCGCAAGCGGCATGAGCAGCCCGTTATCGGCGTTCTGTTGTGCGCAAGCAAGAACGACGAGGTTGTGGAATATGCGCTCAGACGCGGCTTGTCGCCGGCATTGATCGCGGAGTACCAGACGCAGCTTCCTGATAGAAAGCTCCTGCAAAGCAAGCTCCATGAATTTTATCTACAGAATACGGCCGTTCAGGACGTCGACCCCGCAGCCAGGATCAAACAACCAAAACGCAAGTCCTGAGGCACCCGTGACATCCGATTCGGCACGTTGAGACCTTAACGGTAACAGTCGTTATCAATCTTCTGTCTTTGTCTCGACGAGCTTTACCCCTGTATGAGAGTGGTTCTGGGTCTCAATGCAGACTGTCGATTTGAGTGAGACACAAAAGACCGTTTCGTCGGTGAAAGCGCTGTGTATCTCCGGGATGTCTTTCGCATCGTTGTCGACGGTGCATCGCTGGACCACTTTGCCTGCGAGTTCTCGGCATTCAATGATGGGCGTCTCTGGATTCTTGAGAAAGATACATCAGCGGGATCACAATTCCGCATGGAGCGTAAGGAAAATTTTGGCAGGCTGTGAGACCTTAGCCAGCGGTCTAATATCACACTCATCGTGTGTAGACTCATAATGGTCAAACGCCAAGCATGGGGGAGTGCCTAAAGCTTCTGCTAAGACCATCTTTGGAACGGCGTTGCATTCCTTGCGAGAGGAACGCGGCTATTCCCAGGAGCATCTTGCGGAGCGAGCCGAATTGCACCGGAATTACGTGGGCGGGGTTGAATGTGGAGAGCGCAATGTAGCTCTAGAAAACATTGTGAAACTGGCGCAAGCGCTCTTCATCCGAACGAAAGATCTGTTCGAGACGCTGTCCTAACCATTGTCCTTAGGACCAGAAGTCAAGAGCTGCCCCACGAGGCAAGCCGTTTCCGTATAGCAAATCAAGAGTCCGACTTGCAGCCGATGGAATGAGTCTGATAGTGAGGATTATGTACAGTTGGTATTATTGGGGCATGGATGACCAAGCCATCCTACGAACGCTCATTACAAAGTGGACGACCAATAGCGCAGCATACAAAGAAGAGGCCGCGCGGTTGGAATTGTCCGATCGAAGCCGCCACCGGGATTCGATCGCGCTGCTTGAGGCTCGGGCTGCCGCTCTCGATATATGCGTTTTGGACGCGGAGACCCTGGCGAAGCGCTGATGTCGTAGAGAGGAGGGGTCACTACACCAAACGTCAAAATCGTACGCTAAGACCCGTTGCGCAAACTTATTGCCAGAAGCAAAGCAATTGGGATTTCGGGCTAAACCGTGCAGACGTGCGAAAACCTTCAACTATTGCGACATAGAGCGGTATGCCGGTACCTGCAATGGCCCCAATTGTGCCTCAAAAGCCTCCGAGAACCCGTCTCTTGATAAACTTCCGATCGCCGGTGGCTACTTGTTGCGACAGCCAAGACCAGTTGGTCACGTAAACGTAAGTAATTTCCCTTTATTGAGCTGACCTCCTCACCAGTGCGCGAACTTGGTTGCCTTGCTCCAAAAGCTGACGCGCCGCCCACCTTGCCCTTGATTTTGGTAAAGAAAAACATGGACCGTTGCTCCCGGCTCTCCTCGAAGAGTGACTTGGGCTGTACTCTCCAATTGAGAACCTCACGACTTCAAAGCGCGTTTTAAAAGAAGGCTCGGCACATAGTCAACGCGGCTGGGTCCGCGCTGATCACTGTCACTCATTCACTTCCCCGGTCTCCTGCGTGCCGCAGCTGCTGGATTTCGATTCGGAGGAGCCCCTTTCCCGCAGAAATATACTCAGCAGGAGATAGAGGCCCATGACAAAGAACTCGGCCTCCCAAGTTTGACCAATAGAGAAGAGAAAAGCGGCGGAGTGCAGATACTGGGGGAAGGTGATGGGGCCATGGTGACGAAGCAACTCGTCTTCATTATTCTTCAGCGCGCCAGCAAAGGCGTGGAGGCCCAGAAAGATCACGAACAGGACTGAAAAGGCAAGGGAAAGGGAATGATCGTGCAGCCAGCCATGCCCAGAAGGTTTGGAGCCTGAGACCTGGTCGCCCTTGTGGCCACCTTCTTCTTTTGGTTTGAGAGAGTGAGCGGCGCCGCGCTGCCGCAGAAAAGAGCCTAGCGTGATGAGCGTGCCGAGTTGCAGCACGGCGGCCTGCCAGTTGCTGAAGATGCCATCCAGAAACGTACCGGTGCCGAGATAGGCAGCAAAGGAGATAACCGGAAGTTGGCTCTCAGACAAGGAGCTGTTGTATGCGGCGAAGCCGGAGAGGGCTTGTCCCGCGATGGAGAAAAGCCCAAGTGTGAAGAAAGCTATTGAAAGGCCGTTATTGCTGAAGAAACCATCGTCAGTGAGAGAATCGACAGGCATTTCTTGCTCCTAACATAAGGATTACTGCACAAGAATCCGAATTCGGGATTCTAGCAATCCAGAGGGCAAAGACTTCGATAGCCATGCTGGAAGCTCATGACGCCGCCCTTGACAAGTGCATTCTTGATGCGGAGACCTTTGCGAAGTCTATCAAGGCATTGACATGAACGAAATCATGCGAAACGTTAAATGAGAGGCGCGATATGCTCTACTTTACGCAATCGCGCAGAGCAGACACCCGCGCGATTTGCAGTCCGGTCGACGACCGGGTCAGCGAGCTTTAGTGTGTATGACCTCTCGACTATTTCAGGCGAGGAACCCCTTTGCCCCAGGTTTCCGGCGGAGCCAACTCCCTGTGCAAAGGGGGTTCGGCCATATCGCGTGGCACGGTCTGGAAGACCCGGTCGCCCTGACTGATCAGATAGTCGGCTGTCCGTGCGGCGAGAGCTTGAATGGTCAGGCCTGGGTTGGCTGAACCCTGCGTCGGCAGGATGCTTCCGTCGCAGACGAACAGGTTTTCGATGTCGTGGGTTCTTCCAAACTTGTCGACTACGGAAGAACGTGGATCGGAGCCCATCCGGCAGGCACCCACAAGGTGGGCGTAACGGGGTTCCTGCACGGCCTCCGTGGCACCTGCCGCCTGCATGACTTCCATGGTTTTGTTTTTTGCGGCCTCAATCAGTCTCTTATCGTTCTCGTGCAGGTTGAAGGTCACATGAGCCACCGGCAGGCCAAACTGATCCTTCTCCTCGGCGAGGGTGACCGCGTTGTCTACCCAGGGCAGGATCTCTCCCAGCAGCCCGAAGGAAGCCCAGTGGTTATAGTCCATCATCTCGCGCCGCAAACCCCAGCCCCAGGCCTTCTTCGCAGCCATCATCTGTTTGGCGAATGCCACCGGCAAGGGGCCTACGGTTTGAATTGCGAAACCCCGGGCGAAATCGTTCTTTGGATCCGTCTCATAGAACTGCTCGGTCAAGGCGTGGGCGGGTGGGGCTTTGTACATGCGCACCGGATCGTCGAACCGTCCAAGCACCACGTTTCCGGCCTGCGCCATTAGATACTGGCCCAGGGTGCCGCTTGAGTTTGCCAAGCCACCTTCAAATCCAGGACAGGCCGAGTTCAGCAGCAGCCGCGGCGTCTCAATGGCATAACCGGAGACGATGACCGCTTTGGCGCGCTGGAAGTGCATCCTGCCGTCACGATCGAAGTAATGAACTCCGGTCACGCGGCGATGGGGCCCAAGCTCTACGCGCGCTGCCATGCTGTGCTCGCGTATCTCAGCGCCGCTGCGCAGAGCGTCGGGAACATGGGTGATGAGTGTGCTAGCCTTCGCTCCCACCTTACAGCCCTGAATGCAGAAGCCGCGGTAGATGCAATGCGGCCGGTCGCCGTGCGATCCGGACAGAATGGCGACCGGACCTCCGATCGAAACCGGGATCCCGAGCGCCGTGCAGCCTTTGATGAGAGCGTTTCCCACGCCACCCATTGGGTGCGGGCCGTAGGCATAGCCGTGAGGATGGCCCCAGGGATAGTACGCGGGACCGGCCACGGGCATCTCAAGCTCGAGCTGCTCGTAGTAGGGCTTGAGGATGGAGTAATCGATGGGCCAGTCGACCGCCACTCCATCGCGCGTGTAAACCTCAAAGTCTGAAGGATGCAGGCGCGGCGTAAAGGCGGCCCAATGAACCGAACCGCCGCCGACACCACGTCCACAGTTGTTCGCGCCCAGCGCGAGCGGATCCTTACCACCGGTGACTCGCGGATCGGTCCAGTAAAGCTGGTGGGAGCCGGTCTCATCCGAGACCCAGTCCTTTTCGGTGTCCCAGAACGGCCCTGCTTCCAGTCCGACCACGTTGAACCCGGCGCGCGCCAGACGCTGCACCAGCACGCCGCCGGCGGAGCCGACACCCACGATGACGTAGTCCACCTCATCCTCGTCCTTGAAGCGCCGGGCGGGAATGTGGATCTGCTGTAGAGGACCAAGCATGTGCTTGTCCCGTCCCTGCCCGGTAAAGCTTCCGAAGAGCGGCGCTTTCAATGCGTACCTCCACTGCCATGATGGCTTTGATTGTCGCCTTTTGTCTGCGCTTGCCGGCTGGACACCGCGAGTCTCGGCGCTTCCCATGCGTAACGGCGCTCTTCCTTCTCCCAAGGTTCTGGCTCTCCGCGTTCCAGGCGAGTGTAGGCGCGTGGGTAGGCTGGACCGCCGAACCCGATCTCGTCCCAGGCCCACGGATGCGAGTAGTATGCCTCGGACGCGTCGCCCAGGATCATCTGCCAGAACCGACTCGGCGACATCCGCTTCCAGATGTCCTCACCGCCCTCCGGTTTCCCTTGTGCGATCGACTCCAGCACCAGCTCCCGATTTCGGTAAGGGAGCGTGTCAAAGTTTCCACTAAATTGCTTTTGGGCCACGGCGTCGATCGCCTCAATGCCCAGCCGATACACTTCCCGGTCGGCGGGCATGTCCTCATAGCGATAACCTGCCGTTTTGTTCTGGTAGAGCCTTTCATCGAGTGGCGGCAGCAAAGGTACCTGCCGGTCCTCCGTGCGATCAGTTTGCGGGATCAGGTGGGCGAAGACGAGATGCCAGAAGTTCCATTCGACTTCCGTAAAAAAGCGGCGTTGAGGGGGATTCTCGACTCGCGTTTCAACTACGTCGCGCGTAGCGTCCTCCCAAAAAGGGCTTTGGGAGAGAGTGCTGAATCCGGGGTAATAGCCGGGCTGACGGGTCGGGCGCAAAGGCTCGCCGGTAGCAGGGTCTTCAGGCTGAAGAGCCGGGTCGACGCTCATCGGCTCCTCCTTCTGAGCAGGCTGGCCATGAAGCCAAGCATCCCCGCGGCCCCGAAGAGAAGCGGGGCGAAGATAGGTGGGCCATAGATGATGTTGTAGAGCAGATGGCTTCTGCCTCCGGGGCGTCGCAGCACCCCGCGCGCATGGTAGTAGAAGCCTACTGTTGCATCGACCGAGGCGATTGCGGAGACGGCCGGCAGCGCGGTGGTCGCTAGCCGCGGACTTACAACGGACCCGAACGCGGCTGCCGCCAGAACCGGTGCGATGGCGACCGGTGTCCATTGGACCCAGTAGCGGAAGTTGTTTTTGTAATGCGAGTAGTACGCCTCAAAGCCGCTGAGCAGTGCGGAGATACCGGTCACGATCGCGAGCTGACGCTGAAACCTTCCTTCCCTTATGTCCTGCTCGTCTGAAAGGAGCGCACGCCCGGATGCTGCGGGCAGGAGCCTCGCAAGCCACGTGTCCTCGCCTAAGTCCGGGGTCTCGCCGGCATCTTCCCGTTGGAGGTACGAGGCGATCAGCCCAAGATAAGCGCTAGTGCCGAACAGCAGAGGAGCGAAAATAGGTGGACCCATGATCATGTTCGTCATGGGTAGCCGCCAGCCCCCCGGCTTGCGCCGGATTCCGCGCAGGTGGAAGTAGAAGCCGACCCCGGCGTCAATCAGGGTAACGAACGATACCAAGCGCAGCATGGTTCGGGCTGCGCGCTTGCTGAAGAAACCGGCAAACCCGGCAATCGCCAGAAGAACGCTCAAGATGACCGGCGTATACATCACTCGCCGGCTATAGCTTCCACGGTAGTGCTCGTATGCGACCTCTAGTCCGCTGACGATGCTGGTCACCGCGGTCAATAGAGAGAGGCTGCGTTGAAAGCGGCCCTCACGAATCGCATTGACGACGATGTTCAACTCCTCGCCGGGATGGCTCAGGCTGAGTGTGGTGGATTCGGCCACTTAGAGTACCTCGCGCACTTGATCGATGCCGATGGACTTGATGATTTTGAGCCCGTCCTTCTGGCCGCGGAGCAGTGCTTCAGCAAAGCGGATCGCCTGCTCCGTCTTGATCTTGCCCGGCATTGGGGGCTCATTCGGATCGACCACTGCCTGCACCACCGCGGGACCGCTTCCTGCAAGAGCATTGCGCAACACGGACTCAGCCTCCTCCGGGCGCTCGATGGTGTAACCCCGCGCTCCACAGGCTTGGGCGACCATCGCGAAGTCGATCGGCTCCAGTTCCACTCCGTACTCGGGATTGCCCTCAAGGATCATCTGCTCCCACTTGATCTGGCCGAGCACATTGTTCTTGATGACGATGACGGTGACGTTGAGCTTGTACTTGACCAGCGTGGCGATCTCCCCCATCAGCATGGTCAGGCCGCCGTCTCCTACCACGCACACCACCTGACGGCCCGGGTAAGCGACCGCGGCACCGATACTATACGGCAGTCCGTTGGCCATGGTAGCGAGCGAACCCGACAGCGAAAACTGTTGCGTGCCGCGGATATCCACATGGCGCGCTGTCCAGGTCGCAATCGTTCCACTGTCCGAGGAGATGATCGCGTCATCCTTCAACAACTTGTTGAGCGTATGGGTGACCACCTGGGGCTTCATGGGCAGATCTTTGCGGGTACCACGCTCTTCCATGAGCTTGAACCAGCTCTTCATGCGATCCTGCGAGGTCTTCAGGAACTTCTTGTTCTTGCTCTTCAACAGGGGCAGAAGGGCAGTCAGGATGGTCTTGGCATCACCGACCAGGCCAACCTCTGCGGGATATCGCAGACCGATCCGGGTTGGATCCAACTCTATCTGGACGCACTTAGCCTGCCCCGGCTTGGGCAGGAATTCCATGTAAGGGTAGCTTGTGCCGATCATGATCAGCGTGTCGCATTCTTCCATTGCGTCGACTGAGGGCGCCGTGCCCAGCAGTCCAAGTCCACCGGTGGTGTATGGGCTGCGATCCGGGACGAGTGCTTTGCCCAGCAGAGCCTTGACGATAGGACCGCCCACAGTCTCCGCAAGTTGTGTCAATTCCTCTTGGCATCCGAGGGCACCGCGTCCTGCCATGATGGCGACCTTCTTGCCGTCGTTGATCAGGTTGGCCGCCTCGCGGAGCAGCGTCTTCGAAGGCAATGCGGTAGAGGGCTCGCTCCAGTGACCGCTGTGCCCTTTGACGTTGCCGGCGTTGCGATGGCCTTCGCCGGTCTTCCAGTCCTGAATGTCCTTGGGAATGCAGATGTGGCTCACGCCGTGGCGTCCATAGGCTGTTCGCACTGCCATATCGACGCAGTTTACGGCGTGCGCTGGGCCCATCACTCTTTCGTTGAAGTAGGCAACGTCCATATACAACTTGTCCAAGTCCACATCCTGTTGGTAGTTCATCCCGATCAGGTCATGGAAAGTGTGGCCGGTGATGGCAAGTACGGGCTGCAGGTCACACTTCGCGTCGTACAGACCATTGAGCAGGTGTACGCCGCCCGGACCAGAGGTGGCACAGCAAACGCCGAGTTTACCCGTGTATTTGGCATAGCCCACCGCAGCGAACGCAGCCGCCTCTTCGTGTCGGACCTGAATGAACTTCAGCTTGTCTTGATGAGTCCGGAGCGACTCAAAGAACCCGTCCACGCCATCGCCCGGGTACCCGAAGATGGTGTTAACGTCCCACTCGATCAATCGCTCTACAATAAGGTCCGACACGGTCTTAGCCATGATGTTTCTCCTTTTGGTTCGGCCCCTGCGGGGCGCGTACGTTAAACAATGGAGTGCCACTAGATTTTGAAGCGAGCGGCGTCCTCGGTTTTCAAGGTAAGTCCGTGCCCGGGCCGGCTCAGGTCGGGGCGCATCATTCCGCCGACAGGCTCGCAAAAGCCGTCGAAGAACATCTTCTCGATGCGAACGTGATCGTGGAAGTACTCCATATGGATGGCGCGTGGAACGGAGCAGCATACATGCAGATGCATGCTGGGACCGCAGTGGGAGGAGAGCGGGATGTTCGCCGCCCAGCAAAGCGCGGCTGCATCCTGGAAACCGGTGATGCCGCCGCAGCGAGTCGCGTCCGCCTGGAGTACGGTGACGGCCGAAGCCTCCAACATCTGACGGAAATACCAAGCAGTGTAGCCGTACTCCCCCGCAGCGAGATCCATGCCTGCGGGCAGGCGCGTGCGTAGTTGCTGCAGGCCGCTGAGATTGTCGGAACTCACCGGCTCTTCGAACCAGCGCACGTCGAAACGGTGTCGAAAATGTTCGGCAAATTCCAGAGCCTGCATCACGGTGTAGGCTCCATTCGCGTCGACAAAAAGCTCGACCGCGGGGCCGATGGCCGCACGCGCCACCTCGACACGATGCATGTCCTCACCTGGATGCGTGCCGACCTTCATCTTCACCATCTTCATGCCGTCAGCCGCCCAGCCCCCAAGCTGTGTGGTGAGCTGCTCATCCGAGTAGGAGGTGAAACCTCCACTTCCGTAAACCAGAATGCCGTCGCGCACGCGGCCCAGCAGATTGACCAGCGGCACGTCGAGCAGGCAGGCGCACAGGTCCCAGAGCGCGTTGTCAATGGCCGCAATCGCCATGCGTGTTATTCCGGTTTCACCGGAGTTCCTGACCTGGTGCATCATTGCTTGATGGAGGGCGCGGTGGCTGAACGGATCCTTGCCCTCCACAACCTTCGAGAGCAGGCTCGCGGTCAGCTTTGCAGTCGCCGTGTCGGCGTAGGTGTAGCCGAGACCGGACTTCCCGCCTGCCTCCAGATGGACCAGGATCATCGTCGTGCTGTTCCACTCAAAAGTGCCGTCGGCTTCCGGAGCATCGGTCGGAACCGTGTACACAGCCACCTGAGATCGTGTGATTGCCGGTGAGAACATCAAGCGAACTCCGTGAGTACACGAACTCCATCGCGGGTAACGGCGACAAGATCGCAATGACGCATTCCGCCGTAGCCGTCGAAGTAGGCAGCGGGCTCCAGGTTGAAGGTCGATCCCACTTCCAGCACGTCCGGCGAGAGCGGATGAATGCGTGGGCGACCCGCGGCATTGGCTGCTGCAAAGCCGACTCCATGTCCGGTGGGATGGACGAAGGCTTCGCCCAGGCCTTGGGCCTCCATCACGGAACGCACCGCACGATCGACGTCGCTCGCCCTTACCCCGGGCCGGATAGCGTTCAGACCTTTTCGGCGCGCTTCAGAGATCGCGCCGCGCAATGCGAGGTGCCGCTCGCCTGGCTCGCCCACGGTATAGGTACGGGTGATGTCAGTCCAGTAGCCGTCCGCGCAGGTGTTGGCATGGATCATGACCAGGTCACCCTGCGCAAGCCGCCGCTCCCGCGTTCTTGCAAAGGCCGCGGAGGCCTTTGCGGAGTTGGGTCCGGACATGCAATAGAACGATCCGTAACTGCGTTGAACCTGTTCCGCCCCAGGCGTGATATCGAAGGCGGTCTGTATTCGTGCTGCTACGTCTATTTCTCGCAGCCCCGCTTCGATCGCTCCCGGTGCAACAGCAAAGCCTGCAGAGACGATGGCCACGGCCGTGTCCATCTGACGGAGTTCGACCGCCGTCTTCGCGTCCTTCTGTTTTTCCAGGAGATCGTCAGAAGCCCGCAACACTGCCTTCGGAGCCACTGTTTCCAAAAGTGTTTTGAGCGTGCCGTGGAAGTTTGCCGAGACCACGTAAGACGAAGGCTGTTCCGTTAGGTCTTCGCGTATACCAATGCAGCCAGCTGACAAGCCCAACCGCTGCACCGCTTCGGCTAGAAATTGCTTCAAGATGGCGGTAATAGGCTCGAACGAAGTGAGAGACCCGGGAGCGAACGGTATCAGCGTCGCGAAGGAAGTCTGCTCCGCTAAGTGAACCTCGTCTTGCGGCACGATCAAAACACATTCGCCGTCCGCCGTAAAGATCGCCACGCTCAGAGACATCACAGGCCAATAGCCACTTAGCAGGAGTACATCCGAGGCCGCAGCGCAAACAAGGGCATCAAGATTCGCCTCACCCAACGCTTTCCGAAGTCGTTCTTGTCGCTCAGGATCGATAGCCATACTGCCCTTCAACTTGGAACTTATCGGTAAATCTAAGCTTTAGGCTTCTCGGGGCTGCGACGCGGGAGTATGCAGTTCATTGACCATTGTGCTCACTGGATGGGTGAACACATCCTGCGCAATCTTCATCGGTGCCACGCCCCGTTTGTAAAGAAGGTATGCTGCCACCGAACCACAACCGACCGTCACCCAAAATATAATTTTTCTCATCTTCACCTCCCCAGCTGAGATGCGTACTTGCTGAAAAACGATATGCTGAACGTGTCGGGGTTAGAGATGCTTCCGGTCTCTGGTTGAACACCGTCCAGAAGGCGCAGGTCTATATTCCCCACGAGCGGGCATGAGTCTGCTTATTCGGCGAAGCCTCCAATTAGGCGAAGCGTTTCAAGAATGCCTATTGAGGCCCTACCTGACAGGGTGTCTACGATCAAAGCTGGCTTCGTCTGAATTCGGTCATACGTACGATGAGAGATCGGGTTTTGGACTATCTTGCTGCATTCAGGGAAGTTGAAGCGGCATGCATCTATGTGGTCTTAATGGCTAGCAACGTGGAGTTCGTGCGATCAACCGCCTGAAACGATCTAAGATAGAACACCACGTGAGTTGCTGCGGGTGCTGGTTTTTGGATTCTGGTGGATGAGCCAGACGAAATGCAGGTACTGGTTCAAGCGGCGCGATTGGCGTCACCCTGCTCTTGAGCGTCGCTCCGAACGATATGGGGAAAGTCGTGGGCAAGCAGGGGCGGACTGCTCGGGCCCTCAGGACCATTCTTGGAGCTGCGAGCATGAAGGCAGGATACCGAGTGGTACTGGATATTCAGCAGCCAAACTTATAACAGCAACAGGGCGCTCTGTAGGTGTGAAGGCTGGGTGTGAATGCACTACAGGAGGAGAAAGCTTGTCCACGCGTCGAGTTGAGCCGACCCTTCAAGCTGAAGCGCTTTCCGTATTTTTCCAAGTGGGCAGTGCTTCGAAGGCCGGCTTGGCGAAGTAGTATCCCTGCATCACGAATATGCCAATATCACAGAGAATCCGCATCTCCTCTACAATTTCGATTCCCTCCGCAACGACCTCGACATTCAGGTCCGTGCAAAGCTGAAGGATTGCACGGACAATTGCGCGGCTGGCGGGTTTAAGGTGGATGTCCTGTACGATCGATCGGTCAATTTTGATGATGTCAGGCTGGAACTCGGACAAGAGGCTCAAGCCTGAGTGGCCTGCACCAAAATCATCGATTGCCACTCGCAAACCGTGCTTGCGGTACTCCGTCATAATCGCGCGCAGGTGAGCTTTATCGCGAACCTCTTCCACCTCTGTGACTTCGAAGATGATTCTTTCGAGCGGGAATCCCACCGAGTCTGCAGCATTAAAAGTTCGAAGCAAACACTGCTTGGGCTCGTAAACCGCGTTGGGATAGAAATTGATGCAAAGATCGCAGTCGGTCGAGAGAAGGCCGAGTGATTGGGACAGAGTGATCGCCTTTTCTCGACAGCGTTGATCGATGGAATAGCGATTGTTGTGTAGATTGTGGTCGAGAACCGAACTGGCAGGCTCGCCACCTGGTCCTCGGGCAAGAGCTTCATAGGCCTTGATCGTTCCCAACCTGACATCAACGATCGGTTGGAACGCCATCGAGAATGGAATGTTCGGTCCGGCATTGCAGAGCTTGCAATCTCCGCTCTGATGGGCAGCGAGAAAACGATCGTCAGCTCGTCGGATTGCGAGTTCGGCTTCATCTTCGATTTGGTGGAGATTCGTAGGGCGAGGAAGATTTTCCAAGAGGGGGACGCCTCGCTGAATGCAGATGGAGTATGACAGGTGTGCTGTACCGATGACAATCGGTTTGCCCAGGATGTAGTCGCTTCGATCCGGGCATTTGCTCGCGCTTCTTGAGACACCGCAAAAAATTCCAGCCTCAAGACGCTTCCAAAGTTCCTTTTCATTTCACCTTACGGACGAAACGAGATCTTAAATCTCACCCATCCTCAATTCCCTTCTCCGCAACCAAAATCGACTGGCAACACGCTCGCAGCGACCGATCATCTCAGTACCCGGCTTGTCTCCCGCCGAAGCCCGAGCGAACGCAGGCGGAGCAGTTCAGAGGATTTACATGCAAATGCAAAGCATTCAGGATTTGATGTTGACCGGGTTGTCCTACGTATTAGATATGGAGGAAAAGATTGCGAGCGAGGCCTCGAAGATGGCTGATGCCTCGTCTGATGAGGACTTGAAAGAGGCTTTCGAGAAGACGGAAGCGAAGAGCGAAGAGTACGCAAAAAGGGTTGAAGAGGCCTTCCATGCTTTGGGGCAAAAGGTTGAACGAAACGACAATAACGTCGCAAAGGCAATGCTTCAAGAGGTCGAACACATGATCAGCAATACCAAACCCGGACCGGTTCGGGATGCTGCGCTGATCGTGGCCGCGAACCAGCAGCAGATGTTCCGCGTGGCATCCTACGGCTCGCTTGCTCATTATGCGGAGTTGATCGGCAAGGAGGATGCTGCGCATGGCCTCAAACAGAACCTCGAAGAGAGCAAGAACGGCGACGAGAAATTTACCCAGATCGGCGAGAACAAGGTCAATCAAGAAGCAAAGGCAGCCTAATCGGGGGAAGCTTTCGGTGCGTTACAGAATATACGGGCTCCCAGCGATGGGAGCCTATCCCCTAGATAGCGAAACCTGTATCGAATTCAATGTAGTTGTCCGGGTGATCTTTCATCACGCGGTAGCATTCGCACGCTTTCGCCTCAAGACCTTCCGGATCGAGGATGCGGATATTCTCCCGTGTGTAATCAGTTATCACCTCGGCCGCCATGCGACTTCAATAGCGATGAGTGAGGCCTGTAGCGCAGACCTTGATATATGCATTCTTGATGCGGAGACCTTGGCAAAGCGTTAGCTGGTTGCTCATGAAGCTACCCCTTCACTGATACGAAAACCTCGTCACGACGAACTGCTGCGGCCAATGAGCGGAATGCTTCCAGCAACTCGTTGTCATTCGCAGTAAGGAGCCTCACATCTGGACCATCAAATTCGATCCACAGGTCTGGATTTGCGTGCGGTTGGGTAATCACCTGGTGGGAAATATCGAAAGTAGATATGGCAATGAACGCGCTTATTACTTCGTCCAACTCTCCGCATGCGAGCTCGATTGCCTTACAGGCCGCTGTAACTGACCGCATACACTCCCCCGCTTCTCGTGGTTTTAGTTCTGGTAAGCTGGGCGCGCGATTGCCGTTGCTGTTTCCACAAGCAACTGCGCCGAAACGTGTCCTGTCTGTTCAATGGGCACAATAGCCAGGGCCTCAATGATGGCTGCATGAAGCAGGACTGATTGAGGCCGGCCAGGACAAGGCTCCAACCAGTCAACAAGAGCCGCCCCTCTCGTGCGCTCCATCATCAGGTGAAATCCAAGGACTCTTGCGCAGATCGATCGACGCGCCGTATGCAACCCATAATGCTGCCAAAGAGCCAGAAAAGCCGCGTCCAGAGTGCGTTGGCCCTCTATGGCTGAATCATGTGTTCGGTTATAAGGAGCGGTGTGGCCGTGAAGCATGAGCCTTTCGAACAGCTCCGCGCCCTCGGTCGAAGAGCCGCTCTCACTGATCGTAGCTTGATCGACGCGGTCCCCATTCGCAGCGGAAACGAAGAAAGTAAGTGCGACAGCCAGTTCGCCCACCTCCACTTGAGAGAATCGGTCCTCACTTCTCGAGATCGAAGTCGGCGCCGAAGCCCTGTCGAGAGTTGCTCTAAATTTAGGTTCCAAGGTGCGCCCTCTTCAACTTCCAAGGGTATGCGATTGACTCTCAGGGTTCCATTCGATCTCGCACTTAGTGATTCATTCCCGCACCGCCTGCGTTAAGCCCGATACCACACAGACGAGCGCCGATTTCTCGTGCAACATAGTCCTGTGATGAGCCCGAACGATGCTCAGATTGTCTCGGTAGAGCGCCTGAATGACGGCCTGGTGGTCCTCTTTAAGGATGGGACCTGTGTTTATTACTCAGCGCCCCTGCTCTACCAGACGATCCCTCAGGCTGAGATTCAGGACGAGCGCGTGAGCACCTGGTAGCGAAATCCCCTTCGGCTGATCTTATCGCGTGAAGCTGGTATCGAACTGCGATAGGGAACCAAGGTGATCTCTTACGACTCGATAGCATTCGCACGCTTCCCTTTCCAGTTTCTGCTTATCAAGCAGGATGATGGAACCGCGGTGGTAGTCGATCAGACCCTTGGCTTTGAGATGACTGGCAGCAATCGACATGGTCGATCTGGTGCTGCCCAACATCTCCGAAAGGAAGTCCTGAGCTAAGGCGAACGAATCCAGTCGTGCACGGTCCGAACAGATGAGGAGCCACCTCGCGAGCCGCTGCTCGTAGGTATGCGTGGCATTGCAAGCTGCGTTTTGGGTAGATACCGTCAGCTGAGCCTGGACGTAACGCAAGGTTAGCTTTTGAAACAGCTCACCACGCTTGAACTCGGCTTCGGCAACGGCCACGGAGGAACGAAAGCCCCGCCCAGAGAGCTGCATAAAGATGCGGTTCAGGCTTTGACGAACCCCCATCAGGGCGGAGATCCCAATCACCGACTCGTATCCAAACATGCTGGTTTCTACCTGTACTCCGTTTTCAAACGCCGTCGTCATGGAAGCAATTCCGTCCTCCAGGAAGAGGATGCTCTCTACCGGCGCGCCGGGAGTTTCTACATCATATGAACCGGGCAGCTCGATCGCTTCCAGCTTCAATCGTGTAATTGCATCTGTTGGCAAATGTCGAAGAAGACTGTTGGTGAATGCTGCGGTTTTCATAAGGTGATCTCAGGTGGTTGGTAGGCTTTGACTTAGGTAGTGCTCGCTCGATCCCGGCAGCTCGGCTGAAGAACTAAGCAATCGTAATTGTTTCGTCAAGGGAAGACATTGCGATTTCTCGGGTGCTTGTGCCCGGTAAAGGGCAGAACAAGTGAGAGATCTCAGGGAGACTGAATTGTCGATTTTGGATCGATAATTTCTTTTAGAGGATGCCAAAGTGCCTCGTCATGTCGCCATTCTGTGCCATGGACGCGACCCAATGTTGCTCCAAACCAGACGGCAGATCTTCGAAAACGCCGGGTTCTCGGTCGAGACTGCGGACAGCAGTTGCGCATTCGATGAAATTCTCGCGTCCTGCGAGGTCGAGGTGGTCGTTCTCTGCCATTCCCTTTCGGAAGCCGAGTGTGAATACGCAAAACAGAGAGCGCACGCACAACCAGTTCCCCCCAAGGCCGTGGTTCTCAACAAAGGAACTCACAAGTGCGATGCGGAAGAGCCAGATGAGTCATTCGACTCTCGCTCTGGTCCTGCGGCATTAGTGTCCATGGTCGGAAGTCTCCTCTTGACAGAGGAAGCAAGGGCTGCAGATCAGCAGAGACGCGGTCCACTTGTCAGATTGCTCGAACGGTATTATCAAACCACCTCAGCAAAGCAGCCAGCAACACCGGGGCTTTCCTGATCACTGCTGGTTTGCGGGGCAGCCTTAGTAACGTGACGGCTCGGAGATTGACTCACGCGAGTATGCGGCTGACGTTGTCTGCCTGAGGCTTGCCCTTTTCTCCTTCCACAATATCGAAGGAGACATGGTCGCCTTCCTTCAGGCTTTTGTACCCATCCAACTGGATCGAGCTGTAGTGGACGAATACATCTGGCCCGCCATCCCGCCCCAGAAACCCATAGCCTTTTGCGTTATTGAACCACTTCACTACGCCCTGATACAAAGTTCTTGCCTCCTAAACAGCGATCACATCGGCCTCATGGCACGACGAGGAGAGACGTTCTGGCGCACTTACTGGATGCCTGTCTCGTCAGCAACAAGTGTCGTGCGAACGCTTCAAACATTCTGCCCGGTACCCGGAATAGAAGTCGGAATTATTTGTAGAGCGCCAAATGAAGCCGCCGTGCTACCTGGTAGCAGTCGCAGGCAGCACTTTCAAGAGCTTCACGGGAGACAATCGTCACTTTTCCCCGACGGTATTCGATCATCCCGGCCCTTTGTAGTGCGCCTGCAGAGAGGGCAACCGTGGTGCGACGTGCCCCGAGCATCTCTGCCAAAAACTCTTGCGTGAGTTGAAGCGTGTCCTCTTGGATGCGATCCTGCACCATCAGGAGCCAACGAGCCAGACGGGCTTCGTTATCGTGCAGCTTGTTGCAGGCTGCAATTTGGCTCATCGTGAGCGTCTGCTGCTGAACGACAGCAAGGATACGAGTGCGAATCTCTTCAGAGTTCAGGAACGCTGATTTTAGGTCGGCAAACGGTATACGCAATGCAGACCCTTCCATCTGTACGAAACATTCAGAAGGTGGTGCGGAGGGACCCAGCAGCGAACTGGCACCTGTCAGTCCCTCTCGTCCAATGACGGCGACTTCTGCACTTCCCCCTTCAGCTAGTTGGACAACCACACTGCCAATACCTGACAACATGAAGTAACCGTATTTCGGCGTCTCGTCCTGGGGCTGCAACATCGTTCTCAGCGGCAGGTGTACCTCTTTTGACAAGGACAGCAGATGATTGCGGCTCGCAGGAGAAAGCGCCTCCAAGAGCTGGTTGGTTCGCGGAGCGGCCATGGCATCCTTTACTGGAGTAGGAGTGACCCTGAGTTCTAACGCTCGTGCAGCAGTCCCAGGCACTACCGAGAATATCTATTGACGCGCAGTTTGTTGGTGTTGTGCCCGACATTTACAGGTCTTTGATCAGGTTCGCCAGCCCTCTAGCCGGCCAGCTGTGGCGACGACTCGATATCGAGTGAATACCGTTCCTGGTGTTTCATACTCGCTGCCTGGAGGATGATGCGTAAGGATCTCGCCGTGCGCCCCTGCTTCCCGATGACCTTCCCAAGGTCTGCGGGAGCAACGCGCAACCGAATGGTGATTCCCAGATCGTCAGCAGCAAGGTCGACTAGTACGGAGTCCTGATCGTCAACCAGGGCCTGAGCGAGTCCTTGAACCAAATCCCTCATCGACGCTCCGCGATCGTTCAGATGTTGTGTGTCACTCATGCACCCTCCCGTTTGCGAGATGGAATTAGGCTCGTTTACGGTCTTCTATGTGCCCGGTACGACACCGACAAAGCTCGTAGCGAGGTCAAGAATGATTGCAGAACGAGGTGCGATCATCGCGCAATTCATCGGCGAAGTGAAATGGTTCAACAATGCCAAAGGTTTCGGCTTTCTGGGTCGTCCGGACGGCCCGGATGTCTTCGTCCACTACAGCTCCATCCAACTCGACGGGTACAAAAGCCTCAAGGAAGGCGATCAGGTCTCTTTCGATATCGTTCAAGGGACGACTGGGAAGCCACAGGCAGACAAAGTCACACGGTCTCAAAAGTGATCAGTTCAAGCTCCGGTTCCAGCCGGTACATAAAGGTTGCGGATGAGATCGCGCACGATCGGGTAGCACTCGCAGGCCGCAGTCTCAAGCTTTTCGCGGTCGAGAATGTGAATGTGACCCCGGCTGTATTCAATCAGGCCACTGCGCTGCAAGCTGCCGGCAGCAAGGGTAACCGTTGTCCTGCGTGCCCCGATCATCTCAGCGAGGAACTCCTGCGTCAGCATAAATTTGTCTTCTCCCAGACGATCCTGCACCATCAGCAACCATCTGGCGAGGCGTTCTTCAACCTCATGGAGCCGATTGCAGGCGGCAATCTGACTCAAAACGAGACTTTGACCCTGGATCGACTGATGGACAAGCGTGCGAAGCGGTTCGGATGTGAGGAACTCCTTGTGAAGTTCGGAAAAGGACATACGCATCGCTGTACCGGTGATTTGCATGAAGCCCGTTGTCGGAACTCTCGCGGCACCGAGAAGATGGAATGCTTCAACAAGCCCTTCGCACCCGATCAACCCGACCTCGACCCCATTTCCATCCTCCATGAACGTCACAATCGAAGTCACGCCTGACATCATGAAGTGAGCGTAGCGCGGCACCTCATTAGGGAGGTAAAGGTTTGTGGGTATCGGGAGGTTCACCTTTTCCATGCGGGCGAGAAGGGACCTGCGGTACTCAGGAGGAAGCGCTTCGAGAAGAGAGTTGGAGCCGTGAGTGGGCATAGCCGTCCTTTGCTTCAGTTCGCAAAAGGGGTGCCGCCAACCACTGGCGCGTACAAACTGCGTCTCTGACTAGAAGGGGCCTGAACTGCACCCATGCGAGCATCCTACTCTGGCACGTTCTCCTCTTATGTGTTGTGCCGGGCATACAGGCTGACTGAGCATCGATAATCTCAGGAAACTGCTCGAAATCATTCGATACAAAGGACGGGAAACTTGGCGGCGGAGCATAAACACATAGCGGTTCTATCAGCGGACCCGATGGGAAATGGCGTTGTGGTTCACTTCTCTGACGGTACGACAACCCTCTTCCAGGCACACTTCCTTTATGAAGTTCGAGATCATGACGGCAACATAGCCCTCACGGGCTTATCGGAAGAAGCCCTGATGGGCGGGTTTGACGATTGATTGCCGATGATTGAGATCGGCTTTCATGCAAGCCTCGTACTATGCAGATTCGCTGACAGAGTGGTCTAACGCTAGATTGATGACTTCCTCTTGCCAGCGCTCAGGGCGACGGTCTCCCCAGCCATCCGACTGTGTAACTCTTACAGGCCCCTTCTCCTGCAGTTGCAAGCAGCGCTTGAGTTCCTCGCCCCTCACGACTCCCCCATCCCAATCCATCGATAGTGTTGCGTCGTCTGCATCGATGTGAAATTCCACTTCATGGGACAGCTCACCGCTAGGTTCAGCGACCGGATGTTCGGACAAGCTTTTGACACTCACGCGGAATTCATTCATGACCTGGCTCATCTTTCCTAAAGAGGGGGGGAGGGTTCTACTTGTCTGTCGTGTCTCGGTGTGGCGTGGACACAGCTTCTATGTCTTCCTTAGCTGCTTTCCCGGTTCCTGAGCATTCCGCGCAAACTCCGCCCATTGCGGTCTCTCCTGTTCCGTCACAGAATGGACATTTTAGATCTGGCATGGCGCACCTCAGACGTTTTTGATGCAAACGCTGCAACGGCGAGGCTAGTGCTGCGTTAGACAAACCGTAAGCACGAGATAGCCCAGGACAACACTGCGCGCAGCAAACATCCCCACGGCAATGGCCAGCAGTTCCCTGCTTTTCCTGTCACAGCGTTCAAGGATCACTGGTGTACGTACTACTCGCGTCTAATCGGCTCACCTTCGCGCGACAAGCAGGGCAAGCGGAAGCTTCCGATCCTTTCCCATGTTTCATTCGCGATTATTTCAGGCGCTCTGCGTGCTGGATACGAATGCTAACGCGTCACGGCGACGACTGGGAGGAAAAGCGAGAAGACCGTTCCGGTACCCTCTTGGCTTCGCACTCTGATTGAGCCAGTGTGTCGAGCAAGGATTTCCTGGCTGATCCAGAGTCCGAGCCCGTTTCCCTCCAAACCTTTTGTCGTATAGAAGGGCTCGAAAAGATGCGCAACCGTCTCAGGTGACATACCCATCCCGGTATCCGCGACCATGAGGAAATGGCCCTTACGACCTGTCCGCTTACAAGTACCTTCTCTACTTTTCACGTGCAAGGACCCGCCTTTATTCGCCATTGCATCGATCGAGTTGCCAATCAGGTTACTCAGGACCTGACGGATCTCTCCCTCAAAGCAAACTACTGGGGACTTGCACTTGTTGCCACGCTGGATCCGGACGTGATGTCGTTCGGATCTGGCCTTGTGTATGGACAAGACGCTTTCGAACAAGTCCTCACAAGTTGTTGCTGTCGGGATCGACGACTGTTTATAGAATCGCAGAGTCTGGTTCGCGATCGCCGTAACCCTTTGAAGCTCCGCTTCGGCCGTTGCGAGGTAGCCGTCCTGGTCTTTGGAGAGCTGACCGCTTCGAACGATGTACAGAAGGTTTGTCACTGCTTCGAGCGGGTTGTTAATCTCGTGAGCGATGGAGCTAGTCAGGCGACCAATCTCGGCCATACGTTCACTATGCCGGAGAGCACTTTCCGTCATCTTGCGATTGCTAATGTCTTCGACGACTGCGAACATCCGGAAAGAATTGCGACTTCCTCGCAGAAGCCGACCTCTCGAACGGACCCATCGAATTTCACCTTCGCGCACGACGCGGTATTCTGCGTCGTAGTCGCTTCCGCCTGATAAGGTAACCTCCAATGCCGAGGCCACGCGATCCCGGTCCTCCAGATGTACAAGGTTCAGCCAATAGCTGATTGGGCCCACTGATTCAAGCGACCCACAGATGCTCGTCATCTGTTCGTCACCTCTCAACAGGCCATCCTTTGGATCAAAGAACCACGTGCCTTGAGATGCGCTTGCTAGCGCAAGACGTAGCTGTTCCTGACTTTCTTGAAGAGCTATCTGGGCCCTATACCGATCCGTAACGTCTGTGTTGATCGCAACAGCTCCGATGATCTCGCCGTTATCGAATATGGGAGCCGACGCCCCACGGATATACACATTTTCCCCCGTATCGCCACGGGTTGCCATGACGTCTTCCACTACGGTCTGTCCGGTCCTCAAAGCCCGCACGAAAGACAGCTCCTCCGGCGGGATCAGTTGCCCAGAGGAAATGGAGCGTACGGCGAATCGGCGGCCGATGTCTCCAATGTTGGTACGCAGATCCTCTATTCCAGTCGCCCCAAGCATGCGTATGGCTTCGGAGTTGCAGTCAGTGATGCCGTTCAAGTTCCCGACGTATACGGCATCGGGCATGCTCTCGAAAGTGCTGGTCAGTTCCTTTGCACGCTGTAATCTGCGGGTCAGGACCTCATTGGTCTTTTCCTGAGCAACATGGAAGATTCCTAACACGTCTCCCTGAACGCCTAAAATCGGGCTCATCGAAATTGAGAAGGTGTAGGTCTTCAGTTCTCCTTCACGATCCAGCTCCCAGGGTTGCTCCGCTTCAGAGATGGTTTGCCCCTGGAACACGGTGGCGATCACCTCTCGCAGTTCCGCGTCCCGCTCCGGCCACGCTTCAAGCAATCCTCGTCCCAGAAACCCGGGGTGTTTTCGTTTCATAACCAGAGCATATGCATCGTTATAAATCTGAATCGCTTCCCGTCCCCAGAAAATGCAGCAAGGGGCATCCATACCCAGGGCGAGGACAACAGAGGTACGCAACTCTTCCGGCCAAACCGCGAAGGCACCGATTGGCGTGCCCGCCCAGTCGAGAGCGCTTATCCGTGCTCGCATCTCCCCCGAACCCTTAAGCCACGCCGGCACAGGTGACGTCATTTGTTCAGATACTCCGATTCGCAAAGGATCATCCCGCCCATAATCGCTTTTGATGCAGAATGCCACAGAGAATGCTCACCCCGAGACCGGAGCAAGGCAAGCTTCTTCATCGCATGAAGCGCTTTGCGTGAATTCAGGGAGCCCATCAGGAGCGCTGACGGTGCAATGTTCCTTGCCTCGGCCACTGCAGCGTCCGCAAACGATGAGGCCCGGATTTCAGCCGGGCCTCTCCTCGAAATCAATCGTCAGAAAACACAGCTCACGCCCAGGGGTCGATGACGATCTTCGTCACGTCCTCTTTTTTGTCGCGCCAGACCTTGTACATTTCAGGTGCCTGATCGAGCGTAATGCGGTGAGAGATGATGGTGCTGGGATCAATTTGTCCCTTCTCGATACGATCGAGTAAAGGCTTCATGTAATTGTGCATATTAGTCTGGCCCATCTTCATGGTGATGCCTTTACCAAATGCGGCACCGAACGGAACCTTATCCAACAAGCCGCCGTAGACGCCTGGAATTGAGAGCGTGCCGCCCTTTCGCACGGCCATGATTGCCTGACGCAGGACGCTTGAGCGATCAGTCTCCATGAAGAGCGCCGTCTTGACCTTGTCGTAGACACCCTGCAGATCAGATGAATGAGCTTCAAGGCCAACAGCATCGATGCAGCAATCAGGTCCCATACCGCCGGTCAGGTCGTTCAGCGCGGTCAGCACGCTGACTTCGTCTTCTTCGAAGTCGATGGTGACGGCACCGATTCCACGAGCCTGCGCGAGTCGCTCCGGGACGCGATCGATTGCAATGACACGTGCCGCTCCGAGCATGAATGCGCTTGCAATAGCAAACTGGCCGACCGGTCCGCAGCCCCAGACGGCCACGGTATCGCCCTCCTTGATCTGTGCGTTTTCCGCAGCCATATAACCGGTAGGAAAGATGTCCGACAGGAAAAGAACTTTCTCGTCCGGCAGGTCGCTCTCGATCTTGAGCGGGCCGACGTCTGCGAAGGGGACGCGCACATACTGCGCCTGACCACCTGCGTAGCCGCCGTTCATGTGCGAGAAGCCAAAGAGGCCTGAACCCGCGTGGCCATATGCCGCTTCCATTAGGTGGGCGTTGGGATTGGAGTTATCGCACGCGGACCAGAACTTGCTTTTGCAAAAGAAGCAGCTACCGCACGCGATGGTGAATGGGACGACGACACGGTCGCCGCGCTTGAGATTTTTAACGCCCGGTCCGGTTTCTTCGACGATGCCCATGAACTCATGTCCGAGCACGTCGCCCTGTTCCATGGTGGGGATGAAGCCATCGTAAAGATGAAGGTCGGAACCGCAGATAGCGGTGCGGGTGATCTTGATAATGGCGTCGCGCGGGTTGAACAACTGCGGGTCTTCAACGGTCAGCGTTTCGACCTTACCTGTTCCCATCCAGCAAACTGCTTTCATATCTTCTCCTCTGCACGTGCCTCGAACGTTTGTTGGGATTTCACTTATTTGCTCGGAGGGGTGGGGATGTTCTCTCCGTACATGGAGCGCTTCATGCCGCCTACAAGGCCGCGGTCCCCATGTGGGGCGGCTTGTGCGCGGGGGATCTCGCCCGTTTCAGCGAAGGCTTTGAAGTGGCGCAAGTTTTCAACGACAGCCTGCTTGGGGTCTCGACCGGTGATGATAGCGAGCGCACGCTCAAGTGAGCCTAGCTTGAAGCGCATAAGTAGGGTGACCATGGTGCCCCGTTTGCTGGTGGCGGTCTCGAAGATCACCTCGCCGGACTGATCTACGTCACCGCCAGTGGAGTGCCAGGCGATGCGCGATGCTGGTTCGTCGGCGAGAGTTTCGGCGTCCCATTCAATTGCCTTATCCCCGTGCTGCATAACCCAGTGCGAGGTTTTGGGACTGGTTTGTTTGACGCTCACGATTTCATCCTGCCACTGCGGGATGCGCTCGATATCTCGCCAAATTGCGTAGAGCTCTTCGGCGCTGGCCAGGATGGTGACGCTGCTGCGTGCCCAGGTGTAGCCGTCAGAGTCTTTGGCCACAGGCGCATAGTGGCCGTTTATGAGGGACGATGCGCCGGCGGAGCTGGGCAATGGCTCACTGCCGGGCTTTTCGGTGAGGGTGAGGGCGTTAGACATTTGGGGTGCCTCCAAGAGTTGGCCGTGGCGTGCTGACAGGCTTTTGCGTTGTGATGCAAATTCGCGCTGAAGTGGATACCGAGCGAACCTGCCCGCTCGAATGGAACCAAGGCCAGCGAACCGGGCGCCGTTCTCGTCGCTGTCAGGAAGCGTGACAGAGTTACCGGCAGCTGAGGTGAGCATGATCTACATAAGTACTCTCAAAGCGTCGTTTCTCCTCCCTGTCTGCCCTCTTTCACGTCTTCAGGGACTGCGATTCGCTCGAAATCATTTGCCAGCTTCACCAGCGCGTCGGACACCTCTGAGCCGGCCAGCGGTTTGCCATGACCCGGAACGACAGTGTTGGGTCTCAGAGCGGCCAGCTTGCGCACACTTACTCCCGCCGCATGCCAATCTGAGGTGAAGTAACTGGGAGGTCCGTGCAGTTCTGCGGGCTGAGCGAAATTCGCAGCAAAAAAGCCCTCGGGCTTCGTCGTGCAAAAAGCATCACCGACCAGGAGCGTCCGATCTGCATCACGGAAAAAACTGACATGCCCCGGTGTATGGCCCGGGGTATGTATCAAGGTCCACCCGGGCATCTCTGCGAGAGTCAACTCGCTGCCTTCAGCCGGCAGTGCTCGCAGCCGAGCCCCAAGATTCACAGGTCCACGAGGCAATGTTGGAGACATCAGCGGCATAATCCCTCCTCCTGCTTTCCAATCCGGAGCCGGATACTCCTTTTCCCCTGTGAGAAATGGGAATTCGAGGGGGTGAGCGTACACCGGCACATTCCAACGTTCAGCAAGGTCCCCGGCTGCGCTGACGTGATCGAAGTGCCCATGCGTCAGAACGATCGCGTTCGGCGGACGCTCGAAGCTTTTCTTCGCCCAACTTTCGATGCGGTCTGCGGAGAATGGGATCGCCGCGTCAATGAGTGTCCAGCTTGCGTCCTGATGACGCAGACCAAAGACGTTCACAAAGGTAATCTTCAGCCCGCTAAGCCCTGGCGCAATTGCGTCCATCGGCATGATGTCTTGATCACGTAGTTTTACTGCATCCATTGCAGAGTCCTCCGTTTACCTAAGACGCAAAGAGGTCCCCATGAGAACGCCCCAGCTTCCGCTGCCTAGGCGTTACGATCCCCGGGGCAAGGACTGGAGACGTTCAGTAAGCTGAGCGTTGGCTACCAGCAGCACTCGCTGGGTGAAATTAGCCTTATTTGGTGTTTGTATATCAAGGCCAACGTCCCTCTCCCCTAGTGGTGGACCCGCTAAGTTCATGCCTGCGCGGCGAGCGGCGAGGCGACTGCAGCTCTCACACTTATTTCTTAGCTTCGAGCGTCCAGTTCAATGTCGGGAGGATTCATCCTGGACCTATATGATTGGCCGTGCCCGAAAGTTCAAAAGCATTGTCGCAGGCTGAGTCACCAATCCATTCTTCGCGTGGAATACAGGGCTTTCTAGGTGAGCTCGGCCCTGGCTTAGTGACTGGGGCTGCAGACGACGATCCCTCAGGGATATCCACCTACTCTGTTGCCGGCGCTTCATTCGGCTATTCCTCTTTATGGACAGCGCTCCTTACCTTTCCACTCATGGCCGCCGTTCAATTGATGTGTGCGCGGCTGGGTATGGTGACCGGCTGTGGACTCGCTAGTGTCATTAGAACGCGATACTCCAGATGGGTTCTTTGGTTCGTCCTAGGCCTTGTCATCCCCGCTAACATCTTCAACATCGGTGCCGATCTGGCGGGCATGGCAGACGCGATGGAGATGATGACAGGCATTCGAGCGCTCCTGTGGACGCCAGTCCTGGCGGCTGTCATCCTTGCGCTCCTGCTATGGACGTCCTATCGAACGATGGCGCGCATCTTCAAATGGTTGACCTTGGTCCTTTTCGCCTATGTCATCACGGCATTTCTCGCACACCCAGACTGGAGGGCGGTTCTCCATTCGACATTCATCCCGCACATCGAATGGACGAAGGAATATATATCAGTTCTCGTGGCGATCCTGGGAACAACAATCTCCCCTTACCTGTTCTTTTGGCAGGCTGCCCAGGAAGTTGAAGAGGATAAAGATCATGGCAAGATAGCCGTTGCGCAGCGGAAAGGCGCAACAAACAGAGAGCTTCGAGTGGCGCGCACGGATGTGATCACCGGGATGCTCGTTTCAAACCTCGTCATGTACTTCCTTATCCTCACCACGGCTGCGACCCTGCATGCTCATGGCGACAAAAACATTGAGACAGCAAAGCAAGCGGCGGAGGCCTTACGTCCTCTTGCTGGACGCGGAGCTTACTGGCTTTTCACTTTGGGCATGATTGGAACTGGCATGTTAGCTGTCCCCGTTCTGGCAGGGTCATGTGCTTACGTTGTCGCGGATGGCGCCAAATGGAAAGCGGCATCCTTGAACCTCAAGCCGCAGCTGGCGCACAAGTTTTATGGAGTGATCGCGGTCTCGATCTGTGTTGGCCTAATCTTCGACTTTGCGCACCTGAATGCCGTAAAGATGTTGTTCTGGTCGGCGATTCTCAATGGGCTGCTGGCACCTCCGCTCGTCGTCATCGTTGTCCTTCTGACGAGCGACAAGAGAGTCATGGGACACCGTGTCAATTCGACTTTGATGAAGTCACTCGGTTGGGCCTGTGCTGTTCTCATGACGGCAGCAGCGGTTGCCCTTTTTGTTGTTTAGTAAGGATTTCTACCCGAGTAGTGACGT
Organism: uncultured Granulicella sp.; assembly: GCA_963693075.2. Classification (GTDB taxonomy): domain Bacteria; phylum Acidobacteriota; class Terriglobia; order Terriglobales; family Acidobacteriaceae; genus Edaphobacter. The sequence goes on along the minus strand of CAXMMP010000002.1, from coordinate 1,906,117 downwards.
AGCGAGTTTGGATCAGGGCTTCCAGGCAAGATATATCCGGCCAGTCCTTCGCCGTAAGCCGCTTCATCATTCAATGCGGGTTTGATCGAAGCCAGAGTTGATCGTCGACGAGCATTTTTCCGAAAAGCCGAAGCAACGAGTCCTGGGCATGTTTCATCCCCTGGGTCACACTGAAAAATACACTTAGGACCGACACCACACGCCGCATCAGTCATCCAACGGAGCGCAACTAAATCAGCTTGTCTTCAATTTTAAGCCTCCGTGCGCTGATGACGCGCGGAGGCTGTAGGGTTGGTTAGATCTTCCCTGCTGATGCTGGAGCGGAAAGAACAGGCGGCTCATCGAGGTGTGGAACCGGCTTCATAGCGCCGATCTGCTGCAAGATGCCGACTTCGTGAGAAGCTCCCCAGCGCTCGACAATCTTCGAATCTGAGTTGAACTTGGAGATCTGCATACCGCGAACCTTGATCTTCTTCCCTGTTGCCGGAATGCCATTGAAGGGGCCACCCTGCGTCCCTGTGATTGTGTAGGCAAAGGCCACATTGTCCTCATCCGCCACCAGATGTTCAACCGCGATCTTGAAGTCGGGGAAAGCCGAGTGGAATTGTGTAAACCAATGAACGAAACCTTCCGGGCCAGGGCCCTGGTCATCCGCAGGATCATGGTCTTTTACGCCGGGTGCAAAAACTTCGTGCAGCTTCTCAAACTGGTAGCTGTTGACGATTTCACCCATCTGTTTTTGTGTTGCGATGTTCGCTTCTTTGCTCATGTGTGTCTCCTTGCCGGTGAGATGCAAAGCGCGTCCGATGCGACCACCGGCTTGTCGACCGCTCCAGATTCATTGCGGCAGATTAAGCGACATCACGGCATGGATCAGAGCGAGGTGAGTTAAGCCCTGCGGGATATTTCCAAGAAAGTCGTTGGTTTTCACGTCGATCTGTTCACTGAGAATACTGATCTCCTGAGGCAGGATCTTCAGTGTCTCACCGATAAGTTCCCCGGCTTCTCCGGTGCGCCCAAGCGTTGCGTAAGCCTCAGCAAGCCAGAATGTGCAGGCGAGGAATGCACCCTCTTCCTTGTCCGCGCCGCTATAGGGGTATATCAGCGTTCCGTGACCGAGATTCTTACGTATGGCGTCGCAGGTTGCTGCAAGACGCTCGCGGCTGGGAAAGCCGAAGCGAACAGCCAGCACAAGCGAGGCATCAAGCCGATCGGTATCAGGATAAAAAGTGTAAGCCGAATGCTTCTCCGACCAGCAGTTCTCATCTACCCATGCAGCAATGCGGTCTCGTTCTCGGATCCAGCGCGGCACGCAGGTCGAAGAGAGGTGGCCCTTTTCCGATAGCTCAACCGCCCGATTCAGTGCTTGCCACGCGCTGACCTTCGACATTGTGTAGTGCCGTTGCTCCTCAAGCTCCCACATGCCGGAATCCGGCTGCCGCCAACGATCGGCACATTCGTCAGCCAACGACGCGAGAATGATGGCGCTCTTCTGATCGAGAACGTTCCCCGATGCAACGAACTGTGCAACGCCTTCAAAGATGTCTCCGTAGACACCATGTTGGTGCTGGGTGCCTGCTGCGTTTCCAGTGACAACGGGTGAAGAGTCTTGATAACCGGGCAAGTTCTTCTCTTGTACCGGCGGGACAGGCCTGCCATCCAAACGGAAACAGACCTTGGGACCTGACTCTCCAATTCTGGCGAGCAACCATGCGATGGACGCCTGACTCTCAGGAACCTGACCAAGCCAAAGGAAAGCGTGCAGGGTGTAACTTGCATCCCGTATCCAGGCATAGCGGTAGTCGTAGTTCTTCTTTCCGCCAATCTTCTCCGGCAACGAGGTGGTGGCAGCAGCTGCGATTGCTCCAGAGGGAGAGAACAAGAGAAGCTTGAGCGCCAGGGCGCTTCTACGGACCCAATCGGCGTATGGTCCGTCGTAATGCAAGCCATCGGCCCAAGCCCGCCATGCTTTGTCACTGATGTCGATTCGCCGATCAATCTCTTCAGTGGAAGGAACTCCGAGAGGCTGATCTTCGCCGGCGACGATGGCTACCAAAGCGCGTTCCCCTGCTGACAGAGTCGCTTCACCAAGAATGCCCAGGTCTCCTTCTTCTCTAATCTGGACGTTGTCGGACGTCAGAAGCATGCCCAAAACCGGACCGACATGAAAAATAGTGCCATTGCAGTTCGGCTGTAGCCAGGGCGAGGCGGTCTGGTCCCGAGTTCCGCAGACAAGCAAGAGCCGGAACGTTACGGATCCGCTTAATACCTCTACCCGCCGGGCCAATTCGCACCAGGGGAGTCTCCCCGCCAAGCTGCTGTTCATCGAATCGGTTACACGGAGCACACCGCTTTCCGTCGTGAAGGTGGTTTCAAGGACGTTGCTGCCCTCTCGGTAGGCACGCTCTGCTTGATAATCCGTTGTCGGCTGAAGAGTGAAAATACCGCCGTTTTTTGCATCCAGCAATGAGTCAAAGAGTGGATCGGAATCAAGATTGGGAACGCACCACCAACCTACCGATCCGTCAAGGCCAATGAGAGCGACTGAACGTCCATCCCCTACTGCGGCATAATCCTGAAGTGCAAGGGTTCGTCGAAATGCAGCCCTGCCGAACGGGTATTTACTAGGCATCATCACATCCGTGTTCCATATAAGTTCAAGCGCTGGGCAAGCACACAGCTCACGAATCTGCTTAGTAGCGAATTTCGGAGGTTCGCGCGCATGAAAAAGCCCGAACCGATTAGTTCGAATCGGTCCGGGCACGCAGTCAATTCTTGGGTTGCTTCTCTACGCCTTTGCCAGGATTGCTGGCGTCAACCAAATCAGGAGTCGACACAGCCCCGAGAGTCATCTTCTGTGCGTTGATGTCGATTCGTTTCGTTCTGGTGAAGGGTTCGAGCACGACGGACTTACCGGTTTCCAGAGCTTCGAGGATGGCCTCCAGCACCCGAACATCTGCAAACCCCTCTTCACCGTCAGGTTCAGGCTCAAGATCGTTCAGAATGCAGTCTGAGAAGTACTTCATCTCGCCACCGAAGTGATCGGTATTCTTGAACGATTCTTTGCTCTTCTTCTCACCAATGGCGACCGTCTGCTCTAAGCCCTTGCCGAACATGTACGCAGGGTCCAACATGACGCTTCCCTTTTCGCCTATTGCGATGAAACTGTTGGTTGGATTGCCGTAGTAGGAGAGATTGAACTGGGCTAGTCTTTCACCGGGAAAGCGGAGTGTTACCGCAACCGTATCGGCGAAATCCTGACCGAGGCCCGATTCCGGATGCTTCGACCCGGCGGCTGATACCACTTCCGTTGGCTCTTCTCCAAAAGTGTATCGCGCAGCATTAACCGGATAAGGGCCCATGTCAAGAACCGGTCCCGCCAGCTTGCCCGAATGAGCGCGGTGATTGTCGGGATCGACCGGTTGAGCGAAGGTTGAAGCGAAAAGGTGGACGTTTCCAAGTTCCCCGGAGCGAACTTTAGCGATCGTGTCGAGCGTTGCTGGCTCGAAGTGAAGACGGTAAGCCACCATGAGCTTCGCACTGGAAGTCTTCTCCGCTGCGAGGATCTCGTTACACTTCTCGGTCGATACCTCCATCGGCTTTTCTGTGAGGACGTGGATACCAGCTTCAAGAGCCGGAACAATGAACTCGGCGTGACGCCAATTGGGCGTGGCCAGGTAGATTGCATCGAACGTCCCTGATTGAATCGCCTGACTGAACTCCTCGTAGCTGTAGGTGGCCTCAACGTCGTATTTGGCTCCGAGCTCTTCAGCTTTCTTCGGATCCGACGTCACTAGAGCCGTGATGATCGAATTGCCCGTGTGCTCGACCCCTGGCATCATGTCTTCCTGTGCGATGTCGCCTGCACCTACGATTGCGTAGCGAACTTTCCTTTCGGACGCGAGTCCAAGTACTTCTTTCAGTCCCATATCTAATCCTCTCGGGTTCATCTTTGGCTCTGCTTGATGCTGGTCGGACGGAGTCCGACAGCTGCCTTAACAAGCGAGCTTTCGCATCAGATGCACGATTGCCCTGACTGATATTGGAGCTGCCCATCTGGTGTTTGTGATATCGACTTCTGCGGGCTGAAGAGCAAGTTGGTGTTCGGCTTCGCGCTCTGCCTCGTGCCGAACGGCTCGTTACGCTTTGCAGGATGGGTATACATCCATATAGGCAGACGCAAATTCACCGCCGCCGAATTCGGCTCACTTCCGGCAGATTATCCATTTCTTTGAAAAGCAACACATTTTTTGCTGGGGACCCCGCAGTCGCGAAGTCTAAAGCGCTCTGTTCGTGCCCTCCAGGATGTTGCTCTCGCCACAGAACTCGCAAGAACTCCGGCCAGTCATCTTGGACGAACAACGTGCGCGTCACTTTTGCATGACAAGGCAAGCAGAGCGTCAGCATCTTCGCGGGATCGCTGTTCCCTGCTTCTCTGTGATGTACCGCGACTGAGCGCTTACCGCGTTTCAAAGTCGTGCACCCTGGCACGCGGCAGCGGTAGTCGTCACGCTTCAGCACTTCCTCACAATGACCACCGAAGTATTCCTCATCCTGGCGCTTCAACGTATAGCACGTCGAGCACAGGCCTTTTGCGAGAACCTTGGCGTTCCCACAAGGGCAATGCATCACGATTTGCTTCGGCTTCATCATGAAGAGCCCGCGCCGATCGTTTTCGTTCGATATCGGTGCAGAGTCATTCGCGAGACCTCAAACTCTCGTGCAAGCACAGACGGTTTTTCCCCAGCATCAAACCTCTGCACGAGAGAAGCGACGACTTCCGCACTCAGCGTTCTTGGCCGTCCTTTGTACACGCCACGTTTTTTCGCCAGCTCAATTCCCTCTCGCTGGCGCTCACGAATCAATTGCCTCTCAAACTCTGCAATGGCTCCCATGACGCTCAACAGTAAGTTCGCCATCGGCGAGTCCTCGCCGGTGAAGATGAGATTTTCCTTGCGGAACTCGACGCGTATGCCTCGCTCCGTCAAGCCGAACACTAGCTTGCGAAGATCATCCAGGTTCCGGCCGAGCCGGTCCATCGAGTGACACACCACAGTGTCTCCCTCGCGGACGAACGACAGCATCGCTGTGAGTTGCGGTCGTTTTACGTCTTTTCCTGAAACGTGATCCACGAAACGGCGGTCCACCGTCACGCCTTCGAGCTGGCGGTCCTCGCGCTGATCGAGAGTGCTCACTCGGATGTACCCGACGCACTGACCCTTCGCGGGCCGAGCCGATTTTGCGGCTTTTGCCGGTTGCGTGGGCCGAGCCGATTTCGCAGCCTTCGTCGGTTTCGTCTGTCGCACGCTCTTTTTTGTAACAGTAAGCTCTTTGACCCGCGCCATTAGTCGTATCATAAAGGAGATTCCAACCTTTTCGATACGGAATTTCGAGGGAGCCGTTACGTATCGTTGAGGTATACCCAAATAGCACATGATTGTTGCGGGTGTGTGCGCGTGCTTCGGAAAGGAAGCGGAGTGGCTCAAATCGGAATTTCAGAATTTACGTTCGGTTTCGCGTTCTTGCGAGAGCAGGTAAATCTACAAGACATCATCGGCTACCCTGCCCTACCTTCCTTAAACGCGGAGAATGCTCTTGGCTGGGATGCGGCCATTACACCAACCGAGGGGACGGTCATCTTCTACCAATTCAAGATGAGTGAGTATTTATCCCACGGAAATAGTAAGCACGTCGAAGATGGCATGTACTCTTCTTATTACCGCTTCTTCTTGCACCCTGATGGAGGAAACCGTCAGCACCGCTTGCTCAAAGATTTAGGGGATACCTTAGCACCGACCTACTACGTTGCTCCCGAAGTGCCCACAGAAGCTCTCTTTAGCGCGGCATACCAGACGGAGACAGTCATCACAAGCTCGCGACTGATTCCCCTCATCGAGTGTCCCGCTATTTCCGCCACGGACGTAGAAGAGCATTACATTACATATGCTCCGGGCACTACCGAGTTCACGTTTCACTCGGAACCAAAGCGCCGTGTCGGGTCCGTCTTCGGTCGAGAACTTCCCCAGCTCTATAAACAGCTTCTTGATCGACGCCAGAAGCTCGACGAAGCCTTCGTTCACAGCTTCTTGAGAGAAGCACGATCAATCGCGTCGATTCCTGAAGAAGTTACGAAGGCCAAGACCGCCCACGTCGAGGAGTCTTCTCTGGGCCAGCTCGCGCGCTTTATGGCGGCAAACTTCGGGGTGATCACAGCTGTTATTGCAGAAACAAGCTCGTCATAAGCGGCGGCTCGATACCGATAGGGATCTACTCCATGAAAACCGAAGTAAACACAGCCTTCATTGTGGGCGCTGGCTTTTCGGCAAATGCTGGCCTCCCACTCCAGTCCGACTTTACTCGACTCTTTTTGAGCGCCGCAGAGCACACCAGCGGACGTAGTCGGCACCTCATGCCTGTTCTTGAGAAATTCGTCAGATTGACCTTTGGCTTCCAGTCTGGGCAGGATGTTTCTCTCTACCCAGAGCTGGAGGATCTCTTCACAACCCTAGACCTGTCCGCCAATACCGGCCATCATCTAGGCCCCCAATACCCACCTAAGGAATTGAGGAAGCTACGGCGGATGCTGCTGTCTCGCATCATCCGTATGCTCAACTTTGCCCATTCAGAGGGGCTGAAACATCCGCCTGCGTGACGCGACGACTTGCTCGCTTTTCTCCGACGAATCGATCACAAGCGGCACAGCTTCGTTAGCTTGAATTGGGACACAGTGCTTGAACGATGTTTGGAAGAGATCGGGTCCGCCATGGCCCCCTCGTATGGGCCTGAAGTTCTTCCAGTGGGTCTCGAAGGCAGTTCTATTTACGAGGAAGACAAGCCAAGTAGTCCGTTGCGAATTGCCAAGGTGCATGGATCAATTAACTGGCTCTACTGTGATTGCTGTCGGAGAACGTATGCCGTTCATCCCCAGCATGTCCTACGCTTAGCAGGCCAAGTTCTTCAAAAGCAGGAAAGCAAGAAGCTTTACAACGAAGATGTGCAAGAGCGGTTGCATTGCCCCCACTGTGACGTCGATCTGAGTGTTCGCTTGGCGACATTTAGCTTCCGAAAGGCTTTAAGAACACCTTCCTTTGAAGGCTCGTGGCTGTTGGCAGAAAAGCAGCTCCGGCGTGCCAATCGATGGGTTTTCATAGGCTATTCCCTCCCACATGCAGACTTCGAGTTCAAGTACCTGCTCAAACGTATTGAGTTGGCTAGACAAAAGGACCCGCCGAAGATTGTCCTAGTGACCAAGCTCGGAGACGGCAACACAGCCAAGACTGACCCCACGGTCCTCAGTTACAAGAGGTTTTTTGGTGAAGATCGCCTCAAGATCTTTAACGACAGCCTTAGGTCTCCGGGCATCGATTCGATCTTCACATAGGGCAGAAATGGCGTGCCAAAACGCACCCTGCACCACTATGGTGTAAGGTGGTGAACGATGGCTCAAGAAAAGTCCACTGACGCCGAACGCGACGCTGCAGCAATCAGGGCGTCTATCAGTTTTCCTCCTGACGTTTATCAAACTCTTGAAGCTATAGCCCGTCAGAAGAAGGTCTCGCTCGCGTGGGTGGTCCGTGAGGCGGCTGAACAGTACATTTCCAACAAATGGCCGTTGTTGGTACAGGAGCATCGACCATGAAGAAGAAGCAAGAACAGCTCGCTGTCGATACCGACAGTGCGGTACATGCAGCCGAGATCGGCGAGTTTGTAAAACCGGGCTACATCCAGGATTTTGTGAGTGGTCAAACCGTCAAGGCCTCACCAGAAGAAATAGAAGCGGTCCAGGTCTTTTCTCGCCGTTTGGTTCAAGACTACGGTTACCCCAAGGCCGTCCTGCAGACCCGGCCTCAGTTTCGCGTGCGTGTGCGACCGTCAGACGAGGCAAAGGGTTATCCAATTGACATTGCGGTCTTTAGCAAAGAGACAAAGCTTGAAGATGATCTGTACATCGTCATCGAATGCAAGAAGAAGAATCGCAAGGATGGCCTGGCTCAGCTCAAACTCTATCTGGACATGTCACCCGCAGAGATTGGAGTCTGGTTCAACGGCGATGAACACGTCTATCTCAGGAAGGTTCATAAGAAATCAGGCTCGCGGGAATATCACGAGTTGCCAAATATTCCCCGCTACGGGCAGAGACTTGAGGACATCGGTCTATTCAGAAGAGCGGACTTGGTGCCGCCTTCGAACCTGAAGGCTGTGTTTCGCGACTTGCGAAACCACCTGGCCGGGAGCACCACGGGCATCACTAGGGATGAGGCGCTCGCCCAAGAGATTATCAACGTACTGTTTTGCAAAATACTTGATGAGCAGGACACGGCACCTAGCGACATGGTCACGTTTCGTGCGGGCCTAGACGAAGACGCGAAGGACATTCGGAAACGCATACTGGGCTTGTTCGAAAGGGTAAAGACAGCTGTCTTCGATGACGTGTTCCTGAAATCGGACACGATCACCCTTGATCCAGAAAGTCTCCACTATGTCGTTGGAGAATTGCAAAACTATTGCGTTATGGATGCCGACCGTGATGCGATTGGTGACGCCTTTGAAGTCTTCATCGGACCTGCTCTTCGGGGGGCGGAAGGACAATTCTTTACTCCGCGCAACGTGGTGAAAATGATTGTCGATATCCTTGACCCAAAACCAGGAGAGAGGATCATCGACCCCTCTTGCGGCTCCGGCGGCTTTCTCATTACAGCGCTTGCCCACGTGTGGGGCCATGTTCAGGAAGAGGCGAAGCAAAAGAAATGGTCGGAACGGCAGCGAGTCAAACGCGAGATTGAAGTCGCCACAGACTGCTTTCGGGGCATCGACAAAGACGCATTTCTCGCAAAGGTCTGCAAAGCTTATATGGCTTTGATTGGAGACGGGCGCGGCGGCATCTTCTGTGAGAACTCTCTTCTGCCTCCAAAAGAGTGGCATCCAATGGCACAGTCCAAAGTGGGTCTGGGCACATTTGATATCGTCCTAACCAATCCTCCATTCGGCGCGAAGATTCCGATCAAAGGTGCAACGGTTCTTTCGCAATATGACCTCGGCTACAAGTGGGGCCGCGACAAAGAGAGCAAGGAGCCAACCCGCAGCAACCAGCTGGAGGAAAAACGGTCACCCCAGATTTTGTTTCTTGAGAGGTGTTTGCAGTTGTTGAAGCCTGGTGGTCGCATGGGAATTGTTCTGCCAGAGAGCATTCTCGGCAATCCTTCTTACGAGTACCTGGTCTCCTTCATGCAACAACACACCATTATTCGCGGGATCGTGACAATGCCAGAGGCGTTGTTCAAAACAAGCGGCAAAGGCGGTACACACACAAAGGTTTCAGTGCTTTTTTTGGAGAAGAGATCCTCGCAAGACGACCACCAAATCTTCATGTCTGACGTGAAATGGTGTGGTCACGACTCACGTGGCAATCCAACCTTGCGAAAAGACCCATCCACCGGAAAGATGGCTTTGCTCGATGAAGTACCGCTAGTCCCTGGAAGGTTCAAAGCACTTGCAGCGGGTGACGACAAACGCGATCACCTTGGCTATTACTTGAGTTCAGGTGCGATCTTAAATCGGATCTATGTTCCCAAGTATTACGACCCCGAGATCGAAAAAGATCTGACACTCCTTCAAGCCACCCACGATCTGCTACGTCTTGGTGACTTGCAAAAAAGCAAGGTGATCTCAGTTGACACAGGTGTTGAGATTGGAAAAATGGCGTACGGGACCGGCACGATCCCCTTCATCCGCACTTCGGATCTTTCCAACTGGGAGTTGAAAGCAGACTTTAAGCATGGTGTCAGCGAGGACATCTACAACTCTCACAAGGGCAAGATTGACGTGAAGAGTGGCGACATCCTTATGGTCCGTGACGGAACCTACTTGATAGGCACAAGCGCCATCGTGACAGACGAGGATTTGCCGATGCTGTTTCAGAGCCACCTTTTCCGTATTCGAGTGACCAAACAGGACAAGCTAAGTCCTTGGCTATTGTTTACCTGTCTGAACACGCCCATCGTGAAGAGGCAAATTCGTTCAAAACAGTTCACCCAAGACATCATCGACACCCTTGGCAAGCGGCTGACGGAAGTGATGATTCCCATTCCGAAGGACAAGAAAGTGGCGGCTGCTATCGCACGGGAAACCAAAGAAATCATTGAGGGTAGGGCGAAACTACGGAATCGTGCTCGTGCGCTGGCCCTTGAGCTACAAGGGATGGGGCAGCTCAGCAAAGAAGATCTTGAAGTCGTAGCTTTGTAAGAGAGGACAGCCGCCGAACTTACTACAGCTCTGAGTCGCTTTGTACGGCTGCGACACCAGCGCGGTCTCCCAGCCCAATCAGCTCTGGAAATTGGCAGTCAGGGTGACACTCGCCAAAGACCGGCGTTTCCATGGTATTCCCGACGAAGTGGTAGAGCTGTGTGCCCGGGTTTGACTGTTCGAGGGGAGCAAGCACCATCGCCAGCATCTGGAGAAACTGGAGGTTTGCACATCCCATTGAGAACGCAAACACGTTTTCTCGGGCCTTGAGGATGTGCCCTTGCGGGAGACCCTCAATGTAGGAGGAATCATCCAGCAGCCCTTCACGTTCCATCTGAACAAGCGAGGGGTCGTACTGACCAGCGCATTGAAGGCACTGCCTTCCTGGTGCAGCGGTTAGAGCTTTCCAGTCCGCTCCTGCCAGTTTGCTGGACCGATTCATGCGTGCGGAGATGCCGCCGTCAAACACCGGGATCAAGTGAGCGTAAGCGATAAGGTTCAGGACATAACGTCCCCAGGGACGATCAACGCAAGAGAACAAGAGATCGCAATCGAGGGCCGCTCGGAAGCCCTTGTTATGACACACAGACGCAATAGTTGTCTCAGCGTGCCACTCTGAAGCGGTCGCTCTCTCAGAGAGGTGCTCCGCCATGGTCTCTACTTTCAGCCGGCCGATGTCTCGCATCGTCGCATAAGACAGCCGATCCAAGTTGTGTTCCTCTACATGGTCGAAGTCGATCAGCGAGACATCCTCAAATCCTGTGCGAGCTAACGCCTCGCCGATCATGCTTCCAACACTTCCAGCTCCGATGATGCCTACTCGGAGACGCGTAAGGTCCATCTGAGCAGCTTCGCCCCAAGCCGCCACAGTCCGTACCTGTTGGCCGTTGGATTGCGGTGGAAATGCCAGGCGATTATTGAATGAAACACGCAGGTCGTCAGCAATGACCCGAACTGTTCCACAATCATTCCGTTCGTAAATGCGAGGAGCCGTGCGGTTCCAGAACCGCGCGCTCCAGCTGCCGTCACCGGCTAACGTGAGCCCAACAAGTGGAAGGTCGGTTGCTGCCCACACTGAGGCGGCGATCCCCTGTTCTGTCTCGATATCATCTCTGCTCATGCCCTGCCACCCATAACCATCTGGATGACTGTGGAGCAGCGCTATGCCCCCACTATTGATCGACGCTACCTCCAATGCACGTTCTAAGTAGGCAGACACAAAGCTTGCATTTCCATGAACGGAGCGTTCTCCATCTACAGGCAGGACCAGCTCCCGCAGCAAGGCAGTTGTTCTGGTTCGTCCGAGGCTCGGAAACCAGATTGCAAAGCAGAGATCTTCCTGACCATCCACACGAAGGAGGTGAACAGAGGCCTGTCTGTCGACTGTACCGGCCAGTGCTACGCTGAATTGAACTTTGCTCATTGTGTGTCCCAGAGTCGCCAAATATGGCTCATGTATGTGCCTGTGGTTTTCTTGCTCCGCGGCCATTCATTTGTTGGGAAAGGCCGTGACCAGTACTGCCACTCTCCTCCTGCACCCGCAAAAGGAACCGAATGACTCCGATGAATGCCGCCCGTCGGATGACTACCCCCAGCAAAATCCGGGTGGATAAGAGGCGAAACATGCGGTCCGGAAGGTGTTGTGTTCGGGAAATCGACCGGCACGATGAAGCCGAGGCGGGCCTTCTGTCCGGCAAACCTGCCCGATTCGACCACGTAGTCAAAGACAACGCAATCGAGTTGTCCAGGGACTTCGAGGGGCTGATAACCAAGCCCTCGAAGTCCCTCGGCAAAGATGGTGACTCCTCTAGGCGGCATCATCTAGGACACCGTCATCGGGCCAACCGAAAAGATCAGGAAGCGCATGCCATCGTGCATTTTGATTGGCACAGCACCTTTTCCTTGAAAGCTTTCCTTTTCACCAGCGGACTTGATTTCCGACAGGTAGTTTGTGGCCGGATCCCGTTGACCATATTCACGAAGAATCTGGTCGGGAGTGAGTTCATGACGATCCGTCTCGTACGGCTCGCCTTCAACCTTGAAGTGGATGAGACGAGGCCGCTCAGCCTCAATGATCTCTTCCGTAGCTTTTTCGATGTGACGGATTGCTTCGGCTTCTTCAGCCTGAGCCTTTCGAAGCTCACTTTCCGCCCGGTGCAAGTCCTCTACTGCGTGCTTCAATTCGTTTTCCATTTTGGACCCCTTTTTGGCCTGTAATTGGCCTCATGCTGAATATATGCAGCGTTGCTAAGTTTGTCAAGCAAACGCTTAGCGTTGCTTGACGCGGCACGCAGAAAGGCTCAGAATGAGGCGAGAATCTACCTACGGAGAAGCACATGGACAAGGCCAGCGAAGGCCGCTCCCCAGAATCCACGTTGGGGGAGCATCTCGCACGTTTACGAACAGCGTCAGGGCTGACCCTCAGACAAGTCGAAGATGCAACGCAGAAAGAAGTATCGAACGCTTATTTGAGTCAGTTAGAAAAGGGAAAGATTACAAAGCCATCGCCGAACGTGTTGCATGCACTCGCAGACGCATACAAGACCTCTTACGAGGATCTGATGGAAAGGGCCGGTTACATGTCGGTTTCCGCAACGGGAACTGGACGTAGGGCAAAAGTACCCACTTTTGCCGTGGGTGCGTTGACCTCTGAGGAGGAAAATGCGCTATTGGAATACCTCGCATTCTACCGTCAGCAACACAGGAACAAATGACTCGGGCAGACGACTCCAGCCTTTCGACGCATGAACTACAGACCGTAAAAACTCATGCCGATCGGCTCTTGCGAGAGGCGTCTGCGCTTGGCGTCTTCCCAACGCCCATCGAGAGAATCATGGCAGCGGCCAAATTGACCGTCGTTGAAGATGAATTTCTTGACGAGAGCGTTCTAGAACGCTTCATGAAGATGGCTAAGTCTTCGTTAGGTGCGGTGAAATCGGCGCTTGGCAAAGTCCTGGGGCTTTTACACGTTCCTGCTCGACTAGTCCTGATCGACTCAGCCGCGCCTCAGCCCAGCAAACCATTCTTAAAATTGCACGAAGCGGGCCACAGTGCTCTTCCCCACCAAAGCAAGATGTACTCGTTGATTCACGACTCAGAAAACTCTCTAGACCCATACATCACTGACCTATTTGAGCGTGAAGCCAATGTTTTCGCAGCAGAAACACTCTTCCAAGGCACTCGATTTAGTGAGGAAGCGCGGCAATATGACTTTGGGATGAAGGCTCCCCTTGCTCTTTCCGATAGGTATGGAGCGTCGGTCTATTCATCCTTCCGCCGTTACGTTACAAGCAGTTCCAACTCATGCTGTGTGATCGTCCTAGAACCTGCTGTGATGGGAGAAGGCAAAGAATTTTCTGCTGTCATTCGACGAACTGTGGTCTCAGAGACGTTCAACGTAATCTTTGACCCTTTAGATTTTGGGCCGTGTATCCACCACCGCCACTACTTGGCTCACCTTGTTCCAGTGAAGAGAAAAATGACAGGGCGTCGTTCAATTACGCTGTTTGATCGCAACGGGACGCGCCGGAAGTGCTCCGCCGAGGCTTTCAACTCTAAACACCACATGTTCGTCTTGATAAAGGATGATGGCCCAGCACCGACCATTCTCTTACCGTAGCGTTGCTACCCAGCAAGACATTAGATCGGTTACTTGTCATCTTGCATGTACGCGCGGCAGCTCATCCCATCGTGTGGTCCATCGCGGAGACCGATGCTCAGCCCGGAGCTTCCAAGCCGCCTCCCTTGGACCGGCACCGAGAATGCGGACGGTATCGCGCCCGAGGGTAGCGTTGAGCTTGTCCATGGCCTTCCAAGCCCGTTCCCTCTTCTCGCGGTCCAGCTCGCCCCAGAGGGCCGGTTGCCGGATTGTTTCTGGCATCAGCTCCGTAATCATCACACCGCACTTCGAGTAGCGGAAACCGTTTCTCCAAAGCCGTTCACCCAGGCGCACGGCTAGTGCGACCACTTCCCCGGTGTCGTTGGTCGTATCGGAAAATCGGGCTGAGGCTCCATTCGAGTAGAAGGGGTCGTTGTTGAAGGTGCTCGTGTGCATGAAGACGAAGATATTTTCAGCGGCCACTTTATAGCGGCGCATCTTCTCTGCTGCTCGCGTTGCATAGCTCACGATGGCCTCGTGCATTTGTTGCCAGGACGTGACCGGAGCCCCGAAGCTGCGTGTGACAGCAATTCCCTTCCTGGTTGGCTCCATCAACTCCAACGGCATACAGGAGATCCCACGTAGCTCGTAGACCGTGCGCCCCCCGGTCACCGTCAGCAGCGCCCGCGCATTGTCCGGGTCGAGCGCGGCGAGATCGGCGGCCGTTTGGACTCCAATCTTTGCGAGCTTTGCCGCCGATGCCGCTCCAATCCCCCAGACTTCATTGACGGGCACCGTCGAGAGCAGTTCGGCCCGCACTCGGCTGGAACGTAGATCGCAGACGCCGCGATATTGCGGACGCTTCTTGGCAATGAAGTTCGCCACCTTGGAAAGCGTCTTTGTAGGGGCGATACCGACGCAGGTTGGAAAGCCGACCCAGCGGTGGACGCGCTCACGCAGCTCACGCGCAAGGGGCTCCACTTCCCTTTCGCTGAATTCACCCAGGTTTAGGAAGCTTTCATCAATCGAGTAGTTCTCAATTGTTGGCACCATCGAGAGAAGCGTCGCCGAGACTTTGGCGGACAGGCTTCCGTACAGGGCATAATTTGAACTGAATACTGTTACGTTCTTGCGCTTGATCAGGTCGCGAATCTTGAACTCGGGGTCTCCCATTTTTATACCGAGAGCGCGGGCCTCTGATGAGCGTGCCACTGCGCAACCATCGTTGTTGGAGAGCACGATGACCGGAACGCCTTCGAGGTCGGGCCGAAACACACGTTCGCAGGAGACGTAGAAGTTGTTGCAATCGATGAGCCCGAAGATTTCTTCCATGGCTCATAGCAACGTATGAATCGCGTGTCTTACGACGCCGAAGACGTGAAGATCCTCGCCTATGGAGACGCGGATCGCTTTGTAGAGAGGGTTGGCCGGTTCAAGCCACACGCAGTCCGGTCCACGCCGCAAGCGTTTCACTGTGTACTCCCCGTTGACGGCCACGACGACAACACAGCCGTTGTCAGGATGTGCTGCACGATCAACGACCAGGAGATCCCCGTCGAGAATCCCAGCGTCCTTCATCGAGTCCCCATCGACACGCATCAGGAACGTAGCTGCTTTGTTATCAATCAAGAAGTCGTGGAGATCGAGCTGAGTTTCCAGGTAATCTTCCGCAGGACTGGGAAAGCCCGCAGGTACGCTCCCGTCAAAGTACGGCAGGACCATCGGCCAGGCGGCGGCCCATTCCACAACTTGCAAGCTCATCCAGGTGCCCTCTAACCATATATAACAGAGGAGGCGAAGGAAAAGCGAAGTTGAGCGAGGCAGCGACCTACAGCTCTAACTTGCTAACAATCTAGGTTGCCAGCGTTTCAAGACGCTTACAGCGGGAGTTCCCCGTCTTCAGTGGCTTTTGCCGCAGCCCGCATCATTTCGGGTCCATTGTTCCGAATGTTTCCCACCTTCGGATTGGCTTCGTAGACTTCCATCTCTTCCGATTCGTAAGGTCGAAGCAAGTCGAGCGGCAATCTGTCCGTCTCTTCCCTGTCCAGCCAGCGATCGTAGTCTCGTGCGTGCAGGATGACAGGCATACGGGGGTGTATCCGGCTCATCAATTCATTCGCCTCAGTCGTCACGATAGCGAAGGACTGCGGCCAGTGCCCCTCTTTGTCTTTCCAGGCATCCCACAAGCCCGCAAGCGCGAACGTGCTTCCATTGCTCAGTTCGAAGGTATAGGGCTGCTTAGGCGGCTTGCCTTCTTTCGGCCATTCGTAAAAACTTGAAACTGGCACAAGGCAGCGACGCTTCTTAAAAGGTTCTCGCCACGTTGGAGCGGTAGCAATCGTTTCCGAACGAGCATTGATCGTGGAGAGGCCTTTGATGTCCTTCAGATCCTTCGTGAAAAATGGCACCAAACCCCAATGAGCGAGAACCAACTCTCGGTCGCCCGTCTCTCGACTCTGCCGAACATTTGGCTGATGGGTCGTCGGCGCTACGTTGTAGTCTGCATCCGGCATTGGAAGCTCAGGCGGGTTGAGCCGCGCCCTAAAATGCTCCGCGAGTCTCTGCTTATCGCCTTTGCGAACATAACGGCCACACATAGTCTCAAATCTCCAGCTTTAGGGTAAGCGAGAGTGGGCTTCCGTGTATGTAGCCATCCAGCCTGCTAGTGCTCTAGCCACTTGAACCTTCAGAACGGGGAAGGGCGATTCCCTTCCCCAGCTCCCAGCCAAGCCCGGCAAAGAGCGACCGTGCCTGTCTTGGAGACTCCCCAACCCAACGGGGATACCCCGTAACGCCCCCCAAAGCAAGTTGAGCGCGTACCGCGCAATGCGGAGACCAGGCCTTCCTGAGGGACTCCGTCCCTGGCGCGCGACAAGAGCCACCTTTATCTTCCGCGCTGCGCTTGTGCAGACCGGGCAAACTACAGCCCGCCCTTCGGGAAAGGAATCCGCCTGTTGCACTTGCCGCCCCTGCTGGCGTGGGCGAGGGCCAAAGCGTGTCTATGAGAGAGCTGTTGCCTCTGCAAAATTTTGGCAGTTTAGACGGTTAGAGCGCTAAACCGCTAAACGTTGGAGCGTGCCTTCCAGATCATCTCTCGATCTGACGCGCTAAAAGAAGCTAGTCAGACCCGCTAGGGACCTCTGCTCCCACGCGAATCTAATGGCCGCTGCATCAAAACCATTGCTTTCTGGTGTCTTGAGACCGTTGCTCTTTCTGCATCCCTGATATCTGTGTCTATTTATGTGGCGTCCCATCTGGAGCGATCTGCCGGAGGCAATTGTCTTGGGCGGCAAATAGCACTCGGAATGTTGGGGTAACGCGACGTTAGAAGCCGATGCCGAAGTCGTGCTGCTGCTTGGAAGGCTGTGCCAGTTCAGGCTGCGACATTTCCTTGGAGGCGGAGACTAGCTGCTGCGGCGAGCTGGTGTGCAAAGCGAGATCCGCTTTCGAAAAAACACCCTGGAAGGTTTGTTGCGTAAGGCCATCGCCTGTTGCGATTACGCGTTCCGCGCGAGCGGTCTTCAGCCCCTCGACAGCGTAGCCGTAGTCGATGTGCCGGGACCTCTCTGGAGATACCTCGGCGATCTTTCCGGAATCAAGCGACACTGTCAGGGAGCGGTCCTGACCAAGTCGGGTAACAGTGCCGAGGTCGCCGGAGCGGAGTCCGTTCCCCTTGTCATAGCTGGTAAAGCGAATGCGCTCACCCTGGGCGATTTCGCGGGTCTCCTCTACGAAAGTCCGGCTCTCACGCGTTTGGGTGCGAAGCTGGGCCGGGTTGTAGGAAATCTCTTCGCGCGTTGCGTCGAGCTGAACCGAAAGGACATTGCTACGCGGTTTCGTAGAAATCACCGTGGCCTCGCCGTCATGGGGAATGCCGTGAAGGCTGGGGCTACCGGTCTTGTAGTGGATCTTGTCTCCGGGTGCGTAGCTCTCCACGCGCATTTTGTTGTCGGTGTCTTTCTCAACGAGAACCAGAAAAGCCTGCGCCTCCCTGCCGAGCTTCCCTTGCGTGTAGAGGTTGGCACGAATGAGCTGCGTCAGTTCCATGCGCTCCGCAGCATCGGGAGCGACGATCACGCTATGCTCTGGACGGCTGACATACTCGCTGGCAACGGCGGCGAGCCGTGAGTCGGCATTGTTGTACTCGTGGACATGGACAGCCTTTGGAGCTTTGGATGGCTGCGCGGCTCCGGCCTGTTCCGCTTTGGTCGTGAAGTCGAGCGCGGCCGTTTTGGTCACATCCGTGGCGAGTCGCGCGCCCAAGGTTGAAGCGTCGTTCGTGTAAATCCTAGCGTCTTGGGATGCGCGTGAGATAGCGACATAGGCGAGTCGATTGTTGATGAGGCTGCGCGAAGATTCAGTGTCGATGTTTGCTATCACTCGATCTGCCGTGAGTCCTTGGGCGCTGTGGGATGTGACAGCGTAGCCGTGGTCAAATTGCCGAAACTCAGCGGGATTGAAGCTGACGGAACGCTGTTCTTTTCCGTCCATGAGTACGGTGAGACGATCTGGCTCCATCTTCGTGATGGTTCCCACGTCGCGGTTTGAAATCCCCAAGTCTTTATGAATAGCCGAGAACTGGAGCCTGTCGCCGGTGGCGAACTCGCGGCTGGTCTCGCGATAGACGTTCACGCCATAGACCCGCTTGGGGTCGTACTCGACGTTGGGGCCTTTGGGGAGGTCCACGGTCAACCGATTCGTAGCCGCATCGATTGACCGCACCACGCCGAAACTGCCGCGCACGATCCCCTCGGCTTTGCTGCCGCGTTCGTACTGGACGACATCGCCGGGACTGTACATCGCCGCCCAGGTGCGGTCGGGACCGGTCATGTCGGAACGATGGGACAGTGTAAGGAATTGCCGCCCGTCCTCGGCCAGCGTGCCGGCCTTCAACAGCTCGCTTCTCACGGCCTCATTGATCTGCTGGCGACTGCGATTGTCGGGGGAAACGATAAGGGTGCTTTCCGGTTTGGCGGCATAGTCCCGCGCAATCGCGGCAATGCGCTCCGTCGTTCCGGCAAGCTGCGTGACACGCCCTTGCTGGGAAAGCAAAGCGATGCCTTTCTCCGTTTCGTTTGTGGCGAGGTACTGGACGGCGCGTAGCAGCTCCGGGTCTTTTTGCCGCACGATCGTATCCAGCTTGGAGGTCTGCATCCCTGCCTCTTGCATCTGTTGGAACGGTCGGCCTGCATCGACGCCCTGATGCTGGCGTGTATCGCCGATGACAAGAACGCGGTCCTCCGGACGTATCTTTTCGAGGAATGCCCGCATTTGTCTGGTGCTGGCGAGGCTCGATTCGTCCAGCATGTAGAGATGTCTGCTGGAATCGGCATCCTTCTGTCGGGCAAGGAAGCTCTGGAGAGTGTTGGCCTCGATCCCGGCTTCGCGAAGCTGTCCTGCGGCCTTCGAGGTAGGGGCAAAACCCTCTACCTTGTAGGCGCCCCGCTCCGCACCCTCGCGGATGGCGGCCAGGGTACTTGTTTTCCCACTTCCAGCCAACCCTTGAAAACCATGTATGCGGTCGGCACTGGTCAGCACCTCCCGTATGGCATTCCGTTGCGCCTCATTCAGGAACTCGCGAGACGAGGTCTGCCGATCTGCGGCGGCTGAGGACAGCATGGGGGTGGACGCGCCCTGTCCGGTTAGGACATGCCGCACGTTCGCTCGCTCGTCCGCAATCGTCTCAGGTGTCGTGAAACTGCGGCCAGAACTATATTTTCGACTTTGGACGGATCGAAACTCGCCTTCCTCCCGTCTCCGCTGGAACTCGTTCTGCACTTCAGAAAAGCTCACTTCACCCATCCCACGGCGGAGCGCCTCGCGCATAATGAGACGCTCATCGGCCACAGCCTCTCGCTCGAAAATCTTCTCTTTGGCGAAGGCAACCGCGCCATGCGAGTCCAGCTGTTGAACAGTTTCCGGAGCCTGTGTCACGGCACGTTCGCGCGCGGCTGCGATCACCCGTTGCGGTTGGTTGCCGTACTCAACGGCCATCTCTTTGTGCGCCGCCAAGACCTCCGACGCCGTGAGGGTTTGCTTCCGGTCTCGGGTGGCATGAGCGGCGATCTGCGCCGCCTCCGGCCCCTGGAAACCGGCCCGCTCCATCTGTTCTTTGATCTGCTGGGAACGGGGGCTGGAGGCATCAAGGTAGGCCTTCGAATAGCCCGAAATTTCAGGTGCGCCGCTCTGTCCCGGCTCGATTTGATAGCCCAGTTTACGGAGCTGGTGCGTCAGCACCGATTGATACACGGCGGTCGCGTAGTTCTGCGACTCGAAAAAGGTCCGTTCCTGGATGGCACGGGTAGAACCATCTTTCCGCTGCGTGAAATTAAAGATGATGGCGTGAGTGTGAAGCTGCGGCGCGGCGTAGCCGTTCACGGGCCGCGCGGTGTCATGTTCGAACTTTGCAGCGACGAAGTTCCCGGTCACCTCGGCGGGGTTATTGCCGCCGATCCGCGCGTGAGTGTACTTCTCCAACTCATTCAGGGCGGTCGTAACGGCAGCCCGGTGTGCTTCTGTCACGCGCTCGTCGCCGCCAACGAGGGCGGTGAGTGAAACTGACTTCGGAGCGGAGAAGGTCGCATCCCATCCGGCTCGATGCTCGACGGGCTTGATAACGCTGCCGTCTGCATTGGTGTATTCCGTTCCTTCCCGGTGCCGCACCATCTGCGCCTCGGTCTGTGGGTGCCTACCCTCGGTCAGACGCGAGAACTCCAATGGCGCTACCTCACCGGAGAGGCCAAGGGAGGCAGTGAGTTTACCCTGCCACTCTCCCTTTACCATGTCCTCCTGCTTGTAATAACTCTGCGCATCGCTGGTGTATTCCAGCTTGTGATACGTCTGTGCCTGGGCGGGACTGATGGCTTTCGAAATGGTGAGCATGGCA
Organism: uncultured Granulicella sp.; assembly: GCA_963693075.2. Taxonomy (GTDB): domain Bacteria; phylum Acidobacteriota; class Terriglobia; order Terriglobales; family Acidobacteriaceae; genus Edaphobacter. Next base: position 1,885,391 of record CAXMMP010000002.1, on the reverse strand, counting down.
GCCTACAGGTTGTGCGAGATGGATGAAGTTTGGCCCTGCACCGAAGGAACCGCAGACTTGGGAAGCTCCAGCTTCGGGACCATTGCCTCGGCTTCTTTGATCGGAGCGCCCTTGCTTGATGTTGCATCCTCGGGGTTGCCCACTGGCTTTACGGCTGGGGGTTGCAGCGGAGCGAGAGGGTTGAACCACATCTTATGCGGAGGAATCACGCGCGGAACCAACGCCTCTGCGATCTTGGGAAGGCTCATGGCTGGAAACGAAAAGCGCGAGACGTAGTTATTGATCTTCACAAAGGCGTGGAGGTCGGGCAGACCTTCCACCTCGGACTTCATCACCAGCGGCTCGATCTGGCGGTCGAGGGTGAAGCTCTTTCCCTGGCGCTTGCCGTCCGCAACCGTCTCTCGGACGCGCTCGATCTCAATCTCACCAATCATCTCCGCCGCCCACTTCGCCGCGTTCGGCTCGGCTGTGCGGAGGATGAACTTGGTCGTCGGCTGCGAAAGCATCACCTCGGCAAGATGACCATAGATCGTTTCGAGCTGGGCCTTGCCCTGAAAGCCGAAAACGATGGGATTGTCACTCTTGCGGCCCTTGGTCAGGGCGGTATGGAACTGCGGAAGACGTTGCAGGCTTGCCAGCTCGTCGATCACCAGCCACACCTTTTTCTGCCCCGGCTTCGGCTTCGTCAGAAGACGCAACACTAGCAAGTCGATCCAAAGCGAGTGCAACGGACGAAGCGCTTCCTGCTCAGCTTCCGTAGATGTAAGAAAGATCCAGCCCTCGCGCTTGTCCGCCCATTCCGTCGCACACCACTCGCGGCCCTGGGCCTCTTCGCGGGTAGGCAGAAGCCGCAAGCTATCGGCTACAAGGCCAAGCGAGCCAAGCACACCGCTCCGCTGCTGCGGCGCATCCTTCGGTGCGAAGTTCGCAAGCTCCGTGCCCTTCAAGCGCCGGTCGATCTCATCCTCGTCTGACATCCATGCGACTAATTCTTCGGGAGAAGGCTTGTACTTCAAGAGATGAGCGAAGATCTTCTGGGGCGTATCCGTGAAGAACTCGCCGCGCTTATCTTCACGCGGCTGGTACATGGAAGCTGCGATAGTCCGCGCCTCGGCGGGATTCCGCAACTCGCTGGAAGGTGTCCAGTAAGGTGCCCGCGCGTCCAGCGGATTCAGAATGAGATCCTTCCGGCCTTCCTTGTAAAAGCCCTCCGTGAACTCGCCTGCCGGGTCATAAACGATGGCGATTTCTCCTCGGTCGGCGACTTGCTGGAGGAGCTGTTTTATGAGCGTAGATTTGCCCGTGCCGGTGTCGCCCAAGATGGATGTGCTTCGCCTCCGCTCTCTTCGGAATGCGGAGTTGGATCGGCTTGCGCAGATACCACGGCTTCCGAGAAGTCTCGATCGCCAGGCCATCGGCCTGCAGCGCCCTATTGAACTGGGCCGGAGAAACCATGATAGGCCCCTTCAGGTGGCGTCCGTACTTCAATTCACGAAACCGCTTCACGTCCGCGCGTCCGGCGAACGCGAGAGCGATCACCAAGACAAGCAAGCCCTCTCCCAACGCAGTCGCATAGATATCGAGCAGACCTTGTCCGTCGAAGTACACGCTGCGAAGCCACCGGCTCAAGGCTACGTCGTTGTAGTCCTTCTCCGGCCCTCTGTAGAAAACCGTGTAACCCTGGTGCCTCATTGCCTCGGACAAGGCGACGGGAAAGACAGCACCGTTGGGCAGCCTGGTTTCACCGGGAACGAAGTCGGCTGGAAAGGCGAGCCGAGGCGCGGCTTTGCCGCCCCCAAGGTATAGCAGCCGATACTTGCCATGCTGCTTGAACGTCGCACCGACGAGCGACTGAATATAGGTCGAGGTGTACGTCCGGCTCAACGGTGTCTCCGTGAAGCGGAGAAATTGCCACACGAAAAACAACGTTGCGAAAATCCCGAACGCCAACGCAGTGAGGGTATAGATGGGTGCGTGCGGCGGCCAAACGATGGTTTCTTTGCGACCCCACTGCTGATTGCTATTCATTGGTTCACCTCCGTCGCTGCGTACTGTTGCATCACTTCCGCAGCGGCTCTATGCTTGCTCGAACGAATACCTTGCAGCTCGGCCTGGAAAGACTCCGGAGTCATCACCGCGCCGCAGGCTACGTTCCGCAGGGTTGAATTGAGAAGCTGACGAATCGCCACGATTTCAGTGAAGAGCGGCGTAACGATTTCACCCCGAACAGTTGCGAGGAGCGCATCCCGGCACCATTCGCTGAGTGCCTTACCCTCTGCCTTCGCTGCCCGTTCAAGTTGTTGGTGTTCGTCGCGAGTGAGCTTTGCGGTGGCGCTATGTCTACGGGCTTTGCGACCCCGAGCACGGCTCTGTCGCTCTGCGATGGGTATGCTTTCGCGGGCTGTTTCATTCTGCATTGGCATCTCCGGTAAGGTGGCTAACTAGCAACCGAAAGTAGCTTGTTAGCCACCTAGTTCTGCTTTTCCTTTATGTTTGAGAGAAGTAGCTAACAAGCTCCCTTGATCCTAGAAAACGACACCCTCGAAGGGATGGAGTGTCAACATTCTTCCGGTGCGCAGCACCGCAGTGCCTTTGCCCCGGAATGAAATGGAGGATCAAGCGCTTTTCGCCTGCGATACGGGAGCGGCTACGGATGCTGGAAGAGGCTTCTGTGCGGATGGCTCAGATGCTTCAGCAGCCGGACCCTTCCGAATCCGCAACGTCGAAGCGACCTTCCGGGCTTCCGGGGTCTTCAGGAAGTCCTGGAAGTCGCGGTCTTTGCTGAAGACATAGGCGAGAGCTTGCTCGACGACATCGTCGGCGCAAGCTCGGATGAAAGCTGCATACTGATCGACCTGCGTAGCGGTTGTATCAGTGAGCCGAATGGAAGCGCTGATCTGACGGGTTTGGACGACTTCAAGCAGTGGCATGGTGGTTCTCCTTTGGATGGTGAAATGAAGCAAACTTTGTGCGGCCAATCATCCGCTGCGCCGTGTTCACAATCTCTCTCGATCTGGAGGATCGAAGGGCCGCTGGGACATCGGAGGGACGACGATCTTCCAGCATGGCGATTACGTCGTCACTCGCCGAACCATTGAGCAACATGAGGCGAGCCGAAGCGATGTCGATGGTGCGCTGGGCGTAGTAGAGGGGGTAGGGCTTATCTGGGCGGCGGGAAGCAAGCTCAAACGTGAGATTCGCGGCATCCTCGCCAAGTGAAAGCTGTTGGACAGCCCACGCCCAATCATGTTCCGAGTGGGTGTTTTTTCCTGTCCCGTATGTCCGAGCGGTACCCCAAATCGGGATCGCAGCATTTGGCAACACATCATCCAAGCGGAAGTCTGCGCGATGATAGATGGAGTCGCTAGGGTATTCGACCGAGACCAGGTGAGCGCGATCGTACTTCCGGTTGGAGAAGCCTGGCACTCTTAGAACGCGGTTGCGGTCGGTACAAGCGGAGTCGCCTCCGAAGGCACTGACCAGCGACTTCAGCGTGTCCTCCTGCTGATCGAAGTTGAAGCCTTCGACCTTCCATAGCGCCTGGTACTTGCCGGGTGAAGTCGAGAGGATTGTGCTCGGAACGGGTGCGGCATCGGAAGTTCGAAGGGCGGTGATTCGCTCGTCGCCATCTACATCGATGTCGATGTAGAGATGACGGACTTCGGCAATGCAGTCCTTCGTTCTCTTGCGGCTACCAGAGCGAAGCGGATTGGCCGCGACGTAGACGTTCGCTCCGTTGTAATTCTCATAGCGGAGCCACGCAAGATAGCATGGCGCGAGCGCCTGCTCCAAGCGAACGATGCGCTGCGTCGTAGACGCAAGGTTCTCCTTCCGGAGGAGAACGGCAATCGTCTCTCCTGGATGGAAGCATCGGGTTAGGAATTCGTATGCGGTCTGCGTATTCATTGCGGGCGTCTCACAGGGGGGGAAGCCCGGCATCTACCGGGCTCCCGAGTTGATGGAAGGAAAGCGGCTTATGCGGCCGCTTCCAGAGGAAGTTGAGAGTCTGCGTCCTGCTCCTCCGGGCTTGCCTTCTCGGCCCGGTCCAGCTTGAGAATCGAGTTCACCCGGATCTCCCAGATGGTCTTCTTCTGGGCTGGCTTCTTGCCGACCTTCTTGGTCTCGTACTCCCGGCTGCGCAGCTCGCCTTCCACCTGCAGATGAGCACCCTTCTTCAGCGTGCCGGCGAACTCACTGAGCTTGCCGAAGATCACGCAACGGTGCCATTCGGTGTGCGAGATGTACTGGCCGTCCTTCTTGTAGGAACTCTTGGTTGCCAGCGAGAGAGTGGTGAAGCTGCGGTTGTCATTGGTGCGAACTTCTGCGTCGTTGCCGAGGAAGCCGATCAGGGTGACTTTGTTCTGGTACATGGTGGTGATCTCCGTGAGTTGAATTTCCCGATCTTGCTCGGGTCACTAATAAGCGAAGTGGGCCCGGCTCCCAAGTGCCAAGCTCTGCATTTGCGGAGGGTCCGGCGAAGCTGGAAACCGTAACCCGAAGGGCGACGCAGTCGAAGCAGAAGAGCGCCGAGCCGCAGGGCGCCGGTTGAGCCCCGAAGCAGTGACCGTGCAAAGGCGGGATACGAGCGGTATGAATCCTCCTGGACCAAAGTCACTCTCTCGCTTCTCGGCGGCGGATGTTCGCGCAAACCGCAGCTCATCAGTGCTGGCTTGAGTTCCGTAGAAGGACGGCCTTTCGCTCCTGCCGTTGCGCTCTTCGCCTCTCAAGGACGGGACGATGAAAGCGTTTAGAGACAGGTGGGGCTTTGCCGCCGGATTGGGAGCATGAGGGTGCATCGGTAAGACCTCGGATACGGGTTGGGTTCTCTAGCGTTTGGACTGGGCGTTAGGCTGCGGAGGCTCGGTAGACCTCCTCGGTCTGGAAGCTTTGGTCTACATGGCTGTAGCCACCGACTGTAATCAACTCACGGACTCGACGCCGGCCTGTATGGTCGCGCTCGCAATAGAGCACGAAGTCGATGGCTTCTGCTGTCTCAGACCGCATGAAAGCGTGATTGAGGTTGGGCCTGGCACTCAGGGCAAGATTGGAGAGACGGTTCAACGCATCCCACGCGGACTTCGCGTGGATCGTGGAGAGTGTCCCGCCGTGTCCTGTGTTCATCGCTTGGAGCAAGTCGTAGCCACATTCGTTGCGGATTTCGCCCATGATGATGCGGTCGGGACGATGGCGGAGTGCAGCGGCTAGAAGCTCACTCGGAGTGATGGCAACCTGCCCTGGTATCTCCTCTACAGCCTCCCATCGAACGGCGTTCTTGTGGGCAACTTTCAGCTCTGCGGGCTGCTCGATAATAAGCAGACGCTCGGTTTCCGGAATGTGATCAAGGAATGCCTTCATCAGGGTCGTCTTACCCGAGCCAGTTCCTCCGCTGATGATGCCGTTCTTCTTCTTCCCAATGAGGTCAACGACGATATCGCGGACTTGACGGGGCATACTGCCCGATTCGATCAGCTCATCTGAGCTAAACCAGCGATTGAACTTTCGAATCGTCAGAGTCGGCCCATTGATGGACGATGGCGCACCCACAACGGCTACACGAGAGCCGTCCGGCAGGCGCGTATTCAGGATCGGATTCTGGGTCGTTAGATCCTGTCCAAGAATCCGCGCTACGCGTTCGATAGCTGCCTGCAAACGCTCATTGGTGTACGGCGTGGCGAGCGGAATATGTTGCACAACACCAGCCCGATCCGCGTACACACCGGTCGTCCCATTAATCATGAGATCGGAGATCGAAGGATCGAGTAGCAGCTCACGGAGTTCTTCCGGGAAGAACGGCAAAATGAGGTGATAGCTCATCGCGGTCCTCCTGTTGGGGACTGTGATGGCAACGAAGCGACCGGGGTGGCGAGGCCGGGCGCTACAGGTTCGACCGACATCCTGTTTTCGTGGAACTCGGTGATGGTCAATCCGAGCGGATTGATCGTCTCAAATTGCGGGAAGATGCGCGCCTGATCGCTCACCTGCTTCGGATTCAGATAGTAGGTCACGCTCAGCAGCCAATGCTCAGTCCTGGGCTCTCGCGAGTTCTGTTGCGAGTAAAGCTTGTCGATCGTTACAAGTGCCGTTCCCCGAGCAATGGTTGCGCCCTGAACCGTCTCCTCGGACATCGTGGTGATGGTGACGTTTTTTACCTCCACTTCGCTCTGTTCCACTTGGCCGCCTACGACCTGGGAGACAAGGTGATTCTGGTTGTCCTGGGTCATGAGCTGCGAGGCCAACGTCTGCGAGAGGAAGTAGTAGTTGAGCGGGTACTTCTTGGCTATGGTGTCCCGATTGACGGTGTACCGATAGTTGGCCCAATCCGTCAAATACGTCCGCACTTCGCCCTCGCGCGGGCTGTAGTTGAGATCGGTGTAAGCGATCGCTTGAGCGCGTCCCATCTCGTCGATGCGGATGTAGCGGTTGGCAATCGGGCGGTGTGCCAAAGAGAAGATCAATCCGAATGCTCCCAGCAGGAGAACTGTCTCAGCTCCGATGACGAACCGGCTTAGTTTTCGCTCGGCATAGTGGGAGGCATAGACTTCGTTTCCAATCTCGTCGGTCAACAAAGACTGCTGAGGCGTGAGTCGGCTCTCATTGAGAAGAGTGGCGTTGTACATGGTGGCCCTCCGGCATTGAACGGACTGCATTGAACATGGCAATTGCGTAGATGAAGCCAACAATTACGCAAGCCATCAAGATGATTAGGAGTGCGGCTCGCATATAGCGCCAACCGCCCGTTGCTCGACCGACAAGAAAAGCTGCAACTAAGGCCCACATGTCTAGCCTCCTGCTCCTTTGATGGCAGCTCCTCCGACAACGGCTCCCACCGTGTTTACTGCGGATGAGGTGAGTCCTGCGGCACCGCCGAAGATCGCCTGAGTCATGCTTGGAATAAAGAGCATATTGATGATGAAAGCGATGAAAACCATCACGCAAGGGATCAAGTTGGCAAGCCACATCTCCATCGAATAGTTGCCGTTGAACGTCTGCTGAATGAAGGCATTCATGAACCCCGACCACACGAAGATGAAGGCGGCGGCGACGGCCCGAATCATGGCGAATCCAATCAGCACATCAAGAAAGTGAAAGAACTTAGATCGGAAACTCTTCGTCATTAGCAAAGGGACGAAGATCGGTCCGAAGAGGGCCGTGACGCCGTAGAGGATGAAGGCGCTGCAATTGATGAGGAACAGGATCGCAGAAGCCAATCCCAAAAGAATCTGCACAAGGAAGTAACAGAGGATCTGAATCGGTGCGGTGAACGACGGCATCTGCGTCTGATCGCCGGCAGTCTTCAGCAGGTTCAAGAGCGAATCCAAAGAACTCTGATCGAAGGCCGCAACCATCGCCTGGGCGATGTAAGAAAAGAAATGGTTAATGCCGAAGCTGGCACCGGGAAACGGATTGACCCAGTAGGTCTCCAAAAGACAGCAGATGATGAGCTGAAGGAGAAACTTGGTCAGGTCGCCCGCTTGAATCGGATGATGATGCAGGCGGAACGTCATCGTCGAGGTCTGCCAGTTCACGACCATGCTGACGAGCATAAAGAAAGAGATGCAGGCTAATTCGGTCATCCCGAGCTGAGTGAGAGCCCCGCCATTCTGTGTCGTTAGGTTGGTCAGATTGTTGGTGAACTGGTACAGCCAATCGACGCCGGAACTGGCGCTGGGAAGGGCCTGGGCTAACAACACAATGGAAGACATGGCGGGTGCTCTCTCTGGGTTCTGGGACTTGGATTCAGTCCGGGGCTAGGGGATGTAGGTCTTCCAGGTCTTTCCTTCATGGGCTGCGGCTGAACTGTGCTGCTTCTTGTCTGCCTCCACCTGTTTTCGAATGGCCTCATTTTCCTGCTTCAGGTAATCGTTGTCGTCCTTCTGTAGCTGAAGGAGTTGCGCTGCTCTGGCCGTTGCTGCCGCTGTCTTTGCGGCCTCGTCGCGTTGATAAATAGCGGCACCGCCTATGACGGTCAGTGCCGCAAGGATTGCAAGGAGAATCTTCGTATTGATTGCGTTCAGCATTGGATCTCCGATTTAGGGCAGGTAGGTCGTCCAGGTGCTGCCTTCGTTTGCTGCGCTGGTGTCATTCACCGTACGCTGCTGTTGGACAGCCGCTGCCGTATTCAAATCCTGGGCTGCGGCATTGCGCTGCTGCATGTTGGCGACAGTCATCTGAGAGGCAAGGCAGACGTGCATGGCGGCCTGCGACTGCATCTCGGTCAGCTGTTGGGCTTGGGCGGCGTTCAGAAGGTTCAGTTGCTGAACCTCGCTGTTTGTTGCCGACGTTGCGTCGAACTGCTGCTGCGTTAGAGAACTGCTGGCTGTGCCGTTCTGGCTGCGCCCGGCCCGGTATTGTCCAACTGCCGTTAGGCAGTCCGGGGATACCGAATCCGACATCTCGATCATGGCGAGCTGCGAGAGCTGCGCGCTGTTGCCGACCGTCTGCCCTTGCAGGTAGGTGGCCGTCCCGCTGCTGACGGGGACGGTCGCCGTCTTCCAGGCGGTCAACGACGCGCTAGGCGAGTTGCTGTTGAGCGCGATGTTCACGCCTGCGGTCTCGCCAAATATGTTCGCCACATTCGCATTTTTCAGAGCATTGAGCGTCGTCTGCCATTGCTGCTTGAACGAGAAGTGGGTGACGTTGTTCTTGAGCATGTTGTACTGCGACTCAAGGGTTGTGAGCTGGGATACGAGACTCGCGTAGCTCGTGGGATCGAAGACGATGTCTCCGATTCCGAAGAGCGCGAAGCTCGGCGTCGCTGTTGCCAGAAGCAGCCCGCCCGCGAGCAGGTACTTCCGTCGTTTGTTTAGGTTGAACTTCATAGAGGCTCCTGAAGGGTTGAGGGTTAGTTGCACTCAGAGCAGGTTGGGTTCATCCGCTCCGGAAGCATTTTGAAGTTGGTCACGACATCGCTGATACGGTCGTGCACGTTGGCATAGAACATGACTGTGTCGATCGCATCGCTTGCGTGTATTCTGTGCACCAGATGGGCTATGGCGTAGCTGGCTGGCACAGCGAAAGCCAGAGAAAGCGCGATTTTGGGAATGCGGACCTTCATCTATGGCTCCAGTACGCACGGCTACAGGGTTGAATCGACGCGGTGTTCCGCGTACGACGGGATAAGGATGTCCGTGCCGATGTAAACGCGGGCACGCGAGCCTTCCTTGAGCGTGATGATCGGTAGCCGGTTGAGAAAGTGGTTGAGTACCTGTTCTCCCTCGGCTGCGGACTGCTCCGATATGCCGTCACGGATCTGGGTCGAGGGCGAGAGAACGCTGCCGCTGTTGCCGATCTGTGCGAGGCCGCCCAAACCGCCTACTGCCGCTGCTGCCGCGAATGCCTGCAAGTAGCCGTGGTCAACCTTGGTAGCCAGGCCGGTCGTGCCGAGCGGGTCGAGGCCGACATACTTGTCGAGTTCCAGCGAGAACCCATCCGGACAGATCGCGCGGTGGAAGGTCACAAACATTTTCCGTTGCTGGGCGTTGCCAACACTCTGCACCGTTCCAATCAGGCGTGTACCTTGTGGCATGAGAAGCTGCTGGTGGTCGTGCGAGTAGTAGTCGGTCGTGAGCATGATAAGGATGGGCCCGTTTAGACCACCGTCGATATGGTTCGTAACGACACCTTCCAGAACGGTTCCTTCAAATACCCGGTAAAGCTGCCCCTGATAAGAATCGAAGTCATAGGGTGCCATCGGATTGCTCTTACCAGCCTGTTGATTCGAGATCGTCTGACCGCCTCCGCCCCTCCTGGCTTCTCCCTCCTCGGCAGTTGACGCCGCGATAGCTTCCGACGCTGCTTTCGGCGTCATCTCCTCACGTTCACCCAATACGCCCGTGGGTTGAGGTGTGGGCAAACCTGCGACGGGGGTAGCGGCCATCGGATGAGCGAAGTAGATGGCGACGGTATCGCTGTTGAGCGCTTCTTGATGGAGCTTCTCTTTCTCCAGTGCCTTCTGTTTCGCCTCGGCTTGTACTTGCGAGACGTTGGATGTCTTGGCCGGTGCGTTCGGGCTGTCGCCATACATCGCCGAACGCTGGGCGGCAGTCATGGGCGGTGCTCCTGATGCCTCCGGTCCTGGCACATTCTGCGCAGCCTGAAGTTGCTGCATCTCGGCAGCTAGCTCCTGCCTCCGCTGCTGATCCTCGGAATCTCGCTTCGCCTCCGTGGCCTGCTGCGTCTCGAAGCTGGAGACCTGCTGAGGATTTGCAGTAGAGGGACGCATCGGCAAAGCGCTCTGCGGTGCGGTTCTCTTCTTGCCGCTCACAAGGCTTGATATGTTTGCGAGTCCTATGAGGCCAACGATAACGACAAGCGCAATGATGGCGGGCGTGCTCTTCTTCACCGGCCCCACAGCTTCACGCTGCGCGGGAACGGTGGCGGGCGGATTGGTATTCTGGTCGGTCATGGCTAGTTCTTCTCCCCTGTTCCGTTGGAAGTGCGGTGGAAGTCCACGCGTTTTTTGCCGATCGCAAGGTAACCCGTTTCCAGTTGCTTCGGTACGGTATACAGGCCGGCGTTGTAATCGAAGTTGATGAGCGATCCTTTGCCGTCCTTCAACTCGTAGAGCGCAGGCGTCTCCTGAAACTGGCCGCGCAGGTAGGTGAACTTGTCGTCGTGCCATATCTGCTGCAGGCCAAGTTCCTTGCCCTTCTTCTCGTCCCAGGTGAAATCAAAGTGCAGACTGCCTGGATACTGACTGCGATATGTCTCCGCTTTGGCCTCTTCCGATTTCAACTCCGCAGCTTGCGCGGCCTTGGCTGCTGCGGCCTCCTGCTTGGCTTTGTCCAACTCGGCGGCGGGGACGAAGACGGGCATGTCGGTAAGCCTGTCCTTAGCGGCCTTATCACCGGGCATAATGAACACCTTGGAATCGAAGTGCGAGTCCGCATCATCGGAGATCTCCTGAAGTTGCAAGGTGTATTCGTTGCCATGGTCAGAGACGATGTGAATGTCAGTGGTCGTGTTCGCGAGCTTTGGCTTGATGCTGATGAAGCGGCTGGCCACATGGCCGCCATCGAATACCCAGTCCACGGTGTCGCCGCCAAAGACGGTGGCGATCTTCTCTTCGGCGGGTAGAAGAATAAGCGTGGACTGTAGCAGCCCGGCGCGAATGACGGGCGGCGTCTGCGCCTCGGATACGGTGACGGAACGCGGGGCGTTCGGCTCAAGGTGATGCGGCGGGGTCGAAGTCAATGCTTGAGCGACGCCACAGACGAGGGAGAGAAGAGACGTGACAGCTAGGATGATCGGCGGTTTCATAGGGGCCCTTTGGTTGTGAAGTGGTGATGCGGGTTACAAAGTCTCGCCCTGGGCAAAACGGGAGATGCCCTCAGAGCGTCCGTACTTTTCGATCAACTTCGTCCGGCGCACACGGTCCTTCGGCTTGGTCGAAAATGTTGCGTAGCTGCGGCTGTCGAGGTTCAGGGTGACGACTTTCGTCAGCCCATCGCGCCGCATGTAAAGTCCTTCGCGGTCCTGCAAGCTCTCGAAGAGAGCGAGCTGCTGCTCGTTCATCTTGAATAGCTCGGCGTAACGCTTCCGGTTGAAGGTGGCGTCTTTGAGGAAGAGAAACGACGTGCAGGAGTTCACGATGCTGTCGGCATTCGCGCCCAGGTCATCGGCGGACTGGCCGATCAGGGTCACGCCGCCAAGGTTCTTGCGGACGGTCTTGATCGAAGCCAAGGCACCGTCCAAGAGTTGCTTGTTCTTCATCGAAGAGAAAATCTCCTCGATGAGGATGTGCTTCGGAACTCCGAGATTGGCAGGGTTGTACAGAACGTCGTTGATTCGGCGCAGCAACCAAACCATCAACGGCTCGATCAGGTCGGCGTACTGCTCGTTGTTTACGCCCTGGAAGTCGAAGCATTGAAGTCGTGACAGCGAGAGACTGTCCTCCACGTTGTCGAAGACGGCGTTGTAAATGCCCTTGCCAACCCATTTCGACAGATACCTGTCGAGCTTCTTCGGCAGGAAGAGATTCGATAGCCGGCGATTGGCGGTGTCGAGCAGGTACATATCCTGCACGGCCTTATGGATTACATCGTCGTCTTCCGGCTCTAGCTCCGCGCCGCCATTCGCAAGCAAGAGCTTCACAAACGAGTACAGGAACTTGATATTGCTTTCGGTCGGCTCCAGAGCGAATGGATTGACCCGTGGTCCATCTTTACCGACGCGGTCAACGCGCCCGCCATACAGCTCGACAACGCTCTCGTAACTCCCGCCGATGTCGAAGATGTAGGTGAATCCGCCATATTTCTGCTCAAGCGAGATGATCTGATTGCCGTGGACCGATTTCCCGGTTCCAGTCGGCCCAATGATGAGCATGACCCGGACGCCGTCCACATATACGTCGTGAAAGAACGGCGTGCGCGTTCGAGTTTCGAATATGTTGAGGTACTCGGAATCCAAGTCTTCAGAATGAGGGTGTCCGATATGAGGCGCGAACACAGAGGAGAGACGAGCATGATGATCTTCGGCCAGCCATAAGGGGAAGACGTTGAACTTGTGATTGCCGGGGAACATGGCATAGAACGCGGAGAGATTGCCCAGCGTCTCCTCCATCACTTGAGCCCTGGCATCGACGAAGATCCGATGGACGGTGGGGACGGTGTCTCTTAGCTGCTCTGGGCTGCGCGTCGCCAGGAGCAGACGCAGCGAAAACTCGCCCTGGGCCTTTTTGTCCAGTGACCGGATCACGTCGCTCAAGTCATCTACGCTGTTGTTCGCAGCTTTGGCACCGGCTCCCGTTTCGAGCGCGGCGGTGTCCCACCCGCTCATGACGCGGGTCAATACCCCGACTTTGAAGAATGAGATGAACTTCTCCTGGGCATCGATCTCGCCGCGGGCCGCCGACGTTGACTTCACCCGCCATGTCGAGCACACAACACTGTCGCAGTCGAGAGTCAGCAGGCCAGAGAACAGGCAGGGGCGCGATGCCTCGGGGGTCGTCTTCAGCGAGAACATCTGAACGTGCCGCTTGCCGATTTGCACATGATCGCTATGCCAGGCAACCGGACTCTTGACGATCTGGCGGTCAACGCCCGTATCTGCGCGAAGCTGATCCCGGCCAGACCATTCCTCCAGATTGAACAAGTAGCTGAAGAACTGGAAGGCCTCGCCTTTACCCAGCAACTTGAGACCGAGAGAGCTGCCGAGGTGACCTTCCAGCAAGACTGCGGTTTTCTCAAGATCGGAGAGCATCCTTGACGTGTCAGCGACATTCTCATCTGGCTTGCGCTGGAACGCCTTCGTCTGGGAAGGCTCCAGCGTCAGGCACCAGTGGAGGTCAATCCGACGGAAGGCTGCCGTCTTGTCGAGATGGGTGAGACGATCACTCGCAAACGTCTCCGTCACCTCGTTTTCATAGTGCTTCTGCCGAGGAAGATCAAAGCCAGACATCACCCTTGTGTACTGATAGAGGCAAGATCCCTCAGGCAATCCCCGGAGAGCGCCTTCTACCTGACGAACGCGAGCTTCAAGCTCCAGGTCGGTCAGCGCCTCTTCGTCCAAGCCGGTGAGAGAGAAGAGGCACCCGTAGCCTCCACCTTTCAGCGCGAAGATGCTGGGCCCAACGAAGCGAGAGATCGGGATAATGCTGCAGGCCGCTCCCGCCTTCGCAAACCACGGGGTATGTTTGATCTGTTCAGTATTTGCGCGGGTCATAGTAGCTCTTCTGGCCGAGGCTGAGGCCCCACAGTTGAAACATCTTTGGGTGTTTACGGACGATCAACCATGCGCCGCCCGCTAGTGTTGGAAAGCTAAGGATCGCCAGCATTCGGAACCCGACGAGGAAAACCGTCACGCAGACAAACACAATGGCCATCCATGCCGAGAGGTCAAGCCCTAGCTTGGCTCTCGGCCTGTTCAATGCCTGATTAATCGCTGACGGTTCTCCCCGTTTGATCGTGTGCATGGCAGCTCCTACATCGACTGCCCGGTAAGAGACCCAATCCAGCCAGCGCCCCATCCGAGAACGCCGGCACCAAACAGCGCACCGAAGAGGCCTGGGATGGCATCCTGAAAGCGACCGCTCATCATCCGAATTCCGGCGAAGATCAAACCGCCAAAGCAGATGACAGCGCCCGCATAGACGGCGAACGTTTTGAATGTCCCCATAAGCGTCTGAGCGCCGGAGAAATCCATCGTTCCTTGAGCATGGGCAACGCCCGCGAATGTGAGCGCAAAGAGAGCGGGAGCCATCACGCGAAATGCGTGGGCTAACTTCGTCTTGAGGTAGAAAGTGCGCCGGTTGGCGCACTTGGGATTGGACTGGTTGAAGTTTGGGCGACTGACATCACGGTTCCTGCGAATCATCGGCATCTCCATCGACTGGGTTTCAGTCGTGATATGACGTGACTTTAGGTGCACGAATGCCCGCAGTCCAATTGATCTTTACGATTGCATCATCGCTCTAAACGATGCGCAATGCGCAGACTAAATCGCTCTGTTTGAGGAACGCAAATTCCTTGAACTTCCCTTGACTGATTGAGGCTTCTTTTTCCTCACTCGTGCACCTTCGTTCAATGTCGCAGGACGTGCCCATTTCGCGGCGGTCTGAACCGACCGTCTCCTCAGCTCCCGCATAAACATTGCCAACGCTGGATGCTGCGACTTGGGCTTAAGTATTACGGCAGTGTCGATTGTCCAATCAACGCCATGTATCGGCCGGCATGTCAGGCCAGGCATTAACCGCGAACCTTTGCGGAATAAGGCGTAATAGTGCCCCTCTTGCACGATCCATTGGATCTGCTCTCGATTGGTGTTTGGATTGGCTTTCCTAGGTGTGATGCCAACGCTGTGAAGCAGTTCAAGCATTCGATCATGGGCGGCATGATGCATCTTCGGATACTGAAACAGAGACAATTTGCCATTCAGCAAGTGCGCAGGGACCGCTTCGTGCGACGCCAACGGATCGTCGCTACGCATACACACATAGAGTGGATCACGCTCGACGATGCATGTCGTCAAGTCGGACCTGTGCTCGACGGGCAGGGTCACGAGTGCTCCATCGAGGTCCCCCGCCTCCACTCGATCAACCAGGGCTTGAATCTCATCTCCGTCAGTCTTGATGTCGCAGTACGGAAAGATTCGGCGGATTGTCTCTGTTACAGAACCAAGTGTTCGCTTCTCGACAAGGGATGAGAAGCCGAGTCTCAAAGGCGTGATCTCTCCCGTTCGCAGAGCCAGCAACATATCGACAATCTCTTCGCGAAGCTCTAGGAGATCTTCTCCCGCAGCCAACAGAAGCACGCCGAACGGAGTCAACTCAACGGGTTCTCTGGTGAAAAAATCAACCCTAAAGAAGTCCTCAAGCTGTTTGATTTGGGTACTGATGGTGGATTGCGTGATGTGTACGCGATCGGAGGCAGCTGTAAAGCCGCCCTCCTCGGCGATTGCCTTTATGTACTTCAGGTGCCGAAATTCTAACTGGTCATAATCACTGTCGCTCATGGGGGCCCCCGGTGCTCAGTCGTGCGGTGGACACTTCGAGACACTGGTCGTGCGGTCAAGCTTTCTTCACGTCCAATTTTCCACAAGTAGTATCAGAGTCGTCAACTGCACCAGATCGTTCTTGTGATATTAGCAATCGCTGCGGGCGATTGATTCATCGTTACAAACAATTGGACGGGCTGCGCCTTGACAGGGCACCATTCTCACAGGTCGCACACGGTTCCAGGAGGTCCAAAGTGTCATCCGCTCGAAATGCTCTGATAACGCCAGCCTGTCAGGAGGAGCAAAAGGATGCAGTCTGCGCTCCGCTACGGGACAATTTCGACGAAATCGGTTTTTTGCGATTGCCGGAGGTAAAATCGGTCACCGGACTGTCCAAGTCGAGCCTGTACGCTCTCATCCGAGCAAATAGCTTCCCCGCACCGGTTCAAATCGGGCCTCGCACTGTCGCCTGGGTGCGATCCGAGATCAAACAATGGGCTGCGGAACGCATCAAGGCATCAAGAACAGCCGTCCCTGCGCCGAAATCCAAGCGGGAGCCACAGCGCGCTACTTCGGCTTGGTCTGCCGCGAAGAAGTGGGCTTAGGGGCGGATGCTTTCCTGCCCTTCGCAAGCTGCTCATCCACATAATCCGCCCACCATTGCATCATCTCCGTACGCTGCTTCAAATATTTCGCATGGTTGTAAGCCGCAGCCACCTTGTTTCGTTTGGTATGGGCGAGTTGCAACTCAATATGCGCCTCGTCGAATTCATGCTCATTTAGGATTGTCGATGCCAGCCCACGGAACCCGTGCCCTGTCATTCGGTCCCGATACCCAAGGCGGTATAGAGCATAAAGAATCGTGTTGTTGCTGATAGGCTTTTTCTTGTCGCGGGCACCAGCGAATACAAAGTGGCCGTGACCTGTGATCTGCCTAAGCGCTCGCAGAACCTCCACTGCCTGGCGGGACAGCGGAACAATATGCGGAGTCTTCATCTTCATCCGCTCCGCTGGAATGGTCCAACGTGCCTCGTCGAGATCGAACTCCGTCCACGGAGCCTCGATTTCTTCGCTAGTCCGTACGAACGTATACGTCATCAGTTTCATAGCAAGCCGGGTGATTGCATCCCCGTTGTAGTCATCGATCTTTACGAGCAATTCCGGCAACTCCCTGGCTTCCACGCGAGCACGGTTCTCAGTCTGGGCTTCTGCCAAGATGTCTCGCGGCTTAAAATCTGCGGCCGGGTTCCGCGTTGCAATGTCGCGAGCGATAGCAAAGCGGAAAATCTGGGATGTCGTCTCGTGAATACGTTTTGCAACGTCCCGAGCGTCTCGCTTCTCGACGGCGATCATAAGTTGCCGCACATCTGCTGCCGTGACCTCGTTGATGGACTTGTGGCCGTACGCGGGGAACACGTCAGCTTCCATACGCCGCATCGTCGTATCCGCGTGTCGAGGCGACTTGCCGATCAACCACCACTTCCACCACTCGTGTGCGACGTTCTCAAAGCTGTTCTCCGCTTCACGCTGTCGAGCTGCTGCTTCTTTCTGCTTGGCCTCTCCCTCGGCCTTGCGTTCAGCCATAGGATCAATACCGTTTACGAGCGCTTTCCGCGCCTCGGAGTGGCGTTCGCGGGCTTCCTTTAGGGAGACCAGCGGATACTCCCCCAGAGCCATCATCTTTTCCTTGCCGTCAACGCGATACCGCCAACGCCAGAGTTTGGCGCCGGACGGTGGGATAAGAAGACAGAGCCCGCCACCATCTGCCAGTTTGTAGGCTTTGTCGGTTGGCTTCGCGCCATCAATTTCTTTGATTGTGAGTGCCATGGGCCCGGCTCCTGTCGGGTACGTTTACCGTACCCACAAATTTCCCCAATGATACCCACATCCGTACCCACAGAAAAGCCTGGCTGTCCTCGCACCAGCTCGGACCTCCTGAGACGACAATCCTCGTTCGCACGCAGCCGTAGATTCTTTTAAGTAATTTACTTTGAATGACTTGCATGGACCAAGAAAGTCTAAAGAGGTGCGAGGGAGGGCGAAGAAAAACGCGCCTTGCGGGCGCGTTCGCATGGTTTTGGTTGCCCCCCAGGGATTCGAACCCCGATCGAGCGAGTCAGAGTCGCTAGTCCTACCATTGAACGAGGGGGCAACACGGTTGCGGCGTCGCAATATTGCATGCTGACTGCCTTTTGAGAGTGTACGAGAGTGAAGGGTGCGGGTCAAACAACGCCCGTTATTCGACAGGAAGTTTGGCGCGGTATCCGTCGCGAGCGATGACGGAATACTTCACGGGTTTTTGCTTTTCGTCCTGCATCTTCAGCGGCTTTCCTTCGTTATCGACGAGGAGGACCTGGACGTGGCGGTAACTGCCGTCGTTCTTGGTATTGGTGGGGCGGTAGGTGACAACGTACTGATTGCGGATGCTCGCGTTGATCTGGTTGAAGATCTCGGGGATAGCGCCTTCGAAGATGGGGTCAAAGTAGAGGCCGCCGGTCATCTGCGCGAAGGTTTTGAGCTGATTTTGGGCTTGGAGCGTGTCCATGTGGCGCATGCCGCCGCCACCGGGGCCGGCAGAGCGGATTTCGTCAGACAAGGCGCCGGTGCCGATCGAGAAGATGGTGACGTTGGGGGTGGCTTTGATCTTGGCGAGCATCTTGTCGAGCGTGAGCTTCGAGAAGGTGTCGCGGCCGGAGCCGATGAGGATGATGTATTTGCGACCCTCAATGCGGGAGGTGCGATCGAGCGTCTCGTAGAGAGCGTCGAACAGGTTGGTGTCAGAGAAGCCGGGTATCGTCAGGGTGCGGAGCGAGTCGGCAAGAGTTTCTTTGTTGTTGGTGAAGTCGGTCAGGATGTGGGTACGGAGGTCATAGGTGATGACCGCGACGTAATCGTCGGGACGAAGCGTGTGGTAGAAGCCGACGGCTGAGTTCTGCATGTCGCGAATGTAGTTCCACGAGGTGGAGGCAAACTCGAGCAGCATGACGGCTGTGATGGGGGTTTGAGTAAGGCGGACGTTATCGACTTTTTGCTCGACGCCATCTTCGAGGACGAGAAAGTTCGGCGGTTGGAGGCCGGGGACGAACTGGTGGGTCTTATCGAGGATGACGTTGACATTGATGTTGACGAGTGGGACGTCGACGCGAAGCGAGTAGGTCTGGTTGTCAGGGTTCTTGACCTTGGGCTGCTCGGGGGCGGCAGGCGGTTCGTCCGCGGTTTCTTTTTTCTTCTTGAGAATGATGGGTCCGTTGTCGGTGACAGGGCCGGCGTCGGGGGTTGGTTCGGTTGGCGGAAGTGTAGTGGGAGTTTGAGCCCAGGCATGCGGGAGGGCGATAGCGGCGGCGAGTGCGGTGAGGAGCGATGCGCGGCGGAGGGTCATCATGGGAAACTTTACTCTTTGTCGAGGAGTTGGACGATGTGGCGGGGGATTTGGGTGTGTTGCGGGAGGCGGGCTCGTGCTTCCCCCGGCGTGCAACGTTGGAAATACGCATATTCTGGGCTTCAAGCGGAATGACGGCGGGGTAGTACGTTTTGGGAGGCACTGTGGATTGCAGCTGTTGTAGCATTAAGCAGGTTCGCGGTAAGGCTCCTGACGCGCGTAAGGGAAAACATACAAGATGAATGAGATACACGGTTTGGCCGTGCACGCGGCCGGTGCACATTTGTTGTCTTACAAGTACGACGCGGGTGAGATTGCCGGGGATGATGTCGAGGTGAAGATCTCGCATTGCGGGGTGTGCCACTCGGACATTCATTTGATCGACAATGACTGGGGACTTAGTAAATATCCCTTCATCCCGGGGCATGAGATTGTCGGGACGGTAACGAAGATCGGCGAACGGGTGACGGCGCTCGCGGTGGGCGAGCGCGTAGGGATCGGTTGGCAAGCGAATTCGTGCGGGATCTGCGAGTGGTGCCGCAAAGGGATGGAGAATGTTTGTGCCAAGGCGCAGCCGACGTGTGTCGGCCGGAACGGCGGGTACGCGGACAAGATTCGGGTGAACTGGCGTTTTGCAGTCAAGGTGCCGGCAGCGCTCGAAAGTGAAAATGTGGCTCCGCTGCTGTGTGCGGGCATTACGGTTTATAGTCCGTTGCGGAACCAGGACGTGCGGCCGGCGTCGCGGGTGGGCGTGATCGGAATTGGCGGGCTGGGACATATCGGCCTGCAGTTTGCGAAGGCATTTGGGGCGGAGGTGACGGCGTTTTCGACTTCGAAAGACAAGGAGGACGAGGCGAAGAAGCTAGGAGCCGATCATTTTGTCAATACACGAGATACTGGTTCGCTGAAGAAGTTGGCAGGGAGCTTTGACCTGCTGCTGAGTACGGTCAATGCAGACCAGGATTGGGCGGGTTATATCAATGCGCTGCGGCCGAAGGGTGTGCTGGCGATCGTCGGGGCTCCGCCGACGCCTATTGCGCTGCACGCGTTTGCGCTGATTGGGCAGGAGCGGTCGGTTGCGGGAAGCAACACGGGAAGCCCACAGGATCTGGCGGAGATGCTGGATGTGGCTGCTCGGCATAATGTGAAGGCAGTGACCGAGCGGTTCGCGATGGATAAGGCGAATGAGGCGGTAGCGAAGGTGAAGAAGAATCAGGTGCGGTATCGTGCGGTGCTGGCGAATTGATTGGCAGCTTCCGCTTTCAGACTTTGGAGCGGGTTCGAGGGGTGGCGAAAACAATTCGCCGCCCTTTTCGTTTGCAGTGCGTCTGACGTGGCATAGACTGCTGACAATTCTTTGTTCGAGGTGAGTCGTGAGGCTACTGGCGTTGGTGATGTTAGGCGTGTCGACGAACCTAGCGGTGGCGCAGCAACCAGCGAGGCCGGAGCCGGTCGGGACGGTCATGGGGCGCGTGACGTGCGCGGACACGCAGAGGCCTGGGCGTCTGGCGCAGGTCAAGCTGGTACGGGTTCCTGCAGGGGCGGATGCAAAGCCGGGGACGCCGACTGGGATGGGAGACATGCTTGCGGCCGGAAATGCCGTGGAAACCAGCCTGGATGGAGGATATGTCATCCACAACGTGAAGCCGGGACAGTACTGGGTCGTCGTGGATCAGGAAGGGTATCTGTTGCCGCTGGGTCAGTTCACGAAAAAAGAGCTTGCGGCCACCGATGACGAGACGAAGACGCGGGTGGCAAAGGCGATCCAGTCGTTTACGGTGGAGGCAAACCAGACGGCGCGGGAGGATGTCCTATTGGAACGCGGCGCTTCCGTAAGCGGGACGGTGACATACGACGATGGAACGCCAGCGAGCGGCATCTCGATCCAACTGCTGGAGAAAGATAAGAGCGGCAAGTGGGTGAGCCGGGAGACGGGCCGTTATCGCGGGTTTTACGCGCGGAGTTCGACCGACGATAACGGACATTATCGGATTACGGGCCTGCCTGCCGGGGAGTACGCGACAGAAGCCGACCTTTCCGTAAGCGACCACGAGACGACCACGGGCCCGATGCCCGGAAATCCGACGACGATGATGACGATGGAGATGCAGAAGACCAGGTTCTCTCTCCCGCTCTACTCAGGCGACGTGATGCGGCGGCCGGATGCGAAGGCGTGGACACTGGGCGTGGGCGAGGCTCGAGCCGGGACGGACCTGGTCTTCCCTCTTGCGAAGCTGCACCGGGTGGACGGGCAGGTGGTCGCGAAGGATGGACACGTGATCAACGGCGGCGATGTCAAACTGCTGTACCCAGATGATCGGACCGAGATGACCTCTGCGACTGTTGGGATGGATGACCAGCAGTTCCACATGGACTACGTGCCCGAAGGTGAGTTTCTGCTGACGGTTACTGGCGCGAAGGATGTGACAAAGCTTCAGGTCGCTAATCCGGAGGGGTATTCGCCGCGATTCCATGACGAGACCAAGACGGTGAAGACGTATGGGGATGCGGAGCAGGCGCTATCCGTGAAGGGCGATGTTTCAGATGTGGTGGCTATGGTTCCGGACGCGGGAAAGGCAAAGGCAACGGCGCCCTAGTCGCGCACGTCGACCACTCTGTGAGGTTGAACGCTTTGCCGTGAAAGACTAGACGCCATGCGGTTTGAGTTATTTATTGCGGGGCGGTATCTGCGGGCGAAGCGGCGGCAAGCTGTCATCGGGGTGGTGACCGCAATCTCGGTGGTGGGCGTGGCGGCTGGGGTGGCTTCGCTGATCGTGGCGCTGGCCATTACCAATGGGATGAAGCGCGACCTCGAGGCTCGGCTGCTGGGGTCGACCGCGCATGTCACGCTGATGCGGGTGGCAGCAGATGGGATCAAGGACTGGGAGCCGCTGGTGGCGCGGTTGAAGGGACTGCCGCATGTGACGGCGGCGGCCCCGGGGCTTTATGGGCAGGTCCTGATCTCGCGGGGGGCGCGAAGTGGGGGCGGATTGATCAAGGGTGTCATCCCATCGGCAGAGCGGACGGTGAGTGATCTGCTGCAGTCGGTGAAGGTTGGGTCGGCTCAAGCATTGGAGCCGGTTCCTCAAACGGCTTCGGACGCACAGGTGGAAGGAACGCCGCCAATTGTGATTGGCAAAGATATGGCCGAGACGCTAGGAGCGAGTGTTGGGGATTCGGTGCTGGTGACGAGCCCGCAGGGTGATTTAACGCCGCTGGGATTGGTTCCGCGATATCAGCGGTTTCAGGTGGTGGGAGTTTTTTCTTCGGGGTTTTACCAGTATGACTCGAGCTACGCGTTTATGCGGCTGGCGGACGCGCAGCGACTATTCGCGGAGCCGGATCTGATCTCGGTCGTGAGCTTCAAGGTCGACAACATGTACCAGGCAGATGCGATTGGGAGGGAGATTGAAGAGGCCGCAGGCAGTGGGTACCAGGCGACGAGTTGGATGGAGCAGAATCGGGAGCTGTTTCGGGCGCTGAAGCTGGAGCAGATTGTGACGTTTATCGTGCTGGCGCTCATTGTGTGCGTGGCGGCGCTCAATATCCTAATTGCGCTGACGATGATGGTGATGGAGAAGACCAAGGATATCGCCGTGATGATGGGGTTTGGGGTGACGGCGGCTCAGATAAGGAAGGTGTTCCTGCTGCAGGGGTTGATGATCTCGGTAGTAGGAACAGTGATCGGGATGGTGCTGGGGTATGGGGCGAGCTGGGCCGGCGGAAGGTACCACCTGCCGCTGGACTCGGCGGTGTATTCGCTGGATTATCTGCCGTTCGCGCCGAGGATTGTGGATGCGCTGATCGTGGGAGCGGTATCGCTGGGGGTGAGCGCGCTGGCAACGTTGTATCCGAGCGCGAGCGCGGCGAAGGTGCTGCCGGCGGAGGCTTTGCGGTATGAGTAGCGCAAGGTACGCACGCGGGTAGCACGGATTGAGAGCAGGCACTAACGAACACAGGAAGATCATGGAACGGTTTTGCGTTTCCTTCTGCGTACAACTGTCGGGGATATAGCTCCAAAGTTGTAGGCGTTTTCGCTTTCGCGGCGGAGTAATTCACCGGGGCGAAGGCTATGCTCTGGCTGAGAGCGAAGGTGCTTCCTGTTATTCGTTGCGCGGCGTGGGCGCGCCACCTTCCCCGGAAATCGAGTGTAAGAACGAATGCAGATCAGCCCGAGTGTGATCGCAAATATTCCGGATACCGTGGCGATGCCGGTCATGGTGGGGTTCCTGCTGTCCTTGCGCAGCCGGCATCCAAAGCTGGATACGAAGACCTGGCTGGTGGCGCTGGGGTTTATCTTCTTGTCGCAGGTGACGTGGGTCGTAACCGGACATCCGGAGATGCAGCAAACCCTGATTCTTGTGGGAGAGCTGCTGGCGGGAGTTGCGTTTTCCGCATACCGCGGAAGTGGTGGTTCGTTTCGCGAATTTGACCTTTGGTACATGGCGCTGAACAGTCTCGCGCTTATCGGGATTGAAAGCCTTTACGGGATGGGCTTGACGCGGCGGTCACTCTACTTTGCGATGCTGGCGATGGGGCTGGTGGTGCTGGCGCTTACCACGTGGTGGCGCCGACAGGACCGGGTGCGGGCGTGTTGGGGCGCAACGGCTTTGCTGTTGCTCGCCGTGCCAGTGTCGATGGGTTGGTATGACTGTGCGGCGTACTGGCTGCTGGCTGCGGTCTACGCGCATGCAGGTTGGAATTTCAACGCGCGGCTGCCGGCAAAGAGTGTCGGCAAGCTGGCGATTATGACCAGCATGGTGGTGCTTGCAGGGTGCTATGTGACGCATCCGTGGGTGCTTCATCACGAGGAGTATGGGGCACTGGCGCAGGAGCTCTGGCGGATGCAGAAGTTCTTTGTGTCGGTGGGAATGCTGCTGGTGCTCGTGGAGAATCAGTCGGCGCGGAATCAGTTTCTGGCGATGCACGACCAACTAACGGGAATCCCGAACCGGCGAATGCTGGATGTGTCGCTCAAGGCGGAGATCGAGTGGGCGCAGCGGTCGGGGAACAAGCTGACGCTGGTGATGATTGACCTGAACGGCTTCAAGCAGGTGAATGACACGCATGGTCACCTGGCGGGCGATCACGTGCTGCATGAGGTGGCGCGGCGGTTGCGAGCGCATCTGCGGGCGACCGAACTGGTGGCGCGCATGGGTGGGGATGAGTTTGTGATTGTGACGAGGAGTGCGGTGAGCGACGATTCGGTTCGCGCGATGGAGACCTTGCTGCGAAAGTGGATTCGCGAGCCGATTGATTGGGATGGAAAGCGGCTCTGGATCGACGGGAGCATGGGTTCGGCGAAGTTTCCGGAGGACGTGGCGCGGTGGTCGGATGATGTGGCGCAGGATCCAGCGGAGAAGCTGGCTGGAGCGCTGCTGCGGATTGCAGATATGAGGATGTATGCGCAGAAACCATCGTCGAAGGCTGGATTGGCGGAGTTGGAGACTCTGTTTCCGACGCGGACTCTTTTGCAGTAGATAGAACCCAGAGTATGCGCACGGATTCCGCGGAGCGGCGCATTAGGGGCCTAGGCTTTCCTAGGGCGTCTGTGTCTTATGGTACGCGGGTGTGCTTTGTTCGGTAGGCTAATGGGATGGTGGACGCGGCGATTCGGGTTGAGGGGTTGCGAAAGTCTTACGCGAGTGTAAGCGGGCGCGGGGCTGGGGTGGAACTATTTCGAGGGGTGAGCTTTTCGGTCATGGCCGGCGAACTAGTAGCGATTGTGGGGCAGAGTGGCGCGGGTAAGAGTTCGCTGCTCCATCTGCTGGCAGCGCTGGATACGGCGAGTGAAGGGGAGGTGTGGGTTGGGTCGCGGAGGCTAGGTGGGCTGAAGGAGGCTCAGGCAGCCGAGTTTCGGAATCAAGACATTGGGTATGTCTGGCAGTTTCACTACCTGATGCCCGAGTTTACAGCGGAGGAGAATGTCGCGATGCCCCTGCTGGCGCGTGGGGTAAGCTCGGCTGTGGCGCTTGAGAAAGCTCGGACTTGGCTGGGCGAGGTGGGGCTTGCGGAGCGGCGGCAGCATCGGTCAGGCGAGTTGAGCGGCGGGGAGCAGCAGCGGGTGTCGCTTGCGCGGGCGCTGGTAACTGAGCCGAAGGTGCTTTTGGCGGACGAGCCGACAGGGGATCTCGATGAGCGCACAGCGGAGGCGGTATTTGGGTTGATCCAGCAACTGCACCGGAGGCATGGGCTGACGAGTGTGCTGGTGACGCATTCGCTTGAATTTGCAGGGCGATGCGATCGGGTTTTGACGCTCAAAGACGGAATACTTACAAGTGTTAGGGCCACCTAACGTCAGACAAGCGCCACACTATGGTATGGCAACGCTCCGCGCGTCCGGACGCTTGATTGGGCGAAGAGGAGGGGAACGGAAGTTGCACCTCTTTTGCACATGGCGCGTCTAACGGGTACTGCTGTTAGTGTAGGCATAACTTTTGCTGGAGTTCCGTTCGCATGGGGTGGACGGGTACACTGGAATAGCCTGTAGTTTGGGCCCGGTTGTGAAGGGGGAGCATGTTCGAGCGCTATACGGAGAAGGCGAGACGCGTGATTTTCTTTGCACGCTATGAGGCCAGTCAGTTTGGGTCGCCTTACATCGAGACTGAGCATTTGCTGCTCGGTCTTTTGCGTGAGGACAAGGCGCTAACGAATCGCTTTTTGCGGTCGCACGCATCGGTGGAGTCGATTCGCAAGCAGATCGAAGGGCATACGACGATTCGCGAGAAGGTGTCGACCTCGGTTGACCTGCCGCTTTCGAATGAGTGCAAGCGGGTTCTGGCTTACGCAGCCGAGGAAGCGGAGCGGCTTTCGCACAAACACATTGGGACTGAACATCTGCTGCTGGGACTGCTGCGCGAGGAAAAATGCTTTGCGGCGGAGATCCTCCAGGAGCGCGGCTTGCGGCTACCGGCGATCCGCGAGGAGTTGCAGCGGACGACGCAGGAGAAGCCTGCAGCGACGAAGCAGCAAGGGCGCAACGAGCAGTCCATGCTGGCGGAGTTTTCGCGCGACCTGACGCAGTCGGCGATGGATCAACAGCTTGATCCGTTAGTCGGAAGGGACACAGAAGTCGATCGAGTAATTCAGATTCTGTGCCGTCGGACGAAGAACAATCCGGTGTTGATTGGCGAGCCGGGCGTTGGTAAGACGGCGATCGTCGAAGGTCTAGCGCAGAAGATTGCGGACGGCGAAGTCCCGAGCTTCCTGGCGGATAAGCGCGTGTTGGCGCTTGATCTTTCCCTGATCGTTGCCGGTACGAAGTATCGCGGGCAGTTTGAAGAGCGACTGAAAACCATCATGAAAGAGCTGATGGAGAATCAGAACTCAATTGTCTTTATCGATGAATTGCATACGCTGGTGGGTGCTGGTTCCGCGGAGGGTTCGCTCGATGCGGCGAACATCCTGAAGCCGGCGCTCTCGCGTGGCGAGATTCAATGCATCGGCGCGACGACTCCGGCGGAGTATCGAAAGTCGATCGAGAAGGATCGATCGCTCGAGCGGCGTTTCCAGGCGGTCAAAGTTCCTCCTCCGAATGAAGAGGACGCGATCAAGATCATCATGGGGATCAAGGAGAAGTACGAGAAGTTCCACGCCGTCTCGTACACCGACGATGCAATCACCTTTTCGGTCTCGCACTCGAGCCGCTACATTCCGGACCGGTTCCTGCCGGATAAGGCGATCGATCTGATCGACGAGGCGGGAGCACGCGTGAAGCTGCGTCAGACTTCCCTGCCCGAGGAACTGACCGAGGTGCAAAAGCGGATCAAGTTCATCGTGCATCGGATGGAAAACGCAATTGCGAACCACGAGTTCGAGAAGGCACGGTTTTACTCGGACGAGGAGCGTAAGGAGCGGGAGAATCTGCGTTCGTTGCGGGACAAGTATCACCTCGATGATTCGAGCGCGGGGATTGTGACACGCGAGGACATTGAGGATGTCGTGAGTCGCTGGACCGGTGTGCCAATGACGTCTCTGAAAGAAGAAGAGATGGAGCGGCTGCTGAGGGTAGAAGATGAGTTGCACAAGCGCGTGATTTCGCAGGACAAGGCAATTTCGGCCTTA
Organism: uncultured Granulicella sp.; assembly: GCA_963693075.2. Lineage (GTDB taxonomy): Bacteria > Acidobacteriota > Terriglobia > Terriglobales > Acidobacteriaceae > Edaphobacter. The sequence continues at coordinate 1,858,516 of CAXMMP010000002.1, read as the reverse complement.
TCGCGTGCGATTCGACGGTCACGTGCGGGCTTGAAAAATCCGGCCAGACCGATTGGCAGCTTCCTGTTCCTGGGGCCGACCGGCGTTGGTAAGACGGAGATGGCGCGGACGCTGGCGCAGTTCCTCTTCGGGTCGGAAAAGTCGCTTATCCGGTTTGATATGTCGGAGTTCATGGAGAAGCACTCGGTCTCTAAACTGATCGGTTCACCTCCGGGATATGTCGGATACGAGGAGGGCGGTCAACTCACGGAGCGTGTGAAGCGGAATCCGTACTCGGTTGTGCTGCTGGACGAAATCGAGAAGGCGCACCCGGATGTCTACAACCTGCTGTTGCAGGTGTTTGAAGACGGTCAGCTGACCGATGGACTAGGCAACACGGTCGACTTCAAGAACACAATCATCGTCATGACGTCGAACATTGGCGCGAAGCATCTGCAGAAGCAGCAGGGGCTGGGCTTCCAGTCGAGCGATGAGAATCTGGCGCTCGACAAGATGGAAGAGTTGGTGCGCGGCGAGGTGAAGCGGACGTTCAATCCGGAGTTCTTGAACCGGCTGGATGAGATCATCATCTTCACGTCCCTGTCCGAAGCCGACCTGATGCAGATTCTCGAGCTTCTCGTGAACCAGTTGAACGTGAATCTGGTGCATAAGGCGATTACGATCTCGGTCAACGACGATGCGAAGCGGTACATTCTCGCGAAGACGGCGAGCGACCGGACCTATGGTGCACGGCCTCTACGTCGTGCGCTGCAGCGCTTCGTGGAAGACCCGCTCTCGGAGGCTTTGATCGCAGGCGGAATCAAAGAGCGTCCGGCGTTCCTCGAGGTTTACCTTGAGAATAACTCGCTGTTCTATCGGCCGATACTGGCGGATTCGGAAGAGAAAGCCGCGGGGCTTGCTCTGACAACGGTATAGTTCAGAAGCACATTGGTGACACAGGAGACGGGCAGAGAAGATCTGCCCGTCTCCTTTGTCTTGGTCAGTATGGTGATCGCCTACGTCGCACAGCTCCGACCGGATTGCGAGGAAAATCAATGGAATACTGCAATCCACAGGGGAATCTTTGACGGTACTAAGCCAGTGCAGTTAATCAGAAGATAATCACTTTGCTGCAACGAATCCCGGCTATGGTGTCTTCAGCGAGGTGCTGAATGCACAATATTTTGATTGCGACGTTCTTCATGGCACTGGTGGTGGGACCAGCATTTACGGCTTTGAGTGCGTTCAAGGATAAGCCTGGGCTGTAGTGTGTGCAGAGCTCGGGTTCACGGGTGGACTTTCATGAAGGAAGATGTGATCTTGGGCCCTTGAGCGAGACTTCGGTCTCGCTTTTTTGCGTTCCCGGACCGAATGGCCTGAAGGCCTATCTTCCCACGGTCCGAATTCGAGAGTTCAGGGTTCGCAGTTCTTGCGTTGAGGGTCAAGAAAGCCGGGTAAGGTTTTCAGGCCTCCAGTCCAGCTAGCTCGCGGGCTCGTACGAAGATGTGGGCGAACATGGTGCTGTCGAGGCGGCCGGTGTTGGTGTTGCGCAAGGATGGGTGGTAGCTGCCGAGCAGGTGCAGTCCATCCGGCAACGTGTATTCAGCTCCATGCCCGAATTGGTAGGCGGAACGGCGTCCAATGACCTCGGTGTTGATGAGGTGCGCGAGGTAGCCGTCCCATGCGATCTTTCCAAGGCAGACGACGACGCGGACGCGAGGCAGCGCGGCGACTTCGGCGGCGAGGTGGGCCGAACATTCACGGATCTCGGCGGGGGTTGGCTTGTCGCCGGGCGGCGCGCAACGAACGACGGACGCGATCCACGCGTTGCGAAGTACGAGGCCATCTTCGCGGTGAAGGGCTTGCGGCATGGAGGCAAAGCCGAGAGTGTGGAGAACCGGGTACATGAAATCGCCGGAGCCGTCACCCGTGAAGGGGCGGCCGGTGCGGTTGGCCCCGTGGGCGCCGGGCGCAAGGCCAAGAATGAGGACGCGAGCCTTGGGGTCGCCGAAACCGGGAACCGGGCGTGCCCAGTAGGTCTGGTCAATGTAGGCTCGGCGGCGCGTCTCGCCGATTCCATGGCAATAGCTTCGGAGACGCGGGCAGAGTTCGCAGGTGATGACGCTTTCGCGCACCAGGGCCAGGGGTTCGGGGAGTATTTGTGGGGCGGAAGGCACTTCTTGATTGTAGAAGGGGTGAAGTGCTTCCACGGATTCTGCGGATTGAACGCGGATTCGTTGCGTCGAACCATGATCTATCAGCCAGAGTTTGGGAAGGTATCAACGGGTAGCTCGTACGCTCAGGATGACGCGCTTTATTGTTCGCTGGGTTTGACCCTTGGTGAGGCTGGACCGTACAGTGGAAGAGAGCGAATGGCCGCGAAAGGCTTATCTGCAACGTGCAGTGAGCGGCTGATTGACACCCCTTGGAAAGCTTTGAGATCGAGTGAAATGACAGAGTTGGAGAACGCGGCTGAGACTCAGCCGCAGGATGAGACCACCGAACTGACGCACGACTACGATCACGGCCATGAAGGTCATGATCATAGCCACGAAGGACATACGCATGAGCCGCAGGCGACGCTGAATCCTGAGTTGATGCGGGAGATCGGCGTGGAGGTAGATGCGGAGACGGTGTCGAAGGCATATCGCCGCGTGGTGAAGAAATATCAGAAGCTGGCCCGGATTCCGGGTTTTCGCGTGGGTAAGGTGCCGGAGTCGGTGATCAAGAGCCGATTCGGCAAGGATGTGCGTCAGGAGGTTCTGGACGAGCTGGTGAGCGAACGTTTCCGTCAGGCGATCGTGGACCAGAACATTAATCCGGTATCGCAGCCACAGTTGACCAATTTGCTGCTGGAAGATGGCGCGCCGTTAACCTTCAAAGCTGCGTTCGAAGTACTCCCGACGATCGACGTGAGCGGGTACGACAACGTTGAAGTGACGAAGCCGGATACGACGCTCACGGAGGAAGAGTTCGAGGCGGAGATCGCGCGCGTGATGGATGCGCATGGCACGGTAGAGCCGGTTGAGGAAGATCGCGAACTGCGCGACGGTGACTGGGCTGAGATCGAGTTCAAAGGCCAGATCCAGGAGTTAGCGACGACGGTGGGCGAGGAGGCTCCGCCGTCCGAGCCGATTACGGGCGAGGATGTGCTGATCGAAGTTGGCGGCAAGAATACGCTCGCGGCCTTCACAGACGCGCTGCGCGGTAAGAAGGCTGGGCAGGAGATGACGTTCGAAGTAACCTATCCGGCGGAGTTCGGCGAGCCGCGGCTCGCAGGGCAGACAGTCCAGTACGACGTCACGGTGAAGGCGTTGAAGACCAAGACGTATCCCGAAAAGGATGACGAACTGGCGAAGCAGATTGGCGACTACGAGAGCTGGGCAGACTTCGAACAGAAGATGCGCGAGCACGCGAGCGGCCGCAAGAAGGATGCGCTCGAGAGCAAAGCGAAGGAGCACATGCTCGAGCAGTGGATCGGACGATACAACTTCCCGGTTCCTGAGACGTTTGTGCAGCAGCAGATCGATGCGCGGTTGGATCGTGGCCTCAGGGCGTTGGCGCAGCAAGGCATGACCTCCGACGACATGCGCAAGCTGGACTTCGGGCGCTTGCGTGCGGCTCAGCGCGACCAGGCTGTCGGCGAAGTGAAGGCCTCGTTGATTCTGGATCGGATCGCGGATGCTGAAGGGGTTGAAGTGACCAATGACGAGATGGAGCGCGAGATTCTGATGGCGTCTTTGCAGTCTCGTCAGCCGCTGGAGGCGATGCGCGAGCAGATGCTGAAGGATGGCTCGATCGACCGGATGCGCGAACAGATGCGGCGTGAGAAGACCGGCACGGTCGTTTACGAGAAGCTGGCGAAGTAGTTCGGCTTGGCTGAGCCGATAGTGGCGGGTGAAGCGAAGGGCCAATACTCGGGTCTTTCGCTTCGCTCAGAATGACGGGATTTATTACAGGGTGGAACGAAGAGGGAGAACGAGATGGGTTTGATTCCTTATGTCGTAGAGCAGACGAGTCGCGGCGAACGTACGTATGACATCTACAGCCGGCTGCTGCGGGACAACATCATTTTTCTGGGGACGCCGATCGATGACAACGTCGCGAACGTGATTATCGCGCAGTTGCTGTTTCTTACCTCGGAAGATCCGGAAAAAGACATTCAGCTTTACATCAATTCCCCCGGCGGTTCGATTACTGCGGGACTGGCGATTTACGACACGATGCAATACATCAAGAACGATGTGGTGACGTTCTGCATCGGGCAAGCCGCTTCGATGGGTGCATTCCTGCTGATGGCCGGCAAGAAGGGCAAGCGGTTTGCGTTGCCGAATTCACGCATCCTAATCCATCAGCCGAGCATGGGCGGGTTGAGCGGGCAAGCGACGGATATCGACATTCACGCGCGCGAGATTCTGCGCATTCGCGAGATCACCAACACGCTGATGGCGAAGAGCACAGGCCAGCCGCTGGCGCAGATCGAGCGGGACGTGGAGCGTGACTTCATCATGACGGCTCCGCAGGCGAAGGAGTACGGCATCGTCGATGACATCATCGACCGGCCGCGCGGCTAAGTAGTTGTTGGGAATGGACTCACCTGCCGATGGGTACGGCAGGTGAGTTCCCTCCCCCGAAAGTGCAGTGCTTTGGGTGAGTCGTGTTAGGTGGGGTCCCCGGACGTGCGGGTTGAATTGAGTGTAAACTTGGAATTCGAACACAGGCTCGGCGTTCAGGGGTTGGTAAGACTATGAAGACTTCTCGCGGCTCAGATGAATCGTTGCGTTGCTCTTTCTGCCATAAGTCGCAGGATGCGGTAGCTAAGTTGATCAGTTCGCCTTCGGATTATCCACGGGCGTATATCTGCGATGAGTGCGTCGCGGTATGTAACTCGATCCTTGAAGATGATCGTGGCGAATCGGTAGCAGGGGCTGCGCCGGCGCATCTGCCAAAGCCGCAAGAGGTTCGTGCGTTCCTGGACGAGTACGTGATCGGGCAGGACCAGACCAAGAAGAAGCTGGCGGTTGCTGTTTACAACCATTACAAGCGCATCCAGATGAACAAGACGCGCGGCAATGATGTTGAGCTCTCGAAGTCGAATATCTTGCTGGTTGGCCCGACGGGATCGGGCAAGACACTTTTGGCTCAGACGCTCGCGAAGGTTTTGGATGTGCCGTTTGCGATTGTGGATGCGACGACACTAACCGAGGCTGGCTACGTGGGTGAGGACGTCGAGAACATCATTTTGAAGCTGCTACAGGCCGCCGATGGCGACGTGGTCAGAGCGCAGCAGGGCATCATCTACATCGACGAGATTGACAAGATTGGCCGCAAAGACGAGAACCCTTCGATTACGCGCGACGTCAGCGGCGAAGGTGTTCAGCAGGCGTTATTGAAGCTGCTTGAGGGTACCGTGGCGAACGTTCCGCCGCAGGGTGGACGCAAGCATCCGCACCAGGAGTTTACGGCAGTCGACACAACAAACATTTTATTTATCTGCGGCGGAGCGTTTGTCGGGCTCGAGAAGGTCATCGGGCGCCGCGTCGGTAAGAAAGCGCTCGGCTTCAAGACTGCCGGCGATCCGGAGTTGATGGAGAATGACGTCACTCCGATTCGCGCGCAGCGTGATGCGGAATTACTGCGTCAGGCTGAGCCGCAGGATCTTCTGAAGTACGGTCTCATTCCAGAGTTTGTGGGTCGTCTGCCGGTGCTCGGTGTGCTCGAAGAGCTCGATGAGTCGGCATTGATCGAGATCCTGACCAAACCGAAGAATGCGATCCTAAAGCAATACATCAAGCTGTTCGACTACGAGGGCGTAAAGGTGACGTTCACCGATGAGGCGGCCCGTGAGATTGCACGCGAGGCGCTACAGCGGAAGGTTGGCGCGCGCGGGCTGCGGATGATCCTTGAAGAGCTGATGCTCGACCTGATGTATTACGTGCCGGGCAACAAGAAGGTCAAGGATCTTGCGATTACGGCGGAGATGGTGAAGAAGCATGCACTCACATTGCCGATGTTGTTGGAGAAGGCTGGGTAACGAAGTACGTACTACGCGGTTTTGATACGGATTCAGAACGGAAGCATGGAAGGCCCGGAGAGTCTCTCCGGGCCTTCCTCTTTTGTTATGGAACTGGTTTTTGACAGGACACGCGCGGGCGATAGGACTTCCCTGCTGAACGGATTACAATCATGCAAACGCGGAGGGCAGGTGCGCTGCATCGTTGCACCCGCTTCGACCGTCTAAACTCAGGAGACCCATGAAAACAGACAATGAAGAAATACTGAGCCGCGACGTTCGAAAGCTACCCATGATGCCGATCCGGGACATGGTGATCTTTCCGCACATGATGACCCCGTTCGTGGTGGGACGCGAATCCAGCGTAAGGGCTCTCGAAGAGGCTTTAACCGGCGATCGCAAGATCTTCCTGGCGACGCAGCATGACGCCAGCGTGGATGAGCCGAGCGCGGATGACATCTTCGAGACGGGAACGATTGGCAATATCGTGCAGAGCGTCAAGATGCCGGACGGCAACATCAAAGTCCTGGTCGAAGGTGTGGAACGTGCGCGGGCGATGGAGGTCAATGACGAAGACGGCTTCTTCGTGGCGACCGTTCGCACTGGCAAGACGCACCTGGAACTGACGCCGCAGGTGGAAGTAATGATGCAGCGGGTGCATACGCTCTTCGAGCAGTACGTGAAGCTGCAGCAGAGCCTGAACTACGAGACCATGACCGCGGGCGTTCGCGGTGACGAGCCGGCAAAGCTGGCTGACTCCATTGCGGCGAACCTGCAGTTGACCATTGAAGAGAAGCAGGAGTTGCTGGAGGTGTTCGACCCTGAGCTTCGGCTTTCGAAGATTGCCGACGTGCTGGATGTGGCGATTGAGAAGTTGAACATCGACCGCACCGTACAGTCGCGCGTGAAGCGGCAGATGGAGAAGGCACAGAAAGAGTACTACCTGAACGAGAAGATCAAGGCGATCCAGAAAGAGCTGGGGCGCGGTGAAAAGAGCGAGTTCGACGAGCTGAAGAAGAAGATCGAGACGGCTGGGATGCCGAAGGATGTGCTCGAGAAGAGCCTGCTCGAACTGAAGAAGCTTGAGGCCATGCCGCCGATGTCGGCTGAGTCAACGGTTTCGCGCAACTACCTTGACTGGCTGCTGGCTGTGCCATGGAAGAAGCGGTCAAAAGAGATTCGCTCGATCGAGCATGCGGAGAAGATCCTCAATGAGGATCATTATGGGCTCGAGAAGATCAAGGAACGCATCCTCGAGTTCCTTGCAGTGCGTCAGTTGGTCAAGAATCCAAAGGGTTCGATCTTATGCTTCGTTGGACCCCCGGGAGTAGGTAAGACCTCGCTCGGACAGTCGATTGCGAAGGCTACGGGACGTCGATTCGTTCGTATGTCGCTCGGTGGCGTGAGAGATGAAGCTGAGATTCGCGGGCATCGCCGGACGTACATCGGCGCACTGCCGGGCCAGGTCATCCAGTCGATGAAGAAGGCCGGAACGAAGAACCCGGTGTTCATGCTGGACGAAATCGACAAGATGGCCTCGGACTTCCGGGGCGATCCGGCGAGCGCGCTGCTCGAGGTGCTGGACCCAGAGCAGAATACTTCGTTCCAGGATCACTACCTCGATGTCGAATACGATTTGTCGCAGGTGCTCTTCGTCGCTACGGCGAACGTGCTCGATACGATCCCCGGGCCGCTGCAGGATCGCATGGAGATCATCCGGTTGCACGGCTATACGGAGATTGAAAAACTCGAGATCGCGAAGCAGTACCTCGTGAAGAAGCAACGCGAGGCGAACGGCCTTACTGAGGAACAGATTGTCTTCGAGGACTCGGCGTTGAAGTCGCTGATTCGTGGCTACACGCGCGAAGCCGGCGTCCGCAATCTGGAACGCGAGATCGGCAACGTGGGCCGGAAGGTCGCGCGGAAGGTCGTCCAGAGCGGTCCGGAGGCTGGCGCGACGCATCACGAGGTGGTCACGGGCGATACGCTCGAAGGGCTGCTGGGTGTGGCGAAGTTTACCGATTCTGAAGTGCATAAGCTGAGCGAGGTTGGGCTTGTTACGGGCCTGGCCTGGACATCGGTTGGTGGCGTGATTCTACAAACCGAGGTTCAAGTGCTCGACGGCAAGGGCCGTATGACCGCCACCGGGCAGCTGGGTGACGTGATGAAGGAATCTGCTGAGGCGGCACTCAGTTACACCCGTTCGCGCGCAGCTAGCCTGGGCTTGCAGAAGGATTTTTATCGCAACATCGACATCCACGTCCACGTACCAGAGGGAGCGACGCCCAAGGATGGTCCGTCCGCCGGTATCACCATCGCCACAGGCCTCGCGAGCGCGTTGACGAAGATCAAAGTGCGCCGCGATATCGCCATGACCGGCGAGATTACATTGCGCGGCAAGGTGCTTCCGATCGGCGGCTTGAAGGAGAAGCTCTTGGCGGCTCATCGTGCGGGTGTCTTCGAGGCGATCCTGCCCATGGGCAACCGCAAGGATTTGGCGGATCTGCCTGAGCTGATCAAGAGCAGTATGAAGCTTCACTTCGTCGAGCAGATGGACGAGGTGCTGCAGATTGCGCTCGAAGAGAAGCTGGTAGGGCTGAAAGAAGAGACGCCTGAGGTTCTTGCCAACGTTATCCCGCCGGTGGTCGGCGGCAATCAGCCGGTCGCACATCAGTAGAGCTGTACCGCACGGAACGAAAGGCCGGAACCCGTCAAGGGTTCCGGCCTTTTCATTGCGACGAGAGCTGGAGCCTAGGCGGCGCGACGTCCTGTGACGAAATGCATGATGAGCGAGATCACTGCGAAGATGAGCAGCAGGTGAATGAGGAGGCCGGCCGACTTGAACATGACAAAGCCGCCGAGCCACGCGACGACTAGAACGATTGCGAGAATGAGGAACATGGGAACCTTCTTTCAACTTGATTTGTTCGCGCTATGTGCCTCAAACCGCAGAGCAAAGCTCGATCGGTAATTTAGCGGCGCTACAAACCATGAGAGGAAGAATTCGCCGCTTTCGTTGCTTTGGTCGAAATTATTGGCTTCCCCCAGCGATTGACGGGATGAGCATGACTTCGTCGCCGTCCTGGAAGACGTAGGTTTCGCCGCCGAGGAAGCGAATGTCTTCGTCGTTCACATAGATATTGATGAACCGGCGGAGTTTGCCGGATTCGTCCTTGATCTGGGTGGAGAGCGCCGGGAAGTTCGTATCGATGTCGGCGATGAGACCGGAGAGGTTGATGGCATCGCTGGTGAGCTGCTTTTTTCCGTCAGTGTGGCGAATGAAGGCGGTCGGGAGGATGATTTTGATGCTGATGACGTGCTCCTTTATGGCTTGTGGTGACAGGTCGTGCTCTCCCATCTCACCCTTGCATGCTTAGTCGGCGGCGATGAGCGCGGGTTCGTGGACGCCGTCGAGTTCGGCGAGGTAGTCGGCGAAGTCCTGGACGCGGGGGCGAATCGCCCGGTCGAGCACGTACCGGTCAGCGATGGCATCGGTCGTCTTCAGGCCGTTACCGGTGATGCAGATGACGGTCGTCTCGTCGCGCTTGATGCGGCCCTGGGCGTAGAGGCGGGCGGCGACGGCGGTCGTGACGCCGCCGGCAGTCTCGGTGAAGATGCCCTCGGTCTCGGCGAGCTCCTGGATTCCAGAGACGAGTTCGACGTCGGAGACGTCTTCCGCCCATCCGCCGGTGGATTGGATCATCTTCGAGGCGGCAGGGCCGTCGGCCGGGTTGCCGATCGCGAGTGACCGCGCGACGGTGTTAGGACGCTGCGGGATGATGTCGTCGCTTCCCTCGCGCACGGAGAGCGCAATGGGCGAGCAGCCGGTGGCTTGCGCGCCAAAGAACTTGACCGGCTTATCTTCGACGAGGCCGAGTGCCACGAGCTCTGCGAAGGCCTTCTTGAGCTTGCGGATCAGTGAACCGCCAGCCATCGGACAAACCACATTGTCAGGCAGGCGCCAGCCGAGTTGTTCGGCGATCTCGTAGCCCTGGGTCTTCGACCCTTCGGCGTAGTAGGGGCGGAGGTTCACGTTGACGAAGCCGTATTGGTACTCGTCGGCGATGAGCGTGGAGAGGCGGTTGACGTGGTCGTAATTGCCGTCGATGCGGATGAGGCGTGCGCCGTAGACGAGGGTGTTGAGGATCTTTGCGGCTTCGAGGTCGGATGGAACGAGGATGGTGGCCTTCAGGCCGAGGCGCGCGGCCTGTGCCGCCACCGAGTTGGCGAGATTGCCCGTTGAGCTGCAACCGACCGTCGTAAAGCCGAACTTCTGCGCGTTGGCAAGCGCGACGGAGACGACGCGGTCTTTGAACGAGAGCGTCGGGAAGCAGACCGAGTCGTTTTTGATGAAGAGGTTATCGGCGCCGATGCGCTTGCCAAGCTGGCGGGATTTGAGCAGCGGGGTGAAGCCCACCGGGAGGTCGGGCTCGAAACCTTCGGGGATAGGAAGCAGGGCGGCGTAGCGCCAGATGCTATGCGGGCCGGCCTGGATGGCGGCGCGCGTGAACTTACCGGAGGCCTGGATGGCGGGCAGGTCGTAGGCGATTTCGAGGGGGGCGAGGCATTCCGGGCATCCAGAGAGCGGGCGATTGCCGTAGGTGCGGCCACATTCGTTGCACTTCAGTTGGTAGGTCTGACAGGAATACTCCATTGCTCAGTCTCCCGGGTTTACGGGATCTGGCTTGTCTAAGACGCCACTCAATTCTGGGGGAAGAGGAAATGCGGGGTTTGCGGGTTCTGCCGGATTACAGGTACGGACAGAAAACGCGTGCTCCGAATCTCATGTTCCCTGTACTGGAAAACCAGCCAGGAGAGAGTTGACACCGGTACGCCTTTGTTCTGTCCGGTTGTCGTGGCGTCAAAGGGCTCGTCCCTCAACCACTCTGCATGAAATTCAAATCAGCCGAAGCTGACTGGAATAGATCGGTTGTAGCATACGCGGGTTTCGGAAGCAAACTGGGGGTGTCTTGTGGCGAACCCCCTCCCCCCATATTATTTATGTCAAATATTACATTTCATTGAGGTTAGGTGGAGGCGTTTATATGGATTCATATAGACTCCGGTTCCACGGGTCGCTTTCGTTTTTAGGGTGGTTACGCCCCGTCAGACGGCGAGGTTATCGAGAGTTTTGAGGACCTTGTCCGGCAGTTCGAGGGTGGCTGCGGCCAGGTTTTCGCGCAGGTGCGCGACGGACGAGGTTCCCGGGATGAGCAGCATATTGGGAGAGCGGTGCAGCAGCCATGCCAGCGCGACCTGCATCGGGGTGGTGTGGAGCGAAGTGGCTACCTCATCAAGCGTGGTGGATTGGAGCGGGCTGAAGCCGCCGAGCGGGAAGAACGGGACATAGGCGATTCCCTGCCTGGCGAGGTCGTCGATGAAGGCGTCGTCCGAGCGATTGGCGACGTTGTAGTTGTTCTGGATGCAGACGATTTCCGCAGTCTTCTGGGCTTCGGCGAGCTGTTTTGCGTTGACGTTGCTGAGGCCGAGGTGCCGGATGAGGCCTTGTTTCTGAAGATCGACCAGGACTGCAAGGGGCTCCGCGATGGATCCATCGGCGGGGCCGTGAATACCGCCGACCCGTAGGTTGACGATGTCGATGGCATCTAGGCCGAGGTTCCGCAGGTTGTCGTGAATGCCTTCGGTGATGGCTTCGCGGGTGAGCGCGGGAAGCCAGCTCTTATCCGCGCCGCGGCGGGCACCGATCTTGCTGACAATCACAAGGCCTGCAGGGTAGGGGTGCAGGGCCTTCTTGATGATCTGGTTCGTGACGTGCGGGCCGTAAAAGTCGCTGGTATCAATGTGGTTGACGCCGGCCGCGATGGCTTCCTTGAGCACAGCGTCAGCGGCCTCGGGGTCGCGCGGCGGGCCGAAGACGCCGGGGCCAGCGAGCTGCATGGCACCGTAGCCCATGCGATTGACGGTCAGGTTGGTACCGGGGAAGGTAAGAGTTCCGCCGAGGGTGTTTTGCGTGGACATGATCGAATCTCCTTGTGCCCTTTCCAGGGTACGTGTGGTTAGATGAAGGAAGCTTCAGGTTAGGAGTTCGCATTTGCCCGCAGCCCTCGAAAGCGTCATAGAACCAAGAAAACTGCCCATTCAGGCCCGCTCGACCGCGAGTGTGGACGCCATTTTGCAAGCCACTCTTCAGGTTCTGGTGCAGGTTGGCAAGGAGCGCCTTACCACCACGCGAGTCGCCGCCCGTGCCGGCGTTTCTGTCGGGACGCTATACCAATACTTTCCGAACAAGGGCTCTCTGCTTCGCGCCGCCCTGCGCCAGCATATGGAGGAGATCGCTACCGCGGTCGAGCGCGTCTGCGAAGAGCAGCGCGGTCAATCGCTCGAAGCCATGGGTACGGCCCTCGTCTCAACCTTCCTGAAGTGGAAGATGAAAGATGGCAAAGAGAGTGTCGCGCTTTACTCCGTCAGCAGCGACGTCGACGGCGCAGCGGTCGTGCAGGAGATGACGATCCGGCTCAAACGCGAGATCGTCGCTATGCTGAAGACCGCCCGAGAGCCGCTGACGACTGACCCTGACTTAATGGCGGAGATGCTGCAAGGGGTGATGGCCGGGGTAAGCCGGAAGCTGCTGGAAGCGGCGAATCCGGCAGCAGAGTTTGAGCGAATGCAGCGGGAGTTGGTGGTGATGACGAATGCTTATTTGAAGGTCTGTGCGGGAGGTTCGGCGCAATGATGCGGGTGGGTGAGGTGTACGTCAATCCGGCGAGCGCGCGATGGTGCGAGAAGGAACGGATGAGGTAGCGGAGACGAGGCTGGTGGTGGACCTCCATCTGCTTGGGCCGATTGCGACGTGGCGCGGGTACAAGGGGAGCTATCCAGAGTACCTGGCGCGGCCTGCGTCGGAGTTCGTTGCTCGGAACGAAGGCTAGTGGGTCTCGAAGGTCTTGTGGACGCCGGCGACGAAGGCGGCGGGATTGAACTCGGTGCGGAGGATTTCGTCAGGGCAGTCCGTGAGGAAGGCGACGCGCCAGTTGCAGACGAAGCCGACGAGCTGGCCGTGGCGGATGGTCTTGATCTCAGAGCAGAGACGTTCGGCATCATGGACCGCTTCGGCCCCTTCCACGTCGATGAGGACGAGATCGGGGGTATTTGCGCGGAAGAGTTCTAGGCCTTCCTCGACGTCGCAGGTGGATTCGACGGTGTAGCCGGAGAGGCGCAGGATCTGGTCGCGGAGCGGTCGAAGGACCTCTCGTTTACAGATGTGCAGAATTGATTTTGGTACGGTCGCGTCAGTCGGCATCGGGTCCCTGGTGATTGATCCAGTCAGTTCTCAAACGTGCGCCACGGAGCCGAAATGCCATGGATCAAGTGTGTCTGGAGTTCATAAGAATTGTAGCGATTTTGGGGGAGGACAAGCAAATGTCTAACGCTTGCGTGGGATGGACAGGTCGAGGTCGCGCTGGGTGAGCTGCTTGGTAAGCAGGATGATCTGCCCGGTATGCAGTTCGAGATGGCTGACGACACGATAGATGGCTTCAAGCGCGGTGGGGGATCCCCAGCCGCCGCCGGGTTGCGGGTCGGTGATCTCGAGCAGGCGCGACTCCGGGAGCGCGGCGATGACGGCGCGGGCTTCAACGAGAGTCTGGGCGAAGGCGAAGCGGATGTCCGCGATGCTTTGCGTGAGCGTGAGGGCGAACTCCTCGTCGCGGGTGCGCACGTTGGGCTGGCCGTCAATGCCGTGGAGGATCCATTGGCGGATGTTCCCGGCGAGGTGCAGGAGGAGGTTGGCGATGGAGTTTTCGCAGTCGTGATTGCGATGGAGGATTTGTTCGGGGGTGAGACGGGCGAGGCAGGCGTCGATGGTCTTTTCGCTGTGCTCGGTGAGCTCGATGGAGTAGTCGAGGAAGGTTTGGGGGATGGTGACAGGCATGAGGTAAAGACTAACGGCAAGTGCGCCCTAGCGCCGGGCGGGCGCCACTTCGTGGGGTTTTGGACGGCTTCGCCGTGAAAGGCTTCAGGGGGCGGGGTCGTAGTTGAGGTTGGGGCCGAGCCAGCGTTCGACTTCGGCGATGGTCCAGTCTTTGCGGGCAGCGTAGTCCTCAACCTGGTCGCGTTCGATCTTGCCGAGGGAAAAGTAGCGTGATTCCGGGTGCGCGAAGTAGAGGCCGCTGACGCTGGAGCCGGGCCACATGGCGAAGGATTCGGTGAGCAGCATGCCGGTGCTGGCTTCGACGTCGAGCAGACGCCAGATGGTGCCCTTTTCGGTGTGGTCGGGACAGCCGGGATAGCCGGGCGCAGGACGGATGCCGCGATACTTTTCCGCGATGAGTTCTTCGGGGGTGAAGGTTTCGGAGCGGCCGTATCCCCACAGGTCACGGGCCTGTTTGTGGAGATACTCGGCGAAGGCTTCGGCGAGGCGGTCGGCAAGAGCCTCGGCCATGATGGCGTTGTAGTCGTCGTTGGCGGCGCGGAAGGTGTCGGTGAGGTGTTTGAGACCGATGCCGGTGGTAACGGCGAAGGCTCCGATGGAGTCAGGCAGTTCGGTTGAGGCGGGTGCGATGAAGTCAGCAAGCGAGCGGCATGGGCGGTCTGCGCGCAGGGTTTGCTGGCGGAGGAGGTGGAGCGTTTCACCGGTGTCGGGGAGATTGACGTCGTCCCCGTTGGCGTGGGCGCGGAAGAAGCCGAAGACGCCACGTGCGGTCAGGAGTTTTTCCCGGATGATGCGGTCAAGAAGCTTCTGGCCATCGTGGAAGATCCGGGTGGCTTCGACGCCGTTCGATTCGCTTTCGAGGATGCGCGGGTAGAGGCCTTTGAGTCCCCAGGTGTGAAAGAAGGGCGACCAGTCGATGTATTCGCGCAGGGTCTTGAGCGGCATTTCGGCGATGATGCGGGTGCCAAAGAACTCGGGCGTGGCGAGGTCTTCCGCGCGCCACACTACGGGGGTACGCTTTTCGCGGGCTTCGGCGAGCGACGCCATTGGCTGCCTGGGCTGCGAGTAGGTGGTGCGCAGCTTCTCGTAGTCGGCGCGGTGTTTGGCGACGAAGCCTTCCTTACCGTCCTCGCTGAGGAGGCTGGTGGTGACCGGCACGGCGCGGCTGGCGTCGAGGATATGGACGACCGGATGCGAGTAGTGCGGGGCGATCTTGACGGCGGTGTGGGCGCGGCTGGTGGTGGCTCCGCCGATAAGCAGAGGGAGATCGAAGCCTTGACGCTCCATCTCGCGGGCGACATGGACCATCTCGTCGAGCGACGGGGTGATGAGGCCGGATAGGCCGATCATGTCGGCCTTCTCTTCGCGGGCGCGGGCCAGGATTTTTTCGCACGAGACCATCACGCCGAGGTCGATGACGTCGTAGTTGTTGCAGGCGAGGACGACGCCGACGATATTCTTGCCGATATCGTGTACGTCGCCTTTGACGGTGGCGAGGATGATCTTGCCCTGGGCTTTGACGATCTCACCGGCGGCTTCGGCGGCGGCCTTTTCGGCCTCCATGAAGGGCGTGAGGTGGGCGACCGCCTTCTTCATAACGCGGGCGGATTTGACGACCTGCGGGAGGAACATCTTGCCCGCGCCGAAGAGGTCGCCGACGACGGACATGCCGGCCATCAAGGGGCCTTCAATGACGAGGAGCGGGCGACCGAGTTTGAGGCGAGCTTCTTCGGTATCGAGTTCGATGTACTGGTCGATGCCGCGGACGAGTGCATGGGAGAGCCGCTCTTCGACCGTGCCGGAGCGCCAGGCTTCCGACTTCTTTTCGGCGGCAGCTTCGGGCGTCGCGGACTTGAGCGATTCGCCGAATTCGACGAGGCGCTCGGTAGCGTCGGGACGGCGATTGAGCAGGACGTCTTCAACGAGGACTTTGAGTTCCGGGTCGATCTCTTCGTAGACCTCGAGCATGCCGGCGTTGACGATGCCCATGTCCATGCCCGCGCCGATGGCGTGAAAGAGGAAGGCCGAGTGCATGGCTTCGCGGACCTTGTTGTTGCCGCGAAAGCTGAACGAGATGTTTGAGACGCCGCCGGAGACTTTGGCGTGGGGCAGGTTCGCTTTGATCCAGCGCGTCGCGTTGATGAAGTCGACGGCGTAGTTGTTGTGCTCTTCCATGCCGGTGGCGACGGTGAGAATGTTGGGATCGAAGATGATGTCTTCAGGGGGAAAGGAGACCTCGTCGACGAGGATGCGGTAAGCGCGCTCGCAGATGCGGATCTTCTCTTCGAAGGTTGCGGCCTGGCCTTGTTCATCGAAGGCCATGACGACCACGGCGGCTCCGTATTTGAGGACGTTTGCGGCGTTCTCGCGGAACCTGGCTTCACCCTCTTTGAGCGAGATGGAGTTGACGATTCCCTTTCCCTGAAGACACTTCAAGCCGGCTTCGATGACCTCCCATTTGGAGGAGTCGACCATGAAGGGGACCTTGGCGACTTCAGGCTCGGAGGCGAGCAGTTGCAGGTAGCGGGTCAAGGCGGCGACGCCGTCGATCATGCCTTCATCCATGCAGATGTCGATGACGTTGGCACCGTTTTCGACCTGTTGGCGCGCTACGCTGACTGCCTCTTCGTACTTGCCTTCCTTGATGAGCTTCGCGAACTTGGGCGAGCCGGCGACGTTGGTGCGTTCGCCGAGCATGATGAAGACGCCCGCCTGCTGGGTGAAGGGCTGCGAGCCGGAGAGACGGAGTGGTTTGGATTCGGGGACAGACACTAGGCTGCGGCCTCGAGCCTGCTGAGGCTGCGCGGAGCTTTGCCTTCGAGCGCTTTGGCGATGGCCGCGATGTGCGCGGGGGTGTTGCCGCAGCAGCCTCCGGCGATGTTGATGAGGCCATCCTGCGCGAAGCCGCCCAGGTAACGGGCCATGTCGGGCGGGCCGAGGTCGAAGCCGGTTTCGGAGAGGGGGTTGGGCAGGCCGGCGTTGGGATAGCAGGAGATGGCGACGTCAGCCTTGGCGGATAGCTCGGAAAGGAACGGGTACATGAGGTCCGGTCCGAGCGAGCAGTTGAGGCCGACGGAGAGCGGCTTCACGTGCTTAACGGCGTTCCAGAAGGCTTCGGTGGTCTGTGCGGAGATGAGCGTTTCGCCGCCACGGCCTACGGCGGCGGAGATCATGATGGGGAGCTCGACCTTGTCCTCATCGAAGACTTCGCGGATGGCAACGAGGGCGGCCTTGGCGTTGAGCGAATCGAAGATGGTTTCGACGAGCAGGAGGTCGGAGCCGCCGGCGATGAGCCCGCGAATCTGCTCGGAGTAGGCTTGTTTGACCTGGTCGAAGGTGACGACGCGGAAGCCGGAGTCATCGGCGTCAGGTGAGTTCGAAAGCGAGACGGTGAGCGGGCCGATGGCACCGGCGACGAAGCGCTGGCGTCCGGTTTCGTTGGCCATGCGGTCGGCCTCAATGCGGCATTGCTGCGCGGAGGTTTCGTTGATCTCGAGGGCGAGCGCGCGAAGGAAAGGATCTTCGATGACGTTCTGGTAGAACGCTGGGTCTTTGCGACCGCCGCGTTCGCGCGGGTCTTCGACGAAGAACTCGCTTTGTGTGATGGAGGTCGCGCCGAAGGTGTTGGTCTCGATGATGTCGGCACCGGCTTCAAGGAAGCGGCGGTGAATGTCGCAGATCATGGCAGGCTGGGTCAGCGAGAACAGGTCGCCGTTGTTCAGCAGGTCCTTTTCGGAGTCGGCGAAGCGGGTGCCGCGCATGTCGGCTTCGGTCATCCCGTAGGTGCGGATGGTCGTGCCCATCGCGCCGTCGATGATGGCGATGCGGTCCTGCATGATCGTTTGAAGCGCGTGTTGGCTGCGTTGGCGGGTACCTGACATGGGCGTGGTCCTTCATCCCTCAGGATACTAGTGTTTGAGGGCTACAGAGGAGATGCGGCGGCTGATGGGAAGGATTCTCGCGGCTAAAGCAGCAGGTGGCCGGCTTCCCGAGCGGTCGCTTCGAGGAAGGCACGATGAGCGGCGATGCGGTCTTCGGCGAGAACTTTCGACTGGGGCAAGAGCAGCTTCGGCGGCAGCGTTTCGATCGCAGTGAGCAGCGAGGTGACCGCATCGGTGAAGGTGTGGAAGCGCGTATCGCGGCCAACTTTGCAGACGGTCCGCAGGATGCCGATAGCGCCAAGCTGTTCGAGAATATCGGCGTCGCGGAGGAGGGTCGCTTCGATTGTCTCGGTTGTGAAGGCAGGCTGATGAGTGCGGATGCACTCGAGAACGGGGACAATCTTGTCTTCTGGAAAGCCGAAGGTTTTGAGGATGCGTGGTGCGCGCTCCATCGCATACGACGTGTTATTCCAGTGCTTCAGGCGAGCGGCATCTTCGGGGCGATGGCCGACGAAGACGCCCAGATCGTGCAGCCACGAGGCCGCAAAGACCACGTCGTCATCGTAGGCTTCCCCTTTGCCGAGTGTCTGGATGAGCGCGTAGAGGCGTGGCTGATGGCCAAACTTTTCCTGCGGCTGGGCCTCATTGGCGATGTATTCGACGAGGAGTTGGCGCCAGGAATTTGCCATGATTAGCGAAGCTGGTCGGAGATGTCCTGATTCGACCCGGGCGTGAGCGGAAGATTCGGCTGGATGTTGACCAGCAAGTCTTCCTTGCGCATGACGAGGGTGGTCGCGTTCAGGCTGGCGAGTTCGAAGCCGTGTCCGTGGGTGATGGCGTCGGTCGGGCAGGCCTCGACGCAGTAACCGCAGAAGATGCAGCGGTTGTAATCGATGTTGTAGACCTTGGCGTAGCGCTCGGCGGAGGAGATGCGGACCTCCTCGGTGTTCTCGGCGGCTTCGATGTAGATGCAGTTGGACGGGCAAGCTGCGGCGCAGAGGAAACAGGCGACGCACTTTTCCAGGCCGTTTTCGTCTCGCTGGAGCTGGTGTTTGCCGCGAAAGCGCTGCGAGAACACGGCACCGCGCATGGGGCCTTTGCCGTCCGGGTAGTTCTCCACCTCGGTGGGCTGAAACATCTGGCCGAAGGTGATGGACATGCCCTTGGCAATGGCGGCGGCGTCTTTGAGCATCGACATAAGGAAAGTATATCGCGGTATGGTGAAAGGGGAGGACGGTGACCATGACGAAGGTAGCGGGATTGTTGATCACAGCGTTGATGTTGTGGGCTTCATGCGATGCGGGCGCGCAGACGACGGCAATGGCCGGGCACGAGCAGATGGCGGCGAAGCCATCGCTGCCCTCGAGCAGCCTGGTTGTGACGATCGAGGGCAAGGCGACGACGCTCTCGCTCGACGACCTGAAGGCAATGCCGCAGAAGACGCTGACTGTCAAGAATGGCCACTCGCAAGCCGAGGAAACGTATAGCGGCGTCGCTGTGAGCGATGTGCTCGCGAAGCTGGGGTTTGCGTTTGAAAGCGCGACGGCCAAGAAGGTCTATCGCAGCTACGTGAAGGCCGAGGGAACCGATGGTTACTGGGTGCTGTACTCCGCATCCGAGCTGATGCCGATCCTGCGGGAGGATGCTTCGTTGATCGCGATTGCGGTGGATGGCAAGCCGCTTGGAGCGGAAGGTGCGTTCAAGATTGTGATTGCGGGGGAAAAGAGACCGGCCAGGTGGGTGATGAACCTAAAGGGGTTGACCGTGGTTACGGTGGAGTAGTTAGAGGTCGGCAGGGGCGACTGCTTTGAGGTTGGGAAAGTTGTCTTTGAAGAAGCGCGCGTCGCGGGTGAGGAGACGGTCAGCGTGTAGTTGTGCGTGAGCGGCAATGAAGAAATCAGCGAGGATTCGCGTTCTCGGACCGCCGCGCTGTCTGTACTCGCGATGAAACTGACCGGCCAGATAGGCGGTTGACTGGTCGATCTCCGAATACTCTAGCGAAAGTTCATTGAGAAATTTGTGAAGGAGCTTATGACTGCCGAACCTAGCGGCAATCTCCGCGTAGCAGATTGGAGAGAGGATGATTTTGCCTGCGAACTCTGCGCGGATAAGACAGTTATAGGCAGCTAACGACTCAGCGAGGCTACCACCGAGCACGTCCAGAAGGACATTCGTGTCTACCGCAGTCACCACTCCGGTCGAATGTCTGCCATCATCTCGTCAACTGAAACGTATCCGTCGGCCAGCATCTGCTCCCGCATACTTCCACGGTACTTATCAAGCGCTTGTTTGAAGCGCTTGGAGCGTTCCAGCTTATCTGAAGTAGATATAACCTCAGACACGTCCATGATGACCTGGCTCCCCGGCTGGAGATGAAGTTCGGTCACAATTTCATCCGGAAGCGTGACCTGATGCTCGGCGTCGATAGTCCCGGTAAATCTCATATCAAAAGTATCCTCCTGAGATTGACCAAGTGCAAGGTATTTGGCTAGCGCACTTCGGCATCAAAGACTCCCGTTTCCACCGTGTTGCCGTGCTTCATCTGAATGAAGATGCGGTATCGACCGGAGCTCGGAAAGCCGTAGGGAAAGTCGACCGAAGCGGTCACCGGAACGGGCAAAGCCATGGGCGCAGCGATCGATTCATCGGCGAGCATCACATCGGCCATCGGTGCCGAGCCATCGGGGTGGGTGTGGGCGAAGACGGTGCCGTCGGCCTTGACGAAGGCGGCGTGACCGGCCATGCCGAGGTAAGGCTGCATGTCTGTGGCGGGTCTTCCCGCGGGATCGAAGAGCGTGAAGTGAAAGGTGTAGCCGGTGCTTGCGGTCAGGCTTGGGGGCGGAGTCCAGACCATCGTGTACTCATCCGGGAGCTTATAAGACGCGCCGAGAAGGCCGGCAGAGAGCGGTGCCGGACGTGCTTCGGCGTCCTCGGGCGAGAGCGGGATGCCGGGCATTCCAGCAGGAATTTCTACCGAGGTAAGGAGCGTCTCCGGAAAGCCATTGGCGTGCACCACATCGCCATATAGCTTGTAGTGTCCGGATGGCATCGCGGGTAACGCGTCGCGGAAGTCGCCGGCGTCTACGAGCGTGGGATGGAGGTGAAACGCGGCGTCCATCTCGGGCTCACGGATCGCGTAGAGGTGGATGAGATGTCCATGATCCGGCAGGTAGTCGTTATTGGATCGGGCGCGGTCGGACTCTTCCGATTTGATTGACTTCACGCGGAGGTCAAGCTGATTGCCCACAAGCGTAGCCGTGGTGACGGCTGGGGTGAAGATATTGCCCGCGTAGTCAGCCGCTTCGACGTTCCACCATTTGCCTCCAAGCCAGACGAGCGCGACCATGACGACGAGTGCGGTACCGAAGACCACGGGACTGCGCCGACGCAATGTCGCGGGAGTCTCGACTCCGGGCGCCAGACGCGCCTCGCGAACGGAGGCGGCGATGGTGCCAGCCATCGTAACGACAAGAAAGACGCCGAGAAGCGCAAGCACGATCCCGAGGCTCTTCTCCATGTGCAGCGTGGTGACAGGTACGGCCAGGACGGGGACCGTTGCGGTTGCCAGGCCGCTGGCCCCGTCGGCCACGATGCGGACCTGCCAGGTGCCACTGGCCATGATCCAGATGGTGCCGGTGAAGAATTGTTGGTCCGTGGCATTTCTTTGCATGGCGTCGGCTGACGGCGGATGTTTGGAAGCTTCGCCCGTCACTGGGAGCGGCGTGATGCTCAGATTGGAGACGGCGGGGCCGGAGTTGCGGATTTCTACGGTGGCGACGCCGGGGATGACGTCTGGCGGACGGATCGTCACGTAGAGCGTGTAAGGGCCTGCGTGGACGGTCTCGAAGACGTCCTTGGAGTTGACGTGGGCGTACGCTGCGATCGGAAGGAGCAGCAAAAGGAGTGCGAAGAGCGATCTGAGCTTCATGGGCGGAATGGACTCCCTTCGCTCGTCGAGAGCGTTAGCGCTGAATGGTGCGCATCCAGTTGCCGAACTTCAAACCGAGCCACGTGCCGATGGTAGCGAAGACGGAAGCCTCAAGCAGGCCCGCGAGCAGCGGCAACCCGGATTGGGGGTTGAAGAACCAGCGAAGACGATCGTAGTCCTGGGCGCGCGAGGTGTAATCGAAGTAAATGGTGCCGAAAAAGCGATTTTCGCTGGCCTTCGACATAAGGAAGCTGGCAAAGGGCCATTCGAACGCAACCAACACTCCAACGAAAACGACGCCGGAGACGGCCGCGATCTGCCAGGGCTTCCAGGCGCGCAAACGATGCCATAACAGGTCAAGCCCGAAGGCTGGCGCGATGAGCAGGATTGGGAACTTTGCGGGAACAAGGTGCGTGACGGGGTAGAACACAGGCCCTAGTTTTGGCGAGGCAGGGACAAGCGGCAGGATAAGAATCTCGCCAATGACCCACACGGTATAGATGGCCGTGGCGATGGTACAGGCCCAGCGGTTCTGGCTGGCGCGCGAGATGATCGCAAGCAACACCGGTAGGCCGATGGCCATCGCGATATATGGCATGGCCCGGTGCAGGATGATCTCGATGGTGACTTCCTGCAGGAAGAACATCTGTCCGATGACCATGAGCCCGCAGCAGTAAAGAAAGAGGGCTTGCAGCGTTTTGTAGGTGCTGGTCGCGACACCGGTTTCACGAAGGTGCTCGCGGTTCATCGCGGCGAGTATGAGGAAGAGCACGCCGGTCGCGACGCCGCGGATGCCGAGAATCAACAGCGTGTGCGGCGGCGAGATGATCTTGACGTCCAGGCCATACGCCGCGTGCCACCAGTTATCGAAGGGTGCGCTGGTGATCATGGCGATACCGCCCCAGGCTGCCAGAAACGCCCCTAAGGGCGCACGAAAACCGAGCACGGAGACGGACTCTGCTTTCAAGCGCTGGTTGTTTCCGAAGGTGGTGTAGAGGATGAGGTACGCGCATACGAAGAACGCGATGACACCGCACAGGTAAATGAGAATGTGCGCCGGCGTGAGGAATGAGTCGCGACCAATGGAGCGGTGCCATGCGACATCCCATGTGCCGCCGACGCTGGAGGACGTGATGGCAAGTACGCCGGCCCAAATGGTCCACGGGACAGACGCCGGCTGCGTGCGTTTTACGGAGTAGCTCTGCGGGAACGCTGCGGTTGTGGTGGACATGGCTTTGTCCTCTTGCTAGGAATATACGACAAACGCGGGCTAACTCTGGGCGGTCGCTGCTGCGTGGGATTTGGGACGCTTCGCGTTCTTGCCCTGCGGAACGAAGGCCTTCCAGTCCTTTTCCATTTGAGTTGCGTAGGTCTGAGCGTAGTCGAGAATCGCCTTCGAGAAACGCTTGCCGTTGCCGAGGTAGCCGGCAATCTGGCGGACATCGCCGGAGCGGGCATGCCCTCGGGCCAGAATCTCTCCGCAGACCGCCGCGTATTGGCAGAGATCATTGGCCTTGAGGGCGGTGAGGTCGATGGAAGCCTTGTGGTCGTTGAGCTGGCGTACCAGATAGTCGTGCGATGCCTTGGGAAAGTTGACGCGGGTCCAGCCGAGTAAGGGATCAGACTGGATCTGCATCGCGCGCTGGCCGTCAACGACACGGTGTCCCTGGTTGATCTTTTTGTCGTGCGGCAGGTATGGCGCGTAGCAGGAAGCAGCTTCCTGCTTGATTTGCAGAAACAGCGGATCGGTGCCGGAGCCGGGATCGTTGCCTTCCATGTAGACGATGTAGTCGCGCAGTCCAACAGAGCCGGTGCCGACGACCTTGAATGCGAGGTCGATGGGCGTGAAGCGCGAGAAGAACCGCTGGCGTTCGGGCTGGAGTGACGCGAGGTACGGCTTGAGCGAGGCAAGAATTGCAGCGCGTTCGGCCTTGTCCTCGATGCGCGAGAGCAGCGGTGGCTCTGTCTTGAAGATGCGGCCTTTCGGGTAGGCCGACGTGAGCTTGTCGAGCGTAAGCTGCGGCGTGGCGCGCTCAGCCTGCGCGAGAATCTTTGAGATGGCGTCGACGCTGCCGAGACGATGGACCTGGTAGCGCGCGATGGCGAGGACCGGCATCGGCAGCAGGGTCTTCGTCAAGGCGACGTACGAGGTAAGAAACTGCTGCGCGGCAGCATTTGTGGCAACGGGCTTGATCCTGGCTCCGCGTCCGGCGAGCAGGATACTGGTGGCCATGCGCTTGATGTCATACTCGAAGGGTCCGCGGAGTGTCTCGTCGAAGTCGTTGATATCGAAGATGAGGTGGCCGTCCTGGCCTTCGAACGCACCGAGATTTTGCACATGCCCATCGCCACAGAGCTGCGCTTCGATACCGGTGTGCGGGGTGAGCGAAAGGTCATACGCCATGACGCAGGCGGAGCCTCGGAAGAAGCCGAACGGGCCGACGGCCATCCGTTCATAGCGAATCTTCGTAAGCGACGGGAGGCGATCGACGAGCGAGGCCTTGAGAAGCGTGGCGACAGACTTTTTGCGCAGCTTCGGGTTCCACATTGCGATGTTGGCCGGTGGAAGAGTCTTGCGAAGCGCGCGTGCCGCTTGGTATGGAGTGTCTGGCTCGGTCTTGGGCTTGGTTTTCACTAGCGAGGATTGTAGCGGAATGATGGCGGCGGCTCCCTCACGCAACGTCGTATGGCACCCGAGATGGGCCATATGACGGTCCGCAGCAAATAGCACATCGCACAATACGGAGGATCACTTGATGTTGAGCTTTGGCCAAAGCGCGTCTATTTTTGCGGTGACTTCGGGAGCCATCTCGAGCATCGGCGGCCACTGCCGTGTAAAGCCTTCCGCGGCCCACTTGCGGGTCGCATCGATCCCCATCTTCGAGCCGAAGTTGGGCAGGCGCGAAGCGTGGTCGAGCGTGTCGACCGGCCCAAGCGTGAACTGAATATCGCGTTCGGGGTCGATATTGTTGGCCGTGCGGAGCGTTACCTCGTTCAGATCCTGCACGTCGCAGTCCTCGTCGACAACGATGATGCACTTGGTAAACATCGCCTGGCCCATCGCCCAGATACCGTTCATCACCTTGCGCGCGTGTCCCGCGTAGGACTTGCGAATGGAGAGGATCATCAGATTGTGAAAGACCCCGGAAGCGGGCAGGTTCACATCCACAATCTCAGGCAAGGTGAGCTGCATCAGCGGGAGGAAGATCCGTTCCACGGCCTTGCCCATCCACGCGTCTTCCATCGGCGGCTTGCCGACGACGGTCGCTGCGTAGATCGGCTTTTTGCGATGCGTGATGCAGGTGACATGGAAGACCGGGTACTCATCCTGCATGGTGTAGAAGCCGGTGTGGTCGCCGAAGGGGCCTTCGGTTTTCAGTTCGGCGAGGTTTACGAACCCTTCAAGAATGTACTCGGCGTGCGCGGGGACTTCGAGGTTGACGGTCTCGGCGCGGACGAGTTCCACGGGCTTCTGGCGCAGGAAGCCGGCGATCAGGTACTCCTCGATCTCAGGCGGCGCTGGGACGATCGCGCTGAAGGTCGTTGCAGGGTCGGTTCCGATGGCGACGGCAACTTCCATGCGGTCAGCCTGGATGCGCGTGGCGACTCGCTGCGCGATCGGGCCGGTCGTTGCGGTGGTGCCACCCGCGGTCAAGGCCATCAGTTCGACCGCTTCGGCGGCGCTCGAGGTGGAGGCGCGAGCACGATCGCGAAGCTGCTCGGCGGCGTTCTTCTGGCGCTGCCAGTGCATGCCGGTGGAGTTTTTGTCGTACACCTGCATGCGGTACATGCCGACATTCCGCTTGCCGGGCTCGCCCGTCGGGGAGTCGGGCGCCCTGGTGATGACGCATGGCAAGGTAATGAAAGGCCCGCCATCCTGCGGCCAGGTTGTGAGGACGGGTAGCTTGGAGAGATCAACCTGATCCCCTTTGAGGATCACTTCCTTGCAACGCGCATCGGCCCGGTCGATCACTTTCGGGAAGAAACTGCCGACCTCCGCAAGCATCGGCAACATCTTCAGCTTGGACATGAGGCTAGTCGGGGTCGGCGGATGCAGCAAGGTGCGGATGCGGTCGGCGATGCCATCGAGTGAGTCGACGTTGAGCGCGAGTTTCATGCGCCGCTCGGAGCCGAACTGGTTCATCAGGACGCGTGCGCCGGGGTGGCCGGTGACGTTTTCAAATAGAAGCGCTGGACCACCCGGACCCTTCTTGCCGTCACCCTTCATCTTGGCAGCGCGATCGGCAATCTCGGCCATTTCGAGGTAGGGGCTGACGGGCTGGGTGATGGTGGTCAGTTCGCCTGCGCGTTCGAGCGCGGCGATCCATTCGCGAAGATCTTTGTAGGCCAAGTCCGGGTGCTCGCTTTCCTGTGCTTCCTCGATGGTACTCGTCGAAGTGCGGGCGCGGATTGCACGGATTGAACACGGCTTAACAACCGTTGCGGGTTTGTTATGGAACGGATATGGCTTCGCTGGTGTCTATTGGAGGGTACGCATTCCTCGCTGGCTGCGCGCACATTTTGCGCTTCTTAGGCGGGGGTGTGGCATGTTTGAAGCGAGTCTGCTTGGGTTGAATGAGGGCGCAGCGCGGCGTCAAAAGACGTGGATCGCGCTGAGCAGTGTGGTGACACAGATTGCAGTGCTGGCAGCGCTGATCGTATGGCCGCTGGTCAGCCCGGCGAAGATGCCGGCGTTCCGTCCAGCGCGGCTGAAGTCGGTTTCGCTCTCGCTCGAGAAGCCAAAGCCAGTGGTTCCTAAGCCGGTCGTCGTCCGCACAACAAACGCTTCGATTCCGACAGCGCCGGCGAGTGCGTCGGCAGCTAGTGCAACGCGGGCAGCGACGATCTCGCGGGCTGCCAGCGGACCTGTCCTGGATCAGCCACCGTTCCTGCCCTACGGACCGGGGATGGCTTCGACGGGCGGCCCGCTGCTTACGGGGCTTGGGCCGAGCGGCCGAGGTGCCGGTGGACCAGTCATCGTGGCAAGCGGCGTCGAGCGTAAGGGGCCGCTGACGATCTCGCAGGGCGTGACAGCGGGTTTGCTGCTTGCGCCGATTCGACCGATCTATCCGCGCATTGCAGTGGCAGCGGGAGTCCGTGGGATGGTCGTGGTCACGGCGACGATCGACAAGAGCGGCCGCATCGTCGGGCTGCAGGTCGTCAGCGGTCCGGAGATGCTGCGCCAGGCCGCTGCCGACGCAGTCCGCGAGGCGCGATATCGCCCCTACCTGCTGAATGGGCAGGCAACGGAGGTCATCACGACCATCTCTGTGAACTTTACGATGGGAGGCTAAGCTGCCGAAGGGGAAGGACTGACCGGCACGGCAGTCTCCGTGTCGGTCAACGTCTCGGCCTCGACCGGTGGCACGTAATCGACCAGCGGATAGCCAAGGTCGCGCCAGCCTTCGAAGCCGCCGCGTAACGGGCGCACGCGGTTGATGCCGAAGCTATGCAACTGCAGGGCGACCTTGCCGCTGGTCTCTTCCGACGGGCACGTGCAATAGAGGATCACATCGCGATCCCTGGGAATCTGCTTCTGGTGCGCGGTGAGATCCTTGGGCGAGACGCGGACCGCACCGGGCAACACGCGCGGGTCGGGCAGATAGTCCAGCGGGTGCCTCAGATCGACGATGAATGGAGCAATGTTGTCCTGCTCCTTCGCGGTCTCGATCATCTCGAGCAGATCGGCCGGCTCTAGCCGCATGGCGCGCACGCCGGAAAGAAACTTGCGCTGCTTCCAGACGCGCTGAAAGATGAGGCCAAGCACCATCAGCACAAAGATGAGAACCGCAAACCGGCCGAGTACCGCGAAGAACGGCGCACTGCGTTTCGCGATATCACCAAAGAAGAAGCCGGCGGCAAGGTAACTGAGGGTCCAGACCAGCGAGCCGGCGAGGTCGTAAGCGACGAACCGGGGGTACGGCATGCCGGTCTGCCCAGCGATGGGGGCGGCAACCGTTCCCAGCCCGGGCACGAACTTTGCGAACAGCAGCGTCAGCGGCCCGCGGCGATGGAAGAGCCCTTCGGTCTTGGCGACGCAGGTATCCGCCTCAAACGAAAAACGGCAGAGCAGCTTTAGAACCGAGTTGCCATAGCGCCTGCCCAGCGCGTACCAGACCGAATCGGCGATGAAGCATGCCGCCAGCACAGCAAACACAGAAGCGGTGAAGCTCAAGCGATGCGTCGCCGAAAGCGTGCCCGCCGTCAGCAGCACGGGCAGTGACGGGATGGGCATGCCGAGCTGCTCCACCAACACCCACAGGAAGAGGATGGCGTAAGCGTAATGAACGAAAAATGCGAGGGCGATCGGCATGGCGGTTCTGTTGATTGGATGATAACGGAAGGTTTTTGGTGCAAGGCAAATACGACTTGGGCAAAAGGAAGACCCCATGGGTGCGTTTGGCCCGCGCCACCCCATGGGGTATTCCCAAAACTACGGGAACTTCTCTATGACGTTCTTTCCTACTGCGCCGTTACTTATCCAGAATCAGCGGCATTTCCACAAGGTGCTGTCCGATGAACCACGACTGCAATTCGTTGGGACGAAGAATGTCCGAGACGGCCATGTCGTTTGTGCCATCGTCGCCGCATTTATCGGCAGCCTCGGCGATGTCGTGGCACTCCTGCATGATGAGCTTGTGAGCGTCAAGCAAACGCGAGATCTGCACCGGGACTTCTTCCTTGCCGCGCGGTGGAGCGGGAATCTTTGTCAATTCCGCGACATCGCCGCCCATCGCGATGGTCACTCCGCCCAGTAGCTGGATGCGTTCGGCGATCGTGTCGACCAGCTCAACCTGCTCGTCAAAGTGCTTATCGAACAGCAGATGAAGCTGATAGAACGTCGGTCCGGAGACCTGCCAATGATGCTTCTTGTACATATCGCGGAGCACGATCGAATCCGCCAGAAGCTGGTTGAGCATGCCCACCATCTTCGCTCGCGTCGGCTCATCGAGCCGGTGCGGCATATCTGCGATGACCGTGCCGAACTTCTGAATCTCTTTCGCCTTCGCGTGCCAGTGGGGAGCGACCTGCTCCTGACCCTTTTGCACTTTTTCCATTGTTGCAACTGCCATGATTCACCTCTCGCCCATAGGATGCGAGGTGCGCGGCAGAGGGTTTATGAAGATTTCCGCTAGTTTTTGAAGAAATTCTTGGCTAGGAACAGCACATTCGCAGGACGCTCGGCCAGCCGCCGCATGAAATAGGGGTACCACTCGGTGCCGAACGGAATGTAGACCCGCACGCCATACCCTTGCGCGGCAAGCTTATGCTGCAGGTCGCGCCGAATCCCGTAGAGCATCTGGAACTCGAAGAGCGACTTGTCGAGCTGCTTTTCCTCAACGAAATGGCACATTGTCCGGATGATCGCCTCGTCGTGGGTAGCCATACCGCAAAAGACGCCGCTGGTCGCCAGGAACTGCATGAGCTCGACATAGTTGCGGTCCACATCCGCCTTCGCAGCGAAAGCGATGCCCGCCGGCTCTTTGTACGCTCCCTTACACAGCCGAATCCGGATTCCCTCGCTGGTAAGTCGCTTGGCGTCCGCCACAGTCCGGAACAGATAAGCCTGGAGTACGGTTCCGACACGGCCCGGAAATCGCGTGTTCAGACGCTCCGTCATCGCAATGGTTGCCTCCGTGTACTCGGAGCCTTCCATGTCGATCCGCACAAAGGTGTTCGCCTTCTCCGCGTGCTCCACCATTTCTCCGACGATGCGCTCGGCCAACGCCGGGTCGAGATCCATCCCCATCTGCGTCAGTTTCACGCTGACATTCGCATTGAGCCCACGCGCCTGGATCTCGTCGATCAACCGGTGGTAGATCGCCGCCGAAGCCTCAGCCTGCGCGACATCCAGCACGGACTCACCCAGGGAATCCAGCGTTGCGGCGATCCCCTCTCGATTGACGGCCTCTGCCGCCTTCAACGACTCTTCGACGGACATGCCAGCGACAAACCGGCTTGAAAGCTTGCGGCCAACGACCGAACGCTCAGAGAACTGACGGATACCCTTGTTGCGGGACATGGAGATAAAAAACGAACGCAGCAAAAGGCAGCTCCTGAGCACTGATGACGTGCAACTTCCATTTTCTCACGCGATTCAGGTCCCGCAGAACGTCTGGGCAACACGCTCAGCGGGAAGCGCGGAAGCGGCATACCGCTCGAGCTCCGGCCGGTCTTCGTAGGGTCGGGAAGTCGCCTCCAGCAGTGCCTCAAACGGCCCAAAATCTTCGCGCTCGACCGCGGCGTCGATTACTTCCGCGACCTGGTGATTGCGCGGAAGGTACTTCGGATTCACGGCACGCATCCGGGCAGCACGTTCGTCGGGCGCGATCGATTCCAACGCGAGACGGCGCCGCCATGCGGGCGCCCAACCGTCGAAGGCCGCGGGATCAGCGAACAGCTTCCGGACCTCAGTATCGAGTGCTGGCTTGGCGGCGGCATCGGACAGTCTGCGGAACGTCAAGTGGAAGTCAGCCTGGTTGGCAGCCATCCGGTTCAGCAGGTCTTCCGCCAAGGCAGCGTCGCCTTCCTGCTGCGTGGTCAAACCAAGTTTGCGGCGAAGGCCAGCCTCTCGCGCCGCCTCGTACTTCACCCCGAACGTCGCGAGCGCCTCAGTCGCCGACGCCAGCGCTGCCTCGTCGCTTCCCTCTCCTTCCGCCAGCAGCGGTAGCAGCGTTTCGGCTAAGCGAGCGAGGTTCCAATGAGCGGCGTTGGGCTGGTTGCTGTACGCGTAGCGTCCGCGCTGGTCGATCGAGCTGAACACCGTCGTTGGATGATAAGCCTCCATAAAAGCACACGGGCCATAATCGATCGTCTCGCCCGAGATCGAAGTGTTATCCGTATTCATCACTCCGTGGATGAACCCCAGCAGACCCCACTGCGCGACCAACTCCGCATGGCGACCGATGACGCCTTCCAGGAAGGCGCGGTACCGCCGCTTTTCATGGGCGACCTCCGGGTAGTGACGTTCAATCGCGTAGTCGGCTAGCGTGCGGGTTGCTTCCTGATCGCCACGCGCAGCAAAGTACTGAAACGTTCCAACGCGAAGATGGCTCGCCGCGACCCGGGTGAACACAGCCCCAGGCTGCACGGTCTCCCGATAGACCTCTTCGCCCGTCGTAACCGCCGCAAGCGCCCGCGTCGTGGGCACACCGAGCGCCGCCATCGCTTCGCTCAGGAGGTATTCACGCAGCACCGGCCCAAGCGCCGCACGACCATCGCCGCGCCTTGAAAAAGCAGTCGGCCCCGAGCCTTTGAGTTGGAGGTCGTAGCGGATTCCATCGTGGCCGATAACCTCGCCAAGCAGGTTGGCGCGCCCGTCGCCAAGCTGCGGCACGAAGTGGCCGAACTGGTGCCCGGCATACGCGATGGCTAACGGTTCAGAGCCTTCGGCGATGCGGTTGCCCGCAAGAATTTGCACGCCTTCTTCGCTCGCCAGCGCCTCCGGATCAAGATTCAGCGCGTGAGCGAGTTCGACGTTCAGCTTGATCAAACGCGGAGCCGCGACCGTCGTCGGATTCACGCGGGAGTAGAAATGCCCAGGCAGGCGCGCATAGGAGTTCGCGAACTGGAAGCGGACGGCATGAGAAGCAACGGCTGACGCGGGAGAATCCATACCTCATTCTAAGGCTGCGGCTGCGCCTAGGCCGGCAGGATCATCTTCCCCGGATTCATACGGTTCTCCGGGTCGAGCGCAGCCTTGATCGCGCGCATCGGGCCCAGCGCAGCACCGTGCTCGCCATCCAGATACTTCAGCTTTCCCTGGCCAACACCGTGCTCGCCGGTACACGTCCCGCCGACCTCCTGAGCACGCTTCACGAGCTTCTCAGAAAAAGCCTCTGCTTCTTCCATCTCCGCCGGATCGTCAGGGTTCAGCACGCAAAGTACGTGATAGTTTCCATCGCCGACGTGCCCGACGATCGTCGCCGGAAAGGAAACCTCATCCAGGTCCTTGCGCGTCTCGACGATGCACTCCGCCAAACGCGAGATCGGTACGCACGCATCCGTCGTCCAGATCTTCGACCCGGGCCGCAGCATCTGCGAGGCGTAGTACGAATCGTGCCGCGACTTCCAGAGTGCCTCGCGCTCATCTGCCTTCTGCTTCCATTGGAAGCCAAGCCCGCCGTGTTCTTCGGCGATCGACTGCACCACCTCTGCCTGGTCCGTTACGTCGCGCTGGTTCATCCCGTGGAACTCAAAAAACAGCGTCGGCATCACCGGCAAGTTCAGCTTGGAATACTTGTTCGTCGCTTCCATCATCGGCGCATCGAGGAACTCAATGCGCGCAACACTGACGCCAAGCTGAATCACTTCCATCGCCGTCCGCACGGCGGCATCCACGGTCGGAAAGGCACAGACCGCCGCGGAGACCGACTCCGGCAGCGTATGCAGGCGAAGAATCACCTCGGTGATCACCCCGAGCGTACCTTCCGATCCGATGAACAAATGCGTCATGTCATAACCGGCAGATGACTTTCGCGCGCGGCTTCCAGTCTTGATGATCTGCCCGTCTGCGAGGACCACCGTCAGCCCAAGCACGTTCTCGCTCATCGTTCCATACCGCACGGCCGTCGTACCGGAAGCGCGTGTCGCCGTCATGCCGCCAATCGTCGCGTCTGCTCCCGGATCGATGAAAAACGTGAGCCCTGTATCCTTCAGCGCCTTGCCCACCTGCAGCCGCGTGACACCGGCTTCGACCGTAGCGTCGAGGTCTTCGACACTGAATCGCAGCACCTTGTTCATCTCGCGCAGGTCGATTGTGATGCCGCCGTGGATCGCGTTCACCTGACCTTCCACCGAGGTCCCCGCACCGAACGGGATGACCGGCAACTTGTACTGTGCGCTGATCTTCATCACTTCGCTCACCTCTTCGGTCGACTTGGGGTAGCAGACGACGTCCGGCAGCGCAGAGGCATGGTGCGATTCACCATGGCTATGATGCTCGCGGTGAATCTCGGCCGTCGTGGCGCGGCTTCCCAGCAGCGCGGTCAGGTCGGCGATAGCGTTTTCAAGCTGCTCTGCGGGATGCGAGGCGATGGAACTGGGCATAAGGAATTGAACCATGAAACTACCCTTCAGACGGTGCTGCCGAGGCCCGAGCAGTGTCAAGGAAGCACTCAATTAGTTGCGAGCTATCAACAGTCGCGGGCAAGAGCCTGGACTTGACAAGCTCAATAGGTTGAGCAGAGTCTGGACAGCGATCAACGGCCCGGCATACCGTCGCTCCAGTTTCGCGAGAGGTCGCAGCGCATCGCCCTGCGACGACATCGCCCCGAGGACATTTATGGCAAGCACGTTCGTACGAGTCCTACTTCCCGCAGCCCTGCTCGCTCCGGGTGCCTTCGCGCAAAAAGATTGCAGCGCCCTTGCCTCGCTTAAGCTTCCCAACGCAACTGTTACAGCTACGCTGAAGCCTGCCACAGACAAGCTGCCCGCCTACTGCGAGGTGAAGGGCATCGCCACCCCGACCTCCGACTCCCATATCAACTTCGAAGTATGGATGCCGGCAACTGGTTGGAATGGCGAATTCCTGCAGCTTGGCAACGGTGGCCTGGCCGGCTCCATCAACTACCCGCCCATGCAGGCAGAGATCATTCGCCACTATGCGGTCGCGGCGACCGATGACGGTCACACCGGAGCCGGAACCGACGGATCCTGGGCCATGGGGCACCCCGAAAAGGTAATCGACTTCGGCTACCGAGCCGTCCATGAGACCAGCGAACACTCCAAAGCCATCATCTCCGCCTTCTACGGCAAACCGGCAAAGTACGCCTATTTCAACGGCTGCTCCGAAGGTGGACGCGAAGCCATCATGGAAGCCCAGCGCTTTCCCGACGACTTCAATGGAATCCTCGCCGGCTCACCCGCCGCCGACTGGGACGGCCTGATGGAAGGCTTCGCCTGGAATGCCCAGGCTCTGTTGAAAGACCCGGCGAGCTATATCCCTGTGTCCAAGCGGCCAGCGATCGAAGCTGCCGCGCTGAAAGCCTGCGCCACTCAAGGTGGCGTCATCGACAACTTCATCAAAGACCCGCTCTCCTGCCACTTCGACCCCTCACCACTCCTCTGCACCGCAGGCGATTCCGACTCTTGCCTGACCGCCCCGCAGCTTACCGCTCTTAAGAAGATCTACGCCGGAGCAACGGAGCCGAAATCCGGCAAACGCCTTTACCCCGGCTATGAGCCGGGAGCAGAAGCCGAGCCCGGCCCTCCCGGCATCAGCACCTCGAGCTACATCTACGGCCCGCAAGCCCCGATGACCCTCGACGCGATCTTCTCGACTGCCTTCCTTGGCACAGCCGTCTTCAAAACCCCGGGCTACAGCTCGCTCAGCTTCAATTTCGACACGGACCCGGCAAAAGTCACATCCGAGGTCGGCGCGGCTCTTGAAGCCGACGATCCGAATCTCAAAGCCTTCAAAGCCCACGGCGGCAAGCTGATCCATTACCACGGCTGGTACGACGGCTCGCCTTCGCCGCTTGCTTCCGTCGACTATTACCGCGCCGTGACCAAAAGCATGGGCGACCCGCAGGACTTCTACCGGCTCTTCATGGTCCCCGGCATGATGCACTGCGCCTTCGGCCCCGGCCCAAACACCTTCGGCAACATGACCGACGCCACCGGCAACCTCGACCCCGAGCACAACATCTTCATGGCCCTGCGCGGCTGGGTCGAAGACCAGCGCGTCCCCGACTCCGTCATCGCCTCGAAGTTCCCCGGCGACGATCAGACCAAGCCTGCCGCCACGACACGCCCCCTTTGTCCCTTCCCACAACAAGCCGTGTGGGACGGCAAAGGCCCAACGAGCGTGGCAGCAAGCTTCTCCTGCCGAGTCGCCAAATAACAAGTCCTGGAGTCCTCACCGTGAACATGCAACCTTCTCCGTCGCACGAACGATCCGGCATGATCTCCCACCTCGCGCTTCAGAACGTTGGCCCACGCTCCATGCCCGCTGGCCCGAAAGACGATAAGAACTCAACTTCCCTGATGCGCGCGCTCGCGATCCTCGAGCTCATCGCGCAGAAATCCGGCGGCTTCTCGAATGGTGAGATCTCGCGCAAGCTCAAGATCGCCACCAGCACGACCTCCTACATCCTTTCGCGCCTCGAGCGCGCCGGCTACATCAAGCGCAGCGGGGAACGCGGACGATATGAGATCGGCCTCAAAGTGGTCGCGCTCGCCCACGGCGCCCTGCGCGAGATGGGCCTGCGCAAGGCCGCCGAGCCCGTCCTGCATCGCCTCGTCACTGAGACACGCCACTCCGGCATCATCGCGGTGCTCGAGCGCGGCTTCGTCATGATCGTCGACAAGGTCGAACAGGTCGACACTCACAAGATCGACATGGACATCGGCGTGCGTTACCCCGCCCATACCACCGCACTCGGCAAGGTGCTGCTTGCCCACATGCCACCTGCCGAGCTTGATGCCTTCTTCGAGCACTACAGTCTGGCCAAGCGCTTCCGCGATTCAAATGAAGGGCGCGAAAGTCTGTTACGCCAGCTTGCCAAGGTAAAGAAGCAAGGCTACGCCATCAGCGACGGCGAGCTCTTCCTCGGCGTGTGGGCGATCGCCGCGCCCATCTTCGATTCAGCTGGGGTCGTGCGTGCCTCCGTTAGCGCAACCGGCACGCCAGCCGGGGACGACAACGGAGCCATGGTTGCTTCGATCACCCGTGCCGCACGCGAGATCTCCATGCGCCTTGCCGCCGCGGAGGCCATCCGCCTACCGCGTTCCTGATGCGAATCTCGTACGTCACCTCGAACCGTTTCCGCTCAGCTAATTGAGCATCCGATTGACGATGATTTGCCACGAAGCGCACCTTTCTCACCGAACCAACAAGCGTATTTCCAGGCGCTTCAATCCAGAACGACCAGGTGAGATCGATGACTCAGTACCCCTTCCGGAAGCTCTCCAAAAACCTTCTCTTGCCCGCAGCCTTGCTCTTCGCAATGTGCTCCTACGGGAGAGCGCAGGATAGCTCCGGAACTATTCTCGGCGCCGTCTCCGACACCCAGGGCGCCCGCGTCCCGAACGCTAAAGTCGTCGTCACCAACATCGACACCGCCACCTCGGTCACCGTCACCAGCGACGCACGCGGCAACTACATCGCCCCTATCCTACCGATCGGCCGCTACAAGATCGAGGTGCAGCGCGACGGCTTCAAATCCAGCATCCTCGGGCCCGTCACCCTTACCGTCGGCCAGCAGGCAGTCGCCGACTTCGCACTCGATGTCGGCTCGGTCAACGAGACGGTCAACATCAACGCCGATGTCCCGCAGGTGGAGACTTCCGATAGCACCCTGAGCTGGCTCGTCGGCCAGGACCAGATGGAGAATCTACCGCTGAACGGTCGCAACTTCGTGCAACTCACGCTGCTGACTCCGGGCATCCAGCCCGTCCCGCAGGAAAACACTGAAGGCGGCTCGGCGTTAGTGCCCTTCGGCTTCGGCTCGCCGCAGCGCTTCTCGGTCGCCGGTGGACGGCCCCAGGGCCAACTCTTCCTGCTTGACGGCACCGACACCGCGGGCGTCTGGGGCAACGGTACCGGCGTCAACCTTGCCGGAACCTCGCTCGGCGTCGACGCCATCGCCGAGTTCGCCGCGCTCACCGACACCTACAGTTCCAACTACGGCGGCAACGGCGGCGTCATCAACGCCGTCCTTCGTTCCGGCACCAACAAGTTCCATGGCAGCGCGTATGAGTTCGCCCGCAACAGCGTTCTTGACGCCAGCGAGCACTTCAAACAAGCAGGGACCGGCACCCTACCCTTCAGCCGCAACCAGTTCGGCGGAACCATCGGCGGCCCCATCCATAAAGACAAGACCTTCTTCTTCGCCAACTACGAAGAGTTGAACCAGAAGCTGCTCGTCACCACCATCTCCGTCGTTCCGGGCAACGACTTCCGCAAAGGTATACTGCCGTGCTCGCAGACCTACTACTATGCGACGCCTGATCCGACGGCTGCCAATCCCAACCCACAAGGCGTCTGCCTGCTCCCCGGCTCGACACCCACCACTCCGGTCAACGTCGGCATCGACCCCAACGTCGCTGGCTATCTCGCAGCCTATCTCCCGGCTAACGGGCCTTCGTTCGCCGATGGCAGCGCGCAGAACTTTACGGCGCTCACCTCGCCTGTCTCCGAGCACTACGGCGTGATCAAACTCAACCACAACTTCTCGGCGTCAGACACCCTGCTCGCCAGCTACAACATCGACGATGGCGCCATCATCTCGCACCAGACGCCGTCCATCAACGACAACGACACCCAGCGCAATCAGAACTTCACCATCGAAGAGCGCAAGATCATCTCGCCGACGTTCCTCAACGTTGCCCACGCGTCGTTCGTTCGCTCGAAGATCACCGTTGACACGGTTTATAACCCCGCCTTCAACATCATCGCCGGCTCTGGCTATAACGGAAACATCAACGTCACCGGCCTCACCGAACTCGGCGGCGAAGACAGCTCCATCGAAGCCGTCAACCGCTACACCGGTCGCGATCAGGTCTCGCTCACCAAGGGCCGTCACTCGCTCGACCTCGGCGTCGAAGTGGTTCGCCACCAGATCAGCGCGAACATCCCTATCATCACCGGCGGCGAGTTTCTTTATGCGAATATCCCCCTTGCCGCCACACCCCTGCAGATCAACCTCCCTGCCTACCAGGGCTTCCTCACCAACACCGCGCTCGCCTTCGCTGGCGTCCCGAAGAACGCCTCCGACTCCCTTCGCGACATTCGTCACACTAACCTGGCTGCCTACATTCAGGACAAGTGGCAGGCCAGCCCGCGTCTCACCTTCAACCTGGGCCTGCGTTACGACTTCGAGACCAACCCCACCGAGACCCACAACAAGCTCTACAACCTGACCAATGTGCTGACTGACAGCGACTACGTCCACGTCGACCATGCCTTCGCCCATAACATCACCGCGAAGGACTTCGAGCCGCGTATCGGTTTCGCCTACGATGTCTTCGGCAATCACAAGACCTCGATCCGCGGCGGCTACGGCATCTTCGACGACATTCCGCTCGAGATGCAGGTCGCCATCTCCTACCTCTTCAATAACCCCATCTACGGTGTAGAAACCATCCTGCTCCCTCAGAACCCCAATCCCCTCGGCGGCGGCGGCATCAATGCCACCGGCCTGCCCACCGGAGCGCAGCTTACCGACTACAACGCGGCTCGGAACGCCTCCATCATGCAGTACAACCTCAACGTCCAGCAGGACCTGACCCACAACTTCATCCTCACCGTCGGTTACATCGGATCGAAGGCCAGCAACCTCTTCATCGGCCAGGAGACGAACCCCTGCCTGCCCACCAGCATTGAGCCGGACGGCACCATCGTCCGCGACTACGCGAACTCCGGAACCTGCCCCACCCCGAACCCGAAGCTGGGCAGCGTCGTGCTGCGTCGCGCGGTCGGCAACTCGAACTACAACTCGGCTGAAGTCTCGCTCGATCGCGGCATCGGCAAGTGGGCGACCTTCCGCACCGCCTACACCTTCTCGAAATGCTTCGACGTGGGCTCCTACTACACCGGCAACGACTCCATCGGACCCAATGGCCAGACCGCCGGCCTGCAGCCGGGAAGCCTTATCAACGCCAACCACGACGCCGACTACGGTCCCTGCGACTACGACCTTCGCAATAACTGGACCAGCAACGGCATCTTCACGCTCCCCTTCACTGGCTCACGCTGGAAAGAGGGTTACTCGCTCACCGCCATCGGTACCGTTCACTCCGGCACGCCGTACAGCGTCTACGACGGCATTGACCAGGCCAACGTCGGCCAGGCCAACGTCGCCGCCAACGCCGAGCGCCCCAACCTCGTCCCTGGAAGGAGCGCCAACCCAACCGGCAAGC
This sequence comes from uncultured Granulicella sp., assembly GCA_963693075.2. Taxonomy (GTDB): domain Bacteria; phylum Acidobacteriota; class Terriglobia; order Terriglobales; family Acidobacteriaceae; genus Edaphobacter. The sequence goes on along the minus strand of CAXMMP010000002.1, from coordinate 1,819,961 downwards.
GCATCGTCGACGGCGTCACCTACGGCTTCGACCCCACCGCCTTCACGCTTCAGCCCAAGGGAGTCTTTGGCGATCTATCCCGCAACACGCTGACCGCGTTCGGCGTACGCGAACTCGACATGGGGATCTCGAAGAACACGCGCCTCAGCGAAGGCAAGACCATCCTCATCCGCGCGGAAGCCTTCAACATCACCAACCACACCAACCTTGGCTTCCCCAGCGCCAACCTCTACGGAGCAGCCAACGCCGGCGAAATCACCTCAACCGCAACCTTTGCCCGCCAGATTCAACTCAGCGCGAAGTTCTCCTTCTAGCCTCTGCCTACGATCATCCCAGAGTGAAGCGGAGGGCTCTGCAACTGCCCTCCGCATCTTCACCAATACGGCACGGGGGGTTGCATCACAGGCAGCACCGTCGCCTGCGACGGGAGGTACCCATTCCTGATCTTGGCACTCCCTAAGAACGGTGCGACCATAGGAGCACTCATGAGCACCGCCTTCCCGCCGCTGAAAACCCGCAACAAGCCAGCCCAGGTCCTCTTCGCCTCGCTCATCGGGACCGCGGTCGAATTCTTCGACTTCTACATCTACGCGACCGCCGCCGTCCTCGTCTTCCCCACCCTCTTCTTCCCCAAAGCGAACCCTGCCTCCGCGATTCTGCTTTCGCTCGCAACCTTCGCCGTCGCCTTCATCGCCCGGCCCATCGGTTCCGCGCTCTTCGGACACTTTGGCGACCGCATCGGCCGCAAGACGACGCTCGTCGTAGCGCTCGGCACCATGGGTCTTTCGACCTTCGCCATTGGCGCGCTCCCCACCTACAAATCCATCGGTGTGCTCGCACCGCTGCTGCTCACGCTCTGCCGCTTCGGCCAGGGCATCGGCCTCGGCGGCGAGTGGGGCGGAGCGATCCTGCTCGCGATCGAAAACGCGCCCGCCCACCGTCGCGCCTGGTACGGCATGTTCCCACAACTTGGAGCGCCGCTTGGCTTCTTCCTCTCCGGCGGCGTCTTCTTCCTGCTCTCGCACACCCTCACCAACGCACAATTCTTTGCCTTCGGCTGGCGACTTCCGTTCCTTGCCAGCGCCGTCCTCGTATTGCTCGGCCTTTACGTCCGTCTGACCATCACCGAAACCCCCGTCTTCACGGAAGCCGCCACCCGTGGCGAAAAAGAGAGCTACCCGTTCCTCGCCGTCTTTCGCGACAACTCAAAATCGATGGCGGCAGGCATCCTCATCTGCCTCGCCACCTTCGTCCTCTTCTACCTGATGACGGTGTTCACCCTCTCATGGGGCACCAGCCATCTCGGCTTTACGCGGGAACGTTTCCTGCTCATCCAGCTCTTCGGCGTCCTCTTCTTCGCCATCACGATCCCCATCGCGGCCTTCTTCGCCGAAAAAGGCCGCCGCGCCGTCATGCTGTGGGTTCAGGTCCTCATCTTCCTCTTCGGCCTTGCACTTGGCCCGCTCTTTTCCGCCGGGCAGACGGGAGCCATCGTCACCCTCGTCCTCGGCCTCGGCCTGATGGGCCTCACCTACGGCCCACTCGGCACTGTCATCTCAGAGATCTTCCCGACGACAACCCGCTATACCGGAAGCTCCCTCGCCTTCTCGCTCGCCGGTATCCTCGGAGCCTCATTAGCCCCCTCGATCGCTACCTGGCTGGCTCTGCACCTCGGCCTCAACTACGTCGGCTACTATCTATCTTTCGCTGCTTTCCTGAGCTTCCTGGGCCTGCTCATGATCCGCGAAACGAAAGGCGTCAACCTCACCGCAGTCGAGTTGTGACTGTTCTCTTTTCCGTCGGTGCAGGTCGCGATTCGCCCCGCAACGAGAAGGCCGGCTGACGAGCAAAAAATCTCAAAGAACTGTTCCCAATGCGCTTGTTCGAAGCGCGCCAATCTGACATCATTTACGCCATGCGAGTTCCTGAGCAAAAACCGCACGACGTCACGGCATCCACTCCGACGGCGTTTCCGTCCACCTTGATTATCGGTACTGGTGAGATGGCGGATCACATCCGCCACTATCCCTGGCATGAGACACCCCTTGGCCCTCTCGACCTCTGGCCTTCGGCCCTCCTCGACAATGTCAACCTCATCCTGAACTCGGCGGCTGCCCTCGCGATCTACTGGGGAGCGGAGATGATCTTCCTCTGCAACGATGCCAGCAATCGGATGATCGGACGGCGGGAGAACGAACCGTTAGGTTGTCCCGCTCTCAGGGTCTGGGGAGACAAATGGCAACAGGTCGAAGCGCGCTTTACCGCGGTCCTGTCGTCCGGCGCGTCGTTCTATAACGAAGATTTCCCGATCAAGATCATCAACGAAGCCTCATCAAGTGAGGTCTTCCTCGATTACTCACTCAGCCCCATCTACCACAAGGGTGAGATCGTCGGAATCTTCAGGGCCCTTCAGGAGACGACAGAATCCGTCCTCGCGATGCGCGCCCTGGCTGAAGCGAACGAACGGCTCGAGATGGCCCTCAGCGCCGGTAACGGGCTAGGCATCTGGGATTGGCATATGCAGTCAGGACTGGTGTACGGCGACCAGGCGATGGCTGATCTATACCGGATCGACCCGAAGCTTCTAGCCACGGGTGTGAGCGCCAAACTGTTCGAACGCATGTTGCATCCTGACGATATCGTCGTGCTGACCGATGCGGTCATGGAATGCATCCTTACAGGAAAAAACTACTGCGTCGACTATCGAGTCCGCCGCGCCGATGACACCTACCGTTGGGTGCAATCGATTGGGCGCTGCCTGTACGACAGCGAGGGCCATGCTTACCGGGTCACCGGATTCAAGACAGAGATCGCTGGACCTCGCTCCTCTCAGCAGGAGACCGCCACTCCGAGCCTCTTCACGTCCGCTCAACTCATTCTTCTGCCGGTCAGGATTCGCTCCTTTCTCACCGGGACAGTTTTTCTGCTGGCCGAAGAGCCACGAAAAGTATCACTCGAGGTCATCCCGGGCCCCACTTCGACACAACTCACCTTGTGGATTCCTGCGAGTGACCTTGGCAAGGTGATCGGCAAGGACGGGCGGACCATCCGCTCGATTCGCACCCTTCTGCTCGCAATCAACGGCGGAAGCGATCACCGCTACTCCATCGACGTGGTCGGCGAAAAGGCTGATGCCTCGCTTGTGAATTAGCTTCCGCTGTACTGACCTTTCCGCGCAGCTAATTGCGGACTCCGTTGACGCTCCTACCTCGCAAGCGGCAACGTGATCTCCGGTGGACTTTGCCAGCGCGTGCGTCAGGAGCATGAACCGGGGGGAAAGATGAAGCAATGGAATCGACGTGAGTTCACAGCATCCGTAGCCGCGCTCGGTCTGCTCTCGCCCCACAGCCTCTTTGCGGCGGACCCTGGCGACCCCTACCGTCTGGTCGATCCTGAACTTCGTCCCGCCCTCAAAGCCATTCCGCAGCTTGTCCTCACCCCTGAACTCCTCGCGATAGCCCGTAAGACACCAGCTCGGCCAAATCTCCCGCCACCTGCTCCACAGCCTGTCGAACGGCATATCCCTGGCCCGGCTGGCGCACCCGACATCCACATCACCATCGTCGATCTCAACCCCGGCACGAAGAACCGGCCCGTCTTCGTCCACACCCACGGCGGCGGCATGGTCACCCCGAACCCCGGCCTCAATCCGCTCATCCAGTCCATCGCGCAGGACTGCCACTGCGTCGTCGTCTCCATCGACTACCGTCTCGCACCCGAGACTACCTACGCCGGCTCCACTGCCGACAACTACACCGCGCTCAAGTGGGTCTACGCTAACGCCGAAACCCTCGGTATTGACCGCGCACGCATCGCCGTTGGCGGCGAAAGTGCCGGCGGTGGCCATGCTGCGCTCCTCGCACAGCATGCCCGCGACCAGGGCGAGATTCCCCTCTGCTTCCAGATGCTCATGTACCCAATGCTGGACGACCGCACCGGCTCGAGCCGCGCCGTGCCGCCCGCGATCGGCAGGTTCGTCTGGAATGCGCAATGCAACAACTTCGGCTGGACCGCCTTCCTCGGCCAGCCTGCCGGACTTCCTACCGTGCCACCCGGCTCCGTCCCGGCTCGCGTCGATAAGCTCGCCGGTCTGCCCCCAGCCTGGATCGGCGTCGGCTCCATCGACCTCTTCGTCGACGAAGACCTCGAATATGGCAAGCGCCTGCTCGATTCCGGCGTCTCCACCGAGATCTTCGTTGCGCCCGGCGCTTACCACGCCTTCAACTTCATCGTCCCCGACGCCAAGGTCTCCGAAGCCTTCAACGCTTCGTGGAAATCCGCACTGAGACGCGCCTTTGCGACTGCGTAGACTCCTGCTCGGCCTCGCGCTCCTGGCGCCGCTGCACGCCCAGACAACGCTCACGATCGCCACCGTCAATAACGGCGACATGATCGTCATGCAGCGGCTCTCAAAACAGTTCGAGCAACTTCACCCCGACATCCACCTCGACTGGATCATCCTCGAAGAGAAAATTCTCCGCGAGAAGACCACCACGGACGCTGCCATGCACGGTGGCCAGTATGACGTCGTTACGATCGGCCCGCTCGAAGCCCCAATCTGGGGCCGCCGCGGCTGGCTCCTGTCGCTCGAAGACAAACTCTCCCCCGCCTACGATGTCAACGACCTTATCCAACCCGTACGCGACGGTGCCTCTGCCAACGGCCACCTGTACGCCCTGCCGTTCTACGCCGAATCGTCGCTCACGTACTACCGCAAAGACCTCTTCGCCGCTGCCGGACTCAGCATGCCAGCGCAACCCACCTACGCCGATATCGAACACTTCGCCGCCCGTCTCAATGACCCCGCACACGACGTCTATGGCATCTGCCTCCGCGGCAAGCCAGGCTGGGGGGAGAACATGGCATATCTCACTACCGTCGCCAATACGTTCGGCGGCCGCTGGTTCGATCCCGCATGGACTCCACAACTCGACTCCCCGCAGTGGCATGATGCCGTCACCCTGTACGCCCGGCTTCTGCAAAAATACGGTCCCCCCGGCAGCAGTTCCAATGGCTTCAACGAAAACCTGACCCTGTTTGAAAACGGCCGTTGCGCGATGTGGATCGACGCCACCGTCGCCGCCGGCTCGCTCTACAACGCGGCGCAATCGAAGGTAGCTGCCACCGTCGGCTTCGCGCCCGCACCCATCGCCGTCACGCCTCGCGGAGCCCAATGGCTGTGGTTCTGGGCACTGGCCATCCCGTCGTCATCGAAGCACTCGGCCGCCGCGCTCCAGTTCATCCAGTGGGCCACGTCGAAAGAGTACGTCCAGTTCGTCGCACATGAAAACGGCTGGGCCGCCATCCCGCCCGGCACCCGCGAATCGACCTACAAGCTGCCGGAGTACCTTGCCACCGCACCATTCGCCCAACTAACCTACCGCAGCATCATGGCCGCCGATCCGTTGCACCCCACGCTTCAGCCCGTCCCGTACTCCGGCATCCAGTTCGTCGTCATCCCCTCGTTCCCGACCATCGGCAACCAGGTCGGCCAGATCATCGCCGCAGCCCTCGTCGGCAACATGACCGTCGACGAAGCCCTCACCAAAGCGCAAGCCGCCACGACTCGCGTCCTCGCACGAACGGGTAAGCCGCAATGAGCCGACAGCGCGCCAGCCGCTGGCTCAATACTCCCGCGATCGTGGCCCTTTTCCTCTGGTCCATCATACCGCTGGTGATGACGGTGTGGTTCACCTTCCGCCGCTATAACCTTATGGAGCCTGACCGCGTCGGCTTCGACGGCCTCGCCAACTACCGCTACCTGCTCTCCGACCCCACGCTCTTCCAAGCCGTCTTCAACACGGTTGTCCTCGTCGGAGCCGTTCTCGCCATCACCATCGGCCTCGGCACACTGCTCGCCATTCTCTTCGACCAGGAGTTCTTCGGCCGCGGCATCGCCCGCGTGCTCGTGCTTGCGCCCTTCTTCATCATGCCGACCGTGAGCGCGCTGCTGTGGAAGAATATGATGATGCATCCAGACAACGGCTTCCTTGCCTTTGTCTTCCGCTCTATCGGCCTCAAACCCATCGACTGGTTCGCCGTCGCGCCGCTCACGTCCATCATCATCATCGTCTCGTGGCAGTGGCTGCCGTTCGCGTTCCTGACGCTGCTGACCGCCGTGCAGTCGCTCGACTCCGAACGCAAGGAAGCCGCGCGCATGGATGGTGCAGGCCCCATCGCGATGTTCCGCTACATCATCTGGCCGCATCTTGGCCGAGCTATCGCCGCGACCACTATGATCGAGTCCATCTTCCTCCTTGGCATCTTCGCGGAGATCTACGTCACCACCTCCGGCGGCCCGGGCTTTGCCTCCACCAACCTTTCGTTCCTCATCTACCGCTACGCCCTCATGGAGTACGACATCGGCGGAGCCTCGGTCGCGGCACTCGTCGCCGTCGTCCTCGCCAATCTTCTCGCGCTCTTCCTGATGCGCTCGTTCGCGCGAAACCTGGACACCTGACCCGCCATGGCCGCCTCCAACAAAATCACTCGCAAACTCGCGATGACGGCCGTCGCATGGCTCGTTGCCCTCGTCATCGCCTTCCCCGCGCTGTGGCTCATCCTCACCAGCTTCAAATCCGAAACCGAAGCCATCTCGCGCGTCCCGCACCTATTCTTCACGCCGACGCTCACCAACTACGCGGCCGTGCAGCAGCAAGCCAGCTACCTCCACTTCGCCGCCAACTCCGTCATCGTCTCCGTCGGCTCAACGCTGTTTGCGCTGCTCTTCGCGATTCCCTCGGCCTACACCATGGCCTTCGCTCCCACCAAATCCACCCGCAGCACCCTCCTCTGGATGCTCTCCACCAAGATGATGCCTCCCGTCGGCGCGCTCGTCCCTGTCTACCTTATCTTCCGCGATCTCAGCCTGCTCGACACGCGCACCGGCCTGTTGCTCGTCGACGCGCTCGCCAACCTGCCTATCCTCATCTGGATGCTCTATACCTTCTTCAAAGAGGTCCCGCGCGAGGTCCTGGAAGCCGGCCGCATGGACGGTGCGGGTCCACTCCGCGAACTCTGGAATCTGCTGCTTCCACTGTCGCTCCCCGGCATCGTCTCGACCTCACTCCTCGCGATCATCCTCGCGTGGAACGAAGCTTTTTGGAGCTTGACCTTGACCGCCGCCAAAGCCGCTCCACTCACCGCGTTCATCGCTTCGTTCTCGTCTCCTGAGGGCCTCTTCTACGCCAAGCTCTCCGCCGCCTCCACCATGGCGATCGCGCCGATCCTCATCCTCGGCTGGCTCTCGCAAAAACAACTCGTCCGCGGCCTCACCTTCGGAGCTGTCAAATAATGGCCACCGTCGAACTCAAACAGATCCGCAAGTCCTACGGTGACCACGAGATCATCCGGGGCATCGACCTCACCCTTAATGATCAGGAACTCACCGTCTTCGTCGGCCCGTCCGGCTGCGGGAAGTCCACGCTCCTGCGCCTCATCGCAGGCCTCGAAGACATCGACTCCGGCGACCTGCTCATCGATAGCCTCCGGGTCAACGACATCGCTCCCGCCAGGCGCGGCCTCGCCCTCGTCTTCCAGTCCTACGCCCTCTACCCGCATATGAACGTCGCCGAGAACATGTCATTCAGCATGAAGCTCGCTGGCATTTCCAAGCCCGAACGCGATGCCAAAGTCCTAGAAGCCGCGCGCATCCTTCACCTCGAAGATCTCCTGGATCGCAAACCCAAAGATCTCTCCGGCGGCCAGCGCCAGCGGGTCGCCATCGGCCGCGCCATCGTCCGCAACCCAAAAGTCTTCCTCTTCGACGAACCCCTCTCGAACCTCGACGCCGCACTCCGCGTCCGCATGCGCCTCGAACTCACGACCCTCCACCGGAAGCTCGCAGCCACCATGATCTACGTCACCCACGATCAGGTGGAAGCCATGACTATGGCTGACCGCATCGTCGTCCTCAATGCCGGACGCGTCGAACAAGTCGGCACTCCCATGGAGCTCTACCGCACCCCACGCAACCTCTTCGTCGCAGGCTTCATCGGCTCGCCCAAAATGAATTTCCTGCCCGCCACCCTTCTCGCCGACCCTCACGCGCACACCGTAGGCATCCGCCCCGAGCACATCGGCGTAGCTGACGAAGGACTACCCGCCACCGTCCAACTCGTAGAGCACCTCGGCAGCGAAAGCTACATCCACGCCCAACTCGTCACGGGTGAACCCATCACCCTCCGCCTCAACGGAGAATCCACCCTCACCCCCGATCAAACCATCCATCTGACCTTCGACCCCCAACACGTCCACCGCTTCGACCACGAGGGCAACGCCATCGAACCCGTACATAAGCCTCAACTAAAGAACTCTCAACTCTAAACTCTCGAATACCAGGGACCACAAGCTCCCGGGTGCCCCATCTCAGACAGTCTCATCGGCTGACATGCGAAATAAGAGTCAACCAGTCCGAAGAATGCTCATGACAAAACTCTCGACCGTCGCACTCTCCAAGCTTTCTCCGAAAATCCGCATCCCGCAGTACGACCGGACAAACCTCCGTCAACACATCGTCCATCTCGGCGTCGGAGGATTTCACCGCGCGCACCAGGCCGTCTACCTCGACGACCTCCTTGCCCTACCCGACACCGAACGTTGGGCCGAGTGCGGCGTCGGCGTCCTGCCCGCCGACGCCCGCATGCGCGATGCGCTCGCCTCGCAGGACCACCTGTACACCCTGGTAGAACGTAGCGCCGACACCGCAACCGCCCGCGTGATAGGTTCCATGACCGGCTTTATCCTCGCGCCCGAAGCCCGCGAAGCAGCCCTCGAAAAACTGGCTGCCGCCGATACCCGCATCGTCTCCCTCACCATCACGGAAGGCGGCTACTTCATCGACGAAGCCACCGGGGCTTTTCTCGAGAATCACCCCGACATCCAACGCGACCTGCTTAATCCCATCGCTCCCATTACCTCGATCGGCCTCATCGCCGAAGCGCTCGACCGCCGCCGTCTGCGCAATCTCCCGCCCTTCACCGTCATGTCGTGTGACAACCTGCAACATAACGGGCACGTCATAAGGAAAGTTCTCCTCGGCTTCACCGCGCTTTCCAACCCGACGCTACGCCAATGGATCGCCCACCACGTCGCCTTCCCTAATTGCATGGTAGATCGCATTACCCCCGCCACCACGCCCGCAGATATCGCCTTTGTCTCCGAAAACTTCGGCATCGACGACGCATGGCCCGTCGTCACCGAGCCCTTCCTGCAATGGGTCGTTGAAGACACGTTCTCCGCCGGCCGCCCCGCATGGGAGCGTGTCGGCGTCCAGTTCACCCCCGACGTCGCGCCCTACGAGATCATGAAGATGCGCCTGCTCAACGGCAGCCACCTTGCCATGGCCTATCTCGGCGCGCTCCACGGCTACACCCGCGTCCACGAGATCATGCAGGACCCCGTCTTCGCCCGCTTCATCACCGCCTTCATGGACCAGGTCACCCCCGTCGTCCCCGTCATCCCCGACACGTCCATCCCCAACTACAAACGCACCCTCATCGAGCGCTTCGCCAATCCCACCATCAACGACCAGGTCACCCGCATCTGCTCCGAAGGCTCCGCCAAGATCCCCAAGTGGCTCCTGCCCTCCATCACCGAACTTCTCGACGCCGGCGCGCCCATGGACCTGCTCGCCCTTGTCGTCGCAAGCTGGATCTTTTACTTCACGCGCTTCACCGACGAACGCGGCCAGCCCCTCGACATCATCGACGCCCGCGCCCCTGAACTCACCCGCCTCGCCAGCCAGTCCGTCACCGACCCCAGCCCATTCCTCGCCTTGGAATCCATCTTCGGTGCCGCCCTTCCCGCCAACCTCCACTTCGTTCAAACCGTCACCGACGCTTTGGATCAACTCTCGACGACAGGCGTCATCGCCACCCTCCAGCACTACCTGACTATCAGTTGACAATTCGAAGAGCGATCCCGGAGGGAGCCCCGTCCATGCCAGAATCCATCATCACCACGACCTCAGGACAAATTCGCGGAACTTCTCAGGACGGCATCCTCCGCTACCTCGGCGTCCCCTATGCCGCCGCCCCTATCGGCGACCGCCGCTTCGCCCTTCCGGTCCCACCCGACTCATGGCCTGACATCCGCGACTGCAGCACTCAAGGCGCAACCTGCCCGCAGCGCATCCGCGACTTCCCCGGCATCAACGCCAAAGCCCTCATCGGCGACGGCCCGCGGCCAGGCGACAATCCGCTGAACGTCAACATCTGGGCGCCCGCCAACATCATCCGCAAAGCTCCCGTCATGGTCTTCATTCACGGCGGAGCCTTCTGCGTCGGCGGCAACGACGCGCCCGTCCAGGACGGCTCAGCCTTCGCCCGATCCGGCATCGTCCTCATGGCCATCAACTATCGTTTGGGCGTCGAAGGCTTCCTGCCGATCCCCGGCGTCCCTACCAACCTCGGCCTGCGCGACCAGATTCTCGCCCTAAAATGGGTCCGCGACAACGCCGGTGCCTTCGATGGCGACCCCCAGAACATCACACTCTTCGGCGAATCCGCCGGAGCCATGTCCGTCGCCTACCTCATGGCTTCGCCCCTTGCCAAAGGACTCTTCCGCCGCGCCATCCTCGAAAGCGGGCACGGCGCACTCATCCAATCTCCCGAAGTCGGAGCAAAAATCGTTCGCCGCGTCGCCAAGTTTCTCAAAATCTCTCCCGACCTGACAGGCTTCCGCACCACGACGATCGAACAGGGCCTGGACGCCCTGCAGAACACTCAAAAACCCAGCCTCATCGGCCCCACCATGAAGGACAAATCCGGACGCGACCCCAGCTTTGGCATCACCCGTTTCCTCCCCGTCTACGGCGACGACGTCCTCCCCGAGATCCCGCTCACCGCAGTCGCGAATGGCGCGGGCTCCGAGATCGACCTTCTTATCGGCACCAACCGCGAGGAAGGAAACCTTTACATGATTCCAACGGGTGTCGCAAAAAAACTGCGCCCGCTACTCGCCACCTGGCTCCTCAGCCGCGTCCAGCCCCAGGCCCGGCGTCTGCTCAAAGCTTACGGGATGGGCAAAGGCAGCACCGCCGGCGAAGCCTTCACCGCCATCCTCGGCGACCTCGTCTTCCGACTGCCCGCCCGCCAGTTCGCCGGCGCCCACCGTGGCCACACTCACGTGTACGAGTTCAACTGGCGCTCGCCCGCCATCAACGGCCAGCTCGGCGCCTGCCACGGCCTCGAACTCCCGTTCGTCTTCAATACTCTCGCAAGCTGCGCCGGCCCCAACGGCATCGCCGGCGAAGCCCCACCGCAAGACCTCGCCGACCGCATCCACAAGCTTTGGGTCGACTTCGCCACCAACGGACAAATCCCCTGGCCCGAGTACACCGACCAGAACCGCCAGGTCGGTGCCCTCGAAACGCTCAGCGCCGCCGCAGCCACCCCTCTCCCCGCCGAGAGCTTCCACTAAACTGTTCTTCGCCACTCACTGATTTGTCATCCTGAACGATCCAGTTCGCGGCCTCGCAGCAAACGTCGAAGCCGAAGGATTTGCGGTTTGTCCTTTCCCTCCAACCCCCTCGGACCGCCCCCGTCTGGATGAGAAGGACCGCGTCGTAAAAAAACCCGCTGCATCAAAAACAGTGCATCTAAATCGAGACGCAAGTCCAGACTTATCCCACATCGTTTGAATACTTTACATACTTTACGGCAGGGCTGGGGGAGACCCTAGTTTTCCCCTTAGATCGGAGGTGGACGGTGCTGATCCAGCTTCTCCGTCTGCGCCGTTGTCATCTCTTTCCGGATCTCCAGCAGCATATGCGCGTTCGCCTTCTCCAGATCTCCACGAGCCTGTACGACCCTGTCGATCTGCTGGTCGATCTGCGCCTCATCCAGCACCTTCGCCCGCAACACCTTATCCAGCGCCGACTCCTCCTGCTGCAGGTTCTTGTACGACTGAAGCAGAGACCCCTTGCTCGCCTTAAAGATGTCATCCATGCGATGCTGCTGATCCCGGTTCAACCCGATACTCCTGGCAAATCCCGCATCGTCCCACCATCTTCCCGGCGGTCCCAACTGTAGTCCTCCCCGCATCGTGCTGGTCGTCGCCCCGTTGCTGCCGCTTCCCGGCATTCCACCAGGCGGCGGAGCATTCCCCGGCGTCATTCCGCCCGGCTGACCGCCAGGCATTCCACCCCCAGGCTGACCGCCGGGCATTCCTCCCCCTTGGCCACCCCCACCCCCTGGCCGTTGCGCCAAAGCGCTACCGCACGCGAGCGACAAAGCGAAGGCGATCACGACTCGACGCCGCGAGACGACCAGGCCAAGGCGAAACGCCATTAGTTCCTCACCGAGCCAGTATGCGACGTGTTCGCACTTGTCGTCCGGTACACCTCCGCTGGCGAAGGCTCCGACGTGTTGATCGCCGCATCGATCTCCTGCAACATCGCGTTATCGCTGGCAATCTCGTTTGCATCGCCCGAAGACACCTGCCGCCCGCTTGCCGTCGCAGCAGTCAGCGTTTGTTCATGCTGATGCATCCCCAATCCGACGATCCCCGCGATGATCAGCACCGCAGCCGATGCACTCGACCACACAAACGTCATGCTTACCCGAAACGGCGTCCGGTGCCCCGCCAAATCCCGGCTCAACGAGTTTGACTTCGCCTGCGACCAACCCATCGACGCCTCATTGAACAGCGCCATCGTCTCCTTGAAGTCGTCGATCTTGCCCCGGCACGCCGCGCATGTCTTCGCATGCTGCGTCCGGTCGTCGGAAGCAAATCCAAGCAATGCCTCCTCTACTTCGGCCTCACTCAAGTGCTCTGTGTTCATTGACTCGCTCCAAGCTGTCGGCGAACCGCCTTCAGTGCCCGGTGCAGATGCGTCTTCACCGTATTCACCGGCATCCCCGTCGCCTCCGAAATCTGCTGCACGTCCATCTCATCCGTAAACTTCATCACGAAAACTGTCCGCTGGTTGATCGAAAGCGTCTCGATGACAGTGTAAAGCCGCTGCACCTTCTCCTTCGCAATCAACTGCGCCTCAGCCGAGCTTTTATCCGTGGCCACAAACGAGGCTACGTCGGTCACGTCGAGCGCCGTCGCGCGAAACTGCTTCCAGAACCGGAACTTCTGCGTCCTTTGCTGATCCCGAATCAGGTTCAGCGCGATGCTCGTCAGAAACGTGTTGACGCTCGACTCGCCGCGAAAGTTCGCGCGTGCGTTGTGCGCCTTCAGCAGCGTGTCCTGCACGATCGTCTCCGCCATATCTGGATCACCCAGCGAAAACGTTACGAACCGCAGCAGACGCGGCCTGTACGTCTTCACCAGTTCGTCGATGTCATCCAGCTCGCTGATAGTTCGCCCTCGCACTCCCGCATCAGGCCCCGCCTTCATGTTAGACGGACCCTCCGTCAGTATTCTTGTCATCGCCTTGCGTTGTGGCGGAGCAGGAGTCCATGCTGTCGCGAGATTGGTAGCTGCTGTCATGAATCGCACCTCGGAAAAGTCTTACCGTGCTTCGGAAGACGAGCTTTTCGACCTGATCGGTTACATCTTCGACAAATTCCTGCCGAATCTCGCGAATGGACTTCCATGCTGTTCGCTTTCCTATCCTCCTATCGAGTAGCCTCACGATTGATCGAAAAAATTGTTATGAGCGCAACCGAGCATCACGACCGTCGCACCCTCCTCAAGCTCTCCACCATCGGCTTCGTAGCAGCAGCCGCAGGCCAACCGGCGCACGGACAATCAGCACCCACGCGCGCCACCTTCAACGTCCGTGACTTCGGCGCGACCGGCGATGGCAAGACGCTCGATACCGTCGCCATCAACCGCACTCTTGAAGCCGCCGCCTCAGCCGGCGGCGGGCAGGTCGTCTTCCCCGCAGGCATCTTCAAGACGTTCTCGATCCGCTTGAAAAGCCATGTTGAACTCTACCTCTCGCAAGGCTGCACCCTGCTCGCCGCCGACTCGCCTAAACCCGGCGAAACAACGGGTGAATCAGGAGGAACCTACGACGCAGCGGAACCCAAAACACCCTACGATGCCTACCAGGACTACGGTCACAACCATTGGCACAACTCCCTTCTCTGGGGCGAAGGCCTCAACGACCTCAGCATCACAGGGCCGGGAATGATCTGGGGTAGAGGTCTTTCCTGTGGCCGAGCCGAAGACACCCTCGGTTACAACTTCGTCGCGGAACAACCAGGCGTCGGAAACAAAACGATCGCGCTCAAGAATTGCCGCAACGTCCTCTTCCGAGACTTCGCCGTTTTGAAAGGCGGCCACTTCGCTCTACTCCTTTCCGGCGTGGACAACGTCACCATCGATAACCTCAAGATCGACACCGACCGCGATGGCATTGACATCGACTGCTGCCAAAATGTCCGGGTCTCCAACTGCACCGTCAACTCGCCGTGGGACGACGCCATCTGCCCTAAGTCGAGCCTCGCCCTCGGCTCCGCCCGCCCAACCCGCAACGTCACCATCAACAATTGCTTCGTCAGCGGATGCTACAAGCTTGGTGCAGTGCTCGACGGGACCTACCAGAAGTTCGGGCCGGGCGAACGGGCCTACCACACGGGGCGAATCAAGTGCGGCACCGAGTCGAACGGTGGTTTCCAAAACATCGCTATCTCCAACTGCATCTTCGAAGGCTGCCACGGCCTCGCGCTGGAATCGGTCGACGGAGCTCTGCTCGAAGATATCGCCATCACCAACATCACCATGCGAGACATCTCCAGCTGTCCGCTGTTCTTCCGGCTCGGCTCGCGTCTGCGTGGGCCCAAATCAAAGACGCGTGTCGGCACCCTGCGCCGCATCGCCATTTCGAACGTTACGTGCTTCAATTCCTCGACGAAGCTCGCCTCCATCCTCTCCGGCATACCCGGCTTCCCTATCGAAGACATCAAGCTCTCAAACCTTTACCTCGACCACAAGGGCGGAGGCACCGCAGCCCAGGCGCAACGGATCCCGCCGGAGAACGAAGCTGGCTACCCCGACCCCGATATGTTTGGCCCTACGCCATCCCACGGCTTTTTTCTTCGTAACATTCGCAACCTCGAGATGAGCCACGTCGAGGTTCATCCGCAGAGTCCAGACGCACGCCCCACGATCGCTCTCACCAACGTCCATCGCGCTGACTTTCTCTCGATCACCGCTCCGGCCGCGCCGACAGCCTTCACCTTCAGCGAGTCCACCGATATCCGCATCCTGCTGAGCCGCGCTGCACCGGATCACGTGATTCCAGCGGCCATGTAGCATGGCTACCGAGACCAAACCTGATGAACCGCCTGAACCTAGTCGCACTTGTTCTGCTCACAGCTCCCCTGACCGCGCAGCAATATCCCACGCCAACGCCCGCGCAGCAGAAGACGATCGACTACGACGTCGCCCAGCACATCGGCGACTCGCCTGTCGATGCGGGTCCGCTCGCCAGAGACCTGTCTCCCGCGCTCAACCCAAAAGCGATCGACAAAGCCATTCGAAAAGTCGCTGACTGGGAGCTTGCCCGCTCGCAGCCGTACTTCGGCGATACCTGGACCTGGTCCGCGCTCTACACTGGCTTTCTAGCCGCCTCCGACGCCACCGGCGACCCTAAGTACCGCGACGCCATGCTCGCCATGTCCGATAAGTTCAACTGGAAGCTGCGATCGAAGACGCCGAACGCCGACGACCAAAGCATCGCCCAGACCTACGTTGCCCTCTACGAGTTCCACCCCGATTCCTCGCATCTTGCGCCGACTCAAACCACCCTCGACAATCTCCTTCCGCTCAAGACCCTCACGGCGACCGACCCGCGTATCCCCTGGTGGTGGTGCGATGCACTCTTCATGGCTCCGCCCGTCTGGTCGCATCTCTACCACATCACGGGCGACGTCAAATACCTCGACTACCTCGACGAAAACTGGCATAAAACCTCAACCCTTCTCTATGACCCCGAAGAGCACCTCTACGCCCGTGACGCCGGCTACCTCGCACGTCGCGGCCCTAACGGGAAGAAGATCTTCTGGTCGCGCGGGAACGGCTGGGTCATGGCCGGCATCGTCCGCATCCTCGAAGACCTGCCCGCGAACGACCCGCACCGCGCCTTCTATGTCACCCAGTTACAGCAGATGTCCGCCCGCATCGCACAGCTCCAGCAGCCCGACGGCCTCTGGCACGCGTCACTGCTCGACTCCGCCGACTACCCGCTGCCCGAGATCTCCGGCTCCGCCTTCTTCACCTATGCGCTCGCCTACGGGATCAACCATCACATCCTCGACGCCCGCACCTACCGTCCCATCATCACCCGCTCCTGGCGCGGTCTCCTGCACCACGTCTACGCCAATGGCCGCCTCGGCTGCATCCAGCAAACTGGTGCCGAACCCGCCTTCTACCTGCCCACCGCAAGCTACAACTACGGCATCGGAGCTTATCTGCTAGCCGCCTCCGAACTCAAGATCCTCGCCGGCAACTGATTTTCAGGGCCGGTTCCGTCCCAATCGGTCATGACTGCTCACCCAATCCCCCTTCAAGATTGCGCTGCTCAACGAGATTTCTCCCGCCAGTACCACGCCAGCGCAAATCTCCGCCAGCTTATCTGCCTTACCCGAGCCATAGCAGCCCAGCATCTCCAGGCACTCGCGCTGCGTCGCCAGCCCCGTCCCACCGCCGTACGTCGCAACGATCAGCGACGGCAACGTGATCGACCAGTAATAATCCCCATTTCCCCGTAGCTGGTTATAGACGATCGCCGCCTGCGATTCCGCCACGTTCGCCACATCCTGTCCGGTTGCGATAAACAGTGCGGCTAATCCATTCGCCGCATGCGCCCCATTGTTGGACGACCCCGCCAGCATCGCCCCCGCATTCGAAATCTGCCGCACATGAAACAGGTCCGCAGTATCCACTCCCATCAACCTCTGGATCACCGCCCTCGGAATCACCACCTCCGCCACCACCCGTTTGCCGCGCGTCAAGATCGTATTGATCTGCGAGTGTTTTTTATCCGTATCGATATTTCCCGACAGGATGTATCGCGGCCGGTCCGGATGCGCCTCCACCATCCAGTGGCACGCCGCCAGCGTCGCCTTTCCCACCATGTTCTGCCCTGCCGCGTCACCCGTCGTGTAGTCGAACCGCAGGTACAGCAAACATCCCACCACAAACGGCGTAATCTTCTTCAGCTTCCCGACGGACGTCGTCGTCTCCGCCACGGCCTTGATCTCCGCAAAGTGCTCCGCCACCCAATCCGCAAACGTTCGCGCTTCCAGCGCATGCTCAAACTCAAAGACTGGCGACCGCTGCATATTGTGCTGCACCACGGTCGTCCGCACCCCGCCGCACTCGGTCAGCAGCCGCATCCCGCGGTTGTAGCTCGCGACGAGCGTCCCTTCAGTCGTCGCCATCGGAATGTAAAAATCTCCTTGCGCGTGCTCGCCGATAATCCGCAGTGGCCCCGCCAGCCCAATCGGAACCTGCGCGACGCCCATAAAGCTTTCGATATTCCCCGGCAGTATCCCCGGCTCAAACGAGTAGCGCCCAACATGCTCCAGCGCCGACCCCGTCTTCTCCGATGCAAAGCCTCGGCGAGTCTCCGCCGCCACCCGCGTGTAGTCGTTCTCTTTGTCTCGAGGGATTCGTTCCCGCGCCGCATTCAAATCAGCCATCCCGAACCATAACCCATCCACACGCGCAGCGTCCAAGCGACTCTTGTGCCTTGCACCGCATAAAATGGACCTCAACAGCAAAGACCTCCGCGGCTCGTGCACGTCATTCACCGGACAGAACCAAAAGAGAAAATATGCATCAGACAACCGCTAACGGCAACGCTCGAGTAATCGCAGGCATTCAGCAGGCAGCGGAACTACATGCGAAGCGAGAAACGGATGCTGCAATCCAGACATTGTCAGCGCTGATCAAAGAATTTCCGGCGACCGCAGCACTTCATGGCTACATCGCAATGTTCTTATCCGGCAGCGGTCGTCTCAACGAGGCAATTGATCATGCGCAACGCGCCGTTCACTTATCTCCCAAATCTGAGACGACTTCTTTCGTGCTTTTCGAGGCACTGTGCAACGCCGGACAAAACGTAGAAGTGCTCGACGAGATGAAGCGGCTTCTAGCTCTGCGACCGTCTGAGGAATACAGCAAGTTGATCGAAGCGTGGGACTTGAGTGAGAGTGAGTCAACAATAAAATGACAGATCGTCAAGTTCCGATGCCCACCCGCTCCGACTACCCCCACTTCCAAACCATCCCCACCCGCTGGAAGGACAACGACCCCTACGGCCACGTCAACAACGTCGAGTACTTCAGCTACTTCGACACTGTCATCAACACCTACCTCATCCGCCACGGCTCGCTCGACATTCACCAAGGCCCGCTGATCGGCGTCTGCGCCGAGTCCCACTGCAAATTCCTTGCCCAGATCACCTTCCCCGAAACCATCACCGCCGGGCTCCGCGTCGAACACCTCGGCACCTCCAGCGTCCGCTATGGCATCGGCCTCTTCGGCGAAGCGAACCTCCAAGCCGCCGCCGAAGGCTGGTTCGTCCACGTCTTCGTTGACCGGACTACCCGCCGCCCGACACCCCTCTCCGCCGAACTTCGCACCGCCCTCGAAGCCCTTCGCTCGGAGACCAAAGCATGAAGATTCAAGCCGCCGTCCTCCGCCATTCCGGTCTCCCTGCGCCTTACGCCACTTCGCGTCCGCTCACCATCGAAACCCTGGAACTCTCACCACCCGGACCCGGCGAGATCCTCGTCCGCATCCTCGCCGCCGGTCTCTGCCACTCCGATCTCTCCGTCATTAACGGCTCGCGCCCACGCCCGTTGCCCATGGCGCTCGGCCATGAAGCCACCGGCGTGGTCGTCGAACTGGGCTCCGAAGTCGACACGCTCAAGCCCGGCGACCACGTCGTCTTCTCCTTCGTCCCGGTCTGCGGACACTGCCCGCCCTGCGCCTCCGGACGCGCCGCGCTCTGCGAACCTGGAGCCCGCGCCAACGCCGCTGGAACCCTGCTGCGCGGCACCCGTCACCTGACCGACGCAACCGGCGCTGCCGTCAACCACCACCTCGGCGTCTCCGGATTCGCCGACTATGCCGTCACCTCGGCCCGCTCCGCCGTCGTCGTCCCCTCCGACCTCCCGCCCGAGATCGCCGCACTCTTCGGCTGCGCCGTCATGACCGGCGTCGGAGCCGCGGTCAACACCGCCAACATCAAATCCGGAGAATCCGCCGCCGTCTTCGGTCTCGGCGGCGTCGGCGTCGCCGCACTCCTCGGAGCGCGCGCCGCCGGTGCCTTCCCGCTCGTCGCCCTCGACATCTCCGAAGACAAACTCGCCCTCGCCCGCTCGCTCGGCGCGCACCACACCTTTAATGCCCGCGCTGAAGACGTTATCGACCAACTCCTCGAAGTCACCCACGGCGGCGTCGACTACGCCATCGAATCCGTCGGCAGCGAGACCGTCCTCGCCCAGGCCTACGCCGCCACGCGGCGCGGCGGAACCACCATCACCGTCGGCCTGCCCGCACCCGACCGCATGTTCTCCGTTCCTGCCGTCTCGCTCGTCGCCGAAGAACGCACTGTCAAAGGCTCCTACATGGGCTCCGCCGTCCCTTCGCGCGATCTGCCCCGCTATATCGCCCTCTACCGCGCCGGCCTGCTGCCCATCGACAAACTCCACACCCACACCCTCGCGCTCGACGAGATCAACGAAGCCTTCGACCGCCTCGCCCGCGGCGAAGCTACTCGCCAGATCATCCTCTTCGCCTGACCCTAAGCCGGCATCTCACGCCCAAGTACAATCTGCCTGGAGCCCGCATGCCGCAAACCACCGACAGCCCCCCACTTACTGTGCGCTCCCTGTTCGACGATCAGCCACACAACACCCGATCCCGCATCCTCGCCATCTACGCCGTTCTCGGCGTCTTCAACCTCGGCGCGTGGGCCTGGGCGCTGATCGCCTTTCACCATTACCCCGTCCTGCTTGGCACCGCCTTCCTCGCCTACTCGCTCGGCCTACGCCACGCTGTCGACGCGGACCACATCGCCGCCATCGACAACGTCACCCGTAAGCTCATGCAGCAAGGCAAACGGCCCGTTGCCGTCGGGTTCCTCTTCTCGCTCGGCCACTCCACCATCGTCGTCATCGGGTCGGTTCTAATCGCAGCAACGGCGCTTGCTCTGCATCACCGCATCGACGCCGCCCGCGACATCGGCGCGGTCATCGGCACGCTCGTCTCAACGCTTTTCCTTTTCGCTATCGCCTTCGTCAACCTGGTCGTCCTCAGCAGCGTCTTCAAAGCATTTCAGCGCGTCCGCCGCGGCGAGCCCTACGTCGAAGAGGACTTCGACCTGCTCCTCGGCAACCGCGGCTTCCTCTCGCGGCTCTTCCGTCCCGTCTTCAACATGATCACGAAGTCCTGGCACATGTATCCGCTCGGCATCCTCTTTGGCCTCGGCTTCGACACCGCAACCGAGATCGGCCTGCTCGGCATCTCCGCCGCCGAAGCCGCCAAAGGCCTATCGATCTGGTCGATCCTCGTCTTCCCTGCCCTCTTCGCCGCCGGCATGTCGCTCATCGACACTACGGATAACGTCCTCATGCTCGGAGCCTACGGCTGGGCCTTCGTCAAACCGATCCGCAAGCTCTACTACAACATCACCATCACTCTGGTCTCGGTCATCGTAGCCTTCGCCGTCGGAGGCATCGAAGCCCTTGGGCTCCTCGCCGGACGTTTCCACCTGACGGGTTTTTTTTGGAATCAAGTCACCCGTCTCAATAACAACTTCGGACTCCTCGGCTACGTCATTATTGGGTTCTTCGCGGTATCGTGGCTTGCCTCACTTGCCATTTATAAGTGGCGGCGCTTCGACAGCCTCGAACTCTCGACCTAGCCTCACTCCACCTCATACCCCATCACAAATCTCCCAATCTGAATCACCCCTCGCTCCGGCGGCCAGATCTTCAAGGGCACCACCGGCAACGCCTTCTCCGGAACCTTCGCCTGCACCACCCCCTTCTCCACCCCCGTCTCCGCAACATAGAAATGCACGACCAACCCCTGCTCTCCGCGCGTCCACCCGATCACATAATTCCCCACGCCAAGCCCAACATTCCCCACCTTCATTGGGCTCTGCACCACAAGGTAGTGCGAGTACTTTCCATTCGCCGAGTACCCCGCTGTGATCAGCACCACCGCCGCAATTACCTTGCCCCGCGCGTCGATCACACCGGTCGCCGACCGCATCTCCGTCTCGATCCGCTCCTTCTCCACCTGCGCCCGATCCGGCAGCACCGCCTGCAGCTCCACCGGCGTCGCCGACCGCCAACCAGCCTTCTTCGCCTGCGCCCCAGCCACCGTCACACACAACACCAGCAAGCATGCCAACCTAGCAACGAGAGAACCCCAGCCGCTGGCGCTCTCTCGACAAGGTATACGGTACGAAGTACTCATCGATGGCTCACCAATCCTCGTTCGATCGCCACCGTCGCCGCATGCGTCCGATCCGCCACCCCCAGCTTCCCAAGCAAGCTGTTGATGTGCGTCTTCACCGTCGCCTCCGAGATGAACAGATCCGCCGAAATCTCTTTATTCGCCCGCCCCGCCACAATCCTCTCGAGCACGCTCAACTCCCGTGCCGTCAACTCCTGCCCGCTCACCCGTTCCGCGAGCTTCGCCGCCACCGGACCCGGCACGTGCATCTTCCCGGCGTGGACCGTGCGGATCGTCGCCATCAGCTCCTCCACCGGCATCCCCTTCAACAGATAAGCCCGTGCCCCTGCCTGCAGCGCGCGGTAGATATCTTCATCTCCATCGAACGTTGTCAGCACGATCACCCTTGCCGCGGGATTTTCTGCCCGAATCCGCTTGATCGTCTCCACTCCGCCCAGCTTCGGCATCTGCAGATCCATCAACGTCACGTCTGGTCGCACGCGCTGATACATCTCGACCGCCTCCAGCCCATCGCCGCAAGCCCCCACAACCTTTAACCCGTCCTCCGCTCCCAGCAGCGCAGCCAACCCCTGCCGCACCACCGCATGGTCCTCCACCAGCATCAACCGAATTGCATCACTCATCGTTCCCTCTCAAACCTCAACTCTCAACGACACAACACTGCCCTTGCCCATCTCGCTTCGCACCTCAAGCACCGCTCCGATCACAGCCGCGCGCTCCTTCATCCCAACCAGTCCGAAATGTCCGTCCAGCTTGGCGACCGCATCCATTCCAAAACCCACCCCATTATCCTCAATCGTGAGGAGCAGCGCCTCATCCGAATAGTGGAGATCGACACCCGTCTTCGTCGCTGCCGCATGCCGCACCACGTTGTTCAACGCCTCCTGCGCGATCCGCAAGACCTCGCGCTCGACCCTTGCATCAAGCTCCCGGTAGGCGCCGCCGATCGCCAACTCAATGCCAATTCCTCGATAAGCCTCGCGCTCCGATAGCCGCGTCACCCGAGTCGGCAAGCTATCCTGCGAGCTGTTCGCCCGCAACTCCCAGATACTTTGTCGTGCCTCGTCCAATCCTTCGCTCACCAGCTTCCGTGTCCGCGCCACTTGCTCGAGAGCCGCCTCCGTCTTGCCGCGCTTCAGCATCTGCGCCACGATATCCAGTTGCACAGAAGTCCCGACGAAATCCTGGGTCAGCGTGTCATGAATCTCCCGCGCCATGCGACTCCGCTCCGCCAGCACTGCATCGAAGCCACGCTGCAACCGTCGCAAACGCAGCATGTACCCGGAAATGAGCAGCGCCGCAACGACCAGCACCAACACTGCGATAAACCACCACCGTCGCCAGTAGGGAGGCACGATCCGAAACGCTACGCTCGCCCCAGCCTGATTCCAGACTCCATCCCCATTCATCGCCTGCACTTGAAACGTATACGGCCCCGGCGACAGATTCGTGTACGTCGCTGATCGCTTCGCCCCGGCATCGACCCAATCTTTATCGAATCCCACCAGCCCAACCCGGTAGCGCACCTCACCTGGGGCGGTGTAGCTCAACCCCGCAAAGTCAATCGTCAATCGCTGCGGTCCATACCGAATCTTCGCGCCATTCTCAACCGTGGCGTCATCGACGGAGAAGCGTTCTATAACGATCGGCGGGGCCAACCTGTCGATGGGCAGATTCGCCGTGTCCGCCACCGCGACCCCGCGCCGGGTGGGAAACCACATCTCGCCATCGCTCGCCAACCACCCACCGGAGGATCCGCTCGCGACTTCCTCATCGCTTGGCAAACCATCCGCCAGCCCATAGCGGATCGCCTGCGCCTTCGCAGGACAAGCTCCGCCATTCGCGCACTCCAGCAAGTCCACTACCGACAGCCGCCGAATTCCACGATCCATGCGAAACCAGAGATTACCGCGCCCATCCGCGGTGATTCCATGGATCACGGCGTTCGGCGAAAAGACTCCTGTCGGATGGAACTGCCGGCCGTCAAAGAGGCTTACCCCGCCGCCTTTCGTCGCGACCCAGACATCACCGTTCTTGTCTCCAGCCATCGCGGTGATGATCTGCCCTGTGAGGCCATCGGCGGCACCGAAGTTGCGGATCTTCCCCAAGCTTCCGATCGTCGACAACCCACCCGAAGTTCCGACCCAGAGACCGTCTCGCGTCACCAGCAGCGCGCCGATCTGATCCCCACTCAAACCGGCTCGCACCGTCAAGACCTGCGCGACCTTGCCGTCCTTCAACTCCGCCACACCATGTTGCGTTCCTACCCAGACGCTGCTTCCCTGCACCGCCAAAGAACGCACATAGTCGTCAGGCAGGCCATCCGCCGACGACAGCTTCCTCACCGCCCCATTCGCACCGACGAAGTTGAGTCCATCCGGCGTCCCAACCCAGAGGCCGCCAAGCGGACCCGGAGCCATGCATAGGATCACTCCGCTTGTGAGACGCGCTAGGGGTACAGGCTCGGCTCCGACACCATCACGGACTCTTTGCAGTCCATCGTCGCGGGTTCCGATCCACATGGCCCCATCGCTGGTTTGGACAACACTGGTCACTCCCAACTCCGCTAACCCCGGAACGCTCCGGAACTTGAGACGCCGAAGGATATGCAGGCCGCTCGTCTCAGTTCCGATCCAGTGATTTCCCTCCAAATCCTCAAACACAGAAAGGACGGAATCACCCTTTAGAAACGGGATCTCCGTCACGCTGCCGGTTGTGGCGTCAATCACAGCGAGGCCGTTTCGCATGCCCACCCAGGCCAGGCCGTTGCGATCCACCAGAAGCGACTGCACCCGTCCTCCCAACTGCTCGCCCGATCTCCATTCCCGTCCGTTGGCGGCGGCACGCACATCCGATTTAGCCCTCGGTGAGCGAGGATCGAAGCCTTTCGGAACGAGTGAGTGCTCGAAGTCGTTTCCGATCTCCGCCCCAGCGTGCGGCATCAACCGAACTGACTCCGCAGACCAAGTCCACCCAGGAGAATCTTTCGGTTGCAGCGCAGCGATTGCGGTGCGGGTAAATGCCCCCGAAGACTCCCTCCAGACCCCTTCTCCCGTACCGATCAGCAGGCCTTGGTCATCCGCTTTTAAACAGCAGATGTCAACGCTTGGAAACGTCGTTGGACCGTAAACCTTAAAGCTCACCCCGTCGAAACGCGCCAATCCGCCTTCGGTCGCGACCCAGAGATAGCCGTCCTTCGTCTGCGCGATGGCGTGGACGCTGCTCTGCGGCAGGCCCTCTTCCGTGGACCACGCCTGGTGGCTCAGGGAACGCAGGTCCTGTGCTCTACACAGCCCAAGCGTGAAAAGGAAGACCAACGCAGCCAAAACGTTCCGCATCGGTCTGGTCATCCTTTGTCCTAATCCCATGTTCGCGGTTTGCCCAAGCATAAATCACCGCGTCCGCAGTGATCTTGAGATCACGGAGCTTCTGGCTTCGGCTTCGGTCGTTGCTCCCATCGCAGTCGCTGACGCTCGGTCGCTGCCAAGTCTTTCAGATCAGGATCATAAGCTTTGGAGATCTTGGGGGACTTCGCCGAATCGCGTTCGGTTCTGAGGTTATCCGATAAGCCTCATGCGAAGGTGATGGTCGCTCCCGTCGCTTGCTCCACCTGCGCCCGAGTTACGCCGGGCGCCAGTTCAACCACTTCAAAGCCCATGTCGGTCACGTCCATCACGCACAGGTCGGTCACGACGCGGTTGACGACGCCCATACCGGTGAGGGGCAAGGAGCATTTTGGCAGAAGCTTGGCGCTGCCGTCGCTGGCGACATGCTCCATGAGGACGACGACCCGGCGCACGCCGGAGACTAGGTCCATGGCGCCGCCCATACCTTTGACGCGTTTGCCGGGAATGACCCAGTTGGCGAGGTCGCCGTTTTCAGCGACCTGCATTGCACCGAGGATGGCGAGATCGACGTGGCCGCCCCGGATCATGGCAAAGGAGTCAAAGCTCGAGAAACACGACGCACCCTTGAGCATGGTGACCGTCTCTTTACCCGCGTTGACCACGTCGCAGTCAACCTCTTCTTCGGTCGGGTAGGGCCCCATGCCGAGCAGGCCGTTTTCGGATTGGAGCGTGACGGTTACGCCCTCGGGAATACATCCGGCGACCTGGGTCGGCATACCGATGCCGAGGTTGACGTAGAAGCCGTCTTTGAGTTCTTTAGCTGCCTGTTGCGCCATCTCCTGCCGTGTCCAAGCCATCTTTGAATCTCCTTTTACCGCGAAGCGGTAATCCCCCAACGAAGTGGTCGCTGCCCGCGAGCAGGGCGCTTCTGCCTTCAGCTCTTACGCAAAACGAGCTTCTCAATCTTCTTCGAAGGAGAACGATTCAACACCACACGCTGTACGAAGATCCCCGGCGTATGAACTTCATCCGGATCGATCTCACCCGCCTCAACCAGTACCTCAACCTCAGCAATCGTTACCTTGCCGCACATTGCCGCGCCGGGGTTGAAGTTCATCGCGGTTCGTCGATAGACCAGGTTGCCGTGACGATCGCCCTTCCATGCCTTGACGAGCGACAGGTCGGCGCGGTAGCCCAACTCAAGGAGATGCGGGACGCCATCGAAGTCCTTCACCTCTTTGCCTTCCGCGACCAGCGTGCCGACGCCGGTCCGGGTGTAAAAACCGGGGATTCCCGCGCCACCCGCGCGCATTCTTTCGGCAAGCGTCCCCTGCGGAGAGAATTCAAGCTCCAATTCGCCCGCGAGATACTGCCGTTCGAATTCCATGTTCTCGCCTACATAACTCGAGATCATCTTCTTGATCTGGCGCGTGGCGAGCAGCAAACCGAGCCCAGCGCCATCGACACCGGCGTTATTGCTGGCAACGGTGAGGTGTTTGACGCCGGAGTCGCGCAGCGCCGCGATCAGCGCTTCGGGGACGCCGCAGACGCCGAACCCTCCCACGGCCAGCGTCATGCCATCGCGAACGACTCCATCCAGCGCCGCTTCCGCGCTCTCATAAACTTTGTGCAAGCCAACGTCCTCCCGTGCGCAGCCAGTGTACGGGAACGTGCATACGCTTGGCAGCGGCGGCTGGCGCGGCGCGTCGAGTATCGCACGGAGATTCATGCTGCTTCTTCGGCTGCGGACTCAAGGTTCCTGGCACAGTCGCGCCGCTTCAGTGGCCTGACAGGCTAAATCGTTTCAGGTCTACGAGTGCGGCTTCGGCGAGGAGAGGAAAAACGACCACGCGTACGTCCTTGGGAAGGCGGGAGTATTTCGCGGTGTAAGCATCGCAGAGAATCCCCGATGCCTGCTCCAGACCACGCTGCCAGCGGGGTTTGCGGGCGTCACGAAAAACGAGCGCCTCGGTGGGAAGGCCGGTCGCGATGAGCATCGTCCGTGCAATGGTGAGGAACTCCGGCCAGTGCGAGACGACGGCCACGAGAATTCCCTGCGGTACCGGCAGCCACGGTGCGAGCCAGCTGGTGGCAGAGCGGATCGGCAGGGTGGTCAGTTCAACCCCTACTGGCAACGCACTTCTGATGAGGTCGGTCTTGCTCGGGCGACACAAGGCAACGGAGCCGCGCAGCAGTTCTGGGTCGCACAGCTCCTCGACCGATGCGCCGCGAACCGGCATGACGCCAACAGCTTCGATCTCGGCGATAAGAATCTGTCGCAGCTCCGGGTCGGGATCGATGAGGAGAAAATGATCAGGCTCCGGTGCGGCAAGCCAGTCGGCTACGCGCGCGCGCACCAGATCGCGGGGCAGGCCGAGTTCACGAACAGCACGGAAGAAGCCCGCAATGTGGCTGTCGAGGATTTGGTCTGGAGTTGTTGGCTTTGCATCGTTCTCGCGAACATAGACACCGCTGCCGTGGCGGAACTCCGTCCAGCCTTCGCGTTCCAGTTGTTTATAGCCCGCGCTCACCGTATTGGCATGGAGACCGAAGCGGCGCGCGACCTCGCGCGTGCTGGGCAGGCGTTCGCCCGGCTTCAACTCACCCGAGAGGATCGCGAGGACGACCTGGGTCACCATCTGGCGGTAGATGGGCACTTCGCTGCTCGCGGAGAACCAAAGCCTCATGCGCCCATTCTCCCATTGGTTTGGCTGCGGTGCTCTACCAAATCGGGGCCAAACATGGCATCCTAAGTTCATCACCACCTAACAAGTCTTACCTCCGCAAGTGACCGGCGAACCCCACGCCAGCCACCCAGGCCACTACCTCACCCCAAGGGAGACCCGCATGCCAGAAGACACCACGACCGGCGAACTGAAGCCCACACTCGGATTGACCGGCCTGACCTCGAACGCCATGGCGCTGATCGCGCCGGGTGCTTTCCTCTGGCTGACTTTTTACCTGCAGGCGACGACGAAAAATACCGGCCCTGCGATGTGGTGGGGAATCCTGGGTGCCCTCGTCCTGTGCCTTTCGACCGCTGTCTGTTATGCCGAGATGGCGAAGCTCTACCCGGGTACCGGCAGCTCATATTACTTTGCTGAACAGGCATTCCTCAACCGCGATAAGGCGTGGAAGTATGCGCGAATTTCGAAGTTCATCGTGGGGTGGGCGTCGCATCTGTACTACTGGATCTATCCGGGCGTGATGGTAGGGACCACCGGAATTGTGTGCGGCTATGTGGTTGGGACGCTCAGACCGGATTTCATGTCGGCGTCGAACCCCGGCATGCTATTCATGATGCTCGTCGCCGTGGTGTTTTCGTTTGGGATTGCCTATATCGCTCATCGCGGCATCTCCTCCTCGACGACTGCCAATCTTGTGATCAACATCATCCAGATCACCGCGTTGCTAATCTTCGCGTTCTTCGCGGTGCAGTACCGAATTCATCACAAGCCAGGTTCCGTGGCCTGGCAGTTCGATTCGACCTCAGGTGAGGCTTACAACTACGAGTTCAAAACGGCTCCGGTCACTTCGTCCGGCGTGACCGCCGATGTCGTTCAGCGCGACGCTGCCGGGGTGCCGTTGCCGAAGCTTGATGCTGCGGGCAAACCTGTGCCGTTTCTGATCGCTTACCCCGAGTACGACGCCAGCGGAAACTTCCTTGCGCATACGTCGGCAAAATCGGTCATCAGTCCGCACAACTGGAACTGGGTCTTCGTGCAGGCGACGATTGCAATTTTAATCCTGGTCGGATTCGAGTCGGTGACGACGATGGGGGGTGAAGCAAAGAACGCCAAGCGGGACGTGCCGATCGCGGTGCTGAGTTCGCTGGTAATCCAGGGTGTGATGTTTTACTTCTTTGAATACTTTGCGGCGAACTACTTTCTGAACAATGGCTACTCGATGCAGTCCGCGTCGAACTCGGCCGCGCCGATTGGCGACATGATGATCGTGGTGGGCGATGCGCTGTTCGGCCAGGGGCATGGGAAAATCTTCATGCTGGCGGAGGCTGCTACTGTCATCCTCGCACTCATTGGGACAACGCTTTCGTGCATGAACACGGGGGCTCGCGTGACATATGCGATGGGTAAAGACGAAGAACTGGGCGGCGACTTCGGTAAGCTGCACAACAAAAATCTGACGCCGCATCGGGCAATCTGGACGTTAGCAATTATCTCAGCCGTCATTGGCTGCTTCGCGGTTTGCATTCTGTTTGGCGATGCGGGTGCGCCTACCGACGCGGCCATCGCTGCGCTGCCGCACAACCTCTTCTCGAGCTTCGGCTATACGACACACGACCGCATGGCTGCGCTGCCAAACTCGCTGCTTGCGATCACACTGGCTTCGAACTTCGGGACCTTTGTGCTGTATGCGTTGTCGTGCGTGCTTTGCATGGTCGCCTACCACAAGCATGCGAACTTCTCTTTCGTTCGGCACCTGGCGATTCCCGCTTTCGGGCTTGTGGCGAACCTTGTTTGCATGGCCTTCTACATCTATGGACCGGCTGCGGGGTATGGCACACCGAAGGAGCCTCGTCTGGCATTGCTGATTGCCGCGCTGTGGGCAGCCTACGGTGGAGTGCATTTTCTGCTCGTAAGCCGGAAGGCGAAGAAGCCTGCGTTGCTGACGAGTCGCGTTTAGCGAACGCAATGCGCAGAGTGCGCAAGGAAAGCCTTCTTCGCCTGCTTTGCGCATTGCCTGAGGAACCGCCACAATAGTCCCATGCTCTCGTTAGAGTTTGCAGAACAATCCGACTCAGGACAGACCCGGGAACACAACGAGGATGCCGTCGGCCACGTCCTCCCCACCTCGCCCGCGCAGGTGCAGTCGCAGGGCTGGTTCTTCTGCATGGCCGACGGCATGGGAGCTCATGCCAAGGGTGAGTTGGCGTCGCAGCTCGCCGTTGAGACTGCCGTCGAAGGCTTTCGGAAAATCCCCAAGGGCGTCATGCACGTGTCGCTTCTGCCAAGGCTGGTGCAGGAGGCGAATGCGGCTGTCTACGACGCGGGCCAGTCTGTTCCGGGAGGTCGCGGGATGGGGTCGACGTTCGTCGCGTGCGCTTTGCGCTTTGATTCGGCGGTCATCTCGCATGTCGGCGACTCACGCTGCTATCTGCTGCGCAACGGCACGCTCACTCAACTGACGCACGATCACACCATGGCGAATGAGCAGGTACGGCTTGGAATTCTTTCGCTTGAAGATGCCGGCTCTGGTGACGGGCGCCATTTGCTGACGCGCTCGCTCGGGGCGGAGATGTTCGTCGCGGCCGATACGATCACCGTGAACATCCTGCCCAATGACTTACTTTTTCTTTGTACCGACGGCCTTCACGGCTACGTTGACGAAGCACGTATCCGCTACCTGCTCGAGACCAAGGCTGATCTGCAGACCGTCGCTCAATCTCTGATCGCCGCCGCGAATGAAACCGGCGGCCATGACAACATTACCGTCTCGCTCATCCGCGTTCTGTCTGTTGAGCGTATGGGCCTCTACCGTGGCCGACCGTACAGGCTGCTCTAAACATGTTTGCCCCCAATCTCGACCACCAACCCGGAGAAACCCTCGACCACTATCACCTTGACTCGGTGGTTGCGACCTCAGGCATGGCGACGGTGTATAGCGCGCACGATCTCGACACCGGGCTTCGTGTCGCGTTGAAGATCCCACACCCCGAGGTTGAGTCCGATCCGACGCTTTGGGAACGGTTTCGGCGTGAAGAAGAAATTGGCACGAGGATCGATCACCCGGGTGTGATGAAGGTATTCGCAAACCCCAGCCGGACCCAGGTTTATATGGTGATGGAGTGGGTGGAAGGGCGTTTGTTGCGGAGCATCCTGAACGAAGAGAAGATGTTCGCACCGGAACGCGCTACAACGCTCACCATCGCGATCCTTCATGCGCTCGAACACATCCATGCGCATGGCGTCGTCCATCGGGATCTCAAGCCGGAAAACATTATGGTCGGTCCCGCCGACGACATTCACCTGATCGACTTCGGCATCGCGGGATCGGCAGGGGCGCGGCGGCTCACCTTCGCTCATTTTTCCCAGTCCATGGGAACACCCGACTACATCTCACCGGAGCAGGTAAAGGGCAAGCGAGGAGATGCGCGTTCGGACCTCTACTCCGTCGGCATCATGCTGTACGAGATGCTTACCGGCCAGGTCCCATTCACCGGGCCGAACCCTTTTGCGGTGATGAACGACCGCTTGCTCAATCAGCCCATCCCACCACGCAAACTCAACCCGCAGATCTCCCCGCAACTGCAGGAGATCATCTACCGTGCACTCGAACGGGAACCGAAGAACCGCTACCCGTCTGCCCGCGAGATGGCTCACGATCTCGAACATCAGCAGGAAGTGGGCGTGGCTGCCCGGACCGAGGAGATGAGCTATAAGAAGCGTCAATCGCCCACACGAAGGCGTGTACTTCTGTATGCTGCCATCGCGCTCATCCCCATCACGATCTTCGCGTTGCTCCTGGCAGTCGCACACAACCACTGAGCTCATCGCGTACCATGTTGCGAACGCATTTCCCGTCTCTTTGGAGCTCCCATGTCTCTGCTTCGCATCGCCTTCCTGGCCCTGTTCGCTTCCACCGCTGTCTTCGCCCAGGTCCCGAAGCTTGCGGCTACGCCGCCCATGGGTTGGAACTCCTGGAACTGGTTTGCCGAGAAGGTCACCGACAAAGACATCCGCCAGGCCGCCGATCTGCTCGTGTCTTCAGGCATGCGCGACGCGGGCTACACATATGTCAACATCGATGACACGTGGGAAGGCAAGCGCGATGCCAACGGCGTCTTACGCTCTAACGAAAAGTTCCCCGATATGAAGGCGCTCGCCGACTACGTCCACTCCAAGGGCCTGAAGATCGGCATCTACAGCTCGCCCGGCGAAAAGACGTGTGCTGGTTTTGAAGGAAGTCTGAATCACGAACAGCAGGATGCAGACCTGTACGCCTCATGGGGTATCGATTACCTGAAGTACGACCTGTGCAGCTTCGGCGACCAAATGCGAAAGCTCGCCCCGAATGACAAGCTGAAGCAAGACGCAATTATGCGGGATGCCTACCTCAAGATGCACCAGGCGATGCTCAAAACCGGCCGCCCCATGGTCTACAGCCTATGCCAGTACGGATTCGATTCTTCATGGCAGTGGGCGCCGTCGGTCGGCGGCAACCTGTGGCGCACCACTGATGACATTGACGCAACCTTCCGCCGCATGGCGCAGATCGGACGCGAGCAGGATGGCCTCGAGAAGTATGCCGGCCCCGGACACTGGAACGACCCGGACATGCTCGAGGTGGGCAACGGAAACTTTACGCTCGACGAAGATCGCACGCACATGGGCATGTGGGCGATGCTCGCTGCCCCTTTGCTGGCGGGCAATAATCTCAGCAAGCTCACCCCCGAGGTGACCGCCGTTCTTACCAATCGCGAGGTCATCGCAATCGACCAGGATCCACTAGGCAAACAGGCAAAGCGCATCTACGCGGAAGGTCCGGTTGAAGTATGGGCACGGCCCCTTGCTGACGGTAGCATCGCCATTGCCATCTTCAACTTCGGCGAAGATGAGACATTCCTCCGCGGCATCGGTCTTCATCTGGAGCAGGCCGGCGCGGGCAAGGGGTGGAAGGCACGCGATCTTTGGACGGGCAAGGATCTGGGCCCGATTCACAACGACTATGCCACTGATCTAAAGCGTCACGCTTCTCTGCTGGTGAGGCTTACGAAGTAAGAGCGCATCATGCTGGTGCGCTTTCTCCGAAAGACCACCATTCCGCGAGAAGGAAGTTGAGCGCCGAGCAGCAAAGAATAGCCATCAGGTTTGCGATCACGACCGGCAGATGAGCGCCCTGCACGAACGCGCGCATCAACAGGAGGTTGCCCGCCATCGATACCGCTCCGCTCGACAGATGAAACCTCATCAACCGTCTGAAGCGAGCTCCGCTCCGATCTCTCCACGTGAACCGCTCATGCCATAGAAAGTTATGCAAGAGCGTAAGTTCTACGGCCAGCGTGGATGCCACGAGATATCTTCCGCCGAGCAACTTGTTGAGCAGAGCCAACGCCGTTAGTTGCACGACCATCCCCATCGCGCCGACCGCGTTGAACTTCCCCCATCGAACCAGAGTCTCCTTCATGGCAGTGGCTCCTCACGGTAGAGCTGGGCCGTATGTCGTACTGTGAGCCAAATCACCATGCCAAACATGCAGACCACCGCGATGGTCCCGCCCAGATCGAAGAGCAGCAGGCGATAACCAAACACCGTCGCCCAGGGACTACGCAGCAGGGCCATATTGCCGACGATGAGCAGCAAGCGAATCTCGGTCGGCCCGAAGATGCCTTGTGACATTTCGAACCGGCCCAGGGTGTAAGTCGCCAGGTAGCTTTCGCTCGAGAGCAACAGGAATGCCACTAGCATGCCGATCGCGACTTTCCAATGGACGAGGCCCGAGCAGCCCAGGCCCCCCATCAAGGCGGCCGCGCCGAGCACGTCTACCATGTGGTCAACGTAAAACCCGTAGCGCGGACGCTGCTGGCCGCGCACGCGAGCCAATGTGCCATCCATGCTGTCGCCCAGCCAGTTCACTGCGATGCAGACAATCACCAGCAGCAGGGCTCGTCGATCCCAACGCGCCAGGGCGTAACAGGTGCCGGCCGCACATTGCGCGCCGAGCCCGAGAAGCGTCAGGCCGTCCGAGGTGACCCACGCCGGAGCGCGCTCCGCCATCCATACGAGTGCCCGCTTTTCCAGCGATGCGGTCAGCGCTTCGTTCACTCGCCGCGCTGGACGGAACTCTTCCACTTCGGTCTTCGTCGTCATCCCTTGCCTCCGCGAACTGCAGCACACGCCGAGCGCAGGGTGAACTCCAGCGACTCGCGTGGAACGCTCTCGACATACGGTCGAAGGACCCACCCCAAACCAGCCGGGATCGTCCGGCTAAGCGAAACCGTTTCGACCTGCACGTATAAGCCGCCGTCGCGCTCCTCCCAGGTCCAGTAGGTGTTCAGCCGCCAGAGAAACCCGTGTTCCTCCGCGGCGTTCAACGCATGTTCATGCGTCGTTCCGGCATCGGCAATCTCGTCGATCTTTGTGCTTCGTGAAGCACTGAACCCATCCGCAGAGTCCAACCGTCCAAACTGGACGTCATAGTTCGCGTCCATAACAACCGTCAGGACATGCTTCTGCCGCACTCGCAGCGCCGCCTGAATTCGATCTCCGTCTATGCGAACCGCATCGCCGCGCAGAACCTCGGGCGAGAAGTATCGAGGGTACCCCCGGAAGTCTCTCAGGAGCCGTTCAAAGTCCGCAGCGCGAGCGCCTGGGACAAATGCTGTCCCGCGCCAGCTTTGCAGTAAGCCACCCGGAACGTCCTCGTCGTGCGCCGACGTCAGCCGCTGGATCACGGGATCCTGCAGTCGCTCGGGACCGGTGTCGGCGAGGAAGCCGCCGTGGCTGCGATGCTGCTCCCCGAGTCTCGCTTCCACCCGGGTCACATATCGGTTGAACGCGACGAGCGCAGTGGCAGGAGGTTCAGCCGAGCTTCCACGCGAGCCGAAGACTGCGAAGAGAAGCCCACAAAGGACGGAGAGCAGTCCTGAAACCGAGATCGAGGGTCGTTTCATGACTCGAATCCTGCGGCCAGATCAACTGGAATGCAATGCAGGAAACCTCACCGCGTAAAGTTTGTTTCTCACGAGGTAACTCATTCATTCGGCAAAGGTTTTGTTGAGTTCTCCAATCGTCAAAACCTGCTTGAGGTGGCGCGCGTTCGGTACACTCGACGCAATGCCTCCTGTACCCGAGCCCGTCCGCTACCGCTTCGGCGTCTTTGAAGCGGACGTGGAGACCGGCGAGTTGCGCAAACAGGGGGTGCGGATCAAGGTGAACGTGCAGCCGTTTCAGGTGCTGCTGATGCTGCTGGAGCGCCCGGGAGAGTTGCTGACCCGGGAGGACATCTCCAGCCAGCTCTGGCCGGACGGGACGTTTGTGGACTATGAGCACGGCGTCAACTCCGCCGTAAACCGGATCCGCGAGGCGCTAGGAGACAGCGCGCGGAATCCGCGGTTTATCGAGACGCTTGCTCGGCGTGGGTACCGTTTCGTCGCTCCCGTTTACCGCAGCCCGCAGCATGAGTCCGTCCCCGAGATCGTCCCGGCGGAGCCGATCCCTGATCCTCCTCTCACGCTCTTTGCAACGGAAGAGGATTTGCCGAAGACCAGCTACCGCACCGTGCAGACGCTTTTTCTCGGACTCCAGTGCATGTACCTGGCGTTCTATGTGGGGGCGCTCGCCAATCTCCGCGAGATTGAGGAGCTGCTCTCGCCGCTTTCACGAGCGACGGAGCTCTTTTTCCTGCTGATCGTGACCGCCGCGCTGCTGATTCCGGTGCGGGCGTTTTTGCTGGCGGCGGCGAGCTTTCATGCGCCGGGGCTGCGGGGCAAGATCCTCAGGCTTTGGCCCTGGCTCCTGCCGTTTGACGAGCTTTGGGCGCTCTCGCCCTTCCTGCTGCTGCACCATATCAGTTTCGGTCTGGCGCTGGCCTGCACGGCATTGCTGGCTTACTCGCCGTTCGCACAAAGGTCGCTGGTGCTGATGGGCGCGGGTGCGCCGAAGGTGGATTGAGGGTTCAATAAGGCTGCCCTACCCCCCCCATATGATTATCTCTAAATTATTCATTCCAAATAACTTACGAAAGCGACTCATATACACTTCTATACGGAGTACCCACCCTTCGGTTTGCACAACTTTCGGGGCACCGGCTTTCGGTCAGCGTGGCACGAACTCGTCGGCGTGGACGACAAACTCGGGGTAAGCTCCGGCGCCCAGCTCGCGAATATCCATGCCCTGCCAGTCGCCGTCGCGGTCCACCCGGTAAGGGACGAGTTTGTTGAGCAACACATTTACCCCGTGGACCAGGGGCATTATGAGGCCCAAAAGTGTCGCCAGCCCGACGAGTTCTGCCAAAAGATGGCCTTCGCCGGGCCGCAGAAGGCCAATCGCGAGCAGTCCCCACAAGCCTGCCCCGGCGTGCACGGAGATGGCTCCGCCGGGATCGTCGATCAGCAGGCGCATCTCAAACAATTCGACGAGCCATGCGACCAGCGCACCGGCGACCAGGCCGATGCAGATGGTCTTCCAAGGCGACAGGAAACACGCTCCTGCACTTCCCGCGACAAGCCCGGCGATCCAGCCGTTCGCGCTGATGGAAGAGTCCGGCTTCCGGTAGCGGACGCGAGTGGTTACAACCGCCGCCAGCAAGCCGGACGACGCCGCGACCATGGCGTTGATCATTACCCAGGCGAGTTGTTGCGGCGTCTGCCGGTAGAAGAGCATACCCGCAGCGCCATCGAGGCCGATCCAGCCGACCAGCGCCAGGAGGCAGCCGAAGAGGACCAGCACGATGTTGTGCCCTGGAATCGCGCTGGCGACGCCATCGGCATACTTGCCACGCCGGGGTCCGAGCACCCATGCGACCGAAAGAGCACCAAAGCCGCCAAGCACCTGGATGACCGCGGCACCGCCGGTATCGAGAAAAGGAGCCAATCCGAAGGTCTGTCCCATGACGGCGAGCCATCCGCCGCCCCAAACCCAATGAGCGAGGATGGGAAAAACAATCCCGGCCGTGGCAGCGCTCGTCGTGCAGACTCCGGCGAGCCGCCAGCGGTCACTCCCTGTCGAGATGGGAATGGTGACGGCCATGCCCACCGCAAACATTTCGAAACATCCCACGAGCAGTCCGTAGCCGGAGTAGCCGGTCCACGGGCCGTTTGAAAGCAGGTGTTCGCGGCCCAGCCAGTTCCAATCCACTCCACCGGCGTGGAAGACGTATGCCTCGCCTCCCATGAAGCCAGCAAACTTCGACCCCAGGACGACAAAGACAATCGCC
The DNA here is from genome assembly GCA_963693075.2 of uncultured Granulicella sp. Lineage (GTDB taxonomy): Bacteria > Acidobacteriota > Terriglobia > Terriglobales > Acidobacteriaceae > Edaphobacter. Next base: position 1,783,323 of record CAXMMP010000002.1, on the reverse strand, counting down.
GCTACGCTCACTGCACATAGCGTCGCGAGCATGGTATGGGCCGCGCTGCGGCTGCGACCCAGGCCCTGGTGGATGAGCGCGAGCCCCGCCATCGCGAGAGGGATCAAAGCGATCAGCAGCAGGAGGATGGCGTACTCCATCAGACGTTCCTTTCGGGCATCTGCGCGGTGCGATATCCCTGGGCCAGCAGGCCAAGCCCAAGCGCTTCGACCGCGAGCCCGGCGAGGATGAAGCCGTACCGCTGTCCCACTCCGTGGAGCAGGACCAGCGCGCTTACGACGATCAGCCATCCCGAAATCATCAGCAGACCGCCGATTGCCTTCATGTGCGCCTCCAGTCGCCCCAGTCTATAAGATGGCCGCTGCTAAACTGGCGGGACTTGCCTCAGGAAAGGTCTTCCTTTGAAAACTCTCTTCGCCCAGCTTGTTGCCCATCCCATGGGAGCGTTCGCGATTCTGGCGCTTGCGGCGTATCTGGAGGTGTATGGGGATGCCTGTTTCCAATCGGGCCTGTATCAATCGAGCGGGGCGCGGCGTTGGCTGTGGTTTGGCGCGGGCGCAGTCACGCTGGTGGCGTACAGCTTATTTTTGAACTCGTCGCAGATCGATTTCGGGAAGCTGTTGGGAATCTATGTCGTGCTCTTCTTCGTGATCGCACAGGTGGTGGCGAAGGTGAAGTTTCATCAGTCGCCGACGGCGCCGATCTATGCGGGTGGCGCGCTGATTGTGCTGGGCGGGCTGGTGATGACGTTCTGGAAGGTGTAGACAGGAGATTCCGCAGACACTGTGCGGGCATATCGCATCCCATGCCTCCTGTTCTAAGCTGTTGACGACTCGAAAGAACAGGACCGCATGCCCTCAAGCCGTCGCACTTTCCTCAAGACCTCCCTTACCGCCGCAGCCGCCAGCCAACTCCCTGCCAAAATTCTCGCTGAACCATCCGGCGGCGCTCCGGTTTCGCCTGCGACCGATGCGACCCCTTACACGCGTGGAGTGGGCGTCTACCCGGGTGCGCCGGATGAAGCCTTTGTTCCGACCTTCCGCATCGATGCGACGACCTACCGGAACCTCGCGCTCAATCGACCTGCAACGCATTCGTCGGCGTATGACTACAACCTGACAGCGCAACTGGTAACGGATGGGATCATTCACACAGCTCCTCCCACCTGGGTCTCGACCTGGACCTCGAGCGATGGCTATCTGCCGAAGCCGAACCGGGAGTTTCTCGTCGGGCACTTCCAGCCGAACGCGGTTTCCGTGCTCGGCTCATCTGGTTCGGTTCGGGTGGAACTGGGCGGCGGGACCGGGGCTCCCGAGGTCGATCACATCGCGGTCTTCCTGGCGATCCCGCACAGCATCGATCCGACCAAGGTCACCCTCACCTTTAGCACGTCGGAAGACGGGAACACCTGGACGCCGGTCGGCTCGATCTCCGGCATCACCCCGAACACGGAGGCCGAGCGCTGGCCGCCCGAGCTTACCCGATTCGCCACCATTCTGTACCCGACGATCGCGCTGGCCAAGCCGACCCGCAGCAGGATGTACCAGCTTGAGTTTGTGGATGCGGGGGGTGACCCGGGCGACACACTGACGGCCTGGAAGTTTGGACAGATCGAGTTTTACAAGGGGACGAAGCGTGTCGAGGTTGGAGGTCCTTACGCCTTCACCAGCGCGTGGAGGTCGGCGGGGCTCGATGAGGAGTGGGTGGCAGTCGATCTTGGGGCGGTCTGCACGATCGATAAGGTGGCGTTGCATTGGATTGCCCGGGCTGCTGAAGGGGCGATTCAGATTTCAAACGACGGCGAGCACTGGCGGGCGGTCAAGCCGCTGAGCGCGACGGCGGATGAGTACAAGATGGCGCCGATGCGGGCGAGGCATGTGCGGGTGCTGATGACGCGACCGACTTCACCCGATGGATACATGCTTTCGGAGTTGGAGGTCTTCGGACGGGGGCGGCCCTGTTTCGAAGGCAGCGCCAGCGGCGAAGCTTGAAGCTGACGGGAGGCTGCCGCTCTCCGGCGGAGCGTGGCGCGTGCAGCGCGAGTCTGAGGTTCATGCCCCTGGTGTTGCGCTGTCGCACGCTTCGTTTGACGATGGTGCGTGGCTGCCGGCGACCGTGCCGGGAACGGTATTGACGTCGTACCTGAACGCAGGCGCGATTCCCGATCCAAACTTTGGCCAGAACCAGCTCTTCATCTCCGATTCGTTTTTCTACGCGGATTTCTGGTACCGCACGAAGTTCACTGCGCCGGGCGCGAGGAACGGGCAGCTTCAATTCCTCACCTTTGCCGGGATCAACTGGAAGGCCGAGATCTTCCTGAACGGGCAGCCGCTGGGTGAGATTGCCGGTGGCTTCATGCGGGCGCGGTTCGATGTCACCACGAAGCTGCATGCAAGCGCTGAGAATGTGCTGGCGGTGCGTGTGCTGAAGAACGCGACGCCGGGCGTCTGCAAGCAGAAGACGTTTGAATCGCCCAGTCCGAACGGCGGAGCGCTGGGAGCGGATAATCCTACGTTTCATGCGTCGGTGGGATGGGACTGGATTCCGACGATCCGGGGTCGGAATACCGGGATCTGGGGCGAGGTTGCGATTGAGACGACCGGACCGGTGACGCTCAGGAATCCGGGTGTTGTGTCGACGCTGAATAAGAATGCTACGGCCAACGTTGTGCTTCATGTCGATGTTACGAACCATACGACTGGTCCGGTGCAGGGCTTTCTGCGTGGACACTTTGGCGAATTGAAGATCGAGCAGCCGTTGACGGTAACGGATTCGTCGACGCAGCACGTTACGCTGAGCCCACTTGTCGTGCAGGACGCGAAGCTGTGGTGGCCGGTGGGCTATGGCGAGGCGAACCTCTATGACGCGGAACTGATATTCGAGATGACGGACCATAGTGTGTCCGATCGCAGAAGCTTCAAAGCCGGGATTCGCGAGATGACATCGATCGAGACGGATCATGCTTTGAAGCTGTTCATCAACGGGCGACGCTTTGTGCCGAAGGGTGGGAACTGGGGGTTCGCGGAGTCGATGCTGCGCTATCGTGCGCGGGAATATGACGTCGCGGTGCGCTATCACCGCGAGATGAACTTCAACATGATTCGGAACTGGGTCGGACAAATTCCGGATGATGCGTTTTATGAAGCGTGCGACCGACACGGGATTGTCATCTGGCAGGACTTCTGGCTGGCGAATCCATGGGACGGGCCGATTCCGGATGACAACGCCCTGTTCCTGTCGAATGCGCGCGACCTGATCGAACGCATCCGTCATCATGCGTCCATTGGGCTCTATTGCGGGAGGAATGAGTGGTTTCCGCCGGCTGCGCTCGACAAGGGGCTGCGGGCGTTGCTGGCTGAACTGCATCCGGATCTTCGTTACATTGGCTCGTCGGCGGATGATGTGGTCTCGGGGCATGGGCCCTATCGCGCGTTACCTCCGACGACCTACTTCGAACATGCCGACAAGAAGTTCCACTCGGAGATTGGGATGCCCAACATCCCGCCGATCGAATCGATTCGCGCGATGATGCCGGAGGCGTCGATCTGGCCGCAGGCGCTGGACTGGGGACTGCATGACTTTGCCCTGGGCGGGGCGCAGGGTTCGGTGTCGTTCCGGTCGCTGGTCGAGGAGAACTACGGCGGTGCGACAAGCGGCGAAGAGTGGGTGACGCTGGCGCAGTTCCTCAACTATGAGGGGTATCGCGCGATCTTTGAGGCGCAGTCGCGCGACCGGATGGGCGTGCTGCTGTGGATGTCGCACTCGTGCTGGCCTTCGACGGTGTGGCAGACGTACGACTACTACTTCGAGCCGACGGCGGCTTACTTCGGGTGCAAGAAAGCCTGCGAGCCGCTGCATGTCCAGTGGAATCGCTTTACCGGGTTCGTGGAGGTGGTGAACTGCTCGGCTGGCTCGCTCACCGGGCTAACGGCGCAGGTTGAGATCTTGAACCTGGACGGCACGGTGAAGGCGACACAGACTGTGCAGCTTGATTCGGCTGAGGACAGCAACCATCCTTGCATCCATGTTGCTTATCCGGGTGGATTGACGCCGGTACACTTCCTGCGGCTCACGCTGAGTGAAGCGCCGAACGTGCTTTCTACGAACCTCTACCTGAGAGGGTCCGAGGAGGGCAATCTCCGGGCGATTCGGGCGTTGCCGAAGGTTCGGCTTGAAGCCAAGACTACGGTCATTCGAGACCGCGAAACGTGGTTGCTCACGACTGTGTTGCATAACCCGACACCGACTCCGGCATTGATGGTTCGGCTCAAGGCTGTGCGGACGGTGGCAGGAGATCGGATTCTTCCGGCAATCTACTCCGACAACTACGTCACGCTGATGCCGAACGAGAGCTGCACGTTGACCACGAGCCTCAACCATGTCGACACCCGCGGTCAGGTGCCGAAGATCGTCTTGTCGGGCTTCAATGTCGCTTCTTAGCGGAGGCAAGGGCAGAGGCTACCGAGGAGTGGCGAACTCGTGTCTCGCCCCAACAGTGTCATTCCCAACGGGTCGGGTCGCGCCTATGCTGGCACCATGCGGTCCTTCGCCATCACGTTTGCGCTCACCCTCGCCACAGCAGCGACAGCTCAGCAGCCGAATCCCGCACGACTTTATCAGACGGCCGAAGCCGAGCAGCAGTCGGGTGATCTCACCGGCGCGATACGCGACTATCGTGCCGTGATCGCGGCCAAGCCGGGGATGATCGAGGCGCACGCCGGTCTCGGCGCGGCTCTTGCGCAGCATGGCGAATACGACGCCGCGATCTCTGAGCTGAACTCCGCGCTCGGCATGCTCAAAGATAAGAACCAGCCCGACCTGCTGCTGGCGCTGGGCGTCGCCTACCAGAAGAAGGGCGACCTGGCACACGCCAAGCAGGAGTTTCAGGCTGTTCTCGAGATGCAGCCGGCTAACACTAAGCCCAAAAAGGTTCGCCAGACGACCATCGACGCGGCCACGCATCTTGCCGAGATCGACTTAAAGTTGAACGATCCCGAATCCGCCATCGCGGCGCTGGAGCCACGCGGTTTCCTGGCCGAGCAGAACGTCGAGTTTGCCCGGGCCTACGGGCTCGCGATGGTTCGCACCGGCAAGTTCCATGAGGGCGCGCAGATCTTGCGGCGCGTTGCCGAAACCGCGAATCAGCCTAACCTTTACTTCGTAACCGGAGCAATTCTCCTCCAGAACGACGAGACGGATGACGCCCGGCGCGACCTCGAGACGATCCATCGCATCAATCCCTCGCTTCCCGGCCTGGAATCTTTGCTTGGCCTTGACCGCGTCAAGGCGAACGACGCCTACGCCGCCGAGAAATCGTTCCGCCAGGCCCTGCGGACGCAGCCCGATGACCTGCTGGCAAATCTGTACCTCGGTGCGCTGCTGCTGGACTACCGCCATCTCGACACCGGCAAGCCCTACCTCGAACACGCCATCACGCTCCCGCTGACGACCCCGCCAGCTCTCGCCGAGGTTGGGGTTGCTCTCAGTCCTTCGTCGCAGCTTGACCCGGCCATTGAAATTCTGCAAAGAGTGGCTTCCGCGAACCCATCCTGGACCGAGCCTCATCGCGTCCTTGCCGTGCTCTACACGACCTTGCAGCGACCGGAAGAAGCTGCTGTCGAGCAGAAGCTCTCCATCACCCCTCAGTAACCACGAACCATCCAGGCCACCCCACCCGCGGGCACTTCTCTGCCCCCGTTGGGGCCGCTACTCCCACCTCCACGGGAGATACAACGGCGTCGTTGCGCCAAACAATGGTCATAGCACACGCCGGTTACTAAAACGCGATGACCGCGACCGGCATCTGCAGGAGAGGCCCGACCTCTCCGATGACACGACAAGGTGCGAACGACATGATGCAACTCTCGAAGGTCAAGCAGGCTCGGCACGATCAACGCAGCAGGCTTGGCCGTCTTCTCGTCGGCACACGCTACCGTCGTCGCCGCGGAGACGCGAGGTCCCGTCTGGTGATTCGCATACGCGTGGCATCGTTCGTGATCTTCTTCGGAGCAACCGTCGTCCTCTCGAACCTTGGCTGCACCACCAAGGACATCCTGCCCGCGTTGCTGCTGGATCACACCCAGCAAGGCCTGGTCCGCGGAGGCCAGGAGCCCGTCAGCGGCGGTTCCATCCAACTCTATGCGGTCGGAGATTCCGGGATCGGATCGGCTGCCACCCCGTTACTCAATGCGCCGGTTACCACCGACGCAAGCGGCGGCTTTACCATCGCCGGACACTACACCTGCCCTTCCTCCTCGACTCCGGTCTACCTCGTTGCGACGGGCGGCAACCCCGGAGTCGCTGCCAATCAAGAGAATCACGCCATCGCCTTGATGGACGCGCTCGGCGCTTGCGGCGCGTTGACGCCGGAGACGCAGTTCACCATCGACGAGGTCACGACCGTCGCCGCCGTATGGGCGCTTGCTCCTTACATGCTTGCCTTAAACGAGGTTGGCACGACGCCGACGGATGTTGCGGGATTGAACGCCGCCTTCGCGCTGGCTGCCAACTTTACCGACAGCTCCACCGGCGCGGCTCCGGGAAACTCCGTGCCCACCGGCTACGAAGTCCCCACCTCAACCATCAATACCGCCGCCGATGTCCTTGCGGCCTGTATCAACTCGGCTGGCGGAACCGCCGGCGACTCGAGCCCCTGCGGCAAGCTGTTCACTTACGCCGAAGCGGCAAACGCTCACGTCCCCACGAACGTGGTCGAAGCCGCGCTCGCCATCGCGAACAATCCGGACAAGAACGTCGCAGCAATTTACGGACTACTTCCGGTAACGACTCCCTTCGAGCCCGCGCTTCCTGAACCACCGCCAACCTGGGCGATCGCCCTGACCGCTCCTGCGACGACGCCTTACTTCCAATCGACCAAGTCGACGCGCAAGGTCGTCGTCTCGATCGGCGACCCTACCTCGACGCTGCCGCTTTACTACACCACAAACGGCACCGCGCCCACCATCCATTCGACCCTCTACACCGCGCCGATCTCCCTCACCAAGACTACGACCATCAAGGCGGTGGCGGTCACTGGGCGCTCGTCGCTTAGCGCGGTCGCTTCCGAGACCTTTGCCGTGGCTCCGGTGGCAACCAGCCTGGTCTTCGACACCCAGCCGCAGCCTGCGCTCACGTCGGCGTTACTCACTCCAGCGATCACCGTCTCGGTGCTGGATGAGAATGGCAACCTCTTCCCGACGGCCTCGACCCCGGTAACGCTCGCGCTTGGCGAAAACCCCGGCGGCACCGCGCTGACTGGCTCACTTACCGAAACTCCTGTCGCCGGCATCGCAACCTTCTCGAACCTGAGCCTGCCCGTGGCGGGCACCTACACGCTCGTCGCAAGCGGTGCGGGCCTCACCTCGGCGATCAGCTCAGCCTTCAAGATCACGCAGGCGCCTCCCACGCTGACGCCCGTGCAGGGCAGGCAGGCCGACGCCTTCGTCGACTCCATCGGGATCAACGTTCACTTCAATTACTATGGGTCCGTCTACACGAACAACACGCCACTGATGATTGCGGATCTGTTGGCCCTGGGCGTGCGGCATCTGCGGGATGCGATGTGCTGGCAGGGCGGCACTCCCCACAACACGTATTACATCCTGCACCAGCAACTCGGTGCACTCGGCTTCAAGACACTTTATGGCGCCTACGCCAACCAGCCGATGAGCCAAATCACCCTTTATCCTTCGCTCGTTCCGGACATGGAAGCGATCGAAGGAGCCAATGAGTGGGACAACTCCGGCGACAACAACTGGGCTGCGGAGATCACCGCGCAGCAGACGGCAATCTATATCGCGTACAAGTCTTCCTCCCAGACCAGTAACATCACCGTCGTCGCGCCATCCCTCGCCTACCCGACGAATGCCCCGCTACTTGGCAACGTGGGTGGCATCGCCGATGTCGGTAACCTGCACGGCTACTTCGGCGGCTACAACCCGGGAAGCAGCGTCATCAACCCCGGCATCTACCTCGGCGATGTGCAGCCGAACACGCCCGCCAAGCCCATCTGGGTGACGGAGACCGGCTACTTCGCGGTTCCGGGTTCCATCTTCGGCACGAACGGGGTCACTCCCGCCATCCAGGCTGTGTACTCGCCCCGGTCTTTACTTGAGTATGCAAATGCCGGCGCAACCCGCACCTACCTCTACGAGCTCGCCGATGACTGGGAGCCTGGCGAGGACGCGACCGACTACCACTGGGCGTTGTTGAACTCCGATGGAACCCCGAAACCTGCCTTCGGAGCGGTCGCAAGTCTGCTGAACCTGCTTACGGACAAGGGACCTACCTTCACCCCCGGTTCGCTCGCTTATGCGCTCCAGAACGCCGACTCGACAGTCCACCAGGCGCTCTTCCAGAAGCGCGACGGAAGCTGGTATCTCGCGCTTTGGGTCGAAGCGCAAAGCTACGACTTCCTCAACGAAAAGAACATCACAGTTCCCACCCAGGAGGTCAAGCTTCAGCTGGCAGGCAACGTGCTGGCCGCCCAGCGCACGCAGTGGGACGATACCGGCAAGGTGGTGACCACCGCTCTGACGCCGTCAAATGCGATCTCCCTGACTGTCTCCGACAGAATCCAGGTGATCAAACTCACAATCAGATAAGCCAGGACGACGGGTGATCGGTGGGTGATTGCCCGAGGCTGCGCGAGCTTCTGGCTGGGCATCGCGTTAGTCCGGCTCACGTTCCGGAATGGGTGGTGGCAGGCCTTGGTTGGTCCGTGCCGTTCCAGGCTTCGACAGATGACACAGCGCAGCCGCCAACATTCTACGTGGGAACATAAATTGGTTGCCTAAATGAAAAATAGTAAAAGAGTTATGAACCAAATTTAGTAGGAATCAAACTTGACAACACCCACACAGCCTGTGGATAATCGGACTTCTTAGTCGCACGATGCACGAAAACTCGTGCAGTCCTCCGGTTCGCAGCGGAGCCGGTGACTGAGACCCGGCCCTTAGCGATGCACCATTCCCCTGAGCCGCTAGACCCGGGCCCGCGGCCAAGACCACCAGATCTCACTCACCCTGTCCTTCCAAGGCGCGCAAAACCATGGAACAGATTCGTCGGCAGCTCCCGAGACCGTTAACGCCCTCGTGCGCCTCAAAATCGTCGCTCCGTAGCGCACTCCAGGCAGTGACCCTGCTGGTGCTGGTTCCGTGGCCACTGCTGACGGGATGCGCTGTACCCGCTGGCATGTCCGATTCGACGACACAGTCCGCCAGACCTGCATTGCGTCCGCCGGCACTGCGGGGAAAGCCCGTTCTGCCGCCGAAACGAACGTCACTGACTATTCCGTCGATCGCCGCCAGCTCAGCCGATGCCTTCGTTGGCTCGATCGGCATTACGGTTCATTTCAGCTACTACGGCTCCATTTACACCAATGACACGCCGCAGATGATTGCCGCGCTACAAGCGCTGGGGATTCGCCACTTACGCGATGCCATGTGCTGGCAGGGGGCGACGCCCGAAAATACTTACTACCTCCTGCATCAATTGCTCGGAAGCCTTGGGTTCTCCACGGACTACGTCATGGCCTACAACCAGCCTTTGGAGGAGGCAATCGCTTACCCCGGCCTCGTCCCCGACATGGAAGCCGTCGAAGGAGCGAATGAGTGGGACGTCTCCGGCGATGCCAACTGGGCAGCCGACATGACCGCGCAGCAAGCGGCACTCTTTGCCGCGATGCAGGCGTCCGCGCCCGGCATCACCGTACTGGCACCTTCGCTGGCTTACCCGACGGATGCTCCGCTGCTTGGCAATCTTTCGTCGATGGCGACGGCCGGTAATCTTCACGGATACTTCGGCGGATACAACCCGGGCGGTGCCGACATCAATCCGGCGTATTACCTGAACCTTATGAGCCAGGTCACTCCCTCCGAACCGACCTGGGTGACCGAGACCGGATACTTCGCGCAGCCGGGGCCCATCTTCGGGATGAACGGAGTGCCCGAGTCCATTCAGGCCGTGTATTCACCGCGAGACCTGCTCGAGTACTGGAATGCTGGCGCGGATCGCACGTATTTGTATGAACTGGCCGATGACGTGGAACCCGGTGAAGATCCGACGGACTACCACTGGGGTCTGATCAACGCCGATGGGACGTATAAGCCGGCCTTCTTCACTCTCGCCACTCTTCTGGCAATCCTCAAGGACCCGGGCCCCGCGTTCACGCCTGCGCCGTTCCCTCTCGCGATTCAGACGTCGTCCCCGACGGTCCATACCGCGCTCTTCGGCAAGCGCGACGGTTCTTACTACCTCGCGGTGTGGAATGAAGTGCAGAGTTATGACTTCAATGCGAACGTCATCCTTAATCCTCCGCTCGAGTCCGTGACGCTTACGGTCGGCGAGCCCCTGCTCTACAACGGCACCACACAATTCGACGCACAAGGCGGAGTAACCACGATCGCCTACGCCCCGACGCAGAGCTTGACCCTGCCGGTCTCAGACAAACTCCAGATCGTTACGTGGATTCCCGGCTCTTCCCTGATTCAGTTCGGCCGCCGCTAGCAGCCGCTGAGGAACGCGCGACGCCCATGTTAGATTTCCTCATGGGCGCCAAAAAAACGAACTCCCGGAAGCCAAACGGCTCCGCGGCCGACGAGTCGTTGATGGCAGACCTCATCGCTTTCACGGCACGGACGCTCGAGACCGCGTCGCCCGTGCCCTTTGGCGCAGCGATCGTCGAAACCGCCACCGGCAAGGTCTTCCTGCGATGCGTGAATGCTGTCCGCAAGGAAAACGATCCGTCGAGCCACGCGGAGGTCCGCGCCGTCCGCAAAGCGACCCGCAAACGCCAGTCGCCATCGCTCAAGGGGTATACGCTCTACACCACCTGCGAGCCTTGTCCCATGTGCATGGCAAACGCACTCTGGGCCGAGCTCGACCGCGTTGTCTACGCCGCCACCATCGCTGACGCCAGCAGGCACTGCAAGCAAATCCACATCTCCGCGAGGGAAGTAAACCGCCGCAGCGATATGCCGCTTGCGATCGACGGCCCGATCCTGCGCAGGCACGCCTACGACACCCTCTTCACTCATCCCAATATGCTGAAGGTCTTCGCGACCTGGAACCCCAAGAGATGACTGCCGAAGACCTCACCGCGATCACCGCCTGTCTCGACGACCCGGCCCGCGTCATCACGCAGGCGGCCATCGTGCAGCGTCTTTCGCGCGACTTCTACTGGTACTCGCCTGTCTTGAAGGCACTGCTGGACGACAAGACCGCCGAAGCCGTTGCCCAGCCCATCGCAACGAAAGAAGTCGTGGCTATCCTGAGCACCTGCTACGCTCGCAAAATTCCCGTAACAGCCCGCGGAGCCGGCACCGGCAACTACGGCCAGGCGATCCCGCTTCATGGCGGCATCGTCCTCGACCTCTCGTTGATGGACACGATCCACGAGATCACCTCCGAGGGCGTTGCCATCGTCGGCCCCGGCACAAAACTCGGAACCCTCGAAACGGCCGCCCGCACCACAGGCTGGGAGCTGCGCTGCTACCCTTCCACCATCGCCAAAGCCTCGGTCGGCGGCTTCCTCGGCGGAGGCTCCGGCGGCATCGGCTCCGTCGCCCACGGCGGGCTGCGCGACTTCGGTACCGTCCGCGCGATCGAAGTCGTCACAATGGAAGCCATGCCACGCGTCATCCTCCACGAAGGCCACGCCGTCCATGAGGTCCTCCACGCCTGGGGCACCAACGGCATCATCACCAGGATCTGGCTCACCCTCACGCCCGCAGTCAGCTGGTCCCAGTGCGTCGTCGCCTTTAGCACCTTCGACGAGGCCTTCACCTTCTCGGAGCGCATCGCCACCGGCACCGCCTGGACCAAGCGCCTCGTCACTACTTTCGAGGCCCCCATCCCTGCCGCCTTCACTCCGATCGCCCAGTACATGCGTGAAGGCAAAGCCCTCATCTTTTTCATGATCGCCACCTCCCAGCTCGAGGCGTTGCAAGCTGAAGTCATCGCCGCCGGAGGCGAGGTCACCTTCGCTGCTCCATACGGCGGGATCCGCACCCAGCCCCTGCTGTCCGACTACACCTGGAACCACACCACCCTCTGGTACATGAAGCGCGATCCCGCCTTCACCTATCTCCAGTGCGGCTTCTCCCCGACGGAAGCCCGCAGCCAGTTCGCCCAACTCAAATCCAGATACGGCGACGACTTTCTCTTCCACCTCGAGTTCATGAAGATCGGCACCGGCGCCGTCATCCCCGGCTCCATCCCGCTCGTGCGCTTCACCACCGAAGCGCGCCTGAACGAGATGATCGACTTCTGCCGATCCATCGGGGTCTCCGTCGCCAACCCGCACTCCAACAACGTCGAAGGCGGGGGCCGCTACCGCGACGACAACATCCAGCTCCTCACCAAGTACAAATATGACCCCCTCGGCCTGTTAAACCCAGGAAAAATGGCAACCTTCAACCCGTCTTAGCAGCGAAGCCGCCAACACCCCGCGAAGTGACGCCCGCCCGGCGGTAGGGCGCACTTAGGAGCTAAATGCATACCTGGATCCCCTCCGAACGACAGCTCGCCTACCTCACTTGGAAGCAGGTCGAGGCGCTCGACAAGGAAAAAACCCTCCTTATTCTGCCCACCGCCGCCATCGAGCAGCACGGCCATCATCTTCCCCTCGCCACCGACACCCTCATCAACAATCTCCTGCTCGGCCAGGCCCTCAAGCAACTCCCTGCCGAAGCCCCGGTGTACGCGCTCCCGCCCGTATGCTACGGAAAGTCGAACGAACACCTAGGCTTTCCCGGAACCATGTCGCTCTCCGCTTCCACCTTCATGGCGGTCCTGCGCGACCTCGGCGCAAGCGTCCACGCCTCCGGCTTCAAACGTCTCTGCCTCTACAACACCCACGGCGGTAACACCGCGCTCGACGACGTCATCGCCCGCGACCTTCGAGCCGAGTTCGGCTTGCGCACCTTTTATCTCTCCGGCTCAGCCGGCGCGACGTTCCCTGAGATTTCCGCGCAGGAAAAGGCCTTCGGCTTCCACGCGAACGAATATGAGACCGCCGTGCTGCTCGCGGCCACCCCCAACCTCGTCCATCCCGACCAATACACCGTCAATTACATCGCTGACCTCGAAAAACCCTCGGTTCTGAAGCCAGAGTTTGCCCCCGCAACTTTCTCGTGGCTCACGCGCGACATCGCTCCGTCAGGCGTGATGGGCGACCCGCGACCCGCCAGCGCCGAAAACGGTGCCAAATGGATCGAAGCCTCTGCCCTCAAAATCGCAGCAGCCCTCCAGGCCATGCTCGACTTCGAGGAGATCGTCCCAGCTTGACCGCCGGCCTCATCGACTGCGGAAGCGGCGTCACGCTAGAGCGCGGCGTGCGCATCCCCATGCGCGATGGAACGCAGTTGGTCGCAGACCACTACTACCCTCCCCATGCGGGACCTCATCCAACGCTGCTGATGCGCCAGCCCTACGGTCGCGACGTCGCCTCCACCGTCGTCTATGCCCACCCCGTCTGGTTCGCCGCCCACGGCTACAACATCGTCATCCAGGACGTGCGCGGACGCGGCGACTCCGAAGGTGCCTTCTACCCCTTTCGCCACGAAGCCCACGACGGCTTCGACACCATCGCCGCCATCCGCCAGCGCCCTGAGTCGAACGGCGCCGTCGGCATGTACGGCTTCAGCTACCAGGGGATGACGCAGTGGCTCGCCGCCGCCGAGCAGCCCGAAGGCCTTCTTTGCATCGCCCCCGCGCAGACCGCGCATGACCTCTACAACGGCTGGTTCTACTCGTCTCAACAGGGCCAGAACGGAGCCTTGCGTCTCGCGAGTACGTTGGGCTGGGGGCTGCAAATGCTCAAAGCCGACGCCCGCCGTCTCAAGCTTCACGAGGCAAGCAAGCTTCTGGAGAAAGCCTGGCAAAACCTTTCGTCGCAGTTCCTTGAAACACCCTACGGACGCCATCCCGCCATCCGCTCCGAAGGTTTGCCCACCTACGTCGAAGACTGGCTCGAGCACGACACTCCCTCGGACTATTGGTCCTCGCTCGATGTATGCCAGACCATCGCCAACATCAACCTCCCGACGCTCCACCTCTCCGGCTGGTTCGACACCTACCTCTCCGGCTCGATCGCCGGTTATCTCGCCTCCGCCCACAAACCGGACCAGTACCTCGTCGCCGGCCCATGGCAGCACATCCCCTGGGGCGACCGCATCGGCGCGCACTCGTTCGGTTCCGCAGCCAATCTCGACACCGATCTCCTGCACCTGAACTTCTTCAACCGTTACCTTAAGCAAACCGGCGACTTCGCAGGAGAACCGAAGATCCGCCACTTTGCCCTGAACGAAAACCAATGGCACACCGCCCCTGAGTGGCCCGCAACAAGCGATCAACGTTCCGCCTCCGAGCTATCAACGAACAAATCATGCCTTCTGCTTCACCTCCACTCCCAGGGCCGAGCCAACTCCAGCCGGGGCGACGGAACGCTCACCCCGACCGCACCAACGCAAGACGAGCCGCGCGACATTCTCTCCTACGATCCCGAGGTTCCCGTCTTCGGTCCCGGTGGCATCACGAGCGCACCCGGCCCCACCAATCAGGCGAGTCATCAACTCGGGAACAACGTCCTCATCTATACCTCCGAGCCGATGAACGAGCGTACCCACGTCTTCGGCCATCCTGAGGTGTCGATCCACGCGCAAACCTCGGCCCCGCACGCCGACCTCGTCGCCAAACTCACGCTGCTTCGCCCCAACGGCGACAGCCTCTTTCTGTGCCTCGGCATCCTGCGCAGCACGCACGCGCCGGACACCCCGCACCTGTTCCGCTTCGCGCTCGAGCCCACCTCCTGCGTCTTCTTCCCCGGCGACGCCATCCGCCTCGAGATCGCGCCATCTGCGTACCCGCTCTTCGACCGCAATCCGTCGACCGCCATCCCACCACGCCTCGCATCGCCATGGAACTGGCAGCGCAGCACCCATTCCATCCTTCACACCGCCGGGCATCCGTCAGTCCTCGTCCTGCCGATCGTCAAAGGGGACGCATGACCCAACCCGCCATCCGCCTCTCCAAAATCTCAAAGCGGTTCTCCTCCGGACCCGCCATCATCGAAAACCTCTCCGCCGACATCGCGCCCGGTGAGTTCGTATCCATCATCGGCCCCTCCGGCTGCGGCAAATCGACCCTCCTGATGCTCGTCGCCGGCCTCACCCCTCTCACCAGCGGCGCGATTGAAGTTGAGGCACAGTCGCCACAAAAAGCCCGCAAGACCCTCTCTTTCATCTTTCAGGACGCGACCTTACTGCCGTGGCGCACCGTCCGCGCCAACGTCGCGCTCGGCCTGGAACTTGCCGGCGTCCCCAAACCCGAACGCGAAGCCATCGTGACGCGCCAGCTTGCACTCGTCGGCCTGGAACACGTCGCCGGCCACTACCCGCGGCAGCTCTCCGGCGGCATGAAGATGCGCACCTCCATTGCGCGATCGCTCGCGACAAGCCCACGGATTCTGTTGCTCGACGAGCCCTTCGCCGCCCTCGACGAGATCACCCGCGACCGCCTCAACGAAGAGCTTCTCCGCCTGCGCTCTGAGCATGACTGGACCATCCTCTTCGTCACCCACTCCGTCGCCGAAGCCGTCTTCCTCTCGGACCGCATCCTCGTCCTGGCCCCGCACCCTGGCCGCCTGGCGCATGACATCCGCATCGACCTGCCCGCCACACGCAGCGCCGAAACCCGCCTTACGCCTACCTTCGACACGACGGTCGCTGAAGTCTCCCGTACGCTACGCCACGTGGAGGCCGGCTCATGAAGAAGCTCGTCGTCAACTTCTTCACCGCCGCGGCCATCTTCGCCGCGCTCCTGCTGATGTGGGTCGCGGCCATCCATTCGCTTCATCTGCAGGCCTTCATGCTGCCTACACCCGCGGCCGTCGCGAAGGCCGCGTGGGACCGTATGCCAGACCTGCTCACCTCGCTGGGCATCACGGCAGCCGAAGCAGCCGCAGGCCTCGGAGCCTCCATCATCGCCGGCGTGCTGGTTTCGGTCCTCTTCGCGCAATCCCGCTGGATCCGCCGCATGTTCTACCCCTACACGGTCCTGCTGCAAACCGTCCCCATCGTCGCCGTCGCGCCGCTCATCCTCATGTGGATCGGCTCCGGCCTCTTCCCCGTCGCGCTCATCGCCTTCATCATCTGCCTCGCGCCCATCATCGCCAACACCACGCAAGGACTCATCTCGGTCGACCGCAACCTCGTCGATCTCTTCGTCATGAACAACGCCAGCCGCACCCAGACGATGCTCAGACTACGCCTGCCGCACGCGATGCCTGCGCTGTTTACCGGCATCCGCATCTCCTCCGGGATCGCCGTCATCGGCGCCATCACCGGCGAACTCTTCGCCAGCTCCGTGCGCGTCGGCGTCGGCGGGATCGGCTACGCCATCCAGTACGCCAACTCGCAGCTCGAAACCGACTATCTCTTCGCGCTGGTCGCCGCCGCCACCGTCCTCGGCTTCACCTTCTTCTTTTCCGTCACTTTCGTCGAGTGGATCTTCCTCCACAAATGGCATGAATCGGCGCGCACTCCGGACGAAGACTAGGCAGCCAAGACGCGAGCTGATAAGCGTGTTAAGCACTAACCTTCCGCGACCAGGGGCGCACTTGCCTTTACTATCGTTGGAATGCTTCGCCAACAAACGGAAACCGGCTACTACCTCATCACCCATCCCGATCACGCCCACCTCGCCGGCCACTTTGCCGAACATTGGGGCAACCAGCTTTTTCTGCGCCCCACACCGCGCGAATCCGTCCTGTACGCAATCCACGTCCATGACGACGGCTGGCTGGCCCGCGACGCGTCTCCCTCGATCACGCGCCACGGCAAACCAAGCGCCTTTTCCATCGACCTCGTCGGAAAATACTCCGCCTTCGAAGAGATCGACCTCGCCCAGTACCTCGCCGTCCGGGAAGCAGCCGTGCAACGAGTGGAGCAGCACAATCCCTATGCCGCGCTCCTCGTCTCGATGCACACCTATAACCTCCTCACGGAACGAGCCGACCGCGCAACCATCTCACCCGACGAACTACCGCTCCTCGACGACTTTCTCAACCGCCAGCGGCTCCGCCAGGAAGCTCTCCATAAAGCGATTCGCCGAGACCCCCAGTACAGCCCTGAAGAGGTCTCCACCGAGAACGTCTTTAACAACTTCCGCCTGCTGCAGGCTTGTGATAATCTCTCGCTCCTCAGCTGCGTCGCCGCCACCCAACCCTCCACCCTGCTCCACCCGCTGGCGACCACCACCGGTCCCAGGCCCGTCCAGGTTGAAGCAGTCGCCGAGCGCCATTTTCGTCTGACGCCCTACCCCTTCGACACCCCCGAACTCACCTTCACCCTGCCCGCTCGCCACGTCGAAGGCCATTCCTTCGCCTTCTCCAGCGACCTCAGCGCACGGTATCAATCAGCCCCCCAGGAGACGCTCACCGTCACCCTTCGCGCCTGAATCGCTCTTCAACTTTGCATAAGTCTTGATGCATCACTGACTGCAAGTCCAGACCTAAGCCGCTTGCCATCTATACTTTGCATACTTTTGTGTGGGGTAGAAAGGACAACCTCGATATCCAGTTGTTGCTCGACGCTCGTAGAATGAGCGGCAGGATGAACACCGAAATCGTAACCTACGACGCCGCCGACTTTACCGCCCAAACTCTATCCTCCACTGCCGCTCTCGCGAGCGTCTTGGATCACACGCTGTTGAAGCCGGATGCGACGCGGTCGCAGGTCCTCCAGCTTTGTCAGGAAGCCGCGGAGCATCGATTTGCCTGCGCCATGGTGAATCCGGCGTGGGTTGCGACCGCCGCCGAAGAGCTGAAAGGGACGGGTGTTCCCGTGGGAGTCGTCATCGGCTTCCCGCTGGGCGCGACGCTTTCGGCTTCGAAGCGCGATGAGACGGCAAGGGTGGTGAAGCTCGGCGCGCATGACGTGGACATGGTGCTAAACGTCGGGTTGTTGAAGTCCGGTGACTACGAGGCCGTCCGCCAGGATATCCGGGGCGTCGTCGAGCTGGCGCACGGCGGTGGGTCCATCGTGAAAGTGATTTTGGAGACCTGCCTGCTGAGCTTCGAGGAAAAGCTGCGGGCGGGCGAACTCGCGCTGGCAGCAGGGGCGGATTTCCTGAAGACGTCTACGGGGTTTTCGACCGGCGGGGCCACGGCGGATGACATCACGCTGCTGCGCTCGGTGGCCGGGACACGCGCTGGAGTCAAGGCGTCCGGCGGGATTCGGAGTCTGGCGGATGCGACCGCGATGCTGCGAGCGGGCGCCTCGCGCATCGGTGCCAGTGCGAGTGTCCGGATTCTGGCCGAGTTGATCTCGCCGGATGTCGCTGTTTAGCCAGAAGCGCCGGCATCCGCGAGTCTAGAGTCTGAAGTTTCTTGAGTTTCCGAACGAGACCCCGACCATCACTGAATCTGGAGATGACTCAGGGAGAGCGTCACTGTAATGGTGCCATCGATCTCGCCGCCTTCCGGATCGGAGGCAAGGCTGTAATCGAAGTGGCGGCCGACGACGGCTCCGCGAAAACGCAGCCCTTCGGCGTCGCGATGGCAGACGGTGTCCCCGAGGAGCGGCACAAGCATGTCGGTGATGGGGCCTTCAGCGGTGGTGACGGCTGCGGGCTCGGGTTCGTCGAAGAAGTGAAACAGGATCGCGATCCTCATGGCCCAGCCCCTTGTGTTGTCCAGCTAACATTAGCATCTTTGGCCGGGTGCCGCTTTCCACTGCCGGCCTGAAAACGCGGGTAGTATCATCGCTCTTTATGGCACTCGCGGACAAAAGCGCAGCCGCCGGCGCGGAGACACATCTCGAGGGCGACTACCGTCCGGCGAAGGCCAATCAAGCGGCGGAGGGACGAGCTCTCTTTCATCCTCACGCGGCTGATCCGCAGATCCGCGTCGAGCCGTTGCAGCTGGATTTCCTGCTTCGCATGGCTGACGCGCTCAATACGACCCTTGACCTGAACACCCTGATGCACCGCGTTGCCGACCTCGTTCGTGGCGTCATCGACTACCGGATCTTTGCAATTCTGCTGGTAAATGATCGGACGCATGAGCTCTGGATGCGCTTCCAGACCGGGCACACCGCCGACATCGAACGGGTGCGCGTGAAGCTGGGCCGTGGCGTGACCGGACAGGCCGCGTTACATCGGAAGTCGGTTCTGGTTGAAGATGTGACGAAGCTCGATAACTACATCAACGCCAATCCGAATGTGCGGTCGGAGCTTGCCGTGCCGTTGATCGTCAAGAACAAGGTGATTGGGGTGCTGGACCTGCAGGCGGAGCAGCCGGCGTTCTTCACGGAGGATCACCAGCGACTGCTGGAACTGACAGCTTCGCGGATGGCGATCGCGATCGAAAATGCACGGCTGTATACGCGGGTTTCGCGCCAGGCGCAGACGCTCACCGTGCTGCATGAGATCTCGCGGGAGATTACCTCGATCCTCGACCCCGACGACCTGCTGGAACGGATCGGGGCGTTGCTGAAGCGCGTCATCGACTTCCAGATGTTTACGATTCTGCTTTGGAACGACCGGACGGAGCAGCTGGAGCATCGTTTTTCGACGCGGTACGGCGAGCGGATCAAGCGCGACCGGAATGTGTCGCTGGGGGAGGGTCTGATCGGCGCCGCCGCGCAGGATCGTGCGCCGATCCTGGTGCCGGACGTGCGGAAAGACCCACGTTATTTGAGCGATAACCCGGAGACTCGTGCCGAACTCTCCGTGCCTCTGGTGTACAAAGGCCGGGTGATCGGGGTGATCGACCTCGAACACACGCGGGTGAACTACTACAACGAAGACCACCAGCGGACGCTGACGACGCTGGCCTCGCAGGTTGCGATTTCGATCGTGAACGCGCGGCTCTATCAGCGGATTCACGATGAAGAACAGAGGATGGAGCGGGACCTCGGGATGGCGCGGGAGGTACAGCTGCGGCTTCTGCCGCAGTCTCCGCCGAAGCCGATGAACGCGGAGATCGCGGCGAGTTTTTCGCCGGCACGTTCGATCGGCGGCGACATGTACGACTTCCTGGACTATGGCGCGTCGCCTCATCCCGATCTCGAAGACCCCGATGCAGAAGCGGTAAACTGTGTGCCCGCGCCCGCCTGCTTGCGGACACTGATCGCGCTTGGCGATGTTTCGGGAAAGGCCGCTCCGGCAGCTTTGTATGCGGCGCTGGTTTCAGGCATCCTGCGGTCGCTGACCGGGCGGAAACTTGGCCCGGCGCAGTTGCTCGCGGTGCTGAACGATCAGTTGCAGGAGCGCAAGCTCGACGCACAGTATGTGACCATGCTGGCGGCCCTTTGGGACGACGCGAATCGATCGCTCTACCTCGCAAATGCGGGATCGGTGCAGCCGATGTTGGTGACGCATGGGTCGAAGGACCTGACGAGTGCGCTGAAGGTGACAACACTGCCCGTGGAGGGATTTCCGCTGGGTTTGTTTCCGCATTCGACCTACGACGAGACGTGTATGCGCCTGAACCTGGGAGACATGATCTTGTTTTTTTCGGACGGGATCGTGGACGCGATCAACTCACGCGGAGAGCAGTTTGGAAGCGAGCGTTTAGAGACTCTCATGCTGCATCATCCGACGGCGACCGATAGCGCGCAGGATGCGGTCAATGCGATTCTGGAAGCGGTCAGGACCCACCAGGCCGGGACCGAGCATTTTGATGACGAGACGATCATCGTGCTGCGGGTGCGCTAAGGGTGCTCGAGGCCAGCCCGATCGAAGGACTCACCTTTTCAAAGCAAAGACTTGACCAGGCTTCCTGAAGCTTAGTGGCGGACGATAGCCCAGGTGAGTGCGACGAGCAGGGTTCCGATGACGGTGATGGCTGCGTCGACGACCTGAATGGACTCATTGCTGGTCTGCTGCATGCGGGCCCAACCGGAAAAGCCATTGATCACTGTGCGCACATGGAACTCCTTGGATAAGCGGGGTGTGAATCCCCGTGAGATAAGACTCGGGCATCCGGGTGGGAAGCAATATCCCACGAACAGCGGTGGAGCCCTACAACGAATGCATGATCCGCTTATCGGATGGAGCCGCTGGGTGGTGAGACGTGGGCTTTTTTGAGACGGTTACGTTAGGTCCGTCGCGGGTCCGGACGGAAAAAGGCCTAACATCGATCGAGGCGGTTAGGGTAAAACCTCAGGATTTGTTGGATGGACTATGGTCTGCCCCATCCGACCTTGGCTGGCATGAGGCGTTAGCCTCCGAAGCCGGGCGGATTTTCATGAGCCACGCTCAGTTCGCGTTCCAGGGCGAGGCCCACCTGCGCGAGGGTGCCCTCCTCGAAGAGGCGACCGATGAGCGTGATGCCATGGGGAACACGGCGGGGTGGGGAAAATTTGGGGAGTGGGTGAGCGGGGTCGGGGGCCCAGTCGCTGCGGGCTTCCGAGACCTCGACGAAGCCCGCGCGAAGCGTCAGCGAGGGGTGGCCGGTGGCGTTCGAGATGGTGAGCATCTCGTCGCGCAAGCTGGGGACGATGAGGAGGTCCACTTCAGCCATGATGCGCGCCATCTCCTGGGCGGTCATGCGGCGGAGCCGGTCTGCCTGAACGTAGTCTACGGCGGAAAGGAAGCGCGACTGGCGAAAGGTGTTGGGCCACGCGTCGGGAACCTGCATGCGGAGCTGGTCGACACGGTGGTCGAGCGTTTCAGCTTCGAAAGCGGCGGCTGATTCGGCGAAGAGAACGACCTGGATGGAAGCGTATGGCCAGTCGGGAAGGGTCACGGGGACGGGCTTCAGCCCAAGCGTTTCGAGAGTGGCAAGCGCGTGGCGGTCTACGTCGGTTGCCGGATTTTCCTTCATCCATTGGTTGAAGTATCCGACCTTCAGCGATCGAACTGGGCGGTTTGCCTCGTAGTGCAGATGCGATGGGACGGAGGAAAGATCTTGCCCGTCAGGCCCGGTGATGGCGGCCAGGACCAGCATGGAATCTTCCACGGTGCGAGTCATGGGGCCGAGCTTGTCGAGCGACCAGCAGAGGGTCATAGCGCCGGTGCGAGGAACGCGGCCAAACGTGGGGCGGAGTCCGGTGATGCCACATCGCATGCTTGGGCTGATGATGCTCCCTCCGGTTTCCGAACCGATGGAGAAGCCGACCAGGCCCGCGGCGGTCGCGCTGCCGGGTCCGGCGCTCGACCCGCTGGAGCCTTCTTCGAGCAGCCAGGGGTTCATGGTCTCGCCGCCGAACCAGATGTCGTTGAGGGCGAGCGCGCCGAGCGAGAGCTTCGCGACCAGGACCGCACCTGCTTCATGGAGGCGGGTAACGACGGTCGCGTCCTTTTCGGGGATACGGTCGCGGTAGAAGTCGGCACCCCAGGTGGTGGGGATGCCGGCGGTGTCGAGGAGGTCTTTACCTCCCCACGGGATACCGTGGAGTGGTCCGCGATAGTGGCCCGAGGCGATCTCGGCGTCAGCCTGGCGTGCCTGCTTGAGAGCGAGCTCCGGGGTTGGAGTGATGACGCAACGGAGGGTCAGGTTGAATTTGGCGATGCGGGCGAGATAGATCTTCGTCAGCCGCTCGGAGGTGAGCTGACGCGTTTCGATCCAGCGGGAGAGTCTGGTGACGGGCGCGAAGGCGATCTCGGCATCGGAAGTCGGAAGCGGGCCCGGATCGGT
Source organism: uncultured Granulicella sp. (assembly GCA_963693075.2). GTDB lineage: Bacteria > Acidobacteriota > Terriglobia > Terriglobales > Acidobacteriaceae > Edaphobacter. Next base: position 1,760,681 of record CAXMMP010000002.1, on the reverse strand, counting down.
GATGCTGCGAATGAAGACATCTTCGGTAGGGCCGTGGGACTGGCCGGGGAGGACGGGATTCCACGTGCTATAGGGAGCAATGGAGTCGGGGATCGGGACGAAGCGCGGACCGGTGCGGCGCTCGTAGAGTGCGGCCATGGATTGACGCCAGTTCCCTGCTGCTTCGGCACGGTCCTTTGGGGTCAGCGGAAATTGGACGAGCTTCTCAGCTTCGGCGAAGGTGTGCGTGGTAACCTCTGGTCCTGAAGCGGGGGCAGTCCCGAAGGCGGGGGGTGCGCCGGGGGTCTGGTTTTGGGGCGGTGCGGGCATGGCTGCAGCTCCTAGGGCCAGGGAGGCTTCGGTGAGGAATTCGCGGCGGGAAGGCATGTGTGGATTCTAGAGGCAGAGGGTCGGGGCGGGTTGGGGAAACTACAAGAACGGGCCACCGATTGAACAGAGAAGGCTCAAGTAAAAGACGCAAAGTTGCGCTGAGGCCCACATCTCGGAAACGAGATGTGGGCCACCAGCTTTGCTCGCTCGCTTACGGTTTGACGGTGAGGCGGATCGGAAGGGTGTTGGTGGAGCTGTCGCCGACCATGAGGGTGATGGGACCGGGTTCGACGGTCCACTTCATATGGCGGTCAAGGATGGCGAGTTTATCCGGGGTGACGGGAAGAGAAACTTGCACGGCCTTGCCAGCCGGGACGTGAATACGCTGGAAGGCTTTAAGCAGGATGGTCGGTTGAACGACGCTGCTGGTGTCGTGGTGGACATAGAGCTGAATGACGTCGTCCCCATCGCGCGCGCCGGTGTTGGTGACGGTGACTCTAACGACGGCTGAACCCGAGGGGCCGATTTCGGAGTGGTCGAGCGTGAGGTTCGAGAGGGTGAAGGTGGTGTAGCTGAGACCGAAGCCGAAGGGGAACAGCGGTTGGTCGGAGTCGAGCACATAGCCGCGGCGGGCGGCCGGGTGTTTGTAATAGAAGACGGGAATCTGGCCGACGTTACGGGCGATCGTCAGGGGTAGGTGACCTGATGGGTTGGTGTCGCCGAAGAGGATGCCAGCGACGGCGTTGCCCGTCTCCTGGCCCGGGTACCAGGCCTCGAGGATGGCAGGGACGCGCTCGGCGAGGGTATTCAACGAGTAGGCTTTGCCGTTGACCAGCAGGGCGACAGTGGGCTTGTGGAGCTCGACGATCTGGCGGACGAGCTCCAATTGCTGCCCGGGGAGTTCGAGCGAGTCCGAGTCGCCGAAGCTGGCGGGAAGCGCGCCCCCAGAGTCGCCAAAGGACTCGCGCGCGAGCACTTCATTCCCGCCAAGCACGAGGACGACGGAGTCGGCAGTGCGGGCAGTAGCCACGGCCGCGGCGATGAGTTCAGCGTCGTGTTCAGGCGACGGAGCTTTGTAGGGAGCAATCTGGTTGAGATGCGCGTTCAAATCGGGTTCGGTGAGGCGGCACCCTTCGGCGTAGACGACGTGCGTGCCTGCTCCCGCACGAGCGCGAATGCCCTCGAGCACGGTGGTGAAGTGCAAGGCGGTTCCGCTGTACCCACCGATGCGTTGCTTATCGGCGTTTGGGCCGATGACGGCAAGCGTCTTGATGGTGCGCGGGTCGAGCGGGAGCGCGTTGTGGTCGTTCTTCAGCAGGACGATTGATTCATCAGCGACCTTGCGTGAAAGAGCCGCATGTTCGGGGGTACCGACGGTCGAAGCAATGCGCGCTTCGTCGATGTACGGGTGATCGAAGAGGCCGGTCTCGAATTTCGCGCGCAGCACGCGAGAGACGGCGGCGTCCAGCTCGGCGACTGGAAGGGTACCGTCTTTGACGGCCGCCACCAGCGCGGGAAAGCCGATTGCTTCGGGGAGTTCCATGTCGACGCCGGAGCGAAAGGCGAGCAGTCCGGCGGCGGCGGGGCTGTCGGCAACGTGATGGCGGGTTTCGAGCTCGCGGACACCGAAGTAGTCGGAGACGATGGGGCCATCGAAGCCGAACTCACCTCGCAGGACCTCTTTGAGCAGCCATGGGTCGGCGTGGGCGGGGATGCCGCCCTCGTTTTCGTTGTATGAGGCGAGAACCGCGCCGACGTGACCGACCCGGACCGCCTGCTCGAAGGGGTAGAGGAACATGTCGCGCAAGGTGCGTTCGGAGAAGTCGCTGGGGCCAACGTTGGTGCCGTTTTCGGGCTGGCCGTGCACGAAGTGCTTCGCCGTGGCGATGACGTGTTGCGCGTCGGGGTGCGGGCCGGGACCTTGCAGCCCGGTGATCGCGGCGACTCCCATGGTAGCGACAAGGTAGGGGTCTTCGGAGTACATCTCTTCATCGCGACCGTAGCGCGGGTCGCGGCTGAGGTCGAGCACCGGGGCGAGGACCATGGCGTTGCCGACAGCGCGCGACTCCTGGGCAACGACGGTAAACATCTCGTGAATGAGCGCTGGATCCCAGGTGCTGCCCAGTCCGACGACTTCGGGAAAGGTGGTAGCGCCACCCAGAACCGCTCCGTGGAGGGCTTCGCCGTGGAAGAGGATCGGGATGCCCAGACGCGTGTTCTCAAGCACCCACTTCTGCAGCAGGTTGCGGCGACGCGCGCTCTCCTGCGGAGTTCCGGCGTCGCCGGCGAAGTCGCCGATCATGGCGTAGGTGCCGATTCCCTGGCCGAGAATCTGCTTTGCAAGCGTGGGATTGATGGCTGAGTTTTGCAGGATGCCGGGCACCGGAACAAAGGAAGGAAGACTCGATGCGCCTTCGAGCTGCGCGACCTTTTCTTCGACCGTCATGCGGTGAAGCAGGTCGGCGATGCGGGCATCAACCGGGGCTGTGGCGTCTTTGTAGCCGGGCACGGATTGCGCGGGCGCGCACCAGGACCATGATAGGAAGACGAGGCCTAAAGCAACACAAGACGCTCTGGAGTTCACGATTGTGCCTTTCGACGCGGGCTGAATTTGAGGTGAACGCTGAAGGCGTCGTTTTACGCATGGGTGAAACCGCAGGCATGTCTCGGCCCGAAGGCTTCATGCCTCTCACTCCTGAAAAAGACGAAGCATTCCTAAGACCGAGCGAGGAGCGCCATGCCAAACATGGTGCTCCTCGCAAGCCAAAGCACCGGGCTAGAAGATCAGCTTCAGAGCGAACTGGAGCTGGCGCGGATCGCGAGCGTATTGGTAGGTGTCGAAGTTGGTGGAGTTCGCGGTGTCGCGGGCGACCAGCGGTCCAAAGTAGTTGGCATGGTTGATGACGTTGAAGGCTTCCGCGCGGAACATGAGGCCGAAACGCTCGGTGAGTGCGAAGGTCTTGAGCAACGCGGTGTCGACCTGGTAGTTGGGAGCGGAGCGGTAGCCGTTGCGTGGGCTGTCGCCCAGGGTGCCCGGTGCGTTCAGCGAGAAGGCGTTGAAGTTGAGCTTGCCGTTGACGTGCAGAGGCTGGTTGGGAACGAGGTCGGCGCGATCGAGATCGGTTCCGGTGTAGGAGTTATCCGCTCCGTTGGTGGTGACGCTGAAGGGCTGGCCGGAATCGAAGATGAAGTTGCCGCTGATGGCCCATGCGCCGAGCGCGGTGCGAACCAGGCGGCCGCTGTTCTTCAATGCGGGCGCGTTGTAGACGACGGTGTTGCGGAAGTTGTAAGGCTGGTCGAAGTCGCAAAGACCACGGCTGAAACCAGGGTTTGAGGGATCGATGTCGATGTTGCCGGCGACACTTGCGCCGGTGCTGCCTGGGTTGGAGCCGTTGTCAATGCACTTCTGCCACGAAAAGTTGGAGTTGATATCGAGACCGTAGGCAATACGGTGGTGATACGTGACCTGAAGTCCGGAGTAGTTGGAGTAGCCGATGGGGGCCTCGGTGCTGAGGATGGCGATACCCCGGTTCGGCCGGCGGGCCTGTTCGTTCGAGCTCGAGGCAGGTCCCGTTGCAGCGGTGGCCGCTCCCGGCTCGTTCAGGTCGTAGTTCTGGGCAAGGTGCGTCCCCTTGGTGCCGACGTATGCGAGTTCGAGGCTGTCGTTTGCTCCGAGTCCGAGCTGATAGGACAGCGTGTATTGCTGCACGTAGCCGGGACGGAAGTCGGACTGGAAGTTAGCCGCGTTGCCGGGAGGATTCGTCGGGAACACGGAGTTCGAGGCGGGCTTGTAGCCGAAGCCATGGAAGCCGCCAGCGAATGGGTTCGCCGATCCGTTCGTGCCGTAGACATCCGAGATGCTTTGGAAAGGGTTGGTAAAGATGAACTGGCGGGTGAACGGAAACGCCTGGAAGCCGCCTAACGCGGAGAGCGGCACTTGGATACTGTAAAGGCCATACCCGGCGCGGATCGCTTGTGTTCCCTTCTGGTTGAGCTGGTAGGCTACGCCGACGCGAGGCTGGATGATGTTGTACTTCCCGTCGACACCACCGGATGGGCACTTGGGGTCGCCTGGGTATACGAGACCCGCAGGAGCTCCGGGGAAGACGGTGGACTGTTCACCGGGGCGATAGCAACTGATCTGGCCATTCTCCGGCTTGTAGGGAATCCAGGGGTCGTAACGAAGCCCATAGGTGGCGGTAAGCCGCGGTGTGGCGCGCCACTTGTCCTGCCCGTAGATTCCCGGAATCCAGCCATGATCGGAGGAGAAGAATCCATCGCCCTGGATGAAGACGATGGGGTGGCCGAGGTAGAAGTCGGCGAAAGCCGGGTCTTCAAGCTGCAGGCCAGCGATCCCCGCAACGATGCTCGAGAAGACACCGGCATAGATAACGACACCGGTCTGGCCTGCGACGTTGCTTTCACCGTAGTGGACGCGCTGCACATCGCCCCCGAAGGTGATCTCGTGACTGCCCTTGTTGTAGATAACATCTTCCGAGACGGTGAAGTTGCTGCGCGGATATTTGTCGGTACCGTACACCGCGGGGGGGATGGTACTGCCAATGACGGTGATTCCGGGGCCGGCGGGATTCGGGTTGCTGTAGTTGGCGGCGCCGAACGCAGGATAATTCACGAAGCTTGAAGAAGCCGGCGAGCCTTGGTCGCTGACGATGTTCAGGAACGACGCACGCGTCTCGAAAACGATCTTAGGCGTGGGCGTCCAGGTGTCGCCCACGGCATAGCTGTCCCAGAGCTGCTTGAAGGATGCGCTGCTATTGAAGACGTTGTAGGGAGGCGTTGTGGGTTGGCCAACGGCGGGGCTGTTCGTGTGATCCATGAAGAAACGCGCAAAGAGCCGATGGGCCTGCGTCGGCTGGAAGTCGATGCGGGCGACAGCCTGTTCTCCGCTGGAGTGATACGGCAGGTCTTCGACGTACTCGTTATTGGTTGAATTTGCGAGCGGGATGAGCGGATTGCCCGAGCCCATGAAGTTATAGAAGTTGGCGTTGACCGGGTTCTCTGTGTTGGGTCCGGCGATAGGCGGCAACGCCGCAAGGGGCACCGGGAACGAGTTCGCCGAGGTGCAGGAGGGCACGGAGACCGGGCATGCCTGGAAGACCCCATTGCGCTCCGCGGCGGTGGGTACGACGTATTCATTGGCGGTTTGCGAGGCGATGCGGGTGCCCTGGTAGGACCCGAAGAAGAACAACTTGTCTTTATGGATGGGACCACCGAGCGTTCCGCCGAACTGGTTGCGCTTGAGCGTGTCCGGCTGACGGAGGATGGCATTTTCCGCGTTGAAGTAGCCGTTGCGGATGAACTCGAAGGCCGTGCCGTGGATCTGGTTGGTGCCGGCGCGCGTGACGATATTGATGGCACCGCCGGGAGCCGAAATGTAGCGCGAACCATAGGTGCCAGTGACGACCTGGAACTCCTGCGTCGCATCGGGGTCGGGGAACGGACCGCCGATGACGGCGAGGGGATCGACGTTGACTGCGCCATCCAGCGAGAAGTACGTGCCGCCGGCACGAACGCCGTTGACCGCCGGCGCGATCGAACCCGGAATGGTGACGCCGGGGGGCGTGATCTGGTTGATCGTGGCGAGTTGGCCAGTGCCGGTGTTTTCGCCGGTGTCCGAAACACCACCCGACGTGAAGACAAGGTCGGCAGGGTTGCGGCCATTCAAAGGGAGGTTGACGACGGTCTGCTCGTCGATGGTGTTTTCGATGGTGGGCTCAGTCGGGTTGATGATGGGCGCACCGGCGGTCACCGTGACCGTCTCCGTGCTCGCTCCGACGGCAAGCGGCACTTCAAAGTTCGCCACCTGTCCTACGGTGAGGATGATGTTGGTGCGCGTGTACTTTTCAAAGCCGGTCGAGGTCACGCTCATCGAGTACGGTCCGACCGGCAACGCAGGCAGGCTGAATGCTCCGTGATCATTGGTGACGGCATGTGCCTTCGCGTTGGTTTCGGTCTGCGTAAGTTCGATGGTTGCGCCGGGGATGAGGGCGCCGCCGCTATCCTGGACAACGCCGGTGACCGTTGCGGTCGAAACCTGTCCGTAGGCGGCCGCTGCGGCCATGCTCAAGATAATGCCTGGTACGACTGCGTTGAACCTGCTGAACATCTTGTTTCTCCTCAAAGTACAACCTGCGGAACCCGCTGCCTGGGCGCTTGCTGTCGCCTCACGTCTTCGCCTAGGGCCTGCCGTGTTTGGTTGGTACTCGTTAGTACCTTCACAAAGTGGAACACTTGTATCACGGTGAATTGAGAGCTGTAAAGAAAATGTTTTCGCCCTTGTTTATAGCCTCGGATCAGCCGCGAAAGCCCAAGGTAACGCAAGAATTATGCCGGTCACGCTTGTGCTTTACAGCTTTCAACGCAATCTGTTACCAATGGATGTCACATTTGGTACCGTTCCGTACCATCCCTGGAGAACGTATGAGCAAATCTGATTTATCGCGTCGCACTGCCCTTGGTTTGCTGGGAGGAGGCGCAGCCTCGCTCTTGGCGCCCGCTCCGCTGCTGCGTGCCGCGCGCGCTGAGACGTCCGCCGGGCCCATGACCACGCCAGGTAAGTTTCTGTGGGGCGCGGCGACCGCCGGACACCAGGTCGAAGGCAACCTGACGAACGACGATTGCTGGCTGCTCGAGAACCTGCCGAACTCCATGTTCAAGGAGCCATCCGGCGACGCCTGCGATCAGTACCATCTCTTCGAGCAGGACATTGCCATGCTGGCTTCGTTCGGACTCAACGCATATCGGTTCTCCGTCGAATGGTCCCGGATCGAGCCGGTGGAAGGAGCGTTTTCGAATGCCGAGCTGGGCCACTATCGGCGAATGCTCGAGTGTTGTCATCAGCACGGCGTCACGCCGGTGGTGACTTACAATCACGACGCAGTGCCGGCCTGGTTCGCGATCGACGGAGCGTGGGAAAACCCCAAGTGCGTAGCCCGCTTCGCTCGATATTGCACCGTGGTCACGAAGTCACTCGGCGATCTGATCGGCTACGCCATGACACTGAATGAACCGAACCTGCCCATGCTCTTTCGCTGGATGGAAGTCCCCCATGTGGGAACTCTCAGTGATCTTCTACGTGGCAAGTTGCCCGGCATTCGGCAGCAGACAGGTCATTCGCAACTATCCACTTACTTCACGGGCAACCCGGATGTCATGCTGCAATCGATGCTGAGCGCGCACGCCGAAGGCCGCAAGGCCATCAAGGCCGAACGTTCTTCGCTGCCGGTCGGCTTCGCATTGGCACTCGAAGACGACCAGGCGCCGCTGCCGGAGATGCATCAGGAAAGCCATGTTGAGGAAAAGCGGAAACAGGTGTACGACCCCTGGTTCGAGATTGCAAAGTCCGACGACTACCTTGGCGTGCAGAACTACTCGCGAGCATTTGTTGGCACGAAGAACCTGCCCCCTCCGGCTGGCACGGAGATGACGCAGAGTGGATGGGAGTTTTATCCGGAGGGCGTGGAGCACGTCGTACGCCTGGCTGCCAAGGCAACCGGCGTGCCGATCTTGATCACGGAGAATGGGGTCGGAACCAACGACGATACACGCCGTGTCGAGTTCATTCAGCGCGCGGTCGCCGGGGTCGAACGTTGCCGGAAAGATGGTGTGGATGTTCGCTCCTATATCCACTGGACGCTGATCGACAACTTCGAGTGGGTCTCCGGCTACTCAACTCACATGGGACTCGTTGCTGTGGATCGCACCACGCAAAAGCGAACACCGAAGCCGAGCGCATATGTGCTGGGCGGACTGGCGAAGAAGTCGAAAGGGTAGGCCGACGATGAAGCATCTCCACCGTACGATCTGGTTGTGCTGCGCACTCGCCGTCGCTTCGCCGCTCGCTGCCCAGACGCAGGCTGAGTTGGAGAAGAACTTTGCGCAGCCTCCGGATAGCGCGAAGCCGCGCGTATGGTGGCACTGGTTGAGCGGCAACGTGACCAAAGAAGGGATCACCGCCGATCTCGAGTGGATGCATCGCGTCGGCATCGGCGGGTTTCAGATGTTCGACGGAGATCTTTCGACGCCGCGTTTTGTGGAGCATCCGCTGACCTGGATGACGCCGGAGTGGAAGGATGCGTGGCATCACGCGGCGGCTGAGGCTGATCGACTGCATCTCGAGATGGGGATGGCTGCCTCGGGCGGCTGGAGCGAGACGGCGGGGCCATGGGTCCAGCCGCAGCAAGGCATGAAGAAGTACGTGTGGAGCAAGACAGAGGTGCAAGGGCCGACGAAGTTTCACGCGGTTCTGGCGCTGCCTCCCGCTACCGTCGGCAAGTTCCAGAACATGCCGATGGCTCCCGATATGGCGTTTCCCACGCCGAACGATCTGCCCGGCACTCTCCCACCGATTCCCAGCGCACCGCCGCCACCATCAGCGCCGTTCTATCGTGACGTGCAGGTGGTCGCCTACAAGCGTGCGAGTCGTGATCCCGTTGCCGAGCCGGCGATTACAACAAGCAGTGCGAGTCCGCTTGATCTCGCACTGCTGGATGGACATGACCTCGGCAAGACGACGTTGCTGAGGATGGCACCGAACGCGAAGGAAGGATGGATTCAGTTTCAATACCCACGACCCGTGACGAGCTATGCGATGACCATCGGCGTTGGCGTCGCTGGTGGATTTCTCGCGCCGACTCTGCCGGTCGGTGTGCTGGAAGCAAGCAGCGATGGCAAGGATTGGAAGACGCTGGCTGAGCTGCCAGGCTCGCCCCAATCGCCTACCGGGGCCATCACGTTGCGGACCTATGCTTATGCGCCCGTCACCGCTTCGTACTACCGCTTGCGCGTGCAGGTCCCCGTGCCGACAGGCGCAGCACTTGCCCTGGGAGCGCCAACGCAGCCGGGGGTCACCTTATCGGAGTTGATAATTCATACTTCGCCGCGAGTGAATCACTGGGAAGACAAAGCGGCCTTCGGATTATTCATCGCTGATGAGACGTCGCCCACCCCGAGTTCGTCTGCCGCGGCAGCGATCGTGCCTTCGGATGTCATCGATCTCACGAGCAAAATGCAGCCTGATGGAACGCTTGACTGGCAGGCTCCCGCAGGCGACTGGGTCGTCTTGCGCTTTGGCTATGGGCTGACAGGAGAACGCAATCATCCGGCAACTCCTGCGGCTACCGGGCTTGAGGTCGATAAGTTGAGCCGTGAAGATGTAAGTGCGTACACGGCGACCTATACGAAGATGATCAACGGCATCGCGGGCGATCTTTACGGTAAGAGCTTTCGAAACTTTTTGATGGATAGCTGGGAGGCCGGCAACGAAAACTGGACCGAGCACATGGCTGCGGAGTTCCAGGCGCGACGCGGGTATTCCCTCACGCCCTATCTGCCGGTGCTCACGGGAGAAGTGGTTGGCAGTGCCGCGAAAAGCGATGCGTTTCTCTGGGACTTTCGTAAGACGATCGCCGAGATGCTCGCGACGAATCACTATGGCGTGTTCACGGCTGCGATCAAGCCTGCGGGGCTTTCCCTGTACGCCGAAGCCATGGGCACGGACCTGCCCACGACGGGCGATGGCCTGTTGAACAAGGGCCAGGTGACGGTGCCCATGGGCGAGTTTTGGACGCCTGCACCAGGCGAGCACGATCTGCCAACTCACGTGGCCGACACACGTGAGGCGGCTTCAGCAGCGCATATCTACGGCAAGCCGATTGCAGCGACCGAGTCCTTCACGACCACCATCGGCATGCCGGGGTGGGGACAGTCGCCGTTTTATCTCAAGCCCTTAGCGGATGAAAATTTTGCCCGCGGGATCAACCGCATCGTCATCCATACTTCGGACCAGCAGCCCTTTGTGGACGACGCTCACAAGCCCGGACTTACGCTTGGGCCGTTCGGCCAGAACTACACACGCAACATCACCTGGGCAGAGCAGGCGGTTGCGTGGAACACCTATCTCGCGCGCACGTCGTACCTGCTCCAGCAGGGATCCTTCGTTGCAGATGTGGCGTACTTCTATGGTGAGGGAGCGCCGGCAACCGTGCCTTACTGGAAGCCGGTACTGCCCGCGCCCCCCACGCATTACGGCTATGACTTCGTCAATGCTGATGTGCTGCTTCATCACAGCAGCGTGCGCGATGGACGGCTAAGACTCGATGGCGGGATGAGCTACAAGCTGCTCGTGATGCCTGCCGACACCCACATGGTTTCGGTCGAACTGCTGCGCAAGCTGGAAGCACTGGTAAGCGAGGGCGCCACGCTCCTCGCGCCTCGGCCCGCGGACTCGCCAAGCCTGGCGGATGCGATGCGAAAAGATGAGTTTCAGCACCTCGTCGACAGACTATGGGGAGCTGATGCGGCCGGCGCGGAAGGACACGTCGTTGGCAAGGGGCGGGTCTTCGCGAGAGGCGAGATTGAGCCACTGTTGGCTGGACTTTCCGTTGCCCCCGACTTCTCCTACAGCACACCAACCAATCTCGGCCCAACACTCACACGCCCCATGCCTACGGGCGATTCGGAGGATGATCTTGTCTACATCCATCGACAGAGCCCAGAGAGCACCATTTACTTCGTGGCGACCCAGAAGCTACATCCCTTTGACACGACCATCAGTGTTCGCGCTACCGATGGCGTTCCGCGCCTTTGGAATCCGATGACGGGGGAGAACACGCCCGTCTCCTTCAGGACTACTGACGGGGTGACGACCATCCCGCTTCATTTTGAAGCCGATGGATCGCTCTTCATCGTCTTCGATCGCAAAAGTAAAGCCACAACGAAGACTTCGGCTCCCAGTGCTCTTGCGATTCTGAGTGATGTGAGCCGCGACTGGACGCTGTCGATTCCGATGGCCGTTCCCCAAAGCGGCGGGGCCGTGCTGCGCTCATGGACCGAGTTCCCCGATCCGACGATCAAGTACTTTTCGGGAACCGCAACATACAGCACGACGTTGACCATGAAGGCGTCCGATCTCAGCGGAGACATCGTGCTCGACCTCGGCGACGTGCGCGAGATCGCGCAAGTCACGGTCAACGGAACCAAGCTCAACACCATCTTGTGGGCGCCACCGTATCGCATTTCGATCGCGCACCAACTTCATGCGGGCCAGAACACGGTCAAGGTGGACGTCACGAATCTGTGGCCTAATCGATTGATTGGCGATGAACAACCCGGTGTCACGACGCGACAGACCTTCACCAGCATCCACGCCTACAGCAAGGATTCGCCACTCTTCCCTTCTGGCATGTTGGGCCCGGTCACGCTGTTGAAGGAGAGGTGATCGATGGCTTCACGAACCCAATACATCGTCGGCGAAACAGCGATCAGCGTGGCGATCAATACCGCACTGAGCATTGCGTTCGTCTTCCTGGCGTTTCATGGGATGACGACCATCCCTACGCGCAGCATCACGCTGGACATGGCTCCGCAGACGTTTATGGTGACGCTGATGGGGTGCCTGGTGCCGGCGCTGCTGACGCGTCGTCGCATCCGCATCAACGCTCTCACCTGGCATAAGTCACAGCTTCAAATTGTTCTAGCGCATCTTTGGGGAAGAGCCGTCATCGCCGCTCTCTTCCTCACCGTTGTCGTCGTCTTGGTATGCTGGCTTGCGCTGCCACGACTCACTCCCGGCGGGGTGACGTTTCATGCGTTGCTGCTTTGCAAAGCCACGTTCGGCGCCCTGCTCGCTGCAGGTGTCACGCCGTGGGCGATCAGGAAGGTCCTGCGATGACGCGGGCAGTATGGCTAAGATGGGTAACAAGCACGGACGTTCAACCCTCGACGCGTTCCTAACGCCAGGTGGAGATCAACGAATTGCCCAACACGGACGAGAAACAAAACCCCCACAAAGAACGGATCCTCAGCGCGGCCTCAGATGTGTTTCTTGCGACCGGATTTGAGAAGACAAGCACCGCGGAGATTGCCCGGCTGGCTAAGGTCTCGAAGCGCGAGCTCTATCTGCACTTTTCCGATAAGCGCGCGTTACTTGCAGCGGTCGTCGACGACCTGCAGGGCGATATGCAGGGACGCATGGATAGCCTGTGGGCCTCTGGTGAGGCGATGGAAGACGTGCTGCTGAACTCTGCAAAGGTAATCCAGCGTTTCATTCTTTCTGAACGATTTGGCAAGCTGGTGCGTATCGTCGCGGCTGAGTCGTACCACAACCCGCACATTGCAAAACAGTTCTTCGAGCTGGGGCCAAACGCCGGACGCCGCGCCACTGCCCGTTATCTGAAAGGACAGATGAAGCAAGGGCTCCTGCGTACGGCGGACCCCTTAAAAGCCGCGGACGACTTCCTGGATCTTGTCGTTGGAGCGGGGCTGATGACTGCGGTCATCCTTGGGCAGATCGACCCTTCAACGCCGAAGCCCGCCGATACGCGTCACGCGGTGGAGGTCTTCCTGATGATCTACGACCCCGGTGTTCCTCAGCGCATCGTGAAGCCGCACGCGCGGTCGACCAGGTAGAAGCGGAAGAAACGCTCGCACAAAGCGAAGACGGTCGATGACTGGAAGACGACCTCACCAGCGGGATCGCCAGCAGTAACGGCCACCGATGGCCCGATCTCCGTTACGTCGAGATCGGAGTTATTGAAAAAGCCGTGTCCGAGCCGCTCGTACTTTACAAACGTAACGTCATTCCCTGCATGCGCGAGGGCGTCGTAAAGCAGTTGGCTCTGCGTCCACGGGACGAGGGCGTCCGATTCGCCGTGCAGAATCAGAAACGGCGGCGCTCCGGCACGCATGTACGTGACAGGGTTGGCCTGCTCCACCTCTGGCATGCCTTTGCGCACGGCGACTCCGATGTGGCGCGACTCAAACGACTCCGGGTCGGACGTTGGCACGGTCAGCTTGACGACCACGGTCTCAGCGTCCGGAACCTTTGGTGGGGCGGCGATTCGATCTTCATCGATGCGCGAGAAGTCGGTTGGCCCGTAGCCATCGACCACGACGCTGACCTCACTGCTGAAGCCGGAATGCTCATCGCTGATGAATCGATCGCCCGAAAGCGCCGCACACGAAGAGAGATGTCCGCCCGCCGACGAACCCCACAAGCCAATCGCACTTGGGTCGAGCGAATACTGCTGTGCGACGCAGCGAATCCAGCGAACGGCCGTCTTGACGTCCGCAACAGGTTCAGGAAACCTCACCTCGTCGCTCAAGCGATAGTCGAAGGTCATCATCGCGAAGCCTCGCTCCGCAAACCAGCGAGCGAGGTTCGGCGAGAGGTTGCGGTCACCAAAGCGCCAGCCGCCTCCATGCACCCAAAGGATGACGGGCGCGGCATGGCCCAGGCCTTTCGGGAGATACAGGTTCGCCAGACGCGGCTTACCGCCTGTGTTGCTGTAGACCTGATCCTTGACGATCTTAACGTCGTAAGTCATCGTGAGTTCCTAGGCACTTGGCGGCGCGCCAGGCGGCGGTCCGCCCGGCCGTTCGAGAATCTTCAGATCAAGTTCGCCAAGATGCTGAATGACCCGATCGAAGCGGAACGGCGGAGGCACCAGGGGATAGATGTATCCGTCAAACGGTTCGCAAAGATAGCGGAAGAACATCTCGAAATAGCCAGGTGTGAGGAAGCCGATGAAGCGTGTATCGTTCTTCAACAGCCGGAACGAGTGCGGCGTGCAGGGTGGAATATAAAGAAAATCACCCGGCGAAAGCGTAACGTACTGATCGCCGGCGAACATCTCCATAGCTCCGTTCAAGCAGAAGAACGTCTCGGCGACCTTTTCATGCATGTGCTTCGGAATGACTGGACCCACCGGGCCTTCCGTCATCAACGAAACAAACACACCGTCGCTGCTGGCCTCTGTGCCAATCAAGGTGTAAAGCTGCTCGGCTGCCAGCATGCGTTCGCCTTCACCACCGGCCAGAACAAAAGGAACGACGCCACCGGGCGCTTGCAGCAGTTTCTCGGTCGAAGGCGACGCAGCATGGGACGTCGCTTCAACGAGCGTCATATCGACTCCGTCCAGCGGCTTGCCCCAGTCGATCGCCGGCAGCGACTCCGAGTAGACCGTGCCCGTGTAGGGCTCGCCGATTACGGAATAAAGGGTGTTCGCATTGCCGCCAAACGTCCACGAAAGTACCTTCCCGCGATGGTCGAGATAGCTGAAACCATGCACCGTGCCTGCAGGAATGTTCACGTAGTCTCCCGGCTCCAGAAGAAATACCTTATCGGCAAGCGTCAGCGAGATACTGCCTTCGATAACATAGAAAGCCTCGTGGGTGGATGCATGCTTGTGCAGCGGAAAGTGGTTGCCTTTGGCCCCGCTAAGAATCGTTCCAGCCATCGCAGCTCCAATGTCTTCGGTGCGTGCGATGACGGTGGCCAACTGCTGGCCAAAGGCAAATCGCTGGCCTTCACCCGCGTCCAGCTTGTACGGTTCCGGTTTGCCGGGAAGTTCGTTGTGCTTCATAAGATTGACCTTCTTGCGAACGAGCAGATGATTTGCCTGCGGTAGAGAAACGGTACTCTCTGGTACCGAAGGATGACACTTTCTAACAAAGCAATGCGGCAGTTGTAAAGAGAAACTTGCAAGGACTACCTTTGAGACGGCTCGAAAGTGTCTGGGAGCGCATGCGACGAGCCACGCTTGACAGCCATGCGGTACTCTCAGGTACCATCAGGCGGTCGCGACAAGGAGATCTATGAAACTCGCCAGCTATCAGCTCGCCGGGAAGCCCACGTGGGGCGTTATCGAGGGCGACGAAGCAGTACACGTCGGCAACGTGCTCGCCGCACACTATCCGGACCTCAAATCCGCCATCGCGGCAGATGCATCTGCCGCCATCAAGGCAGCCATGGGCACCGCCGAACGAGCGAAGCTATCTGAATTGACCTGGTTACCCGTCATTCCGAACCCGGACAAGATCCTCTGCGTCGGCCTGAACTACGAGATGCACCGCAAGGAGACAGGCCGGGCCGAGGTGAAGCACCCAACCATCTTCGCGCGATTTGCCAACAGCCAGACCGGGCATCTGGCAAACATCATCCAGCCTAAGGTCTCCACAAGCCTCGACTTCGAGGGCGAGCTTGCGGTCGTGATCGGCAAGAGTGGCCGATACATCGAGGCGGCAAACGCCTTGGATCACGTTGCGGGATACTCCTGCTACAACGATGGAAGCGTGCGCGACTTTCAGGCTCACACTCACCAGTTCACCCCCGGTAAAAACTTTCCCGGTACCGGAGCCTTCGGCCCGTGGATGATGACCGCGGATGAGCTCGGCCCGTTGAGCGGCTTGCGCATCGCGACGCGGCTCAACGGCGAAGTCGTGCAGGATGCGCAGCTCGGTCAGATGATCTTCGACATCCCGACCATCATCGAATATTGTTCGACGTTCACCAGGCTCGAGCCCGGCGATGTGATCGTGACTGGAACACCCGGCGGCGTCGGGGTGAAGCGCACGCCGCCGCTTTGGATGAAGCCGGGCGATACGGTCGAGGTTGAGATCGAAAAGCTTGGAACCCTGTGCAATACCATCGCCGCGGAAGCCTGAGACACCATGCAGGCGGCCACCCCGACCAACAGACGACCAGGCGTCATCGACATCCATACCCACGTGGTGCCGGCGTCTTTTCCACGTTCCGTCAGCAACGCCACGGGGTGGCCTTCGATGGAACCGGTCGATGCCTGCCATCGCAACATCGTCATCGATGGCAACGTCTACCGCGCGCTCTCGAGCAAATGCTGGGATGTCGCCGAGAGGCACGTCGATATGGACGCCATGGGAGTTGCGAAGCAAGTTCTCTCACCCATGCCCGAGCTCTTTTCCTACTGGCTCCCGGTTGAGGCAGCCAACGACCTGCTGCGCTATATCAACGATCAGCTCGCGGAGTTCGTTGCTGCTTCAAACAACCGTTTACTTGCGATGGCCGCCGTTCCGCTTCAGGATCTTGATCTCGCCATTGCCGAGCTTACCCGAGCCATGACGGAGCTTGGCTTCATCGGCGTCGAGGTCGGCAGCAACATAAACGGTGTGCCGATCGGCTCTCCGCATTTCGATCCCTTCTTCGCTGCTGCTGAGGCGCTTGGTGCCGCTATCTTCGTCCACGCCGTCCGGCCCGCAGGAATGGAACGGCTGGTCGGCCCAAAACCACTCCAGCAGGTGCTTGGTTATCCAACCGATATCGGCCTCGCGGCTGCATCGATGATCACCGCCAATACGCTCGAACGCTTCCCGCGACTGCGCGTCGCCTTCAGCCATGGCGGAGGCACGCTTGCTTCCCTGCTGCCGCGTCTCGCTGAAGGAGTGCGCGTCTTTCCGGCATTGAAAGAGAGCATCCACGAAGACGTCTACACGCAGGCTCGCCGCTTCTTCTACGACACGCTCGTCTACGATGCCCCAACGCTACGTCATCTCGTGCGCGTCTTCGGTGAAGAACGGCTGATCGTCGGCACGGATTACCCGTTCAACTTCCATGACCGCAGCCCAGTGGAGCGCATCCTCCAGGCAGTGGCCGAAGAATCGGTGCGCGATCAGTTGCTGAGCAGCAACGCCAGGAAATTCCTCAATCTGGAGACGACCCGTTGACACACTTTCCTATCGTCGAGATCCGCAGCGTAGAGCTTGGCACACCAGACTTGGCCAAGTCCGAGTCCTTCTATACGGAGACGTGGGGCCTGCGTTTCCAGGATCGCATTGACGGTGTGATCTACCTTCGCGCCAGCGGGCACGATCATCATGTGCTCTCCCTGCGCGAGCATTCCGCGTCAGAGGTCTTGTCCGTAACCTTCCGCGTTACCTCGCGCGAAGACTTGGAGCAGGTCGCGCAATCCGTGCAAGCAGCAGGGGGTGCGATCGTGCGCGCGATCGAGGGGAACCCCGGCCCGGATGGTGGCGTGGTCGTCACGCTTCGCACCCCGGAAGGCTACGTGCTGCGGCTCATCCACGGCGATGCGCTGCACGCCGATGGCGCTGTTACCAGCAACGTTCCTCTGCGCCTTTCGCATGTCAACCTGAACTGCAAAGACATCGAGGCGACCAGCAGATTCTTTCAACAGGCGCTCGGTTTCTGTTTGACCGACCGTTCCAAGATGATGGCCTTCCTGCGCTGCAATCGTGACCATCACGCAGTAGTCCTCGCAGATAGCGGCATCGATGGCATGAACCACGTCGCCTTCATGATGCCCGATGCTGAGTCCGTCATGCGCGGCAGCGGCCGCATGGTCGACCACGGCTTCCCCATCGGCTGGGGAGTCGGGCGGCATGGCCCTGGCGACAACATCTTCGCCTACTTCGTTGATCCCACCGGCTTCGTCATCGAGTACACGACTGAGGTGCTGCAGGTAGACGAATCGTACAAGATAGGCACCCCGGCCGATTGGGTCTGGCCGGCTGGCCGCACCGACCATTGGGGCATCGCGCCGCCCAAGCCGGAGAGCGTGAAGCAGGCTCAACTCGCGATCAGGTTTGAGGGCCAGGGACTATCTCCGGCGGAGACCGTATGATTTTCGAGTATGACGTCGTCATCGTCGGCTACGGCCCCGCTGGCGCAATCGCTGCGCTTTGGCTCGGACAAGCCGGCCTGCGTACGCTCGTCGTCGAGAAGAGCGAAACCATCTGGCAGATTCCTCGTGCCATCGCCATTGACCACGAGATTCTGCGCGTTCTGCAAAACCTGAACGTCGCCGAGGAAGTGCTCCCGTTCACCGCACCGTTTTCCACGTCGGAACATTTCGGCGTCGACGGTCAATTGATCCGGCGCATTCACGTTGTCGAACCACCCTATCCTCTCGGCTACACCCCGACGATGGTGTTCACGCAGCCCCCGTTTGAGGCCGTCCTGCGGAAACAGGTTTCAACGCACGCGAGCGTCACCGTCAAGCTTGGCTTCGAGGTCGTGGGCCTTGAACAAGATAAATCGACGGTGACAACGCGAATCAAAGGTCCGAACGGTGAGCAATACGTCACGTCGCGCTATCTCATTGGCTGCGACGGCGCATCGAGCACAGTCCGCCGTCAGATGGGCATCAAGCTGAACGACCTCGGCTTCGATGAGCCATGGCTCGTGGTCGATGTGATGGTGCATGAGTCAGGCCTGGCCAAGCTCCCGCAAACATCCGCGCAATATTGCAATCCGAAGCGTCCTGCGACGTTCATCGTTGGCCCCGGCAACCACCGTCGATGGGAGATCATGCTCTCTGAAGGGGAAGACGCGCGTGAGATGGAAAAGCCGGAGAATGTCTGGCGGCTTCTATCGCCTTGGCTCATGCCGAGCGACGGCACGTTATGGCGCGCCAGCAGCTATCGGTTTCACGCACTGCTCGCGGCCGAGTGGCGCCGGGACCGCGTCTTCATAGCGGGAGACGCCGCACACCAGCAACCGCCGTTCATCGGACAAGGCATGTGCCAGGGGGTTCGTGATGTCACGAACCTCTGCTGGAAGCTCATCGCGGTTCTAAGCGGGGCGGCTCACGAAACACTTCTCGACACCTACGAAGCAGAACGCAGCCAGCATGTTCATATGCTCACCTCCCGCATCAAGGCGATAGGCCATCACATCTGTGAACGCGATCCGGTCGCCGCACGCCAGCGTGACGCCACGCTGCTGCTTCAAGGGGCGGCGTGGCTCCAACGGTCACCCGGCAGGAGATCGTACCGAAGCTTGAAGCAGGTCTGCTCTCATCCTCGGGACACCCGGCGGTCGGCACCCTCTTCCCGCAGCCTTGGATCGTGACCGAAGCCGAGGACGTACAAGACATACACATGGATACGCTCACCGGCCACCAATGGAGGCTCTTCGTCGACGGCACCGCGGCAGCAACGCAGGAGATAAGTCAGAGGCTAAACCTTCCATTTCATCTCAACGTCGTAACGATTGGCGGCATAGGCCTGCAGGAGCGCAATGGAATCGCTGCCAGATGGTTCAAGCATCAGGGCTGCATTGCCGCGCTCGTCAGACCCGATCACTACGTCTACGGCGTCGCCGACACGCTTGAGAACCTGGAGTCACTCCTGCGTGAGCAGGCAACGGCCTACGCGTAGCTTGTCATGCTCGCCGCGTTAAGCGCACCCCGTTCGCGGCTGATGGTTTCGACATAGCCGCCTTCGGCAAGCGCCTTCAACGGATTCGCGGGCAGCTTGCGCGCCTCGCGCCACTCACGGACAATGGGCCGCACATCCTGCCAGAAAGCATCGCGGAAGCACTCCTCGGCCTCCACCAGACGGCAGGACTTTTGCAACTCAGCCAGTCGTTCATGGTCCACCAGCGCGGCCTTCGCATAAAGTTCCTGCGCGGTGCACACGGTCTGCACCATCGCCTCGATCTTGCCCTTCAGGTTATGGCTCTGGTCGATCATGTACGCGACCTGGCTCGTGTCGTCTGACGTGTCCGACAAGATCTCGTGAAAGATGCGGAAGACCTGGTAAGGATCGATTGACCCCAGGGTCAGGTCGTCGTCAGCATACTTGCGATCGTTGAAGTGAAACCCACCCAGTGCCTTCCCATGAAGCAGCCACGCCACGATCTGCTCAATATTCGTGCCTTGCAAATGGTGGCCTGTATCGACAAGCACCTTTGCCTTCGGACCGGCGCGCCGAGCCAACTCCAGCGCCATGCCCCAGTCCGCGATGTCAGTGTGATAGAAAGCCGGCTCGAACGGCTTGTACTCGATCAGCATCCGTTGATCGGGCCCAAGCGCGGCGTGCGTTGCGCTCAGCACCTCTTCCATGAAGCCGATGCGCTGCCGCATGCTCTGCGTTCCCGGATAGTTCGATCCATCCGCGATCCAAAGCGACACGTCACGCGTCTTGAGCGCACGCCCAATCTCTACCGACGCGAGCAGATGGGCCAGCGCCTTGCCGCGGATCTCCTCGCTCGGATTGCAGATGGAGCCGTACTTGTACTCCTGATCCTGGAACAGGTTCGGGTTGATCGATCCTGCCTTGATCCCGGTTTTCGCCTCGAGCGCTTGAATCGTCGCAACGTCCTGCTGCCCGTTCGGAAGATCCCACAAGACATGCAGCGCCATCGAAGGACTGGCGCCCGTCAGCAGATTGACCTGCGCGGCATCGGCAAACTTTTCTTCGATCGAGGTCGCGGCAGCCGCCTGCGAAAACTTGCCGAAGCGCGTACCGGTATTGGCGAACCCCCATGAAGGGACCTCGATCCGAAAGCCATCCAGCGCCTGCCAGACCCGATCCTGCAACAACTCCTTGACAGCCTGCATCCGTCTTCTCCACCGCGCTCACGAATTTTGAAACTAAATCTCTATTGAAATCAACTCAGAATGCCTTCTCACCCCTTCAACTGTCAAGGCTTCTAATTCAATAGGGATTTCATTTCCCAATGCTCCCTGCAATCAGCTACGATGAGGTCGCTTCGTCGCAATCCAAACGAACGCACAAACGACCAAGAGGCTACGCGTGGGCACAAACCCGTTCATCGGTGTCATCTATCACTGGATCGGCGGCTTCGCCTCCGCCACCAACTTCATCCCGTTCCGCGGCATCAAGCGCTGGTCATGGGAGATCTATTGGCTCATCCAGGGCGTCGCCGCATGGCTCATCGCGCCGCTCGTCCTCGCGTCGCTCCTCATCCCGCACCTTTCGCAGGTCCTGCGCACTTCCTACCAGCGACATCCTAAAGACGTCCTCTACGCCATCGCCTTCGGTGCGCTTTGGGGAGTTGGCGGCCTTACCTTCGGCCTAGCTATCCGCTACCTCGGCATCGCCCTCGGATACGCCATCGCGCTCGGCCTCTGCACCGCCTTCGGGACACTGGTCCCGCCCTTCTTCCACGAACAGATGGGTGTCATCGCCCACGAGCGCTCCGGCCAGACCATCCTCTTCGGCGTCCTCGTCTGTCTTATTGCCGTCGCAGTCAACGGAGCCGCCGGCCTCTCGAAAGAACGTGAGATCACCTCCGAAAAAAAGGCCGAAGCCGGCGAGCGCGACTTTTCATTCGTCAAAGGCATCCTGATCGCCATCCTCGCGGGCTTCATGAGTTCCTTCTTCGCCTTCGGCCTCGACGCCGGCTCGCCCATCGCCGCCATCGCCAAGGCCGACCTGCTCGCGAACGGCGGACGCGATCTGTTCCAGAATCTTCCGGTCCTCATCGTCGTGCTTTGGGGAGGCTTCGCTACCAACTTTCTCTGGTCAGCCTTCCTCATCCTGAAGAACAAATCCGTCGGCCAGTTCTCCGGTCAGCCCGGTCGCAACCCCATGCGCGGCGTCTCCACCTCCGGCGACACCCTCGCGGACTTCGACCCCACCGACTCCGACGCGTACGAACGCCTCTCCAGCAGCACCCTCACGCGCAACTATCTCTTCG
Organism: uncultured Granulicella sp.; assembly: GCA_963693075.2. Classification (GTDB taxonomy): domain Bacteria; phylum Acidobacteriota; class Terriglobia; order Terriglobales; family Acidobacteriaceae; genus Edaphobacter. The sequence continues at coordinate 1,739,131 of CAXMMP010000002.1, read as the reverse complement.
CAGCTCTCGCCGGGGTCATCTGGTACTTCCAGTTTTTCTTCTACTCCATGGGTCAGACGAAGATGGGCCAGTACGACTTCTCCAGTTGGACGCTCCACATGGCGAGCATCATCATCTTCGCTACGCTCTGGGGAGTTGTCCTCAAGGAGTGGCGCGGCACCAGTCGCCGCACCAAAACTCTGGTCGCCTGCGGCCTCTGTCTCCTCATCGCATCGACGATCATCGTCGGCTATGGAAACTATCTCAAAGTCCGCTGATTTCGTCCCGACTCCCAGCCCCTGCTAAACTCGCCCCATGTCGGATGACAGCTTCAACCCGCCTCCTCCCCCCGCTCCGCACGTCCCCCCGCCGTACCAGGTCGCGCAGCCCCGGCCCGCCTTCGCCGGCTACCCTTACGGCTACCCGCCGCGCAAGCAGCGCTCGGCATGGTTCTGGCCGATCATCATCCTCGGTATCTTCGCCATCGCCGGCCTCACCCTCTGGGGCATCGTCTACACCGTCATCCATAGCTCCGACACGAACACCGCCACCTTCGGCTCGGACTCCATCGGCGTCATCGATATCGACGGGGTCATCCTCGACGCCGATAAAGTCGATTCCCAGCTTCGCAAGTTCGGGGACGACGACAGCGTCAAAGCCATCATCCTGCACATCAACTCCCCTGGCGGAGGAGCCGCCGCCTCGCAGGAGATCTATCACGAGGTCCTCCGCGTCCGCCACGAGAAGAACAAGAAGATCGTCGCCTCGGTTGAATCCGTCGGAGCCTCCGGCGCTTACTACATCGCCTCCGCCTGCGACAAAATCTACGCCAACGACGCCTCCGTGGTCGGCTCCATCGGCGTCATCATGGAATGGACCAACTACGGCGATCTCATGCGCTGGGCCAAGCTCAAATCCGTTGTCATCCACGCCGGGGAACTCAAGGACGCCGGCGACCCCACTCACGATATGACCCCGCAGGAAGCCGCCTACTTCCAATCGCTCGTCGATAACATGTATACCCAGTTCGTGCAGGACGTCGCCGATGGCCGCCACACCACCGCCGACAAGATTCGCCCGCTTGCCACCGGCCAGGTCTGGACCGGCCAGCAATCGCTTCCGCTCGGCCTCATCGATAAGATCGGCGGCTACCGCGTCGCCCTCATCGACACCGCCCGCTCCGTCGGCATCAAGGATGAGCCCAACGTCGTGAAGCCCGAAGCCGCGAAAAAAGGCCTCGCCGCCCTCCTAAGCGGAGACGCCGACGACCTCTTCCCCAACCCGGCCAACATGCTCAACCGTGCCCCCGGCTTTTATTTCATTTGGAAATAGCGCCGCCGCCCGTTTCCCACCGGAACCAGCCCAAATACCCCCCATCGTGGGTCGCACCAACTTTTCCACCATTTTCCCGAGACCTTCCCGCGACCTCACGCGTCAGTGTATTCAGCGTAAGCTGTTCACAACACACGTTCGAGGGAGAAGTAATTTGACGAAGGCAGATTTGGTCGACAAAGTCACCTCTTTGGGTGATCTCACCCGCCGCGACGGAGAGATCATCGTCGATCTGCTCTTTGACTCTGTGATCGGGGCTCTGAAGTCGGGCGACAAGATTGAAATCCGCGGTTTCGGCAGCTTCCGCACCCGCCAGCGCAACTCCCGCATCGGTCGCAACCCCAAAACCGGAGCCAAGGTCGACGTCCCCGCCAAGAAGGTCCCCTTCTTCAAACCCTCCAAAGAACTCCGCGACCTCATCAACCCCGCCGCCCACGCCGCCAAAAAGAGCGTAGACCCCCACCACCCCCCCGCCATGTAGTTCGCCGCCACGCGCGCAGTAAATACAAGGCGCGCACGCCTCGCTGGCGCACAACTTCTCGCCAAGTACGCATTCGCCGCCAGGCAGGCGAGCCGCCTTCTCAAAGTAGGACGCGCCTCCAGGCACGCCAAGCCTTCAGGCTTGGCTCCCAGTCCCAGACAAAAGCAAGGGGGCTTTAGCCCCTGGGGCTGTCCCCACACATCCAAATCCCCGCCAATCTCAAAACCAAGCTATCCTGTCTCCACCCATGGATCAGCCCTTCGCAACGCCCGCCGTCCACACCGCCGCCCTCACCCGCCGCTTCCAGGACTTCACCGCCGTCGACAACGTCAACCTGACCGTCGCGCCCGGCCAGTTCTTCGGCTTCCTCGGCCCCAACGGCGCAGGCAAGTCCACGACCATCAAGATGCTCACCGGACTGCTCGCTCCTACCTCGGGCTCCATTGAGATCCTCGGCCAGGACTTCACTCGCAACACCGTGGAGCTGAAGCGTCAGATCGGCGTCGTTCCGGAAGGTCTCGCGCTCTTCGGCCGCCTCACCGCGCCCGAGTACCTCAACTTTGTCGGCCGTATGTATGGCCTCGATCCCGCCACGACCAAACAGCGCTCCGAAGAGCTGCTCGACTTCATGTCTCTCGCCAACGAGTCAAAAAAGCTCGTCACTGACTATTCCCACGGCATGCAGAAGAAACTCGCGCTCGCGGCGGCTGTCATCCACGGACCCAAAATCCTCTTCCTGGACGAACCCTTCGAAGGTGTCGACGCCATCGCCGCCCAGACCCTCAAATCCATGCTCCAGGGCATGATCGCCCGTGGCGCAACCATCTTCCTTACCTCGCACGTCCTTGAAATCGTCGAGCGCCTTTGCACGCACGTCGCCATCATCCAGAAGGGTAAGCTCGTCGCACAAGGCTCGCTCGAAGAGCTGCGCGAAGGAGTCCAGGCCCAGCATCCGGACTCTGGACGAACCGAAAAGGCCACCCTGGAAGAGATCTTCCTTGAAGTCCTTGGCGCCGGCGGAGGCTCGCAGGCACTCGAACAGGAGCTTTCATGGCTGGGCTAAACGGCGCGCACGACCGCGTGCTCACTCCCATCTCGGCCGGCCAGCAGTTCAGAGCGGTCGCCTACCTGCGCTGGCGCTTGTTCGCCAACGGCTTCCGTCGCAAGGGTGGCAAAGGTGAGCTCGTCGCACGCATCATCGTCTATCCCATCGGCATCTTCTTCCTGCTCGGCATCATGGCCGCAGCCGGAGCCGGCGCGTGGGCCGCCGTTCACGAAGGCCGGCTGGAAGGCGTCGGGGCCGTCTTCTGGGGAATCACTGTTCTCCAGATCATCGTCAGCATCAACATCTCGCAGCCCGGCCTCAGCTTCGACCCCGAGTCGCTCATCCGCTTCCCGGTCACTTTCCCGCGCTACCTCGTCGTGCGGCTCTTCCTCGGTCTGCTCAGCGCGTCCACCATCGTCGGCACCTGCTCATTCCTCGTCGCGGCGCTCGGGGTTACGATCGCCAGGCCGCAGCTCTGGGCCATCGCCTTCGCGGCAGCCATCCTGCTCTCCGTGACGAACATGCTCTTCATCCGTATGGTCTTCGCGTGGATCGATCGCTGGCTCTCCACCCGTCGTGCGCGCGAGCTCTTCACCGGAGTCATCATTCTCTTCTCCATCGGGGTCCAGTACCTCAATGTCACCTTCAACTCCGGCTTCAACCGCCACGACCCCGCCGGGCAGAAGCGCAAGATTGCCGCCGCCATGCACTTCTACCACTCCTCGAACGCCATCCTCTCGCACTTTCCCGCCGGCCTCGCAGGAGTCTCCATCGTCAACGTCGCCCATGGCGCATGGCCTTATGCGCTGGCCAATCTCGTCGCCATCTGCCTCTTCGGAGCCGTCTTCCTCGCCGTCTTCGCGTGGCGCATGGAGCGCGAGTACCGCGGCGAAAACCTCTCCGATTCGAGCGCATCCCCCAACGTCACCGCTTCGATAGCCCGCACCCCCCGCGGTGTTCCCCAGGTCGCCCTCGCAGCTTCCACCGCGCCAGCACGATCCCTCCTGCCCGCAGCCCTCAACGCCTGCTTCTACAAAGAGTGGATCTACGTCCGCCGGAATACCGCGCAGCTCTACGGCATGCTCGGCCCTCTCGCAATGGTCGCGTTGTTCGCCAGCAAGATGCCCCTCTCCTTCTCGCGCGCCGGCTACTCCTACCCGGCAGCCATCTGCTACTCCACCTTGGGGGTCGCCGCGCTCGCCTACAACTCCTTCGGGCTCGATGCCGCTGGCGTCCAGTTCTACTTCATCGCCCCCGTCCGTCTGCACACCATCCTGCTGGCAAAGAATCTCTTCAGCTTCGTCATCTCGGCCATCGAAGCCGTCATCGTCTACCTTGTCCTCAGCTTCGTCACCGTGCGCCCGCCCTTGATGATGACCGTCGCCGCCCTCTGCTGGCTGGTCTTCGCGGTGCTGGTGAACGTCACCTTGGGAAACATCCGCTCCATCATCGCCCCTAAAAAGATGGACCCAGGCAAGCTCTCCCGCAAGCAAGCCTCGCAACTCAGCGCGCTGATAAGCTTCGGAGTTCTCTTCCTGCTCGCCGGCATGGGCTTTGGCATGATCGTCCTCGCCCAATACCTTAAACTGCCGTGGCTCCCCATCCCCGTCTTCCTCACGCTGGCCATCGCCGCCGCCATCGTCTACGTTCTGGGTCTCAATCGCCTCGACGCCCTTTCCCTCAAGCACCGCGAAACGATGATCGAAGAGCTCTGCAAAGCCAGCTAGAAGGCGTCACCCTGCACTCGAAAACTCACCACTGTACACTCCCGAATTCCCATTTTGGGAAAGCGAAATTGTTCCATGTGGAACACTCTCGGACCCGACAACCGAAAGCTGCGCCGAAGACTGCCAAATTGTTCCACGTGGAACATTCTTGGGCCTGAAAGGCGAAAGCTGATTCTAAGCAGGCCAGATTGTTCCACGTGGAACATTCTCACTCACCGGCCACCGCAATCACCCCCATCGCCCGCCCAGTGACCCCATGCTCTATCCGGTGCGAGAAGTACTTCCGGCTTCCGTCCTCGAACCGACCGCACCCCGTACACTCCCCCAAGATCGCGACAGCGTCTTCCTTCAACCCGGCCGCGACCATCTGGCGTCGATTCGCCTCGGCAAGATCGAGAAACATCTCCCCACCCCGCTCCTCGAAAAGGTCCGCCGCGTAGCCAAACGCTCCATCGAAGCTGCCCCGCACCTCATCCCCCACCGCATAGCAACAACTCCCGATTGAAGGGCCGACCGCTCCGATCAAATCCTCTGGCTTCGAGCCAAAATCCCGCTGCATCAGGGCAATTCCCCGCTCGACAATCCCAGCCACCGTCCCGCGCCAACCCGCATGGAGCGCCGACACCACCCTCAGCCGCGTATCCGCCAGCAACACCGGAACACAATCCGCCACCTGAATTCCAAGCGCCAGCTTCGGAACAGCCGTTACCAGACCATCCGCGTCCACCCCACCCTCCTCGGGCCGACTTACCTTTTGCACGACGATCCCATGTACTTGCCGCACCGCGACCATCGGCAGCCCTGCGCCGGTCACCGCTTCCACGAACCTGCGCCGATTCTCCCGCACCGACTCCGCGTCGTCATCTTTGGTAAGCCCGAGGTTCAGGTCCTCGCCACCGTAAACCGTCGAGACGCCGCCGCTTCGGGTCGAGAAGCCTTGGCGCAGCCACCCGAACCGCTCCCACCCCGGCACTCGCACCACCTCGACCATGACGATCAGTTTCGCACACGACGTTAGGCACTTTGGAACGTCAAAATGGGTGTTTTATGCGACGAATCGGGCCGTATTTGTGCTCCGTAAAACACACGATTCCTGCACTTCAACGCAGAGATTCCCCGTTTGGCACATAATCTTTGGTCTCTCTTTGGAATGAGTTGCATCCTATCCGGGTGGTCTGTAAGATACGCCGATTGAACAGATAGAGAATAGGACACTGCCTAACTTGAGTACTCATCTTCGCTCCCGCATCGGAAAAGTCTGCGTCGCCCTCACCGGGACGACGGCGGCCGAGATGCTTGAAAAAGCCGCAACTGCTGCAAAAGAAACGACTTTCCTCGAGTTCCGCCTTGACTTCCTCGACAAGCCAGCCGCCGCACTCCCGAAATTCAAACTCTTCCTCGCTGAAAACACAGCAGTTACAGCCATCGCCACCTGCCGCCGGGCCGAGAAGGGCGGAAAGTTCGAAGGGACCGTCGCCGCCGAACTCGATCTGCTACTGAAAGCCGCCGCTCCCGCCGAGGGCCAGATCCCGTTTCAAATGATCGACTTGGAGTTGGAGTCCGCGGAAGCTTTGAAGAAGGCCGATCTCGCCAAAGTCAAAGAAGCCGGAGTCGGCCTGATCATCTCCTACCATAACTACAAGGAAACAAAAGACCTCGACGCCATTTACGAGCGCATCGCGCCATTCGCGCCAGACTTCGTCAAGATCGTTCCGACCGCAAAGAATCTCATCGATAACGTCACCCTGATGCGCTTCATCGAGCGAATCAGCGACTCCGCGTCCGTGATCGGCGTGTGCATGGGCGACGCCGGCATCATCTCGCGCGTCCTCGGCCTGCGCGCTGGCTCCGCGTTCACGTTTGCCTCCGCACTCCTGGGTGACGAGACCGCTCCCGGCCAGATCGCCGCGCGGACCCTCGTTGAGACGTACCGGATCGAAGAGGTCGACGCCGCGACCAAGGTCTACGGAGTTGCTGGAAACCCGGTCAATAAGTCTCTATCGCCGGTGATGATGAATGCAGCGTTTCGCCGCGAGACCGTGAATGCGGTGTACCTGGCGCTGCAGACCGCAAAAATCGAAGATCTCGTCGCGCTGATCGAGCAGATTCCCATTCAAGGCGTTTCCATTACGATGCCGCACAAGCAAGCGATTCTGCCGTATCTCGAGCACATGGACCCGCTCTCGCAGAAGATCGGCGCCTGCAACACCGTGCTGCGGCAGGAAGGCAAACTTTACGGCTTCAACACGGATGTCGCGGGCATTCTGACGCCGCTGCAGAAGCGCATGGATCTGAAGGGCGCGAAGGTGTTAGTGCTGGGAGCCGGCGGTTCGGCTCGCGCGGCAGTCTTTGGACTGCGCGACAAGGGCGCCGAGGTCTTTATCTACAACCGAACCCCCGAGACGGCGGTCAAGCTGGCGAGGCAGGCACACGCGAAGTCGATCAAGCGCGAGGCCATTCCCAAGACAACGTTCGACGTGATCATCAACGCGACGCCGGTTGGCATGGCCGGACAAAAGGGCGCACAGATTCTTGGCGCAGACGACTTGAAGACGAAGTACGTTTTCGATCTCGTTTATAACCCGGTCGATACGCCGCTGATTCGACTGGCACGTCAGCACAACATCAATGTGATTACCGGAGTCGAGATGTTTGTGCAGCAGGGTGCGCGACAGTTCGAGATCTGGACCGGAAAGCCGGCGCCCGAGGATGAGATGCTGCGTGTGGTCGTCCACGCGTTGAAGCAGCAAGCGGAAGCCGCGCTTGCCGCTGCGCCCCATCCCCCCGAAGCGGTCGAGAAAAAGGCGAAGACGAAGAAGGCTTCCTAATCTGTCAGACAGGATTGATCGATCAGCACTCAGCATTACCGCTGAGTGCTGATTTTTATTGGGTTATGCCGAGTTCGGTCAGCATGAAGGCGTAGCGGCGGTCGGACTCCTTGATGCGGTCATAGCGGCCGCTGGAGCCACCGTGGCCGCCGTGCATGTTGATGAAGAAGACGAGCGGTTGGTGGTCGGTCTTCAAGGCACGGAGTTTCGCGACGTACTTTGAGGGTTCCCAATACATCACCTGCGAATCGTCGAACGAGGTTTGGACGAGGATCGCCGGGTACTTCTTCGCGACGACGTTGTCGTAGGGCGAGTAAGTCCGCATGTAGTCAAATGCGGCTTTGCCGTTGGGGTTGCCCCACTCTTCATACTCGCCGACGGTCAACGGCAGCGAGGCATCAAGCATGGTGTTCATCACGTCGACGAAGGGGACCTCGCAGAGCACGACCTTGAAGAGACCCTCCGGAGCCATATTGGTGACGGCTCCCATCAGCAGGCCGCCCGCGCTGCCGCCTTCAATGCCGACCTCGCCCGGTTTGCCGTAGCCGCTCTTCAGCAGGTCCTGGGTGACGTCGATGAAGTCCGTGAAGGTGTTGCGCTTGGTCATCATCTTGCCTGCATCGTGCCAAGCTTCGCCGAGTTCGCCGCCCCCGCGAATGTGCGCGACAGTCATAACGACACCGCGATCGAGCAGCGGCAGTTTGCCGGCGGAGAACGTATCGTTCATGGTGATGCCGTAGGAGCCATAGCCGTAGACAAAGAGCGGGTTCTGGCGCTTGATGAACTTATCTTTACGGTAGAGGACGGTGGTTGGAACGCCTGTCCCGTCCTTGGCGGGAAGGAAGAGGCGCTCAACGGCGTAGAGAGATTTGTCGTAACCCGGGACTTCCTGTTCCTTCAGCAGCCTGGAGGTGTTCGCTTTCACGTCGTAAGCAAAGGTGGAAGGCGGGCTGACCGGAGACTGGTACGCATAGTTGTATTGATCGGTGACAAACTCCGCGTTGGTTGCGGCGCTGGCATCGTACGCGGCTTCCGGGAACGCGATGTCGCGCGTCACCTTCGTTTCCGGATTCACGACTGAGAGGATGTCGAGTCCTTTTGCTCGCGAACTGAGGACGTAGAAGTCCTTGAAGACTTCGACGTCGCCGAGAGGCACATCATGCCGAGCAGCCAACACTTCGGTCCAGTGAGCCTTGCCGGGCGTTGCGACCGGAGCCGTGACGAGACGGTTCGCGGGGTCGGTATCGTTGACCAGGATGTAGAAGAGGCCATTGCCCTCGCTCAGCGAATAGCGGACATTCTCCTTGCGTGGCTCGACCATCGTCCAGGAGGCATCCGGCGTCTTCGCCGAGAGGAACTGGACCTCCGAGGTGATGTGGCTGCCGGATTGAAGGAAGATGTACTGTCCGTCGAGGCTGCGGCCGACGCCGGTATCGAAGCGCTCGTCTTTCTCGTTCCAGACAATGGGGTCGCTCGCCGTATCGGTGCCGAGCACGTGGCGATGCACGAGGTCCGAGCGCTTCGTGGTGGCGTCTTCGGTGGAGTAGAAGAGGGTCTTGTTATCCGCTGCCCACGCGATCGAATCGGTGCGTTCGGCGGTATCCGGGAGAACTTTGCCGGTGCGAAGATCCTTGACGTGCAGCTTGTACTGACGGAATCCGACGTTGTCAGTGGAGTATGCGGCGAGGTTGCCGTCATCGCTGATTTCGACTGCGCCCAGCGACATGAACTTTTCACCCCTGGCCATCTCGTTCACATCGAAGATGATCTCTTCGGGCGCGGTCAACGAGCCTTTTTTGCGGCAGAAGACCGGGTACTGCTTGCCTTCAAGGGTTCGCGAGTAATACCACCAACCGCCTTTCCGATAGGGCACCGAATCGTCGGTCTGCTTGATGTGCGCAAGGGTCTCACGGTATAGCTTTTCGGCGAACGGCTTCTCGCTCGCCGTCGCTGCTTCCGCATAAGCATTTTCCGCTTCGAGATATTGATGAACTTCAGGAGAGGTTCGTTCCCGCAGCCAGGCGTAGTCGTCAATTAGAACGCTGCCGTTGACCGGCTTTTCGGTATGCACCCTCTTCGCGACCGGCGGCTGAAGTGCAGTTTGGGCGAAGCACGCGGAAGACACGGCCGCTAGGCAAGCGGCGAAGACAAGCTGTCTGGACATGCAGTGAATTCTATCGCGTGCTTCGGCTAGATCGCTGCGACCTCATCGGCAAAGACTGTCTGGCCAGCTATGCGGTAGAGGCTTTCAAGCAGCGTACGAGTGACGGGGAAACACTCGCAGCTTGCGCGTTCGAGGCCGATGCGATCGACAACGCGGACTTTGCCGCGCGCATAGCGAATGAGGCCGCGATCCTGCAGCGCCCCGGCTACGGCGGTGACGGTCGTCCGGCGACTGCCGATCATCTGAGCGAGAAACTCCTGCGTAAGGCCCAAGACGGGCTCGGCCGTTCGATCCTGCACGACCAGGAGCCATTTCGCAAGACGGCCTTCGACGTGGTGAAGACGGTTACAACCTGCGATCTGGCTGACCATCAGGCATTGGTACTGGCCATAGGCACACACGATCTTTTGAATCTCGACATCGGCTGCATAGAGCTTGGCGAAGGCCTGAAAATCCATGCGAAGGCCGTGGCCGGAGACCTGCATGAAGCAGCGCGTGGTCACCGGTGCGGGACCCAGCAGGTGAATCCCCTGCGGAATCCCTTCGCGGCCTACCGTCGCCACTTCCGTGGTCCCACCGTCGAGCATCGTGGTCACGATGGAGGCAATGCCGGAGGTCAAAAAGTGGATGTACTTCGGCGTCGTTTCGGGCTCGTAGAGCGACGTGCGAATCTGCAGGATGACAGGGCGGAGATGACTGAGAAGCTTCTTGCGGGAGGCCTCCGGCATCGAGTCGATCAGAACGTTGGTCTGCGGATAAGCCACGAGGCCTCTTTCAGAAGGAACCTGTCGCGAAAGCGTTCGTGAAACCCGTTCCCGAGCCTTCACCTGTTCGCTGTGTGAGTGTAACGCAAGCACCGCCGCTACGCTGTGATACCCTCCGAACATTCGCCCTAATCAGCTTTCCCGGAGGTCATTGGCCTTGCTATCTCCTTCTCCCTTGAAGCTTCTTCCATTTGTGCTGGTGGGTATGTCGGCTGCCGCACAAAGCGCTCCGCCGCTCGATCTTGTGATCAAGAACGCGACGGTGATGACCGCGACTCACGGAACCATTCCGAATGGCCAGGTTTGGGTGCATGCCGGCAAGATCGCCGGGGTTGGCGCGACGGTGAGCGCCCCCGCAACCGCTATGGTGGTTGACGCGACGGGCAAATACCTGACGCCCGGAATTATCGATCCGCACTCGCACTCCGCGTTGGGCGATGACGTGAACGAAGCGACGAGTCCCGTGACACCCTCGATGATGATGATCGACGCCTTCGACAATGCCGACGCTGCGCTCTACGACGCGCTAGCTGGCGGTGTGACGACGGAACTGCTGCTGCACGGTTCGGCCAACATGATTGGCGGGCAGGCGGTGGTGATCAAGAACAAGTTTGGGTTTTCGAAGCAGGCCATGCTCTTCCCAAACGCGCCGCGATCGATCAAGTTCGCCTCCGGTGAGAACCCGAAGCGTGTCTACGGAGGGCGCGACATGCTGCCCTCCACCCGCATGGGAAACTTCGAGGTGATGCGGCAGGCGTTCGAAGATGCCAAGGTCTACATGGCGTCGTGGGATGCCTACGACGCGAAGGTCAAGAAGGGTGGCAAGGAGGCCGCGGAAGCGACCGCTCCGAAGCGTGACCTTAAGCTCGAAGCGTTGGCAGATGTGCTGAAAGGCAAGCTGTACGTGCAAATCCACTGCTACCGGGCAGACGAGTTCCTGACCGAGGAAGCCCTGGCCAAGGAGTACGGCTATAAGATTCGGGCGTTCCATCACGCGCTCGAAATGTATAAAGTGGGGCCGCAGATTGCCGCGGACGGCACGGGTATCGCGACCTTCGCCGACTGGTGGGGCTATAAGGATGAGGCCTGGGATGCGATCCCGTGGAACGCCGTCATGAGTATGCGCGAAGGCGTGAAGGTTGCGTTGAAGTCCGACTCAAACGACTACATTCGGAGGCTGAACCAGGAGGCCGGCAAGATGGTTCATTACGGCGGAGCGACTGAGGATGAAGCGATCGCGATGGTAACGATCAATCCAGCATGGATCATCGGCGTCGATAAGCAGACGGGGTCGATCGACACGGGTAAGGATGCGGATCTGGTGATCTGGAACATGGACCCGCTCTCGACCTATGCGCGGGCTGAGAAGGTCTATATCGATGGAGATTTGTTCTTCGATTCGAGCCTGCCGGGATTTGGGACGACTCATTTCACCGGCGTGATGCATACCGCTGGCTTCTCAGGCAACGATGACGAAGGGGGCAATTGATGTCGAAGCTTTTGAGCATGTGCGCGGCAGCAATGACCTTCGCAACAGTAGCGCAGGCGCAAACCGTTGGACCGAACCACACCGTGCTGAACCCGCCATCGACCGTGGCGATTGTCGGCGGCAAGCTGCTGACGGTTTCGCACGGAGTCATTGAGAACGGGACCGTCGTTCTGACGAACGGCAAGATTACAGCTGTCGGGCCAAGCGCTTCGACGCCAACTCCGGTGGGAGCCCAGATCTTCGATGCGAAGGGAATGACGGTGTATCCGGGCCTCTTCGATGCGGAGACGCACCTTGGGTTGACGGAGGTCGAGTCGGACGAGAACTCAACCGACCTGGTCGAGACTTCGGATGAGATTGAGCCACATATGCATGTGGTCGATGCCTTCCACGCGGAGAGCGTGCGCATCCCGATCAACCGCATCAACGGCGTGACGACTGCCATTGTGGCTCCGGCGTCGGCCGACTCGATTCCCGGACAGGACGCGCTCATTCAGCTTTACGGCAAAGATCGCAACCAGATGATCCTGACGCCGGACATCGCGCTTGCGATGAACTTCGATGGAGGCGTGCGGCGGCGCGGCGGCCGGGGTGGCGGCGGCAAGTATCCCAGTACCCGCATGGGCGTAGCGACGCAACTTCGGCAGACGTTTCTCGACGTCCAGGCCTACATGGCAGAACAGGCTGCGGGCACGAAGCCGGATCATAAGGGACCGGCTCCAAAGCGCGACCTGAAGCTCGAGGCGCTCGTGCCCTACCTAAAGGGTGAGAAGCCAGTGATCTTCGGCGCGGACGCGAGCCAGGATGTTGAGGTCGCGATGTCGATCGCCCAGGAGTTTCACCTGAAGGTGATCCTCAATCACGTGTCGCATGCGCAAAGCGTGCTCGACACCATCGCGAGCTACCACGTGCCGGTGATCGTCGACTCGATCTACGATGCGCCGCTTGCCAACGAGCGCTATGACGCGGTCTATTCCATGCCTGCCGAGCTCGCGAAACGTGGCGTGAAGATTGCGCTTTCCAGCCTCAACGAAAATGGCCCCGTGTCCGACCCACGCAACCTCCCTTATGCGGCTGGTTATGCGGTCGCGTTCGGCTTGCCCTATGACGAAGCCTTGAAAGCCATCACGCTGAACCCAGCCGAGATGTTTGGCGTGGGCGCGTCGCTCGGCTCGCTCGATGTCGGCAAGACGGGCAATGTCGTCATCGCGAACGGCGATCCGCTCGATGTCCGAACGTCGGTGCAGCAGGTCTTCATCGCAGGCATCGCCATCCCCATGACGACCCGCCAGACCGAGCTTCGCGATCAGTACATGTCGCTTACCAAGAAGTAGAACGAATACCCGGGTGCCCCATGATCTTCGCACGCTACGACGCGAGCATCGTGGGGTTACTCTTTCAGGAAGTACCCCGAGGACAACTCATGCACCCTCTTCGTAATCTGCCGCTTCTCCTGTGCGCCCTCAGCGTTCCACTGCTAGCGTCTGCACAGACGCCGCAGTACCCAAACTATCCGTCGGAAACACCAGCAACGTTGACGCCGCCGGACCTCTCCGACTACACCCGCCGCGTCGTGATGATCCCGATGCGCGACGGGGTCAAGCTGAACACGATCATCCTTGTCCCGAAGTCGGCAACTGCCAGCCACAAAGCCGGCATCGTCCTCACGCGCACGCCTTACAGCGCGGCCGTGCTCACCACGAACGCGCAGTCGACGCACCTCGGCAGCTCACTGTACGGCTACGACAATGCCACCGATGTGATCGTGCAGGGCGGTTACATCCGCGTCGTGCAGGATGTCCGCGGCAAGTATGGCTCCGAGGGCGACTACGTGATGAATCGGCCGTTCCAAGGGCCGCTGAACCCAACGCCGGTCGACCACGCAACCGACACCTATGACACCATCGACTGGCTCATCAAGAACGTGCCGGAGTCCAACCAGAAAGTCGGGATTATCGGCATTTCGTATGACGGCTTCACAGCGTTGGCGGCGCTGGTCAATCCGCACCCTGCCTTGAAGGTCGCCGTGCCGATGAACCCCATGGTCGACGGCTGGCGCGGCGATGACTGGTTTCATAATGGCGCGTTCCGCCAACAGAACGAGTCGTACATTTACGAACAGGATGGTGGCCGCTCGAACGAGTATCACTGGCCAGTTTCGAACTACGACGACTATGAGATGTGGATGCGCGCAGGTTCGGCCGGTGCGCTAGCCAAGCAGCGTGGGCTCGACCAGGTAGGCTTCTGGCGCAAACTCGCCGAGCATCCGGCGTACGACGAGTTCTGGCAGAACCAGGCGGTGGATAAAGTGCTCGCCGCGCAATATGCGAAGCAGGCTCCCACCGTGCCGACGATGCTGGTGCATTCGCTATGGGATGCGGAGGACATCTACGGCGCGATGGCCGTCTATACCGCAATCAAGCCGCTCGATAAGAACGGCATGATCTATCTCTCCATTGGACCGTGGCATCATGGCGGAGCGATCGATGACGGCTCCTCGCTTGGCCAATTGAAGTTCCCATCAGACCCCAGCTACACCTGGCGTCAGAAGACGCTCGCACCGTTCCTAGCGCGTTACCTGGATGACGATGCGGCCGTACCGCAGGTACCGCCCGTGACTGCGTATGAGACAGGCACCAACGAATGGCAGAGCCTACCCTCGTGGCCCGTGGCAAAGCCGACGATGAAGCTTTATCTGCACGCGGGCTCGTCCCTCAGCTTCATCGCTCCGACTGCCTCTGAGCCGAAGGACTCCCAGTACCTCGCGGATCCGTCCAAGCCAGTTCCCTATCGTGCCCGGCCTTCGAAGACGATGGGCTACGACGCGGATAACGGCTGGCCCAACTGGCTCGCCGAAAACCAGATGGAGTCCTCTGGCCGCCCGGATGTGTTGACGTTCACTTCGGACGTTCTCGACAAGCCACTCACCATTGCCGGCCAGCCGGTCGCGAACCTGATCGCTGCGACCACAGGCACCGACTCCGACTGGGTCGTCAAACTCATCGACGTTTATCCCGATGAGGTTCCCGACCAACCGAAGATGGGTGGGTACCAGCTGATGATCTCAGCTGACATCTTTCGCGGACGGTATCGCACGTCTCTTTCGAAACCCGAGCCGATCCCAGCGAACAAGCCTGAACGTTACACCTTCAATCTGCCCATCGCCAATCACGTGTTCCTGCCCGGACACCGGCTGATGGTGCAGGTCCAGTCAAGCTGGTTCCCGCTCTACGACCGCAACCCTCAAACGTTCGTCCCGAACATCCTCTTCGCGCCGCCCGCGGCTTATCAGAAGGCAACGCAGACGGTCTTCCACTCCCCCGCCGAGAGCAGTTTCATCGCGCTTCCGGTTGTTCCAGCGCCTTAGGCTTACTTGGCCGTCACCACGAGTGAGTACGTCGCGCTGTGCTTCAAGAAGCCGTCGGTGGCAAGCAGCGTGACGGTATAAGTTCCTGCTGGGGTGTAGGAGGCATTCTTCGCGGGCAGCTTGCCCGAGCAGCCGGTGACGGACATCGCCATCACTCCGAGCAGCACGGAGCACAGCATCACGCGAGCGCTTCGCCCGATCCTGCGTCGTGTTGCGAGGATCAGCAAGCCGCTTCCGCCGCCGATCATCCATAACCAGGAGCCCGGCCCACCAAACCCGCCATACCCAACTACGGTGTACTTCGAGACGGTATCGATGGTGAGGTCGTTCGTCGTGGCTGCGGACAAGGTGAACGCCGAGCTGGCAGGCGTGCAGGTCACCGCGGGCGCGGTGGTCGAACACGTCAACGTGACCAGCGCGTCGAACCCGGCGATCGGTGTGCTGGTACCGATCGTCTGCACCCCGAGACCGGCGATGACCTTGCCTGACGTTGGAGCGATCGAGAAGGTGAAGTCCACCCCGTTGCCGGTGAGGGTTACCGGCGCATCGACACCCAGCGTCATCGTGCCGGGCCGCGGACCGGTAGTAGTCGGCGTAAAGATGACCGAAATATCGCAACTGGACATCGCAGCGATGGAACTCGGACACGTCGTCGTGGTCGCGTAGTCCCCGGTGGTGACTGGCTTGGTATAGGCGACCGGGCCGGTGGTCGAGTTGGTGACGACCAGGGTTTGCGCGATCGGGTCGCCGACATCATCGTTTCCAAAGGCCAGCGACATCGCTGACAGGCTGAGATCAGGAGTCCCGGTCCCGGTAAGAGCCGCCGTCAACGAAGGCCCGCTGGAGTTCACCGTGAGCGTTCCGGTTCGTGCGCCGAGCGCCGAAGGTTTGAACGCGACTTTGATCTGGCAGCTTCCGCCTCCCGCCACCTGCGAGCAGTTGTTTGAGATCAAAGGGAACTCGGCGCTCGCGGTCGCGGCCGTCGCCGATGCGGGAAAGGTCGAGTTGTTCGTCCAGATGAACGTCTTCGCCGCAGTCTGGTTGCCGACCGGCTCTGAGCCGAAGTCGGCGGAGGTTGGCGAGATGGTCGGTTCGCCGCCGTCGTTGGTCAGTTCGAAGAGGCTGAATTCCAGCAGCTTCTCCTGCGGCGTCATGGGCGCGTTCGAGCATTCGTTCGGGAATGTGACGCCTTTCGGCATGGCCTTGCCGGGATCTTCGACGTGGTACTCGTTGAAGAGCACGCGACCGCATTGATTCTTTGCCGCGACCGGAGTATCGAAGACAAACTGCATGATCGGGTTGCCGTCGGCAGCATCCTGGAGGGTAAGCCAGGACTGCGTGGGAGGGATGACGCTGTCGAGGTCATGACGAAGCGTGTAGATCGGGATCTGCCCTTCGATGGTGGAAGCACCGGTCAGTTGCAGCCACTGCGCAAGCGTCTCACCCTCGGCGAAGGTCGTGTCGACGATCCCCGTACCCTCCGCATACTGCTGGTGCCCGGGCGACCAATTCGCGACCGGAGGCAAATTCGGATTGCCGTCGAGATAGACATAGCTGTAATGGCTCGAGTAGACGCGACCGCCTGCATTAGCGAAGGTCGCGAAGTTACTCTCCTCATCCGCCGTTTTGCTGAAGACGCCGCCCTGGCAGGGCAGCATCAGCACATCGTACTGGTTCAGGTTGGTGGTGGTCCCCATGAGCGTGCTTTCGCTTGGCGTCGAGGTATCGATCTGAGCTCCGGGATTGCCGTCGCCTAGGTAGAGATTGATACGGCCGCCGCCACCCGGATTGGTGAACTCAGTATCCTGCACGCCGACCTTGCGCAGCACGCACTCGACCTGGTCGTAGTCGCCGGTGGTGATGGCGATCAGCGGAATGTCCCCTTCTTTCTGGTTCTTCGGCATCGACGCGTTGAACGCCGTGTTCGCGCAGGCGCTTGTCGTCGCCACCGTCAACTGACGGCGCCAGCGCCCGGACTGAATCACCAGCGGGATGTTGCTTCCTACCGGAACGTTGGTCAACGTGAACGAACCATCCACCGCCGTGGTCGTCCCCACCAGCGGTGAACCCGAGGGTGGCTGGCCGGCAACCGCGCAACTTACCCCGGGCGTGAACGGATCGACCGGCGCATTGGGGATGTAGACGAGCACGTTCGGCAGAGGGTCTGTCCCGTTCGGCGTGTACACCTTGCCGCTGATCGAAGTTGTGCCGCCATTCGGGCAGCTGTTCGCCGGCAACTGTTCAAGGCAAAGGTTCGTGCAGGTCTGAGCCGAGGCTGCGGAGCCTAACGCAAGGAGCGTCGCAAGGATGCCTGAATGGCGGGGAAGATGCATGGGGAGCCTCGCCCAAAAGGTACACCAGACGAGCCTCAATTACGAAGCATTTCATAAGGCCGCGGATAGCGCTGCGGCGGCTGAATTCCCAGAGCTGCGGAGATACCGTTGCCGGAACTCGCCACCGCACTGATACGCAAGGGTTTGCGTTACTGCGTCACAAGATCCACGCTGTCGCCCGCTCGCGGTACATAATCTCCGACATAGCTTCCGGTGATGGTTGCCCCCTGCACACTTTGCACCGTCACCCGGCCAATCTCTTCGCTTTGCAGCCGTCGCAGTGTATAGGTCGTGGGGTTCTTCGCAAGCCGCGAGGCGAGTAACGCGACCAGCATCCCGCGTTTCACCTGGACCCCCGGCGCGAGTTGCACCGTAACGCGATTGCCATTGACCGACGAGACGACTCCCGCCGTGCCGGGCTTCCCGGGCGGCATACCATCATGCTCGAGCGGAAACAGCATGGCATCGAGAACCGGCTTGAACGCCTGCGGATGCGCCTTGGGATCGGCGGTCTCGTTTGGTGAGACGGCGAGGTGATGGCAGGACTCAGGATTCGCCCCCGTCGCTACACCCGGCTCCAACCCACCCGCGCAGGTCAACGACGCAACCTGGACCAGCAACTGACCGGTGCAGGTATCGACGACGCCCGCCTTCAACTCATACGCCTTCGGCAAGGACGTGTCATCGCCAGGCCTGACGGGAGTTGTCACCGGAACAAACGTGCCCGCGAGCACCGCATCCACACCCAGTTGACGCCCGAGCCTCGCAGCCCCCGCGAAGTCGGAGCGATCGAGCCGTCGACGATCTGCGCGACTCCACAGGTACTGGTCGTTCGTCTCTTCATCCGTCTCAAGACGCGCGAAGACGAGGTCCGCAACCGCTGTGCCCGAACCGCCGCCGGTCGTGCCGATGTCGTGGGCCTCTTCGCGTTCCGTCGGATAGCGAAAGTCGAGCACGGCAAAGCGGATCGGTTGTGAGGGCCAATCCTGGCTGGAACGATTGCACTCCTCGGCTGGGGTTGCGATGGCGACGTCGCGAGTCTTGTGGGCGGCAACGCGCGCAGCCGCTTCCGCCGGCGAACCAAGCGCGACGGAGACTACAGCCGGTTGCACAGGAGTCTTTGCATTTGCGCCAAGGGCGGTGGGCGCGACTGCTCCGGCAGAAGCTGTAGCGGGATTTACCCCAAGCGCGGGAGGCGGAGTGGCATGCGCTGATTTCTTCGGAGGCTTCACCTTCGCAGGCGCAGGTAACGGCGCAGCGACATGATTGGGAACGGCAGCCGGCAGACTGCTGGCAGCGGTGGCGACGCCCGCGCTATTCGCGTCCGTCCGGAATGGGGGCGGCGGTCCCGCTACGGGAAGCCCACCGGCCATGACGATCATGCGGCGCAACTCCCAGCCCGTCGACGCGGGCGTGAAGACCACCTCAACCGGATCATTCACATGCACGATGTCAGCGCGGGTCTCTCGCGTGAATGCAAAGCTATGTTGCACAAGGCGCTGCCTCTGCTGATCGAAGGTCTGGATGTCGATCGTGCCGTGACCGATCGCCACCACCGTACCGAACTCATAGTAGGAAGGACTTGCCGCAGTCTGTGCGGTCGCCATCGCACCCGCGAGAAGCGAAAATCCGAACCAGCCGCGAGGCGTCATCAGCGTGGCTCTGCCCACCCGCCGGAAGAGCCTTTTGCCATCTCGTATGCTGACACCACCGCGACCCGCGGGACGATCCTCAAACATGCATCGAGTCTAACAAGAAGAGTTCGTCAGCGACTGAAGCCCACGCTGCGGGCCAGCTTTCGGCTGTCGAAGAGCCTCCCATCGACGACCACGCTGACCACTCGGCGAAGGTCCGAGATGTTGTTCAGCGGGTTGCCGTCCACCAGCACAAGATCGGCCCGCTTGCCCGCTTCAATGGTCCCCGAGTCACCGTCGCGCTTCATCACCCGCGCGGGCACAATCGTTGCCGACTGAATCGCCTGAAGCGGCGTCATCCCAGCCTGCACATACAATTCCAGCTCACGGTCCAGGCCATAGCCGACGAGATCCGTATCGCTGCCCGCCACGATCGGAACGCCCGCCGTGAACAGCGTGTCGACCGCCTTCTCGTTCGCCGCCATCTCGG
Organism: uncultured Granulicella sp.; assembly: GCA_963693075.2. Lineage (GTDB taxonomy): Bacteria > Acidobacteriota > Terriglobia > Terriglobales > Acidobacteriaceae > Edaphobacter. The sequence goes on along the minus strand of CAXMMP010000002.1, from coordinate 1,719,498 downwards.
CGTTGAACGCCGCTGCATCGACGGTGGTGCTGCCAATGTTTCGGAAGCGCGTCGCAAGGGGAAAAGGCGCTGCGTCCACCCCGGGTTCGAAGCTCGCCGTCTCGATACTCTTCGGGTGACCCGCCATCTCGCCCCACGCGAGCGTCGGGTCCACCACAACATGCCTTTCGACCAGAAGCCGGATGAGCGCACGCCCACGTTCGCTTTCAAGCGCCGCGGGCGTAAAGGTCTCCTTCGACCCTTTCGGCAGCATGGAATCCGTGACGAACTCCAGGTGGTTGATCATGTCCATGCCGTCAGCGATGCCTTCAAAGGCGTCGTCCGCCTGGGGCACATGGCCTGTCACCGTAAGCCCACGCCGGTGCGCTTCCGCCGTAATCACGCGCAGAATCTCCGGCTTGATCTGCGTGTAAACCTTGATCTGATCGAAGTGAGAATCCGCATACAGATCGACCGCTTCGATCGCCTGCTCCGGGGTCTCGATGTCGAACGCGCCAAACGCAAGCGGGCCGCCACTATCGATCAGGCCGGCAAGTAGCAGTCGCGGCCCAAGCATATGCTGCGTGTCGATCGCTTTGCGAACCTGCGTCAGAAAATCGAACTCTCCGCCACAGTCGCGCGCTGTCGTGATTCCGGCCGCAAGCATCGCCGGCCCAAACTCCACGCCCGAGTAATGCACGTGCATATCCCAAAGCCCGGGCAGTAGCGACTTTCCCTCGCCATGAATGACGCGCAGATGGGCCGGCACCACCACCGATCCGGCCGCACCGACTGCGGCAATCCGGCCATTGCGTACGATCACCACGGAGTTCTCGACGGCAGGAGCGCCCGTCGCGTCGATCAGCCGCGCGCCAACGAGGGCGAAGCTGCCGCCCGCCTCCGGCTGCATGCTATGGCTCAATTCGCCGAGGTCGATCATCTCCTGCCGCACACCGCTTTGATAGATCCCATCGAGCGCGGATGCGTACTCGTCCAGCACCTCTTCCTGCGGCAGGCCGCCGGCGAAGGTCATCAGCGCTGCGACCCGGTTGCTGTCATTCATCCAGAGAACTTCACGCCCGAAGATCAGGTTGGTAATCGTATAGCGCGTCAGCCGGATCACCTTGTGTCGCACGGTAAACGCCTCATGCCCCACCATCCGGATCTCCACCGGCTTCGCGTCCGGACTTGCCCGCAACAACGCAAGCTGCGCCGGACGCCCATGCTGCAGCCAGTAGCGCATCATCATCATCTGCAACGAAGCGGGCATCGAGCCCAGCCCAGGAAACGCAATCGCTGGCTTCGTGACCAAACGGCTCAGCTTACCCTCGCGCACCGTAACAGCAGATCCCTGGATCTCCGTCAGCGACCCTGGATTTGGAGGAGGTGAGCCGGGGACCGCCAACGCATGCTGTTCGAGCCGGACAGCCGCACCGCCTTCACCGAAGTCCAGCGTAGTCGACACCAGATGCTTCATTCCACGGTCATTGGTCGAAGTCGTAACGGCCATTTGCCGATGTGTCCCATCGTCGGAGATGGAGTACTCTTCGGTGCCGATCCCGTGGAGCAGCAGGTGAACTTCATACACGCCATGCTCGACGACCGACGCGTCCTGCTGCGCATAGAGTTCGTGTTGCCCTATGCCTGCAAGCAGCAGAAGAGAAAGACCAACAACGTTTCGCATCAGTCGGATAGGCCTTCCCGGAGCGGGCACATGCGTTTGGAAGAATGTCTGGTGACCCGGGCAGGAGTCCAACCTGCGACCTTCGCGTTAGGAGTGCGCTGCTCTATGCAACTGAGCTACCGGGCCACTCCACCCAGTGTATCGCAGCCAAAATGGTAAACTTGGGGCAGACCATATGCCTTCCATCACGCGTCGCAAGTCCGTAAACGTCAACATCGGCGGGGTTCTCGTTGGGTCGTCCGCGCCTGTCGTCGTCCAGTCCATGACCAACACCGACACGGCCGACGTCGAGTCCACTATCCAGCAGGTTGCCGCCCTCGCCCGCGCCGGCTCCGAGATGGTACGCATCACCGTCAACAACGACGACGCCGCCCAGGCCGTCCCCGAGATCGTCGCCGGCCTCAAAGCCAAAGGGTGGAACACTCCCATCATCGGCGACTTCCACTACAACGGCCACCTGCTGCTGAAGAAGTTCCCTGACTGCGCCCGCGCCCTCGCCAAGTACCGCATCAACCCCGGCAACGTCTCCATCGGTCGCAAGGACGATGACAACTTCCGCACCATGGTCGAAGCCGCCGTCGAGTACCAGAAGCCGGTCCGCATCGGCGTCAACTGGGGCTCGCTCGACCAGCAGCTTCTCACCAAGATGATGGACGAGAACTCCAAATCCTCCGACCCCAAAGACGCTCGCGACGTGATGATGGAAGCCATGGTCGTCTCCGCGCTCGACAACGCTGCGGCTGCTGAGCGCTATGGGCTCCGCCGCGATCAGATCATCCTCTCCGCCAAGGTCTCCGGCGTCCGGGACCTCGTTGACGTCTACACCGAGCTCGCCAGCCGCTGCGACTACGCCCTGCATCTCGGCCTCACCGAAGCCGGCATGGGCATGAAGGGCATCGTCGCCTCCACCGCAGGCCTTTCGCCGCTGCTGCTCGCCGGGATTGGCGACACGATCCGCGTCTCACTCACCCCCACCCCCGGCGGCGACCGTTCCGAAGAGGTTCGGTGCGGCCAGCAGATCCTCCAGTCGCTCGGCATCCGCTCCTTCATGCCGCAGGTGACCAGCTGCCCCGGCTGCGGACGCACCACCTCCACCTACTTCCAGGAACTCGCCGAGCGCATCCAAGCCTACCTCGTCGAATCCATGCCCGAGTGGAAGAAGTCCTACCCCGGCGTCGAAGAGCTCAAGCTGGCCGTCATGGGCTGCATTGTCAACGGACCCGGCGAGTCGAAGCACGCCAATATTGGCATCTCGCTTCCCGGCACGTTCGAAGACCCCGTCGCCCCCGTTTATATCGACGGCAAGCTCAGCGCCACGCTTCGCGGCGACCGCATCGTCGAAGAGTTCCAGGTCATCCTCGACACCTACGTGCAGAAGCGCTATGCGAACGGAGCCCACGCTCCCCAGCCCCACACCGAAACCCCGGTGGAACCTCCCGTCTTCGCCGTCCTGAACTAAGACCTGCAAGCCGACCTACGGAAGGCCGCACGCGAAGCTCAGAAAAGGCATGCCGGTGCAGGGCGTCTTTATTTCTTTCCGCTTTGGACAGTCCGTGCGACCATACCGCACATGCCCTCGTCTGAGAGCCACGCCCTCACTCGCCAACTCACCTTGCGCGACCTCGTCCTGACGCAGATCCTCTGCGTGGTCGGCAGCTCATGGGTCGGAGTCGCTGCCGGCCTGGGCCGCGCGCAAGCCGTCGTCTGGATCGCGGCGATGCTGGCCTTTTACCTGCCCATGGCGGTTTCGGTCTACTTCCTCAACCGCGAGATGCCGCTCGAAGGCGGCCTCTACGTCTGGGCTCGAACCGCGTTCGGAGACGCCGGAGGCTTCATGACCGCGTGGAACCTCTGGGCCTATGGTCTCGCCGTCTCGGCAACCATCCTTGACGCCATCCCTACCGAGATTGCCTACCTCCTCGGCCCTCGCGCCGCATGGCTCCCGCAAAATCACATCGCATCGCTCGGCGTCATCTTCATCATCCTGGCTGCGATCACCCTGGCAGCTCTCCGCGGCCTTGCCCTCGGCCGCTGGATTCACAGCATCAGCGGCCTCGCCATGCTCTCCGTCTTCATCCTCCTGGTCCTCACCCCGTTCTATGCGATGCTCCGCCATCTCCCCATCCACTACGCGCCACTCGCAATAGCTTTGCCGCAGCGCAATATGTACAGCCTCGCCCTGATCGGCCAGATGCTCGGCGCCTTATGCGGTCTCGAATACATCGCCATCCTCGCCGGCGAAGCGAAGTCCCCCACGCGAAACATCTCGCTGTCGGTCGTCATCGCGTCCCCTATCATCTGCGCCATGTTCATCCTCGGCACCGGAGCCGTGCTGGCTTTTCACCAGCTACATCCTGCAAACGCAATCGACTTCATCGCCCCCATCCCCCAGACGCTACGCTTCGCCTTCGGCGCACACGGCTTCGGCAATCTCCTCGCCAGCATCGCCATCCTCCTTGTGCAGGTCCGTTTGCTCGGAGCCACCAGCTACATCTTTACCGGCGTCACCCGCCTCCCCATGACCGTCGGCTGGGACCACCTAATCCCCGCATGGTTCTCGCGCCTGTCTAAGCGCAACCAGACGCCCACCAACTCCATCCTCACCTCAGCCGCAATCGTCGCATTGCTGCTCATCCTCGCCAACATCGGCGTCAAAGCGGCGGAAGCGTTCCAAGTCCTCTCCAACGCTTCAACCGAACTCTACGCGCTTGCGTATCTCGCCATGTTCGCCATCCCGCTCATCGGCGCGAAAGCTCTCCGCAAGCGGCTCCCGAGCTGGGTCGTCATCACGTCCGCCATCGGCTTTGTATTTACCGTCTTCTGCTTCGTCTTCGAGGCCTATCCATTCGTCGAAGTCGTCGACGCCCGAGCCTACGCCGCGAAGATCCTCGGAACCACATTCCTGGTCAACCTTGTCGGCCTAACCTTCTATCGCACCCGTACCATGGCTCGCCCTTGACGTTTCCAGAACACCAGCGTCCGCGTGGGCCCGCATGAAACTCACCTCAACGGATCGAGATGCTTCTTCAGCGTCTTCAACGGATAGAACGTCCCACGCCACGTCACGCCGCCGTGGACCAGCGTCGTCATCATCGATCGCAAAAGCGTAAACCCAAACAAAGCCGCAGCAAAGGGAGCCAGCAGCACATTCCAGGTGCTCAGCCCTGATTTGCTTGACAGCACGTGATACCACCAAGCCATGCACCCAATTACGATCACCGCCGGCACCGTGTAACCCGGAATCCACACCAGACAGAACGGCAGAATGCAAAACGCCAGCAGCCATAAACATCCACCAAGCACCAGAGTCGCGTGAAAGTTCAATGCCGCGAAAACGTTCTTCGTCCAAACGTTGATCAGTCCCGGAACACCCGCCGCCCAGTGTAGCGACACCAGCCCTCGCCCGAAGACGACCCGCTGGCGAAGCCCCGCACGCTTCACCCGCCGCGCCAAGGCAAGATCCTCGACGATCTGCATCGCCAGCGCCTCGAAGCCGCCAATCTTCAGATAAGCCTCGCGCCGCACCATGTTGAACGCGCCAACCCCCACCGCATCCCGCGCCTTTGGATCGCTCACCTTCCAGGGCCGCACGCCCCACATCCCGAAGATCTGAAAGAACGCCAGCAGTCCCGCCTCGTCCCACCTGCGGATGATCGTCGTGGGCACCAGCACGAGGTGATCGGCCTGCGTTCGTACCGCCTCCGCCACCGCAAGCCGCAGCGCCGTCGGATGAAACAACACGTCGGCATCCGTAAACAGAATGAAGTCGCTCGTCACCTGCGCCGCCCCGATCGCCATGGCATGGGTCTTGCCCAGCCAGTTCGGCGGAAGTTCCGTGACATGAATGACCCGCACACGGTCTGGATTTTTTGCAGCCACGGCGTCCAACGCCGATCCTGTCCCATCGCTGCTGCGGTCATCCACCGCGACGACACGCACCCCTGCGTAGTCCTGCGAAAGCAGCGACTCCACCGTGGCCGTCACATCCCGCTCCTCGTTCCGAGCCGGCACAATCACCGTCACCGTCTCGCTCGGTACTTCATCGAACGGCCCCTCCAGCAGGTCGCGAACCAGCGGAAGTCCTCGCGTCACGCCAACGGTTCGAACGACCCATGCCAGGCACACGAGCCACGCAACCGGATGGTGGAAGAAGAACATCATCACCAGCCTCTCACTTCCCCACACGCCACGCTGTCACGAATCCTAAGCCGTTACCGTCTTACGCATACGCGCGCCCGCGAACAGCAGCAGCGACGCCACGACCAGCGTCACCAGCGTCAGCCCCAACCCTGTTCCAAGCGTCGTTCTATCCGAAACCATCCCAATCAGCTTCGGCGAAGGTGTATCCCCGAGCGCATGAATCAGCAGCAACTCGATTGCAATCGCCGACGACCGCACCGCCGCCGGCACCGCGTTGATGATCGCCGCATTCAATGGGCCCGTTCCGAGAAAGATCAGAAACATTGCCGCAGCCAATGCCGGAAGCATCGTCGCCCGTGGCCCAAAGAAGCAAATCACCGCCGGAGGAACCGCCAGCAACGCCGACCACGCCGACACCAGGAACAGTGCATTCGGATTCGTCTTCAACCACCGCTGCGCCAAGATCCCACCGACGGCCGTTCCGCCTAATCCACCCGCCGCGGTAATTGCCCCTAGCGTAATCCCCACCGAGCTCGCCGAAAAGCCGCTGCGCTGCAGAAACGAAGGCATCCAGGCTGAAATTCCTCCCAGTGAGAACGTCACCATCGCCATTCCAAGCGTCGAGAAGACATACCGCCCGTTCACCGCCAACTCCGTCACAGATGCTAGAAACGCACTCATGCCCTTCGTCTTAGGCTCCGCAGCGGCCTCAGCCGATGTGTCAGTCCCTCCGCGCGCTGGCTCCTTCATCAGGAAGAGAATCAGGAAAGCCACCAGCATCCCTGGCACAGCCGAAACATAAAACGGCATCCGCCAGCCATACTTCGAGCCAATCAGTTCCCCGATCAGATACCCCAGCGCCGCCCCAACCGGAATCGCTGTATAGAAGATCGTCAAAATCCGGTTTCGCTGCTCCTCCGGGTAAAAATCCGCCAGGAGCGCCGGCGCATAGATCCCCAGCGACGCTTCGCCGATCCCAAGAATCGCATGCCTGAAGATTAGTGAGTCGAACGCATGCACCGTCCCGGTCAAGATGTTCACGCCCGAGATCAACAGTGCACACGCCACGATAAGCGGCTTCCGCGGCACATGATCGCCGAGCCACCCGGTCACGGGTGCCGACAGCATATAGGTGAGAAAAAACCAGAAGGTAATCGACCCGATCGCCGAGTCGGTGACATGGAACTCCTTCTTTACCAGCTCCTGCACGCCGGGAAGAATATAGCGATCGATGTAGTTGACGAAGTTGAGCGCGGTCAGCAGCACCAGCGCAAGCGTCGCACCGGCAAGCGGAGTGGGTCGGGTCTGTGCCTTCGCAGTCGTCATGGCTGTGGGGAGAATAGCAGGCGAGACATTGGCGATGCGATAAGCTGGTGCTTCCATGCCTGCGCTGAGAAGGACAAGGCTGTTTTCTGAATGGTTGACCGCATTACGGGATATACGCGCCCGTGACCGCATCCTGGTTTGGTTGCGCCGCCTCAGTCAAGGAAACGCAGGTCAAGCCCGGTCCGTTGGCGAAGGTGTCTCTGAGTTGAAGATTGACTGCGGTCCGGGGTATAGGGTGTACTTTACTCGTCCGGACTTCGAGATCATCCTTCTGCTTTGCGGCGGCGATAAGAGCTCCCAAAGCAAAGACATCGAAATCGCGAAGACGCTTGCGAAGCAGTACCGGGAGGTAGCCGATGGAGCTTGAAACGTTTCCGTTCGATGCCGCGGAGTACATGACGGAGCCGCAGGATGTCTTCTACTACATTGAAGCGGAGCTCGAAGAGAACGAGCCCGCGTACTGGCCCGAAACAGTCTCTCTCGTAGCCAAGGCACGTGGCGGATTTGAGCAGCTCGCGTTAGAGAGTGGCGTTTCCAATGTGGTTCTCGAAGAAGCAGCAGACGGATCGTCTCCGACCGACCGAGGAGTGCTGTTGAAGATTATGGAGGCGTTTCGACCCGAATCGGCCTCCGACCGAGCTCCGGACAAGGCCATCCATGCCGTCTGACCAACGCCCACCTCTCCCGCCCTTCACCCTCGAAACCGCGACCGAAAAAGTTCGCAAAGCCGAAGACGCCTGGAACACCCGCGACCCGCAGCGCGTCTCGCTCGCCTACTCCCCCGAGAGCCGCTGGCGCAATCGCACCGAGTGGGTCGTCGGACGCGAAGCGATCGTCGAACTTCTCACCCGCAAGTGGCAGCTTGAGCTCGACTACCGCCTCTGTAAAGAGCTTTGGGGCTTCAAAGAAAATCGCATGGCCGTCCGCTTCGTCTACGAAAGCCACGACACCCCCGGCCAATGGTGGCGTAGCTTCGGCAATGAGTTATGGGAGTTCGACGAAAACGGCCTCATGCGCCGGCGCGAAGCCAGCATCAACGACATGAAGATCGAAGCCGCCGACCGCAAGCTGACCTGGGATCTCGGAGCCAGACCGGTGGACTGGCCCGGCTTGACCATGATGGGCTTCTAGAATCGCTTGCGCGGACGAATGACAACCTCGTCTCGATTCGCAGCGACTCCTTCCGGCTCATCGAGCAGACCTTCGACGAACGCAGTGACTTCGGCTTCGGAGAAGCTGCTGAGCCATATCCCGAAATTGAACAAGGCGAAGTAGCCCAACAACATGCCAAGCGGTGAGAAGAGGTCAAGCGACTCACGGCGTCCCGTTCGGCCAAATTCAACGAAACCCGTCAGCAAAGATAAAGACGCCAGCAGGCACCAGATTGCAGAAAAGACCTTGACGAAGATCGAAGGGGCAAATTGGCCTCGGAGCAAGGTCCCCTTCTCAGTCGGCACGAAGTTCAAGTACAAAAAGCGCTTGAAACCATTGTTGTAAAACGTACGGTATTCCAGCCAGCACCGATTGGGTCCTACCCTGCCCGCCACGGGATACTCCAGGCGAGATCGCAAGAACTCCAGAGGGTTGTAGGGGTTCGTCACCGCAGCGCTGAGGCGGCGAGACACCTCCTCGACCGCAAGAGCAGTCTCGATCTCGACGGGCGTGCTGTAGAAAGGCATGGTTGTTCGGAATCGACGGCTAGATGCGGCTACTTTACACACCAGCACACGGCAGCCATCACGTCAAAGGGGACCTGTGACATGCGCGCTAGCTGGCAGGCGGCAAGGCGTTTTCAGGCCTCGGATACGTCGCCGTCACGGTCGTCGAAATCCCCCCGCGCGGCCGGAAATCCCCCTTGACGATTGCCCACTGCGGATCTGTCGCCTTCACGATATCGTTCAGCACCTGGTTCACGATGTTCTCCTGAAAGATCCCCAGGTTCCGATAGGTAAACAGGTACTCCTTCAGCGACTTCAGCTCCAGGCATTCCTTCTTCGGCATATAGCGAATCGTCAAGATCCCAAAGTCAGGCAGTCCCGTCTTCGGACAAATACTCGTAAACTCGGGATCGTCGATCAGGATCTCGTAGCCGGGAAACTGGTTCTCCCATACATCGATTGACGGAAACGGATGGTCGAGGCCGCTCGCGGCATGGGTATCGGTATAACCGGTCTTTTGGGTGCGCATAAAATTTCTCTCAAACCAACAACAGGTGCGTCCTCACGCCGGACAGGCGAGCACGGCATGTGCTTCATGCTTCGCTCTGCAATCGCTTACTGTCTCGGAGGAATATGAAACACAAAGCCCGAACTCACCGACAGCAGCGGATAGCTGTGCGAGTACGTCCCCGTCTCCTGCAGCACGCCGTACCCGACCTCCACCATCCGGAAGTCCAGCACCGGAGCGATCCGCAGGTCGATACCGCCGTACCCGCTGTATTGGATATTCCCCTGCGTCGCAATCCCGGGATACGTGGGATCGTTCAACGATGGAGCGATCGCATTCGTCAGCACCCCATAGTTGCTGCGCGCATACCCCACCGAACCCTGCACATACGGCAGCACAAACCTCAGCGGTGTATGGAAGCTCGCCTTTACGCCACCAAGCACCGAATAAATGCGCGTCCCGGCACCTTGCGCATTGGCTTGCGCGCCCTGGTGATAGCTCTCAATCACGCCACGCACGTCGGCCGAAAGCAGTACCGGCCCAACGTTTTTGATCGCATAAGTTACGCCGCCGGTAAACCCGATCGGATCGACCGAATTTTTATACGCGGTGCAGCCCGTCGTCACCGAACCGGTACACGGCGGCGGCGACAGAACATTCAGCACGGGCGACGACTGAATCCCGCTTAAATGGTCGAGGGTAACCGTTCCGTAGACGCTGAATTGAGCGTGTGCTGAGGCGATAAAAGCGAAGGCGGCGAACAGGAGCAGTGCTTTGCGGATCATTCTCTCTAGTCTATCCCGGATGGTCGACGGTGGGGGTCTCTGGGGTGCCCTTATAGGACGTTTCAGATTACGGCAGGAGAGCCTCGAACGCACGCCGAAGTTCAGATTGTCCCAGCACATTCGGATGCAGCGTGTCGTTCATCTCCGAAGGCGTCCCCAGCATGAACGTATGATTTTCGGCAAAGCGGACGTCGAGCCCATCCGCCTTGAATATTGCCACATTCGCCTTGATGTCCGCGGTGAAGGCGTCGCAGCGGGAAGCGCTATAGGCGCAGGGAGCCTTGCTTCCAACCCCTTCCAAGGGGACGTCGCCAACAATCACAATCGGCACGGTCTGCGCCATCGGCGGCACACCCACGGCCACGATCTGCATCGAGCCCGACAAACTGGTCTGCGTGAACACGATCGTATGAGCACCCGCGGCCACTCCCGCAATCCGCAGAAACGCGAGCGAGCCGGTCGACCCATTGCGGGTCGCAATCGCCGGGATAGTCGACGTGCTCGCCGTCCCGAGGACGACCCCGTCGACCGAGTAGGTAAACATGCCTGCATCGCCGTCGACAATGCGCGGCCAGAGATAGACGGCAGACTTGCTGGTCAGGCGAATCGGGAAACTGATGGACGAACCCGCCGCAGTCGTATGCCACGCGTTCATGTTGGCGGCGTCCAGCGATCCCGGCCCACTCGTCGTCACGCTGGACGAGCTTGCAAGAACCTTCGCGGCGGCTGGAACAGCCAGCCATGCAAGCGAAGCCTGCTGGCACAGATTGAAGACCGCCTCGTACGGTCCGGGCCCTTTCACGTCGGCATCGTTCGTGCCGATCATGACCGTGTACAGCGGATAGTCCGGGCTCGGATTATCAGCCGCCGGAAAGATCTGCCGCGTGGGAATGTCGCAAGCCTCATCCCCGGAGATTGCGTAGTCGCTCACGGTCAACGAGCGGTCGCCTGCAATCAGGTACGGATAGGCTTCCGTGACCGTCGTCAACGTCGCGCCATAAGTGATGGAGTCGCCATACGCGTGGTATCGATTCGGCGCAGTCGGGTCCGGCTGTGCAGGCACGGAGGGAGCCACCGTCGAGCCGCAGCCGCAAAAAGACACCGAAAGAAGCATCAGAACCAGACATCTCGTAAGCATCAGGGGACTGGTTCAGCGTACCGGAAGCGAGCCCCACCGCCCCATATGATCACGGCAAAACCGCGCGGACATGGGTTACTTAAGTCCTGTTGCAATCAAAGGGGGGGCCAGTGAAGCGTTTGACCAGCCCGTGTTCCCGAACTCCCTCCACGCAGAACCCCAGACCACAGAGGTACGGGCAACGGAGCACCCGTACCACGTCCTGCTTAGTTCCGCCGCCCCAGCGTCGGACGATCGTCGCCATTGTTGGTCGTCGTCGAGTTTGGATCGGTCGTTGTCGTCCCCGCACGACGCAGCGTCGGCTTGTTCCCATTGCCCTTGTCGTTGATCTTTCGCTTGTTCTCAATGCGAGCCAGCCGCGCCTTCACATCGTCGAACTCGCTCGTCGTCACGACGTAGTCGGGCCGCGCTGGCAGAATCGTGGCAATCTCATCCTCCGAATGCGCAATTCGGTCCGGTGTCTGCGGATGATCCGAGAACGCCTTCGCCAGCGTCCCCGGCTTGTGCTTCTCGAGCGCATCCAGCTTCTCAAACAGCGTGATGAAACTCTGCGGATCGTAGCCCGCCTTGTACATGTACTGAACACCCAGGTAGTCGGCCTCGGCCTCATCCATACGCGAGAACTTCAGGAAGGTCATCGGGATCGCAAGCTGCGTCGCCTCATAGATCCCGTAGCCCGTCCACGTACCTTCCGTCATGATCATCAGTGGAATCGAAGCGATCTGCGCATAGTTCAGCTTTGTCTGCTGCCGTGCCGCATGGTGCGCCACCACGTGCGAGATCTCATGCGCCATCACGCCCGCAAGCTCCGCTTCTTCATCGCAATTCAGAATCAGCCCCGAGTTCACGTAGAAAAACCCGCCCGGCAACGCCATCGCGTTGATCTCGTCCGAATCGAGCACCTTGATCGTAAAGGGAACCTTCGCGTCCGAGTTCTTCACCAGATTCTGCCCAATCCGGTTCACATATTCGACGATCACCGGGTCCGTCACCAGGTGCGCGGACTTTTCGATCTCCATCGAATACTGCTTACCGACCCGAATCTCCCAGTCGGTCGAATACCAGTTGCCCATGCCGCGACCACCGATATTGCGCGTGCCAATCGCATTGACATCATCTTCCGAACCCGGCTTAATATGCGGGTTCAGATCCTCGCCCGGCGATGGAATTGAGTCGGTCTGCTTTTTCGTCGCAGCCGCATCCGCAGCAGCCTTGGTCTCAGGCGTTGGCTTGTCTGCATCCGGCACCACCAGAATCTTGCGATTCGACGAACCATCGTCCGTCGAAGTACCGGCAGGGGGTGGCGTCGTCGTGGTCGACGGTGTCGTGGTCGACGGTGTCGTGCTCTGCGGCGTAGTCGTCGAAGGGGTCGAAGCCGGGGGAGTCGCGGGAGCGGTCGGTGTGGTCGTCTGCGCGAAAACCGCAGCAGGGACGGTAAGAAAGGCGGCAAGGCCGAGTTGCGAGAGACGTGGCATGTGGGGACTCCTGGGGTGAACCGCTTCCCTGTCTTTCGGACGCAGCCCTACATCAGATTAGACGCTTTTCTTCTCAGAAAGTCGTGTGGGGTTGCCTGCCCCCGCTGACGCTATGAAAACCCAGGACCTCAGGAAAGGCCACTGCCCTAAAAACCGCGCAACGGCAGACACCTATCACGCCCGTTTTCGGGTTAGATGGATGGTATATAACCGTATCGCGTAAATTCAATGCTTTGAGTAATTTACACATAACCCATACACCGGGGGCAGGGCTAACCGATCACCAGGTGTTGTACGTCGTGCTGCCATCGCTCGAAATCTGCTGCGATCCCGAATGCACATCGTCGATGCCACCCGATTGTGTCTCGTCAATCGAGGTAAACGAATCGCTCTGCGCCGGAATCCAGGTATCCGTTCGCTGAGTGAACGGATCCACCGGCATCGCCTTCAGATATCCGGAGGTGATCAGGTCGCTCAGATCCTGGGGAGCCTTCTGCTTGTCATACGTATACGAATCGATCGCCCCGCGCATGGTGTGCAGGTCCTCTTTCAGCACTGCTTCGCGCGCTTTCTTGACGTTCATCGTGAAAGAAGGGATCGCAATCGACGCCAGGATGGCAATAATCGTCATCACAATCAGCAGTTCCAGCAGCGTAAATCCCGAAGCGCTGTCACACGCAGCCACAGCTTCGAGTGGCTCAGAATCAGCCACAACCTTGCGACCTCGAATTGGCACCCGCATCGTCACCATGTGTTGTACTTCGTCCCGTCCAGCGCCGTCCCCGTCGATTTCGTATGGACGTCGAACACGTTCTGCCCGCCCCACGAGCTGGCATCTGAATCATCCTGCATCGACCGCAGATCCCACTCCGTATTCCCGGTCATCGGGTCCGTTGGAATCGACCGCAAAAACTTCACCTTCTTGGTCGACACATCCACGCCATCCACCAGGGTCTGCAAATCCGGCGGGTAGTTGAATGAATCCGCCTTCGTCTGAATGCCACCCTTGATTGCCGCGTCGTAGTACATATCGATCGAGTTGCGCATCTCCCAGAGGTCCTGCCGGAGCGCCCGTTCCTTCTCCCGTTTCACCTGGAACTTGGTGATGGGAACCGCGGCCGAAGCCAGAATACTCAGAATGGTCACCGTGATGATCAGCTCAATCAGGGTAAGGCCCGAGTCACGAGCCGCCGGTTTGACTGCTTCGAGTTGGAGAGAGTCCGTCATTTCACATGGATGACTGCAGGGGTTCCCACGGCGGGCAACGCAAGCTGCGCGCTGTTCTTCGCTCCTACTTTGACGAACGTCACAGGCGAATCGCCAGCAGCGACCGCTTTGAATGTGAGCACGGCAACCGAGCCGCCTCCGCTCACGCCCGAAGCCTGCGGCGGTCGGGTAGCCCCGATCGTCACCATCCCCTGCCCATCATCGCGATGCACCACCGTAGCCGGCTTGCCGTCCTTCGAAAGCAGCCCACCGGCGTCGACATTCACCAGTTGCAGGACACGCGGGTTGAACTGAAGCTGCATCGGCACCGAGAAGATATCCGTCCCGCTCTGTAGGTTCACCGACACCTGGAACGTCGACCCGACAGCCTGCACGGCGTCGCCCGGAGTCAGCGCGAAGGCCACCGGCGCGGCGAATCCGCCGTTCACCGCGTCCGGCGGCGGCAGGGTCGTGGGCAGCGCTCCCGGTGCGGTGTACGCAACACCCGGAATGCCGCTCTGCGCCGGAGTCGGAGGCTGCGCCTGTTGATTCATCTGCTGAATCGCAGCGTTCGCGGCGTTCGCGGCCGTAATTGGGCTGCTGGCTGGCCGCGCAAAGGGGGTGGGGGTCTGCGCGTTGAAGGCAGACGCCGTCTGCTCGGGATTCTCATCGCGACGAAGTTCAACCGTGGTGCTGGTTCCGGTATCGATGGCGGCAAGGTTAGCACGGGTCAGGACAGACTCCCGAACGACATGCGGAATCAGCAGGAACACAATCTCGTCCGTCTGGACTTCCTTGTTCTGCGAGCTGAAGAAGAACTTGAAGAAGGGAATCTCGCCCAGGCCGGGAGTTCCGGCGACGGTCAGGTTGTCTTGCTTGGTCACGATGCCGGCAAGGATCGACGGCTCGCCTTCTTTCAACTGAATCACCTGGTCCAGCACGCGCTGCGCGATGATGGGCTCGGTCACTCCGGAGATGGTCACAGAGCTGTTCTGCTGCGAAACCTCGATCTTGGTCTTGAGGCTGACTTCGCGATCCTGGTGAACCGTCGGCGTAATATCGATGTTCACACCGACATCCAGATACGTGAACTGCGTCTGCACGCCGATGCTCGCAACGCCGGTTGAAACGCCTGCGTTGTAGCTGCCCGTCGCAATCGGAATCTTCTGCCCGATCTTCAACGTCGCGCGCTGCCCGTCTGTAGCCCGTAGCCGCGGATTCTGCAGCACCTTGGTATTCGTATCCGAAAGCAACGCGTTCAAGGTGCCGCCCGAGATGCTCAAGGCGAAGTCGTTCGAGTTCGCGCTCACCAGGTTCGAAAGGGTCAGGTTGCTAGCCGTTGAAGTGCTTTGCGTCGTACTGGTGGTCGTGGTCGAAGTCGTCGGCAACTGCGGCGTCAGTCCGATGGAAGTCGGCAGCGTGATGCCCAGATTGCGCATCTTGTCACGATTCACTTCGAGGACCGCAACGTCCACGACGACTTCAGGCCGCGCACGATCGAAGTCATTGATCAGCTTCTGCGCCAGCAACAGCTGATCCGTCGTCGCCCGCATCACGATGGCATTCTGCGAAGGAACCAAATAGAGCTTCACGGACGGGTCCAGCATCAACCGAAGGCCGGTCAGAATTTCGTTGCCATCCGCGGGCTGCGAAGAGTTCTGCAGGTAAAACGTCTGCACCGCGAACTCGTCCAGATCAGTCCGCTTGGTACGCGAGTTCTGCGCCACAAAAATCGTATTCGGCGTGATTGGTTTGTAGAAGGTCCCGGCAATCGTCCCGACGATTCGCAGCGCCTCAGACAAGGTGACGTTCGTCAGGTCCACCGGGATGCGCTTGGACGTGTAGTCAGGATCGAAGATGACGTTCAGCCCAGCCAACTTGCCGATGGACGTATAGATGTTCTTGACGTCTTCGACCGCGTGGTAGGTGATCGGGTCGTTCGAGACCGGCTTCAGCATGATCGGCCCGGCAATCGAGTTGATCTCTTGCTGCACCTTGTGCGCCTGCGACGCCTCGAGCGCGGCGGCTACAGCTTCCGGGCCGCTCAGTTGCGCCGGGGGCTGCTCACGCTGCGTGATCTCGATCTCCTGCTCGGCGGTCTGGTTCGAAGGGTCAATCTCCGTCGCGCGCAGGAACTGCTGCATCGCCCCGTTCCAGTCGCCGTTCTGCCTCAGGACTCGACCGCGGTCGACGTGCTGGACCGCGGCGAGAAAGCGCAAGCGATCGAAGTGCGAGGTGTACGCCAGGTCCTTCGGAGACTTTTCGTGCGCCTTCTTATAGTCCTCGTACGCGGTGTCGTAGTCTTCACGGACCTCGGCGTTAGCTCCCCGCTTGGTCCACGTCTTGGCGGATTGCGCATGCGCAGAGCTCATTGCGCCGGATGTGATGAGGAGGGCGGCAAACGACAGGCCAAAGGCGCTGGTGCGCGACGAAGGGCTGATGTGCTTGAGAGCTACAGCGGCTGGTGACGAGAGAAAAGGGGAAAACCCACGGCTCATGCTGGATCGGGTCGCTTTCTGTGCACGTTGAGGGATGGCAGGTTCGTTGGAGCCAAGGGCTCGGTCCTGCTGGGCGAGGTGGCTTCGGCGTGGCTGCATCGGTCCGCTGGATTTGAATTTGGGTTTGAAATCAGCCAAATTCGATTCCCCACACGGGGGCACGAGAGCCTTCGGCTCTGGCGAGTATAACATTCTGGTCACGTTCAGCCTCTTGAAGGAGAAGCACAGCGGATGCGAAGAGAGTCCACGGGTTTCTGGCTGCGGCCTCGTGGCGCCTTCGGGGTTTAGACGCGCCGGCTCGGAGAGGGTGAGGCAACGTTCTGGCATTCTTTATCGCATGTTAAACTTGAGTGTTGGCAGGGAGCTTCGAAGCGGATATGGCAAGGGGAATGCAAGTCGTGGCGCCGGCCTCACCGGTCAAGCCGGTGGTGAAGGAGAAAGATCGCGACCCGGTGGCAGCGGGTAAGCGCGACGCCGCCTTCAACCGCTCGGCCAGCTTCAATTACTTCCTTACCGACAAGTACGAGGCTGGCATCGCCCTGCGCGGCACCGAGGTCAAGTCGATCCGCGAAGGCAAAGCGAATCTCAAAGACGCCTACGGCCTCCTGAAAGATGGCGAAGCGTTCCTGCTGAATGCCCATATCGGACCGTTTTCCCACGGTAACGCCATGAACCACGAGGCGCTCCGCACCCGAAAGCTCCTGCTGCACAAGACAGAAGTGCGAAAGCTGGAAGCAGCCACCCGCCAGAAAGGCTACACCCTGATTCCGGTGCGCCTCTATTTCCGCAACGGCCGCGTGAAGTGCGAGATCGCTCTCGCCAAAGGCAAGATGGAGTACGACAAGCGCGCAACCGAAAAGAAGCGCGAAGGCGACAACGAAGCCAAGGCAGCGATCGCCCGGAGCCAACGGCGGTAAGCCTCGCGGAAAAGCGTGTCGCGGTAGGATAAGACGATGAATACGCAACTCTCTTTTCAGGATTCTGCCTCGGTAACAACGGGCTTGCTCACCGTCTTCGCAGTCGATACCGCAGAGGGCAAGGACGCCCAGCCGCACCCCGTACTTCTGACGCGCTCCCCCGAGATCACCCACGCGACAGAGAATTTCCTGGCCTCCGGAGAATTCAAAGCCAGTCTCTGCGAGACGCTGCTGCTCCACCAGCCAGCCGGGCTCAAGGCAGAGCGACTACTCATCATCGGTTTGGGTAAGGCGAAGAAGCTCTCGGTCGATGAGGTCCGCAAGGGAGCAGGAGCGGCGGTTCGGGCAGCCAAACCACGCGGTATCCGGGACGTGGCCATCTTATTTCCCGAGGACTCTGCCAGCCTTCCGAAGGGATTGACCGCCAGGGCGATCGTCGAAGGGGCTGAAATCGCTGAGCCCGAATGGGACACCTACAAAAGCGAACGCAAAGACCTTAGCGTGTCGACCCTGAGGATCATCGCGAAGGAATCCGACAAGGCTGAGATTCAACAAGGATTTGCCGAAGGCTTAATCATCGCGGGTGCCCAGAACTTCGCTCGAACCCTTGTCAACGAGCCCGGCAACATCCTTACTCCGACCGTTCTCGCAGAGCGCTCCAAGGCGATGTGCGACGAAGCCGGTCTGGCCTGCGAGGTCTACTCCATGGACAAGCTGAAAGAGCTTGGCATGGGAGCCTTCGCCGCGGTCGCCCAGGGTTCGGCTGAGCCCCCGGCCTTGATCGTGATGACCTACACGCCGGAAGGAGGTGCCGTCGAAGGCGCACCCGTGATGGGGCTGGTCGGCAAAGGCATCACCTTCGATACCGGAGGGATCTCGATCAAGCCTGCCGACAACATGGAGAAGATGAAGTACGACATGGCTGGTGCCGCAGCGATGATCGGCGCTATGAAGGCCATCGCCGAACTGAAGCCAAAGGTGAAGGTCGTCAGCGTCATCTGCTCGGCTGAGAATATGCCCGACGGGAAAGCATTCAAGCCCGGCGACGTCGTCACAACCATGTCCGGTAAGACCATCGAGATCATCAATACGGACGCCGAAGGCCGACTGGTCCTGGCGGACGGTCTCCATTACGCGAAGACCCTGGGCTGCACGCACCTGGTCAACGCCGCAACGTTGACCGGCGCCTGCGTCGTGGCGCTCGGGTATCTGAACGTCGGAGTCTTCTCAAATGATGATGCGACCTGGGAGAAATTTCAGGGCACGGCCACACAGGCCGGAGAGAAATTCTGGCGGCTTCCCTGCACCGACGACTACAAGGACGGCATCAAGAGCGCAATCGCTGACATGGTAAACGCCGGAAGCCGTGCAGGCGGCGCGATCAACGCAGCAATGCTCCTCAAAGAGTTCGTGGGCGACACCCCTTGGCTGCACCTGGATATCGCCGGTTGCGCATGGAACGAAGAGCTCAAGCCGTGGCTTCCTAAAGGTCCGACAGGGATCGCGGTGCGGTCCATCGTGGAATGGGTGCGCAGCTACTAACCCTCGGACTACGGATTGCGCAGAAAAGCGCGGCTAAGAAGAAGGGGATGCCCTTTTCCTGGCCACGCTTTTCCGCGCCCTCAACGGTCTCTCTGGACTTTATGCGTGTTCAGCAACCTGGGCGAACGCTTCGACAATCTGCTTGTTGAAGGCGGCTAGATCCTCCGGCTTGCGGCTCGTCGTCAAGTTACCATCCACCACGACCTCGCGGTCAACCCATCGTGCGCCGGCATTCAGAAGGTCGGTACGCAGCGAAGGCCAGGAGGTCAGTCTCCGCCCTTCCACTGCATCTGCTTCGATCAACATCCACGGCGCATGGCAGATCGCTGACACTGGCTTGTCTTCGTTGAAGAACTTCTTCACGAAAGCGACCGCGTCGACATTCTGGCGCAGATGGTCCGGGTTCATGACGCCTCCGGGAAGGTGCAGCGCGTCGTAAGTGCCGGCGTCGGCCTCGCTCAACGTTACGTCCACGTCCACCGATTTGCCCCAGTCAGTCTTGTTCCACCCCTTGATCTGCCCCGACTTGATGCCCGCTTCCGGCGCGATCACGTGAACCTCAGCGCCAGCTTGCTGCAGCGCTTTCAGAGGTTCGGTCAACTCCACCTCTTCGAAGCCTTCGGTTGCGAGGATTGCGATGCGTTTCCCGGAGAGCGGTCCGGTCTCATCCGACGATTTGAAGATACTCATACAGACTCCTTACCGATGATCAGATCCACCGGTTCTGGAGCGTCGGATTCTGCGAGCGATTTCAGCGTTGCCCCGCCCCTCGGGGTTGAGATTGCTCCCACGAAAGCATGTATTGGAAACTGGTAAGCCAACGCCGTTGCCTGGATTCGCGACGCACACAACGGTTCGGCATGCGGTATCATGTTCGGTATTCGGATCAAAGTCTGATACAGAGGAATGTACCCCGCTTCATGGCACCCCCTGGCAGTCTCTGATTTCGAGGGCCCGAGTAGATTCAATTGCACCGAGGTATAGGTATGTTTGACTGGCTGGTGGTTTTCATCGTATTGGTCCTGCTCTTTGGGCCGATCCTCTACAACCTCCTCAACCCCTCAACCGAGACGGAGGAAGAGGAACGCCCGGACCGCGAGGCGCGCTCGGAACCGAGCCGCAACGAGCTACTCGGCCGTGCCAACCGCAGGCGCCCCGCAGCCTGAGTCTCTTACATAACCGCCGGCGCCTCGATCCCAAGGTAGCCGAGCGCCCGCACCATCTCGCGCCTTGCAACGGCAGCGGTCGCCAGCAGCAGGCTGCGCCGCGTAGCGTCCGGCTCGTTCAGAATGTGGTGGCGGTGGTAGAAGTTGTTGAATTGCTGCGCCAGTTGGAAGGCAAACTTGGTCAGCAACGCAGGCTCCGCCGAGCTGATGGTCTGCTCAAGCAACACGGTCAGACGCGACGCCGCCAGCCACGTCTCCCAAAGGCTCGTTCCCTCCTCCGTGTTGAGCAGGTCCTTAAGGGCGTTCGGCGAAGGAAGTTGTGCAAGCGCCTCGTCCTGGGTGATCCCTGATTTCCGAAAGATATTCGACGCACGCACGATCGCGTACTGAACGTAAGGCCCGGTCTCGCCTTCGAACGAAAGCGCATCCTTAAAGTCGAACGCGATGATCGTGTTGCGATTGAAACGCAGCATGAAATAACGCAGCGCGCCGACGGCGATCTGCTGTGCAATTACCAGGCGCTCGGCTTCTTCAAGCTCCGGATGGCGCGTGTCCACCTCGTTTTTAGCCGCCGCAATCAGCTTATCGAGTAGATCATCTGCCTTGACGCCCAAACCCTTGCGGCCTGAGACCTCAATGAATGGCCGGTTCTTGTCTTCGTCGGAGATCGTGTAGCCAAGTTCCAGTGCGCAGCGCGGCGTCAACGCCACTTTTTCGTACGAGAAGTGGGTGTAATGGTCGGCGGCTTCGGTATAGCCCATTCCCCGCAACGCTGCGATGACATTGTTCTGTGGGTCCGATTGCGAGGAGTCGATCACGTTGTAGATCGCATCTGCCTTGGCAAAGACCGGGTGCGATGCGTCATTCGCCGCCGGATCCCCCGTGGAAGACCAGCAGGTATGCTCCGGATACTCGTGAAACTTCTCGTAATAGAAATCCTTCGCAAGCAGGCCGAACTTCCAGAGGTGATACGCAATGTCCTTGCCGACGTACGTGACGGTGCCGTTTGAACGCACAATGACCTTTGCCTCTTCGTCAGGTCCATCGTCGGTCAGACCCTCCGTGTTCGCGCGCTTCATCACCCAGCAGTCTTTGTTCTTACCTTCGGTCTCCTGGTAGAGCACGCCCTTTTCGATCATCAGCGCCCGCGCCGCATCCCAGAAGTGCAGCGAAAGAATCTCGGATTCACGCGGCAAAAAGTCGTACTCGATCCCCAGTCGCTGCATCGTCTCCAGGTGACGGCGCAGCACTGACGTCGAGATCAACTCCGCAATCGCAGCCGTTTCGTTATTGCCGGTCTCGAGCGCATGCAGCGTATCCAAACGCAGCTTCTTGCGTGTCGCAAGCTCTTCAGCCGAGACGCCGGCTTCGACGTACCACTGGCTCACCCTGGCATAAAGGTCCCAGCAGAAGTAATCGATCAGCGTGTTCGTCTCGTAGATCTCGGTAATCTTCTCCCGCACGCCGGAGAGAGACAGCCCAAGCAGGTGCGTGAAGCCCACGACAACATCCGCGACCTGTACGCCGGTGTTGTCGATGTAGTTCTGAACCCCAATGGCCCAGCCAGCCTTGTAGTCATCAGCGCGGAGAAGTCGCGCAAACGTATCGCCGAGGATCGCATTGCGCAGGTGGCCAATGTGCGCGGCCTTATTTGGATTGATGCTGGTGTGCTCGATGAGCCGGAAACCAGGGCCGCCCAGGGGAGCATGTTCGTCCCGGGCAAGTCGAGCGACAGCCTCGGCGCGGTCGAGCCGAATATTGAGATAACCCGCTCCAGCCACTTCGATCGAGGCGACACCCGGCAAATTCGGAAGGTCTTCCGTCAGAGCCTGTTGAAGCTCTGCGGCAATCACGCGAGGAGCTTTGCGGAGACGTTTCGCGAGCTCAAAGGCGAGCGGCAACGCCATCTCACCCAGCAAAATCGAAGGCGGCTGCTCGACGGCGAGGTGCCCGAGCGTGATGTCATATTTCTCGACAAGAAGAGACTGAATGCGGGATAAAAGCGTCTGTTGAATTGTGCGATACATGTCTGGTTTTCAGTTTACCTTTGTGGCTGGCGGCTCGCGCCCTGCAGTCTTCTTGAGGTGAACAGTTTGACGGAACGAACGAAGGCGTGGCACGGAGCATTCGCCGTCAGCCTCCTCACCGTATTTGCAATCGCAGTGGCGGGGTACCACCCCTTCTCCGAAGATGGCGGCATCTATGTCGCAGGCATCCGCAAGCTGCTCGATCCCTCGCTCTATCCCGCCTGGACCGACTTCGTCACCGAGCATCTTCGTTTTTCTCTCTTCGCGCCATCCATCGCGACATTGGTTCGCCTGACCCACCTGAGACTGGAGATCGTCCTTCTCTTCCTCTATGCAGGAAGCGTCTGGGCCACCCTTTACGGCGGATGGATGCTTGCATCCCGTGTCTCGCAGGACTGGCGCGCGCGGTGTGGCGCCGTCACGCTCTTCGCGTGCTGGCTTACGCTGCCGATCGCAGGCACTTCGCTGATGCTCGTGGACCCATACCTGACAGCGCGAAGCCTTTCGACACCCTTGTTGCTCATGGCCCTGGCATGGACCTTCGATGCAACGAGCGGCGGCAAACGCGCGTGGCTATGGGTCGCCACTGCTATCGGAGCCGCCGCCGCGTTGCATCCCCTCATGGCCGCCTATGGATTTGCCGTCGTTTTGATGCTGTGCGCCGTGCGCCCCACCTCACGCCTCACACGGAGGTGGAGTCATTATTCGCTGCTGGCGCTTGCTCTCGGGCTTGCGGCGGCCATTCAATGGCGAGCCCCGGCCGAAACATCCGACTATGTGCAGGTCGCGCTAACCCGCTACTACTGGTTCCCCACCGAATGGCGCTGGTTCGAGTGGATCGGGCTCATCGCTCCGTTAGGCCTCCTGCATTGGCTGCACAATCTACGGCCTCGATCTGCATGGCGCGATCTCGCCCAGACAGCGAGGCAAATCGGCTTGTTCGCGTTTCTGGTAGCTTGGCTCTTCGCACGAACCAGCTTCGCGACCCATCTGGTGGCGCGCCTGCAGCCGTTGCGAACATTTCAGACGGTCTACGAGATCATGATCCTGCTGCTCGGCGCATGGCTCGGCGAGCGTGTTCTCAAAGCAATTCCCTTGCGATGGGCCGCTCTGCTACTCGTCATGGGTCCGCTGCTGTTCTACGCCCAGTTCGAGACATATCCAAACTCCGGCCACATCGAATGGCCATGGACACAGCCGGTAAACCAATGGGAACAGGCTTTTCTGTGGGTCCGCGATCACACCGCAAAGGATGCTCTATTCGCCCTCGACGCCCACTACATCACACAAGGCAAGCATGAAGACGCCCAATGCTTTCGCGCAATCGCAGAACGAAGCGCACTGCCGGACTACTCCAAGGATGGCGGCGAAGCCTCCATCACCCCGGCTTTGACCGAACCCTGGATTATCGGCCAGACCGCCCAGAGCAACCTTGAGACGGAGAGCGATCAGCAGCGCGCCGCGAAGCTCAAGCCACTCGGCGTGAGCTGGATCGTCCTCCAGACACCCAGCATGACCGGATGGACCTGCCCTTACACCAACACAGTCGTCAAGGTATGCCGCCTTCCTTGACGACCTACGGTGCTAGTTGCCTGAAGGCTTCGTCGTTGTGGCAACCGGCGCGGACGCGGTCGGCGCTTCCGCAGTTGGTGCGGCTGGAGTGGTACCCGGCACAGCGCGTGTCAACACCAACGTCTCCTGATCCTTCGTTTCGACCTTTCCATAGAATCCGCGCAGATCCGCGTAGTCTTTTTCGAGGTAAAGAGTGCGGCCATTGATGAAGTTTCGGTACAGTGTGATCGAACCGGGGGCCGTCTTGCTCGAGGTGTTGAAGGCAGCCGAATTCGGATAAGAGATCTTCGAATCGGGAGGCGCAGACTCCACCACCAAACCCTCCGGATACTTGATCCGCACGGCATCCGACGTAATGCTCGGATAGCGCATATCCACTGCGACCTCGCGCTTCGGTTCAGGGAACTTCGGCTTCTCATTGGTCTCAAATAGATTCGCCGTCACCAGCAACCGTTTGCCGGTCGAAGAGCCAATCGGCCCCTTCACTTCGTAGTGGATCGCAAGCGGCTTGTCGAACTCCGCGAGATGGTCGACGGACGTGACGCGCACCTCCATGCCACCCGGCAACATGTGCTCGAGATTCGCCTTCAAGTCTTCGTTCAGGCTGGTATCGTCGCCTTTGAGCCCCTCCTGCCGCCAGCGCAGCGCGGCATCCCCGGTGTAGGCGAGCGTCGCCGTACCGGTCGCAAGGCCATGCTCATCCAGCGTCAGCATCGCGGTCCGGTCAATGTGTTCGTCCTTGTACGGAGTGCTGGGTGTCCCGACGATGGTCGTGCCCCCGTCGATCTGGCGCAGGCCGCCGATCAGCGTGTGCTTCCACGCCAGGTGCTCCGGTTCGCAGAAGCGCTGGCCGGGGTCAAAAAACACCTCCTTGCCGTCAATGTTGACGATCGCGATGTAGTCGTCGATCTGCCGCAGACTCAGGTACTCCGGCACGAAGATTCGCTCGCTTCGATCCGCGACGCCCATCACATACGCCTTCAATCCCGCCGCACGGCACATGGCCACAAACAGCTCCGCGAGTTGATCTCCGTTGCCGCGTTTGCGGGCAAGAATATCGTCCGTATTGCTGATCTGCTTCAGCCCGCCAGCCTTATCCTCCCGCGTCGAACGCTCACGGGTGAACTCGGTATTTTCCATCTGTTCGACGGCCGCGTAGAGCTTGCGCGCCTTCTGATCCTGCGTATCGGTCGGCGAGACGGCACCGGCAACAAACTGTTTCACCCCATTATTCGGACCAACAAACTTGTCGC
This sequence comes from uncultured Granulicella sp., assembly GCA_963693075.2. Taxonomy (GTDB): domain Bacteria; phylum Acidobacteriota; class Terriglobia; order Terriglobales; family Acidobacteriaceae; genus Edaphobacter. Next base: position 1,694,624 of record CAXMMP010000002.1, on the reverse strand, counting down.
GCGCCTTGGACCACCGTTTGCCCTCCTGCGCCCAGAACTCCTTCGCACTCTTAACGTCCGTGTAATAGAAAAGTACGCGGTAGCTGATGCTGCCGATAGGCGGCATAAACTCTTCCTTCGGAATCGGGGGAACGTCATGAACGTCGAGATCCAACTGTTTGTTGGGCGCATTCGAGCTCGTCGTAGCACTCGTGTAGAGCGGCTTCTCGACTATCTTATCGCCGGCCGGCAGGATCGGTGTCCAGGCCACGCTTTGGCTGCTTTGGCTGCCATCTTCGTTCTGCAGCAACGCGTTCGTCGGACGCCACATATAGTGCGCCTTCCGCGTGTAGAGCTCCGACTGGATATTCCAGTCCGGACTCATAAAATAGTTGTCGTCCATGCGCAGGATATAGCGATATTCGATGATGCTGCCCACCGTTACCGCGGGCAACGTAAACACCTTCGCCTTGTATTGGAAGCCCGCGCTCTTTACCACCAGCTTCTCGTACGGCTTGTCCTTGAATTCAACGATAGAACCGTCGGGATGAACAGTCCGCCCCGCGACCGCATCGATGTTATAACCGCCCATGCCGCCTACAAACGGAAGCTCCACGTTGGCATAGTCCAGGCCCTTCTCATTCAGCACCTTCAGGCGAACATAGAAGTCATACTTGTGCAAACCATCGTCGGTCGCCTGCTCCTTATTCAGGTACACGGCCGCGGCGCCCGGCACCTCGGGAATCGACGTCATGGAAAGCTCTTCCGGGGTCGGCGTGGTCCACTTCTGTCCATAGACCGAAGCAGCCAGGAGGGGCATGGTGAGGGCATACAGCTTGGCGATACGAGATACGTTCTTCATAAGACGGGTCCTTGAGTGGCAGTAAAGACTGGCAGTGCATAAATCCAAACGCAAAACTTTGATGACGGACTTACTTCTTCTTCAAGACCGCGCGATTCTGCTCGTCCGCGGCGATCGTATCGGCAAGCCGCTGAAGATCGGAAGAGCGGTTCGCCGGCAGAGATACCTCGCGGACGGTGAAGGTGCGGGTGTAGTGGAGCGAGTTCCCTTCAAGCTTCGTGGAGCTTTCGTACGACGCGAATCCAAGATCGAGCTTCACCGGGTCCGGGATCTCGTCGAGCGCATATCCCTCCGGTAACTTGATCGAGTAGTCGTCCTTCTCCTGCATCGTCTGCTCGAGGTCGAACGGCACCAGGCGAAGCTTGCGATCGGTCTGGATCTCTTCGCTGCCGAGAACGCGCGGTCGCACCATCAGCAAAGCTCCCATGGAGCGTGCATAATCGTTCACCGAAAGGAGGTAAGACGTCGTCAGGTCCTTGTTGAAGGCGGCGATATTTTCCACCTTTACGTCCGTCGCCGCAAACGAAGTAAGGTCGCGGCTCAGGACGCGATTGAGAAAGGCCGTCTGCTCCTTCATGTCGCTATGGGTGTAGAGCGAGCGGCGATACTCGGAAACATCTCCGAAGCGCTTCTCGACGATGTTTCCTTTCAAGGACCCATCCGCCTCAAGCTCAAGTTCGGCCGAGCGGCGAATGGTATTGAGGTCCGGAGCCAGCACGGGAATCTCGACGATCTCGCTCTCCTTGCCTTCAACCAGTACCGCATAACCGCCCTGCAGGTTGTGCTCGATCTGTCCGAACGCCGTCTTGTCCCAGGTTGGGTCGACGATCAGGTAGCGATGTCCTTCTTTCGTCTTCACCACGCTGCGCAGGCGTGGCGACTCGTAACCATCCGGGATCCGCACCGCGGCAATTGCATGATTGCCCATCATCGACGGCGCATTCGGGTCCACAAAGCCCCGCTCCGAATCGACCAGCACAATCGCCGAATGAATGCCAACTGTCGACAGCATCGCAGACAACAACGTCGACTTATCTTTGCAATCGCCATAGCGATTGTGAAAGATGTCCGCGGCCGGATGCGGCTGAAGCCCGCCAATTCCCTTTTCGATCACGAAGTAGCGAATCTGCTTCTGAACGAACTCCGCAATCGCCTCCGTCTTGTCGTAGAAATCCGTCTTGCCGGCGGTCAGTTCCGCCGCCTTCGCCGCAATGTCCGGCGTTGCGGCCATGCGGTCGTGCGCGAGCTTGTCGTACAGTTCGCCGACGCCCTGCCAGGTGCCCATCGTCGGGTCGCCCGCAGGACCATAATGCACCGTTAGCCGCCCGGAAAGCGCAGCCATGTCCGGCGCCATCGGAACATGCTCAAGGTCAACAGCCGGCGTCTGATCGAAGTCCCAGCGGTAATGCTGATGCTCGAGATCGATCGCCTTGACCGGCTCGTGATGCGCCCAGGTGCTCACGTAGCTGTAGTTTGGCGGCAGATCGATCGTAAAACTCTGCTTCAGGCGAGGGGTGCCGTCCTGGAAGAAGAAGTTTGCTTCATGCTGGTAGTAGGGCGCGCGCTGCTCGTATTCGTACGCCACGATCCCGCCCGGGTCACGTCCCGGAGGATTCGCCATCTTCGCCCGTTCATCCGCGTAAAGAATGCCGCCGTCGCCATCCGCGCCGACTTCCACGATCTCGTTATCCTTCACCGCATACTCATGGCCGTCAGGGCCGATACTCCACACGTGCAGTGCAAGGATCTTGGTGTCTTTATCGAACCAGACCTGCACGATTCCCTGTTCGCGCCCGGCAGGACGCAAAATCTTGATCACACGGCGCCCATGCTCGACCGCCGTGCCATCGGGATTGACCGTCAAATGGGTATCGTCCAGCAGCACCACTGCGTTGGTGCTCGGCGGATAGCTGCCCGAAGGCTGCGACGCAGCAGCCCGCACCCAGTCCGGAACCGTGTCTTTCGACGCGAAAGACGGCACAGCGGAAATCAGAAGTAATCCCAACCCAAAACAGGTGGAGGCGTTGGCGAGACGCTGCGAAAAGGCCGTAAACCGGGGAGACCAAGGTGTGGAACGAAGCATAATCGCCTTTCAGCAGGAAAATCTCGGGGAGCCGCGATTGCGCATCGAAAAGAACGGAGCCCAATAAGAGAGCAGTGTTTGTGAGACTCCCTTATACGGGGTGACTCGCCTGCTTTGCAATGCATATTTTGGGCCAGCAAAAAGCCTGTTCCGATAAGGAACAGGCTTCAGGCTGCGCGAACGAAAAGCAAAGGGTTTATGGGACCCGCAGAGGACGGAAACCCTCCACCGGGAACAAGCCAGTCGGATAGTCCTCGGTCCCAATCTGCGGCCGGAACAGGTACCGGACGAAGAACCCAGCCGACACCGTGTTGTAGTTGTTCGTGTTGTTCGCCGAGAGAAAACCACCCGCAAACCAGTGGTCGGCAATCCGGTAAACCCCTTCGGAGTTGATCGAATAGTTGCCGCCCGTATTGCTGTTCGTCGGATACATCCCGCAGGTGTGATTCGCAATCTGCGCCGTCACGCAGTTCTGAGAGGTCTGGAAGCCGGTCTGCAACCCACGATCCAGAGGGAAGTACAGCTGGCTGTCTTCCTGGAACGTCTGCACACCAACCGCGCCCGCAATCGTGTAATGGAAGTTTGGACCATAGCGACCGGTGTAGGTGATCGGCACCGAAGCCAGGAAGTAAGCGTCCGGACTGAAGTAGCCGCCTAAGCCATAAGAAAGCTGCCGCTCTTCATGCGCATAGTGCATTCCAAAGAGTGAGACCCCGACGTTGATCTTTCCATAACCCGGGAAGGTGTGCGCCAGGAAGTACGCGCCCATCGAGCCTTCCACTTTGCTGTTGTCGAGCACGTGGTAGCCGGTCAGTTCGCCGCCGTCGCCGGTGATGTAGAACCCGGCCCGCTCGTTGCCCATATCGAAGCGGACGCCACCACCCGTCTGGACCACGCCTCCCCAGATGTTTCCGCCATATACGGCAGTCGCGGTTCCAGGGTCGCGAAGACCGGCGTACGAAAGTTGCGTCTCGTTCACCGAATCGCGATTGACGAACAGCGTGAAGTGATCGTCCGGCTTGAAGAGCGCACGGCCTGTGACGTTCTCTACGAGGAACTGGTACGGCGTATACCCGATCGCCGCCGCGAATCTGCGCGCCGTCACCTGGAACTCGCCGCCAACGCCGTTGGCTGACTGTTGCCCGGGCGAAAACGTCGCGGTCGCCGTGTTCAAGCTGCCAAGCACCGGGCTACCAGTCACACCCGTATAGTTGGTGACGCTAAGCTGACCAGAGTTGAGAAAGACCGCCTTTGGCACAATCGAAAAGCGAACGTTGTTGCTCGCCGTGAATGAAGCCTCGAACGTCGTCTCCAGATCGGTCAGCCGGTCATACCCAACCGTGCCGCTGCGATATCGCGCGCTGCCCGTGCCGCCAACCCAGCCGCTATACGAAGCTTCGAGCGACTCGAGGTCGCGCTCCGTCCGCTGCCGCTCGGTCAGCGGAACCTGCGGTGCCAGTTCGCCCGTGTAGTAGTTGCCACGAAGTGGCGGGAGATCCTTCTGCACCAGGTCGTAGTCGGTAGGAGCGGTCCCCAGAGGGTACGCTGGCCCAATCACCGGGTACGGCTGATACCCCAGCGGCGAACCGACACCAGGGTAGCTGAGCGTCGGAGCCCGCTCGACCGGCGGCGCAGGAGCCGCAGCGACGTGCTCGCGCCGCGGTGCCCGATTGTGCACCACCACGTTGCCCGTACGCGGCTGCGGATACTGCTGGCCGTAGCTGTCGCCGTTCTGCTGTGGGACCGTCTCAGTCGAACTACTCGTTCCGTTCGTCTGCACCGTCTGGTTCTGATTCTGGTTCTGGTTCTGGTTCTGGTTCTGATAAACCGTTTGCGGCGGAGTCGAGTACTGCGCGGGCTTCGTGTAAGTCTGCGTAGGCGCGGTCGCAGGAACAGCCTCGCTGCTCGGCGTTGCGTAATCCTCTGTGGGCGGCTTGCTCTGCCCGGTCACCGCGGCGGCCGAAGCAGCCGCTCTGCGACGTGCGGCAGCAGCGCTCGCAGCCGCAAGATCAGGCCGTGACGCGCTTGACTTCGGCTTGCTGTTCGGAACGTACTTAGCCGTCGGCAAAACGTCCGTCACCTCTGGCTGACGGATCTCACGCGTCGGAGGCGTGCTGCCCAGGTTCACATTCGTAGCAGGTGGAGGAGTATACGGCACATACGGCCCATAAACGACTCCATTCACCACCGGTCCGCTGGCGCCTTGTACCGTCGGTGACTGCGTTGGCTTCGAGGTCAAAGGCTGAGTCGTCCCGGGCTGCGGAACCTGTGTCTGCCTTGCAGGAGCCTTCGTCGTCTGCTGCGGCTGCGCAGGCTGTGGCTGCTGAACTTGCGCTTGCTGCGGCGTGTACGAAGTCGAGCGAACCGTCGCCCCTTGCGTCAGTTGCGATGGCGCAGGCTTCGTCGGCGGAACATAAGGAACGTACGCCCCGTACACCACACCGCTTGGATCACCCGTCGCTTTCTGTGGCTGGCCGGTCGGCTTGCTGGTCAAAGGCTGCGACTGCTGTCCCGTCTGCTGCGTGGCCTGCTGTGGCAGATGATAAGCAGCGCCGCGGAACGTCGCCCCCTGCGACAGTTCAACCTGGGCAATTTCACTCAGGGCACCGGTAGGCTGGTAAGTAAGCGGCGAGCGGTTTGCCTGGGCCTGCTCGATCAAACGAACAATCTGTTGGTGCTGGTAGCTGGCTGGGGAGAGCACGGGCAACGCCTCCTGCAAATCCATTTCCGCGACAACAGCCGGAAGTTGTGTAGCTTCAACGGGCAGCGGCTCCTCTGCCGAAGCCTGCGGAACATAGTCGCGCAGCCTGGTTTTAGAGGCTGGTGCGGGCTGCGGCTTAGTGTTCGGGTACGACATGTACGACGGCGATGTCGGATCATTCGAAACCGGAGCCGAGTACTGCGGATCCACCTGAATCGGTGCCAGGCTGTTCCCGGGGCTACCCGGCAGGTAAGGCTGCGACGGCTGCTGAGGCTGCGCCGCCTGCGTGTCCTTCGGACGATCCGTTCCCGGCGCCAGCAGTGTCGAAAGATCGGCGCTCGAATGTCCGGAACCAGGGAGAGCGCCAGGCAACGGCTGGACAGGTCCCGGGTGGCTCAGCTCGCCGGCAAGCGCTGCACCGGGATCATCCGCGGGCATCGCCTTGATCGCCACCTTGTAATAATCCGCTGCGCGATTCACATCACCACGCTGCTGCTCGAACTTCGCGCCCAGCACAAGAATCTCGGGGTCACGCGGATACTGATTCAGCGCAAACCGCAACCACGCCTCAGCATCCTTCTGATCGTTCGCCGCCAGCGCCGAACCGATCGCCGAGCGATAGTCGCCGGCAGGAGCAGTCGTCATGTCCATCGACTTCCAGATCGCAACCGCTTCCTTCGGCATTCCGGCGGCAGCGTACCCACCGGCAAGCGCCTTGATCACCGCGGGATTGTTCGGAAACGCATGAGCGGCCGCATTCAAAATGTCCAGAGCGCGGCGGTAATTCCCAGTCGCCGCAGCCGCATTTGCCCGGCGAACCGCCCAGCTCGTCCAGATCGTCTGCGCTGTGCGACGCTGCGCATCCGTCAGATCAGGACGTCCACCGATCTCCATCAGCTGCCGGTACAAACCAGCATCGTTGCCGCCGTTAAAAAGCAGCCATGCATTCTGAAGGTCGACATCGGCAGGCGGAGCAGCGTGTTGCGCGGCATAATGAGCCTGCACCCGCCGCAGGAACACCTGCGACTCCTGGGGCTGGCCCAGCGAGTTATAGATCGCCCCAACCGTCTGCAGGAAATCGACATTGTCTTCAAGCTCGGCGCGAACCCGCGGCGGCATCTGTTGAATCTGCGCCAGCGCCTCAGCATCATGCCCCGTGCTGTGCAGCGAGTCCAGCAATCCACGCCACGCGTCCGTATTATCAGGATGCTGCGTCAATATCTGCTGATACAACGGATATGCCTGCGCCGCATTCCCGCGCTGTAGATAGATTCCAGCAAGTTGAGTCTGCACCGTGATGGAAGGCTTGGCGTTGTTCGCGGCCTCCTGCTGCAAGGACTTCTCAAGAATGTCCTGCGCTACATCCAGCCGCTGTTGCGATTGATAGATCGACGCAACCGTATCGTCGAAGCCGGCGTCCTGCATCGCCTTCGAATAAACCTCGGGAGGCATCGCCTCGATCGTCGCCAGCGCCTGTGGATCCTGTCCCGCAGCATGCTCGACCCTCACCATCCCCTGGTACGCCGCCACGTTGTTAGGATCTTTCGCAAGCACCTGCCGGTATAGGCCGCCAGCCTGATCGAGGTGGCCCGCTGCTTGCAACAGGCCCGCATACTGAATCCGCGTGTCGTTCTCAACACCCTTGGCATCGGGAGAGAAGGGCAGGTCCAACGCACTATGCAGAACGCGCTGCGCATCCGCATCACGACCTACCGAAGAATAAGCAGAGGAAAGCGTCCGCAGATAGAGCGGATCCTTCATCAACTGCGCACGAATCCCCGCCGGCATCGTATGTTCGACCGCCAACGCCTGCTGGGCGTGGCCAGAGCTGTACTGCGCGATAAAAAGTCCACGCCAAGCATGCGGAGCCGATGGCTTCAGCTTCACAAACTGCGCAAAAACCGGAATCGCCGGCTCAGGCTGCTGCGCCTTCAAGAGCGTGCCGCCAAGTCCTTCAAGAGCTTCAGTGCTGGTCGGCCGCATCTGCAACGCGAGCCGGTACTCCTTCTCGGCTGCAGGCAGGTTGTCTTCGTTCAGCGCAATCGCGCCTTCGCCCATCGTGTACCAGAAGCGCGACGTAGTCAGTGCTGGTTCGAGCCCCGGGTCCTTCGACCCATCCGACTTCGCCTGCACAAGGAAGCTGATCGCCCCGCCAAAGTTCGCCTGCTGCATGCGGACATAGCCAAGCCCCGCCAACGCATTCGCGTCATCGGGATTCTTTGCCAGGATCGCCTTGAATTTGCTCTCGGCCTCTTCAAGATGCTTCGCATTCAGCGCGCGGTACGCTTCCCGATCTTCAGCCGTACGGCTCGCATTCACCTCAGCCGCGGCGCGCTGCTCAGCCGTCATCGGAGCAGGACGGCCAGCACCGCCGCCCGTCCTTGGCTCATTGCGGAGAATATTGGCCAGCGTCGCATCCGGATGGCGCGACAGGTACGCCCGAATATCACCCGCGGTCGCCGGATTCTGTGAGTCCCACAGCAACGACTGCCGCAGTGCCTCCGAGGCCTCCGGATCATTCGGATGCTGCTCAAGCAGGTGCCGGCCTTCAGGCCGGGTCTTCGGGTTGTACGTCAGAATCCGGCCAAGCGCCACCTGGTACCGCGAATCACTCGGAAACTTTTCCACGAGCGAGCGAAGCCCGGCAATCGCGTGGGGTCTTCCCTCTTCCGTAGCCGACTCCGTCTCGTAATACGCCAGCGCCGCATCCCCCGGAGGAGGATTCGTTCCATAAACCTGGCGATATGCGTTCATCGCCTGCGCGTATTGTCCCTGCTTCGCAAGTTTGCCAGCCTGCTGAAGCTGTACATTGTTATCGGCCTGCGTGCTCATCTGCTCGACACGGGCGATGCCGGGGTCCGAAGGATTGATCGCCCTCAGGCGCTCGAGATACGTGCTGGCCAGCGGGAGATTGCCGCTGAGCTTCGCAGCGCGTGCGAGCCCACCAATGGCCTCGGTGTTATTCGGGTCAGTCAGCAGCACCTGTTGCCAGGTCTGCGCCGCCAGATCCATGCGTCCCCGTACCTCTAAGGCATGTGCCTTGTCGAGCAGAGGTTGCGTCGAGGCCTGAGGCGTCTGACCGTTCGCCGAGGTGCAGACAATCGGCGAAAGAGTGGTCACACCAAGCAGAATCGCTGGCGCCCAGAACCGGAATGCGGAAGGATTCTTCATAGAATTGATTCACTCGCTGCACAGGGCCCGGGGACTCGCATTGGTTATTGCAGCTTTCCTCACTGAGAGTAACGGTTTTTACAACAGCTTGGAACCCTTTTTTGCACTGCGTATAGGGCTTTGTTCCACCACCGATAAAATAAGAAATAGCCTGTAATAACCTGCCTATTTCCATTTAACATGAAGCCGTCCGTCAGCGTCGAACCGGTACCGTTGTTCCGACCAACCGGTGGAAAAGAGGGCAAGATTCTGGTCGTAATACTCGACCGGATGCCCATAGAGGGAACCACCAGGGTCGCGTGTCGCTTCGAGACGATCCATCTGCGTCCGTGCCTGCGCCTTGGCATGCACCGCCATCAGGTACGGAATGACCGCCGCAGAGAACCCGATCGGCCCCTCCGCCCGCACCACATTGCCCTGTCCATCTACCTCCAGCGGAGGCGTTACGGCGCCTTTCAAATAAGCCGCCATACCGGGCACCGCACTCAACAGCTCTTTCAACCCCGACGTCCCCGGATCGGCTAGTCCAAGCCACAAATAAACTCGAATCGCGTCGTAACTTCCCGCCGCCTGCGTCTCCCTCTTACCTGCAGAGGGCTCGACTGGCGGCGGCGCAGGTTGAACCCCGTTCGGCCCGGCAACCACCCAGTCCATCGCGAATCCACGCGTCCCCGCCTGACTCAACAGCGCCGGAAGACTCGCGATCACCGCGCCCCATGGTCCGTGCGGATCAGCATGCGAAAGCCCCTCCAGCACCGGCAGGGGCAGATAACTCGGGTTCAAGATGTAGCGGTCATCATCCGGATGAAACCCCTTCGACCCCGGCGCCACCGTCGTCCCGACCCCTGGCGCAAGCACGACCTCTTCTTTCGCAATCCGCGCCGCCATCAACCGCCCAAGGCTCTCGTACCGCGGCTCATGCCAAAGACGGCCAGCCTCCACAAGCGTGTATGCCATCCACACGTCCGCGTCCGCCGCAGAGTTGCCATCGAGCGCCTTCCAATCCCCCGAATCAGTCTTACCCCAACTCCACGCCGGCAGATGCGCCGTCAGATCGCCGCTTGCGAGATTCGCCTGCGTCCAGTCCAGTAACTTGTCAAAATGCGCCCGATCGTCATCGACCAGCGCAAAGAACATCGCATACGCTTCGCCCTCACTCGTCGTCCGATCTCCAGCTGACCTGTCGATCACGCGTCCCTGATCATCCAGGAAGCGATGCGTATATGCCTCCCACAACGGCCATGGCTGCTGCGCGTGACATCCTTGAAGCCCGCAAGCCAGCAAGAAAGAGAGGCCGGCAAGGATGGGCGCCTTAAGCCCAATCCCTGCCAGCCTCCAACCTCTCTTCGTGCCTTGACCTTCGGACAGACCGACTCTCCTGGCCCGACGTGTCGTCGGACTTGCCTAATCGTTCCCCTGCAGACGCAGACGAGCGCGGCGGCGAAGGTTAGCGCGGATCAGCGCAGCCATCAGCACGCAGATCACAACCGCGCACAGAACGACCAGCCACGGGAACTCGGAGAAGATCACGCTCAGATCGGTCCACCACGGAATCGAGCCGACATGATAAAACTCGTTGCCGATGCGGTACGACGTGAACTGATCCCCTTGCAGCACGGAGACCGACTGCGAAATATGCGACGACTGCGACGTCTTGAGGAAGACATTGAGAAACTTCGGCGTAATCGTCTGATCCCGCAGCGCGATCACTACCACCGAACGGCTCGAGCCACTCGGCCACTCGATCCCTTCGATCATCGCGTCGGGCAATCCACCGGCTGTCTCCAACTGGTTCGTCTGCACATGGTCGGAGCTGCGTACCTTCCACCAGGCATTCTGCAAGCCGGAGAAGAAGCCACGCGTATCCTGCACCCGCAGCCCGCCCGAATCGATCTTGACCGGCAGTGAGCCCTGCAGCTTGGCCAACGCTGGCTGGTCCTCGACCGTACCCATGACGATGTAGTCCTTCGCCTTGTCCGTCTTCATGCCGTCAGCGTTGGTCACGCTCACGTTGACCACAGGGTACCCAGTCTGCGCACCGAAATGTCCCATGAACGTCAGGAACATCTCAAGCTCCTGCGGCGACGGGTTATCCGGCAGCACAACCGAAGTCTCCGCGAGGTCAGCCTTCCGCGTAAACGGATAACCGGCGTTCGAGAAGATCTCCAGGTCCGGCAGAGCGACCCAGTGCGGAATCCCCTGGATATCGATGTAAGAGCTCTTCAGGATCACGCCCTGCAGGTTGAGCGGTGCCGTGTCCTGGCACTTACCCTTCTTCGCAATCTGGAAGACAAACTTGTGAGCGATCGTGTTCGAAAACGGCCGCATGTCGTACTTCGGAATCGGCACCACCGTGTTCAACACAGCGGAGCCCTTCTCTGTGTGCGGCATCGGCGTCGAGCTCACATAACCGGTATTCACGTAAACCTGTAGCGAACTCTCATTCGCCAGCGGAATGCCGTTATAGCGGTAGTCCATGTGGTAACTCAGGTTCTGCGGCTCGCTCGAGTAGATGTCGGGCGGCAGCCGCATGTACGCATTCACCGGAACACTTCCGTCTCCCTGCAGATCGCCCGTGTTGGTGATCATGCCGAGATCGACCACATGGTCCGTGCTCAACCACCGCGGAGCATCATCCGGCGCGCGCTCCGTCAACTTCGGAGCCTTGGTCACGGTCGTCGTCTGTCCCTGCAGCATATCGCCATGCTGTAACGCAAGCGCCTGCGCCGCCGTCACAAGCTCATCCGGATTGTCGCCGCTGATCACCAGTAGCTTCGAATAAGGATCACTCGGATTGGTCGCCATCGAAATCGTCGGACCCGAAACAGCCGTTCCGGTTAGCCCCGGCGGAAGCGCGGACGACGATTCGCTGATCACCACCGCATTCCCCGCTGGAATCGTCCCAATCGACACCGGGAAATGCACCGGATGATCGTTCGTCAGGATGCCGAAGTACGACGCGATGATCCCCGCTGCCTTCATGCCCTGCGGCGACGGCTGGCTCAGGAACACGATCGGAATGCTTGGGTGCAGATTCACCGCAGCGTCATAAAACGGCAGCGGCATCAGGCTCAAATCGTTCGGAAGCTGAATCAGCGAACCCGCCAATTCAATCGACGAAGAGTTGTCGACATGGCTCCACAACGTCGAGTGCGAGGGGTCTTCGCATTGGAACGTGTAGTGTCCGATGAATTCGAACGTCAGTTCATTGTTCGGCACCAGCATCTCAGCCGGCATCGTCAGGGTCGCTTCCAGCAGCGCACCTGTCTCATTGCGCGTCACATTCAGCGATTGATCCTCAGCCACCTTTTGCTCAGGCGTCAAATCACCACCCGGAGCAACAAAGCCCGGACGCGACGTGACCGGCAGGGTCGCAAACAACGTGCCGTTCAGGCTCACCTTCATGTGGCTGATATCAGGAATCAAGCCCGGCGAGAAGTGGTACTTGATGTGCATCGTCGCCGTCTTCACCACCTCGGTCTTCGGAACCGAGAAGAACACCGAATGATAGGCGTCGACGCCACGCAGCACGATCGTGTCGCCCACGCCGACGTCAGCCAGCGTAAACATGTTGTCGAAGTTACCCGGTGCGACTGGTCGCACGGCCACTCCGCCATCGGTTGCGGCGACTACCGAACTCGATGCAGGAGCTCCAGTCGTCTGGCCCACTGCCGTCCGGCTAACCAAGCCGGCGACAAGAGCGAACAAGATCATGGGCGCGATGGTCGTCGCGAGGCGTCCCTTTGGCGGGCTCTTTTTGGTCTTCATCAGTCCTCGTATCGTTTGGGAGAGGCCGTGGTATGAAAGCTGGAAGATGCGTCCAAGGCTGGTCAACGGACGGTCCGCCTCACGCGCTTCACCCCAGCCAAGCCAGGTGTCGGCACGCGAATACAGAACCATCGTCAACGCCTCTTCTTCTTGCAAAGTCAAAGGATCGAACTGGGCCCTCAGGCTTCCGCCTGTCGCACTGATAATCGTTGCCGGCAGCGACGCATCGCCATCCAGCACCGGGAACACCAGCTGTACGCTCTCACCCGGCATCGCCGTAAACGCCCGGTCGATCGACATCATGCAGCCGCCGCTCGAAAGGTCAGCCGTCACACCTTGAACCACCGTGCCATCCGCAAGCACAACGTCCGCCGGAACGCTCATCGCCACACGCACGGTCTGCCGGCGCTGCTGGCTCTCCCAAGCAACCGCGGTCGCCACGCCAAGCACGGTGATGTTGAAGAACGTCCAGATCAAGTTCATGATGATCGTTCCAGGGTGAGTTCCATCCCATACGAACCCGAGATACGGGATGTGGAAGTACCGCGGAATCGCCATGATCACGCCGAACACGTTGAACGCGAGCAGCACTAGGAACGGTTGTGCGATGCGCGCATCGAAGAAGCTGCGATTCACCACGCCACCCTTCGCCGTCACGTTGAAGCTGCCCAGCTTCGGGTTCACCAGCGCAAGCATCGTCGGCAGGAAGATGTACGGTGCCAGCACCGTCTCATAAATCTCGTTCCAGAACGAATGCCGGTGCTGCCCTTGGATTCGCGAGTTCGTCAGTGACGAAAGAATAAGGTGCGGGAAGGCATACGCCAGGATGGCCGCCCAGTAGCCGGGGACGTTCGTATGCCCAAGAATCAAGTAGATCAACGGAGCGGTCAGAAAGATCAGCCGCGGCAGCGCATACAAAAAGTGCGTCATCGCGTTGAAGTAGCAAAGCCGCTGTGCTGCGCTCAGGCCCGGAGCAAACAAAGGATTGTCCGTACGCAGAATCTGGATCATGCCGCGCGCCCAGCGAATCCGCTGCTTCACGTGACCGCTCAGGCGCTCCGTCGCAAGACCCGCCGCCTGCGGGATGTTGATGTAGGCCGTGTTCCAGCCGTTGATCTGCATACGCAGCGACGTGTGCGCGTCTTCCGTCACCGTCTCAACCGCGATGCCGCCAATCTCATCGAGCGCCGTCCGGCGAATCACCGCGCAGGAGCCGCAGAAGAACGTCGCATTCCAGAAGTCGTTGCCATCTTGCACGATGCCGTAAAACAGCTCGCCTTCGTTCGGAATCACCCGAAACTGTCCGAGATTGCGCTCGAACGGATCAGGCGAATAAAAGTGGTGAGGCGTCTGCAACATCGCCAGCTTGCGGTCGCGCAGGAACCAGCCAAGCGTCACCTGCAAAAAGCTGCGCGTCGGCACGTGGTCCGAGTCGAAGATCGCTACAAACGGCGCATCCAGGCGATCGAGCGCCCGGTTGATATTTCCCGCCTTTGCATGCTTGTTGTCGTCACGCGTCATGTACCCGATGCCCGCGTCTTCTGCGAACTTCCGGAACTCTTCCCGCTTGCCGTCGTCCAGAATGTAGACGTTCAACTTGTCCGCGGGCCAGTCGATGTTCATCGCCGCCAGCGCGGTAAACCGAACCACCGAAAGCGGTTCGTTGTACGTCGGAATCAGCAGGTCGACTGCCGGCCATTGTTCCGGATCTTCTGGCAACGGCACCGGCGTCCGGCGCAGCGGCCACAGAGTCTGCAGATACCCAAGGAACAGGATGATGAAGGCATAACTTTCCGCCAGGACCAGCATCCAGATGAAGAACGCATCGAGCGCAGTCCAGTTCGTCCCGGGGTCGAAGAAGAACTTGATCGTTGTCGAGATTCTCCAGTACCCATACCGGAACGTCGAGAAGCACGAGACCAGCATCAGCGTCAGCGTGACCAGGTACGAGCTGGAGCTCTTATCCATCCAGATCGCAATCAGCACCGTCAACAAGCCGAGCACAGCCTGCTGCGGCCATGTCAGCTCAAGCGCTCCAGCGAATACCAGAAAAATCAAACCGCCAAACAAGATAACGAAGCGGATCAGCTTGAGCAGGATGCTATCGCCTGATTCAAACTCTCGCCATAGTGGAGACCTGGTCATCGTTCACTCCATCGAGTAGTCCGAAAGCCTTGCGTTGCAGGGGCCGAAATGCCGCGCAGCCAGTTCGCCACGTTCAAATAATCTTCTGAAATCGATCCCTCAGGCTGATAGTCCACAACCGTCATCCCCTCGGCAAGCGCTTCGCTCACCGCGGGAGACCGGCGAATGACATAAGGCAGCAGGCGATCGCCCAACTGACGCTTCAGCACCTCACGTACATCCAGGTGCAACGGCAACGACGCATCGAACTGGTTCAGCACGTAGTAAGGAAGCAGCGGACGTCCATCCTGATCGACCGCGCCCGCGAAGTACTTCTCCACCGACTGCAGGCTGATCACCGAATTCATATCCGCAGCGACCGGAATCAGCACCGTCTCCGTCATCCGCGGCAACCGCCGGATCAACCAGCCCGAAGTCGCGTTGAAGTCGATCAGCAGTCGCTGAACGCCGGTCGCACTGTTCGTAATCTCTTCCGCCAGCGCATCCTGCGCGACCTTGTCATGGCCACGCTGATCGACGTCGTAGCTCACCAGGTGAATCGGCGCATCGGTGCTGCCGCTCGGAGGCGAGAACGTGCGAACCACGCCCGGCTTCAACTCGGTCGCGCCAAAGTAATAAGGCAGCAAGCCATGCGACGTCGTATCCGCGAGCAACACCTTTTCGCCCATCGACGAGAGCGCACGGCCCAGTGTCGCGACCATGCTTGTCTTGCCGACGCCACCAGCCAGCGAGAACACAGCCAGCGCCGGCACCCGAACTTCCTTCTGCTTCGCAGGAGGCTCAGGAATCGGTTCCTGGCCCGGCTCAAACACACCCTTCAGCGCGAACCAGCGCGATGCAACCCGCTCCCGCGAATGCTGCAACGTGTCCGCAACCGAAGACGGAGCGGGAGGCACAGTCCGCACCGGTGCAACGGGCGCACTCGCCGGCACCCCGCTCGGATTGCTTCCATACAGCCACGCCGGAGCGCTCGCATCCTGCGTCGGCTGCCATCCACGGTCTTCCCCACGTTGCTGCTGCGGCGGGTAATACTCCTGCTGCAGATTCGGAACCACCGACCTCGAAGGAGGCGTAATCGGCGTCGGCTGCGGCGCATAGTTCGGCGTGATCCGCAGCGAATCACTGCTGTTGATCCGGCTGCGTACCGGAGCCTCGGGCGCAGGAGCACGATATGCCTGGCGAATCCCCGAAGCCTGGTCCGGCTTGAAACCCCGCGGCCGCCGATACTCGGGCTCCGGCTGACGAAAGATTCTGCGCTCTTCCGCACGCGCCAGGCCCGCGCGCGAAAGCTCCGCACGCTCATTGTCATAGCGCTGCGGCTGCGTGTATTCGAGCGACCGGTTCTGCGTCAACAAATCGCCGTCGACCGATGACCCCTGTGCAACCTCGTACGGATCGCCGCCAAGCGACGGAACCCGCACCGGCTGCGGCCCGGCAAGACTCCGCCGGCGAACCTCTGAATCGTTCCAGCGCGCTGCCTGGCGCTGCGCACTCGCATGCGCCTCGGCAATCTCACGCTCTTCCCGCCGAGCGGCAGCCTCGGCAATCGCCGCAGACTCAGCCCGGCGAGCCGCCTCCACCCGCTCAGCCGATGCCCGGCGAGACGCATCGTCGGCCTCGCGCAACGCGCGTTCCCGGTCATAAGGACTTTCAAAACGCTCCGACGTCCGCGCCGCCCGCTCCGCTTCACGCGCTACCCGCTCCGCTTCAATCGCAGCAGCTTCGGCTTGCGCCTGCGCGTTCAGTTCACTCTCGCGAAGCTCTTCCGCCGCACGATGCCGTACCTGCGCCCGATACTCTCGGCGCGACGCGGAAAAGTCGCGATACTTCGCGCCATGAAGGTTCGCCCACGAATAAAGAATGGCGACATCTTCCGGCGTCTCTGCCATCGGCTCTTCGGGCTGGTCGGTCAAGTGCATCTCCATAAATTCGTTTTCCTGTCGAAACCCTTGGTGCTCGAAACCGTCGGTGCTCAACTCCTGCGCCGCAGTCCCGGATACAGGCCCCACTTCACTCCGTCAATCGCGCAGATTCGCCGTTCGGGCTTCGAGACTGATAGGGGAAGTGCACACTTTTCCATGCAATAGGGCAAGGCTACTGTGCAGCTATGCCGGAGTCAATCAGTCCTTTGTGCAACTTTAGTGGCAAACAGCGACTTTTATATGCAGGAAACGCAACGGGGTGGCGCAGAAGTACATCGCGTGAGTCCCCCAGCACGAAAACAGTGGAAAACTCGCCTCAAATCGCATCTGAAGCAACGGCCAAGCCCCGACCTACCCACTCGCCGCCGACTGGGAAACACCCCGCTTCATGTGATAATTTCAAGTAGGAATGAGCCTGTAGCTCAGTTGGTAGAGCATCGCCCTTTTAAGGCGTTGGTCCTGGGTTCGAGCCCCAGCGGGCTCACCATTCCCCCTCATTCCCAAACCACCGCCCCAGCAGGCCGTCACTCCGGACAAAGCCTGCACGTTCGTCTCGTCTCAAAGCAGCCGCACCTAAGACGTAGGCTTGTCCGGAGCCGGCATCACTGCACAAAACTCTTCCAAAAACCGAACCGCATACCTATCCAGCAACTCCCGCATCCGCACCTCGGACTCCGACCGGATCAAGATTCCCGCATGATGCGGCTTATGCAATCGCATCACAATCTCCGCATCCGTAAACCCACTCAGATCCGGCTCCTCCTGCTTCGCCAGCGAGATCACGCTCCCCACAAAATCTCGCTTCACCGGCGGAAGCACATACTCCGTCCCGCTCGCCAGCGCTGCTTCGATCGCAGCCCACTCCTTCCAGGGATTCAACCCCGTCGAAAACTCGCAAGCTTCGGCGATGTAAGCCCCGCCCACCCGCGCTGCGGTCTCTAAAAAGTAAAACTGCCCATTCGCCGCCGATTTTATAAACTCCGAGTGCGAAACCCCCGAATCCATATGCAGCGCCGGCAGCAGCCTCTTGTGTACCGCCAGAATCCCCTTCGCATCTTTGGTCGCGAGCGAGAGCGTCCGTGTCGTAAACACCCCACCCTGGTGCATCGTCTGCATCGGCGGCTTGCCATACTGAAATGGCGCGCTGAACAGCAGCTTGCCCTTCCACGTAATGCCCTCGCAGTGAAACACCTCGCCGACGACAAACCGTTCCAGCACATAGTGGCTCTGTTCATCGCCCAGCATGTCGAGAATCGGCCAGAGTTCTTCAGCCGTCGCAATCGGCTTGATGCCAATTGCCGAAGCGTTCATTCGCGGCTTCAACAGCCAGGGTCCCGGCGTATCCCGCATAAACGTACGCAAATCGTCGTAGTTGAAGACGCCCGTAAACTCCGGGACCTTGATCCCCATCTTCTTCGCCTGCGTCCGCATCGCCAGCTTATCGCGAAAGAACCGTGTCGCTGTCTCGCCCATGCCAGTCAGCCGCATGTGTTCCCTTACCAGCGCCGCCATCGCCAGGTCAAACTCGTCCAGCGCCACAATCCGGTCGATCCGCCGCGTCCGCGCAAGATACATCACGGTGTTCAACACCTGCTCTGGCGATAGCCCCTCCGGCATCGTCAGAAACTCGGTCAGGATCTCCTTCGGCCAGTCCGCGTGCGCCAGCGAATCCACCGTCAGCAGCCGAACCTCACACCCCAGCCCCGCAGCCGCGCGCATAAAATCCTGCCCTTTTTCATACGTGCTGATACAAAAGATCGACGGCTTCAACTCGGACATTCACACCTCACCACAATCTATAAATTTCTCTACTGACCTCATCACGACGTCATCAACCATCCATCCGCATCGACGGATCCGCATACATCGCTTGGATGCCTTCTTCGAGCGAAGTAAACGGAGCGTCATACCCCGCCCGCCGCAGCCCAGCCACATCTGCCTCGGTAAAGTGTTGATACCGCCCTTTCAAATCCCCGGGAAATGGCACAAATTCAATCCCGCCCGGCCCATGCACCAGCATCAGCGCCTCAGCCACCGCTTTGAACGTCCGCGCCTCACCCGTCCCGGCATTCACCACGGCCTGCACCGGTTGCTTCGGACTCTCCGCCAGCAACCCCGCAAAAAACAGATTCATCCGGCACAGGTCTTTCACATACACAAAGTCCCGCCGCTGCTCCCCATCCGCAAACCCGCCCGACCCTTGAAACATCTTGATCGCGCCAATCTCCCGCAGCTGCTTCGTAAAGTGGTTCATCACCGAAGCCATCCGACCCTTGTGCTGCTCCCGCGGCCCATACACGTTGAAGTACCGCAGCCCAACCACTGTGCTCTTGTTGGCACCCTCAGCAAACAACCGACGCACGTAGTTGTCGAACACCAGCTTCGAATACCCATACACATTCAGCGGACGCTCATTCTCAATCGTCGGTGCGAACGTCTCGCTCAACCCATACACCGCCGCCGTCGATGCATACACCAGGGGCACCTTGTTCTTCACCGCAAACCCCAGCACCTCTTTCGAGTACGTGAAGTTGTTGTCCATCATGTAGCGCCCATCGTCTTCGAGCGTGTTCGAGCAAGCCCCCTGGTGCAGGATCGCCCGCACCTTCACCCCGTCGAACTCTCCCGCCGCCAGCGCCTTGCGAAACTCCAACTTATCCATGTAGTCCGCATACTCCGCGCCCCACAAGTTCAAAAACTTCGAGGTCGGCGGCGCCAGATTATCGACCACCAAAAGATCTCGCTCCCCCAGGCGGTTCAGCTCATGCACCAGGTTGCTGCCGATAAACCCCGCACCCCCCGTAACGATAATCAAGCCGGAATCTCCTGCACCGTCAGCTTCTTCAAAATCTTCGTCGTCGAAAACCCTTCAACCGTCGGCACAATCTCCACGCGCCCGCCATTCGCCAGAACCTCTTCATGCCCCACCACCGTCTCGATGGTGTAGTCGCCACCCTTCACCAGCACATCCGGCCGAAGCACCCGAATCAGCTCCAGCGGCGTGTCTTCCTCGAACAACACCACCGCATCCACACTCGCCAAAGCCGCCATCACCTTCGCCCGTTCACGTTCTCCCACAATCGGCCGCGTCGGTCCCTTCAACCGGCTCACCGAAGTATCCGCATTCAACCCCAGCACCAGCTTCGACCCAAACCTGCGGCACTCCTCCAACAAGGTAATGTGCCCCACATGCAGCAGGTCGAAACACCCGTTCGTAAACACCACCGTCTCGCCCGCATGCCGCCACTCCGCCACGCGCCTCTGCACGCCCTCAAAGCTCAGAATCTTTTCGCCCGAAGTGATCCCCGAACTCGGTGTCAAAGCCGCCACCAGCTCGTGCGCCGCAATCGGAACCGTCCCAACCTTCCCCACGACAATCCCCGCCGCAAGATTTGCCAGGTCCACCGCCGTACGAATCCCCAACCCACCCGCCAGCGAAGCAGCCAACGTCGCGATTACCGTATCGCCCGCGCCCGAAACATCGAATACCTCCCGCGCACGCGCCGGCGAGAAGGTATCGTCCTTCGTATCCGCCCCGAGAATCCGGATTCCCTTCTCACTCATCGTCACAGTGAGGAACTGAAAGTCATGCTCAACAATCTGCCGATGCGCCGCCGCCATCAGCGCCTCTGTTTCATGCGCCGGAACTCCCGTCGCCATCGCGAGCTCACCCAGATTCGGACACACCGTGGTCGCCCCCGAATACTTGCTGAAGTCTGCCGTCTTCGGATCGACCAGCACTGGAACGCCAGCCGCCCGAGCCGCACGGATCACTGCTCCGCACAGCTTCTCCGTCAACGCACCCTTCGCATAGTCCGACAGGATCACTGCATGGACCTTCTTCACCAGCTCAACCGCCCGAGCCTCCAGACGGTCCAACTCTTCATCCGGAAACGCCTCTCGCGACTCAATGTCGAGCCTCAACAGCTGCTGCGTGCGCGCCACAATGCGCGTCTTGGAGATCGTCGGCTTCGAACTGGACACCACACCAGCCATGTCAATCCGCGCCGGCTCCAGCAGCTTCGCCAACTCCGCCTGCTCGCCATCCAAGCCCCAGAACCCCGCAAGAAACGTCTGGCACCCAAGCCCCGCCAGATTCATCGCAACGTTCGCTGCCCCACCCGGCCGCTCGTACCGCTGCGCATGCCGCAACACCGGCACCGGTGCCTCAGGCGAGATACGATCCACTTCTCCAATCACATAGCGGTCCAGCATCAGATCGCCCACCACGAGAACGCGAACCTGACTGAAACCGTTCTCCAGTAAGCCTAAGACGGAATGAAGATCAGCAAGCATTTAGCCTCGAAGATACCAGAGCCTGAAAACGCGAAGCGTCCAACACACCACGAAGTGGTTGCCGCCCGCGATGAGGGCGCACTCGCCTTTGCCTCTAAGAAAGCGCAGCCGTTACTTCGACCAACACCTCATCCACCGTCACCGAAGTCAAACACTTCTTCTTCTCCACCACACACGTCTCGAGCTTGCATCCCATGCAGTCCACTGCGTGGTACACCACCCGATGTCGCTCACCATACGGAAACCAGACCCGCGGCAGATTCCTCGCCGCGAAGATCGCCACACACGGCGTCCCCACCGCCGCTGCCAGGTGCATCGGCCCCGAATCATGCCCCACAAACAGTTTCGCCCTCCTAAGACAAGCCGCACTCTCCCGCGGGGTCAGCACGCCACAGAGGTTGACGGCCGGCAGGCCATGAGACGTCCAATCCTGCACCGCATACTCACTCGCGTCGTTCTCCTCCGCCGCGCCCAGCAACGCCAGACAATACCCCGGATGCAGAGCCGCCAGCCTTCCCAGGAGTGCCCGCCAGTTTTCGCGTCCCCAATCTTTCGCCTGCACCTTCGTCCCGACGCTCACAGCAAGAATCGGCTTCGTACCCGCCAACTGCATCACTTCGGCAGCCTTGTCCTCTTCAGCATCCGTCAACCGGATATCCCAGGCCTCACGCGAATCCAACCGCGCATCCCCCAACTCAGCAATATTCCTCGCGAGCCGCTCCGCCTCAGGCTCCAGCGCATTCCGCTCCGTCTGAAAACGGTTCGCCTGCATCGCTTCCGTCAGCGGCACACCGACCTGCCGTCTCATCCCACACAACCGAAAGAAGCGCGCATCCCGCCTCGCAGCCGCCACACCCCGCACCGGCCCCAAGTAGACCAGCACATCCGCCCTGAATCTCAGCAGACTCCACCAAAGCCTCAGCAACTCAACCGGACTGCGCGTCCCCACGGCATAGCGGAAATACCCATGGACCAACCCACTTTCGCCCAGAACCGCAGCCGCCGCCGGAGCCTTCACGTTTACTGGAAAGTTCGTCAACATCCTCCGGTCCGCATCCGGGAACGCCCGCGCAATCAGGTGCAGAGAAGGCAGCGCCACTACGGTGTCCCCAAGACTCCCCATCCGGTAGATCAGTACCCGCCGCACGTCCATCCCCTCATTGTGCATGAAGCCTGCACAGCGAAGCCGACGAAAACCCCACGAAGGACGCGTCTTTAGAGTAAGGTGCGGAACACCCCGCGGCTAGGCCGCTTTTGCTTTTGATAGCCTGATGAAGTGCTGCGATCCGACTCTCTCCTCCGTCTCCACGATCAAGCCAACACCGCCTGGCACGACGCATCCCTCGTCGATCCCCCAATCGACGATCTAGCCGCCTTCCTCCTCGCCCAGCACCGCGCCAACTTCGACCTCTGGCACGAAGAAGACGATGCTCGTTCACCCCTCGCCACCGACGCCCGCATCACCCAGATCAAGCATTCCATCGACCGCCTCAACCAGCAGCGCAATGACCTCGTCGAACAGATCGATCAGTACCTCCTCACCCTCGCCGCTTCGCAGAACGAAGCCGCACCTCTCCACTCCGAAACACCCGGCCTGATCGTCGACCGACTGTCCATCCTTTCGCTCAAAATCTTCCACACCTCCGAAGAAACCCGCCGCGCCTCAGCCACCGAGCTGCACCGCCAGCGCAATCGAGAGCGTCTCGCCCTGCTCATTCACCAGCGCTCCGACCTCGCCCAGTGCCTTGACGAACTCTGGGCTCAAGTTCTCAGCGGACACCGCCGATTCCATCTCTATCGCCAGATGAAGATGTACAACGACCCCGATCTCAACCCGGCCGTCTACAAGACCGCACCACAAACTTAGGCCCATGCCAGCCACTCGTACCTGGGCTGATGGGCCTCTCTCTTGACCCGCCCTTCGTCGCCGCGTATAACACCGTGAAGACTCCAATCCTCAGCACGACGCCTTGTGTCGCCATCAACTAGTCGCACCGCAGGCATCAGGATCCCCCAATGGCCCAGCCCAAGACCTCGACCAGCACCTCCACGAAGCGTCCTCCTCGCATCCTCGCCGGCAACACCCCCGGCGCACAGGACGGCAGCCGCGCCGCCGCGCTCGTCCGCTACGAAGCCGCCATCCAGCTCCTGCAGCAAGGCAGCTACGACAAAGCCCACGCCGCCTTCGATGCCCTCCTGCTCGCCGCCCCACCCGAGCTCGCCGATCGCATCCGCATGTACATCAACGCATGCCTGCTCCAGATCACCAAAGGCTCAACCAGCTTCCATAGCCACGAAGAGCAGTACGACTACGCCATCTCGCTCCTCAACGACGGCCAGTACGAAGACGCGCGCAGCCACTTCAAGGAAATCCTCGCCTCGCAACCCAGCGCCGACTACGCCTTCTACGGCCTCGCCGTCCTCGCCAGCATGACCGGCGACTCCAACGAGTGTCTCGACCACCTCACCGCCGCCATCAAGCACAACCCTCGCAACCGCATCCAGGCTCGCGCCGATTCCGACTTCCAGGACATGGCCGACGACCCCCGCTTCACCGAACTCCTCTACCCCGAAGTCTGACCCCCGTCAGATCGCCAAGCATAGCGGCCAGACCACGCCTTCAGCCTCTGGCTCAGGCCGCTAAGGTACGCTTCTTACAGACCCCATGAAGCCACCCAAGCCCCTAACTCTCCCGCAAAGAGCTCTCCGCGTCGTAGCCATCGGCGGTGGCACCGGCCTCTCCACCCTGCTTCGCGGCCTCAAGCGTTTCGTCCCCACCCCCGCCGGCTCGCTCCCGCTCTCAGATTCCCGCTGCGCCAACGGCCCCTGCCTCATCAACGACCTCGCCGCCATCGTCACCGTCACCGACGACGGAGGCTCCTCCGGCAGGCTCCGCGAAGACTTCAAGATGCTCCCCCCCGGCGACGTCCGCAACTGCATGGTCGCCCTCTCCGAGGACGAACACCTCCTCTCCAAACTCTTCCAGTTCCGCTTCGGCCAGGGCGAACTCGAAGGCCACTCCTTCGGCAACCTCTTCGTCGCCGCCCTCTCGCACATCACCGGAGACTTCGCCCAGGCCGTCCAGATGTCCTCGCAAATCCTCGCCACC
Source organism: uncultured Granulicella sp. (assembly GCA_963693075.2). Lineage (GTDB taxonomy): Bacteria > Acidobacteriota > Terriglobia > Terriglobales > Acidobacteriaceae > Edaphobacter. The sequence goes on along the minus strand of CAXMMP010000002.1, from coordinate 1,670,588 downwards.
CGCGGTCGCATCTACCCCGCCACCAACACCAATGTGACGCTGTCCGCCTGCATGGACGACGGCTCCATCGTCCATGGCGAAACCAACATCACCGCCTCCCACCGCCGCATCGTCGAGCTCATGCTCCAGCCGCCGCACGCCGAACCCCTCCCGGGAACCCTCGACGCCATCGCCAACGCCGACCTCATCACCCTCGGCCCCGGCTCCCTCTACACCTCGCTCATCACCAACCTCCTCGTCCAAGGCGTCCCCGAAGCCCTCGCGCGCACCCGTGCCGTTCGCGTCTACGTCTGCAACCTCATGACCCAGGCCAACGAATCCCTCGAACTCACCGCCTCGCAACACATCGAAAAGATCCTCCAGCACGCCTGGACCTCCGGCGTCACCGGCGAAAAGATCTTCGACTACGCCCTCATCAATACCGCTCCCATTTCACCTGAACTCCTCGAAAAATATGCCGCCGAAGGCCAGCAGCCCATCGAACCCGATCTCGACCGCATCCGCTCGCTCGGTGTCGAACCCATCACCGGTAACTTCCTCCACGAAGGCGACGTCCTCCGTCACGACTACGACAAACTCGCCGACACCGTCCTCCAACTCGGCCTCGCCGGACGCGCCTAAGCCGCCTGCTATCCTGTCTCCATGGCATACACCGAGAGCTACACCTGCGACATCTGCGGCGACAAAAAAGGCTCAGGCGGCCAGTGGTTCCTCTCCTGGCTGGACTGCCTCCCATCCGGCACCGCCGGCGCCACCCAACCCGTCATCAAGGTCACCCGCTGGCAACTCGAGCACGCCCACAACCCCGAATCCCAGCATCTCTGCGGAGCCCGCTGCGTCGGCACCCTCATGGACCGTTGGATGGCCGAACAACACGAAGAACCAACTGCCAACTGCGCCTAAGAATTTCCTGTACGACAATGTACGACAATGTCATACTCAAGGGATGAGCACCCCGCGCACCCGCTCCTCCCGCGTCTTCACCATCAGCTTCCCCGAAGACCTCGCCAAACAGGTCGAAGAGACCGCCCGCAAAGAGAGTCGCAACGTCAGCGAACTCTTTCGCGAGGCCTTCCGCGCCTACACTGTCCTGCAGATTCACCGAGACTTGGAGTCCATGCGCAAGACGCTCCCTCCGACGTCCTACACCGAGAAAGACGTCCCTGACCTGGTTCGGAAGGCAAGGCCTGCCTTGACGAACTCTCAGGTAGCCTGAGTTGATCGTTGTGATTGATTCCAACGTCTGGATCTCGGCGATCCGCTTCGGCGGCCAACCACTCGCCGTCCTTGACGCCGCCTTCACCAATCACACGATCGCAATCTGCGATGCGATCAAGAACGAAGTCGCGCGCAATCTGCTTGAGAAGTTCGACGTGCCCCTTCCATTCACGAAGACCATCATCGACAGATACCTTGAGCGGGGTCTGCGTATCAAGGTTCCCGGCTCCCTTAGGAAGGTATGTCGTGACCAGAGCGACGACATCATCATCGAATGTGCGACTCTTGCCGAGGCCTCTTACATCATCACAGGCGACAAAGATCTGCTGACTCTCGGAGCTTTTGCCAACGTGAAGATGACTTCTCCCAGCGATTGGCTCATGCTCGTCACCGCAACCTCTTGAGCGGCACCGAGAAGAATCCGTCAGCTCACGGACAATGTCACCAGAGCCGGCTCTTCCACCGTCCGCTTCAACTGCCCGCAAGCCGCATAAATATCCCGCCCGCGCGGCCTCCGTGTAAACGCCGGAATCCCTCCATCCACCAGCATCTGGTGAAACAGATCGGCAGCCTTCGGCGTCGGCTGCTCGTACGCCACTCCCGGCCCCGGATTCCACACGATCAGGTTCACCTTCGCCTGCATACCCTTCAGTAACGCGAGCACCTCCCGCGCATGCTCCGGCTGATCGTTCACTCCGCCCAAAAGCACATACTCGAACGTCACATACTCGCGCTTCCCTAAAGGAATCGCATTCACCGCCTCCAGCAGCGTCGCGATATTCCACTTGCGCGTGATCGGCATCACCGCCTCGCGTACCGTGTCGTTCGACCCATTCAAACTCAGCGCCAGGTGCGGTCGCACCACCTCCCCCGCAAATCGGCGGATCGCCGGCTCAATCCCGCTCGTCGAAACCGTCATCCGCGACGCCGGAATCCCCACCTCCGCCACCAGCAGCCGCACTGCATCCATAAACGCGTCATAGTTCAAGAACGGCTCGCCCATGCCCATAAACACCAGGTTGATCCGATCCTGCCCAATCTTCACCCCCTGTCGGTTGAGCACCGCCACCACCTGCCCGGCGATCTCCCCCGCCGTCAGATTCCGCCGCATTCCCAGCTTCGCCGTCAGGCAAAACTGGCAGTTCACCGCGCATCCCACCTGGCTCGAAACACAGATCGTCGCCCGCTTGTAGTCCTCGACGCCGGTCTCCGGAGCCTCAGCCCCGTCCCCCCCAGGCATCCAGACCGTCTCCACCGTCTCACCGTCCGCCAGCTTCACCAGGTACCGCTCCGTCCCATCCACCGACACCGCTGTCTGCGCCAGCTCCGGCAACCCAACCTCCCAACCCTCACCCGCCAGCCGCTCCCGCGTCGCCAGCGAAAGCGTCGTCACGTCCTCCAGCGACGAAACCCGCTGCCGATACAAAGCCTGAATCAACTGCGTCGCTCGAAACGGCCGCTCACCCATCCGGGCAAACAACTCACGAACCCCATCCGCCGACATCCCAAACAACGCAGCCATGGCTCTATTTTACGGGCAACAACAACTGCGCCCTAATCGCGGGCGGCGACCACTTCGTGGGGTGAGTGCGCATCGTGCGCGAAGCGCTTGCACCCCACGAAGTGGCGCCCGTCCGGCGTAAGGACGCATTTGCTGTTGCCGTGAAACAATGAATCAATGTCTGTTGCAAGGAATATTCGTCGTACTGTTCTGCCGAATGGGCTGCTGGTGCTTACCGAGCAGATGCCGCACATGCGCTCCGTCTCCATGGGAGCGTGGATCAACTCCGGCTCGCGTGACGAGCCAGCCCCCGAGTCCGGTCTCTCCCACTTCGTCGAGCACATGGTCTTCAAAGGCACGACCACCCGATCCGCTCAGGACATCGCCCGCGAAGTCGACTCGATCGGCGGCAATCTCGATGCGTTTACCGGCAAAGAGACGGTCTGCTTCAACATCAAGGTACTCGACGAAAACATGCCCCCGGCCTTGGACGTCCTGTCCGACCTGGTCCTGAATCCCAAGTTCTCTGACGCCGACCTCACCCGCGAACAGGGCGTCATCCTCGAAGAGATCAAGATGGACGAGGACAACCCCGACTACCTCGTCCACGAGACCTTCACCCAGAACTTCTGGAAGAATCACTCGCTCGGCCGCCCCATCCTCGGCACCGCCAAGACCGTCTCCAGCTTCACCCAGGAGACCGTCTTCGGCCATCACGCCAGGCGTTTCACTCCCGAAAACCTGGTCTTTTCCGCCGCCGGCCACCTCAACCACGACGAGTTCGTCCACGCCGTCGAGGCCAAATTCGGCTCGCTCAAGCCCGGCGGCGTCCGCATCGTCGACACCGAAACCACGCCGACCACCCACCCGCACATCACCCTCAAAAAGAAGCGCTCGCTGGAGCAGGTTCAGATGTGTCTCGGTATGCCTGCCCCCAAGGTCGATCACCCCGACCGCTTCGCCATCTACATGCTTAACTCCATGCTTGGCGGCGGCATGAGCTCGCGCCTCTTCGAATCCATCCGGGAAAATGAAGGCCTCGCCTACTCGATTTATTCGGAACTCTCGCCGTTCCGCGATACCGGCTCGCTCTCCATCTACGCCGGCATGTCGCTCGATAAGACCGAACGCGTCCTCGCGCTCACCCTCGTCGAACTCACCCGTCTCAAACAGCAGGCCGTCTCCCACTCCGAACTGAAAAGAGCGAAAGACCAGATGAAATCCAACATCGTCCTCGGCCTCGAATCCAGTTCCTCGCGCATGTCCAACCTCGCCCGCCAGCAGATGTACTTTGGCCGCTTCTTCGCCGTCGAAGAGATCGTCGCGCAGATCGACGCCGTCACCCCCGAAGACACGCAGCGCCTTGCCAACCAGCTCTTCCAGCCGCATCTCCTGGCGCTCACCCTCCTCGGCAACCTCGGCCCCATGAAGATCGAACGCCCCGACCTAAGCTGCTAGGCCTTAGACTCTGGCGCTAAACTCTCGAAATCCACCGTTCTGCTAAAGTTTTCACGTACCAACATCCGGAGAACCAGAACCATGAAGACCCTAAAAGCCCTCCAAAATCGGCACTCTCTCGACGAAGGCTTCACCCTCATCGAGCTCCTCATCGTCATGTCGATCATGCTCATCCTCATGACCCTCGCCATGCCTCAGGCCATGAAGATGTACAAACAGGCTCACGAAACGTCAGCCGTGCAGTCTGTCCGCGCCATCGGTGCCGCAGAGACGCAGTACGCCTCCGCCTACCCGGCCAACGGCTTCGCCAACACTCTCGCTGCCCTCGGCGGCGCGCCCGGCACCGCACCCTCCAACGCCGCAGCGCAGATGCTCGACCCCGGCCTGGCCGCCGGCAACAAATCTGGCTATGTCTTCACCATCACGGGGACCAGCAAAGTCAGCGTCAATAACACCGACCAGTACAACGGCTACGAGGTTACCGCTGTCCCGGCCTCGATCGGAAAATCCGGCGACCGCGGCTTCTGCATGGACGAAAACAACATCATCAAATTCGACCCCGCCGGCGGCACCAACTGCACCCAGCCCATCCAGTAGAAATCGCCTCAGGTGCCCAATCCTCTCCAGAATACTGAAGGGCGTATCGCCCAGGCGCGACAATGAAGCACCTAGGTATCCCAAGGCTTTAGCCTTGGGATACCTCACCCAGAGCGGGAAGAAGGGGCTTTAGCCCCTGGGGCGATCCTTCTGAGTACGACAAGAATCCACAAACTCGCTTCTCTCCACCTCCCGCGGCATCTTTCCTTCGCGCCCTCAGCGATTTGCGTCTGTCTGTTCCTGACAACATCCGCCCACGCCCAGGACATCCTCAAGAAAACAGACGACCACTACAACCACCTCACCTCCCTCCACTGCCGCTACACCGAGCGATACGCCGGCATGGGCCAGTCCCGCCAGGAATCCGGCACCCTGCTCCTGAAAAAACCCGGTCGCATGGCCTGGCACTACGACACCCCAGTCGGCAAAGTCTTCATCCTCGACGGCAAGTTCGCCTGGTTCTACACTCCCGGCGACCCGCAGGCCCAGCGCATCCCCGCCAAGCAGATGGACGACCTACGCACCCCCCTACGCTTCCTCCTCGGCCACACCGAACTCAAGAAAGAGTTGGACAACATCATCGTCACCCCCACCCCAGCGGGTTTTCACATCGCCGGCCTCCCCAAAGGCATGCAAAACCGCATCAAGCAACTTTCGCTCGATGTCACCCCGGCCGGCGAGATCACCGCCATGAAGCTCGAAGAAGTCGACGGGGCCACCACAGAATTCGCCTTCACTGACATGCACGAAAATCTCCCCACCCCCAACTCCGATTTCACCTTTACCCCACCCTCCGGAGTCGCCGTCGTCAACGGCACCCCACCGCTCTAGTTTGTCTCCAGACCATCCGCGAGCGAAGCGGAAGGACCTGCGAATGCTTCTGCCATCCCGCCGAACCAAAACAACAGGGCACCGGCTAAAGCCGGTGCCCTGTTCTTGGTGCAACCGTCTCATACAAAAACGGCCTCAAATCGAACATCGTAAGCCCAATGAATTCCGATATTTACATATAAATCATATGGGGGGGGGTAGGAACTCTAAACCAGCACCTTTCCCGTCTCCCCGACGTCCACTTTCCCGCCCGTAACTGCTCGCGCCAGGTACTTGATCCCGAACACCAACTTGCTCGAGGAAGCCTCCCAATATGAAGCCTCTTCCACCTCAACCTTCAGCACCGCAACCGACGGATCGTTCTCACCCTCCGGGAACCACGCCTTGAACATCGGATTCCAAAGCTCGTGAATCTTCGCCTGGTCCCGCGAAACCTGCGCCTTCCCCTTCGCCGACACATAGTTATGGTTCGAAGGGTCCGCATACAACAACGACACATGCGCGTCGTTCTCGATCTCATTCACCTTCCCCGACTCATGCCGTGTCAGGAACCAAACCGTCCCATCAAACTCCGCCTCCTGCGTCGCCATCGGTCGCGAGTCGAATGACCCATCCCCCGCCGCGGTCGTCATCATGCAGATCCGCACATCCTTGATCAGTTCCCCGATCTTCTTCCTGCCTTCATCTCCGCTTAGTACCTTGAACTCGCTCATGTCTTTCCTCCACGAGCCTTGGATGCCGCCGTTCCCAAAGGGGTGTCCTTTAGAATGAGCTTGAAGCCATGACCGAAATCCTGCCCCAAACCCTCACCCCGGCTGAATTTTCCTCCGCAGTCCTCGACCTGAACCCCAAAGTCGCCGTATTCGACTGCGACGGAACCCTTTGGGCCCCCGATTCAGGCTCCGCCTTCATGCGCTGGAGCATGAAATCCGGTCTGCTCTCCCGCGACGCCGTCGACTGGATGGACGCGCGCTACCGCCGCTACCTGGCCGGCGAAGTCAACGAACTCGCCATCTGCGGCGAGATGGTTCAGGTCTACCACGGCCTCCGCGAGTCCGAACTCCGCACCGCCGCCGCCGAGTTCTTTCCCCAGATCGCCCCTAGCATCTTCCCCGATCTCCAGCGCCTCGTGGCCACCCTCCAGTCCCGCAACGTCGCCATCTGGGCCGTCTCCTCCACCAACAACTGGGTCGTTGAAGAGGGTGTCCGCCTCTTCAATATCCCCGCCCACCGCGTCCTCGCAGCTACAGTCGCCATCGAAGACGGCATCGTCACGGACCGCCTTGTTGCCGTCCCGACCGACGAACTCAAGGTCACCGCCCTCAACAACGCCGGCATCTCCGCCCCCGACTGCGTCTTCGGCAACTCCGTCCACGACGCGGCCATGCTCGCCATCGCCCGCCGTGCCTTTCCAGTCAACCCATCCCCCGCCCTTATCGAACGCAGCGCGAAAGAAAACTGGCCCGTTTTCTTCCCCAAAATCGGCGCGTAAGACCGGCCAAAACTGTCGTTATCTCTCTCGCCACCTCTTAGCATCCACAGCAACTGAGAGACCAATCCGCGCGAAGTGTCGTCTAAGCTGAAGAGGCGGATGAAACAACAGATACGCAAGCTCGACCGACGCGGCGAAGCAGCCCTGCTCAAGCCCACCCGGCTCGTAGTGGCCGCACTCATCCTGCGCCAGTCGCAAAACAGCGAATCCGCCCAGGAAGTCCTTATCTGTCAACGCAAACCCGACCAACCCATGAGCCTCAAATGGGAGTTCCCCGGTGGCAAGGTTGAGGACGGCGAAACGAGCCAGCAAGCCCTCGCACGGGAACTCGACGAGGAACTAGGAATCACCGCGCAGATCGGCCGCAAAGTCGCCCACGTCCGCCACAAGTACCGCAACGGCGGCGCCATTGACCTCCAGTTCTTCGTGGTCGACGAGTTCCAGGGTGCCCTCATCAACCGCATCTTCAACGACATGCGCTGGTCCCCGCTGCCCGCCCTCGTCGAGTACGACTTCCTCGCCGCCGACCTCGGCCTCATCCGCGACCTGTCCGAAGGCAAGCTCCTCTAGCCGCCCCGCACGGTATTCCAAACCAGCATGCACGAAAGCCCGGTCACGATTACGACGGTCGCCCAGGCAATCACATCGAACCAGCGCTTATTCGTATAGGCCCCCATCAACTCATGCTTGTTCACCAGCTTGAGCATGAATACCAGGACCAGCGGCAGCAGCAGACCATTCAACACCTGCGAAAGAATCGCTACCTTCAGCATGGGAAAGTTCGGGATCAACACCATGCCCGCGGCCAGCGCAATCAGTAGCGTGTAGAACCAGTAGAAAAACGGCGCTTCCCGAAAGCTCTTATCCAGCCCACTTTCGAAACCCAACCCCTCGCAGACCGTGTAGGCCGTCGAAAGCGGCAGGATGGAAGCCGCAAATAACGAAGCATTGAACAGACCCGCCGCGAACAGGATGAACGCATAATCCCCAGCCAAAGGCTTCATCGCCTGCGCCGCCGCCGCCGCATCCGGAACATCCTTCATCCCATGTGCAAACAGCGTCGCCGCGCACGCCACAATGATGAACCACGCCACGATATCCGTGAACACCGACCCCACAATTACATCCAGCCGCGATGCCTTGTACTGCCGCACTGTAATTCCCTTGTCGACCACCGACGACTGCAGATAGAACTGCATCCACGGCGCAATCGTCGTCCCAATCACCGCGACCACCATGTACACATACGGCTTGTTGCCCCACACCGCCTTCGGCGGCAGCTTCACGGTCTCAGCCAGCGCCAGGTGCCAATTCGGCCCGCTTAGTACACCCGCGATGATGTACGCGATATAGAACACGCTTGCGATCAGGAAGATCTTCTCAACCTTCTTATAGTCGCCCTTCACCACCAGTGCCCACACCAGCACCGCACAGATCGGCACGCTGATGTACTTGCTCACATGAAAGAGTCCAATCGAGCCCGCAATGCCGGTAAACTCCGTAATCACGTTCGTAAAGTTCACAATCACCAGCAGGATCATCGTGAAGAACGTCATCCGCAGCCCAAACTCTTCGCGGATCAGGTCGCTCAAACCCTTCCCCGTCACCGCGCCCATACGCGCGCACATCTCCTGCACGACGATCAGCGCCAAGGTGATCGGAATCATCGTCCAAAGCAGTGTGTACCCGTACCCGGCACCCGCCGCCGAATACGTAAAAATTCCCCCCGCATCGTTGTCTACATTCGCGGTAATAAATCCCGGACCCAGCACTGCGATCAGCAGTACGATCCGCACCCGCCACGACTTCCAGAAACTCATCCGCCCCGCACCCGCCATCAAGTCACCACGCCCGTCTCGGCCACGGTCTGATCCGCCACCTCAGATCGTGTAAGCGCGTAAAGCCGCAGCGCGCGTGCCTCCGCCGTGACGTCCTCGGCCACCGCCACGTTGTTGAACACATGCTTCGAATGCTTGGACGAAAACAAGATCACACTCTCCGGATTACAAACCAGCGAAGCCTTCAGCATCAACCCAGCGAGCACCTTCGCATTCCCCAGATCCGCATCACAATGATCGGACCACCGCCTGGTCCTCGCTGGGTCATCGGCCAACGCCTCCCGCAGTGCCGTGAAGTTCTCCGTCAGCGACCGATGATGCATGCGAAACGACTCCGTCGGCGAGATCAGCGGGTCCAGCACCGACCAGTCATACTGCAGCACTGGGCAATACTCCGGCCGCACATGCTCCAGAGGCGGAATCTTCCCCGCCTCACTCCCCACCCCAAACGCCCCAATCTTGCCCGTCGCCTGTTGCACCTCGAGAAACAAATGCAGATCCTGATGCGTCAGATCGCCCGCCTCTGCCTCATGCAGCAAAAACACATCCAGCCGTTCGACCTTCAGCGCCGCGAGGCTGCGATCCAGCGAAGCCTTCGCGCTCGCCGCATCGAAAGCGGGCCGCGCCGGCTTCGCACCACCCGCCGCCGATGCCGCACCCTTCAGCTTCGCCTTCAGCCCCGGCATCGCCTTGATCATCGGCCGCGCCAGCTGTCGCGCCGCCGACCAGAACGAACTCGCCTCCGCTGGCGGGATACCGAACTTCGTTGTCACCGTCGCCTCACCCGCATGACGACGCAAGAACTCACCGAGACACCCTTCCGCCTCACCAAATCCGTAGCTCGGAGCCACGTCATAGTGCCGAATCCCCGCGTCCCACGCCGCGTCCAGCATCCTCAGCGAGTCGCGCCGGTTCATCACGCCCATCACCGAAGAGCACCCAAAACCCAGCCGCGTAGTCGTGCGTCCGCTAGGTCCGAGCGAGATCGTCTGCATGCTGTTGAGACTCCGTCTGAGGGGTAAGAGTAGTCACTCCAGCGTAACTCAAATGCGCCGCCAGCCGCATCGCCAGCGCCAGCAGCGTATGCGTGGGGTTCGAATGCCCCGAACAGGGAAACACCGCACTGCTGCAAACGAAAACATTCTTCGTCCCGAACAGCTTCAGATCCGTATCCACGACACCGTCGCCCACCGCCGCCGCCATCTTCATCCCACCCATGTGGTGCCGCGTGTCATCGCATCGAGCCGCGAACGAACCCGCCAGCACGTCCTCATCCACCACAACATGCGCAACGCCGTCCAGCGACGTTTTCACTGCCTCCACATACATCCGAATCGTCCGCAGTTCCCGCTCCGCAATCCGCCAATCGATCCGGGTCCGCAATAATCTCAGCGCATCACGAGCCTCCGCGAGCGTGATGCTGCTCTCACTCAAGGGCTCCTGCTCCGCATGCGCGCGCAATAAAATTTTGCCCGGCGGATTGAACGCCCGATGCTCCACCGCATACCGGTACACCTGCCTCGCAAACAGCGGCAGATGCGTCACCACTGGCCCCAGATCCCCCCCCGAAAGCTCCCCAAACCTTCCTCGCAACACATGCTTCGCCGCCCCTTTGAACCGGGCAAGCGTCTCGTTGACATCGCTCTCAAACACAATCGTCCCCGCAACATTCAACGTTCCCTGCTGCGCCTGCACCTTTGGCTTCAGCATCAACTTCGGATGGTATTTATACCCGCCACTGAAGACGTTATCGAAGAGATCATGAAAAGCCGTCTCGTCCCGCGGCTCAATCGTCGCGCAGTTCACATCGAGATGATCCTGAAAGTGACGTCCCAGCAAACCCGACTCATTCCAAGGCAGCGACCCCTCACGCGGCTGCAAAAAGAATCGCGAGCTCTCAATCGCCCCTAAACAAAACACATAGTCCGTCGCACGAAATACCGCCTCTACCCCAGTCAGCGTCCGGCAACGAACCCCGTTGCACTTCCCTTCCTTCAGCATCATCTCAACCGCATTTGCATGCAGATAGACCGCCAGCCCCGGATGCCCATTCAACGTCTCGCGGTGATACCGCGCAAAGTTTGGCTCCGGACACCACCGCGAAAAGTACTGCTCTACCGCGGCAAACTCCGGCATCGTCCGCCCGATGCTCTTCCAAACCGCCGCATCCTCCCGCAACGATGTTCCTAATCCTTCAAGCAGGAGTGCCTGCTCGTAATACGGAGCAAGCTCCGCCTTCGCGATCGGCCATCCGCTCCCCGCCACCCACGGCCTCGCCTCAAAATCCTCATCGTTCAACTCGAGAATCTGCCCACCCCACTTGAGCGTCGTCCCCCCCAGCACTCGAAACCGTCCGCTCGTCACCCCTTCATGATGCCGTCCGACGACCTCGCTCGCATACGGGTCCTGCGAAGCCTCTTCAATCACCCGGCCGCCTGCTTCGAGGAGCGTCACCGTCTTCCCCAACCTTAGCAACTCCACCGTCAGCAGGATGCCCGCAGCCCCAGCGCCCACCACGCACACATCCGCTTCGAAACCATCCACCGGATCGGAGAGCAGATCCCGAATCAAGCCGCGCCCCCAAGCTCCAGCCCCTTCGCCTTCGCGATCTCCCGCACACGCTCCAGAATCAGCGCTTCCTGACGATCGTTGTCGTACCCATCCCGCACCGCCCTTACTCGGCCCGCCGCCGCGATGCGCGTCCGCGCCGCCTCATCCGGCAGATACGTTTTGATCTTCTTCAGTAACTCGTCTGTCCCCGAAAAGAACACCGCCTCTTCGTCCTCCACAAACTTCAGCCGATGCCCCTCCGACCGTTCCGCCATCAGGAATCCACCGCAGCCAGCGATCTCGAAACTCTTGTGCGTGTACTCATCCTGGTTCGAATGAGTCAGAAAGCTCAGGTTGATCCTTGACCTCCAGATCGCCTCCCGATACGCACGCCCATAGATCTCCGCGCTGCGATGCATCTTCGCAAACGCCGCATCTCCCAGCGCCCGCCGCCAAGGGTCCGGAGCCCCGTTCAGCCAGACGTCGTAGCCCGCCGCCAACACACCCTTCAAGGCGCTCGCGCGATCGTCGTAAGGCGTCCCGATAAACGAAACCTCGCGCACCCGGTCCGCGTCCGTCAGCACCACCGGCGAAGGAAAATGCACCGTCGGCTCGTACGCTGTCTGCACCTTCATCACGTCACGCGCACCGCGGTCGCGGTAATCCTTCAGGCTCACATCCCGCTGCGTCACATGCAGGTCAAAGAACGGCACCGTCTTCCGATACATCCGCCAACCCGGATCGTGCCGCGGTCCAAACGCGTTGTCGATCATGTAACTGACGCTCAAAGCGCCTCGTCCCTGTATCGCCTTCAACGTCTCCGGAGTCAGCAGCAACACTTTATCCGCCCAGAAGAGGTCAGGCCTCACCTGCTCCGCCGTCTCGAGCAGATCGCGATTCATCCGCCTTGCATGAGGCCCCGCGGCCAGGCGATACGCCAGCGGCCAGACGAATCGGCTTCGAATCACATAGATGGTCGGATCGAATCCCACCACCTCGTGCCCCAACCGCTCCAGCGCCAGCCGCCGAAACGAGCTCGAGCTCCCCGGCTTCAGCTCGCCGGCGTACAGAATCTTCATCTGCCGGACCTCAGCCAGCCAATCACATGCTCCGGCCGAATCACTCCCGCAAGCTCTTTCTCATCATTCAAGACCGGCAACGAACGCAGGTTGTACTTGTCGAAGAGCTCTGCCACCTTGCGCCCATTCGCCGCCATCCCCACGCTCGACATATGCCCGTCCTGAATCTCAACCAGCGGCTGATCCCCTCGCGCAAGCGCCAGCCGCGAAAGCGGGATAATCGCTACAAGGTGCCCTTCCGCATTCACCACAAACAGTTCGGTCACCGATTCCAGATCACCTTCAAACGCCCCCAGCGCCTGCATCGCATCCACGACCTTCAAGCCCTCGCCCACCGCGACATACTCGGTCGTCATCATGCCCGCAGCTGAGTCCGGGGCGAACTCCAGCAGATCTTCAACCTCCCGCCGTTCCTCATCGTCCATCTCTTCCAGAATCGCGTGCGATCGCTCATCCGAAAGCTCCGACAGCAAATCCGCCGCTGCCCCCGGGTCCATCTCCTCCAGAATCCCGGCAATCGTCTCCGAATCCAACGCTTCCATCAGCGTCTTTTGCGTCTTCGGTTCAACCTCCTCCAACGCCTCTGCCGCGACCTCTTCATCCAGGCTTGAAAACAGCGCCTCTCGCTCCGCCGGAGCAAGCTCTTCCAAAATATCCGCCAGGTCTGAAGGATGCATCTTCGCCAGCCGGTCCTGCTCGATCTTCAGCCGGACCCGGCGCGACGGGTCTCGATCAATCAAATCCACAAAATCCCACGGAATCACGACCGGCCGCAGCCTGCACGCCAGCCCATCCACCAGCTTCACCGGCAAGCCCTTCAGCAAACGGCGGATTGCACCCCGTGTGCCGACCTCCACCTCGGCAATCTTCAACACCAGCCCCGGCGCTTCCTGCGACCCGCAGTCCCACACCAGGTCGACATCATTTACCCGCACAACCTTGTGCCCATGCACGTCGATAATCTGCTGATCCAGCAAATCCCTTTCAAGCAGCAGAAAGTCCGCGCTCTCCGACATCAGCTCGAGCACCGCGCCAGCTTGCAACTCCATCCGGCCGTCGTCACCCAGTTGCAGGCTCGTCACCGGCACAAACGTGCGCCGCGCCTTCCGCCCCGTTCCCGCCGCCCGCACCACAAATCCCTCGACCTTCGAAGCATCCGTCAGCGGCGCAACCGCAAACTCCCGGACACGTCCCACCTCGCCACCCTCCGCCTTGAAGATGGCGGCGCCGAGCAGCGTCGAAACGCTCGTTCGCTGGTTGGGAACCCGATTCATAAAGCACCTTGAAGACGTTGCTAAAAAGAAGAATACGGCACGGCCCAATCCATCGGAGCCGTGCCGTACCTCGGTGTTCATCAGTGGTAATCGGTGTCGCCCATCGCCCTTGCCCTGACGAATGAGTTACTTCCCGAAGTTCACCGTCGGAGCGGTTCCATTCGCGGGATTGCCCTTGAAGTACTCATCCCGATAGTGGAACCCGGCCATCCCAGCCCAGATGCTGTTCGGGAACTGCTGCAGGTACACGTTGTAGTCCTTCAACGCCACGTTATACCGTTGCCGCGCCACCGCAATCCGGTTCTCCGTCCCTGCCAACTCATCATTCAGCCGTGTAAATTGCTCGCTCGATTTCAGGTTCGGGTAGGCCTCCTGCAACCGCAGCAGCGGGCTCACCGCCACATCCAGCTGCGACTGAGCCTTGATGCTCGTCGCCCGATCCGTTGCGCCCATCACGGCAGCACGCGCGTTCGCAATGTTCGTCAGCACCGTCGACTCTTCGGCGACATAACCCTTCACCGAAGCCACCAGGTTCGGAATCAGATCCATTCGTCGCTGCTGCTCCACATCCACGTTCGAATACGCCTGATCTACATCCCCGCTCTTCGATACCAGCGAGTTCTTCGCGCTCACATAGCTGCCGCCGGCGAAGAGAAGCACCAGCACAATCACGCCGACAATTCCTAGTCCAACCCACAAACCCTTCATCGTTCCTCCAAAATCCTATCCGGCTGTACTCTACCACTCCGGGCTCAGGCCTCTATACGGCTATCTCAAACAAACGTTCCTCAAAAGTCTCTTGAAGCCCCACCGCCGCCCGAAGATCCACCACCAATCCCCCCAAAACCACCGCCACCTCGATCATCATCGCCACCACCACCGCCGCCGCCGCCCGACATACTCATCAGCAGGTAAAACAGCCAGCCGATGTGCCCCGTCTTGATCAGGATCAGGACGACAATCAGAAATAAAACGCCAACAATAATCTGCCCCACCCCAAGCTTCTGCGGCGGCGCCTGCTGCTGATAGTGATACTGATGAACCACCGGCGGCGCCGCATCCAGCGTCACACCCTTGTCCGTCGCAATGACCGCCGCCAGCCCATCGACTCCCGCATACAGGCCGCCATCATAATCCCCGGACTTGATGATCGGATCTGCCTGGTCGAGGATCGCCCCTACCTTGGCGTCGTTCAAGATCCCTTCGAGCCCATACCCCGTCTCGATCCGCGTTCCACGCGGGCTCTGCACGTACAAAAAGATCGCCTCACGATCGACACCCTTTTTTCCAGCCTTCCATTTCTCTTCCAACTGATCGGTGAACTCTTCCTTGCTCATCCCATCGTCGAGCGTCTTGATCGTCACCACGAACAACTGAGCATCTGCCTTCTGCTGCACCTGCAGGCACAAGGCTTCAATCTTCGCCGCACCCTCCGGCGACAGCACGTGCGCGTAGTCATTCACGTAAGCCGTCGGAACCGGCAGATCCGCCGGCTTCTCCGCCACCAGCCATCCCGCCGGCAGCAGACAACCGAGTATCAGTAAAAAACAAAACCGAAGACATCTCATCGCATTCCGAGTCTACGCCCGCCCTTTGCGTGCCTCATCCGCACCGCACTTTCAACGCGGTCATCGTGAGGTCACCCACTAACAAACGCAAACCCGATAGAAGAAGTTCCAGAGACACAGCCCTCAGCACCACGGCAACCCAGCGGTTATGACTTAGTGGCTGGGAGGCGTCGTCACGAGTCCCATCGAAGCCCCAATCCGATCGATCATCCGATGATGCTGTGCGATCACCCTTTCGCCGCGTTGCACCACCGCCTTTAACTCCGGATCACCGGTCGACGCCAATTCACTGTGAAAATCCTTCAAATCCTGCTCATGATCTTTCATCATGAAGCTGACGTACTCCTTATCGAACGCGTCGCCCGAAAGCCCGTTCAATTTATCGAACTCAGCCTGATCCTCCGGCTTCAACCCTGCCGGCGGAGGAACTCCAGCCCTATCCGCAAATGGCTTCAGATCGTTGTTCAGCATCGTGTGATCCGTCACCATCTTCTGTCCGAACGCCTTCACCTTCTCGTCGCTGCCTTTGGTCGCTGCCAACTGCCCAAACTGCACCTCGGACATGCCACCCTGCGACGCGTCCTTCAAAAATGTCTTGTCCTGCATCTTCTGCGCCGGCGAATCCCCGCTGCCTCCGCTCGCCCCCGTTTCTCCAGACACGTCCTGGGGAGGCGTATTCCGCGCAACCCGCGTCGCTCCCGGACTGATCTGCGAAGCCGTCGAACTCTGTGACTGAGTCGCACTTTGGAGCGGCGACGGATTCGGCGGAGCCAGCGGATCACCGCTGCTCTGCGCCGTCATCGACAGCGGAACCAACGCAACGCATGCCCCGGTAAACATCAAAACACGTGTCAACATCATGGCTACTTCCCCTTTTCGCGCCGGACAACGACGCTCTTTCCGTTTCACATTGTGCCCGACACCAAGGCGATACCCAGTTTGGTGACCACAACCGCCCTGCGGTTGCTTCGCACGACACGTTATCCTGTTCTCTGGAGTCTTGTCATCGCATGCCAGAAAATACTGCCCTCACCACGCCCTCGGCAAGCGTAAAAACTTCCGCACTTGTCCCCCCCGTAGCCCGCCGCGAACCTCACACCGTCTCACTCCACGGCCAGACCCTCCACGACGACTACGCCTGGCTCCGCAACAAGGACACCCCCGAAGTCACCGCCTACCTCGAGCAGGAGAACGCCTACACTGCCGACGCCATGCGCGGCACCGAATCCCTCCAGGCCACGCTCTACAAGGAAATGCTCTCGCACATCCAGGAGACCGACGAGTCCGTCCCATACCTCAGCAACGGCTTCTACTACTTCATCCGCACCCTCGAAGGCTCGCAGTACCCCATTCACTGCCGCCGCGCCGCGACCGAAGGCTCCCCCGAAGAGATCCTCCTCGACGTCAACAAGCTCGCCGAAGGCGAACCCTACATGGCCGTCGGAGGCTTGGCCGTCAGCCCCAGCGGAATCCTCCTCGCCTACTCCACTGACAATACCGGTTTCCGCCAGTACACCCTCCGCATCCGCAACCTCACCACCGGCGAAGACCTTCCCGACACATTCCCGCGCACCGGCTCCTTCACCTGGGCCGCCGACTCCGTCACCCTCTTCTTCACCACCGAAGACGAACAAACCAAACGCCACGACAAGCTCTTCCGCTACGTCCTCGGCGGCGAAAGTCCGCAACTCATCCTCGAAGAACCCGACGAGCGCTTCAACCTCGGCGTCGGCCAGACGCGCGACCGCCAGTACATCCTCGTCGAGTCCGGCTCCCACACCACCAACGAGTGCCGCTTCCTCCCCGCAACCGAACCCACCGCCGCCCTCGCCCTCATCGCGCCCCGCCTTGACGACCAGGAGTACTACCCGGACCACCGCGACGGCTCATTCTGGATCCGCACCAACGACACCACCAAGAACTTCCGCCTCGTCACAGCCCCAGTCAACTCTCCCGGCCGGGACCACTGGCAAGACGCCTACACCGGCGCACCGGACGTCCCACTCGAAGACTTCGATCTCTTTCAGTCCTTCCTCGTCCTCTCCGAACGCCAAGCCGGCTTGCCCACGCTCGCCGTCCATTGGTTGAGCCCCGAAGGAGCCCTCGGCAAGGCCTCCAGCATCGCCTTCCCCGAGCCCACCTACACCGCCTCCGCCGCCACCAACCGCGAGTTCAACACCACCAAATTCCGCTACAGCTACACCTCCCTCGTCTCGCCCGCCTCGGCCTACGACTACGACGTCCTGACCAGCACCTCCGCCCTGCTCAAACAGCAACCCGTTCCCGGCGGCTTCTCCGCCGCCAACTACGCCAGCGAGCGCCTCTGGATCACTGCTGCCGACGGCACGCAAGTCCCCGTCTCTCTCGTCTATCGCCGTGACCAGCGCGCAGCCAACAACCCGCTCTACGTCTACGGTTACGGCTCCTACGGCTACGCCCTCCCGGTCGGCTTCTCCGCCACGCGCCTCTCGCTCCTCGACCGCGGCGTCGTCATGGCCTACGCCCACATCCGCGGCGGCGGCGAACTCGGCGACGCGTGGCACGACGCCGGAAAGATGCAAGTCAAAATCAACACCTTCACCGACTTCATCGCCGTCACCGAAGCTCTCGTCCAACAAGGCTTCGGCTCACCCAACCGGGTCGCCATCGAAGGCGGCAGCGCCGGCGGCCTCCTCATGGGAGCGGTCGTCAACCTCGCCGCCGCCGCAGGCAAGCCGCATCTCTTCTCCGTCGTGCTCTCTCATGTCCCGTTCGTCGACGTCATGAACACCATGCTCGACGCCTCACTACCTCTCACCGTCGCCGAGTACGAAGAGTGGGGAAACCCCAATGAACCCGACGCCTTCGCCACCATGCGCGCCTACTCTCCCTACGACAACCTCGCCGCCGGCCCCTACCCCGCCATGCTCGTCAAGACCTCGCTCAACGACTCCCAAGTCATGTACTGGGAACCCGCAAAGTACGTCGCCCGCCTTCGCACCCTCAAGCAGAACGACACGCCACTTCTCCTTCACATCAACATGGAAGCCGGCCACGGCGGAGCCTCCGGCCGCTACGACTACCTCAAAGAGATCGCCTTCGACTATGCCTTCCTCCTCACCGAACTCGGTGTGGAAGGCTGATCACGCTACTTGTACATCAGTCAGTCCAAAGTCGTTTCCCTTGAACAGCAGTGGTTCACCCAAACGAATAGCCAGCCCGTACGAGAAGCAATCGCCCAAGTTCAGTTTGGCCGGGTGTCTTCCTCGACCGTACTTCCGATATCCTTCACGAGCGATCATGGCCTGCACCTCATCAAGAGGGACGATCACGATGCCGGCTCGCCGCAACAACAGATGAAGTTCTCCTTCCACTTCATCGGGTCCCCTGTGCAACAACACCGCACAAATCTCAACGAGGCTAGCGGCCGATAAGAGCAGGCGCGGCGCCCGTGACATCTTCTCGAGAAACTCTCTTCGCTCCGGCTCGCGGAACAGGATGGCCGCAAGCACTGAGGTCTCGACGACCATCAGCTTGGAAGTCCATCCGGCCCATAGCCAACCAGTTCATCCAACGTCCGTGTATCCGGTTTCAACATCGCCCCAATGCGGTCGCTGAGTGCCATCAAATCATTGACGTAATCAGGATCAGGCTCTCGAGGCTGCAACAGTCTGATCTTGTCCAGAACTGCTCCATCGATCGCCTCCGTCAGCGACTGCCCGGTTAACGCAGCCAGTCTCCGGACGTTCCGATTCACTTTCTCGCTACTCACGTGAAAAGCCATGAATCTAATATACACACAATGTAGATGACGTCTACATCACCCCGTCACCGCCCCCACCACATCCCCCTCGCCCGGAGCCAGAAACAAGTTCGCCTCCAGCCCATGCTGCTGCGTGTACAGATCGAAGTACCGCCCCCGCAGCTTGAACAACTCCTCATGCGTCCCGCGCTCGACGATGTTCCCCTGCTCCACCACCAGAATCTGATCCGCCCGCCGAATCGTCGACAGCCGGTGCGCGATCACGAACGTCGTGCGCCCCTTCATCAGGTGATTCAGTCCCCCTTGAATCATCGCCTCCGACTCCGAGTCCAGCGAACTCGTCGCCTCATCCAGGATCAGAATCCGCGGGTCTGCCAGGATCGCGCGCGCGATCGAAAGCCGCTGACGCTGCCCGCCCGAAAGCTTCACTCCGCGCTCCCCGACCACCGTGTCGTACCCCTCCGGAAACCGCCCTGCAAACTCATCTACCCGGGCAATCTTGCAAGCGGCCATCAGCTCCTCTTCGGTCGCCCGAGGCCGCGAAAACCGCACGTTCTCCCGAATCGTCCCATCGAACAAAAACGTCTCCTGCAACACCACACCCAGCTGGTCGCGATAGCTCGCAAGCCGCACCGTCGCCACATCCACATCATCGACAAAGATCGCCCCACCCGTCGCCGTATGGAACCCGCACACCAGCGAAATAATCGTCGACTTACCCGACCCGCTCGACCCCACCAGCGCTGTCACCGTTCCCGGCTTCGACTCGAAATCGATCCCGTGCAATACCTCTTTGCCCGGCTCATACTCGAACGTCACTTTGTCGAACCGCACGTCGCCCTTGATCTGCGGCAGCGTCACCTTGCGCTTAGGATCGGCATCTTCCTCACGCTCCCCCAAAATCTCCCGCGTCCGATCCAGCCCCGCCAAAGCCTCCGTCAACTGCGTCCCAATCGACACCAACTGCGCAATCGGCGCCACCATAAACGCCAGGAACGCCACGTACGTCACATACCCGCCCGTCGTCAGCGTCCCCTTCACCACCTGGTTCGCGCTCAGATACATAATCAGCGCTCCCACCACGCCCAGCACGCTCGTCGACGCCAGCGACATTAACGACTGCGCCGTCAACGACGAGATCACATTCTGCAACAGCCTCTGCGCCCCGCCTGCAAACACCTCGGCTTCACTGTCCTCCGCGTGATAGCCCTTCACCACCCGCACGCCGCCCAGCGACTCCGTCAACCGCCCCGTCACCTCCGCGTTGATCTTCGACCGCTCGCGAAAGATCGGACGAATCGTCTTGAACGCCTGCATCAGAATCAACCCGAAGACGATCATGATGCCGAACGTCAGCAACGTCATGCTCACGCTGATCCGCATCAGCCAGATAAATGCGAAGATCGCCGTCAGCACGCCGCCAAAGAAGTCCAGAATGCCGGTCCCAATCAGGTTCCGCACACCCTCCACATCCGTCATGATGCGCGCCACCAGCGTGCCCGTCCGGTTCTCGTCGTAAAACGCCACCGACAGCTTCCCGATATGCGCCTGCACCTGCGTCCGCAGATCCGTAATCAGCCGCTGCCCCGCCTTCGACAGCAACTGCGTCAACGCATACGAAGTCGCCCCTTGCAAAATCGTCGCCGCAAGCACCGCGCCGACAATCGGAAAGATCATCTGGATCTGGTGCTTCGTCATCACGTTATCGATCAAATACTTCATCGACCCCGGCAGCACCAGCCCGCAAGCCCGGTTCACGATCATCAGCAGAAAGCTTCCAGCCAGCAGCATCCGCCGCGGCTTCACCAGCTTCCAAACCTCCGGCATCACATCCGCAAGCTTCGGCTTAGGCCGCGACTTCGTCAGATCAGCCACCGTCGCCTTCCCCACCCCACGCGCCGGCCGATCCGCCGACGGCATTCCCGAACTCAACCCCGACGAACCCATCCGCGATCCAGCAGCCATGCCACTCCCTCGTACTCAATCCCAATCACTCCGGGTGAACTAAACCAACCTCGCCCGTCTCGCCGCAATAAACGACCGCACACACAGCACCACAAACACCAGACAAATCGCACCCATCAACGCCTGAACCTTCGCCGCATCCGGCCTCACGACCGTCTGCCCCATCGCCATCTTCACCATGCCGATCATCCCCGGAATCGTCCCCAGAAATCCCAGCAGCCCCAGAGTCACCGCCGCATGCATGAACAGCATCCGCCGCTTCGTGTCCGGCGTGTTCGCCAGCAGCCCAAACACCACCAGCGCCAACCCAAACCCTGCCGGGATCAGCGTATGCAGATGATGCAACACAACAAACGCGCCCGCCCCCAGCAAGATCAACAACCCGCCAAACACCACCGTTACCTTAGCCATGCCAGCTCCTGAAACTCTCAACTCTAAACTCGCGAAATAGCATTTCAACCAGCTTAAACTACCCAGCCGCCGCCTCAACCTGCTTCAACACATCACCTGTCTTCCAGTCGTTCGTCGGATACCACGCAATCACCTTCCCATCCTTCCCAATCACCAGCGTCGACAGCGAATGCTGAATGCTCGTCGGATCAGCCGAGTCCCCCGTCACCCCCACATCAAACCACTGCTCCACCTTCGGCAACTCCTCCACCTTAGGAGCCGCGAACTCCCAATGTTTGAAGTCCTCTTCCGTAAACTTCCCCGTATGCGCCCCGCCATAGCTCCGCAGCACCTGCGGCGTATCGTACTTCGGGTCGAAGCTCACGCTCAGCAGATGCGTCTTCGCATAAGCCGCCGGATTCCCCGCCAAACCCTTGTCGATCTCCGCAAAGTTCGAGCTCATCCTTGGACAAAAATCCGCCAGCGGACACCGCGTATAGATAAACGTCAGCAGCACCACCTTGCCTTTGAACTGCCCCAGGTGAATCGTCTTCCCACTCTGGTCCACCAGTGCAAAGTCCGGCACCGCGTCCCCCGCCTGCGGTACGTGATACTGCACCGCCGGCTTCGTATCCAACCTCGTCTGCCCCACCACCACTATCTGGTCCAGCGCATAACTGGACTCGCCGCCCTTATCGTTCTCGACCACCCGTGCCGTAATCATGTCGCCCGGATGCAACTCGCTGATCGTCTCCGGCTGCACCAGCTTGTACGACATCGTCATCGCATCCATCAGCCCCGGAATCGCCCCATGATCGACCGTAATGCTCCCGCCTGCCGCATTCACCGCAACAATCTTTCCCCGTAGCCTAAACGTCTTCTGCTCCGCCTGCCCACTCCCCACCGCTGGCCCACTGGACTTACACCCACCCAATCCCACCACCAGCAAACCCGCCACCAAAGCCCGGGCACCCCATCTCAGTCGCAGTCCCCTAGCGCATGAAGCGCGAACGGAACCCGCCCCAACCCGCCCCGCAAACATCTCGACAAACCGCACAAATCCAACCCGATCCCTCATCCCCCCATGATAATGGCAGCAATGCCGCCTGCCCCCAAACCCACCCTGCCCCTCATGCACGCCGGCTTTCTCCTCGCCGGCCTCGGCACCTTCCTGCTCGGGCCCATTCTCCCCATCCTCAGCCGTCAATGGCACCTATCCGACCAGCAATCCGGCCTGCTCCTCCTCGCCCAGTTCACCGGAGCCACCCTCGGCGGAGCCACCGTCTCCCAGCGTCTCCCCCGCGCCTTCACCTCCGGACTCGCCTCCGCCGCCACCGGCCTCCTGCTCTTCGTCAACGTCGATAACCTCTCGCTCGCCTGCCTCGCCCTCCTGCTCTTCGGCTTCGGCATCGGACGCATCATCGCCTCGCTCAATATCCTCGCGGGCAATCGCTACACCCGGCAGCGCGGCTCCGCACTCTCCCGCCTCAACCTCTCGTTCTCACTCGGCTGCCTGCTCTCCCCGCTCCTCGCTGCCCAGCTCACCCCGCACCTCTCGCTCTTCACCATCCTCGCGTCCCTCTGCGTCGTTTTCATCGTCACCGCCGCCATCGCCGCCGCCTCGCAACGCAAAGACATCACCGACGACTTACAACCCACAACCGAAACCCCCACAAAATTCCTCACCGCCACCTTCCTCCTCTTCGCCGCCATCCTCTTCTTCTACGGAGGCCTCGAAACCTGCCTCTCCGCCTGGCTCACCACCTACGTCCTCCGCTACGGACAAACCTCGCTCGTCCTCTCTCAATACACCCTCGTCCTCCTCCTCTGCGGCCTCACCGCTGGTCGAGCCCTCGCCGCCTGGCTGCTCACCCGCCTCTCCGAGTCCACCCTCCTCCGCCTCGCGCTCGCCCTCACCATCGCCTGCGCCGCCGCTCTTTCGCTTGCCCACTCCGCCGCCCTCATCGCCATCGAAGCCGTGGCCCTCGGAGCCTGCCTCGCCCCCATCTTCCCCGCCGCCTTTGCGCTTTACATGGCGCTGAAACCGACCCCACGCCAGGCCGGGCTAGTCCTCGCCGGCAGCGGCCTTGGAGCCGCCGCCATCCCTTACCTCATGGGAGCCGTCTCCACCCACACCGGCTCTCTGCGCCTCGCCCTCACCCTCCCCATCGCAACCGCAGTGATCCTCATGCTCCTAACCCTCACGCCACGAAGCGGTCCATCACCGCACGAAGTGCTCGCCGCCCGCGAATAGGGCGCCTTTGTCGTATAACCAATCCATGGCGACGCAAATCACCCCCAACCAGCGCGCCGCCCGCACCCTCCGCCAGGCCTACGACCGAGCCCAGCGCGCCGCCGGCCAAACCCTCTGGCAGCCCGCCGACATCCTCCCGCTCGAAGCCTGGCTCAAGTCGCTCTGGCATCAACGCCTCGTCGCCGGCGCAGATACCCGCATCCTCCTCAACCGCACGCAGGAGCACACCCTCTGGGCCGACATCATCCGCGCCGACCCCGAAACCCCCTCGCTCCGCTCCCCCGACGCCCTCGCCGAACTCGCCGCCCGCGCCTGGTCCCTCGCCCACCTCTACAACGCGCGCCCGCGCCTCCGCGACTTCGCCACCTCCACCGACTCCCGCGCCTTCGACCGCTGGTCCCGCGCCCTCGACCGCCGCCTCCAGCGCGGCCAGTGGATCACCGCCGCCCAACTCCCCGCCGAGCTGGCCACCGCCAACCTCAACACCGACCCCATCACGCTCGTCGACTTCGACGCCCACCCCCCGGCCATCGCAGCCCTCATCGCATCCTGCCCCGAAGCCACCCAGCAGCAAACCAACCTCACTCCAACCATCACCTCCCTCCACGCCGCTGAAGACGACGCGGCCGAACTCATCGCCGCCGCCACCTGGGCCCGCGCGCATCTCGACGCCAACCCCTCAGCCGCCATCGCCATCGTCGTTCCCAACCTCGACGACCGCCGCGCCGCCATCGAGCGTGCCTTCGCCCCCATCCTCAGCCCCGAAACCCTCCCCATCACCGCCGCCCCTGTCGCGCCAACCTACGAGTTCTCCCTCGGCCGCCCCCTCTTCGACCTCGCCATCGCCCAAACCGCCCTCACCCTCCTCACCTGGCCCCTCCACCCGCTCCCCCTCGAAACCGTCAGCACCCTCCTGCTCTCCCCCTGGTTTTCGCCCGATCCCCCCAGCCTCGCCGCCTTCGACGCCTTCGAACTCCGCAACCAAACGCTGCTCCGCCCCGAACTCTCCCTGTCCTCCTTTCTCGCCCTCCTCACCCGTTCCAAACACGCTTCACCTGTAGCCCTCAAGAACCTCCGCACTCTCCAAAAGACCGCCCACGATACCCCGGAACCCAAATCCTTCACCGCGTGGGCCGACACCTTCCGCACCCTCCTCGAAGCCACCGGACTCCCTCACCACGCCCGCACGAGCTCCCTCGCCTTTCAGCAGCACGCCCGCTTCGAAGCCGCCCTCGACGAACTCGCCACCCTCGACTTCGAAACCAAACGCCCCGACGCCACTGAAGCCCTCGCCGCCTTCACCCGTATCCTCCGCCAGACCGTCTTCGCCCCCGAATCCACCAACGCCCCCATCCAGATCATGGGCCCTCTGGAGCTCGGTGGCACCAGCTTCGACGCCCTCTGGTTCCTCGGCGCGGACGACCTCACCTGGCCAACCCCCATCGTCCCCACACCCCTCATCCCGTGGCCGCTCCAGCGAGACCTCGCCATGCCCGGCTCCGACCGCGCCCACGACGACGCCCACGCCCAGACCCTCACCAACCGCATCGCCCACTCCGCCACCGAAGTCGTCTTCAGCTACGCCCGCCAGTCCGAAGAAGGCGACCGCCGCCCATCCCCGCTGCTCGCGGCCCTCAATCTCACCCCCTACGAAGCCCCCAACTCCGAAACAGCCCCACCAGCCCTCTCCTACGACGTCTACCCCGACGACGTGCGCCTACCGCCACACCCCGCCGGCCCCGTCCGCGGCGGAGCAACAATCCTCAAGCTCCAGGCCGCCTGCGCCTTCCGTGCCTTCGCCGAAACCCGCCTCCACGCCTCGCAGCCCGAGACCGCCGACCCCGGCCTCGACGCTCTTGAACGCGGCAACATCGTCCACAAAGTCATGGAGCAGCTCTGGACCGCCCTCGGCTCGCAAGCCACCCTCCGCGAACTCGATCCCGACGCCCTCGCAGCCGAACTGACCCGCGCCATCGACCTCTCCATCGACCGCATCACCCCCGAAACCGCTTGGGACCAGGCTTACCTCCGCGTCCAGCGCCTGCGCCTCTTCGAACTCCTCTTCCCCTGGCTGGAAATCGAGGCGGCCCGCCCTCCCTTCACCGTCCAGCCCCCCGAACAGAAAAAGCACTTCCAGCTCGGCCCCCTCGAGCTCGAACTCCGCATCGACCGCATCGACTCGACCGCCCGAGGCCTCGTCATCCTCGACTACAAGACCGGCCTCGCCAACCCCGCAAGCTGGAAATCCGATCGCCCCGACGAACCGCAACTCCCCCTCTACTCCGTCCTCACCCAGCAAGCCGGCCATACCCTCGCCGGCGTAGCCTTCGCCCAGCTCCGCCCCGGCGACGGCCTCGGCATCACCGGCTACGCCGACGACGACCTCGTCTTCGGCAAAACCAAAGCAATGGACGCCGCCACCCTCGCCGAACAAGTCGACGAATGGCACACCATCCTCACCCGCCTCGCCACCGACTACGCCGACGGCGACACCCGCGTCGCCCCCAAGTCCTACCCCAAAACCTGCACCCACTGCCACCAGCGCATCCTCTGCCGCCTCAACCCCGAACTCCTCGTCGAAGACGAAGAAGAAGAAACCGAGCCTACCCATGGCTGACCTTCTTCTGTTCCCTCAGCCCGGCCAGGTCCCCGACGCACCCGAGCGCGCCCAGGCCCTCGACATCACCCGTTCTTTCATCGTCGAAGCCCCCGCCGGCTCCGGCAAAACCGGCCTCCTCATCCAGCGCCTGCTCAAGCTCCTCGCCTCGCCTTCCGTCACCGACCCCGCCCAGGTCCTCGCCATCACCTTCACCCGCAAGGCCTCGCACGAGATGCGAGATCGTGTCCTCCAGCAACTCGCCGCCGCCCACGCCGGCACCCCCACCACCAACCCCTTCGACGCCGAAACCCGCACCCTCGCTCTCGCCGCCCTCGCCCGCGACCAACACCTCAACTGGGGACTCCTCGAACACCCCAACCGCCTCAACATCGCCACCATCGATGCCTTCTGCATCCAGATCGCGAAATCCCTCCCCATCCTCTCCGGAGCCGGCGGCCAGTCCCCCGTCGAAGACGCCTCCGAGCTCTACGCCGAAGCCGCCCGCCGCACCCTCCTGCTCCTCGGCGGCGACGAACCCGCCCTCACCACCGCCCTCGAAACCCTCCTCCTCCATCGCGACGGCAACCTCGCCGAATGCGAATCCCTCATCGCCGCCATGCTCCAATGGCGCGAGCAGTGGGGCAATCTCATCCCCCTCACCCACGACCAGCTCACCGACCACTACCTCGAAACCACCACCCTCCCCCGCCTCGAACGCGCGCTCGACCAGGCCGTCTGCCGCGCCCTCACCCGCCTCGATAAGCTGATGCCACCGCCTCTCTGCCACGCCCTCGCTGACCTCGCGCACCGCATGGCCCAGGCCGACGGATACGAAGGCGCCTATTCCCCCATCGCCCTCTGCCGCGAGCTCAAATCCGCGCCCGGCACCGCCTCCAAAGACCTCGACCACTGGCGCGCTCTCGCCCACATCGCCGTCGCGCCCTCGACCGAAACCTGGCGCAAACCTCGCGGCATCACCATCCGCAACCTGAAGTTCGACATCTCCCCGCAAGACAAAGCCGAACTCATCACCCTCCTCGAATCTCTCAACGACGTCCCCGATCTTTGCGACGCCCTCTGCGACCTCACCAACCTCCCTCCCCTCCACTACCCGCCCGACCAATGGCTCGTCGCCAAAGCTCTCTTCCGCGTCCTCTCCCGCGCCCTCGTCGAACTCCAGTTCGTCTTCGCCAACCGCGGCGAGTGCGACTTCACCCAGTTCTCCCTCATCGCCCGCGAGTCCCTCAACCACGCCTCCGCCCTCGACGACCTCGCCTCCTCCACCGGCTTCAACCTCGAACACCTCCTCGTCGACGAGATGCAGGACACCTCCAGCGCCCAGTACGAACTCATCCGCCTCCTCACCCACCGCTGGGACGGCCACTCCCAGACCATCTTCCTCGTCGGCGACCCCAAGCAATCCATCTACCTCTTCCGCCAGGCCCGCGTCGCCCGCTTCCTCGAAACCCTCCGCGCCCACCGCCTCGGCGACCTGCCCCTCACCCCGCTCTACCTCACCGCCAACTTCCGCTCCCAGGCCAACCTCGTCGACGCCTTCAACACCACCTTCTCCAAAATCTTCCCTCCACCCGACTCCACCAGCCCCGAGTCCGTCCCCTACCGCCCCGCCCACGCCACCCACGCCCCCACCCCAGGCCCTTCGCTCAAGTGGCACCTCGCCACCATCCCCTACTCCCCCGACCGCGCCGTCTGCGCCCAGGCCCGCACCACCCGCAAACACCTGAACGCCGCCGAAATCCGCACCCTCATCGAACAATGGCGCGCCACCCCGCTCCCCGAATCCCGCAAATCAAAGCCCTGGCAGATCGCCGTCCTCGTCCGCAACCGCCGCCACCTCATCCCCATCGTCAAAGCCTTCCAGCAATCCCCCGCCATCCCCTACCGCGCCGTCCACACCGAACCCCTCGCCGAGCGCCAGGAGATACTCGACCTCCTCGCCCTCACCCGCGCCCTCCTCCACCCCGCCGACCGTACCGCGTGGCTCGCCCTCCTGCGCACCCCCTGGTGCGGCCTCACCCTCCGCGACCTCCACCTCCTCACCGGCGCAGACGCCTATACTCTCCGCCAATCCACCGCCCTCGACCTCATCGTCAGCCGCGGCCACGAACTGTCCGAAGACGGCCTCGCCCGCCTCCAACCCCTCTGGACCGTCATGACCGCCGCCCTCGCCCAGCGCGGCCAAATGCCCCTCTCGCAATGGGTCGCGCGCACCTGGCAAGCCTTCAACGCCCCCGCCTACACCACCCCCAGCGCCCTCGCCAACATCGCTCGCTTCTGGGAGCTTCTCGACGACCTCGAAGCCCGCCCCACCCCCATCACCATCGCCCGCCTCGCCTCCGCCCTCGACCGCCTCTACGCTGCCGAATCCACCACCCCCAACGCCGTCGACCTCATGACCATCCACCACGCCAAGGGCCTCGAGTGGGACTTCGTCATCGTCCCCGAACTCGAATCCTCCTCCGGCCGCAGCAACACCCGGCTCCTCACCTGGATCGAACTCGAATCCGGCGAAGACGCGGATGCCGACCCCGACATCGCCCACGGCATCATCGCCCCCGTCCAGCCCAAAGGCACGAAATCCCAGGCCCTCGTCAAGTGGATGCGCTCCATCGAATCCGAACGCGAAGCCGCCGAGCGCAAGCGCCTCGTCTACGTCGCCTGCACCCGCGCCCGCCGCGAACTCCACCTCTTCGCCGCACCCGACCGCAAAAAAGAAGGCAACATCTCCCCTAAATTCGACTCCCTCCTCAAAGCCGCCTGGCACGCCGCCGAACCTCTCTTCGAAAACCGGGCAGCAACCCCCGAACCTACTATCCTCCTCGACCTCGCCGCCTCCGCCCCTCTCACTCTCGTCCCACCCCCAACCCCCCGCACCATCACCCGCATCCCTGTCACCGCCTTCTTAAACACCCCGTCGGGGTCTCGTTTGCGGCAGCAAACGAACGCCTTTGCCCTTGAAACGTCCAACATCGTCCCGGCTTTCACCCGCCCCGAAGGCTCCTACCCATCCCGAGCCTTCGGCAACGCCATGCACACCTTCCTTGAACTCCTAGCCCACCACCTCGCGTCCGGCCAATCTCCCACCGACCTCCTAACCGATCTCCCCACCTGGACCCCCCGCATCACCACCATCCTCCGCTCCAGCGGCCTCGCCCCCGAAGCGACCACAACCGCCGCCGCCACCCTCCTCCGCGGCCTCAAGAACACCCTCGAAGACCCCATCGGCCAATGGCTCCTCGCCCCTCACCCCCAGGCCGTCTCCGAAGCCTCCCTCACCACTCCTGCCGGGACCATCCGCCTCGACCGCACCTTCCTCGCCGGCCCCGCTCCCCTCACCCAAGGCGAGACCCACCTCTGGATCGTCGACTTCAAAACCGGCTCCCACGCCACCCAGAACCTCGACCAATACCTGGCCGCCCAAAAACAAACCTACGCCCCGCAACTCGAAACCTACGCCCACCGCCTCACCTCACGCACCCTCCCCATCCACCTTGCCCTCTACTACCCCCTCATCCCCCACCTCATCCACTGGCCCCACGAATCCCCTGAAGATCCGTCCTCATCGGTGTCCTCGTTGTAAATCGGTGGAAAGCTTTGCCTTTGTTTTTGCCTCTCCTGCACCCCAAACCCCGCCCACCTCATCCATACCAACAGATGCCCCAAAAAACCTCCCGCAACAACCTAGTCCTCGCCATCTGCTGCATGAGCATGCTGCTCATCAGCATGGACGTCACCATCGTCAACGTCGCGCTCCCCGCCATCCAGCACGACCTCCGCGCCACCCTCCCCCAACTCCAGTGGATCCTCGACGCCTACACCCTCGTCGTCGCCGCCCTCCTCATGTTCTCCGGCTCCATGTCCGACCGCTTCGGCCGCCGCCGCATCTTCCAGATCGGCCTCGTCCTTTTCGTCTCCGGCTCGCTCCTCTGCAGCCTCGTCCACACCATCAATCAGCTCATCGCCTGCCGGGCTCTCCAGGGACTCGGCGCCTCCATGCTCAACCCCGTCGCCCTCTCCATCGTCGCCAATGTCTTCACCGAACCCAAAGCCCGCGCCTCCGCCGTCGGCATCTGGGGAGCCGTCAGCGGCATCGCCCTCGCCCTCGGCCCGCTCCTCGGCGGAGCCCTCACCGAAGCCATCGGCTGGCGTTCCATCTTCTGGGTCAACGTCCCCATCGGCATCGCCGCCTTCATCCTCGCTGCCATATTCGTCCCCGAATCCAAAGCCCCCCAGGCCCGCGCCTTCGACCCCATCGGCCAACTCCTCATCTTCCTCGTCCTCGTCGCCCTCACCGCCGGCGTCATCGAAGGTCCGCGCGCCCACTGGGACTCCGCCTTCATCCGTTCGCTCTTCGCCCTCGCCGCCGCCTCATTCGCCGCCTTCCTCTTCTACGAACCGCGCCGCAAAGACCCCCTCCTCAACCTGCGCTTCTTCCGCAGCATCCCCTTCTCGAGCGCGACCCTCCTCGGCCTCCTGTCGTTCTCGTCCTTCGCCGCCTTCCTCTTCCTCAACGCGCTCTACCTCCAGCAGGTCCGCGGATTCTCCGCCTTCCACACTGGCCTCTGCACGCTCCCACTCCCTGTCGCCATGATGCTCGGCTCCCTCCTTTCCGGCCGCCTCGTCGGCCGCCAGGGAAACCGCCCATCTCTCTACACCTCCGGCATCAGCTTCATGCTCGGCACCCTCATCCTCACCCAACTCGTCCCCACCACCCAACTCGCCCTGCTGCTCCTCTCCTACGCGCTCTTTGGCTTCGGCCTCGGCATGGTTAACCCCGCCATCTCGAACACCGCCGTCGCCGGCATGCCGCTCGCCCAGGCCGGCGTAGCCGCCGCCGTCGCCTCCACCGGCCGCCAGGTCGGAGCCGCCTTCGGGATCGCCATCGCCGGAACCGTCGTCGCCGTCAGCCGCACCCACGGCACCAGCTTCACCCTCGCCACCCACCCCATCTGGTGGATCGAAACCACCTGCGGTGCCATCATCGTCTTCCTCGGCTGGCTCTCCTCCACCCCCCGCGCCACCCAGTCCGCCAAAGACGCCCTGAACCCCTCCTGATTGGAGCCCCTCGCTCCGACTGCCCCGTTCTTCCCGAGCCCCACTCACCAAAAAAGGAAGGGCACGCGTTCACGCGTGCCATCCACACCCTCCGTTTGAACCCATTCTGAGCGGCGGCCCGCAGCCACACCGCGGGCCTTCGACGAAGGACATCCGCCCTCCCATCCTCAACCACAAACTACTCCACGGAAGGGCACGCGTTCACGCGTGCCGTCAACACCCTCAGCACACCCAATCCTGAGCGGAGGACCGCAGCCACACCGCGGGCCTCCGACGAAGGACATCTGCCCTCCCACATTCCAGAAAACTGCCAGAGTCCCACCCAGGAATAATTACTCAGCCAAACACTGAAAATCAACGAATCCCCTGCAACCAGCTACCCGAAAGAAAGCCCACTAAGGCTTCGGATTATGCCGGACATCCGCCCCACGAACCCAGAAAATCACATCTTCCGCAATATTCGTCGCATGATCCCCGACACGCTCCAGATTCCGCGAAATAATCAGCGCATTCAACGACTGCGGCGTTAACTCAGGCTTCTCTTTGATCAACGCACTCAGCGAAGCAAACGCCGAATCGTTCATCTCATCTACCTGGTCATCCATCTCCAGAACCGACTGCGCCAGATCCGCATCGGCCTCGATAAACGCTTCGAGCGCCTTCCGCACCATCGCAGACGAGAGGGAAGCGAGCTTCGGAATGTCGACCGGAAGATCGATGTTCGCAAACGCGCCCATCTCGCGCACCCGCACCGCAATATTCACCGCCTGATCGCCCACGCGCTCGAGATCGGCATTGATCCGAATGACCGACAGGATGAATCGCAGATCGATCGCCATCGGCTGTTCCATCGCCAGCAGATCGAGCGCCATCTGGTCGATCTCGCGCTCCAACCGGTTGATCGAAGGCTCCGCGCGAAAGACCTGCTCGCAGATCGCCAGGTCCCGCGTCCGATACGCCTCGATCGACCGCGAAATCGCCTGCTCCGCCATTCCTGCCATCACGAGCAAGCGTTCTTTAAGGTCATCTAGACTTTGCTGGAACTTGATCCTGCCCGCCATCAGCCGAACCTTCCCGTGATGTAATCCTCGGTGCGTTTGTCGCTCGGATTGGTAAAGATCTTATGCGTCGAATCGAACTCCACCATCTTGCCGTTCAGGAAGAAGCCAGTGTTCTCCGCCACACGCGCAGCCTGCTGCATGTTGTGCGTCACGATCACAATCGTGTACTGGCTCTTCAGGTTGAAGATCAGATCCTCGATCTTCGAGGTCGATACCGGATCGAGCGCAGAAGCAGGCTCGTCCATCAGCAGGACTTCAGGGTCCACCGCAAGCGCACGCGCAATGCACATCCTCTGCTGCTGACCACCCGAAAGGCTGGCACCGGATTTCTTCTTCAGATCGTCCTTCACCTCATCCCAAAGCGCCGCAGCCTTCAGTGACCGCTCCACCGTCTCGTCCAGCACCTTGCGATTGCGGAACCCATTCAACTTCAATCCGCTCGCCACGTTGTCGTAGATCGACATCGTCGGAAACGGATTCGGACGCTGAAACACCATCCCGACGCGACGCCGAATCTCCACCGGCGAAACGTCCGCATAGATGTCCAGATCGCCCATCTTCACCGTTCCCGTCGCACGCGCGATCGGGTTCGTCTCATGCATTCGGTTCAGGCACCGCACAAACGTCGACTTGCCACAACCTGAAGGTCCGATCAGCGCGGTCGCATGATTCGCCGGGATATGCAGGTTGATGTCCTGCAGCGTGTGCGTCGTCCCGTACCACGCGTTCAAATGCTCCACTAAAATCCCGACGCCCACTAATTGCCTCCCCGAATTGCGCCGCGATTCGCGAACACACGCACCAGCGTTACCGACACCATAATCATCACGATCAACACCAGCGAGCCGGCCCACGCGAGCCGATGCCACTCGTCATAAGGCGAAGTCGCATACACATAAATCTGCAGCGGCAGCGCAGCCATCGAGTCGTTCAGCTTCAGACTCCAGAACTGGTTGCCAAACGCCGTAAACAGCAGCGGAGCCGTCTCACCCGCAACCCGCGCAAACGCCAGCATGCACCCGGTAATGATCCCCGGCGAAGCCGTCCGCAGCGCAACCGAAATCGTCGTACGCCACTTCGGCACGCCCAGCCCAAGCGCAGCCTCACGGATCGAATGCGGCACCGTCGCCAGCATCTCTTCCGTCGTCCGTGTAATCGTCGGCACCATCATGATCGCCAGCGCCACGCCACCCGCATACGCCGAGAAGTGCCGTCCCTGCACCAGCAGCGCAAACACTGCAATGCCCACCACGATCGACGGCACACCATTCAAGACATCCGCCGTAAATCGAATCGCGTTCCCAAGCATCGACCCGCGCCCATACTCAGCCAGGTAAACGCCCGCCGCGATCCCAATCGGAATCCCCATCAAACTCGCCAGCGTCAGGATGATCCCCGAACCCACAATCGAGTTCGCCATCCCGCCGCCAGGCTCGCCCACCGGAGCAGGAACCTTGGTAAAGAACGCTACGTTCAGCGAAGTCGCACCCTTGTAAACCAGGTACACCAGGATTGCCACCAGCGGCGCAATCACCAGC
Source organism: uncultured Granulicella sp. (assembly GCA_963693075.2). Taxonomy (GTDB): domain Bacteria; phylum Acidobacteriota; class Terriglobia; order Terriglobales; family Acidobacteriaceae; genus Edaphobacter. The sequence goes on along the minus strand of CAXMMP010000002.1, from coordinate 1,636,557 downwards.
AGGGTAGCCAGAATCGCGGCGCCCGAGACGAGGTAGTTCATCGCGTTGCGCTGCGTGTTGTTCCAACGCATCCTGCGCGTCGTAAAGTCCATCGGCGGCCGCGGCGCGGGAGCGTTCGGATTGGGAAGATTTGTCGTCGCCATCTAAGCCACCCTCGCCGGAGCGCCGCGCGTCACCGCCCAGACCAGCAGCCGCGCAATCGCGTTCACCACAATCGTCACCACAAACAACGCCAGCCCAATCTCAATTAGCGCACTCAGGTAAAGATCGCCCGAAGCCTCGGAAAACTCATTCGCAATCACACTCGCCAGCGTGTAACCCGGTGCAAACAGCGACTTCGAGATCGTCGGCGAGTTCCCAATCACCATCGTCACCGCCATCGTCTCGCCCAGCGCACGCCCCAGCCCCAGAATCACCGCACCCACAATCCCGATCCGCGCATTCCGCAACACGCCGGTGCGAATCATCTCCCAGCGCGTCGCACCCAGCGCCAGCATCGCCTCCCGCTGATTGCTCGGCACGGCCAGCATAATGTCCCGCGTGAGCGACGAGATGATCGGCAGAATCATCACCGCGAGAATCATGCTCGCAGCCAGCAGCCCGACCCCAAAGTTCGAACCGTCAAACAAGCCCGTCCAGCCAAAGTACTTCACCAGGAACGGCCCGATCGTATCCCGCACCAGAGGCACCAGCACGAACACCGCCCACAGGCCATAAACGACACTCGGAATCGCCGCAAGAAACTCAGTCAGGAACGAGATTGGACTGCGCAGCGCCTTCGGGCATAGCTCCGTCAGGAATATCGCCACGCCCAGCGCCAGCGGCACCGCCATGATCAAAGCCAGGAACGAAGTCGCCAGCGTCCCGAAGATAAACGGCAGCGCCCCGAACTGCCCGCTCACCGGATCCCACTGCGAGCCGGAGAAGAACTTGAAGCCGAACTGCATCAGGCTCAGCTTCGAACGCAGGATCAAAATCGCCAGGATGAATAGCACGATCGCGAAGATGCTGAGGGCGCACACCAGCATCACGGTGCCGAAAGTGCGGTCAGCGAAGGCACCATTCCCACGGCCATTCAGGAACTCGCGAATCGGCGACGGCCCTTGCGGTTGCACAGCCGGAGCGCCCGAAACCGGCTGCTGCACGGTAATGGCAGGTGGCGTAGCCAGGGTACTCTGGCTCGTCGTTCTTACAGAGTCATCTGTCATGCAAAAGGAGTTCTCCGCTTTTCGGTCCCCGGAACCTGCACGTCCGGCATCGCTCCATAACCAAAGAGCGCGGATCGCAAATCATTGTAAGTCGTTCCAGGACGGGCCGCACGGCAAGGAAGCCGTGCGGCCGCGAACCTTATTTCAGTTGTGAGATCGTCGTCTTCACACGAGCCGCAAGCGCGGGAGGCAGCGGAGCGTACGTCATGCTGGCAGCCTCGCCTTCGCCATGGTCCAGCATCCAGTAAAGGAAGTCCTGGATGGCTTTGCCCTTGGTCTGATCATGCGTCGGGCTCGGAATCAGCAGCCACGTGAAGCTCGAGATCGGATAAGAAGTCGGTCCCGGAGCATCCGTGATCGACACGCGGTAGTCCGCGGGAATCTTGCTTGCGAACGCAGCAGCCGCAGCAGTGACACCCTCGGTCGAAGCCTTCACAAACTTGCCGTCATGGTTGCGGACAACGCCGAACTGAATCTTGTTTTGCTCCGCGTAGATCAGCTCAACATAACCAAACGCGCCTGGAGCCTGCCGAACCATCGCCGCGACGCCTTCGTTTCCCTTGCCGCCTACGCCAACCGGCCAGCTGATCGAGGCGCCCTTGCCGATCTTCGAGCTCCACTCAGGGCTGATCTTCGAAAGATAGTCGGTAAAGATAAACGTCGTGCCCGAACCATCCGTACGGTGAACCACCAGAATATTCTTGTCCGGAAGGTTGACGCCCGGATTTTCCTTCGCAATATACGGATCGTTCCACTTCGTAATCTTGCCCAGGTAGATGCCGGCGATCGCGTCCTGCGAGAACTTCAACTCAGCCGTAACGCCAGGAAGGTTGTACACCGGCACGACCGCGCCCAGAACGGTCGGAATCGCCGTCACCTTCACTTTGGCTCCGGCAATCTGCTCGGGCGTCATCACCACGTCGCTCGCGCCGAAGTCGACCGTACCCTCCGTCACCTGGCGGATACCACCACCCGACCCGATCGGCTGATAGTTGATCTTCACATTCGGATGCTGCTGGTTGTACTCCGTGAACCAGCGGGAATAGATCGGGTTAGGAAACGTCGCGCCCGCACCATTGATGTTCTGCGCCGAAGCCGAAACCGCACCAACCATTGGAAGGCTCATCAGGAGCCCTGCAGCAAATACCGTAATTTTCAATGTTCCCCCTAAAAAGTGCGGATGCGTAAGTGTCAGCACCGGCAGCCCCAAGTCTCGCCTTCCATTGTTAACGGAGCGTTACATCGACATAAAAGAGAGAAGAATCAACGACCTCGGCGCTAGCCGACCGGATAAAGCGCCTTCGGTAACGTAAAGACGAAGTTACTCCCGACATTCAGCTCACTCTCAGCCCGAATCGTCCCGCCTTGGGTCTGCACCATGTGCCGCACGATCGCCAGTCCCAGACCAGTGCCGCCGCTCTCCCGCGAACGCGTCTTATCCACCCGGTAGAACCGCTCAAAGATCCGCGTCAAATGCTCGGACGCAATCCCCGCGCCAAAATCCTGTACCGAGAACTCAACGGCATCGTAGGGCTCCGAGACCTCGCGCGCACTCAGCACCACGCGGGCCCGTGCGCCACTCTTCGGCTCCCCATACTTGATCGCGTTCTCAATCAGATTCCCCAACACCTGCATCATCGCATCGAAGTCGGCGAACACCTGGCAGTTCGTCACCTCGCCCACTTCGAGCACCGCCTCGTTCTCCTTCACCAGCCCGCTCATCGCCTTCACTGCGTCGCGAACCAGCACATCCGCCCGTACCGGCGCCGGGCTCAGCGCCACCGTCGGCGCTTCCACCCGCGCCATCACCAGCAGATCCTCGGTCAAACGGTTCATCCGCGTCGCATTCTTCAAGATCGTCTTTAAAAACTCCCGTGCCTGTGGCGTCATTCCCTCTTCATGATCGAGCAGCGTCTCGACGTACCCGGTGATCGAGGTCAGCGGCGTCCGCAGCTCGTGCGAAACATTGGCGACGAAATCCCGCTGCGTCCGCTCAACTTCCTCAATCCGCGTCACATCGTGCAACACAGCCACCGCACCGCCTCCCGGCATCGGCGAAGCATTCACCTCGAAGATCCGCCCCGGCATCAGGGTCGTCGAACGCCTCACCGACACGGCCTTTTCGCTCAAGGCAGATTGAACGCACTCCAACACATCCGGATCCCGCACCGTCTGCACCAGTGCGTGGCCGACCTTGTCGGACCCGGCCATCCCACCCGGCATCAACCGGCGCATCCTCTGGTTGGTCCATTGAATGCGCCCGCCCGCATCCACCGCCACCACCGGGTCCTGCATGCTGTCCAGCAACGCTTCCAACTCGCGGCGGCTTTCGGCCGCCTGTTCAAGCGAACTCTGCACCTGGCCGGACGCCGAAGACAAAGCCTCGGCAAGTCCATCGAAGTCGCGATATCCCGTCGACAGCGGAGCTTGCTGACCTTCCGTCATGGAATTCGCCGAACGCTGCAACGGCTCCAGGATCTTCCGCAGCGAGGCCGCAGTCCACAGCGACATCAACCCCGACCAGACAACCACCAGCCCCACCACCACCCACCAGGCAACCGGCCTCATCACCCACAACAACGCCAGCACGACCGCCGCCGCCAAAACCAGCCGGGTGAACAACTTGAACAACAAACTGCGAGTCATCCACCCTCCCACAACGCCAGCAAGCCCTTCCCGAGTAGGTAATAGCTGCCTCTACTGAATCGTATCCTGCCCCGGCGCAACCTTCGGAATCTCAAAACGATACCCCGCACCACGCATCGTCTTCAGGTACCGCGGCACCTCGGCATCATCCTCAATCTTCTCGCGAATCCTGCGCACGTAGACGTCCACCGACCGGGGCGTCACGAACCGCGCGTCGCCCCACACCGCATCCAGCAGATGATCGCGACTGAAAACCCGCCCCGGATGCCTTGCCAGGTAATCCAGCAGTCGGAACTCTGTCGCCGTCGTCGTCACCAGCTCGCCCTTCACCCGTAGCTGCATCGCGCCGGCGTCGATCTCCACATCCTCGAACTTGAGGACGCTCGGCGTAGTCGGTCGCTCAAACCGCCGCAGCACTGCCTTCACGCGCGCCACGAGTTCCCGGGTCGCGAAAGGCTTCGTAATATAGTCGTCGGCTCCAAGCTCCAGCCCGTGAACCCGATCGTTCTCAGCCGCCCGCGCCGTCAGGAAGATGATCGGCACCACGCTCAACATCGGATTCTGCCGCAGCCTCCGGCACAGGTCCAGCCCATCCCCGCCCGGAACCATGATGTCTAAAAGAAACAAAGACGGCGGCTGGCGCTCCGCGTCGGCCACAAGGCTCCCAATCGCCAGGTAAGGCTTCACCGTAAATCCAGCGCTCTCCAGGTGATACTGCACCAGCCGCGAGATGTCGGCATCGTCCTCCAGAACAAAGATCGTCTGACTCACTTCGCTAAATCCTCGTTTCCGATCCCGGCGAAGCCGAACTCCCGCTTCACCCGAGCACGTCTCAAAGGTTAGCTCACCGATCACCCGGAATTAAGAACAGAGCATGAATGTTCATCTCGTTGCAGAAGCACCCCTCAAACGAGGGATAGCTTCCAGAATCCGCTGTTGTACCATCGTAGACAGAAAGACCCTGAGGCCCCGTCATGCCGAATAGCCAGCACCTCGTCTTGTGTGTCGACGACGAGACCATCGGACTGGAAGTACGCCGGATGCTGCTCGAAAGAGCCGGCTACCGCGTCCTCACAGCGCTGGACGGCGACTCAGGCCTCGACCTCTTTGCGCGTGAACCCATCGAAGCGGTGGTCCTCGATTTCTCCATGCCTGGCATGTCCGGCGGCGAAGTCGCCCAGCGCATGCGCCAGGTCAAACCACACGTTCCTATCCTCATGCTCTCCGCCTACACCAGTCTTCCTCCCGAGGTCACCAGAACAGTCGACCTAGCCATGACCAAAGGCGAAGGCGCTCCCGCATTGCTCAAAAAGTTGGGCAGCCTCGTGCAAGAAAGCGCATCTCACGGCTAGTCGGCCCGAACGGACCCAGTTCCCACCTGATTACGGAGGACGATACAGAGCCGTGGACGCATCAAGTTTCGACCACATCCTCCGAAAAGTGGTCATCGTACCGATCGTCGCAATCCTCGTCGGTGCCGGCATCCTTGCGTGGCAGATTCAATCCGCCAGCGCCACCGTCACCCTCATCCAGACACAGGACGAACGCATCAACCAGACGCTCGGCATCGAGCAGCTCATCGTCGACCAGGAGACCGGTCTCCGCGGCTACGAAGTCACCCACGACCTCCGTCTCCTTCAGCCCTACCTCAACGCCCAGGCAAAATTTCCCGAAACCTTCCGCAAGCGCCGCGAACTCGCCGCCACCAATCCAGCCCGGCAAAAAGCCTTGGACGCCCTGCGCAGCGCGCACGACACCTGGGAGCAAAGCTTCGCCAGCCCCCTCATCTCCACCATCCAGGCCGGTGGCGACACCAACGATGTAGCTCTCAACTATCAGGGCAAACTCCTGATGGACGAGATCCGTAAGCGCATCGCAGACCTCAACGTCACCACCGTCCACGCCCGCGAAGTTGCCGTGGAACACTGGCACAAGCAGGTCCGCAACACCATCTTCTTCCTGATCGCCTGCTCCATCCTGCTCGGCCTCACCATCGGCCTCTACGTTCGGCGCCTCATCAAACAGGTCTCCGGAGCCTTCCGGCAGTCACACAACGTCCTTCGCATCCGCGCGGAACAAACCTTCCGTTCCGAAGAAAAACTGCGTACCACCCTCAAGTCCATCGGAGACGGCGTCATCACCTGCGACGCCGAAGGTCGCGTTCAAAGCATCAACGACACCGCGCAGGAGCTCACCGGCTGGTCCGAAACCGAAGCCCGCAGCCAGCCGCTCGACGAAGTCTTCGCCATCTTCGACGAGACCACCCGCCAGCCGCTGGAAAATCCTGTCACCCGTGTCACCCGCTCCAACCAGACCGTCCGCCTCCAGAACCACACCATCCTCAAACGCCGCGACGGCACCGAAATCTTCATCGAAGACTCCGGCGCCCCCATCCGCGACAAGCACGCCCGCCTCGTCGGAGTCGTCCTCGTCTTCCGCGATGTCACCCTCGCCAAACGCTCACAGCAAGCCCTCCTCGCGAACGAAAAGCTGGCCGTCGCCGGACGCCTCGCAGCCTCTATCGCTCACGAGATCCACAATCCGCTCGACTCCGTCTCAAACCTGCTCTTCCTCATGGATGGCGTCGCCACCGACGAAGAGCGCACCCACTTCCTCCTGCTCGCCAAGCAGGAGATCGCTCGCGTCACCCAGATCTCCCGCGCCATGCTCTCGCTCTATCGCGAGTCCAAAGCCCCGGTAAAGATCGACCTCCGCGAGATGCTCGACTCCATCCTTCTCCTCATGGAAGTCCGCTTCCAGACGCTCGGCGTCCACGTCGCGCACGACGTTCCCGGCGGCCTCTGCGTTCACGGCTTCCCTGCCGAACTCCGCCAGGTCTTCACCAATCTCCTCACCAACGCCGCCGAAGCGAGCGGACCCGGCGGCACCGTCAAGCTCGCCGCGCTTCCTCAACCCGCACGCAACGACGAAGACGGCATTCACCACGACGAGGGTGTCATCGTCACCGTCGAAGACAACGGTCCAGGCATCCCTGAAAACATCCTCGCGCAGCTCTTTCAACCGTTCTTCACCACGAAAGGGGAACGCGGGACCGGCCTCGGCCTTTGGATCAGCCGCGGCATCATCACCAAGCACGGTGGCACGATCGACCTCGAAAGCTCAACCGCCGAGCAGCATCACGGCACGACGATCAGCGTCTTCCTCGCTACCAACCCAACTATCAACCCCGCGCCGGCTTCTTCCTAGCGCGAAGCGCGTCCAACCAACATCCTCGCGCCAATCCCGCCTCAGGACGCACCCACAGCGGTCTACACCAAGCGTTGCTTTTCTAAAACCTCAACCGAAATCCTGGCCGCCGCCTCACAATCCTCCCGGCTCACATCCAGATGCGTCACAAACCGCACCTGATGCGTTCCAATCGCACTGCTCACTACCCCGCGTTCCTTCAACGTCGTAACAAAGTCTGCCGCACCCCCGTCCACAAGCGTAAAGATCACAATGTTCGTCTCGACCGTGCTCAGATCAAGCTGAACCCCGGGCACCGCGGCCACCGCCTCCGCCAGCAGCTTCGCATTCGCATGATCCTCATGCAGCCGCTTCGGCCCTTCTTCAAGCGCAATCAACCCAGCCGCGGCAATCACCCCTGCCTGTCGCATGCCGCCGCCCAGCGCCTTACGGAACGCCTTCGCCTCCGCCATCGCCGCCTTCGATCCCACCAGCACCGAACCCACCGGCGCACCCAGCCCCTTCGACAAACAGAAGTTCACCGTATCGAACCCACGCGTCAGCGTGTCCACCGAAATCCCCAGCGCCGTCGCCGCATTGAACACCCGCGCCCCATCCAGGTGCGTCGGAATCCCATGCTCCTTCGCCCCCGCCCAAATCGCCTCCATCTTCGCGAGCGGCGTCACCGTCCCGCCATGCATGTTGTGCGAGTTCTCCATCGAGATCAGTCCCGTTTGCGCCTTGTAATAAATCTTCGGCGAGATCGCCGCCTTCACCATCTCCCAATCCAAAATCCCTCGCGCAGCCGCCACCGTATGCGGCACACACCCCGCATACGCCGCCATCATCGCCATCTCCCACTCCAGAATGTGCGACCGCGTCTCGCACACAATCTCCTGCCCATGCTGCGTGTGCAGACGAATCGCAATCGTGTTCCCCATCGACCCCGTAGGCACAAACAGTGCCGCCTCACGTCCAAACATCTCGGCCGCGCGCTCCTGCAGCTTGTTGACGGTCGGGTCTTCCCCATACACGTCATCGCCAACCTCAGCATTCGCCATCGCAGCCCGCATCGCCGCGCTGGGCTTGGTAACCGTGTCACTCCGCAAATCAATCATCGTCATTCCTCTTTTGTACCTCACGGCCAAGCCGTCCAAAACCCCACGAAGTGGTCGCCGCCCACGATCAGGGCGCCGTTGCCTCTAAGCACTCACCAGCAACAACCGCTCAAACACCTCATTCGAAATCATCCGTCCACCGTCCGTCAGCCTCAACCAGCCAGCATCCTCGGTCAGCAACCCAGCAAGCTTCAACTCCGCAAGCTCCCCGCGAACCTCCTCCAGAAACCGCCCATCCAGCCCATCCACCCGAACTCCCTCCACCAGCCGCAGCCCAAGAAACAAATCCTCTTCAAACCCAGCTCGCGCATCCACACGATCCACCGTCCGCTCAAAGGTCAACCGATCCATATACCCACTCATCGAATCCGCATTCGCCCACCGCACCCCACCCGCCCCGTCCCGCAGCATCGAGTGAGCATCCATCCCGAAACCCAGGTACGGCTTGCGCTCCCAATACCCCCGGTTATGCCGCGACGCCGCACCCGCCCGCGCGAAGTTAGAAATCTCATACTGCCCCAGCCCCCCGGCCTCGAGCCACGAAACGCCCGCCGCGTACCAATCCGCCACGCGATCCTCCACCGGCAGCGCCCCCGCCCCATACCGCATCCCACCAGCCAGCGACTCCCGCCCCAGCCGCGAATCCTCGTCCACCTCCAGCATGTACACGCTCACATGCTCCACCCCACTCGCAACCGCCTGTTCGACCGAGTACTGCCAGCTAGCCTCCGTCTGGTGCGGCAACCCGACGATCAGATCCACCCCCACCCGCTCCATACCCGCCTCCGCAACCCTCCTCAGTTCCTCACGACAGGAAGCACCGGTATGCAGCCTCCCCACCGCCGCGCACTCCTCGTCGACAAAGCTCTGCACCCCAAAGCTCAGCCGATTCACGCCCCCCCGCTGCATCGCCTCCAGCGTCTGCGCGCTCAACTGCCCCGGCGCGCACTCCACCGTAATCTCCGCCCCGCGCTCAACCTCAAACTCCCCGCGCAACTTCGCAAACACCCGCCGCACCAACTCCGGCGTCAGCAGCGACGGAGTCCCCCCGCCGAAATAGACCGAATCCACCCGCCCCGGAAACTCATGCCCAAGCTCCCCCGCAAACGCCCGAGCCTCGCGCATCTCCTCACACAGCCGCGCCACATACCCATCCATCCGATCCGCCGCAAACACTCCCGAAGCGAAGTTGCAGAAGCTGCACTTCGCCTTGCAAAACGGCACCGAAAGATAAATCCCTAACCCCATCTCTGGATTCTTTCACGCGAAGCGGCCAGCACCCCGCGAAGTGGCGCCCGCCCGACGCGAGGGCGCGCTTGCCCTTGCTTCCACAAAACGAAACAAACCCTTAGCCACCCGCATCTAAACTGAAGCGTGCCCAAAGCCAAGCCAGAAGAAAAGAAACAAGAGTCCCGCGGCCCCGACGACGACGTCGTCGGCAAGGTCTACGATCGCCGCCTCATGGGCCGGCTCCTCACCTACCTGCGCCCCTACAAATTCCAGACCATCTTCTCGGCTCTCTGCATCCTGCTGCGTTCCTTCACCGACGTCGCCGGCCCGCTCCTCGTCAAGGTCGCCGTCGACACCTACATGTCGCCACAGCCCACCAGATCCTGGCTCGCCCGCCATCTCTCGTCCGAGCCCTACGCCGGCGTCTCCGAACTCGCCGCCCTCTACCTCCTTGCGCTCGTCATCTCCTTCGGCCTCGACTTCGCCCAGACCTACCTCATGCAGTGGACCGGCCAGAAGATCATGTTCGATCTCCGCCGCGAGATCTTCCGTCACATCCAGATGCAGGACGTCGGCTTCTTCGATAAAAATCCCGTCGGCCGCCTCGTCACCCGCGTCACCTCAGACGTCGACGCACTCAACGAAATGTTCACCTCCGGCGTGCTCGAGATCTTCGGCAACGTCGTCATGCTGCTCTTCATCGTCATCATCATGCTGCGGATGAACTGGCCGCTCGCCTCCCTCACCCTCGCCACCATTCCACTCATCCTCCTCGCCACCAGCATCTTCCGCAAGGCCGTCCGCACCAGCTACCGCTCACAGCGCGCCGCCACCGCCAAAATCAACTCCTTCACCCAGGAGTACGTCTCCGGCATGAGTGTCGTGCAACTCTTCAACCGCGAAAAGCGCGCCTTCAACGACTTCTCCGCCGTCAACCTCGAAAACAAAGTCGCCTGGGCCGACGCCATCTTCGCCTACGCCCTCTACTACCCCATCGTCGAATTCCTCTCGTCCATCGCCATCGCCCTCGTCCTCTGGCGCGGCGGCATGGCGATCATGCACAACCTCCCCTACGCCGAAGGCCACGCACCCGGCATCTTCGGCACCGTCACCATCGGCGTCCTCATCGCCTTCATCCAGTACTCGCAGCGCTTCTTCCGCCCCATCATGGAGCTCTCCGACAAATACAACATCCTCCAGGCCGCCATGGCCGCCGCCGAGCGCGTCTTCAAACTCCTCGACCAAAGCCCCTTCATCATCTCTCCCAAGCACGTAGAAAGCCCAAACACAGCAAGCCCCACCTACGGCCAGATCGAGTTCCGCAACGTCTGGTTCACCTACCAGCAGTTGAACCCTTTGGGTGCCCCAGGTCTCGCTTCTGAGACCTGGGATTCCCCCACCGACATCACCCAGGACCCATCCATCGAATGGATCCTCCGCAACGTCTCCTTCACCATCGCACCCAACGAAACCGCCGCCATCGTCGGCCACACCGGAGCCGGCAAGACCACCATCACCGCCCTCATGATGCGCTTCTACGACATCCAGCGCGGACAGATCCTCGTCGATGGCATCGACATCCGCCATCAAGACCTAAACGCCCTTCGCAAACGCTTCGGCGTCGTCCTGCAAGACCCGTTCCTCTTCTCCGGCACCATCGCCGACAACATCCGCCTCGGCACCCCCACCATCACCACGACCCGCCTCGAAAAGGCCGCCGACGAAGTCAACGTAGGCGACTTCATCCGCACCCTCCCGCTCGCCTTCAACGAGCCCGTCCGCGAACGCGGAGCCGGCCTCTCCACCGGCCAGAAGCAGCTCATCTCCTTCGCCCGCGCCCTCGCCCACGACCCCGGCATCCTCATCCTCGATGAAGCCACCAGCTCCGTCGACACGGAAACCGAGCACCTCGTCCGCGTCGCCCTCTCGCGCATGATCACCGGCCGCACCAGCGTCCTCATCGCCCACCGCCTCTCGACCATCCAAAGCGCGGACACCATCCTCGTCATGCACAAAGGCCAGCTACGCGAGCAAGGGACCCACCAGCAACTCCTCGCCCAGCACGGCCTCTACTACAAGCTCTACCAACTCCAATACCAGGATCAGGAAGCCCTTACTGCGTAAGCAGCTAGGCGGGCTCAAAGCTCTTGAGGCGAGCGGCTTTCTTATCAAACGTGAGCGTCTTACTGCAACCCGCCCACAGCCCAAGCTCTCCGATCAGAGCATCAGGGAATGAGCCATCCCCGCTTCTTAGAAGACTCGCCGCGGTGAACACTTCGGCCTCATTCTGGATCACCAGGGTATCTGCCTGCAGCAGGGACTCAAGAACGCCCACAATCTCCAAGGTCGACATCCCGTAGGCGCGTTCCAGAACCCAGACGGTTTCCACCACCGTCGCCACGCTAACAAAACCCGGATCCGAAATCGTGAGGGAAGCTTCCATGATCTCGCTTGCTCGATACGACTGAACAACATCATCCTGCGCGAAATACCGCAACAGCACGTTCGTATCAAGCCCAATCATTGCGGCTTTGAGCGGCTTCGCACAGTCGCCCCGCTTGCGATCGCTTCATCCATCTCAGCAAGCGAAACATGCGCGCGACGGCCTGCGATAATCCCCTTCAAAGCAGAGGTCGGTATCTTCGGCAGGATCACCACACTTCCGTCTGGATGCACGAAGAACTTGATTCTGTCGCCAGGGCCCAGGCCAAGGTGATCGCGAATCGGTTTGGGGATAGTTGCTTGCCCCTTGCTTGTGAGCGCCGATTCCATAAGCTCCCCTCCTTACTTATCTTGTAAAGTAATACCTCGCTGCAACCAGCACGTCAAGCGCTTCAAATCGCTTCCTGAACCAATCCCACCGGATTCCCATCCCATTCCTAACGAAACTCGGCCCCAACGCGAATCCGCACTAGCAAAGCCCTCACCGCCCTGACCCTAAACAAAAAAAACTCTCAACTCCAAACTCTCGAATTCGCGTTTCACAGCCCCGGCGGCGGCACGCTCTGATCATCTTTCTTATGGCCATGATGGAACGGCTTCGCCAGCAGCTTCCCCGTTCCCTCGGTAACCTTGCCAGCTCCCTTAGCCGCACCAACCCCAACCTGCCCCGCACCCTTGGCTCCGCCCTTACCGACAGACTCAGCTCCAGCGATCGGATGCAGCGTCACCACATCCGCCGCTCCCTTACCAACCCCGCCGGCCGCCGTTCCCACTCCCTTCCCAGTTCCCTTGCCAACATCCCCAGCCCCGTGCCCGAGATCGCTTCCTGCGCCTTGCCTCTGCGGCGGAGGCGGGGCAGTCTGCTGCGTCGACTGGCTCTGCCCATACGCCAAACCACCCATCATCAACATCACAACCGGCAACATCACAATTTGCTTTTTCATAGCACGCTCCACAGAAATTAAGATGCGCCCCATGTGCTCCGGTATGCTTCGATTTAGTCCCTCACTTCCTCCATCAGGCCCACCGGATTGCCATCCGGATCCTTCAAAAACGCCATCCACAACACATGATCGGGCATCTTCGCCACTACATGCGCCGGCTGCACAAACTGCAAACCCTTTGCCTGCAACTCCTCGCAGACTGCCTCAATCCCCACGACCTTGAAGTACAGAATCGTCCCGCCGACCGATGCCGCCTGACCGGCCTCCGGCAGCCCCAACATCAATCTCACCGGACCGCATTGATAGAACGCCATCGTCCCCGCATCGAACAGGAACGTCATTCCCAGCGCCCCACCATAAAACGTCTTCGACCGCTCCAGTTCCGCCACGGTCAACCCGATCTGCCCCAACTCCTCAATCTGCACCATGCGCTCTCCCTTTCCGCACCAGCATAAGCGAGCTAACCCTCCCTCAGCGGGAAATCTTCGCCACCGCCGCATCCACCATCCGCCGCACCTGCCGCTCCCGACCTTCCATCCCCACCGGTCGATACACCGCCAGCAGCAGCATCCTCCGCTGCATGGGAGTCAAAGCCCTCCAACCCGTCATCGCCCCAGCCTTATCCAGCGCCCGCGCCAGAAAAACCGGTAGCTCCCGTTCCGCCTCCATCGTCAACATCAGCCGCTCCGCCATGCGCTCGGCCCGCTTCTGTTTCGACGCATCACTCTTCGGCTCGACTACCCACGCGCTCAGCTCGCGCACCATCCAGTCGCTCAACCCCAGCGTCCACGCAAGTGCCTCCCGCTCGCCGTCAAACGCCTTCACCAGCAGCTTTGGTAGCCGTTCGTCGCCCTTCATGCGGCCTATTATCGCGCCCGTACACGGTTTCCTGCACCCATCCCGCCCATAATGTCATCTGACTCAATGAAACCCAAGCCTTAGGAGAACCGTTTGCCCGACGCAGCGACGATTTCAGACGAAAAGGACATCCCCGACTCCCCGCAGCCGGCTCAGACAGATGCCCAGATGCAGGCAGGCTGGAAGCCCCGCGTCAACCCTTGGCTCATCGCCGCGACCGTCGCCCTCGCGGCCTTCATGGAGGTCCTCGACACCTCCATCGCCAACGTCGCGCTGCCCCACATCTCCGGAGACCTCGGCGCGTCGCCCGACCAGGGAACCTGGGTCCTCACCAGCTATCTTGTCTCCAACGCCATCGTCCTCCCCGCCGGAGCCTGGGCGTCCTCCGTCATCGGCCGCAAAAACTTCTTCCTCTCCTGCATCGTCATCTTCACCGTCTCAAGCTTCCTTTGCGGCATCGCCCCATCCCTGCCCATCCTGCTCCTCGCCCGCGTCGTCCAGGGTGTCGGCGGTGGCGGACTTCAGCCCATGGCCCAGGCCATCATGGCCGACTCCTTCGAACCCGCAAAACGCGGCCAGGCCTTCGCCCTCTACGGCCTTGTCGCCGTGCTCGCCCCGTCTATCGGCCCCACTCTCGGCGGCTTCATCACCGATAGTTACTCCTGGCGCTGGATCTTCTACCTCAACATTCCCGTCGGCATCCTCGCCTTCACCCTCGTCACCCGCTTCGTCGACGATCCCCCGTGGCTCAAGCACTCGCTCGCTAACCTCAAGAAGCTCGACTACATCGGCCTCAGTCTCCTCACCATCGCCATGGGCGGCATGCAGATCATGCTCGACAAGGGCGAAGAGAACGACTGGTTCGCCTCCAACTTCATCCGCTTCTTCGGCACCCTCTTCGTCGTCGGCATGATCGGCCTCATCTGGTGGGAGTGGCGCTCGAAAGCCCCCATCATGAACGTGAAGCTCTTCAAGTACAAGAACTTCGCCATCTGCTGCTTCCTGATGATGCTCGTCGGCGGCGTCCTCAACTCCGCTACCGTCCTCCAGCCCCAGTTCATGCAGGGTCTGCTCGGCTACACCGCGACCATCGCGGGCGAAGCTCTCACCGGCGGAGGCATCGCCCTCGTCATCGTGATGCCGCTCGCCGGAATCGCCACCGGAAAATTCCCCGCACGCAATCTAGCCGCGCTCGGCTTCGCCTTCTTCGCCATGGCCTTCTACTACATCTCCACCCACAGCGATCTCACCATCAGCTTCGGCGAAAATACCCTGCTCCGCATCATCCTGATGATCCCGATTCCCTTCTGCTTTATCGCCATCACCAACGCCGCCTACGTCGGGCTTCCCCGAGAAGCCTCGAACCAGGTCTCCGGCATCATCAACTTCGTCCGTAATGTCGGCGGCTCCATCTTCATCGCCGTCACCGGTGCCATGGTCACCAATCGCACCCTCTTCCACGAGAATCGCCTGCAAAACCACATGCAGTCCGGCAGCCAGGGCTATATGCAGACATTGAACGGCCTCACCGGCTTCTTCTCAAGCGGAGCGGCTCGCCCGGACGCAGCCAACATGGCTCGCGCCACCATCTACGGCCAGCTCAATCAGCAGGCAGCCGCCATGGGCTACCAGGATATCTACCGCCTGCTCTGCTACATGTCCATCTTCATGATCTTCTGCGCCTTCATGCTCAGCAAGAACAAGCCCGGCCAGGGAGCCCCCGCAGGCGAAGCCGTCCACTAGCAGAATGGCGCGGAGATTCTCCAGGAACCTCTGCGCCTTTCTCTGTGCTCTCTCTGTTCAGTCTTTGCCGGCCGCTTGCCAGGCCAGCCTAAGCCACCTCGGCCCATTCCATTTCAAATGACGCCACCCTCGCCTGGTTCCGGCCTCCCGCCTTCGCCTGGTACAAGGCCGTATCCACCTTCGACAGGATCCGGTCCACTCCCAGCTCCCCTTCCTGTTGCGAGACAAACAACACCCCCGCGCTGATCGTCACGCGCAGCGGCCCGACACTCGTCATCACCGGCTCAACCGATACCGCGCGGCACACAAAATCCGCAACCTCCGTCAAAGCCATCCGCTTGCAGCCCTTCAGGACGATCAGGAACTCCTCACCCCCGAAGCGCCCCACAGCATCCGCACCTCGAATCGCATCCTTCAGCCGATTCGCCATCGCGCGCAGCACTTCATCGCCCACCGGATGCCCGTGCGTGTCGTTCACGCTCTTGAAGTGATCCACATCGCACATCAGCACCGCGAACTCGCGCTTGCCTTCCGCTGCTTCGTCGACCAGCTCGGTCAACCCATGCAGAATCGACCCGCGATTGAGCAGACCCGTCAGCGCGTCGTACATGGCCTTCTGCCGCATCTCTTCGCGCGCATTCACCAGGATGTCTTCGAGCTGCAAAATCCTCTGACCCGTCCGCAACCGCGCGCGCAGCTCTTCCTGGTTACAGGGCTTCGTCAGATAGTCGTCCGCACCCGCCTCCAGCCCTTTCACCAGGTCTTCCTTTGAATCCTTCGACGTCAGCAGCGTGATGTAGATATAAGCCACGCGGGTCCCCGTCCGAATCGCCCGGCAAACCTCCGGACCGTCCAGCCCAGGCATCATCCAGTCCAGCAGCAGCATCCGCGGGCCATCCTCTTCCATCAGCGCCGCAACCGCCTCCGTCCCGTTCGAGACCGTGGAGACTTCATACCCGGCCTGTACCAGCATCCGGCGCATCATCATCCGCGACACCGCATCGTCGTCTGCGATCAGGATCTTCACAGGGCATACTCCTTACCCTGCTCTTGCAGTGCGGCGAAGACTCTTGGTAACTCGCGCTCCAGCTCCACCAGCGTCTTGTTCAATCCATCCACCTCACCGGTAGCCGAACTTCGTTCCAGCGATGCCGCCAGCGAAGCCGCATACGTCGCCGAAAGATTCGCGAGCGATCCCTTCAATCCGTGCGCCGCCCGCTTCACCCCCTCGAGATCACCAATCTCCAGGCAGTTCCGTACCGTCGCAATCTGCCGCGGATAATCATCCCCGAAGATCTCCGAGAGCTCTCCGACAAACGCCAGGTCGCCGTCCACCCGTTCCATCAACTCCTTCAGATTGATCGGCTCAGCACCAACCGTCTCCGGAGTCTCGACCGCATCGGCACCCGCCTCACGCTTCCTCGCCGTATAAACCTCGAGCGCCTCATCCAGCTCCTGCTGACGAATCGGCTTCGACAGATATCCATCCATCTGCGCCGCCAGGCATCGCTCCCGATCCCCCTTCATCACCAGCGCCGTCATCGCAACGATCGCCTGATGCTCGCCGGTCTCGCGTTCCTTCGCACGAATCGCCGCCGTCGCTTCAATCCCGTCCATCTCCGGCATCTGCACATCCATCAGCACCAGGTCGAAACTCCGGCTCGCCAGCGCGTCCACGGCAAGCCTACCGTTATCGACCACCGTCACCGTGTGCCCACGTTTCTCCAGCAGTCGCAGCGCCAGCTTCTGATTCACCGCATTGTCTTCCGCCAGCAGAATATTCAGGAACTGGCTCTTCGAACGCTCCTCGCGCAAACTCTTCTGCGTAATCATCTTCCCGGCCCCCGCACTTCCTTCTTCCCCAAGCGCCCGCGCAATCGCCTCGCGCAGTTCAGTCTGCCGTACCGGCTTCAACAAGTACGCAGCCACGCCCAGTTCCTGGCATCGCGCCGCATCGCCCCGATGCCCGCCCGACGACAGCATCATGATCGTCGCCGCATTCAAGTCCGCGTTGTCCTGAATCCGTTCGATCACGCCAAAACCATCCATCATCGGCATGTGCATGTCGGTCAGAATCAACTTGTAGTGGTTGCCATTCTCGTGCTCGGCCTGCAGGTGAGCCAGCGCGCTCTGCCCATCCGGCATCGCGAACGGGCTCATCCCCCACGCCGACAGCAACCCCGTCAAAATCCGACGGTTCGTCTTGTTGTCGTCGATCACCAGCACCTTCACGCCATGCAGCAGTTGGTGTGTGCGGTTCATCTCCGGCGCCTTCTCCAGCCGCACCGCCTCCTGCATCGGGATCGTGAAATGGAAGTGCGATCCCTTGCCCAACTCGCTCTCAATCCAGATTCGTCCGCCGATCAGCTCGATCAGTCGCTTCGAAATCGTCAACCCCAACCCCGTCCCGCCAAACACGCGCGTCGTCGACGTATCGGCCTGGCTGAACGATTCGAAGATCGTCTCCGCCTTGTCCGGAGCAATCCCAATCCCGGTATCGGACACCGTAAAGTGCAACTGCTCTTCGCCGTCTTCCGCAACCTCCGAAACCACGTGCAGCGACACCTCGCCCGCGCTCGTAAACTTGATCGCATTCCCGATCAGGTTCGTCGTAATCTGACGAATCCGGCCCGGATCACCCATCAGCGTCTCCGGAATCTCCAGGCTGATGTCGCACAGCAGCTCTAAGCCCTTCTCATCCGCACGCAGCGCCAGCGTCTTCATCATCGACTCCAGGCACTCCCGCACGTCATACCGAATCTCTTCCAGATCCACCTTGCCCGCTTCAATCTTCGAGAAGTCAAGAATGTCGTTGATCACGCTCAGTAGCGAATCAGCCGACAGCTTCACCGTCTCCAGGTACTCTCGTTGCTCACCCGTCAGCTCCGTCTCGAGCGCCAGGTCCGTCATCCCGATCACACCATTCAGAGGAGTCCGGATCTCATGGCTCATATTCGCCACAAACTCACTCTTCGCCCGCGACGCGGCCTCCGCAGCCTCGCGAACTTCTTCCCGATGCAGCTCCGCCTGCTTGCGCTCCGTCACATCGTGGACAAACCCCGCAAACATCGTCTCCGTACCCACCGTGATCGCAGAGATCGCCATCTCGGCATTGAAGTTATAGCCGCCGCGATGCCGCGCCACAACCTCGATCCGATCCTGCAATGGCCTCTCCACGCCGGAAGCGAGCAACCTCATCATGCTTTCAACGTTCTTGATCTCGCTGCTCTCAATCTCCGCATGGATCTTCATCAACTGCCGCAAATGCATCCCCAGCGCCTCATGCTCGGGATACCCGAACGTCGCTTCGGCCTGCCGGTTCCAGTCCGTGATAATGCCATCCGCGCCAAACCCGAGGAACGCATCGAAGGTCGACCCGATAATCTTCCGGTAGCGCTCTTCGCTATTCGCCAGCTTCGAGGCCTGCAACGCAAAGTACCGGTCCACCATCGCCGAAACGAACACCAGGCATAGCAGCATGATCGCCACCAACCCAATGCTCGCCGCGCCCAGGTCCGAAATGCTGATCGCATGGCTCAAGCTCGCAGGCGCCAGCCGGGCCGGAATAAAGCTTGCCGCAGCCATCCCCGTGTAATGCATCACCGGAATCGCAAATCCCATCAGCAGCGCACTCAAACCTTTGCGCCAGGTCAGCCCCAGATTCTCATGCCGCGACGCAAACACGATCCGCAGCGCGACAAACGCAATCACCACCGCCAGCCCAATCGACAAGGCGACCATCGGGATCGAGTAGACCCGCCGCGCCGGCATCCGCATCGCCGCCATGCCGATGTAATGCATGCTCGCAATTCCGCCGCCCATAGCCAGGCTGCCCAGCACCGTCGAAGCCGCACCCATCGTCTTGCGGCTCACCAGAAACAGCGCCAGTCCCGACGCAAACACCGCAGCCATCAACGACAGGAGAACCGTCGGCCAGTCATACAGCACCACCATCTCCATCCGCATCGCCAGCATGCCGATGTAGTGCATCGACCAGATGCCGGTCCCCATCGCCACCGCGCCGCCACCCAGCCACGCCTGCCGCACCGTAAACTTCGTGCTCGACGCAACCCGCCCGGCCAGGTCCAGGGCCGCATACGCGGAAAGCACCGCGATCAACACAGAAAGTGCGACAAAAACAGCGTTGTAGTGCCCGAGCATGACGGTCTCTGCGCCCAAGTTCAGCCTCCACCGGCAGCGCATTTCAAAACCTGAAACTGCCGATACTCGAAAATTTCATGCCTCACCTCCGTCGTCCATACGACCTTCGAGGGGATACCCCTCACCCACGCAAAAGGTCTCCCACGCCGACAGAACCCTCCATTCTCCAAGTGGCCCCCTCTCCAGGCACCCTCGTCTCAGCGTCGAAGTGACACCTCAATCCAGAAACGGAGAACCACATGCAATAAACTCAACCCAGATGCCCCCGCACCTCTTCCTCTCCGCCGGCGAAGCCTCCGGCGACCACTACGGAGCCCAGATCATCCGTGCCCTCCGCGAATCCCTCCCCGCCGCCACCTTCTCCGGCCTCGGCGGTCAGGAGATGGCCGCCGCAGGCCAGACCCGCATCGTCCGCGCCGAAGACGTCGCCCACATGGGCATCACCGAAGTCCTCCGCCACGCACCCTACATCTACGCGCAATACCGCAAACTGATCCGCTCCATCGACGCCCAGCCCCCCGCCGCCGCCGTCCTCATCGACTTCCCCGACGTCAACTTTCGTCTCGCCAAACACCTCGCCCGCCGCAAAATCCCCGTCATCTGGTTCGTCTCTCCGCAACTTTGGGCCTGGAAGCGCCGCCGCCTCCGCTGGGTGCAGAAGCGCGTCTCCAAAATGCTCGTCATCTTCCCCTTCGAAGCCCCCTTCTACCAGAACCGCAAAGTCGCCGCCGAGTTCGTCGGCCACCCCCTGGCAGACCTGCCGCTCCCCTCCATCCCCCGCGAAATCTACGCCGCCCACAACAACCTCGATCCCGCCAAACCCTGGATCGCCCTCCTCCCCGGCAGCCGCTGGCGCGAGATCGAAGCCAACCTCCCCACCATGGTCGAAATGGCCTGCCGCCACCCCCGCGACGCCGAATACCTCCTGCCCGTCGCCTCCACCATCGACCGCGCACGACTCGCCGACTTTACCGCAGGCTGGATCACCCACTACCCCGGCTCCGATCCCACCATCCCCCTTCCCTACATCCACCTCGTCTCCGACGCCCGCGAAGCCCTCCACCACGCCCGAGCCTCGGTCGTCGCCAGCGGAACCGCCACCGTGCAGGCCGCGCTCATCGGCAACCCCTTCGTCGTCGTCTACCGCGTCTCCGCCCTCACCTTCAAGCTCGCCAAATCCCTCATCTGGTACCCCAAAGAAATCCCCGCCGAAGTCGATCGCGACGGCAACCTCCCCATCGCCATGCCCAATCTCATCGCCGGCCGCCGCATCGTCCCCGAACTCCTGCAGGACCGCTTCAACCCCGACACCCTCTCCGAAACCCTGGAACCCCTCCTCAAAGACACCTCCACTCGCACCCGCCAACTCTCCGACCTCGCCGAACTCCGCCAACTTCTCACGACCCCCGGCCCCACCGCCATCACCCAGGTCACCCAGGCCATCCTGAGCACTCTCTATCCGCGCTAGATCCGCGCATCCCATCCACACACTCCCAAACCCGGAACCTCCCCAACCAATCCTTCCGCCTCTTTCCAACGTCTTACCTGTTGACGATTTACTCTTCCCTAGAGGACTCCACCCGAATGCCTTCCCGCCGCACCCTAAGCCTGAGCCTTGCTGCCCTTCTGGCCTTCTCCCCGCTCGCTGCCTTCGCCGCACCCACGCGCCCCCAGCTCCGCGTCACCGCCTACGTCATCAACGCCGAGCTTGACCCCGCCAACAACAAGCTCACCGCCACCGCCCAGGTCACCTTCACCGCCATCGAAGACCTCAACTCCCCCACCTTCGAGCTCAACAACGGCCTCGCCCTCACCTCCGTCACCGACGCCCAGAACCACCCGCTCACCGGCGAGCGCCTCAGCACCCAGAACGCCGTCCGCTTCGAGCTCTCGAACCCCGTCCCCAAAGGCACCTCCACCACCTGGACCTTCACCTACTCCGGCGTCCTCAAAGGCTCCGACACCAGCCCCGTCGAAGGCATCAAGCTCGCCGCCGTCGCCGATCCCATCTCGATCCTCCTCTATCCCGGCCGCTGGTTCCCCATGTCGCAGACCGGCCTCTACACCGACCGCTTCACCGCCGAAATGCACATCCGCGTCCCCTCCGACGAGCGCGTCGTCGGCTCCGGTCCCACCGGCACCCCCAAATCCGTCGGCAAGGAAACCGAGTACTCGTTCAGCTGGACTAAGCCCGGCTTCCCCGGCACCATCGTCGCCGGCAAGTTCCTCGCGCCGCAGCACGTTGAAAACTTCGCCATCTACACCACCGAGCCGCGCAAAACCGGAGCCCTCGCCTTCGCCAAGCTCGCCGCCTCCGAGTACGAGTTCATGACCAACGACTTCGGCCAGGCCGAAGCCACCCAGATGGCCATCGTCGAGCTCCCGGAAGACTCCGTCTCCGCCTCCTGGGCCCCCGGCGTCGCTGCCATCGCCGGCAACCGCATCGTCGACAAAAACTCCCAGCGCCTGCTCGCCAATACCCTCGCGCACCAGTGGTTCGGCTCCGAAATCTCCCCCTACTCGCTCAACGACGCGTGGATCACCAACGGCCTCTCCCGCTACGCCGAGCTCATGTACCTCGAAGACACCGCCGGCCGCTCCTCCTTCAACACCGCCATCAACGACGTCTCCGCCGGAGCCCTCGCCTACGACACCGAACCCCTCACCACCCTCGGCCGCCTCGACCCCTTCAGCCCCCAGTTCCAATCCGAAACCCTCGAAAAAGGAGCCATGATCTTCCACATGCTCCGCTGGGAGATGGGCGACGAAGCCTTCCTCAAATTCATCCGCAACCTCCTCTCCGACTACACCGACAAGCCCGTCCGTAGCCGCGACGTCGAAGAGGTCGCCGAGCGCATCTCCAATCTCCAGCTCTCACCCTTCTTCGCCCAGTGGATCGACGGCACCGGAGCCCCCCAGTTCACTGACAAATACACCGTCTACCGCCTCGGCAACAACAAGGGCTTCCGCACCGTAGGAGCCATCGCCCAGGACCTCGACCTCTTCCGCATGCCCGTCGAACTCCGCATCGAAACCGACGGCAAGACCGAACTCCGCAAAATCGACGTCTCCGGCACCGACTCCAGCTACTCCGTCGAAACCTTCGGCCGCCCCCGCCGCATCACCATCGACCCCCAGGGCTGGCTCCTCAAATCCACCCCCGACCTCGCCGTCCGCGTCGCCGTCCTCCGCGGCCAGCAACTCGTCGCCCAGGGCGACCTTACCGGCGCTCTCGTCGAATACCAGAAAGCCCTCGACGCCAACAAGAACAGCTCCCTCGCCGCCTACCGCATCGGCGAAATCTTCTTCCAGCAGCGCAACTACCAGTCCGCCGCCAACAGCTTCCGCGACACCCTCCGTGGCGACCAGGACCCCCGCTGGACCGAAGTCTGGTCCCACGTCGAACTCGGCCGCATCTTCGACGTCACCGGACAGCGCGAACGCGCCGTCAACGAGTACCGCCTCGCCGTCCAGACCAACGACAACACCCAGGGAGCCATCAACGAAGCCCGCAACCTCATGTCCCACCCCTACACGCGCGAACGCACCGACAACTAACCCCGCTTGTCACCCAGGAGCCGGGTGCCCCATGTCTCGCCTCTGAGACATGGGGCACCCCACCCCGAACGCCCTTAGCTTTGCCTGAGGTCGGAACCCTCACATTCGGGTCCGCGACCTGTTCGGGTCGGCCACCCCTACCGCCAGGCCGTTGCAGTCTCCTTCACGAAGGCCTCATAGCTGCGGGGCTCTCTTCCCAGCAGCGCACGGAAACGCTCAGCCTCTACCTGGGTCGCGGAAAAACCACGCTCCAGGAACACCTCAAACATCATCCGCAGATCAAAGGCCAACCATCCCGGAAGCATGCCGCGTACACCCTGCTCCCACGCGTCCAGATCCTCGCCACCATACTGCACCGGCCGTCCGAGCACACCAGCCCACAGCGCTGCGGCAGAAGCTCCACTCAACAAGGCGGCGGCAACCAGCTCGTAGGTCTGTCCGATATGCTTTTCATCGGTCAGTGCAATGGCTGCCGCTTCACCGATGTCGCGCACGTCCACAACCGAAATGCCGTCGCTTCCAATCGGAGCAGGATAGATCCCCTGATCAAGCGCATCCTTAAACATCAGCTCGTTCTGCATGAAGTAGCCCGGACGCAGAAGCGTATAAGGAATGCCAAACGTCCGCAAACCGTCTTCAACCGCATGCTTCGAAGCTAAGTGCGCAACGTCGCGGAACTGGTCGACGCGCAGCGCCGAAAGGTAAACGATCTGCTGGATCGATTGCTTCTTCGCCTTGACCACGGCAATCAGCGCTTGATTCAGCTCATCCGGCACAATGGCATTCAGCAGGAACAGCTTGTCCACCCCTTGCAGCGCTGCCTCCACAGCGACCGGATCGAGCATACTCCCATGAGCCACCTCAACCGAGGTCGGAAACTCCCGCGGTGTTTCGCTGTCCCGAACCAGAACCCGGACCAACACTCCCCGCTTGAGCAGTTCTTGCACAACAACTGCGCCCACCTTACCTGTCGCTCCTGTAACGAGTACCTTCATGGCTTTCTCCTTGCACCCCAATATTGAGGGTGTCCTCAATATCTGATGCACGGTAAAATCTGAGGATGCCCTCAAGAAAAATCAAATTTCGTCATGAGCCGAAGCAGGAGAGATCCGGACAGACAATCGAGCGCGTCCTCGATGCAGCCGCAGCCCTCATGGCGGAAGTCGGTTATGAGGCGACGACCATGACAAACATCGCCGCTCGAGCAGGGTCCTCGATCGGAACGGTCTATCAATACTTCCCGAAGAAAGATTCGCTCGTGGCTGCACTTCGCAGTCGCTTTGGAGAGGCGATGGAAGCAAAGCTCAGCGAACTGGCGGACGCAACCAGCGCGCTTTCCACCGAACAGATTGCCCAGCGCTTCATCGAACAAACCCGAGATTTCGTTGATCAGCATCCTGCATATTTTCATGTAATGGACGCTCCGGTTTCGGCTAAGCGCAATCAGGAAGCGAGAGAGCGTCTGCGCGCTCAGATGATGCGAGTCCTGCACAGTGCGAGTCCGTCACTTCCACACAGTGAAGCGGCAATCATGGCGAATGTCATTCCAGCTCTTTGCAAGAGCATGAGCGTCGTTTACGCGGAGACGGAAGCCAGGACACGACAACGGGTCGTCGACGAATACACCTTGGTGATGAGCTCTTACTTGTTGGCCCGCCTGGATTGAACCGTCGAGCCATGACGAAACTGCCGAGTCAGCCTAACCAAACTTTCATCCAAACCACCCAACCTCCCAACTCCCAAATCGCATTTTTCATCCCGGGGCGAAGCCGAGGGACCTGCGGTTGCCTTGCCTGCGCCGTCCCGTTGACGCTCACATCCGACAACCCGCGCCCATGGGATAACCCGGGAGCCGCCCCGACACGCAAGCCGCCCAGCACGCCGTCCCGAGCGAGCGTCCTGCTGCCCCTCGGCGTTCCACTCGACGACGGACCAAACTCACGAGATAGACAATTCGGCGTTTATGAAAACTGATCGTGCAGAGACCCTTCAATCAGTGCCTTGGCCTGTCAACACCATTTGAAGAGTTTGGAGAGGCGGCAGTTGGCGTATAAAGCAAAAGCAGTACGTTCCGAAGAATGAATGGTCATAGGTTCTGCCCAATCACAGTAAACTGGCAGGAGCGACTATGGAAACGTTGAGAGCCAACCAATCCGTTGAGCTACCCGATGGCCGCAAGCTTGCCTACGCGGAATACGGTTCGCCTGATGGCATTCCGGTTCTGTATTTCCATGGCGCGCCATCTTCTCGGCTTGAGCCGATGCTATTCGACGAAGGAATTCTGTCGAGCACAGGTCTGCGTATGATTGCGCCTGATCGCCCTGGTATAGGTCTTTCAGACTCCAGACCCGGGCGAGGATTTTCCGACTGGGCAGCGGACGTCAGTCATTTGGCGGATCATTTGGGGCTACAACGCTTTGCCCTACTCGGAAATTCTGGAGGAGGAGTCTATGTGGCCGCTTGCGCTGCCTGCATTCCGGCAAGGCTGACCTCCGTTGTAATCGTTTCAGGCGCGTGGCGGATGGACGCTCCTGAGATGGCAAAGAATCTTCCGTTTGTAAATCGGATCTTCTGGATTCTTGCCAGGCGGTTCCCTCCCGGCTTGCGACTGTTGCTGGGTACCATGCGCAAACCTGGCAAAGCGTCCCTCGATGCCGAACTGGAAAAGATGCGTCTCCATCTGGCGGACGCCGACTATATTGCGATGTCAGAGCCGGGGCGATTTAAGTCTTTACAGCGCGCTATCCGCGAGGCTCTGCGCAACGGAACCAGCGGTCCTGCGTGGGACATTCGAATGTACGTTCACGCGTTCGACTTCAATCTTGCCGACATCCGCATTCCTATACGCTTGTTTCACGGTGCGCAAGATAGGAATGTGCCTATCGCTCTCGTTAGGTCGTTCGTGCAAGAATTGCCCACCGCAGTGCTCACCGTGTTCCCTGAGGATGCGCACCTTTCAACGTTTTGCTGTCACTTGCCCGAAATAGTCTCTGCTGTAAAAGGGCATTGATCCGTTGGTAGCGCCTTACTCGAGACGCTCAGCGAAATCAGTACCGAGAACTCGGCATATCATCAGCCACCCTCAGATGATGACAACAGCGTCTATCGGAACTGATCCGATCCGTTTCCAAAAGACAATTTTCGGGAAGATGCATCCGCCCGGAGCTAGTGCGAGCGGTTACGCCTCGTCTTCCAATTGACCTTTTTGAATTCGATGGAGATGGTTGCTCCCGAAACAAATAGGAACGCGTGCTTCATCAGCTCAGGATCTAGACAAGTCAGCTCATCGGCTAGGAGGCTATCCATTCGGTTCCTCCCGGTGGGCAAGCCGAACCAGCGCGCGTTTGGCACATCTACCCTAACTGCCGCTATACCGCTATACGTCAGGTCATGAAGAGTTTTACCGTCAAAACTGCAGAATGTCGCTTCCACAGCGGTAGCCAGCCTCATCCGCCGCTGCCTTGGCTCTGAATAGGTGAGCGCATCGCCCACTGAAAACTTGAAAAGATCGGCATCAAACAAGGGCTGCCTGGGATCTGAAAATCGCGAGAATGTTTCCTTGCTAATTCGCTCTGAAAAATCGATGAGTTGGCGCAGATAAGCGGCTTTCAGTTTTGCAGCTTCCTGATGCGCGCGCTCAATTCTTTCCCCATCGGGCGGCTCGGCGTTCCAGGCGTTCTGTATTTCAGGGTCGTAGAAGCGGAGTGGAGATGGCGTTGCGCTTTCATCCGGCTCTAGTTGTGTCAGACTTCGTTTCTCCATTGATCCTCATGAGGAGAATAGCCGACGCGATCGCAGATGCCTAGAAATCCTTACCGCCTAGGGGCAACCATCGGAAAACGGCGTTTTTCAGCACTTACGAAGATCAGTAAGGACAAGTCGGCTTATCGGAAGTAGTTGTCTTTGCTCAATGAGTGCATGGTCGATTTCGCACTCATCGAGAGCCCACTGACGTGAACGGTGTTTACGAGGACTAATCGTTCGAGACAAAGCGAAGTCGCCCGTAAAGCAACTTCTTGAGAAGCCTAACGATTCGCTGGTCTGAATGTAGAGATGAGTTCTATCTTCCCTATGATGTTGGTGTTGAATTCATCGAGTTGTTCTGCCGGAATCCAATATTCAAGGGCACTTGCTGACCCGACCTTCTGCACATCAAAACGACTCAAGTATGCCGAGTCTACGGCGAACCGGAGGACATATCCGATGTAGCCAGATGCTGCATCTACGGTGTTCCACTCCCGCGCGATGAAGCTGGCGTACTCCTCATTGAGTACTGGGTAGAAGATCGGCTGCCCTTCAAGGCGAGGCGGGAACGCTGTGAAGCCAGTCAGAGCAATCAGGTCAAGTTCTTTCTGGCCTACAGGGCGATATAGCAGTGTTCCTTTGTCAGACATTAGAGAAAGTGTAGCCGCCACTAAGACAGTTCGGGATTAGTAATGCTAAGTCGGCACATCCTCAGCCACCCTCACACGACCACAACCGCATCCGTCAGGATTTATCCTGTCCCTAAAGCTAAGCTTCGCTGGAGAATGCATGAGGCTTCATGGCATCGGTTCGTGCACCCTTGGAGCAGTTCTCGCCTCCGTAAGCATGTCAGCATTTGCCCAAACGTCCGTACTGTACGTGGGGTGCCCTGGGGATGGTCAGACGGGCCCTTATCAACCTGCAAAAGGCTCACCAAGGCCGGTTAACCTTCCGCTTGAGGTCGCGAACAAGCTAGCGTGGTACGAGTACAAAGGGGATGCGGGACAGTTCGGGACCCTCGGCCCACGGGGCTGGAACTGTTTTGTCACCATAGGGTCCGATGGCTGGAGTCTGTATGTCGCGCCTGAGCCGCTGGATAATGCCAAGATTCTGGAACATAAGAACTGGAAAGGCTTCACGGGACCAGTCATACAACTCTCCTTCTCCGAAGGTGGTACATCCGGCCGCTTCGAAGTGGCACAGATGGTGGCGCGTGTTTTCCCGGCATATCGCAACTACGCCCGCAAGATCATCGCAGAGGGCTTCGGTCCTGCCTCAGACTATCCTTTCGGTCGTTTCCCAACGGACCACCTCACTTATAAAGGGAAGAAGCTCGTCGAGTTCACCACCCCTGCCCACCATAAAGGGCTTGGCACGATGTCTTGGCTGCTACCGTCCGACCAGCTCATCACCGGCTTCGCCCTGCTCACCATCGCGCCTGACGTCGATACGGAACTTCGGCACTTGAGCTTGCGGCTTCCGCACTCGCTTTCTTTCCTCTCTGCGACTCTCATCCAGCAAGCAGAGGCGGACGCCTCTTTCGATCTCTACTGACAAGTCGGGTGCCCGGAGTCTTCGCCTGACCTTGGCTATCTGCCATCCAGAAGCAAAGCAAAGGGCTCTGCCTAAGCGTTTTCAGGAACAGCCGAAATTCCCGCCAGAAATCCAAGACCAAGAGCTGCGAGAAGCTGGACCTGAACCTCTGCGGCACCGTGGTTGATGGCATCCGTGCCGAAGGATTGGCCTACAACGGTACGTATGGAGCGTGTACCTTTAGCCTCTGTAACGAGCTTGGCAATCGCCTCAGCAACATCGTGCGGGTTGGGAGCAGTCTCGCCCTCAAACGACTCCAGGAGTGTCTGCACCATCTTGTTCGGGATGCCACCGATCGCACCGTAACCTTCGATCGTCTTGGCATCCGATGGCAGAATCGCACTGGAAAAAACGCTCGTAGGATAGTTGCTTGGCTGCACGAGAACCACGTCAACACCCAACTGCGACAGTTCGAGATGATAGCTCTCAGTCAACGCCTCGACGGCAAACTTCGTTGCACCGTAAAGTCCGAAGAATGGGAAAACCACCCGTCCAAGGATCGAGCCAATGTTGATCACCAATCCATCGCCTTGGCTCCGGAAAGTCGGCAGGATAGCCTGCATCATTCGTTGAATGCCGAATACGTTGACATCGAAGAGCGCGCGAACCTGATCGGTCGTGAATGCCTCAGAGACGCCTGCTGCACCAATACCCGCGTTGTTGACGAGCACGTCGAGGCGACCCGTCTTGGCGAGCACCGAAGCCACGCCGTTCTTGACGGATATTTCGTCGGTCACATCCAGTTCGACGACATGGATTCCCTCGGCAATCAGGGCATCGGCGTGAGCCTGATTGCGACCGGCAGTATCCCGCATTGTTGCGAACACGGTGTGCCCGGCTGATGCAAGCGTCTCCGCAGTATCGCGGCCGAAGCCGCTGCTGGAGCCCGTAATGAGTACGACTTTAGGATGGCTGGTAGTCATGTTGTTCTCCTCGAGAACAACACTAAGAGTGAGAGTCATCACGGCGTGAGCCCACTCCTGCCGATTTCTTGCCTAAACCTCTTGCATCAACCGGAAAGCGCCAGCTCGCCGGCTCTCTGCAGCTCAATCACGTTCTTACGGGGCGGCTGTCCGAACTGGCGACGGTATTCGCGGTTGAATTGCGTCACGCTCTCGTAGCCTGCGGCATAAGCAGCCGATGCTGCGTCTGCACCGTCGACCAGCATCAAGCGCCGTGCTTCAAACAGCCGCAGTTGTTTTTGAAACTGTAGCGGGCTGCTACCGGTCAGTTGACGGAAGTGGTGATGGAGTGTCGATACGCCCATATGTGCATGCGTTGCCAGTTGCTCTACCCGCAACGGCTCTCTGAAGTTTGCACGCAACCAGTCCACCGCTCGCGCAACGCGTTGGCTCTGTGAACCTGCCGTCACGACCTCCCGCATAACTCCGGAACCCGCGCTCGTCAGTAATCGGTAAAGAATCTCCCGGTGAAGCAGCTTCGCGAGAATCGCGATATCTTGAGGGCTTTCAGCCAACCGAACCATCCGAAGAACAGCGTCAAGCAACTCGAGCGTCATTGCCCCGGTCGTAACAGCTAGGCCGCTCTTCATGTCATCGCAAGCGACCGCATCGAACTCAACGATCATCTCTCGCGCGGCTTGCATATCCAATGTAATGGCGCAGGCAAGATAAGGCCTCTTGGGACTGGCTTTCGTAATCCGCGACATGGCAGGAATGTGAATGGGAGTCATCAACCAACTCAGTTCGCCAAACGCAATCAACTCGCCACCCACGTCGATGGCTTTTGCACCTTGCGCCACTACCGTAAAAACGGGACCATACACCTGGCAGGCGCCAACCATAGGCGTATGACGACGAAACAGATGAAGACCTGGCACCTCGCTCGCATAATCACCCTCAACCCGCACCTGTCGATTGAGCGTCTCGGCTAACTCGGCTCCCAGCTCAGCTAGTTTTCTCTCCATACACAGAGAATGATGCAACGCTAGCGATCAGCGCAAATCATACCCACCCCAGGACTCTCGCCCAGTGCACCCACCGTTCATCTGCGTCCAATCCGCGTCATGCGCATACGCACTTCCTGCAATCACATTCATACACCTCGAAACCATCCGCATCCATAGCCTCACCCGTTGCCACCCCCCGCAGTGAGATGATGAGGAGGCCATCCCATCACCTCCCGGAGACGCCGGACCATGCATCGCACCCTCTTCTGCCTCCTGCTCGCCGCCGTCACCGCACAGGCCCACGCCCAGGTCAAGCTCCCGCAAACCATCCTCTTCGGAGCCGCCTACTACGACGAGTACACTCCCACCGATCGCGTCGAGGAAGACGCCCGCATGATGCAGGATGCCGGCATCAGCGTCGTACGCATCGCCGAATCGACGTGGGGCACGGAAGAGACCGCGCCCGGCATCTTCAACTTCTCGCACGTCGACCGAACGCTCGCGGCCATGCAGCGCCACGGCATCAAGGTCATCGTCGGGACGCCCACATATGCGGTCCCAACCTGGCTCGCCCGCGAGCACCCGGACGTGCTCGTCACCCGCCGCGACGGCCGTGCCGCCTACGGCCCTCGCCAGAACATGGACATCACCAATCCCAACTTTCGCGAAGCCGCGCAGCGCATCATCATCGCCCTGGTCGACCACGTCAAAGACAATCCCGCCGTCATCGGCTATCAGGTCGACAACGAAACCAAGTCCTACGGGAACTTTGGCCCCGACGTCCAGAAGGCCTTCGTCGAAGACCTCAAACACAAATTCGCCAGCCTCGACGACCTGAACCAGGCCTTCGGCCTCAACTATTGGAGCAACCGCATCAACGCCTGGGAAGACTTCCCGCCGGTCAACTCCTCCATCAACGCAAGCCTGTCGAACGCCTACTCCGCCTTCCAGCGCAAGCTCGTCACCGACTACCTCACGTGGCAGGCAGGCCTCGTCCGCGCCCACGCCCGGCCGGACCAGTTCATCACGCAAAACTTCGACCTGAGTTGGCGCGGCAGCTCGTACGGCGTGCAGCCCGACGTGAACCAATGGGAAGCCGCGAAGCCGCTCGACGTCGCCGGCATCGACATCTACTATCCCAGCCAGGACCACCTCACCGGAGCCGAAATCGCCTTCGGCGGCGACCTCGCCCGATCCCTGCGCAATGGCCAGAACTTCCTCCTGATGGAGACCGAAGCGCAAGGCTTCCCACAGTGGACTCCCTACCCCGGCCAGCTCCGCCTGCAAGCCTTCAGCCACATCGCCTCCGGCGCCAACATGGTCGAGTACTGGCATTGGGCCAGCACCGCGAACGCCTTCGAAACCTACTGGAAAGGGCTGCTCTCGCAGGACTACCAGCCCAACCCGACCTACAACGAAGCGAAGACCATCGGTGCCGACCTCAAGCGCCTCGGCCCCAGGCTCGTCAATATGCAGAAGCACAACCAGGTCGCCGTCTACGTCAGCAACACCGCACTCGACGCCTTCGACGCATTCCGCATCAACGCCGACGGCGGCATCGGTTATAACGACGTCGTTCGCCACACCTACGACGCACTCTACCGCATCAACGTCGAGGCCGATCTGTTGTCACCCTGCTCCACCGTCCCGCTGAGCAACTACAAGCTCATCATCGTCCCTTCGCTCTACGCCGCCAGTGACGCCGAGATACAGAAGCTCAACGCCTACGCCAGGGCCGGCGGCCATCTCTTCTACACCTTCAAAAGTGGCTTCTCGGACGAGAACACAAAGGTGCGAGCCACCACGCAACCCGGCGGCATCTTTGAGGCGGCCGGCGTCAAGTACAGTGAGTTCACCTTGCCGGAGAACGTCTCGCTCGACGGGAATCCCTTCAAGGTCAGCGACAAGGACAACCAGGCACGATGGTGGATGGAATTTCTAACGCCGACCACGGCCACGGTCCTGGCCCGCTATCGACATGCTTCGTGGCCCGCCTATGCCGCGCTTACCAGCAACCGATTCGGCAAAGGAGAAGTCACGTACATGGGCTTCATGCCCACCGATGCGCTCGCCGAAAAGATCTTCGCCGACGCCGTCACCCGGGCCGGAATCGTCGATCTCCCCACGCAGCACTTCCCGCTCATCATCCGCAGCGGCGTCCTGCAAAATGGCCACGCAGTCCACTATCTCTTCAACTACTCCAGCGCCGAGCAAGCGCCAACCTATCCCTTCGCTTCAGGCGCTGAGCTCATCTCCGGGAAACCAGTCTCCAGCGGGCAAGCGATTCCGCTGCACCCCTGGGGCTTCGCAGTCGTCGAGGAGTCGACGCACTAAGTCGTCGGCGTCACGAGCCTCAACTTCGACCTGCCCAGCATGTCACCAAGTCATGCGCACAAAAACGCGAAAAGGGAACAGCCGGAAGGCTGTTCCCTTTTCTGATCTCTGTAGAGCGAGCTCCCAGGAATCGTGTGGGTCTAAAGTCGAGCAAGAGATTAAAGATCTATCCTGAAGCCCAGCTTGACTCTAGAAATTAGAGAGGCTGAACGTCAGACGCCTGCCAGCCCTTCGGTCCCTTGACCACGTTGAACTGCACAGCCTGACCCTCTTGGAGGCTCTTGAAACCGTTTGAATTGATCGCCGAGTAGTGAACAAACACATCCTCGCCGTTCTGACGGCTGATGAAGCCAAACCCCTTGGCATCGTTAAACCACTTCACTGTTCCCTGTTCCATTTTCGTTATTTCCTTAAAGCCTTCTTGAATTTGCCGCTAGAACAAATCGGGGTTCAACATACAGCCATTGCAGAAAACCAATCTGTTGCAAACGATGAACCAAGATTAGCACAGATGCAACTTTTTCCAAGAAAATAATTCAACTTTCGTGTATGCCCACTCCGCACCCCATCCGTCCAACCAAGTTATCCGCCAGACAGCCCCAGGTGCTCGCGCACAATCTCCTCGCTCTTCGCCAGCACTTCATCGAGCGACATCGCCGTCGAATCCAAACGAATCGCGTCCTCCGCAGGACGCAACGGACTCTCCACACGGTTCCGATCCCGCTCATCCCGAGCCTTCATCTCGGCCAGTACCGCAGCCTCAGGCACCGACGAAACCTCGTGCTCGCTCGACGCAACCTGCTTGTATCTCCGGTTCCCGCGAACCTCCGGATCGGCATCCAGGAAGATCTTCACCTCCGCGTCCGGAAACACCGCCGTCCCGATGTCACGGCCTTCCATCACCACGCCGCCTTGAGCGCCCAGCTTCCGCTGCTGCGCCACCATCCACTCGCGCACCTTCGGATGCACGGAAGCCCGCGACGCCGCGGCCGTCACATCCCCGTCCCGTATCCGCCGCGACACATCGCGCCCGTCCAGCAGCACCCGGTTCCCATCCCGCGTCGGCTCCAGTTCGATCTTCGTCACGTCGCACAAATCCAGCAGCGACGCCTCATCGTCCAGGTCCAGGTCGCTGTCGATCGCCTTATAAGCCAGCGCCCGATACATCGCCCCCGTCTCCAGGTTCATAAACCCGAACCGCCGCGCCAGATGAGCCGCCAGCGTGCTCTTCCCCGCGCCCGCAGGCCCGTCAATCGCAATCACCGGCTTCTCACGTCCGCTTAGGCTCACTTCCCGTCCTCATCGCGCTTCCGCTTAGTCGGTCCAAATCCGCCCGGCTTCTTAGGGGCTCCCGGCTTGCGAAACGGCTTTTTGCCCTCCGCAAACTTCGCGAACGGACTCCCCGACTTGGCAAACCCACCCGGCTTCGCCCCAAATGGCTTCTTCGCCCCAAAACCGCCCGGCTTCGCCCCAAAACCACCGGGCTTCGCTCCAAAACCACCCGGCTTGGCCCCAAAACTAGGCCGATCCGAACGCGGCCTGTCCGGACCCGACCTGTCCGAACCCGACCGCTCGCCACGCGGACGATCGAACGTCCCCGCACGCTCCGGTCTTGGCCCGTCAAAGCTGCGCTTCGGACGCTCCCCATCGAACGGCCTCGGCGTCCTCGGTGCATCGAACTTCCGGAAAACCTTTCGCGGTGCCTCCCCGCCATCCGACGGACGGTCCCGCGAGAACCCAGGCTTCGCCCCAAACGCCGGACGATCCGTCCGCCCACCGCTAAACCCGCCGGAAGGCCTTGGCGCATACGAACCCGGAGCGCGCTTGAACCCGCCACCAGCCGGCCGCTCCGACCGCTCTCCCGAACCGCCAAAATCCCGCCGCGGCGGACGTCCTTCACCTCCGCCAAACGAAGGCTTCGGCGCAAATCCACCCTCACGCTTACGCCCAAACGTCCCCGGCTTCGAGAACGTCTTGCGCGGCCCGTCACTGCTACCACCCTCACGCGGCGTAAACTCGCGCCGTGGCGGACGGCTGTCACCGGCCCCATTGCCCCGATCTCCAAACGAAGGCCGCCCAAACGAAGGACGCCCAAACGAAGGCCGCTTCGCAAAGCTCGGTCGATCGCCAGCCGGCTTCCTGTCATAGCTCCGCGCTGCCGGCTTGAACTCGCCACCGCCAGCGTCCCCGTTATTTGCCGGACGAGCCGGTCGATCCTCCTGCCACGGCTTGTCAAACCCAGGCTTCGCATACGAATCCTGCTTGAACGGACGGCGCTCGCGGTCGCCACCGCCAAATGCCGGCTTCGCCCCAAACGGCTTCTTGCCATACGCGGGCTTGCTCCCATACGCCGGCTTGCTCCCATACGCCGGCTTGCTCCCATACGCCGGCTTGCTCCCAAACGAGGGCCGGCTGCCAAACGCAGGCTTCGACCGCAGTCCCGTCCCAATCTTGCTCCCCGGCTTCGCCGCAAACTTCGAGATCCGCGATCCAGACTCATCGCTCGCAGCTTCTACGTCGCCGAGCGGCTCCTCTTCACTCGCTCCGTCGGCAGCAACCTTCGCGAACGCCGGAAGCTCGCCCGCCACATGCAGCAGGGTCTTGCCATCGATCACCACCGTCTCCAACTGACGGGCCGCCAGCAGCGCATGAATCACATCGCGCACCCTCGACCGCGGAGCAAGCGCCGAAAGGAACGACTCGATCTCCCCTTCGGTCGCAATGACCGCCTGCCCAAGATACAGCGAGATCAACGCGCTCAACGCCGAAGGCTGACCCGCATTCGCTCCCGCCTTGATCTGCTTCGTAAACCGCGAAGTCGTCAACTCCCACAGCGTCGTCGAACCATCCTGCTGCGGCACCGGAATCACGCGCAGTTGCGACCAAAGCTCGGTCAACGCACGCAACACCGCCGCCTCGGTCACTTCCTTGCCAAGCTGCGTCGTCAGATCATAGGCAGAAAGCGTCACCTTCGCCGAAAGAATCTCATAGGTCGCCAGCGCAAGCGGCGAAACCTTCACCGCACCCGAAGTCACCGGAGCCTGCTTCCACGCCTTGTTCCCGCGCAGCGTGAAGATGTACGAAAACACCGCAGCCGAGACCACAAAGTCCGGAGTGTCGGTTCCCAGACCGCCCGTCACCCCCAGCAGGTTCAACGGCACCACGCTTCCTTCAGCAATCAGACGCGCAACCAGGTTCTTTGCCGCATCCTGCTCCGCAAGCTCACCCGTTCCCGGCTTGCCCAGCGTCGCCTGCACCAGCGAAGGCCCCGGCGCGCCCAGCTGCGGCTTCGGCAGATACATCACCAGCCCGCTGCGCTGAATCCACTCACGCAGCGTTTCCAGGGAAAGCAGCGCATTGTCCTGCTGGTGCCAGTGGGCTGCCCGTGCAGCGGTAAGCTCTTCCGCCGAGGGGTTCTGAGGGTTTGCGACTCGCGTTCGTGCGGTCTGCGGCTTGGTTTCTGCGGAGTTCGTTTCTTCGGGATTCAAGGGTACTACCTTCCTGCCTGGACGACTCCGCTGGTTGGCTGGAGCTCGCCGGCTTCCTTCAAACTGCAAGGACAATGCGCTAAATTTTCAAAGGACAGCCGCCCGAGCCTCTGTCGGCCCAGGCTCTTTCGTTGTCTCACGGGGTATTCAGGTGCGCTGGAACGCGCGTTCGATCTCTCTATGAGAATACCGCAAAGCGATCGGCCTGCCGTGCGGACAGCTCGTCGGATGCTCCGTCTTGCCCAATTCCGTCAACAGCCACTCGATCTTTGCCCCATCCAGCGGCATATTGATCTTCACCGCCGCATGGCACGCAATGCTCGCCGCAATCCTGCGCCGCCGAGCCTCTGCATTCTCGCTCTGCGACAAACGATCCTCCACCGCCAGCAACTCCTCCAGCATCTGCTCCAGTTCTTTGCCCTCCAGCCCCGCCGGAGCGGCCTTCACCGCCAGCGTCCTCGGCCCAAACGGCTCCGCCTCAAAGCCGTTCCGTTCCAGCTCCGCCGCGATCCGCGCAAACGCCACCATCTGCGCCGGCAGCAGGTCCACCAGTAGCGGCATCAGCAGTCGCTGCCGCTGCACCTGCTCGGTATCCCGCTCTCGCATCACCTTCTCAAACAGCACCCGCTCATGCGCCACATGCTGGTCGATAATCCAAAGCCCCTCATCGTTCACCGCCAGGATGAAAGAATCGCGCACCTGCCCCAGCGGCTTCAACGTCGCAAGCGAACGCAACGTCGGATTTTCGACCACGCCGCTCACCGCGTGACTCGGCTCGGGCTCTCCGTAACCCACGGCAATCGCCTCTTCGACTGAAAACGCAAGCCGTCCCGGCGACTCGGCCACCGCAATCGGCCTCAACTCAAAACGCTCCGCCCCATCTACAACCTCGTTCTCAGACCCAACCCCAAAACCCGCCGCTGCACGCACCGGATCGAACACGGGCGAACTCGGCTGCCCCGGCATCGGACTCACATCCAGCAGCAAACTCGCACTCGCCCCCGCATACGGAGCCCCGGTCAACGCCGAGGCAAAACTCGCCGCGGGCCGTGCGTTCATCAACGCCGCACGCACATTGTCGCGGATAAAGTCATGCACGAAACTCGGCTGGCGAAACCGCACCTCGGTCTTCGCCGGATGCACATTCACATCCACCTCTTCGGGCGGCATCTCCAGAAACAGCAGCACCACCGGGTAGCTCGTCGGCGGA
Source organism: uncultured Granulicella sp. (assembly GCA_963693075.2). Classification (GTDB taxonomy): domain Bacteria; phylum Acidobacteriota; class Terriglobia; order Terriglobales; family Acidobacteriaceae; genus Edaphobacter. Next base: position 1,599,185 of record CAXMMP010000002.1, on the reverse strand, counting down.
ATGATATTCCGATACGCCTCGCTCATCGCATGCAGCACCAGCCGGTCGCGGATCAAGCGCGAGTTCACAAACACGTAGATCGAATTCCGATTGAGCCGCTGCAACTCCGGCTTCGACACAAACCCGCTCAACCGGATAAACCCAGGGTCCGGTCGCTCATAATCTTCCTCACGCTTCCACGGCGGCGGTTCCGGCAGCCCGCCATGACGGAAGTCCATCTCCGCCGTCACCGGCAGCATCAGCGAAGCCGTCTCCGCGCCAAAGATCTGGAATAGCCGTTCTCCCGCATCCGCCACCGCCGGAGCTACCAGCAGCGCCTGCGTCGTCGTATGCAGCTCAAAGTGCCGCGTCGGATGCGCCAGCGCATAATGCGTCACCAGCGCCGCAATGTGCTGCAACTCCGTCGTCTCACTCTTAAGAAACTTCCGTCGCGCCGGCGTATTGAAGAACAAATCCCGAATCGCAATCGTCGTCCCCGCAGGAAGCCCCGCCTCTTCCACTCGCAGCATGTTTCCGCCGGCAATCTCAACCAGCGTCCCCGCCGCATCCTCCGCCGCCCGCGTTTCGAGCGTCAGCCGCGCCACACTCGCAATACTTGGCAGCGCTTCCCCACGAAACCCCAGCGTCGCAATCGACAACAAATCATCCGACGTCCTTAACTTCGAAGTCGCATGCCGCTCAAACGCCAGCAGCGCATCATCCCGCACCATGCCGCACCCGTTATCGACGATCCGAATCAGCTTCCGCCCACCGGCCTCCACCTCAATCCGAATCCGCGTCGCACCCGCATCGATCGAGTTCTCGAGCAGCTCTTTCACCACCGACGCAGGTCTCTCGACCACCTCACCGGCAGCTATCTGATTCGCGACCTGATCCGACAAAACCCGTATCCGACCCACATCCAGATTCTACGGCTTGCTGGAGTACACTACGCGCATGGCGACCGCGACCCAGATTCCGATGCTCGAGTACCTCGACACCGTGTACCGCCCCGACCGCGAATACGTCGACGGTGAGATCAGGGAGCGAAACGTGGGCAAATGGGATCACGCACGGGTGCAGTGGCTGCTCGCCGGATGGTTCATGAGCAATGAACGCGCGTGGCACGTGATGGGAAGCACCGAGCAGCGTGTGCAAGTCTCCTCAAGCCGCGTGCGCGTTCCCGACCTCGTCATCCTTCGCCCCGGAACCCAGCGCCCTGTCCTCACCGAACCGCCGCTCCTCGTCATAGAAATCCTGTCCCCCGACGACACCTACTCGGAACTCCAGGAACGCTGCCACGACTATCAAACCCTGGGCGTCGAGAACATCTGGATCATCGACCCCAAAACCCGTACCGGCCGCATGTGCTTTGCCACCCATTGGCTCGCCGCCGACCGCCTCGAACTCCCCAACAGTCCCATCCACGTCGATCTGCACCACCTCTTCAGCCAGATCGACGCTCCCGCGCAGTAGCCTTTACTTCTTCTTCCCCTTACCCTTCTTGCCCTTCTTCACCAGCTCATCATCCCGATCTCCCACCATATGCAGCCGCATAAAGTTCGTCGCGCCTGACCGCGTCCTCGTCCCGGCCACAATCCCCACCACCTGCCGCTGCTGCACAAACCCGCGCTTCTCTAGAATCTCTTCCGCCATGTTCACCAGCATGTCGGTATCGCGAAACCGCTCACACAAAATCGGATACGTCCCCCACAACATCATCGTCCGATGGATCACCTTCTCATACGGACTCAGCGCATAGATCGGCGGCTCTGGACGATACTTCGACAGCAGCCGCACCGTGCTGCCCGTCTCCGTAAAGATAGCGATCGCCGCCACATCCAAATCCTCGGCCGAGTGCGCCATGCACTCGCAGATCGTCTCCGCCACCGACAGCTTCGCCATCCGCCGCGTCCGCGTCGCCGGCAGCGGGTCGATCCGCATCTGCTGCTCCGTCTCCGTCACAATCTTCGCCATCATCGCAATCGACTCCACCGGATACTTCCCCGCAGCCGTCTCCGCCGAAAGCATCACCGCATCCGTTCCGTCATAAATCGCGTTCGCGACATCCGAAGCCTCAGCCCGCGTGGGCCGTGGATTTTCAATCATCGACTCCAGCATCTGTGTCGCCGTAATCACCGGCTTGCGAAACTCCGCAGCCCGCCGGATGATGTGCTTCTGAATCGCCGGAACCTTCTCCGGCGGAACCTCCACGCCCAGGTCGCCACGAGCCACCATGATCCCGTCCGCAATCTCCAGAATCGAATCCAGGTGCTCAATCGCCTGCGGCTTCTCCAGCTTCGCAATCACCCACGCGTCCGAGTTCAACGCAGCCAGCCGTGACTTCACATGCCGCACATCATCCGCCGTCCGCACAAACGAAACCGCAACCGTATCCACCTTCTGCCCGATCGCGAAGATCAAATCCTCTTCATCCTTCTCGGTCAGCGACGGCACCTTCACCGGAATCCCCGGCAAATTGATGCCTTTGTTCTCACCCAGCGTTCCGCCGTTCACAATCTCGCAGATCACATCCATCCCGCTCACGCGGTCCACAATCAACTCGATCAACCCATCCGAAAGCAGAATCCGCGACCCATGTTCCAGGTTCTCGGCCAACGTCAGAAACGTTGTCCCAACCATCTCGGCCGTGCCTTCAATCTCTCGCGGCGTAATCGTCAGCCGCTTTCCCGCAACCAGCTGCACGGGCTTATGATCTTTCAATTTCCCGGTACGAATCTTCGGCCCCTGCAAATCGGCCAGAATGCAGATTGGCTTGTTCTCTTCCTTCGCCACCTGCCGCACCATCTTGATCAGCTCGGCCTTCTGCGCGTGGCTGCCATGCGAAAAGTTCAGCCGCGCCACGTCCAGCCCCGCGCGCACCAGCTTCCGAAACATCGCCGGCGTACTCGTCGCCGGACCCAGCGTTGCCACGATCTTTGCCCGCCGCGACCGATCCCACGCACCAAGCGCGCCCTCCACAAGGCCTGTTTTCTTCGTGGTAGCTGCCTGGGGCTTCACGTTCTTCACGGGTGTCTGCTTGCTCTTCATCAATGCGTGCCAAAATCTTTCTCAACCCGCCGCCGAAGCAATCCGGGTCCGTAAAGCAAAATGAGTCGTTCGCACACCCATTCTACCCGCCCGCACCGTACCGAAAAACAATCCGCCTTTATCCTTCGCGATCCAGCGTATCCGTGAACGCACTTCCATCCCGTACCTGCGCCGGCCTCTCAAAAAACTGCGTATTGAACTCCGCCCCGCACAACACGCTCAAAAAGACCAGGTACAGCCAGAACAGCAACGCAATTCCCGCCCCCAGCGATCCATACACCAGGCTGTAGTTTGCAAATCGCGTCACGTACCAGCCAAACGCCAGCGTCGAAATAAACCACAAAGTCGTCGCCATGATCGCCCCCGGCAAAGACCGCAGACGCCTCTGCCGGCCCGGCAGCGCAAAGTGATAGATCGATGCCATCAACCCAACCACGCCGGCCAGCGAGATGCTCCAGCGCACTGCCAGCGCAAACGCAAAAAAAGCCGGTCGCACCTCCGTCGCAAGATACCCGGCCGCCCACTCCGTGAGCAACCGCCCAAACACAACCAGCCCCGTCGCCAGCGCCAGCGGCAGCAGCGAAAGCGGCACCAGCAGCAGCGCACGTTTCCGCCGCTCCCACCCCTTCCAGCAATCCACCGGCAGCCCCCGCGCCCGGCGGACTCCCTCCATCAACGTCACAATCACGCTGGAACCACCACTCACGCTGACCACCGCCGCCAGGATCAGCGACCGCACCGTATGCACATGCGACGTACCCGGCGCACTCACAAAGTAGCTCGTCAGCAGGGAGAAGGCGCTCGAAGGCAGCACCTCGTTGAAAAAATCCCCAATCTCAATCTTCAGCGGAGCGACATCCGGCAGCAGCGCGATCATCGCAGCCGTCACAATCAACGCCGGAAACAACGCAATAATCGCCGAATACGCCGCAGACTGCGCCAGGTTCAGCGCATCATGCTCCAGCGCCTTCTTCGCCGTCCGATGCAGCAACGCTGGAAGCCGCCCTCCATGATGGACTGCGACTCCCAGCGTTTTGTTCATCGACCAACCTCGCGGGTCTGCGCTCTTCCCAACGCTTAGCCCTTCCACTTATTCAGAAAATCCGTCACCGACTGCGTATCCATATGGCGCATATCTTCAAACTCGCCCGTCTGCTGCGAGTAGATCAGCTTGCCCTTCGAATCCAGCACCGCAAGCGCCGGAACGCCTTTGTGAATCGGCAGATTGTACGACTCCGCAACATCGACGTTGCGATCGTAGTGCGACGGCATAAACACATGCACCACGATGAAGTGCTTCTTCAAAATCTCGTCGTTCGGAGCCTGCGTCATGTAAATGTCGAGCACCTGGCAGTCCCCGCACCAGTCCCCGCCAAAGTCGATCAACACCCGCTTATGCTCGACCCTCGCCTGCTTGATCGCCGCAGCGATATCCGCCTTCGGATCCGCCTGCTCATCGTAGATATGCCGCTTCGTATACGGATGGGCCGGCGGCTTCGGCGCTGGCGTCGCCAGTTGCGCAAATCCACTCACTCCAACGCCCATCAACCCAGCCAACACCAGAACCTTCGCTAAACCCTTCATCGCAACTCCTGTCCGAATCAATTCCACGCCTTCACTATAGATGACGCGCCACTCCCTTTGACTCACTCGTTGGAGAACCGTGTTGCCGCTCGCTTGCCAGAGAACTTCTCTACGCCTTTGCCCGATCGTTCCGTTCAGACAATCAGCCCGTTCTTCCAAAGCGCCATCACCACGTCCATCTGGCTCGCATGTTCGATCACGTCCCCTTCGGTCACCGCACCCCACAACTGCGACACCGTCTTGTGCGTTCCCGCCTTCAGCAAGCCCACAGCCTCCACGGCATACGCCTTGTTCCGCACGATAGAAGACCCCGAAGGCACAGGCTCACCCGCCTCAATCCCCTTCACCAGCCCCGCCTCGCATAGCCCCACAAACGCCGCCCGCGGACCGCTCTTCTTCTGCCCAATCGGCGTCGTCGGGTACAGCTTCCGTACCGCATCCTCCCATCGCTCAGTCGGCGATAAAGCCTTGCCGAACGTCTCCATCCGCACTGCCATCAATGCCGCTTCCCCATACCGATTCGCCATGCCCCTATTATGCCCCGCGTTTTCTCTTGGCGGTCTAAATTCGCGCCCCCGGGCACAAACTGCGGAGTACACTGGCCGCACCATGCGACTCCTCTCAACCCTGCTGATCGGTATCTTCCTTGCATGGCCGGCTCTGCCATCTGCGGGTCAAGCGGCACCGGCAAGCACCCCGTCGCAGGCCGAACCAGCCGCCAACACCGTGCCTCCAGCACCCGCCCCAACGTTGCCAGCAGGCCGGGTGACCGGGTCCGTCTTCTGCTCAGACACTCGCGGACCGGCGCGCGGCGCAGCCGTCCTGCTCTGGGCTATCCCCGGAACCGCTAACGAGAGTGACCAGCTCATCAGAACCGCCACAGCCCATGTCAACATCAGCGGAACCTATACCTTCGAGCACCTGGCTCCTGGAGACTATGTGATCGTGGCCATCTTGCCGGGCTATCTCTCGGCCCTTGATGACGCCCCGGAGCTCACCCCCGAACAAACCGAACTCGACTACATCAATGCACTCGCCGCAAGGAACACCGTCACCGTCTCCACCCAGGGCAGCACGACAGCTAACCTTCTGCTGGAGCGCGGAGCCGCGATCAGCGGTCGCGTTCTATACTCCGACGGCTCGCCAGTAACCCAGGCCACCATGACCCTCGAAAATACAAGCGATAAAAACAAGCCGGTAAGCGAACAACCACCAGCAAGCTTCTCCCACTTCGTCGGCGCGTTCATCCATCATTCCGTCAATACCGATGACCTCGGTCACTTTCGTTTCAGCGGCGTCAAGCCAGGAACGTACCGCATCGCGGTCACTCCGCCTTTGACAAACGATGGCAAAGACACCGGACCCGGGCAGCTCGGCATCGCATCGGCTCTCATGGGCGGGGATAGGGCAATCGGCATCTATAACGGCGACACCTTCCACAAAAGAGATGCAAAGAAATACGAGATCAAAGGCAGCGAGCAACTGACCGGCATCGAGCTTCGCATCCCTCTTAACGCCTTCCGCTCCGTCCGCGGCATCGTCAACGCCGTCGACGGGCGTCCCATCAACATAGGCGCCTTGACCCTCACAGATACCTCGGACGATACCGTCATCTTCCATGCGAACCTTACCAGCGACGGAACATTTCACTTCACCTCCATACCGCCCGGCAGCTACACCTTGGCAGCCACTGGCGCCCACATCGGCTCTCCGCCGCATGAAGACGCTACGGACCAGGCGATTTACGAAAGGGAGCTCGTAGCGACCAACAACTTCGCCGACGGGTCGACCCAAATCCTTGTCCAGGACTCCGACCTCACCGGCGTCACTCTCTCACTCACCGAAGTCCCCATGCCAAAACCACCCGCCAACCCCCAACCGGATACGAACGAGTAAACCCGGCGCCGTCCATCTGTCATTCCTTCCTCTCGTCATTGGTTACCCTTTACATTCCCTGTGAGTCACCCCTCACTCTCTCAATGTGCCAGCCCTTCTCTCTTCGTTGGTCATCCAGGAGCGAAGCGGAGAGATCTGCGGTTGCCTCTACTGACACGATTCCGCCAGAGGCCGGAGGGCGCGGAGTAAACTGACCGCACCATGCGAGCCGCCCTGCACTTCGCCATCGCTCTCCTTCTCATCACCTCCGCGTTGGCTCAAGATCCCGCGCCGACCCCGCAAGCAAACCCCGATCCAGCGGTCGCCGAGCCCAAACCGCCGGTACCGGTAGCGGCGTTGCCCCGGGGCCGCATCACCGGTTCCGTCCTGTGTGCAGACACCCGTCAACCCGCTCGCGGAGCCACAGTCATGCTCCAACTCGTACCCTCCGGGAACAATGATAAGAATCAAAACGGGCGACAACTGACCACACACGTGAGTTCCGCAGGAACCTATACGCTCGAGCACGTGCCACCCGGCGAATACGTTGTCCTCGCCCTCTTCCCGGGATATCTGTCACCCTACGATGACCTGCCTGAGAACGCCCATGCGGATGGCGAAGCAGAGATGCTGAAGCGACTCGCGGCTCAGGGCACCACCAATGTCTCAACCGAAGGAACGGCGGTCGCGAACCTGGTGCTCGCTCGCGGCGCAGCCATCAGTGGACGCGTTCTATACTCCGACGGCTCTCCGGCGACCCAGGCCACGCTCTCGCTCGAAGATGTGACCAGAAAAGCCAAACGCCGCTCCGACCAGCCTGAACCAGACGTCGGAACCGTCGTTCGCACGTTAGTCCTTCATCAGTCCATGGGAACGGACGATCTCGGTCACTTTCGCATCAGCGGGATCAAACCGGGCAAGTACCGCCTCGCGGCCGTACCACCTGCCTCCAACGAGGACAACTCCGCGTCAGGCGAGATGCAATACCTTATCGGCATGTTCTCCGACCCGAACGCAATGCGCATCTACGCTGGCGATACGATCCACCGAAACGCCGCCAGAAAATACGACCTGCGTGCAGGCGATGAGCTCTCAGGAGTTGATATTCGCATTCCTCTCGACGGCTTCCACTCGATTCGAGGCCTGGTCAACGCCGCGGACGGACGGCCCGTCAACATGGGTTCCCTCATCCTCACCGACAACTCCGACGACAGCATCAGCTTCTCCGCCAATCCGGCAACCGACGGAACCTTCCACTTCCCCTCTGTTCCTTCTGGCACCTATACGCTGGAGGCGAAAGACGCTGGCATCGGCGCCGTTCCCGCTGACTTCGCGGCCCAGAATATCGAGGTTTCAGGAAGCATGCTTACTCCAACCAACGCCTTCGCCAACGGCACCACCCCCATCCTCGTCAAAGACTCCGACGTGAACGGCGTCATCCTCACCCTCACCGAAGTCCCCATGCCAAAACCACCCGCCAACCCCCAACCGGACGCGGACCACTAAAGCCGTCGGTCTTTCACCACTCTCCCGAGTGAAGCAAAAGCCCAAGCTTCCACGCGAAAGCCCGCGCCAGCAAAGGCGATTCCACCAACTCCTCCCCGTAAAAAGTGGCTGCACCAAAAGCAGTGCAACCACCGCTAACCCCAACGCCTGCAGGACTTTACCCGTAACCCCTATGTTTACACGACTTTGCACCGTGATATTTCGCTAAGTCGAACAAAGCAAACGTCAAATGACCAAAGAGTAACGGGGGGGCCACCCCCCTACCGACTCGGGTACCCCACCTGAACCGTCAAAATCTCAAACGGTTTGATCGGCACCGTGACGACATCGCCGCTCAACGGAAGATGATCTCCTTCAGCCTTCTCCATCAGGTTGCTCTCCACCGCAAACGTTGCTCCCGCTGGCACATGCAGCTTCACCTCGCTCGCCTTACCCGCCCACTCGTACATGCGGAAGACCAGCGCATTCGTATCCTCCGCCTTCTTCACCGCAGTCAGCGTCACATTCGCATTTTCGACGGCCCCGAAGGAATGCTCCTGGCCGAACGCTCCGCCATGCGCGAATACCTGCTCGCCCATCATGCGGTCGTTCAACTCGCGTCCCCTGCGCACCGTACCGGCATCTTTCCAGCTCCCCGCATGCGGATAGATCGCATACCGGAACCTCTGCTCCCCTTGGTCCGCCACCGGGTCCGGCCACGTCGCTGACCGCAACAGCGTCAGTCGCAGCAGGTTACCCACGGCGTCATACCCATACTTCGAGTCGTTCAAAATCGATACACCCTGCGAAGCATCGCCCAGATCGGCCCAGTTCATCGCCGGCACCTCAAACTTCGCCTTCTCAAAGCTGTTCGTCCGTAACGTCGTCCGCTCGATCGACCCATACGGAATCTCATACGTCGCCTTATCGCTCGTCGCCGCCAGCGGGAATGCCGCCTTCAGCAGCACATGCTGCTCATGCCAATCGACGACATTGCCCACCTCGATCTCGTCCGCATCCGCATCGAGCGAAATCTCCTGCACAAACTTCGAAGCCCCCCACGAACGCGTCACCTTCACCGTCGCTCGCAGCGGTCCCTTGTCCGTCAGCGCAATCGAATCCAGGCCCGTAATCGGCGTCATCGTCCCATCCAGCGTGCCCGGATCGATATTCCACGCGTCGTACTGCTTCGGCAGATCTTTATACGTTTGCAGTTGGTTGCCGCAACCTCCGCTGGCAATAAACTCCTTGCCACCAGCCTTCAGACTCGTCATGCACCCAGTCGCCTTATCGATCGTCGCGCTCAACCTGACGTTGCTCAGGACAAATGCGCCGCCCTCCTCCTCAGCTTTCAGGTCCGACTTCGCATCGGGCTTGCCGCTCTCGGCATGCAACACCGTATAGCCCAGTGAAGGGACGTCCGAAACCTTCGCCAACACCTCGTAGCGATGGGTGCCCGCGTCGCTCTTCACCACCTGCGACAACACCGGCTTCTCATGCTCGTCGAGCACCTTGACCTCATCGCCTTCAGCCAGTTGCAGGTTGAGTTTGACGGTCTCTGAACGGTTCCACCCTTCTCCGTTGAAGACCATCACGGGGACACCTTTACCCCGCGTATCGGCCTGCGCCCCAACCGTCTTCAGCGACGCATCGCTTACCTCGCGATCAACATGGAAGACCTCATCGAAGTCCCGCTGCGCATCCTTGTAGATGATCCCGATACCCGAGCCAGCGGCCAGATCATGGAACTGGTTGAACGTGATCTTCTTCCAGTTCTCCGTCAACTCATCAGCCGGATACGTCTCGCCACTCAGCCACGCAAACGACGCAAGCTTCTCCGCATCGAGCGTCTGGGTTTCGCTTGTGCGCAGATTCTTCTTGTGCGCCGCCTGCGTCGTGAAGATGCCACGGTGGTACTCGAAGTAGAGTTCATCCTTCCACGTCGGAACCCCCACGCTGCCATCCGAACCCGCAGCCGGAGCCGTCCACCCCTTCGCGATCTTGTCGTAGTCCCACTCCGGCGAGACCGGGTTCAGCTTACCTTCGACCGCCGTGAAGTACTGCTGCGCCGTGTGATACCGCATGGTAGGGACAGCCTCACCAGCCTTCCCCTCAGCAATCCAGTGGTCCCCCTGGTCCAGCATGTCGCGCGTCGGCCCACCCCCATGGTCCCCAATCCCATAAAGGTCCAGCATCTCGGTAGTCCCCGGATTACGCTGCGCACTTTCGGCAAAATCCGCGCTCAACCGCGTCGGGCTGACGTTGTCATGAACGTAGTCTGTCGGGAAGTAGGTCAACACCTTCGACCCATCCGGCGATTCCCACCAGAACAAACGGAACGGCAAAATATTCGTGTCGTTCCAGTGCATCTTTTGCGTGACAAAGTAGTCCAGACCGCTGCGCTTATAGATTTGCGGCAACTGCCAGTTGTACCCGAACGAATCCGGATTCCACCCGATCCTCGCCGTCACACCATACTGCTTCTGAAAGTACCGCTGCCCAACGAGCAGTTGTCGCACCAGGCTTTCACCACCCGGCAGATTCAGATCCGGCTCAACCCACATCCCGCCGACGATCTCCCAGCGGCCTTCCTTCACGCGCTCCTTGATCTGCTCATTCAACTGCGGATACTTCTCAGCCATCCATTCCGTATACTGCGCCGCACTCTGCGAAAACGTGTAGTCCGGATACTCGTTCATCAACTGAAGAGCCGTCGTAAACGTACGCTTCACCACGTCGATCGTCTCCGACCGCGGCCACAGCCAGGCGGCATCGATATGCGCATTCCCTGCCAAGTCAATCTTGGCTTGTGACATCGCATCGTGCAGCCCATCCAGAATCCTCTGCGCCTTCTTCAACGATGCATCGAATGCAGCCTGATTGCCTGTCTGTAAGGCCTTCTCGTCAATCGCCGCAATGGCCGCCTCCACCTTTGGGAGCAGATCACGCCGCGGTGTCGCCAGCGTCGGAAGTAAATTCGCCGCGGCAATCGCCTCGACTCGAATGTCGTCCGGGTTTGGCCGCGTGTGCGCACCGGCGGTATCCGGCTCGATCTTCATGTGTACTGCTTCGAACCGCTTCTTATCCACCGTGTGCAACAGCTTGACCGCGACCAGGATCTTCTCCCCTGGCTTTGCGGGCTCGAACATCACAATCGGTTCGAGGTCATCGCCGAGAGCCACGCGACGCCCATTGAAGTAGATAATCTCGGGCATCGGTCCGTTCGCGTCTGCTTCAAACTGGAACCACACGCGCGCACCGGTGATGTCGTAACCATTCAGCGTCTTCGGAATCTCAATCGTCCGCCGATACCACACCGCTTCATTGGGCGCATCGGACTGCGGCTTCACCAACGGCCAACGCGAATCATCGAGCCCCACTGCTTCCCCATGCGCAAGGTCGCCGACATGGAAATGCCACTCGCCCGCAGGCAGCGCATTCAACGTCTCAAGCGTATGCAACTTCGCAAGAGCAGCCGGAGAAAGATTCTTCAACTCACGCTTCGGAGTAAACGACTGAGCCCCCGCCACCACACCCGTTGCCATCACCGCAGCCGCTGCAAGACCCGCTAGATTTCGTCCAGTTCGCATGACCGAAGCTTACCAGCGACGAACCGGGACTACCAAAGGCGCAGATTCCACTTCTGCATATTTCTTCACACATCAGCCTTCAGCGCTTTCATGAGTCTGCGATGCAGCAAAGCTTCGATCGCGACTCTATGAACTATGCGTCGAGTGCCCGGCTTTGGCGTCGGGTCCACGAGGTTGTAGCGTCAGGAAGGCAGCAAACAAGAAAATGATCAAACCCAAAATCACGTAAAACAGTGTCGGGTTTCCGTTGTCTTTTTGCTGGGCCGCTTTGTGCACATTCCCACTCATCAAAATTGGATGACCTGAACTCAACTCAAGTTTCAGTCCGATTCGCAACACATCAGCACAAACCGTTACTATGCCTGAGGCTGGTTTAGACCAGCTATTCGCGCAGCCGTGCCTAACCGTAGTCAAACCCAGTTGCCTCACTTTGGAGCGCCACCATCTATGAACGTCCGCAGCTTCGTCTTCGCCACAGCCCTCTTTCCCTCCGCCGTCTTTGCCCAGGCTCCCCATCCGATCACCCCTGCTGAGCAGGCGAAGGTCGACGCCCTCGTCCACTCCATGACGTTGGAGCAGAAGCTCGACTACATCGGCGGCACTGGATTTGCCGTCCGCAGCGTACCCGCGCTCGGCATACCTACTTTGGAGATGTCCGATGGGCCCTACGGGACGCGCTCGAATGCGGGCTTCCCGTCGACCACCTACTCCGCTGGCATCGGACTTGCTGCGTCATGGGATCGCGAGCTCGCGGCGCAGGTGGGTGCCGGGATAGGCCGCGATGCGCGCGCGCGTGGTGTTCATTTCATGCTCGGACCCGGCGTCAATATCTACCGCTCGCCGCGCAACGGCCGCAACTTCGAGTACTTCGGCGAGGATCCCTTCCTGGCAGCCAACATCGCCGTCGGCTACATCACCGGCATGCAGCAGCAGGGAGTCTCCGCCACCGTCAAGCATTTCCTCGGCAACAACTCCGAGTATCTCCGGCACGACTCCGACTCCATCATCGACGAACGCACTCTCCGCGAGATCTACCTGCCGACGTTTGAAGCCGCCGTCACCAAGGCCGATGTTGGTGCCTTCATGGACTCGTACAACCTCATCAACGGCAAGCACGCCACGCAAAACGGCTACTTCAACACCGATATCGTGCGCAACGAGTGGCACTTCAAAGGCGTGATGATGTCCGACTGGGATGCGACCTATGATGCGGTCGGCGCAGCAAACGGCGGTCTCGATATCGAGATGCCCACCGGCAAATTCATGAACCAGAAGAACCTGCTCGCGGCTGTGAAGAACGGCACAGTCCCTGAGTCCACGATCGATCTCAAGGTCTCGCACATCCTCGCGACGGCCATGTCGTTCGGCTGGCTTGACCCCGCACACTCGCAACTCGACCCCAGCATCTCCGTCGTCGACGGACGCAACAAAGAGACCGCACTGGTCTCCGCGCGTGAGTCCGCGGTGCTACTCAAGAACGACGGACACATCCTGCCGCTCGACAAGTCCAAGCTTAAAACCATCCTGCTGATCGGGCCCGATGCCTATCCGGGCGTACCGGTCGGCGGAGGCTCTGCCGGTGTGGTGCCCTTCCACCTCGTGTCCGATCTTGAGGGGCTGACCACCGCGCTTGGTGGTTCGGTCAACGTACAGTATGAGCGCGGTCTCCCGACGATGTCGCAACTTGCGCGCGCCACCGCCTTCACACAAACTCCCAACGGCGCGAAGGGTCTGAAAGTTGAAACCTTCGACAATGAAGACCTCTCCGGCCCGCCCACCCACACAGGAACGGTGCAGAGCATCAATACCGCCGGCGTCTCGTGGTCCAGCTTCGGGGATGACGTCGACGCCATGATGGCACTCTTCGCCGCACCACCCAAACCCAGCTCGCATCGGTTCACCGGCTACTACAACGCACCTGCCGCCGGGACTTACATCGTTGCGCTCGAGGGAGCGGGCGAAGGCGCGCCAAACCGGCTCTATGTGGACGATAAGCTCCTCTTCGATGATTGGTCGCTCGTCCGCGCCTTTCAGCCGCACATGACGTTACAGCTCTCTGCGGGGCCGCACAAGATCGTGGCCGAGGAGGCTCAGCATGGGCCGATCGGCGGCCATCTGCGTATCGCGATCGTGGATGCCAGCAAGGTCGTCACGCCGCAGACGCTTGAGCTGGCAGCGAAGGCTGATGCCGTCGTCATCGCAGCTGGTTTCTCGGGTGAATCCGAGTCCGAAGGCGGGGATCGGACGTTCGCTTTGCCGTATGGGCAGGATGAGCTGATCGCGGCAGTCGCACAAGCAAATCCACATACGATTGTGGCCGTGACTTCAGGCGGCAACGTCGACTCTACCGCTTGGATCGACCATGTACCCGCGCTGCTGGAGACGTGGTACTCCGGCCAGGAAGGCGGAACGGCTCTCGCCGAGATCCTGCTGGGCAAGGTAAACCCGTCTGGACATCTGCCGGCGACGTTTGAGCGCCACGCCGAGGATAATCCCACCTTTGCCAACTACTATCCCGAGGGCGGCACGAAGAAGGTCGAGTACAAGGAAGGCATCTTCGTCGGCTACCGCGGATACGAGAAGAACGGCACCAAACCACTCTTCCCGTTCGGCTACGGGCTCAGCTACACGACGTTCGCCTTCTCCAACCTGAAGGTCGTGCCCGAGTTCAACTCCGCCGAGCCGCACGTCACCGTCTTCTTCGACCTCAAGAACACGGGCAAGGCCGCGGGAGCTGAAGTTGCACAGGTCTATGTCGGCGAAGATCATCCGGCGATTCCGCGTCCCGTGCACGAACTGAAGGGATTCGAGCGCGTCCAACTCGCTCCCGGCGAGACGAAACACGTCAAGGTGCAGCTCGACCCACGTGCGTTTTCGTACTACGACGTTCCCAGCAAATCCTGGAAGATCGACCCGGGCACTTTCACCCTCTCCGTCGGCGACAACGTCGAAAACCTGCCGCTGAAAGGCAGCGTCAGCAGCCCCGCTCGATAGGAAAAGTGGTCTGCTCTAGGTTTTGAGCAGACCCCTCCCCTCCCCACCTGAAAAGACCGAAAGTATTCATAAATAAGGGCTTAGGTCTGTACTTTTGGGCTAAAAAGTGTACCTGCTTGTTGCACCAAAGCTGGGGCAGCCATTTTACCAGACGACCTTGACGGGGTACAGCTTGAACTTGGCGTCGGCGGTCAGGATGGGGAGCGATTCGGCGATTCCCTGGGCAATGAGGAGACGATCGAACGGGTCGCGGTGATCGGTTTCGGGCAGCGTTTCCAAGGCGAGAAGATGCTCATAGCGGATGGGAAGGATCTCCATCCCGTACTCCTGCGCCTTGTCCCGCACGAAGCCGACTGACGAGCTGAGGGTCTTGAGCCGCCCCAGCTTCATATTGATGACGATCTCCCATAACGAGACGATACTGAAGACGAGTTCGCTGTCCTGGTCGCCAAGAATCTGAATCGCTTTACGGGAGCTCCGCTTATCCGCAAGCAGCTCCCAGATGAAGGTGTGGGTGTCGACCAGCACCCTCACGGAAGGTCTGCCCGCTCAAACTCTTTGTCGAACATGCTCTGAATCTCACTGTCCGACTCGGGCGTAAACGCATCTTCCACCAGCCAGATCTTGCCCACTCCACTCCCACGCAAGCTTTTCCGCGACGACTTGGCAGGAGGCACCACCAACACCAGCTTCACCGCCGGTTTGCCCGCGCGAGCGATGATGACCTCTTCCCCGCTCTCGGCAGCAGCGATCAGTCTAGAAAGGTGAGTCTTCGCGTGATGGACGTTTACTTCCACAAAGCTATGTTAGCTAAGATGAGTAGCTAATTCAATCGGCCCGACCCACGAACAACCAATCTAACTTGAGATAGCGGGCCGGCGGTGATCACTTGCCGCCATCGAAAGCACTAAAAATCCGCGAAGAGAGAAGTCCGGATTCTTGACGTGGACCATCTCCTCAAAGGTGTAGTAGACGCCCCGAATGCGAAATCTGAGGTAACGATAAAAAACACTAGGCCATCCAAATCGTCGCAGATGCCTCTTGGCGATGTTCAAAGCTTCGTTCAGTTCGTAGTCAGCATTGTTGTAAATCATCTCCGCTGCGCGCAGTTGCTGAACACCCACATCGGTTACAGCGAGAGTTTGCGAGTTCGTCTTGTTAGTCTCATCTATACCGTCGCACATAGCGTTTATTTCCGAAGCGCACGAGTGTTTATCGTAGCGCTGCCGTGGGGGCAACGTAAAAGAACTACGGATTCAGGAACGAAGCAATTTTCACGCTAGAGCCGCTGGATATGACTGACGAGAAACCATTCAACTTTTGTCAAGTTGCATACGGAACTGCGCTATTACTGGACGGATCAAATCCTTTAAACGTTTCCAGTCTCTTTGAGTCAAGAAATCTTGAGGAGTATTGATCGCCTTCTAAGGCCGGGTGGCAAAAAGGGCGGACTCTTTCGAGTCCGCCCTTTTGCTGTTGTTTTTCCTCACGCGAAGCGTCGAGAACGGTACGAAGTACTTACTCGGCGGCCATCTCTTCCTGTTCGCCTTCCATCCGCATCTGTTCCAGCTCGCGTTCCTCGGCTTCGATGGCCGCGGTAACTTCCTGCTGGACCTGCGCGGCTGCCTCTTCGAGTTCGGGAGAGAGCTGCACGTTGCGGTAGTACTCCATGCCGGTTCCGGCCGGGATGAGGCGACCGACGATGACGTTTTCCTTGAGTCCGCGCAGCGTGTCGATCGAGCCGTTGATGCTGGCTTCGGTGAGCACGCGGGTGGTCTCCTGGAACGACGCCGCCGAGATAAACGAGTCGGTCGAGAGGGAAGCCTTGGTGATGCCGAGGAGCAGGCTGCGACCGATAGCGGGACGTCCGCCGGTCATCAGCACGCGCTGATTTTCGGCGTTGAACCGGAAGCGATCCGTCTGCTGATCGACGAGGAACGACGTGTCGCCGACCTCTTCGATCTTCACCCAGCGCAGCATCTGCCGCACGATGGTCTCGATGTGCTTATCCGAGATGGTCACACCCTGCAAGCGGTAGACCTCCTGGATTTCGTTCACGAGATACATCTGCACAGCACGCTCGCCGAGAACCTCGAGCACGTCGTGCGGGCTACGCGGTCCGTCGATGAGAGGATCGCCCGCACGCAGACGCTCGCCTTCCTGGACGTTGACATAGACTCCGCGCGGAACCGAGTACTCCTCTTCCTGCCCGTTGTCTCCGGTAACGTACACCTTGCGCTGCCCCTTCGAGACATCGCCGAAGCGCACGACGCCGTCGATCTTCGAGATGATCGCGGGATCACGCGGCTTGCGTGCCTCGAACAGTTCGACGACGCGCGGCAGACCGCCGGTGATGTCCTTGGTACGGGTGGTTTCACGCGGGATCTTCGCGAGAATATCTCCCGGGAAGACCTCGTCGCCATCCTGCACCATCAGGTTGGCACGCGACGGCATCAGGTAACGCTTGGTGCCGGCCGCGCCCTTGATGATGATCTGCGGCTGACGCTTTTCGTCGGGCGAATCGGCGACGACGAGACGGGAAAGACCCGTGACTTCATCGACCTCTTCGTTCAACGTGACGCCTTCCTGCAGGTCCTTGAACTGGATGGTGCCCGCGATTTCCGTCAGCAACGAGAAGGTGTAAGGATCCCACTCGCCGATGACATCGCCCTGCTTGACCACGGTGCCATCTTCGACCTTGAGCTTGGCGCCGTAGACGATGGCGTAACGCTCTTTCTCGCGACCCTTCTCGTCGATGATCGCGATGGAGCCGTTCCGGTTGAAGGCAACGAGACCGCCGTCCTTCGAGCGAACGGTGACGAGGTTGATGAAGCGAATCGTACCCGAGTTCTTGGCTTCAAGGTGCGAAGCATCGTGAACGCGCGATGCCGTTCCTCCGATATGGAAGGTACGCATGGTGAGCTGCGTGCCGGGTTCGCCGATGGACTGCGCCGCGATGACGCCGACGGCTTCGCCCATCTCCACCATCTTGCCGGAGCCGAGATTACGGCCATAGCAGAGGATGCAGCATCCGCGCTTGGATTCGCAGGTGAGCACCGAGCGGATTTTGACCTTCTCGATACCCGCGGCCTGAACAGCCGAGGCGCGATCTTCGTCGATCTCCTGGTTGATATCGACGATGACCTTGCCTTCGAAGTCCTTCAACTTCTCAAGTGAAACGCGGCCGATGATGCGATCGCGCAAGGGCTCGATCGTCTCGCCGGCTTCAATGATCGGCGTGACGTAGATGCCTTCGACGGTACCGCAATCGTTGTGCGAGATGATGACGTCCTGCGCCACGTCGACGAGGCGGCGGGTGAGGTAGCCCGAGTCCGCGGTCTTGAGTGCGGTATCGGCCAGACCCTTACGTGCGCCGTGGGTCGAGATGAAGTATTGCAGCACGGTAAGGCCTTCACGGAAGTTCGCCGTGATGGGGGTTTCGATGATTTCGCCGGAGGGCTTGGCCATCAAACCACGCATTCCGGAGAGCTGACGGATCTGCTGTTTGGATCCGCGGGCGCCGGAATCGGCCATGATGTAGACCGGGTTCATGGCGCCGTCCTTGTCGGCCTGCTTCATGTTGTTGAACATCTCATCCGCGACGCGTTCGGTCACGGTTGACCAGAGCTGGATGACCTTGTTGTTGCGCTCACCGTTGGTGATAGCACCATCAAGGTACTGCTGCTGGACGTTGATGACCTGCTTCTCGGCATCCGAAACGACGGTGTACTTGGAGTCGGGAATGACCATGTCGTCGAGCCCGACCGAAAGGCCGGAGCGCGTCGCATAGGTGAAGCCGAGATCCTTGACGCGGTCGAGGGTTTTCACGGTTACTTCGAGGCCGAGGTTCAGGTAGCAGTAGTTAATGAGCTGCCCGATTCCCTTCTTCTTCAGTAGACCGTTGACGTAGGGCATGCCCTCGGGGAGTGCATCGTTGAGGATGGCGCGGCCGACGGTGGTCGAGATGAACTGGTTCTTGTACTCGACTGCCTCGGTATGGGTGAGGTCCTGGTCATCGTAGGCGGTGGTCATGTCGAGCACGGGGCCGGTATAGCGCAGACGGATCGGCGTGAGCGTCTCCACCTGCTTGGCCTCGAGCGCCATCAGAACTTCCTCAATGTTCGCGAAGACACGGCCTTCGCCCTTGGCGTTGACCTTGGCCTTCGTCAGGTAGTAGAGCCCAAGCACGAGATCTTGCGTGGGAACCGTGATCGGCTGACCGGACGCCGGCGAGAGGATGTTGTGCGAAGCCAGCATCAGCACCGAAGCTTCAATCTGAGCCTCGGGCGAGAGTGGGATGTGCACAGCCATCTGGTCGCCGTCGAAGTCGGCGTTGAACGCCGTGCAGACGAGCGGGTGGATCTTGATCGCCTTACCTTCGACGAGCACCGGCTCAAACGCCTGAATGCCAAGGCGGTGGAGGGTCGGCGCGCGGTTGAGGAGAACGGGATGATCCTTGATGACCTCTTCAAGGATGTCCCAGACGATCGGGTCCTGCATCTCGACCATCTCTTTGGCCTGCTTGATGGTGGTGCAGTGGCCGGTCTGCTCGAGGCGGTGATAGATGAACGGCTTGAAGAGCTCGAGCGCCATCTTCTTGGGAAGACCGCACTGGTGCAGCTTCAACTCTGGGCCGACCACGATGACCGAACGGCCGGAGTAGTCGACGCGCTTGCCGAGAAGGTTCTGACGGAAGCGGCCCTGCTTGCCCTTGAGGGTGTCGGAGAGCGACTTGAGCGGACGATTGTTCGCACCGCGCAGCACGCGGCCACGGCGGCCGTTGTCGAAGAGCGCGTCGACAGCTTCCTGCAGCATGCGCTTTTCGTTGCGGACGATGACCTCAGGCGCATGGAGATCCATGAGCTTTTTGAGGCGGTTATTACGGTTGATCACGCGGCGATAGAGGTCGTTGAGGTCGGACGTGGCGAAGCGGCCGCCGTCGAGCGGAACGAGCGGACGAAGCTCCGGCGGGATCACGGGGATCACGTCGAGAATCATCCACTGCGGCAGGTTGTCGGACTTGCGGAACGCCTCAACGATCTTCAAGCGCTTGCTGTACTTAAGCTTCTTCTGCAGTGAGGTCTCGGTCTTCATGCGCTCGCGGAGCTCGATGGCGAGCTCTTCGATCTCGACGCGCTTGAGGAGTTCCTTGATCGCCTCAGCGCCCATCATGGCCTTGAAGCCGGAGGGGCGATACTGCTGGTCGAGCTCGCGGAAGCGGGTCTCGTCCTTGATGACTTCGCGCTCCTTCACGGGCGCGTCGCCTGGATCGACGACAACGTACGACTCAAAGTAGAGGACCGCTTCCAGCTCGCGGAGCGAGATGTCGAGCAGGTGGCCGATGCGCGACGGCAGGCCCTTGAAGAACCACACGTGCGAGCAGGGCGAGGCGAGCTCGATATGGCCGAGGCGTTCACGACGGACCTTGGACAAGGTGACTTCGACGCCGCACTTATCGCAGATGACGCCGCGGTGCTTCATGCGCTTGTACTTGCCGCAGAGGCATTCCCAGTCGGTGATGGGTCCGAAGATGCGCGCGCAGAAGAGGCCGTCGCGCTCGGGCTTGAACGTGCGGTAGTTGATGGTTTCAGGCTTGGTGACTTCACCATGCGACCAGCTGCGGATCTTCTCAGGGCTGGCAAGCTGGATCTTGATGGCGTCGAAATCGGCGATAGGGCCGGTCAGTTCAAAGGGGCTGGAGCGAAACATATTTTGCGTCTCCGTGGCAGTGTGGGCTGCGGTTTACAACGTTTACTGCTCGAGCGATGGAAGCGAAACTTTAAGTCTCATCGCCTTCTTCTATACCGGTCCGAGTCTTTCTTTCAGGTCGGTCCCGCTGAACACTGAGCTTTCGCCTTGTTCAGCAGGACCGCACCGTGAGGCTCGGACTTGCTTCTGTTCCTTTGACCGTTAGTCAGCTGCCGCGATGCTTGGCAGCGGGACCTTCTTCTGATCGGCCTGCTTGATCAACTCAACATCCAGGCAGAGCGACTGTAGTTCGCGGATCAACACGTTGAACGACTCGGGAACGCCCGGCTCGATCGCCGCCTCGCCCTTGACGATCGCCTCGTAGATCTTGGTACGGCCGAAGACGTCGTCCGACTTGGCGGTGAGAAGCTCCTGCAGGATGTAAGCCGCGCCGTATGCTTCAAGGGCCCAGACCTCCATCTCACCGAAGCGCTGTCCGCCGAACTGCGCCTTACCACCCAGCGGCTGCTGCGTGATCAACGAGTACGGCCCGATCGAACGTGCGTGAATCTTGTCGTCCACAAGGTGCGACAGCTTCAGCATGTAGATGTAGCCAACCGTTGCAGGCTGTTCGAACTGGTCGCCCAGCATGCCGTCGAAGAGCGGCGTCTTGCCCGAGCTTGGCAACCCTGCCGACTTCAGCAGGGCCTTGATCTCGGTCTCGCGCGCGCCGTCGAAGACTGCCGTGCCGAACCAGATTCCGCGCTTCATACCAGCCGCAACCCGCATCGTCTGCTCGTCGTCCAGATCGAGCAACTGGTTGAGAGCCGCGGTGCCGGCGAAGCGCGCCTTGAACAGCTCGCGTACTTCGTTGGCACTCTGCATCGTCTCCGCCAGCGCCGCAACCTGCGCACCGAGCTCATGAGCAGCCCAGCCAAGGTGCGTCTCGAGGATCTGACCGACGTTCATACGCGAAGGCACACCAAGCGGATTCAGTACGATCTCGACTGGAGTTCCGTCGGGAAGGTAAGGCATATCCTCTTCGGGAAGAATGCGCGCGATGACACCTTTGTTGCCGTGCCGTCCCGCCATCTTGTCGCCGACGCTCAGCTTGCGCTTCATCGCGATGTACACCTTGACCATCTTGATGACGCCCGGGCTCAGCTCGTCGCCCTTCTGCATCTTGCCGATCTTCTCGTTGGTGATCTTGCGCAGCACATCGATCTGACGCGACGTCATCTCCTCGATCTCTTCGATCTGCTCATTCACACGAGGATCCTTGTCCGCGTAGCGAATGCGCTTGAGGTTACGCGTCGAGATCAGTTCGATCATGTCGCGGTCAAGAATCTCGCCCTTGTTGAGCAGCTTCTTGTTGGTGCGCTCGTCGTGCAGGTCGGCGAGAACTTCCTTCTTGCCCAGGATCGCTTCAAGACGCTTCAAGCGCTCGTCGGTAAGAATACGGATCTCGTCAGCGAGATTGCGCTCGAGCTTCTCGATCATCTCCTGCTCGATCTGCTTGGCGCGCTCGTCCTTTTCCTGGCCCTTGCGCGAGAAGATCCGAACGTCGACGACGGTACCTTCGATACCCGGAGGGCACGTGAGCGAAGCATCGCGAACGTCGCCGGCCTTTTCACCGAAGATGGCGCGCAGCAGCTTCTCTTCGGGGGTCAACTGCGTCTCGCCCTTCGGCGTGACCTTCCCCACGAGGATGTCGTTGTGGCCGATCTTCGCGCCGATACGAATGATTCCGGACTCGTCAAGGTCACGCAGAGCGTGCTCCGAGACGTTCGGAATATCGCGCGTGATCTCTTCCGGTCCAAGCTTCGTGTCGCGCGCTTCGATCTCGAATTCCTCGATGTGGATCGAGGTGTAGTAATCCTCGCGGACCAGCTTTTCGGAGATGAGAATCGCGTCTTCGAAGTTGTAACCGCGCCACGGCATGAAGGCCACCAGCACGTTGCGGCCGAGACCAAGCTCGCCCTGCTCCGTGCAAGGACCGTCCGCGATCACCTGACCCTTGAGAACCCGGTCGCCCTTGCGAACGATCGGCTTCTGGTTGATGCAGGTGTTCTGGTTCGAACGCTTGAACTTCGTAAGCTGGTAGATGTCCGAACCGACTTCGCGCGAGAGTTGTGTCGGGTGGTGTTCGCCCTCAACACGCACGATGATGCGCTCCGAGTCGACCGAGTCGATGATGCCGTTGCGCTTGGCCAGGATGACGGCACCTGAGTCGCGGGCGGTGACGCCTTCCATGCCGGTGCCGACAAAGGGCGCTTCAGCAACGAGCAGCGGAACCGACTGGCGCTGCATGTTGGCGCCCATCAGCGCGCGGTTTGCGTCGTCATGCTCAAGAAACGGCACGAGCGATGCTGCCACGGAGACGAGCTGCTTCGGCGACACGTCGACATAGTCCACTTCAGACTTGTTGACGAGCACGAAGTTGCCCTGGCGGCGAGCGTCGACGATGTCCTGCACGATGTTCAGCTTGGCATCAAGCTCGATGTTGGCCTGCGCGATCGTGTGGCGATCTTCTTCCCACGCCGAGAGATAGAAGCTGAACGGCTCCAGATCCATCGTGCGCTTGCCCACGGCCTTTAGCTCCGCGTTCATCTTGACGGCATCCTCCGTGACGAGGTGATCACCCTGACGCAGACCGCTTTCGCCCGCATTGGTGACGGCGACGAAGTCGAGCGCCTGCCCGTCCTTCACGCGGCGGTAGGGGCTCTCGATAAAGCCGTACTCGTTGATGCGCGCGAAACACGAGAGCGACGAGATGAGACCGATGTTCGGACCTTCCGGCGTCTCGATCGGGCAGATGCGGCCGTAGTGAGTGGGGTGCACGTCGCGGACTTCAAAGCCGGCGCGCTCCCGCGACAGACCTCCAGGTCCAAGCGCGGAGAGACGACGCTTGTGCGTGATCTCCGACAGGGGATTGGTCTGGTCCATGAACTGCGAAAGCTGCGATGAACCGAAGAACTCGCGGATCGCGGCCATCACCGGCTTGGCGTTGATCAGGTCGTGCGGCATCGCCGTCGACATCTCCTGATAAACCGACATCTTCTCCTTGATCGCGCGCTCCATGCGCACGAGGCCGATGCGGAACTGATTCTCCATCAGTTCGCCGACCGCCCGCACGCGGCGGTTGCCAAGGTGATCGATGTCGTCCACCACGCCGATGTTCTTGCGCAGTTTCAGCAGGTAACGGATCGTGCCGTAGAAGTCTTCCGGGGTTAGCGTGCGCTTGTCAAGTCCGCTGGGGTCCTGGTTCTCATACAGCTTGATGTTGAACTTCAAACGGCCGACGCGCGAGAAGTCGTACTTGCGCGGATCGAAGAACATGCCTTCGAAGAGCGCGGTCGCGGTGTCGAGCGTCGGTGGGTCGCCCGGACGCAGCTTGCGGTAGATCTCGATGAGAGCTTCCTCAGGCTTGCGAACCGAGTCGCGGCGGAGCGTGTTGGTAATGATGTTGCCGACGTCATCCTTATCCGGGAAGAAGACCTCGAAGGTGGTCACACCGGACTGGATGATCTTGTGCAGCTTGTCGGCGGTGAGCTCCTGGTTGGCCTCGTACAGCAGTTCGCCGGTCGCCATGTCGACCACGTCGGACGCGGTCATCGCGCCCTCGAACTCGCTGGTCTCGACCTCGACTGCTTCGATCTTGTTCGCGCGCAGAGCCTTCATCACGCTTGGGCCGATCTTCTTGCCAGCCGCGCCGATGTCGCCATCCTTGTGCGAGACAGCGGCAGCCGGACGAGTGCCCATCAGGTTCGTCACCTTGCCGTCTTCCTGCACCTTCCAGCTCAGCTTGCCGTCTGCCACGTTGATGGTGTCGACGGTGTAGAAGGTCTTGAGAATCTCCTCGTCCGTACGCAGGCCGAGTGCGCGCAGGAAGATCGTTCCCAGGAACTTGCGCTTACGGTCGATGCGGACGTAGAGCGTGTTCTTCTGGTCGTACTCGAACTCAACCCACGAACCGCGATACGGAATGATCTTACCGAGGAAGTAGGTACGGTTGTTCGCCGTCTCGAAAAAGACGCCAGGCGACCGGTGCAACTGCGAGACGATGACACGCTCAGTCCCGTTGACGATGAAGGTGCCGTTCTGGCTCATCAGCGGGATGTCGCCGAAGAAGACTTCCTGCTCCTTCATATCGCGCAGGCTTTTGACGCCGGTCTCGGGGTCCTTGTCGTAGATCTTCAGGCGGATGGTGACCTTCAGCGGGGCGGAGTAGGTCATGCCGCGCTCTTCGCACTCTGCCTGGTCGTATTTCAACTGCAGACCCACGGGGTCTCCGCACTTGGTGCAGAAGTCCGGGGTGTTTTTGTTGTAGGTTCCGCAGAAGTTACAAAGTACGTCGCCCGGGTGGAAGGGGTCGGTGATGACCATGTGGCCGCAGTTGGTGCAGGCCGTGCGCAGGTGATTGAGACCCTTCAGGTAGCCGCACTTGCACTCCCAGTTGCCGATCGAAAAATCGACGAACTCGAGCTCCGAGACGTTGCGGAAGTCAGTAATCGGGAAGACGGAGGTAAAGACCGACTGAAGGCCGTTATCCTCGCGCTCCTGCGGCAGCTTGTCCATCTGCAGAAAACGCTCGTAGCTGCGGCGCTGCACTTCAATCAGGTTGGGGATCTGGATCGCCGTGGGAATCTTCGAGAAGTCGAGTCGGCTGCGGATCGCCCGCATTTCGGTGGTCGGATTGTTCTGGTCAGACATGTTTTCTCCTGAGACCTTCATTGCTTCGAGGCGGAATGTCGCAGCGTCTCGCCGCTCATCCCCTGCTGTGCGCCTGCCGATAGGCTCAACTGCGAACCCGGCTTCAAGACAACTCGCCCTCGCATGCGGGCTGCCCTGTGCGCATTCCTTCCCGGCTCATGGTTCAAGCCGGCCCTGCTTTGTCTTGTTTCTGAACTCCCGGGGATCTCGAAGCACTCTGAGCATCTCGCCGGACCACCACGCACGCTTCGGATCGACGCATTAACTCCAAAGCCTTACTGAAACTTGGGTCATACCGTTCTGACCAGCCAACTAAACTTTTTACTTTCCGCTCTTACTGGAAGCTGCTATAAACACCGCGTGGCCCTATACGCAGGGCGAAAATTCGCGCTAGGTCACGGGGACGACAAAAGCGCCCGCAGGGAAAACGACTCCCGAGAGCGCATGAAAGATTTCCCGCACTGATTCCTGCTGTTTGTAAGGAATGCCTGCCACCCTCCAGGGCTCGCCGTGCCCCGAAGATTGCCGCCGCCTGCAAAGTTTCACGCTATTAGTCCGCCGCTTGACCGATAACATGGCCGGCCTCGTAGCCTGCACAGCGCAGGATAGACCGGGAAAACGCCTTTAGCTCACTCGTGATGCTCTCAAAACCGCCTTATCGGCTCTTGAAAGTCTTGGAGTCTACGCTTCACACGCATAGGCAGAAGCAATATCCCCAAGAATGAGGATACCGCGTTCTGCCCTTCCGTGCAACCTGAGGTAAGTTACTTGATTTCCACTGCAGCGATGCCATCGAACTTCTTGGCAATCGCAGCCGCGTCGTCCTTGGAAACGTTCTCCTTCAACGGCTTGGGTGCGCCGTCGACGAGATCCTTCGCTTCCTTGAGTCCGAGCGCCGTGACTTCGCGCACAGCCTTGATGGTTGCGATCTTGTTTGCGCCGGCATCCTTCAAGATGACCGTGAACTCGGTCTTCTCTTCTACCGGTGCCGCTGCTGCCGCGCCGCCGCCGGCTGCCGGAGCCGCCACTGCTGCAGCTGCCGAAACGCCGAGGCGCTCTTCGAGCTTCTTCACCAACGCCGAAGCCTCGAGCAGGCTCAGGCTAACGATTGCATCTTCCAACTGCTGAATGTCCGCCATGTTATTTCTCCAGTTTGAATCTAAATTCGTAATGCATTTACGTCCCCGAAGCCTTCAAACCGCCTCGGCCGCCCTCACCCGCCTCGAGTTTCCGTTGCGCCCAGACAAGCGCACTCAAGGAAAGTGGAGCAAAACTTGTGGGTTACCCTTCGACCGGGTCGGTGTTCGCGGCTTCACCAGCCTGCGATGCCGTTCCGTTCTCAGGCTGCGTCTCGGCAACCGCGTCCGCCTCAGACTCCGGATGCGCAGCAATTGCCTCAGCCGGCGTCGGAGCTTCTTCCGCATGAGCGGCAGCTACTTCGGGCTCAGCCGTCGGAGCAGATGCTTCGGCAGCGGGAGCCTCCATCGTCGAAGCTGAAGCTTCAACGGCAGGAGCCGCAGAGCCTGCGAACTTGCCCTTCTCGACGCCCTGATTGATGACGACCGCGAGGTCGCGACCCGTGGCATTGATGACCGTAGCCAGGCGCTGTGCCGGAGACTGGATGAGGAACAACAGTTTCGAGAACAGCTCTTCCTTGCCCGGCATCGTCGCCAGTTCGCCGATCTCGGCGACGGTGAGAACCTTACCGTCGACGATCGCGAGCTTGAACACAAACTCCGAGTTGTCCTTGACCCAGGTCGAAAGCGCCTTGGCGAGAACGACGGGGTCGCCGGAGGTGTAGGCAACTGCCGAAACACCCTTCAGGCCCTGCAGCGCTGCTTCAACCTTCGAGCCCTGGCTGGCCTTGGCGGCGAGCTTGTTCTTTACCACGTGGTAGCTCGCACCCGCGGCACGAACCGTTTTGCGCAGATCGAAGTCCTTTGAGGCCGTCAGGCCTGAGAACGTGCCAACAATCGCGGACGTCGAGCTCTCAAGCTCCTTCGTCAGCATCGTCATCTTCTTCGTCTTTGTTGCCTTGCTGATTGCCATAAAAGTCCTTAGCTTCCAGCTACTAGCGTTTAGCTACTAGCTCGTCAAAATTGTCGCCGAACCCGTCGGCCAAACCTCAAACAGTCTTCAGCCAGAAGCCCAAAGCTCGTAGCTGAAAACTGTAGTCCTAAGCTTTGCCCGCCAGATCCTGCACTGAGCTATCGAGCTGCACGCCAGGGCCCATCGTCGAGGAGATCGTAATCCCCTTGATGTATTTGCCTTTGCTTGCCGACGGCTTGGCCTTCAGGACGCTCGTGATCACGGTCATCGCGTTGTCGATCAGCTTCTGCGAATCGAACGAAAGCTTGCCCACCGGAACATGGACGAGAGCCGTCTTGTCCGTGCGGAACTCGACCTTACCAGCCTTGATCTCTTTGATCGCCGACGCAACGTCAGTGGTCACGGTGCCGGTCTTCGGATTCGGCATAAGTCCCTTCGGACCCAGCACCTTACCCAGACGGCCAACCGAACGCATCATGTCCGGCGTGGCGATCAGCGCGTCAAACGCCGTCCAGCCTTCCTTTTGAATGCGCTCGACCATCTCTTCGCCGCCCACAAAATCCGCGCCCGCTTCTTCCGCCGCCTTGATCTTGTCGCCCGAAGCGATGACCGCAACGATCTTCGTCTTGCCCAGTCCATGCGGCAGCACGACAGTGCCGCGCACCATCTGGTCGGCGTGCCGGGGATCGACCCCAAGCCGCATCGTAATATCCACCGTCTCATCGAACTTCGCGTACTTCGCCCTCTGCAACAGCGGCACGGCATCGATCAACGTATACGGACGCGGCTCAACCAACGCACGCGCCTTCGCCAAATTCTTTGAAATCTTCTGTGCCATTTTGGGGTAACTCTTCCTTATCCACCACCCTCGATGCATCACTCCGCACCAGCGTGGTCCGACGCGCACTCGACGAGAAGTCGAGGCAACCTTACAAGTATGCCTTAAACCTGAGCCGCGGTCAAACCGCGCGTGATGTGAAGGAGCTTCATCTTGATCTGGCCTGTCTCTCTTAATTCCAGACTCTTCGCAGAGTCAACCGAAACCCGGCGACGGGCTCACCGGCTTCAACCGAATCCGGCTCCTCCAGCACTTCAGGATCACCCACTACACCCGCTCGATAGATCGCCAGCGTCTTCCGATAAGGATCGAACAGCCAACCCAGATCGGCACCGTTCGCAATCCACTGCTCCATTTTTTCCCGCGCTACTTTGACCGAGTCACTACTAGACAGCACCTCCACCACAAACGCAGGACAAAACGGCAGGAACTTCTCCCGGCGCTCTGGCGTGAGAGACTCCCACTGCGCCATACGTGCGCAGGCGGCGTCAGGCGACAAAGTTGCTCCGTTTGGCAGGGTGAACCCAGCCGTTGGGCCGAACGCGACACCGCTGCCGTCCTCCTCTGCCCAATAATCGAGCTCGCGAGCCACAAAGAGTCCACGCCTGTCACTCAGGCCGCCTGCCGGTGTCATCACGACGATCTCTCCTGTACTGGTGCGCTCAATCCGCAAGCCGTCATTCGCCCTGCAAAAGATAAGAAACGCATCGTCATCCATCGCCACGTCAGGACGAAATCGCGCCGGCAGCGGAATGGAGGATATGTCATACGACATACGCGCAGTCTACACCTACCTCAAACGCGACATACCAATCCCCCACGACCTCCCGCGCCTCACCGTCCCAACGTAATGCCATGCAGATCCTCAACCCGCATCGCCAGACCCCACCCATACGCCGTCCGCGACCGCGCATCGTCATGTACCGAGCAGTACATCGCCACCATGATCTCGTTTCGACCTTTATGAAGGGACACGGGGAAGGCTCCATTCTCCAGCGACAAGCGCCCATCCGGGGCCCGCCGTTCCGCCTCCGGATAGTAGAAGTTCTTTCCCGACGTTACCGCAGCGCCATTCACAAATACCCAGGCTTGCCCGATCCAACCGAGAGAGATCGTTGTCGTCCGCTCGAGGTCGGAGTCGATGAAGGTTCGCACCCATGTCAGCGCAGCGGGTTCGTTCGAGGCGGTAAACTCGCGGTTCAGATTCACCACGCCGAAGCGCTCCGACCTTAGAGGCTTCCAGGATTGCGGCCGCTCTCCGTACCCCGGCGCCGTGCCATAGTGCAACGCCGTCAGTGGCCCAAGCTCCCATTGATGCACGATGCCCGGCGCACTCCCCATCCTGTCCGGCAGCGCCACAGGAGATAAGCCATCCGTCTTCCCCGGCATCACCACCAGATTTGCAAACGCCGCAGGACCGTAAAGCTGCAGCCCGCCCTGCGCGGTGTTAGCCAGCAGCTCATCGACAGCCAGTGTCGGCTGCACCGAATCATTGAGGAACACATTCATGCGCTTGCCCGAGACGACGAGCCGCACATGGTTCCAGTTATCGAACGCCACTGGCGCCCGCCGCTGGAACTCGGGGTAGACGTTCCACAGCATGAAGCCGTTGATCACCGGGCTGTACTGAATGCAGTCATTCTCGGCCCGGCAATCCGGGAAGCTGCGGATGTAAAATTCCTCGGCGTTCTGCGGGTCGCGCTGGCGAAAGCGAATGCCGGGAATATCCTGCGCCAGCGGCTTCATGTCGAACTCGATGGTGCCGTCGCGGAAGGTCAGGTCGTTGAGCGCAACGTCGCCCGACTTCAGCACGAGGATGCCGCCCGGGAAGCCTTCCTTCGTCACATACTGGACGTCGGTCTTATCCTTCACCACGTGCCAGTGACTCGCGTTCATCGGGATGGCCTGGGCCGATCCCATAACCGGCGCAACAAGAAGGGCGAAGCCGAGAATCTTGAACAGCAATGATCGTTCCTTCGCGATGCTCCCGGCGAGCGAGCAGCTCTTAGCGTCTCACGTCCGCATAAGGACCTTCAAGCAAGCGCCAAACGCTTGTCCTCCCCCCACTCCAAGTACCCCACCCGGTTGCGCCCCCCGGCGCAGCCACAGCCTCCATCATCTCTAGTATCCGACTTCCATACGCTGGCCTACATCCGCGCTCTTGCCCGTTGACGATCGAAACACTCCGCCGCACCCATTAGAATGAAAGTCGCGCCCCAAACTCAACCCGCCGCGCCGCCTGAGCCGCCACCGACTCTCCGAACGCCTGCGACCCGACCACGGACTCCACCGCTGTCACGTTCGTATGATTCAGCAGGTTCGCCGATCGCACATTCACCGCGATCCGCCGCGTGTCATTGGCCTTCTTCGGCAGCAGCTTGAAGCTGCGGCTCACATTGAGATCGAGTTCTGCGATCATCGGCATCGTGCCAAAGTTACGCGGGACGTTGCCGTTCACGACGTTCGTCGAAAGCAATCCAAACTTCGTCGCATAGATGCCCGTCCCCGCGACCGGGCTGAACGACGGTCGATCGTTATAGTCGCCGTCTCCATTCGAATCCGTGCCCGTCGTGATGTCGTAAGGCTTGCCCGAAGAGACATCGAAGATCGGAGTGATGTCGATTTTCCAGGGCAGGTGCCCGTTCACATACACCACCGCCGAGTTGCGTGGCATCCACTCCGGCCGCGAGCCTTCACCGCGATTGCTGTACGTGCTCTGCGGCGTAATCGTCGCGCGCCCGCTATCCGTCACGAAGTCGAACCGCGTGTAGCTCGCATAGACGCTCAGCCGCTTCCAGCTATTCTGATTCGCCGACGCCGTGTACACGCCGCCAGCAAGGTGCCCGGAATTCTGATACTCGAAGATATTCCGGTCCGGCATCAACGGTCGCGGAGCCATCGCCGCGGCAATCGGATCGGGTGCCGTTCCGCTTTCGTCAGCCACCATGGGAGCGTTCACGTTCACCCTCCGCTGATCGCCCCACGCCGCCGCATAGGTCGCGGTCGCCTGCACATTCCACTTACCCGGCAGCATATGTTCGATGCCGGCTTCACTTTGCAACACCGGACCCTGTATCAGCGAGTGGGCGAGCCGCTCGACTGTCTGCACCGCATACGAACCGGCGACCGGATTGAGTGGGTTGGCGTAGCTCGGCGAGTAAACCAGTGTCTGAATCTGGCGCGTGCCGTTGAGCCGATACGCCTCCTCCGTGATGACCGGCTCGACGTGCTCCTGAAACAATCCGCCATGCAGATGGATGACCCACGCCTGCTTTTTATCCGGAGTCCACGCGATCCCTACGCGTGGCGCAAAGTTGTTGAAGCTGCTCGGCGCCGTTTGGAAGGCGTAACGCAGGCCAACTGCCACGGTCAGCTTGGAGTTCAGCTTCACTTGATCCTGCGCATACGCCGCGAAGCGCCACTGCGTAAACGGCACCAGCGCCGTGCCGGTCGTGGCCTGGTACGTCGTCGGAGCGCCGCCCGCCTCGCCCGCTAGCGCCCGCCGATATTGTTCGAGCGCCGTAATGTTCGTTGTCTGGCCTGTCGGCGCGCCCGTGCTGTCCAGCACCGGAGCGCTTCCCCCACCGAATGTATACGAACCGTTGAAGGTATCCGGGTCCACGTCGTGAATGAAGAACGCGAGCGACTGCACCCCGGCCGTCACCAGGTGCTTGCCCTTCGTCACCGTAATGTCATCATCCACCTCAAGCTGACGATTGCGATAGTTCGCATACCCACCCGTCGCGCCGCCACCGGTGAAGTATCCCTCCACCGTTACCTGAGGAGCCGTCGAAACCGGCGTGTACTGGTAGTCAGTCCACGTATAGCCTATGCGCGTATCGTGCAGCAGCGAAGCGCTCGCAATCCATGTGTTCACAAAGCGCAGGTCGTACTCGCTCGAGCGGTTGTTGTAAGCGCTCTGCGCCAGCGTCAACCCGCCCGCGCCCTGCCCGCCGAGATCCCGTACGTTCGCAGCGAAAGACAGGTTCGCGAAATCCTTTGGCGCGACCTGAAGATCGCCGCGCACCGAGCCAATCCACAAACTCTCCGGGGCGCCAACCGTCTGGCTGATCGGCACTCCCACACCATTCGCGCCAAGCGTTACCGCGTCAACAATGTTGAACTCCGCAATCTGCCTGTGCTCGAGCGCCATGCTGAAGTCGCTCTTCTTCTTTACGATCGGCCCATTCAGCTCCGCGCCAAAGCGCCGCTTACTCGCCGGAGTCGATGTCTGCGCAAACGGATCAGTCGCGTTGAAGCCGCTTTCGCTGTCAGTGAACAACAACGCGCCATGAAACACCGTTAGACCTGGCTTGGTCGTGATCTCAATCCGCCCTCCACTATAAGGAGGTGCCTCATACTGCGCCGTGTACTGATCCGGATTGATCCGGATCGACGCGATCGAGGACTTGGGTGGTAACGCACTCGCATTTTGGAACCCATCCACGACTACCGTAGCCGCACCGGGATCGCCGCCTCCAGCGCTCGCCAGCGATTGCAACTGACGCGTAAAGTCATCGGGATCATCCGCGAGACCAACGATCTCAGCAGCATTCAGTTGACGCGAGCCCGCGCCGAGCGCACCCGATACGCCATCCGGCGTGACGTCGATAGAACTGTTAACGGATGCCACGGCGAGCCGGACGACGAAAGAAGCAGTCGCCATCCCACCCTTCACCTCAACCGTCGTCGGCTCAAACCCTGCCGCCATCACCGAGATTACAGCGGGCAAATTCTGAACGCAGCCAAGATCGAAGTGCCCTCGACGATCCGTCTTGACCGCCTGCTGACCGTCCGTTGCCACGTCGGCCTTGAGTACCGCCAACCCGCTCGGATCGACGACATCTCCCTCAACCCGCACGCCTCCCGGGCACCCCTGCTGCGCGGTTGCACTCCCCACTATGAATGCGCAAAACAGCACCGCGACAGCTCGCAAAGCGGCTTCCTTCCCCGGGTAAAATTTCTCTGTTGCACCAGCTTATTCGGGAAGTCACCTTCTTTCAAGGATAAGAGTCACCATTCCCCAGAAAATTCGCTTGCCCATAGATCAGATAACGGTTACTTCTTTGCATCGGACTCGCGATAAAGCACCCAGCTCGTGAGTAGGTCGGCATAGCCCGGCGTAATCCTCGGCCAGCGAAACGGCTCACCTGCCGCAGGGCCATCCACTAACGGATGCGACGCCTCAAGAAATTCCACGGTAGTGAAGTCCTTATTCCCAGCCAATGCCTACGCCGCCCCGTTCGTCGCCTCAGAATCCGCGACGGATACAAGTCCATCCTTACCCGCCTCTACAACCGGCACTGGTAGCAGAAGCGCGCCCACGACGCTTGAAGATTTCCTGCCATAGTTATGGCTTCGGTAGACACAAAGTCCCCTTGACGCGTAAGGCTGCCAAGCCTATTCTGACTTTAGCAAGGCGAAATAAAAGCGAAACTATGACTCAGCCGGACACGCTCTTCCCAATCCTCCAGCCAGCAGCCACCGGTCTCGCCCGCATGGCAGCTGAGGCCACCCACGTCGCCGACGGCCACAACATCGAGTTCCGTGCGCTTGAGGTGCGGTCCATCCTGAACAAGACCACCTCTAAGCGCCGCCTTTCGCTCGCCTACTCCATCAATCCCTATCGAGGCTGCGAGTTCGCCTGCCGCTACTGCTACGCCCGCTACACCCACGAGTTCCTTGGGCCCGAGTACAAAGACCCGAACCTCTTCGAACGCCTCATCTTTCTCAAAGAAAACGCGGCCTGGCTTCTCGAACAGGAACTCCGCACTCACAACCCAGCAGACGAGATCGCCCTTGGCACCGCAACCGATCCCTATCAGCCCATCGAACGCACCGCCCGCATCACACGTTCACTCCTCGAAGTCTTCGCGCGTCAATCCGGACTGCGCCTTGGCATCGTCACCAAATCCAAGCTGATCGAGCGCGACATCGATCTCCTCACCGAGATCCATCGCCGCAACACTCTCGTCCTGCACCTCACCATCACGACACCGGACCCCGCGCTCGCCCGCATCCTCGAGCCCCGCGCCCCACGCCCCGACCTCCGCTTCGCCGCGGTCCGCCGCCTGCGCGAAGCCGGACTGACCGCCGGAATTCTCTGCTCCCCCTTGCTGCCCGGCATCACCGACACAGCCGCAGCTCTCGATGTTATGGCCGCCCGCGCCGCGCAGGCTCGTGCCAGCTTCTTCGCCGCAGAACCCTTGTTCCTCAAGTCGTGCTCGCGTCCTACCTACCTGAGCTTCGTTCGCGAGCACTTCCCCCACCTCATCGCCGAGTATGAGCAGCGCTTCGCCACCATGGACTTTGCCGCCGCCCCGTATCGCAACCACTTACGCACTCTCGTAGACCAAGCCTGCCGCCGCCACGGCCTCGCCCGCCGCTCCACCGACGCACTGCTCACCCGCGACACCGGCACCCAACGCAAACCACCAATGCCCCTCAACATGCCCACCCAGCAAGCCCTCTTCGCCTAACCATGCGAAGCCGCCAGCGTACGCAGTACCGCCCGCCCGGCGTCAGGGCGCACTTACCTCTTGTCGTTAAAGAACAAAAGGCCGGAGCCTTTAGGCTCCGGCCTCTTCTACGTCAAGCCTAAGCAGTAATCTCAATCCCCATCGAACGAGCGGTTCCGCGGATGCTGCGTGCGGCGGCCTCAACGGTGGTCGAGTTCAGGTCCGGCATCTTCTGCGTCGCGATCTCGATGATCTGCTTCTCCGTGACCTTGCCCTTCTTCTCCTTGTTAGGAGTGCCCGAGCCCTTCTCGATTCCAGCAGCCTTCTTTAGAAGAACAGCGGCGGGCGGTGTCTTCGTGATGAAGGAGAACGTACGATCCGCGTAAACGCTGATCACCACCGGAATCGTCAGGCCGGCCATCGACGGCTCTTTGGTCCGGTCGTTGAACTGCTTGCAGAACTCCATGATGTTGACCTGAGCCTGTCCAAGCGCGGGGCCAATCGGCGGTGCCGGCGTAGCTTTTCCGGCCATCACCTGCAACTTCACATATCCAGTAATCTTCTTCGGTGCCATGTCTGAATCCTCTTTACGCTTCTAGCGGGAGCCGAAACCCCTCGCAAAATTTGCCTTGCTTCACTCTTCGAAGACCACTCCGAGAAGCCCCGGTCTCTGCCAACAGCCGGGCGGCGCAGTCCCCACTTCCTTAGTCGACCAGTTTCTCGACCTTCGAAAACTCAATCTCAACCGGAGTCGGACGTCCGAAGATCGAGACCATGACCTTCAGGGTCTGCTTCTCTTCGTTCACATCGTCCACCGCGCCATTAAAGTTCGCAAACGGGCCTTCGTTGATCCGAACCTGCTCGCCCTTGTCGAACTTGACCTTCATCGCGGGCTTATCCTTCGTGGCATCCGCGCGGTTCAACATGCCGGCGACTTCCTGCTCGCTCAGCGCAACCGGGGAATCACCCGTACCCAGAAAACCCGTAACGCGCGGCGTGTTCTTGATCACATGCCACAGGTCATTGTCGAGATCCATCTCGACAAACACATACCCGGGCAGAAACACGCGGTCGATCACAACCTTCTTGCCGTTGCGAAGCTCAGTCACCGGCTCCAGCGGAATCTCGATGCGGCCAATCTTGTTCTCAAGCGCATAAGCGCGGATCCGGCTCTCCAGCGACTCCTTCACCTTCCGCTCGAAACCCGAGTAGGCGTGAATGATGTACCACTTGAAGTTCTCGTTCGCCGGCGGAGCGAGGGGCTCGCCCTCGACAGCAACCGCCGTGTCGCCGCCCGTAAGCTGCTCGTCCGGATTCAATTCGTCTAACGCCATCGTCTCAACCTTCTCTCACGCGGCTCGAAGCCACGTCGCGAACTACTTCGCCAGATGCTTGAACAGCAGATCCATCGCATGACCAACCAGGTAGTCCACAATGCCGAAGTACGCGGCAAAGATGAACACGGTGATCAGCACCACGATCGTCGTCGACTGGACCTCGGCCCGCGTCGGCGTGACCACCTTCTTCATCTCGGAGCGAACGTCTTTGAGAAACTCGCTCAGGCGAGCCGGACCCGACTTCAGCCGCTCCATGCCGGTACTTGGTTGATCTACCACTGCCATTGTCTTGGCCATCGCACTGCCTCTAACTTCATCTGCAAAATGTACTGCTGAAACTGGCGGGGGAGCTCGGATTCGAACCGAGAAGTTCGGTTTTGGAGACCGACAGTTTAACCGTTGAGCTTACTCCCCCAGGGGAGCTTTTAGCTCCTGGCCGAGGCCAGAAGCTGCTCCAATTACTTCGTCTCTTTGTGGTCCGTATGCTTCCGGCAGGTGTTGCAAAACTTCGAGAACTCCAGACGTCCGGTGGTCGTCTTCTTGTTCTTCGTGGTGGAGTAATTCCGGTTCTTGCACTCGGGGCACTGGAGCGTAATGATCTCGCGCATGGTGAGTAATTCCTCTCTGGTATGGCCAGCCACCTCGGCTGGCAAGCAACGCATTCCGTACAGGCGACACGCCGCGACGCAGGGCTTGGGGCGCCCGCAACCCTATTCCTGATTGTCTGGTTTTCCGCATGACCGGAGGCAGAGCGGTCAGGCCACGCTCGACATCTTCCATTATCCACGAAAGCCACGTTTTTTCAAAGTCAGGACGGGGCGCTACTCATCCCAAAGCAGCAGCGTCGAAAGTCGGAAGCCCGCAACCGGCTCCCCAGCCTCAACCGAATCGGGACGGTCGAGAATTTCGGTTCCCAGATTCGGGCGGTAAATGCTAATCGAAGCTGCATACGGATCGATCATCCATGCCAGCTGTGCTCCGTTCGTCATCCACATGTGCATCTTTGCTTCAAGCTCAGCGCGCGAGTCGCTCGCAGACAGAATCTCGATCACAAAGTCAGGACACAAAGGCGCATATCCCTTACGCTCCGCCTTGCTCAGACTGCCCCAACGCGTACTTGAAATCCACGCAGCATCAGGGCTGCGCATCGATCCATCCGAGAGCGTAAATCCACCGTTCGAACTGAAGGAGACGCCACCATGTTCACGAGCCCAAAAACTTAGCTCCCCAATCACAAGGGCTTCCCACGAACTGCCCTCCGAACCAGCAGGCGACATAATCTCAAGCTCTCCCTTCGCGTTTCGCTCAATGCGGTAGGGCCGGTTCTGCCGTGAGAACGCCATCAACTCATCGTCCGTCACTGGGATTAGAGTCCGCAAGGCGACGGGCAAAGGCAGACCGATGAACGTCAGCCGATCTACCCCCACGAACTCCGCTAGTGCAGCCATGGAAAAATTATAAGCCTCAAGGGCCGAGCTAAGGACGAGCGCCTTTGCAAGGAAGTGCGACCTGATCCTTCCAGTCCTTAGAGTCGCGGGCCGGGTTATCGTAGGCAAGAGGCGCCAAGAACTCATCTACTGAGGATTCGCGTAACGCGATTCCGACACGATATTGAACTGCCAAGCGCGAACTGCTCAAATCAACATTAACCACGACAGAGTACCTGGACCATCCTTTGCTCTTATCCAACAGAATGGGCGAGCCCATTATGCTCTCGGCGGAGGCTAGGTCACTAGTCACATAAGTGGCTAGTCCGCCCCATCTTGGATCGTGTACTGCCTTCCCTGTTGTGGCAGCCGTGCAAACCAGCTCCGCCTCAGCAAGCGAAGCCGGAACTCGCTTTAGCTTGGGTGCTCCTACAAGTTCTCGCGAATCCTCGAATGCTTTCGCAACCTGTATTTCAGCATTCTTCTTAGGTTTGCCGGTAAGAATGGGTAGTTGCTGCTCCGCGTGAGGTGCGAGTAGAAGAATCAAAAACAAGACAGCAGTTGACCTCATATAGCTTATTCGCCCCTAAGGAGAAAGGCGGCGAGCCGAAGCCCACCGCCTTTCCTGACTACGAACAACCCACAACCGTTACTTGATGATCTCGCTAATCGTCCCTGCTCCAACCGTCCGTCCGCCTTCACGAATCGCGAAGCGCAGGCCCTTTTCCATGGCAACCGGCGTATGCAGCGTGATCTCGAGCTGGATGTTATCGCCCGGCATGCACATCTCGGTACCCGCCGGCAGCTTCGCCGATCCGGTCACGTCCGTGGTGCGGAAGTAGAACTGCGGACGGTAGCCGTTGAAGAACGGAGTGTGACGTCCGCCTTCTTCCTTGCTCAGAACGTAAACCTCGCCCTTGAACTCGGTGTGCGGCTTGATCGAACCCGGCTTCGCCAGAACCATTCCACGCTGCACCGCTTCCTTCGCGATCCCGCGCAGCAACAGACCGGCATTATCGCCCGCCAGACCTTCATCCAGCTGTTTCTTGAACATCTCGACTCCGGTGCAGACCGTCGCCTGCGTATCGCCGAACCCGACGATCTCGCATGCTTCGCCAACCTTCACCTTGCCGCGCTCGATACGGCCCGTCACCACAGTTCCACGACCCGAGATCGAGAAGATATCCTCGATCGGCATCAGGAACGGAAGCTCGATCGCACGCGTCGGCTGCGGGATGAACTTGTCGACAGCCTCCATCAGCTCGTCGATCTTCGCCTCCCACTGTGCCTCGCCATTGAGACCGCCAAGGGCAGAACCGCGGATGATCGGAGTGTCGTCGCCGGGGTAGTCGTACTTCGACAGCAGCTCACGAACTTCCAT
This sequence comes from uncultured Granulicella sp., assembly GCA_963693075.2. Classification (GTDB taxonomy): domain Bacteria; phylum Acidobacteriota; class Terriglobia; order Terriglobales; family Acidobacteriaceae; genus Edaphobacter. Next base: position 1,560,736 of record CAXMMP010000002.1, on the reverse strand, counting down.
CTCGACCAGTTCGATCAGCTCTTCATCTTCGACCGCATCGCACTTGTTCAGGAACACCACGATGAACGGAACGCCAACCTGGCGCGCGAGCAGCACATGCTCCTTCGTCTGCGGCATCGGACCGTCGGTCGCCGCGACAACGAGAATAGCGCCATCCATCTGCGCCGCACCCGTGATCATGTTCTTGATGTAGTCCGCGTGGCCCGGGCAGTCGACGTGCGCGTAGTGGCGGTTCGGCGTCTCGTACTCCACGTGCGAAGTCGAAATCGTAATACCGCGCTCGCGCTCTTCGGGAGCATTGTCGATCGTGTCGAACGAACGGAACTTGTTCGAAGGATTATGCTTCGACAAAACCTTCGTGATCGCTGCCGTCAACGTCGTCTTGCCGTGGTCGATGTGCCCGATCGTCCCAATGTTTACGTGAGGTTTAGACCGGTCAAACTTTTCCTTACCCATGATGAAACTCCTCTAAACAAAACTTGGTGATACTTACTTCGAATCCTTACCCGTCTGCTTGGCGATGATCTCTTCCGAGACCGACCGCGGCGCTTCCTCGTACTGCTTGAACTGCATCGAGTAGTTCGCACGGCCCTGGGTCGCACCGCGCATATGCGTCGCGTAACCAAACATGGTCGAAAGCGGCACGCTTGCACGAATCGCCTGCGTGTTGCCGACCATCTCCATGCCTTCGATCCGGCCACGGCGCGAGTTCAGGTCGCCGATGATCGTACCCATGTAGTCCTCAGGTACAGTCACTTCGACAGCCATCACCGGCTCGAGCAACACTGGCTTCGCCTTGCGAGCGGCTTCTTTGAACGCCATCGAACCGGCGATCTTGAATGCCATTTCGTTCGAGTCGACGTCGTGGTAGCTGCCGTCGTAGAGCGATACCTTGATGTCGACCATCTCGTAGCCCGCAAGCACGCCGCCCTGCATCGCTTCCTGAATGCCCTGGTCGATCGGCTTGATGTATTCCTTGGGCACTGTACCGCCCTTGGTGTCGTTCGAGAATTCGTAGCCTTTGCCCGGCTCGTTTGGCGAGATGCGGATCTTCGCATGGCCGTAGTTACCCGAACCACCCGTCTGACGGATGTACTTGCCCTCAGCCTCGGCGTTCGCGCGGATCGTCTCGCGATAGTTCACCTGTGGCTTACCGACGTTCGCCTCAACCTTGTATTCGCGCATCATGCGGTCGACGATGATCTCAAGGTGCAGCTCGCCCATTCCGGCAATGATCGTCTGACCCGAATCGATATCCGTCCGCACGTTGAAGGTAGGATCTTCCTGCGCCAGCTTTGACAGCGCAACGCCCATCTTCTCCTGATCGGCCTTCGTCTTCGGTTCGACAGCCACTTCAATAACAGGCTTCGGAAAGTCGATCGACTCGAGCACAACCGGGTTGCGGTCGTTGCAGATGGTGTCGCCGGTGATCAGGTTCTTCAACCCAACCGCCGCGCAGATATCGCCGGCCATGATCTCGGTGATCTCTTCGCGCTTGTTCGCGTGCATCTTCAGCAGACGGCCGATACGCTCGGTCTTGCCGGTACGCGGATTCAACACCGAATCGCCGGTCTTCAGCACGCCCGAGTAGACGCGGATGAAGATGAGCTGTCCGACAAACGGATCGGTCATGATCTTGAAGCCGAGCGCCGAAAGCGGCTCGTTGTCATCGGGCTTGCGGACAATCTCTTCTTCCATGTTGTCCGGGTTGTGCCCGATCATCGGAGGAATGTCGAGCGGGCTCGGCAGATAATCGACCACTGCATCGAGCAGCGTCTGCACGCCCTTGTTCTTGAAGGACGAACCACATAGAACCGGGAAGATGTTCATTGCAATCGTTGCCTTGCGAATGCCCTTCTTCAACTGCTCCTCGGTCGGCTCTTCGCCTTCGAGATACAGGTTCATGATGTCGTCGTCGGAATCAGCAACGGCTTCGATCAACACGGCACGAGCAGTCTTTGCCGTCTCGAGCAGGTCAGCCGGAATCTCTTCGATCGAGTACTCCGCACCCATGGTCTCGTCGTGCCAGAGAATCGCCTTCATCGTGACGAGATCGACCACGCCGAGGAATTTCGCTTCCGCACCGATCTGAATGTTGATCGGAATCGCACGCGCGCCCAGACGATCGACGATGGTCGAAGTCGCATAGACGGCATCCGCGCCGGCCTTATCCATCTTGTTGATGAAGCACACCCGGGGAACCTTGTACTTGTCCGCCTGGCGCCACACCGTCTCCGATTGAGGCTGCACCCCGGCAACCGCGTCGAAGCACGCCACCGCACCGTCGAGCACGCGCAGCGAACGCTCGACTTCAGCGGTGAAGTCCACGTGGCCGGGGGTGTCGATGATGTTGATGCGCTGGTTCTTCCAGGTGCAGGTCGTCGCGGCCGACGTAATTGTGATGCCGCGCTCCTGCTCCTGCTCCATCCAGTCCATCGTCGCGGTGCCCTCGTGCACCTCGCCGATACGGTGCGTGATGCCCGTATAGAAGAGGATGCGCTCGGTCGTCGTCGTCTTACCGGCGTCAATGTGCGCCATGATTCCGATGTTCCGGCAACGATTCAGCGGTATAGTGCGTGCCACGGTCTTATCTCTTCTCTGCAGGAAAACCTGCGGTTAGTGCCAAAACCAAACTCTGAGGAAACGACTACCAGCGATAGTGAGCGAAAGCCTTGTTCGCCTCAGCCATGCGGTGAACGTCTTCCTTCTTCTTCATCGCGGCTCCACGGCCATTCGCGGCATCGAGCAACTCAGCGGTCAACTTCTCCACCATGCCCTTTTCGCCACGAGCCCGGCCGTAGGTGACGAGCCAGCGGATCGCAAGCGAGGTGCGGCGCTCGGGGAGCACTTCGATCGGCACCTGATAGTTCGCACCACCCACACGGCGGCTCTTTACTTCGAGCAGCGGCTTGCAGTTCTCGACAGCCTTCTTGAACAGCTTGAGGGCTTCATCTCCGCCCTTCTGCTCCAGGTTGGTCATCGCGGTGTAGAAGATGCCTTGCGCAGTCGACTTCTTGCCGCCCCACATCATGCTGTTCACAAACTTGGTCACCAGGGTCGACTGATAGATCGGGTCCGGTGCGACTTCACGCTTGGCGATGTAACCTTTTCTCGGCATTGCTCTTCTCTTCTTCCTTCAGCTCGGTGACTTCTCACGGGCTGAACCTGTTTGGAGGACCTGCACGCAGGCCCTGAACCTGTTTACTTCGCTGCCTTCGGACGCTTCGCGCCGTACTTCGAGCGGCTTTGCATGCGCTTGGCAACGCCAACCGAATCGAGGGTGCCGCGGACTACGTGGTAACGGACACCCGGGAGGTCCTTCACACGGCCGCCACGGATGAGCACAATCGAGTGCTCCTGGAGGTTGTGGCCGATGCCCGGGATGTAGGTGGTGACCTCGATCCCGTTGGTGAGGCGCACGCGGGCTACCTTGCGGAGCGCCGAGTTCGGCTTCTTGGGGGTCTGGGTGTAGACACGGGTGCAGACGCCGCGGCGCTGGGGTGAACCCTGCAGAGCGGGGCTGGCGGTCTTGTAACGAGTGGGCGTGCGGCCCTGCTTGACGAGCTGATGGAACGTAGGCACTGAAGCTCCTTGAAAACTATCGGTGAAACCAAACTTGTTACGCACACGCAAGAGGTTCCATTCCCTGGCCCGCTTGCCGCTCACGCGACAAAACGTGAGGACGCTGAAGCGCCTCGCGCAGAAATTGTTCCCATGCTGTACGTCTGTACATCCACTCAGACGAAATACAGTCGACGGTGACCGAATCCAATCTTTCTGCCTTGCGACCCGAAAGATTTGCCGGCTCCGTTTCGCTGTTCCCGACCGCATAGCCCATCCAAGGTGGAGGGTGGCGCAGTCGCGTTTGCGAAGGGCCGCAGCGTACTGCCTCCTAAATTCCAGAGGCCTGCGGTAAAGCTCTTAGTAAGTGTACCCGAAAGCTCAAACCGAGTCGAATGCCCTGACTCTGGTTCACATGAGGATTCGTGGCAGACCAATGCAACCCTCTGAAAATATCAAGGATTCTGGTGGAAGTCAATCGGAATCGAGGGCGGTCTCGGACGACCCCATCCCCCCGTATATGGCTCATATGCAAATATCGGAAAACAAGCAACTTACGCGATGCGGTTATACGGCAATTAAGTGCGCTCCTTCGTGGCTGGGAGCGCCATGGAGTTGCACCATTTTCAGGGCACGCCCTTTCTTTGAGTTGGTGAGAGTTGCCGCCGCTGTCGGGGGGCGATGTAAGCTTTTGGACATGACCTTTTTCACCCGCGCCCTCCTTTTGACTCTTTCGCTTTCGCCGCTCGGCGCTTTCGCGCAATCCGGGAATCCCGAGTGGGCTCCCATGCCGAACCCCGATCCGCGGATCGCGCAGTTCCGTTCCAAGATGCAGCGAACCGCGTATCCCGGGAACGTGGCGATCTCGCCGGACGGAACCTTGATTGCCTACACGAGTTATGGAAAGGACGGGGCGGCTTTGAAGCTGCTGCCCTACCCGTCCGCGGATGCCGCGAAGGAAAAGGTCGTCTCGGTCGCCGGCGCGACGGGGTGCTCGGAGTCCGATCCGGTCTGGTCGCCGGACTCGCAGACGCTGGCTTTCACCTCAGACTGCACGGCGGATAAGAAGCAAGACCAGATCTTCCTTTACTCGCGCGCAACGGGCGTAGCCAGGCAACTGACCCATCTAAGGGGATTGTTCGATTCCGCTGCGTTTTCGCCGAGCGGCAAGGCAATCGCGATCCTTTTCGTTGAAAATGCGACCCGTTCGGCTGGCGCCCTTGCGGCCATGAAGCCGTGGTCGGGCGTGATCGGTGAGGACGGCGTGGAGATCCAGCGGGTTTACTCCGTTTCGGTAGCGACGGGCGAAGGCAACTTCGTTTCACCGGAAGGCCTGCATGTGTATGAGTTCGAGTGGTGTCCCAGCGAGCCGGCGTTCACGTACATCGCCGCGAACCCTCCGGGCGAGAACAACTGGTGGGTCGCCAAGCTTTACCTGCAGCACAAAGATCAGGCTCCGACGGTGATATTCGATCCCAACACCAGCAAAACCGCCATGCACGGCCTGCAGATGGCGGTCCCGCGCTTCTCGCCTGATGGGAAACAGATCGCATTCATCGGTGGCCTGATGTCCGACCAGGGTTCGACCGGAGGCGATGTGTGGGTGGTCCCGTCAACCGGCGGCGAAGCATTCGATGTGACGCCGGGCCTTGACGGTACGCCGACCTGGGAGACGTGGCTCAATAACAAGACGGTTGGCTTTGTCGAAGACCGTAGCGGACACGTCTTGCTGACCGATGCGGACGTGACGAAACGGGAGGTCGTGCCAAATAGCTCGGACGACCTGGGCGAGGTGAATATCTCGGGAGGACCGATCAAGGACGCGATCAGCTCCTCAAACAACGGCCTGGTCGCGTTGGTGGAGTCCGGACACGATACGGCTCCGGAGATTTATGCCGGGGCTCCGAATGCCCTGAAGCCTGTCACCCATATGAATGCGGGAGCCAAGCCGCAGTCGCACACCGTTTCGATGGAGTGGACGAACGAAGGCTTCCATGTGCAGGGCTGGCTGACGTATCCGACCAACTACGACGCGACGAAGAAGTACCCATTGATCGTCGACGTGCATGGCGGTCCTTCGGCTTCGGCCGGAGCGCGTTGGGGTGCTTCGTTATGGTCGGAGCTTGGCTACTTTACCTTTGCTCCGAATCCGCGGGGATCGTTTGGACAAGGGGAGAAGTTCGCGGCGGCGAACTACAAAGACTTCGGCTATGGCGATCTGCGGGACATTCTGGCCGGGATGGATGCGGTCGAGAAAAAGGTCTCGATCGACAAGGACCGCGAAGGGCTGATGGGCTGGAGCTACGGCGGCTTTATGACGATGTTTGCGGTGACGCAGACGCATCGCTTCCGGGCTGCGATTGCGGGAGCCGGGATCTCCGACTGGAAGTCGTACTACGGCGAAAACTCGATCGACCAGTGGATGGTGCCGTTCTTCGGTGCAACGGTGTATGACGATCCGGCGATTTACGCGAAGTCCTCTGCAATCGAGTTCATCAAGAACGTGACGACGCCGACGCTGGTGATTGTTGGGGATCGCGACGGCGAGTGTCCGGCTCCGCAGTCGTTTGAGTTCTGGCACGCGCTGCGGGCGGAGCATGTAAAGACGCAGCTGGTGGTATATCCGAATGAAGGGCATGGGTTCCGCGATCCAGCCCATAATGCGGATCGCGTGGCTCGGGATGTGGCCTGGTTTACGGAGAATATGCCAGCGAAGTAATGCCGGCACGGTGGGAAGTGGACCGACGTCTCCTTCCCACCGGAATGTGCAGATAGGTGGGCGAGAGTTCAGACGCAGATCCTTCGACCGCATGAGTCACGGATGGCGTGGGGTGGTCGGTGCGTTATGGAGAAGGCGGAGAGGCTTTGCCTCGCTTCGCTCAGGCTGTCTCGAAGTGGGCAGGCCGGAGGAACGGCCTGGAAGGGTGCGAAGGCGTCTGGAACGAACCTCCGGAACTAATGTCCGGGACTAACCATCGTTTGCGTCCGGCGTCCAACGGGTTATCCAGCTTTGTCCATTTGCTCTTACCTGCCTGAGCTTTTAGACTGAAGGTTGGGAAAACCCAAATTTTTCGATCATCCAGTTCGTCAGCTCGGTGAACCGTTCCGCGTGAGGCCACAGCCTGATGCGAACGGGGAGGTTCTAAAGCTCAATGCGTCGGTTCGTCACTCTAGCAGTCCTGCTTCTGTTTACTATTCCCTTCGGCGTCTCCATCTCCGGTTGCAGCAAAGCCGTCACTGTCACGTATTGCAACGAGCTGGATTCAGGCGTTCACGTGGGGCAGACGGTTACGCTGGATCTGGAGCCACGGCTGACCGGAATCTCCATCAATCAGGGAGCGATTGGAAGCGTCGGCGCGCCGACCGGCAAGGATTGCAAAGGGAGCGCGTCGAGCGTTGCGGGCACCGTCTACGCGTCCAGCAACCGCACGATCGTCGACGTAAATCCGGTTTCGGGCACCGGCGGCCTGTGCGCGGGAAGCTGGAATCGGAACAGCGGCGGCGGCGTGGCGGACTACACGGTCTGCACCCCGAACGGCAAGGAAGGCACGGCCTACATTACGGCGAGCGCCCAGGGCGTTACGTCGAACCCGATCGCGGTGTACGTCCATCCAGTGGTGACGAGCATCGTGCTGGGTACGCCTTCGGTGGACTGTACGACCGACTTTGCGAGTAACTGCTATGCGGTGAATACGCAGTCCTGCTATCTTCCGGCGACCTCGACCTCTCCGCTTGCTCCCCCGGCGGGAGGCAATCCGTATACGGGAGTCGGCTGTATCTCGCAGGAGGTTGCGGCTCAGCTTGCGGCGCGTGTGTATGCCGGGACGGGAGCCGGCCAGCAGAACATCAGCTGCCTGGTCGGGCCGCTGCAGTTCACGGCGCAGATTCCCTCCGTGGTGACGATCGATACGAACGGTCTGGCGACGGCTGCGCAGCCTGGGTCCACCATCATCAACGCGCAGATCTCGCAGTCTTCGAGTACCGCGGGCTCCTTCTCAACCTGCCCGCCGAAGACGATTACGTTGACGGCCGCCGGTTCGACCACCGCCCCGACGGCACCCATTACGGTGGCGCAGAACGTGCTGCAGGAGTTGACGACGACCATTATCGATACGAAGGGGAACCCGATTACCAACATCGGGCTGACCTATGTCTCGACGACGCCGGTGACGATTCCGACCTCGCTGAACAACATCACGCCGTTGTTTCCCGGCGCCGCGGCGATCACGGCGATCTGCCAGCCCCCGACCTGCAACCCGTCGGCGTTCGACCAGATCGGCCTGAACGGCAACGGAACTCCGGTGTTCTCGAACCCGGTGCAGATCAACGCGACGGGTACGAATAACTCGACTGTGCTCTACATTGCTTCGACGGAGTCGCAGTACATTCTGCCGGTGGACTTTACGGTGGCGACACAAGGGAGCCCGACTCGTCTGCCGTACGTGCCGAACTCGCTGGTGCTTTCGGAGGACGGAACCGAAATCTACATGGGCAGCGCGAACGAGCTGATGGTCTACAACACAACCTCGAATGCGCTGACGAACCAGAACGTCAACGTGTCGGGGAAGGCGATCGCGCTTTCACCGAACAATGCGACCCTGGTGTTCACCGACCCGGTGCGGAAGCTGACCTATCTGTATTCGACGGCGAGCAGCTCGGTGACGACGCAGTATGGCGGCGTGGCGGTGCAGGCGCAATGGACGCCGGATAGCTCGACGGTCTATATCGCGACGGACGACAATCATCTGCTGGTCTACTCGACATTCACGGGTTGGCGGTCGGTCGACCTCACGGTACCGGCGACGGATGTAGCCATTACAGTGCCGAACGCTGGCGCTTACCTGGCTGAGCAGTCAGCCGTCGAAGTGCGCAGCGGTTGCCCCGTCACGACAGTGCAGAATCCGAACACGATCAACGCGACGACGACGAATGTCTTCTATCCGAGTGCGGGTGTCGTTGGGGCAACGGGCGATCGGATCGCGGCAACGAACGACGGGATGCACATGCTGACGGCCACGACGACGAGCTTCACGGACATTGTGACGAGCAATACCGTGATTGCGCCGGTCAACGGACAGCCGCAGGATGGGGCTTGCCCAGTGACCTTCTCGAGTGCACCGAAGGCTCCGATTGCGCTGACGACCGCGAAGCCGACGTTGATTACTGGCGTGCTGCCGACTTCAGACTCGGACTTTGCGTTCCTGACCTACACGGGGACGGGCGCTGTGGTTCCGCAGTACACTCCGGCGAATGGCCTGCTGTTCAACGTGCCGCTGCAGACGACCGCGGTGGGCGCACCGGTTGCTCCGGTGATCGGGGTGGTGAGCTCGGATAACCAGACGCTGTACGTGGGAACCTCAGGCGACGACCTGGTACATCGCCTGGTGCGCGGCGCGACGAACTTTACGGATTCGCTGACGCCGATCAATCCCTTGTTGCCGAGTGCTACGGGGTCCGGGTATGCGGTTCCGAACTTGATCGCGCAGAAGCCACGCAAAGCTACTTCGTAAGGCTGCTCGGTGTTGTAGAAAAGCCCTCTCGCTTGAGAGGGCTTTTTTGTTTACGCGAGCGAGAGACGCTAGCCGAGACGCGCTTTGAGGAGGTCGCGAGCGACCGCGTCGAGGACGCCGTTGAGGAAGTGAATGGACTCGGGGGCGGCGTAGCGGCGGGCGACTTCGAGGCTCTCGTTGATGACGATAGCGGCGGGGGTCTTGGGGTAGCCGAGCATCTCGGCGATACCGGCGCGCAGCAGGTTACGGTCGACGACAGGCATGCGCTCGAGACGCCAGTTCTGCGAGTGCTGCTCGATGAGCGCGTCGATCTCGACGGCACGGCTGGTGGCGATGCGGTGGAGATCTTCGGCGAAACCGCGAGTCTCCTCGTCAACGTCGGTAACGGAGGCCCAGAAGAGCTTGCGGACGTGGTCGGGGTCCTGTTTGCCGAGGTCTCCCTGGAAGAGCATCTGCATCGTCAGTTCGCGCGATTTGCGGCGAGTTCCCATTACTTCGTCTCCCGCAGCTTACGCTGAATTGAAACCATTTCGATGGCCGCGCTGGCGGCTTCGAATCCTTTGTTGCCCGCTTTGAGACCGGCGCGATCGAGGGCCTGTTCGAGCGTCTCGCAGGTGAGGACGCCGAAGGCATGCGGAATGCCCGTCTCCTGCTGCGACTGGCCGATACCGCGCGCGACCTCGTTGTAGATAGCCTCGTAGTGGGCGGTCTCGCCACGGAGCAGGCAGCCAAGGGTGACGATGGCGTCGTATTGTTTCGATTCGGCGAGGGTGCGGGCTGCGTTGGGAATCTCCCACGCGCCGGGGACGCGGACGACTTCGATATCGGCACGGGAGGCTCCGCTGCGCTTGAGGCAGTCGAGGGAGCCCTGGAGGAGGCGGTCGGTGATGACGGTGTTCCAGCGCGTGGTGACGATGGCGAAGCGCATGCCTTCGGCGGACAGGCTGCCTTCGACAGCAGGGATGACGCCGTGCTCGGGGCTTTCGGACTCCCAGAAGCCGAGGGTCAGGTCGTGCGCAAGATCGACCGTAAACATGCGGGAGTTCCAGTGGGTTACGGCGACGTCTGTGAGGGTCGCGCCGGAGTGTTCTGCTTCGAGCCATTTCGCGACGGCTGCGTGGACGTGGTCGAGCTGCGAGACCTCCACCAGCAGACGCGGTGTGGCCGGCATACGGCCCGTTACCAACTCAAGATTTGCGACGGGCGCGAGGAAGGCAGCGCCTTCGCCCTCGTCGTCCTTCCAGCCTTTGCCCGCTTCAAAACCCAGCGCGGAGAAGAGCCGTCCGAGCCGGCGAAATTCGTCCTCGGCGGCGACCTGCGCCACCACCGTCATTCCCTTGATCATGCTTTGATTGTAAACAGTTGACGGGGCGGCATCGACGCGTGGGAGCGGTGTAGGATTTGTGAGGTGATTCCACGGTTGAACCGGTGTCTGGCATCTCAAACTTCTGTTCTGCCCAATGCTGACCGTCATGGTGGGAAAGCATCAGGCCTCTACCTAGATTGCACGAACCAACCTATGGAGTAACGCATGTCTGATACACACATTGTTCTACCGACGTTCGATACGCTGCTGGTCGAGCTTGCCGGTCCGACGGCGACGGTTACGATCAATCGGCCGGCTGTGCTGAATGCTTTGAATACGCAGGTTTTCGACGATCTGGAGCGGGCGTTTGCGTTCCTCGCGCAGGACCCGACGGTTCGGGTGATCCTACTGACGGGAGCGGGTGAGAAGGCGTTTGCAGCGGGCGCGGATATCTCCGAACTGGCGACAACGGATGCGCTGAGCGGCGAGCAGAAGGCCTTGCGCGGGCAGTTTGTGATGCGGCAGATCGAGACCAGTACGCGGCCAGTGATCGCGTGCCTGAATGGCTTTGCACTGGGCGGCGGCTGCGAACTGGCGATGGCCTGCACCTTCCGCCTGGCGAGCGAGAACGCGAAGCTGGGGCAGCCGGAGGTAAAGCTCGGCTTGATTCCTGGGTATGGCGGGACGCAGCGTCTGCCGCGGCTGGTAGGCCCTGCCGCGGCGTTGAAGCTGGTGCTGACGGGCGAGGTCATCTCTGCCCAGGAAGCGCTGCGGATCGGCCTGGTAGACGAGGTTCTTCCAGCGGCAGAGTTGCTGCCACGCGCTCACGCTCTGGCGGCTGCAATTGCCAAACAGGCGCCATTGGCGGTTGCCGCTTCGCTCGAGGCAGTGCATCAGGGCATGCCGCTGCTGTTGGAGGACGCGCTGGCGCTGGAGGCTGCGATCTTTGGCCGGTTGAGTTCATCCGCGGACAAGGAAGAAGGCGTGAAGGCATTTCTGGAGAAACGGAAGCCGGTCTGGGTTGGAAAGTAAGTTGAGCGTTGTTTTCCTGGCGACCAGCCATTGTTTTTCTGGCAACCGGCTATCGGCAAGTTACAACTCACGCGGCCCGCTCGGTTATCCTAGAAGTGTGCGAAATCGTCTCCCGCTCCTGCTCCTTCTCACCGTCGCGCCCTTCGCTTTAGCGGGCTGCTCTCGTCCGGCTTTCCCGCTGCCCGGCGCGAGCGATAACGCAGCCGAGCAGCGTGCGCAGCTCGAACAGGTTCGGGCCGAGATCAACCAGATTCCGCTGCCTTCGAAGTCCCGCTATCTTGCGGTCAAGTCGTTGACCGCATGGGAAAACCCTTACCTGACGGTGCAAGGGGCGATGATCACGGTCCATGTGACGCTCGCGGACGCGAATACGAGCACCCTCGGCACAGGCGGCATCCTGCGGCCCGTCGGGGCGCGTCGGCAGGATCTGAACGTGCGCACGGCTGACCTGGCGGCTGCTCTGAATGCGGTGCCGGAGTCGGCCTGGCCCTACGGGCGCGTGATCGCAATCGAAGAGGCGCACGACGCTCCTGCGTCGGCGCGGCCACAGCTTCGGCGCAACATGGAAGCGGCGATGAAGACACTCAACGACATCGGCGTGGTCGTCTACGAGTGGCAAGACGGCGGACCGGCACTGAAGTAAATCTGGCCTGCGATTGAAAAGCATCGCACTGAATGGGCCATGGGCTGGCCAAAAGAACAAATCCCTTGAAAACGAAGACAAACGTTTGTTTGTTGGACTTCCGCTTGACACGTCTCGTTCCGGAAGCGTAAAAATCCTCCCGCTACAGAACTGCCTTGATCCCAGGTGCTCTGATCTCTGACCCCAACGCGGGTCGGATGACCGAACCAGCGACGACGGCGTACGCCCCTCGATGACAGCAACCAGAGGCGCAAACACGAGCCGTCCGCGAGTGCGACAACCCAATCGTGCAATCACGATGAGGCATACCTTCATGCGTTCGAATCTTCCCGTTTCAATCTCCGCGAAGCTGCAGCGTTTCGCGGTCGCAGCCACGCTGGTGACGACGTTTGGTCTGACCCAGAGCGCCCATGCCGCCTTGAGCGCGCTCAAGACGAACGGCCGCAATATCGTCAACTCCAGCGGAGCCACGGTTCAGCTCAAGGGCGTCAACCTTGGCGGCCTGTTCATCATGGAAAAGTGGATGTGTCCGCTGGATAGCGGCTCGCTGCCGGATACGTTTTCGGTGATGCAGGAGCTCGATAACCGCTTCGGCGTCGCGGAGGAGCAGACGCTGATCAAGGGCTACCAGCAGGATTGGATCACCACCCAGGACTTCGTCAACATTAAAAACGCCGGCTTCAACGCCGTCCGTGTTCCCGTCTGGTGGGGACAGTTTTATTCGTTGACCAACGTCTCCAACTCCGGCTGGCGTTCGGACGCCTTCACCGCACTGGACTCGATTGTGAACGCTGCCGCGGCGCAGGGCCTGTACGTCATCATCGACATGCACGGGGTCGTCGGCGGGCAAAGCACGTCGGACGATACCGGCTATGCCAACCAGAACGCCTACTGGGGCAGTGGGAACGACCAGGGCAACACCGCGTGGATGTGGTGGCAGATCGCCTCGCACTACAACGGGAATACGACGGTCGCGGGATACGATCTGATCAACGAGCCGACCGGCGCTCCGTCGACTGCAGCCGTCATCAGCGCGTATTCGAGCCTCTACAGTTCGGTCCGGTCAGCTGATGCGAACCACATCATCTTCATGGAAGGCGCATTCGGAAACTGGGACTGGTCGATGCTGCCAAGCCCATCTTCGGAGAGCTGGACGAACGTCGTCTACGAGATGCATGAGTATCAGTACAACCAGACGCAGGCCGTGGTCGAGCAGGGTTCGACGAACCAGGTCAACGACTTCAACAATCATTCGAGCTACAACGTTCCGGGCTACATCGGCGAGTGGAACGACTTCCAATACAACGCCGCGTGGCCGTTTTCGGTAACGGCGTATAACAACGGCGGGCTCTCCTGGACGTTCTGGGCGTATAAGGCAACCTCTGGCCTTAACCCGAATGGCTGGGGCCTTTATAACCCGGTCAACTGGCAGACGACACCGAATATCTCGAGCGATTCTTCGGCGACCATTGCGGCAGACTGGGCCGAGTGGAAGACGGCAAGCTCATTCGCGCTGAATACCAATCTGGGTTTCAAATAGACGTGCGGCAATAGCGAGGGCCACCGTCTTTCCTGAACGGGACGACGGTGGCCTTCCAACTGAGCGGGCGAAATGACAGAGTTGTCATCCACAAACCAAGCAACCCATTGCGCGCCAAATTAGTCGTAAATTCACAGAACAATATTGTGAAGAACTTTCTTTCCATAGACGGGTTCGACCCCTTGCCGAACGCATATTAACTGGCGTAGCGTGATGTGCATGGGAACCGTCCAGCCAATTCGCGTGATCGCCAGCGCAGCAGCCGCTTCCGCCTCCACTTCGTCTTCCTCAAGGCACCCCTCCGAATTGCTTCTTTCCGTTGCGTGGATTTGCGTCGTCGTCGTGATGGCGACGGTTGACCATGCCGGGCTGCTCCGCAGACTGCCGAACCAGTGGCTTCGCGCCAGCTGAGGCTCTTCGACATCCGCTTCTAGACTGCGCTATATCCACTCGATATAGCGCATTGCTCCGTTTGGGTGCAGGTGAAGCGTGGGTAAAAGCTGCCTTCGGTCTGTCCTGAAGGCAGGTTCTACGGCAAGCCGGTCTCGGCGGAAGAGTTGCTGGAACTGAACGAGGACAATCCACCCTCTTCCTGGACCGACGCGCGGCCCTTTGCGATACCATCCATCAAAGTGCACATCGCCCTTGCAGTCTTCCTCTTCTTCTTTGCGGTCGTGACGGTCGCCGGATTCTGGGCGGCACGCTGGCGCAGGCCGGTCGCGGGAATGCACTCGCTCGAAGAATGGGGACTCGCCGGGCGATCGTTCGGGACATGGATCTCGTGGTTCCTCATCGGCGGCGATACCTACACGGCCTACACCGTGATTGCGGTTCCGGCCGCGCTCTACGGAGCGGGTGCCAACGGCTTCTTCGCGCTGCCCTACGCGATCATTGCCTATCCCTACATGATGCTGTTCCTGCCGCGGCTTTGGACGATCTGCCATCGCCACGGCTACATCACGTTCGCCGACTTCGTCTCTGGCCGCTATGGCAACCGCGCGTTGACGCTGGCCATCGCGTTTACCGGCATCCTCGCGCTGATGCCGTATATCGCGCTTCAACTGGTCGGCATCAAGGTAGTCATCGCCGTCTTCGGCATTACGGGCGAGTGGCCGCTGATCCTGGCGTTTGTGATTCTGTCCGCTTACACGTGGTCTTCCGGACTGCGCGCACCGGCGGTCATCGCCATCGTCAAGGACGTGATGCTCTATGCGATGGTGCTGGCGGCGATCGTCTGGCTGCCGATCAAGCTCGGCGGCTACGCAAGGATCTTCACGTTGGCGAATGCCGCGCTGCAGAAGCATCATGCGTCTACAGCGTTACAGCCGAGCCAGTTCCTCGGCTACAGCACGCTCGCAATCGGATCGGCGATTGCGTTGATGCTGTATCCGCATACCGCGACTGCCGTGCTGAGCGCCAAGTCGGCGAACACGGTAAGGCGCAATGCCGCCATGCTGCCGGCGTACAGCTTTCTGCTTGGATTGATCGCGCTGCTTGGTTATGTCGCGCTGGCGTCCGGCATCGTGGTCAAGCCAACCGAGACCAGCTCGATCGTTCCCTTGCTGTTTCTGCAACAGTTCCCACAG
This sequence comes from uncultured Granulicella sp., assembly GCA_963693075.2. Lineage (GTDB taxonomy): Bacteria > Acidobacteriota > Terriglobia > Terriglobales > Acidobacteriaceae > Edaphobacter. The sequence continues at coordinate 1,545,558 of CAXMMP010000002.1, read as the reverse complement.
GCCTTTGCGGGCTTCTGCCTCGCGGCCATCGCCGTCGGAGCGCTGGTGCCGGCAGCCATCATGTCGATCGCCGCGTCGAACCTTTTCACCCGCAACATCTATGGCGAGCTCGCGCGGACGAAGATGACGCCGCACCAGGAGTCGACGATGGCGAAGTTCGTCTCGCTGGGCGTGAAGTTTGGCGCTCTCATCTTCGTGCTCAAGCTACAGACCGCGTTCGCCATCCAGATGCAACTCCTGGGCGGCATCTGGATGACGCAGCTGTTCCCTTCCGTCGTGCTGGGAATCTTTCTACGCTCGCACTCGCGGTTCGCACTGCATCCGTGGGGACTGTTTGCAGGATGGGTTGCAGGCATGGCATCGGGGACCCGGATGGCGTGGACGCTCGGCCTGAAGTCAAGCATCTACCCGGTGCCGCACGTCGGGAGCATGTATGCGGCGGTGCCCGCGCTGCTGCTGAATCTTGCAGTGGCCGTCGTGTTGACGGCGGTGCTGCGCTTCACCCGCGTAGCTCCTGCGAAGGACATCACAGACCCGACGGCCTACATCGGCTAAACGACGGAGCCGTCCGAAACGCGCCTGTCCGCCGTTAGGACGTTGTTGCTGCATTCCTTGTCCAGTCGAACACCAGCGTCTCCTTGAAGCCAAACCGCTGCAGATGCTCCGCAACGACCGTCTCCATGCGGCTCTGATCGACGTCTTCGGGCATCTCGAGTTCAACGTCCAGGACCTCCGGCCTGGCCTTCAGGAGACAGACGGTGGTGAGCAACTCGATGCGCCCCGCCTGGTCGTCAAAGACCACCTTGAACTTATGCTCCCAGTGCCGGCAAAGCTGCTTCATGTAGCTGACTGCCTTGTCCGTCTTGACTTCCGCCTTCGATGTCTTCATGGCTTCTCCTTTAGCTCCGCTCAATCGTGAGTGCAGCCGCGTCGATCGCTGCGATGATCGTCTTCATCTGCTCTTCCGAGATGGGGCCGCTGCGCTGACGCATCTTGATCGCCATCTTGAAGTTCGACATGGCCCGCATGAGCTGGAACATCTGTCCCATCCCCGGGCGATCGCCCGCATCCTGCATCCGGCCCATCGCGCGATCCGTTGCGGTCTGGTTCGCTGCCAGGTAGGCCGTTCCCTGCTCGGTGATGGTGTAACGCTTCTTGCCCTCCGTCTCCTCAACCGTTGCGTGCCCAAGTTCTTCAAGCATGGTCAGCGTGGGATAGACCACACCCGGGCTGGGGCTATAGCTCCCTCCAAAACGGTCCTCGATCGCCTTGATGATCTCGTAACCGTGCCGCGGCTTTTCCGCCAATAGTGCCAGGACGACCAGCCGCAGTTCGCCGTGGTCGAACGGCCGTCCACCCCCTCCGCGACCGCCGAAGCCATGTCGGCCCCAGCCACGTCCGCCCTCCTCATGGCCCTCTCCGTGGCCAAAACCCTCACGCGAGAAGCCCCGCATACCGTGCCACTCTTCAAATCTGTGTAAATGCCTCATCTTAAAACCTCTTTCCGATAGTGTTTCGTACTATCTAAATAAAAGATATAACGAAACACTATCGAATGCAAGGAAAACCCAACCGAAGTTGGGCTGGTTCTTAGGGCGTGCTTGTCTTCTAGGGGAGCGGCACTTCATCCAGTTCGGCAAACATCTCCGCCGGCGCAATGATTCGATCCGAGTCTGGCACGTGAAACTCCTCGACGCGGTGCATCCCTCCAGCATCGACCGTCCAAAGCTTCCGGCGGCGCGGGTCTACGACCCAGAGGTGCCTGACACCCATCGTGAGGTAGTCATCCAGCTTTTCCTCCAACTCGCCGACCCGGTCGTCGGGCGAAAAGATCTCGATGCAAAGCACCGGCGGAGTATCGGGAATCAGCTGAACTGGCGCATCCTCGCGAAGGAGCGCTACGTCCGGGATGCGATAACGCCTTGGTGCCACGCGGACACGCAGTTCTGGGCGAACGCGAACATGAAGCTCGTCGCGAAGCCTTCCAAAATAGAGAAGAAAGAAAAACTGAAGCGCCGAATGATACTCGTCTGGCATGGCTCGCTCCCGCACCTCGCCATCCACCCACTCGCAATCGTGCTCATAGCTTGTACTCAAGTACACTTCGAGCGGAATCATCGCGGCGGTCGACATACGCGGCACCTCACTTGCCCCCATCATAATCCCGCGAATGCTCTAAACTAGCCACAGCATGGCCTTTTCGCTATTTGGAAGACGTAAAGACGAAGCCCCCCCCGAGCTTGAAGAGCAGAAGGCCGAGGAAGCCGCCGCAGCCGAACCCGCACGCAACGGCTTCTTCGATCGCATGCGCAAAGCCGTCACGCGCACCCGTGAGACCTTCTCCGAGTCCCTGAATCAGGTGCTCGCGCTCACCCGTGAGGTCGACGAATCCACGCTTCAATCGCTCGAGCCCATCCTGCTCTCCGCCGATATCGGCTCCGCCACCTCAGCCATCATCCTCGAAAACCTGCGCCAACGTGGCCTGCGCGCCGGCATCGAAGGCGGCACGGAACTCAAAGAGCTGCTCAAGGCCGAGCTGCGCCACATCCTCGACAACGTCGCCCGCCCCATCGCCCACCCCAGCACACCGCCCGAGGTCATTATGATGGTCGGCGTCAACGGCACCGGCAAAACGACCACGTCCGGCAAGCTCGCCGCCCACTTCACGGCACAGGATCGCTCCGTGCTGCTCTGCGCGGCCGACACCTTCCGCGCCGCGGCCATCGAGCAGCTCGAAGTCTGGGCGCAGCGTTCGAACGTCGCGCTCATCAAGACGAAGCAGGGCGGCGACCCGTCCGCCGCGCTCTACGACGCATGCACCGCTGCTAAGGCGCGCGGAACATCCGTCCTCATCGTCGACACCGCCGGCCGCCTGCACACCAAGTCCGACCTGATGAAGGAGCTCGACAAGATGCGTCGCACCGCCGAGCGCATCATTCCCGGCGCCCCGCACCAGACGCTGCTCGTCATGGACGCGACCACCGGCCAGAATGGCCTGCAGCAGGCAAGGCTCTTCACCGAAGCCGCGCACGTCACCGGTATCGTCCTCACCAAACTCGACGGCACGGCCAAGGGCGGGATCGTACTCGCCATCGCGACCGAACTCGGCCTGCCCGTCATCTATGCGGGCACCGGCGAAAAGATCGGCGACCTCATCCCGTTCGAGTCCTCTTCCTTCGTTGACTCGCTCCTCGACTAGCGCACGCCCATGACCTGCACCATCGCCGCCTTCTACCGCTTCCTCACGCTGCCCGACCCCCATGGGCTCCGCGAGGAACTGTCCGCAGCGTTCAGTGAGGAAGAACTACTCGGCACGCTGCTGATCGCAACCGAAGGCATCAACGGCACACTCGCTGGATCGCCCGAGGTGATCGATCGCCTGCTCGAAACCCTGCACCAGCGTACTGGTCTTGAACGTGCGAACGTCAAGTTCTCCAACTCAGAGGACCCACCGTTTGGCCGCCTCAAGATCAAGGTCAAGGACGAGATCATCGCCTTCCGCCACGCCCGCGTCGACCCCGCGCGGCCCGGCACCTACGTCTCTCCCGCAGAGTGGAACGACCTGATCGCCGACCCCGAAGTGCTGCTGCTCGACACCCGCAACGACTACGAAGCCGCCGACGGCACCTTCGCGAACGCAGTGAATCCTAACCTGCAGAACTTCTCAGACTTCGCCACCTACGTCCGCGAACATCTCGATCCAGCCGAACACCGCAAGGTCGCGATGTTCTGCACGGGAGGCATCCGATGCGAAAAAGCGTCCGCCTTCATGCTGCAGGAAGGCTTTGCTGAAGTCTTTCACCTCGAAGGCGGCATCCTGAAGTATCTGGAAGAGGTTCCGGAGGCAGCCAGCCGGTGGACCGGCGAGTGCTTCGTCTTCGACCGCCGCCGCAAGGTCGGCCACAAAGACTACCCACCCAAATAAAAGAAATGCGAACACTTTTCCGATTCGAACCGTCCTTGCGTGTGTAGGACAGAATGAGGCTGCGGAATGAGCGTTGGCGTGCGCGTCTGGTCGAGCCTGAGCGGGCAAGGAGAAGACGCATTGCAGGATCGGGCCACGGAAAAACAGGAGGCGTTCGCCGGGTTGGTCGCCCGACACTCACGGCTCATGTTTCGCGTCGCCTACGGCCTGCTCCGCAACGCTCACGACGCTGAAGACGCCGTCCAGGATGCCTTCCTGAAGCTTTATCGCACCGACGCCTGGCGCGGCATCGCCGATGAGAAAGCGTTCCTCGCACGAACAGTCTGGCGCGTTGCGCTCGACCGTATGCCCACCCGAACGATGGAAGACATCACCGAGCTTTCACTCGCCTCCACCGCGGCGACGCCGGAACAGAGCGCAAGCGAAGCCGACGAACGAGCGCTGCTTCGCCGCCTGATGGACGGGCTGCCGACAGAGCTGCGCGAGGCGCTCGTACTCTCCGCGCTCGATAGCCTCAACTCCCGCGAGGTGGCGTTCGTCCTCGCCATTCCCGAAGGCACCGTGCGGACACGCCTCATGCGCGCCCGCGCCGAGCTCAAGAAACGCTTCGAAGCCCTGAAAGGAGGCCGAGCATGAACGACAGGAAATTCGATGAACTGCTCGATGGAATCCTGCAAGAGGACGCGTACGCTGAGCCCATCGCGGGCCTGGAAGACCGCATCCTCACCCGCATGGCAAGCCCGCCCGAACGACGCTTCTCCTGGCGTTTTATGATGTGGGGAGTTGGCGCTGCGATTCCGGTATGCCTCGCGCTGGCATTCGCCCTGAACCATCATCCTGCGCCCAGGCTCGACCCACCCATGATGGCGCATCATCAGACGGCGCCCGCACCACCAACCCCGATCGAGCCTGCCGCGCCTCGAACCAAGTCAACTCTCGCTCCGCACAACGCAAAGCCTCTGCCTGTAGCCGATGCTGCCGCCCCGACGACGGAGCAAGCAGAGGCACTCCCGAAGCTTGATGTCTTTCCCACTCCCACCGAGGCAGAGGAGCCTGTTCGCGCATTAGCTGCGCTCGCGGCAGTTCGTCAGGCTCCGCCCTTACCTGCAGGCCAGCCCGATAAGCTACCGGCGAAGATCGTAGTCGAGCCGATTACCATCGCCGCCATTGAAGTCAAACCGCTCTTCCCGATCGTCCAGGAGCCAAAGAAGAAGTCGCAAGATCCCAAGGAGACTCGATGAAACTTACCCGCTGGATTCAACTCTGCATCACAACCCTCGCACTGGCATTCGCCGTCCTGCTCTGGTCCGCCCCGCCGGCCTCAGCACAGGACAACCCAAAACCCTTCGTGCCGCACTACTACCACCTGGTCTTCGTCGTGAAGGAACTCGAAGGAGGCAAGGTCATCAACAGCCGCAGCTACTCCACCAGCGTCAGCAGCCTGGATCACTTTGCCAATGCCAATGCCCGCTCCATCCGAACCGGCACTCAGGTTCCCTACGAGTACGAGCAGGGGAAGATCACAACGCAGAATGTCGGCGTCAACATCGACTGCAGCACTGTCGTGGATTTTCCCGGTAAGGTCGGGTTATCGATCAGCGCGGACATCAGCAGCGTGCAGAAAGAGCCTTATGATGCGGCCAAACCGCAGACCAGCCTGCAAGGGGCCGTCCCGCTCATTCAGCGCAACACGTGGAACTCTCAGGTCATCGTCACCCTGGGCAAGCCCACCGTCGTCTTTGAATCGGATGAGGTCACCTCGAAGCGGACCATCGAGCTCGAACTCACCGCCACCGAAATCCAGTAGGAGCCCAGGTGCCAAGCGGCCCTGCAGTCTCGCAAACGAAGCTGCAGGGCCGCTGAATTGCTTGCTCTCTAGTACCCGTTCGAGATCAGATACTCGTCCGTCACAGTCCAGCCCTTCAACGTCACTGGATTGGCCTGACGCTCGGCATACTTCGCCAGGATATCCACCTCGATGTTGATCGGCGCGCCCGGCGTCAGCGTGTGCAGCGCAGTTGCCGCATACGTATGCGGAATAATCGCAATCGTCACGATATCGCCGATCACCTTGGCGACCGTCAGTGAAATTCCATCCAGCGTAATGGACCCCTGCGGCGCAATGTACCGCGCCAGATCCGAAGGCACATGAAGCCGCAGCCGCCAGTCGGTCGCGCTTTCGTCCGATGCGTCCACCGGTTCCAGTTCAATCAGCGTCCCGACCCCATCGACATGCCCCTGTACCACGTGGCCGCCCAACGGTGAACCCGCCGGCGTTGGCAGCTCAAGATTGACCACCGCTCCCGGCTGGAGCTTGGCAATCTTCGTGCGAGCCACCGTCTCCTCCGCCAGGTCCGCGGAGAACTGCGTCAGAGTAAGATCCAGCGCGGTCAGACAAACGCCTGAAACCGAGATCGAGTCGCCGGTGCGCAGTTGCGGTGCCAGCGTAAGAGCCGAGATGACGATGCGAGTGGGGCCTTGTGGAGTGCGAGAGGGAGTCATTGAAACGACAGTGCCCGTGGCCTGTACCAATCCGGTAAACATATCGAAAGCTTAGACGATTTGCCGCCGCACCGCAGCGAAAATCTCGCCCTGGCTTCACCCACCAACCAGCCACGGGTCCCGTAATAGACCCGACACACACACATCGGGGCCGACCTCCCGCTTTGCAACGCTGAGCAGCTGTTGCTCCAGCGCAAACGACGTCGTCACGTCCCCGGCAAACGGTACCGAACCTGGCCCAAGCTCTGTCTCCGCGTAGTACAGCACCGCGCGGTCCACCAGCCCGGCGCGCAGAAACGCTCCGTTGAGCGCCGAACCCGCCTCCAGCAGCACCGAGACGATCTTCTCCTCATGCAGCCTCGCCAGCACAGCCCGCAGGTCCAATCCATCCCCGCCAGACGCTACCCGCACGACGCGCACACCCAGAGCCCCAAGCGCCACAGCCTTCGCGGCCGAAGCCTCTGCCGCGCAGAAGACCATCACATCCTCACGCATAGGATCAAGCAGCTTAGCCCCGACCGGCATCCGTAGCGCCGAATCCAGCACGACCCGCAGCAAAGGCCGCCGCCTTGGCAGCCCCGTCCGATCCGTCAGGAAGGGATCATCCGCCAGCACCGTTCCAATCCCGGTCACCAGCGCATCCGCCGCATGCCGAAGCTGTTGCACCTCTTCCCGCGCGGCTACGCCGGTAAGAAACACTGGACTCGTCAACATCCGCTGCGAAGCGGCAGGCGCTAGAAATCCATCGACCGAGAGCCCCGCCTTCAACGTCACAAACGGCCTCTGCCGCGTGATCGAAAGCGCAAAAGCATCGTTCAACGCGCGAGCCTCACGCTCCAGCAGCCCAACCTCAACTTCAACTCCCGCCGCCCGCAGCTTGGCAATCCCTCGCCCACTCACCTGGGGGTTCGGGTCCGCCGCCGCGACGACACACCGCACGATCCCCGCCGCGATCAACGCCTCCGCGCAAGGCCCCGTGCGCCCATGGTGCGAACATGGCTCGAGCGTCACGTACGCGGTCGCTCCAGTCAGCGGCTCCGTGGCCGATTTCAGCGCGACGATCTCCGCATGGTCGTAACGGTCATAGATGTGAGCCCCCTCGCCGATCGTCCGGCCATCGCGCGTAAGCACGCAGCCCACGTACGGGTTCGGCGAAGCCAGCCCCACCGTCCCTTCGGCCAAAGCCAACGCGCGGCGCATCGACGATGCATCAACCGATGGCAAGGAACCCATGGCTACTCTGCCCGCAGTGTCAGCCACGTCGTCAGCCCCACAAACTCGAGCGCCAACACAATCTCCAGCGTCAGCGGCACATTCGCCCGCGAATCCGCAGCAGGCAAGAAGACCAGCATTGCCAAAAGCAGGATCGCAAAAGCCGCCTGGATCCCCAGCTTGCTGAACCGCAGCGCGAGCGCAGGCGTTTCGACCGGCAATGCCTTGGCAAGCATCGCCATGCGAGCGGCAAAGTCCTGCGGCACCACGACTGCGGGCGCTGTCTCGAGCGCAAGCGTCAACCTGCGCGCCAGTTCATCCTGCGGTTCGGCTCGTTCAAGAGGCGTCATACTGCAACTTCCTTTCCTGTCTTCGATGCCAGCAGCGACTCGCGCAACCGTTTGCGTCCCCGATGCAGATGCGTCCGCACCGTGTTGATCGGCAGCGCAAGCGTCTCGGCGATCTGCTCATAACTGCGCTCCTCCTGATGGTAGAGCACGAGCACCGTCCGTTCTACCAGCGACAGCCGTTGCAGATGCTCGTCGACCATCCGCGCAAACTCATGCTGCTCCAACTCTTCCGCGGCATTGGGCGAAGGATGCGCCAGGCGTCCCTCCCAATCCGAATCCTCATCCGAGATCGAAACATGCCGCCGATCCTCGCGCTTCAGCCGCTTCCACTCATTCTGCGCGACGTTCACCGTGATGCGATACAGATACGTCGTCATCAGCGCCTCGCCACGAAAACCCGGCAACGCCCGATACAACCGCAGAAAAACATCCTGCGCGAGATCTTCCACCTGCTCGGGCCCAACCAGCCGCGCCAGCGTGCGGAACACCATCGCCTGGTGCTCGCGAACGATCTCCTCGAACTGGGTCTGGGTCTCCACTGGCCGGCACCGACGTTAGACCTCAGCTTGCTCTCGAAGTTTCACCACCGCAACTGAAACTTTCGCATCCGTCCTCGGTCTAACGCCGGCAGAAAGGATCAACCCCATGAACAGCGTCAGCGTCTTTATGATTCCCCTCGGAGCCTTCTGCGTCGCCATCGTAGCCATCATCGCGGGAGCCGTCTCCCAGGCCCACAGCCGCCGCACGAAGGCCGACCAGCGCATGGCGCTCATCGCCCGCGGCGTGCCGCTCAACGAGATCGAAAGCTTCCTCAACGCAGGCTCCCTCCACACCGACGAACCCGTCCGCACACCCATGTCGCGGCTTGCCAACTCACGCCGAGCTGCGCTCGTCCTCATCTCGGTTGGCGTGGGCGTCGTCCTGCTTGGCGCTGCGCTTACTCTCATCCTGCGGGAACGCGATGTGCTTTCGGTCTGCGCCGCCGGCCTGGTCCCGCTCGCCATCGGAGTCGGCTTCCTCGTCGACTATGCAATGCAGCAGAAAGAACTGGAGCGCTTCGGCGAACACTTCGGCGGACCCACACTGCCTCACTGACGGGCGGCAGGCGATGCGGAACGGTAGACTGTGGTTTCCATGCAGCCAAGCCTCTCCTCAACCTTCGCCGTGCTCATCGCAACCCCACCGACGCTGGAGGTACTGCTCCGTCCTCTGCCGGAAGCCCTCACACACACCAACGAAGGCGAAGGGACGTGGACCGTCGCGCAGGTGCTGGCCCACCTCATCCACGGTGAGCGCACCGACTGGCTGCCGCGCGTCCGCATCCTCCTCCGCGCCGGCGAATCCGAGACCTTCCCCGCCTTCCAGCGTGACGCCCACTTCGGCTACATCCGCCCCGTACCTGAACTGTTGGCCGAGTTCGCAAGACTGCGGGCAGAGAGTCTCGCGGAAGTGTCACGGCTAAATCTGACGCCGGAAGACCTCGACCGAACTGGCAGACATCCCGCCTTCGGCGTCGTCACGCTTTCGCAACTGCTCAGCACCTGGGCCGCGCACGACCTCACTCACCTGCACCAGATCTCGCGCATCCTCGCAGCGCCATACCGCGAAGCCGTCGGACCCTGGGAACAGTACCTCGGCGTCATGCACTGCGACGGACACAGCGGCAAAGGCTAGGTGAAGCATCACGCATCACGGAGCCTTACCGCCGCGGGCAAACAAAGCAGTCTCCATCAGCCAGCGCCGGCAGCTGATCGCCGACTCATGGCCTCTACACTCATGGGAGGCTTCCGGATCGCCAGCACCGGCCTCCCGGTTGTTGCGACTGGAGTCCCCGGCGCAGCCATCGGGAACCATCGCGGCTGCGGCACCACCATATTCAGCCACCCGCGGATCCCACGCTTCAGCCGCTCGCACGGCTTCGCAGCCCACACGAGCAGCGCTACGATCCCACTGGCCACAGTGATATTCAACAAGGCATGGTGTGGTCTCAGCAGCGTCAACGCACCGGCCAGAACCATCAACGGGTAATGCCCCAGGTAAATCGCGAACGTGCTGTCCGCAACTGGCCGAAACCGCTTCGCGATCGGCTTCACCTGCGCGCTGGGCAGTAAGTCCACCAGGAGCACTAGCAACAGCAGCCCGACTGCTGCCATCAGGCCGGTCGCCAGTGCCGAAAACGATGCTCGGCCCGCGTTCAGGTGCAGCCCGGCAAAAGGAGCCGCAAGCACAGCCGCCGCCTCGCGAAACCTCATCGGCGCAGACAATAAGCTGTTCCTTCCCACCGCCAGCAACGCCGCGCCAAGAAGAAAATATCCCAGCGCCCCTCCGAGCATCGCCGTCCCGGTCCGCGTCCCCTTCAACGTGCGGTAGCCATCATAGATCGCCGCACCCAGAACCCATACCGGCAGCAGAAACAACACCTGAGGTCCTGCAACGACGGTCCAGACCGCAAGCGCAACCACCCGGCGTCTTCCACGCAGATAAAACCAAAGCCCATACCCGATATAGAACAGGCATTCGTAACTCACGGACCAGAACGGGCTGTTGATCAGCGGGATCGTTGTCCGGCCCCAGCTCTGGCTCAAAAACGTCAGATTCAACAGCACACGAGACACAGGATGATCGGTAAAAGCCGACCAGTGCGCCTGAAAGTACTGCGGAGCGATCCAGGAGCAGAGGACGCTCAAACGATGGTCAATGCCATCGCAGGAAGCATCACCGAATACATTCGCGCCGCACGATCGAGAAAATACTCGCGAATATTCGCGCTTCTCGTCAACGTGACATGGCGAATCACAAACCCCGACAGCACAAAGAAGACCTGCACCGCGACATCTCCGAGCCACTGCCGTTCATGAAAGCCGGTCGGGAACTCAGCGTGGGTCAGATGAGCTGCCACCACCATCAACGCCGCCGAGAATCGCACCAGGTCAAGAAGAAACGACGCGTTCGTCGAAAGACCATGCGGCTCCGGTATCTCGACCACACGCGCCCGGACCGCTCGGCGAGCCCTCACAAGAGACGGAACATCCAACCACGGCAAAGGCCGCGTAAGGGAACGTAAGATCAAAGTGGCTTCCTGCTCTGGGATAGGATCGATTCGGAACTCTGTATCGTAATGGGCCGCCGCCAGATTACCGTCGAAAGCCGCCGACGCAACGCGAACCGAGAAGGTTACGACCCTCGAACCGGAATCCCCGTGGGAAGGCGTCGCCCTCAGACGCACTCCACCCCTCGAAATCAGCGATTTCGCTGGAATTCCTCACCAACCGATGACGCCTTCCCGATTCAGGACGCGTCCGTTTTCGGGAATACACCATAAAGTTTTTCTGGGTCGTGCCGGTCCACCCTGCGGCCGGTCCAGATTGTTCCACGTGGAACATTCAAGCGAAAAGGCTCGCCCCGAAGGACGAGCCATGCCAACCCTGGACCTCTAGGGATCTAATTCTGGCTCATGCTATGCAGGAATTCAGAGTTATTGCGCGTCTTTTCCAGCCGGGAGGTGAGCAGTTCCATCGCTTCCACGGGCGAAAGCGGGTTCAGAACGCGTCGCAGAATCCAGATCCGCTGCAGATCGTCCTTTGGAATCAGCAACTCTTCTTTCCGCGTTCCTGAACGCTGGATATCGATCGCCGGGAACACCCGTTTATCCACGAGCTTACGATCCAGAATCACTTCGCTGTTGCCGGTGCCCTTGAACTCTTCAAAGATGACTTCGTCCATCCGCGAGCCGGTATCGACCAGCGCCGTCGCGATAATGGTAAGCGAGCCGCCTTCCTCGATGTTGCGAGCCGCGCCAAAGAAACGCTTCGGACGTTGCAGCGCGTTTGAGTCCACACCGCCTGAGAGCACTTTGCCCGACGGCGGAACGATGGTGTTGTAAGCACGCGCCAAACGCGTAATCGAATCGAGCAGGATGACCACATCGCGCTTATGTTCGACCAGGCGCTTGGCCTTTTCGATGACCATCTCGGCCACCTGTACGTGACGCGCTGCGGGCTCGTCGAAGGTCGAACTGATGACCTCGCCCTTCACCGAACGCTGCATGTCGGTGACTTCTTCCGGACGCTCGTCGATCAGCAACACGATCAGGACCACTTCGGGGTGGTTCGCGGTAATAGAGTTGGCGATCGACTGCAGCAGCATCGTCTTGCCGGTACGCGGCGGAGCGACGATGAGACCGCGCTGGCCTTTACCCACCGGCACCAGCAGGTCCATAACCCGTCCGGAGATGTGCTCACGCACAGTCTCCATCTTCACGCGTTCCTGCGGGTAGAGCGGAGTCAGGTTGTCGAAGAGAATCTTGTTGCGGGTCTCTTCTGGCGACTCGAAGTTGATCGCCTCGATCTTGACCAGCGCGAAGTACTTTTCGCCTTCGTGCGGCGACCGCACGTTGCCGGAGATCGTGTCGCCGGTCTTCAAATCGAACTTGCGAATCTGCGACGGCGAGACATAAATATCGTCCGGCCCCGGCAGGTAGTTGTAGTCGGGCGAGCGCAGAAACCCGTAGCCGTCGGGCAAAATTTCGAGCACGCCTTCCGCGAAGATGTGCCCTTCTTTTTCGCTTTGGGCCTGAAGAATCTTGAAGATAAGGTCTTGCTTGCGGAGACCGCTGGTTCCGCCGATATCGAGGCCGCGCGCAAGCTTACCCAGCTCCGCGATGTTGTGCTCTTTGAGTTCAGAAATTGTCATGGAAGTTTCAGTTTTCTCTTTGTGAGGGGTGTGGTTCAGGAGGAGGATGGCGCAACAGGAAGGTAAGACTCTAGCGGAGGCTGGACGTGCAGAAAAACGTGCAAAGGCCGGCGGGATGTGCGGACGCTTCTGTTTTGCGGGGGTTTACTACCGAAAGGATACTACACAGCGGGACGATAAGAAAGTAACAATTTGCAGAAGGTTTAAAACGCGAAACAGCCGCGGGCCTAAGCCGCGCGGCGTTCCTGGCGATCCTGCACATGAATCTTTTCGACCTTCGGTTCGACCGCGCCATCCATCGGGACGGTGTCCTTGAAACGGTCCAGAACCTCGTTCGTGGTGTCCTGCAGCCGGGTGTTCGGCTTGTGCAGCTTGCGGGTCGCCTTGGCGGCCAACTGGCAGAGCTGGTAGCGGTTATTGACGTGAGTCAGTGCTCCAAAGATAAGGTCTGAGCGCATAGTTTGTGTTCTCCTTCTTCCTTCTTCAAGTGCGAAGCGTCTTGGTGCGCTCCGTCGAAATTCTTGCAGACTGCGGGTTCAGCGGCCAAAGGCTCCGAATGTCGTGTCTTATCCGGTGCGCTATCAGGCTCTGGAACTTATTTCGGCGTCATATCAGGCGGAGAAGCCTCTCGCGATCTCTGGTTTCAGGACGTTTGACGCAGAAAACCACGCCGAGGACTCCAAAAACTTATCGAAATCTACAAAAAACCACTTGCCCAGGTCACCAGCTGCGTACGAAACAAGCCAGATGCGGCCCGTCCCCAGAACAATCCGCCGGCTCTCCACCTGCTCAAAATCAAGAATGTAGAGGCGACCCTTATGCACGTTAGCTGGTAGGCCCCCTCCAGTCAATACTTTTTTCAGGAGCGCACGGTATTCGAAGTACAAGAAAAGGGATTCTTAAAGCCAGAGTCCGTTTTGATTTAGCTACGCCCAATAACTTCGATCCAGGGTGCGGTATTGGATCGCTTCGGCGATATGTTTGACCTCAATATCGGCAGATCCCCCTAGATCCGCGACGGTTCGGGCGACTTTCAGGATTCGGTCATGCGCCCGCGCACTCAGACCCTGCTGCTGCATCGCCCGCTCCAGAATGCGTTCGGCATCGCTCGAAAGCTCGCAAAAGACCCTCACCTGCTGGGTGGTCATCTGGGCATTGGCAAACACAGCCTGCGAGGCGCTACGGCCGGAAGGCCTCGTCCGAATCTGCGGGTCTTTGGCGGAAGCGGCCGCAAACCGCGCATGCTGGACAGCGCGTGCCGCCAGCACCCGTGCGCGAATCTCGGCTGAACCTTCGGCCGCCGAGCCGCCGCGAAGCTCCTTGTACTGCACGGCCGGAACCTCGATGTGGATGTCGATCCGGTCGAGCAGCGGTCCCGAGACCTTCGAGACGTAGCGCTGGATCATCGGCGGCGAGCAGTTACACTCGCGGCTCTTATCGTTGAAGTAGCCGCAAGGGCAAGGATTCATCGCAGCCGCCAACATAAAGCGCGCCGGAAAACTCAGGCTCATCGCCGCGCGCGCGATCGTCACATGCCCGTCTTCCAGCGGCTGCCGCATCACCTCCAGCACATTCCTCGGGAACTCCGGCAGCTCATCCAGAAACAGCAACCCGTTGTGCGCCAGCGAGACCTCACCCGGCCTCGGGACGGCGCCGCCGCCAATCAGTCCGGCGTCCGAGATCGTATGGTGCGGGGCACGAAAGGGCCGATGCGTCACCAGGCCCTCTTCGCCGTTGAGCACTCCCGCTACCGAATGGATCTTCGTCGTCTCCAGCGCCTCTTCAAACCGCAGCGGAGCCAGGATCGACGGCAGACGCTTCGCGAGCATCGTCTTCCCTGACCCCGGCGGACCGATCATCAGGATGTTGTGCCCACCAGCCGCCGCCACCTCAAGCGCGCGCTTCGCTACAAGCTGCCCGCGGACATCACGGAAGTCATGCGGAAATTGCTGCGCCTCTTCAAGCAGTTCGCTGGCCGCGACCTGGAGAGGCATCTGCGTCATGGTCCCAAGGGCCGCTGCATTCAGCAGCTCGCGCACCTCCAGCAGGCTCTTCACCGGATAGACCTTGACGCCTTCGACGACCGCCGCTTCGCGCGCATTGCCGGCCGGGATGATGAGGTTCTCAATGCCGCGCGCTCTTGCGGCAATCGCAATCGGCAACATTCCCTGCACCGACCGCAGCGTGCCATCGAGGCCAAGTTCGCCCACCAGAAGATAATTCGAAAGATCCTTGATGTGCAGCGCCCCGTAAGCGCCCAGCAGCCCAATGGCGATCGGAAGGTCAAACCCGGACCCCTCCTTCTTCACGTCAGCCGGTGCGAGATTGATCGTGATCCGCGTCGGCGGCACATCGAACCCACAGTTACGAATCGCCGACAGCACGCGATCCCGGCTCTCGCGCACCGCCGCGTCCGGCAGGCCAACAGTCGCAAAAATCATCTTGTCGTTGACGACGCCCGAGTAGTCGATCTCAACATCGATGATCGTGGCATCGATGCCATACACCGCGGCGCTGAGAGCTTTGAAGAGCATCGTTGAGCCTGATGGAGCCGAAGAGGCGGAAGTTTTGGGAACGAGCATCCCGACTATAGCATCGAGAGCCCGTTCCCGTTGATGGGGAGGGGCCGAATCGGCCAGACCCGTTTTTTTCGAGAGCAAACGGCGTTGCTCGCAAAGCTTCCTTGAAGAGCAGAAGAATTGGCCCTACACTCAGTCAAACTATCAGTCGATCGCATCGAATCGATGGAGAACGATCCATGAACGTGTCCATGACGACATCCTTGACCCGCAGCGCGCTGGTCCTGTCCGCTTTACTTTTGATCCCTACCGCGAACGCTCAGACGCCACCGCCTCAAGCGGACGCCCAGCAGGCGCAACAGCCTTCGACCAGCAATCCTGATGGCCAGATCGTGGACGGCCCCGCGCCGGAGGCAAGAACCCCCGCGCAGCTCAAGGACGATTCCTGGAGCATGCTTTCAAGCGCGCTCGGCGACGTCAAGCATCCTGACTTGCGCATCCAGGGCATCGCCGCGCTCGGGCTCCTCGGCAGCAACCCGCGCTCTCTGCAGATGATTGAAGATGCGATGACGGATCGGGATGTCGATGTCCGCACGGCGGCTGTGCTCGCCGCGGGCCAGACTCGCGCAACATCCATTCTCCCCGCGCTGCACCGCATGTTGAACGACAAGGAGCCGCAGGTGGTGTACGCCGCCGCGCTGTCGCTCTGGAAAGAGAACGACCGCACCGGACAGGACATTCTGATCGCTGTTGTCGACGGCGAACGCCGGGCCTCCGCAACGCTCGTCAACGGTACCGAGCACACGATGAGCAAGGACCTGCACTCACCCTCAACCCTCGCCAAAATCGGGGCGCTCCAGGGCGCAAGCATGTTGCTGGGTCCCTTCGGAATCGGCATCACGGCATACGAGTACATCAAGAAGAACGGCGGCGACTCGGCGCGCGTACAGGCCATCGACCAGCTTTCGCAAGACCACAGCGACGGACTCCGCAAGGTCTTCATCGCAGCTCTCGGCGATAAAGACCCCAGCGTTCGCGCGGCTGCGGCAAAGGCTGCCGCCGAATACAAAGAGCCCGAGGTGGCAGCCTCGATCGCAAAGCTCTTCGTCGACCCCAAGCCCCCGGTGCGGCTCACCGCCGCGGCAGCCTACCTGATCAGCACGGGCGCCTCGCCCGCCAGCCCAAACCCAAACGCACGAAAGACCGTCACCCGCCACAAGTAACTACAATCGTTCTGAGCCCCGCGGCTACAGGAGCCCATGAACACCAGCCTCTTCGAACTCTTCAAGATCGGCATCGGCCCTTCGAGCTCGCACACCGTCGGCCCCATGCGTGCCGCGCTGCGCTTCGTCAACGAACTCCCCGGCCTGACCACGGTCGCTCGCGTGCAAGCCGAACTCTACGGATCGCTGGCGCATACGGGCCACGGACACTCGACCGACCGCGCGATCCTGCTGGGGCTTTCGGGCGAAAAGCCGGATCAGGTCGATCCAGCGGCGATCGATGGGATCATTGCCCGAATCCGCAGCAAGCAAACCATTCAGCTCGGCAGCTCCTACAGCATCCCGTTCCTTGAAGCGACCGACCTCCTCTTCCGTCGCGACCAGATGTACCCCCCCGACGCTCTTGCCGAGACATCGCACCCCAACGGAATGCGTTTCACGGCATTCGACGCTTCGGGGATTGTCCTCCGCCGTGACATCTTCTACTCAGTCGGCGGCGGCTTCATCCTCTCAGCTGCTGAGCTAGCCCCTGACCCAACCGAAAAGGCCGTCTCGCCCCGATCCGTTCCCTACCCTTTCTCGAGCGCCGAGCAGCTCTTAGCGCTCGCTGAAACGAACAGCCTCACGATCGCCGAAGTCATCCTGGCCAACGAGTGCTCCCTGTTTGAAGCCGATAAGTTCTCCTCCGGCCCGCGCATTCAGCGTCCCGGCATCGACCTCACCGACGCAACCATCGCGCCGAGGCAAATCCGCACCAGCATCCTGGCTCTATGGCAGACGATGCAGGGCTGCACCACGCGAGGCATCGCCACCGAAGGGATTCTGCCCGGTGGTCTCAACGTTCGTCGCCGCGCGCCGCGACTGCACGAACGCATCCTGGCTCTCGACAATGGCGACAAGCCGCGCGACCCACTAGCCCCGCTCGACTGGGTATCGTTATTTGCGATTGCCGTGAACGAAGAGAATGCAGCCGGAGGACGCGTCGTGACGGCTCCGACCAACGGCGCTGCAGGAGTGATCCCGGCGATCGCTCACTACTACCTCCGTTTCATCGATAGCGACCAACCAGCGCAGGAGAAAGAAGACGGGTTGATCCGCTTCTTCTTGACCGCCGCCGCGATCGGCATTCTCTACAAAGAAAACGCGAGCATCTCCGGCGCCGAGGTCGGCTGCCAGGGCGAGGTGGGCGTCGCCTGCTCGATGGCCGCCGGCGGTCTCGTCGCCGCGTTGAACGGAACGAATGCCCAGGTAGAGCACGCAGCCGAAATCGCCATGGAACACAACCTGGGCATGACCTGCGACCCCATCGGCGGCCTCGTCCAGATTCCCTGCATCGAACGCAACGCGATGGGCGCGGTCAAGGCCGTCAACGCCTGCCGCATGGCGATGCATGAGACCGAAGGTCACAAGCTGTCGCTCGACCAGGTGATTGAGACCATGTACCGGACCGGCATGGATATGCAGTCGCGGTATAAGGAGACGAGTCAGGCGGGGCTGGCGTTGAATATTATCGAGTGCTAGCGTCTCGGCCCTGCGACCGAGCAAATCAGTGCGAAGTCTCGAACATGATGCGGTCATTGCGCTGTCGCTAACGTCTCTCTCGCGGCGTGCGCCATCCCACCACCTCACAATTGGTTCTTAGAGCCAGCACTCCCTCCTTGCTCCACTTCGCAAAGAACTCTCGCAACGCGCGCTGCATGACGTCATACTTCGGATGCCCAGGCATCGGGGTGACTGAAAGGGACTGCGTCTGACCGAGGAACTCCTCCAACGTCAACTGCTCTTCGCCCGGCGTCCTCACGTCGAAGGTCTCCTCGTCGCCATAGGGTTTCAGTCCTTCGAAGCTCCGGTAGCCGCCGCGCACCTCCGCGTAGTCGGTCCCATGCTCGATCAAAATGGCTTCATACTCACGAGCCTGATCGTCCATGACTCGTTCGCGACGGTTGGCCACCAGCACGACCCATCCACCGGGTCTCAGCACACGCCTGAACTCAGCGAGTGCGCGATCGCGATCGAACCAGTGAAACGCTCGCCCCACCGTGACCATGTCGATGGAAGCGTCATCGAGCGTCGTCGCTTCGGCGGCAGCATCGACAACCCGCAGCTTTGGGTAGCGTGCGACTAATCCTTCGCAGACCAGGCGCATGTCGGAATTCGGTTCCACCGCGATCACGCGATTCCCTGCATCCAGAAAGAGTTCGGCGAGCATCCCGGTTCCCGCACCGACGTCCGCAATCGCGTCCTCTGGTACAAGGCCACAGCGTTCGCGGAGCACAGCAACGACGGACGCCGGATAGCGCATCCGATACTTCGCATACTCCGCGACCCGGCCGGTGAAACGATCTTCATTCGCCATACGGATTGAGATGCCTAACGCGTCACCGCAAGCGCCACGGAGTTCCCGCCACCCAGGCACAACGCCGCCACACCCTTCTTCGCGTCGCTCCGAATCATCTCGTGGATCAGCGTCACCAGCACCCGCGCACCGCTCGCGCCAATCGGATGCCCAATCGCTACGGCGCCACCGTTGACGTTCACTTTCGCAAGGTCCAGCCCAAGCTCCTTCGTCACGCCAAGCGCCTGCACGCTGAAGGCCTCGTTCAACTCATAAAGATCGACTTCGTCCGTCGTCCAGCCGGCTTTCTCAAGCACCTTCTTGACGCCAAGCACCGGAGCCAGCATCACCCACTTCGGTGCCACGCCGCTCATCGCCTGCGCCTTGATGGTCACCAGCGCCTTCAACCCAAGTGCCGCCGCCTTCTCAGCAGACATCAGTACCAGCGCAGCCGCCGCATCGTTGACGCCAGGCGCGTTTCCCGCAGTCACCGTGCCATCCTTTTTGAACGCCGGCTTCAGACGCGCAAGTCCCGCCAGCGCCGCACTCGGATCGGAGACAGCCTCATCCCGAACGCTCTCGTCCGCCTCGAAGATCGTGACCCCCTTCTTGCCGGGCACTTCAACCGGCACAATCTCCGCCTTGAACTTACCGGCGCTCTGCGCAGCCGAGGCCCGGCGATGCGACTCAAGCGCATAAGCGTCCTGCTGCTCGCGCGTAAACGAATGCTTCTCAGCGACAAGCTCGCCGGTCATGCCCATGTGCTGGTTATCGCATGCGCACCAAAGCCCGTCATTCACCATCGAATCGACCACCTTCTGATCGCCCATCCGATAACCCTGCCGCGCCTTCGGCATCAGGTAGGGCGCATTCGACATCGACTCCATCCCGCCGGCAACCACAATCTCCGCATCGCCCATCGCGATCGCCTGAGCCGCTAACGCCACGGCCTTCAACCCGCTTCCACAGACCATGTTGATGGTCAACGCAGCAACCGTATCGGCGAGGCCGCCGCCAAGCGCAGCCTGGCGCGCAGGGTTCTGCCCCAACCCGGCAGGCAGCACGCAACCCATAATGCATTCGTTGACATCGTCCGCGCGAACACCCGCGCGAGCCACTGCTTCCCGCACCACGATCGAACCAAGCTGCGTCGCGCTCATCTCCGCAAGCGACCCTTGAAACTTGCCCACTGCCGTCCGCACCGCACTCACAATCACCACGTCACCCATCGTTATCTCCACTCACATCCAGCATGCCGTAGTATACGGTTCATGCCGTACGACTCGACACCCCTGCCTCAATCCATTGCGCCGCCGCCGATTCCTGCACACTCGCCAAAACCCATCGCGCATTGGAGCCATACGCTTGCGTTAGTTCTCTTCCTCGTTGCCTTCGCGATTGCCGGGCACTCTCGCGCAACGTCAATGGTGGAAGCCACGCCGCGTCTCACACGCTACGTCTCCACCCTCACACTCGAGTGGCTGCTCCTCGGCTCAGTCGTCGCCGGCATCTATCGCCGTCGCGAATTCTTCGTCACAGCCTTCGTTCACCGTGCACGTTCCATCGCCGTCTCACTCGGACTCGGCCTCGTTGCTTACTGCATCGGACTCGTTGTCATCGCGTCCGTCGGCGGCGCGCTCTATTTCACCCCACTATTCCACAAGCGGAATGAAGCCGTCGTGCTCGCGATGCTGCCGCACACGGCACTCGAGTTCCTCGTCTGGTTCTTCGTCTCGCTCACCGCGGGCATCTGCGAAGAGCTCATCTTTCGTGGCTACCTCGTGCAGCAACTCACCGCGTGGACCAGGCGCCCCATCCCTGCGATCGTGCTTGCTGGCGCGCTCTTCGGCTGCATCCATCTGTATGAAGGCATAGCGGCCATCGTCCCGCTGGCAGCGCTCGGAATCGTTTATGGTCTCATCGTTCATCGCTACAAGGGAGACCTTCGCGCCGTCATCGTTGCGCACACACTTCAGGATTTTCTCGTCGCGCTGCTTGCTCTCGCGCGTCCCTTCATGGAGCGTCATCCACCTCATCCGTAATGAAACGTTGTGTCACTCACCCAAAAGAATTTTTCTCTTCATACGTTTTTCTCTTGACACTTAATTTCCACGAAACTATACCTTCGTTAGCTGCTTGAAGCGCTTGAGCAGCACACTGGGAGAATAGGCAATCCGGTAACGGCAAAGCAGCCCGCTTCGAAGGCAAACGAAGCGCACAAAAACAAAGAAGGGGACGCCTCGAGCGTCCCCTTCCTGCATTAACGTTCCTTCCGTTCTAAGCCTCTACTTCGTAGGCGCCGCCATCGACTGCGCCGCACCCTTCGGCGTTGAGAGGTACCCCGAGATCACATTCTTCGCGATGTTATTCACCACGATCTCGTAGAGCACAGGGTCCTTGCCCGTGTAGAACTGCACCGGTTCATCCAGGCTCTTATCCTTCTTCTCGATGTTGCGGTCGTCGGCGCTCACCATCAGCGTGTACTTCGAGTGTTTATCGTCCACCTTCTTCGCCTGCAGCTTCACCGTCGAAAGCAGCGTGGGCTGCGCACCCTTCTGGAGTGTGAACTCGTAGTAGTTGCGATCGCCCTTGTGCTTCAACGTCTCGAGCTCGTCATGGGTCCGCGCGATCAACCCGCTCATCACCCCGGCGTCACCGATGGTGCGCTGCAACTGCGCCTTCGTGTCGGCCAGATCGGTCTGGGTCGCAACGATGCTCGCCTTGGCGCCGCCGACGTCGGTTGCGACATCGCCAATCTGCTTCACCGCTGCCTGCTGCTCCTGCTCGAGCTTCGCCGTCTGCGCATTCTGCGCCCGCACCGCAGCCACCTGCGACGCCATCAAGGTCTGCGTCTTTAGCTCGATCTGCTTCTGCGTCATGCCAACGCTCTGCCCCAGCGTCTCAGTCGTCGCGCGCAGCCGGCTGGCGAGACCCTGCTGCTCTGCCGCAAGCTGTTCATTCTTCTGTTCAGCCGCGGCAAGCTTCTTCTCCGCGACCGAAAGATGATTGCTGAGCCCGTAGCACCAGACGAGCGCGCCAATCGCAAGCAGCGCCGTCAAAGCGATCACGATCAGTAGCTTGCCCGACATATCGCGCCCTGCAATCACACCTGTCTCTTCTTTCATCGTTTGTTCTCCTCGGGATCTCTTGCCGGATCCCTCCGCAAACTAACCTACCCTAATCGACGCGCCGAGTCCCGAACTGTTTCGACCCGCGGCAAACAATCCACTTTCGCAAACCCAACTAGAATAAGCGAGTGGGATCACCGGACTACGTCATCGCAGGAGCCGGCATCATCGGCCTTTCGCTCGCGCTCGAACTTCATCGCCGCGGCGCCTCGGTCCAGGTCATCGATGCCGGCAAGGCCATGCAGCAGACAAGCTCCGCCGCAGCGGGCATGCTGGCGGTTGATGACCCACTCAACCCTTCGGCACTGCGACCGCTCGCACAACTGAGCGCATCGCTTTACCCCGGCTTCCTCGACCGCATCGCAGAGTTCTCTGGCGAAGCCATTCCCTTCCAGACATCCGCGACGCTCGAAGCTGGCCTGCCCGCAGGCACCTTACTCAACCCACAGGAGCTGGTCCCGCAGCTCGACGCCGGCCCCCACAACTTTCATCTCCTCGACGAGCACTCTGTCGATCCGCGGCAACTTGCCGCCGCGCTCCTCGCAGCCGTCCGCAATACCAGCATCGATCTCCGCGAACAGACGGCGCTCCAGCGCATCTCGACCTCCTCCAGTTCCGTTCGCATCGAAACGACGAACGGATCGATCGAAGCATTCGCGCTCATCGACTGCATGGGTTCGTGGTCGCCGGCTCCCGTCGCTCCGAAGAAAGGACAGATGCTTGCGGTCGCGATTCCCCATGGGCTTGACCTCGCCTGTGTTATCCGCACGCCGGACGTCTACATCGTCCCGCGCACTCTCGGCCCAAACGCCGGACGCGTCATCATCGGCGCAACCATCGAAGACGCCGGCTTCGACCTCACCGTCCACGCCTTCGACATCCTCACCCTCAACGCGCAAGCCGAAAAACTGGTTCCCGCGCTTGCCGGTGCAGCGTTCCTCGAGTCCTGGTCCGGCCTGCGGCCTTCAACGACCGATGGCCTGCCCATTCTGGGCGCAGCGCCACGTCAACCCCGCTATCTCATCGCCACCGGACACTTTCGGAACGGCATCCTCCTGGCCCCGGCAACGGCGCACGTCATGGCTCAACTCCTCTTTGACGAATCCCCGGCAATCGATCTTTCGCCCTACGCCCCTACCCGCTTCTAACAGACGCGAGGCGTCCTATCCAATGCGAAGCACCACCCGCCCGGCCTCAAGGCGCTCCAGCTTCGGTAATCGATAACCGCCCAGGTAGTCCAGTAATCGTGACAATCGTTTCTTCGCTGCGCTATAACCGAAGGTGCTTTCTAAGCGCAAGTACCGCCCGGAGAACCATCAATATGTCCACCGCCGTCGCAACCAAAGGCCTCGAAGGCATCGTCGCCACCACCTCTTCCATCTGCTTCATAGACGGCGACGCCGGTGTGCTCTCCTATCGCGGCATCGATATCCACGAACTCGCTGCCAGGTCCACCTTCGAAGAGACCACCTACCTTCTGTGGAACGGCAAGCTGCCCACCTCATCCGAGCTCGAAGCCTTCAGCAAAGAACTCTCCGCCGCGCGCACCATGCCGCCCGAGATCCTTGCGCTGCTCAAGTCCGTCCCAACCTCCGCCACACCCATGGAAGTCCTGCGCACCGCCGTCTCACTCCTCTCCATCTACGACGCAGACGAAAAAGACTCCAGCCACGCCGCCAACCTTCGCAAGTCCTTCCGCCTTACCGCGCAGATCAGCATGATCGTCGCCCTCTTCGACCGCATCCGCAAAGGCAAGGAGATCGTCGAAGCCGACCCCAGCCTCTCGCACGCTGGCAACTTCCTCTGGATGCTCAACGGAGAGAAGCCTTCCGACACCGCCACCAAAGCCTTCGACATCGCGCTCATCCTGCACGCCGATCACGAACTCAACGCCAGCACCTTCGCCGCGCGCGTCATCGCCGCCACCCTCTCGGACATGCACTCAGCCATCACCGGAGCCATCGGCGCACTCAAGGGACCGCTCCACGGAGGAGCCAACGAAGCCACGATGAAGCTCCTCTTCGCCATAGAAAAAGCCGGTGCCGACCCAGTCGAATATGTGCAGGCCATGTTCGCGCGCAAAGAGAAAATCTCCGGCTTCGGTCACCGCGTCTATCACACCGAAGATCCCCGCGCGACGCACCTCCGCCGCATGTCCGAAGAGCTCGGTAAAGCCGCAGGCAGCACCAAGTGGTTTGATATGTCGCGCAAGATCGAGCTCTTCATCAAGGCCGAAAAGAAGCTCAACGCCAACGTCGACTTCTACTCCGCCAGCACCTACACCACGCTCGGCATCGACATCGATCTCTTCACGCCGATCTTCGCCATCTCGCGCATCTCAGGCTGGGCCGCGCACGTGCTGGAGCAGCACGATGACAACCGCCTCATCCGTCCGCGCGCCGACTACACCGGGCCGGCATACCCCGCACCCTACACCGACATCTCCAGCCGCTAGGAAAACACGGCGAAGCCGTCCAGCATAGTACGAAGTACCGCCCGCCCGGCGTAAGGGCGCAGTCGTCCTGCGCTCTTATTTCGCGCTGGCCGGAGGAACAATCCCGTTCATCCGCAGGTACTCAACCATCTGTCCGTAGTGGTCAAAACTGTGCGCGACACCGAACGATGCAATCGAGACGCGCGTGGTCAATCCGTCGACCGGCTTGATCGTCAGCCAGCCATTCTCCGGCGTGATGGTCGCGATCGCTTGATGCGCGAAGGCGAACGACTTCACCAGCGCGTTGACGATCTCATCTTTGTTCTTCAAGCTGCCGATAGCCTTCACGTCCACATCGGGCTTCATGCCACTGACGCTCGCGTAAAAGAAGTAGTTCGCCTGCGAGACGTGTCGAACTTGGTCGGCGAACGTGCGAACATCTTCAAACTTTGCCGCAGGGATCGCGAGAGACTTGGGCGAGAAGTCATACTTCTCCGCGGGCATGGCCTTGGCCGCTGCGATAAAGTCTCCGTCCACCATCTTCAACAGCGAGTCGATTGCAGCAGCCGGGGCGACCGGTGCCTGTGCGTGTGCCTTCGCACCCATACCAACGCTACAAACCAAAGCAGCAGCCAACAGCAAATTCTTCACGTTCATCTCATCTCCTCTTTCGAAAACGTAATCAGCCTAGCAGAGCCCGCAGCGCGGCAAGCGTAAAATTATTCCATGCTGCGCCGCATCTACATGGACGCGAACGCCACGACCCCGCTGCTGCCCGAGGTCTTCGACGCCATGCGGCCGTTCTTCCTCGAACAGTTCGGCAACGCAAGCTCCATCCATCAGCAGGGCCAGCACGCCCGCGCCGCCGTCGACCACGCCCGCGAATCCGTCGCGCACCTCCTCAAGTGCCGCGCGTCCGAGATCATCTTCACCTCCGGCGGCACCGAAAGCGACAACCTCGCACTCTTCGGCGTCCTCCGTCCCGGCGATCACCTCATCACCAGCAACATCGAGCACCACGCTGTCCTCCACGCCGCGGAAGAGCTCGAAAAGCGCGGCGTCGAAGTCACCTGCCTCGCCTGCGATGCCTCCGGCCTCATCTCGCCCGCCTCCCTGCTCGCCGCCCTCAAGCCAAACACGAAGCTCGTCTCCATCATGCTCGCCAACAACGAGACGGGAACGATCCAGCCGATCTCCAGCCTCGCGCACATCGCCAAGGAGCACGGCGCGCTCTTCCACACCGACGCCGTGCAGGCCGCTGGCAAGCTGCCTCTCGACCTCAGCCAGAGCTGCTCCATCCCCAGCGGCTCGTTGAAGGATGTCGACATGCTCTCGATCTCCGGCCATAAAATGTACGCGCCGCAAGGCACCGGCATCCTCTACGCGCGCAGACATGTCCGCCTCGCGCCGCTCTTCCACGGCGGAACGCACGAGCGCCAGCGGCGAGCCGGCACGGAGAACGTCCCAGGCATCGTCGCACTGGGCAAAGCCGCCGAGCTCGCTGCGCAATGGCTCGCGGCACCCACTCCGGCGAACACCTTGCCTGATAGCGGCAGCGCGAATCCAGCCCAACTGGAATCGTTACGCGACCGCCTGGAGCAAACACTCCTCGCGCAGATCCCTGAATGCGGCATCAACGGTGCAGGCACAGAACGCACCCCGAACACGACCAACCTCTACTTCGATCACGTCGAAGCCGAAGCCCTCGTCATCGCGCTCGACCTGAAAGGACTTTCCGTCTCCGGCGGCAGCGCCTGCCAGTCCGGCGCGACCGAGCCCTCCCACGTCCTCACCGCGATGGGCCTCAACGCAGCTCGCGCCCGCGCCAGCATCCGCTTTTCACTTTCGCGGCTCACCACTGCGAATGAAGTCGACGCGGCCTTGCATCTCATCCCCGAGGCGGTCGCCCGCCTGCGCTCGCTCTCTCCCACCTGGAAGCAATCCCTCGCCTTCGCCAGCGCGTAGCAAACGCGAAGCGTTCAACACCCCACGAGGTGGTCGCCTCCCACGTCTAGGGCGCACGTGCCTTTGCGTCTTTACCGCGTTCCGCCTCATCTAACACTCGTGAGCAACACCATCAAGCTTTCCGTCCTCGATCAATCCCCGGTCGTCTCGGGCTCGACGCCCACGCAAGCCATCCGCAACTCCGTCGAGCTCGCGCAGCACGTCGAATCCCTCGGCTACCAGCGCTTCTGGATGTCCGAGCACCACGCGATGGACCTGCTCGCTTCCTCCGCACCGGAGATCCTGCTCGCTCGCATCGGCGCAGCCACATCGACCATCCGCCTCGGCTCCGGCGGCATCATGCTGCCGCACTACACGCCGCTCAAGGTCGCTGAAATCTTCAACACCCTCAACGCGCTCTACCCGGGCCGTATCGACCTCGGCATTGGCCGCGCACCCGGCGGCGGCCCCATCGAAGCGACAGCCCTTCGCCGATATCGCGACGCGCCGCCCAACGCCCTCCAACGCGACGACTTCCCCGATCAGCTTTCTGAACTCATCGCCTTCCTGCATCATCGCTTCCCCGCCGGACACCCCTTCTCAAAGATCGTCGTCGCGCCCGAAGCCCCCGGGATCCCGGACATCTGGCTGCTGGGCTCCAGCATGTGGAGCTCGATGGCCGCCGCCGAGTTCGGCCTGCCCTACGCCTTCGCACACTTCTTCTCCGGCGAAGGCACACGTCCCGCCATCGAGCGTTATCAGGAAAACTTCCACCCGAACTCCGACCTCGGCGAAAACGCACGCAAGACACCGGAAGCCATGGCCGCCATTGGCGTCATCTGCGCCGAAACCCAGGCCGAAGCCGACCGCCTCGCACTCTCCGTCAAGCTCCTCCAGCTACGCATCCGCCTCAACGATCGCCGCCCCGTCGCCACGCCCGCCAACGCCGCCATCGAGCTCCTCAACCATGGCCCCGCAGCGCCCGACCGGACCGAATTCCCACGCTACTTCGTCGGTACACCCGACAAGGTGAAAGCCGAACTTCTCGCGATGGCATCCGCACTGCACATCAACGAGTTCGTCGTGAACACCATCACGCACGATCACGCTGCTCGCCTGCGCAGCTACTCTCTCCTGGCCGAAGCAATGGCAATCCAAGCGGCCCAACCAGCCGCAGCCGAACCAGCCGCAGCCTAACCTCTGCCCTGCAGCTTCCGCCTCACCACCCGCGCAAAACCCATCGCCTGCTTGATCCCCGGAATCGTCTCAAACGACCGATACGTAATATCGCTCCGCGACGAGCGTTGCCCTGCCAGCACCGGCTGCGCAATCAACGTGACGACCTCTGGATGCGCCGCGCGAAACATACTCAACGCCCCGTCCACCGGCATCGGCCCACCCACAGGATCACCCGGAGGCCGTTTCAAACAGCTTTCGAGATAGTCGACCACCTGCCCAAGCGCATCGCGATGAACCGCATAACAATGCGTCGTCTGCAGCGGTTCGTCACACACCACGAGTCCCCCGTCACTCACCCCCGTGCCAACAATCTTGTGTCCCAGGTAGACGAAGCCCCACTGCCGTCCAGCCACCCCTGCAGCCACACGCCCGATCTCCTCCACGTCCCTGGGCAGGACTTCCACATCGTCCTCCAGCACCAGCACGCTCTCGACCCCGCGATCCCGCGCATCGCGCAGAATCTCAAGATGACTCGTGAAACAGCCGCGCTCCCCCAGCGAGTTGAAGCCCGCAGTCTCGGTCGGGCGCGTCGCCACATAAAGCTCGACCTTCCCTGGCTCAAAGCTCATGCCGAGATCCGCCAGCTGCTGCGTCATCTCGCCATACCGATCCTTGCGGTCCGGCAGATTGATCACCCGAATCAACTCAAAACTGTCACGGAGCAAAGGCATCCGGGGTCTCAGAGATACCACGGGATATTCACCACCACAATGCGCTGATTGCCACGCACCAGCAGGAACAGCTTCAACAACTGGACGCGCTGATTGTGCAGCAGATTTTCCCACCAGTGCCGCACCACCAGCTCCGGCAACAGCACCGCAACCTTGCGCCCCGGGTTGTCGGCCTCCAACCGCAAAATGTAATCCATCAGCGGCGAGATGATAAACCGGTAGTTCGAAGCGATGGTCACGAGCTCAGGCATCGCAAGTCCGGCCCCACGAATCGGGCTTGCCACCTGGAGCTCCCAATCATCCTCGATCCCGTGTCCCTCATCCTCCGAATGCACATGCACGACCTTGATCTCCTGCGAAATCAGCATGCCAAACCGCATCGCCTTCTCGGAGATGCGATTCCAGCCCGCCATCGGAATCACCACCAGCGGCTGTTCCAGATTCTGCACATTCATCGGCGTCATATCCGCCATCTCGCTATGCACGCGCGTGTAGTGCTTCTTCACCGAGTGCATCAGCAGAATGAGGATCGGCACCAGCAGCGCCGTCACCCACGCGCCCGCCATGAACTTCGACGCAAGCACCACGATGGTCGTCAGTCCGGTCGCGACTGCGCCCACCCCGTTGACGAACATGTGCCAGCCGCGTCCCTTGTGATCGCCTTCCTGCTTGCGCCAGTGCTGCACCATCCCGGCCTGTGAGAGCGTGAACGCAAGGAACGCGCCGATCGCATAAAGCGGGATCAGGTTGGAGGTCACACCGCCGAAGGCAATCAGGATGACTGCCGTAAATCCCGTCAGGGCATAGACTCCGTGTGAAAACAACAGACGCCGGCCACGCAGAATGAACACATGCGGCAGGTGATCTTTCATCGCGATCGCACGCGTCAACCGGGGAAAATCGGCAAAGGCGGTATTGGCGCTCAATGCCAGCGCGACGAAGACGCTTCCCATCGTCAGCAGGTAAAACCATCCTCGGCCAAACACGGCCTTGACGAGCAGGCTCAACGTGCTTTGATACTGCGGATCGTTCGGATCCATCGCCATGATGCCGTAGTGCTTGGCTAGCCAGGTGGTTCCATAAAGCAGCACAATCAGGATGGCGATAATCACGGTCAGCGTGAACTGCGCTTTCTTCGCGCGGGGCTCGCCAAACGCCATCACACCATTCGACACGGCTTCAACGCCCGTCATCGCCGCGCATCCACTCGAAAACGCCTTCATGATCAACCAGAGAAACGCGAGGCCCACGAAGTGACCGACCGCTGGCGAAGGGGTCGGCATCTCTGCAAGAGGAATCGGATGACCACCCGCAGCCACTGTCTTAAAAACGCCAACTCCCACCAGGATCAGCAGCGTCCCAATGAACATGAACGTCGGCAGGATGAACGCCGCGCCGGTATCCTTCACGCCACGCAGGTTCACCAGCGCAAGCACAGCCAGGATCAACAGGCACATCGGCAAGGTATATGGAATCAGCTTCGACTCAACCGAGGTCACCGCGGTGACACCCGCCGAAATGCCCACGGCGGCCGTCAGGATGTAATCGATCATCAGCGCCGCGGCTGCCAGCAGTCCCGCGCCTTCGCCAAGATTCTCACTTGCGACGGTGTAACTTCCCCCACCGTTCGGATACGCCGCGATCGTCTGTCGATAGCTAAAGAAGACGATGACTAACAGGATCAGAATCGAAGTGATGATCGGAACCAGGTAGCCAATCCCGGCTACACCCAGCGGGATCAAATAAAGAAGTGCCTGCTCCGGACCATACGCTGCGCTGGTCAGTGCGTCTAACCCAAAGATCGGTATCCCTGCTGCTACGCCAATGTGCTCTGCTCGTTCGTCACTTGTTGCAAGGGGCTTGCCAAAAATCTTGTCCTGAATCGCCATGTCGATATAAAGATTACACCTGTCAAGCGAAAACGCTGCGACCTTTCGCGCCCTCGCTGCATCGCACGCAAATTCTCCCTTTGCGCGAGCCCGCTTCACGCTTCTATCCCTGCTTCTTGTTACCCTCGAACTATGCCATCCCTCTTCGAACTCCCGCTCAAGACCATCGCCGGCGAGCCCACAACGCTCGAACCCTACAAAGGTCACGTCCTTCTGATCGTCAACACTGCGTCAAAGTGTGGCCTCACCCCGCAATACGAAGGCCTCGAGAAGCTCTACGGAACCTACAAGCACTGCGGCTTCGAAGTCCTCGGCTTCCCCACGAACGACTTCGCCGGGCAGGAACCCGGCACCAATCAGGAGATCCAGACGTTCTGCGAGATGACCTTCAACATCTCCTTCCCGATGTTCGAAAAAGTCGTCTCCACCGGCCCCGAAAAAACCCCGCTCTACGAAGCACTCACCGAAGCCCAACCCGTCGCCCGCATCGCGGACCCGAAGTTCAAAGACAACCTCCGCGGCTACGGCCTCACTGTTAACGAAGCCCCCGAGCTCACCTGGAACTTTGAAAAATTCCTCATCAATCGCAAGGGCCAGGTCGTCGCCCGCTTCGCCCCCGACACCCTCCCCACCGATCCCGCACTCATCCAGGCAATCGAACAAGCACTTCCACCACTTGCAACGGCCTAGTCCCCGGGTGCCTCATGATCGGTGTGGCTTCACGCGCTGATCGTGGGGTGTCTCCCTTCCATTTCTTCATCCTGACGAAACTCCCACCAGTTCCAACCGTCTCTCCTTACGACCCACTAAATACAGCCCCACGAAAGAGTCTCTGCCTGATGTCCAATCCAGCAAAGCTTCTCACCGCTTCAACCCTCCTCTTCGCCTCCGCCGCCTTCGCCCAGAAGACACCCATCCGCATCACCGCCGATCTCTCCGAAGCCCCGCGCAAGCTTTTTCACGCCGAGATCGACCTTCCCGTAAAGTCCGGCCCCGCTACCTTCATCACGCCGCAGTGGATCCCCGGCAACCACGCCCCCACCGGACCCGTCTCGCAGATCGTCGGCGTCGTCTTCACCGCCAACGGCCAGACCCTCCCCTGGCGTCGTGACGACGTCAACCTGTACGAGTTCCACGTCGACATTCCCGCCGGCGTCACCAGCCTGCACGCCCACCTCGACTCCATCGCCGACTCCCGCGTCTCGCACCACATGGCCTGCCTCGAGTGGGAGCGCCTCATGCTCTACCCCGCGCACATCCCCGTCAAAGACATCGCCATCGAGCCCTCAGTCACCGTTCCCGCAGGCTGGGGCATCGGCACCGCGCTCACGCCCACCGGCACCGACGTGCCGCCGCCCGTCACCGGCATCCTCGAAGACGCGCACCACCCCTCTGTCGGAGCGGTCACCACCCACTACGCCGCCACCACCGTCGAGCAGCTTGAAGACTCCCCCGTCATCGCCGGCCAGTACTTCCATGAGTTCCCCCTCGCGCCCGATGTCACCCCGAAGCACTTCATCGACGTCGTCTCTGACGAGCCCGAAGACTCGAACCTGCGCCCCGAGCTCCTCGCCGAACTCACCAACCTCGTCCACGAAGCCGGCGCAGCGTACGCCTCGCACCACTACAACGCCTACCACTTCCTGCTCACCCTCTCCGACACCGCCGGCGGCGAAGGCCTCGAGCACGGTCAATCCTCCGATAACGGCGTAGGCGAAAAGGGTTTCTCCGATCCCCTCCACCAGCTCCCCGAATCCGACCTCCTCTCGCACGAGTTCACCCACTCCTGGGACGGCAAATACCGCCGCCCCGAAAAGCTCTACGAACCCGACTTTGCCACCGCTCAACAAGGCCAGCTCCTCTGGGTCTACGAAGGCATGACCCAGTACATGGGTAACGTCCTCGCCGCCCGCTCCGGCCTCAAAAATCAGGCGCAGTATCGTGACATGCTCGGCGACTCCGCCGCTTCGCTCGATAACGAAACCGGACGCAACTGGCGCTCCACCGAAGACACCGCAATCGCCAGCTCCGTCGACCGTCACCCCACCAACTGGTCCTCATGGGAGCGCGGCCAGGCCTACTACCAGGAAGGCGAGCTTCTCTGGCTCGACGCCGATACCCTCATCCGCGAGAAGACTCACGGCGCCAAGTCCCTCACCGACTTCCAGCACATCTTCCTCGGCAAAGGCGGCGACACCGGCCCCCTCATCGTCCCCTACGACCGCAAGGAACTCATCCACGACCTCAACGAAGTTCTTCCCTACGACTGGGCTGCCTTCCTCCACGCCCGCGTCGACCTGCCCACTCCGCACGCCGATCTCGACGGCATCAAGCGCGGCGGTTACGAGCTCGTCTACACCGACAAGCTCAACCCCACCGACCGCCAGTTCCAGGCGCTCGGCGGCGGACGGCGCGGTGGCGGTGGCGGCGTCAACCTCTGGTACTCGCTCGGCCTGATCACCGGCGCTGACGGCACCGTCGCCAGCGTCCGCTGGGACTCCATCGCCGACCGCGCCAAGCTCACGCCCGGCATGAAGATCGTCGGCGTCGGCAACCAGGTCTTCTCGTCCGACGCCTTCAAAACAGCAATCGATGACGCCAAGGGCAATACCAAGCCCATCCACCTCCTCATCGCCAACGACACCGACCTGATGCCGTTGGACATCGACTATCACGACGGCCAGCGCTATCCCATGCTCAAGCGCATCGACGGCACCCCCGACCTGCTCGACGAGATCACCAAGCCCCTCAGCCCCCTGACCGCCCTGCCTAAACCCGAAGACCACCACGAACACCCAACTATGTAGTCCGGCTCCTACCCGAATCGAGGATGCCCGCGACCAAAGTCGCGGGCATCCTCGTCTTGAATCGCCAATCATCGCGCTTTCCGATCGCTTCCTCGACCAGCTGAGCAAAGCCTCAGCCTCCAGGTACGCGCCAAGCCTTCAGCCTTGGCCTCTACGTCAAGCTTCGGAAGAGGAGGCTTCAGCCCCTGGGGCAACAAATCTATCCCGAGCCCAACCTTTCCTCTCGCCTCGCCTAACGATTCACCAGCACCGTCTTCCCCCCCGCACTCGCCAGCACGCGTCCTCCAAGCTCACGCTCCCGCCCCCCCGCATCGTAGGTCATCAAAAACACCCGCCCAGCCCCCGCCCAAAGCCTCTTCAGCGAATCCTCATCTTCAAAGACAGGCGGCGCATCCGCCCACATACTCCCGTACCACGGCCCGTTCACCCGCCCGTTTACCAGATGCACCGGCTCGCCGGTATAAAACAGCAGCGTCGACCCCGACGTCATCTCTCCATCCACCACGATCAAATCCCCGGCCCGCGGATCGTTCCGCTGCGCCTCCACGATCGCCTCAGCCAGGCCCTTCGATCCCAGGATCGGATTGAACCGCACCAGCGCAACATGAGCCGCCAGCAGCACCAGCACCATCCCACCCGCCAGCGTCAGGTTCGCTGCCTCGTCCGTCCCCCGTCGCCTGACTACGAAGCTCACAGGCCCAACCACCAGCATCCCCAAAGCAACCGCCGCCAGCGGTCCGCGAAAGATCCCCATCGCCCGCCCCGTCAAATCGAACAGATGCCCCAGCGACACGTTATACATCTGCGGATGGCTCACCAGCAGCCCGCTCAGATCCACCCCCGCCACATCTCCCGGAGCCATCACCGCAAACCACCCACACACTCCGCCCACCACCAAAGCCATCGGCAGCAACACCCATGCATGACACCGTCGCACCGCTGCCTCGTTAACAGCCAACACACCCCCCAGCATCAGCGCCAACGCCGGCAGTGCAGGCAGCGAATAGTACTCCTGCCGGTTTGAAACCGAGAAAAACACCATCACCACCCCGGCCCAGATCACCACCGCAAGCGCCGCCTCCCGCGCCCTTACCGTCACTGGAACGTGATGCCCCAGCTGCCGCCGCACCCACCCGATCGCCGCCGGCAGAAACGCCGCCCACGGCATCATCCACACCAGCGCATACACCCAGAACAACCACACCGGGGTATTCCCATAATCATGCGGAACCCGTTTCCCCAGGAACCGCGCCACATGCTCGTTATAGAGATAAAACCAACCCCACCCCGCCCTCGCCGGCAGCTCCAGCCCAGGCCCCATCGCAATCGGAGGGTTGCGCAACCAGGCCATCACATGCCACGGCACCGCCACCACCACGAACGTCAAAGCCCCTTCCCAAAGCCTCATCCGTCCCAGCAGCCGCACCTGCCGCGTCACCACCAGATACACCGCAACAAACCCCAAAGGAAAGACGATCCCAATCAATCCCTTGGTCAACAAGTTCAAACCCAGCGTCACCCCAAACGCCGCAACATATCTCACCCCAGAGGCACGGGACCTGCCCTCACCAGCCTCATCCAGGGCCCGCAGAAAAAACCAGACCCCCAGTGTCATCCACAAACAGATGAGCACATCCGGAATGAAGAACCGCGTATACAAATACAGCCCCAGCGCCGTCGCCAGAATCAGCGCCCCGTAGAACCCCCCACGCTCGCCATAGAACCGCCGACCCAGCCCGTACACCGCAAACATCAGCCCAAGCATCGCCAGCGCAATCGGAATCCGCGCCGCCCAGTCATGCTCGCCGAACACCCTCATCGACCCCGCCGCAAGCCAGTACATCAACGGAGGCTTATCGAAGAACCGGATCCCATCCACATACGGCGTCACATAATCATGCCGATGCAGCATCTCGCGCGCCACTTCGAGGTACACCGAGTCGACATCATCCAGCAGCCCCGGCGAAAACATCCCGCCCACCTGCAGCACCAGCCACACCAGTACCAGCATCGCCACCGAACGGCCTCGCACCCCACCGGATTCAAGCCCTCGTTCGGTCACAGTCTCCCTCAATGGTCATCAAGCGCGCGGTCAGTTACCAGCAACTTCCCGCTGATCTCCTTCAACTCCACTAGACGACGCCCCTTCAACAAAGCCTCAACCTCATCGCGCTTCTCTTCCGGGATAAACAACAGCTTCCGCTCACCGGTCCCCCACGCGCTCGCCAACTCCTCGCCGCTCACGAAGATAGGAGGCGCATCCGCGAACGTCGACCCAAACCACATCGACGTCGAACGCCCATTCACCAACTCGACCCGCTGCCCGAGATAAAACGGAATCGACGACCCATACGCCTGATCGCCATACAACATCACTCGCGAATCCGGAGCAATCGCCTTCTGCTCCCTTAGCTCGAGAATCTTTGCCGCGATCGCCTCGCTCGAAAGCATCGGCCCAAACCGAGCAAACGCGACATGCGCCGCAATCAGAAACAGCGCCGACGTAAACGCGATCGCCGTTGTCGCCGCCAGGTGCCGCCTCTGCGCACGCAGCCACCAGGCCAGCAGCGGCCCTACTAGGAACGCCACGATCGCCAGCACCGCCGGCAGCCGCAGGCCGGCAAACGCGCCCGCCGTCAGGTCGAACAGATGGGACGTCGAAAGCGTGTAATCTCCTACGCCCCGATGCGCCAGCATCGCGCCAATATCCGGCACGAACACCAGGTGCCGCGACCCCCACAACCCATACAGCAGCGCAATCGAGATCACTCCACCCAGGCCGGCCAGCGTGGCGTGCGCAAACGTTACCCAGCGCTGTGCCTGCGGATTCGTCGCGTACGTCTGCTCCGCCCGCGTGATCGTCGCACCAATCAGCAACAGAATCGGCAGGTACGCCGGAAACGTGTAGTACTCCTGGTTCGTCGAAATCGAAAAGAACAGCAGCACGAAGCCGGCAAACAGACTCAGCAGCAGGATCGTCTTCTGCTGCGGATCGATCCGCAGGAACGGAGACAAAGACAAACCAGCCATCGTGCGACCTGCAACAGTGAAGGCAATAAACGCTAGGGTCAAAGAGGGCAGAAACGCTAAATGCAGGACCAGGCCAGAGACAAAAATGATCCCAGCCACGGCTACCCCAGGTGCCTGTGAGGATGGACCAGATGAGTCCGCGCGGGCAGAGGTTGCAAGCATCTTTTGGTGACTCCAGCGCCGCCACAACGCCGCAAATCCCAACGGCAAAAACAGCGTCCACGGAAACATCCAGATCAACTGCGACGCCCAGAACAGCCATCCCGGCATCTTGTTGTAGTCCCGCGGCAGCCGCCTCCCCAGAAACCGCAGCACATGCTCGTTCCAGAAATAAAACCAGAAGAACCCGTGCCCCGCATCCCCACCCGTATTCCGCAGCCCCGCCAGCACATGCCACGGAGCCGCAATCACCAGGAACAGCACCCCGCCATCGAGCAGCCTCAACTTCCGCCACCCACGCCACTCCTCCGTCAACACCAGGTACACCAGCGCCGTCCCAAAGAAAAACACCAGCGCGACCAGCCCCTTCGTCAGCACCGCCAGCGCCAGCGAACCCCACATCACATACGGATAAAACAGCGGCCCCGCATCCCGAATCATCGACGGACGCTCCTGCCCCTCGCCGATCCGCACTTCGCTCTCCGTCAGCACAACAGCTACTGGCCCCAGCGCCTTCAGAAACGCAAACAGCGCCGCCGCCAGAAACAGCGACAGCAGCACCTCCGGAATCAAGAACCGCGTAAACAGAAACACTCCAACCGAAGTCAGCACCCCAAGCGCCGTGTAGAACCCGGTCCGCGCGCCGAACGCCTGGTTCGCCCACCGATGTCCCAGCAGCATCAGCAGTCCCACCGCCAGCGCAATCGGCAGATGCGCCGCAAACGTATTAAACCCGAAGAGCTTGAAGCTGCCCGCCACCACCCAGTACGGCAGCGGGGCCTTCTCCAGGTAGCGGATCCCATCGACCTTCAACGTCACAAAGTCGCCGGTCGTCGCCATCGCCCGCGCCGCCTGCGCATGCGTCGCATCCGCATCATCCAGCAGCGGCGGCGTAAACAGCGAGCAGAAAAAAACCAGGAACCAGAGCCCCGACAGGATCAAAGCCGCATTCCGCGGCCTTGGCCCGCCCGCAAACGATGTCGCCAAAATAGAAAAGTGAGGTCTCGTAGTCATCAAAAGTGTTTACCCATCCAGAATACCGGGCCTACAGCACTTCCCCAAAGGTCCCTAGCCGTTCCAATCCTGTCTTCATCGTTTTTATCCGCAGCAGGCCGCTTTTGCCCTCGCTCGCAGCAGCACCATGTATCGTCCTAACTAAGGAGACCCATGCCCACGTTCGCCGCTATCGACATCGGTTCAAACTCCTGCCGGCTCAAGATCGCCTCCGTCTCCGCCCACAAGCTCAAAACCCTGCATGAAGATCGCGAAGTCACTCGCCTCGGCGAATCCGTCTTCCAGACCGGCGTCATCTCGCCCGATGCGATGGCCGTCACCATCAAGGCCCTCAAGCGCTTCCACAAAGCCGTCCAGCTTCACGTCTGCGATAAAGTCCGGGTCGTCGCCACCTCCGCCATGCGCGACGCGCGCAACGCCCCCGCCTTCACCGAGTGGGTCAAATCCGCCACCGGCTGGAAGGTCGAAGTCATCTCCGGCCTCGAAGAAGGCCGGCTCATCCACCTCGGCGTCGTAACCCATGAGCCCGGCGCAAAAGGCCGCTGCCTCCTCATCGACCTCGGCGGAGGTTCCTGCGAGATCACCGTCTCCAACGCCGGAAACATTCAACAGATGGTCTCGCTTCCCCTTGGCGCGGTCCGCCTCCAGCAGGAGTTCCTGCAGATCGACCCGCCCCTCAAAGAAGATGTCGCCCGCCTCAGGCAATACATCACCCGCGAGCTCGAACGCGGCGAAAAGAAGCTCGGCAAACCCCACGTCCCGCTCGTCATCGCCACCTCCGGCACCGCCGCCGCGCTCACCGAAGCCGCGGCCGCCATGACCGCCAAGCTCCTCAAGGCACCCGCCCGCCGCACCGCGCCGAAACGCTTCGTGCGCGTCAAGCCGCAGGAAGCCTCCACCGCCGACGTCCGGCGTCTCGCCGACAAGCTCGTCAAGATGACCAACGCCCAGCGCGAAGCCGTCCCCGGCATCGGCCCCAAGCGCTCCGAGATCATCATCGGCGGCGCCTTCGTCTACGCCTCCCTGCTCGAGCGCCTCAACCTCAAAGGCTTCCGCTACTCCCCGCTCGGCCTGCGCGACGGCATCCTCGCCCAGATGCTCGGTGAAGTCGACCTTCGCGCCGAAGTCTCCAGGAAGATCGAAGCCGAACGCTGGGCCGGCGTAATCGAAGTCTGCAAGCGGTACAACATCAACCAGCGCAAGGCCGAACCCGTCCGCGCCCACGCCCTCCAGCTCTTCGATTCGCTCCAGAAAGTCCACGAGCTCCCACCCGACTACCGCCTCTGGATTCAGGCCGCCGCCATGATGAGCGACGTCGGCAAATTCATGAACCACCAGGGCCACCACCGGCACACGCAATACATCATCGCCAACTCGGAGATCTTCGGTTTCTCCCCTGAGCAGCGCCTCATCGTCGCCGCCATCGCCCGCTACCTCGGCAAATCCCGACCCGACCCGCTCGACCGCCCACTCCGCGGTCTGCCGCTCGAAGAGCATGACCGCATCGCCCGCGCCGTCGTCCTCCTGCGACTCGCCGCCGCCCTCAACCAGGACCGCGCCTCCGCCGTCGTCGGCCTCAAAACCAGCGTCTTCCCCAAGCGCGTCGTGCTTGACATCCGCCCCGGCCGCGGAGGAGCCGAACTCGAAGCCTGGGCCGTCAAAAAAGAAGCCCCCTGGTTCCGCGAAGTCCTGCGCCGCGACCTCACCGTCGAAGTCGCCTAAGGAGTCTTGGGCTTCTTCGCAATCCTGCGCTTCACCGGCCTCTGCGACGACCGGTACATCGCCCTCACCGTCCGAGGATCCAGCAGGCTCGACAACACCGCCGGCCCCTTCGACAACGTCACCCGAGCCACCGCACCCTTCCTCAGCCGCACCATCGCCGGACCCGACTCAGCCTGCGCTCGCGGCACCAGCAACCCACCCAGAAACATCTGGATGTTCGGCGAATGCCCCACCACCAGCAGATTTTCGCATTGACCGAACTGCCCCAGCAGCTTCTGAAACTCCGCAAAGGTCCCTTCAGGCGCAAGTGCGCTCGAAAGCAGGATCCGCGACTCGAACCCCGTCTCCG
Organism: uncultured Granulicella sp.; assembly: GCA_963693075.2. Lineage (GTDB taxonomy): Bacteria > Acidobacteriota > Terriglobia > Terriglobales > Acidobacteriaceae > Edaphobacter. Next base: position 1,506,414 of record CAXMMP010000002.1, on the reverse strand, counting down.
TCGCCACCAGTTGCGCCGTCTGCAGCGACCGCTTCAACGGGCTCGACACCACCATGTCGAAGTTCACCTTCAGCGCATTCAAAACATAAGCAAGGTGCAGACAATGCTCCTTGCCCTCTTGATCCAGGGGCCGCTTCACATCCAGAAGCGCATTCGCACGCCGCGTCCCCGCACTGGCATGTCGCAAAATATATAAGTTCATACCCCTTCAGTTTACCGCAGCAGTCCCGGTTCCCCAGGATGGGCAAGTCCAACGCCACCCCGGCTTCGCAACCGACCAAGCTGCCCGCGCACCATCACCACCATCCACCGCACAAACACCAGCGCGAGCACCACCGCCGCCGTCGCCAATCCACCCGCCACCCACGGATGCCACGTCGCCAGCCAGACCAGCCCAATCGCCACCACATCTTCGCCTGAGCTCAACCCAACATTCGTCACCGGTTCCGGACTCGCCGAAACCAGCCCCCGCGCTGCCGTCTTCCCGCCATGCGCCACCGTCGCAATCCCCGCCCCCATCGCCGTCAGCGCCCACTGCGCCTCAGGTGGCAAGGCTATGGTCGCCCGGTACGCCAGCAACGCCGCCACGGGAATCCTCACAAACGTATGCACCACGTTCCACACCAGGTCGACATAGGGAATCTTGTCCGCGAAAAACTCCACCGCGAAACACAACACGCTCCCCGCGATCACCCACCGATTCGCCAGCACATCCAGCCCCGGCGGCAGCACCACCCAATGCAGGGACGCCAGAATCCCCAGCGTCCCGGTCGTCGCATACACGTTCAACCCCGCGGCAAAGCTCAGCGCGATCAGGAACGGCAGCAGCGAGTTCAGCGTCTCACTCATCCTTCAATATCATCCGACTCACGACTCGGCACCCGGAACATCCCCGAATCCCCCCGCCGCACCGGAGGCACCGGAGGCTCAGGGTCCGGCAGCGGATCGACCAGCACCGGGTGCGCCGGCACAACCGGCACCGGCGCCGGAGGAGCATACGCCACCGGCACCGGCGTCGGATAGAACACAGCCGAACACCTCGGCTGCAACTCCGCCCCATCCTCCAGCACAGCCCCCGCCGGCAGCAGATAATCGCCCGCCAGAATCGTCTCCGCTCCACGCTGCCAGAACCGCGTCGCGAGACTCACAAACAACCCGGCCTGTACCAGCAGAAACGCCGGCCAGACCCTCGGCTGCGCCAGCATATCCACCGCAATCCGCCCCGTCAAAAAGATCGCCGCAGCCCCCACCAGCGCCAGCAGCACAAACGTGCCAAGCGCCCGCGGCAGATTCCACCACAGTGCCTTCCACGCCGGAATCAAAGCCTTCCGCACCCGCCGATCCGGCCTTCCATTCGCCCGGTACTGGTCGTCCAGTTGAACCGTATAAACCTCGACCAGGTCGAAATAAAGCCGCAACACCGAAGCCACCAGCAGGATCACCACGTAGCCCGGAATCAGCGCATACACCGAAGCCACGCCCACCATGTGCTCATCCACATGGTTCGACCAGAGGTTCTGCGCAATGAAGAACGGAGCCAGCAAAATCCCCGACACCACCACCGTCAGCAGCGTGATCCGCACAAACCGCCAGAAGAAACAAAACCCCATGTTGAACAAGATCCACAGCTTCCCCGGAGCTCCTGCCCGATAGCAAAACAGCGCACCCGGCACCAGCAGAAAATACACCAGAAAATAAAGCGGCAGCCCCAGATAAGGCGTCGCTCCCGCACTCGGCGCATGCCGGAACATCCGCAAAATGACTGCACCCGCCGTCGGGAGATCGAACGCCCCATTCAGCCGCTCCGCCGCCATCGAGTGATCCAGCAGACTCGCCAGTTGCGCATGCATCCGCAGCGAAAACAACAGCGCAATCCCCAGGCTCGCCAGGTACGTCCACACCACCACACCCGGACGCCCCAGCATCAGCCGCAACCCGCCCACCAGCATCGACCGCCTCACCACCACCGGCCTCATACCAGCCACCCCATCATCTGCTCCATCGCCTCGAGCCCCGACATCCACACATTCGTCAGCTTCCGCGCCGGAACCCCCTTCGCCTCGGCCCGATACGAATCGTTGAAGTGATCCACGTCCAGCATCACCGTGTGATCCGGATCGATCTCCGCCGCCACCATCTCCGCGTTCCGCTCATAGACAAACGTCTTCCAGCGGTTATTCCCATCCGCTCCCTCCGTCGCCGGAGGCACCCATAGCTCCCGGACCTTGCTTCCATCCGCAAACGTCACCTCCAGCGTCACCGGCAGCACAAAATCGCCCAGCCTGTGTACCGTCACCGAGCTATGAATCGGCTTCTCGCTTCCCTTCACCCACCACTTCACCGGACCGTTCGTCACATCTTCCACGGCGTAGTCCAGCACCGCTGTCCCATACACCGCCTGCTTGAAATAAGGCCGCAGCGACGACCCCACAAACACATTCGGCTTCTCTGCCAGCAGCACCCCGCCAAACCCAACCTGGGGTTCCGCAGTCGACCCACCCGGTTCTCCAACAACCCCCGTAGCCCGGCCCTTCTTGATCGCCACCTCTTCAATCGTCCGCAGAAAATCCTCCGTCGTCGGATGAGTAAACCGATACCGCATAAAGTACACATGCATCGCCTCATCCATCGTGTCGCGACCCACAATCCCCTCCAGCGTCTTCAACAGCAGCGCCGTCTTTGAGTACGTAATCGCCCCATACGAACCCGCATTCGCAAACTGCCAGGCATGCCGCACCACCGGGTCATAATCCGGCTCGGAGACATACTGCAAACCCTGCACACCCGTCTCCGAAGCGCTCCCCCACGGCTGCTGAAACACGCTCGTCCGGCTGCCCTTGATCGCATCCATCACATTCACTTCCGTGTACGAGTTGATCCCTTCATCCAGCCACGCATCTTCGAACTCGTTCGTCGCCACCATCCCATACCAGTACTGGTGGCCAAACTCATGCTCGGCCGTCACCTCCGTGCCATACGTCGGATCCCACCACGACGTTCCCCCCGTAAACAGCGTCGGATACTCCATCCCGAAGATCTGCGAATCCGGCTCCGGATCGATCACCGTCAAAATCTTGTACGGATACGGCCCGTACCGCGTATCGAACTGCGCCAGAGACTCCTGCATGATCTTCAAATACCGCGCTCCCGCCTTCGGATGCGCATGCAGCGCCAACACCCGAATCTGCACCGGCCCCATCGACCCCAGGAACGTCCCGGTCGTCACCTCGAAATGCGGACTCGCCGCCCACGCAAAATCTCCCACATCCTCCGCGTAGAAGCTCAGCGTCTGCGTTCCATCAGAGTTCGCCTGGTCTCCCGTCGGCACGCCCGTCGCGCCCAGCACATACCGCTGCGGCAACGTCAGCCTCACATGGAACGTCCCGAAATCCGAAAAGAACTCCGTCGTCGAGTGGTACTGGTGGCAGTTCCATGCTCCATGCCAGAACACTCCCACCTTCGGGAACCACTGACCGCCCATCAGGAAATCGCGCTTATACCCATTCCGCGCAATCGACTCCGGAAACTGATCATGAAACCGCAGATGAAACGTAATCGAATCGCCCGGCGCCAGCGGCTTTGGCAACGCCAGCATCATCACCGTCTTGTCGTTCGCATTCCCATCATCCGGAGCCACATACTTCATCGCCGCCGTCAGGTCCCCATACCCATCCGCATCGATCTGCGCGATCGTCACGCTCCCCATCTTCTTCGCCGGATAATCCGTCGCCCGGTCCCCGCGCACCCCACCCTGGTAATGCTCCTCCGCCGTAAACGTCGACTCCGGCTGAAACGCATTCAGATACAGGTGCCACGGAAACGACGTCAACGGCACACCCGTCAGGTTCTTGTACGTCAGCGTCTCCGTCGCATCCAGCGCCTTCTTATCCGTGTCGATCTTCGCGTCGATCGCATAGTCCACCACCCGCGTCGAAAGCGGCTTACCCTGCGGCGCATTCGTCGCCAGGCTCGTCTGCCCGCACATCGGCGCAGCCAGCGCCATCGACAGCGCCAAACTGACAATTCCTCTACTCAGCATGCGGATGATTCTAAGACCAACGCCCCCTAACCCACCACAATTATTCGTCGTGAAGCTGCCAGACCTCCGAGGTCAGCAGCCCAAAACAAAATCGCCTCTGCGCCGCAATCTCAAACCCACCCATCCGCATCGCTGTCGCATAGTCCGGCAACTGCGTCACCCGCAACCCCGTCAACAACCGAAACACAAAATACAGCCCTCGGACAAACACCCACGCCGGCCAATGCAACCCACCCTCCGGCACCCGAAACTCCGACACCACCCAAAGCGCCCCGGGCATAAGCCCAGCCCGGACCTTCCTGACCAGCGAGACAACTTCAACATCCGTCAGGCAATCCAGAAAAAAATGCGTCACCACCAGGTCCGCCCCCGCCTCCGGCTCAAACTCCCGCACATCCCCCAGCCGCACCTCCAATCGCCCCGCATAGCGCTCACACCGCCGCTGCAACAGCCGCAGCATCGCCGAACTCCCATCCACCGCCGTCACCTTCACCCGCCCATTCCCCCCGAGCAGCCGCGCCGTAAACCGCCCATCCCCATCCCCCAGCACCAGCGCCCGCCCACACTCCCCCAACCGCCCCAGCCAGCAAAACCGCGCCCGCTCCAACCAGACCCCCAGCGAGCCATACTCCAACCAACGGTAAGCTCCGGCAATCCCATCGAAGTCCGGAACCCCAACATCCCGGCCGCCTTTCTCCGTGCTCCTCTGTGTCACCTCGGTGCCCTCTGTGCTCATCCTTTGCCGTGTGCCCGCATCACCGCAACCACCACCAAAGGCCCCAGCAAAACCAGATCTCCCAAAGCCCGCAAAGCCGTCCTCTCAACCCGCCCCCGCACCCCGTGCAACAAAACCAGCCCAGCCGCCCCGGTAGCCACAGCCCACCCAATCACCCCACCCAACCCAATCCCTGACAACACCAGAACGACTCCCAGCCACCCCACCCAACGCGAAGCCGCCCCATACCCCACCCCACCCTCCCACACAAAAATAAACAGGCAGTTCAAGCTGCAAAGCACCCCCACCAGCACCGCCGGCACAATCAATTCGCGCCGCAACCCTGGCTCCCTCGCCACCACCGGCACAAACACCGCCGCCGCAAAAAATACCCCCACCACAAACTCCTTCGGCAGCGGCCTCTTACTCACCCGCCCTGCCGTATGGATCACCAGGAACCACCCCACCAGCAGCGCCCCCAGCAACACATAAAGTCGCAGCTCATCCCACGCCATCTCCGGCAAGAAAGCCGCCAGCCCCAGGCACCCCGCCACAATCCCCCACCGAAACCCCACGCGGTGCTCATAGTGAAAAAGGTGCCGAGCCTCCAGTCCCTCCGTCTCCCCCCACGCCAGCACCCGCGCATCCAGCAGCCGATCCGCCGCATACAGCACCCACACCGCAAGAAACATCGCCGCCACCTCGGTCCACGGCAGCCTCACTCCCACCGCACGCGCCACAAACCAGGTCCACACCGCCGCCACCGTCGGCGCATCCAGCGAAAGCAGATGCCACCCCACCAGCGCCCGCACGCCAACCGGCGATCTCACCCCAACCGCCCCACGTCCCTCGACCGCCGTAAAAAAATCTCCCACGATACCCAGTAAGATGCACGACCCCAACCCGCGCGCAACCGCCACCTCAAGGCACCTTCAACCACATCAAGCTTTGTCCCCCTGAGCGTAGCCGTGCATCCGTCTCCGCAACCACCCCCCGCATTCGTCCCGTCAAAACTCCCCAACCCTCCAGTGTTACCGTAGTCCCATGCCAAACCCCCTGTTGAAGAAGCTTTGCACGGTGACGCTCGCTTTAACAGCGTTACAAGCCCATCACGCACCAGCCCAGTCCGTCCCCACCCCCATCCACGCCCTGCAACTCTCCGCCATCTCGCCCGACCAGGCCTCCGGTGGCCTCAAAGAAGCGCTCTCCCGCGGCATCTCCACCTCCGTCACCTCTACCGGGCACCCCGGCGGCTACTTCGACGACGCGGCCATCAAGATCCTCATGCCACCCAAGCTTCAAACCGTCGAGAAGGGTCTGCGCGCCGCCGGTGCCGGTCCCAAGGTCGACGAGTTCATCAAAAGCATGAACGCCGCAGCCGAAGAAGCCGCCCCCGCCGCCAAGGCCATCCTCATGGACGCCCTCAAGTCCATGTCCTTCTCCGACGCCAAGGGCATCGTCGCCGGCGGCAACCACGCCGGTACCGACTACTTCAAGCGCACCACCACCACCCAGATCCAGGCCGCCTTCAAACCCATCGTCGAAAAGGCCATGGCCCACACCGGCGTCACCACCCAGTTCCAGTCCCTCATGGCCGCGGCCCCGTCGATGCCCTTTATGAAGACCCCCACCATCGACATCAACCAATACGTCCTGGATAAAGCGACCGACGGCCTCTTCATCGTCATGGCCCAGGAAGAAGCCAAAATCCGCACCGACCCCGCCGCCCAGGTCACGCCCCTCCTGAAGAGCGTCTTCGGCCACCTGTAACCGCGCACCGCGCAGCGGTCCAAAACCCCACGAAGTGGTCGCCGCCCGCGACCAGGGCGCACTTGCCGTTGCCGTTCAAATCCGAAGGCTGTCAACGCAAAGCTGACGCCTTCGGATTCGTCTACTCCCGCGTAGCCTTCGCCCCGTCCGCCCAGAACCCCGGATCGATCTCCGCAAAGATCCCATCCCGCTCATTAATCGCCGCCAGCCGCAGACTCTGGTGCTCGTTCAGCACACCATCCGCCTCGTAAGCCTGCCAGATTCCCTTCATCTCCAGGAACTGGTCGTTATGCGTCAAAAACCGTAACTCCGCATAGTCCCTCGCAGCTCCCGTCGTAATCAGAAACTGCCAATCCGACGACTCCAGCAGCAGCAACTCCCGGCAAAGCTGCTGCACAATCTTCGTCCCCAACTCCGACTCGCGCCACTTGCCCTCGGTACAAACCGTCCGCGTGTAAATCTCCGCCGGGTAGATATGCGTGTACGTCCAGCTCGTCTCCGGATTCATCCACACCTGGTTCGTCCCCTCAGCCCCCCACGAACCCTCATGCATCGCAATAAATCCTGCCCGCGGATACTGCTTCAGATACTTCGAACACGAAGTCAGCTCGATCCCCGCCGGATACTCATGCAGGATTCTTGCCACGGCCTCCAGCCACAACGGCCCCTCAAACCACCAGTGCCCAAACAGCTCCGCGTCGAACGGCGAGCACAGGATCGGCGGAACCTCCCCGTCAGCCGCACTCGACAACGCCTCATGCACCAGGTGGACGAAGTGCGACGCATGTCCTTGAACCTTCGCCGCCGCCTCATGCGCGTAGTAAGGCTCCTTGTCCCCCATGTCCACCTTCGGACCGGTCACCCGCCAGTAGCGATGTCCCCCAGGCCAACGCTTCTTATGGAAGTCCACGTAGTTCCCATCGCCCGGATACCCCGTGTCCCCCGACCACACCTGCACCCCGGTCCTCGGGTCGCGCGGAAAGATCGACGTCGCGAACCGCTTGTCATACGGCCCATCCACAAAGTAAGGCCGGTACAACGACCGCAGCTCCCGGCCTTCCGGAGCAGGTTTCGGCGCCTCATGCATCGGGTAAGGCGAGAACACCGGCACCGACTCTTCCACCAGGTGCGTATCGACAAAGAAATAGTCCAGCGAAGACTCACTCAACGCCTGCTCGATGCCAATCCGCTCAAACCCCGGAGCCGTCGGCGACCCATCCGCATTCGGCACCGGATACTCCCAAAACCCCGCCGGCCGGTACCCACACTCCGGCGACCAGATCCCCTTCGGATGCTCGCCAATATGCTTTAGGTGCGTCTGCACGCCCATCCGCACCTGCGCCCGCACGCTCTCGTCCGTCCCCAGCAGCGGCATGTACCCATGCGTCGCGCCGCACGTGATGATCTCGATCAGCCCAGCCTGATGAAAGTGCTTGAAGCCCCCCAGGATGCTGCCGCCGAGCGCCTGAAAATCATCCAGCGCCTGCTGGAAGAACTTCACCCAGAACCGCGCCGTCTCCGCGTAATGCGCCTCGCCTGACTGGACGAAAAACGCTTCATCCTCCCGCGCCGAAACGATCTTCCTCGTCACATACCGCGGAAACTCCGCAAGAAACACCGGGTGCGCCAACTGCTCCATCAGCACCGGAGAAATATTCAAATTACAGTGCAGCCCGATCCCGTCTTTCTCCAGCCGGCCCAGCACTCGCAGCAACGGCAGATACGTCTCGGCAGCAGCCTCATGCAGCCACTCCATTCCATGCGGCCACGTCCCGTGATTCACCACGTACGGCAGATGGGCGTGCAGCGTAAAGGTCAAAAAGCCCATCGGCTTTTGCGATGCGGTCGTCAACACGTCATACACCTCGAGACGAAGAAACTGGGGATTAGAGCGCACGCACAGCTTGCGGGATGCAGCTTATCAGGCGAGTCTACACGACACTTCCGTCACCGCATCCAGCCGTGGAACCCAGCCCAAAAGCCACGCCGCAAAGCGTCCTTTAGTCAATCGTTTGCTGAGTGTCCCGCGGGCAGATGTCGCAACATCAACCTCCCATGACCCCTTTATTTCTGCGGAATGCTGGATTCTCAGCAACCCGCTCTATCATCCGGGCATCTTCCCTAATGCAACGCATTGACGATCGTGCGCCCCGCGCGCACCCACTTCGGCGTTTCCTTTGGGTGGTTGCAACATTTTCAAGCGTTGGCCGCAAGCCTCCGCATTCGCTTTCTAAACTTTGCACGACAGGAGAGACTCAAATGGCAGATGACAACAGCACCAGCGGACTCGGTTGGTTTCTCGCAGGACTCGGCGTCGGCGCCCTGGTAGGCGTTCTGTACGCACCGAAATCAGGCAAGGAGACGCGTGAGGACATCGTCCAGGGCGCACTCGATGCCAAGGAAAAAGCCGCGGCCTATGCCTCACAGGGCTACGACAAGGCAAACGACTACGTCGCGCAGGGCAAGCAGGTCGCCGGCGAGTATGTCGATCGCGGCAAGGAATACTACGAAAAGGGCCGTTCTCAGTGGACCGAGTATGTCGAGAAAGGCAAGAACCTCGTACAGGACCAGCAGGACAAGGTCCAGGCCGCCATCAACGCCGGCAAAGATGCCTACGCCAGCAAGGTCGAAGAGCACGTCGGCTAGTCACGCGCTCGCGCATCAGTAGTTGAAGTCGGGAAGGGGTGGACCACGATCGAGGCTTCGATCACAGTCCGCCCCTTCCCACGTTCTGCTCGAATGGCAGACAGGCTCAACCGCTGACAGGCTCAACCGCTGACAGGCTAACGCGTTCCAGGCTTCCCGCATCCAAGCCGCTTAGTACCAAATCGAAAAAACAAGAGATCGTAAAGACGGAGCAGAACATGTTGATGACATTTGTGGCGGGCCATCTGGCCTCGAACACGCTTTCCACGCTCGCCGCGTTTCAGGCCCAGGACTCCATCAACAGCGGCAACTCCAAGCTGCTGATGATCTTCATCGGTCTCGCCGCCATCGCCTTGCTCACTCAGGCCGGCGTCGTCGTCTTCATGGCACTCGGAGCGAGAAAAGCGCAGCAGGAACTCACCTCGCACTTCATCGAACTCAAAGAGAAAGCGCTGCCGCTCATCGCAACCTCCCACTCCCTTGTCACCGAGTTGACCCCCGAAATCCGCGAGATCACCTCGAAGATCGGCAAGATCGCCGCGCAAGTCGAGAAGCTTTCCCTCCTCGTCAACGAGAAGGCTGAAGAATTCAGTCCGACGATCTCCGCGGCCAACCGCACCGCAGCCGAAGCGAACCAGACCGCGCAGGAGATCAATCTCAAAGCCCGCGCCCAGGTCTCCCGCATCAACGGCATGGTCACCACTGCGCTCGATGCCACCGCCCGCCTCGGTGTCGCGATCGAAAAGGGCATCACCGTTCCCGGCCGCGAAGTCGCCGGCATCCTCTCCGGCCTCAAGGTCGGCTTTGACACCCTCCTAAGCGGCGCACGTGCCTTCGGCTCAGGCGGCCAGCTCGGCGGTCGAGCAACACCCCGTCCGACTCCGCCTCGCCCCATGACCCCCTACCGCATCATCGAAGAGCCCGTCGCCCCCTACCCAGGCCGCCGCCCCAACTCCGACCTCGACCTCTAATCCTGAGCATCAACTCAGCCGGCCATGTCTCCCTTACGAGGCATAGGCCGCCTAATAAATCCAGCCGCCCCCAACCACCTCGTCCTCTTGATAAAAGATCGCCGCCTGCCCCGGCGTAATCGCCCGCTGCGCCTCGTCGAACGTCGCCACCGCAGTTCCCGGTTCATCCCCGGGAGTGAGCCATGCCGGCTGAGCCTCATGCCGATGCCGCACCTTCGCCAGCACCCGAATCGGCTCTGTCAGCGCCGCAATCGAGATCCAGTTCAGCCGGTCTACCTTCGCCTCACGCGTCATCAACTCCTCATCCGCCCCCACCATCACTTGGTGGCTCTCCGGATGAATCTGCAGCACGTAAAGCGGATTCGCACTCGTCAGCCCTAGCCCCTTCCGCTGCCCGACCGTGAAGTTGTGAATCCCCGTGTGCCGCCCGATCACCTCGCTCGAAGACATCACCAGCTCCCCTGAGCTATCCGGCATCTCCTGCTCCTGCTCATCCAGATACGCTCTTAAAAAGGTCTGATAATCCCCACCGGGAATAAAACAAATCTCCTGCGAATCCGGCTTCTTCGCCACCTCCAGCCCAGCCTCTTCAGCCATCACGCGCACCGCCGGCTTCTGCATCTCGCCCAGCGGAAACAGCGTCGCCGCCAGCTGCTCCTGCGTCAGCCCGAACAAAAAGTAAGTCTGATCCTTCGACCGATCCGCGGGCCGCGACAAAATCCACCGCCCCCGCTCTGCATCGTAATGATTCCGCGCATAGTGCCCCGTTGCGATCTTCGTCGCGCCAATCTGTCGCGCCGTCAGCAGCAACTGGTCAAACTTCAAATGGTTGTTGCACAACGTGCACGGAATCGGCGTCCGCCCAGCCAGATACTCGCTCACAAACGGCTTCACCACATCCGCCTCGAACCGCTCCTGCTGGTTCACCAGGTAATACGGAATCCCCAGCCGCTCCGCCACCCGTCGTGCATCGTACACATCGTCAATCGAGCAGCATCGGCCCTGCACCGCCTCCGGCATCCCCTCGTGCCCGGCAAGCCGCCGCTGATTCCAAAGCTGCAGCGTCAGCCCCACCAGCTCATGCCCCTCAACCATCAGCATCGCCGCCACAGCCGACGAGTCGACGCCGCCGCTCATCGCAACCGCGATCGTCTCCCGCTCCGCCTTGGCCTGCATCTCCATCTCTCTTCCATTTTCGCAGATTCCCGCAAATCACCCGTTCGAGTCACTGTCTTCTGCCCCACGTTTCGCTACCATCCCTTCAATGACACCTCAGCTCAGCGCGGACTATTACGTCCCGCCGCCCCCGCAACGGCCCTTTCCCGTCACGCTGATGGCGTTCTTCCAGTTCGCAAAAGCCGGCTTTCTCGTCTTCATCGCCTGGCTTTCGCTCGCCGGTCACTACGGCCGCCTGGCCTCGATCCCCAATCTCCAGGACCTCACCTTCCTCGCCTCGCACGGCAAAGACCCCAAGGGCATGCTGCTGCTCTTCCTCGGCCTCTACGCCGGAGCCATCGGCCTCGGTCTCTGGCGTCTCCGCCGCTGGGCGCGCAACTCCCTCGTCTTCTCCTGCGGCCTCATGATGGTCCTCTGGCTCTCCCACCATGACTTCGGCACCCAGATCCTCGTCATGCCGGCCATCACCGAGGTCGAGCAGCAAACCGTCTACATCCTGCTCCTCGTCGACTTCGCCATCTTCATGTACCTCAAGTTCAACAGCGAAATCGCAAGCTGCTTCAAACGCCCAAGCACCGCCTAGCGGTCCTGCTTCCCAAAGTGGTGCCCGCCCGGCGCTAGGGCGCCTTTGCACTTCTCGTCAGCAGCTCCACCAGGTAATCCTTCCAAAGCGCAGCTTGCGTATGCGTCCCATGCCCCCGCGTCTCATCCGAGATCGGAATCAGCACAAACTTCACATGGGCCATCTGCCCCATCATCTTCTCGGCAATCTTCAACTCCGGAGGATTGATAAAGTCGTCCGCCGAGTTGATCCAAAGCACCGGTACCTTGATCTTCCCCAGCTCTGCACTCGGATCGTAGTTACGGCTGGCATTCATGTAGAAGATCAAGTCATTCGCATCCGTCGCCGCATCCGCCCGTGCCACATACCGGTCGACATAAGCCTCCGCCGCAGCCCGTGTCGGCGCAGCCTTCTGCATCACCAGCGGAGCCGACCCCATCACCAGCAGCATCTCGTTCGCCGTCGTCAGTCCCTGCAACGGCTCCGTCTTGTACTCGCCGCCCATCCATGCCGGATCATCCTTCACCGCCTTGATCGCCATGTACCGCATCATCCGATTCCGCCCCGCAATCGGTACCGGTAGGCACGCAAACGGAGCCAGTGCATCCGCAAACCCCGGATACGTCTCACCCCATACAAACGCCTGCATGCACCCCATGCTCGTGCCCAGAATCAGCCGCAGATGATCGACCTTCAACCCATCCATCAGCATCTCGTGCTGCGACCGAACCATGTCGTCATAGTCATAAGCCGGAAACTTCGCATGCAGCCCATCCGAAGGCTTCGACGACTTGCCATGCCCGATATCATCCGGCAGCACGATGAAGTACTTCGCGATATCCAACGGCTGCCCCGGCCCAAACAACACATCGGCAAACACCGGATTCATCAGCGAATGCGCATCGCCACCCGTCCCATGCAACAGCAGCACCACGTTATCCGCATGCCCCGCCGCATCCCGATGCAAAGTCCCCAGCGTCAGATAATGCAGCCGCAACTCCGGCAGCACTTCACCCGTGCCGAACTTGAAGTTCGCAATTCGGTAAACCCCATCGGCAGCAGGCCACGCCTTCGCCACCGGGCTTCCCTGCCCAGACGCCCCCGCACACAATCCAGCCAGCAAAATCAGCATACGAATCATGCCGGAAGTATACGACTCAACCCAAACCAAAAACCCCGCATCCGCGCACTCTACTCCGGAGCCTCCACCCGCCCCCCCGGTTTCAACTTATAAATCTTCCCGCGATAATAGAACCGCTCCCCACCGTAGCTCCCCACCCAGAGCAAACTCCCCAGAAAATCCCGCAGCGGATACACCGCCACATTCGCAAACCAATCCGGATCCCCCATCACCCCCAGAATCGTCCCCGCCTGCAGCCACCGGTTCACCACCATCCCCAGCAGCCAAAGCACTCCAACCAGCGGCCGCCCCGCAGCCAATCCCCACACCAGACCCAGCAACCCAAACGGCACAGCAAACGTCAGCCCCGTCCCCAGGTGCCCCAGCGGCCGAGACCGCCGCGTACTCTGCATCCACCGCAACTGGTTCCGAAACGAAAGCCAGAACGGCTGGTCCTGCACCATCAACTTGATGATGTGCGTCGCCATCTTCACGCCTTTGCCCTGCTTCGCCAGCCGGTTCCCCAGCTCAAAATCATCCGCATAAAACTGCCCCAGCTCGCCAAACCCGCCGACCTCCTGGAAGCTCTTCCGTGGCAGCGCCATCGTCGCTCCCAGCGCGAACTTCGTTCCTTCTATCATGTCCGCCACCAGCACCCCGCTGGTCATCTCGACACTCTTCCCCACCGCATCCAGCTTCGACGCAAAGCTCGCCCCCTCGCCGCCATACGCTGTCCCCAGATACACACACGAAGCGATCCCCAACCCCGGGTCCTTCAGATTCTGCACCATCCGCAGCAGGTAGTCCTTCGCCACGCGCACATCCGCATCGCTCGTCACGTACCGCTCATACTTCGCCACTGAATCCAGCTTCTCGAGCGAGTAGACCTTCGCATTGTGAAACTTCGGCATCGGCTCACCGCACGTCACATACCGCGCCTCAACCGCCGGATACCGCGCCCCAACCCGCCGCGCCAGCCTCAACCCCTCGTCCGTTTCATGCCGGGCACAAAACAACAGCTCAAACTCGCCGGGATACTCCTGCTCAAAAAACGTCTCGAGATTCCGCTCCATCCCCGGCTCCGTCCCATGCAGCGGTTTCAACAGGCTCACCGGAGGCACAAAATCCGCAACCGCCGCATCATCTCGCCGCTTCCGCAAACCAAAACGCGCCGCCGCCGCCGCCACCATCAGGCAATAGATCGACGAAGTCACCGACCCCACTACCGCCACCCAGAAAACCCCATGCAACAACAAACCCATCACAAACCAATCCCTCACATCAAGTCTAATCGCGCCACCAAACAAACAAGCAAACGCGTCCTCATGCCGGACGGGCACCACTTCGTGGGGTGGAAGCGCTTCGCGCGCGAAGCGTGCTTCCACCCCACGAAGTGGTCGCCGCCCGCGATTAGGGCGCTTTTGTCTTTCTTGCTTTTACTGGCGTGATCACGACTCGCTTGAAAGGGACGAGTCCGGCGCCGGGGTTTTGTTGTTGGTTGATGCGGGTGAGCATCTCTTCGCGCACGTAGTCGACGAACCCTTGCATCTGCCGGTTCATCTCTTCCATGCGTTCGCGCATCTGCAGCACAATCGCGATGCCTGCGATGTTCACCCCAAGATCCCGTGCCAGGTTCAAGATAAACTCCAGCCGCTCCAGGTCTTCGTCGGTGTAGAGCCGCGTATTCCCATCCGAGCGGCTCGGCCGCAGCAAGCCTTCGCGTTCATAAAGACGCAGCGTCTGCGGATGAATCTCGTACATCTCGGCCACCACCGAGATCATGTACCCGCCACGGGATTTCCGCTTCGTCGCCATCGTCTCTCAGCTAGCCTTCGATCTCTCATCGGTCGCAGGCAGACGGTCTCGCATCACCTTCCGCAACGCCTGATTGACATCCTCCGAGGTAACAAATACCTCCGCGACGTCCGGTTCGATCACGACGACCTGCATCGCCCGGCTGAGCCGTCCCGCAAAATGTCCTCGGGTGCCGCTGCTGAAATCGACTTCGTCCGGCATGTCGTCATCGCCCTCTTCAACCGCTCTCATAGTCTCTCCTTTCAGATCGCGAAGCCGTTCGCGCTGAGATCACTCTCACAACATCATCCTCATCAGTATGCGCTACGGTCAAGATGCGGCCCGATCTGCTTTCGCCCACGCTCAGGAAGCGCCGTTCCTGCGCAAGATGCCGGTAGTCCACGGTCGACAATACCAGAGCATCGCACAAGACCTCAACGGCTTCTTTGAAGTGGACCCCGTGCTTCCTCACATTGAGTTCTTCCTTCGCGCGATCCCACTGGAAAGTCACCATCACGGCCAGCCCCCTCGCATCAACGCCGAATTTCAAATACCTCGATGCGCTATCTGGCCTTTGCCTGCTTCGCAGCCTTCGACTTCACAGCCTTTGCACTCGCCTTAACGATCAGCCGCAATGCCTCGTTCACCGCCGCGCTACTGGGAAACACTGCATGCAGCTCCGGATCGATCAGCACTAGGTTGCTTCCGTGGCGCATGCGCTCGGCATAAGGATTCGGTCGGCCATTCTTCAGCTCGTATTCCGCCTTCATCTCGTAATCATCTTCCCACGACGCTTTTTTCGTAGCCAATCCTCTTATCGTATGCGTACTCAATTATTCCAATGCAGGACTTCAGAGACATTATCAAGGTTGAGCAGAGCGGCGACGATGAAAGCACTTCCCCCTATGAGCAAGACATATTGACCCACGCGGAGTATGGTTTTACCCGGACCATGCTTTCCAATCGTAAGAATCACACTGCCGACTAAAAGCGCAAACTCTGCAAAAACCGGCCAAGCCGCGACAGAAACCCTGTTCTTTACCCACGGAGGCTGAAAACTGATAACACAACTGGGTATGACCGCCAGGGTAAAGAGCAACTTTGGCAAAAAGAGCGAATTGTTGCCCGATGACCTTTCCGTCCAACTATACCTCCAGGACCAGAGCAGAAATGGCACGCCGATCCACGTCATGGTCATTTGAAAACATTGACAAAATATGTAAAAACTTAGCTCGTTGAATGTCATATCCTCATATCCTTCCGCGTTGCCGGTCGTACGCTGAGATTGCGAGCTTGAACCACGTCAGAGCCGCTACGGACCGCAAGACCGAGCAGCAAGCCGCAGTCAGTATCGCCGGAATCGCTCCGCTTTGTGCAACTCTCTCCTGACACCCAAACGCATCCAACCAAGCATGAAGCACCCTACCTCCCCATTCACCCTCCCCATCCTCGCCACCACGCTTGCCGCCGCCGCAGCCTACGCCTTCCTGCCCACCCGCAAGCGTTTCTTACCCGGCCAGGTCGCCGTCATCACCGGAGCCTCGCGCGGCCTGGGCTTCGCGCTCGCACAAAAATTCGGCAGAGCCGGCATGAAACTCGTGCTCGCCGCTCGCGACGCCGACGACCTCGAGCTCGCGCGCGATGGCCTCCTCCGGTTCGGCGATGTCCTCAACGAAGACAACATCCTCCTCGTCGACTGCGACCTTACCGACCCCGCCCAGTGCGCCGGCCTTGTCGAAAACGCCGTCCGCACCTTCGGCCGCCTCGACCTCCTCATCAACAACGCCGGCATCATCGAGGTCGGCCCCTTCGAAGACCAGCCTGCCGAAGCCTACGACCGCGCCATGCAGACCAACTTCTTCGCCGCCCTCCACACCATCCGCGCCGCCGTCCCCCACATGCTCAACCCTCCCGCAGGAAGCTTCCGCGGCATCGTCAACATCGCCTCCATCGGCGGCAAGATCCCCGTCCCGCATCTCCTCCCCTACGTCGCCTCCAAGTTCGCTCTCACCGGCTTCTCCGAAGGCCTGCACGCCGAACTGCGCCTCAAAGGCATTCGCGTCACCACCGTCTGCCCGGGCCTCATGCGCACCGGCGGCGAATCCCACGCCCACTTCACCGGCAACGTCGAAAAGGAGCAGCGCTGGTTCAACCTCGGCGCAAAATCCCCGATCCTCGCCGCATCCGTCGGCCACGCCGCCAACCGTATCTACAACGCCACTCAATCAGGCCGCGCTGAGATCGCCATCACGCCACAAGCCTGGCTGGCCGCCCGCATCGTAGGCCTCGCTCCCGAAACCAGCCAGATCCTCGCCGCCTACGCCAACGAATACATCCTGCCATCCCCAGTCCCTGAAAACGCGCAGCGTCCAATACCCCACGAAGTGGTCGCCGCCCGCGACTAGGGCACACTTGCCCTTGCCTTTACTTCAAGACCCCATCCCGGATCTTCCCAATCTTCCCCTTGGCCCCCACCACAAACGGCAGACTCACCGCATTCCACCCACCCGCATTTTCACCCGCCACCGCCGTCCAGTCCTTGCCATCATCCTTCGAAATATCCGTCCCGCCCGGACCGACCGCAATCCACTTCCCGGCATCCCGCGCATACTGCACCGCCGACCGATACCCTTGCGGCCCCGCCACCGCCGCCGACCAGTGCTCTCCGCCATCCAAAGAAAAGACTGCCGTCCCCGCAGATGAATCTGGCTTCGTGTAATCCCCGCCAACCCCGACCACAGTCACTTTCATCACTCCTGACTGGTTCAGCGTAGCCCGCCCCGCAAGCGAAAACACCCCCATCGACGTTGACCCCGGTCCCATCGGCACGTCTGCAGGAACCCATTCGAACGCGCATGCCGTTTCCTTGCCCGGCACTGCGGGCGGACACTTCGGCCGCGTCCGGTAGACCTTTGCCGCATCCGTCGCCGTCGCGCCAGTCCCAAAAACCAGTACGTTCCCCATTGAGGCGAACGACGTGTTACTCGCTGCAAACGCACCTGCGCCCTTGGCGGCATCCCTCCCCGGATCGTCCGCGATAAACCAGCTCTTCCCCTGGTCAGGCGAAAAGAACATCGCAAACTTCCCATCCACCGGGTCACCTAGCAGGTACAACTGCTTCTCAGTAACCCTCTTCAGCGCATCGAAGAAACCCTGCGCATCAGGATTCTCAAAGACCAGCGTCCACGTCTGGCACCCATCCGTCGTCCGGTAGATCTTCGAAAGCGCCCCCGTCCCACTCGACATCACGACCGCCGTCTTCGCGTCGAACCCCTGAATCCCCCGAAAATCCAGCTTCTCCGCCCCCTTCGGCACCGTGCACGTCTGCCACAGATACCCGCCGTCCTCTGTCCGCAGCACGGTCCCACCCGACCCGCTGGCCCACGCCACCCCCGGCCCCACTGCATCGATCCCTCGCAGGCTCGCCTTCGAGTGCGACTCCTCCAGTTCAAACTGCCCCGCCGCCGCCCCACACCCCATCAACACGACCGCCGCACACGCCAGATATTTCATCCCCGCAGTGTAGCAACAAACAGAGGAGCGGGAAGCGCACCGCGTAGGACCCACGATTTCCTAAATAGCCCCCAGCATCTCCGCCCGAGGATCCTCCGGATTCAGCTTCGCCAGCTCCCGCAAAATCTCCTTCGACCGCTCATCCTGGACCTTCGGCACCACCACCTTCACCTCAACAATCTGATCGCCGCGCTTGCCCTCCAACGTCGCCGAAGGAACACCCTTCTCGCGCAACCGCAGCTTCTGACCCGTCTGCGTCCCCGGCGGAATCTTCAACTGCGTCCGCGCACTCTCCGGCGCGTCGTGCGAATCGATCGTCGGCACCTCGATCTTTGCCCCCAGCGCAGCCTCCATCGCCGTCACCGGAACCACCAGCGCAATGTCATCCCCGGTCCGCTTGAATAGCGGATGCGCCCCCGCCTTGATCACCAGGTACAGATCCCCATTCGCTCCACCATGGGTTCCCGCATTGCCCTTACCCGCCAGCCGGATCCTCTGCCCATCCCGCGTCCCCGGCTTGATGCGAAACTCCAGCGGTTCCTTCCGCGTCACGACACCCGCCCCATCGCACGTCGCACACGTGTTTTGCACCTGCCCCGCGCCGCCACAACGCGGGCATTGAATATTGAACTTCATCCGCCCGCCCATCTGCGTCACCTGCCCCGTGCCGCTGCACTCCGGACACTCCATCGCCCCACCGGTAACACTCTTCCCCTTGCACGTCGGACACATCTCCTGACGCTGAATCTCCAGCCGCGTCACACCCCCACGCACCGCCGTCCAGAAGTCGATCGCCACCTGGTACTCGACATCCGTCCCCGGTTGCGGCCCGCGCGTCGCACCCTTTTGCCCGCCGTTGAACATCCCCGAAAAGATGTCCTTGAACGACCCGCCAAACCCCGCCCCTTGTTCCCGCGCACCAGCGCCCGACCCACGGGCGCCACTCTGAAAGTCCGAGAAATCGAACCCTCCAAAATCGAACGGAACCTCTTGCCCCGCACCCCCACCCGGTTGCGGACGCCCACCCCCAAATCCACCGCCCGCAGGCCCATACCCACCCCGAGCCGCAGCCTCAGCCGCCGCCGGATCGATCGAGTCCGAGTAGAACCCAAACTGGTCATAGATCTTCCGCTTCTTGTCATCCGAAAGCACATCATTCGCCTCGGAGATCTCCTTGAACTTCTCCTCAGCTTTCTTGTCCCCCGGATTCACATCCGGATGAAACTTGCGCGCAAGCTTCCGAAACGCCTTCCGAATCTCATCCGAGTTCGCGCCCTTCTTCACCCCAAGCGTGCCGTAATAATCCTTTGTCTGTGTCGTCGCCATGTCTTACCTTTCTAAGCAGACCGCGCAAGCAATTCGCCGCGATCATTAACTGGCGCAGGTTCTATCTGCGCAATCGCCGAGTAATCTCGGCCATCACGAGCAACTTCCAATTCGTACCTCGTCTGCAGATTCATCCAAAACTCTGGCCCAACCCGGAAGTATTGTCCCAGGCGAATCGCAGTGTCCCCGCTTATGCCGCGTCGCTCGTTCACAATCTCACTGATGCGCGTCGCTGGCACATGAATCGCCAATGCCAAAGCGTTCGCACTCAGGTTCAAGGGAATCAGAAACTCCTCGCGCAGCATCTCCCCAGGATGAACTGGCAGCATGCGTTGCGCCAACTCCACTCCCAGTTCGCGTTTAGTGGTAATCCGTGATTTCGATATCGTGGGCATGCCCTTCTCTCCATGTGAAACAAATTCGATACTGATCATTCACCCGAATGCTGTGCTGTCCGCGCCGATCGCCTCGTAGCGCCTCGAGTCGGTTCCCAGGTGGCGACAGCAGTGCGTCAAGGCTCACGGCGGCATCCATCTGGAGCAGCTTTCGATAGAGGACGCGGCTCAGGGAACCGAAGCGCCGGCTTCTTTGCCGAAGCCAAACCAATTCGCTTTCGCGGTCCCTGAAACCTCCAATCATGTCCTCAGCCTATCACGCTCCCCGTTATACGGTTCGAGTGATACGCTCGCCGTTATACCGCCTGGCACGTCGGACACCAGAACAGATTCCGCCCCGCCATCACCTTCGTCTCAATCGCCGTCCCGCACACCAAGCAGGGCCGACCCTTGCGCCGATACACATAATGCGCCTCTTCACTCAAAGCCTCGCCCTTCTTATGCGGTCGATCCTTCACCTTCGTCGTCACAATCCTGCGGTCGACCATCGCCCGCGGCATCAACTCTTCCGCATCTTTCCAAATGCTCTGCAACACCTTCGCCGGAACCTCGCTCCCGGCGCGAAACGGACTTACCTTCGCTCGAAATAGCAGCTCCGCGCGAAAGATGTTTCCCAGCCCCGACACAATCGACTGATCCATCAGCAACTGCCCAATCGCCGTCTTCCGTCCGCTCACGCGCTCAATCATCTTGGTCGGCTCATCCTTGTTCAGCGGGTCCGGCCCAAGCCTCGCCAGCAGCGCATCCCACTTCTCACCATCCCACACCGAGCAGTCCGTCGGCCCGCGCAACTCCAACCACTGCTGCTTATCCCATACCCTCATCCGCAGCGCCCCGCGAGGCTCCGGCATCGGCTGCTTGCCCTCTGCAAAATCCCCGTACAGGCCCATATGCACATGGACGATCCGCCGCTTCTTCGCTACCACCCCAAAGTCATACCCAAGATGCTTCCCCACCGCCAACACGCCAATCAACTTCCGCCCATCCACCAGTCCCGCGTCGAGGAACCGCCCTTGCGGCGAATCCACATTTACCTTCTTTCCGGCAAACATCTTCCCGTGCAGCTCAGCCCAGCGATGCGTCTCATTCCCTTCAGGCATGCTTCCCTTCCCCGGCCTCAGGCTCTGCCTGTTGAATCTCCCTCACAACCTCGCGCGCGACCTCCCGTGCCGCCGCTCGCCTGCTCCGTCTCGGACGGCCACCTGACTCCAACTCATACCGATAGTGGTCGATGATCCGGTCCGGTGTCCACAGCGCCCAGTGGTTCGCATTCTTGTGATGCATGCGTTTCAACTGGAGCTCATCCATCCGCCGCATCATGCCTCGCAGATCCTCATAGTGATCCGAATACATCGAGTCCGGCGACTCGATCAGCGCCTGCATGTCGACATACACCGGCTGCGCCCACTCATAAAACGTATGCCACACGTCGTAGAGCTCCAGGTGGCCCTTCTTCACCAGCAGCGCCAGATGCTCATAGAAATCCAGCACCTCAAACACCTGGACCGGAGGCTGCTCAACGTCCCACGCCACCAGCCCCGGTTCTGCCGCGCCCATCTCCAGACGAGCCTGCGCCAGCCTTCGCCGAGCCGCGACGAAGTTCTCCGAGAGAAAGAAACTTAACTGCTTCTCGAGATTCTCAACCGACCGGTATTGCCGCTCGTGCAGTAACTGCAGCCCCGCATACGAAATGGCCCCGATACTGGTAACGACCAGCATCGAGGTCCCTATCGCCTGCACGGCAACCCAATCAATCTGCATACCGTACGTTTACCCGTAGCTGCTTAGTTCCAAACCTGCGACGCGTGCACGGCTTCAATCGAGAACGTCTGGTCCGGTTCCATCTGCTGCATCCGCTCGGCGAATTTCTTCGCCTCGGCTTGCGTGTCGAACATCATCCGGTTGTAAAGCTGCCCCGCGCGCAACTGATCGCACTTCCATAGAGTTTCGGTCATGGCCTTGCCTCCGTGAAAATCATTGAATAGCAGCTCATTCATGGAATCCGCAGTCAGCCAGATTCCCTCAGCGACGACGTCCTCGTTCCGATTTGTATTGCGCCTGCTCATCCTTCCTACAACACCCTTCTGCGACGTTTGACGCGGAAACCTCTCGTGTCGCGTACATCGACTTTCACCGAAGGAAAAAGGGGTGTTCCTTCTGGAACGCCCCTTCTCCTTCAAACCGTACTACGGATTTCTCCGGGTCCTCGTTCAACGGTGCAAAACGAGAACCAAACCAGCTACGTTCAGTCTTTACTTCTTGTCCACATCCACATACTCAGCGTCGATCACGCCTTCGTCCTTCGCCTGCTCAGTCGTGTCCGCCGTCCCCGCCGCGGCTCCATCGCCATCCGTCGGAGCCGTCGCACCCGCCTTGTACATCGCCTCGGCCAGCTTGTGGCTCGCCGTCTGCAGCTTGTCCTTCGCTGCATTCAGCTCGCTCGCACCCGGAGTTCCCGCAAGCACACCCTTCGCCTCGGCCAGGGCACTCTCGACCTCGCTCTTGTCGCTCTCCTGCACCTTATCCGCCGAGTCCTTCAACATCTTCTCGATGTTGTAGACCATCGAATCCAGTCCATTGCGTGCTTCAATCGTGTCGCGTGCATCCTTGTCTTCAGCCGCATGCGCTTCGGCATCCTTCGCCATGCGCTCGACCTCTTCCTTGCTCAGACCCGAAGAACTCGTAATCGTGATCTTCTGGTCCTTGCCGGTCGCGTTGTCCTTCGCCGTCACATTCAGAATGCCGTTCGCGTCGATATCGAAGGTGACTTCGATCTGCGGAACGCCGCGCGGTGCGGTCGGGATCCCCGAAAGCTTGAACTTGCCAAGCGTACGGTTCTGCGCGGCCATCGGACGTTCGCCCTGCAGCACATGCACCTCAACCTCAGTCTGGTTATCGGCAGCCGTCGAGAAGGTTTCAGTCTTCTTCGTTGGAATCGTCGTGTTGCGCTGGATCATCCCAGTCGCCACGCCGCCCATCGTCTCAATCGACAACGTCAGCGGTGTCACGTCGAGCAGAAGCAGGTCTTTCACCTCGCCCGCAAGCACGCCCGCCTGGACAGCCGCACCGATGGCGACCACTTCGTCCGGGTTCACGCCCTTGTTCGGCTCCTTGCCAAACAGCTCTTTGACCAGCTGCTGAATCTTCGGCATACGCGTCTGACCGCCGACCAGCACGACCTCGTCGATCTTGCTTGCATCCACGCCGGCATCTTTCAACGCCTGTTTGCAGGGGCCAATCGACTTCTGCAACAGATCGTCCACCAGCGACTCGAGCTTCGCACGCGTCAGCTTGCGAACCAGGTGCTTCGGACCGCTTGCATCGGCCGTAATGAAGGGGAGATTGATCTCCGTCTCCTGTGCCGTCGAAAGCTCGATCTTCGCGCGCTCAGCAGCGTCCTTCAAACGCTGCAACGCCATCTCGTTGCCCTTCGAACCCAGATCCAGTCCGGTCTCAGACTTGAACTCCGAGATGAGCCACTCCACAATCCGCTGGTCGAGATTGTCGCCGCCCAGGTGGGTATCACCGTTGGTCGACTTCACTTCGATGACGCCTTCGCCCACTTCCAGGATCGAAACGTCGAACGTACCGCCGCCAAAGTCGTACACGGCAATCGTCTCGTCCTTCTTCTTGTCGAGCCCGTAAGCCAGCGCGGCAGCCGTCGGCTCGTTCACAATGCGCTTCACATCGAGGCCGGCAATGCGCCCCGCATCCTTCGTCGCCTGGCGCTGCGCGTCGTTGAAGTATGCCGGAACCGTGATCACAGCCTCAGTAACCGACTGACCAAGATAATCCTCAGCGGCCTTCTTCAGCTTCTGCAGAATCATCGCCGAAATCTCAGGAGCCGTGTACTCCTTACCCTGCGCCACGATCGCAATGTTGTCGCCCTTGGCCACAACCTTGTACGGCACCATCTTCATCTCGTCGCCGACCTCGTTCATCCGGCGGCCCATAAAGCGCTTCACGGAGAAAATCGTGTTCTCCGGGTTCGTAATCGCCTGGCGCTTCGCCGTCTGACCCACCAACCGCTCGCCGCTCTTGGTAAACGCAACGATAGACGGCGTCGTACGACCGCCCTCATCGTTCGCAATCACCTTCGCCTCGCCGCCTTCCATCACGGCTACGCAGCTATTTGTCGTTCCTAAATCGATCCCAATGATCTTTCCCATAATGTGTCCTTGCTCCTGGATTTCGGGCATCGATTCGCTCGGCCCGCTTGTGTTCTCTTGCGACATCTCTAGTTATACGATGTGAGTGAGTTGTTGTCAACTTTGTTGAAGCGGACGGAACTGCCGCCCCTTGCACTCGCTCATTGGATGCACCACGAGGCATATCGACCACGCCCGGAATGCCTCCAAGCCGTCCACGGCACAAGAGCACAGTCGCAACTCCAATCTCTTCAGCGACTTAGCCCGCACGCCAGCCAAATCGGCCCTCCGAAACCGAAAATTGCCATAAAGTTGATCCGCTAGATTGTCCTACTGCGGAGAAGCCGAACCCGGAGTCGTCGGCGAAGTCGGAGTCGTCCCAGTCCCACCCGTCGTCCCAGTCCCACCCGTCGTCCCAGTCCCGCCCGTCGTTCCAGTCCCGCCAGTCGTCCCCGGCGTCGACCCAAACGGACTCGTTCCCGGCGTCCCCCCAATCGACGACCCGGAGCTGCCCACACCCCCACCACCCAGCAGATTTCCCTTCGCATACAGCGCTTCAATCCGCGGATCGTATAAGAACTCCCATTCGCCATAATCGGACTTCTCGTTCACCGTCAACATGGCCGCACCCGTCTTCGGCACGCCCACCCCCATAAAAGGACCCACCGCCGTCCCACTATCCGAGCCCGAGCTGCTGCCCCCACTCCCCGATCCAGTTCCCGTCCCCGACCCAGTTCCCGTCCCCGTCCCCGATCCGGTTCCCGTCCCGCCCAGTCCACCCGAAGCGCCGCCAAACGCCGAAGTCCCCGGACCACCGCTTGTACTCCCCGTCCCCGATCCCCCGGCCGACCCTCCGATTGGCGTCCCAATCGTCGATCCCGACCCGCTGGACAACCCCGCCGCAGCTCCCAGTCCCGGTGCCAGCCCCGGCAGGTCTTCCCCAAAAAATCCCTTCACCGTCGTCTTGTTCTCGCCGACCTTGATGAACTTCCAGTCGTCCTTGCCCGTCATCGGGTCGAGATAATGTTGCCGCAGAAACTTCTGATTATTCGTCTTATCCAAAGCCTCAAGCGATGGCGGATAGCTGTGAAACTTCTGGTAGTAGATTCGAATCGCCCGCACATACTGGTTCGCACGATGTTGCGTCTCGATCTCCTGCTCATGCTTCAACTGCGTCGCAACCCGCGGAGCAGCCACGCTCAAGGCCAGCAGCACCAGGAAGATCATCAGAATCGCTGCAAGCAGCATGTACCCTTCGTCATCCCGCTCGACGAGGACGCGTTCGCCGCTCATCAGTTCGCCACCAGCGGCAGGTTCTGCTGATTGCTGTTCGGCAGATCCTGCACCGTAATCGAGTTCGCCGAGATCGTCATGATCTTGTACCGCCGCGCCACAATATCCCCGGCCGAAGCCAGAAACACATCATCCCCACTCAACAGCAGCGCCTGCTTCACACCCTTGCGCGTGGCCACCCCAAAAAACTTCAGGTTGATGGGCGGCGGCGGTGCCGGTCCAAGATTTACCGGCGTCATCGGCGCCGCAGCTCCCGGCCGCGCAGGAGCGATTGCCTTCACAGTCGCAACCTGCGTCGCTTGCAGCGGTCCCGGAGCGAACACATTCCGCCCCGTTCCGGTATAGACCACCGCTTCAGCCGCCAGCATCCCGTCCATATGCAGCGTCGGATCCAACTCCCCGCTGGCCGTTCCCAGCTTCACCGCGGTAGCACCCGCCGGAGTCCCTGCGGCAGCCGTCACCACCTTCCCTCCCTGGGGCACCACCAGCGGCTGCACCACGGCAGTCGGTGCCGCCGGCGGAGCGGTGGTCGGGGGCGGCCCGCCAAAGAACATCAAAAACAGATAAACCACGGCCCCCAGCGCACAGAACCCGAGCACCCCGGCGGTAATCAGCTTCTTTTTATCTTCTGTCCCAGCCTTCATGGCTTACCTCCGCCATTGTCCGTCTGCTTCAGAGCCTGCGTCTCCATCTCATCGCCGGGAGAGACGACCGTACTCGCCCGCGCAGCCTCTTCATCCGTGCTCAGCCCGCGCAGATACGTCGTAATCTTCATCCGCAGATTGACGCGGCCAGTCTCCTGCCCCGTAAGCGTCAGCCCGGTCACCACAAAAAAGGTCTTATCGCGCTCCAGTCCGTTCAGAAACTCCACCAGCCCCAGATAGTCGCCGGCAAGGTTCGCATCCATCCGGATCTCGGTAAGCGGACCACCCGTCTTCTCCAAACCGGACAGCGTCGTGACCGGAGCCTGTGCGTAAGCAAGCCCGGCCAGCCGGACATGATGCTTATCCTTCAGCACTCCCAACTCAGTCGCAATCTCCGAGTAGCTCACCGGAAGCCGCTCACCATAAAACGCATCCGCCTGCGTATTCGCCTTCTCGAGCTTCGCATCCAGCCCTTCGAGCGGACGCGACGCAAGCTGCGCAGCCTGCAGGCGAATCTTCTGCCCGGCAAGCGCGTCCGCATCCTGGTTCTTCGCCTGCTGCCAAAGGATCGCCATGCTGATCAGCAGGTAAAGATTCACCAGCAGCAGCGCACCCACACCAGCCCAGTGTAGGTTCACCGGCGTCAGCCACCTCTCGCTCTGCTGCCGGATGTTAAACGTCACCGCGGTAGGCCGTGAAGACTCGCTCATCGCGCCACCCCCGCCGAAGGCTTCGCAGCTGCAGCCGGCTTCGGGACGGCAGCCGGCTTCGCAGCCGCAGCGTGCCTCGTGCCCTTCGCCTTCACACTCTGTTGCTTTGCGATAGCAGCCTGCTCCTGCTTGACCTCACCCTTCTCCGCGTCGGCCGCCTGCTTGAGCTCGTTCTTTTCAATGTCCATCGTGAGGCTGTTGTAACCGCTTTGAATCTCAAACTCGACGCCGTTCCCAAACGCATCCGTACTGACATTCTGGAAGGACCCGCCGCCCGCGGCGCCAATTGCCTTCGCTTTATCCGCGGTCAACGCCGATTCATGCGCGATCCGCGGATTGACATACCGCCTCGAACGTTCCAGGTTCCTCACAAGCTGAATGGCTTTATCGCGATCGCCCGTAACCCGCAGCCGAATCGTCACAGTCCCATCCTTGCCAATCGCCGGATCGATGCTCGTCACCTGCACCCCCGCAGGGAGTACATGCTCCAGGTCCATCATTACGCCGGTCCAGCTAAAGCTCTTGCTGGCGAACAGGTTGTTCAGAAACTCGGACCGTTGCAGCACAGCCTGGTTATCCGGCTTGCGCATCCGCGTCTCGTTCGCCGCCGTCGCCTGCTGCACCCGGGCGGTCTGCGCCTTCAACACATCCATCTTGGCCGTCGCCTGCTTCGCGTCCGCGCTCAAGGCGTGTACGCCGAACCCCAGGCCAATCGCCACAAGGGTCAGCACGCCCATAATCAATCGGAGCCGCGCAAACAGAGGCCGCAGTTCGACGAACGGTTTAGAAGCAAGGTTGATCGAGATGCGCATTAGCTTCGCAACGCTCCCCGAACGCCCGCCATCCAGCCATGCGGAACTCTCGTCGTCGTCGCTCCGCCAACCAGCATCGACCCTTCTACCAGCTCCCTCACCCGCATCTCGCTCTCTTCAAACCCAGCCTCGCGCAACAGTTCACCCAGCGCCTCGGCGCCAATCGTGCCCGCTGCCAGCACCACGCCCGGCGCACTCTTCAGGGTATCTTCAAAGTAGGCCGCGGCGACACTCAGCGCCTGCGTAATCTCCCGCGCCGCAGCCGACACGCGACGAGCCTCCCAGCCGCTTTCGGTCGTAGGCAGCGCAGGCAGCATCTCTTCGCGCGTCACACTTCCTTCAGCCTCGGCCGCAATCTCAGCCGCAAGCCGCTTCGCCGCAAGGTCAGCCTCCGCCGAGATATGATGATCGTCCAGAACTCCATACCCGTTCAGCGGCTCCTGCATCGCCCACTCCCCGGCAGAACTCTCGACATCCACCAGCCCAAGCGGCGAGTTCTCCGGTAAAGGCATCTCTTCCAGCAGGAGACTCGCCTCAATCTCCACCGCACTATCAAGTGCCAGATCCACCGTCCGATGCAGCAGGAGCACGCCACCTTGCACGATCGCCGTCGTCACCGAGCTGACGCCCGCATTGATGATCAGCGTCGCGGCTTCCATCTCCACCATCCCGGCACAGGCGGCAAGCGTACTCGGCAGGACCGCTCCCGGCTCAAACCCCGCCTCGCGCACCATCCCTTCGTACTCGGCCAGCACATCCTTCGGCACCGCAACCGCCAGCACGCGCACCAGGTTGCGGCTCGTCGACATCACCTGGTAGCTCACCACCGCATCATCCGCATCGAACGGCAGCAGCTTCTTTAGCCGAAACCGCACAACCGCAAGCGCCTCAATCGCCTTCGTGGGAAGCTGATCGAACTCCAGCAGCAGCACGCGAACCGCCGCATCCGGCAGGATCAGCGTCGTACGGCGCTCCTTCAACGCAACCGCCTCGAGCGCCTTCTTCACGGCTGCGATAGTCTCGCGACGACCGTCCGCATGATCCCCCTTCAGCCCCGGAGCGGCCGTACCGCCGACAGGAGTACTCTGCGAAACAGCCGAAAGCAGCGCCTGCGAGTCGTCCGTGCGGGCAGCGACCACGCCCTCTGGGCGAATCTCCACCGCCAGCCGAGGCCGCGTTCCTTCCGTTGTCGGTATCAAACCCATGCTTCTAGACTACCCTTCGATCCTGCCCATAACACTCGTCATCCCGAGCGCAGCAGAGGACCCCTGTATTTTCTTCGCAACGGTTCTGCTTTTTATCGTCCAGCCTCAATAAATGTGACTTTATTGATCTCCTTCAACGTCGTGACGCCTTCGCGAACGCGATCGAGCGCAGAGTCGCGCAGAAACGCCATTCCTTTATCCTTCGCCTTCTTGCGAATCTCCGACCCCGGCTTCTTCGCCAGCAGCATCTCGCGAATCTCGTCATCCAGCTCCAGCAACTCGTGAATCGCCGAACGCCCCCGGTACCCCGTCCCCGCGCACTCCATGCACCCCGGACCTTCCTTGAAGACCACCCCGCGCCACTCCTCCGGCACCAGCCCGTTCTCAATCAGCTCGGCGTCGGTGTAATGCACGTCCTGCACGCAAAACTCGCACACCTGCCGGACAAGCCGCTGCGCCAGAATACAGTTCAGCGCAGAGACGAAGTTATACGGTTCCACCCCCATGTTCAGGAAACGCCCAAGCACATCGACAACGTTGTTCGCGTGAACCGTGGTAAACACCAGGTGGCCGGTCAACGCCGAGTTGATGGCAATCTGCGCCGTCTCTGCATCACGAATCTCTCCGACGAGGATCTTATCCGGGTCATGCCGCAGGATGGAGCGGAGACCGCGCGCGAAGGTCAGTCCCTTCTTCTCGTTCACCGGAATCTGCGTGATGCCGCGAATCTGGTACTCGACCGGGTCCTCGATCGTGATGATCTTGTCTTCTTCGCTCTTGATCTCATTCAGCGCAGCATAAAGAGTCGTCGTCTTGCCGGAACCCGTCGGCCCGGTCACCAGCACCATTCCGTACGGCTCCTTAATATAGCGGCGGAAGCGCACCAGGTCTTTCTCCGCAAATCCCACCACATCGAGCGACAGCTTCGTGAACTTCTCCGACATCGACTCTTTATCGAGCACACGCAGCACGGCGTTCTCGCCATGCACCGTCGGCATAATGCTGACACGAAAATCGATCAAACGTCCCTTGTAGCGCACCCGGAAACGTCCGTCCTGCGGGACGCGCCGCTCGGCAATATCCAACTCCGACATCACCTTGATACGCGAAAGAATCGTCTGGTGATGCTCCCGCGCAATCGGAGCCATGGCCTGCTGCAACACCCCGTCGATCCGGTACTTCACCAGCAACGAATCGTCAAACGTCTCCAGGTGAATATCGCTCGCTCTTCTCTCCAAAGCGGTGAAGATCGTCGTATCCACCAGCCGGATAATCGGCGAGATATCGTCGTCCGCCGTGAGCTTTTCAATCGAAATATTCTCTTCGGAGTTCTCTTCCGAAGAAAGCACGTCGAACGCCAGGCCTTCGCTCGCTTCATCGAGCACACGCTGCGACTGCTCGGTCTTCTTCAGCAGATCGGTGATCTGCGAGAGCGTTGCCACCCGCGTCACCAATCGCGTCCCGAGCAGACCAGAGATCTCATCCAGCACCATCAACTTCGAAGGATCGCTCACAGCAATCGCCAGCCGTCCGCCAGCCTGTTCAAGCGGCACGAAGTTGTAGCGGAACATCATGTCCACCGGCACGCTCTTGAACAGCTCATGCTGGATCTTGAAGTTCTTCAGGTCCACAAACTCCGAGTGATAGCGCTTCGCCAGCGCCTTCGCCCGTTCCGTCTCGTCCAGCGCCATATCCCCAACGGGGATCGGTATCGCAATCGGTGTCGCCATGCCAGTAAGACTCCTCTACCTGGAACTCGTCATCCTGCTACCACACACAATTCACTTACCCGACGCCCGGATCCTCCGGTCGGCCGTGACCAGATGTGAACCATGTGCCTGCGTCGTCGCCCCAATAATTCGATCCATCGGATCATTCGGATACTGGTCCGAAAACAGCAGCGTTCGTTCCGCGATTGCAGCCGTCACCGGAAGTACCACGAACGCCCTCTCCATCGCTTCGAGGTCTTCGTCACTATACAGTGGTCATACTTTTCTCCACCAAATGGCTGACCGACAATCATCCCCCCGGACCATGTCTCCGCCGCACGCAATCCCTACTATCAATCTTGTAACGCGCTCCTCCTCATCGGACTCGCGCGGCCAGGCTCTTACGCACAACTCCTCACACGCCCCGCGACCCGGGGCGTGCTTTTTTGCTAGCGGCCGCCCCCGGCTCCCGAACTCAGGTTGAAAATCGGCGCGTACAGCGCGATCAGGATCGTCACCACCACCAGCCCCATCACCACCAGAATCATCGGCTCGATCAGGCTCATGATCCAGCTCAGGTTCGTCTGGACGTCTTCCTCAAAAAATTCGGCGACCGAGTTGAGCATCTGCGGCAGCGCTCCCGTGCTCTCGCCAACCTCAATCATCTCAATCGCAAGTTCGGGGAAGATCTTGGTCGCCGCCAGGCTCGACGACAACCCGCGCCCTTCGCGCACCGTCTCGACCGAACGATAGACCGCCAGACCAATCTGCTTCGAATCGATCGCTTTCGCCGCGGTCTCAAGCGACGGAACCAGCGGCAGACCCCCCGTAAGCAGCGTCGAAAGCGTTCGCGAGAACAACCCAACCTGGTACTTCGTCCAGACTCCCCCAATAAACGGCAGCGAGATGCGCACCTTGTCGACCAGCGTCGCGCCACGTTCCGTCTTCGTCCACCGGAAGGCCAGCCAGATCGCAAGCGCCACCACGGCCAGCACATAAAGTCCGTAACTCTGTGCCTTCTTGCCAAGGTCGAGCAGGAACACCGTCAGAAAGGGCAGCTTCGTCCCAAGCTGATCGTAAAGCTCCGCGAACCGAGGAACCACGAAGGTGATCAGAAAGATGAACATCGCCAGCACCATCACCACCAGCACGCTCGGATACACCAGGCTCGCGACCAGCTTCTTGCGAAACGTCAAAGAAACCCGTTGAAAGTCGAGAAAACGCTGCAGCACCTCCTCGAGATTCCCCGAGCGTTCCCCGGCGAGCAGCGTGGTCGTGTAGACCAGCGGAAATCCCCCTTGCGCCTCAAACGCCGAGGAAATCGATTCGCCCGTCTTCACCCGGGTCGCAACATCTTCGAGCTGCCCGCGAAAGTTCAAAATCTTCTGTCGCCGGGCAAGCAGATCCAGCGAACCGAGAATCGGCAGCCCCGCCCGAATCAGCGTCAAAAACTGCTGGTTGAAGACGAGAAACGTCTCCAGCTTCACCTTCTTCTTCTTGGAGTCGCCACCCAGCAACCCTTTGGCCTTCACGGAATACACGTGATACCCCGACTGCATGAATCGTGCCCGCAACTCATCGGCCGTCGCCGCGGCATGCGTCTGCTCCTGCACTCGTCCCCGTTCGTCCGCCAGCCGCACTACAAACTCAGTCATAAGCTCACTTGGTCGTTTAGACGAGCGAAAACAAATCTCGCTTGCTCTCGTTTGAGACTAACAAAGCGCGAAACCTCTTCCCCAACCCTCCCGTTTCGGGCAAAATAGTCTGCACGCACCGCACCCACCCCGACGACCTCCACGGAGAGACTGCATGACCATGAACTCCAGGGCACCCCACATCGCACCCTTCCTCTGGTGCAACGGCACCGCCGAGCAGGCCGCGCACTTCTACTGCTCCATCTTTCCCAACTCGCGCATCCTCGGTGACTTCCGCTCGCCAGTCGACACCCCCGACGCTCCCGCCAACACCGTCCTCACCATCGTCTTCGAGCTCGACGGACTCCACTTCACCGCGCTCAACGCAGGTCCGCACTTCCCGCACACCCCGGCCATCTCCTTCGTGGTCCGCTGCGAAGATCAGCCGGAGATCGATCGCTACTGGGCCGCGCTCACCGCCGACGGCGGCAAGGAAGGACAGTGCGGCTGGCTGGTCGACAAGTTCGGCATGTCATGGCAAATCGTCCCCGACCGCATGAGCGAACTCCTCAGCCACCCCAAAGCCATGCACGCCATGATGAAGATGCACAAACTCATCATCGCCGACCTGGAAGCCGCAGCAGCCTAAACCCGACACCACCCCCGGCCCCAACCGTCCATCGAAACCACAGGCCCCCACTGCCCAACCGGTCGAAGCAACCGTCAGACATGCCACCTGACGATAACGGCGTTTCTGAGGACGTAGCTAAATAGGGGCTAAGGGGTCGCGCATGTGTTGCGCGATTCCGACGCTGTTACCTTCGGGATCAAAGATGATGACGAATCTCATAAAGCCTTTGGCTTCGATGGGCTCCCCGGCGACATCGACTCCGCGTGATCGCAGTTCCTTGATGGTTGCGTCGATATCTTCGGTGCCGAGGGTCAGCTGGGACACTCCCTTGCCTTCCATGTCGGTTCGATTCGCGAAGATGGAGAGCCGAGAGGTGCCGGCTCGCACGGCAAGGAGGTTGAGCGCGGCGGTCTCCTGCAAAACGGGCAGTCCAAGCTGATCGACATAGAAGTGTCGGGCCACAGTGAGGTCGCGGACGTGCAATTCAAAGCTAGCTGAGGTGAAGATCATAAAGCAGCTCCTTGAAGAAAGGGTTATAACCCGAAGAGAACTCGGCCTGCAGGCCGAACGCACACGATGAATCTACAAGAAAAACTCAAGCTAGTACCAAAATTTCGGCATATCGTCAGTCACCCTCACCTGACGACAAGGGCATTCATAGGACGAACCCTCAGGATTCATTTCAGCGTTCCATACTGCATCCCCGTTAGCTCTAACCAAACCCCACCTCGACCCTTGGCGATTCCTTCCTCGATGCCTTGCCGGCCGGCCAGGGTGAAGTCGGCACCACCCCGTCTCGCCATCTCGATAATCTTCTGACTGTCCTGATACACGAGTTTGCGTCTGAGTGAAGTCTTCAGGTCCGGTTCGAGAAACTGGCAATACCAACCGCCCTGAACAAACATGAAGTTCATGTAAACACGGTGACGATTGGCGGGGTCGCAACGATCACAGTACCGCTCCCTGACCGGCACGGGCTTCAGAAACGTCTTACAGCGGCAGCAGATCTTCCCCTGTTCCCGCATTCGCGTGGTAGATGCCCGCTCCCCGCCCATAGGCGAATAATAGGCGAAGATGCTGTGGAAGAGAAATCACTTTTCTAAGACAACTCTAACCTTCAAAGCGACGATAAGCGCGTTTATGAGGACCTATCTTCGCTGAGTAAGGGTGAATTGGGCTCAACGTCCGGTCAGGGGCATCAGGTTGAGTGTCTTCCTGAGAAAGCCGTCGCGGTCCGCGCGGGCCTTCGCATTCAACGCATGGTCCGCATCGTAGAACTCGACTTGTTTTGGTCCTGAACTCATCGCAACATAGTCCTTTGCATCAGCCAAGGGCACCCAGTCTTCATCATGCAAGCCGTACTGAAACAGTGCCGGGGCCGGACCGAGCTTGTTTGCGTATGATCCGGGATCGGCCCACGCGTTCAACTTCATGTTCTGTTCAACCTTCGCCATGTCGGCGGTCTTCCGTGAGGCAACCATGCGCGGCGAATCGGAAGAAAGAATGTATTCCTTCATGGATTGTGGGCCACTCATGAAAACGAAAGCGGTAAACCTCTTGTCCGTGGCGTCAAGAATGGCCCCGATACCGGCGTCCCAACTGTGACCCACATAGGCGATTCTGGTCTGATCGATGTCAGGACGTAAGAGCAAAAGATCCAGACCTCGGCGCAGGTCCACCACCTGTTGCGTGGCAAGCGCGGGGTTTGGGGTCGGTTTAAAGCTGGGCCGAGCTTGTGGGGCATCTATCAGGAGAGAGACGACGCCGGCCGGTGCGAGCGCAATGGCTTCCTCCAAAAACTCATCGCGGTTGGAATTCGCCGTGTCCGGCATTAGCCAATGGCCCCAAATTATTCCCGCAAACTTTCCTTTCCCTTTGGGGATCACAAGGAACGCAGGAACGCAGGAACGGTATCGCCGTTAGCGCCCGTATAGGTGATGTCCTGGACCGTCACTCCATCTTGAACTTTGACCGAGACCTGTTTCACATCGAGAGGTGTGCCCGTGTCGTAGGTGAAATGCGCAGTGTCCCCGGAACCGGGCGTCTGTGCGAGAGCAACGCGGGCAAATGCATGGAGTCCGATGAGCACAGCCAGTCCCGCAACGAAGGTAGATAACCGACGGCGCAAGCGTTGAAAGTCCTGTGTAACATTAAGCATTCAAGTCACCCCGGAAATTCGACGTACTGGGCATAAAGCCAATCCAATAGGTTCGACGAATGTCGAGGAGTTCAGGACTCAGGACTCGGCCCCGAACCGTTGGATGGGTCCTGTGAAGTCGGCTTATCGTCAGTCACACTTAGACGGCCACAACAGCGTTTCTCGGTACTAATCACTTCGGGCAAGTGCTCGATGAGCGCATTGGCCTGTTCGCATTATCTGAGAACGCTTCAACAGTCCGACTTATCAATTGAGGAAGATGGCTAACGGCTAGTGGCTAGCATTATGTACTCGAGAGTCGTTGAGATATTGCTTTGTCGATAAGCTGACGAACAAGGTTCGTAAGATTTACAAAATCGAAGGACTGTGAAAAAACGATCGGCCCCATTACCACAAACAACTTGCCAAAAACTTCATCCGCGAAGCTACTGGATATTAGAGGAACACCCGCGAAATCAATGATAATTTTCTGATTGGAGTACATACCCACAAGGTTTTGAAGCTTGTATCTGACAGGCGTTCCACCGAGACGGCTTCTGAACGAAGGAGCTTCCTTCAAGATAAGAAATCTAACCTCTTCGGTCTCGATTTTTTCATACCGCGTCTCAACGTAATCTGCTGTAGGAACGTGGACTTTACCGCCAAACTTGAGTGCTTCGCTTAGCAAGCGAGGATCAGAGAAATTGACCTGCGCGTCTATGAGCGTCCCTTCAAAAGGAACCTTTTCCGTCGTGACTTGAAGACCTTTCCCGCGAGTGAAGACAAGCTTCGCACGTGCTGACTGTAGATGAAAAATACCTTCGCCTTCACTGCAAACCCTGTAGCTCCCGTAAAGCCCGTTTCCTTGCCCTAAAGTCTTATCACGGGTAACGCCTTCTTTGACTGCTTGCCCCAATGCTTCCGCGTCAGATGTCAGTTCTGGATGAGCTTGCCGAAGCGTCTTGGGGATGCCGATACCCGCGTCCACCACCACATATTCAATGCGCTCGGTCCTTCTCGTAAATGTTGACAACTGAACAATGCCTCCGACCGTCGACTGAGAATGGACGAGAACATTATCTGTTATCTCGTTGACGGACCATTCGAAAGCTGAGAATGCTTGCCTTGGAATCTTCTTGGTTACACCTAGAACTCCGTCAATTATTGAGTTGACAGCGCGTTGCTGCCCATCAGTATCGAAGAACTGCGTCGCAGGGAATATCGTCGTTCCCTTGACGTCAGAGGGTGAATACTTCGCTGGATCGAGAAGATACGCCCAGTTTGTATTCTGAAAATGCCGGGCTGGCTTTTGGTCATTGGGCAGACGAAGGGTAAAGTCAACTTTCTCAAGCTGCATCTTGAGCACTCTTGCACATAATGCGAGAACTGGAGCCGGAAGTGCCGCCGTGCACTTCCCAAAATCCAAAATCACATCTTCGTAGCCGGCTTTCCTAACACCGTGCAAACAGGCAAGCGCAGCCGGGAGATCGGTGATGTAGAACGTGGGTCCAAAAACAATCCGATTGTCCACTCGGCTGTGCATTGAGGTGGCCTTTCAGTGAATCCGTCATTTGTTCTAGGCGAGAGCTAATCCTACCAAACGGGATCTGTATGCCAAATGTCCTCATCATCGGATGCTAGTCGCCATCGGTCTACGTTCCCAGTTGCAACGAATCCTCGTCGGGTCACTGCACCGGTCCTTGAGGATGCGTTGGTGGCGTCGCTGTGCGCCGTGTGCACGGAGAACAACGAGACCCGATATGGTTGATTCGGTGCTGACAGACCGCGGCATTTATCGATCCCGATGATTCCTCATAATCAGCATCATCGATGCCTGTCGTTCAATGAATGCGAAATCGCCAATGCGCTCATCAACATCGTTGCTAACGACAAGTCGGCTCGTCGCAACTAAACCGATCCTGCTACCCCTCTCTGAGACTGCCTATGAATCGCCTCCGCGAACACTGTCCCGCCCTGCCCAGAAAAACTGTCAAGCCTTTTCCCAAAAATAAATCGCAACTCCAACAAAACACTACGTCAATCGACCGAGAAAGTTGACGTGTTGACCATGCCCCATCCGCTATAATTAAAACAGTAGAAAAAAAAGACCGAACCGTCGCCTCACCCACCCGGGTGGGGTTTCGCTTTTTAATCCGCACTCCCATAACTCCCATGTTTGCAGGACTTTACCCGTAACCCCAATGCCTGCACGACTTTACAGCACACAAAAACGCTAAGTTCAACATTCTAAGCCGCATTTAACCAGAGAGTTAACAGGGGGGGGTACCCTCCCCGGAGGATCGAAAATGAAATATCCCATCTGCCGCCACATCCGAACCAACGGCTACCAGTGCGGCTCACCCGCACTCGCCACCGGAGCCTTCTGCTTCTACCACCAGGAGTTCCACACCCGCCACCGTGGCTTTCGCCACACTGAACTCACTCGCAAATACCTCATCAGCGGACAGCACATCGAACTCAACTCGCTCGAAGACCGCGACTCCGTTCAGATCGCCCTCTCGGTCGTCATCAACGCCCTCGCCTGCGGCCAGCTCGAACCCCGCCGCGCCACCGCGCTCCTCTACGGCCTGCAACTCGCCAGCATGAACTCCGCAAAACTCGGCCAGCGCATCCGCGGCGAAGGCGTCCGCGAACCCGAACTCACCCCCGAAGGCGATCAGGTCGCTCCCAAAGGGATGACCTACACCCCCTCCCAGTCCTGAGGAGAAACGATGAACTCTAAACCAGTCAATTCAAAGTACGAGCGCCGAAACTAAACGCTGAAGCTGGAGCCGCAGCCGCAGGTGCTCTTCACCGTCGGATTCTCGAACTTGAAGCCTGCTGCCTCGAGCGTCTCGACGTAATCGACCACGCAGCCATTGAGGTACATCGCAGACGTAGCGTCGACAAAGACCTTCAAATCGTCGAAACGCATCACCTTATCCATCATGCCAGCCTGGTTCTCGAACGACATCGAATACTGAAAGCCCGAGCAACCGCCGCCGACGACACCGATGCGCAGCCCGGCCGGAAGCGGATCCTGCGTTGCCATGATCTCGCGAACCTTGGCCTGAGCCGCGTCGGTCAACTTCACAGGAGTCGCCGGTGCCGCCACCGGCGCTTCAACAACCTCAGGCACAACAGATGCAGTCGACATGAACTCTCTCCTCAAAAACCAGAACCTAAAATCGAGACCGAATCGGTCCGAGATAAGTGTATCGCTCTCCGGCGGAACGCCGCAAGCGGAACTCTCATAGGACTCCGAACCCACCCACAAAGATGCAGAAGCCTGCAAACAGCCGGGCGCATAATGGCTCTATGAAGCTCCTCTACTTCCTGGCCGACTCGTTCATCAGCACCTTCGGCATCACGCGTCCGACCGAGAAAGCACGAAAACAGGCAGCCTTCTTCATCCTCGCACTGCTGGTGTTGGCCATCATCGCCATGACGGTCACCGGACTCGTCCTCCATTCCGTCATGAAATAAGACAAAAGTACCCAGCCGCTACGATTCTTCTGGTTCATCGTCAATAGCAGGGAGTATGCTTCGGCTTGTTTCCTTGACGTCCTGCCTGCGCTGCCGAACGAACGTAACGCATTCCGACCGTCAGGACTCGTTTCGAACGTTTTTTCCTTGGCACGGAGGACACCACCATGACACCAAATCCGATTCTCCTCATCATCTGGGCTGCGCTTGCAATCTGCTTCTTCGGGCTCCTGATGTATCGCGGGCAACTCACCCGTTACGAAGACGACCAGCTCTTCCTCAACGAAGACGCCAACACGCACGAGCAGGAACAGCAGGAACGCATCGTGAGCCGCGTGCGCCGGATCGAACCGGTCGTTCGCATCATGGGCGGCGCCGCAGGCCTGGCGACTGTCGGCATGGTGGGAATGTACGTGTACGACGCATGGCTCCGCATCCAGTAACAGTCCCCCACTCGAGGCCCACACCCGACCGCTTCATCAGCGGCCGGTGCCGTTCCGTCGCGTCCACCAGTTCAACTGGTTCCGATCCATCGTCGCCTCAATCACCCACAATCCGGCGTGAGGACGCTGTTGTCATTGTCTTTGTGAGGAGTTAGGCTAGCCAAAACCCAAGGCCGCGCACCGAACATCCTCTCCTCTAAGGACTCCGCCATGTTCCCTTCCGACTTCGCCGCGTCTCGTGTCTCTCGCCGCAACTTTCTGCGCTACGCCGGAATCGCCACCGTCTCCGTGCCGATCATGACCGAGGCACACTTCGCCCGCGCAGCCTCTGCGTCGTTCGTCCCGCAGGCCGCTCCACCGCAGCCGCCTCCAGGAGCCATCCTGATCAACGCGAACGAGAATCCCTTGGGACCCTCAAAAGCCGCCTGCGAAGCCATCGCCCGCATCGCCCACAAAGGCGGACGCTACGATATCGACGACGAAACCGGCAAGCTCACCGCGACCTTCGCCAGGCAGAACGGTCTACAGCCCGACCACATCGCCATCTACGCGGGTTCGAGCGAGCCGCTCCACTACACTGTGCTCGCCTTCACCTCGCCGACCCAGAGCTTCGTCACCGCAGACCCCAGCTACGAAGCCGGCATGTGGGCCGCTAGCCTGAACAAGGCGAACATCGTCAAGGTGCCGCTTCGCGCCGACTATGCCCACGACGTAAAGGCGATGCTCGCAGCCGATACAAACCCGGGCGTCCTCTATATCTGTAATCCCAACAACCCAACAGGCACGCTCACCCCGCGGGAAGACATCGAGTATGTGCTCGCCAACAAGCCAAAGGGCTCGATCGTCCTAGTCGACGAAGCGTACATTCACCTGTCGTCGGCTCCCTCCGTGCTCGACCTGGTCGCCGCAGGCAAAGACCTCATCGTCCTGCGCACCTTCTCGAAGGTCTACGGCATGGCCGGCATTCGCTGCGGGGTAGCCGCCGGCCGGCCAGACCTGCTCGCTAAGCTGCAGACATACGGCATGAACGCCATGCCCATCACAGGCTCGGCCGCAGCGAATGTCAGCCTGCTCGATACGAACCTTGTTCCCGAACGCAAAAAGATCATCGCCGACGCGCGCAACCAGACCTTCGACTTCCTCAAGGCGAACAAATACAAGTACATTCCGTCGGAATCCAACTGCTTCATGATCGACACCGGTCGCGATGGCAAAGGTGTGATCGCCGCCATGCAGGAGAAGAACATCTGGATCGGGCGCACCTGGCCTATCTGGCCCAACTCCGTTCGCATCACCGTCGGAACCCCGGAGGAGATGGCAAAATTCCAGACTGCGTTCAAGCAGGTCATGGACGCGCCATCCCGGACAGCAAGGCTCACCTCGCCAACCTATATCAACTATCCTCAACTTTCCTGAGCCTGATCGGTCAAGCCTTCGCAACCTATGGCTGGGCAAAGAATCCGGTCCGAGCCTGCACACTTAGCTTTTTATCCCGTGCCTTCACCTCAAGCTTATGAAAGCTGTTCGCCTTTGTCTCAGCCGGAGGCGTGTACCCGATCTCGTACTGCAAGCGCAGGTCGTCACCAATCTGTTGATAGATGTCGCGCAGGCTGTTACCCGCCGTCACCGTAAAAACGCGTCCGCCTGTGCTCTCAGAAAGCTGTCGCAAGATCGCCTTCCCAGGATCGGCGGTCGTCGGAGCATTGAAGCCGCCCCACGCGCTATACAGAATCGAATAGATCTGCACGTCCGCACGCTGCGCCTGCTCAATCGCCTCCGAGAGCGAACGGCTGCTCCCGTTCTCGCCGCCGTCGGTAAGAATCACCATGGCTTTGCGGCCCGTTTCATGCGCCAGCGTGTCCCGCGCCGTCTCGTAAATCGCGTCATTGAGCAGCGTTCCGCCTGTTGTAGAAGCATGAGCGCGCAGACCAAGCAGCGAAAGATGCAGCGTACTCGCTGAGGTCGTCAAGCCCTGTAGCTTCACGACGGCGCGGTCAAACTCAACCAGCATCGCCCGGTCTTCCTTGCGCCTCAGCATCGTCTCGAAAAAGACGTCGCTCGCCAGCGACTCATCGCCGATGAACGTCCGCTGGCTTCCACTTGTATCGACCAACAACGCAATCGTCAACGGCAACTCGGAGCCTTGGGAAAAATAACGGATGGGCTGCTCTTTGCCGTCCTGCTTCAGAATAAAATCGTCTCTCGTCATGCCGCCGACAGGCTCGCCAGTTTTGCTGCGAACCACCGCGGAGACGGCCACCACCTTCGTGCCGATACGGAGCGTCGTGACGGATGAGTCCTGCGCGAGTGCCGCCGCAGACCCGATCAACAGCGGAATCATCCAAGTCGCTTTGCGCATAGACCAGCTCCTGCCCAGCATTCTAGCGACTTGGACGATACCCTTACTAATCGAAGACCGGCGCATAGACACAGTAGCCACGCGGCGGAGCGGGAAACTCCGCAGCGCCATCCCCATCAGTCGTCCGCTCATCAGGATGTGCCGAGTCCTTACCATCCCAGGCCACCGGCTTGAACTTCTGGTTAGGCCACTTAGTATTCACCCGCGTGCCGCTCCACTGGTCACCCAGGTTGTTGAGCACATAGATCAAGCCGCTTTGCGACTCGGTCCCACCGCGTTGCGAGATGTAGAGATCCGGGTCGGCATGCAGAATGCAGCTTTCGCCGCCAGCATGCGCATGGTGTGCTGCGATCAGCGCGTCGATGCCATTCGGCGAGCCCGGACGCGCAAGCTGACAGTTGTAATAGTCCCACCAGAAGACGCACGGGTAGCCATCCTGCGTCAAAATGAACGAGTAGCCGAGCATCTTGTCGTTCACCACTTCATTGCCGCCCATGTCGTGATTTTCCGTAAAGGTCACGGCGTTAAAGGGCCGCGCCGCCGAAACCGAGCCGCCATCCGTCAGCTTGCGCAGATCGTAGTTCGGCGTATCGCAGACATCCTTCAGCTTGTAGCGCAACGGGAAGTCGAAAGCCGCAATCTGGCTGTCGGTCATCGCTGCCACGCCGTTGAGCCAGTCGTCGATCTCATCCGGACCCGACCAATACTCGCCGACAACGAACGGGGTGAACTCCCGGCCATCCTTCTTCTGATACTGATACTTGGCAAGCAGGCCGATCATCCACGTGCCGAAACCTTTGACGAAGTCGAAGCGGAAGCCGTCGAAGTCAAGGTCTTCAATCACCAATCGTGCATAGTCGAACATGGCCGTGTACACGCGCGGGTTCCGGTGACACAGGTGCGGAAAGCCCGCAAACTTTTCGCCTTCGATCATCACCCGCTCATACCGGCTCGGATGAAACGAGTTCCAGTCGCGCGGGAACTTGCCGCTCTTAGGCTCGAACTTCGTCCAGCGGCTCTTACCGTCCAGCGGGTTCACCTCTTCTTCATCCGCGCCCGAGTTGTGATTGATGACCATATCGGCGATCGCGCCCATGCCGTTGTCGTGAATAGTCGCGATCAGCTTGCGAAGCTCGTCGCTGTTGCCGAACATGGTCTTGGTCGATCCCTTCTGGTCATGGTCGCCCAGGTCGAAATAATCGTAGGGGTCATAGCCCATGGAGTTCGGATCGGCAGCCTTCGAGAACGGCGGAAGCCAAATCGCGTCGAACCCGGCACCCTGCTTGCCGAGCTTCGGAATCTCCTCATTCAGGTAATTCCACCACTCGCCTTTTTTGTCTTCTTTTACGGCACAGTCCCAATAAAAACCTTGCATCATCACTGCCATTGGCCGATCTCCTCAGCTGCACAGGTACTCGGAGCACCGGTTGGCGTCTCCACTGTTGTGTCAGATGGTCGTTCTGATGCAGGGGCACGCCCGTTCGATTGCCTGTCAACCGACTCGATCGCTCACGAATAGAAGCGTTGGCCTTGCAGCGCGGTGTAAACTTGGGTTGTTTAGCAGACACCACCTGCGAAAGTGGCGAAATTGGCAGACGCACCAGACTTAGGATCTGGCGGAGCAATCCATAGGGGTTCAAGTCCCCTCTTTCGCACCAAAATTTAGCCACCGAATCGAGACCATGATCCAGAGCCCGTCCGACCCCAACGCGCAGACCGAGATACACGTTAAGAACACCGCCGACTACCGCGACTCGTACGCCAACTCGGTGCAGGTCCGCATGTCGGTATGGGACTTCCAGCTGACCTTCGGCACCATGCAGCAAAATTCTCCCACCGACGTCGACCTCAACAACTTCCAGGGCATCTACCTCAGCCCGCAGCAGGCTAAAGCTTTG
The DNA here is from genome assembly GCA_963693075.2 of uncultured Granulicella sp. Taxonomy (GTDB): domain Bacteria; phylum Acidobacteriota; class Terriglobia; order Terriglobales; family Acidobacteriaceae; genus Edaphobacter. Next base: position 1,463,278 of record CAXMMP010000002.1, on the reverse strand, counting down.
TGGAACGTCCTAAGCCATAACCTCGCCCAGTATGAGCAGACCTTTGGAAAGCTGGCGCTCGAGCCCATGCCCCCAACCGCCACCGGTCCCGTCAACTAGAAGCCGTTGCCGAAGCGCTTCACCACACTCGCCGCACCGCCCGAGCGTCCGCTTCCGCTCTGGATTTTGTACCCGCTCTTCTTCGTCGCCGTTTACCTGACGCATTATTCGCTGCTGCGCCTGCCGTGGTTCTGGGACGAGGCCGGCTATTACATCCCGGCCGCGATCGACTTCTTCCGCACCGGCGCACTCATCCCGCACTCCACCCTGACCAACGCACATCCGCCCTTGCCCTCCATCCTCATCGCCGGCTGGTGGCGCATAGCCGGCACATCGATCGAAGGCACGCGCATCTTCCTCTGCATGGTCTCCGCAGCAGCTTTGCTGGGCGTGTTTCGCCTGGCGCGCCTGCTCGCCGGAGTTCCCGTCGCCATCACAACAACGCTGCTGACCGCGCTCTACCCCATCTGGTTCACGCAATCGACGCTCGCCCACGCCGACCTCTTCGCCGCCACGCTCACCCTCTGGGCGCTCAGCTTCTACTTCGAACCGAAAGCTCTGCCTCGTACGCAAGTATTCGTCGCGCTGCTGTTTTCGCTCGCTGTCCTCTCTAAAGAAACAGCGATCGTCAACCCCATCGCACTCGCTCTCTGGGAACTCTCCAAACTCATCATCAAGCCCAATCCGCTCATAGCCGCAAGCGAGCCTCCACGCCCCAGCGGGCCTCTGGGCGCCAACGAGCCCCCAGCCACCGCCAGGCCTACAGGTACCCCAAGGCTTCAGCCTTGGGCTTCTCCATCCGGCAAAATCAAAGAGGGCTTCAGCCCTTGGGGCAATCTTTTCGCCCTCCTCTTCCCGATCCTCCCGCTCATCGCCTGGTACGCCTACCATCACCACGCCACCGGCTTCACCTTCGGCAATCCCGAATTCCTCCGCTACAACGCCACTGCTAACCTGACACCCGCACGCATCGCTCTAAGCTTCTGGCATCGCATCGTCCACCTCACCTACCATATGGACCTGTTCGTTCCCATCATCTGCGCGATCGCCGTCCTGCCCATGATCCCGCGCGAACGCCGCACGTCGCTACCCCTCATCCCCATCGCTCTCCTCCTCCTGGCCAACGCTCTCGCCTTTTCCGTCCTCGGCGGAGCCTTGCTCACCCGCTACCTCCTCCCCATGTACCCGCTCACCCTTCTCGTCTGTGTCAAACTCTGGCATGAGCGCCTGAAGCAATGGCCGTACCTCGCAGCACTCAGCGCCGTAGCCTTCATCGCGGCACTGACGATCAACCCGCCCTACAGCTTCGCCCCCGAGGACAACCTCACCTACCGCGACTTCGTCACGCTTCACCAGCGAGCCATCGCCCTGATCGCATCCGACTTCCCCAACGCTCAGGTCCTCACCGCCTGGCCCGCCACCACCGAACTCGAGCACCCCGACCTCGGTTACACCCGTCGCCCGATCGACGCCATCCCCATCGACAACTTCTCTCTTGAAGAGATCACCAAAGCCGCGCAGGACCCCGGTGCCTTCGACACCGCCCTCGTCTTCTCCACCAAGTGGACACCCTCACCCGGCCACTTCTCCTTCGGCCGCCACACCGAATCGACCGACATTAGATTCTTCGACTTCCACCGCGATCTCACCCCACCAGAAATCGCGCGCCTGCTCAAAGGCCAAGTCGTCTGGCACGCCGAATCGCACGGCGAATGGATCGCCATCCTGCGGTTTCCTCGCGCTTCGGACGCCTCGTTACATTTTTTCGGGCGATAACTGCATCATTTCCATTGACTTCTGTCAATCCCACACATAGCGTAGGGAATCCCCCCCTCTCCTCGAACTCTTCCACTGGCGCGAGTGGATTAGCCCGGCGGGTTCGCGCATTCCATGTTTTCCTGAGGTCTTCACTGCCATGCTCCTCCGCGTTGCTTCCGCCGCCCTCTGCCTCACACTCGCTCCCTTCGCATCCGCCCAGTCACCCCAGGGTTCCTCGTCCGCTCGCCCGCTCATCACGGAGACCATCGATCAGGGATCGCTCGTTCCGCTCCAAGGCCACGTCCGCCCGGACCTCACGCCCGGTCGCGACCTTGGCCCCGTTGACGATTCGCTGCCACTTCGTCTCTACCTCGTCCTTACCCCCAGCCCGGAGCGTATCGCCGCGCGCGACCAGTTCATTGCGCGCCAGCAGCAGCCCGGTGCGCCGGAGTATCACCATTGGCTGACCCCGCAGCAGTATGGCGAACGCTTCGGCGTCGCGCAGGCAGATATCGGAAAGATCACGCACTGGCTGCAGTCGCAGGGGTTTGAAGTCAAGTCCGTCCTCAACAACGCCAGCATGATTGACTTCGCCACAACCGCCGGAGGCGTTCGTAATACCTTCCACACGCAGCTTCACTACTGGAATATTCAGAACGGCAAGTTCACGGCCAACGCCGAAAATCCGATGATTCCTGCCGCCTTGGCGAACATCGTCACCGGCATCACGGGCCTGTCCAAGGTGCCTGTCCAATCCAAGCACACGCCCTTCAAGCCGACCGCTTACGACGCTGAAACGCACCGCTGGCACGCGCCCTCCGCATTGCCAGAGCCTGCCTCGAAGTTCTCGGCTGGTAGTGGCTTCTACAACGTGACCCCGCAGGATTTTTACACGATCTATGACCTGAACAAGGTCTTCGCTACAGGCGATCGCGGCGCCGGAGCTACCATCGCGCTGCCCGAACCGACCGACATGAAGTATGGCACAGTCAACTCGTCGACCGGTGCAGCGACCGGCGGCGACGTTGCTACCTTCCGTAAGCTCTTTGGGGTCGCCGGCACACTCAATATGACCGTCCTGCACGGAGCCGGCACCGTCACCTGCGCCGACCCCGGCATCAACGGTGATGAAGACGAAGCAACGCTCGACGCCGAATGGGCCAACGCGGTCGCGCCTTCCGCCCACCTCATCTTCATGTCGTGCGATGACTCCGCCGCAGCCGACGGCTTTACCACCGCTCTGACCGCCTTGATCGACAACAATCTGGCCGACGTCATCAGCTCCAGCTACGGCAGAAGCGAGCTCTACCTCAGCCCCTCCGACTATTCGCTCGACGACACGCTCGCCAGCCAGGCCGCGGCGCAGGGACAAAGCTTCATCGACGCCGCAGGCGATGCCGGCGCAGCCGACGCTGACCAGAACAACGCCTATACCGCCGGCTCCGGCTTCAACGTGGACCAGTATGCCGGGCATCCCCTGGTGACCGCTGTCGGGGGCACCGACTTCTCGGATAAATACGACGCCGATCTCGGCGGCGAGCCACAGACCCACTATTGGGGCACAAACTCCCTCTTCTTCGGCGACGCGCTCGGCTATATTCCTGAAACCCCGTGGAACTCCTCCTGCGCCTCGTCCATCATCGCCTTCGACACCGGCAACGTCACGCCTGCCCAGTACTGCGGGCAGGGTCCGAGCGTAAATTCCTACATCAACGGGGCGATCGTCGGCGGTGGTGGCGGATACAGCGCGCACTACAGAACCCCGCCCTACCAGATCGGCATCCCCGGACTCAGCAAGGCCGCCACTAAACGTGCAGTGCCGGATATCTCGTTCTTCGCCGCAAATGGTTTCTGGGGACATGCACTGATCGTCTGCGATTCGAACGACCCAACCACGGCCTGCACGTCGCCTTCAACCTTCGGCGCATCCGGCGGCACGTCCTTCACCGCGCCACAGTTCGCAGGCGTCACCGCATTGCTCGTCACCCTCACCGGCGAGCGTCAGGGCACCTTGAACCCCGGCATCTACGCCCTGGCGAAGGCTCAGTTCGCGGCCTCTGCAACCGCCGCCGCCTGTTATGCCAACGGACAGACCGCCAACATCGGCGTCACCAAAGCTTTGCCCGCCGCTGCCTGCATCTTCCACGACATCACCACCGGCAACAATGACGAACCCTGCGCCAAAGGCAGCCTCGACTGCTACGTCTCACCCGGCGACCAATACGGCCTGCTTTCGACCACTGGTGCTTCGACCCTCACCGTCGGCTACCCCGCCGCTCCGGACTACGACCTCGCCACCGGCCTGGGCTCGCTCGATATCTACAACTTCATCACGCATTGGAGCCAGTCCTATGCGAGCGCGACCACCTTCACCGCGTTGCCCGCAAGCATCACGGCCTCGCAGTCGACGACGTTGAAAGTCTCCGTCAAAATCGGCGTCCCCAGCGGCTTCACCGGGCCAGACCCAGCGCTCACCGGCTTGGTCACGTTCTCGCTTGGATCGACCGCCATCGGCCACTGTACCCTCGTCAGCGGAACCTGCTCCGCCAGCGTCAGTGCCTCCCTCCTCAAATCCGGAGCAAACGCCGTCACCGCAGCCTACTCGGGCAACAGCACCTACCCCGCTTCGACCTCCACCGCCGAAACCGTCAGCGTCACAACGGTCGCACCAGTCAAGCTTGCCGTACTCACCGCTCCGACACCCGGCTCGGCCCTCACGTCCGCTGGAGTCACCTTTGCCTGGCAGTCGAACGGCATCACCACCTTCCAGCTCTCTATCGGAACCGCCGTCGGGTCGAATAACCTCTACGACTCCGGTCCCACCGCCTCCACTGCTGAATACGTCACCGGCCTCCCGCTCACCGGCCAGACAGTCTATGTACGGCTCTTCTCAAAGGTCGGCAGCGGCTACCAATCGCTCGACTACACCTTCACCTCGGAGAAGGCAGTCCCTGCCGCTCTCACCGCGCCGACCCCCGGCAGTACATTGACCTCAGGACGAGCCACCTTCTCGTGGAACACAGGCAAGGGCGTCTCCGCCTTCGAACTGAAAGTTGGAACCAGTCTCGGAGCGAACAACCTGTACGACTCCGGCTCGACCCTCTCGACCGCCCACTACATCGACGACCTGCCTGTCACCGGCGCGAAGGTCTACGTGCGGCTGCTCTCGGAGATAGGCACCGCCTGGGTCTACACCGATTACACCTTCACCTCGGATAAGGCCATCCCGGCAGCGCTTGTCACCCCCACCCCTGGCTCAACGCTTTCGAGCGCTGGCGTCACCTTCTCCTGGACCACCGGCCACGACGTCATCAACTTCGAGTTCAAGGTCGGCACCACGCTGGGCGGTAACGATCTCTACGAGTCCGGCCAGACCGATTCCACCGCCGCATACGTCAACGACACTCCCCTGAACGGCAAGACCGTCTACGTGCGGCTCTTCTCCCGCGTCGCCAACTCCTATCCCTATATCGACTACACGTACAAGACGAAGTAACGCGCGGTGCAAAGCTTCACTCGTCTGCGAACTCTGAAGATTTACAATCGGATCGTGCTGAAACCCGCAATCCTCGCCGTAACTCTTCTCGCCGCCGCGCTTCCGCAAGCCCATCCACAAAGCGGTCCTGACGCCCATGAGAAAGAAGGGGGAGGCCGCGTCGTCCTGGTCCTGCCGTTCGATAACCGCTCCGGGAATCCCAGCATCGCGTGGGTCGGCGATTCGTTCCCCGACACACTGAACCAGCGGCTCTCATCCGCTGGCTTCCTTACCCTCACCCGCGACGACCGTCTCTACGCACTTGACCACCTCGGCCTCCCCGCGGACTTCCGGCCTACCCGTGCAACCACCATCCGCCTCGCTCAGACGCTCGATGCCGACTTCGTAATTGTCGGCAGCTACAACCTCGAAAACGACCACATCCAGGTCCAGTCTCAGGTCCTTGAGATCAACAAGCTGCGACTCTCCGCCCCCATCGCGGATTCGGCACCCTTAGGGCGCCTCTTCGAGGTTGAAAACGCAATTGCCTGGGAAGTCGCACGCAAGATTGATCCGCACATCGCGGTGGCCAAGCAGACCTTTGTCTCCGCTTCCGCCGGGATCGACCTCAGCGCCTTTGAAAACTACATCCGAGGCACCGACGCCCCCACGCCCACGGAGCGCACGAAACGCCTCGAAGCCGCCGTCGCCGACGCCCCCAGCTACCCCGCCGCACAACTAGCGCTCGGCAAGCAGCTCTATGCCGACCGCGACTACGACCAGGCCGCCGCAACCCTCGCCAAGGTTCCCCTCAACGATCGCCTCGCCCTCGAGGCGAACTTCTACCTCGGCCTGGCCCGCTTCAATTCAGCCAGGTACAGCGACGCCGAAAAAGCGTTCGCCTTCGTCGCCTCTCGTCTCCCCCTGCCCGAGGTCGTCAACGATCAGGGCGTCGCGCTCGACCGCCAGCACAAGGACGGCACGGCGCTCTTCCAGCGCGCCTCAACCGCAGACCCCAATGATCCTGACTACCACTACAACCTCGCCGTCACCGAATACCGCCGAGGAGACTTCGCCGGAGCCGGCCGCGACATTGACCAGACCCTCAAGCTCAAGCCCGCCGACACCGAAGCCACCGAACTCCGCACCCTCATCTCCTCAGGTCGCGCGACCGTCGCCAAGGCCGCCAATGGTTTCGAACCCACCACCCGCCTCCGCCGCACCTACTCCGAAGCCAGCTACCGACAGGCCACCTTCCAGCTCGACCAGATGCGTGCCATGAAGCTCGCCACCCTGCCTCCCGCCCAGCAAACCGCTGAGTACACCCAGATCGGTCGCGACTATATGGCGCAGGGGCTACTCCCACAGGCCGAGCAGAACTTCAACGCCGCCATCGCTGCCGACTCCGGAAATCCGCAGGCCCACGCCGGTCTCGCCCAGGTGCGCGAGCAGAGCGGCAGCCTCGACGAAGCTCGCAACGAAGCACTTGCCGCAAACCGTATCAAGCCCAGCGTCGACGCGTACCTCGTCCTCGCACGCATCGATATCCAGAAAAATGACCTTGGCGCAGCCGCGGCCGAGGTCCAGAAGGCGCTCGCGCTCGAGCCGAACAACGCCGCAGTCATCGGCGTGCGCAGTTCGCTCATTCAGCGCGGTCAAAGTTTCCAATGATCGCGTTCCTTGCCAACCCGGACCTCGCCATCCTGACCCTGCTCGCCGGCATCCTGCTCGTCTACGTTGAATGCAATCGCCCCGGAATCATCTTCGCCGGTTGCTTGGGCACCCTGCTTATCCTGCTCGCGCTCAACAGCTTGCGGCAGATACCGCTACACACAGGGTCGGTCCTACTCGTTGTTGCAGCCTCCATTCTCATTCCGCTCGATGCCGTCTTGAAACTCCGCAACCTCGCGGCCACCGCTGGAGGGTTACTGCTCGCGTACGGTTTGGCCCACCTGCCAGAACCTTTCGCGCCCCGGCACGTCCATCTTGCAGTGGCCGTTTTCGCTGCGTTCGTGTTCACCACGTCCACTGTCTGGCTCGCTCGAATCGCTCTCTTGGCCCGGCGAAACAAGCGTGTCCTTCAAACCAGCGACCGCATCGCCGCGCCGCACAAGGTAGACTGAACCAATCATCGTTTCACCAGGTAAGGGAGTTTCCGCCGCATGAGTTTGTTCCGTACGTCCGTATCGCTTCAACGCCTCATCACCACCTCCGCCGTCCTCGCCCTGGCCTCGCTTGCGACGTCCGCGTCTGCCCAGGCCACGCCGCTCAGCGGCCTCGATAAGCAGCTCAACCGCATCGAGTTCGGCATCAACGCCATGGGCGTCATCACGAAGAGCACCAGTGGCCCCGACGCTCTTGATGGGTCCCTTGCAACCGACACCCCCTCTAACACCGTCGGCGCGCTCATCAACCTGCGCTACATCAAGAATCCATTGGTTGGCGTCGAGTTCAACTACACCTACGCCCGTTTCGCCCAGGACTACACAACGACTCCGCTCAACTTCAACATTCAGGCCAACGCCTCCGAATACTCGGGCGGCTGGGTCTTTCACACGCCGCATGTCTTCGGCATCGGCACCTTTGCTTCAGCGGGAGTTGGAACTACGGCCTTCAAACCCTCGAAAAACGGCGGGAGCGGATTCGACGAGCAAGCTCGTTTTACGTACTACTACAACGTCGGTGTCGAGCAGGCAATTATCTCGCCCAAGATCGGCATCCGCGCTTCCTTCCGCCAGGCGTTTTATAAAGCTCCCGACTTTGAAACCAACTACATTGACACGGGCAAACGTACCATCAGCTCGGAGCCTACGGTGGGCATTTACTTCAAGTTCTAAGACAAATTTACTGTGCAGTGGAGCGCACCACATTGGTCACTCCCGTTGCACTTGACACAGCCCGCCCTTGGCACCAGAGTCACCCTATACGCACACAGAAGATCGCATTCGCATCGCCCTTGCAGCGCTTACGACATATCTCCCAGGAACCCGGCACGTGAACAGTCTGCTCCATCGCGAAGGCGACGACGACCTCGACGAGATGAACGGCCCAAAGGACCGCGAGATCACCCTTGGCACGACTCTCATCCTCGGCATCTTCTTCGCCTTGGCGATTCTTTGCGCCGTCTTCTTCGGCTTTGGCTACTCGGTCGGTCGCAGGACCGCCGTCGTCTCAGCCCCAGCCAGCGCACCCGGCCAGTCGACCAACACCTTCGGCGGCTTCAAGCCGTCGCCGGGTTCGCCGCTCAGCAGCCAGACCACCGCTGCGGGACCTACCGTAACCGTCCCCTTTGTCTCCAACTCCACCCCGCCGCCCGCACAGTCAGCCCCGAAGACGCCTGCTGCAGCCCCGGCTGAAGAGAACGAACCAGCCGCCGAAGCACCCACTGCAGAAGCGCCGCCTCCATCCCATCCCGCGCCCGTCGTTCAGGCACCGCCCTCTCCGGCGGCGTTGCCGGCTGTTACGCCAGGCGGGAACGCCATCGTGCAGATCGCCGCTGTCTCCCATCAGGAAGACGCCGAGCTCCTCGTCACCACGCTCAAGCGCCGCGGGTACAACGTCTCGATCAAGAACGAATCGCAGGACAAGCTGCTCCACGTTCAGGTCGGCCCGTTCGCCTCCCACAAGGATGCCGACGCCATGCGCCAGCGTCTGCTGGCCGACGGCTTCAACGCCATCGTCAAAGACGCCCACTAAAAAGTTCCCACAATGTTTTTCCGGGTCTACCGTCCCTTCAGGCTGGCTTCATCCCCACCGGCAACGCCTCTGCAATCGCCTGATGCACCGCACTCATCAACGCCTCGCGCGTCGCATACGCCTTCGGGTCGATCATCGCCAGCATCTGGATCTTCGCCACCCCCGGCGTAATCTTCGCAGTCCCCTTCGGCATCATGTGCTGGGTGCCGGAGATGGCCACCGGCACAATCGGCGCGCCTGTCTGCTGCGCCAGGAAGAACGGCCCCTTCTTGAAGCTCGAGAGCCGCCCATCCAACGAACGCGTCCCTTCCGGATAAACCAAAATATGCAACCCCGACTTCAATGCCAGGGCCGCAGCCGCCACCGAAGCCTGCGCTGCGTCGCGCCGTGACCCGCGCTCCACCGGCACAAACATCGCCAGGCGCATCGCCGTGCCGAGAATCGGAATCTTCATCAATTCTTTCTTCAGAAGCACGGCGAACCGCCCAGGAATCTCCGGCATCACGACCGGCGGATCAAGGTTCGACACGTGATTGCACATGAAGATGCACGCCGTCCCCACCGGCACATGCTGCAGGCCAGTCGTCTCCACGTGAATCCCACCTGCCTTCAATCCGAGCGCCACAATCCACATCGCCACGCTGAACAGGCGACTGATATCTCCCACCATCAACGTGTATGGAATCCCAACAATCCCGGCCAGCGGGCCCAGTGCCGTATACACCGCAAGCATCTTGAACGTAGCGAACATCGTCTTCCAGACTACCGCAATCCAGGCCCTACCCTTTCTATCCGGGAGACGCCTGGCTCTTGAGCACATCCGGCAGCAACGTGTAGATGCCCCCAAAGCCGCCATTCGATAGGATCCCAACCACATCCCCACTCTTGAGCTTCGGAGCAATTGCCGCAACGATCGCCTTCGCATCCGCGCACAACTGCGCGGGCACGCCACGCCCGTTCAGCTTCGCCACAACAGTCTCGGGATGCAAGCGCTCCGCCAACGGAATATTCTCCGACTGAAACACCGCGGCAAGAACCACCTCATCGGCCAGCGCAAGGCTATCCACCAGCGCGTCCTCGAACACGTTGCGCCGCAAAGTGTTCGATCGTGGCTCGAGCACCGCCCAGAGCCTGCGCCCCGGATACGCTTGTCGCAACGCCCGAAGCGTCTCAAGGATCGCCGTCGGATGATGAGCGAAATCATCGATAATCGTCACACCGCCAACCTCGGCCTTCACCTCGAGCCGCCGCTTCACACTTTTGAACGTCGCCAGCGCTTCTCGGATCGCCTCAACCGGCACACCTTGCCCCGCCGCTAACGCAGCAGCAGCCGTAGCGTTCATCGCGTTATGTTCGCCGGGCATGGGCAGTTCAAACCGCGCAAACCCTTCGCCGGCACGGTCAACCATCCACTGCACGCCGCCACCGCTGTGCGTCATCTCACGCACCCGCCAGTGCGAATCCACACTCTTCCCATACCGCTCGACCGAGCAGAACGCCTTCGCAACGCACTCGCTCACATTCTCCGCGCCATCGAACGCGACCAGCCGCCCGCTTCGCGGAATCAGGTTCACAAAGCGCTTGAACGCCGTCTTCACCGCCTTCAGATCATCGTAGATGTCCGCATGATCGAATTCGACATGCGTCAGGATTGCCGCGTCCGGAAAGTAGTGCAGAAACTTCGGCCCCTTATCGAAGAAAGCCGTATCGTACTCATCGCCTTCCAGCAGAAACGGCTTCGTTGCGCGAACCATAAAGCTCGTCCCGAAGTTCTCCGCTACGCCTCCGATCAGGAACGAAGGCGCAAGCTCCGGCTGCTTGCGGGAAGCAACCTCATAGATCCAAGCCAGCATGCTCGTCGTCGTCGTCTTGCCATGAGTCCCCGCCACTACCAGCGACTCACGTCCCACTAGAAATTCATCGTGCAGAATCGCTGCCATCGAGCAGAACGGAATTTTCTCATCCAGCACAAACTCGAGCTCCACATTCCCGCGTGAGATCGCATTCCCCACCACCACCAGGTCTGGCCGCGGCAAAAGATTCGTCTCCGCATACGGCTGCATCACGGGAATCCCCTGCGCCGCAAGCTGATCGCTCATCGGCGGATACGCCGCCGTATCCGATCCCGTCACACGATGCCCGATCTCCCGCAGCATCCCCGCCAGCGACGCCATCGCCGTCCCGCAAATCCCGATCAAATGAATGTGTCTCGCCTGCATCTACCCTCGCACCGCCGCTTCTACAAACCGCATCCGCGGCCTCGCTTCGTCCTCAAACTCCAACCGCACCCGAACCCCAAACGGCACCGTGATATTCCCGCTCGCTACATGCCCGCTACGCAAACCGATCCCGATCGGCCCGTTGAAATCCCGGAGCGCATGCATCAAGGAAGCTTCGATCTCATCGCCGTTACCACACTGCGCCATATCGCCGAAGACGATGCCAACCACTCCTTCGAGCATTCCCGCAAGCCGCAGATGCACCAGCATTCGATCCCACTGGTAAGGCTTCACCCCAATGTCCTCCAGAAACAGCACGCCGCCGCGCGCTCTTGCGGTGTAGGGCGTCCCCAGCGACTCCGTATAAATAGAGCAGCACCCGCCGCTCAACTCTCCTTCAGCTACACCCGCCCGCAGCACCCGCAACCCATGTGCCGCCCCCAACTCCCACGCCGACACACCTTCAAGAGCAGCCACCCAACTCCCCTCATCCACCGCACCTTCTCTTCCCGCGCTCTTACTAAAATCCGCCGCGACCATCGGCCCTTGAAAGCTGATCAAGTCGCATTCATTTCGCAGCCACACATGCAGCGACGTCTGATCGCTATACCCGATAAAAGCTTTCGCATTCGCGCGAATCAGCTCAGCACCCAGCAACGGCAGCAACTCTGCCGAACCCCAGCCGCCACGCGTACAAATCACCACATCCACCGCAGGATCGGCGAACGCAGCATGCAGATCCGCCACGCGTTCCTTTGCCGTGCCCGCATAATAAAGCGGCCCACGATCGAGCGCATGCGGAAAGATCTTTGTCTTGTATCCAAGCGCATGCAGCGCCTCAACGCCCGCATTCACAAGCTCCGCCTTCGGTGTGCTTGCAGGTGATATAACCCCGAAGGTCGCGCCCGCCCTCACCGCCTTCGGCTTCGTCAAGCTCATAGGTAAGCCTCACCTTCACAAACGATCTCAGCCGGCCCGGTTAGCATCATCGGCTGATCGTTCGCCGGCCAGACCACGCGCTGCGCACCGCCCGGAGCAATCGCCGTCAGCTCCCGCGCCACCCCGTGCAGGGCAATCGCCGCCGCCGAAGAGGCACACGTACCCGTCCCCGAAGAAGCCGTCGGCCCGCACCCTCGCTCGTAAATCCGAAACTCGATCTCCCCCGCCTTAGGCATCCGCACGAACTCGACATTGGTCCCATGCGGAAACAGCGGGCTCGTGCTGATCTTCTCGCCCAGCGTCTCCCAGCTCAGGCCCTGGGAACTGAAGTCGTCTGTATCGACAAGCGTTACAAAGTGCGGATTGCCAACATTCACCATCGCACCAGCGACCTCGCCAACGCCCTCTACAACAATGGTCCGCGGCATCACACGCGGCACACCCATCGCACTCTCAATCTCGTACTTCCCTGCCGCACCGGAGATCACGGTACAAGTCCGCACACCTCCATGCGTTCCCAGCGAAACATCCATCAAGCCTTCACTCTCCGCGAGCCACGCCGCCACACAACGCGTGCCATTCCCCGAAAGCTCCGCTTCGCTCCCATCGGAATTGAAGAGTCGCAGAAAAAACGAACCATCCGCCCGCCGTTCAAGAAACTCGATTCCATCCGCGCCCACGCTCGTGTTTCGCGCGCAAAGCTTCTTCGCAAGCTCCGCGTGCCGTCGCCCCGCGAGGCCTCCTTCGATGATCAGAAAATCATTCCCGCACGCATGCGCCTTCACAAAACGAATCATCTCGCTCCATATTCAGTCGACCGATACATCCGTACACAAGGCTGCTTAGTGGAGCACACGATCGTCAGCTCTTCGAGCCCCTCAGGATGGGCCGCCACTACCTTGGACAGGTCATCGCCTTCAACGGCAACCACAAACGCGGCGTGCTTCGCGGGGCTCTGCAACGCCGCTCGCCAACGATAGTAGTCGCTCGGATCGATCACCTGCTTCAAGGGAATGCCCGCCGTCTGCAATGCCCCAATGTACTCCGTACCCGCCATCAGGATTGGCAGCCCCTTGGGCACCAGCGCAAGCTGCTCCGCCAACGGTGTCTCAACCGCAAGCCGCCCACGCGAGTTCACCATCGCCTCCTTCAACACCAGCGGCACCGCATGCAGCATGAAGACCAGGTTGAGCGCCACCAGCATGAGCGCCACAGGCTGCAAAACCCTCGCCACCAGCGGCTGTTTCAGCTTCAACCAGCCCGCCAGCCGGTACAACGCGTAGGCCATGAAGATCGCAAACGCCGGCAGCATCTCCATCCCGTAACGCGAGTTATAAAACGAATGCGGATAGATTTGCGGAATAAAAATCGGGACCGACCCATAGGAAATCGAGTACACGTAAAACGGCAGCGGCAGCCAGAGCAGCACAGCGCTGCGCTCGACCTTCTCACGCCACACCGTCCAAAGCGACCACAACGAAGCCGCAGCAACCAGCCAGCCTGTCTCCCACGCCGCCGCATCCACCTGAGCCGTCCGCGCATACAGCATCAGCGACCAGGCCGGATCATGCCAGCCAAAGTAATGATGCGACCCCGGAGGAGACGTTCGCCGATCAATCTCCTTCGCGGAGTAAGGTCCACGCATGAAGTCCAGCCAGTCGTGCCCATACACATGGTTGTAAGCGAACCACGCCAACGGCCCAGCCACCGTCACCACCGTAAACAACACAAACGCGGGCCGCACCTTGCGCCACAACAGCGGCTGACGCCAGAGCTTCCACGTCACCACACACCACACGACTGCACCAAGAATCCAGCCGTCATATCGCGTCATTACGGCAGCCAGAATTAAAAAGCCAAGCAGCACCAGGTGCGGCGCAACCAGCTTCTCTTCCTCGGCCGCCATGCGATCCAACAACTCACCAACCACCACCGTAATCCACACCAGCAACGCCAGGAACAACGGCTCATTCATCGCCGTCGTCGAAAGATACAGCAGGTTCGCATTCAGCCCGACAAACGCAGTCGCCACAAACGCCCACTGAGTCGACATCATCCGCCGCGCCAGCCGGTACACTCCCACCACCGCCAGCACGAAGCAGATCAACGAAGGCCATGCCCCTGCCATGCCGTCTTGCCACCACTGCATGTTGCTGACAAATGGCAGCATCAACAGGTGCGGCAGCGGCAGCCACGGACTCCCCAGCTGCACCAGCCCCGGCGCATTCGTGTCGACGATCCGCCGCGCAATCCCAAGGTGCGCCACCGCATCGCCATACAGCATCATGTAGTTCTGCTTCGCCGAAACCGCCAGCGCAAGAAAGCCCGTGGTCAACGCCATCAACGCAACTGGCAACATCTCCTGCCGGTTTGGCGGATACACCGCATCCGGGTCAAGCGACCTTGGGTCCACCGTCCTTCGCGGATCACCGCTCGCCAGCAACCCTGTCCTTACCGGCCTCCGGCTCCGTGCGCTCAAGCTCCTACATACTCCAGGTGTGAAATCTCTTTGAACAACTCAAAGCGCCGCTCAATCTCGTCACGCGTCAGCGACGCCGTCCGATCCGTCCCGAAGCTCTCGCACGCAAACGAACCCATCACGCCGCCATAAAATAACGCCCGCCGAAACACCGCCGGCGTCAGCTCAGGCTGTGACGCAATATACCCATAGAACCCACCCGCAAAGCTGTCTCCCGCACCCGTCGGATCAACCAACTCATCCAGCGGCAACGTCGGCGCACGAAACGGCCGCGATAACTGATGCTCGCCCGTAAACGAATTCTTGCCGAAGAACGCCGTCGCGCCGTGTTCGCCATGCTTGATGACCAGCGACTTCGGCCCCATCTTCAGAATCGCATCCGCAGCCTTCGAAAGGTTCGACAAACCCGACAGCATCCGCGCCTCACCATCATTGATCAGGAGCACGTCGAGCTCCTTCAACACCTCAAGAAGCGCCTCGCGATGATCCGCAATCCAGTAGTTCATCGTGTCGCCGCAGACCATCTTCACCTTCGGCATCTGCTGCCGCACCTTCACCTGCAGCTTCGGATCGATGTTCGCGAGAAACAGGTACTCGCTGTCCTGGTACTCGGCAGGAATCTTCGGCTCGAACGCCGCAAAGACATTCAACTGCGTGTCCAGCGTCTTCGCTTCGTTCATGGTGCCGGTATATTCACCCTTCCAATGGAAGCTCTTGCCCGGCGCATGTTCGAGGCCCGTGATATCGATGCCGCGCCCGGTGAATAATGCCTCCTGCTCCGGCCCAAAGTCTTCACCCACAACGCCAACGACCCGCACGTTCGTAAAGTAACTCGCAGCCAGCGCAAAGTAGGTCGCCGCGCCCGCCACCACATTCTCGACCTTGCCGTGCGGCGTCTCAACCGTATCGAACGCCACCGAACCCACCACCATAATCGACATCAAATCTCCTAAAGATACTTCCCAATCAGCAACCCGAGCCGCTCTTTCACGCTCTCCGGAATCGCCTTCTTGTCCGTCAAAATCGCGTACTTCAGCACGTCCGCAAAGGGACTCGGCGCATCGGGCAGCGCCGCCACTGCAGCCCGCACCACCTTGCCCGCGTTCTCGGCATTCTGATGCAACACCGCGACCACCTGGTCAACCGTCACGTCGTCATGGCCTTCGCGCCAGCAGTCGTAGTCCGTCACCATGGCCAGCGTGGCATAGCTCATCTCGGCCTCGCGAGCCAGCTTGGCCTCCTGCAAATTCGTCATGCCGATCACATCCGCACCCCAACTTCGGTACAGGTTGCTCTCAGCCCGCGTGGAAAACTGTGGCCCTTCCATACACACGTATGTCCCGCCCCGCTTGCCCACGACGCCCGCGCTCTTGCAGCCGTCCCCGAGCGCCTTCGCAACGACCGAACACACCGGATCGCCGAACCCCACATGCGCCACAATACCGTCACCAAAAAACGTGCTCACCCGCGCATAGGTGCGGTCGATGAACTGATCCGGAATCACAAAATCCGTCGGCTTATGCTCTTCCTTCAACGACCCCACCGCCGACGCCGACAGGATGTACTCCACCCCCAGCATCTTCATCGCATAGATGTTGGCGCGAAAGTTCAACTCGCTCGGCGAGATTCTGTGCCCACGCCCATGCCGAGCCAGAAATGCCACCGGCCGTCCGTCAAGCTCGCCCACCATCAGCGCATCCGAAGGCGCGCCAAACGGAGTCTCCACCACATGCTCCTGCAGTCCCGTAATTCCCGGCATCGCGTACAGCCCGCTGCCTCCGATAATGCCAATCGCTACCTTCTGCAAGTCGTATCCTCCACGCTCGTTTCCATCAAAAAGTATACCGACACGCGAAGCAAGCACCCCACAAAGTGGTCGCCGCCCGCGACTAGGGCGCACTTGCCGTTATCTGTAATTCGCCTTTCATCAATCCAAAACCAGCGATTGCCCGCGAAATCCCCAACGTCAGTTCTGGCCCCAAAGCCATCTTCAAAGGTCCGCTGATCTGCGCATTCACCGTCCCTTCGCGAAGCTTCCTCGCCATCTCCAACGGAAACCCCTCGCTAATGAAAAGCAAATCCCCGGACCGTGACATCAGCACGTCGCCCTCGTCCGTCGAAAATACTTCCTCGCGCGAATCCGCCTCATCCGCCTTACGCTCCGAGAGCCTCTCATATTTGCGCCCCAGCTCGGCCTCGTAGATCTTCTCAAAACCGGTAGCCGCCTCGGCACTCCGCCACTTTGAAAAGTAGAACGCGCTGATCGACTGACTCGTCTGCTTCTCAGCCGGTGTCGCAGCCTTCCTCTGCGCCGCATAATACACGCCGCCGTCCCACTCCGGTGCCAGAGCCTTCGCAATCTCCGGACCGCCAAACAGGCTCGCCATCATCTCGACATCCAGCTCACCCATCACGCCGAGGTCGTATGGTTCATAAGCCGCATCGATCAGTGGATGCACATCGGGCAGCCGCAGTACCGGCACCGTCACATGCGCAAGGTAAGCCTTCGGATTCATGATCTCGAAGCTCGACCCCGGCGGATGATCCAGCACCCCCGCGAACGCCACCTGCTTGCCATTGGGCTGCACCGAAAGCGCATGCTCGAACCCCATCCCGTCGACATAGGGAAACTCCAGCGACCGCTGCAGCAACAGCGGAGCCCTCGCCATCACGGGACTGCCGCTCGTATCCGAAATCTGGTCCTTCATCCGGTTCCACGCCTCCGGCGATTCGGCAAGCGTCTTGCCCGTATCCTTCAGGCTCCAGTCGACGAACACCAGCATCGCCTGACCCTCAGTGACCGCCTGCCGAGCCGTCTCCAACTCATCGACCACCACCCGGTCGTTATCCTCACCCATCGTGTGCGAGACGCCATGCAGCCCATCGTCGGACCACTTTTCCAGTCCAACCTTCTGGTCCTGAATCGCATGGGTCAGCTCATGCGCCAGCACCGGCTTCTGCTCCTCCGGCGAAACCCAGTTTAACAGGTTCACTTCCTTCGTCTTCGCATCGTAGAAACCCGCAATCTGCTCAGTCAGCAGGCTCAACAAGAATGGTCGCAGCGCAAAGTCCTGCGACAGCAAACCAAACTTCTTTAACACAATCTCCGACCGCTGTAGCCGCTTCGAGCTCTCGTCCTCATCGAAGTTTTTGATCAGGTACTTGTTCACCTCATCCCGCGAGATCAGCCGCCGCTTCACGTGCGGGACCCCGGGCATGCCCGTATCCTTGCTGGCAAAATCCATAATCTGGTCGACCGACGAAAGCAGCTCTTTCGCCTGCTCTTTCGTCATCGGCTTGGTCGCATCACCCGTCGCCTGCGCCACCGCAACTGAAGCCAACCCCAACAGCGCCGCCACACACACCACACGCCGCGTGCCCAAAACCCAATCTACCGTCAAATCCCACTCCCATTCTCTCGACCAGCCGCGCCGCTATAATCAAGTGTACTGAGATGCTCGAAGCGCCGCCGACAATCACGCCAGCCGAAAGCCCCGCAGGTACCACTCCCGGCCTCGATGCGCTGCTTACTGCCGCTGCCTTCGCCCCGCTCCCGAACCGCGGCTTCCTCCGCGTCACCGGCGAGGACCGTGTCCGCTGGCTCAATGGCATGGCGACGAACTCCATCCAGAGCCTCAAAACCGGCCAGGGAAACTATAACTTCTTCCTCAACGCCCAGGGCCGCATCCAGGCCGACGCGACCGCGTGGCTCCTCGAAGACGCCATCCTCCTCGAAACCACCCGGGACCGCATCCCGGCCCTCATCACCCTGCTCGACCACTTCATCATCATGGACGATGTCGAACTCGCTCCCGTCGAGCGAACCGGCATCATGATCGCCGGACCGAACGCTTTGGCGATCGTGCAGTCGATCGGTGGAACGTCTTGCACCACGCCAGCACCGGAAGCGAAAGCAGACACAACCCCATCGCTGAGACAGACGAGCTATCAAGGTCAGCCGGTTGAACTCATCCACTCCGAAAGCCCGCTCGTCCCCGTATTCGAAGTGTGGTCCGACGCCGAGACGCTTGCCTTGATCACCGCCGAACTCAGCACACTTCCTCGCGCCACCCCCGAAGACCTCGAGGCCCTCCGCATCCTCTCAGGTACACCTCTCTTCGGCACCGACATCCGCGACAAAGATCTCCCGCAGGAAACCGCACAGGACGCCCGAGCCCTCCACTTCGCCAAAGGCTGTTACCTCGGTCAGGAGATCGTCGAACGCATCCGCTCCCGCGGCCAGGTCCACCGAACCTTCACCGGTTTCCTGCTGGAATGCGGAGCAGGCAGTATGCCCTCAAGAGGAACTCAACTCTTCACCTCCGAAGCACCCGAAAAACCTGTAGGCGAACTCACCTCCGCAGCCCGCATCCAACTACCTGTCGGGCCAATGACCCTGGCCCTCGGATACATCCGCCGCGAAGCCCTAACCGGAAAAATCATCTTCCAGGGCGGCACAGCGACCCCAAGCTCCTTGCCCTATCGCACTTAATCCGTGTCACATCTGCGCAATCCGCGTACGCACTCCGGAAACGAGCCCTGCAATGTCCGAAAAGCCACTCCCGTTCGTCGTCACCGACCGCCGCAAGTTCAACGCAGACGGCCAACCCCGCGAAGGCGTCGATCTCGCGCCGAAGTCCGCGCCCACCCCTGAGCCCGTAGCCGAGACGGCCGCCGAGCCCGAAACCAACATCCTCGAGATGCCGGCACCCTCAGTCGAGCCGCCGGCAGCCGATCAGCCCGAAGCCGAAGCCGATCAGCCCGCTGCCGACGATCCCAACGATGCAGCAGCCCCAACGCCCGAGCAGATGGAGCAGTCTCTCCGCGCCTACGAGGCCACTGCCGATCGCCTCGAAACCGCGATCCGCGCCGCCAACCCCGGCGTCGACCACCCCCCCGCCCTCACCTTCGACTCGCTGGTACAGTCCGTCTACATGCAGGCCGTCCTCCAGCTTGGCGGAGGCACCCAGCAAGATGACCAACCGCAGATCGACCTCCTTGGGGCCAAACAGTCCATCGACATGCTCGGTCTGCTCGCCATCCGTACCGCCGGCAATCTCTCCAGACCCGAAGAAACCCTCCTCAACAGCGCCATCTTCGAACTCCGCCTCGCCTTCCTCGAAATGACCCAAGCCCTCGCCCGCTCCGCCCAGCAGCGCGCTGGTGGACCGCCACCCGAAATCCCCGGCCGCCCAGGGCCAAGCCTCATTCGCTAACGGCCTTCCCAGGCCAGAATCGCGGCGAACGATCTGTCATCCTGAGCGAAGTCGAAGGATCCGTGTCTCATTCCGCTAGCCCTAAGTCCCCAGGGAGAACCGAAACAAGCGTGCAAGCCACCCTCACATTCCTCGGCTCCGGAACCTCCATGGGAATCCCAACCCTGGCCTGCACCTGTGCCGTCTGCACCGACGCCTACAACCCCGGCTCGAAAAACCGCCGCACCCGCCCCAGCATCCTCCTCGGCTTCAACGACAGGAACGTCCTCATCGACACCGGCCCCGACTTCCACGCGCAGGCCATCCGCGAGCGACTCACCCAGGTCGACGCCGTCTTTTACACTCACCACCACGCCGACCACATCCTCGGCCTCGACGATCTCCGTCCGCTCTCCTTTCGCAGCCCTGCCGGCATTCCCCTCTTCGCGGACGCAGACACCGCCGCCGTGATTCGCAGTGTCTTCCACTACACCTTCCGCACCGAAAATCGGTATGCCACCAGCGCCCGCGTCACCCTCAACGAGCTCGACGACGACGCCCGCGTCCCGCTCTTCGGCGCAACATTCCAACGCATCCCAGTCATCCACGGCCGCGAAACCATCACCGGCTACCGCTTTGGCTCCGCCGCCTACCTCACCGACATGTCGGACATCCCGCCCGAATCCATGGCCCTCCTCCAGGGCCTCGACATCCTCATCCTCGACGCTCTTCGCCCAGCCCCGCATCCCAGCCACTCCCACCTGGCAAAATCCATCGAATACGTCGAAAAGCTAGCCCCCAGGCGCGCCTTCTTCACCCACATGGGCCACGACATCGACCACCTCGCCACCGAAGCCATTCTCCCCCCGCACATCCGCCTGGCCTACGACGGCCTCCAACTTACCTTCGACATCGCCCCGGATGGTGTGCTGTGAACCAACCCGAAAAGACCCGTCACTCCCTGAAAAACCATTGCCATCCCTTGCCTTTACCCCGCACCACTGTTCTCCCGGAAGCCTCTAGGTACGCCAAGGCTCCAGCCCTTGGGGCAAACACAGGCCAAGCCGCATGAACATCTATCGCTCCCTCTCAGAGCTCCCCCTCGACCTCCGTGCAACCGTCGCCACCATCGGCAACTTCGACGGCGTCCACACCGGCCATCGCTGGGTGCTCGCCCAAGTCAACGCCCGCGCCAGGGCCCTTGGCCTCCGGTCCTTCGCCCTCACCTTCGACCCCCACCCCGTCCGCGTCCTCCGCCCCGAACTCCCCCACTCCCTCATCACCCCGCTCGAAGAAAAACTCAAACTCCTGGCCACCACAGGCCTCGACGCCACCCTCGTCCTGCCCTTCACGCCCGAACTCTCCCACCTCACCGCCGAGCAGTTCACCCAAGGAGTCCTGGTCGACGCCCTCCACGTCCGCGAAGTTCACGAAGGCGAAAACTTCCGCTTCGGCCACGGAGCAGCCGTCGACATCCACGGTCTCGCCGCCCTCGGCCAACAACTCGGCTTCCGCACCCAGGCCTACGACCCCTATCTCCTCCGCGGTGCGCCCGTCTCCTCATCCCGCATCCGCCAGCTCCTCGCTGCCGGCGACGTCAGCCACGCCCGCACCCTGCTCGGCCGCCCCTTCGCCGTTCAATCCACGCCAGCCTCCGGCCGCGGCTACGGCACCCGCTACACCGTTCCCACCATCAACCTCGCGCCCTACGAAGAACTGCTCCCCGCCCACGGCGTCTACATCACCACCCTCAAAATCGGCCTCGAGCTCTTCGAGTCCGTCACCAACGTCGGCAACCGCCCCACCTTCGGTGCCGACTCCTTCACCGTCGAATCGCACCTCCTCAACTTCCACCCGATCGAACTCCAGCCCGACACCCCCCTCGAACTCACCTTCCTCAAACGCCTTCGAGCCGAACGGAAGTTCGACTCGCCTGACGCTCTCCGCACCCAGATCATGGCAGACGTAGCCCGCGCCCGGCGTTTCTTCGCCCTGTGCGCCCCGCCATCACCCCACGATGTGGCCGCAGCGCGCACTTAGCGCATCCCGTCTTCGCGTTTAAAAGCAAAAAGCCCCGGTCGCCCGGGGCTCTTTGCTTACTCTCCGCGCGATGCCGGATGCCCAAACCGGAAGCTCACACCCAGCGAAAGAATCGGATAAAACCGCAGCGGCGCGATATCGTTGTTCAGCTCTTTCTGCTCCTCCTGAACATCCGACTGATCCACCGGTCCGCAACCCGCATCGACCGTGCCGTCAGCCTCCGTCTGGCTGCCACAGCCATTACCCGAGATCATCAGCTTCATCGTTGGCTTCTGCGTGTACTGCATGCCAAACTCAACCGGGAAGCTCACGCGACCATGCGTCGGCAGAATATTTCCCCAGCCCATCGTGATTCGCGGCGCAATCCCATGTCCCATCACAACGTTCGCGGTCCCATGCACCGGATTCGTCGGATCGCTATACGAATTCGCCCCATTACCGAACGAAAACTCCGATCCACCCGGAGCGAACAACGTCGCGCTCATGCGGGTCGCGTTATTCCAGGTCAGGCCCGGGCTGATGCGAAACGTGTTGTGAAACGGATAGATATCCAGGCTCGTCGAAGCGTTCTGCAAATGCAGTTCGCCGTTGATGTTCATGCCGTCGGTCGTCAGCGTCGGGTTATACGCGAAGTACGACGCCCCCGTCCGCAAGCCGAAGTGATGCGCCAGCGGCGTCGCCAGATCCACTCCAATCCCCGTGCTGCCCACCTTCACCGTCACCGCCATCGCGGAGAACGGCCCGGGCGAACCAGCCGGAACCGCGCCCGGCCAGCTTCCCGAATTCACCGCCGCAGCCTTCGCAGTCGGAGCCGGCACGCTAACGGCCGATCCGGTCGAAGCCGCCGCAGTCTTCGGAGCATCCGTTGCCGAATCCAACACTGAACTTGAATACAGTCCCGCCGGCATCAGAGGCTTTGAAGCCAATTCAGCAAAATCAACCGTAACAGCCGGGCTCTGCGCCAACGCGGATCCACCGATCAACGCGAAAGAAGAGGCGACAGCACCAACCAAAATCTTGTGAGAGACGTGAGCGGTGAACTTCATGGGGGAGTAACTCCTCGGAAACTTGGGGGTAAGAGAATCTTTCGTAATCAGACCTCAGAACCCCAGGCCAGGAAATCCCACTTTTCCCGCTGGATCTGCTACTTCTGTCTCACTCCATCCCCCCAAACATAATGACCAGCCCACGCACGGCCCCTCAATCCCAGCCGCTGTCCCGAGTCCAGTCTCTGTGTACTTCAGAGTCAGACCGCCCGCCGATCAGTTCGGATCACTCGCCGGCGGAACCCGCACGATCGGCGCAGGCTTTGCCGGAACCACCACCGGCCCCTGCACCGGAGGCTGAACTGGCGCAAGCGGCGGAGCCACGGGAATCGCCGGTGCTTTCGGAGCCGCCTCCGGCGCGGGCACAGGCTTCGCCCCATCCGCATCCGGAGCATCCGGCTCGCTCTCGTCCGGAACCACCGGTTTATCCGCCGAGTCCGCATCCGGATTCACCTCCACCTGCAGCACCTTCTTCGGAGCATTCTCCGCCGGAAACGCCTCGTCGTCCTTGCCGTCGATCGCTGCCGTCATAAAGTCCATCCAGATTGGCAGCGCCGCCTTCGCGCCTGTCTCCTTCGACCCCAGCGACTCGCGCGAATCGAACCCAACCCACACCCCGCATGTCACCGATGGCGAAAACCCGACAAACCACGCGTCCGTAAAGTTATTCGTCGTTCCCGTCTTCCCGCCCAGGGGATGATGCAGACTCGAAGCCGAAGCAGCCGTTCCATGCGACGTCACCGCCTGCAGCATCACCATCATCTGCCGAGCCGTATCGACCGAGATCGCCTCCGTCACCTTCGGCGCGTGCGCATCCAGCGGCACGCCATCCGTCTCCGTCACTCGCTTGATGTAGTGCGGCTCGATCCGAATCCCATCATTCGGAAACACGCTGAACCCGCCCACTTGCTCGGCCAGCGTAATATCCGCGGCGCCAATCGCAATCGGCAGATAGGGTGGCAGGTCGCTCACAATCCCGAACCGCCGCGCCGTCTCGATCACCGTCTTGATCCCAACCTTGTCCGCCAGCTTCAGCGCCGGAATATTCCGCGACTCCTCAAATGCCTGCGTCAGCGTCATCGCGCCCTTCCAGTCCGGCTCGTAGTTGTGCGGCGTATACCAGCCGCTCGGCGTCTTGAAGCTCGTCGGCGCGTCCACCACGATGTCCGTCGGCTTCATCCCGCTCTCAATCGCCGCCGTATACACGTACGGCTTGAACGACGAACCCACCTGCCGCTGAGCTTGCGTCGCCCGGTTGAACTGGCTCAGCGCAAAGTCGCGCCCACCCACCATCGCCAGCACCTCGCCATTTGCATTGTCCACCGCCATCAGCGATCCCTGCACGCCCGAGTCCTGCTCCAGCTTGGCCTTCACCACGCCGCCATCACCAATCGATTCCACCCGCACATAAACGAGGTCGCCGACCTTCAGAAATCCCGTCCCCACCTGCTGCGTCCACACCCAGTCCGCAGGCGTCATCTCCGCAGTCTGTAGCCCCAGCTTGACGCTTACCCCGCGCTTCGTCACCTCCGTCACCATCCCGTGGATATACGTCCCGTCGACAACCGCCTCGGTCCAGTCCGGGTGCCGGTACGTCTCCGTGTCCAGCCCCGCCGCCGCCACATTCTGCAGATTGCCCTTCCACCCATGC
Organism: uncultured Granulicella sp.; assembly: GCA_963693075.2. GTDB lineage: Bacteria > Acidobacteriota > Terriglobia > Terriglobales > Acidobacteriaceae > Edaphobacter. Next base: position 1,438,741 of record CAXMMP010000002.1, on the reverse strand, counting down.
CGCCGCTCGTACTTCGCCGTGCCATCAAGCACCGCCTTGTTCGCGACCTCCTGCAGATCCAGGTCGAGCGTCGTATAAACCCGCAGCCCCGCGCCATGCACCTCATCGACGCCGTATTCCTTCTCCAGCTGCCGCCGCACCTCCTCCACAAAATACGGCGCAATGCTGTTCGGAGGCACTTCAATCTTCAAACCCAGCGGCTCACCCGCCGCACGCTCCGCCTGCTCTTCGCTGATCTTCCCGTCGTGAGCCATCTCGCTCAATACTAGGTTCCGCCGCTTCAACGCCCTCTCCGGATACCGGATCGGCGAGTAAGCCTCAGGCCCCTTCGGCAGCGCGGCCAGCAGCGCCGCTTCGCTCAGCGTCAGGTCCTTCACATGCTTCGAGAAGTAGTACTCACTCCCCGCCTCGAACCCATACCGCCCATGCCCCAGGTAGATCTGGTTGCAATACAGCGTAAAGATCTGCTGTTTCGTAAACCGTCGCTCGATCTGCACCGTCAGGAAGATCTCCTGCAGCTTCCGGCTATACGTCTTCTGTGCCGAAAGGAACAGGTTCCGCGCCAGTTGCATCGTCAACGTCGACGAACCCTGCGCCCTCGAATGGGAGTGCACATCCAGATACGCCGCCTCTGCCGCCCGAACCAGGTTCACCCCCCAGTTCCGCTCGAAGCTCTTATCTTCAATCGAAATAATCGCGTCATGCAGCACGGGAGGAATGTCGCTGAACGGCACCACCACGCGCCGCTCCAGGGCAAACGACCCAATCTCGCGCCCATGCACATCCAGCAACTCTGTCGTCGTACTCGGCCGATACCGCGCCAGTTCTTCCATCTGCGGCAGGTCGACCGAATACACGATCACCAGCCCGCACATCACCCCAAATACACACGAAAGCCCCAGCAGAATCTTGAACATCTGCCAGCTCGCCACCCGGCGGCTCGAATGATCCGGCCCATCCAGCAAAAATGCCCGCCAAAACCGCAGACCCCGCTGCCGCCATGTCTCCGGCGCAGCCGTTTCGGCCAACTCCTCGTCACTGAAAAGACTGTTCACGGCCTTCTCAAGATACCACCGGGAGCCCTCTTCAACGCCGGACTAAGCCGCGTCCACGCTGTCGCACGTTCTTGGATCTCTCCACGACCTCTATGCAATCTCAGCGGCCTCTGTGTCAACACTTTTGCCCATAGAGCCAAAAGGGGCCAACTCTCTCGAGCGGCCCCTCTTGCAGTTCTTTCGAAGTGTCTAAGCAGCCTTACCCTTCAAAATATCCAGCCCCTTCGTCAACTGCTCGTCCACCTGCACCGTCGGCTTCGGCGTCACGGGCGGCTTCGTCGCCGTCGCGGTCGCCGTCACCTGGGGAGTATCCTCATCCCCCTCGGCAGCCGCCGCATCATCGATATTCCCTGCCACCAGCACACCCGGAGTCACGCCATCATCCTGCAGCTTCTTGCCCGACGGCTCACCATACTTCGCCACCGAAAGAATCAGCGCCGCCCCATCCGGCAGTTCGAACAGCTTCTGCTGAGCGCCCTCGCCAAAGGTCCGCTCACCCACCAGCGTCGCGCGCTTGTCGTCGAGCAGCGCCGCCGCCACCAGTTCGCCCGGACCAGCAGTCCCGCGATTCACCAGCACCACCATCGGCGTCACCGGATCGATCGCCTTCGAAGCATCTGCCGTAAACGTCTGGCTGTCGACTTTCTGCCCTGAAAGTGTGGCAATCGTCCCCGTCTTCAGGAAGAAATTCGCCATCCGCGTCGCTTCGCTCATATCGCCCGCAGCCACATCGCGCAGGTCGAGCAGCACCTTCTTGCCCGTGCCCGCCTTCAACTTAGCCTCTACCTCAGCCACATGCTCGCGATCGAGAATCACCGGCTTCAGATACAAAATGCTCGAATTCTCATACAGCGTCTCGCTGACCGCTGGAAAGCTCACATTCGCACGAATCAACGGAACTTTCTCAGGAACCGCTGTCGAGGGTCGAACCACCGAAACCGTTACCGTCGAACCCGGCTGACCGTTCAGCATCAACTTGATCATCGCCAGCGAGAGGTCGCGTGTGTCGCGCCCGTTGATCGCTTCGATAAACTGTCCATCCGTCAAATTCGCCTTATCCGCCGGACTTCCTGGGACCACCGAAACCACCACCGCATACCCAGACCGCTTCGACACATTCAGCCCAACCTGCGCCGTCCCCGCGTCCTTCAACTGGTCGGCCTTATACGCCTTGTAATCCTCCGGCGTCAGGTAGCTCGAATCGACATCCAGGGACTCCAGCAGGCCGCGGAGCGCGCCATCCGTCACCAAATGAATATTCGGATCCTCGACATAGTCCGACTGGATATGCCGCAGCACCTCGCTGTACACATTGATCTGCCGATACGCCCCCGCAGCCTCCTGCGGATCGGACGCCGCGCTCACGCCCGAGGTATGCACTCCCAGAAACACCGTCAGCACCAGCACAACCGACATCACCAGCAGCAGGATCTTCGAACTCTTAGGCATAGGCGACAAAACACTCCGCAGACAGCATTCCCGGTTAGACGCTCCCGGTCCACAAATGATACTCCCGCACGCTGCCAAACCCGAAGAACCGCTATCCTTCCTCCACGACCGCATGTCACCCCACACCGCCGCCGAAACCACCCACCACATCCCGGAGCCCACCCGAATCCGCTGGCTCGTCTGCGGCCTGCTCTTCCTCGCCACCACCATCAACTACATGGACCGCTCGGTCCTTTCGCTCATCGAACCGCTCCTCCACCTTCCCTTCATGGGCTGGATACCCGGCCTCGACGCCGCCCACCAGGTCGACTACAACAACGCCTACGGCGACATCGTCATCTGGTTCCAGGTCGCCTATGGCATCGGCCTGCTCACCGCCGGCCGCCTCATCGACAAGCTCGGCACCCGCACCGGCTACGCCATCGCCATCGCCATCTGGGCCTGCGCGTCCATGGGACACTCTCTCGTTCACTCGATCCTCGGCTTCTGCATCGCCCGCGCCCTGCTCGGCCTCGGCGAAGCCGGAAACTTCCCCGCCGCCATCAAGGCCACCACCGAATGGTTCCCCACCAGCGAGCGCGCCCTCGCCACCGGCCTCTTCAACTCCGGTGCCAACGCGAGCTTCTTCATCGCTCCCATCCTTATCGCCGCCGTCACCACCCGCTTCGGCTGGCGCGCAGCCTTCCTCTGCACCGGCTCGATGGGCCTCCTCTGGCTCGTCCTTTGGCTCGCCTTCCCGTACAACCGACTCCGCCGCTCCGGCACCACGACCCAGCAGTACCTCCAAACCGTAATGCCGGACACCAGCGGCCGCCCGTTCTGGCGCGCGCTCCTCCGCACCCGCGGCCTTTACGCCTTCTCCATCGCCAAAGCCCTCACTGACCCCATCTGGTGGTTCTACCTCTTCTATCTCCCCAAGTTTCTCAACGAAAACTACGGCCTCGACCTCAACCACGCCAAGTACCCTCTTATCGTCGTCTACACCGCCTCCGCCTTCGGCTCCATCGGCGGCGGCTGGCTCTCCGGCTCCCGCATGAAGCGCGGCCACTCCCTCAACGACGGTCGCAAATTCGCTCTCCTCATCACCGCCCTGTGCGTCGTGCCCATCATGCTTGTCCCGCGCATGCACACCATCTCTCCAAACTCCGCATGGCCCGCCATCGCGCTCTTCTCGCTCGCCGCCGCCGCCCATCAGGGCTGGTCCGCCAACCTCTTCTCCACCCCGACCGACATGCTCCCGTCCTCCGCCGTCTCCACCACCGTCGGCATCGGCGGAGCCTGTGGAGCGGCCGGAGGGGCCTGCTTCACCTGGCTCGTGAAGCACTTCTTCTCCCTCCACCCGCTCCCCATCTTCATGCTCGCCGGCCTCGCCTACCTCACCGCGCTCGCCATCTTTCAACTCCTGGTCCCCCGCCTCGGAGCGCCTTCTGGAACCCCACAGCGCCAAACCTCGTAAATCTTTCCGCGACGCGTTTAATAAATCTCCCACCCGAGCGTCTTCCCTATGAGCAACGAAACAGGTGACAAGATGGCCGTTGGCAGCTTAGCGATGCCCTTCGCACAAACCCGGACCGAACCCCGCCCCGCACTGGCGCAGCTCTTCGCCGAGCATCATCGACGCGTCCTCTCCGCCGCCTACCGCATCACCGGCAGCATGGCCGACGCCGAAGATGTCGCCCAGACCATCTTCCTGCGAGTCGCCGTCGCAGCCGACGACGTCCCACTCACCAACACCGGCAGCTATCTCTACCGGGCCGCCGTCAACGGAGCCCTCGATCTTCTCCGCCGCCGCAAAACAGCCGCGGCCGAGCCCCTCGATCAAGCCGCCGAACTCCCTCAAACCGGTCGCTACAGCTCCCCGGAACACGAGGCCTCCAGCCGCCAACTCGGCACCGCCCTCCGCGCCGCCATCGCCGAGCTCTCACCCCGCGCAGCCGAAATCTTCACCCTGCGCTACATCGAAGGCCTCGACAACAAAGAGGTCGCCACCCTCATGCACACCTCGCAGGCCATCGTCGCCGTCACGCTTCACCAGGCCAAATCCAAGCTCAAGAAACGCCTCACAGATTCAGGTTGGGAGAGATCATGAAACCGAACAGCGAAACACGCCTCAACGACGCAATCCGCGCCATCCAGTCCGACGAACCCACCGCCACCGACTTCGCCGCCTCCGCCCAGCGCATAGCCGACAGCCTCAACCTCGGCCCCATCACCCTTGCGAACGGCCAAGCCGACGCCCAGGCCTTCCTCGCACCCAGCGCCGCCACCCGCGCTGCAGTAGACTGGTCCGCCCCCCGCGCCGTCGCCGCCCAGCCTTCGTTCTTCTCAAAGAAGGTCTTCGGCTGGAGCTCCATCCCCGCCGCCGCCCTCCTCGCCGCCACCTTCTTCGCCTACAAAACCTGGTGGGAGGTCCCCACCGGCGTCCGCGCCGAGGTCCGCTCGATCGACGGCTCTGCCTACCTCGTCTCCGACGCCGGCGACCGCCAGCTCACCCCCGGCTACCAGCTCAGGGAAGGCGACCGCCTCCGCACCTCCGGCGGCACCCACGCCGTCCTTCGTCTCGCCGATGGCTCCTCCGTCGAGGTCAATGAGCGCTCCGAGCTCGGCGTCGCCGCCCGCGGCCAGAACTTGACACTTTCGCTCGCCAACGGCGCCGTCATCGTCGAAGCCGCAAAGCGCACCTCCGGCCACCTCTACGTCACCACCCCCGACAGCCGATCCGCCGTCACCGGCACCGTCTTCTCCGTCAACTCCGGCATCAAGGGCTCGCGCGTCGCCGTCGTCGAAGGCACCGTCGACGTCGCCCACTCCGGAGCCGACACCCTCCTGCACCCCGGCGAGCAGCTCGCCACCACCGACAACCTCAGCCCCGAGCCCGTCGCCGCCCAGCTCTCCTGGAGCAAAGACAGCGCCAAGTACCTCACCCTCCTCGCCCAGTTCTCGATCCTGCAAAACCGCATCGACGCCATCTCCTTTCCCGCCGCGCGCTACTCGAGCGACCTGCTCCCCCGCGTCCCCGCCACCACCGCGCTCTACGTCTCCATCCCCAACCTCGGCGACTTCCTCGCCCAGGCCAACACCATCTTCCAGGATCAACTCAAGCAGAGCCCCGAGCTCGCCCAGTGGTGGTCGCGCGGAGGCTCGCGCCACACCGCCGAGTTCGACTCCCTCGTCGACAAACTCCACACCATGAGCCAGTACCTCGGCTCCGAGGTCGTCATCGTCGGCCTCAAGCAGTCGCCCAACGCCTCCTTCGCCGTCGTCGCCGACCTCAGCAAAGGCGGCCTCGACACCTACCTCACCCAAACCTTCGGACCCTCCGGCACCAACCCCGGCATCACCGTCCTCACCCCCGCAACCCTGGCCTCAGCCTCCAATACTCAGACCGGCCAGTTCGCCCTCATCCGCTCCCACGAAGCCGTCTTCTCCAACAGCGTCGCCACCCTCAAGCAGGTCAGCGCGCAACTCGACTCGGGCGTCAGCGGCTTCGCCACCGCCGACTTCGGCCAGCAGATCGCCGCCGCCTACACCCGTGGAGCCGGAGTCATCATCGCCGCCGACCTCCAGCAGATGATCCCCACCTCGCCGTCCAGCTCCTCCGCCCTCACCCAGACCGGCATGGACAACGTCCGCTACCTCATCGCCGAGCATCGCGAGGTCAACAACCAACCCGAAAATCATCTCAACCTCCAGTTCGCCGGCGAACGCCAGAAGCTCGCCTCATGGCTCGCCGCTCCCGCCCCCATCGGCTCGCTGGACTTCGTCTCCCCCAACGCAGCCATCGCCGTCGCTGGCCTCTCCAAAGACCCCCGGGCCATCGCCGACGACATCCTCGCCATGGCCAGCAAGAATGGCGGTTCAGAAGGCCTCGCCGACGCCGAAGCCCAGACAGGCATCAACTTCCGCGACGACATCGCCGCCAACCTCGGAGGAGACTTCCTCGTCGCGCTCGACGGCCCCGTACTCCCCACGCCCTCCTGGAAGGCAGTCGTCGAAGTCCACAACACCGCTGCCCTCGAACAAACCTTCGAAAAATTAGCCCAGATCACCCAGACCCTCGCCGCTCAAAAAGGAGATTCCTTCAAAGGCATCACCATCCAGTCCGCCGACTCCAACGGCCAGACCTTCTACTCCATCGTCAGCCTCGACACCAACGCGGTCGTCGCCCAGTACACCTTCTCGGACGGCTACATGATCGCCGCGCCCAGCCAGGCGTTGCTCACCGCCGCCATCCAGACCCACACCAGCGGCAACTCCCTCGCGCACTCCGCCGCCTTCAAGGCTCTGCTCCCCCGCGACGAAAACGAAAACTACTCCGCCGTCGCCTACCAGAACCTCGGCCCCGAACTCACCCCGCTGCTCTCGCAGTTCAGCGGTCAGCAGGCCGCAGCTATTCAGCAGCTTGCGCAGGATGCCCGGCCCACCGCCATCTGCGCCTGGGGCAAGGACACCCGCATCGAAGCCGCCAGCAACAGCCACCTGCTCGGCTTCGACTTCCTCGCACTCGCCTCGCTCATCCATCCCGGGAACAACGCCGCCGCCGCAAACGTAAAGGACTAAACATGGGCGTCATTGATCTCGATGCACTGGAAGTCCGCTTCGGAACCCGCACCATCCTCAACGGCCTCACCGGCTCGCTCGAGGGTCACGCAATCGGACTCCTTGGACCGAACGGCGCGGGCAAGTCCACCCTCATCAACACGCTGCTCGGCTTCCATCAGCCGAGCAGCGGTGCTGCAAGAGTCTTCGGCATGGACGCATACCGCGACCGCGCCGCCATCCGCGGAGCCGTCGGCTACATGCCCGAGAACGACTCCTTCATCGGCAACATGAGCGGCGTCCACTTCGTCCGCTACATGGCCGAACTCGCCGGCCTCCCACCGCGCCCCGCGCTCGAACGCGCCCACGAAGCCCTCTTCTACGTCGGCCTCGGCGAGGTCCGCTACCGCAAAATCAGCACCTACTCGCTCGGCATGAAGCAACTCATAAAATTAGCCCAAGCCCTTGCCCATGGTCCTCGCCTGCTCATCCTCGACGAACCGACCAACGGCCTCGACCCCATCGCCCGCCAGCGCATGATCCAGCTCATCAAAGACATTCGCAAACAAGGCAGCGTCCGCATCCTCATCTCGTCGCATTTGCTGCGCGATATCGACGAGGTCTGCGACGAAGTCCTCATCCTCAAAGGCGGACGCATCGCCGCACTCAACAACATCGAAGCCGAACGCCGCTCCAATCGCAGCTTCGTCGAGCTCGAAACCGTCGGCGCCACCGAGCGCTTTGCCGTCAGCATTCGCGGCCTTGGCTGCGAGTGCGTCACATTCCCCGACGGTCGCATCAAGCTCGTCATTCCCGACCAGGTCGAAGCCCGTGACCTCTACCAGGTCGCCTTTGAACAGGGCGTTCAGATCCGCCGCATGAACCAGCGCCGCGACTCGCTCGAAGATATCTTCCTGCGCGCCATGGAATCCGAGATCGCGAGGCCGCCCCTTGTCCGTCTATGAGCACACCTACCGCCCCTACGCCGGCCCGCTCACCTCGCCGCGCTCCCGCATCCTCGTGCTCGCCCGCTACGGCATGGCTGAAGCCTGGTCGTCGAAGATCACCATCGCCCTCTTCGTCCTGTGCCTCCTGCCGCTTCTCACCTTCCTCGTCGGCATCTACATTGCCAACAATCCCCTCGCGCAGATGGCTATCCTCAAAGGCAGCAAGATGCTCGCCATCGACGCCAGCTACTTCCTCAAAATTCTCACCACGCAATCCTGGCTCGCGCTCATCCTCTGCTCCTGGGTCGCACCCAGGCTCGTCAGCTTCGACCTCTCCGACAACGCCCTGCCCATCGTGCTCAGCCACCCCATCTCCCGTGTCGGCTACGTCGCCGGAAAGTTCCTCGCGCTCTTCTCCGCGCTCTCCGTCGTCACCTGGATCCCCGCGCTCCTGCTCTTCGCCTTCGAGTGCTACTCGTCGCCGCAGCCTTGGTTCTTTGCGAACCTCCGCATCGCCTTCGGCCTTCTCGCCGGCTCCCTCATCTGGCTCTGCTTCCTCTCACTCCTCGGCCTCGCCATCTCGGCTTGGGTCAAGTGGCGCGTCGTCGCGACTGGAGCCATCTTTGCCGCGCTCTTCGTTCCCGCCGGAGTCGGAGGAGTCGTCAGCGCCGTCCTCAGCACGAAATGGGGCTTTCTCTTCAACATGCCCTACCTCATCGCCACCCTCTGGGAGCGGCTGCTTGGAGCCGAAAACCCGCGCATGATCGGAGCATTCGGCCCCTTGCCCACGGCCGCCATCCTCCTCGTCCTGCTCCTCACCTGCGCCCTCTTCATCGCCATGCTCAACGCCCGCATCCGCGCTCGCGAGGTCGTCAAAGGATGAGCCAGCTCAACGACCAGATCATCTTCAACGACGTCTCGAAGTTCTACGGCGAAGTCCTCGGCGTCAATCGCATCACGCTCAGCATCCCGCCCGGCATCACTACGCTCGTCGGCCCCAACGGCGCAGGCAAAACCACCCTCATGAACCTCATGACCGGCCTCGTCCAACCCTCCACCGGCCAGGTCTCCGTCATGGGCCTCACCCCCGCCACCCCCACCGAGTTCTTCCGCAACATCGGCTACTGCACCCAGTTCGATTCCTTCCCACGCGGCGTCACCGGCCACGAGTTCGTGCTCGACTCCCTCATGATCCACGGCATGCCCGAGTCCGAAGCCTATCGCCTCACCGACGAAGCCATCGCCCGCGTCCAGCTCGGCGACGCCGCCTTCCGCAAGATCGCCGGCTACAGCAAAGGCATGCGCCAGAAGGTCCGCCTCGCCCAATCCATCGCCCACCACCCCCGCGTCCTCATCCTCGACGAACCCCTCAACGGCCTCGACCCCATGGCCCGCGCCGAATCCCTCGCCCTCTTCGAAGAGCTCGGCCAGCAAGGCATGCACCTCGTCATCTCCAGCCACATCCTCGACGAGGTCGACCGCATCTCCGACCGCGTCATTCTCATCACCGGCGGCTACCTCATCGCTGAAGGAAACATCCAGGAGGTCCGCCAGGGCGTCAGCGAAAAACCCATGCAGGTCCTCATCCGCTGCGACCACCCGGAACTCCTCGCCTCAAAAATGTTCGCCATCAATCAGTGCGTCGAAGCGCGCCTGCACACCGATGGCGGCGGCGTCTTCCTCCGCACCGCCGACCTCAACAGCTTCTACTCCATGCTCAACCAGATCGCCGCCGACGGCTCAGTCAAGATCAATGCCGTAGCCCCGGCCGACGACGACGCCGCGGCCATCTACCAATACCTCATCGGCTCAGACGGGAGCCCCTCCTGATGGCAAACGCTCAAACACTGGCAAGTCAGCCCTGGAGCCTCTGGTTCACCCAGGCACTCCGCCTCACCCGCATCGAAGTTCGTCGCAACCTTTTCTCATGGAAAGCTGCGTGGATCTACTTCCTCGCCTTCATCCCCGCCGCCATCATCCTCATCCACACCATCTTCGACCCCCACCACCCCGGCCAGATCGAGCAGGACACCAATATCCTCGCCGGCATCCTGGAGTTCTACTACATCCGCCTCGGCATCTTCTTCGGCTGCCTCGGCATCTTCTCCCGCCTCATCCGCGGCGAGATGATCGAACGCAGCCTCCACTTTTACCTGCTCTCCCCCGTCCGCCGCGAAGTCCTGCTACTCGCCAAGTTCGCTGCCGGCTCCATCAGCGCCATCTGCGTCTTCGGTTCGGCCATCCTGCTCGACTTCATCCTCATGTACTGGGGCTTCGGAGCCGCCGGGCGCGACTACCTCTTCAACGGCCCCGGCCTCGGCCAACTCGGCTCCTACCTGCTCATCGCCGCCCTCGCCTGCCTCGGCTACGGCTCCGTCTTCCTGCTCTTCAGCATGCTCTTCCGCAATCCAACCCCCGCCGCCATGCTCTTCCTCGGCTGGGAGGCGATCAACCCCATCCTCCCTTCACTCCTCCAGAAACTCAGCGTCGCCGCCTACCTCCGCCACCTCATGCCCGTCAGCACGCAGGCCGACGGCCTCTTCGCCATCCTCACCGTGCCCACCGTCCCCGTCCCCGCCTGGGCCGCCGTCCTTGGCCTGCTGCTCCTCATCGCCGCCGTCCTCACCTACTCCTGCTACCGCATGCGCACCCTGGAAATCCGCTATTCCACCGAATAACCATCCCGCTCCAACTCAAGAACTCCAAACTCTCAACTCGCGAAATCCAGCCGCTGCCCGCCGTTCCGCAAACATCGCGCACCTTGGCGAAGCCAAACTCCCAGGATGAGCAGTCGGGGCTCTCGCAGACTCAAAACGAAGATTCAAAAACAGGCACTCCTCGAACAGCACCCACGCTTGTCCCGCAGCACCCTGCCTCCTCACCTCAGCGACCTCTCCCCGACCCATCTGCCTGTTCCGAAAACCGCCTGCCCCAACTCTGGTGCAGTCCATCCATCCCCGTGACGAATCCCAGGTCCAGACCTAACCCGCACCGAATCTATACTTTCGATCTTATTTGGCAGCGTACCAGGGTGCCTCTCCACCAACCCTCGATCTGCCAGGCCTTGGACGATGAACAGACCAAATCCTCACTCGCGCCACCAACATTTTCCGCCCATTCACCACCTATTGACCAAACATTCATCGTCCCGGGCAACACTGAAGTCGTTCCGTCATCCCACTGAATCAACTTTGTCGAGGCTCTCCGATGATCCGTAAGTGTCTAGCTCTTTCCCTGTCCGCGACGATCGTTCTGACCGGCTGCGCGTCCAACAGCAGCCAGCCTGCTCCAACCGGTCCCATCGCCCCCGCCGCTCCAGTTCCCGTCACCGCGCCGCAGGTCATCAAGCACATCGTCGTCATCTACGGTGAGAACGTCTCCTTCGACCACTACTTCGGCACCTATCCGAACGCCGCCAACCTTCCCGGCAACGGCTCCCTGTTTACCGCCGCGACCGGCACGCCAGTCCCCAATAACTACATCTCCAACCCCGGTCTTCTCTCCGAAAACCCCAACCTCGACATCGCCAACGGCGCCGGAGCCACCAACCCCTTCCGCCTCGATCCCAACCAGGCCGGCACTAACGACCAGGACCACAACTACGGTCCGGAGCAGACCGCCTTCAACGCCGGCAAGATGAACCTCTTCCCGATGTCCGTCGGCACCGCTGACAGCGCCACCCTCGCCACCCAGACCGGCGCATCCGCCATCTCGGCCACCACCGGCCTCACCATGGGCTACTACGACGGCAACACCGTTACCGCCTACTGGAACTACGCCCAGCACTACGCCATGAACGATCACTCGTTCGGCACCACCTTCGGTCCCTCCACCCCCGGCGCCATCAACATGGTCTCCGGCCAGACCAACGGCGTCATCAACCCCACCAACGTAGCCTCCTCTATCGTCGCCGATGGCCAGGGCGGCTTCACCGACATCAACGACGCCGACCCAACCGGCGACCTTTGCTCCTCCACCTCCGCCAACTTCAGCATGTCCGGCAAAAACGTCGGCGACCTGCTCACTGCGGCCAACGTCACCTGGGGCTTCTTCGAGGGCGGCTTCGACCTCACCGCCACCAACGCCAACATGACCACCGGCTGCGGACGCAACACCCCCTCCGTCTTCATCCCCGGCGGACCCGTCAAGGCCGACTACATCCCCCACCACGAGCCGTTCCAGTACTACGCTTCGACAGCGAACCTGAACCACAACCGTCCCAAGTCGATCGCCGCCATCGGCACCAACGCGGACGGCGCCAACCACCAGTACGACACGCATGACTTCACCGACGCACTCGCCGCCGGCAACATGCCTGCCGTCAGCTTCATCAAGGCCCCTGGCTTCCAGGATGGTCACGCCGGCTACTCCGACCCGCTCGACGAGCAGGCTTTCGTCGTCAACATGGTCAACACCATCCAGAAGTCGTCTTTCTGGCCCAACACCGCAATCATCATCGCCTACGACGACTCCGACGGCTGGTATGACCACCTCACCGACTTCGTCAACGGCTCCGTAACCACCGCTGACTCACTCACCGGCACGGGCACCTGCTCGTCTGCCGCCGCTCCGACCGCTGTCCTGGCCGGTCCCAACTCGAACGGTATGCCGGTTCAAGGCCGTTGCGGCCACGGCCCGCGCCTCCCGTTCCTGGTCATCTCCTCATGGGCGAACAAGAACTCGATCGATAGCACACCCACCGACCAGAGCAGCATCAGCCACTTCATCGAAGATGTATTCCTCGGGAGCGCACGGATCGGCGGCGGTTCCTTCGACGCCACCTCCGGCACTCTGATGAATATGTTCAACTTCACCAACAACGTAGCGCCCAACGCGACGCCTGTCTGCCTCAGCCCCTCGACCGGCCTTGTCGTATCCTGCAGCAGCCTGTAACCAACCCGCAGCAAACCGAGACTCCGGGCCCGCCCCGGAGTCTCGGCATTTAACCGTCATCCCTCCGAAGTTCATCCTCCTTTCAAGGGTCGTCCTTAAACGCATCGTCCAGAATCTCAACGCACCTCCCAGACACGCCACACACCGTTCACACCCCCTTCATAAATCTGGAATAGCCTCACACTCAGGCACCCAGCCCGGAGACCTCCGAACGTTTTGTCCCACAGCCGCCGCGCCTTCCTCCACAACGCCACTGCCCTCGCTCTCCTTGCGCAGTCCCGCCGCCTCCTCTCGCAGCAAGGCATGCAGCACCAGATGGGCTCGAACCCGTCGCCCCCGGTCAACGCCGCCGCCGCGCCCCTCCCCATGCTTCACTCGCTCGAACTCCCCTCCTTCGTCGACGAGCTTCCGCTCCCCGAGCGCATCGACGCTGTCAAGGACCATAAAATCCGCGTCACCATGCGCGAGATTCACCACAAGGTACATCGCGACGTCCCCGCCACCCGCATATGGAGCTACGGACCCACCGCTCTCGCGCCCGTCATCGAAGCCCGCAGCAACCACCCCGTCCACGTCGAGTGGATCAATCAACTCCCCCAGCACCACTTCCTGCCTATCGACTACACCCTCCACGGCTGCGGCCACGACGTCCCCGAAGTCCGCGCCTGCGTCCATCTCCACGGCGCCAAGGCTCCACCTAAAGACGACGGCCAGCCCGAAGACTGGTTCGTCCCCGGGAAGTCCCGCGTCTGCACCTATCCCGTGCAGCAGGAAGCCACCGCTCTCTGGTACCACGACCACGCCATGGGCCTTAATCGCCTCAATATCTACGCCGGGCTCATGGGCCAGTTCCTCATCCGCGACGAGCACGAGGATTCCCTCAACCTGCCCTCCGGCAAGTACGAGCTGCCCCTCACCGTCTACGACCGCGACTTCACCAGCGACGGCCAGCTCTTCTACCCGGTCTCACCCAACCCGGCGAAACCCTGGGTCTCCGAGTTCACCGCCGACGCCGTCATGGTCAACGGCAAGATCCGCCCCTTCGCCACCGTCGAGCCCCGCGTCTATCGCATCCGTCTCCTCAACGCCGCCAACAGCCGCTTTTTTCAACTCTCGCTTCAATCCCCAACCAGCACGACGCCCCATCCAAAGCCCGAAACCTTCCACCAGATCGGCTCCGACCAGGGCCTCCTGCAAGCTCCCGTCGCCCTCACCACCCTGAGCATCGCCCCCGGCGAGCGCGCCGACCTGCTCCTCGACTTCAGCCAGCTGGCTGGCCGCAACGTCCATATCCGCCAGGGCGCCTTCGACATTCTCGAATTCCGCGTAGCCGCCACCGCTCCCCAGCCCACACCGCTTCCCACCACGCTCCGCACCATCCCCAGACCCGACCCCGCCACCGCCGTCAAAACCCGAACCATCACCCTCAACGAGTATCAGGATGGCGTCGGCAACTCCATGGTCATGCTGCTCAACCGCACCCACTGGCACGAGCCCGTCACCGAAACCCCAAAACTAAACACAACCGAAATCTGGGAGTTCGTCAACCTCACCGAAGACGTCCACCCCATGCATCTCCACCTCGTCCGCTTCCAGATCCTCGACCGCCGCGTCTTCGACACCTTCGACTACCTGATGCACAAAAAGCTCCGCTACATCAGTCCTGCCCGCGCCCCCGAAGCCAACGAGTCCGGCTGGAAGGACGTAGTCCAATGCACTCCCGGCGAGATCACCCGCATCCTCGTCCACTTCGACGGCTACGCCGGTCGCTACCTCTACCACTGCCACATTCTTGAGCACGAAGCCAACGACATGATGCGCCCCTTCGAAGTCATCGCATAACCAATCAGGATGCTTGGTGGCGGTGGACAGAATCGAACGGTCTACGGCGTCCGAATTTTGATCACCTGGACGCAGGTAACCCTCTTCGTCACCATCTTGAGCGGCGAGACCGCTGCGGAGTATTACCCCGCGGCATGAAGATCTTCCTCTTTCCGACGGCATCTGGCAAATCTGATAGCCATATGCTGCGGAAGCTGAAGGAGACCGCGTTCCGTGCAGGCTTGAACTGTGGCGACTGTGTCCCAGTCCGGTCTTCGCTGCGATCAGGTCTAGTGTGGAGGCGATGGCAACTTCTTTTACTGCTCGCAACATTCGTCCATGTGCTCATCGAAGGACCAGGAATCGCTCTCGGTCGCAGCGTCCTCCTTCAACTGGCTGCCGTCTCATCGGCGAAGTAGAAGGTCCGGCAGCGGAGCGTTAGCGACTGACACGGGATGGCAACTAAATCAATAGAATGATCCTTATCAGCGGTCTGGAGGATTTCGTCATCATGGGAATCAGCGTCGCGATGTGTACTTACAACGCGAAATCTTATCTGCGAGAGCAGCTCAAGAGTATTGCTGACCAAAGCGTCGCTCCGCTCGAGCTTGTTGTGTGCGATGACTGCTCCGTGGATGGAACGCAAGCTATCCTCGAAGAGTTCGCAAAACAATCTTCGTTCCCAACTCGCATTGTCCGCAATCCTGTGAACCTGGGATATAAGCGCAACTTTGTGAAGGCCGTTGGGCTTTGCACGGGCGGAATCATTGCGCTTTGCGACCAGGATGACGTCTGGTATCCACAAAAGCTGGCCCGCACTGAAGCAGTCTTTCGAACAAACCTGGACGCCGACGGATTTTTCTCAGACGGTGACCTGATCGGTGAGGATTCTGTCACGCTCGGGCGGAGTCTGTGGGAAAGTTTTTCTTTTGACCTCAAGGACCAAGCATTGTTCAACTCCGGAGGTGCCGTCGACCAGTTGCTGAGGCGCAATGTTGTGACAGGTATGACCTTTGCCTTCCGCAGCGACGTGAAAGACCTACTATGTGCTCTTCCGGACAGCTGGATACATGACGGCTGGCTGGCGTTCCTGATTGCTGCTCGATCAAAGCTTATCGCTTGTCCTGAGCGTTTGGTTGGCTATCGCCTACACGGCGGGCAACAGGTTGGCACTTCGCTATCCTTTCGCGAGAAGATTCAGCGGGTATTGAAGAAAGGAGCCAAAGTTTATCTGCAGGAGATGCATCGACGCAACCTGGATGAGTATGAACGACTGGCAACGCAGTTCGGCAATTTGGAGCACTTTTTTGCGGTGCAACCAGGGTCTGTGCACGAGGAGCTGATTGCCAAGATTAGGGCGAAGGCCGATCACGCCAGGATGGGCGCGGTAGCCCTCTCTTCTCGGAGGCTGGGTCGATGGAAGATCATTGCGGAGCAGGCTTCGAGCTACTCGCGGTTCTCCCCAACCGGTCTAAGGGCTATCCCGAGAGATCTCTTCGTTTAGCGGATCGAAATGACGCTGCGATATGCCTCCGCCGTCATGGCGGCGGCTCTCGGCCAGGAGAATTTGTTCGCCTGCGCAGGACCTCTACTCCGCAGATCATCGCTCAGGACTGCATTCGAGAGAACGGATTTGATAGCCGTTGCGAGCTCCGCGATCTCCAGCGGATTGATGAGGATTGCTGCGTCTCCTGCTACCTCTGGGAGCGATGAGATATTGCTTGTGATCGTCGGCGCGCCGCAGGCCAGCGCCTCAAGCACCGGTAGACCGAAGCCTTCGTAAAGCGATGGGTACACGAAGACCGCACACGAAGACAGAAGGTCGGCCTTTTCGGGATCGGAGATGAAACCTGTGAAGATGACCTGAGATTTGAGCCCGAGACGGTCGATAACGCCACCAAGCGAGTCCATCATCCAGCCCATCTTGCCTGCCAGGACCAGGGCCATTGTCTTATCCTGAGCTGCAATCTCGACGAAGGCAGTAAGGAGGCGCTCCAAGTTTTTGCGTGGTTCGAGAGTGCCAACATAAAGTACAAACCGCGACGGGATACCGAACTTGCCCCGAGACCATCCCGTCTCCTCACTGGAGGGCTTAAGCAACTCATCTTTTCCGTGGGGGATCACCATCTGAATGCCGGCGGGGTTGCCAAGAAGTTCAACACAGTCCCTCTGCACGGATTGTGAGATGAAGATGATGGCATCTGCAAAGCGCACGGCAGCGCGCATAAAAAATCGGAAATAGATGACTTTCACTTTCTCATGGACCTCTGCCATGGTGAAGAATGTCATATCGTGCAACGTAACCACTCGACGAGCGCCGACCGGGCACAAGGGAAAGGCATAGTGGAGGGAATGGACGACGTCGATGCCGCGCGTCCAGAGAACCCAGGGGAGATAGACCTGTTCCATCAGGAAACGCAGCGGGAAGAGACGGAAGAGGCGGGCAGGCACCCAAAGCATCTTCACACGGTTGCGCGCCCCGAAGTCCATCTCAGGGTCATCATTCTGGGCGAGGATATAGAACTCCACATCGGCGGAGGACTTCGTAAGGTTGTTGAGAAGATTCTTTGCGTAGACCCCAACTCCTGCCTTTTGCCTGGTAATTCCGGTCGCGTCGATGAGAATTTTCGTCATGGTCTGAGACAGTCGAGAAGCAAGAAATTGGCATCCCACAGAGGATTCTTTTGATCGTATGACAAGGCAAGTCTCAAATTCGGTTGCGCTGTCCGGTGGTCGATTCCAGGAACAGGTAAGCATCTTCGCGGTAGTAGTGCTCTATCAGATGCGGCCTGCCGAGTCGCCGACTTTAGTGAGTTTGCAGGCTTCGCTCGAATCGCTCAGCAATGACAAAGCTAGACTTGTGCTTATCCTCGCAGATAACACTCCTGGAGGGCAGGCGCCTGGCGAATTGCCTGTGGAGGGGAGGTACGAAGCCTTCCCGGATAACCCGGGGTTGGCCAAGCCGTATAACAAATTCCTTGCGGAAGCCGCGGCAGCAGGGTTTGACTGGTTCTTGACTCTGGATCAAGACACCGATCTTCCTAGGCACTATCTTGAGCAACTGACCCGATACGCCAAGCGCTATGCGTCGGACCTCTCGGTTGGCGCTATTGTTCCCCATATTGAGGAGGAAGGAGTGCCGCTGTCTCCCTTTCGTTTTGTGGGCGGAAGCTTTCCCCACGTCGTAAGACCAGGTGTTGACGGCATTTTAGGGAGTCATGCATCGGCGTTGAACTCCGCTGCCCTGCTGCGAGTCGCATCCCTTCAGAGTTTCGGCGGGTATGATGAGCGATTTCCCCTGAACAATAGCGATACGGCACTGTTCGAACGGTTGGACCAGTACGGATTTCGAACGGTCGTGATGGGGGGCGTTGCCGTGGAACACGAGCTTGCCATCATGCGCAGGGAGGACCGCATGACTCCTCAAAGGTACGAGCAGTTGCTGCGAGACGAACGAGATTTCTGGGATCTGCATAAAGGGATGCTGGCCCGTGCAGAGCGTTTGTTGCGCCTGATGGGGCGGCTTGCAAAGGGATTCAAAGAGAAAGAAGGTTCTGCCTTCCAGGCGATCACCTTTGCTGAAGTAAGACTTCGGTTATTCAGCAGACGACGGACGCGCGTTGAAAGGTTGCAACGGACATCGGAGTCAACCATAACCGCTCCTGTGCAGGGGCTGTGATGCGATCCGACAGTACCTTCGCGACTCCGCACGGATTGCACCTCTCGAACGAGCGTCTTCGCACAGTGGTTTACCCGTTTTGCGAACGAGTCTTTGAGCGTCTTTTTCTCATCTTTATCGTCCTCACGATTGTCCTGCCGAGTGGCTCGATTTACGGTCTGAATTTAAAGTCGCCGCTTTACGTCGTCCTGCTGCCGCTTGCCCTGTTCAGCTTTTTTTATCGCGCCGAGGCTACGGCAGAGAAGGTGGCGCTTCTCGGCATCGTGCCGACGATCCTGAGCGCGTGGATTCTGATCGGCCTTCTCCATGGATTTCCCTTCTCAAGTGCGATGCGTCAGTACCTTGACGTTGTCTTGGTGCTCTTGCTTTGCTGGCTTGCGGCGATTTTTTGCGGGAACGATCTCAGCAGGCAGCGACGCTTTATTCGCGTCGTTCTCTATTCCGAGGTAGCAACCGGGGTCCTGAAGATCGCTATCCTTGGATACGCTGTGCTGCGTGGCATTCCCACCGTCGAGATTATGCTCGACCTGTCTCATGTGTTCGGCGTCAACCTGATGACGTTAGATCTTGGGGCGATGTTCGGAAGAATTCAGTTCGTCTCGGATGCGCTGATTCCCATCTGCCTCTTCATCGCGTTGAGTAAGAGGAATTGGCTGCGGATCGGAAATCTATTGAGCGCTTTGATCGTTCTGGTTCTGTTGACGTCCGTCATCTTCAGCTTCTCGAGATACTTCTGGGCTTTCAGCTGCGTCACCTTCGTGCTTGGACTCCTGACCGGCGCGCAGGAACGATTTCGAATCGTCTTGATTACACTGCTGGCGGTCGTTGTTCTCAGCAGCTTGCCGGCCCTGACCTCACTCTATGATCTTCGCTTCTCGAGCGATGTTGCCGGGAACTCGGATCGCATCCGGACGGAGCAGGTGAAAGCTCTCGATGATTTCTTTGAGGACGCGCCCTATCTTGGACACGGCTTCGGAAGCTACACGCCACAAGTGGTGCGCGAGGAACAAACCGATGAGGGCAATCGCTATGGCTACGAGGTGCAGCTCTTCGCGCTCGCTGGTCAGATTGGTCTCACAGGGCTGGCGTTCCTGGCAGTCCTGGCGGCTTATTACTTCAGCGATCTTTGGTGGCGACCGAGGGCGCGGCTCAGAGAGAGGTTTCCGATCGTGGTCATGTTGCTCTTCTGGCTCACCGCCGGCCTTTACAACCCACTGCTCTTCCACCCGATCGCCGGCATACTCTACGCATCGCTGGCGACGCTGAGTACTATCTCAGAAGAATCCGCAGCGCAGCTCTGAAGCATCACAAGCTTGAACAGTCATCGCATGAAGGAGGAGTCTTCTTTGCCCTTGCAAATTCCAAAAGCTCTGAAGGGGCGCTTGACCTTTAGACGAGTTGTTGGCCTTTACCGGCGACGTCTGTCGCGGAAGATCTTTACCCAGTTGGGTGGCGTGGTCCGGTATGGTCCGTTTGCCGGTTTACGCTGGCTGAACAACCCAAAGTGGGGGCAATCCGAACAAGGGGTGATGATGCTCGGCCTGTATGAGCAAGAGGTCCTCACCGCTCTGACGGGAGCCCCGGATCGCTACCGTGTTTTTGTGGATGTCGGCGCTGCCGACGGTTACTACGCGGTCGGTCTCCTGCATAGCGGCAAGGTGGAACGTTCCGTCGCTTTTGAAGCGATCCCGGAGTGTCGTGAGGCAATTAAGCTGCTTGCAGCCGAGAATGGCGTTGCAGAGAAGATTAGTGTATTCGGGATTGCATCGGAACACTTTGCCAACGAACTTGCGGAGCAAGGGATTATCTCAAGCGAAACGATGTTTCTAATCGATATTGAGGGCGCAGAGTTCAAGGTACTTTCCAAAGAGGTGTTTGGCTTCCTGAAAGACTCGCTGATCGTCGTCGAGACGCACGCACATATCTATCCTGATCCTCAGGGGGAGCTGGACCGCCTTATCGAGAGGGCATCAGAGACTCACACGGTCACGAGTTGGCTTCCTGGCGCTCGAAATCCGTGGACAATCAAAGAGCTAGACAAATTTACCGAGATCGACCGATGGATCCTATGCTCAGAGGGGCGTGTCGAAGTACAGCAGTGGTTGCGGTTCGATCCTCTGGAACGCTAAGAGTTCCCGGCGGCATCACCTTCACTGGGCAGAGTCCCCAAGCCTCGACGCACGGAACAGGACGAACGCAGACGAACCAACGAGGCCCATAAGTAGACCGAGCGCCATGATGATCGCTCGCGGCGGCCCGGACTTCACGTCGGGAATCGTGGGCTCGTCCAATACTTGTAGAGGTGAGTCTTTCGCTTCATCCAGTCGCGCCCCCTCATACTGTTTTGCGAGAATATCGAAAAGCGCCTCATGATATTTCACGTCTCGCGCTTTCCGGACATATTCCAGTTCAGTTTCAGGCACCTGTGCTGTCGAGATGCGTCCGAACCCTTTTTCTTGGCCGCTTTCCATCTCCGCTGCCTTCCCCTGCAGGCTGGCGATCTCGCTTCGGGAGCGAAGGACGTCGGGGTTCTGGTCTGTCTCATCATGCAGCAGGGCGGCAAGCTTGGACTGCTCAACCGTGACTTGCGCCTGTATCTGGGCAAGCGCTTGAATGTTGGAGGCGGTCTGTCCTGCCGGCGAGACAAGCCCTGTTTTCTCTTCTACCTGCTTCAACGCAACCTCCGCATCGGCAAGCTCATTCTTTTCGTGATCGAGACGCTGCTCAAAGAACAAGCGCCGTTGCGAGCTTTCAGTTAGGGCCAGACCGGCGGAGGTCTTCTGGACCTCGCTCAGATAGGCGGCGGCCAAGTCACGTGCACGCTGCGGGCTGTGATCGGTGACTTCGATCGTCACCACCGGATCTTTCGAGCCGACGGCAAAGTAGCTTCGACTCGCTAACTTTTTCTCCGCCTGGCTCTCTTTCTTGAGGCCGTAGACGTGCATGAGGTCATTCTGCTGCACCAGCTCGCGCGCAACTGTGTGGCTCTTCAGAATCGCGATGTAAAGATCGCCCAGACTCTTACTGCCGAGGAGTCCTCCAGCACCCCCGAATGATGCGAGCTGACCCATGACTGCGGAAGCAGAGCTTTCAGTATTTGACCCGGGCGGAACAAACGACGCAGTGGCTGTAAAGCTTTCCGGAAGAAGAAACGCTAGCAGAGCTGCCGCTGCTAAGGCAGCAACGGCGGAGATCAGAATGATGCGGCGCGCATTCAGTAGGATTCCGATAACGGCTGTGATGGTAAGCGGCTCCAATGAGTTCCCGTTAGCATCAGGCGAGCGAGACGAGGTAGTGCGGTCTGTGAGGTCCTTGGGCATCGTGTCTCTTTGTCAATGCACTCCCAATCTATCAAGTTCTTATCTCGAAAGTTCGCGCCTTGATTTGTCGTGTTAGGGACCAAACCATCGTCTTCCGATTACAACAGGCAACAACTTCCGAAAGACATGCATCGCACAGTCTGATGCGTAAAACATGCTTCACGGAGATGCGACTTCGGCGTTCTAACGCGAATTCGCAAAGACGCTTCTTGCTCCCATGCCATCATTTGCAACACCCTGGACCCTCGTCACTTTCCGCTAAACTTTTGCGCGCCTCGGCCGCGTCGCTGCTGGCGATTCTTAGCCTTTTTTTCTTGGGCTCTGTTGCTCGGGCTGATTCGACTCGAAGTGGAAATGCAGCGATCTCAGGATTGACTGGGTCTTTCTCACAATTCGGTATTCCTTACGATTCGATAGGTATGAGCGAGGAGCGTGGACAAAATGGTGCCGTCCCGACGAACGCGACGCCCACGATTCAACCTCTTCAACAGCCGCATGCGCGCGACTCCAACGACGAACCTCGTGTCCTGCCGGAGCAGCAGACTGCGGCGCGGCAGGCTCAAACGCGCCCGCCTGTACCCGAAACTCCCGACCCGCTGACGGATCTTCAACAGCTTGCGAAGTCCTCAACGGGCGAGTTGCTTCCCATCTTCGGAAGGGACTTGTTCAGGAACGTGCCGTCGACGTTTGCCCCGGGCAATGAGGTCGCGGTTGCGCCGGACTACGAGATTGCTCCAGGCGACGAGATATTGTTGCGAATCTGGGGGCCAGAGTCCTACAACGGTCAACTTGGCGTGGATCGAGCAGGTTCCATTTACATTCCGCGGGTCGGTGCCGTGCATGTCGCGGGTCTGCGCTTCGCCGATCTGCAAAAGCACATCAATACAGAGGTCGGTCGAATCTACCGTAACTTTGAGCTTTCGGTGAATCTCGGTCAGCTTCGATCGGTCCAGATCTACGTTGTCGGGGAAGCACGTCATCCCGGCGCGTACACGGTAAGCTCGCTCAGCACGGTGCTTAATGCGCTGTTCGCCTCCGGTGGACCGAATGCTCAAGGCTCGTTCCGTCGCATTCAGTTAAGACGCACGGGCGAACCTGCGGCCGAGTTCGATCTCTACGACTTCCTTCTCCATGGCGACAAGTCACAGGACATTCGGCTGCAAACGGGAGATACGATCTTCATTCCGCCGGTAGGTCTACAGGTGGCGGTGGCCGGTAGCGTTCGTCACCCAGCCATCTATGAAGTGAAGTCGACGAGCACCCTCGCCAGTGCGCTTGAGATCGCCGGCGGTCTTTCCACCACTGCCTCGGATACGTCGATTTCGCTGGAACGGATCGATGCTGACCAGTCACGCAAAGCGTTGAACATTGCTCTGGATGGACCGGGGCGCGGCATGGTTTTGCGGGATGGTGACGTCATCTTCGTCAACCATATAGCCGCCAGTTACGAGAAGACCGTATCGATCAGGGGAAACCTCGCCAATCCCGGGCGTTTCCCCTGGCATGAGGGAATGAGACTGAGCGAGATCATTCCCGACAAGACGTCGCTTCTGACCTCTGGTTACTGGGAAGAGCGAAGCAGCCTTGGAGTTCCGGCACCATTGTTCTCCCCTGCCGACAACTCGGACCCTACGGGAAGCTCGACACCCACGGCAGACCTCTCGAACCGTTCCACGCAGCACGAGGCAACGTCGCCTCAGACCCGAGCCACCGTGGCTGATTCAGCGATAGAAGCCCAGCACAACTCGACTGCCTCCTCCAATGCGCCGGAGAACGTGATCAGGCGACCTGCCCCAGAGATTGACTGGTCCTATGCGGTCATCGAGCGACTCGACACGCAGGATCTCAAGAATGTTCTCATCCCATTCAATTTAGGGAGGCTCGTAGAAGATCACGATCCCTCCCAGAACCTGGAACTTCACCCCGGAGACATCGTAACGATCCTGTCGCAGAGAGATATTCGCGTCGCCCGCGAGCAGCAGACGAAGTATGTTCGGCTGGAAGGGGAGTTCGTCTCCTCTGGGGTCTACAGCGTGAAAACCGGCGAGACGCTTATGGACATTGTCCAGAGAGCGGGTGGTCTTACGGCGAAGGCCTATCTCTATGGAAGCAGCTTCACGCGTGAGTCGGCGAGAGTTTTCCAGCAGCAGCGGCTTGACGAGTATGTGGCCGCGCTGTCGGCTGATATGGAGCGCTCCATCGCGAGTCGCGCAGTCGCCTCCTCGACCGGCGGAACGGACCAGACTGCGATAGCAGAGCAACGGCTACTTATCGACCAGTTGAAACAAGCCCGATCCAGCGGAAGGGTTGTCCTCGAGTTTAATCCCGACAGCTTGGGTGTAGAATCGGTGCCCAACCTAGCTCTCGAAGATGGCGACGTGTTTCGCGTACCACCCGTCCCGAGCACGGTCAGCGTCGTCGGGGCGGTCTACGGACAGAACGTCTTCCTCTACAACCACTCCCGTAATCTCAACGGGTATCTAGCGCTGGCAGGCAAGCCGAACCGCATTGCCGACCGCAAGCACGAGTTTATTATTCGCGCGGATGGGTCGATCTATAGTCGCGATAGCGCCCGCGGAAACTTTGACATGGCGCATATCTTTCCGGGCGATTCGATTGTGATTCCGGAGAAGTTGATCAAGCCGCCGATCCTACGACAAATTGTCGACTACTCGCAAATCCTGTCGTCGTTCGGGGTTGCCGCAGCAGCTGTCGACCTGTTTCGCTAATCCGTCGACGGAGAAGGTAGTCTTTCTTCAACATCCATCGTTCTTGAGGAAGAGACTTTCCACCACCAATCAGGCATTTCTTCTGAACGCTACAGGCAGACTTCGCGTCGAGGCAATCGCCGCCGTGCTCGCTGCGGTATCTAACTTTGCCGCTTCGATTTACCTTGTACAAAGAATCGGCATGAATGGCGTAATTCTATCCACGCTCGTCTCCTTCCTCATCTTTATGATTGTTCCTCAACAGCTCGAAGTTCGGCGCGCCTCTCAAGGAATTATCTATTAGGTGATGGGAACCTGGAACTGACGAACCAGGCTCTGGCTTCTATGCCTGAAGAGTTCTGAAAGAGCGAGCGCCAGGGACATTCATGTCGTCGTAAACATAAGTCGTGATGATGAGTCCCCGAACTTAGAACAGCAAACGGAAATTGGGTACCCTGCATCAGATGGTGTGTGCCACGGGATCCCCTAGCAGAGCATTCGGCCAAGCAGCCCGCAGTTAGCGTTGCTGAAGTAGCGGTCATCATTCCGACTTACAACGCGGCAAAGCATTGGACGGCTTTGAGTGCAGGACTCCAGCAGCAAGGCCTGCAACCATCCCAGATCCTCGTAATTGATTCATCGTCGTCGGATGGAACTCGAGACCTCGCGGCGCAGTGTGGCCACCGAGTGGTTTGTATTCGAAAAGAAGACTTCAACCACGGTGCGACGCGCCAGTTGGCTTGCACCTACCTTCTAGAACACCCATACCTCGTCTTCATGACTCAGGATGCCATCCTCGCCGGGCCAGACTCCATCAAGAGTTTGTGTCAGGCGTTTATGAGCGCCGAGGTCGGTGCCATTTACGGACGTCAGCTACCTCGCCCTGACGCCGATCCCATCGAACGGCATGGACGCCTCTTCAATTATCCGTGCTCATCGCAAGTCAGGGCCCTTGAAAGCCGCCGCGAACTTGGTTTCAGAACTGTGTTCTTCTCCAATAGTTTCGCCGCGTATCGACGATCTGCCTTGGACGCCGTTGGAGGATTCCCAGTGGACGGAATCGTCTCGGAAGAAGTGACAGTCGCTGCTCGGATGTTACTCGCTGGCTGGAAGATTGTTTATGAGGCAGATTCTCAAGTTCTTCATTCCCACCCATTAAGCCTCACCGACGAATTCTCTCGATACTTCGACATTGGGGTGCAGCATGGCTGTCAACCCTGGATACGGGAAAACTTTGGTGGTGCCAGGGGCGAGGGTTCGAAGTTTCTCAAATCCCAGTTTAGATTTCTGTTTCATGAGTATCCCTTGTGGATCCCTTACGCAGTCCTGCGTACGATCAGCAAGTTCATCGCTTACTCCCTTGGACAAAAACAGCGATTTTTACCGACGGTCATGAGTAGATGGCTCTCAAGCCAGCCTGGGTTTTGGGTTCAGCACAAAAAGACAAACCCGCGAGAGGAGATCTCGGTCGTTCAAAAAACTCATTTGAGTTGACCGAGATGCACGTGATATCCGGTCTACCCGGCCTGCTGTCACCATCTAACGAGTCCAGGCACTGTACAAGAGAGAGCAAGAAGGCCAGGGGAAGCGGTATCGACCTTCGCAGGGGATGAACCCACTGCGGCAGTTCGGAGCGACGGTACCGAAAGGCCAAACGACGTCTCTGGCGTGTAAGTAAGCGGAGATCGTGGAGCAGACATTCTTCGTCTCTAAATTGCTCTCGTTTAAGAAATCTAGGTCAAAAACTTTAGTGGCCAGAAAAGGGTACGATGCTTGGTGGCGGTGGACAGAATCGAACTGTCGACCTACGGGTTATGAGTCCGTCGCTCTAACCATCTGAGCTACACCGCCGAGGTGTGAAGAGGAAGTAGCCGCGCCTCGCATATGCGCTAAAATCGCCGAGGGCCGCCTCTATGATGATAAGACCCATGCCAGACGAGGTCAAACCATTCAGCCCCCGATAAAGTCCCTGCGCACCCTCGCCGTCATCCCCGCGCGCCTCGCCTCGACGCGCCTCCCGCGCAAGGTTCTCCGCGAGATCGCCGGACGCCCCATGCTTGCCTGGGTCTACGAAGCCGCACGCACCTGCCCGCAGCTCGACGACATCCTCATCGCCACCGACTCCGACGAAGTCCTTGACCTCTGCCACGCCAACGCATGGCCCGCCATCCTCACCAGCCCCGAACTCCCCAGCGGCTCCGACCGCGTCCACGCCGTAGCCCAGCTCCACCCCGCCGACATCTATGTCAATCTCCAGGCCGACGAGCCGCTCCTGCGCCCCGAGCACATCACCGCTCTCCTCACGCCCTTCGCCTCAACCGAGGTCGAAGTCTCCACCCTGAAAGTCCTCTGCACCCCCGAAAACCTCACCCACCCGAACGCCGTCAAGGTCGTCACCACTCCCACAAACCGCGCCCTCTACTTCTCCCGCGCCACCATCCCCTACGACCGCGACCAGACCAACGCCCCCGTCTGGAAACACCTCGGCCTTTACGCCTACCGCGCCGCCGCTCTCAACCGCTTCCAGGCTCTCGCCCCAAGCCCGCTGGAACTCACCGAGCGCCTCGAACAACTCCGCTTCCTCGAGCACGGTATCCCCATCCATGTCGCCGAAACCCCCTACGACACCATCGGCGTCGACACCGAAGAAGACCTCGTCCGCGTCGAACGGATCCTCATACGAAAGGCCCGATAAGTCTCACCGCTTCGGATACGTCAGCTGATCCACCCGATCCACCTGCAACCGGACAATTGCCCCAGTCTCCGAAAACAGCAGGCTCCCTTCAACATCCACCTTGATCTCGCGCCCCGCACCACCCTGAAGCGCCAGAAACAACGTCTTCACATCTTCATTCTCCAGCACCCCAGCCGCAAACCCGAGCGGCAGACCCGCCGGACACTCCGGTGCCACCAGCATCAGGTGATCCGGCTTCTCGCCCGTCACCACCCCAGTTACCTCAAGATAATGTCCAAAGTAAGAGTGCCCCGACCCCACGACAGCACAAAGTTCAGCCTTCTCCGCTACAACCACGGGAGCAGGAGGCGTAGCCGGCGGAGCAGCAGCCTGCTGCATCATCCCCGCCAGCACGACCAGCCACTTCACCATCACAGCACCCTCGCTAAATAGTCTCAAACTCCAACCGCAGCCCATCTGTTTCGCTCGTCACCGTCACCCCGGTCAGCGAAGCCACCACCCACGAAGCCCCCGCCGCATAAAGCTCTTCGGCCTTGTGCGTCCCAAGCACACCAAGCACCCGGCTCCCAGCCGCGACCCCCGAACCCACACCACTCGGCGCATCTTCAACCACCACGCAATCCGCCGAAGCGAACCCCAGCAGCTTCGCCCCGGTCATATACGGCTCAGGATGCGGCTTGCCGTTCTTCACATCGTCGCCCGCAATCAACTCATCCGGATACGGCAGCCCCGCCGCCTTCAGTCGTCCCAGCAGCAACCTCCGCGTCGCCGACGTCACAATCGTCCAGCGCTCCTTCGGCAGCGAAGCCAGCAGCTCCCGAACCCCATCCAGCACCTTCAAATCCGCCGTATCGGCAATCTCCAGGTCTTCGATATACCGAAGCCCTTCAGCCGCATCCGCATCCGTAAAATCCGGCCGCAGCGACTTCATGATGTCCATCGCGCGTACCCCATGCGGAATCACGTACGTCTCCCACCCGGCAATGCCATAGTGCTTCGTCCACTGCCGCCAGCAACGGTTCACCGACGCGATCGAACTGATCAGCACCCCGTCCATATCGAACAACAAACCCTTGCACTCAACCTTCAATCAACCCCCAGCCTTACCTTGCCGTACCTCGCGAACACTGCGTTCCGTCTCGGCCTAAGCCAGTACAAACTGCTCCGCCACCTTCAACACCTTCGCAACGCTCTCAACCGAGCAGCTCTCGCAATAAACCCGCAACAACGGCTCCGTGCCCGAGGCCCTCAGCAGCAACCAAGTCTCAGCGGCATTCTTCTTGCCCGCACACTCTTCATTCTCGAGGAAGAACTTGATCCCATCCAGTGTCTCCACGCGAAGCACCTTCATCCCGGCAAACTCTTCGCCCGGCTTGATGCCCTTCGCCCGCGCAATCGCCCCCACCTTCACATCCTCGGCGATATGCATGTCGATCCGCCCATACTGGTGCTCGCCAAACTCCTCCTGCAGCGAAGCCACCAGCTCGCCCAGCGTCTTCTTCTCGTCCGCCATCACCTGCGCCAGCAGCAGCGAGTTCAGCATCCCATCCCGCTCCGGCAGATGTTTCGAGATCCCCACGCCACCCGACTCCTCCCCGCCGATCAGGATGTCCTCCGTCAGCATCAGGTCGCACACATATTTGAAACCAATCCCGTGCTCATGCAGCCTGCGCCCGTACTTGGCCGCAATCCGGTCCAGCATCAGCGTCGTGTTGAACGCCCGCGTCACATCGCCCGGCCAGCCCTTGCGCTCCAGCAACCACTTCAGCAGGATCGCAAAGATCTTGTGTGCGTCCACCACATTGCCATGCTCATCGACCGCGCCAATCCGGTCCGCATCGCCATCTGTCACCAGTCCCGCGTCGCACTTGTCTTCCACCACACGCTTCTGCGTCTCAGCGATATGCGGCAAAATCGGCTCCGGATTGATCCGCGGAAACGCCGGGTTGATCTCCGACCGCATCTCCACAAACGGCACACCCGCCTTGGTGAAAATCTCCGCCAGCACCCCACGCCCCGCGCCATACATCACGTCGATCAAAAACCTGTAGCCCGAGTCCTTGATCCCCTTCAGATCGACAAAAGCCTCGATCGCCTCAACATACGGCGGATTGAAATCCACCAGGTCGATCGCAGCCTTCTTCGCCGCAGGCACCGGCTCATCCAGCCGCTTCTCGATCGCCGCAATGATCGAAGGCTTGCCCGACCCGCCATAGCTTGCCTTGTACTTCACCCCGTTCCACTCCGCAGGATTATGGCTCGACGTAATCATCACGCCACCCGCCGCCCCGCGTCCGCGCACCGCAAAGCTCAACGCAGGCGTAGGCGTCACTCGATCCGCCAGCGCCACCGGAATCCCCGCCTCCGCCAGCACCTCGGCCACTACCTTCGCAAAGCTCTGCGAACCGAAACGCGTATCCCACCCGATGCACACGCCTTTGCTCGCATCCTCATCGTTCAGCACATAAAGCGCAATCGCCCGCGCCGCCACACGAACATTCTCAAACGTAAAATCATCCGCGATAATCCCGCGCCAGCCATCCGTCCCAAACTTAACCGCACCCATCCGAAACTCCTCGTCTTAGCTTCTAGCTAACAGCTGCTCTTACATCAACTCTTCCCGCCCACCCTCATGCACCGCTCTTACGACTTTGCTCACATCCTGCGAACGTTCCCGCGTCGTGATCAGCAGTGCGTCCTCCGTCTCGACCACAACCAGCCCATCCACTCCCAGCAGCGCCACCATCTTGCCCGGCGCGTAAACATAGTTGCCCTTGGCCTGCAGTGCGACCAGCCCGTTCGTCTTGCCGTCCATCACGTTGTCATCGTCATGGCTTCCCAGGTGCTCGTGCAGCGAAGCCCACGACCCTAGATCGTTCCAGCCAAAGTCCGCCGGCAGGCAATAGATCCCCGACCGCATCTCACCCTTCGCCGACCTCGGCTCCAGCACCGCAAAGTCGATCGAGATGTTCTCGCACTTCGGATACTCCTCAGCAAACACGCGCTCAAAATCTGCGGTTCCATGTGCCTCCGCAATCTTCTCCAGATGCGGAGCCATCTCAGGCGCATGTTCCTGGATCGCATTCACCAGAGTCCTAGCACTCCAGAGAAAGATCCCACCGTTCCACGCAAAGTTTCCCGCCGCTAAAAAGCGCTCCGCCGTATGCCGGTCCGGCTTCTCACGAAACCGCCGCACCCGTTGCACCTTTACCCCTTTCACCGGAGGCTGCTCCGAGCACTGCTCGATATATCCATACCCCGTCTCAGCCCGAGTCGGCGGAACCCCCAGCACCACCATATTCTCGCCCGCCGCCGCAATCTCCAGGCCGGCCGCAATCACCTGCGAAAACCGTTCGACATCCGCAACCACGTGGTCCGATGGAAAAATCCCAAGAACCGTCTCCGGCTGATCTTTCACCAGAAGAAAAGCGGCCAAAGCACAGGCCGGAGCCGTGTTGCGCGCGGCAGGCTCGCTCAAAAGATGCTCAGGCAGAATCGTCGGCATCTGCTCCGAGATCATTTCCACCAGCAGCTTGTTCGTCACCACCCACACATCTTCCGCCTTGGCCACCGGCAACAAACGCGCCAGCGTCTGCTGGATCATCGTGTCGTCGCCATCGAGCGCCAGCACCTGCTTCGCTCTCGCCCGCCGGCTTCGCGGCCAGAAACGCGTCCCACTCCCACCCGCCAGAATCACCGGCGCGAACCGCACACTATCCATGCTCATATCGTTTTATCCTATCAATTTCTGGACGCGAAAAAAGATGTCTGCCATCCAGTCAGTCGCCCCAACCCATAAAGAATCAATACAAGATGGATGCACCCGCGCCCCGAAACGGAAGTCCGTCCCGCAAAGAAAATAGGCCGAAGCCTTCGCCCCGACCCACTCCTAAGCCTCAAAACTCTAGCAACTCCAAACTCTCAACTCGCGAACTCCCACCTACAGCGAAGCAAAATACTCCTTCATCCGCTTCACCCCTTCATCCACCACATCCGCGCTCACCGCATACGACAAGCGAATATGCTCCTCCGTCCCAAATGCCTCACCCGGAACCACCACCACATGCGCCTCGTTCAGCAGCTTCGAAGCCAGCTCCGTCGCCGACTTGATCCCCTTCTTCCCCAGAAACGCCGACACATTCGGATACACATAAAACGCTCCTTGCGGCACCGTGCACGTCAGCCCCGGAATCCCCTTGAACCCCTCGAGAATCCGGTCCCGCAGCGTAATGTAATCCGCCCGCATCGTCGCCACGCACGTCTGATCTCCGCTCACCGCCGCAATCGACGCCTTCTGCACAAAGCTCGCCGCGCTCGACGTACTCTGCGACTGCAGCTTGCTCATCGCCGCAATCACCTGCTTCGGCCCCAGCGCAAACCCCGCCCGCCAGCCCGTCATCGCATACGTCTTCGACAGCGAACCCAGCACGATCACATGCTCCTTGCAGCTCGTCTGCGAAGCTCCGCTCACCGGCTCGCCCGCAAAGTTCAAATACGCATAGCACTCGTCGAGCAGCACATACACCCCGCGCTCATGCCCCAGCTTCACAATCGCATCCACGTCGGCCTTGTCCATCACCGCGCCCGAAGGATTCGAAGGCGTGCACAAAATAATCGCCTTCGTCTTCTCCGTCATCGCAGCTTCAATCATCGCCGCCGTCACGCGAAAGTTCTCACTCTCCGCGCTCTCCACATACTTCACCACGCCACCCGCATACTGGATGATGTCCTTATACGAGACCCAGTACGGCACCGGCAGAATCACCTCATCGCCATGCTCGATCAGCACCTGGATTCCATTGAACAAGGCCAGCTTCCCGCCGGTCGTAAACACGCACTCATCCACCGCGTAATCAGTCCCAAAATCCGCCGCGTGACGGTCCACAATCGCCTTCCGCACATCCGGTGTCCCCGCCACCGCCGTATACCGCGTGAACCCCTTATTGATGCGTCGATCGCAGCGTCCTTGATGTGCCGAGGCGTCTCAAAATGAGGCTCGCCAGCACCAAAGTCCGCCAGCTTGATGCCCGTCGCCTTCAGGCGCAGTGCCTCAGCCGTAATCGCCATCGTGGCCGACACTTCAATCCGATTGATCCGATCCGTCAAAACCTTCGTCGCCGTCGCTGTGCTCATAACCATAGTCTTTCAGAAAACCGCGAAGCGGTCACCACCCCACAACGTGGAGCTCGTCCGGCATGAGGACGCATTTGTCCTTGCCTCTCAACGAAACCGCACTATCATCATCCCCAGCATGAAAGTCCTCCCTGTCCTCGCTCTCCTGCTCGCCTCCACCGCTGTCGCCCAGCAGACCCTCCACGTCTCAACCAAGCTCGTCATCGTCGACGTCGTCGTCACCGACGCCCACGGTCAGCCCGTCAAAGGCCTCAAACAATCCGACTTCCACCTCCTCGAAGGCAAGTCCCCGCAAACCATCACCCACTTCGACGAGCACTCCGCCGCCGCTCCCGCCAAACCCGTGGTCATGCCCAAACTCCCACCCGGCATCTTCACCAACTTCACCTCGGTCCACCAGTCCGAGCCCGTCAACATCCTCCTCCTCGACACGCTCAACACACCCATCGCCGACCAGAGCTACGTCCGCGACCAGATGCTCAAATACCTCAAGACCTCCAACCCCGCCACCCCCATGGCCATCTTCGGCCTCACCAGCCGCCTCCTCCTGCTGCAAAGCTTCACCTCCGACCCCGCCATCCTCAAGAGCGTCATCGACAAGAAGAGTCCCGGCTCCTCCATCCTGCTGGACCCCCACGCCCAGGACCCCAACGACGTAGCCGACGACGCAGCCGCCATGGCCGGCAACACCAACCCCACCATGGCCGCCGCGATCAGGTTCAACGCCGCCACCTTCGAAACCGAGCAGCAATCCTTCGCCTTGCAGCTCCGCATCCGCTATACCCTCGACGCCCTCAGCCAACTCGCCCGCTACCTCGCCGTCATCCCCGGTCGCAAAAACCTCATCTGGTTCTCAGGAGCCTTCCCCATCAACATCCTCCCCGACGGCGACTCCGAAGGCGACAAGTTTGCCGGCACCTTCTCCATGGGCGACGAACTTCACGACACCAGTTCCCTCCTCAGCCGGGCCCAGGTCGCCGTCTACCCCATCGACGCCCGCGGCCTCATGGTCTCGCCCACCATGAGCGCCGCCAACCCAAGCTCCAATCTCTCCAAGCCCGGGGCCTTCAGCCGCGCGGAAAGCCGCTTCTCCTCCAAGACCCAGGCTGAGCATGGCACTATGGAAGACATGGCCCGCGCCACCGGGGGCCGCGCCTTCTACAACACCAACGGCCTCGCCCAGGCCGTCGCCACCGCCATCGACTCCGGCTCCAACTACTACACCCTCACCTACACCCCCACCGACCCAAACTGGAACGGTGCCTACCGCACCCTCCACCTGCAGCTCGATAAATCCACCGGCCACGGCAGCGACACCCTCGCCTACCGCCGCGGATACTACGCCACCGACCCCGACACCCCGCATCCCGGCAAAAATACCGCACCCGTCACCTCCACCCCCGACGCCGTCCACGCCGCCGCGCTCTTCGGCGGACCCTCAGCCACCGAAATTCTCTTCAAAGTCGCCGTCCTCCCCGCCTCCAAAGACCCCGAACCCGCCGCGGCCGCCACCAACCAGCCCGACCCCAAAGCCACCGGCCCCTGGCTCCGTTACCTCGTCCAGTTCGCCGCCGATATTCAAAACGTCGTCCACACCGACGACAAAAATCACCTCGCCCTCAACTTCCTCACCATCGTCTACGACGCCGACGGCAAACGCATCAACTCTCTCCTCAACACCGTCACCGCCACCCCCAACGCCGACCAGCTCACCGCACTCCGCAAGACCGGCTTCCAACTCCGCCAGCAGATCAGCGTCCCCACCAAGGGTGACTACTTCATCCGCGTCCTCATCAACGACCACCTCGGCACCCGCGTCGGAGCCACCGAAGTCCCTATCGCCGCCGTCCGCAACCTACCCCCCGTCAATCTCCCACCACCCACCCAGCCCCCAGCCAAATAGCGCACCCATCACCCATCGACCACCGGGAGTGGCACGCGTTCACGCGTGCCACTCATTGCCCGCCTCCCAACCCATCCTGAGCGGAGTCCTCGCAGCCCTACCGCGGGGACTTCGACGAAGGACATCCGCCTTCCTTCACCCCCGCCGCCACCCCTTCCAACCCTCAACCCCCAACTGCACCACCGCGATCACCCCCACGACCGCAAACCCAAAATAAAGCGCATGATTCACCGCCGCGACCGTAGCCCCATACTCAGCCCCGTCCGCCGCCGGATGCTTCAACAACACCAGCGCATGATCCCGCACCCGCAGCATCAGCACTAACGGAATGAGACCGATGATCCTCACCACGCCATCCTGCACCTCCCGCGTCGCCCGCCACGCCCCACGCACCAGGTCGATCAGCCTCCAGACCAGTTGCACCACATTCAACCCCACAATCCACCAGAAAAAACACTCGCCAGACCGGAGCGATCGCAAACGGCGAAGCCTGTAGCGCAAGCCACCCCGGCCCCATCAGCACCCACGGGTTCTGCGGAATCAGCAGCAGCCAAACCAGCAGCAGCGCCCCAAACACCACCTCCGCCACAGCCCTTGAAAAGGTTCTCGGCTCCTTCCTCTTCAACGTCTCTGCCGCTACAGGAGGCAAAGCACTCGGCGACCAATCCGGCATCATCGTTTCCAACCCAGCCAGCCTCCCCGGATACCGATGCAGCGTCGCCTCGAGACAAGCAAACACCAGCGTCACCCACGCCGCCGTCGTCAGCAACACACCAGGCGTCCGCATCACTGCTTCAGCCACCGTCAAGCCTCCCGCCTGGGTCTTCATCAACAGCAGCACCGCGTCCACCACGGCGTAGACCGCCACGGACCAGATCAGCGCCAGCCGCAGCACATACCAGTAAATCGGAAACATCGCCGGCCCAATCAAGTACTGCGTCGGCTGATACTTCCCCGCCACCGCAATCGGCGGTCCCACCTCCTTCAGCCAAGCCGCCACTTCCTTCTCCGTCAGCGGTCGCGCAAGCTCTCCCTCCCGATCCTCCAACTGCGACTCGAGATTCGCCCGCAACTCCGCCACAAGGTCATCCTGCCGCTCCCACGGCAAGTGCTTCCTGACCGCCTGCAGATACCGATCCAATAGCTCCATCCCTACACCTCGCCCTGTCTTCAAATCGCCGTGCAGAATGCTGTTCACCGATGCATTGATCTCGTGCCACTCCTTCAGCAACTGGCGAAACATCACCTCGCCCTCGCCATTCAGCCGATAAAACCGTTTATTCCGCTTATCCTCTTCGCGCCACTCGCTCGACAGCAGGCCCTGCGACTCCAGCCTCCGCAAGCAGCGGATACAGCGTGCTCTCGTCGATCACCAGCCCGTGCCCGGCCAGCGTCTTCCGCAGCGTGTAACCGTAATGCTCCTGCCGCAACGCTCCCAGAACCGCCAACCCCAGGCACCCTCGCCGCAGCTCCAACCTCAACCCCTCGAACAAATTCTCCGCAACCGTCATACCCTGCCTCACACACTGTACTTTAACTACTGTATACAACACAGTGTATGCCGTCAAGCAATTTCACGATCCTCACCCAGCTAGCAGTTCCCCCGCACCTCACCGCTTCCTCACCACCCACGTCGTCATACACCGATAATCCTGCACCACCGTCGTCTTCAGCGGATCCACCAGAACCGCATTCAACTCACGCGTCATCGCCAGCAACACCGCCTCGTCCACCAGGAACCACTCCGCACCATCCCCCACCCGGTAGAGATTCCCGCGTACCCGCTCGAACTCCATCCCAATGCGCGATCCCAGCCGGCAAAACAGCAGCCCCCCCGGCCGCAGCACGCGCCAAAGCTCCGCCACCATCTTGAAGAAGTGCTGTTCATCCCTCGCAAAGTGCAGCACCGAGTTGCAAATCACCGCATCGGCGAATCCATCCGCAAACGGCATCGCCTCGATCGCTCCCACGCGAAAGTTCCCCTCCGGCAACCCCGGCTGAAGCTCCCGGGCCAGCTCCCGGACAGCTAGAATGCGCCACCCCGTCCGCATCCGCATCCAGCGCCGAAACATCCACCCCCATCCGCAACAGGTAAACCAGGTTCCGCCCATACCCATTTCCCGCACCCGGCGTCGAGCACCTTCATCCCACCCGCCAGATTCCCCCTCAGAATCTGGTCGAACACATAAATATCGATCTGCCCAAACTCGTCCTGCACCGTCATCGCCACCCGCCTCTTCTAAAACCTACCAGCCTATCGCCGCACAGGACTGTAAGCGCACGCGTTGACGCGTGCCACAACACCCTTCACCCCACCCCCGTCCCTCCCAAGCGAAGTCCCTGCAGCAGCATCGTAGTGACTTCAACGAGGGACAACCGCGTCAACCTTGCACGAGGCATCCCGAACATTCCGCGCGGAATGTCGTCACACCCCCCGATCCCCCCCCACCACCAGCCATCCACCAAAGATCAACCCAACAAAGAACGAGCTAAAAAGCTAGCCTTCCCCTTCAACCGCTCCATCACCATCGGAGGCACCAAGAGCGAAAAGCTAAACGCCGTCACATCCCCGCCGCCGTCAACCGAAATACCCCCTTGATCAGCCGCGAGCTCACATAGGTGTACTTCTCCGCCGGCATCATAAACAGCGTCTCCAGTTCCGGGTCGAGCTTCCGGTTCATCATCGCCATCTGAAACTCATACTCGTAGTCCGAGATCGCCCGAATCCCCCGCAGCACCGCCTTCGCCCCCTGCTGCCGCGCAAAGTCCACCAGCAGCCCGTCGAACGTCGTCACAGTCACGTTCTCCATCGGCGCCACCGCCTCTGCGATCATCTCCAGCCGCTCCGCGACCGAAAACAGCGGCGTGCCCTTCTCCGAGTTGCGTAGAATCGCCACCACCAGCTCGTCCACGATCTTCGCGCCGCGCGCAATCAAATCAAGATGACCATTGGTCAACGGATCGAACGTCCCAGGGTAAATTGCCTTCACGGTATGCATGCCCAAGAAGCATACCCCGTCCAAAGCGCAAAAATATAGCGGTTCCTGTAGTCTTCCCGGCACACCGCTGCGTCCATCCAGGTAACGCGATGACCTCCGCAATCCTCAACTCGCAGGTTCTTCCCGCGCAGGCCCAGCCAGCGCCCGCGACCTCAACCCTCGAATCCGTCGAGATCCTCTACGAACGCTACAGCCAGCGCATCTTCCGCTTCCTGCTCACCAGCACCCGCGACCGCGACCTCGCCGAATCCCTCACCCAGGACACCTTCATCCGCGCCTGGGCCGCTCGCGAGCAGTTCCGCGGAGACTGCTCCCCCTCCACCTGGCTCACCCGCATCGCTCTCAATCTCGTCCGCGACCACACCCGCACCAACCGCTTCCGCTTCTGGAAGTCCGTCGCCAACACCGCCGTAGACGCCACCGAATTCGCCGGGTTCCTCCCCGACCCCAATACCTCCGCCGAATCCTCCCTCATCGCGCACGAGCAGGTCGGCCTCGTCTGGCAAACCGTCGCCACCCTCACCGAGCGCCAGCGCACCGTCTTCATCCTCCGCTTCGTCGAGGAACTCTCCCTCTCAGACATCGCCGAAATCACCGCGATGCCCATGAGCACGGTCAAAACCCATCTCTACCGCGGCCTCGCCGCCATCCGCGCCCAGCACAAGCTCGCCGCCGCCCGAAAGGACTCCTTATGAACGCCCACCTCACCGAATCCCAACTCTTCGCGCTCCTCGGAAGCCCAGGCACCCTCTCTCAGTCAGCGTCGTCGTCTCCGGCAGGGAGCGATGCAGCCCACCTCGCTAACTGCGCCCTCTGCTCGGCCGAGTTCACCGTCCTCCGCGACTCCCTCTCCAACTTCCGCGTCGCCGCGACCAATCTCTCCGCCCTTTACACCCCGACGCGCCTCCTCGACCCGGCCACCGCCCGCCCGCGCTTCTTCACCGTACCCCGCGCCGCCTGGGCCACCGGACTCGTCGCAGCCATGGCGCTCTGCACCGCCTCCATCAACCTTCTGCACAAGCCGGTCGTTCACCCAACTCCAGCCACCCAGGCCGAAACAGCCACAGCGCTCGAGTCCGACGACGCCCTCCTCGAAGGCATCAACTCAGACCTTTCCACCTCCGTCGCCCCGTCGCTCCAGCCACTTGACGTTCCCGCGACCACAGAAACGACTTCTGCAACCCGAAACAAGTAGGACGTCTACACTCCCGAGGACCTCATCATGAAAATGACTTGCACCATTGTGTTCGCCTGCTCTCTGCTCGCCGCCCCGCTCGCCTTTGCCCAGGCGACCCCCGCCAACCAGCCACCGCCCCCAGGCCAGTTCGGTCCTCCCGGAGGACATCGCGGCATGGGGATGGGCATGGGCATCGCTCCCATGGGCATGTGGTGGAAGAACCCCGCCACCGTCTCGGCCATCGGCCTCACCGCCGACCAGCAGAAGCACATGGATGACATCTTCCAGCAAAACCGCCCGCAGCTTATGTCGATGCGCACTGCCCTTGAAGCCGAGCAGCAAAAGCTCCGCCCCATGCTTGACTCCCCCACCATCGACCAGGCCAACACCTACGCCGAGATCGCCAGAATCGCCGACCTCCGCGCCGAACTCGAGAAAGCCAACGCCCGCATGCTCCTCAATCTCCGTGCCCTGCTCACCCCGGACCAATGGACCAAACTCCAGACCC
Organism: uncultured Granulicella sp.; assembly: GCA_963693075.2. Classification (GTDB taxonomy): domain Bacteria; phylum Acidobacteriota; class Terriglobia; order Terriglobales; family Acidobacteriaceae; genus Edaphobacter. The sequence continues at coordinate 1,399,915 of CAXMMP010000002.1, read as the reverse complement.
AGCGCCAGCTCCACCGCGAAAATCCCGAAGGCTTCCGCGCTCAGCACGCACCCGGCGGCAGCGGCCTCGACTAGCCTCCCGAAATGCGTCATCCCTGAGCAAAGCGAACGGACGCCGTCTCTCGCCATCCCGCTAAAAGCTGTCAAGCCCCAGACCGAAAAATAACTCGTAACCTCAACAAAACAAGCACCCGGCAACACGAGAAAGTTGACGTGTTCACCCTCCCCAACCTGCTATTCTGTTAATAGAGATAAAAAAGAAAAGCCCCGAGCCGACCGCTCGGGGCTTTCGCTTTTAACCCGTATAACCCGATCCCATAAGTCGTTTGTTTTCCGATATCTGCATATAAGCCATATAGAGGGGGTACCGCCCATGGAAACCCAATATCAGTGCCGCCACGTCTTCACCGAGGGCCGCCGCTGCAAGGCACTTTGCCTCCGGTCCGAGGAGTTCTGCTACTTCCACCACAGTACCCGTCCTCAACTCCGCCGCAAGCTCAAAAAGGAGTTCACCCTCCCCCCGCTCGAAGACCGCGCCGCCCTCCAGATCGCCCTCGACCGGATCATCACCCGCATCGCCAATAACTCGCTCGACCCGCGCCGCGCCGGCCTGCTCCTCTACGCCCTTCAGCTCGCCTCGTCCAACCTCCCAAAGCCCGCCATCTCTGCCTCCCTCGAGCCTACCGTCGAAGTCATCACCCGCGACCCCAGGCTAGGCACCCTCGCCACAGTCGAAGAGTACGAACCACCCACCGACGAACGTCCCGCCGCCAAAAGTCGCACCGGCAGAACCCTCGAGCAAATCCTCCTGCACGACTGGAGAACGGAGCCAACCGCGCCGCCCGCCCCGGCCGTCATCAACCTCAACGCCAGCACCGGCCCCTCCCCTGAGCCCCCTCAACCCTCCCCAACCACACTCCCTACTCAAAAACTCCCAACTCAAAACTCTCGAATTCCCCGCCGAAATATGCGGTCGCCCACCCCAGCCGTCATCGACCTCAACGCCAGCACCGACCCCTGCCCTGAGCCCCCTCAACCCTCCCCAGCCAGACTCCCAACTCAAAAACTCGCAACTCCAAACTCTCGAATTCCCCGCCGAAATACGCAGCCGCCCACCCGAGTCGTCGCACGTTGTCTGTCTACCCAACCACCCCGGCCCCATCCGCAATCTCACACACAAACACCTGCGCCAGAACCCCGGTTCGCTCCTGGTACGCCCGTTGCAACGCCAGCGCAAAGCCATCGGCATGTTCAGCCGCAACCAGGCTCACGGTGCATCCGCCAAAGCCGCCGCCCGTCAGTCGCGACCCCAGGCATCCCTCCAGACCTTGCGCCAGCTCCACCAGCAGATCGCACTCCTCACAGCTCGCCGCAAAGTCATCCCGGTAGCTCACATGGGCCTCGTCCATCAGCAGCCCGAACCGCTTCACATCGCCCGCCCGCAGCGCAGCCACGCCGTCCACAACCCGCTGGCTGTCCGAGATCACATGCCGCCCGCGCAGAAACGCTTCGTGCGACATCGTGTCCTTAGCCGCCTCCAGGTCCTTCAGCGTGGCGTCGCGAAGCTCCTTCACGCCAATCGCCGCCGCCGCTTCCTCCACCTCGCGCCGTCGTTGCCCGTACTCGCCGCCGCCCACCGAGTGCCGCACCATCGAATTACAAACCACCAGCCGCAACCCTTCAGGAATCGGAGCCAGCTCAGCCGTCAGCGCCCGCGTATCGATCGCCAGCGCATTGCCCTTGACCCCACACGCCGAGATGTACTGGTCCATGATCCCGCACGGCGCGCCCACATACACGTTCTCCGCCCGTTGGCACTTCAACGCTACCTGCGGCCCGGCCAGCGCAACCCCGGCCAGTCCCAGCAGCGCCGTCGCCGTCGCCACCTCAACCGAAGCCGACGAGCTCAACCCCGCACCCACCGGCACGTCCCCCGAAAACGAAAGGTCCGCCCCACAAACAGCCACACCCGCATCCATCAGGCTCCATGCCACCCCGGCAGGATAAGCGCTCCAATGTCCGTCACCCCTACCGGTACGCCACGCCTCCAGCGCATCCAGCTCCACCTCGACCGACTCGTTGAAATCAAGCGAGTGCAATCGCAACAGCCTGTCATTCCGAGGAGTCGCCGCCACCAGCGTATTGAAGCTCAAAGCCGCCGGCATGCAGAAGCCGCCGCTGTAATCCGTATGCTCGCCCAGCAGGTTTACCCGCCCCGGGGCCTGAAACAGCTTCGGCGCTCCATCGCCCGTCTTGCCCGCATGATACGTCTCGAGCGCCGCGATGCGGACCGTCACAGGCATACCTCGCTGCTCGCGCGCAGCAACTCCGCTGCCTTCTCGGGCGTGATGTCGCGCTGCGGCATCCCCAGCATCTCGAACCCAACCATGAACTTCTTGATCTCCGCCGAACGCAGTAAGGGAGGATAGAAGTGGCCATGCCAGACCCACTCCGGATACTCCGCACCATCCGTAGGCCGCTGGTGAAACCCCATGGTGTACGGAAAGCTCGTCGAAAATAATCCGTCATACCGCGAAGTCAACCGCTTCAGAAGATCGGCCAGCCCCGCAACCTGCTTCTCATCGAAATCGACAAAGCTGCCGACCGCCCGCTTCGCCAGAACGATCGTCTCAAACGGCCACACCGCCCAGAACGGCACCACCGCCACAAACTCGTCGTTCTCAACCACAACCCGTTCGCCGGCCTGCAACTCCTGGGCGAGATAGTCGCTCAGCAGCGTCGTCCCATGCTCTACCAGATACGCCTTCTGCGCGACACCCTCCGCAGCCGGCTCGTCCGGCACATGCCCCGTCGCCCAGATCTGCCCATGGGGGTGCGGATTACTCGAACCCATCATCGCCCCACGATTCTCGAAGACCGTTACATACTTGATCTCATCAGCCGCACCAAGTTCCGCCGTCTCCTGCTTCCACATCTCAATCACACGGCCAATGCCTTCGCGCGTCATGCCCGAAAGCGTCAGGCTATGGTTCGGATCGAAGCACACCACCCGGCAGCGGCCCACCTCAGCCTCTGCAATCAACAGGCCATCAGCAACCGGCACCGCAGCCGTCGCATCGGCAGGCAGCAGCGCAGGGTAGTCATTGTCGAAGACATACACACCGTCATACTTCGGCGTCGTCTCACCACCAGCCCGCGGGTTACCCGGGCACAGATAGCATGCAGGATCGTACGCAAGCTTCTCAGCCACGACCGGCTTCGAGGTCTGCCCCTGCCACGGCCTCTGCGTCCGCTGCGGCGACACCAGCACCCACTGCCCCCGCAGCGGATTGAACCGCCGGTGCGGCCGCGCCCATGCACTTTTGTTCTGCTGCTCCATCGCTCTCCTAAACCTCAACCGAAAACGCAAAGATCGTGGTCGACCGCATCGTCTCACCGGGCCGTAGCATCACCGGCGGAAACTCCGCCTGATTCGGCGCATCCGGATACCCCTGGGTCTCAAGACAAAGCCCCGACCGGAACCCAACCGTGGCCGCGCCATCACGCGTCGGCACCGAACCATCGAGGAAATTTCCCGTGTAAAACTGCATCCCCGGCTCCGTCGTCGTCACCGTCAACACTCGCCCGGAACCTGCATCGCTCAGCCGCGCCATGGTCTTCTCAACGCCCTTGTCGCCAAGCGCCCAATTGTGGTCGTACCCCCGGGCGCGTTCGAGTTGAACGTTTTCTTGACCGATGCGTTCGCCGACCTTGGTTGCAGTCCTGAAGTCGAACGGCGTGCGCCCCACCGGCGCGACTTCGCCGGTCGGAATCAGCTTCGCATTGACGGGAGTGTAGGTGTCCGCCGGAATCATGATCTCGTGCTCGAGAATGCTTGTGCCGTGCTCGCCCGCGAGGTTGAAATACGCATGATTCGTCACATTCACAATCGTCGCCTTGTCCGTCACAGCGGTGTAATCCAGCCGCAATGCGCCGCCGCTGAGGCTGTAGCGCACCGATACGGTCAGCCTTCCGGGAAATCCCATGTCACCATCCGGGCTGGTCAAAGTAAACGTTACCGCATCTGCACCGGTTTCGGCTTGCCAAAGCTGTTGGTCGAACCCAGTCGGGCCCCCATGAAGCGCATTTTCCCCATCGTTCGTCGGGATCTGGAACGTTTCGCCGTCGAGCAGGAAACGGCCGCCCGCGATGCGGTTGCCAAAGCGGCCAACGATCGCGCCCATGAAGGTCTTATGATCCGCGAGATACGCATCGAGCGAGTCGTGCCCGATCACCACTTCGGCGATGCGACCGTCGCGATCCGGCGCCTTCACCGAGGTCAGCCGAGCGCCGTAGGCCGTGACGCTGGCCTCGATCACGCCATCAAACAGCGTGTAAAGGCTGACCGGCGTTCCATCCGGCATCACCCCGAAGTCGCGGGCCTCAATCCTGGGTGCATGGGAAGACATTAGCTTTAGCATAGCGCGAAGCTTCACTCGCGATGTGTGCCGCGACTCGCGCTTTCAGTCTGCACCCGCATTCCTGTACAACAAGGACGCCATGAAACTTTTCTCGAACGCTCGCCACGCGCTTCTGCTCCTTATCTCGTTCACACTCCCGTCGGTCGCCCTGGCGGCTAGGCCCAAGCCTGCTCCCGACCATTGGGTGAGTACCTGGGGAACCGCCTCCTTCGCTCTACCGGCGTCGAGTCCCACCTCTCCCACACCGCCGGCGTTCGTCCTGGGTTCGGCGGACTATACACTGCGCCAGGTGGTCCATACCTCCCTGGGTGGCCCGCTTGTGCGGATCGAGCTGACCAACGCGCTGGGGACCGATCCCCTCGTGGTCGGAGCGGTCCACGTCGCGCTGGCAGCGCCGGGCGGCGGCACCACCGGAGAGATTACGCTCTCATCGGCCAACGCGCTCACCTTCAACGGGGCGGCGTCCATCACGATTCCAGCCGGCGGCGAGGTCGTGTCTGATCCGGCTGCGCTCAACCTTCCGGCAGGGGCGGACGTCATCATCAGCATGTTCTTACCGGCGCAGAAGATCACCATTTCGACCGTGCATGGTTCTGCCTACCAGACGAACTTTGTGGCGACCGGAAATGTCGCGGGCCAGAAGACGTTGACGGCTCCGTTGACGATGTCGTCGTGGTATTTCCTGAAGGCTGTGGATGTGAAAACTCCGGCCGATACAGCCACGGTGGTCGCGTTCGGCGACTCGATTACCGATGGCACAGCGACCACGCCGAATACGAACAGCCGCTGGCCGGATGAGCTCGCACGGCGTCTCCAGGGAGACAAAGCGACCAGGAATCTTGCGGTAGTCAACGAAGGAATCGGCGGGAACCGTGTGCTGCACGACGGTTGGGGGCCGGATGCTTCCTCCCGCTTCGACCGCGATGTCCTGTCGCTGCCTGGGGTCCGGTACCTCATCCTGCTCGAAGGCATCAACGACATCGGCAACGCTTACAATCCGCACGGCGCACGCGATCCGGTGACTGCCGATGACATGATCGCAGGTCTGGCCCAGCTCGCGGAGCGAGCGCATGAGCATGGCATCAAAGTCTTCGGCGCAACGCTGACACCATTCACCGGAGCAGGCTACAGCTCACCCGACGGCGAGGCGGCGCGGCAGGCTTTGAATGCCTGGATTCGAACGGCGAAGGTCTTCGATGGAGTGATTGACTTCGATCGAGCAACGCAGAGCGCGACGGCCCCGGGCACCTTCAACGCGGCTTACGATGTCGGAGACCATCTGCATCCCAACGACGCGGGGATGAAAGCAATGGCAGCGTCTATCGATTTGAAGCTGTTCTCGGCCAAGTAAGGACAAACACAGAGAGCACGGAGAAAGGCACAGAGTTTCACGGAGAGAAGATACTCTCTGCGTAACTCTGTGCCTTTTTCTGCGAATCCTGTGTGTCGGTCTTACTGAAGCTCGATGCCTGCGAAGAAATAGCCAATTTCAAAGGCGGCAGTGTCTTCGGCGTCAGAGCCATGAATGGCGTTCTCGCCAATCGAGCTGGCAAAGAGTTTCCGAATCGTTCCTTCGTCCGCCTTCGCCGGGTCGGTCGCGCCCATCAGCTTGCGGAGGTCGGCGATGGCGTTGTCCTTCTCGAGGACCATGGGAAAAATCGGCCCGGAGGACATGAACTCGGTCAGCTCGCCGAAGAAGGGACGCGCGGCGTGTACATGGTAGAAGCCTTCGGCCTGAGCCTTCGAGATACTGAGACGCTTGATGCTGACGATCTTGAAGCCGGCTCTCTCGATCTCGGCGAGGATGGCGGCGGTGTAGCCCTTCTTGACTGCGTCCGGCTTAACGATGCTGAATGTGCGTTGTGACAACGGTGTTCTCCTCTGGAAAGTCTATTGCTTAAGTGTACCGGAATGATGAATTTTGCTGGTTCTCGCACGACAAGACTTAACACGGATAAAGGCCGAACCGAGGTAAACCTGATCGGCTCTTATCCGCTCCATCCGATGCAAGTCCTGCTTCAGTATTTCCAGGACATATCCGCGCCTGCGGGGGCTGTTTTTTCGATGCGTTCAACGATCTTCGGCAGATACATCGTGTTGTAGTGCAGACGGGAGTAGGCGTTCGGCAGCGTGGGGTCTCCGTTCCAGCAGTGCTCGGCGCGCGGGCCGTACTGCACTTCGCCCTCGTAAGGAACGCCGTGGCCTGGGGTGCCGGTGGTCTTCAGGAAGTCTTCCATCAGGTAGACCGCGTCGTTCAGAAAGTAGGTGTCGTCGCTTCCCACATAGAGGTGCAGTTTGCCTTGTAGTTTCGGACCGAGCTTGTCCCAGTCGCGTTGCAGGATCGCGTTGAGGTCGTAGTGATCGTGCCAGTAGGCGACGGTTTCGTGGTCGATCTCTCCGGTTACCTTGTCGAAGATGGGCTTCGGATAACCATCGACGCCAACTGGCGAGTAGACCGCCTGCCAGATATCGAACTGCTCTCCGGAGCGACCGTGGTCGCCAAGCGCAGCCTCGTACGCGACGTTATCGCGCACGCTGATAAGAGTGTGGCCGAGGTAGTCGCGCATGGCAGGCTGATCGACCTTCTTGTTCGCACCGGGCAGGTAGAAGATGTTCTCCTGCTTGTAGAGATCGGTCGTCTCGTAGGCATGAAAGTCGACAGGATCCGGGCAGGCGATGAACGCGCCGTTGTAGTGTTCCGGGTAGAACATCTGCACGGCAATGGATTCCCAACCGCCGGTGGAACCGCCGTAGAGGAAGCGCGCCCAGCCCTGACCGATGCCGCGGAACTGCTTCTCCACCGCGGGGATGAGTTCGGTTTCTATCGCGTCGCCATACGGGCCGACGTTTGCCGAATTGACCGCGTAGGAGTCGTCGTAGAACGGGTTGGCATGTTGGATTTGCAGGACGACGACGCGTGGGAAACCGGGTGCAGTCCACTTCTTGTACTCGTCGTACGCTTCCTGCTGCTGGATGCGGTTGTAGCCGAAAAGGTGGAAGCGTTCGGAGTAGTCGGGCTTGAGGCCATCGTCTGGCGGCGTGGTCCGGAAGTCGTCAAACCCGGTTGGGAAGTGGCCGTGGAAGACCATCAGCGGGTAGTGAGCGTTGGGATGCTCCTCGAAGCCTTCGGGCAGCAGTACGATGGCCGAAAGGAACATCGGGCGTCCCCAGAACTTCGTCAATAGATCACTTTGAACTTTGATGTGTTTGACGTATTTGGTGTCGGGCTCCGGCGGGATCGGCGGGATGATCTGATCGAGCGATACGGCGATGGGCGCGGCTCCCCGGCCAATGTGAACACGGCGAGGCGTGCTGTAAAGATTCCCCGGAGCGATGTTCCAGTGTTGGCCTTCGCCGCGGTCTGGCGCGAGTTTTACGGTCATGCCGTCCGCGCGATGGAACGTCTCGTAGAGGTTGAAGACTGCCTGCATCATGTAGTCGCCGGGAGCGACGTCGTTGATGTCCCGGACAGGGTAGCCCCATGCGGAGTCATTGATGGCGACGGCTGTTCCCGGCTTGAGGCCGTCGACGGTGACGCCGAAGATCATCTGCGAACGCGGCGTGTCGTCGATGAGCATGCGGGGTTCGATGTTTACGTCTTTGGACAGCAGGAAGAGCACTCGGCCATCGAGCGGCCGGGCAGAGGCTGTCGCGGGGAAGCTGACCGTGATCGACTGGTTCTGCGGAACCGGCGGCATCTGGCAAGACGCGGCAAGGCCTGAGGATGCTAATCCAAGGAGTGCAAGAAAGTGGCGCATAGCGAAGAGTATCACCACGCACTCGAAGCGATCACTCCTGGAAGAGCCGCCCATAAGGCGCCGGAGGCTTCGGGCTAATGCCGCATCACAACGCACGAAAAGCTCTTTGGGTCCTTCGTATCGCCGCCCATGTACTTGGCCTCAGCCGGGTAGACGCAGAGCGGACGCACGATCGCCTCTCCGTGAGCCGTCAGCGTCTCGGGAGCTTTACCCTTCTCCACCCACTGCTCCAACGCGGTGAAGACATCGTGATCCGCGTCCTTGCGGGGTTCGTCACCGTTCTGCCCGAAGTCCCACGCGCCAGGGCCGCCACCGCAGTGCAGCATGCCCGGGACCATGTAGAGACGCACGGCTTCGTCCATCTTCTTGGGTCCCATGGCGGCAAGCACTGCGTCGTAGTAGGAGATCGTGCTGAGTGCCGGAATGCCGGGGTCGTTCCAGCCGTGATAGAGGATGAGACGACCGCCGCGCGAGGTGAACGGCGTGAGGTCAGGGCTGGTTGCGTTCAGAGCCTCGCCGGTCCTCTGCGTGGCGAGCTTGTAGTCGCGGTCGAAGTCAAACGACTTCAGACTCCACTTTGGATCCTGGTAGACGAAGTCCGAGTAGAAGCCGACCCCGAAGAACATAAGCGCGGTGAAGTCGGTGGGTGAGTCGCCGAACATCCAGCCACCCATGCCTCCTTTAGCGTCTTCCGCGCCCGGCAGGTATTGGCCCATCACCAGGTGACCTTGCGCGTCGACCTTGGGAGACCAGATCGTCTTGAGCGTCTTCACCTGCGCTGGCAGAAGGCAGTCGTTCGCATCACCCGCCTTACAGGTCATCACGGCCGGGTCGAAATGGCATTGGCGCGGGTCGGTCAGAATGCCGTCGGCGACGCCGTCCTTTGCATCGCAGGCGTTGCGCACAGCGGCTGCGATCGCCGGAAGCTTCTTCGCGGAGATGTAGCTGTCGGGTGTGGCGATCATGGCGGCATCGTTTGCGGTGCCGGCGGCGATGAGGCCAGTCCAGTTGTAAGCCGGGGCTCCAGCGAGGATGCCGTCATAATCCGACGGAAAGCGCTGAGCTTCCATCAACGCTTCTCGTCCGCCATCAGAGCAGGCAGCGAAGTAGGCGTGCTCCTGCGGCTTGCCATAGAAGGCTGCTACTAGAGCCTTCGCCTCGACAGTCATGTCGTGGATGGATCGCCAGCCGAAGTCTTTGACCTTCTCCGGGTGTCCGAGCGCGAAGTCGCCGGTCTTACCGGAGTGGCCCGTGTCCGTGCCCGAAGTCGCATAGCCTTCCGTGACCGACGCTGCGAGGAGGTCGTAGTAAATCTCTCCCGCGAAGCCGCCGTTTCCATGCGCTTCGTACTTGCCATTCCAGCCAGACATCGGCAGCCAGACTTCGGTCTTGATGTCGGAGTCAGCACTTGGTTTGTCGGTGATCATGACGCGACAGAAGGAGGTCAACGCACTCACTCGCGCTGGCTCGAGCTTCACGTCAGCCAGTGCAGTAGCCGCCGGCACGACGACGGAGGAGGTAACGGTCGCGTTGTCGAGCTTCATAGCCGCCAGTGCACTACATTTGGCGGAAGACTGAGCAGCTGCGCTCCCAGCTGCCATCGATAAAGCGCAAAGCAAAACGAGTCCACGCATACCGGGAAGTATATGCGTCCCGGTATGCGTGTCGCTCTGGTTCGATAAGTTTTTAGGGCTAAGCTTTGCCGAGCAGCCGAGCCATCGTCTCGCCCATTTCGGCGGGCGACTTGACGACGTGAATGCCCGCAGCGGACATCGCTTTCATCTTCTCTTCGGCTGTTCCTTCGCCGCCCGAGATGATCGCGCCCGCGTGCCCCATGCGGCGCCCGGGAGGTGCGGTCTGGCCAGCGATGAAGCCGACGACAGGCTTCTTCACGTTTTCGGCGATGTACTTCGCGGCAGCCTCTTCAGCCGACCCGCCGATCTCGCCGATCATGATGATGGACTCGGTTTCGGGGTCTTCGTTGAGCAGCTTGAGCGCGTCGATATGCGTGGTGCCGATGATGGGGTCGCCACCAATGCCGATCGCCGTCGACTGACCGATACCGCGCGTCGTGAGCTGGTAGACCGCTTCATAGGTCAGCGTCCCAGACTTCGAGACGATGCCGACGGAGCCTTCCTTGTGAATGCGCCCGGGCATGATGCCGACCTTCGCCTTACCGGGCGAGATGACGCCTGGACAGTTGGGTCCGATGAGACGCGTCTTTGAGTTCTTGACGACCTCCCAGGTCTTGACCATGTCGTAAGTCGGGATGCCTTCGGTGATGCAGATGACGAGCGGCATCTCGGCTGCGGTGGCTTCGAGTATCCCGTCAGCCGCGAACGGCGGCGGCACGAAGATGACCGAGACATTCGCGCCGGTCTTCGCCATCGCTTCTTCGACGGTGTTGAAGACGGGGAAGCCGTCAACAGTCGTGCCGCCTTTGCCGGGGGTCACTCCGCCGACTACGTTGGTGCCGTAGTCGCGGCAGCCCTGCGCGTGGAACAGGCCCTCACGACCGGTGATGCCTTGCACGATGAGACGAGTATCTTTGCCTACGAGTACCGACATTAGTTGCCACCTTTCGCGGCGGCAACAGCCAGATCCGCAGCATCTTTCATGGTTGTGCCCACTTCAAATTTCAGGCCAGATTCCTTAAGAATCTTTCGACCTTCTTCGACATTCGTACCCTCAAGCCGCAGGATGATTGGAAGCTGCACGTTCAAGTTTTTCGCCGCTGCTACGACTGCGGTTGCGAGGACGTCGACACGCAAAATACCGCCAAAGATGTTGATGAAGATCGCCTTCACATTCGGGTCGGAGAGGAGGATGCCGAAGGCGTTTTCGATCTGCTCCTGGTTGGCTCCGCCGCCGACGTCGAGGAAGTTCGCGGCCTGGCCGCCGGCATACTGGATGATGTCCATCGTCGCCATCGCGAGGCCGGCGCCGTTGACCATGCAGGCGATGTTGCCGTCGAGCTTGATGTAGTTGAGGCCGAACTTCGAGGCTTCCACTTCGAGCGGATCTTCCTCGGAAGGATCGCGCAGCTCCTTCAAGTCTTTGTGGCGGAACATGGCGTTGTCGTCGAAGTTGATCTTGCAGTCGAGCGCGAGGAGCTTGTCATACTTCGTCGTGATGAAGGGGTTGATCTCCATCAGCGTCGAGTCCGTTTCGACGAAGGCCTTGTAAAGGCCCATCATGAAGCCGACGGCCTGGTTGATCTGCGTGGGCTTGAGCTCGAGCTTAAACGCGAGCTTGCGCGCCTGGTAGGGCTGGAAGCCGACCGCGGGGTCGACGTATTCCTTATAAATGAGTTCGGGCGTGGCGTGGGCGACTTCTTCGATCTCCATGCCGCCGGACTGCGACGCCATGAAGACGATCTTCGCGCTTGCGCGGTCGAGCACCAGGCCAAGGTAGAGCTCACGCTCAATGGCGGAACCTTCCTCGATCAACAGGCGCTGGACCTTTTGACCGGCAGGGCCGGTCTGGTGGGTGACGAGCTGCATGCCGAGGATCGCCTTCGACGCGGCATCGGCCTCTTCGAGGGTCTTTGCGAGCTTCACGCCGCCGCCCTTGCCGCGACCGCCGGCGTGAATCTGCGCCTTCACCACGACGACCTTATTGCCTGCCGCGAAGAGGCTCTTGGCGGCCGTGTCCGCCTGCTCAAGCGTGGTCGCCATCTCGCCGTTGGGAACAGGCACGTTGTACTTCCGCAGGATCTCTTTCGCCTGGTACTCGTGAATCTTCATGCGAACACTCTCCGCGGTAATCGTAGCGAAGCGCGATGACAGGTTGCAATGCGAACACCGGATTCTTGCAACGATAAACGCACAACGGCCTTGAACTCGGAACACGCGAGCGTCCAGCACCCAACGATGTGGTGCCCGGCCAGCCTCAGACTGCATTTGTTTTTCCAGGCCTGATACCCTCAACCCGTGGCCGAAAACCTCATCACCGCGACCCTCAAGCGCGTTCTCGAACATCAGGAGACGCTGACACGTGCGGAGGCTCGCGGGCTGCTCGACCAGATTCTAGACATCGATGAGTTTGGCTCCGAGCTTCGCACGGCGGCGCTGCTTGGAGCGTTGGCGGCGAGGGGCGAGACCACTGACGAACTCGCCGGATTCGTGGATTGTCTTCGCGCACGGTCGACTCCGTTGCCTCTCTCCCCTACGGAACGCATGCGGTGCGTCGACACCTGTGGAACGGGTGGTGATCTCTCGGGGACGTTCAATATCTCGACTGCGGCGGCGCTGGTCGCGGCGGCGGCGGGAGCGTATGTCGCAAAGCATGGAAATCGTGCGGTGACCTCGCGGTCTGGGTCGGCTGACGTTCTCGAGTCGCTTGGCATCCCAGTCGATCTGACACCAAAGCAGGCTGCGGAGTCGCTTCGGAAGCATCGCTTTGCGTTCCTGCCGGCTCCTGCGCTGCAACCCGCCATGCGTGCGGTGATGCCGATCCGTCGAGCACTCGGCATACGGACGGCCTTCAATATTCTCGGCCCGATGACGAATCCGGCTGGAGCGGCCGCGCAGGTTCTCGGCGTCTACGCAGAGCACCTCGTAGCGACCGTCGCGAACACCTTGGCGCGACTGAATACCCGCCACGCCTTCGTTGTACATTGCGGCGGCATGGACGAGATCGCGCTGCACGCGCCGACCCATCTCGCCGAAGTTCGCGGCGAATCGATCACCTTCTCCACCGTCAATCCCACCACGTTCGGCGTGTCGGAGGCGCCGATCGGCGCGCTTGCTGGAGGCAATGCAGAGACGAATGCTGCGATCCTGCGCGAGATCTTCGCTGGTGCTCGCGGGGCACCTCGGGATGTCGTCGTGATGAACGCGTCTGCCGTGCTGGTGACGGCGGATCTGGCGGCCGACTTCCTCGCAGGCGCGGCACTCGCACAGTCCGTCATCGATTCGGGTGCGGTGAACCAACTTGTGAACGAACTCGCAGGCATACGAGGCGAGGAGCAGTCATGAACGCGAGCATCGACTCCGGCGTGATGAGCAAGACGGATAGCCTCGCGGGCTAACGGCGTCACGCAGAACTAGGGCGAGCCCGTTTCGCTGGCCTGTAGCACAGCGGTGATAGTAGAAAAGATCGCGGATAGACGAAACCGTTCTGCGTTACACTGGCCGCCAGGGAGATTCAAATGGCACGCGTCACTGGTATCGGCGGTATCTTTCTTAAGGCTCGCGACCCCAAGGCTCTTGAGGCCTGGTACGCCAAACACCTTGGCATTCAACTCGCGAGCTGGGGTGGCTCGGTCATGCAGTGGAGCGACGAAGTTCCGGCTGGGACGGGCCAGACGACATGGTCCCTGTTTCCTGAGACGACCAAGCACTTCGGCGCAGAGACTCAACGCGCCATGGTGAATTATCGGGTGGATAACCTTGAGGAGTTGCTCACGGACCTGGCTGCCGCCGGAGTGCCGATCGATCCCGACCGCCAGTCCGCGGAGTACGGTCATTTTGCGTGGATCACCGATCCCGAAGGCAACAAAGTCGAACTATGGCAGCCTTTGTAAGAGCCGGATGATCGACCACCCTCACAATGTGACGCAGGCTGTTCCGTTCTTCGGAGTCGCCAATATGGAAGCGTCGTTGCGGTTCTACGTGGACGGGCTTGGGTTCACGGTGACGAAGACCTGGGAGCCCGACGGCACCATCCGCTGGTGCTGGCTTGAACTCGGCGGCGCGGCCATCATGCTACAGCAACACCTGACCTTCCAGCTCCCGGCCTCCAAGCCAGGGGAAGGTGTCTCCATCTGCTTCCAGTGCCGGGATGCGATCGCGCTTTACCTGCAGTTCACCGCGAACGGACTCCAGCCAAAAACACCGTTCGTCGGCAATGCGATGTGGGTCACGGTCATTACCGATCCGGACGGGTACAAGCTTGACTTCGAGAGCCCGACGGACGCGCCGGAGGAGTCGGTCTATGGAGCGGCCCCAGAAATCCGCCCTGAATCCTCATAAGATGGAAGGATGAGCCCTACCCATCCTGGCCGACTGGAGTTGATCGTTGGGCCGATGTTCTCCGGCAAGTCGGAAGAGCTGATTCGACGGCTCAAGCGTGCACGGATTGCTCGCCAACGCGTCGCGTGCTTCAAGCCGGATATCGATCTTCGCTACCACCGCACGGCAATTGCTTCGCACTCTTCGCAAACTCATGAAGCGGAAACGATCGCGAACGTGGAGCGGCTGCGCGAAGCGCTCGCACCGCAGCTTGCCGACATTGAGGTCATCGGCATCGACGAAGGGCAATTCCTGGATTCGTCCATCATTCCGCTCGCGGTTGAACTGGTTCACCTTGGGAAACGGGTGCTGATCGCCGGGCTCGACACGACGTTTACAGCCGAGCCTTTTGGGCCGATCCCCGTCCTGATGGCGATCTCGGATGAGGTGACGAAGCTTTCTGCCGTCTGCATGGTCTGCGGCGCACCGGCGATTCATACGCAGCGATTGGGGCAATCGCAGGAGCTCGTAATGGTTGGCGCGGCGGGACTGTATGAGGCTCGTTGCCGGGCACACTTCAGCCCCCGGATCGATGCGCACGGCTCGGAGCAGCTTGAACTTCCCACGGAATCGATAAATCCCGACGCAACCGAAGTTGAGGTTTAGGGCATCTCTCGGCGCAACCGGCGACGTCTCATGTCGTGTGCCGGACAGAGCTTCCATTGAGAAGCCAGGAGAAGACAATGCCGATCGCAGGCCCAACGACCGATCACGCCGAGATACGCCATTGGGCGGAGAGCAAGGACGCCGTTCCGACCGAAATTCTTCCTGAGCATCTCAACCATGAACCGACTCAACTGCGCATCTTGATGCCACAGCTTGCAGCGGAGCGAAAGGACGTGCGCGTCCTGACATGGGAAGAATTCTTCACCAAGTTCGATCTGCTTGGCCTGACGTTCGTCTACGACAATGACTCCAGCGGATATAACGAGCTTCTACAGATCGATGCCAAGAATCCGTATCGCAGTTCGAGTCAGACGCTCGCTCGCGTCGACCGCAACAATTAGCTCAGAATGCTGCCGGCTTGTCCCACTCGGCGAAGACGATCTCATTCAGACTTTTCCGCGTACGCGGGGCCTGTTCCATCGTCTGGAAGTTTTCCGGCAACGCCGCAAGTTCGCCGAGATAGCCCATAGCCCAGACGGCGACCGGCTCATAATCGTCGGGAATGGCGAAGTTGACGCGGGCTTTGTCGCGGTCGAATCCGGCCATGCCGTGAGTATGGATTCCAAGGGAGACGGCTTGCAGGGCCATGGTCGTTGAAGCTGCGCCAACGTCGTGCAGCGCCCATAGGTTTTCCGAGCCGTTCTTCGTGAAGCTCTTCTTGGCTACGGTCAGTACGAGAACATCAGCGGATTTCGCCCACATCTGGTTAAACTCGACGAGCGAATCGAGGATTTTAGCGAATGTTTGGTCGCCTTTGTGACCAATCAGAAAGCGCCAGGGCTGTTCGTTGGAGCTCGATGCGGCCCAGGACGCTGCCGTGAAAATCTTCGTCAGGTCATCGGCGCTGATTGACTTGTCCGCGAAGGTTCGAGGACTCCAACGTTTTAAAAAGATCTGGTCGACACCCGAATCCACCGGGCCAAGTTTCAATGCTTCGAGATCAACAGCCATTCGTAGGCTCCTCTTAAATATCTGAGTCCCGGCGGGTGGGCCGGGACTCAGAAAGATCGTTTCGCACCAATCAGAGTCAATGCTTCTCAACCATCTCCATAACATCTTTGCGTAGAGCGAGCGAGCTGCCGAGGCGGGCATAGTACATGTGGCCGCCGGGGTACTCGTGGACCTGCACACGGGTCGGGTCGCCCATGATCGGAATCTGTGAAACGGTCAGGACGGAGCCCATGAACGGGCAGGAGAGATCGGCCCAGCCGTGTGCAATCACGACGCGCAGCTTGGGGTCCGTGGCGACGGCAGTGCGCAGGTCAGTGGCGGAGGAATCGTCGTCAAATGCGCCACCGTTGCGATCCCAGTTGCGGCTTACGTCGTACGATAGCGCCTCGTAGCGGGCGTCCGTCTTCCAGCCGACGGTTCTTGTGACCCAGTCGACCATCGCAGTAGTCGTTGGCGCAATGATGCTGAGGAGAATGGGGTCGTTAGTTTCCTGGTTTGGCGAGAACGGGAAGGGGTCGTAGGCGGTGACGTTAGGGTCGTAGCGGCTGCCGAGCTTACCGGTCTCGCGGAACTCTTCGCGGAGGAATGCTTGTGTCTCGAGGCGTCCGCCTGCCTGCTTTACAAAAGTTGGATCGAGGCCCGTGAGTTCCGTGACCTTCTTGACGATGCGCGGGGTTGCTGCCGGGTCGGCAAAGCCCTTCATCAGGTCGACCATATATTCGCCTTCGGTGTAGTCAAGAACGGCGGCCATGTTCTCTTTGGTGAGCTTGCCTTGGCGCTCGTAGTTGGCGGCGGTGATCGACGGCAACGTGATCATCCACGGCAGGGGTGAAAGATTATCTGAGCCGGTGCTGGGCGACAGCGCTGGGGACACAAGCACGAGGCCGTTGATACCGACGCCGATCTGCGACTGGAGATAGGCCGTGAGGCGTGGTCCTCGATAGCCGCCGTAGCTTTCGCCGACGATGTACTTGCGCGACTGCAGGCGGCCGTTCTTGACGAGCCAGTCGTAGACGATCTTCGAAAGGTAGGCGATATCCTGGTTGGGGCCGTAGAAAAGCTTTTTGGCCTCGTCGACAGGAACGAGCGACTTTGAAAATCCGGTTCCGATTGGGTCGATGAAGACGATATCGGTAAAGTCCAGCCAGGTTCCGGGGTTGTCCTTCAACGTCGCCGGGTCGGACGCGCTTTGACCTTCGGCGCCGAAGTCGACGCGCTTCGGGCCGATGGCTCCAAGGTTTAGATAGACGCTAGCCGCGCCGGGACCGCCATTGAACGCAAATGTGACGGGGCGGTTCGGCGCGTCGACGACGTACGAAGTGAAGACGACCTCGCCGGTCGCCTCTCCCTTAGCGTTCTTTGTCGGCAAAGTCCCGACGGTTGCGGTGTACTTGAGAGCTTTGCCGTTCATCTCCATGGTCTGCGGGACAGACTTGTCAGCGGGCAGATCGTTAACCATGGGCGCTTTTTCGTCGCCGGCTGTTCCCGGCTTCGCACCGGGTTTACCGTCCTGGGCATACGCTGAGGCATAGAGCGCGGAACTCGCGATGACGACGAGGGAGAGAGCGGCACGAGGAAGGTTCATGGAATTGAGAATACATGGCTGCTCGCGCCCGACGGTATGAGCTGCGCTGTTTTGCCGGAAGGAAAGTGGAGAACACCGAGAATCCTGGCATCGACCGGGAAGAAGCGTTGTAGAAGAAGTCTCTAGTAGGCGAATTCCGCCTTGTGCCGCTCGATGAAGTCCGCGAGTCTCGTCGGCTGCTGGCCGGTGATCGCCGGAAAGTTGTCGAAGGTGTCATCGGCACCGGGGATGGTTCCAGCGGCATAGCGTTTCCAGTGGTCGTAGACGCAACTCATGTAGGCCATCTCGGCGCCCGCGGCTCTCATCGACTCCAGAAAGACTTCTGGTGCCAGGGGGACATAGTGAAAGGGCTGGCCGACGATAGTCGTCATGAGCGCGGCCAGTTCGCTAAAGGATGCGGCGTCGTAACCGAGCCGATAGGTCTGACCATGGTGAATCTCGGGATGCGCCAAAGCCAGCGCGGCGACCTGCGCGACATCGTCCACGTCCACCCAGCTTAGGCGGGCGTCCTTAACGAAGGCGTTGACGATGCCGTTCTTGATGGTCTTCTCGCCGCCGTAACTGAGCAGGTTTTGCATGAAAGTCTCGGGACGCAGGTGGGTGAACGAGAAGCCGAGCCATTCGATGTAACGTTCGACGAACTGGTGCCAGGCCCAGTGAGCGACCGTGGTGTCGTCGCGGCCGCAGGCGCCGAGATGCACGACATGCTGGACGCCGGCTTTTTTCGCGTTGTCGAGGAGCGCCTTGCTTTGACGCAACATGTCGACGGTGTAGCCGGTGAGGACGAAGAGGGTATCGATGCCCTGAAGGGCTGGGAGGTGCGTGGCTTCATCGTCAAGGTCCAGGATGACTGTTGCTATGTTGCGGTGGGTGAAGGCAGCTGCTTCTGCGGGGAACGGACGGCAGCAACAATTTCTCTGTCTTCTTCTTCTTTACTCAGGAGGTCGATTGTCCTGCTGCCGACTTGGCCGGTTGCTCCGGTAATGAGAATGTTCTTCATAACCTTCTAGATGCGCCGACGAGCAAGATGCTTCTTTACACCTATATTGTGGGCAAGGCGTAACATAAACCGCGACGACACTTTCGCACCACAGCCCTCAAGGAGATTATTGATCATGCGTCTCGCCCTCGCCGCCCTGGCAACCTTCGCCTTTGCCCTTCCCGCCTGCGCCCAGAAACATGCCAACGAACTCGTCGTGCCGCTGAAGACCAGTAACGGCCAGGACGCCGGAACCGCGACCTTCCGCGAGACGATCAAAGGCAAGCTGCACATCAAGCTCGACCTGAAGAACCTTCCCGAAGGCGATCACGCGGTCCACATCCACCAGAATCCGGTATGCGACGGGCCGGATTTCAAAGGTGCGGGTGGTCATTTCAATCCGGAGAAGAAGCAGCACGGCACCAAGAACCCGATGGGGCATCATGCCGGGGATCTGCCTGAAAACCTGTCCGTTGGGATGGATGGGACGGTAACGAAGTCGTTCACGATCGACTATTTGACGATGTCGCCGACGTGCGGATCTCCTGCGGAGTGTGCGATGGCCCATCCGACTCCTGCCGGGACGGACGCTTCGAATAACATCCTGGCCAACGGCGGGACGTCGATCATGATTCATGCGAAGGCGGACGATATGCTGACGGACCCGACCGGGAACGCGGGGAACCGGATTGCTTGTGGGATTATCGCTCCGGCGGCTACAGCTACGCCGGTTGAGAAGTAGCATGCACCAAGGCTAGAGCGCAGTTTCAGGCGGTGGCTTGGAACGAACTGGCACCATAAGGGAACCTCCACGGACGCCCATGCGTATGAACGACATGGGCGTCTTCTCCATGGTGAATCCGTTCCCCGTCTCGCGGCCGTTTCCAACGTTGCGCGGCGGCAACAGGACGGTTCCGCCTGCGACTCCGCCTCAGCTTCCCGGTACACTGCTTCCACCGCCGCTTTCTTCCAAACCGGCGCCCGAGGCTCGTTTGCAGCGCACGCCCGAACAACAGGCCGAGCAGGACGCCGTAGCGATTCTCGTCTCGGGATGCCTCGCCGGAGACCAGCGCGCGTGGCACCGGCTCGTCGCGACGCAGCATAAACGGGTTTACGCAATCTGCTACCGGTTCACCGGCGACCAGACCGACGCCGAAGACATCACGCAGGATGTCTTTCTGAAGGTCTACCGCAATCTTTCGAGCTTCGACGCGACGAAAGGCGGGTTTCATACCTGGATCACGACGCTGACGCGGAATCTGCTGGTCGACAACTACCGGCGGACGCGGCTCGACCGGGCAAGCGACTCGCTGGACGAGACGCTCTCTGGCGAGGAAGATGGCCCAACCCAGGCTGAGCGACTGGCCGATCCGCGGCAGAATCAGGAGCAGCGTTTTGCCGGGCTTGAACTCAAAGCGACCATCCAGGCAGCGCTGCTGAAGCTTTCGCCCGAGCTTCGTGAGGCGGTGATTCTGCGCGACCTCGAAGATATGGATTACAAAGAGATTGCTGTCGTTCTGAAGATTCCGGAAGGCACAGTAAAAAGTCGCATCAGTCGTGGCCGCGCGGAACTGGCAAGACTCTTACAACGTATAGAAAGACAGGTGGTTTAGATGGCAAAGCAATTTCAATTCGACGAGTTCGCACCGCAGGGCATGAACCCTCATTGCGCCGCCTGCGAAGAGCTGCTGACGGACGCCGTGGACGGCTTGCTCAGCCCCGCCGATCAGGCCTTCTTCGATCTCCATCTCTCGACGTGCACCACCTGCATGAGCCACCTTGCGGAAGCAAAACGCGGTGCGGCGTGGCTGGAGCTTCTGAAGACTCACCGGCCTGAGCCTTCAGGGGCGTTGATGCAGCGGATTCTCGCGCAGACGGCTGGCCAGGAGACCGTACCCGCTTCGCCCGATCTGGCTCCTGTGCCGATCAATGTTCTGCCCTTCGTTCCGCGCAGGCCGCAGGTTTCGGCGTTCACGCGCTTTACCCGGCTTGCGATGGAGCCGCGGCTTGCGATGACGGCGGCGATGGCATTCTTCTCGATCGCTCTCACACTAAACCTGATGGGCGTGCGCTTTGACCAGATCCATACCGCTGATCTGAAGCCCTCGAACATTCGCCGCAACCTGTATGAGGCGAAGGCTTCGGCTGTGCGGTACTCCGATAACCTGCGCGTGGTCCGGGTGCTGGAGTCGCGTGTCGATGACATGCGTCAGTCGAACGAGGACGATAGCCGCCGCGGGTTATTCAACAATACGTCCGACCCTGAGCCGCAGCAGCAGCCCGCGCCCGAGCAGAAGCCGGCTCCGGCCAAGAAGCCGGCTGTTCCTGGCGGGACCAGCCGTCGCGAATCGCCGATTCCCGCCACGCCCACCATCCTGCGCGCACACGTCAGTTCGACCCCTGACAGACTTCGCATTAGCCCGACCTCTGCAGCACTCCGCCTTAAAGAAGGAGGTCTGGTATGAACGACGTTTATGATCCGAATCAGGCGCAACCCAGCCCCGAACCCACGCCTAGCCCGACCCCATCGCCCGCTGGCTTCTGCCAAAACTGCGGCCGGCCTCTCACCACTGAGACGATTCGCCAAGTAGGTCCAGCCGTCTACTGTGAGCCTTGCCTTGCGGCGCGAATCGGCCAACCCGCGCCCGGTGCGCCGCCTCCGACGGCCGGGGGCTACCGGCCCGTGAATCAGGGGTATCAGCCGGGGAATCAAGGATCTTTCAGCACCGGAAATCTAAATGCGCCTGGCCCAAACCCTGGGCTCGCCGCGCTGCTTGGGCTGATCCCCGGTGTCGGAGCGATGTACAACGAGCAGTATGCCAAAGGCGTCGTCCACTTGATCGTCTTCGCGGTGCTTGTCTCACTGGCGGATAATATTGGGGTCTTCTGGCTGTTTGTGTGGGGCTGGGTTTTTTATATGGCGATCGAAGCGCACCATACCGCGCGTGCTCGGCGGGATGGCACTCCGCTGCCCAATCCTTTCGGCCTGAACGATATCGGCGAGCGCATGGGCTTTGGCAAGTCATGGCCCTCCGGACCCTCGGTGGCTCAGGTGGCCAGTGATGCAGCCGCCGCCGCTGCCGCCCAATTCAACCAGGCTCGTGCGGGGTATCAAGCAGCGCCGGCGCCGGAACCATGGGGTGCTCCGGTCGACACGTCCGCCCAGCACGCCGCTCAGGAAGCCGCGACCCACGCTGCCTTTACCCAGCAAGTCACGCAGGAAGCTTATAACCAGGCCTATCGTGATATGGGTTACCACGAGCCAATTCCAACCACGGCACCATTGCCGGGTCAGGCGATTCCGCCTTACGGTCCGCCTTATGTTCCGGTCTCGCCTGCTCCCATCTTCGATCCGAATCTGGCCCCACAGCCAAGCCGCTTCCCTGCGGGTGCGGTCTGGCTTATCGGGCTCGGCGTCATCTTCCTGCTCACAACTACCGGAATCTTCAATGGAATTCCTGGTGAAGCGCTTACCGGATGCGTCCTGCTGGGGATCGCCGCTTGGATCTTCCTGCATCGCATGATGGAGCACGGCGTCGGGTCGCTGACCTCCGATGGTACGCCCGGGTATTCGCTACGCCTGTTGAGCGCTTTGAGGACCTCCGTCTGGCTCTTCGCGCTTGGTTTGCTTTTTCTGCTGGACTCCTTCCACATCCTGCCGTGGCGTCATAGCTGGCCGCTCTTCATCATCCTTGCGGGCGTGATGGCCTTCCTGCAGCGCGCCGTCTATCAAGCCAATGCCAACGCCTTCATCGCTCATACCGCGCCAGTGAGCACTTCCATTGCGCCAAACGACACCACCCTGGGGGGCAAATAAAATGGCAGGCTATCCTCCGCCGTATCCGCCGCCGCCGAACCAACCGTTCGGATTCGATCCTCGCAATCAGGACCGCTTCATGCGCCAGCAGATGAAGGCGCAGGCACGCGCACAGAAGATGGCGTTCCGCGCGCAGAAGATGGCGTACCGCTCGCAGGTCCGCGCAATGCGCCGTACTTCGATTTTAGGCCCGCTATTGGTGGTGGCGATCGGCGTCACCCTCCTGCTGATCCGGCTCGACCGCCTCCCTTTTTCTGAATTCGCCTTCTGGTACGGCCACTGGTGGCCACTGCTGCTCGTCGTCGCCGGCATCGTTCTCGCCATCGAATGGGCGTTTGACCATTGGAGCCACCAGAACGCGATTCCTGGGCAGATGCCTGTTCGCCGCGGTATCGGAGGTGGCGTCGTGCTTCTACTGATCCTGCTCGCGCTGGTCGGGGGGTCGGTTTCGGTAGTGCACAACCACCAGACGCTCGGCATCTCCGGGCTGACGCTCGACTCCGATAACTTCGGCGAGGTCTTCGGCGAGCGTCACGAGTATGAACAAGATGTCGACCAGGCCTTCCCCGCCGGCACGACGCTCAACGTGGATAACCCGCATGGTGATGTCACGATCATCGGGAAATCTGGCGACGACAAGATCCACATCGTCGTCAATAAGCAGGTCTACAGCTGGAACGGCAACGACGCCTCGAGCCGAGCCGACCAGATTGCACCGCGCGTGAGCTTGTTTGGCGGCACGCTGACTGTCTCGGTGCCGTCGCTCAACGCCGCCTCGTCCGATCTTTCGATCACGGTGCCCGACTACGGACAAACCACGATCAATGCGAACCACGGGGCAGTCACCGTCTCCGACATGCGCGCTGCCGTCAACGTGACGGCGAACCACGGCGACGTCGAGCTTGACCGCATCGCCGGCCCGGTCAATGTCCACACCAGCTCGAACAGCTCCGATTTTTCCGCTCACGGCGTTACCGGCGATCTGACCCTGCGCGGCCATGCCGACGACCTCAACCTGACCGAGATCACCGGCGCCGTCTCAGTCGAAGGCGAATTTTATGGCGACACCCATCTGGAACATCTAGCCAGCACATCGAGCTTCCGCACGGCCCGGACGCAGTTTTCCTTCGGCAAGCTCGACGGAATGATCGATATCTCGAGTGACGAAGAACTCACCGGCTCGCAGATCTCGGGCCCTACCGAACTACACACCCGCAGCCGCAATATCTCGCTCGAACGCTTGGCCGGTACCGTCAACATCTCGAACTCGAATGGAACTGTCAGCCTCTCGGCCGCAGCGCCGCTAGGCAACGTCACAGTCAACAACTCAAACGGCGAGGTTACCGTGACCGTGCCGGAACATGCCGGCGTCTCCGTACAGACCCAGGCGAAGGACGGCTCGATTCAGGACGACCTGGACAATACCACGATCCCCGAGACCGGAGTCGCCAGTCACTCGGAAACGATCGGGGACGGGGCAGCCCGGATCAACCTGTTCACGACCCACGCAGACATCAACCTTCACCAGGGCGTCGTAGAGCCGCCGGCCGCCCCCGTGCCGCCGGCCGCCCCCGTGCCGCCGGCCGTCCCCGCCGTTCCTCTGGCGACTAAGCCATCCGGTTCTGCTCTGGCAGCTCCAAAGAAGCCAGCCAAGCCGGCAAAGCCCGCTCCGAAGGCACCGATTACTCCCGCATCCCCCGCTCAAACAACCTAAGAGGATCCGCTGTCCCATCTTTGCGAGGTCTTCTTCCACCTGTCGTAGGAATTGCAGCCGGTGTTGAGGAGGCCAGAAACACGAGCCCACCTGTGCCAGACGGATGCATGTCAGCGAAGCAGGTCTCTAAAATCACCATCTTCCGACAGAAATTCATTCTGTCCTGCCGCAGCTTCCCTTGTAGCGGATGTCTGGATGGTGACTCTTCCCTCGGATGAGGGATGCGGATGGTGCTCGATGCCTCGGCTCAGATGAGTGGGCCTGCGCAGCCGGAGACACGACGAGAGACTTACGGAAGCTCTATCTTCTCAGCGTAAACGATTATTCCGCACCAACGATTCCCCACGTAACGACTTTTAGATACAAACAGAAAGGCCCACTCCGAAGAGTGGGCCTTTCGATATTATGCCGGCGATCACCTAATCTCCCACACACTTACGCGTGCAGTACCATCGGCCCAACGAGGCTTAACTTCCGTGTTCGGGATGGGAACGGGTGTGACCCTCGCGGTAAACTCACCGGCAAAGCGTTGAAGTTGTCGCTCTCGCGATCCTTCACAACTGAATAGATTGGGTGTTCCCAGACGTTTACTTCTACTGCGCTTGTCTTTCGACAAACATGATCCAAAAGATATAACTACAAAGCTTGTGTTGAATGTCACTTAGAACAGTGGATGTTGATTCACTGCGCAGAGTAAATTCTATGGACAAGCCGAACGGGCGATTAGTACTGGTAAGCTACACGTGTTACCACGCTTCAACCTCCAGCCTATCAACCTAGTGGTCTTCTAGGGCCCTTCATTTCCCTTTTGGGTTGGGAGATCTCATCTTAGAGCGTGCTTCCCGCTTATATGCATTCAGCGGTTATCACAACCGAACTTCGCTACCCAGCCGTGCCATTGGCATGACAACTGGAACACAAGAGGTTCGTCCATCCCGGTCCTCTCGTACTAAGGACAGCCCTCTTCAAATCTCCTACGCCCACAGCAGATAGAGACCGAACTGTCTCGCGACGTTCTGAACCCAGCTCACGTACCACTTTAATAGGCGAACAGCCTAACCCTTGGAACCTTCTACAGCTCCAGGATGTGATGAGCCGACATCGAGGTGCCAAACCGAAGCGTCGATATGAACTCTTGGCTTCGATCAGCCTGTTATCCCCGGCGTACCTTTTATCCGTTGAGCGATGGCCATTCCATACAGAACCACCGGATCACTAAGGCCTGCTTTCGCATCTGCTCGACTTGTAGGTCTCGCAGTTAACCACACTTATGCCTTTGCACTCGACGGCCGATTTCCAAACGGCCTGAGTGTAGCTTCGCGCGCCTCCGTTACAATTTAGGAGGCGACCGCCCCAGTCAAACTACCCGTCTTACATTGTCCCTCTCCCCGATAAGGGGAGCAGGTTAGGATCACAACAACCGCAGGGTGGTATCTCACCGTTGGCTCCATCAAACCCGAAAGTCTGATCTCAAAGCCTCCCACCTATCCTGCGCAGCAGTTGCCGTAACCCAATGTAAAAGTATAGTAAAGGTGCACGGGGTCTTTTCGTCTAGCTGCGGGTAACCGGCATCTTCACCGGTACTACAAGTTCGCCGAGCAACTCGTTAAGACAGTCGAACGATCGTTACTCCATTCGTGCAGGTCGGAACTTACCCGACAAGGAATTTCGCTACCTTAGGACCGTTATAGTTACGGCCGCCGTTCACCGGGGCTTCAATTCAAAGCTTCGCCTTGCGGCTAACCTCTCCTTTTAACCTTCCGGCACCGGGCAGGAGTCAGCCCCTATACGTCGTTTTTGACTTTGCAGAGACCTGTGTTTTTGTTAAACAGTCGCCGTTCGCGTTTCACTGCGGCCCACATTGCTGTGGGCGACCCTTCTCCCGAAGTTACGGGTCTAATTTGCCGAGTTCCTTAACAAGCTTTCACTCGAGCGCCTTTGGATATTCTCCTCGTCTACCTGTGTCGGTTTGTGGTACGGTTCCCAATCTCTCTCCTTAGAGGTTTTTCTTGGCACCATGAAATCAGCTGCTTTCAGCCATACGGCTTACTGCTTTACGCCTCACTGTTAAGTCTCTCCGGATTTGCCTAGAGAAACCAGCTTACGCGTATCGAACCCCATAGCCATAGGAGGTCCAGCTTATCCTTATGCGTCACCCCATCGTGATAACGAAAAATCGGGAGTTCTGGAATATTAACCAGACATCCATCGGTTACGCCTTTCGGCCTCACCTTAGGGACCGACTAACCCTGAGCGGATTAACCTTCCTCAGGAAACCTTAGACTTTCGGCGTGAATGGTTCTCACATTCATTATCGCTACTTATGCCGGCAGGGTCTCTTCTCTAATGTCCACCAGTCTTCCCAGTCTGGCTTCATCCACGAGAGAATGCTCTCCTACCACGTCAATTACTTGACATCCGCAGCTTCGGTATACAGTTTTAGCCCCGTTGTATTGTCGGCACCGGACCCCTTGACCAGTGAGCTATTACGCTTTCTTTAAAGGATGGCTGCTTCTAAGCCAACCTCCTGGCTGTCTGAGGGTTCCGACTTCCTTTCCCACTTAACTGTAATTTTGGGACCTTAGCTGGCGGTCTGGACTGTTTTCCTCTCGACTGTGAAGCTTAGCCCCCACAGTCTGACTGCCGTGCTGGTTGTGATCGGCATTCGAAGTTTGGTTGGATTCAGTAAGCCGGAAAGCCCCCTAGTCCATCCATGTCTCTACCACCGATCCAAATCACACGACGCTAGCCCTAAAGCTATTTCGGAGAGAACGAGCTATCACGGAATTTGATTAGCCTTTCACCCCTACCCTCAGCTCATCCGAGCTTTTTTCAACAAACACCGGTTCGGTCCTCCAATGGGTGTTACCCCATCTTCAACCTGGCCAAGGGTAGATCATCCCGCTTCGCGTCTATTCCTGCCAACTTAACGCCCTATTCAGACTCGCTTTCGCTGCGGCTCGCTCACGCTTAACCTTGCTGACAAGAATAACTAGCCGGCTCATTATGCAATAGGCACGCGGTCAGACATTCCCTTACGGGCATAGTCCTCCCACTGCTTGTAGGCACACGGTTTCAGGTACTTTTCACTCCCCTCAATGGGGTGCTTTTCGCCTTTCCCTCACGGTACTGGTTCACTATCGGTCAGAAACGAGTATTTAGCCTTACGGGATGGTCCCCGTGGATTCAAGCAGGGTTTCTCGTGCCCCGCCTTACTCAGGTACCTGCTTCGAGTCTGGATCACTTTCGCCTACGCGACTGTCACGCTCTTTGGTTCCCCTTTCCAGAGGACTCAGCTAGCGACCAGATTGGTAACTCTACTTTTGCAGGCCCTACAACCCCCGACACACCTTGATGTAACGGGTTTGGGCTGTTCCGATTTCGCTCGCCACTACTCTCGGAATCGAGGTTTCTTTCTTTTCCTGGGGGTACTGAGATGGTTCACTTCCCCCCGTTCGCTTGTTCGAACCTATGTATTCAGTTCGACATACCTGGGTTTTGCCCAGGTGGGTTTCCCCATTCGGAAATCTCCGGATCAACGCCTGTGTGCGGCTCCCCGAAGCTTATCGCAGCTTGCCACGTCCTTCATCGCCTGTTTCTGCCAAGGCATCCACCGTGCGCCCTTAGTAGCTTGACCATAGAATTTACTCTCGCGCAGCTGGGAATCAACCCCAACCACACTGAAAGCTTCTAGATCTCTGTGTGTGTAATACAAGTCCACTTTCGCCGGTATAGCTTGAAACAAACGAAACCCGAAGACTTCGCTTGATCTTCTATACGAATATTCTAAAGACACTCAACAACTGACAGCACACTATTCCGGATGCGACCCGAAACAGCTAATGCGCTGCTCAGCCTTGTAGTTATATTTACCCAATCTATTCAGTTGTCAAAAATCGTAGAGCGTTTCGCATTGCTGCGGCGTCTCTGGTCGCGCCCTCGGGCGGCCTGAGCATTCATGCTCAAGGTTCAACCTCAGCGCAAGCTGGGGCTCAACCTAGAGCAGGTTCGCTTCATTACGTAAACCTTTTAGAGAGATGGTGGAGCTGACCGGGATCGAACCGATGACATCCTGCTTGCAAAGCAGGCGCTCTCCCAACTGAGCTACAGCCCCATCGCTACTCAGTATATACGAGCGGCAACGATAAATGGTGGGCCTGGGTAGATTCGAACTACCGACCTCACCCTTATCAGGGGTGCGCTCTAACCAACTGAGCTACAGGCCCGGCATCCGGGTCCGAATGATTCGACCGGAACGTCGGAGCTTGTTTTGCTTGCATCCACGCAGGTGGATGCAAGCAAAACTCTCTCGAAAGGTTTCGAGGACACAGTTGAACATGCAGGGCAGCTACGCCACCCGGGACCATCGTTGTTGATAGCGACTAAGCCCGAAGGCCGTCTGATGCAGAAAAAAGAAGGTCTAGTTCAGGCTCATCCGTATCCACCTGGCTTGCGCCGGGCGATCTCGGATGGTTCTCGGCAACGTCATTCAAAGCTCAACAGGATCGTGAAATCTCTGTTGTCCGCATGCGCGGAAGCGCTTGAGTGTGCCGAGGCGTTCTCTTTTAGAAAGGAGGTGATCCAGCCGCAGGTTCTCCTACGGCTACCTTGTTACGACTTCACCCCAATCATGAATTACACCTTGGGCGGCTGCTCCCTTGCGGTTAGCTCACCGACTTCTAGTGCAACCCACTTTCGTGATGTGACGGGCGGTGTGTACAAGGCCCGGGAACGTATTCACCGTGGCATGCTGATCCACGATTACTAGCGATTCCAGCTTCATGGAGTCGAGTTGCAGACTCCAATCCGAACTGAGGCCGGCTTTTTCCGATTAGCTCACCCTCGCGGGGTTGCAGCGGTTTGTACCGGCCATTGTAGCACGTGTGTAGCCCTGGACATAAAGGCCATGAGGACTTGACGTCATCCCCACCTTCCTCCCCGTTATCCGAGGCGGTTTCGTCAGAGTGCTCAACTAAATGGTAGCAACTGAAGATAAGGGTTGCGCTCGTTGCGGGACTTAACCCAACATCTCACGACACGAGCTGACGACAGCCATGCAGCACCTATATACATGTCTATTGCTAGACGCCGACGTTTCTGCCGGATTCATGTACATTTCGAGCCCAGGTAAGGTTCTTCGCGTTGCGTCGAATTAAACCACATGCTCCACCGCTTGTGCGGGCCCCCGTCAATTCCTTTGAGTTTCAGCCTTGCGACCGTACTCCCCAGGCGGATTGCTTATCGCGTTAGCTTCGACACGGCAGGATTGGGTACCTGCCACATCAAGCAATCATCGTTTAGGGCTAGGACTACCAGGGTATCTAATCCTGTTTGCTCCCCTAGCTTTCGTGCTTCAGCGTCAGTTATGGTCCAGTGAGCCGCTTTCGCCACAGGTGTTCCTTCCGATATCTACGCATTTCACCGCTACACCGGAAATTCCACTCACCTCTCCCATACTCAAGCCCGGTAGTTTCTCATGCAGGCTTCGGGTTGAGCCCGAAGATTTCACATAAGACTTGCCAAACCGCCTACGCACCCTTTACGCCCAATAAATCCGAACAACGCTTGCCCCCCTCGTATTACCGCGGCTGCTGGCACGAAGTTAGCCGGGGCTTCTTCTATGGGTACCGTCATTATCTTCCCCATCGAAAGGAGTTTACGTACCAAGATACTTCATCCTCCACGCGGCGTTGCTGCGTCAGGGTTTCCCCCATTGCGCAAAATTCCCCACTGCTGCCTCCCGTAGGAGTCTGGACCGTGTTTCAGTTCCAGTGTGTCCGTGCGCCCTCTCAGGCCGGATACAGATCATCGTCTTGGTGGGCCATTACCCCGCCAACTAACTAATCTGCCGCGAACTCCTCTCCAAGCGCATTGCTGCTTTGACTCGTAAGTGTTATGCGGTATTAGCTAAGATTTCTCTCAGTTATTCCCCACTCGGAGGTAGATTATTCACGTGTTACTCACCCGTGCGCCACTATACTCAGGACCGAAGTCCCTTTCTCGTTCGACTTGCATGTGTTAGGCACGCCGCCAGCGTTGATTCTGAGCCAGGATCAAACTCTCGTTTAATCTTGGTTTGCATGCCACTCAGCGACAGGGGTCGGAGTGGATCATGCGCCCCCGAACTCGACTTGTTTCCAAGCGGTGCAGTCCGGAGCTTTATAACTAGTGAGAATGACTAAACCAAATTCCACATCATCTCACGACTGGCATGTTCAACTATGTTGTCAAAGATCCTGACTCATCTCGCCTGAGCGGTGAGTTTTGGATCAAGGACTCGGAAGGGCTTAGCCACAACCGTGTGTCCTCGAACTTGATAGCGCCTGCGTCTGTTTGCAATTTGCTTACCGGAGACCAGCTACTCAGGGCAAATACTCAACCCGTTTGAGTCTCGCTCAGCGCCTTACGACGTTTAGCACGAACTTTCTAAGAGTATCGAACTTCGAAGCTCTTGTCAACTCGTTTCGCTTTTTACTCTCAAGGCACCCTTCGGTACCTTTCAACTTTAAGCATTCAAGCGACTCGCGCAGCGCGCAACTGAAAACAACCTGACGGCACGAAGGCCGCGGAGCACTGAGCTCCTAAAGATTTGCCGGAACTCAAAAAGACGTTTCGACCCGGAAGAAAAGCTTTGGTCTAGTGACCTCGCCTGAACTCCGTTTACTCAACCTGCAGTGACTTGGGTTTAGATTCAGCCGGCACCCGAAGGGCTCTTATGCTGCTATCAAACGCTTGGACTGCGCTTCGTCGTCCCTTTTAGCCTCAACTCCGGCTCAGGTGCAAAGCTTTCGTTCAACCACTTGTCCGATACTACCTTCTTCGCCGGTTACTTGCAAGACTTGCTTGCTAACGCGCTTGCGGCTCGGTCGGTTCGTTTCTGCGACTTCCTGAGATTATCAGCGCACGCTCATCCGCGCAAGGCTCTTGGTGTGAAAAATCACTCGAATCAGTTGAAATCGCCGAAGCCCCAACAACGATGCGGCCTCCAGAGGCGCTTATTTCGCGGCCAATACCGCCTGCCACTCATCCGGGTGCTGATTCCAGCGATCTACAAGCGCATCGCGATCATCGTGGGGCACCAGCAACATCCCGTCTGACGACGGAATGACCGGCACCGGTGACCCTTCAGAAGGACCCGGAATCCAACGCAACTGGTTCTTTGTCTCCGGGGCGAGTTCAGCATTCCCAGGATTGACAGGCAGAAATGATCCTTGAAAGATCACGAGGCCATGCGCATCGGTGACGCGACACGCATCTTCACCCGCTGCGATCAAGCGACACGAAACCCAGGATCCCTTCCGCTCGTTGTGCTCCAGGTCGTATCCGGATGGAATGAAGCGGGCGTCCGCCGGCATATCCCCGGGGACCGCGGGATCAAGCGCCTGGTTTGCATGCAGAAGCATCGTCGCCACAATCAAGACGAAACAACAAAAAAGAACCACTTTTGTTATGGAACTCAAGGCAGCACCTCAGGCGCAGAAGAACAACGTTCAGGAGCTGCTCAAACGTGATAAAGAGCCCAATAACGTCGTAACTCCACAAAAGTAGCCGTGACCGCGGGAAAACGCAAACTTAATCCGTCGGTCGCGCGACCACTCCCAGGTCCACCATTCCATTTACGAAATACTGCACCGCCAGCGCTACCAGCAACAGCCCCATAATCCGAACAAGAATACGAATCCCCGTCTCGCCCATCATGGCTGCCACGCGATCCGAGTTGCCGAGCACCAGGTAGCAGACCAGCGCCGTGATCGCGATCGCAGCAAGAATGGTCAGGATCAGTTTCCAATTCCCCTGGGCCTGACCGACCAACACCATCACACTCGTGATCGAACCCGGGCCGGCCAGCATGGGTATTCCAAGCGGCACGATTCCCGCGTCTTCCTTCGCGGCAGCAGCCTCGGTTTCCGGCTCCGTCTCCTGTGTCTCAGAACGTTTCGCATTCAACATGTCCAAGCCAATCAACAGCAGAATGATTCCACCTGCAATCTCAAAGGCCGGAAGCGTAATCCCAAACATATGGAAGATGAACTGACCCGCCAGGGCAAACGCGGAAAGCACCACAAAGGCAGTGACGCTCGCCTTCCAAGCCATCCTGCGCCGCCGCTGCTTATCCGCGCCAGCAGTCACGGCCAAAAACGTTGGTAAAGCCGCGAACGGGTCCACCAGGAAAAAAACTGAGCTAAGCGCCAGCAAAGAAAACCGCACGTAGGCGGAGTGCTGCAGATTCGCGAACGTCACCTGCGGCGGCAAAAATCCGCTCAAACCCACCAGCATCGAGCTGGACACATCCTGTAACCCTAAGACAAAAGTCATAACAGTCCATTCTCTCACTTTCTGCAGCAAAACCTGCATTACAAGGGGCTGAACCTTCGGGTAGGTTTCGACGACCTCTGCCTGCGAAGCCCTATAATCGAAGAAAATTCAAGGAGCAGGCACATGCCTCTGCAGACGACGAAAAACATCTGGCACAACGGAAAGCTCATCCCCTGGGAGAGCGCGAACATTCACATCATGTCGCACGTCGTCCACTATGGCTCCTCCATCTTCGAAGGCATCCGTGCCTACACGCAGGAGTCCACTGGTGGCGCAGGCATCTTCCGCCTCGAAGAACACATGCAGCGCTTCCGCGACTCCGGCCACATCTATCGCATGCCGCTCGGCTTCTCGGTCGACGAGATGTGCAAGGCGGTGATCGATGTCGTCGAGGCCAACGGCGTCGCTCCCTGCTACATCCGCCCCGTCGCCTTCCGCGGATATGGCGAAGCCGGCGTCAACCCGGTCAAATGCCCGGTAGAGCTCTATGTGGCGAACTTCCCGTGGGGCAAGTACGTGCCCGGCAATGAAGGCGCCAACGTCTGCGTCTCGAGCTGGAACCGTGCTGCGCCGAACACCTTACCCACCATGGCAAAGGCCGGCGGCAATTACCTCAACTCCCAACTCATCCGCATGGAAGCTGAAGTAAACGGCTACGACGAAGGCATCGCACTCGATGTGAACGGCCTCTTATCCGAAGGCTCCGGTGAGAACCTGTTCCTCGTCCGCGGCGGCGTCCTCTACACCACACCACTTTCAAGCTCAGTCCTCAACGGCATCACTCGCAGCTCCATCATCACGCTGGCGAAGGATCTCGGCATCCCGGTCGTCGAGCAGACGCTTCCCCGCGAGATGCTCTACGTCTGCGACGAAGCCTTTTTCACGGGCACCGCTGCAGAAGTCACGCATCTGCGCTCGGTCGATCGCTATCTCATTGCCGATGGCACGATGGGCAAAATCACCACCGCAATCCACGACGAGTTCTTCGGCATCGTCAACGGCACCAAGAAGGATCGCTACAACTGGCTCACGCCGGTGAAAGTCAAAGTCGAAGAGCCAATAGCCGTCTAGTTCTTCCGCAACGCCCCACGATCGGCGGCACCGGGGATCGCGGGGCGTTTGACGTTACCGAGCTGCCTTGCCGCGTTCCCGCTTCTGCTTGTACATGCGTACGTCCGCAAGCTCCCACACCGTCTGCTCGTCCTCGGCCTCTTCGGGAAAGACCGCGTACCCGATGCTCCCGCCGAGCTTTAGACCGCCAGGCACCTGCACCTGTTCGATCGCCCGATGCAGCGCATCGGCGATCCTCGCGCAGCTCTCCAGTCTCGTCAGATCATTCACGATCACCGTGAACTCGTCCCCTCCACAACGAGCCAGCGTATCCGCGCCGCGAACCCGCCGCTTTAAACAGTCTGCTGTTCGCCGGAGGATGACGTCGCCCATCTGGTGCCCGTAGGTATCGTTGATCGCCTTGAAGCCGTTGAGGTCGATCATGAAGATGGCCGTGCTCAACCCCAGGCGACGGGATCGTTCGATCGCCTGCACCAGTCGATCCTCAAACAACCTGCGATTTGGCAGGCCGGTGAGTGCGTCGTGCATGGCCTCATCTTTTCGCCGCTGCGTCTCCTCTTCAAGCAGGACGATCAACATGCCAATCACAACGAAGAATTTCACGTTGTTCCAGATCTGCTCGACGAGACCGGTGAACGATGGGAGCGATATCGCCAGAGGATAGGCGAGGAAACAGATCGCCCACATCACAAAGCTCACCAGGATGACCCATGCCCCGATACATCCGGGGCGGATGCGTCGGCGGAAGGAGAGGGCTACCAGCAGATAGAGACAGGCCAGGCCCCAGTAGACCGTCCAGCGGGTCTTGCCCGTGACGGTGAGGTAGAGCATGGGAAGCCAAACCGTGAGATGAATGGCCATGAGAAGGGCGCGCGAACGCTTCCGCAGGCGGGCAAAAAAGGCGAGATGAATAAGGCCTGCGACCAGGCTTGCCGCGATGACGCAGAGGTAGGGCAGTGGCGCTATAACGCCAAAGCCAAAGATGGTCGTGAGCAGAAAGAGTGGGATCGCCGGCAGGACGAAGTGTTTGGCGTGGGTGGTCCCCGGAATCAGGTCACGCCGTGCGGCAAAACCAAAGGCTACCGCCGCCAGGAGATAGCAGTCCAAGGCAGCCGCGCGCAGTGCGGGACTCCAAAGGTGAGAAGAGGGATGAGGCCACTGCTGAGCCGCGGTGGCAATCATCTCAGCGAGGATAAGCGTCAGCCCGAGCAGCCAGCCGTCGACGCGCTCGTCCTTGTGCCGGCTGCGGAACCAGCCGAGCACCGCCATCAGAATCAGCATGGCGGCAATATCAGGGAGGGAGTACAGGTTCATGAGCGTTTATGAACCTCGTTCGGGCCCGAAAGTCTCCACACGCTGTCTACTACGCAGCCCAACTTAGGTCAGATTGGATACAGATCGACCTGCTGGGTTGGGCACCGCATAGCCCCCCATATGACTCATATGCAAATTATTCATTGCAATAGACTTACAAAACGCACTTATATACCCTTTGTACGGCATTGAAGACGTGCGGAACAACAAGAAGATGCACCATTTCTGGTGCAGCCCCTTTTTGCTTCGCGGTCGGCTGCCGCATAGCGATCTGCCCTAGCGCCCTTCGCTCGGCTTGTGCGCGCCGACCAGTTCTCCCTCCTCGACTGCCGGAAGCTCCTGCACCTGGTCGGGTTCAGGACGGCGGCTGCGTCGCATTGGTTCGAGGTTTTGCGTGGTCCCGGTCTTGAGCGCCTGCTCGATCGCGGCAAGCACCCGGACATCCAGCATCCCTTCCTGACCGTCCGGTTCAGGATTCTTATCCTCCAGGATGCACTCAGAGAAGTACTTGAGTTCTCCGCCGAAATGGTCGGTCTTCTTGAAGCTTTCGGAGGATTTCTTCTTTGCGACCGTAAGTTCATGGGCGATAGCAGTGCCTACCTGGTAGGCGGGGTTGGAGTAAAGATCACCCTTGTTGCCGACGATCCGATACTCGTCGACATCGCCTCCGTTGTAGCTCAAAGCGAAAGCGGCTACGCGCTCCGCTTCGAACTTCAACGTCACGGCAACGGTGTCGTCAAACGGCTTACCGTCCGCGTCGATGAAACGTTCCGGATCAGTACAGACACCGGTGGCCGAGACCTCGATCGGCTCCGCGCCGAAGAGATTGCGCACCATGTTGAGCGGATATGGGCCCATATCGGGAACCGGCCCGGCCCAGAACCCATGCTTCGCCCGGTGATTTTGCCCGGAGACCTGCTGCGAGAAGGACGAATTGAAGAAGCGTACCGTGCCGATCTCTCCGGCGCGCACGCGCTCGATCGCCTTCAGGGTTCCGGGCTCGAAATGCAGGCGATAGGCCACCATCAGCTTCGCACCCGAGCGCTCGGACGCGGCAATGATTCGTTCGCACTCCTGAACGCTCACCGCCATCGGCTTTTCCAGCAGCAGATGAATGCCAGCTTCAAGCGTCTTAACCGCGTACTCCACGTGGTCGAAGTTGGGAGTAGCCAGGTACACTGCGTCGATCTCACCGGAAGCGAGCAGGCGATCCAATTCATCGTAGGTGTAAACCTTGCTGATTCCGTACGTCTCTCCCACCTTTGCGGCTTTCTCTTCGTGGCCCGTCACCAGGGCGACGACTTCACTATTTTCAGTGTGCTCGACTCCCGGCAGGAAGACAGCCTGCGCGATCCAGCCCACGCCCACGACCGCATAGCGTACTTTGTCCCCCTGAATTTTTCTTGCCTGCACCATTGGCTTCTCCTGACCGATCTCAATCTGCACTCGTTCCGACGCCGGAAGGGCGTGCAGAGATGCCATGACGGACGCGAAGGGCAGGTTGGGGACGCGCGTGCGGAAGAGGGCTATGTCGGCTGATCAACAAATGGAGGCGATCCGAGCGTCGCTTGGAAATCGGCGAAGATTGGGCGCATGCGACGTGAAAATCTGGATAGAATCGGAACCTTGAACCACCGGCTAGGAGGAACGTGCCCGATCCAATCTGTCCGAACTGCGGTAGTACGAGAACGTATCGCAAAAAGCGGGAAGGCCTCCTGCAGACGAAGATTTACCCAAAGCTTGGAAAGTATCCGTGGGAGTGTACCGACTGCCGCAAGCCGTTTATCTCGAAGGGGCGTGGCGTGGCGAAACGCCGCAAGAAGCGTTCAACGGACGACAGCGGGATCACCAACGGAAGTACCGGCAGTGAAAACCCATCGAGTGCAGGCGACTAAGCGCCGCGTCAGGACTTGGGCGATCCCATGTCTAGAGGCTTTTCCGCCAGCTTGTCGTCGAGGGGAACCGTCGTCAGCGTTCCCTTGTCCTGATCGCGCATATCCCAGCCAGGCAGAATCTGCGACCCTGTGATCAGGCGCGCGCTGTCCTGAAACGTCAGGTAGGTCCAGGCCCACTCGCGGAAGACCGAGAAGCGGTTACGGAACCCGATCAAAAAGAAGATGTGGACCGTCAGCCAGACCAGCCATGCGGGGAACCCGCTCCAGTGGGCTTTGAAAGGCCACTCGATCTTCGCGACCGCCGCGGCTCTGCCGATGGTCGCCATGTCGCCCTTGTCGAAATAGCGGAACGCTTTGGATTTGCCTTTGCCGGTGACAAGCTCGCCGATGCGCTTGGCCGCGTAGTCGCCCATCTGCATCGCTGGTTGGGCCACTCCGGGTACCTGCTTGCCATCCTGATCGACGTGAGCGAGGTCGCCACAGATGAAGACGTTCGGCAGCCCGGGAGGATTGAGATACGCGTCCACCAGCACGCAGCCTTTCTTATCCGTGGGCACTCCCAGCAGCTTGCCAAGCGGCGATGCCTGCACGCCGGCTCCCCATAGCGTGCAGACCGAATCGATCCGCTCGTCGCCGACCATCACATAGCCGGGCTGAACATCCGTCACGTGCGCCCCTGTACGCATTCTCACGCCAAGCCCTGTCAACTGCTCCCGCGCCTTGGCTTGCAGGTCTGGCGGATACGCACCAAGAATGTAGGGGGAGCCTTCAAGAATCAGCACCTGCGCCATCGACGGGTCGATGTGACGGAAATCTTTCGTCATATAGAGCTTCGCGATATCGGAGATGGCTCCCGCCAGTTCGACGCCCGTCGGTCCGCCACCCACAATCACAAAGTTCAACGCAGGGTGCTTCCCTGTCTCGAGCATCTCGCGCTCCGCAAGCTCGAAAGCGAGCAACACGCGGCGGCGAATCTCGGTCGCATCTTCAATCGTCTTGAGGCCAGGTGCGACCGCAGCCCACTCATCTTTGCCGAAGTACGAATGGGTCGAACCGGTTGCAAGCACCAGGTAGTCGTACTCAAGCTCCGTGCCGCTCTTCAACTTGACGCGGCTCGCCTGCGTATTGAACTCGACACATTCATCCATGAGCACTTCAACGTTCTTGTATTCGCGGAGGATGGAGCGGATCGGCTGGGCGATATCCGCCGGCGAAAGCACCGCCAGCGCGACCTGATAAAGCAGCGGCTGAAAGAGGTAGTAGTTGCGGCGATCGACCATGGTGACGTCCACCGGCAGGTGCGATAACCCACGCGCCGCGTTGATGCCACCAAACCCGCCGCCGATGACCACGACTCGCTGCCGTGACCGTCCGCCTACCTGTACTCCTGCCATGCGCTGTCTCTCCTGTGGACCGGTTCTCTAAGCGTCTCACGTGTGAGATGCGGCGCGACCGGCGACGGTCGGAAAACCTTGCTAAGGATTGAACCAGACCTGCGTGGTGGCAAAACCCTGGGTGCCCGCGGAAAAAGCCATGGAGGTCATCGTCGCTGAACTCGGGACGACCAGCGGTGTGACCGTGATGTTTCCGTTTGCGTCGCTGATAACAGTTGCGCTTGACGAGGCGAGCAATGCCGCCGCAGGGCAACGGCCCAGGGCCGGGCACGGAACATCCGCAGCCCACGCTTGTTGCCCGACCTGCACCGTCGCACCGGCGACCGGGTGTTCGACCGCATCCGTCACCTGCACGATTACCGGGTTCAACGCGATCGCACCGGACGCAGTCTGCAGGCCGCCGCTGGTTACGACCAGCATCATTGCAGAGTTTGGGACTCCGTTTGCTGTGTACGTTCCGCAGACCGTGACCCAGGCGCAGGCGATGGCTGACGCGGTGCCTCCGGCGGTGAGCGGACCGACCGTTGCAAGCATGGTTGCGTGGCCGCTGGCGTCGGCGTTTGAGGCTGCCACCCCGACTGCGAAGGCGTTCGAGCCAGTCCAGGTCAGGCCCTGGCCGGCGGCAGGAACGCCATTCAAGGTCAGCGAGGCCCCAAGTTGAATCAGCGCCGAACCGCCTTCCGCGATGTAGGTTTCGAGCGGTGTTACCGCGATCGTCTCCACGTTGGCAACGACCTGCAGGGTCGCACCTTCGGGGACGTTTCCAGTCGGCGTCTGTGCGATTCCAGTCAAGCTCACCGCGCCGACTTGCGTGCCGGTCACCAGGCTGCCTGCCATGCCGCTGGCGTCCGTCACGACGTTACAGGAGGACGCTCCGCATGCCACGAACTGAGCCGCGCCCCCACCGCTCGCGTTCAGTGCAACCGGAATGCCAGGCGCGGGAGTGACGCCGTCCGCGAGCGTAACTTTCACCGCGAAGGGAGACAAGGCGGTCGCACCTTGAAAGACAGTTGCCGGAGATCCCGCAAGCGTCACACGATCCGGCTGTGGAACGACCGTGAAGCTCGAAGCGACGCTGGCCGTCTGCCCGGAACCCTGCTCGGTCGCTGTCAAGGTGGCCGTCCCAAGGATTTGAGGCGTCACGGTCGTCGAAGCGAGTCCGTTGGCGTCCGTCGTGACAACGCACTTCGCGGTGCCACAAGCTCCGAGCGTCCCAGTGACACCGCTTAACGCCATCGATACCGTCTTTCCTGCCTGCGCGGTCGTCCCGTCAGCGCTCATCACCTGCACAGTAAGCGACTGAGTCGCCGTCAGGCCGACGAAGCTGCCGTTGGCCGGCGCACTTACCAGCGACATGACATCAGAATTCACCGCCGTCAAACTGGCAGTTTGTGCCATACCGTTATCGGTTGCCGAAAGCGTCACACCTCCGACGGTTAAGGGCGTAATCGTTCCAGTCGATGCCTTGCCGTCCAGGTATGTCTTGACCACGCATGGCATGGCCGGGCAGGCCGCGATGGTCGCACTCCCGGCGACAAGCGAGAAGGTCACGTTCTGCGCGTTGACGGGTGTCACCCCGTCGGCCTGCACGATCTCCACCTGCAAGGGGGTCGTGCTCGGCGTGCCGACCACCACCGGACTCGCCGCTGGCGCGCTCAGCAGCTTCATCGTGTAGTCGTTCGGCGTTACGTTGAAGGTGACGGTCTGGCTCAAACCATCCACGGTCGCGAGCAGTGTCACGGTGCCGGGCACATAGGGGGAGCCGGTGATCGTAATCTCGCCGGAAGCGCCGAGGTTGTACTTGCACGAGCCGAAGGCGCAACCCTTGATGGCGACGGTTCCGCTGGTCGTGATGAGCTGCAAAATGCGCCCCGGCATGGGGGTTACGCCGTCGGGACTCAGTACCTCGAAGGTCATACTTACCGAAGCGCCTTGCACGATACTCGGTGGAGGTGCGGCAAGGACGTTCAACGTCTCGACTCCGCCGGCTGCGGTGAAGGTTGTCGTCGCGGTCACGTTCAGCCAGGTCGCGGAGAGCGCGATTGCTCCCGGCAAAAGAGGCGTCACTGTCGTCGTCACGGTGCCGTTCGAATTGGTGCCGAGCTGGCATGCGCCGGCTCCGCACCCCATCACCACCTGCCCCTGGGTTCCGCCGATCGCGACCGCATAGCCGCCCATCGGTTTGCCCGCCGCGGACAGGAGTTGCGCAGTGAACGGCACCGGGGAGGTCGTCCCGACGTTCACCGTGCCGGATGGCGCGCTGAGGATCGTCAGAGTCGGTGTATTGACGACGATCTGCACCGCGGTCGTTGCGACGATCCCCCCGTAGGAAGCCTGGAGTAAATAAGTCCCGACTGCAGTGCCAGTCACGGAGCTTGCCGCGGTTCCATCGGCGGCGGTGATGACGCTCGCTGTATTGGTCCCACTGGCCCCGAAGACGATGCCTGGCGGTGCGGTCAGCACGATCGCAGTGTTCGGAACCGCCGTCACTCCATCGCTCAGTTGAAGCCGCACATCGAGCACGCCGGCGCTTTTGTTCACATAGGCCAAGGCACTCGGAGCGGTGATCAGCGTGAGGACGTCGGAATCCGCGGTCGCGTTGAACGACACCGACTGCAGGGCACCTCCGTCCAAGGCTTGCAGCGTGATCCCGCCGGCGGCTGTCGGCGTCACCGTGACCTTGGCGATGCCGCTGGCATTCGTCACCACACTGCAGGTGGATAAGCTGCATGCCGCAAAGGTCGCGCTGCCGGCCGGGACGGAGAAGACCACTGTTTGTCCCGCGAGCGCGGTCTTCCCGTCGACAGCTAAGACTTGGACGGCGAAGGCCGTGGTGATGGCAAGACCAACGGGAGCGCTTCCGGATGGAGCGCTCACCAACACCATGGAGCCAGCCTGAACCTGCGCAGGAAAACTCGCGCTCAGCTTCGCGACTCCGTCGGCTGCGAGCATCGTCACGGTGCCGGCTGCCGTCGGTTCCACTGGCGTTGAAGCCATGCCGTTGGCGTCCGTTGTCACCGTGCAAACCGCCGAGCCGCACGCTGCGAACTGCGCGGAGCCGGAGGTGGTTGAGAAGACCACAGAGTCGCTCACTACGGGAGTCACCCCGTCACTGGCGAGCACCTGGACGCTGAACGGCAGCGTCGCCGTCGAACCCACGGCTGTGATCGTCGAAGGGACTGAGACCAGTTGCATTGTGTTCGCGCCAGTCCCCTGGCCGTAGGTGAGCGCGCCGGTCATCACAGTGGATGCGCCGGTGCCGAGGTCGTCCACCTCGATATCGACCGGCGAACCGTTCACCGCATTCGCGTCGGTCATCGCCGGGACCGTAAGGGTAATCGTGTTGGCCGTCCAACTTGCGGCGGGCGCGGCGACCCCGTTGACCAGCACCGCGTTGCCAGGGCGGAAGCCGGTGCCGGTCACCGTGACTGTGCCGCCACTTGGGTCGACGTTTGCGGGCGCTACGGAATCGGCATAAAAGACGCGAGCCTGATAGGCGAAATCCGGGCGACCGTCGCCGCGCTGGTCGGCGATTCCTACGCGCAGGGTTCCGCCGCTGCCGCCCGCCGCAAAGGGCGTCGCTCGCAGGTTCGTGGTCCCGACACCGGTCGCGTTGAAGGCGGCAGCTGCCACGCCCATCGACGGCAAGCTTCCGGCACCGTCGGTCGGCGCAAAGAGGCCGATGACCGGCATCGCTTTGGTCGTTGTGGCAAAGCCATTTGCGTCGAGCGCCGTCACCTCCACCGTGAGGCTGCGCCCTGCTTTCACCGTCGCCGCAACGTATGCGGCGTGACCGTACCCGCAGAGTACGCCGTTCCACCAGCCGGTCGCCGGCTCCGCCGCAGGAGCGGCAGCGGTTCCATCGGTTCCATCGCCGCAGATCGCAGGCGCGTCGCCGATGGGAAAGTTCGCCACGATGGTGTGCCCCGCGCTTACCCCGAGGCTGTTGA
The DNA here is from genome assembly GCA_963693075.2 of uncultured Granulicella sp. Lineage (GTDB taxonomy): Bacteria > Acidobacteriota > Terriglobia > Terriglobales > Acidobacteriaceae > Edaphobacter. The sequence goes on along the minus strand of CAXMMP010000002.1, from coordinate 1,358,071 downwards.
ACGGAGTCGGTGTCGAGCCGGCGGGCGCAGCGATCCCGGGAGCATAGGGCCCGACGCTCGCACTCCCGATATAAAGCGGATTGATCGGCTCCGTCGATAGGATCTCCGTCTGCTGGTTCGTCGGGTCAATCACCTGGAAGTACGGCACGGTGTAGTACCCTTGGCTCGCCGTGACAGTCGAACCGAAACTGCCGCTGGCGCTCGTATTCGCAGCGACGAACGGCGACGTTCCCATCCGCTGGAACAAGCTGCCACTGATTGCCGACGCCTCCACCCAATCTTGCGGAGTGCCGGAGAATCGAGGCTCGCGCCGCACCAGCACGTTGACCCCCGCCATGCCTTCACCCGTCGGAAACGACACGGTTCCGTTGATCGCGTTCGCCGCTGCAAGGCTGGCCTGCTTACCCGACGGCGGCACGCCGTTTGGAGCGACAGGGTACAACCCAACCAGACCAGCCACATCATCCGGGCGCAGCGTGAATGGATTCGGCAAGCACTCGTAGCTGTATGGCCCGCAGAGAATATCGATCGGATGCATGATCGGCCAGTACTGTGCCTGGTCCGCGGTCGGCAGCGGTGTCGCCGTGAAGACGTTGTCGTTCGTCTGCGACCACGCCAGCCCCAGCACCCGCCCAAAGGCGCGCTCAAGCTGGTACTGCAGCTGCGACTGCATCTCCGGGTCAGCCCCGGTACACCGCCCGTTCAAGATGACGATGGCGTGCAGGATGTACCCCGCCGGGCTGAACCGATCGACGCTCTCCGTCACCCCGGTTTGCTCGCAACCGCTCGGATCGCTCGACCCCGCGCCCAGCAGGGTGTCCGTCACCGAGCCATCCGTGTCGTACACAATCGCCACGGCAACTGCCGCGTAGTTTGAACTCGCAACATCCGCCGGCCACACCATACCGGAGCTCGACAGGTACACATCCTGCCCGCTCACATGCTCGGCCAACGTACCGCCCTGGCCGACGGTGATCCTCGCCACCGGAACGTTCCAGACACCAGCCGCCGCCGCGACCAGCGCATCCGCAGCGGCATGATTGACCGACGCCGAAAGATCCCCAGGATCGGTGGAGTAGAGCAGGTTCGACTGCTTCCAACCGATCGGCACGCCCGCCGCCCCGGTAAAGAAGGGCGGCCCTGTGACATACCTCGGCCCACTCGCAAGCGCCGCCGAAGCCAAGGCGAACCCGAGCGCGGCCCAGCTTCCAAGCCTACCGCCCACTGCCCTGCCCCAACAGCGCCAGCACCGCGGTAAGACTCGGCCCCGGTATAGGACTTTTCGGCACGATCGGCAACGGAGCAACCGGCTCCGGCCAACGCCCGATGCTCCTCACGGGTTCGCTCCCTACGACTTTCTTCGTCATCATTCGGCGAACACCCAGTGCCTGCACCCAGCGCAGATCGACGGTCCCCTCCGTCTCTGCTTTGCTTCGGTCATCTCTCGGAGCCGGGGTCTTCCCATGAATCAGCGGCGGTTGGCGTCCCGCGACGACCGGGATCATCCCCTCCAGTCCGCCGACGGGTGCACTCATGCCGGAGGCACCACGTGCTGCGAGCACCATCAGGAGCTGCTGTCCCGCACGATAGCGTTCCGGCTCGCCGATCCAAAGCCCCGCCCACTCCCGCAGCACATAGGTCGAGCTATCCGTGCAGCCACGCGCCGCGTGGTCCACGTGGAAGACCACGTCGACGAACCCGGCATCATCGTCGCGATCGACTTCAACGACCTGCCCGGAAAAGACGACGCCAGCACGGCTTCCCAGCGAGATCAACGCTGCCGCCGTCGCTGCCGGAATTGGCGCACCCTGTCCTGACGCGCCCTTTCCTGACACCGCAACGAGCGCCAGCAACAGCCCAAACCAGACCAAGCCTCGCATCCCGTGACCTCTCCCATTACTTTCGTCACGGGAAGTCAGCCATTCAGGCATGTCTCACTTTGAGACACATACCTCTGGCCCAGTGCGGCTTGGCTCCAAGCTACGAGCTAAAAGCTAGTCGCTGCCTTTCAAATCTCCGGATAGAAGTCGAAGAATGCATCGATACTGAGTCGAAGCTGCGCCTCGATCTGCTCGCGGCTGCCTTCGAGCACGTGCATCGTCACGCTCGCGTGGTTGCCATTCTTCAGTTCAACCGGTGCATCGTTGATTGTTGCGATTTCGTCCGCGGGCAGCAGACGCATTCCATAGACCATTACGAGATTTGCCATAGCTGTCATTCTTTCACTGTGCGACGCGGTGTACAGCGACAAGTGGCCGCCGTCCGGCGCTAGAACGCACTTGCCGCTGCCCTATGAATCGTTTCCGCGCTCCGCGCATTTACACTAGAGGTTCTTATGTCAACCACCGAAACTCGCGACGTCGTCATTCTCGGCTCCGGCTGTGCCGGCCTTACCGCCGCCATCTATGCCGGCCGTTCCAATCTTAAGCCGCTCGTCTTTGAAGGCCATGAGCCCGGCGGCCAGCTCTCCATCACCACGCTGGTCGAAAACTTTCCCGGCTGGCCCGAAGGCGTGCAGGGCCCTGAGCTGATCGAGAACATGAAGAAGCAGGCGCAGCGCTTCGGCGCCGAGTTCCGCATGGCGCACCTTACCTCCGCCGATCTCACCTCGCACCCCATCAAGCTGCAGGTGGGCGCAGAGACGATTCTGACGCGCACCCTTATCATCGCCTCCGGCGCAAGCGCCCGCTGGCTCAACCTGCCGTCCGAACAAGCTTTGATCGGCCACGGTGTCAGTTCCTGCGCCACCTGCGACGGCTTCTTCGCCTCCGGCAAACCGATCGCTGTGATCGGCGGCGGCGACTCCGCCATGGAAGAGGCGCTGTTCCTCACGCGCTTCGCGAGCAAGGTCACGCTCATTAACCGGACCGAAAAGTTCCGGGCCTCGCCCATCATGCTAGAGCGCGCCAAGGCTCACCCTTCGATTGAGTTCCGTGCGAGCACCATCGTCGAAGAGGTGCTCGGCGTGGAAGAAAAAGACGTCAAAGGCCTGCGCATCAAGAACACCGTCTCCGGCGAGGAGGAGACGCTTCCGGTGTCGTTCATGTTCCTTGGCATCGGCCACATCCCCAATGCGCAGGCGTTCAAAGGCATGATGGACCTCGATGAAGACGGCTACATCCTCGCCAAGGATGATGTGTACTGTACGAAGGACGGCGAAGTGCTCCCCGGAGTCTTCTGCGCCGGCGACATCAAGGACCGGAAGTATCGCCAGGCGATCACCGCTGCAGGATCGGGCTGCATGGCGGCCTTGGAAGTAGAAAAGTACCTCGAGGATCACGGCCGTTAGGAGAACACGATGCTTAGAGTCGAGCGAGAATCTGGCAAGCTGGTCGCGCTGACCAGAACCTCTTTAAGTAACAGCCAATACGGAGAGCGCAGTGGGCTTCAAGAATTGATTTTGGGAAATCCTCAGGCATTTTTTGAAGACGAGTGCAAAGAAAGCCTCTTTGTAGTTAAAGAGGAGGTTGAACCGTCTGATTTGGTTGGCGATCGCATTGACCTTTTAGCGATCGACACAAAAGGTGCAGCAGTCATAATTGAACTGAAAAGAGGTAGTGACAAGCTTCAATTGCTGCAATCCATCTCTTACGCAGCCATGATCTCTGATTGGACTTCTGCACAGTTTGAAGAGAGAGTGCCGCAGGTGAGGAAGGACGCTTTCTCACAATTTCTCCGCGCAAACGGTATCGCAGAACTGAATAAATTCCAGCGATTGATCTTGGTAGCGGAACGGTTCGACTTCGAAGTTCTACAAACCGCAAAATGGCTAACTTACTCGTATGGAATGAACGTTATCTGTTATGAGATAGCGCTCGCTCAAGAAAGTCATAACGGCGCCGAGTATCTCGCAGCTATCCAGTTATTCCCGCCGCGGGAAATGGCGGCGCAGGCTCGCAAGCGAGGCGCGCTGAAAAGCGAAGAAGGAAATAAGTTTGAAGAAATTGAGGATTTGCTAACATCTCACACGAACCCTTCGACGAAAGCTTTTTTTGAGAAGAATCTTACGATCCGTCGCAATAGACGCCGGGATTCGCTGGTATTCCCGCCGCTTGGAAAGATGAGGTTTAGAGTTCGCCCGAAGGGTAACCATGCGCGAGTCAGTCAGCTTGGACGTTTTGAAGGAGATGAACTCTTTTGGAAAAGAGTTATGTCTGCGCCTGTCGTTCTCTCGCGCGGTCACGATCTAAGATTCCGTCTCCATACGGATGCGGATGTTGAGGCTTTCTTAGAGTTTCTAGGCCGGGAAGGCGGCAGCACGAAGTGGACTAAGTCCTATGCAGGGGAGGAATACGACAATGTCGCCGAAGTTGAGTAGGCTCGACAGAAGATAACGTCGCTTTATCGTTCGTTTGGCGGCTTGATACGCTAGGTCGGCAGAGATTTCATGGCTGTCATCGAAATTCCCAACGAAACAGAAGACCGCTACGAGCAGTTCGCCGACGCCAGTGGCGCAACGAAAGATGCTCTCGTGCGTGAGCACCTTCTGTCGTTCCTGGATGATTTAAAGGACATTGCCATCGCCACGGAACACCTCGCCAACCCGGGCAAGACCGTCTCTCTCGAAGAACTGAGAAAAGAACTTGACTTGAACCTTTAGATTCAACGTTCGCTCAAGCGCGCTCTTCTCCATCTCGATACGAGTGTTCAGAAGGAGATTGTCGCGCGCCTCGAAGACCGAGTCGCCAGATCAGAGGATCCAAATTCTTTCGGCAAACCGCTTAGCCACGAGCTAGCTGGTCACTGGCGGTAACGGGTGGGGCATTACCGCATCCTTTGTCGGTTCGAAGAGAACGCCCTCGTGGTTTTGCAGTCGCAGTGGGCAATCGAAGCTCAATATACAAATAAGCATGTCAGCAATAAGCCCATCGTTCCGCACTCGGCGCCTCATCCTGCGTCCTCTCACCCTCGCTGACGCCGCCCCCGCACAGCTTCTCTTTGAGCAATGGGAAGTGGTCCGCCTGCTCAACGCGAACGTGCCGTGGCCCTATCCGACCGATGGCGCGCTGACCTACTATCGCGACGTCGCTCTGCCGGCCATGGCGCGTGGCGATGAGTGGCACTGGGCTATCCGCCTCGCCGCCACCAGCGAACAGCCGGAGACTTTCATCGGTGCCATTGGCCTCTTCCTCACAAAATCCGATAAGCCCAATAACCGCGGCTTCTGGATCGGCCTGCCCTACCAGCGCCAGGGCTATGCCACCGAAGCCTGCGAACCGGTCACGCGTTTCTGGTTCGAGACCCTCGACCAGCCGAGCCTCACGATCCCCAAGGCGTCCGCGAATGAGGCCTCACGCCGCATCTCCGAGCGCCAGGGCATGACGCTGCTCCGCACCGAGCCGCATGCTTTCGTGTCCGGGATTTTGCCTGCCGATATCTGGCACCAGACACGCGAGCAGTGGTTCGAACACACCGCTAAAACCTGTGAAACATAAAGAACGCTCCACCCCCTAGAAACCTGAATGCCACCGCAGCTCCACTTAGTCAGGATGATCTTCCAAAGCGCGACTTCCTTGAACTTTGAACGGCCATCCCAGGCAAATGCCATGAAGATCTTCGAACCGATCAGCAGCAGTCTTAGCAGCACCCGTGCACCCATTCTTCACCTCATCCGTGAAACCAATAAGATGGATAGAGATGTCCATCGCTGAAAATCTCACGCGGGTTCGGAATGAAATTGCCGAAGCCTGCTTCCGCACCAATCGGCCCACCAGCGAAGTAGCCCTGATGGCCGTTTCGAAGGTCCACCCCGTCGAATCGCTCCTTGAAGCCTACGCCGCGGGCCAGCGTCTCTTCGGCGAAAATCGCGTGCAGGAGTGGCAGCAAAAATCGGAACACGCAGCGGCACTCGAAGATCTTGAAATGCACCTCATCGGTCCTCTTCAATCCAACAAGACGACCCCGGCCGCCAGGCTCTTCCACGCCATCGACACCGTCGACACCGTCAAGATCGCACAACGCCTCGACGACGCGGCCCGCGCCCTCGGCAAGACGCTTCCCATCCTCATTGAGGTCAAGCTTTCGCCGGAAGACTCCAAGCACGGCGTGGCCCCGGTCGATCTCCCATCGCTCCTCGATGCTCTCAATCCCTTCGACTCCCTCGCCGTCACCGGACTCATGACCGTCCCGCCATGGCCCGCGGAGATCGCCAATGCCGGTCAAGAAGCGCGCCCGTACTTCCGCGAACTGCGGCGCCTCCGCGACGCATCGCTTGCCCTGCACCCGACCCTGACGCAACTCTCCATGGGCATGTCGAACGACTTCGCCGCCGCCATCGAAGAGGGATCCACCTGTGTCCGCATCGGCACCGCCATCTTTGGCAAGCGCGAACCGCACCATACCTAGGCGTAGAATTCCGCCATGAAGCTCTTCCCGAACGCCCAGAACAACCGCATCTTCCTGCGATTTTCCGGATGCCTGCTGGCTGGTACCGCAGTGAGCGCGATCGTCGGACTCGCCGTTCCGCACTTCCCAGGCTGGCCTGCCGTCGGACCAGCCGTGCTCCTGTTGCTCGTGGCGATCTTCGTCATCCCCGAGACCATGCGCCGCCACCAGTAAAGCCGCTTACCTCAGCGATGCAGTCAAAGGCTTCGCAGGCGAACCCGGCATGCTCCGCAGCGTCACGAGATCCGTCTGCACCTGCTTGTCCGCAGCCGCCTGCTTCTCCGCCGCCTTCTTCGACGCCGGCGGCCCGGTCTGCGCACGAGGATGCGCGAAAAACGCCTCAACATCCGCGGCCAGCGCGGGGTCCACGCTCTGGACCGGAAGGGCCGCATTCACCACGCCGGCAGCCGCTGCTGGAGCAATCGGGGCCTTCACCAGATCATGCAGCAGCGTCGCATACGCCTCATCGGCCAGCGGATACTCCCCCGCCCCGCTCGGCTTGCCCGTATCCATATCCAGTTCCGGCAACAACGGCGGCGTGGGCGGAGCGGCCACCTCCGCCGCTACAGCAGCACCCTGCACCTGCGCCGGAGTGGCATCGGCGGCCTTCGTCTCGGTCCGCGCAGCTGCGGCCTGAGCCTTCTGTGCGGTTTGATCGACCTTCGCCGATTCCTGCTGCTTCAACGCCTTATCATCGGGATCCTTGGCCTTCTCAGCCTCTTTCGCAATCCGCGTCGCATCCTTTGAAACCTTCGCCGCTGCATCCTTTGCCGCCGCCACATCCTGCGCGTCCGGCGGAGGCACGGGGATCGGCTCCGCGTGAATCTGTGCCAGATAGAACTTGTACTTATCCTCGGCCGCATTGATGCTCTTCAGGCACAGATCCTGCTCCTGCGCGTTAGGCAGCTTCAACTTGAGCGCTTTGAATGGCCCAACCTTCGGCACCACGTGCAGCAGCACCGCTAGAATCCTCCCGCCAAACGAGACATGCACATGCTCCCGGCCAAACTCCGTCCGGTACTCCGTCTTGTTCAGCCGGTAGATGAACTTCGACTTCTCCGTCCCCGGCGCGGCCTTTTCAATCTGCTGCTGATAACTCACAAACGCGATCCGCGTAAATTTCGGAATCAAACTCGAAACCGCTGTTCGATAGGTATTGATCGCCAGATCTTCCTGCTTGATGATGTCGCTCACCTGCAGTCCATAGGTCTCATGAAATGCCTGCTCGAGCAGCGGCTTCGCCACCTGGAAGCCGATGAAGTCGTGATAATCCTGCTGCGAGTAATGCCCCTGCGCCACTTCCACGACGTCGAACCCAAACTCCGTCCGCAGATGCGCCGTCGGATCTTCCGCGTACGTCACGGAGTTCCCGAACTTCTTCTCCAGTGGTGGATACTCAAGCGCCGTAATCTGGTTGATCGCCGGATGCCCGATCGTATCCCCACAAAAATGCGCCAGCGCCCCCAGCGCAAAGGCATACTCATCCGGCGTCTTCGAGTCACGGATCAACGCCATGACAAACTCATTCGGCCGAACGTAGTGCAACAGATCCGAAAAGTAGTGCGAGCCAAACGGATAGTAGCCGATGTCCTGGATGACTGACCCGCCATACGCATACGAATGAGCCACCCTCAGGTCATCGTCGGTCAGTGCCGGATACCGCGCCTTCAAGAGCGGCACGATCGTATCCTTCCATGCCATGTCGACGACCTCTTCATGCGACAGCACGGAATAAGCATTCGCCTGGGAAGCCCACATCATCGCCAGCATCATCGCCGCAACCACCAACTGTCGTTTCACGTCACAAACCTTCCCTGCTGCTCGAAGAAAACTGGCCGATTCCCATAAGATGCATCGCCAGCAAGCCTAATACACCCGTCGTAAACTTATTGCGCGCATCCGGCCACGCTTCTCCTTCCCGTGATAGAGGCTAGAACATGACGACCCTCACCCTCACCGCAAGCGGCCTCACCTTCGACGCTCTCTCTGCCGGCCCACCGGACGCGGAACTCGTCCTGCTCCTCCACGGATTCCCGCAATTCGCCGACTCCTGGACGCCGATCGTCCAGGCGCTCGCAACCGCCGGATACTACGCCGTCGCCGTCAATCAACGCGGCTACTCCGCAGGCGCACGACCCAAAGACGTGAAAGGTTACGCCCTGCGAAACCTCGTCGCCGATGCCGTCGCCTTCGCCGAAGCGCTCGGATACCAGCGCTTCCACCTGGTCGGCCATGATTGGGGAGGCCTTGTCGCCTGGCAGTTGGCCGCCGACCATCCCGGCCGCCTCAAGACCCTGACCGTCCTTTCGACCCCACATACTGGAGCCTTCCTTCGCGCCGTAAAGCACGATCCTGACCAGCGCCGCCGCTCCCTCTATATCCCACTCTTCCGTATGCCCTTCCACATCGCTGAGTTCCTCCTGCTCGCCCGTAACGCCAAGCCTCTCCGTAAGGCCTGGCGAGGCAAACTCCCGCCGCAAATGATCGAAGCCAACATCGAGCGCCTCCGCACCAACGGCACGCTCACCGCGGCCCTCAACTGGTATCGCGCTCTCTCGCTCAAAGCCAGGACCGGCCCCATTACGGTCCCCACTCTCTACGTCTGGGGAGCCAGGGACGTCGCTCTCGGACCCACCGCCGCCCACGCCACTGGCAACTACATCCAAGCCCCCTACCGCTTTGAGATCCTTACTGACGCCTCCCACTGGCTGCTCGAAGATTCTCACGAACGCATCGCCGAGCTGCTGCTCGAACATCTGGAGGCAGCGCGCTAGCCCCATGCGCCGTAGTGCCAGCTACCGTGGCCGAACGCAAAGGAATCGTAGCCGCAATTGACGCGGTCCGGCCGCCATCGGATATCATCCATCAGCGAAACATCGTCATTCCAATGGATGGAACAGGAAGACACCCTTATGAAAGCTCCCGGTAGTTCGACCGCGCGCGAGATTCGCGTGCCGCTAGCCCTTTTCCTGGCTTTTGCAGCCTTTTCCTGCGGCCTTCGGGCACAAACCCCAGCTGCCAGCCCGCAGGCTTCCGCTGCGCCTTCGGTCTCAAAGCCTTCAGGCACCCCCGCTGCCTCCGCAACCCTCATTCTCAGAACCTCTCTCTCCTCAAAGAACCAACAGGGCAAGGAGGTGAAGACGCTGCTGCAGCAGGCGGTCACGTTGCCCACCGGCGAAGTTCTCCCGCGTGGCACGCTCATCACCGGCAAGCTTCTTCAGTCGTCAGCACACTCCAAACAACATCCCAACGGAGCGATCGATCTCCTCTTCAATGAGGCGCAACCCAAGGACGCACCGGCTATCCCTATCGTCGTCCGGCTTCGCGGCCTGGCGCAGTCGGTTGCCTCGGCGACTACCCGGACCTCCCTCCCTAGCAAGCACGACTACGTGGGCGGTACATCGAATACGAAGGGCGATGAAAAGCTGCTGTTTTCCATGGGCGACTCGACCTCTCTCCAGTCCAACTTCAAGGCTAGCGGGATCGACGGGATCTACCTTGAAGCGTCGCCCCAGGGCTCGGGCATCATCCTCGCCGTCGGGGACGAACTCTTCCTCGACTCCGATATCCAGATCACGGTAGCGCTCGCCCGCGCGAAGCAACCAGTGCCGCCCGCTCTGCCCGCCAAACCGTAACGCTTCGCGCTTCCCGGATCCTTCAAGCTTGGTCGCGTCTAGCTCTCCCGCTATACTCAAGCCTAAATGGATACAACCCAGGCGAAATCGTTCGAGCAGATCGGCATGAAGGACTACCTGCTCGACCACGCGTACGACGAGATGTTCGCCAGCCCCGGAGAACTCCACGACCATTACGAGCCTCTGCTGAACCACTTCAACGGTCTCCCCGAGGGCGAGCTCCAGCGCCGCAAGCAAGCCGCCGACCTCAGCTTCCTCAACCAGGGCATCACCTTCACCGTCTACGGCCGCGACGAATCCAAAGAGCAGATCTTCCCGTACGACCTCATCCCGCGCATCATCACCTCCGCCGAGTGGGAAAAAGTCGAACGCGGCCTCACCCAGCGCATCATGGCGCTCAACCTCTTCCTCAAGGACATCTATAACGAAGGCCGTATCCTCGCCGACGGCATCGTCCCCCGCGAAGTCGTCTACAGTTGCAAACACTTCCGCCGCCAGATGATCGGGCTGCAAGTCCCCCGCAACGTCTACGTCGCGGTTTGCGGAACCGACCTCATCCGCCTCGAAAGCGGCGAATTCGTCGTCCTCGAAGATAATCTCCGCGTTCCTTCCGGCGTCAGCTACATGCTCACCAACCGCCGCGTCATGAAGCGCATCTTCCCGCAGATCTTCCGCAACTACGGCGTGCGCCCCATCGAGCAATACACCCAGCTTTTACTCGGGACGTTACGATCCCTGGCCCCGGAAGGCAGACCAGAGCCAAACATCGTGCTGCTCTCGCCCGGCGTCTTCAACTCCGCCTACTTCGAGCACGCGTACCTCGCTCGCCAGATGGGCATCGAACTCGTCGAAGGCCGCGACCTGGTCACCCACGACAACGTCATCTACATGCGCACCACCTCCGGCCTCCGCCGCGTCGACGTCATCTACCGCCGCGTCGACGACGACTTCATCGACCCGCTCAGCTTCCGCGGGGACTCCATCCTTGGCGTCTCGGGCCTGTTCAACGCGTACCGCGCCGGCAATGTCACCCTCGCCAACGCCTTCGGCACCGGCGTCGCCGACGATAAGGCCCTGTACGCCTATGTCCCCGACATCATCAAGTACTACCTGTCGGAAGAGCCGGTCCTCGCCAACGTCGAAACCTTCCTGATGACCCGACCCAAAGAGCGCGCCCACGTCCTCCAGAATCTCGACAAAATGGTCGTCAAAGCCGTCGGCGAATCCGGCGGCTACGGGATGCTCATCGGCCCGCAATCCACCGCCACAGAACGCGCCGAATTCGCCGAAAAGATCCAGGCCGACCCGCGCAACTACATCGCTCAGCCCACCATCTCGTTCTCCCGCTCCCCTTGCCTCATCGGCGACGCCTTAGAACCCCGCCACGTCGACCTCCGCCCCTACGTCCTCTACGGCGACAAGGTCTCGATCGTCCCCGGCGGGTTGACGCGCGTCGCCCTCAAACAAGGCTCGCTCGTCGTGAACTCGTCGCAGGGCGGCGGCAGTAAAGATACTTGGGTCCTCAGTCAGTAGAGCCCTTGCGCCCAGCGCAAAGCGTGCGCAGCACCGGTCGCCCGGCGTTGGGGGCGCGCCACAGCCGCACTACAATTTTGTAGCTACAGGTCGTGTATGATCGAGTTCACCTGGGATGCCCGGAAAGCCAGACGGAATGAACGTGAACACGGCATCGCGTTCGACCTAGCGCAGGCTGCGATTGAAAGCGGACTAGGAATCGAGATCGAAGAGCAGGAGCATGGAGACGAGTGGCGAACAATCATCATCGCTCCATTTCGCGGGATGCTCCTAATCCAAATCACACTAGCTTTTTACGGTCGAGGCACAAATGAAGACATCGGAGTCAGCGAAAAAGCAGAACAGAACTGGACAGGCGGCGACGGCATCATCCGCATCATCTCGGCCCGTGAAGCAACGTCGCGCGAGCAAGCCCTCTACTTCGCATACCGTCCGCAGGGCCTGGGGTGAGCCCGTGGATCAACTTAGTCTTGACCTTCTCGACAAGTTGTTGAAGAACCCGGATCGCAAGATTAGCCTGAAAGACATACCTGAAGTAAGGGAAAACACCTTCGCCAACCGCAGCGGTATCCAAAATTCCGGCCTTTTCAAACCCTATAAACTCCAAGTGACCCTGCGCATCGATGCCGACGTCGTCGCTTGGGCGAGACGTGACGGTGCCGGCTACCAAAGCCGCCTCAACTCAGCCCTGCGCAAAGCTATGCTTGAAGATATACAAGCGAGGGGAGGCAACTCTTGCTAAGCCGCGTCGCCGATTCCCTCTACTGGATGTCCCGCTATCTCGAGCGCGCCGAACACACTACGCGCCTCATCGAGGTAAACCTCAACCTCATGCTCGACGAGTCGGCCGCCTCCGCCGAGCATCGCTGGCAGCGCGTCCTCAAAGCCCTCAACAAGCCCAAAGACATCAAGTGGAAGGGCGACCCCTACGAGCTCGTCCGCAAGCTTACCTTCGACACCGACTCCCGCTCCAGTATCCTCTCGCTCCTCATCTCCGCCCGCGAAAACTCCCGCCACGTCCGCGAACAAATCTCCACCGAGCAGTGGCACCGCCTCAACTCCCTCTATCTCCAGGTCACCAACCCCGCCATCCAGCACTCTCGCGAAGCCGGCACCATGGCCATGGAGCCCGACGTTCCCACCGAGTTCCTCCAGTCCGTCATGGAGGCCGTCCACCAGTTCCAAGGCGTCTCCGACTCCACCATGAGCCACGGCGAAGGCTGGCAGTTCATCCAGGTCGGCCGCTACATCGAGCGCGCGTCCGCCACCGCCTCCCTCCTCGTCGCGTATCACGATGACCTCTGGGGCGAGCACCCCCACGAGAAGCTCGAATCCAACGAATACCTCGACTGGATGGGCCTGCTCCGCTCCGCCACCGCCTTCGAGGCCTACTGCAAGGTCTACACCGCCGACCTCACCCCCGACCGCATCCTCGAATTCCTGCTCCTCGACGAAGAGTTCCCGCACTCCCTGCGCTTTTCCATCGATTCCATGCAACACGCCCTCGCCGCCATCGACCGCGCCTCCGGCGGCGTCCGCACCGAGCCCCTCCAGCGCATCGCCGGCAAGATCCACTCCTCGCTCGCCTACAACTCCGTCGACGAGATCTTTGAACGCGGCGTCGTCCCCTACCTCCAGCGCATCCAGGTCCAATGCCAGGAGATCCACGACATCATGTACAGCCTTTACATCGACTTCACCATCCAGTCCGCCCTCACCGGCGCCAGCACCTAGAGCCTTTTCACGGCGAAGCCGTCCAGCACCCCACGAAGTGGTCGCCGCCCGCGACAAGGGCGCACTTGCACTAGCATTCTCCGAAGGAGACACCAATGCTCTACTCCATCCGCCACCTCACCAAATTCCTCTACAAAACGCCCGTCTCCGAATCCATGATGGAGACCCGCATGCACCCGCGTTCCGACGCCAACCAGCGCTGCCTCACCTTTCATCTCTCCGTCTCGCCCCGCTGCCGCGTCTTCTCCTACCGCGACCACCTCGGCAACAACGTCCATCACTTCGATATCCCCGGCCAGCATCGCCAGCTCGTCATCGTCGCCGAATCCCTCGTCGAGGTGCAGCCCCCCATCGAAATCCCCAGCTTCCTTGCGCCCGACGCCTGGGCCGACCTCGACACCATCGTCTCCCAGGGCGACTACTGGGAGTTCCTCTTTCCCAGCGAGTTCTGCGCTCCCACCCCGCTCCTCGACCAGCTCGCCCTGGACCTCGACGTCCGCCGCCGCGACGACCCGCTCATGCTCATGCACGAACTCAACGAGCGCCTCTTCCGCTACTTCGACTACAAGCCCCGCTCCACTAAGGTCGACTCCCCCATCGATGTCGCGCTCGAGTCCCGCCAGGGCGTCTGCCAGGACTTCGCCCACATCATGATCACGCTCGTCCGCTCCAAACTCCAGATCCCCTGCCGTTATGTCTCCGGCTACCTCGCCCATCGCGAAACCGACGAGGAAACCGATCGCTCCCGCGCCTCCGCCACCCACGCCTGGGTCGAGGTCCTTCTGCCCCACTTCGGCTGGGTTGGCTTCGATCCCACCAACTGGCTCGTCGCCGGCGAACGCCACATCCGCACCGCCATCGGTCGCGACTACGCCGACGTCCCTCCCACCCACGGCATGTTCCGCGGCCGCGCCACCTCCGAGCTCACCGTCGCCGTCCGAGTCACCCCCACCGACGGCACCCCCGCCCTCGACCAGGAACTCCCCGTCCCCGAGGACTGGTCCATCCTCGTCGAAAAAGCTCAGGCCCTCCCCGAAGGCCCCCCACCCCTCACCCGCCAGCAACAGATGGCTCAGCAACAGCAGTAGAAATCCGGTCAAAGGGTCGAACTTCCGTATTCCCACCGGCACCACCACGTGACCGCCCGCGCTCGCCTCAGCCGCCCGTCAGAATTCACGCATAAATAATTCAAAATCTAGAGACGATCTCCAAAAATCTGGATTTCCAGGCAACCGGTTAACCTGGTCGGGATTATCTCGCTCTGGAAACCATTCATTCAATTGCTCTTCGCCTTTCCTCTGGAATCGTTTCCAGTGGCAACCGGATTGCATTGAAATGTGCCGTACCCTTCCTATTTCGGTCCAACCGAAGCATGCCGCAAGCCGTTTCGGCCAAGGTCAAACCCTCCCCGGGGCACGTGTAGAACGCCCAAGCTCTGCCCCAGGCAGACCATCCTCTCCCAAAACCTCTAGGAGCCTCAATGCTGAAATGGGCATCACGACTCACCCTTCTGGTACTTCTTCTCTGCACCCCTCTCTTCCTCCAAGCGCAGGACAACTCCTCAATGACCGGGACGGTCACCGACGCATCCGGAGCCGTGATCCCGGGCACCACCGTCATCCTCTCGAACAAGCAGACGGGCAGCAAGTACACCCAGGTCACCGACTCACGCGGAACTTACCGCTTTTCCAACGTTCCCCCGGCACCCAGTTACTCCGCGAGCTTCTCGCACACAGGCTTTAATTCCTACACGGTCAGCAACGTCGCCCTGCAGGTCGGAATTACTCGTACCCAGGACGCCAAGCTTGGAGCAGGGGCCACCGAAGAGGTGACCGTCAACGCCGCAGGCGCTGAAGACACCATCAACACCACCGACGCTTCCATCGGCAACAACCTGGACGTCAAAGTTCTCAACGAACTCCCCGTTCAGGACCGCTCGAGCGGTATTACCACCTTGTTCTATCTTCAGCCGGGCGTCGACGCAAACAGCGGATCAGTAACTGGGGCTCGTACTGACCAAAGCTCCGTCACGGTCGACGGTATGGACGTCAATGACATTGGAGCCGGAGGCACCTTCGCTATCGATGGCCCTGCACCGATCGATTCCATTGAAGAGTTTCGTGGCGTCGTAGCTGGTATGCCGCTGAATATTGGTACCGGTTCGGGCGGTCAGTTCCAGCTTGTTACCAAGCAGGGCACCAACAGCTTTCACGGCGATCTCAACGAGTACAACCGCAACACGGATACTACCGCGAACACCTGGTACGGGAATAACCTCGGTCTCGCTCGTACCCCGCTTATCCGCAACCAGTTCGGCGGCGCGATCGGCGGTCCTATCAAGAAGGACAAGCTCTTCTTCTTCTTCGACTTCAACGACTCACGTATCATCCAGTCGGCCACCGAAGACCCAACCGTTCCGCTTGATTCGTTCCGCAACGGAACTCTCAACTACATCACCAACGCTGCGGGTTGCACCGACGGCAGCCGTCTGAATACGACCCCCAACTGCATCGCAAACTTGAGCGGTGCACAGGTGACCGCGCTCGATCCCGCGCACATCGGCTTCAGCCAGAACCTCCTCACGGTCATCAACGCCCGTTACCCGCACGCGAACGACTTCACCCACGGCGACGGCGTCAACACTGCCGGATACGCTTTCACCGAGCCGGATGACGACAACCGCACCGACTATGTCCTGCGCGTTGACTACAATCTCACGCCGAAGCAGCGCATCTTTGGTCGCGTCTCCATCGGCCGTCAGAACGCTGTTTACACCCCGGGACTGTTTCTAGGGGACGCTCCTTCCACCCAGTTCACCGACCGCAGCTACTCCTACGTCGCAAGCCATACCTGGGAGATTGGTGCGAACAAGGTCAATCAGTTCTACTACGGAGACGTTGTCACCAAATATGGTTTCCCCACCCTTGACGTGACCGGCCCGAACTCTGTGGGCATCTCGGGCCTCAGCGGACCGTACAACGGTCCCGGCAGCCAGGCGCGCCGCATTCCTATCCCCGAGGTTCGCGACGACTTCAACTGGACCATCGGTCGCCATAACCTGAACTTTGGCGGTACGTTCAAGTTCATCAAGACCGACAGCTACCTCCAGAGCAACTTCAACGGAGTCACCATCGGCCAGTCCGGAACACAACTCTATGCGGGCCTTGAGCCGAGCGTTCGCCCAGCCAACATCGGCACCGGCCAGACCGCGCTCGATGATTACGACGCGCTCTTCCCTGCTGCACTCGGCGTCATCGGTTCCGTAGGTGCCGGCTATGTCTATAACGCCAAGGGTCAGGCCTTCCCGCAGGGCAGCGGCTCTTACCGCAACTACCGCTTCTTCGAAACCGAAGCCTATGTGGGCGACACCTGGAAGATCACCCCGCACCTCACCATGTCGTACGGCGTGCGTTACCAGCTCTACTCTGTCCCCTACGAAACGCACGGAATTGAATCAGTTCAGTACCTCTCGACCGGTCCCAACCCGAAGGGCTCCTTCGACAACTACTTTGATCAGCGCTTAGCTCAAAGTGCAGCAGGCCTCTCAGGCAACAACGCTGTGCCGCTCATCAGCTACCACCTGGGCGGCAAAGCCAACAACGGACCGAATCTTTATGCTCCCTCGTATAAAGACTTTGCCCCCCGCGTGGCTTTCGTCTACAACCCAGCCTTCTCCCCGAAGTCTGTCTTCAACGTAGGCGCCGGCCTGGTCTACGATCGTACCGTCATCAACGCCATCAACTTCATTCAGGATCAGTCCTCCTACATCTTCCAGGGGTCGGCGACGAATCAATTCGGTTCCGGCAACGGCCCGGCTGCATCCCTGGCAGTCGATCCGCGAATTGGACCGAATCTTTCCGTCGCTTCGTCCCTGGTCCCAACGGCCCCAGTCATTACCGTCCCTTACACTCCTTACGTCGATGGCACCGGAGAGCCGTTCGGCCTTCCGTACAGCACCTTCAACACCGCGGTTGACCCAACCCTCAAAGATCCCTATTCGATCGCTCTGAATGCTGGCATGCAGACCGAACTCCCCAATCACTTCCTCCTGAAGCTCAACTACTCCGGACGCCTTGGACGCCGCCTGCTCGCGCAGGTCGACGGTTCTCAGCTGATCGATAACCCCGACCCAACCGGCAAGCAGCTTATGTCTCAGGCCTTCGCCGCCATTGAAACTCAGGAGCGCGCCGGCGCTGACCCAACTTCGGCAACCGGCCTCACGGCTCAGCCCTGGTTCGAGAACGTCCTGACCCCGGGTATCGGTAAAGCGTACGGCTACGCCAATAACACCTCCTTCGTCGGCGGCCTCGAGGGCATCCTCGTCCCACGCGGAGATATGGCGGACATGGTTCAGTCGCTCGCTTACTACACGTACTACTACGGCGTCCCCGGACTCCCGACCAACGTCGGTATGGCCGGTCAACTCGCCGAAAACACCTTCATCACGAACAAGGGCTTCTCCACCTACAACGGTTTGCTCGTCACGTTGGAGAAGAACATGTCGAACGGCCTGCAGTTCAGCGCGAACTACACCTGGTCGCACTCGATTGACAACACCTCCCTGGTCGCCAACTCCATCGCTTACGGTGGTTATGGATTCGTCTGCGACGCCACCCGTCCCCGCGAATGCCGTGGCAACTCCGACTTCGATGTCACGCAGAACTTCAACGCCAACTTCGTCTACGAATTGCCAGTCGGTCGCGGCCGTCAGTTCTTGTCCAATGATCCTCGCTGGCTCGACGAAGTCATCGGCGGGTGGAGCGTCTCCGGCATTCCGAGCTACCGCACCGGCGGCGCCCTCAACGTCTTTTCCGACGCCTTCGTCGCCGGCTACGCCAACACTGCCCCCGCTATCTTCACCGGTGCCAACAAGCGGGATCTCAAGGCTATCGTCAATAAGCAGAACGGAAGCTACTTCCAGCTCAAGAACCCAACCGCTGCCTTCAACGACTTTTCGGGTCCTATCGGTCTCCAGATTGGTCAACGGAACGACTTCCGTGGGCCCGGCGCTTTCAACTTCAATGCCGGTCTCGCCAAACGCTTCGTCATTCTCCCCAACGACAGGCTCAATCTGAAGTTCAGAGCGGATGCCTTCAACGTTTTGAACCACCCCACCTACGGAGCTGTGTCACCCAGCATCGGCTCGAGCAACAACTTCAGCCAGATCAGCGGCGGTCCAAACGACTACACCAACCGCGTTCTCCAGGGCGCTCTTCGCCTCGAGTTCTAACCCAAACCCTCAATCAAAACAGAAAGGCCCGGCCGAGACGAGAGTCTCAGCCGGGCCTTTTCTTTGCTCTCAGGTAAAAGTGACTGGCCCAGGAATGGTGCAACTCAAAGTCCGGCTTTCAATACCCGAAATCCAGACTTAACGCACATCGTTTGAATACTTTACCTACTTTAGGGTAAAGCTACCGGAAAGCACTTTCTGACAACTAGAAACTCAAAGCTGGAAGCTATTTTCTAGGCCGGCAACTCCTCCGCCGAAGGATAGTCATGCTGTTCTCTCCCTAAATCTCCGTCATACTTCACCGAGCTCTTGAACAGCTCATAGCGCCCATCCCGAAACTGCTTTCCATGCTCCCGAAGCTCCTCCATCTGCTGCGCCGAAAGCGGCTTGAATCCCTTCAAGATCGCCAGATTCTGATCCAGCACCTCCATGGAATCCATCCCGGAAACCGTCGTCGACACTCCCGGAACGCTCATCGCATAGCTCAAAGCCTCCGTCGGTGTCAGAGCCCCATGCACAATCGACTCCCCAGAACCACCCATGCTCTTCATTCCAAAGACCGCCATTCCCTTTGAGACCGCGACCGGCAAAACGTTCTTCTCAAACGATCGAAAGCTCGGATCGAACGGATTGATCGGCATCTGCACCGTATCGAACTTGTACCCGCGGTTCAGCATGTCCAGGTGAATCGAAGGGTTCTTATGCCCGGTAAACCCGACGAACCGCACTTTCCCCTGCTGCTTCGCCAACGTCAACGCTTCGATCACGCCATCCGCTTCGAAGTGCCGTTCCGGGTCGTTGTAGTAAACGCATTCATGCACTTGCCAGACATCCAGATGATCCGTCTGCAGCCGCGTCAGCGATTCCTCAAGCTGCTTCATCGCGACCTCTTTACTCCGCCCATGCGTACAAACCTTCGTCATCACAATGGCCTGGTCGCGCTTGCCTTTGAGTGCCGTCCCAACCCGCTCTTCGCTCAGGCCTTCGTGATACTCCCATGCGTTATCGAAGAAGTTGATCCCGTGATCAAGCGCTTTTGCGACCATCTCCGTCGCCTCTTCCTGCGTCTTCACCGTCCCCAGGTGAAACCCGCCCATCCCCAGGATTGACACCTGCAACCCGGTACTCCCCATAGCCCGCTTCGGCACCATAAACTCTGCCGTCGAGCCGCCGTATTCCCCGTCAAAGTTTGGCACCATTGGATTCGGCAACTTTGTCTCGTCCATATTCCCTGTCCCTTTCGGATGAGTCGCCTGCGCTCCCGCCGGGATCACAACCCCTGCTCCCACCACGGCCGCGCCCTGTAAAAACCTGCGCCGCGAAACCTCATTCATCTCTTCCGACATCATTCCTCCACCAACTCAACTCATCCGGGACCAGCCCTAAAACTCCGACTTCTGGGGCCACGGCGACTTCGCCGGATCCTTCACCTTCGGAAACGAACTCCCGTCATTCGCCGTCGCCTTCATCATCTGCCGCACCTCAACCGATTGCAGATCCAGGGGGAAGTCGTGCGCCAGCCGTGCCTCCGGGTTGTCATACTTGATTGAAGTCTTGTAGAGCTCGAACTTTCCGTCGCCCGCGTACTGCTTCGCCCGGTCCCGCAGCTTTTGCATCTCGTCGGCCGACATCGGCGTAAAGCCCTGCGCCACCTTCAGGTTCTGCTTCAAAATCTCCAGCTTCTCCACTCCCGTAATCGTGGTCGAAACCGGCAGCGACATCGAGTAACGCAGCAACTCCTCCGCTGTGAAAACGCCCTTCTGCACCGGCTCACCTTTACCCCCGATCGGCTTCATCGCCAGCGGAGCGATCCCCCGCTGCAACAGCTCCGGTAGCACCTCTTTTTCGAAGCTCCGAAAATTGGCGTCGAACGGATTCAGCGGCATCTGCACCGCATCGAACGGAAAATTCGTGTGCAACATATCCAGGTGAAACTCCGGATCCTTATGGCCGGTGAACCCAACAAATCGAACCTTCCCCGCCTTCTTCGCCTTGAGCAGTGCCTCTGCCGCGCCTCCCGGCCTCATAAACAACTCTGCATCGTTGCCGAACGAGACGCCGTGAATCTGCCACAGGTCCAGATGATCCGTCTGCAATCGTCGCAGACTCTGTTCGAGCATTTGCATCGCCAGCGACGCGTCCCGCCCATGGGTACAGACCTTCGTCATCAGGAAGACCTTATCGCGTTTCCCCTTGAGCCCTTTGCCCAGCCAGTTCTCGCTCTTGCCTTCGTTGTACTCCCAGCAGTTATCGAAGAACGTGACGCCGCCGTCGATCGCCTGATGCACGATCTCCACGGCAGTCTTCTCGTCTTCCGCGGCTCCCAGGTGGTGCCCGCCCAACCCCAGCGCCGAGATCTGCACATCTGTCTTACCGAAACGTTTGAGAGGAATCATCCCACTGGTATCCATAGCTGCCTGCCTTGGATGCGACAAACCCCGACCGCGTCACTCCCCCACGAGCATCCTTGGAGAAACTTTCAAAGCGACAATGTCACCGCCACCATCACCTGTGGGCCTTCGCCGCACTGCTTGCCGGTTATTTAGCCTGCACGAAGAGCCTCGCGCATCACAGCCGGGGTCGACCTTCGCAACAACTGATCAACCCCGTAACCCCCTCGCGCCAACCTGCATCACAGCGTGGAACACCATGGTCATACCCATCACCTCCGAAACCGAGTGGCTCACATCGCTCGAAAAACTCCCGCGATGGCAACCGCCGTTCACCCCAACGCTCGTCGTCGCGCCTCATCCGGACGACGAAACCCTTGGTGCTGGCGGACTCATCGCCGATCTCCGCGCGCAAGGCGCCGCAGTCAATGTCGTCGCCGTGACAGACGGAGAGAACGCCTACCCCGGCTCCCCCGGTACCGCTGCTCAACTCGCCATCCAGCGCGAACAAGAGCAGACTGAAGCCCTCGCATGCCTCGGCGTTCCAGCCGCCTGCATCCATCGCCTTCATCTCACGGACAGCGCCGTCACCGCCAGCGAAACACTCCTGACCGAAGCCCTCACCCACCTCATTACCCCGCACACGCACGTGCTTGCCCCGTGGCCTGGAGACTTCCACCCCGACCACGAGGCCTGCGGACGCGCTGCCCGGTCAGCCGCCCAGGCTCACGGCGCACAACTAACCTTCTACTTCTTCTGGACCTGGCATCGCGGCACGCCACAGCTTCTCGAAGGCCTGCCGCTTGTCTCGTTCTCGCTGACCCCAGACACCCGAGACGCTCGCCATCGCGCGTTGCTGTGCCACCGCTCCCAACTCCATCGCGCCGGCGGAGATCCCATCCTCCCCCATGACCTGCTAGAACCAGCCTCTCGACCTTTTGAGGTCTTCCTCCCCTCATGACCGAACTCAATCCCACCAGCGCCGACTTCTTCGAAGCCAAGTACCGCGAGCATCCAGACCCCTGGAACTTTGCTGACAGCGCCTACGAAAACGGCCGCTATCAAGCCACGCTCGCTGCCCTGCCGCAGCCCCGCTATCGACACGCGTTTGAACCCGGCTGTTCTGTCGGTGTCCTCACCGAACGGCTCGCAGCCCGCTGCGACCACGTCACCGCAATCGAGTTTTCCCCAACGGCAGCGACACAGGCCGCCCTGCGCTGCGTCAGCCTGCGGAACGTCTCCATCACATGCGAGGCGCTCGATACGAGCACTGCCACGCGCCACCCCTTCGCTCACATCGATCTCTTACTCCTCAGCGAGATCGGCTACTACTTCACCGAGTCCGCATGGACAGACACCGCGAACGCCTTGATCGAGCCGCTCCCAGCGGGTGCCACCGTCCTGGCCGTTCATTGGCTCGGCACCTCGACGGATCACCTCATCTCGGGCGACGACGTACACTGCATCCTCCTCGCCCATCCGCTTCTTCATCTCACACACTCCGAGCGGCACCCGCACTTCCGTCTCGATCGCTGGACTCGCCTATGAGCCTCTATCCCGCATGGCACGTCTCCATCCTGATTCCCGCCCGCAACGAAGAAGTGCTCTTGCCGCGCTGCCTCCGCTCAATTGAAGCCGCGCGCCTCGCTCTGCCGGATGGCGTCACCTCCGACCTCATCCTCATCTCCGACGGTTCGCTTGATCGTACCCAGCAGATCGCCTCCGAGGCCCTGCATAGCTCTCGCTTCCCGGGCATCCTTCTCGCAACCGAAAGCGGTTGCGTGGGTGCCGCGCGCGCCCTCGCTGCGGAAGCTGCTCTTCGTCGACGTACCGCCCAACTGAAGAACTGCTGGCTCGCCAACACCGACGCCGACTGCGTCGTTCCATCGGAATGGCTCACCCGCCAGCTCGCCATCGCCAACCGCGGCTTCGCCGCCGTGGCTGGCATCGTCGACGTCGACTCCTTCGCCGAGCATAATGCAGCCGTTCCAGAACGCTTCCGCCGCTCCTATCTCATCCGCGCCGACGGCTCTCACCCGCACGTCCACGCTGCCAACCTCGGCATCCGTGCGGACATCTACCGCGCAGCCGGAGGCTGGCAAAACCTCGCCACCGCTGAAGACCATGACCTCTGGCACCGCCTCGCAGCCGCCAATCACCCGCGCCTCTCCGACGCAAGCCTTTGTGTCCGCACCAGCGGCCGCCGAGTCGGACGCGCACCCTCAGGCTTCGCCGAAGCGCTGGCAGCGCATAATCAACCCATGGAACAGGACGGCGAAGCCGCATGACCGCAGACGACCTCGTCCTCGAACTGCGCAAGATCGCGTCCGAGACGATCCCTTTACCCAGTCAAGGCCAAACCCCACAACGGCATCGGCGCCTGATGCAGGTGGGACGACAAGACCTCACCCTCGCCAAGCTCGCCGAAGCCCATTGGGACGCCGTCGCAATCCTCGCCGAAGCGAGACGCCCCCCCGTACCCGATGGGCTCTACGCCGTCTGGGCCTCCGAAGGCCCGAAGCCACTCACCCTCACACAAACCACCGCCGGCCTCGAACTAAACGGCTCAAAGCAGTTCGCCAGCGGCGCGTCTCTGGTCACCCACGCGCTCATCACCGCCGGAACACAGTTGCTGGAGATCGCCGTCCCCGCCGCCTCCACCGGGACTGTCATCCTCGACCCATCCCCCTGGGCCACCGACGCCTTTCGCCTCACCCACACCGCCGAACTCACCTTCCACTCCTTCGCGATCCCAGCCGAAGCCCTTATCGGTGCCCCCGGCTGGTACACCGCATGCGCCGGCTTCTGGCCCGGAGCCTGCGGTCCCGCCGCATGCTGGGCCGGCGGCGCAGCCGGCCTCATTGACTATGCCACCGCCTCCCACCGCGATGATCCCCACACCCTGGCCCACCTCGCCGCGCTCCACGCCAACCTCTGGGCGTTCGAATCGCTTCTCGACGCCGCCGGACGCGAACTTGACTCGCCCTCAGCCTCGCCCCAAGCCGCACAAGCCCTCGCTCTCAAACTCCGCCATATCGTCGAGCAGCTCTGCACCGACACCCTCCGCCGCTTCGCCCGGGCCTACGGTCCCGCGCCCCTTAGCATGAATCCCGACATCGCTCGCCGCTACCAAGAACTCGACCTCTATCTGCGCCAGTCCCACGCCGAGCGCGACCTCGAATCCCTCGGTCGCCTCATCCGCTCCGCACGGCCCGCCTAGTCATGCCGCAGGGCCTCCATCGGCTCGACCCGCGAGGCCCTATTTGCAGGAACCCATCCCGCCACGAGCGCCATCCCCAGCAGCAGTAACGCCGAGCCACCCAGCGTCACCGGATCGTAAGGCGACAAGCCATACAGCATCGTCTTGACCAGCCGGATCAGCCCTAATGTCACGCCCAAGCCAACCACCACGCCAATCGCCGCCAGCAGCCCCGTCTCCTTCAGGATCATCCCGCGCACCTGCGACCGGACCGCCCCAAGCGCCAGGCGAATCCCAATCTCGCTCGTCCGCTGCGACACCGTGTAAGCCATAATCCCGTAGATTCCCACGCAGGCCAGCAGCAGCGCCAGCACTCCAAAGCCCGACGTCAGCGAAGCGAACATCACCGCATCCTGCATGCTTTGCGCGATCTGCTGCTGCTGCGTCCGGAACTGTGCGATCGGCAGATCAGGGTCGACCGCCTTCAATACTCGGCGTAGCGACGGCTGCAACTGGTCCGCGCTTAGCGACGAACGAATCACATACGTCACGCCGTCGATCTCCGGCATCTGCCGGTAGAGCTCAAAATGCAGCGGCACGATCGGCGACTTCATGTCCTGGTACTTCGTGTCCGCGCAGATGCCGATCACCTCGATCCACTTGGCATCCGGCCCCTCATCACCCATCCTGTAACGCTTCCCAATCGGGTTCACTCCAGGAAAATACTTCTTAGCCAGGGCCTGATTGATCACTCCAACCGGAACCGAAGTAGCCGTGTCCTGCGCGTTGAAGCCACGCCCCGCGATCATCGGGATCTGCATGACCTTGAAGAAGTCCTGCCCCACATCCGAGAGCAGCGTGTCCGTCGGATCACCCATCATGCGTTTTCTCGGCGCTTCCTTCGGCGCTCCCTCCACATGGAATCCCGAGCTCCACATCGACCCTGAAACCAGAGGCACGTTCGTCGCCGTCACTCCTTCCACGCCAGGAATCGCCGCAAACGCCGTCTCCAGCCGCTGATGCAGCGCAACGTCCGTCGGAGCCTTGTACCGCGAAACCGGAGGATTGATATCGAACAGCGTCAGCCCCGCCGCCTTGAACCCAGGATCGATCGAATTCAGATTGCTCAACGTCCGCAGGAAAAACATAGCCGAGATCACGAGCATCGTCGACAGCGCCACCTGGAACCCGACAATCGCCTTCCCGCTATACCCTTTGCGCGTCCGCGTCGCACTCCGCGAACCCGCCTTCAACTCGGAATTGATCTCCGCATGCGTCGCGGTCCACGCCGGAAAGATCCCGAACAGCACGCCCGTCACAAGCGTCGCCGCAGCAGCGAAGCCAAACACCCGCCAATCGAACGACACTAGGATCTCTCCGCCTTGCCACGACGTACTCGTCAGCCACGGAATCAAGTTCCGACCCAGATATCCCAGAATGAGCCCGCCCAAACCACCCAAGGCCGCAACCAGCAAACTCTCCGTCAACACCTGCCGCAGGATCCGCCCGCGGCTCGCCCCCAGCGCCATCCGCACACTCATCTCGCGTTGCCGCACCGCCGCCCGGGCCAGCATCAGATTCGCAATGTTCGCGCAGGCCAGCAACAGCACCAGCCCTGCGAGTCCCAGCAGCACATAGACCGGCTTCGCAAACTCCCGGATGTCTGACGTATCACCACGCCCACCCTCAAGCAACCGCAGATGCGGCACCGTCTCATCTTTCTTAACCTGCATCGTCCCGCGAATCGCTCCGTTCAACAACCCATCGAGCTCTGTCTGGCTTCTCGTGTCCGAAACCCCGGCCTTCGTTCGCCCCATCAAGCTAAGCCACCACATATCCGGGCCAAGAATATCCGTGCGCCCCGTCGAAGGATGCAGCGTCGAGATCATCGACAACGGCAGAAACACCTCCGGCGACGGTTGCGTCACGCTCGTCGGGCTCTTGAACCCCGGCGGATTCACCCCAACCACCGTCACCGGAATCAAATTAACCGTGATCGTCTTCCCGAGCACATCCTTCTCGCCGCCAAACGCCCGGTGCCACAGTCCATCGCTGATCACTGCAACCGTACCCGTCCCCGGCGCGCCGTCATCGCCCTCCACCAGCGGCCGACCCAACTCGGGCCGCACCTGCATCTGCGAATAAAAATTACCCGAGACCAGGTTTGCCTTCACCACCATCGCCGTGCCGCCAGCCGTCAGGTTTACCGATCCCAGATCCTTGAACGCGAAAATCTCCTCCAGGCTCTTGTTCTCTTTGCGAAGCTGCTGATACACCGGCCACGAGAACGAAGTCGTCTGCGGAGCCCCGTCGACATTGCTGAAGTTCCCCCAGAACGAATGGATCGGCATATCCTTCCCATCCTCGCCCCTCACCGCCAGCATCCTCAGTTGCTCCGCACGCGGCACCCCGAGCCTCACAAACAGCATCTGGTTCGCGAACGAAAAGATCACCGTATTCGCTCCAATCGCCAACGCCAGCGACGTCACCGCGATCAACGTGAAGCTCGGGCTCTTCCGCAGAATTCGCCACGCATACACCAGGTCCGCCATCAACTCATCCATCCACCGAATCCCCAGCGAACCCCGCATTCCGTCCTTCGACGACGCCTCTCCTCCAAACTCCAGCCGTGCCTGCCGAGCCGCCGCCTTCGCCGTCATCCCTTCCTTCATCAAGTCCTCCGCTCTGCACTCCAGGTGAAACCGAATCTCCGCCTGCATCTCCGCATCCAGACGCCCGCGCCGCGACATCGCCCGAAAGCCCGACCGCAGCCGGCTTCCCAGCGCACTCACGACGCCACCTCCGGCGCTTGTGTCACCCGCAGAATCGCGCTGATCATCTTCGCCATACGCGCCCACTTCTCGGTCTCTTCTTCAAGCTGCTTCCGCCCAGCCGCCGAAAGCGTGTAGTACTTCGCCTTCCGATTGTTCTCGCTCTCGCCCCACTCGCTCATCAGCGCGCCGTTATGTTCCAGCCGGTAAAGCGCCGGATACAGCGACCCCTGCTGCACAATCAACTGCTCCCCCGAGATCTGTTGAATCCGCAGCAGCACCCCGTACCCATGCAGCCGCCCCAGCGACACTGCCTTCAGGATCAGCATATCCAGCGTCCCCTGCAACAAATCCACCTGCTTCGCCATACCCCAGAACTCTCCTTTTGCATCTAGGAGAGATTCAACACCCACTCTCCTAGTCCGTCAAGGAGAAAAAACACACTCCTACCCAAGCTCCGCGCCTCACCTCGCGAAACACCGCCCACTCAAGTCGTACACAAACGTCAGCTCTTGCCGTTGCCTGTTCTGACAGGCCCTTGCCGTCGCCTGTCCTTACAGTCCGTGGCCGTTGCCTGTCCCACCCGTCCCTTGCCGTTGCTTGTCCTTACAGTCCCTTGCCGTTGCTTGTCTTTACAGTCCCTTGCCGTTGCCTGTCCTTAATCCGCGCATAATCCGCGCAATCCGCGGTAAGCACTTCGCCAGCACCACCCACCCACTAAAGGTTCAACTTCTTAAAAATCCGCTCCGGAATATTCCGGATCACAAACATAATCGGCTGCCATTGAAACGGCACATACAGCGTGTCCGCCTTGCCATCGATCGCCTTCACGATCGTCGCCGCCACCTTGTTCACGTCCGCGAACTTCTCGCTGCCTGCCATCGAAGCCGTCATCGCCGTCTTCACCGGCCCCGGCTTGATCGCCAGCACCGTCACCCCTTCGCGATCCACCCGGTTCCGCAGCCCGCCCAGAAACGCACTCAAGCCAGCCTTCGAGGCCCCATACAAATAGTTCGACTTCCGCCCGCGATCTCCCGCAACGGACGAGATCACCGCAAGCACCCCCGAATGCCGCTGCACACAAAAGTTCGAAAGCCACGTCAGCAGCGACACCACCGAAACAAAGTTCGTATGCAGAATCTGCGCCGCCGTCTCAAAGTCCTGCTCCGCCTTCGCCTGGTCCCCAAGCACACCGTGCGCCAGGTAAGCCACATCCAGCCCCGTCAGCGAGTTGATCGCGTGCGCCAGCAGCGCCGGATGCTGCGTCGTATCGTCCAGATCCGCTACAGCCGTGTCGACATACGAAGCCCCACGCGTCTTCAGATCCGCCGCAACCGCTGCCAGCTTCGCAGCATTGCGCCCCACCAGGAACAGGCTATCGCCCCGCGAAGCCCAGATGCGGCACGTCGCCTCGGCGATCCCGGAGGTCGCTCCCAGAACCAGAATCTTGCGTGGACCAAAAGCAGGAGTGGAAGTCGCAGTGGCACTCATCAGGCGGTTTGATCTCCGGTGCAACGCTCCCAGAAGCTGGAGGTAATTTGTGGGTCACGAAAGCGGGCCAACTGCTCCCACTGCGGATAAAACGTCTTGAACTGCGCAGCCGTCATCGCCGCGTCCTTCGCCGGATAAAGCCTGCCGCCAAACTCCCGCGTCATATCCGCCAGCCGCTCAAACAACGGAAACGTCACGCCCGCCTTGATCGGAAAATCCAAGGCCAACGTGATCCCCGGCTGCGGAAAGCTCAGCAACCCCGGCGACGGCACATCCCCGAAATGCCTTCAGCACCGCCAGAAAACTCGCCAGCCCTGACTTCGCCACCTCGGTCAAGATCGCGATCGTTCCCTCCCGCGCATACTCCCACGGAATCGCATATTGAAACTGCAGCAAGCCCGACTTCCCATACATCCGGTTCCAGTGCAGCACCTTGTCCAGCGGGTAGAAGAACGGCTCATAGTCCTGCAGCGCCTTCACCCGAGGCTTCATCTGCTTATGAAAGAAGACGGTGTTGAACATCGAAACCGTTGTGTGGTTCAACGCGAACCCGGGAGCGTCAAACGGAAACACCAGCTTCGGTTCCGGCGAAGGCTTCAAATCTCCCGGCACCCGCGAGTGATCCCCCAGCATAAAGATCCCGCGTGCAAAGTTCTTCCCCGTCGACGCGCAATCGATCCAGCTCACGGTGTATTCGACGTCCTTATACATCTCCGTCAGCGCCAGAAACTCGTCGATCCCGTGAAACTGAATCCCCTCATAATCGATCATCCGCGACACGATCGGCCTTAGCCTCACCTCGGCCCACGTCATCATCCCGGTCAGCCCCAACCCGCCAATCGTCGCCCCAAACCAGTCCGGATCGCTCGTCGGCGAACACACTCGTCGTGTCCCATCTGACCGCACCAGTTCGAACCGCGACACGTGGCTGCCGAACGTCCCCGCCACATGGTGATTCTTGCCATGAATATCGTTCGCAATCGCTCCACCCAGCGTCACGTACTTCGTCCCCGGCGTCACCGGCAAAAAGAACCCGCGCGGCACGGCAAAATCCAGGATCTGCGCCAGCGTCATCCCCGCTTCGGCAATCAGCACGCCGGTCTCCGGGTCAAACGCCAACAGACGATTCATCCCCGTCGTCTCCACCAGGTTGCCATCCTTCAGCAGGCAGGAATCGCCATAGCTGCGCCCCATGCCGACCGGCAGCACGCCATTGTGCAACCCGGCAATATTCGCCGGAAAATCCTGCTGCCAATGCATCGGCACCACATGCCCGCCGTACCGCGGATACCGCCCCCAGCTCTCAAACACGACCTTCTCATCCACAATGCCACCCTGGCCCGCAAAGCTGCGGTCCGGTTCAGTCACAGGAGTCTCAGGGGGCGAAGCAAACGTCGACATACTCTCAGAATACTTCCTTCCACCACGATTTTTTTATCAACACAAAAAAGGGGAGACACGGTCATCAACCGTGCCTCCTCTTGGAAAACTCCATACTAAAAAACTCTCAACTCTCAACTCGCGAAGTCAGCCGTTCCAACTCGGCTGACAACGATCCGTCTAGACAGCAGCAGCCTGATTCTTGGCGTGAGCCGCGGCAGCCTTCAGCCGGGCATCCTTCGCCACAACCGCCAGCGCAGCAAAGCCCGCGGCATCATTCGCCGCGATGTCCGCAAGAATCTTGCGATCGAGCGTGTTGCCAGCCAGCTTCAGGCCATTGATAAACGTCGAGTAGCTCATTCCATTCTGCAGCGCACCGGCCCCAATGCGGACGATCCACAAGGAGCGGAACTGGCGCTTCTTCTGCTTACGGCCGGTGTAGGCGAACTTCAACCCACGCTCAACAGCCTCTTGCGCAGCCTGGTACAGCTTGGATTTGGTGAGGAAATAGCCGCTTGCGCGCTTTAGAATTTTGCGGCGCCGGTCGGCGCGCTTGGTACTCCGTTTGACACGGGGCATCGTAAATCTCCTTTTGCGTCCTTCGTTTGAGCGGCTGGTGGAAAGGCTTCCACTTCACTCGCTTCTTTCACATTTAGATCTCGATGGAGGTGGCTTGCGCTCGCTCCAGGGGCCATCTACGCGTTTCAGCCCGTCGTCTCTCTCGAAACAGCTCGATCCAAACAGCTTCTAACCCGAGCAAACGCTCAGGCGTACGGCAGCATCCGCGATACGTTGTAGTGATCCGCGTCCGAGATCAAGCCGGCTTTTCCAAGCCTGCTCTTGGTCTTGTTGTTCTTCGACGTGAGGATATGACGCATCTTCGAATGGCCCCGCTTAAACTTGCCGGTGCCGGTCTTCGTAAAGCGCTTGGCGGCGCCGGAGTGAGTCTTCAACTTTGGCATGGAACATCCTTGGTGTTTCTGCGATGCCCAGAGAGCACACCCGAACGCTCCAGGCACACTTCTGCACAACTCCCCAAGTATAGCCGATTTCCCCGGCAACCCCAACCAAAACCAACAAAAGAAGCAGCTCTCAGGGATCAGCTCACCCCTGTCCACGGACCAATCCTCGCCGTCATCTTTGCCGCTCGGCGGCATCACGGTGGCACCCCCACCCGGAACCGACACAAATTTCTGCTAAAGTTCCCGCCCCATCGGTCGATCTGTCCATTAGAAGGCTCCAATAGAGTCAAAACCCGATTTCCTTGAGCGGAAATCGCAGAATCATCGGAAAGAGGTAATGCGATGAGCATCTACCCAATCAACGACTTCCTTACCACCCCGACGGCCATCAGCCTCGGCACCACCGCCCTCAGCACCTTCCGCCCCGCAGCCCAGGCCTCAGCGGTAGCGCTCGCTAAAACGGCAGCCCCCGCCATCAAAACCCTCGCGGACACCGTCAAGCTCTCTCAGGACGCCCAGATCCAGCTCCTCACCCAGCAAGGCCAGTCCCCCGCCCAGATCGCCAGCGCACTTGGCCTCCCCGTCGCCACCATCGACTCCGACCTTTACATCGTCCCCGCCCCAACGGCTTCGACAACAGCCACCAACCCAGGAACCACCTCGACCACCCCCTTCTCAATCGCCGCCTAGCTGCTCATATCTCCACGCCTTCGAGTTCCGTTTTTGAGTCGCCACGGTGCCCGACTGCCCCGAGCAGAGCGGAAGGATCTCGCTCGAGAGACATGCGCTCACAACACAACTCCACCCGGGTCCCGCTCCGGGAACGCAACCTCTTCCTCAAAGTCGGGTTCCTGACAACGTACGGTTTCGACGCGAAGGCCAAGCGTGGAAACATCAAATTTCGTTGTAAGGAAAGGATTTACCATGACTCTCAAGGCCATCATCCTCGCCGCTACTCTCGTCGCGATCCCCGCCACCGGCGCCTTCGCACAGACCACCACGCACACCCAGCGACACTCCATCCGCGCCCGCCAGGGCCGCCAGCAAGCTCGCATCTCGCACGGCGTTCGCGACGGACAGATCACTCCCCGCGGAGCCGCTCACGCTGAAGCCAACCAGGCCCGCATCTCCTCCGAAGAACACAGCATGAGGTCTGCCGATAACGGTCACCTTACTACCCACGACCGTCACACCCTCGCCCGCCAGCAGGACCGCACCTCTCAGGGCATCTACGACCGCAATCACAACCAATACACCGATCCCGGCGTCGCCCCGAAATAAAAATTCCTCGGGATCTTGATCCTCTGCCCCAAGATCGTCCGGGCGAGTCCCACTCGGGCAGCCTCATCGCCTGACGTGGGGCTGCCCGGCCAAACCATGGCCAGCGCACTGCCCGAAGCACCTGACCGGCCACCCCTGCGTGGTCTGCAAGGGTATAAAGCGTGCATAGATAAGTGCAATGTTTTCAGATATTTATATATGAATCATATGCGGAGGTAGTTCTACAGGTAAACTAGCCAAAAGCCAGCAAATCAGGAGCCCCGAACGATGCTCACCCAAGATGCTCTGATCGAAACCGGGCTCACGGCCGCAGCACTCATCGCCCTCGAAGACCAGTACGGCGCGCACAATTACCACCCGCTCGACGTCGTCGTCGAACGCGCCTCGGGTGCCTGGGTGACCGACGTCGAAGGCCACCGCTACCTCGACTTCCTCGCCGCCTACTCGGCCGTAAACCAGGGCCACTGTCACCCCGCCATCGTCTCCGCCCTCCTCGAACAGGCGCAACGCGTCACCCTCACCTCCCGCGCCTTCCGCAACGACCAGCTCCCGCTCCTCCTGCGCGATCTCCACGAGCTCACCGGCTTCGAGCAGGCTCTGCCCATGAACTCCGGCGCTGAAGCCGTCGAGACCGCCCTCAAGATGTCCCGCAAGTGGGGCGAGACCGTCAAAGGCATCCCCCAGGGGCAGGCCGAAATCATCGTCTGCACCAACAATTTTCATGGCCGCACCATCTCCATCGTCGGCTTCTCATCCGACTCACAAAACCGCTCGGGCTTCGGTCCCTTCGCCCCCGGCTTCCGGGCCATCCCCTTCGGCGACGCCACCGCACTCCGCGCCGCCATCACGCCTAACACCGCCGCCTTCCTGGTCGAGCCGGTTCAGGGTGAAGCCGGCATCATCGTCCCGCCACCCGGCTACCTCGCCGAAGCCGCCCAAATCTGCAAAGAACATAACGTCCTTCTCATCTGCGACGAGATTCAGTCCGGCCTCGGCCGCACCGGCGCTCTCTTTGCCTTCCAGCACGACAACATCCGCCCCGACGCCACCATCATCGGCAAGGCGCTCTCCGGCGGCTTCTACCCCGTCTCCGCCGTCCTCACCTCGCGCGCCATCATGGGCGTCTTCCGCCCCGGAGACCACGGGAGCACCTACGGCGGCAATCCCCTGGCCTGCGCCGTCTCACGCGCCGCCCTCAAAGTCCTGGTCGACGAAGACCTCTCCGCCCGCTCCGCCGAACTTGGTGCCTACGCCCTCGCCCGGCTGCAGCAGATCAACAGCCCGAAGATCAAGGAAGTTCGCGGCAAAGGCCTCTGGCTCGGCATCGAGCTCAACACCCCCGCCCGCCCCATCTGCGAAGCCCTCAAATCCCGGGGTGTCCTCTGCAAAGAGACCCACGACACCGTCATTCGCCTCGCCCCGCCCCTCATGATCTCCCCCGACGACCTTGCCTGGGGCATCGACCAGATCGAGGCCGTCCTAACGGGTAACTAACCTTCGGAAATACCCGGCAACACCGCCAGATTCGGGCTGAGAAACAGTCTCCGCATGGTATACTTTCTATACAGGCAAGCGGCCACAAACTGCTGATTTGACGCGGGTTTTCTGCTTTCTTTGCGGGCCGCCGGCAGTCCCGAAACGGGAGCGATTCGTATCGCTCTCTCCGCGCCTGACGGAGATACCAAAAAGCGCATGGCAACAACACCGAATTCGCTGCCCGAAGACCTGAATCTGCCCGTCAACGCAAACGACCCCAAGGCCGGAGGTTACTCCGCAGAGAACATCACCGTCCTCGAAGGCCTCGCCGCTGTTCGTCTGCGTCCCGCCATGTACATCGGCTCCACCGGCGAGCAGGGTTTGCATCACCTGGTCTACGAGGTGGTCGACAACTCCGTCGACGAGGCGCTCGGCGGCCATGCGACCCGCATCGACGTCACGATCCACGTCGATAACTCCATCACCGTCGTCGATGACGGCCGCGGGATCCCGGTTGACGACAAGGTCATCAACGGCGAGAAGATGCCCGCCGTCCAGGTCGTTCTCACCATGCTCCACGCCGGCGGCAAGTTCGACGCCTCCAACTACAAGGTCTCGGGAGGTCTGCACGGCGTCGGCGTAAGCTGCGTCAACGCCCTCTCAGAGGAGTTCGACGTCGAGATCTGGCGCGACGGCTACACGTGGGAGCAGGACTACAGCAAAGGTGCACCCATCTCTCTGCTGCGCAAGATGGGCCCCAGCACCCGTAAGGGCACCAAGGTCCACTTCCTTCCCGATAAGAGCATCTTCACCGTCGAAGAGTTCAACTACGACACGCTTGCCAACCGCCTGCGGCAGCTTGCGTTTCTGAACAAGGGTCTTGAAATCACCCTCACCGACGAGCGCCAGACCGACTCCAAAACCGGCGAGAGCAAGAAGCAGGAGTTCAAGTTCGTCGGCGGGATCGCCGAGTTCATCAAGCACCTGAACAAGGGCAAGGCTGTTCTGCACGAGAAACCGATCTACATGGAGGCCGAGCGCGACAACGTCGCCATGGAGATCGCGCTGCAGTACAACGACGCCTACAGCGAGACCGTCTTCACCTTCGCCAACAACATCAACACGATCGACGGGGGGACCCACCTCGCAGGTTTCCGCGCCGCGCTGACGCGCACCATCAATGCCGCCGGCCAGTCCCTTGGCCTTTTCAAGGACGTCAAAGAGAACCTCTCCGGCCCGGACGTGACCGAAGGCCTCGTCGTCGTCATCTCGGTCAAGCTCTCACAGCCGCAGTTCGAAGGCCAGACCAAAGGCAAGCTCAACTCGAACATCGCCGGCACCGTGCAGGCGTTCGTCAACGAGCGCCTGGGCGCGTTCTTCGATACGAACCCGCAGGTCGCCAAGAAGATCATCAACAAGGCCATCGACGCCGCACGCGCTCGCGAAGCCGCACGCAAAGCTCGCGACTTGACCCGGCGAAAAGGTGCCTTGGACGGCGGCGGTTTGCCTGGCAAACTTGCCGACTGTTCCGAACGTCAGCCCGATCGCTGCGAGCTTTACCTGGTCGAGGGTGAATCGGCCGGCGGGACCGCCAAGCAAGGCCGCGACCGCAAGTTTCAGGCGATTCTCCCGCTCAAAGGTAAGATCCTCAACGTCGAGAAGGCACGCTACGACAAGATGCTCGGCCATGAAGAAATCCGCGCCATGATTACCGCCCTCGGCTGCGGTATCGGCAAGGACGACTTCGATCCAGCCAAGCTGCGCTACGGCAAGCTCATCCTGATGACCGACGCCGACGTCGACGGCTCGCACATCCGCACGCTGCTCCTTACCTTCTTCTTCCGCCACATGACCGAGCTCATCAAGCGCGGGCATGTGTACATCGCGCAGCCTCCGCTCTTCCGCATCAAGAAAGGCAAGTTCGAGCAGTACATCAAAGACGAGCGTCAGTATGTCGACGTGATGATCAAGCGCGCATCAGACGGAATGGTTCTCACCTACGGCGAAGGCGCTTCGCAGATCACCGGAGCCGCTCTCACCGAGTACATGTCGCGCCTCAACGACTATCTCTTACTCTCCGAGAAAGTCGGAAAGCGGCTGCGCAACGACCAGGTCCTGCTCGATTTTGTCGAGCTCTTTTCGCACGAAGGTGCGAGCCCTGCCAAGCGTGAAGACTTCCAGTCCGCGGATAAGCTCTTCGATATGCGCAACAAGCTTGAAGCCATCCGGCGCGAGTACCAGTTTCGCGCCATCGGGGAGCCGGTTCGCGACGAAGAGCACCAGACTTACTCCATCACCTTCACCGACGCACAAGGCGCTGAACGCAAGATCGACTGGGCGCTCGCCAACGCCGCCGAAACCCGGCAGCTCCTCGGCAAGTACTCCCAGATCAAGGACCAGTTACAGGCACCGTTCCTCATCTCTTACGCGACGCAGACCCCAGCCCAGGTTACCCAGGCTGCTCTCGACGAAGCCGACGAGATTCAGCAGGAAGAAGGCGTCAACGAGACCATCGCCGCCGCTCCAGGCACCGTTGCCGAGGCCAAGCCGGCCAAGCGCAACAGCCGCGCCAGCCAGGACCCCGTCGAGAAGAAGACGCCACGCGAGGTCTTCGACTATGTGATCGAGCAAGGCCGTAAGGAGTACCAGGTCCAGCGCTATAAGGGCCTCGGCGAGATGACCGCTCCACAGCTTTGGGAGACCACGATGGACCCCGAACGCCGCACCCTCATGCAGGTCAAACTCGAAGACATTGCCGCCACTGAGGAGATTTTTACGACCCTCATGGGCGAAGATGTCGAAGCCCGCCGCAAATTCATTGAAGAGAACGCACTGGACGTCAAGAACCTCGACATCTAGACACTCGACAACGTCCTAAAAACGATCAAAGGCTACTGACAGGATGCTGTCAGTAGCCTTTCCTTATGCTCTGTCTTGTACTCACCAAGATCAGGAGCGCCGACATGACTGAATCCGCCAACCCCGCAATCGAAAAAGCCATCTGCCAGGACGCCGCCACGTGGTTCGAGATCCCAACGACAGACCTCGAACGCGCAACGCTCTTCTACGAATTCCTGCTCAACGACTCTCTGCGCCGAGAGAACTTCGGCGAGCCCATGCATCTCTTTCCTGCTGCCGTGACCGCTGTCGGCGGCAGCCTGGTCCATCGCGATTCGCAGAAGCCCTCAGCATGCGGGACAATCATCTACCTAAACTGCCGCACCGGGCTGGCTGCAGCCATCGAGCGCATGGAAGCCGGCAAACGTGGCAAGGTCATCATCCCGATCACGAAAATTCCTGGCGGCCTTGGCCACTTCGCCGTCATTCGCGACTCTGAGGGAAATCATGTCGGCCTCCACGAACACTAAACTCCTGTGCCGGGCATCGCTCGGCACAAGCGAAGCAATGGAAGGCCACGAAGTGACTAAACTCTAGCCTATGCGCCGCGCCGACCGACTCTTTCGCATCGTTCAACTCCTCCGGCACGGCCGCCTGCTGACCGCCGCGCGCCTCGCCGAAAAGCTGCAGGTTTCGACGCGCACCGTCTACCGCGACGTGATGGACCTGCAGCTGTCCGGAGCTCCAATTGAAGGCGAGCCGGGAGTCGGTTACACCTTGCGCCGGGACTTCGATCTGCCACCCCTTATGTTCTCATCCAACGAACTCACCGCACTCGTACTCGGCGCTCGCCTCGTGCAGGCCTGGGGCGGAGCCGAGAGCGTCGCCGCCGCAGGCTCCGCGCTGCAACGTATCGAAGCGGTGCTCCCTGCCGAACTGCGTGACCGTCTCGATGCTATCCAGATGTATGCCCCCGGCTTCCTCATGCCGCAAGGCCAGCGCCTGCTCCTCGACCTCCTTCATAAGACCTGCCTCACCTCGCAGCGTATCGACTTTGCCTACGTGCGTATCGACGGCGCACCCAGCCGGCGCATCGCACGCCCGCTGGGCCTCTTTTTCTGGAGCGGCGTCTGGACGCTCGTCGCCTGGTGCGAACTCCGCAACGACTTCCGCATGTTTCGCATCGACCGCATGACCGACGTCTCCGCCGACCTCGGGTCGTTCACCCCGCGGAAAGGCCAACGGCTCAAGGACTACCTCGCGATCGTCGAGAAGAATGGATATCCTGCGCGTGAAGTTCTCTAGCCCCTGAATGCAATAATTCGAGTCATGAGAGAAGCGATATCCTCTTCCGCAGCCTTGCGCCTTGACCGTAGAAAGTTCCTCGCCGTCTGCAGTACTGCGGGGCTAGGACAAACGCTGTTTCCCGGTGCACTGCTCACCCTCGCTGCCACAGCCCACGCCCAGGAAGCCCCTTCAAACGATCTCCCCAAGATCACTGCGGCCATGATCGATAACGCGGCCATGATCGCAGGCATTCACCTCGATGAGCCGCTGAAAGCCGCGATGATCGAAGGCCTCAACTCGCAGCGTGAGGACGTGCTGGAGATTCGCAAGCTCGCTCTCCCCAACTCGGTCGCACCTGCTTACGTCTTCGACCCCGTCCCCGGCGATATGGCACTCGATACCGCCCGGCAGCCCATGCGCATCAGTGCCCCGCCCAGCGTCAGATTCGAAGATCACGGCAGCCCTGAAGCCAATGCTGAGGCGCTTGCCTTCTTCACCGTCCGCGAACTCGCCGAACTGATCCGGACGAAGCGCATCACCGCCACCACCCTCACCAGGATGTACCTCGCGCGCCTGAAGCGTCTCGACGCCAGGCTCCATTGCGTCATCACGCTTACCGAGGAGCGTGCACTCAGGCAAGCAGCCGCGGCGGACGCCGAGATCGCCGCCGGTCACTACCGTGGGCAGCTCCACGGAATCCCGTGGGGAGCGAAGGATCTGCTTGCGGTCAAAGGCTACCCAACGACCTGGGGAGCCGCAGGCTTCGAGCACCAGGCTTTTGACGAAGATGCCGAGGTCGTCAAACGGCTCGATGCAGCCGGCGCTATCCTGGTCGCCAAGCTCAGCATGGGCGCTCTCGCTCAGGGCGATCTCTGGTTCGGCGCTCGCACACGCAACCCATGGAACATGCAGCAGGGGTCTTCCGGCTCATCGGCTGGGAGCGCGAGCGCGACGGCCGCCGGCTGCGTCGGCTTCGCCATCGGCACCGAGACCCTGGGTTCCATCTCGTCTCCTTCGACACGCTGCGGTGCGACGGGCCTGCGGCCTACCTTCGGCTTCGTGCCTCGAACTGGCGCGATGGCACTCAGCTGGACGATGGACAAGATTGGCCCGATCTGCCGCGGAGTGGAAGACTGCGCAATCGTACTAAGCGCGATCTACGGACAAGACGGACATGACCTCGCCGTGCAGCCTGCCGCCATGAACTGGAACGCTGAATTCGACTGGCGCAAGCTGCGCGTCGGCTTCATCAAGTCCGCCTTCGAAGGCCCTAAACCACCGGACCTGAAAGCTCCTACCGCTGGCGGCGATGCCGAGATGGAAGCCTATAAGAAACGCCTCGCACGCATGCAGGCCTACATGGCGCGCGAACAGTACGACCTCAAATACTCGACTTCAGCACTCGACGTGCTGCGGAGCAAGATGGGCGTGCAACTCATCCCAGTCGAGATTCCTGAACTGCCCTTCGGTTCCATGGTTCCACTGCTCGAAGCGGAGGGCGCAGCTGCTTTTGACGAGTTGACCCGCAGCGGGCGCGACAAGCTCCTCACCGGCCAGCAACCCTACGATTGGCCCAACACCTTCCGCATCGCGCGCTTCTACTCCGCGGTCGATTACATCCAGGCCATGCGGGCACGCACCCTCGCCATCGCCGCAATGGACAAGCTCTTCA
The DNA here is from genome assembly GCA_963693075.2 of uncultured Granulicella sp. Classification (GTDB taxonomy): domain Bacteria; phylum Acidobacteriota; class Terriglobia; order Terriglobales; family Acidobacteriaceae; genus Edaphobacter. Next base: position 1,318,808 of record CAXMMP010000002.1, on the reverse strand, counting down.
AGCACGTTGACGTCATCGTGACGACCTCGGAAGGCACACAGCTTGTCGCGACGAACCTGACGGGGCAGCCGGCGGTCATCGTGCCCAACGGCCTGCGCGGAGCCGATGCTCCACCCTCACCGAACCCAACGGACGGCGCAGTGGACAACGCGGGCGGACCCGGCACACCCGTCTCCATCACCTTCCTGGGCGGCCTCTACTCAGATGCGCGCGTGGCAGCGTTTGCGCGGGCGTACCAGGAGACAACCGGCTTCCACAAGCTGCACCCGGAGCTTACCTGAGCGTGCCGGAGACTCTCATTGAAGCAAGGAATCTGACCAAACGCTATGGCAGCGCCACGGTCGTCAACGATGTCTCGCTGACCATCCACCGCGGAGAAACGCTCGGTCTCGTCGGCGAATCCGGCTCCGGCAAAAGCACGGTGGCGCGCATGCTTCTACGATTGGTCGAGCCTACCTCTGGCTCTGTCACCTTCGATGGCACCGACGTTCTCTCCGCGAAGCGACGTGATCTTCGCTTGCTCCGTCGTCGCATGCAGATGGTTTTTCAAGATCCCTTCGCGGCTCTTAACCCGCGCATGAGAATTCGCGACATCGTTGCGGAGCCTTTCGCCATCCAGGGTGGCTTTGCGAAGCCGTTCATCCAGACGCGCATTGCGGCCTTGATGGAAGAGGTTGGTCTGGATTCGGATGTTCTTACGCGCTACCCGCATGAGTTCTCCGGCGGCCAGCGGCAGCGCATCAACATTGCGCGTGCGCTGGCGTTGAAACCGGACTTTCTCGCGCTCGACGAACCGGTAAGCGCACTCGATGTCTCGGTGGGAGCGCAGGTCATCAACCTCTTGCGGGATCTGCAACGAACCCATGGCCTGACGTATTTGTTCATCTCGCACTCGATGCCGCTGGTGCGCTATCTTTGCGATCGCGTTGCGGTGATGGAACGCGGCGCCCTGGTGGAAATCGGCCCTGTGCTCGACGTCTGCGAGCACCCATCCAAACCCTACACCCAACGCCTCATCGCAGCCACACCCAGCCTTTAGGCCGAGAACCGCAAGCACTCTCACAGTGGTCGCCGCTCGACAAGGGCGCAGTCGCCGTTGCCTCTATACAATCGACATAGTGCTGCAAACCCTTATCATTCATTGGCGATTCCTTTGGCTGGTCGTTGCGTCGTTTCTCGCCGGCGTCATGAATGCGATGGCGGGTGGTGGCTCGTTCCTGTCATTTCCCGCGATGCTCGGCGTCGGCGTTGCGCCCATCGAAGCAAACGCCACGAATACCGTTGCTCTTTGGCCCGGCCAGTTGACCTCCGTCGCAGCACTTCGCGGTGACGTTCGGCGCGATCTATTGCCGCTCGTCCTTGGTACGTCCATTCTCGGCGGAGTGGCGGGTGCGATCATCCTGCTGCACACGAAGCAGAGAACCTTCCTTCACCTGATCCCGTGGCTGCTGCTTGCCGGTTCGCTCCTCTTCTATGTCTCGGGACCGGTCTCACGCTGGCTGCGCACACGCTCCACCAAAGCACACACTGAGCATCACGGCGAACCGAAGATCAACCAATTCGCACTGTTCTTCGCGTTGCTGCCTGTCTGCTTCTACATCGGATACTTCGGTGCGGGCGCGGGCTTTCTGATCATGACTGTCCTCGCGCTCTTCGGGCTCGAAGAGATGCACCAGCTGAACGCACTCAAAGTTGTGGCGGCCTGTGCGTCGAATCTCTGTGCCGTTCTGACGTTCATCGTCAGCGGCCGCATCCTCTGGCACTACTGCCTCATCTCAATGGTGTTTGCGGGCGTAGGTGGGTTCATCGGCGCTCACTATGCGAAGCGCATGAACGCTGGTGTGTTGCGCGCGGTGGTGATCGTCACCGGCATGGTCATTGCTGGATACTTCTTCTATCGCCAATCATGACGATACCAAGCCATCTATCCCGCGAAGTGGCGCCAGTGCGCCGTTTGAACGTTTGAGGAGTTTATGAGTCACGAAGGAATCCGCATCGTCAGTGAAGAGCAGGCTCGTCGGGAAAGCGCGACCGAGTCAGTATTGCCGAAGGACGCTGTGACACCGGCCAAGGTGCGCGTCCATAAGACCGAAGGCACCGGCGTCTCGATCGACTGGAAAGACGGGCACACCAGCACGTGGAACTTTGCTTGGCTGCGTAACGCTTGCCCATGCGCAACCTGCAACGAGGAACGGCAAAAGGCAGGCCGCGAGCCGGGGATCGCAAAGCCTAAGCCGGGCGGTCCGCTCGTGATGTATGAAGCGCCGCCGCGTCCGCTCGAAGTTACGCCAGTAGGTAAGTATGCGATCCGCTTCAAGTGGAACGATGGGCACGAGTCGGGCATCTACTCGTGGGATTATCTGCGTCGCGTATGCCTTTGCGATGAGTGCATAGCGAAACGCGACGCATGAGGTGGTGTCAGGAGGTCTTTGCCTCTTGATACTGTTCGATGTGTTCGTAGACTTCGTCCGGAAACTTCAGGTTGCGATAGAGGTTTCCGCAGTCTGGATCGTTGGCATCCGGCAGGATGGGGAAGTCCTGTTGAGCCTGGTAGGAGAGGATCTTGTCGCGGCGTGGCGGGCTATAGTCTTTGCCTTCGACTTGGACCAGCATCAAGCGTGCCTTCTCCTCATCGACATCCTTATCCTTCATCATCCAGGCCATGACTTCGTCGTGGGGCATGAAGTGACGGGCCACCATGGCGAAGACCAGACGACCGTAGTGGCCGATATCTTTACCGTCGTTCAGTGAATCGAGCAGGTGGGCCATCATGGAATCTTTGCGTAACTCTGCTTCGCCATCGCCGGTTGGCTCAGTGTGCTTCACTGGCGCATGTTTCAATTTGGCGAGCTCTGCTTCGACACGGTCCGCACGGTCTGTTGCCTTGCGCAGAGCTTCATCGTGCTCATCGATTACCACGGGTTGGTCGAGAACTACTTCACGTTCTGCCATCAGAACACCTCATCTTTGCGAGCGGCTTTTTCGCCATCTCTTCGCTATAGATCAGACGCCATGACTGGGACGGACGTTGCTTTCTCTAGAGCTCCAGGTACGTAAAGATCTGGTCAACGGTTGCGGCAACGAGGAGGATGGAGCGGTTCTTTGGCTTCAACACTCCGCGTTCCACGCATTCGTCGAGGAAGGTGAGCAGCGTGTTGTAGAAACCGTCCGTGTTGAGCAGGATGATGGGTTTTTCGTGCAGCTTGAGGGTTTGCCATGCGAGCACCTCGAACATCTCTTCGAGGGTGCCGAAGCCTCCGGGCAGGATGACGAAGGCGTCGGAGCGCTCGCCCATCATGGCCTTGCGCGTGTGCATGGTGGAGGTGATGTGCAACTCGGAGATGCCTTGATGCGCGACTTCGAGGTCGACCAGCACTTCGGGAATGACGCCGACAACGTGGCCGCCTGCGGCCAACGCAGCTTCAGCGACGGCCGCCATCAACCCGACCTTCGCGCCGCCATAGATCAGGCCCAGTTTGCGTGTCGCCAGTTCTCGGCCCAGAGCTTCGGCGGCGATGCGATAGTGGGGGTTGTTGCCGTCAGCAGAGGCACAGAAGACGGCGATATTACAGATCGTATGGGGCTTGGGCATCTCGCTTCGATTATCTCGCAGGATTGTTGCCCGCTTGCTAACCGTGCCTCTTGCAGTGGATGCTCTCGTACGTTTTGCCGGCTTACTTGAGTTCGATCAACCCATCTTTCATGTCAGGCGTGATCGCGGCGACGACAGCGCCACGCTTGAGCGCGCCGGTCGAGCTATCGGCGAAGATGACGGTGCCGACAGGTGCCTTGACGGTTAGACCCTGGTGAGCCTGCACGGTGTATTGCTGGCCGTCGATTTTTACATCTTGAAACAGGGAGCCTTGGTTGACGATTGTGAGGCTCACCCGTGTGTCGGGTTGTGCGGAGTGGGGGTGAAAGTGGACAAACTTCGTCGGCGGCATGACGGCTACAGAGGCGGACATTGCGAGGACTGCGAGGGACGTATAGATCATTGGAATCTCCCTGGTACTTCTTCTGTTGTTGCAAGGTTGAATTGCCTGTCCGCCATGGTTCAGTCAGGCTCTTCGTGAAGGGAGTTACGGAAGCCGGTTCAGTTCGGTTCCCGAAAACTCTCAAATACTTTTAGCGTTGCATGGGCTGTATCTCTCGTGGGTCATGGTCCCGCTCTCCTCTTATGCAAGTAAGAGACCAAAGTCATGAGAGAGAAATCGTCAGTGTTCATGTAGGTTTTCGCGGCATCTCCGCGTAGACCTCAGTTGAAGGTGTTCGCAATCGTTCAAATCTGTTCAGTTGCGAACAGCCGCTTTGTGAACGGATAGAGAACACGTTGTGCGTGAGCATTTGAGGCAGAGGATGGAGCAGGACTTCAACCCTGAAGGCTTTGCCTGAAAGGATCGCGCTGGGTGCAATGTTCCACGTGGAACATTTTTGACCGGCCAGGAATGGTTCCACGTGGAACACTTTCTGATTTCTAAATTTGTTCCACGTGGAACATTGTTGGGGGCCGGATTGTTCCACGTGGAACATAGATGTTGGGACTTGGATTGTAAGTGGCTCATTCTACGACGCCCATTTTGGGAAAGTTTTGGACGCGTGCTGAAGGGTCGGTCTGCGCCTGCGTGGTGGTGTTTTTGAGGGCCGGTTACGTGGCGGAAATGCATGCTCCGACGGGCTTAACTTGCGGCTTTTTGTACCACAGTGCGGTTCCGTTAAACTAAATGGAAGCATGGCGTCACATCTTCTCAACAACATGAACGCGCAGCAGCAGGAAGGCATCCAGGCGGTGGATGGGCCTGTGCTGCTGCTGGCCGGCGCTGGGTCCGGGAAGACGCGGGTGGTGACGCATCGGATTGCGTATTTGATTGAAGAGCGGGGTGTGCCGGCGGACCAGATTCTGGCTGTCACGTTCACCAACAAGGCCGCGAAGGAGATGGCGGAACGGGTCGACAAGATTCTGGGGCACTCGTCGCTGGCGAAGCCGACGCTTTCGACGTTTCACAGCTTTTGCGTGCGGGTGCTGCGGCGCGATATTGAGGCGCTGCAGGTGAACGGCAAGGGGTTGACGCGGAGCTTTGCGATCTATGACGAGACCGATCAGCAGGCGGTGGTGAAGACCGCGCTGAAGCGGCTTGGGGTGGATGACAAGTCGCTGAAGCCGCGGGTGGCGCTGGGACGGATCTCGTGGGCAAAGAACCACATGATCGATCCGCAGGAGTACTTCCTTGCGTCGACGAACCCGATGGAAGAGAAGATCGCGCATATCTTCAAGATCTATCGCGAAGAGTTGATGAAGGCGAATGCGCTGGATTTCGACGACCTGCTGCTGGAGACGGTGCGGCTGCTGAAGACGAGCAAGGAAGTGCGGGAGCGGTATAACCGACGGTTCCGGTACGTGATGATCGACGAATACCAGGACACGAACAAGCCGCAGTACGAGTTGATGAAGCTGCTGGCGGGGGACCATCATAACGTGTGCGTGGTTGGCGATGAAGACCAGTCGATCTATAGCTGGCGCGGCGCGGACATCAAGAACATTCTCGACTTCGAGAAGGACTTTCCGGGGTCGCGGACGATTCGGCTCGAACAGAACTATCGGTCGACGCAGATGATTCTGGAAGGCGCTTCGGCGGTTGTCGCGCAGAACACGCAGCGCAAGGGCAAGAACCTTTGGACGGCGCGCGAGGGTGGGTCGCTGATTGGGCTGTATGAGGCCCCGGATGGCGAGAACGAGGCGCTGTTCATTGCGGACCGGATCAAGAAGTATCTGCGCGAGGCGCAGCAGGTGGAGACGGATGAGCCGGCGCGCTGCGCGGTGCTGTACCGGACGAACTCGCAGTCGCGGCTGGTGGAAGAGGCGTTGAGGCGGTACCAGATTCAGTACCACATGGTGGGGGGCTTCAGCTTCTACGATCGCGCGGAGATCAAGGACATTCTGAGCTACATGAAGCTGGTGCAGAATCCGCATGACTCGATTGCGCTGGGGCGGAGTGTGAACTCGCCGCCGCGCGGAATCGGCAAGACGACGATGGAGACGCTCGAGCGCATGGCGCTCACGACGGGGATGTCGACGTGGGATGCGATTGGGAAGGCGATTGAAGATCGTCTGCTGCCAGCGCGCGCGCTGCAGGCGTTGAGCGGGTTCAAGCGGCTGATCGAAGATGCGCGGGCGATGTTGGGGCCGGGGTTTGCGGACAAGCTTTCGCATGATCTTGCACCGCGGGATGATGCGGAGGCGAGCGATGATTCGTTCGATCCGTCAGCGTTTGCGACGGAAGAGATTGCGGATGAGCCTGCAGTTGAGACGGGTGCGGATGCGGTGGCGGATACGAGTTTTGATACGAGCTTCAACTTCGGGTTTGATTTTGGGCCAAGCGAAGAGATTTCGACGCTTGCCGCCGAGAACGCGACGGACGACGATGCTGCGCATGACATCGACGCGGCGATGTATAACCCGTTTGCGCCGGTGGTGCTGAAGGCTTCGGCGTCGAGTGCTTCGGAGGCGGCGCGGCGCGCGGTTGCTGGGGAGTCCGCGGCAGTGCAGGACGAGAAGCCAGCATTTCGTAAGCCGGGCGATGCGGCAACGCTGCCGGAGCTGATCAAGTTCCTGAATGATCGGTCGGGGTATATTCGGGCGCTTGAGGAAGAGGCTACGCCTGAGTCGTTTTCGCGGATTGAGAACTTGAAGGAACTGGCGAATGCGGCGCAGGACGCTTCGTCTCGCGGCGAATCGCTGGCGGAGTTTCTGGATCATGCTGCGCTCGTCTCTGACGCGGACCAGTACTCCGCTGAGGCGCGCGTGACGTTGATGACGCTGCATGCGGCGAAGGGTTTGGAGTTTCCGCTGGTGTTTCTGGCCGGGATGGAAGAGGGGTTGTTTCCGCACTCGCGGACGTTCACCGATCCGACGGGGTTAGAGGAAGAGCGGCGGCTTTGCTACGTGGGGATGACGCGGGCGATGGATACGCTGGTGATGACGCGGGCGCGTTATCGGCGGCGGTATGGGAACGATATGCCGGAGGCTTCGATTCCTTCGCGGTTTCTGGAGGAGGTCCCGGGGCGGCTGGTTGAAGATCTAGGGAGTCCGCCGCAGCAGCCGCAGTTTTCGGGGTCGCGGTATTCGACGCCTTACCCGCAGCGCGGGGGAGGGTTTGGCGCGCCGAAACAGAACGGCTATGAGGATGGCGAACGCCACTATAGCTACGAGGATGAATCGCAGGTGGTAGGGAGCCAGGATGCGGGCGTGCGGGCCGCGGCGAGAGCGAGCATGGGTGCGCCGGCTCGGCAGCAGACGCCTTCGGGATCGCTGGATAACATTGCGAGCTTCTTTGCGGGGCGCGGCGGAGCGGCTGGGCAGAAGTTCACGCGACCGAAACTCGACATTCCGGCTCCTACGGGGAAGACGGGACTAGGCAAGGGATCGCGGGTTCGGCACCCGAAATATGGGGAGGGCGTCGTGTTTCAGCGGGAGGGCGACGGGGACGACGCAAAGATTACAGTACAATTTACACAGCACGGCGTGAAGAAGCTGGTTGAGAAGTTCGCCCAGCTCGAAAAGCTTTAGCCTCCGTCGAGGAGCGCCAGACCACACGCTCGCACACCTTCTGAAAAGAGAACAGCAATCATGGCAAATACCAAGAGCATTACCGATACTGAAGAGCGCAAAAAGATCAAGCGGGCTGCGCGCAAGAAGGCCGCTCCGAAGGCGAAGCGCACGGGCGCTCGCGGCGAGAACAAGGCCAAGATCAAGAAGGCTTCGCGCGGCCAGTCGAAGCGGTAGTGGTTAGAGCCGTTCTCCGGATGATGTAGCTTAGCGGCTACTCAGAGCGTGATTCGAGAGTTTAGAGTTCAGAGTGTTTTGATTCTAGAGTCACGACGGAGAACGGCTGTACGTCTGAGTTCTGAAGAAGCAGCAATAGTCTCTAAGGCATTAGGTTCCAAACGGCACGTCACCGTTCGCTATTCCCTATTCCCTACACCCTATTTCCTGCTTTTGAGGACCCTACGCTGGCTCGACAAATCTTCGCAAAAAAATCGATCGACAAGCTGATCAGCGACTCGGAGCGCCCGGAACATGCGCTCAAGAAGACGCTCGGCCCGGTTTCACTGACGCTGCTTGGCGTTGGCATTGTGATTGGGTCGGGGATCTTTACGGTGATCGGGACCGCGATTGGCGGGAACCCGGCTACGACCGCGACATGGTCTGAGTCACCAGTGATCGACCTCGTTTGGGGGGCGCTGCACCATACCAGCGGGATCGTGGCTGGGCGTCCGGGGGCTGGACCTGCCCTGGTGATTTCGCTGGTGCTGGTCGCGATTGTGTGCGCGCTGACCGGGCTTTGCTATGCGGAGCTTGCGAGCATGATCCCGATCGCGGGGTCGGCCTATACCTATACCTACGCGACGATGGGCGAGCTGGTTGCGTGGATTATCGGGTGGGACCTGATCCTCGAGTATGCGTTCGCGAACATGAGCGTGTCGGTGGGGTTCGCGTCGCACCTGGTGAATGCGCTGGACTGGTTCAACATTCATCTTGACCCGAAATGGCTGGAGCCGACGTATCTGCCGCTGGGAGCGCAGGATCTTGCGGGCAAGGATATCTTTGCGCCGGGACTTCATTTCGGTTTTGACATCCCGGCTTTTCTGATCGTACTCGTGATTACCGTGCTGCTGGTGCGCGGGATTCGCGAGTCGGCGCGGACCAACAACATCATGGTGCTGGTGAAGATCGGGGCGATCCTGACCTTCGTCTTCTTCGGCATGAGCTTCATTCATGGCGAGAACTATCATCCCTTCGCGCCGACCGGGCTGGGCGGAATCCTGGCAGGCGGCTCGATTATTTTCTTTACCTATATCGGGTTCGACGCTGTGTCGACCGCGTCGGAAGAGTGTCGCAAGCCGCAGCGCGACGTGCCGATCGGGATTATCGCGACGCTGGTGATTTGTACGATTCTTTACATCGGCGTAGCGGCTACGCTTACCGGCATGGTGAATTGGAAGTCGGTTGCGGGCGATGGGGCTCCGGTGGTGAATGCGCTGCAGCGCGTGGCTTTGCTGCCGGGGGCGCATCGGCTGCATTGGGTGCGGCTGGCTGTGCTGTTCGGGGCGATCCTGGGGATGATCTCGTCGATCCTGGTGGGACAGTACGGGCAGGCGCGCATCTGGTTTGCGATGTCGCGCGATAAGCTGCTGCCGGATGCGTTCTCGCGGATTCACCCTAAGTTCCGGACGCCTGCGTTTGCGACATGGGTTGCGGGAATTCTTGTGGCGATTCCTGCCGGCTTGTTCGATGTGGGGACGCTGGCTGAGATGTCGAACATTGGGACGCTGTTCGCGTTTGTGCTGGTGTCGATTGGCGTGATCGTTCTGCGCTATAAGGATCCGGAGCGGCGGCGGGGTTTTCGTGTGCCATTCGGGCCTGTGATTCCGGCGCTGAGCATCATCTTCTGCGTGCTGCTCATGGCTGGCCTGCCGGCGAGGACGTGGCTGCGATTTTTTGTGTGGCTGATTATCGGGTTGATTGTCTATGTGGCGTATTCGCGGGAGCGGAGCGAGTTTTACAAGGGGTAAGCTTTTGGTGCGCAGCGCGGATGAGCCTGCGCGCTAAGTCCGTGGCAGGAACAGGCGTTCATCGAAGTTGAAATGGATCGGATCTTCGAGCGCAATGCTTGCTGCTGACGGATGAGCAGGATTGATGAGGGTGTTCCATTCGCCGTCAATCACGACGGATGGGACCAGCAGGACGAGAGAACGCTGCGTGCGGATCCACTCGTCGCCGAGGGACTGCAGTGCCGGGTGGTCGAGCCGACGCCAATCCTTTGGGAGGCTGGCAATGTTGACCCGCTCGACCGCCGCCTCATCGATACCGAGATTGGCTTTGGTCGATACGAAATCGCCCGGGGCGGCTCGGGCATTCATGTGGACGAAGACTTCGAGGACAGCCAGGGAGAGCGATAACGACGCGTAGACCATGGGCACACCAACGGAGTTCCAGCGACCGCCGAGGATGCGGGCACCTTCTCCGGTGAACGCGGCTTTCGCATAGCGTGCTTTGCTCAGCCGCCACACTTGCACTAGCTATAGACTCCCCAAGCGATGCGTCCCATGATTGTTTCGACGGCGCGGACGCCGGAGTCGGTGTCTAACTGACTCAGGGGGGTTTGACCGTCCAAGACGCTATTGGGTGTCAGTAGCCAGGACGATGCCTTGGGCTGGGTGCCGAAGGTGTCGCTTGCGTGCGCGAAGACTCTGGCGATGCGGATTGTGCGATCGCTCTCTTCGGCTGAGAGGCGTTCGCCTTTGGCGATGCGGCGGCTGAGGGTTCGCTCCGAGATGCCTGCCAGCTTCGCTAACGCCTTGCGGTCGATGGAGAAACCGTCTGCCAGAAGAGCTAATGTATCGACGGGCAGGCCTTCGCGGGTGAGACGGGTCAACTCCGCGTCCGAGCTGACACGGCGGTGCAGCATCTTTTGTCCGCCGAGCACGTCTGCGATGGCCGCTACTGTCATACGCCAATTGTCCTCTTCGCGTCGCCAAATGGCAAGAGCAGGTGCGCGGAGGATTCGAATGCTTAGTCGTCGTCGGTATCGGCAAAGACCTGGACCTCGTCGGTCGCGTCGCTGGCTCGCAGTGCGAGGAGCACCCGGTCATGCACCCTGCGGGTGGCAACGACGGTGAAGGCCACGCGCTCGATGCCGGCGACGTTGTTGCGATCGACTACGGCGAGGCGCTGTCCGATGGCGTCGAGCGTGCGGAGGATTGCCTTCTGCATGCGTCTGGACGCGGTTTCGGCGGCTTCGACCTCGGCTTCGGCGCGGGCTGAGCCGACGATATCGGGCGACAGGACGGAGCCTATGTCGGCTCGGACTTCGTAGATCATGGGATAGCGTTTCCAGCCGAGGCGTCCTTCGAGCATGCCGATAAACTGCAGGGCGATGAGCACCATGATGGTCGCGATGAGCGCCTCGATGTAGAGCCCGGCGCCGCAGGTCATGCCGACTGCGGCGACCACGAAGACAGTGGCTGCGCTGGTGAGTCCGGTGACCTTGCTTTTGCCGTGGAGGATGAGACCGGCGCCGAGAAAACCGACGCCCTGCACGATGTTGGCTGCGATCTGGCCGCGGTTTTGCGATTGATCGCCCGCGATGGCGACGCTCATGATGGTGAAGAGCGCGGAGCCCATGCAGATAAGGATGTTGGTGCGAAGTCCTGAGTCTTTGTGTCTCCACTCGCGCTCGATGCCGACGGCGCCCCCCATTGCGCAGGCCATGAGAAGGCGCGTGGTGGACGCTTGCGACAGGTGCATCTGCTGCCAGGCGGAGAAGTGGATATGCGTTTCCTGGATCACTTGGCCATAGTACCAAGTGCGTCCCAAGGCCGGATGGGCGCTACTGCGTAGCCTGCACCGCTGCGCGTATTCTGAAGATATGCCGCGCAAGCTTCAACCTGAGATCGATATACCGACCTGGCTTCTCCACCTTCCGAAGGCGGAGCTGCACCTGCATCTTGAAGGGACGATTCTGCCGGAGACGCTGCTGGAGTTGTCGCGGCGGCATGATGTGGAGCCGTTGACGCTGGAGCAGATTCGTCAGCTTTATGTTTACAAGGATTTTCTGGGGTTTATGGAGGCGTTCAAGGCGGTGTCTTCGCGGCTGAAAGGGCCTGAGGACTATGAGCTGATCACGTACAACATGATCCGTGATCTGGCGGCTCAGGGCGTGGTCCATTCCGAGGTGTATATCTCGTTCGGGATTATCTATTACTGGAAGAATTCGGCGGTTGAGCCGTTTGTCGAGGCGATCGAGCGGGCACGCGTGCGGGCTGAGGCGGAGTTTGGGACAACGATCTATTGGCTGATCGATGCGGTGCGGCACTTTGGCGCGGAGGAGGCTTCTAAGGTATTTCGCAAGGCGGCGGAGTTGCGGCTGATCTATCCGTCGATTGTGGGGATCGGGATTGGCGGCGATGAAGCTCGGGGTTCGGCCGATCTGTTTCGGGAGAGTTACGCGGAGGCGAAGGCTGCGGGTTTGCGACTCACGGCTCACGCGGGCGAAACGGGCGGGCCGGTGAACGGGCCTGCGAGTATCTGGGCTGCGATCAACATCGGGGCGGAACGGCTTGGGCATGGACTTGCCGCGCAACACGATCAGGACCTGGTGCGGATCCTGGCGGAGCGGCAGATTCCTGTGGAGCTGAATGTGACGTCGAACATCAGGACGGGGTCGTGTGCGAGCTTCGAAGAGCACCCGATTCGGGAGTATTTCGAGGGCGGGTTGATGATTACGATCAACTCGGATGATCCGCCGATGTTCGGGTCGAATTTGCTTCAGGAATACATTCTGGTGCAGAAGCAGTTCGAGTTCTCGCTTGAACAGATGCGGGAGTTGGCGGCGAATTCGGTGGAGGCCAGCTTTTTGCCTCCGGAACGGAAGTTGAAGCTGCTGGGGCAGATCGAACAGTATGGCGGCTTGAGTTAGCCAGGGTCTGCTGTTTGTACCTGCTTGTTATCTGGGTGCTGGGACCATGACGGCGTTAGGGTCGACTTTGGGGATGCCGAAGTGGCCTCCGAGGTGCATCAGGTCGACTGGCCGGAGGTCGCAGCTGACCTGGACCACGTTCATCATCTTGCTGGCGCGGGTGAGGACGGTGAGGCCGTCGATATTGGTGCCGGAGAAGTGGACCCAGAGGTCGGTTGCGGTGCCTCTTGGCTGAGCGGTGTTCTGGGGGGTCTGGTTGGCGTTGACCAAGTGCTTCCAGCCAGTCTGGTGGTAGGTTTCGATGAGCGCGGCCATGGCTTCGGGGGTGTAGAAGGCGGGCTGGTGATAGCGGTAGTTGTCGATCTCAATGCCTTTGAGAGCGGCCTTGGCGCGGGCCTCGTCCATTCCCTGTGCCTCGAGGACACCCTGGGCGAAGCCGAGCATGTTGTGGTCGAAGACGAAGCCGCTGTGGGTGGCGGGCTGATCGCTCAAGGAAGCCAGCTGCTGTTGAAGATTCGGGCCGGCGGGGACGTAGGTTGGTTCAGGCGGCGGAGGGGTGGTGAACTGCTGGGAGAAGGCTGGTGCGGCGAGGGCGAGAGCGAAGAGGGCGGAGGTGAATAGACGCATGCGAGGGTTCTCCTGCATGAGTTAGACACGGGCGTCGGGAGAAAGTTTGCGGGTTATCGGAGGAAAGCCAGAGGGATTGTTTGGATAGCGGCACGCGTGAACGCGTGCCCTTTCGGGGTGCGACGAGGATTTGCGCCGCTGGGATTATTGACCGGCTTTGGGAGCGAAGTAGCCGGTGCGGGTGCGGACGTTGTAGCGGCGGTCGGTGGATTGCAGGTAGATGGTGCGGAAACTGCCGTCCTGTTTGAAGTCCGCGGGGCGGTATTCGAGGGAGTACTGGCTGCGAAGCTCTTCTTCGATGTCCTTGAAGTTGACGGCGATGTCTTCAAGGCGGTTGGGAAAGAAGGCGCGGCCGCCGGTGGCATCGGCGATGGTCTTGAGGACGTCGGCACCCTTGCCGCGAGTGGGGCTGGTGTCGGTCGAGATGGTGTAGACGATGGTCTCGGCGCGCTGGCACATCTTGATGGCGTCGGATTCGAGGGCGCGGCTGTAGTTGTCGTCGCCGTCAGAGACGAGGATGAGGGCCTTGCGGACGGGGCTCGTCTCTTTTAGGGTGAGCATCTGCTGCTGGCAGGTGTGATAGAGCGAGTCATACAGCGCGGTGCCCCCACCGGGACGCAGCTTGCGGATGCCTTCGTTGAGGGCATCGATGTTGTTGGTGTAGTCCTGCGCGAGATCGATCTGAATGTCGAAGCCTTCGACGAAGGCGCGATCGTTGGGGTGAAGGACCTGGAGGAAGAAGTCGAGGGCGGAGTCCTGTTCGAACTTGAAGCGGGTGCGGATGGAGCTGGAGGTATCGAGCATGACGCCCAAGCGAAGCGGCAGGTTGGTCTGCTGGGTGAAGCTGAGGACCGAGGCCGGTGGCCGTCCGTCGTCGAGGAGGCCGAAGTTTTCGCGCTTGAGGCCGGTGATGAAGCGCCCGTGTTTATCGGTGACGGTGAAGACGAGATCGACAAGGTTGACGCGAACGCCGAGGGTAAAAGTCGGCTCCTGGCCAGGGGCGGTTTGGACGGCGGATGGCTGTGCCTGTTGACCCGCGGGTGCAGGCGTGGCCGGCTGCTGCGGGGCCGATTGCGCGGGCAGAGGGGGTGCGGCAGGCTGCGGGGTCGGGGTCTGAGCGACAGCGGCGAAGGCAGAGCACAGCATTGCGGCCACCGCAATGCGAGAACGGGTCGAGATCAGGTCGAGAGGCACGCTACGATTCTAGAGCAACTTGCCGGTTGTTGCGGCGTGACGGGAGGGTCGGGCGGCGTTTCACGCGGCGTGAGGCATCCTCGGGAGCGATTACGACGGTTGAAATTGGAATGATTCCGGTCGTCGAAACGCATCCCTAACGAACGATTTTGCTTTCCGGTGGAGGCCCGTCCGGCATCGTGGGCTGGGCGTAGTAGCCGCGGCGGGTGCGAACTTCGTAGCCCGGCTGGGCGAGCTTTACGTCAAGCTGGTGGTACTCGTTGGGGTGCTCGCCGGGCGAGCCGGCGAAGGTCAGTTCGTAATAGTCCGAGGCGTCCTCAATGGACTGTTTGATGAGCCCGGCGACGTCATTATTGGCATTGAAGACGAGGCCGCCGGTCTGGGTTGCGATGACCTGCAGGCCGAGATCTCCTTCATCGGTCTGCCCGGGCTTGACGATGCCCTTGGTGAAGTTCTGGTAGTAGAACCGCCGCTCCATCCCTTCGTTGCTTCCCAGCGGATCGACCTGGTAGAGGGTGATGTTGGCCTGGCGGAGGCGCGTCGAGAGATTCACCACGGAGGCGAAGATGCGTTCCTGGTCGCGCCGGCTCAGTTCGATGCGCGGGCCAGAGAGCAAAGGCCAGCCGGGAGAGATGAAGACGATGAGCTTGCGGCCAGGTCGCGACGCCTGCTGATCGATCAAGAGGCTGAGTGAGCTGAGTGAGAGATTGATGCGGTCCTGTGCGCCATAGAAGCCCTGGCTGCGATTGATGATGCGGAGACGTGAGGGGATCGCGTCGACGGACTGCGCCAGGAGTTTGCCGTCGAGCGTGCTGCCGCCCTGCGCCTGCACCCCCTGATCGCTGAGGAGGGCGAGCGAGGTGGGACGGTCCAGCTTGCCGCCGTTAGCGAGCAGAAATTTGTCGAGTTCCTGCCGGGCATACGAGAGGGTGGTGATGGTGGAGTTGACCGCGTCGACGGCGAGAACGACTTCGACGGGCGCGCTGGAACCGGCGCCGACCTCATGAAAGGACGTGATGGACTGGGCGACCTTGTTGTCGTAGAGGGTGAAGTCTTTGGCCTGCAGCTGGGGGACGTGTACGCCCTTCTTGCCGGAGACGACAACGTCGAGACGGATCGCCGAGTCTGGCTTTGACTCGGGCCTGGCGAGCGCGGGCGGAGCCGGCGCGGGGGTCTCCTGCGCCAGCAAAAGACCGCAAACCAGCGGGAGACTCAATAGCAGACCGAACCGACGTGCAAACGACATGGGGAATCCTTTCGGTGCGGGCTGCCGATGGGTTCCCGCAACCTGCTCGTAGTGGGGACGCTTGGGTGCGTGGGTAAGTTGCAGAGCTACTTCGGCTCGCCTCGTAGCCGGGCGAGGAACTCGATCAGTTCTTCGGCGAGCGGCGCTTCGATCTCAAGTTCTTGCTCGGTGCGGGGGTGGGTGAACTCGAGCGCTGCAGCGTGAAGGAAGTTGCGTTCAAGTTCGAACTGGCCGTCGCCGCCGTCGGTCCGGCGGATGACGTGCGGCGCGCCATAGAGGAAGTCGCCCACGACGGGATGGCCGAGTGCCTGGACGTGGACGCGGATCTGATGGGTGCGGCCGGTTTCGATCTTGACCTCGACCAGGGTGAACGGTCCATACGGAGTGTTGAGGCGCTCGAGGACGTGGACGTGCGAGACGGCGGTGCGGCCATCGGCGCGGCGGGTGGTCATGCGGATGCGGCGGACGAGATCGCGCGCGATGGGAAGGGTGACGGTGGTGTCGTCCTTGAGGATGTGGCCGTGGACGAGCGCGAGGTAGGTCTTGTGGACCTCACGCTGGGAGAAGAGCTCGCTGAGCTTGCGGTGGGTGACATCGTCCTTGGCGACGATGATGGCGCCGGAGGTTTGCTTATCGAGGCGATGGACGATGCCTGGACGGAGGACTCCGCCGACGTCGGAGAGCGTTTGGCTGCCTTTTTGTGTGCCGAGATGAAAGAGCATCGCGTTGACGAGGGTGCCTTGATTGCGTTCGTCGTCGGAGGAACCGGCACCGGCGTGCACCATCATGCCGGCGGGCTTGTTGACCACGGCGAGGTACTTGTCTTCGAACAGGATGCTGAGCGGGATGTCTTCGGGGTGGGCGTGGAGTGGCTCAGGATTGGGCTGGCCTTCGATCTCAATGGTCTCGCCACCCTTGAGCTTGGCCTTTGATTTGGGGACGAGGCCGTCGACCCGGACCTGGCCGGCATCGATGAGGAGCTGGACGCGGGCGCGGGAGATGTCGGGCAGCGCTTGCGAAAGATATTGGTCGATGCGCAGGTTGGCGGCGGCGGGGTCGGCGAGAAAGGTGCGAATCGTCGTCGCGTCAGCATCGGCGTCGTCTTCGAATTCGAGAACGGGTACGATCAGCGGCATCTCGGGTTCGACGCCGCGGGTTGCGACGTACTGGGGGCGCACGGTGTGGTGGCGCTGTCCCTTGGGGATCATGTTCTTTGACGGCATGGCGTTGATCAGTCCTTTACGGCGAAGCCGTCCGACACGGTGCGAAGCACGCGCCGCCCGCTGCTAGAGCGTTGTTGCTGTCGCTCTTCTATTGTTACGCAAGCGCAGGGAGTGTGCGGCGATGAGGATCGATCCGGCGAAGATGAGGCCGAGCGCGACGACCTGCAGTTGGTCGAGGCCAGCGAGGCTCGGGCTGCCAGGCGCGCGGAGAAAGCTGATGAGGAATTGGCCTGCGCCCGCGGCGATAAGAGTCCAACCGGCAACTGAGGCGATGTGGCGGCGCAGCGTGACGTAGCAGGCCAGCGTGAGGGCCAGTGCGAAGACGCCGACATACAGGCCGATGGGGTGGGTCGAGGGTCCGAGTGGCATGCCGGGGTCGGAGCCTTCGGCCCAGTGTCCGAGGCCGAGGCAGGCCCAGACAAGGGTGGCACAGGGAGCCCAGGCGTTCAAGGCTGCCAAGAGCGGGACGCGTTTGATCCAAAGCCAGATGCCGGTGGCGATCGCTGTGAGGAGCAGCCCGATGGGCGTGAGCGATGGCACGGTAAGCAGCAGGAGAGGGAAGGCGGCGAAGGTCTTCCAGTACAGGACGACGAGGAGGATGCGTGAGAGGACGAAGGCGGCGATGACGGCGAAGATTCCGGCGTCCCAGAGCTTGGCTGGGTCAACTCCGGCGAGGAGTGCGGTGCGCTCCGAGAGCAGCAGCGCGAGCATGAGGCCAGCCGCCGCGAGCGCGCCGAAGGTTGGCAGCGAAAGATGTCCGAAGTGGAAGAGGGTTGGAAACACGCGCACCTTCAGTCTAGAGGACGTGAAGGCGAAGACCGACCCGCTGGGCCGTGCGACGAAGCGCAGGTGAACCCGTCTAAGACGGTGGGACCCAGCCGTGGCTCTTTAGGCTTTCCGGACTGGCGGACCTAGCACACCGAGCCATATCTACGAACCAGATCCCTGTTCATTAAGTATTGGTTCAACCTGCGTTGTTCGCGCACCTGCTTTGCAGGCCGGCGATTTCGTTACGACTGGTTGGATGCTAACCGCGCCCTATGAATCTTGCAAGTCAAGCCCGCGTTTTTGACCCGGTCATGGTTTGATCAAAGTCTCCTCGAGTGTCATGCTCATAGCCATGAAGATGCCAAAGATAGTTTGCGCGATTGCGGGATTCGCGTTGGTTTGTTCGAGCCTTGGTTCGGCGCAGGAAAGCGGCGCGTGGCGTGCCGCGAGCAAGACGGCCAAGTCCATTACGGGCGATTTGACGATCGGCGGCGAGAAGATGCTGATCAACTTCGCACCGTTTACGATTGCGCAGATCCGTACGTTGAAGCCGGATGAGATTGGCGCCGCGTTCGACGCGGATACGAGCGCGGGCGGGACAGGGAGTCTTTATCGCCTGAGTATTCCCGCCACGAAGAAGTTTCTGCACAACAATACCTTGTGCGGGTCGGAAGATACGCAGTGGATGGCGACCTATGTAGCGGGCCACAGCCTGCAGGTGGATTTCTTTTCGGGAGAGAAGCCGCCGGTGTTCACGATCGATGCCATCTCGAACTCGACCGACCTTTGCGGCACGTATACGTACGCCCGTTAATGCCTATCCGGCTCTGCGGATGGGTTCATGCTCCATCTCGTCGAGCATCTCGTCGAGCATGCCGTTGAGCGAAGCGGAGCGGCTTCTGACGGTCGTCTCGGTGCGCATGAGCGAGCCGGTGAGCGTGGCGAATCTCTCGCGAAGGCACTGCAGCTCGTCGGCGATATTCAACGAAGCGAGGACCGCGACGCGGAGAGAATCGACCGTGTTTCCCTGCTCGGCGACGGCGCGCATCTTGGCGTCGACTACATTTGCAAGGTGTTCAATGTAAGCGGAGTCGGTGCCGCGCAGCGTATAAATCTGGTCGTAGATCTCCACCGATACTGGTTCCGCTACTGCCGTCCCGTCCATCATTTCGTCCTGCATGGTCCTCCTCTCTGGCCCGAGAGTGACTGCTCGCTAGACCAGTTCATCCATCTGTTGCAGCATCTTTTCTACGCGAGCTTTGACCGCCTCGCGCTCCTGATTCAACGTCGTGATCTGTGCCTGCGAGACGTTCGAGGCCGAGGTCAATGCGTCGAGTTGCTCGCGCAGCGACGAGACCTCAGCTTCCGCCGCGGCACGCGCCTCGCGTTCGCGGCGCACGATCTCGACTGCGCGCAAAACCTTCTGTTCAAGCGCCTGAAACTCGTCCGCGCTGATCGTTGCTGCCTGCTCGTTGTCCAATCGGGCACTCCTCAGACCCCAGTATAGAGGTGGTTAACGTGGATCGTTACCCTGGAAACCAAGGGGAGTCCGTAGAGGAATCTAGGTTGGTACTTACGGAGGGATGTGAGCTTGCAGATTTCCTCAGCGGCCAAGCCCGGACTGCGGAGATGACGCGGCAACGCGGTTGAATCGGCGCATCGCGCAAGCCGCGATTGCCTCGACGTAACCTTGCGTTCTTGATCGCTACGCGCGGAGAATGCCGCCCAGAGCTTCGAGCGACTGAATGATCGAAGCCGACCAGGCTGCAAGTTCGCCCTCTACGAGCGTTCGATCCAGCGACTGGAAGACGATGCGGATGAGCATGGAGAAATGGCCCGGCATCTTCTTTGCATCGCGGAAGACTTCGCCCACAGTGAGGCTTTGCAGCTCTGCGATTTCAAGGGAACGGACGGCTGCTTCGATGGTCTTCCACGCCGTGCCTTCGGCGAAGGTGAACGAGAAGTCGCGGTCGACCGCCTGAAAGCGTGAGAGTTCTTTCGCGGTTGTTTGCTTGAGCGGGAGCTCCAGCAGCGTCGATAGCTTTAATTCGGCCAGATAGATGGGTTGACGAAGTTTGCGCCGGGCAGCTTCGGAGCTGGTGAGTTGTCCGAAGGTGGCAAAGGCTTGATTGCCAAGCGTGACGTTGACGCCGCGACCGGCTTCGAAGGACGTTGGGATGGCATCTGTCGTGTACGTGACGGGAGGTGCGGCGAACAAGCTGAGCAGCGACTCGACTGCACCCTTCAGCTCGAAAAAAGGTGCGTCCTGTGCGCTGTGAATCGACGTGGCTGGAACCAATCCGGTGAGTCCGAGCGCGAGCGACTCGGTTTCGGTAACGGTCTCCGCGGATCCCGCAAAGGTGCCGCCTGCCTCGAATAAGCGTGCGGTGAGGACATCGCGATTGAGGTTATGCGCGAGCATCGTGACCATGCCGGGCAGGAGCGATGGCCGCAGATTGGCGGCCTCTTCATTCAATGGATTCTCGAGCGCAACGGCGCTGGTTCCGGGTGCGAACTGCTCGCTTTCGGATGCGCTCGCGAAGGTGCTGGAGATGGCTTCCGAGTAACCGAGTTCGAAGAGGCGAGCGCGTACGGCGGCGAGCTTCGCGGTCATCGGATGCGCCAGGGTGACACCTGCAGTGGGCAGCGTGTTGGCAAAGCCGTTGTAGCCGTAGACGCGTGCGATCTCTTCGACGAGGTCGATCGGGCGGGTGAGATCGAGACGCCAGGACGGCAGTCGGACCTCGGACAGGTCGGCGTTGAGTGAGGTGAGCTGACAGCCGAGGGCGACCAGGTACTGCCGGATGAGGTCGGCGGTGATGCCCTCGGGGGCGAGAGTGGTGCCGAGTAAGTGCTGGACGCGTTTGACGGAGAGCTGGATGGGCTCGCGCTTGGCGGTTGCGAGCTCGTGCTGCGGAATGATGACGTCGATGAGATCGCCTTCGATGGTTCCGCCGCAGGCTGCGAGGATGGCTTTGGTCACGAGGTCGTTGGCGACGGGAGCGGCGGCGAAGTCGGCTCCGCGCTCGAAGCGGTGGCTGGCGTCGGTGTGGATGAGGTGACGGCGGGAGCTGGCGCGGATGGTGGCGGGCTCGAACCATGCGGCTTCGACGAGGACGTTGGTGGTGTCGGCGGTGATCATCGAGTCCCAGCCGCCCATGACTCCGGCGAGGCCGAGGGCTTTGACTTCATCCGCGACGACGAGGTCTTCGGCGACGAGGGTGCGGGTGGTGCCGTCGAGGAGTTTGATCTGTTCGCCGGCGTGGGCGCGTCGGACGATGATGCCGCCGATGATCTTGTCGAGGTCGAAGGCGTGCGTTGGATGTCCCATGCCGAGGAGGACGAAGTTGGTTGCGTCGACTGCATTCGAGATCTGCTTCTGGCCGAGGGCGTCGAAGTATTCACTGACCGTGCCGGTGGTGGGGCTGATTTTGACGCCGCGGATGACGCGCGCGGTGAAGCGTCCGCAGCCGTCTTCCGCCTCGATGCGAACGGGGAACGACGTGTGCGACGCTGTGCCTGCGGGCAACGTGATGTCGAGTGGCTTCAGCGGCACATCGTAGATGGCGGCGGCCTCGCGGGCGATGCCGTAGTGGTTCATGGCGTCGACGCGATTGGTCGTGATGTCCATGTCGAACAACGAGCCAGCGCTTGCAGGAAAGACGCCTTCGACGGCGATGCCGCGCAGCGTCAGGTCTTCGGCGAGTTGAGCGTCATCGGCGGCGAGCGCAGGGAGATAGGAACGGAGCCAAGTGGTTAGGATCTTCATGGATAGGGGTAAAGCAGGACTGTCTCAGTGTATCGTCTGCGGCTGTTTCGCAGGCTTCGCCGCTTTCGGGGCGAAGGAGCTATTTCGTGAGTCTAGGGTTCAAAGTTTATGAGTCTTAAGTTGCGAGTGTTCGTTTGCGAGCTCACCAGCTAGATCGCACTGATGACGACGATCTCGGCGCAATGCAGGAAGAGCGTCTCTCGTTCCAGCTCTTCGATGCTGTAACGGATACGGTCAAGGCCGTCTTCGCGGAGGTCGGCGACATGCAGTTGCGGCATCTGTTCGAAGCCATCGCCGCCAGGGTTCAACTCGAGGTTTTGGACGTCGCGGCAGATGAGCGTCAGCGCGAGTTTCTCGGTCTTTCGCGTGCCGAGCGCGAGAGAAAGCTCGTACTTGCCGCCCACGCGGGTGAGTTGAAAGCCGAGCAGTTCGGTGACGCCGCTCAGGCGTCCATTCAGACCCTCGACATCGACGGCGGCGCTCATGCGAACTGCTCCAGGAAGCGCATGTCGCCGGAGTAAAACTGGCCGATATCCGAGACGCCGTGGAGGATCATCGCGATGCGCTCGACGCCCATGCCGAAGGCGAAACCGCTGATGCGTTCAGGGTCGTATGGAGTGTCATCAAAACCGAGGCGGCGGCGCTCGGCGGTGACAGCTTCGAAGACCGCGGGGTCGACCATGCCACAGCCGAGGAGCTCGATCCAGCCGGAGTGCTTGCACTTGCGACAGCCCTTGCCGCCGCAGAAGATGCAGGAGATCTGCACGTCCGCCGAAGGCTCGGTGAAGGGGAAGAAGCTGGGGAAGAAACGCGTCTTGACGTCGCTGCCGAAGAGCGCACGCATGGCGTGGTCCAGCGTTCCTTTGAGATCGGAGAAGGTGATGTCCGGGCCAACGCAGAGGCCTTCAATCTGATGGAAGATGGGCGAGTGCGTCGCGTCAGCGGCGTCGTTGCGGTGAACCTTGCCGGGAATAACGATGCGCAGCGGCGGGGCCTGATCGACCATGGTACGAATCTGGACAGGGCTGGTGTGCGTGCGCATCAGCAGGCGGTCACGGCTTGGCTTGTGCGACTGACCGGCGATCTGGAGCGTGTCCTGCGTGTCGCGCGCGGGGTGGTTCTCCGGGAAGTTCAGCGCCTCGAAGTTGTAGAAGTCGCTTTCAACCTGTGGGCCCAGGGCGGTGGAGTATCCGAGATGGTGAAAGACTTCGACGACGCGATTCATCGTGGTGATAAGGGGGTGTGGGATGCCGGGCTCGCGGGAGATGCCGGGGAGCGTAACGTCGATCTTCGGCAGCACAGGCCCAGTCGCGGTGGCTGGAGCTTCGAGAATCGCTTCGATCTTCTGCTTTAGCTGATTAAACTGGATACCGAGCGGCTTGCGCGCTTCAGCGGGCGCGCTCTTCAGCCATGCGTCGGAGGCGAGCTTGAGTCTTCCCTGCTTGCGGCCAAGCCAATGCAGGCGAAACGCCTCCTGGTCCAGCGTGGAGGACGTCGATTCGACTTCATCGGTCAGGCCGCCGAAGAGCCGCGCAAGGCTTGCCTCGTCATAGGAAAAATGGGTTGGTACGACTTCGTCTGCCATCGTCCTATTCTTTCATTTTTCGCGATCTTCGGCTCTCTAGATCGCCGATGCGACGACGGCTATCACAAGGACCCCCAGCAGCAAGGAGCGTTTGTCCGTGATCGCGTAGACCACTGGGTCCTCGTTCAGCTCGCCACGGCTTGCCAGCAGCCAAAGCTGCATGACCCACAGCAGAAAGACCGGCAGCAGCAGCCACAGACGTCCGGCGTGGTGGTAGAGACGCATATCCAACTGCGAGATGTACAACATCAGAACGACGACCGAGGCATACGCCGCCGATGTGCCAAAGGTGCGCAATTGCTCAATATCCGACAGCAGATAGCCACGTCCGTTCGTCGGCGCGAGATCGCGCAGCTTCAGCCCTTCCAGCTCTGCGAAGCGCTTGACGAGCGCCAACGAGAGGAAGAAGAAGATCGAAAAGCCACCGAGCCAGTTCGACACGGGCACTCCGCTGGCGGCGGCACCGGCGAAGATGCGGATGGTGTAGAGCAGCGAAAGCACGATCACATCGACCAGCACGACACGCTTGAGGACAAATGAGTAAGCGGTCGTCGTGACGGCATACATGGCAAGCCACCCGACGAAACTGTACGGCCATGCAAGCGGCGCGCCCATCTTCGCCACAACCAGAGGAAGCAGCAACGCAAGACCCAGAGACACGAGGAGAAATCCAGCGACCACAACAATGCCCTGAATCGCCGCGAGATTTCCTGCGGCAAACGGGCGGCGTTGCTTGGAGTGGTGCCGACGGTCTGCCTCGATATCCAGCAGATCGTTGACGATATACGTCGCCGAAGCGCACAAACCAAAGCTCAGAAAAGCGATCAGTGCGCCAAGGACGGAGCTCAGCGGATGCGGGGAGGTCCAAGCGTGGGCGAGCAACAGCGGAAGAAAAATGAGTGCGTTCTTCGCCCATTGGTGGAGACGAATCGCCTTGAGCCACGCCTTGTGTGTCGGCACCTGATCGCGAAAGATGTGCGCCGGAACGACCTTCGCCGCGCGCAGCCCATTCATCAGCGCCGCATCGGGGTTCGCCACCATCGGCTCGAGGCACACCGTCAGAATCGGCAGGTCTGGCTTCGCGTTGCCGATGTAGGAGAATCGCTCGCCGAACCTTGCTTGGAACGCCTGCAGCTTATTCTGGCCAGCAAGGTTGTGTGAGCCATCCGATGCGAGGACATCTTCGAAGATCGGGTGATGCTCGGCGATGCGCTCTGCAAGCGCCCGGTCGGCGGCTGTGGCCAGATAAATCTTGCGGCCAGCCGCATGCTCTCGACGAAGGAATTCGAGCAGCGGCTTGTTGTACGGCAGCGACGCGACATCGATGGTGACCGCGCTGGTGACGTGGCGCTTGAAGGCTGCCTTGCCCTGCGCGAGCCATCCCGGAATCAACAACAAGGCCTTGGGATTCTGCCGCACCAGCGACAGCACCGAATCGACGAGCGTATCCGATTTGACCAGCGTTCCATCGAGATCGACGCAGAGCGCGAACGTCCCCACGTAAGCTTCACCTGGGGGCATCAAGCCGTCGACAGACTGGGGGATGGTGGACAAAAAGTCTCCAGGAACGTTGAATCTGTGCCCACGAAGCACAGTCAAAAGCTTACACGCGAAATGTTGGCTCACGAAGTTAAAGCGAACGCATTGGGCCCCTACGAGAAAGACGCCCAGCCGCAGCTGGACGTCTCTTCAAACAGCCTGAACGAACGATCTACTTCGCTCCAACCAAGACACTTGGCGCGGGCGTCAAGACCTCGCCTCGCGTGATCTCTGTCTCGGGAGTCTCGTCGCTTACCGGCGCTTGCGGAAAGTAAGCGTTCGAAAAATATTGCCCAAGCATGCGATCCGTGTTGAAGAAGCTGCCATTCATCGCGATGCAATGCTGCTGCATGCGAGCCCAGGCGTTCGGCCGGGAGTACAGCGGGGCGATGCGCCCTTCGAGCTTGTCATACAGGCTTGTTGCTTCGGCGGCATCCGTGTCCCCATCGTCGATCGCCCAGCCGGTAACATCCTCGGCGCAGCCTTCGATCCACCAGCCGTCGAGAATCGACAGGCTTGGCACGCCGTTCAGCGCGGCCTTCATGCCGGAGGTACCCGACGCCTCATACGGACGACGCGGCGTATTGATCCATACATCGACGCCCTGGGTCAGGATGGCTCCAAGCTCCCAGTCGTAGTTTTCGAGATACACAATGCGCAGCGAACCGGTGGCGATCTTACCCGCGAGCTCGAAGACTTCCTGGATCAAACCCTTGCCGGCGGTGTCGGCTGGATGCGCCTTACCGGCGAAGACGATCTGCAGTCCACCAATCTTTTTCGCAATCTTTGCGAGCCGCTTGGGGTCTTCGAGCAGCAGCGACGCGCGTTTATACGTTGCAACGCGACGCGCGAAACCAAGCGTCAACACGCTCTCGTTCAATGCCTCGCCGGTGCGGCTTGCGATGCATTCCACCAGCCTGCGCTTGCCGACGCGATGCGCGTTCGCAATCCGGCTCGGCTTGATGCCATAGACACTCCGAAAGTACTGGTTATCGTGGCGCCAGCGCGGCATCTCGTCATCGAACAGGCGCTGTAGCGGCGGCGCGAGCCATGTCGCGGCATGCACCCCGTTGGTGACGGATTCCACGTGATAGTCCGGGAACATCTGCTGCGAAACCTTACCGTGCTGCATGGCGACGCCGTTAACCCAACGCGAGAAGCGCAGCGCGACGTACGTCATGTTCATCAGGTTGTTATGCAGGCCGCCGAAGCGTTCGATGGTCTTCGAACGATCGTCGCCGAGCACGGAGTACATCTGGTCGAGGCCGAACTGATCGTGGCCGGCAGGTACCGGGGTGTGGGTCGTGAAGACGCACTGCGCAGCCACCGCGAGCCGGTCTTCTTCGGTGGCACTGGCAAGCGAAGCACCCGGCGGCAGCCGATCTTCCAGCAGTCCGAGCGCCAGCAGAGCGGCGTGGCCTTCGTTCATGTGATACACAGACGGCAGGCAGCCGAGCTTGTGCAACAGGTGAACGCCGCCAAGGCCGAGCACGGTTTCCTGGCACAGACGGTAATAGGTGTCGCCGCCGTAGAGCTTGTCCGTCAGGTGCCGGTCGTATGGGTCATTGCCTTCAATATCGGTATCGAGCAGAAACACTGGGATCACGTGGCCGGCAACGCCGACGACGTCGAAGCGCCACGCGCATACTTTGATGGGCCGGCCCTGCATGGTCAGGGTGATGCACTCGCCGGCGGCTGGAAGCGTGGTCTGCGGCGACCATAGGACATCCGTTTCACTCTGCTTGCCTTGTGCGTCGAGGTGCTGCTCAAAGTATCCTTTGCGATGACAGAGCGATACCGCGACCATGGGCGCACCGGTATCGGCCGCTGAACGCAACGTGTCGCCGGCAAGTACGCCGAGACCTCCCGAGTAGGTCGGGATCTTCGGATCGAGCGCGATCTCCATGGAGAAGTACGCGATGGTCCGCGCGCTCAGGTCAAAGGGTTGGGGCTTGGCCGATACAGCGATTGTCTTCACAGTGCTCATGTAAGTCCTTCTCCTCGAACGGCCATCGGGCCGAAGCGTCGTACAGGCCGGGGCTGCTGCATGAACCCTGTCATCTCTTCGCGCAGAGTTTCGATCGGAAACATTGATGATCTGCTCCGATTCCGTTAAGACTAACAAACTCAGATGAAACGATCGTGGCAACACCCGTCACTTTGGTGTCATTGAGCGCGCACAATCGAGCCATGTCAGCCGTTTATTGTGGGTGTCGCCGCATCGACGATGCTCTTGAATAATCGCTCGACCCAGTCGAGATGTTCCCACTTCATCAAGACGGAACGCAGGCACATTACCGTGTCGGCGGCAGACCACGTTGCTTGCGGGAAGAGTGACGTCGGCAGCCTTGCAAGAGCCAGGTGGACTCCGTGCCCGGCCGCTCGATCGAAGAGCGCTTGCGCCTGCGCTGAACTCTCTTCTACCGTCGCTGCCTTGCACGCCCAGACGACGATGTCGAGTTGTGGCGCGTAAGCCGGCACGACGAATTCTGATTGAGCGGCAAGTAAGCCATGGAGCTTGAGAGCAGCTTCGCGGCAACGCGAAATGCCGTGCGCAAACTCGCCACCGCGAAGCAGCGGCATCAACCGCTGCGTCGTCCATAACGCGACAGCGGCGGCTCCAGCACGTGAGCACTCCAGCGAGATCTCGCCCAGGTGCAACGCGCTCGACGTGAAGTAGGTATAGGGCGAGTCATGCTGATAGAGGCGGCCGACTGCCGGATCGCGGAAGAGCACGCAGCCACAACCGTAGGGCTGAAGCCCGTGCTTGTGCGGATCGACCACGATCGAATCAGCCTGAGAGATCGCCTCGTATGCGAGACGAGCTTCGGGCGCGAGGTTCGAGGCAAGGCAGAAATAGCCGCCATACGCGGAGTCGACGTGAATGCGAAAGGCATAGCGTTCGCGGAGCTTCAAAATCTCGGCAAGTGGATCGACCGCGCCAGTGGCTGTCGTGCCGAGCGTAACGACAACGGTGCCGACGTCGCCGCGCTTTAGTTCTGCTTCGAGCGCGCCTGGATCCATGCGATTGGCAGCGTCCACCCCGATCGGCCGAAACGGCAAACCCAACACGCCCGAGATGCGCGAGTGGGTGTAGTGCGCCTGCTCGGACGCAACGACCGTCTTGCCCGGAGCAAGCTGTCCGCCAACCCACAGCGCCTCGAGATTGGCGATGGTTCCGCTACTAGTCAGATGCCCTAGGTGCTGGGCCAGGCCGAACATCCCGGCGATCTCGGCTACTGCTTCAAGCTCCATGGCCGAGCTGGCGCGGCCGCCGTCGAGTGCGTGATTATTGGGGTTGATGCCCATGGCCATTGCGTACGCCGCCCGTGCGACAACATGCGGCGGCTTCAGCATCTGGCCGGCGTAGAGCGGCGAAGCGTACGGGTAGTTGTCCCACATGCGGACTGCGGCTGCGGCGAGGACCTCGGCAGCACGCGTTGGGAGCTCAAAGGGAGTAGCTTCCGAAAACCCTGCGTCGAGCTCGTGCTGCGCGCCGCGAAGCAGCTCCAGAAACGCTTCGGACGACGTCACGTCGTCAGCCATCCGAACTTCGACCAGACACCGAAGAGAAGAGCGATGAGCAGTGCGATCGTGCTCCCCAATCCATACAGCCGCAGCCTCTTCGTCGCAGCCTCAAACGCCACGATGAGGAGAAACAACACGAGCATCAGGATGAGGCCGTCGGGCACGAAGTACCGCAACGTCATCGGAGTTGGGCGGGTGAGGAAGCACTTCAGCTTGAACGGGTCCCACAGCGATCCCGCGAAGAAAACCACCACGAATAAAACAAACTGAAGGATCGCCAGGAACACTTTTTTCATAAGGAAGGGGCTCGCTGAAAGTGTACCCCGAGCTAACGGTTGGCCCGGTCCGCCGCGATCGCTCCCCAGATCATGGCGATCGGGTGGAGACCGGCGATCGCCCAGCCGAGGGTCGGGATGCCAAGGCCAACATAAAGTACCAGCATGATGAGCGCGCCCGGCACCGTGCTGTACAGCATGCCGAAAGGCCCGAAAAAGAACGTCAGGATCAACGACAGCAAGACACTTTTACGTTTGTGCATAGTCCTTTGAGATGCAAAATGCTTTACTTTGGCTGGTTAAGCCGCCTTATTTGACTTGGAACGACAGATGAGTCGGGATTCCGTCGCCGGTCAGATTCCAGCTCACGGAATCGGGCTGAAGAACGGAGCCGTTTCGCGTCACGACCAGATCGACGGGGTCCTTCGTGCAGCTTGCGCCGGTCGCGTGGCCAACTGCGTCCACGTGGACGGTTTGCAGGTCGCCAGCGAAGCTGGCGCAGCTGATTTCGACGGGGCCGGAGAATCCAGACGGCAACTCGACACGAAAGACAGGACGATGCTCTCGGCATCCGATCACGACCGGCGTGAAGAAGACTGCCAGCACAATGGCGATCAGGGCAGCCTCGGAACGAGTCAAACGGGTCATAGGTGTACTGTCGCCTAGCAGGGGAAGAGAGTCAACGGGAAATTTCTGATTTGGGGATCAAGCGACGGACTCCCTATCCGCGGGCGAAAGTGCCTGCACCATAAATGGTGCAACGGCGATCTGTTGGAATGCGTATAAACTGATTTTGCAAGTCAAATCGAATCAATAATTTGCATATAACTCATACAGGGGGAGGGGTGTGGCTAGAACTGGCTCCCTTCAAAGTCGCGGAAGCGGCGTTCGAGCTCGAATTGCTGGGCTGCTTTCGGACTCGCGCCGAGGAAATCCGCGCAGGTTCCTGATGCCTCCGTCTTGCCTGCGCAAGCCTGGACCGTTCTCGTGAAGTCATCCGGTCGCGCCCAAAGGCTGGCCCCCGCAAGGAAGGTATGTTCGAGCCCAGTCCGAGCCATATCCTTCAGCTCGCGATACGTGAGGCCGAATTCGATCGCAGCGGTGACGTATTCATGCGTCAAGTCGATACGCGAGACGCCTTCGTCATCGGTATTAAGCGACACCGGCACGTGGGCCGCGCGGTAGTCCGGCAACGGATGATTCGGCGCGGTGATGCCGAGAATGCCGTCGTTCGAGGTGAGATTAATCTCCACCATGACGTGCTTGTCGGCCATCTCTTTGAGCAGAGCATGCGGGTCCGTCTCGTACATCACGTCGACGCCGTGGCCGATCCGTTCGGCATGTCCAAGCTCCACCGCTTCGCGAATATGAAAGCGGAGCCCGGCAGGCGGCACAAGTCCGGGCGCGAGCTCTCCTGCGTGGAGCGAGAGATGCACCTTCGGGTAGACCGAGTGCAGGTAATCCAGCCAATGCATCTGGCGGGAATACTCGGACATCGCCATATAAGCATCCTCGGGCTGCACGTAGTTGATGCCAACGACATCCGGGTCGACCGACGCGACCTCAAAGCCGAGCAGGGTCTGCGCGAAGACCTGTTGCGGCGCGAAGGCGCGCAGCACCTGGTAGATGATCTTGATCTGGACAGCGCAAGCGGGTAGAGCCTGAGGCGTGTCGCAGTGCTCGAGCCGCTTGCGGTCGGCGAGGGCACCATCCACTTCGGCGCGGTCGGCGGCGACCTCGTCTTTCAACCCGGCGGCGAGCAGCTTGTCCCGGAGCGCTGAGAGTTCTGCGGGCGTGGTGCCGGACAGATCGTCAGGCGTACTTGTATCCGCCGTGGTCGCTCGCTTGAGTGGAGTGGCCCAGCCCATCTGATAGCCCAGCTTCGCCGCGGCTCCGAAGGGTGGGGTCACCATGATCTCGAGGTACTGCTCGTTTTGCGCGGCGGCACGGGTGGCGACTTCGTCCAGCCATTCGCCGGTATGAGACTTTTCGATGCCGCTGAAGCGGTCGAAGGTGGAGAAAAACTGGTCGTGACCGCTGACGCCGGAAGACGGGACGAAGCTCTTCATGGAGAAAGCGTCGACGAGATCGTCATAAAGCTTCTGGTCGGTGAAGGCGGTGGAGGCGGGGATGGTGCCGTCCGGGCACGAGGCAGGAGTGGTCGCAACCGGCTTCACGAAAGAGAGTTTGGGCACGTTGACGCAGAGGTGATCATGCGCGGCGTCCTTGAGGAAGGTCTCGGCGTAGATGGCTCCGGAGAGATGGACGTGCAGGTCGGCGCCCTTGGGCATGCGCTCGAGGAAGGCGTGCAGGGTAAGGGGTCCACCTTTGCGGGCCCGCTCAAATGCGGTTGCGGTACGGCGTTCGGCAGGGGTCGTCGTGGAAACGCCCGGTCGTTGAGCGGCCAGAGATAGGGGGGCGGCGACGACGGCGAGCGCGATGATTTTCCGGAGCATGCAGCCATCTTACCCCGGAGCGGTTTGGCGAGAACCGGGCTGCGTTGCTATACTGAGGCTGCGTTTGAGTGGCTGGCATAGCAGGTTGATGCTGGTAGCTGATTCACCCTCTCAACCCCCTGAACAATCCTCTGCGGACAGGCCGGTTTGACAGACGCTTATGCGCTTGCACCCTTCTTGGCGGTCGCGCACAAAGCAAAGCCAAGGCCAGATAGCTCAGTGGTAGAGCGCGGCCCTGAAAAGGCCGGCGTCGGCGGTTCGATCCCGTCTCTGGCCACCATCATCCGCCAAAGCTTCCCTGTCTTTTATCGCAGCGAGTGGGAAGGCAACCACCGGCGGGGAAGCCCGGCACGCCAGGGAAGCAAGCAAAATCTCAGCGGTGCCGTTGCAAGAACTTGATCTCCAAGCCTTCTGCCGCGTCGTCGGCGGTAACGGATACCGTCTGACCGTTCTGCTGAAACCTCTTCTTTTCTCCGTTTACAAGGGCTGCATCTGTCACGCCGGTGAAGCCGTTTACCTCAATGGTGACCTGTGTCCACCAGGCTGGATAGCTGCCTTCATGTTTGCCTAAATGGACCACCATAACTCCATCGGAGCTCTCTTCGCAGGTAAAACTCATGCGGAGGTAAGCGCCGGTCTTATAGGCGAACGTCGACCCATCATCCTGGTATAAGTTTCCTCTGCAATTTGGCCCTGGGAAGACGCGCAGCATCAGTGGTCCCCTGGGCTTCTCTTCTGTGCTCTGTACCAGTGGCTGCAAGGGGATGATCGAGCCTGCCCGCGCAAACACTGGCAGATTCGCAAGCTCAGGATGAATCTTTACCGAGCCCAACGTCGGTCCGCTTGTAGCCTCAGGCTGCAGACCTCCAGTGCGGATGAGCGATTCGCCGGCCCCTGCACGTGCTCCTGTCCAGAAGTCGTACCAGCCGGCACCCGGCAACTTCGCGTCATAGTCATCCAGTTTGTCGGGGAACGGCGGAGCAGCCACAAGGAGGTCTGATCCCACCATAAACTCGCCGCCATTCTCCACATCGACATCGAGCGGATGTTTGTCCGGAGCAGCGTCCGGAAATTCGAGGAACAACGGCCGCAGCAACGGCAAGCCTGAGTGCGTGCCTTCTTCCATGGTGGTGTAGAGATAGGGCAATAGCTTGTAGCGCGTTTCGATGAACTGCCGGCGGATTGCTTCCTGCTCCGGTCCGTTCGCCCACGGCTCATGATCACCTGTTCCCTTTTCAGCGTGGTCGCGATCGATCGGTTGAAAGGCAGCAATCTCGATCCACTTTGTGAGCAGTTCAGGCGACGGCGTGCCGGCGTAGCCACCAACATCCGCGCCTGACATCGAAAAGCCACTGAGCCCAAGGTTCTTCAACATCGAGGTTGTCAGCCGGAGATGATTCCACGTCGCCGAGTTGTCACCCGTCCAGGTAGCCGCGTACCGCTGGCCGCCTGCGTAGGATGAGCGCGTGAGGACAAACGGTCTCACGTTCGGTCGAAGCGCGAGCACACCATCGAAGGTCGCGCGCGAGTTCTCTATGCCATAGACATTATGGATCTCGCGGTGGGTGGCTGTGCGCGTTATGAACCCGGGCTCATCGACGCGATGCAGAACTTGATTCGGCATAGTCAGCAGCGTGTTGAAGACGGAAGGCTCGTTCATGTCGTTCCAAAATCCATCGAGCCCAATACCAACGAAGTTTTTGTAGAGGCTACCCCACCATTGCCTTGTCTGCCTGCGGGTGAAATCAGGAAAGACGCTGGGCCCGGGCCAGACTTTTCCGACGAACGTCGATCCATCCGGATTCTTGACGAACTCATCACCGGCTACCCCGCTGTCATAGGGCGCGTAGCCTTGTCCAGCGGCCTGGGCAATGTGCAGATCCGTGATCGCCACGACATGAAACATCTCGTCATGGAGAGTTCTGACAAGTTGCGGAAGGTTCGGAAAGGTCTTCGTGTTCACGGTAAAAGGTCGATTGCGATCCTGGTAGTCAATGTCGATGTAGATGGCGTCGGCTGGAATCTTGTCCGAACGCAACTTCTGCGCCACCTCCGCTACGCGCGTCTGCGTCATGTAACTGAAACGCGACTGCTGAAATCCGAAAGCCCAGAGCGGCGGAAGCGGAGTTGGGCCGGTCAGCCATGCGTAGCTCTTCAAGACGTGCTTCGCATCCGGTCCATACAGCAGGTAGATATCTGCGGGGCCATCCTCTGCTCGATACTGAAAGGTGTCGAAGACGGTTTTGCCGAAGTCAAAGGAACACGGCCATGTGTTGTCGACCAGGACCCCAAGCGATGTTCCGGCCCGATCGGTGAGGTAGAACGGAATGTCTTTATAGAGAGGGTCGGTCGACTCCTGCCAGGCATACGCGTCGGTGTTCCACATCTGGAAAGCCTGGTTGCGACGGTCGAACGAACCCGTCTTATCGCCGAGACCGAAGTAATGTTCGTCGGCAGGCATCACCTTCGCGATGCGAAAGTGGTCGCCATCGAATGCCATCGGTTCGGCGTCCTGCTGGAGAACGTTTCCCTGGGCATCGCGCAAAACCAGTAGCCCGGTCCTTCGTCCGATCGAAACTCGGAGACTTGCAGTGTGGAATCCGACGCTCGCCGCTTCACTATTCTGCGTGACTGGCACCTCTTCGGCGCGAGCTTCCGGCAGCACAGCCCACGAAGCATCTTCCGGCAGGATTCCTGTACGTGATGCGCGGATTCTGACAACGTCTTCGCGCAGCGCGGTGATTCGCATCACCATAGCGTCGTCGTGTACCTCTACGCCATTCACCAGGGGAGTTACACTCGTGACCTTTGAGAACGCGATTGACTGCTGCGCCCACGCGCTCATCGAAGCCATCGCTAGACTCAGCAAGGCCGCCGTTCGATGAGCACCTGCTCTCCGTGCAAGCATTCTCTCTCCAAATCCAATGGGAAATCTCTCAAGAAATGAAGCCGCGGCGGCTGATCTCCGCCGCGGCCACGCGACTACTCTAGAAATCAAGCTTCAGCGAGATTTCCGAAAGTCTGCGTCCGAGCTTCAAGGGTGCCGAGCCGAACCCCTCAGACGGGTTATATTTGGCGGTTGTCGGTGAGCCGCTGGCAGACGTGTCGCTCAACTGCAATGTCGTCTGCGAAGCGTAACCGGTACCGAAGCTGTTGAGTGGATGGTTGAGGAAATTGAACGCTGCATAACGGAAGCGGAGACGGCGTTCTCCGCCAAGACCGAAGCCCTTCTCAAGCGTGAGATCGCTGTTGAAGAACGCCGGACCGTGGGCGTAGGGCTCTATGGACGGGCCATTGGTTCCTGTCGCCGGCAGCGCGAAGCAGTTGGGATTCAAGTATTGATGCGAAGCCAGGCCGTGAGCGGGGTTGCAAGTCAGTACCGGCTGGAGGTTGACGTCTGGTGTGCCGAGAACCGTCTGCGAGCTGACTCCGTAGGCGTTCGCACCAGCACCGATATTTCCCTGAACGTAGTAGCCGGGGGATGCGCTGACACCCGTCTGCATGTTGGGGCCGCTCTGCAAGTTGGTGATGCCCGAAACCAGCCAGTTATTGATGAACCCGCCCAGTAGATGCTCACCTGTCAGCTTGCCCACTTGATAGGAGTAGCTGAGGTTGAGCACCTGGGATCGATCAAAGTTTAGCGGACCATAGTTGTTGTAGAGGTGGAACGGATCGATACCGGCCGTCCAGTTGAAGTCAGCCGAAGACCCCAGGATGCCCAACGCCTTTGAGAAGGAATAGTTGACATTGAAGTTCAGCTTACCGATCTGCTTGATGGCCTCGATCTGGAGGCCGTTGTAGTTCGCGTACGTGTTGTGCTCCGGCACCAGGATCTGGCTGTAGTTTGGAAAGGGCCGAGCCTTCTGCACCGCTTTGTCACCAGGGTAGTTGTAGATGTTGTCGAGGCTGCCTGCCTGCTGCGGGGTGCAGCCGGTTGGATTGCAAGCGTTGTAGCCGGCACCGGCGTTGATGGCCGCTGCGGCAGTCGGTGTGAAGAGCGTGCCTACAGGGATCGCATTCACGTTATCGAGCACGACAGCCTGGGTTGTGCCGTTATCCATGAGCGAGTTGCTGTTGTTGCCGACATACGAGACCTGCAAGATCCAGCGTCCTGGCATCTGTTGCGCAATACTACCGCTGTAGTTGGTCGTTACCGGCTCGTGATTGTCCGTGGGATCGAGACCATAGATCGTCGAAGGCGAGATGTAGGTCTCGGTTCCGCCTGCGTCTCCATACGTGTTTGGGTTCAGGTGCAGCGAGTTGACGCCCTCGAGCGTGTTATCGCCGAAGCCTTGCAGGTCCGTGAAGCGAACGTGTTCAGCCTCGGCAAACTGGCTCGTCACATCGGTCACGGAGTCGTGGAAGCGGTAACGTCCAGCACCGCCTCGAACGACCGTCTTACCATCCTTGAAGACATCCCATGCGAAACCCAGGCGGGGTTCAACGTACGTTGGGGGATTACCGACGCCCGAATTGGGGATCGATTTATCCAGACCGTGCCAGGTGATGCCGGGGAGCGGGTTCGTTGTTGCGTTATAGGCTGTCGTGTAGAGCGCCGGGTTCCAGATCGCCGCGCCAACCCCGTGTGCATCCTTCCACGCACCGAGCTTCGAGATACGCAAACCTGCCGTGACGACGAGGTTGGAGGTCATGCGCCAGGTGTCCTGGCCATAGCCGTCCGTATCCCAGAAGTACAAGTTGGTATAAGGGTTGAAGTTCTGCTGGTGCCAGTCCTGAATCTGCCCTTCGAAGAAATTAGCGAGCGCGTTGCCGCTGTTGAAGTGCGCGTTGCCATAGGCAGGCGAGCCATCGGGATAGGTGCCGTTGTAGTCGGCAAAGTAGCTGCCGGCGGCGCCGTAGTAGTAGTCCTGAATGGCGCCGTTGGTGGTCGGGTTAGTTGCCGTCTGATTGTTGATCACCTTCTGGCTGAAGACGCCAATCTTGACCGTGTGCTTGCCCCAGACCTTGGTCAGATTGTCGCCGACGTTTGGCTGCAGCTTTTTCAGCTCGAGCGGGTTGTTGGAGTAATCGGGCCACAGACCGAGCGGCAGACCGCCATATGTGGTGTACGTCGCGAGCTGGGGGTACTGCGTGTCTCCGTTATCGAAAGCCCCGTTGTACGGGTAGTCGATCGCGGACTTTTGCAGCGCGGCGATCTGGCGAGCGTCAAACGATTCGAGGAATGATGTGACTGTAAGGTAGGCCTCGTTGGTCAGTGTTGGCGAGAAGATCGTGACGTAGTTTGCCGCGCCGCTATGCACGAAGGTGTCGTTGTTAACGCCGTAGCCCGGCGTGTTGACGCCTCCAAGCACGCTCGACCCGGCAGGCGAGTAGTACGGGATAAGCGGCTGCCCCTGCTTGCCTTTCTCGTAGCTGTAGCGAGCGAAAAAAGTATTGCGCGGAGTGATGGCATAGTCCACGCGACCAACAAATTGGCTCACATTGTTGTTGGTCAGGTCCAGTGAGTCGTAGTTGAAGCCATCGGTGCCTGTCTGCTGGCGTGTCGGCAAGGGGAGCGTGCCGTTGACCAGGGCTAAGGCACCCGGGTTTAGGAACGCAGCGATGTTTCCGTTCGCAAGGGTCGACCCATCATCGCCGACCGTCGGCGCAGTGTTGAACGTTCCGTAGTTGCCGTTGGTGAACTCGGGGCCAAGGTACTGGGACAAAGATGCGGCGCTGAAGTCGCCCGCGCGCATTGCCTTGGTCGGGACGAGCGCATGGATAATCGCGCTTCCCGAGCTGCCGTAGGCGTAAACGTTTCGCTGGGCGTCGTACTCGGCGCCTGCGAAGAAGGTCAGCTTTTTGGTATGCGGGATTGGCCCGCTCACTGTCGCCCCGGGATAGATGAAGCGGTCATCCGGCCGCGCTATTCCGTTGTACTTCGCAAGCCAGTCGTTGGCGTTCAGTTCAGAGACTCGTGCGAAGGTGTAGAGCGACCCGTGATACTTGGCCGTTCCTGCCTTCGTCACCGCCTGGATGACCACCGGGCCGTTCGACTGATCGACCCCGAAGTTAGAGGTCTGGACTTGCACCTCGCTCACGAACGAATCGTTGATGTTCTGCAGCCCGGCTCCAAAGTTCCCCGCGTCCGTCAGGTTGGCGCCATCGAGCTTCAACGTGATACCTGCGACCGGCGAGCCGTTTGAGGAGTACGGCGTCGGCTGCCCGACCTGCACCTGCGAAAAGTCCGGAGCCGAATTTTGCGAGCTGAGGTTTCGGATCGCGAATCCGGGCAGAATGCGCTCCAGTTCGGTCGCGTCACGACCAACCACGGAAAGGCGTTCCAGGTCGTTGGCCGTGATCGTCGAGCTGAGCTGCCCGCTATCCAAAGGAATGCCACCGGCCTCTCCCTCGACGCTGACAGTCGTGTTCGCCGCGCCGACCTCCATTCTCACCGCCGGCAGCGCCAGCGCATCGCCGGCATTCAGATGAACTCCGTCGCGAACCGCCTCTCCGAAACCGTCCCGGTCGACGATCACCTTGTAGTCGCCACTTGGGATTGCTGAAAAATTGAATTCGCCCGACCCGTTGCTCTTCACCACGCGCTTCTGTCCGCTGGCCGTGTTTGTCAGGGTCACGGTAGCACCGGGGATATAAGCACCGGAGGGATCCTGCACGACCCCATTCAGCGAAGCGGCGCCAACCTGCGCCGACGCTGTGCCGGCCAGGAGGGCCGCACCCACCGAGACTCCAGCAAACCACTTTACGAATTCACGATTCACCACTTGCTTCATGCTGCCTCCAGACTAAAGGTTGCTGTTTGCCGGCCCGGTTGGCTCCGGGTCCGACAGTTTGAAAACTATGTTTGCTAAGCGGGTCCGTTTATAGGGAGTCGAACTAAGCTTCGGTAAGGTGCCTTGCGGAAAAGAGGCGTTCTTATCATGTAAAGTTCTTTTATTTTGAAAGACTTGGCTCCTAGCTTCTTCGGTACAGCAGTCCTCTTCGCGTCTATCAGACAGCTGGCGGCAGGCGGGTCTATAATTCGGTGACTCGAAATGCAGTGTTGCTCCAGCCTCCGAATACCCTCTATGACCACCTACACTGACGGCACCGGTGTGCTCTACACCGAAGATCAAAAATCTTCGATTCTCAGCCAGCTCGACCGTCTCCTCGAGAATTCTCACTTCTCGCATAGCAAGCGCTTTCCCAGTTTTCTTCGCTTCATTGTGCGAGAAGAACTCGAAGGTCGCGGCGACCAACTGAAGGAGCGGACGCTGGGGATGGAAGTCTTTGGCCGGGACGCCGGGTACGACACCACGTCCGACCCTATCGTCCGGGTGACCGCCGCTGAGATTCGCAAGCGCATCGCCCAGTACTACCAGGAGGCGGGCCACACCCAGGAACTGCGCATCTCTTTGCCTCCAGGATCCTATCTACCGCACTTCGCGTGGCCGCAGGAAGAGAACACCGTAAGCCATACGCCAGAAGTTCGCCTGCTTTCTCTTCCGATGGAGTCGGCGCAAGGGCTCGTTCCAGAGTTAGCAAAGCCTAAAAAAGAATTCAGGACTGCGTGGAAGCTCGGCATGAGTGCGCTGGCGCTTTTGATTTTCTCCATCGGCGGCCTCATCTGGGCCCGCTCACGCCCAACCGCACTCGATCGCTTCTGGGCTCCCGTTCTCGAGGTTGGCGAATCAGTCGTCGTCTGCTACCCGCGCAGTCAGGTGGATCACCTTACCTTGCGCTCTGCCGCCCTCCCAGAGACGGTTCAGGTCTTTCAGGAACAGGCGAGCGCTGTCCTCGTAGACGACTTGCAGCCTCTCGTCAGTCTTTCAAGCCTGATGGATATGCGTCATCAGCGCTACACCTTGATGGGCTCGGACACGGCGACGCTGACCGATCTACGTCACGGCCCAGCGGTGTTCCTTGGGGCGTTCGACAACGCATGGACTCTCCGCGTCACGCAGTCACTGCGTTTCCGATTCGGGAACGATCCTGAAATGAAGCACTTCTGGATCGAAGACACGCAGGGCAACCACACCCATTGGCAGATTGACCGCAGCTTGCAGGTTGCGACAAATAACTACCGCGACTACGCCGTTGTGGCTCGCTTCGTCGATTCGAGCACCGGGCAGGTCGCCGTCGTGCTGGCAGGCATCGCTCGCGGCGGCACAGTCGCCGCTGGCGAGTTCCTGACGCAACCCGGCAACATGGAAGCGATTAAGTCCCGGGCTCCGAAGGGCTGGGCTGGCCAGAATATGGAATTCGTCCTCTCTACTGAGATCATCGACGGTCGCTCCGCCCCTCCGAAGATAGAAGCCACCTACTTCTGGTAACGTGGCTGGCAACTCCCATGCCGTCTTTCAGCCAACTCCAGCTCGTTCGCCGAGCCAGTTCGTGCATCGCCCCACTCGTCTGCGAGTTTCTGCTCTTGAGTCTCAGCGGCGGGGCGCATGCTGCGTCCAAACGGTTGGTCTTCGCACATTACATGCTCGCGAACCAGGACTATACCCCTGCGAACTCTACAGCGGAAACTGCAATCTCCAATTACGAAAAAGAGATTCAGCAGGCTCGAGCGATTGGTATTGACGGATTTGCTCTGAACGCTGGGGGGTGGCTGAAAGAGCCGCGCTACATCATCCGCGCCGCAGAAATGTTCGAAGCTGCGTACCGCCTCCATTCCGGCTTCACGCTCTTCTTCTCCGCGGACATGTGCTGCTCAAACTCAGCCGAAGATATCGAGGACATGGTCCGCCGGTTCGCCAACAATCCGCGCTATGCTCCCATCTACTATCAGCGCGACGGCCACTTCCTGCTCAGTACGTTCGCAGGCGAATCGAAGGGTCCGCTCTTCTGGTTGAATGTACGGCTCGACCTCAGCAAAGGCACCAACCCGTCCTCCAGCGTAGTCGCGAGTGCCCTGCCCTTCGTCAGCGGTTCCCCCTCGAATAAGCCAGTCCCGATCGCACTCGTCCCGGCCTTCTTCTGGGGTGGAGAGACTCCCGCCCAACAGGCAATCGAACGAGGTATCGACCAATATGGCCCCATCCTCGCCGGCTCCTTTTATTGGGGCATCGCCGGCGTTCCGGGTCTCGAATCCGGCCCCGACCCCATTCCGTCTTCCGATGCCTACGCTAGTGTTCTGCATAAAGCCGGCAAGCTCTATTTCGCGCCAATCGCGCTCCAGTTCTGGGGTGCGAAAGGGAATCGATACTACGAATACAGCGGTTTCCAGTGCCTTCGCACAGAATTTCTGGACGCAATTAACACCTCACACCCCGACGCGGTCGAGATCATCACATGGAACGACTTCGTTGAGGGAACTTACGTTGCGCCGATCGATGATCCCGCGGCCTATTCCGGCGCGAACGATATCCCGCCGATCCTGAACTACTTCCACGCACATGCCGGCGCGACGGAACTCCTCGCCTATTACATCGAGTGGTACAAGACCGGCGTTCAACCGTCCCTGTCACATGACACCATCTACTGGGCTTATCGAACTGCCCTGGCACCCGCGCCAGCCAGTACGAAGATTTACGGCCCGATGAAGAATTCGATCTACGTCACGGCAAATCTCACGCAGCCCGCGACGTTGCACATCACCACCGGCACGCAGACAGTTACTCTCGAGCTCACTGCCGGTTCCCACGATGTGCAGGTGCCTGCGTTCGCCGGGTCACCGCCGACGTTTGAACTGTTTCGCAACGACCTGCTCGTTACTCGCATGAGTGCAGGCGATCCCATCACTCAGACTCGCGAGAGGCCAGACCTGTACTACTCTACGGGCTCCATGCACGATTGATCGCTACACAGGCTGGGAGGAAGACTGGCATCAGGTTTTGACCCCGCGCTTCTGCAGTCTTAAAGGCTGCCACGACTTCGGCGCACCTGGATACGATCTGAAACTGGAATCTTTGAGAAAGGGCACGTCGCGATTCTGGTGGACCAGACTGATGACACTATCGGACCGAAAGCCTAGCCTGATGCCAAGCATCTCTGCGCATGCGAGTCCCGTGTAGATCACTCTCCACGGTATTTCCAGCAGCCTTATCTCTTGTCCTTCGGCTTTGGCAAGACTGATGAGCAAGTCGCGTAACAGCCAGGGTTGAGAGTTGGCGGCCAGGATGAGCCGATCTGCAATTTGCCCCTGTGCCGCATTCATGACGAGCTGCGCCAGATCATTCTCGTGAACAAGAAACTGCGGATACCGGCCGTGTCCGATCATCGGGACTAGGCCGCCTTTGCTCACTTGTCTTCGTAACGCTTCAAACATGCCACCTGCACGGTCGCCCCAGACGAGTCCGGGCCGGATGACCGTGCCGCCGGCTGCCAGGATCGTCTCTTCAACTACGAACTTGCTCTTGCCATATTCGGAACGGGCCTGGTCGAAGGACGAGATCGTGGAGATGAAAATAATCTGCTTCACGCCAGCCGCGACTGCCTCGGCAATCAGGGTGCGGGAGCCCGCTACGTTCGTCTGCCAGTTCTTTGATCGCGAGGACTCCCGCATATCCCACGCGCAATGCACAAGGACCTCTACCCCTCGACGCTCGAGCTCCGAGCTTATGCCCGTCTCCCCAAGTGTCCAGCGGATGGCGTTGGAATTGGC
The DNA here is from genome assembly GCA_963693075.2 of uncultured Granulicella sp. Lineage (GTDB taxonomy): Bacteria > Acidobacteriota > Terriglobia > Terriglobales > Acidobacteriaceae > Edaphobacter. Next base: position 1,277,573 of record CAXMMP010000002.1, on the reverse strand, counting down.
GTTTCTTCCCAGGGGAACGATGTCAAATTCGCTCGCGAGGACTTGAGCGATACGCGAACCAACATAGCCCGAGGCACCGGTGATGGCACATCGCTTCTTCATCAAGCCTTTGTATCGGGTGACAGCATGTCGGTCAACGGCTGTATCTGCTTACTGTTCAGCAGGCTCAGGAAGAAGCTGGCGAAGATAGCCTGGACGCCGAGCATGAGCGTTGCGGCAGAAGGCAACGTGAGACGAAGCATGCGCGTCGGCGTCGTGGGGCCGAAACCCAAGGTGTGCCATCTGGCGACAGCAACGATGGCAAGAGCGAGGCCCGTCAGGACGAGGGCCAGTCCGAGCAAGAGCCCTCGATCTAACGTGATCTTTCGCATGACGCGCTCAAACGTTTCATTGGTGGGCAGCAGACCCGCACGTGTACAGAAGAGCTTAGCGCTTATCGCGAAGATGGTGACTTGAGAACCGATCAGCAGCATGCCCAGGGTGTAGACCAGGGTGTCGACATCGAACGACATGTGACCGACGTGGCGTTCGCCCGGCAGCAGCCACAGCGATAGAAGCGCTCCACATATCGTGAGCAGCATGCCCGGATAGAAGAAGAGCCACCTCGGGCTATAGCTGAGCAAAAAGCGGAGATGACGCCATCCATCGGGCCATGTGCGCAGGTGCGGTGCGCGCGAGCGTCCGTCGGGTCTTAACGTCGTAGGAACTTCACCAATCCTCAACCCACCAAGCGCCGACTTCACGACCATCTCGCTTGCGAACTCCATGCCGGTGGTTCGCAGGTTGAGTCCCTGCACGGCCTCCTTCCGGAAGGCGCGCATTCCGCAATGAAAATCATGGCATGGCACCTTGAAGAAGAGACGTCCAACGTAACTCAGCACAGGATTTCCCAGGTATCGATGCAGGAGCGGCATCGCATTCTCAAGAATGCCGCCTGCGAAACGATTGCCCATGACAAGATCCTGCCCGGCGTCCAAGGCTTCGATGAAGCGCGGCAGATGGGCAAAGTCATAAGAGTCATCGGCGTCCGCAATCAAGATATAGCCAGGCTGTGCGGCGTCGATCCCCGCACTGAGTGCAGCGCCGTAGCCCCTTGTCGGCACGGATACGACCCTGGCGCCGCCGGCGGTCGCAATAGCCTGTGAACCATCTACGGATCCATTATCGGCGACCAGAATCTCCCACGGAGCACGGAAGGCTTCCAGCGCAGCCTTGGCTTTTTCCACGCAGATGCCCAGCGTCTCCGCCTCGTTAAGGCAGGGCATGAGGATCGTGATGGCCTGGGCGGACATAGGCAATCTCAAGCTTCTGGCCCGCGCCGTTCGAGTGCAATCACCCAAATGGGGAGCGGCATCCCTCTCTTCGCTTCAGGGCCGAGCGTCAGATCGATTCATCGGCAGAAAACGTACCTTTCGCGATGCGGTGAGCGTTCGCCATCGCCGCGAGCGTAATCGTCGTTGCGGCGATCGACGGAAAGCTGGTGGAGTCGACAATGTGGACTCGGGAGAAGCCGTGCGGCACGCCCAGCCTGCTGCTTTGAAAGGCTTGCGGCGATCCACTCATCGGGAAAGTGCCGCCGACGTGGAAGCTTCGACCCGGCTCGCCGCGACGAAGCATGGGCGTCACCGGAAGCAGCCCGGTCTGACTTACAAGCTTCATCAATTTTTTCTGAACGCGCTTGATCACGTCGTTCGATCGTTCGTTCGGCTCGCCTTGAACCTTCAAGACGCTTCCGCGCGCAGTCTTCTGCAAGCGACATCTCATGCTCGCCGAGTCGGAAGAATGAAGGAAGCCTTGGACGAGGTAAAGCCTGCTGAGCAACGCTGCCTTCGGAACGAGTCCACTGAGTCTGCCGAATGCAGAGTCGATCGCCTGCTCAAAGAGCTCGTTGTAGGTGTAGACCTGCAGATGAACGGTGTTCGCGCTCACAGATGGGTCAGTGATCTCCAGAAACGCTTGCGCCAGCGTGTGCATCGGCTCATGGCGTACACCTCCCGCGCCGGCCATCCGCAGACACGGCTGCAGGAAGTAGGCCGAATCCTTCATGATGACCGAATGGTCATAAGCCTCGAGCGAGCGAAGAAGGATGGACGTCGTGTTGACGGCACCTGCGCCAAGAAAAACTCTGACTGCGCGGAAGTCGAAGGGAGCTTCCGTCTGAACCTCGGTCCCGGAGACGATCACCTCGCCGTTTCGCTCAGCGACATGCGTCACCAGGACGTTTGGGATGTATTCAAATCTGGGATGGGAGAACAGCGACGCAATGGTCGATGCGGTGTTGTAGATGAGCTCATGAGGACAGCCGTACATACATAAGCCGCACAGGACGCAGGTCGGCGACCGACTTTGATCGATCGCAATTCGGGACGCTCCGCCGATGACTCCCGCTTGCCTGAGTCGGCTCGCATTCGCCGTCAGCGAGGTAAGGAGCGCCTCTGCCTGTCGGCTCGAGCGCACCTTCCAGGGTGTGGTGTAAAGCGGGTACAGTTGCTCGAGTTGGTCGACCACGCCAGCCAGCGGCACATGCTGCAGGACGGCTTGATAGTGAGGGTCCATTTCCTGCTGCGTGACGGGCCAATCTTCCATGTCGGCCTGACGATAGGGAAGCATCGACGATCCCCATGTATTGCTGAAGCCACCGCGCGCGAGTGAGACCTGAAGGTAGGAGTCTTTGCACTCAACCGTGTGGCGGGGATCGAGCTTGCGATAGGGGAAGTCGGAGCCGTAGGCCAGCTTCAGCGGAACGCCGGAAACATCGGCTGCCATGCCCTCTTTCAGAAAGCGAAGACGATCGCCTTCATTCCAACGCTCCTGCGGGATGCTTCGGATCGATGTGAGCGCAGCGGTGCGTTCCGGTTCCAGCGTCAGCCCGGCGTCGAGCATGGTGACTTCGTGACCGTCGGCCAGCAGCGCCAGCGCGGCTGCCGTGCCAGCTGGTCCGGAACCAACGACGAGGACGCTATGCTTCAGGGTTCGCTGTGCCAGGGCCAAGGTTGCTCTTCACCGTTCCACGTCCGGCCAGCGGCAACTACAACTGGATACTTACCTTTGATCGGCGATGCCCTAGTTTACACTTGCGTACACCATGCATCCCGACCGATCTGGACCGAAAAATCGCAAAGTATGACGACGCCTTCTCAGCGGTCGCGCAGACTCAGGCGAGCGGATTGGTTTTCAGCCTTCGTGACCGTCTTGATCTTCGCCGACTATCTCGTCGAGATGACGCGCTACAGCCGAAGCCAGCCGCTGTGGCTCGATGAAATTCTTACCATGTGGCTCGTGCGGCTTGGCAGCCTGCGCGGCATCTACGACGGGTTAGCGAAGGGGGCGCAGTATGCTCCTCCGGGTCATCCTGTGTTGCTGCTGTGGTGGTCGAAGATCTTCGGCGCGAGCTACCTCGCGCTGCGATCTCCCTCGTTTCTTGGCATTGCGCTGGCTGCCATCGCGATCTTTCTTCTCGTCAGGCGGTCCATGGAGTTCAACGTGGCGGCTCTGGCTGCGGTCTTCGTGCTGTGTGGGCCGCTCCACGCTTTTGGTCAGCAGATGCGACCGTATGCGTTGACGGTGACCTGCTTCGCGTTTGCCTTGTTGCTTTGGGAAGGATACGACCGGACACCGCACCCACGGTGGACTCTGCTGGGAATCACTCTGCTACTCAGCGCGGCCATCACGCTTCACTTTTACAGCATTCTCTACCTCGTCTCGTTTGCCGCCATCGAATTAATGCATATCCGGTGGCAGCGACGAATCCGCTGGCCGGTTTGGGCCGCCCTCTCCCTCGCGGGACTGTCGGTAGCGATCTGGATTCCACTTGCTCGCCATGCGAGCCGATTCAACTCCACAGATAATGGTCCCGACTTTTACGCAGCCCCCACGTTCGCACACTTCGCGCAGTCTCTCGGTGCCGTTCTGTTTCCGACTTTTCTCTTCTCCTGGATATTCCTGCTCCTGCTGATGATCGTGATGGTGACTGCCGTCATCGTCCATTCCAAAGCAAAGCCAACGATACGGCCTCAAACGAATTCAAAAGTTCCACTCCTCGCGATTGCGGTCGGTTGCGCGCTTCTGCCGTTCACGACCTTTGTGTTTGCCCGGTTAGTCAGCGGGACATACAACGTGCGTTACATCTTGCCCGCCGCGTTCTGCACGGTTCTTCTTCTTTGCTTTGCAGCGGAGCGTTTGCCCTTCCGGTCTGTCTTCATCCCGTTATGTTCCGCAGCTATCGCGGTTCACGCACTGGTCCCACGGCAGGTCGCACCCTACACCGATAACCGAACTCTACTTCAAGCTGCAAGCAAACCCTATCCAATCGTCTTTGCAGAGGGTCTGATGTTTTTCCAGGCCGAGGAAGATAAATCGTTGACGACGCAGGAGCGCAGCCGGATGGCGTACCTCACGCTGCCCAGGGGCTATCCGTTCAAAGATCCGACAAACGAGAACCTTGTGACGCGCTGGCAAACGATTCTTCCGCAGCTTCCGGCGTATCCTGTGGAACAGTTTCTCAAGTCCTCGAGTTGCTTCTATGTCTTCGACAGCCACAAGACTGCGGACGACTTGACTACCTATCTGTCTGTTCAAGGCCCGACTACTCTCAGCAGAAGAACTTTCGCAGTCGGTGAACTCGACGAGGTGTGCCCCGCATCCCAGAACCACTAAGATTGCACAAGCAAGTCCGGTGTGATTCTGGGGTGAAAGCTCTGCTGTTCGCAAACGGCATCTAACCGCGGAGTGATATTTCGATAAAGTTTTTGGTATTTGCAGGGAGAGGATGAGCATGATCGAGCGCAGGCGCATTGTCACCCTCGCTTCCCGGGCAGGAGAGGCAGCGGGTGTGATGGTCACTCTCGTCCGGGCGGAGGGTTCGTCGTACCGCAAGCCGGGCGCGAGGCTCCTGGCAGTCGGTGGCGAGTACGCCGGGACCATCAGCGGTGGATGCCTTGAGTCGGAGGTGCTGAAGAAGGCGTCGTGGGCAGTTCGGTCAGGCGCGGTGGTAGAGCGTTATTCGACGGCGTTTGATGACACCTCTGACATTCCCTACGGTCTCGGCTGCGGCGGTATCGTCGATCTCCTGCTCGAACCAACAGGCACCCCCGAGTTCGTTGCCTTGCTCAAGGCACTCAAGGATTCCCTTTCCGGTGTTGCTTCAGTTGTGATTACGTTCCTGCCGAGCGCCGACGCTCGCATGCAACGCGCTGTACTCTGCGCTGGCGAGATCGTCTTTCTGAGTGCTGATCTAACCCCGCTCGAGGTCCACGCAGCCCTGGCCGGCGAAGTCGAGAATGCTTTCGTGGAACATCTGCTCGCTCCGCAGACCCTGATCCTCTTCGGCGCGGGCGACGACGCGCAGCCTGTTGTGCGCATGGCTTCGCTGCTCGGTTGGAGCGTTACCGTCATCGATGGCCGCAAGCAGCTTGCACGAGCGGAGCGGTTCCCCGAAGCACAACGTGTGCTGGCGTTGCAGGCGGGCGCAATTTCGGAAGTCGGTATCGAAGCCAAGGATGCTGTTGTGATCATGACCCATAGCTATGAACAGGACCGCGAGTGGCTGGCAGCGGTCTTGCCGATAGCCCCCATCTACCTCGGCGTCCTTGGAGCGCGTCATCGCTCGAGCTTGCTTGTCGCCGACGCCTCCGCGCTCAGCGGATTACCGATCGCGGAGTGCTGCGCGCGAATCTATGCGCCCGTCGGCCTTGATTTGGGAGGGGATGGTCCGGAGGCGATTGCGCTGGCGGTCATCGCGGAAGCCCAGGCCTGTTGCATGGGCAAGATCGCCTATTCGCGACGGCTATCGCCCGACGATGTGAGGACACAGGCTTCGCGGGACGACGTCGCACAGTACACCCAGGCGCAGTGCGCGCTCGAATACAGCGTGAACTGACGTGACTTCGGTCGCTGCAATCGTGCTCGCCGCTGGATCTTCTTCGCGACTCGGCACGCCGAAACAGCTCGTCATGCTGGGGAACGAAACGCTGCTGGAACGTACTGTTCGCGTTGCGCTTGATGCGGGCTTATGTCCCGTAATCGGAGTCGTCTTGGCCGATCTGGCATTTGACCCCATCCCAAAGATGGTCCGTGTCGACAATCAAGACGCCGAGGGAGGCATGGCTTCCTCGATCCGCGCAGGCCTGCGAGCGCTTGTCGCAAGCGGCACAAACGTCAGCGGAACAATCCTCCTTGCCTGCGATCAGCCCTCCGTAACCGCAGCCCATCTTGGTGAACTGGCGAGGAATCCAGCAGACGTCATGGTTTCGGCTTATGCTGGACGCAACGGGGTGCCCGCCTACTTCCCTGTCAGTACCTTTCAAGCGTTGTTGGCTCTTCGGGGCGACATCGGCGCACGCGACCTCATCCAGACGGCCCGTTCGATCCATCTTGAGAACGGTGCATTGGATATTGATACCGTCGACGATCTGTTGCGTGCGCGGAGGCTTTATGAAACATAAGCTCGTCAAGCTACCGTCCGCACGCTCCATGCATCCTTCGTCGGCTGGATATCGTCTATCCAGCCTAATTACTATTGCGACTTGAGACAGGCTGTACTGGAGTGAGAAGAGATGAGCGTTCCAACCGTAGATGAACTCGAAGGCGCAGAGATCGCTAGAGAAGAGAAAGAGTTGGAGAAGAACGGGCTCCATTTTGAGCTGAGCCGGCGACGGTTTATGCAGGCGAGCACAGCCGTCTCCGCTGGTCTGGCAGCGGGAATCCCGGGGTCTCTGGCGGCGCAGACGCCGGAGAGCACCCGCGCGATCACCTTGAAGGTGAATGGGCAGTCGAAGGCCCTGACGCTGGACACGCGGACCTCGCTGCTTGACGCCCTGCGGGAGTACATGGACCTGACCGGGACCAAGAAGGGCTGCGATCACGGGCAATGCGGCGCATGTACCGTGCTGGTCGACGGACGGCGAGTCAACTCCTGCCTGACTTTGGCGTTTGCGGCTGAGGGGTCTGATATCACGACAATTGAAGGCCTGGCCAAAACTACCGATCCGAAAGAGATCGGCGACCTGCATCCGATGCAGGCGGCGTTCCTGGAGCATGACGGTTACCAGTGCGGCTATTGCACGCCGGGTCAAATCTGCTCGGCGGTTGCGGCGGTCGAGGAGCAGAAGCGGGGCGAGCTTTCGATTGTGAGCCTGCATACAGGCAAGACGGAGCATCCGGAGATGTCGGATGACGAGATCAGGGAACGGATGAGCGGCAATATCTGTCGTTGCGGCGCCTATCCAAACATCGTGGCCGCTGTGCGGTCCGTTGCACGCGGGGTATCGGCATGAACACTTTCAATTACGAACGCGCAAACGCACCTGAGGGTGCGATTCACTCGGGAGCCGTGCATGGCGCGAAGTTCCTGGCTGGAGGCACCAACCTTGTCGACCTGATGAAGTATGGGGTCGAGGCTCCAACGACGCTGGTCGACATCAACCATCTTGATCTGTCGCAGATTACCTCTACGCCAGATGGCGGCGTGAGGATTGGCGCGCTGGTTCGGAATTCGGACCTCGCAAACCACTCAACCATCAAGACGCAATATCCTCTGCTCTCGCAGGCTTTGTTGAGCGGCGCTTCTCCGCAGCTTCGCAATATGGCAACGACCGGCGGCAACCTGCTGCAGCGGACGCGCTGCTACTACTTCACCGATGTCAGCTTCCCGGCTTGCAATAAGCGGATGCCGGGTTCTGGGTGTGCGGCGATCAAAGGCTACAACCGGATTCACGCAATCCTCGGCCAGACCGATCACGGATCCACCAGTGGCGAGAGCTGCATCGCCACTCATCCCTCCGACATGTGTGTGGCGATGGCCGCTCTCGACGCAAGGATTGAGGTGCAGGGAGCCAAGGGCAAGCGAACCATTCCATTTGCAGAGTTTCACAAGCTGCCCGGTACGACCCCGTGGGTCGAAACGACCCTGCGCCCCGACGAGCTGATCGTCGCAGTCACCCTTCCGCCAGCCAAGTTCGCAAAAAATGCTTACTACCTGAAGGCTCGCGATCGCAACAGCTATGCATTTGCGTTGATTTCTGTCGCCGCGGGCCTCGAGATGGATGGCAGCAACATTCGGTCAGCGGGGATTGCTCTGGGCGGCGTAGCGTTGAAACCCTGGCGCATCGCTGAAGCCGAGAGAGTATTGATCGGCAAACCTGCGGGAGCTGAGAGCTTCCACCAGTCCGCGGACATCCTTCTGCGCGGAGCGAAGGGCTACGAGCACAACGCGTTCAAGATCGAGATGGTCAAACAGGGCGTCGTGCGTGCACTGACGCTCGCCGCACAAGGCACCCCCGAAGGGATCCAGTCATGATGCAGGCCGAACAAGCAGCGCCAAAGCCGGTAAAGCAACTCGATCACCGCTACGAAGGCATCGCGAAGGTGACAGGCAAGGTGAAGTACGCGGCAGAGTTCTCGCAGCCATTCTCAAAAGCCGACTTGGCCTACGCGTATATCGTCCAATCCACCATCCCGAATGGCACCATCATTTCTATCGATCGCAAAGCCGCCGATCGCGCACCCGGTGTCATTTCGATCCTCACACCGTTCAACGCGCCCAAGCTGCAGCAGGGCCCGCCCCAGCCACCGGCGCGTCGCAATCTGAGCCTGTTGCAGGACAACACTGTTTCGTACAACGGACAGCCAGTTGCCGTGGTCGTAGCCAAGTCCCTCAACGAAGCGAAGGCCGCCGCAGCGATGTTGAAGTTCAATTACGCGGCGAAGCCGGCACAGGTTAGTTACAAAGATCATCTCGGCGAGGCTCGGTGGCCGAAGAATCCTGGTAAGGAACCTGCAGGAAATCATCGCGGTGACCTGCAGGCGGCCTTCGCCAAGTCGACGGCGGTGATTGAAAACACGTACACCACCCCGATCCAGCACCACAATCCCATGGAACCTCATGGAACGATTGCTTGGTGGGACGGTGAAAAGCTCAACGTCTACGACGCGACGCAGTACATTACGGGCGATCGTATGTCGCTTGCCAAGACGTTGAACATCCCGCTTGATTACGTCCATGTCGTCAACCCGGTGGTCGGTGGAGGCTTCGGCTCCAAAGGCTCGATGTGGTCGCACGTGCCACTGTGCGCAATGGCCGCGAAGGTAACCGGTAAGCCCGTCAAGCTTGTGTTGGAGCGTGAGCAGATGTTTGGGCCGGTCGGCGGTCGTCCCTCGACCGTCAACAAGATCAAGCTGGGAGCGGACTCCACCGGCAAACTCCTCGCTATGCAGCAGGATGTCATCATGAACGCCTCAGTCCTTGAAGACTTCGTCGAACACGCTGAAGGTCCGACCAAGAACCTTTACATGAGCGAAGCCAACTCGGTCAGCGCGAAGGTGGTTTCGGTCAACCTCGGCGTCTCCACGTTCATGCGCGCACCGGGAGAAGCACCCGGAACCGCGGTCCTCGAAATTGCCATGGATGAGCTTGCCGAGAAGTTGAAGATGGATCCGGTCCAGTTGCGTCTTGTAAATTATGCCGAGAAAGACCCCAGCCATGATCGTCCATGGACCGGCAAGCATCTGCGCGACTGTTACACCCAGGCCGCAGAGCGATTCGGCTGGTCGAAACGAAGCGCCACCCCCGGCACGATGACCGAAGGCAACGCTCTCATTGGCTATGGCATGGCGACCGCAACGTACCCGGCGAATCGCAGCGCTGCACAGGCCGTGGTGCGCCTCCTGCCGGGTGGCCGCATGTTTGTTGGGTCGGGAACCCAGGATCTCGGCACCGGCACGTACACCATCATGGCTCAGCAGGCAGCAGCTGGACTTGGCATTGACCCAAGTATGGTCGAAGTCAAGCTTGGTGATTCCACCTTACCCAAGGCCCCCGTCTCTGGCGGTTCGCAGTCCTCGGCCTCTGTCCTGCCGGCGATTCAGGACGCAACGTCACAGTTGAAGCTGAAACTCGCCGACCTTGCGATTGCGGATGCGGCTTCGCCGCTGCACGGGCTGAATACACTCGACATCGACGTGAAAAACGGCAAGTTGATCAATAAGAAGAACCCCGCACAAAGCGATAACCTCATCGACCTGATCGCGCGAAATGGCGGCAAGCCGGTTGAGGCGATGGGCTCGGCGGAGCCTTCAGAGTCGAAGGATGCGATGACATCGAACTCATGGGGCGCAGTCTTCGCTGAGGTCGCGGTCGATAAAGATACCCACATGGTCAAGGTTCGCCGTATCGTCGGCACGTACGACATCGGCACGTTGCTCAATGACAAGACCGGCATTAACCAACTCATGGGAGGCGTCGTCTGGGGTGTGTCGTTTGCCCTTCACGAAGACGCGCATGTCGATCCCGTCTACGGCCGAGTCGTCAACGAGTCGCTTGCTGAATATCACGTCCCGGTGAATGCGGACATCGGCACCCTGGATATTACCGTGCTCAACATCCCCGATCTGAAATTCAACCCGCTCGGCTCACGCGGCATCGGAGAGATCGGCATTACCGGTTCAGCCGCCGCCGTTGCGAATGCCATCTATAACGCGACGGGCAAGAGGATCCGCGAGTATCCCATCACGCCCGACAAAATCATGACGGCCTAGTCGACTTAGGTCATTACGGATGGACTAGTGGCTTGCTCTCTACTTGAGAACAGCGTTCAGCGCATCCAGCGCGGACGCTTGAGCCCCGGCATTCGCCGTGTCCGGCGGCCCCGACCAGACAGTGCTGAATCGATCGTCCGGGGTTCGTGCATTCACCCAGAGCGATTGCGCGTTCTGTTCGAGAAACTGGGCAGCCCGCGGATCGGCACGAACCGCTTGAAGCTGACCGAGATTGCGACTGAAGATCCCTTTGAACGAAACGCCATCTTCACCGCATCCGGGTTCACACGGATCATGCAGGATGCCTTGAGCGTCCGTAAGCCCTTTGATCGCCGCCGATGCAATCTTCCCGGCAGCCGGTAACAGATTGCTGTTGTGTTCGCTTCTGCTCAAAGCCGCAAGTCCCCCGAGCACGACACCCTGGTTATAGCTCCACGTCGTCTTGCCATTATTCCTGCATTGCGCGTCCAAGCCATCATTGATGAGGTTGTTCGAGTTGATCATTCCTGTCTGCGCGAACCACCGCCACTCCCGGTTCGCCCAATTCACGAGCTCCGCCTTCTCGTTGCCCTTCGCATGCAGAGCAAGCTTCGCCGCTACGGAAAGAAACAATTCATTCGCGATTGCATTCTTGTAGTTGCGTTCTTTGCTCCACCAGATTCCACCGCCGCACGTACCGTCCCACCCACCCGTCATATCCCGGAAGATAGACCTCGCCGTCGTGAGATAGCGATCCGCACCAGCACCCTTCGGCGACAACTCGTAGACATCGATCCACGCCAGAGCCCACCAGCCTTCGTCATCGTAGTAGTCATTCAAGAAGCCGGCATACTTCTTCGGAGCATTGGCTAATACTTCCGGAAAGATCAGCACAGGCGCTGCATCCCCAGTCAGCCGGGCCTCGTCCGCGAGGGCAGTCACAGCGTTCGCCGAATTCCACCAGCCAGTCGTGAGAAATAACCCACTTTGATGGTCATAAGAGCGGAGCAGCGCACCCGCAGCGGCCTCAGACCGGCGCACCGGATCAACCGGCGCTTGTTGAGCGAAACTCACCTGCGCAATTAACAGACTGAACAACGCGACGGAATTTACGAAGCTTCTCACGGAGTCTCCCTCATCTCGCCGGAGCAGACATGGAAGGCGGCGCGTCCTGGATGGCGCTTCCCCACCTCTCGTTTGGTGCCGGGCCCATCTCCAGCTCAAGCTGACCGCCCGCCGCAAGATCCGCGTGACTCAGCCAAGTCTTATCCAAGGTCTTTCCATTCAACTCGGCAGACTGAATGTACATGTTCAACGCGGAGTTATGATGCGCCACCACCGTAAAGCTCTTCCCATTCCCGAGGTGCATCGTCACGCGATCAAAGATCGGGCTGCTAAGAATGTAGTCGGGGCTTGAGGGATCAACCGTATAGAAGCCCATCGCACTCATGACATACCAGGAAGCTGTCGACCCTTGATCGTCCATCCCCGGAAATGCGTAGCCTGACTTATCGCTTCCATACATCGAGCTCATGATCTGACGGACAAGCTTCTGAGTCTTCCAGGGCTGACCAGTCCAGTCATACAGATAAGCTGCCTGCTGATCGGGCTGATTACCCTGCACATACTGTCCAATGACACCGGTGTAGTCGCGGCAAATTCCCTTCGCGGTGTAGGGTGTGCTGAAGAATTGATCGAGCTTCGCATTAAACTTCTCGCGGCCACCCAGCAGATTGATTAGACCCTGAACATCATGCGGGACAAGCCATAAGGTCGACCAAGCCGATGCTTCCTTCGTCATGAAGTTGTAGTAGGGCTCCGTTGGGTCGAATGGCTCAATCCACGTTCCATCCGCAGTCTTGCCGTGCATGAATCCCGTCGAAGCATCGAAGACATTCTCATAGTTGTGCGCTCGCTTCAGGAACATCTCGTAATCCTGCTGCTTGCCCAGTTTCTTCGCGTACTGAGCCATCGCATAATCATCCCAGCTATACTCCAGCGTCGTTGCCGCTCCCGCCTTGCCACCTGCGTACGGTGGACTCGGATTCCCTTTCGGAATCACATCCGAGATCCAGCCATTCTTGATGTACTCCGCGAGATACCCACGTGGACCTGCCGGATCCATCGCGTTCTTCCGAAGATATTCATAAGTCGCCGCCCAGTCGAACTTGAGCCCGCGCTCCCAGTTATCTGGAAACGTTTCCAGCTCTGAATATTAGAAAGCGCGCCGCGACCCTGTCAAGGGTCACGCAGAAAAAATTCCTGGCGTCCCCGGTTTCAGCGGCATCCATGCAAGGCGTCTATCAGATGTGCAGCAACTTGTGATAGCGTGAGTGCCTGAACCATGCATTTCGGTGAACTGACAACTTGAAAGCCTCTTCCCAGCCCACATTGGCAGACGTCGCACGTGTCGCCGGCGTCGGCCTTGCGACGGCATCGCGCGTCGTCAACGGTGGCGTCCACGTCAGCGCAAGCTCGCAGAAGAAGGTGGAAGCGGCCGTCCGCAAGCTCGGTTATCTGCCCAACCACGCAGCCCGCATTCTCAAGGGCGGTCGCACCAAGACCCTGGGCTTACTGATGCCCAGCCTCGCAGATCCGTTCTTCGCACGCTGCGCGGAGGCCGCCGAGATGGTGGCTCGCTCGCACGACTCGCTGCTCATCGTAGCGGTCAGCGATAATGATCCGGGCCTCGAGATGAAGAATCTCGCCATCCTCATGCGACACCGGCCCGATGGTCTCCTCATCGTTCCTTCGAACGCCACCAGTCGATCCTTGCGGCAGTTCGCCAAGGCAAGCCCCGTGCCGATCGTTACGGTTGACCGCCCTTTACCCGGCTGCCCAGCGGTCCTTACCAACAGCTTCGAAGCTGCACGGGCAGCCACCCAGCACCTCATCGAGCATGGACGCCGCCGCATTGTCTGCCTCGGAGCTGAGCCTGGCCTCTACACCATTCAGGAGCGCCTGCGCGGTTACACGCAGGCCATGAATGAAGCCGGCTTGAAAGCAAGAATCGATATGACGCTCAAGCTCGACGGGAACGCGGCGGAGCCGCTCTTGCGTGCGCAAATGGATCTCCCATCCCCACCCGATGCCATCTTCTCTCTCAAAAACAGCGCTACCGTCGCAGTCTTCCAGGCGCTCCAGCGACTCAAGATCTCCATCCCTGCCGAGGTCGCCCTCATCGGCTTCGATGACTTCGACCTGGCGGAGACTCTGCGCCCTGCGCTCACTGTCATTCGTCAGCCGGTCGAAGACATCGGCCGCAGAGCTGCGGAGATTCTCTTCACGATGATCAATGGCAGGGCCGTTACGAACACAGCCCCACTCTTGCTGTCCAACACGTTGATCATCCGTCGCTCTTGCGGCTGCAAGTCCAGAATCTGAAGATCGTTCCGACTCGGACCCTCAAAATGCCAACCGCAATGCAAACTGGATGATCCGCGGGTTCGTGCTCATCGATGTAATCTGACCGAACGAGGTACCCGCCGGCGAGTAGCTCAAATTGGGAAGAGCAAAATTCGGATGGTTGGTCGCATTAAAGAAGTCCGTCCGGAACTGCACGTTCGCCCCATCATTCGGCCAATGGACTCCCCAACTCTTGATGGCCGAGATATCTGCGTTGATCTGCCCGGGCCCGCGCAAGACACCGTTCGGTACGTTGCCGAATCCTGTCGCGACAGGATCGTCAGCAGGGTTGAAGACTGCCGGAGCCGTCAGGCAGGCCGTGTTGATGTAATCATTCACCCTTTGGCTTGCCGATCCCCTGGTAGCCAGATCCTTCGCACTGCAACCCATCGCGTAACTGGGCCGATCACTGTTGATGCCGTAGACATTATTCGTGTTGTTATAGCCGATGCTCACCTGTTGGCCGTCCTGTGCAACAACCACGGTCGACGCCGTCCATCCGCCCAGCGTCGCCGCTAGAAACGCATGAGACTTCGGTGGACTGGGCAGGTTATAGAGCGCAGACACCACGATCCGATTCGGCCGGATGTAGGGCTCCGGGCCATAGCCTGACCCGTGAGTGTAGAGATCGTTTTGATTCCCGCTCGGGCCATACTCGTTCGACCCCAGCGTGAAGCCGGGAACCGGTGTCAGCAGGCGAGCCCAGGTGTAAGAAGCCTGGTACTGCAGCTTGTTCTTGTAGTGTTGCGACAGCGACGCCTGCAGCGAGTTGTACCAGGCCTGCCCTTCGGTTCCGAAGTTGTACATGGTAGCAGTCGTCCAACCAAGGTACGGAGAACGAAGAGAGATATTCTCGAGCGTATCGGTCGTCTGGCCGCGGATCGGATTGGAAGGCGACGCGATGTTTGCCTGGTTGATCGTTCTGCCAAGAATCTCGTGCAGACCTCGCGCACCCGAGTATGCAACGTCAATAATGGCGCCTCCCGGCAGTTTGGCCTGCGTTCCCAGACTGTAGTGGTAGACCGAAGAAGGCCGGAAGTCCTGCGCGAGCGAATCCAGCGTCTGCGTCGTCGTTGGAGAATACGGCACAAACGATGGCAACATCGGTGCAGGTGCGAAGGGCATGGCGTCCGTCGCCGCCGCGTTCTGTGTGCCAATCAGGCTGCGGAAACCTCCAAACGGCTGCTCCGAAGAGAGTTGCACATTCAGTTGCCCTTCAGGCGTTGAGTGGTACAGACCAATGCCCCCACGAAGCAGCACGTTCTGCGTTCCGGGCAGCACATACGCAAAGCCGAGCCGCGGGTTGATCGTATCCTGCCCCTGCCCCTTGATCCCAAACGTATTGCTCCCCTTTACGACACCGTTCGGTAGCGCGGCGGAGCTGTGATAGTTTGACGCGACCTCATACCCTGCATAGCTGCCGCCCGCAGGAGGGTTCGGGTTGATATCAGCCACGATCACATTCCCGGTAAGACCACGCGCTTCGCCAAGGTCGCCGATGTGCTCATAACGCAACCCTAGGTTCAAGGTAAGTCGCTTGGTGATCGAGTAATTATCCTGCACGTACGCATCGCCATCTTTGTAGCGCCAGTCGCGAACTTTATCGCCGACGCTATCGGCCGATTCATAAATGTTGCTGTAAGGAACCCCATATTGCAGGTAGCTCTGCCCGATCAGAAAGTCCGCCCAGGTCAACGGAATCACATAGGCTTCATAGTTGAACTTCTGCATATGATCCCGACCGAAGGCATACCCTCCCCCGAAGGTGAGCGCATGCTTTCCTTTTACATACGACAACGCATCGCTGACGTTGTACTCCTCTTCAAAGAACGCCAGCGCTGAAGAGGTACCCGTCTCAAAGCCATCCAGTGCGATGTAGATATTCGGGAACGCATTCTCAGGCTGGGGGACATTGATGCCCAGACTCGAAAAAGTAAATCCATTGTTGTAGTTCTGATTCGATGTTGTCCGATGCATTCCCACCAGGAACTGGTTCACCAGCTTAGGGCTGATGATGTATGTATCCCCAACCGAACCCACGTCGAACCGCTCCGGCGTGAATAGCGGATTCCCTTCTGTACTGAACAACGTCGTCGATTCCTGGTTGCTGATCGCGTTGAAATATCGAATCTGGACCTTGTTCCGGTCGGACTGCAGATAATCCCCATCGACGACGAACTGATCTTCATTGAAGAACCCGGGACTGCTGATAAACGAAGTGCCCTGAACCTCAAGCGCCTTGGACGGATCGATATTCTGCGGCGTCGGCACAAGGTATTGTCCGTTCGGCAGCTTCGTCTGCAACAGCGCCGCAGCTTGCGGAGCGATGTTCGCGCCACTCGGCAGGATGGTTCCGAACGCAGGCCCAAGGTAGCCGTAATCTCCCGCGAACGTCTTGCCCAATCCCGCCAGCGAACGATCGTTGGTCAGCGGCGGCAGGTTATCGAACTTACGATTCGTCGGATCAAGTCCGTTCTCCTGCCGCGTCCCCTGGTACGACCCAAACAACAGAAGTTTATTCCGAATCACCGGCCCGCTTGCAGTAAACCCAAACTGATTCTGCCGCAAGACTGGACGTTGCTGTCCTTGGCTCTTCGCAAACCAATCGTTCGCATTCAAATCTTCATTGCGCAAAAACTCAAACAAGGTTCCATGAATCTGGTTAGTACCGCCTCTCGTGATGACGTCGACGTCTGCTCCGGCATCGCGCCCCGACGTCGCATCGAACAGCGTCGTCTGCACCTTGAACTCCTGGATCGCATCCGGATTAGGCACCGGGATGCCAGCCGTAAATCCAGCTGAGCTCTGAATATCGTTCACCGGCAGCCCATTCATCTCGAAGTTGTTATCGACCGAAGTGCCACCTTGGCTGATGATGCTGCCACCCGCCGGATTCCCCGGCTCACTGCCTCCGCCGCGCCCCTCTTGCCCTGCGTTATTGACCTCTTGCGCCACACCCGGGTTCAGCGCGACGACCTGCGTATAGTTCCGAGTCACGAGAGGCAGGTTCTCCACCATCTCGGCATCGGTCACGCGTCCCAACTGGCTCGACTCCGTCTGCAACTCTTCGGCGCTCGAGGCGACCGTCACCGTGTCAGACACCTCACCCGTCTGCATCGGGATATTCTGCACCGTCGTCTCCGCCACGATCACCTGCACGTCCGGCGACGCCGCGGACTTGAACCCCTGCTTCGTCACCTCCACCCGATACTGCCCCGGCTGCAGCAATGGCACCCGGAACTCGCCATGCCCATCCGTCCTGGTGCTTTGCACTGAGCCCGTGGCCACAGCCGTCACCTTCACCTGCGCCCCCACCACAAGCGCGCCCGTTGGATCTGTAATCGCTCCTGTGATCGCACCGGTTCCACCCGTCTGCGCCGACAAAAGCCCACACACCATCAACATCGTGCAGGCGACAACGACCATCAGGGAGCGACGAACGGCCGGAACATCGCCAGCGACTTGTACATTTTGGAAAGGACGCATCTGCTTTGCCTCTTCTGAAATAGCCATTTCGGATTCGGCGAATCGTAAAGAAACCGATGCAGGACGCGACAGGTTCGAAGCAGACATTCTTATGTCATTTCCAGACACGCAATCTGGAGCCGGACACGAGCCTTCAACCCCACTCAAGATGCTGTCATCCTGAGCGGAGTTGAAGAGCCTGCCCTTCGCTTGCCGAGGGGATCGGCGTCTGCCTCTACCGCTTGCAAGCCGCCACTGGCCCCGGCTCCTTCACCGAATACAAGCCCACGTTCCAATTCCACCCGAGATCCCCGGCAGCCCTGCGCCGGCAGACCACTTCCTCGTTGAAGGAGTACATCCCCGGCAGCACGTGCTCTTCCACCTTCGGCACCACTCCAAAATCCATGTAGGCGTTAGCCTTCCCATAGGCAGGCCAATCTGGCTCGCCCATCGCCCGTGGCTTGCCTGTCCGAGCAAACGAAGTCCAATACTCGATCACAGCATCCGAAAACTTTCTCTCCGAAACCGAATCAGGAACCTTAGGCCACATCGCCGGCGTGCTATCGAACGTCCCAAACACAAACGGCAACTCACTCGCATGAAATCCATGCAGACCCGCGGCATCTTCCGCCGGATAGCCATGATCAAAAAAGTAAAGATAAGCCGGCTCGCCAGCAGCCGTTTGCTTTTTCACGAGGCGCTCGGCTGTCCATCCATAGAGCGCATCCCGTGTCGTCGCCAGGATGCTCTCTTCCAGGTTCGAACTCGGATACCGCTTCAGGAACGCATCCGCCATATCCCCATACTGTGCACGGATCGTCGCCTCATACTCCTCAGCACTCGCCGGCACCTTCGCCGCCAGCACGCGCAACGACCGGATCTCTCCGCTATTGAAGCCCGCCAGCAGCGGCACTTTCGCCTGCTCGCCACGATCGAAGATATCCACCAACTGCCGCAGCATCACATGCCCGTCGATCGTCCCCCAGGGCGCATAGCCCGCCTTTGGAGCGGCATTCGTCAAAGCCTCCGCATCCATCGCCCGCATCGCCGCAAGGTCCGGAGCCTTCAGCTTCTCCGCCAGGAGAACGCCGCTCTGCTCAGCCGAAGGCGCACCATACTTCGCCTCCTTCAACTCCGGCGTCGAGATCATATAAGCACTCTCCGCCAACGCCTTCGCAAACAACCCCTTCGCCTCTGGCGACGCCATGAGGTACATCACACTCAGCGCCCCGGCCGACTCCCCCGCTATCGTCACATTCGCCGGATCGCCCCCAAATGCGCTGACATTCCGCTGCACCCACTTGAGCGCCTGAATCTGATCCAGCAGGCCGTAGTTGCCTGAAATCCCCAGCGGAGACTCCTTGCTCAGCTCCGGATGCGCCATGTAACCGAGCACGCCCAGCCGATAGTTGATCGACACCACCACCACGCCATGCTCGGCGATATGCGCTCCGCCATTCAGCGGATCGCGGCTCGATCCCGAGGTCAGTGCCCCGCCATGAATCCAGAAAAACACCGGCGCGTTCTTCGCTCCTGGCGATGCCCAGACATTCAACGACAGGCAGTCCTCGCTCATCGGCAATGGGTCGGTCTTGTAGACACTCGATAGCTTCGAACTTGGCTGCCAGCACACCGGCCCAAACTCCTTCGCCGGCTTCACACCCTCCCACTTCGTCGCCGGCACCGGAGGCTTCCAACGCGCTTGTCCCACTGGCGGCATCGCATAGGGAATTCCCCTAAAAGCTCGAACCGATCCTTCCATCTGCCCTTCCACCGCGCCCGCAGGAGCCTTCACCACCAATCCGCTTTGCGCCACGCAAGACGACGCCATCACCACCACAGCACTCGCAACTAACTTACGCAATCGCTTCATACCATCTCCCCAACAATTCGTTCTTCGTTTCGAAGCACCCGCGCCAAAGCCAGGAAGAGCCCAATCGCCACTACGTACAACGGTGCCAGACAATAGAGTGCAAGCTGCAACGACCCGTGCGGATGGCTCGCCTTAAAGTGATCACTCATCGCCCCCACAAACGTTGGCCCTAGTCCCAGCCCGATCAAATTCATAATCAGCAATAGCAGCGCACCCGACATCACTCGCTGGTCCGGCCTCACCTCTTCCTGCACCAGCGTCACCGCCGACGTCAGGTAGAAGTAATTCAGAAAGAAGACGAACGGCAGAAACAGCAACGCAAGACGCCACGTTGGAGCCCATACAAACCCCAGATAAAACGGCACCGCCAGCGCCAGCGACCCAGCCGGCACCAGCGCATAAGCTGCCTTCGCGCGCTGCGTGAACCGGTCGATAATCCTTCCCGAAAGAAAGATCCCTCCACCCATTCCGATCAGCACCACCAGCGCGTAGTAGACCGCAACTTCCTTCAGCTTCATGTGCTTCTCGCGCATCAGGAACAGCACCGCAAAGTTGATCATCCCGTACGTGATGAACTGGTTCGCCCCACATGCCAGCGACGTCAACAACAGCGCAGGCCGTGTCACAAACATCTTCAACGTCTGCTGAAAGCCAACCGTGCTCGCATGCACCGGTGCGGCCAGACGATCAAGGCCGCCGCGCGTCGGCTCGGGCACCAGAAAGATAATTCCAAGCACTGCGACCAGGCCCACGCCTCCCAGGAAAACAAACGCATACCGCCAACTGAACGCAGCCGCGATCGACGCACCAAAGGCGATTCCCAGCGCCGCGCCGACTGGCGGCCCCACGTTATAAAACCCCAGTGCCCGCCCGCGACGACCCGGAGGAAAGTAATCGCTGATAATCGAGTACGAAGGCGGCACGCCGCCCGCCTCGCCAAACCCCACCGTCATATACGCAACTGCAAACCCCAGGTAGCTACCCGCGAACCCGCACGCCATCGTCGCCGCGCTCCAGATCGCGCATGCAATCGCCAGCACACGCGAGCGGTTCGTCTTATCCGCAAGCCATCCGACAGGGATCGAAATTAGACAATAGAACAGTGCGAAATAGAGCCCGCCGATGCGTCCAAGCTGTCCGTCGGTCACATGCAAACTATCCTGGATCGGCTTCGCCAGGATGCTTGGCAACTGTCGCGACAAGAAGTTCAGCACATACACCACGCACAGCATGGCCAGCGCTACCCATGCGCGCTTGCCCGGCGGCGCGGTTGCAGGCGGTAGCGGTTCTATCGGTTTCGTTGCCATGCTCACGCTCCTGCCTTCAAAGAACCTCGAACAACCCCGCCGCGCCCATCCCGCCGCCGACGCACATCGTTACCATCACGTACTTCAAGCCGCGCCGCTTGCCTTCCAAGAGTGCATGCACCGTCAGGCGATTGCCCGACATGCCATACGGGTGCCCAATCGAGATCGCCCCTCCATCCACATTCAAACGGTCATCCGGAATTCCTAACCGGTCGCGGCAGTAAATGACCTGCACCGCGAACGCCTCGTTCAACTCCCAAAGCCCAATGTCGTCTACCGTCAGCCCAAAGCGCTTCAGCAGCTTCGGCACCGCAAAGACCGGCCCAATCCCCATCTCATCCGGCTCCGTCCCCGCGACCGCCATGCCGAGATACCGCCCTAGCGGCTGTAACCCACGGTCACTCGCGAGCTTTGCCTCCATCACCACGCAGGCCGAAGCCCCATCCGACAACTGACTCGCATTCCCCGCAGTAATGCATCCGCCCGGTCGCACCGGCTTCAACCCCGCGAGCCCTTCCAGTGTTGTGTCGGCGCGATTCCCTTCATCGCGCGACAGCGTCACCTCCTGCATCGAGGTCTCGCCCGTCGCCTTATCCGTCACGGACTTCATCGTCGTAACCGGGATGATCTCCGCATCGAAGCGCCCCGCGGCCTGCGCCGCCGCCGTCCTCTGTTGCGACTGCAGGGCGTACTCATCCTGCTGCTCACGCGAAATCCCATACCGCTTCGCCACCACCTCCGCCGTATCGATCATGGGCATGTAGATGTCGGGATGCATCGCCAGCAGCGTCGGATCTGACCCCGCGCGCAGCGCATCCGTCTGCACCAGCGAAATCGAATCCATGCCCCCCGCCACCACCACATCCATGCGGTCCATCACCACCTGCTTCGACGCCATGGAGATGCTCATCAACCCCGACGAACATTGCCGGTCCACCGTCTGCCCCGCAACCGTTACAGGCAGCCCAGCGGTCAGCGCCGCCGTCCGCCCAATCGTATGCTGCACGCCTTGCGGCAGCGCAGACCCTACGATGCAATCTTCGATCTCACCTGGATCGATCCCCGCCCGCGCCACCGCCGCGCGAATCGCATGAGCCGTCAACGTCGGAGAAGGCGTCGCATTGAACGCGCCCCGGTAAGCCCGCCCAATCGGCGTCCGAGCCACCGAAACAATCACCGCATCCCGCATCATGCCCTTCCCCTATAAGTACTCGACATTCCCATCGACACTCATCGCCTGCCCGGAAATATTACGACCCGCCGCCGAACAAAGAAACAAGCATGTCAAGGCCACGTCATCCGCCGTGACCATGCGCCGCAACGAGATGCGCTTCAGATACTCTTCCCGCATCGCGCTCTCTTCCATGCCTTCCAGCTTGGCCCGCGCATTGATCACCCCATCCATCCGCGGTCCTTCCACGATTCCCGGCAGCACCGCATTCACGCGGATATTGTCCGGCCCCAGCTCGATCGCCAGCGTCTTCGCAATCCCCACAATCGCCCACTTGGTCGAGACATACGGAATCCGCCACGGCAGTCCCAGCCGTCCCGCAACCGACGAGATGCAGATAACATGCGCGTGTTCCGACTCGCGAAGCATCGGCACGGCATGGTGCAGGCACCGATATTGCCCGCTCAGATTCACGTCGATCGTCCGCTGCCAATCCTCTTCCGTGATCTTGTCCACGCCGCCGGTCGGGCCGGAGATCCCGGCGCAGTTCACCAGCACGTCCAGGCCGCCAAACCGCTCGCGCTGCGCTTCGAACAGCGCAGCCACCTGCGCCGCATCGGCAACGTCCGCAACGGTCGCGCGGCACTTTGCAAAGCGTCGAGCGAACGCCGCCAGCGCCACCTCATCCACATCACAGATGTGAATTTCAGCGCCGGTCTCCGCGAAGGCGGCGGCGATGGCCGCGCCAATGCCCGACGCACCCGCAGTCACGAGCACGCGTAATCCGGGCTGCGGATAAAGCCGCTCGCGATAGCTCAAACGCTCTTCACTGCTCATCAAACTCTTCTCCGATCAAAGCAAGGCACCCATACCGCTCAAGCAAAGTTAACGTTTTGCGGTCCCTTCAACTGCAAGATCTCGCGCGCTTCTTCAGGAGTCGCCAGCTCAAAGTTCAGCTCTTCCAAAATCCTCCGGATCTTCCGCACCTGCTCGGCGTTACTCGTGGCCTTCACGCCCGGCCCTAGGTACAGGTTGTCCTCGAGTCCGACTCGCACATTCGCGCCCATGATCGCGCCCATGGTCAGCAGGGCCATCTGGTTGCGTCCGGCACCAAGCACCGACAGATGGTACGCATCGCGTCCAAACAGACGGTCCGCAGTGGAGCGCATCGTGAAGAGATTCTCCGGGTCCGGGCCGAGGCCACCAAGTACCCCGAAGATGGCTTGGATGAAGAGCGGACCCTGGATGATTCCACGGTCGACGAAGTAGGCCAGGTTGTAGAGGTGGCCCACGTCATAGCATTCGAGCTCGAAGCGCGTCCCGCTCTCGCCGAGGTTTTTGAGGATGTACTCAATGTCGGCGAACGTGTTCTTGAAGACCTGGTCTTTCATGCCTTCGACCTTCGCCTTCTCCCACCCGTGCTTCCACTCCGTGATCCGATCCGCCATCGGGTGAACCGAAAAGTTCATCGATCCCATGTTGAGCGAGCACATCTCCGGCTTCGCCTCCAACGGGTAAACCAGCCGTTCCTCAATCTTCATATCCGAGCTGCCGCCGGTGGTGATGTTGATGATGGCTCCGGTTCGCGCCGCGACTGACTGGCAGATCTCCCGGAAGAGGGCGGGATCGCCGGATGGCCGGCCATCCTTCGGATCTCTTGCATGCAGATGCAGGATGGCTGCGCCGGCTTCGGCTGCCTCAACGGCGCTGTCGGCGATGCGCGCGGGCGTGTCCGGAAGGTACTCCGACATGGTCGGTGTATGCACCGAGCCGGTTACGGCGCAACTCAAAATGATCGTGCGGTTGTTCCTGGGCATCCTGATCTCGAATCGACAACCGGATGATCATAAGAAGCGGAGGATGACACGCGACAGGTTGACAGCGGACATTCTGATGGCGGTTTCCGACATGAATTGTTCCACGTGGAACACTCTGAAAGCGTGGACGGGGATTTGTTCCACGTGGAACACTTGGACAAATTGTTCCACGTGGAACAATCCTTGTAAGTCTATTGTTTGCAGCGTTGAGACAACGCAGAATTGTCCCGTTTTGGGAATCTGGGTTTGGCGGTGCGCGTTGGGCGGCTTGAAGGGTCGCTACGGTGCGCGAAAATGCGCGGGCGTGGTGCCTGTCCAGCGGCGGAACGCGTGGCGGAAGTTGGCGGCGTCGCTGAAGCCGACGAGCTCTGAGATGTCTTCGATACTGAGCTTGGTCGAGCGGAGGTATTCGCTGGCGAGTTCGGAGCGGACGTCGTCCAGGATCTGGGTGAAGGAGGTGTTTTCGGCGCCGAGTTTTCGATTGAGCGTTCGCACCGTGGTGCCGATCCGGCGCGCGACGCCATCCATGCTGGGCGAATGGCCTGGGGTGGAGGCGATGATCTGGTAGACCTCTCCGGCGATGCCGGTTGAGGTTTTGACCTCGCCGAGGATGCGGTCGCAGGTTTCCTGGAGGATCTTCGAGGTGAGGCCGTGTGCCATGCGCGGCGTGGCCGAGAGTAGGGACTTGGGATAGACGAGCTCCGACATCGGCTGGCCGAACCGGACGGGGCAGCCCAGGTATCGCTCGTAGAGCTCGGTGTGGGCGGGCGCGGAGTACGAGAGCGACGCTCGAACCGGCAGGTACGTATCGCTTTCGACGACAGCGCGGAGGTGCGTCGAGAGTTGGGTCAACTGCTGTTCCATCAGGAACCGATGCAGCGAATCCGGGTGCGTGATGGCGCCGTCCATGGGGAAGATCCACGAGGCGTAGGCGTCTTCTTCGCGCCACGACATGGAGAGCAAGGGGGTCGCCAGGCGATGATACTTGACCGCGCCCTGGAAGTACTCGCGGATGGTCGGGCAGCAGACGAGGGCAAAGCCGTACATACCATATGCGGAAAGGGGGATGCGGCTGCCGGTGAGAAAGGGGGTCTCCGGGTTCCGGGAGAGCTGAAGGGCGTTGCGACAGACGGTGATGTACTGGCGAACGGAGGTGAGGGTTTCGGGGTTAGCCAGGCTCTCGGGCGATAAACCGGTACCGGACAAGCTGGCTTCGGCGGCGATTCCCTGCTCGCAGAGGACCTCGACCAGCGCGGCCACCTTGTAGGGGGCATATCGTTTTTCATTCCAGAGAGGTAAGTCCATCAGCCGAGGGCCTGTCCTGTGGACACATGCTTCTGTCCGATTTGAACCTGTGCAGCGCAATTATGCATCATTAGCATTCCCTCTGGATACACCTGCCCGAAACACTTACGTCGCAGCAGGTTGCGCGGCGAAGCCCGCATGGTGCATCCCAATGTAAGCTGGCTTGACCAAGGAGTTTGCGCAACGATGACAACGACCGCTTCGAGCATATCTGAATCTCCGTTCACTTTAGAGGGCAAGACCGCGATCGTCACGGGAGGTGGTCGCGGGATCGGCAAAGCGATCGTCGAGCGGCTGGTCTCAGCTGGAGCGAATGCGCTGGTTTGCGATATCGACCAGGAGGCTCTGAACGAGATGAAGGCCGGGTCAGCCTACTCGGACCGGGTGGCGATCGTGCGGGGCGACCTGATGGAAGCTGCGGTTCCGCAGCAGATTGTGGATGCCGCGCTCCAGGCGTTCGGCTCGATCGACATCATCGTGAACTGCGCGGGCTTCAGTTGGGACAACGTGATCCAGAAGACGACGGACGAACAGTTTCTGGCGATGTTGAACATCCACATCATGGCGCCGTTCCGGCTGTTGCGGGCGGCTTCAGGATATGTCCGTGAGACGTCGAAGAAAGAGGTTGCGAACGGCCAGCGCGTGATGCGGAAGGTGGTAAATATTACGTCAATCTCGGGGACGGACGGTAACGCGGGTCAGTCGGGCTATGCGGCGGGCAAGGCTGGTGTGATCGGCCTGACGAAGACGCTGGCGAAGGAGTGGGGACGCTACAACATCAACGTGAACGCGGTGGGGTTTGGGTTGATCGAGACGCGGATGATTCAGCCGCTTGCGGCAGGCACCGAGTTGAACATACGGGGTAAGGAGATCCCGATGGGAGTGCAGCCGTCGACGCGCGAGTCGATGGTGTCGGCGTGCCCGCTGGGACGTTTGGGGAGTCCCGAGGAGGCGGCGGGTGCGGTGATGTTCTTCTGCTCGCCGCTATCGGATTATGTGACGGGTGAGGTGTTGACGTGCGGTGGGGGGTATCACTTTTAGTGCCGCCTGGGCTTTACGGCAAGCCCCGAGATCCGGCCATAAGTGGTGCGGCAATCATCCCGCCTGACGGATACAGTCAGGCGGGATGGTTGGGTTGCGACGGGGTCTTACTTCACGGTGAGGGTGAAGGTGAAGGACTTATCGATGTTGCCGGTTCCGTCGGCTGGGACCGTGGTCGTTCCGTTCGGTGAGCCAATCAACGAGACGGTAACGGTGGAGTTGCCAGCCGGCGAATTCGACGAACCGGAGCCGCATCCGTTGAGGGTTGCGAGGCCTGCCGCGAACGCGAGGGTGAAGGCCAACGTCAACCAGAGACGACCCGCGCCGGCGATTCTGCGTTTGCGAACGGCTCCAAAGAGGAGCAACCCGGCGAACGGCAGCATCCATGCGGCGACGGTGGTGGGCGGGGCCGTGTCGGTGACGATGGTGAGCGTCACGTTCTGTGGTCCGGGGGTGAGGCTGTTGAACTGCACCGTGGCGGGCAGGAAGATACATTGCGTGTTGGTGGGGAGACCGGAGCACGAATAATCGACTGCACCGATATACCCGCTGATGGGCGCAATGGTGAAGGTGGCGCTGGCGGACCCGGGGGCGGCGACCGTGATAGCCGTGGGTGAGTTGACGACATCGTACTGCGGGGCGAGGATAGCCACCTGGATGCCGGATGAGGACGAGGAGGCAAAGCCGGAATCGCCGCTGTAGACCGCGATGATGGTGTAGGTGCCGGCCGGTAGCGTTGTGGTGGTCACGCTGGCGATGCCGGTCTGGCTATCGACCGTTGCCGAGGCAAGCGTGGTTCCATTGCTTTCGAAGTTGACGGTGCCGGTGGGCGAGCTGGTCGTGACATTGGAAGAGACGGTTGCGGTCAACGTGACGGCGGTACCGGGAGGGACGGGCGTTGCGCTGCTGATGCTGCTGGTGAAGGTGGTGGTAGTGGGCGCGAGCGTGACGGTGATGGTCTGCGTCATGCCTGAGCTTGCGGCGTAGTTATCGTCTCCGCTATAGGTTGCGTCGATGGTGTTAGGGCCTGCGGGAAGCCCGGTGATCATGACCGATGCGGTTGCGTCGGCGAGCGTGACCGTCTTGTAGGCCGTGCCGTTGACGAGGAAGGTGACGGTGCCGGTGGGAGCGATGGTTGAGCCGGCCGGCGCAGCGACGACAGCCTTTGCCGTGACCGCAGTGCCGTAGGTGACGGTGCCCGAGGGCGTGGTGGTCAAGGTCAACGTCGTCTTAGGCAGGTTGACTCCGACGCCGGTGAAGGCTCCGGTGATGCCTGCGGCGTTGACGGCGTTCGAAGCGATGGTGAGCGTGTCCGTGCGGGTTCCGGTTTGAATGGGAGTGAAGGTTCCGGAGATTCCGCAGGATGCGCTGGATGCGAGTGCCGCGCCGGCAGCGCATGGGCTGGTTGCCGGAGCGCTGATAGCGTAGTCGCCGGTCTGGCCCGACGCGGTGTAGAGCGGGGAGCCAAAGGTGAGGGACAGATCGCCATCGTTGCTGAAGATGAGGCTCTGCGCGGTGCTGCTGGAGCCGACGTTGATCTTGCCGAGGCTCAGCAAGCCCTGGGTGCGCTCAATGCTGGTGACGGATGGAGTGCCGGGGTCGGCGAGGTAGAGATTTCCTGCGCTATCCGCGGCCAGAGCAGCGGGCGAGGTGAAGCCGGTGCCAAGCGTGGTGGGATTGTTGGTGTTGTAGCCGCTGCTGGTAAGAGCGATACGGAGTGCGGTGGGGACGCCGGCCTCGAGAACGTAGAGCGCGCCGCTATCGTCGAGCGCGATGGAGGTCGGTGAGGTGAGCCCGCTGGCGACAGAGGACGCCGACGTGCCGCTGACCTTGAAGATGCTGCCGATGGTTGAATCCGCGACGTAGAGATTGCCGCTGGCATCGAAGGCCACGCCTGCGGGCGCTTTGAAGCCGCTGCCTGCCAGTTCGAGGTCGTAGAAGTTGAGTGCGCCGCCCTGGTTGGGAATGTGGACGACGGTTCCGGCGCCGGTGTTGGCGATGTACAAGCTGCCATCCGGAGCGTAGGCGATGGCCGAGGGTGCGGTGAGGCCGGTGGCCACGGTGGTCGCGAGGCCATAGGCGGTGCCGGTGTATGGGACGGCGAGGATGCTGCCGGTGGCGGTAGTGACGTAGGCGTTGCCACTTGCGGAGACGGCGACGGCAGTCGGTTGGGTGAGACCGCCAGAGATGACGGATGCGGTGGTGCTGCCGGCTGGGATCAGCGACAAGCTACCGGCGGTTTTATCGGTGACGAAGACGTCGCCGGTGGACGACACGGCGATGCCGGAGGGCGCTTGCCATGCGGCGCCAAGGGTTGTCTGGGTTCCAGGGTCGGAGACCAGGCCTGCGCCGGAGCCTTGTCCTGCGACGGCTACGTTGCCGATGACGCCGGTCGCCGAGGAGAGGATGACTGCGCCGCCTCGTGCGCCGATGGAGCCGGGCGTGAAGGTGAGCGCGATGGTGCAGCTCGCTCCGACCGCATAGGCCTGACCTTCAGCGCAGGTGCCCTTGCCGGTGTTGGCGATCTCGGTTGAGTTGCCGTCGCCTGCGGCGTAACGGATGCCGGAAAGCGTTTCAGCCGAGTTGAAGACTACGCTAACGGTCTGGCTGGTCGACGTGGAAGCGACCGTGGTGTTCGGGAAGCGCATGTTGCCGATGAGGTTCTTGAAGATGTTGGTGCCGTCAGTGGTGTAAATGGTCCCGTCAGGCGAGACAGCGACATCGTTCTGCGAACTGCCAGAGAGGACGGTGAAGGCGAGCGGCCCGTCGAGCACACCGTTGATGAACGGGACTTCGACGATACCGCTGTAGGTGGTGACGAAGACATTGCCGGCGGCATCTCCGCGCAGGCCGATGATGGAGTTGAAGGTCGCGACCACGGGCACCGAGGTAGTCGCGCTGGCGGCGAGGCTGTAGAGCACGCCGCCGGTCGAGTAGGCGAGGTCTCCCACGGCGTCGGCGGCTACGTGTGAGTTGGCATCGAGCGTGACGCCGTTCACGACGGTGCAGACATCCGCCGAGGTGATCTTGAAGAGCTTCGTCTCGTTATTGCCGGCGACGTAGACGTTGCCGAGGCCGTCGGTTGCGACGTCCTGCGTGCCGAGGTAGTAGCCATCGAGCGGCCCGCAAGCTGACCCGATGTCGGTCGCTGCACCGCCGCCGATCGGCACCTGCCACAGGTGGCCGGAGTAGTCGGTCATATAGGCGTAGGTATCGTTGGCGGCAACGCCCTTGGGGTATCCGCCGCCTCCTGCAGCCGTGGTGTAGAGGGTGATTTCAGCACCGCCGCCTGCAGGCTTTTCAGCGAGAATGCCTGAGCCCGGACGGGTGAAAAAGATGTCTCCGGCGGAGTCGACCGCGAGCGACTGCGACTGCGAAAGATCGCTGTACGGCATGGTGATGGTCGCGGTCGCGGCGGCGGGTGGGGTGAAGGTCTGGGCTACGGCGATTGCTGTCGTCAAGGCTCCAAGGCCAAGCACGAGGGCGGAGATTTTTGCTGCGGAAGAGATATGCATGATGGACTCCATTCCTTTCGTGGTGTGGCTTAGAACGTGAATTTTGCTGCAACTTCAACGACGCGGCGGCCTTCTTTGATGAGCGAGGTTCCAAAGCCGGGCGCGGCGGTTGCGGTTGCGGGATCAGCGGAGTAGCCGTTGGCGCTGAGGTTGCTGAGGTTCAAGGCGATCTGCTGCGGGAACGAGGTAGAGAAGGTCGTCAGTGGATGGTTGAGGAAGTTGAATGCCGCGAATCGCAGTTGCAGATTGCGCGCGTCTTTGAACGGGATGTTGCGCATGACCGTGAGGTCGCTATTGAAGAACGCCGGGCCGTGAATGTAGGGATAGTTGAACGGACCGTTCTGGCCGATCTGGGGGAGCTGGAAGCAGGCCGGATTGACGAACTGGTTGGTCGCGCGATGCACTCCTGGATCGCACGTGATCAGCGGCTGCAACTGCACGTCCGGTGTGCCGAGGAAGGTGCGGTTATCCACGTTCAACTGCGTGCCTCCGCTGGGGCCCAGCTTGCCGGTCAGGTTGAAGTTGGCGTAGTAGGTGGCTTGCAGGTTCGGACCACTTTGAATGCCGGTGATTCCCGAGATGGCCCAGTGGTTGAGCAGAAGCTGCAGCGCGCGTTCGCCATGGTAGGGCGCACCTTCGTCGTAGCTGTAGCTGGCGTTGAAGATGTTCGTGCGGTCGAACGAGAGGACACCGTAGTTGTTGCGGAGGTCGGTGGCGTCGACTGCGTTGCCATTGTAGAAGCCATCCTTGATGCCCAGCGCCTTGCTCCAGGTGTAGTTCAAGCCATAGGTAA
Source organism: uncultured Granulicella sp. (assembly GCA_963693075.2). Lineage (GTDB taxonomy): Bacteria > Acidobacteriota > Terriglobia > Terriglobales > Acidobacteriaceae > Edaphobacter. Next base: position 1,247,369 of record CAXMMP010000002.1, on the reverse strand, counting down.
GGGGGCCGCTCTGCTTGTTCCAGCTCGTCTGGAGACCGTTGTAGAAGGAGTAGAGATTGTGACGCGGCTCGTAAATGTTGCCGAGCGACGAGTAAGGACGATAGTGATTGACCTCGGCCGTGGAGAGACTATCGATTGCGCCGAGTGGCGTAACCGCCCCGGTGACCGGGTCCGGGTGGAAGAACGCTCCGTAGGGGACAGGGTTGATGTTTTGCAGCGAAAGCGTGAGGTTATTGACGTTCTGCGCGGTGAGATTGCGGCCCTGGTTGCCGCTGTAGGCGATCTCGAACTGCGAGGTCTTCGTGATCTGCTGGTCGACGGTGAAGCTGTAGGTGTAGGTGAGCGGCTGCTGATCGTCGTGCCGGTCTACGACGTAGTTGTTGGCCGAAGCGGAGCCTGAGCTGAAGTTGCCCGGTCCGACCGCGGTGCCTGCGTTCGTCGCCTGGATCTGACTGAGATCGATGCCGGCGCCGCCGGAGACCGCGGTGACGGTAACGCCTTGAGCCTGTGCGGCGGGAAGCTGGATGACGTTCCAGTTATCGTGATTGCGATACATGCCCCAGCCGCCGCGAATCATCGTGCGGCCGTTGCCGTAGGGATCGATGGCTAGGCCAACGCGAGGCTCATAGAAGAACGCGCGTGAGGCGACGCCGGAGTTGGGGATCGACGAATCGATACCGTGATAGGTGTAGCCCTGGTGCGGGTTGGTTGGGTCGTTTGCCGTTGTGGGATCGAACACAGCGACGCCCAGGCCATGGGCGTCCTGCCATGGGCCGATGTGCTCGAAGCGCAAGCCATACTCGACGGTGATCCGCGGATTGATCTTCCAGGAGTCGGTCGCGTAGAAGTCGACGTTCCAGAAGTAGAGGTTCTGTTGCGGCTCCATATTCTGCTGGTTGAATTGCTCGACCATGCCTTGCAGGAAGTTTGCAAGATAGTTGCCGCTGGTATTGACGACCGTTCCGTCGGGATCGGTGAACGTCGGTCCGAAGTAGTAGTCGGCGATGCGGCCGCTGGTGCTCGAGACCGACGACGAAAGCCGCTGATTGTTGATGACCTTCTGGACATAGGCGCCGGCCTTCAAGGTGTGCGTCTTCAACTGGTAGGTCAGGTTGTCGGTCACGGAAGGCAAGGCCTTGTTGGCGTATGGCTCGCCGACGGAGAAGTCCGGAACGAGATCGAGCGGCAGACCATCGTCGCCGTAGTCGCTGAACTGCGGGAACTGCTTGCTGTTACTGATGGGCGCACCAGTGGTTGGGTTGGAGAGGCCGTAGTAAGCGCTGGGGTAGCCGATGGTGCTCTTCAAGAGGGCGCTCGGCGTCTTCGGCACAAAGGCCTGGTGCAGCCAGGTCATGTTTCCCTGGAGTTCGTTGGTCAGCTTCGGAGAAAAAATAACGGTGAGATTCAATCCGGCAGTCTGAGAATCCACCGTGCTAAGCAGTCCACCGCCCGGCGAATCGACACCACCCATGGGGGCGGTCTGAGACGGAGAGTAGTACGGCACTTCGGGCACGCCCTGGTTTCCGCGTTCCACGTTATACGTGCCGAAGAGCTTGACGCGGTCGGAGATGGAGTAGTCCATGCGCGCACGCGTCTGGTAGAGATTGTTGTTGATCAGGTTGGTATGGAAGTAGTTGAAGCCGTTGAGCGGCGTCGCGTTGGGAAGAGGCAGCGTGCCCAGCAAGGCCGACGCGCCGGGGTCGAAGTACTTCGACGCGATCTGGCCGTTGGGAGTAAGGAACGCATCGCGCGTCTGCGTCGGTACGGATGCGATGTTGTTGTACGCAGCGTTCGCGATGATCGTCTTCCCGCTTGCATCGCAGCCGCTGACGATGGCCGTGCCGAGGTAGGTCTGCAACTCGCCGCAACTGAAGTCGCCTTTGCGCATGTTGGCGGTTGGCACCAGGGCATGCTCGATGGCCTGCGAGGCGCTGCCGTAGGCATAGATGTTTCGCTGCGCATAATCTTCGCCACCGACGAAGAACGTGAGCTTCTTTGCGTGATTGAACTTGGTTCCGGGAATCGAAAGCGGGCCGCTCAGGTTGCCGCCGGGATAGACGTAACGGTCTGCGGGCTTCATCTGGCCTTCGTACTTCGAAAGCCAATCCTGGGCGTTCAACTGGTAGGTGCGTGCGTAGGCGTAGAGTGCGCCATGGTAGTTCTGCGTGCCGGACTTGCCGACAGCGTTGACCACGACGGGTCCGTTCGAGTTCTCGGCGGTGAAGTTGGAGGTCTGCACTTTGACTTCTTCCACCATGTCGCTGTTCACATTCTGGACTGAGTCGCCGTAGTTCCCGGGGTCCGAGACGTTCGCGCCATCGGAGAGCAGCGTCACGCCATTTGCAGCATTTCCGCCCGACGCATAGGAACGGAGCGCACCCGTAATGTTGACCTGCGAAGGATCGTACGCCGTATTGTCGATGGCTCCCGAGGTCTGCGCGATGGCGAAACCAGGCAGCATCTTCACGAGTTCACCGACATCGCGGCCTTCAATCGAGAGCTTCTTGATGTCGTCGCTGCTGATCAAGGTGCTGCGCTCGCCGGAGTTCTGCAGCCCGACCTCGCTGGCCGACACATTGACGACCTGGTCGATCTCTCCGACTTCGAGCGTCACCTTCGAAAGATTCTGGCTATCCTGCGGGTTCAGGTGAATGCCTTTGATGATGTTGCTCTTGAAGCCCTTGTAGGATACGTCGACCACATAGTCACCGGTGGGAACCGCGGCGAAGACGAAGGTGCCACTCGAGTTGCTCTTCGAGGTACGCACGCTGCCGTTCGCCACGTTGGTGAGCTTCACGTCCGCGCCGGGAATGGATGCGCCCGTCGAGTCCATGACGTCGCCGCTGAGGGTTGCGGTCGTCGTCTGCGCCATGGCGGCGGGTGAGAGGCGAGCGAGATCGCCGATCACCAGAGAAGCAGTCGCGAAGAAAACGACGCTAGCGAGGATGCTGGAGGTACGCTTCAAGCGGGCCAGCGGTTTGGGTGTTGCGGTGAGATGCAGCATAGGTCGGTCTCCAGAAGGGTGAAGCGTTTTGGTTCGAGGACGAATTCTTTCGTCACTTAGGGTTTTAAGGCGTTGCGTTTACTGCGATCTAAAGCTGAAAAAGTCGATGTTGGCGACGGAGCCGGATGCTCCGGCTGAGTCGGTGACCAGGGCAAGCGTGTGTTGGCCGGCGGAGAGATGCACCGTCGGCGCTTTGACCTCGCGCCACTGCGTTGCACCTCCGGTATCCGGCAGGGAAAAGGGCTTTGAGAGCGGCTTCTGGTCAAGGTTGAAGTGCACGGTTCCACCGTCGCCGGCGGATGCAGTGCGAACGGACAAAGTGTAGTCCCCATCCTTGGCGACGGTCACAGAATAGTTGAGATAGCGTCCTGCCTTGGTGCCCGCGAGGTAGTAGCCGCCTGCGCTGGTCTCGCTGCCTGCGGCGTCGGCAATCGCCTGGACTGAAGGCCCCGCGTCGCCGAACTCAGTGCTGTAGGAGTAGCCTTTGCCGCCGCTGTCGAAGCGGTCAGCCTGGACGACTCCGGGGATGGCGGTCGCCAGGCCATCGCAGGCGGCATCGGTCGGCGTGACGCTGACGTAGTCGAAGCGAACGGAGTTGGGAGCCTTATTGTCACGCGACGTTGCGACGAGACCAGCCAGCAGATCGTGCGTCACCTGGAGCTTGGCGTCGCCGATGCCGGTCCATGTTTTGCCGTCGGTGGAGGCGTAGCCGGTGAAGACATTGCCCACGCGACCCACCTTCAGCCAGTTGGCTGAGCCTTTGTACTGCACTTCGCCGGGAACTTCTCCGCGAGTCGTCCGGAAGCGGAAGTGAACGCTTCCATCGGGCGAGACGAACGCCATCGCAAACGGGGCGGCTGCACCACGGCCTTCCCGCAGCATAACGCCGGCCTTCGCCTGGGCTACCTTGCTGGTCTGGTCCAGCACATGCGCGCTGACCTCGCCGTCGTTCGCCAGGCCGCGGTAGGCGAACTGAAACTGATCGAAGCGGCCGGAGATGCCGAAGCCGCCTCCTGCTACGGACGTGATGCCGTCGTGCAGGCTCGAGGTCCCCGCGACCGCCGGGCCGCCGATGTCAGCGTTTGTCCAACCACTGTCGAGCGACTTCTCGTCCCGCTGGTAGACGCGGACATAGTCGACGACCATGGTCGGGGTCGCGTTGGTCGAAGCATCCGGATATCCGAAGAAGCCGCCGCCCATCGCAAGGTTCAGCAGCAAGGAGAAAGGGCCGCGATCCTGCTCCCATAGCTCTTTGCCGGTCATCGTGCCGAGGGACGTTCGCTCATAGAGGTACCCATCGACGTAGAAATCTACCTCGCCCGGGCTCCAGTCGACAGCATACTGATGCAGGCCGCTCGAAGGCTGGCCGGGGAAGGTGTAGTCTGCCGTCTGGTCAATGTATCCTTCCGCCGAGCCGGGGCTCAACGGTCCGTGGACTGCCCCGTGGATGGTCAGGCCATCGACTTTGCCGTCGGTTCCGGGCAACGGGTTCCACTGTTCGATCACGTCGATCTCGCCGACCGCCGGCCAGTGGACGCTGGTGTTTTCTTTGCCCAAAGCCCAGAACGCGGGCCAAACGCCCTTGCCCGCCGCCGGAATCCGGATGCTGGCCTCGAGGCGTCCATAACGGAACTCCGGGACCGTCTTCAACCGGGCCGAGGTGTAAACCGGTGAGACTACCTTTTTGGCTCCGACGGTTACTGTGGCAGCCGTCTTGACCGCAACGATCACCAGGTGGCCGCTGCCGTCGAGGTAAGCGTTCGGCTGATCCGGCTTGCACGGCGCAGGCGTCTCGCGCGAACAATAAAACTCGGCTTCCTGATTTCCCGCGAGCGCTTCGCCCGCACCCGTCTGAAACGTCCACTTCGCTGCATCCGGCGGAGCGCCGATCGGCCCATCGAACTCATCGCTCCAGACGAGCTTCCAGCCCGCACTCTGCTGGGCGTTTAGAGATGTGCCCAACGCGGCGGTCATTAACGCGGCACCTACTAAAGATAGGAGGTTCAAACGGACGGGCAGCTTCGGCTTTAGGGGTATTAAGGGCATGGTGTTGGTAAGCAGGCCAAACCCTACGTGCCTAAAACAACGGCACGATAGGTGTTCTACTGCATCAACTCCAAGTCGATCGTGCAACGCATACATAACAATGGGTTTATTTGGCTTCACCAAGCCCACACGCAGGGAGTATGATACGTTGCACGAGTCACAGTATCAGGGTTATGTCCATGCAAATCGAGATCGAGGGTATCTCTGCGGAGGTTGTCGAGACGCAGCTGAACCGGCTGCGCAGCAGTCCGCTGTTCAGCCATAGCCGTCGCTATCCTCTTTTCCTCGAATACGTCGTCCGCAAGACGCTGGACGGACACGGCGACGAACTCAAGGAACGCACGGTCGGCATCGAAGCCTTTGGCCGGCCTTCCGGCTACGACCTGAATGCCGACCCGGTCGTCCGGGTGACGGCCGGTGAGGTGCGCAAGCGACTCGCACAGTACTACTACGAGAGCGAACATCGACACGAGCTTCGCATCGAACTTCACCCCGGCTCTTACGTTCCGGCCTTCCGGCTGGCCGGAAAAGACGACCGCCCGTTCGATCAGCCTTCTGAACCGCCGGCGCTCGCTCTGCCGGAGACGGCACTAAGTGCTCCGTCTCAGTTTTCGCCGGTCATCGATCTGCCGGCCGTGCCGCAGGATCACTCCATCGATGAAGCGCGCTTAGAGGTTCGCCGTTGGAAGCGCCTCGCGCTCGTCGCCTGTCTCGCTCTGATTCCGGCGATCATCGGCGCGACGCTCCCGCTGTTTCATCGTCCGTCGTCGACCGATCTCTTCTGGCGTCCGGTCGTTGAGGCGAATGGCCCGGTGCTGATCTCCGTCGCGTCCGTGGTGGCGATGGTCAACAGCAATGCCGTCGCGCCGTCGCCTTCGACGGTCAGCGGGCATCCGCTTGCATCCGACCCGATCGCCGTCTCGGATGCGACCGCGCTCTCGAGCATCCAGCAGGTTCTTTCGATCCGTTCGAAGACGAGCGCGCTCGAATCGTCGACGAGTACGTCCTTCTCCGATCTCCAGAGGGGCCCGGTGGTCCTCATCTCCGGCTTCAACAACCAGTGGACGATGCGCATCACCGACCCGCTTCGCTTCCACTTCGTGCGGACCTCGACCGATGACTACACCATCCAGGACCGGAGCGATGCCGCGCACGTCTGGGGCATCAACACCGCAGGACCGTTCGTCCAGATGGACCGCGACTACGGCCTGGTCGCCCGCTTCCATGATCCGACGACCGAGCAGGTGGTCGTCGTGGCAGCCGGGATCGGCGAAAACGGAACGATCGTCGCCAGCAAGTTCCTGACCGACGAAAAGTATCTGGCCGAACTGAAGGAGAGCCATCTGCTTCCGCGGCCGGACCAGAACTTCGAGGCGATCCTCGAGACGCAGATCATCGACGGCAAACCGGGGCCGCCCCGGGTGATCGCCACCTACCTCTGGTAGGCACGCTTTGCAAGGCGCGTGAACGCACAGAGCATCGTTTATACTTCTGGCAATACACAGCACTTCAAGGGCCCCGTTCAAAAGTTTGTAGACTTTCTTCCCAACGTTTCGGGCAGGTCGCGAGTAGGCTATGGATCATCTTCCGTCAGGGAGCGACACAACTCGTGTTCCAGCGGAAGCCGCCGCCCAGGACTTCGACGCCACCGTCATAGCCGCTTCGCCGATTTCATCCACGGTCACGCCAGCCTCGGGCGCAGACGCCGCCACCATGTTGAGCCCGGCGCTCAGCAACGAAGCGGCTACCCTCATTTCGAGTGTCCCCATCGCTTCCCGCCCAGGCGGCTTAGCCGGCTCCGGTGCCGTGCTGCTCGAAGTCGGAACGGTTCTCGGTGGCCGGTATGAGCTGCTGAAGCTGCTCGGCCAGGGCGGGATGGGCGCGGTCTACAAAGCGTGCGACCGCGAAGTCGACCGAACCGTGGCGCTCAAGGTCATCCGGCCCGAGATGGCCGCGAACCCCGAGATCCTCGCCCGCTTCAAACAGGAGTTGCTGCTCTCGTCGCAGGTCACCCACCGCAACGTCATCCGCATCTATGACCTCGGCGAAGCGCAGGGCGTGAAGTTCATCACCATGGAGTTCGTCGACGGCGAAGACCTTCACCACCTGTTGAAGGAGCGCGGTAAGCTCGGCGTTGCTGAAGCCGTCGACATGATGGAGCAGGTGACGAGCGGCCTCGCAGCCGCGCACCGCGAAGGCATCATCCACCGTGACCTGAAGCCGGCCAACATCATGGTCGACAAGAATGGTCGCGTGGTGCTGATGGACTTCGGCCTCGCCCGCACCTTCTCCGGCGATGGCATGACGCAGACGGGCATGATGCTCGGGACGATGGAATATATGTCGCCGGAGCAGGCGCAGGGCCAGGACGTGAAGGCCAGCTCCGACATCTTCACGGTCGGGTTGATGCTGTACGAGCTGCTCGCCGGGACCACGCCCTTCCAGGCGGACAGCGCTATCGCAAGCCTGCTGATGCGCACGCAGCAACGCGCCGCGCCTCTCGTCAACATCGACAGGAACATCCCGGGGACGCTCAGCAACATCGTCGTCAAGTGTCTTGAGAAGGATCCTGCCAAGCGATACCAGAGCGCCGAGCATCTGGACGCGGACTTGAAGGCATGGCAGAGCGGCAGCGGTCTCAAGAAGGTTGGAGCTACGGCGACACAGCAGCGCGTCGACCGTGCGAAAGAGTTGCCGTGGCTGAAGATTGGGACGGCGTCCGTTGCGGCGATCGCAATTGCAGCTGGAGCAACCTGGTACGTCATCGGCAAACGCGCCGTTGCGAAGGACCTGGCGCATGGGCCGGTTTCGGTGCTGATAGGAGACTTTCAAAATCACACGGGCGAATCGGTGCTCGACGACACCCTGGAGCCGATGCTGGGCGTCGCCATGGAAGGTGCGAGCTTCATCAACGTCTATAGCCGGGGTGACGCGCGCAAGGTCGCGAAGAAGCTTTCAGCCGATTCAAATGGACTTGACGAGCAGTCGTCGCGGCTCGTTGCCGTCAAGCAAAGTATCAACGCAGTGATTATCGGCGACATCAGCATGCGGGGAGACCAGTACGAGATCTCGGCGGTGGCGCTGGATGGGCTCAGCGGGAATGTACTGGCGAAGAGCAGCCTTTCGATCTCGAACAAGGATAAGCAGGACATCCTGAAGGAGCTTCCGAAGCTCGCGATTCCGATCCGCCAGGCGCTCGGCGATAAGATGCCTGCGTCGCAACAGTTCGAAAAAGTAAGCGGAGGCTTTGCGGCCACGTCGCTCGACGTCGTTCACCTGGATGCGATGGGCGTCGACGAACAGTTTGCCGGCAAGTTTCAGGAGGCATTCGACTCTTTCAAGGCGGCTGCCGATAAGGATCCCAAATTTGCGCGGGCCTATACGGGCATGGCGGCGATGGCACAAAACCTAGGCAGGCCCGGGGACGCCGTGAAGTACATGAAACTCGCGATGGCGAACGCCGATCGCATGACCGAGCGCGAGCGGTACCGCAACCAGGGCCTCTACTCGATGACCACCGGAGACTGGGAAAACTGCGTGTCCCAGTATAAGGAGCTGGTCGCCAAGTATCCCGCTGACCGTGTGGGACAGAACAACCTGGCATCCTGCTACACGCAGCTTCGCAACGCACCGAAGGCGCTCGAGGCCGCCAAACACGCAGTCGAAATTGTCCCAATGGGAACCAGCCAGCGCATTACCCTCGCGTTCATCGAGTCGTTTGCCAGCGACTTTGCTACCAGCGAAACCGAGGCGCGGAAGGCAATCGAGCTCAGCCCGAATGCGGCGCAGGCTTACCTGGTTCTTGCGGAAGCGCAGTTGGGCCAAGGCAAGCTACCGGACGCAACCGATACCTACCATCACCTCGAAACCTTTGGCGCAGCGGGAGTGTCGACGGCCGCTGACGGCCTTGCGGACCTCGCCGCCTACCAGGGCAAATATGCCGATGCAGCGAAAATCCTGACGCAGGGCGCAGCCGCCGATGCGGCAGGCAAGATGACCGACAACGCCGCACGAAAGTATGCCTCGCTTGCCAACGTTGAAGAGCTGCAGGGACACCACGCTGCGGCGCTCGCCGCTATCGCGAAGTCGCTTGCCGGAAGCCAGTCCACCTCCATCCAATTCCTGGCCGCGAGACTCTACGTCGACGCCGGCGACCTGCCGAAGGCACTGAAGCAAGCCACCGAGCTTGCCGCACAGCCTGCGAGCGAACCCAGGGCGTACAGCAAGATCATCCTCGGGATGATCGCCGCGCAGAAGAAAGATAGCAAAGAAGCCATCGCGCAGATCACTGCCGCCAACGCACTGATGGATACATGGATTGGACGCTTCGAACTTGGGCGCGCGCAACTCGGCGCCGGAGACTTCAAAGATGCGGATGCCACGTTCGCCGAGTGCATCACGCGTCGCGGGGAAGCCGTCGAGCTCTTCGACGACAACGTTCCTACCTATGCTTACTTCCCCGCCGTGTACTACTACCAGGGCATGGCCCGCGAGGGGATGAAGGTTCAAACCTCAGCCGATTCGTACAAGGCTTATCTCGGCATTCGAGGCCAATCGGTCGACGATCCTCTCGTTGCCGAGGTCCACAAGAAGACGGGACAGTAAGGCACGGTCGATCAGTCGGAGGGCCACATCGGATCAGAGCTGATCGACCACGCCGTTCCTAATTCCCGGCTCCCGACAGCACAATGTTCTGCGCTCCTCCGCCACACGACTGCGCGTTATCGACGATCGTCAGATTGGCGTTGGAGGAACCGGTCGCCGGCGGCGTAAACTTCACCGCAATCGAGCAACTGGCTCCCGCGGCGAGCGAATTTCCGCAGCTGTTCGTCTCGGTGAACGCGTTCGTGTTCGACCCGGTGACGCCGATGCTGGTCAACGTCAAAGGCGTTGTGCCGGGATTGCTCAACGTCACATTCAACGTGCTGCTGGTGCCGTGCTTCACCGTGCCGAACCGCAGGCTCGATGCGTTGACGCTTGCCTGCGGGTTGATGACCGTTGCCGTGAGATTGACGGGCTGCGGACTGCCCGGGGCATTGGACATAATCTGCAAGGTCGCGGTCTGCGGCGTGTAGAACGGTCCGGCAATGAACGCGATGGTGACCGAGCAGCTCTTACCGACTGCCAGCGGTTTCGGGCAGAGACTCAACGCCAGGAACTCATTCGAGTTACCGCCCTTCACGATCGAGAGGATCGGGTCGTTGATCGTCACCGGCGCCGTACCGACGTTGGTCAAGGTGATCGTCTTGATGCTGATGCTTCCCTGGTAGACCGTGCCGAAGTCGATGCTGCCCGGCGATACGCTGAGCAACGGCCCATTCGCGATGACGGCCTTCGTCACGGTGGGCGCGGCTGCGTAGTTCGCGTTCCCCGCCTGGTTCGCAATCACCGAGCAGGTGCCGGTGCTGTTCGTCATCGTGAAGGTTGAGCCGGAGTTGATGCACGCGCCGGCGCTCGTGAAGACGACGGGAATCGCGCTTGCTCCACCCGTCGCTGCCACCGTGAACGTGCTGGTGTACGCAGCGGTGGCAGATGGGTTGATCGTGAAGGTGATCCCCTGCGCAAGCGGGGTCGCGATCGTCGACTGCGTCGCAGCCGTACCGCTGTAGTTGCTATTGGCCGGCCAGGTCGCGGTGAGCGAGCACGTTCCCGTGCCGCTCGTCATCGTCACGGACGCGCCGGAGTTGGTGCAGGCTCCGCCGCTCGTGATCACCGGCGTGGTCCCTGCGTTGGTCGTCGTGGCCACCGTGAAGACCGAGTGGTAAAGCGCCGTGGCGGGAGAACCCGTGAAGGTGACGGTTGGCGGAGCGAGCGACGCGGCGACCAACTTCGTCACCTGTGGCGCTGCCGAGTAGTTCGCATTGCCCGCCTCGTTCACGATGATGGAGCACGATCCAGTGCCGGCCGTCATCTTATACATTGAGCCCGAGTTGGTGCAGACTCCAGCGCTCGTATAGACGACCGCATTTCCGCTTGCGCCCCCGGTGGCCACCACCGTGAAGCTGCTGTTGTAAGCCGCGCTGGTGGGTGGGTTTGTCGTCAACACAATGGCCTGCGCAACCATACTTGCCGCCGTCGACTGCGTTGCCGAAGCGCCGCTGTAGTTCGTATCCGCGGCCCATGCAGCCTTCAACGAACAGGTGCCGGTTCCCGAGGTCATCGTGACAGCGGAGCCAACATTCGAGCAAGCGCCGCTGCTGGTGATGAGCGCAGCCGTGCTTGCATTCGTCGTCGTTGCCACGGTAAAGGAAACGTTGTAGGCCGCGCTCGCCGGAGCTCCCGTGAGGGTGACGGTTGGCGTAGCAAGCGTCGCAGTCACGATCGTCGTCACTGGCGGTGCCGCGGCATAGTTGGAGGTACCGCTCTGGCTCGCAACCACGGAGCAGCTTCCCGTGCCGCTGGTCATCTTGTACGTCGCGCCCGAATTGCTACAGGCACCAGAGCTGGTGAAAGTAACCGCGCCCCCGCTGGTACTGTTGGCCGCCACCGCGAAGCTGGACCCGTAGACCGCACTCGCGGGCGCGTTGGTGGTGAAGTTGATCGTCTGGCTTGCTTGCGCCAGGCTGACGATGTTGACCGGCATGCTGGTGACAGCGTTGTAGTTCGCATTACCGGCCATGGTCGCCGAAACCTGGCAGCTTCCGGTTCCACTGATCGCCGTGAGCCGGCCGGCCGCGATGGAGCATGGACCGCTCAGGCTGTAGGTAACCGCGCCGCCCGTCGAGCCGCCCGAAACGCTGAGCGCCTCCGTCTGATTGAAGATCAAAGGCGAAGTCGTCGTGAGGATGAGGGCTGACTGGTTGGCCGTCTGCACCGTGACCGTGCCGCTGATGTAGAGGAACGAGTAGTTCGTGGTCGCGAGCGTGCCGGTCGCAACCGTGATCGGGTAGCTGCCGGCGTTGCTGGTCGAGGTCGCAGTCGTCGAGAGCGCTGGAGCGCCGCTGATGACCGCAGCCGTATCGCCGTTGACGAAGCCGCTGTAGCCATAGGTCAAGGCCGGTGGCGCTTGTCCGTAGCTGGTCGTCACGCTGTTCGCCGTAACCTTCAAGACGGCCGGATAGATCGTGAACGACTGCGTCAGCGACGCGGCGCTGTAACCGCCGCCTCCCGGGGCCGAGGCTGTGATCTTGCAGACGCCCACGCCGTTGATGACGCCTCCCGTCGTGCATGGACCCGACGCCGAGAAGCCGACCGGAATGCCCGAGGTCGACGTCGCACTGAACGAGAACGAGTTGCCGTACTGCGCGTTCGGTAATGCGGCAAAGTTGATCGTCTGCGACTTGGTGCCGGAGCCGGCAGGCAAGACGGCGAACGTTCCTGAAACGGAGTTCGCCGCGTTGAACGCGGTGCTTCCCGGCTGCGCCGCTGTCACCGTGCAGCTTCCCGTGGTGGCCAGCGTGACGACAACCGTGGATACGTTCGCCGCAATCGACTGGCCGCCGACCGCACAGGAGCCAGCCGCCGTAAAGACGACCTGCAACCCGTTCGGCACACCGCCCGACATCGCTGTCGCAGTGACGGTGGGCGGATTGCCGAGCGTGACCGAGCTGGGCAACGGTCCTAGGACAATGCTCTGGTCGTTCTTCAGCACGGCCGGCGGCGACGGAACGCTCGAGCGCGATGGCCCGGACGTATCCGGGATCAACGTGGTCGTGATGGTATAGACGACCGTCTGCGAGGTGAGGTCGGGGTTGGTGTCGAGGAACTCCGTTGCGGGTGCGTTGCCGTTGACTCCGCTGACGCTGCCGATGACGATCGGCGTCGCGGCATTCGAGCTGCGCAGCACGGTGTAGGTTTGTACGACTCCGAAGGCAGGTGCCTGCCAGGTGACGAGGACGCCTGCGGGGGTTGAGCTCTCCGTTGGCGAGGTGGGTGGACGAACGACCGAATTGGCTGTCTCATACGTCAACTCGTTGGCAGGTGGACCACCGCTGCCCGAGGTGACGTTGTTGACAGTGCCGAGCGATGGATCGCTGCCGGTGCCCAGCGACACAAAGCCGCCGGTACCAAGCGAGACCACACCGCCGCTGCCGAGAGTGACCGTTCCGCCACTGCCCAGCGTGACCGTGCCGCCGCTGCCGAGAGTGACCGTGCCCCCGCTGCCGAGCGTGACTGTACCGCCGGCTGCCACGGAAGTTGGTGCTCCGCCGCTACCGAGCGTTACTGTGCCACCGCTGCCGAGAGTGACCGTGCCGCCACTGCCCAGCGTGACCGTTCCGCCGCTGCCAAGGGTAACCGTACCGCCAGCGCCGAGCGTGGCTTCACCGCCGCTGCCAAGGGTGACGGTGCCACCGCTGCCGAGAGCGGTCGTGCCTCCACTGCCTAGGGTGACGGTGCCGCCGCTGCCCAGCGCAACCGTGCCGCCGCTGCCCAGCGTGACCGTGCCACCACTGCCGAGGGTGACCGTGCCGCCACTGCCGAGGGCAACCGTGCCACCACTGCCCAGCGCAACCGTGCCGCCGCTGCCCAGTGTGACGGTTCCACCACTGCCGAGCGTCACCGTGCCGCCACTACCCAGTGTGACCGTACCGCCGCTGCCCAGCGCAACCGTGCCGCCGCTACCCAGCGTCACCGTGCCGCCACTGCCTAGCGTGACCGTGCCGCCGCTGCCAAGCGTCACCGTGCCACCACTGCCCAGCGTCACCGTGCCCCCGCCGCCGGGAATCGTGATGTTGGTACCGCCGACGGAGATCGTGCCGCCACTGCCGAGGGTGACGGTGCCGCCACTGCCGAGCGTGACCGTGCCGCCGCTGCCGAGCGTGACCGTGCCACCGCTGCTCAGGGTGACCGGGCCGCCGTTGGGCAGGGCTACCGTGCCGCTGCTGCCTGCACCGACCGTGCCGCCATTGGGCAAGGTGAGATTGCCGCCGCTGCCAAGCGTCACCGTGCCACCGCTGCCCAGGGCGATGGTGCCGCCGCTGCCGAGCGTGACCGTCCCGCCGCTGCCCAGCGTCACCGTGCCACCGCTGCCCAGGGCGACCGTACCGCCGCTCCCCAACGTGACAGTACCGCCCGCGCCAATGTTCAACGGAGCGACTGAGGAGCCAAACGAAAGCAACGGCGCCAGCGAGGCGAACTCGCCGCCGGTGGCTCCGACCTGGCGAAGGTCCATGTTGGTGAGGTCGTTGAAGCCACGTTCGTTCGACTGCAACGCGCCGATGAAGCTGAGGTCCTGGGAGTTGGTCCAGGCGGGGGCGATGGGGGAAACCGAGGAGTCGACGCGGTATCCTACCTCGCCGGCGAGCGGCGTGCCATCGCAATGCAGCGTGGCTGCGCTGGCGGTCGGGCCGGGGGATGTCGGCACATACCAGGCCGACGTGGGAAAGGTCGCCGCGTTGCCGCTGGCGTCGGTCAACGAAGCGATCGAACCCGCGGAGTTCTCGTTGACAGCGTTGAGCGTCTGGTTGGAATAGGCAAGCGTATGGTTCGTCCCCAGCAGGTCAAGCTGGAACAGGTAGTTCATCACGCTTTGATAGTTGGGCTTGCAGTTGGCGTCGAACGTCGGCACGTAGCTGCCCGGCGTGTCGTAGTACAAGCCGCCATGGCCGAGGCCAAGCGTGTGGCCGATCTCGTGGAAGATCGTGCCGGCGAGCACATTGGCGCGCTTGCTCATGTCCTGGTTCGGAGCGGTCAGCCAAAGACCAAGCGTGACGGCCGAGTCCGCACCACCAAGGTCCGAGTAGCCGGAGATGCTGGAGATCGTGCCTGAGGTGAGGCCAATGATCGGCTCAGCCAACGCATTGTTCGGGTAGACGTAGTCCGGCACGCCCGGCGTCGCGAAGCTGAGAGTCTTGCTGTCAGCGCACGTCGTGTTGCTGTAGACGCCGTTGAGCGTCGGATCTCCAAGCACACCCGAGATCGTCACGCGACTCGGACAGGCGTTGATCCCCGTGCCTCGATCCACCGTGCCGATGGTCGTGATGCCTTTGACGACCGAGATCGAAGTGAGCGTTCCGTACCGGGTATTCCAGGCCGGAATGGCCAATGAGTGGCCCATCATCACGTAGTGGTAGCTATCCTTCTGACCGAATGGGTAGCGCGTCGTGCAGTCGCCGCCGCTGAGGCATGCGGCAAGGTTGCGCGGATACAGTTTCGAGAACTCGAGGCTGTTCTTCCAACCGATCACTCCTGGCTGGTTCGGGAACTGGCAAAGCTGTGCCGGCGTCGTCGTGTAGTTGTCGACGCAGGTGGATTCCGGCACGGCATTGCCGATCGTCAGGTGAAGCTGAATGCCCGAAGCGAGGAATGCCTGCTGCACCATCGCGAGCGGATCGCTCCCGTTGACGTCGGGCGAGGGGAAGAGGTTCTCCTGGGTTGGGTCGCACGCGCCCGTGGTCAGAATATTGCCGCACATGTAGTCAAGCTGGACGAACAGATCCTTCTGCCCATGCTTGGCGCCCGCAAGGCCGACCCACGTGCCCGTCTTCGCGTCGTAGTAGCCCGGCTGACCGGCATGGAAGTCACTTCCCACCGGCCCGGTCTTCCAGGCGTCGAGAATGCCGTCGTTGTCGCTGTTGTTGACCGGCGTTGAAAGAATGATGGCGGCATACGCATTCGTGGGAGACAACGGTGCGCTGTACTGGCTCGATGCCCCGAGCGTCGCCGCGTTGTTGACGTTGTTGTTCCACGTGCCTCCCGCTGCAAACAGGCTCGTCGCCTTACCAGTGCCGTTGGCTCCGCCGACCGCATCGTAGAAGCCCTGAATCACCTGCGCGCCCGATGTCGTCTGGAACGCGGACCCATCGTAGAGAACCACCGACTTCAGCGGGAAGTTCGGCGACAGCACGCGATAGATCATCACCAGGCTGGCGCCTTCGGTCAGCGGCAGGGCAGAGCCTCCGCTGTCCGGCAGCGAGACCGTATAGTTCCCCGTTGCATAGCGGATTCCATTGGCGGCGTTGGGCAGATAGACGTTGACATCGGCACGATAGGAACGGACCGTCCCCGTGAATTTACCGTCGACATAGCTCGGCTGGTCATTGCCGATCTGCTGGCCGACGATCGGATACCCGTTGAAGGTTCCGCTGTTCGAAGACGCAACCGGGGTGCTCTCGAGCGTCTCCCAGTAAAGGTACGCGTCGATAATATCCGCGCCATCCGGGACGCCTCCCGTCGCATTTTGTGCGTAGCTGGGGATCGCGATCGTTCCGGATGCCATGCCGCCCACACCCGTTCCGCGCAGCGTCACCCCGGCGGAGATGTAGTCGCCGGTCACGAAGTAGTTGTTGTTCAGCGAGAGCGGATTCGCCGTCGGAACCTGCGCGACGCCGCTCGAAACCAGCAGATTGACGGCGGATCCAACACTCACCTGGGTTCCGGCTGCGGGGGTCTGGTCGATGACGCTGCCTGCGGGCACCGTGCTGCTCGCCGCGGTCGTAACCGTGCCCATGATGAGACCCGCCGCGGCAACCGGCGCGGGGGCAGCAGTCTGCGCTTGCCCGACAAGATTCGGCACGGCCACCAGGCCTGCGATTCCAGCGACGGCTCCGGTACCACCGAGGCTGAGCGTCTGTGTCGCGGGAGAAAGGTTCAAGCTGTTATCCGTATAGACCGCGGCTCCGGAGAAGAAGGTCGCGCCCTGCGGGGTGAAGCTAACGCTCTCACCACACGTCGCGCCCGGAGCCAGCGTCAGCCCGCTTCCGCAGTTGCCAGAGAAAGACTGCGTGAAGCTTGTGCCAAGGGTCGACGCGAAGGTTCCGCTCAACGTTTGATTGCCGATGTTCTGCAACAGAACCGTCTGCGGACTATCCACGCTGGTGCCGCCCACATTGGTCTGCGCGAAGCTCAACGCCGGCACCTGCGAGCGTGTCAGCTTGATGACGCGCCCGTTCGCCAGATCGCCCGCAAGAATGTCTCCGGCGATGTTGACGGTCAGCGCCTGGGTGGTGAGGTTCGAGGCCAGCACGACCTCGCAGCCAGCGCTCTGGCAGCCCGGAGGAACCTGCACGACTTCGCGCAAGCCCGAGTCCGCAACATACACGTCACCCGCAGGATCAAGCGCAACGTTTGCCGGGGCACTCCAACCGCCGCCCAACGAGCTCTGGCAACTGGTCGTGGTGCAACCGGCAGGAATCTCGACCACCGTTTGCATTGGAAGGTTCGCGACAAACAGATCGCCCGCCGCGTCCACCGCGATGCCGTTCGGTCCGAATCCGGGGCCAGGGTTGTACGGCGTCGTCTGACATGCGGCCGTGGTGCACCCCGCGGGGACCTCGACGACTTTGCCGTCGACGAAGTCGTTGACGAAGACATCACCGGCTGCATCGACCGCGACTCCCACCGGACTCTTGATGGTCAGGAATACCTGCTGGCATCCAGCACTCGCGCAACCCGCCGGAATCTCCAGGACCTGGCCCAGACTACTGTCCGCGATGAAGAGATTGCCAGCACCGTCTTCGGCCATGCCGAGCGGGTTGAGCAGGTTGTAACCCACCGTCGACACGGTTCCATTCGACGCGAACTTCAACACGCGCGCCGTCGCTTGATCCGCGATGAAGAGATCGCCCACGCCATCGGCGAAGATGCCCTTCGGCACGGCAACGGTGTATCCGCTGGTATTGACGACGCTCTGGGCTCCGGGCCCGAACGCCAGCACCGGCTCCTGCCCGACGCCATTCAGGGGTGCGGTGGCGATGAGGTTGCCGTTATTGTCGAAGATCTCCGTCGCGCCGAGGCGAAGGCCGGCCGTCAGTGGCGTGAACGTCACGTTGACGTTGCAGGATGCTCCCGCGGCGACCGTTCCTGTGCAGCTATTCGTCGTACCAAGGCCGAAGTCGAGCCCGGTCGCGCCCTGGGTGACGACGTTGGTCGCTCCAATGGTCGTGTTGACCGCGGGAGAGTAGCTCATGGTGAGCGTGTTGCTGCAGGGCGCTGGAGTTCCCTGGCCCTGGCAGACGTTGACGTTGCCGAAGCTGCCGTAGGCGAGGGCACGGCTGTTGCCGGAGTCGGCGACGTAGAGAGTACCGCTCTTATCGACCGTCAACGCCCACGGCGAGGACAGGCTGTTGGCGCTCGTACCGCCGTTGCTGGCTGCGCTTCTGCTGAAGCTGCCGCCTTGGCCGTACACGCGACTGGCGGTGGTCGAGCCGAAGGAATAGTAGAGGACGCGGTCATTGGAACGGTCGGCCACGTAGAGGCCGCCGATGCTGTCTACGCTGAGCGCGACAGGATTGTTCAAGCTGCTCGCGCTGACTCCGCCGTGATTCACATCGGCGGAGGTGAAGCTGCCGCCCTGACCGTAGACTACGGTCGCGGTGGTGCTGTTGTAGGGGTAAAAAAGCACGCGGTTGTTGGAGAGATCGGCCACGTACAGGTCGCCGCTGGTATCCAGGGCGACCGCTTGTGGCTGGTTCAAACTGGTGGCGCTGATACCGCCGTTGTTCACGGAGTTGGACGTGAAGCCGGGCTGCCCGTAGACCCGGCTCGCCGTTGTGCTGCCGGGGGGATAGAACAACACGCGGCTGTTGCCGGAGTCCGCGGCATACAGGTTGCCGCTGCCGTCAAGGGCAAGTCCGATGGGAAGGGACAGGCTGCCGGCGCTGATCCCTCCGTTGTTCTGCGCGTTTGCGGTGAGGCTTGGCTGCCCGTAGACGCGAGTCGCCGTCGTGCTGCCGGCGGGAAAGAACAGCACGCGGTTGTTGTTCTCGTCGGCAACGTAGAGATTGCCGCCACCGTCGAGTGCCAATCCTTGCGGATCGCTCAAGCTGTTGGCGCTGACGCCGCTGGTGTTACTCGTCAAGCTGCCGCCCTGACCGTAAACCCGCGTGGCGATGGTGCTGCCGGCCGGGTAGAACAGCACCCGATTGTTGCTGCTGTCGGAGAGATACAAATTGCCGCCGCCATCGACAAGCATCGCCTGCGGGTTGCCGAGGCTGCTGGCGGTGACGCCTCCGTTATTGCTGGCACTGCTGGTGAAGCTGCCCATCTGGCCGTAGACCACACCTGCCGTAATCGGCTTCAGCGTCCCGCCCTGGGTGGCCGGCACGGCAACGAAGCTGGCGCTCACGTTCAAGGCCGAGGTGATGCTAAGCGTGCAGGTGGGGCTTGCGCCGGAGGTCGAACAGGCACCGCCCCAGCCAACGAAGATCGAGCCATGCGACGTCGTCGCGGCAAGCGTGACCGTGCTTCCGCTGATGTAGCTTGCAGAGCATGTACCCGCTGTCCCGTTGCCAGTCCCGTTGCAGCTAATCAGCCCGAGGATGTCAGTGACGGCTCCGCTTCCAGTGCCCGCTTCCGTCAACGTCAGCGCGTAGTAGGGCAGGTTTGTGCAGCTGACCTGAACGCTCGTGACATTGCCTTGAATAATTCCGCTGCCGCTGGTCACCAGGCATGCCTGTCCGGCAGGTTGCGTGAACACGGTCACGCTGTACGGGCTGCCAAGCGAGAGCGCCGTCGGAAAGGTGAACGCACCGCTTGCGGAGACCGTAAGGCTATCGCCAAGGTTGTCCTGCAACACCAGGCTGCTCCCGCTCAGGCCCGTGACTGTGCCGCCGACGGTATAGCCGGTGCTGAGTCCAATGCCACTGAGTGCGACCGCCTGACTGCCCCCGGCGGCGTTCAGAGCGTTATCGCTGAAGAGAGCGGAACCGATCAGGGGGCTGCCGGCGGCCTTCGGCGTAAAGCTCACGCTCAAATTGCAAAGGACACCGGGCGCCACAGCGGTGAACTGCGCGCAGTCGGGAACCGTGCCAGCCCCATAGACTTCGACGAAGTTTGGACCGGCAACACTGACCAGAAGACCTTGAGGGGCATAGAGCGGTAGATTGCCGATGTTCTGCACGGTGAGGGATTGCGGGCTGTCACTGCTGGTGCTGCCCACATTTGTGGCGGCAAAGCCCAGCGAAGGCGATTGCGCCCGGCTTTCATACACTTGGTTGGAAAGGAGATCCGGGAAGAAGATGTCGCCCGCTGCGTCGACCGCGACGCCGTACGCATCAATGCCACTCGCCACGGCGACCTGGCAGCTTGCAGCGGTGCAACCCGCAGGAATCTCGATGATCTGGTCGAGGATCTCGTCCGCGACGAAGACATCGCCCGCGGCATCCACCGCAACCGACTCCGGAGCATCCCAGCCCTGGCCGATCTTCGTCTGGCAGGCAGGCGTCGCGCAGCCGGGTGGAATCTCGACGACCTGCCGAAGCCCATAGTCCGCGACAAACAGATCTCCGGCAGCGTCCACGGCCAGGCCGACCGGGTTCGAACCCGCAGGATTGTAGACAATCGTCTGGCATGCGCTGGCGGTGCAGCCCGCCGGGCTCTTGATCACTTCGCCATCGAGGAAGTCGCCGAAAAACAGATTCCCCGCGCCATCGACCGCGACTCCCAACTGGCTGCGTACATTGGCCCCTAAGTAGACCTGGCATCCCGTGCTCGCGCAACCCGCCGGAACTTCCACGACTTCATTCAGGTTGTTGTCCGCGATGAACACATCGCCGGCTCCGTCCACTGCCAGGCCTTGGGGATATTCAAGTCCCGCCCCGACAACGGTCGTTGCGCCGGTCGGCGAAACCTTCAACACCCGGTTGTTGCCGTTATCCGCAAGATAAAGATTGCCCACGGCGTCGGTCGCCACGCCCTTCGGCTGATTGACCGGGTAGTTGCCCGTGGCGATCGCGGTCCTTGAGCTGTTACGAAAGGCCACAGCCGGAGCCTGCCCTACGCCATAGATCGGTGTACTCACCAGAAGATTCCCATTCGCATCCCGAATCTGAATCGAACCTGTGCGCAAACCGGGAGCCGTCGGAGCAAAGTTCACCACGACCGCGCACGTCGGACTTGCCGCAACGACCCCCTGGCAGGTGGTGCCCGGGGTAGCCGTAAAGTCGAGCGATGAAGTTCCCTGCAGGCTCACCACCGTCGAAACGACCGGCGTCTTCGGCGAGAGGTTGTTGTAGGTGAAGGTCTGAACGTTGCTGCAAGGCGCAGGGGCAGTCGCCGCACCGAGACAAACATTCACGTTGCCAAAGTTCCCCGGCAGCCCGAACTGCCACGTATCGTTCAGCACATTGCCCGCATAGCCGCCGAACAGGACGATCTGGTTGTTCGCCGGGTCGTAGACCATCGCTTCCGGAACGTCTCGCCCAGAAGGGCCAGTCGACGCAATCTGCGTCCAGGTTGTCCCGTTGTACGCCCATGTATCGCTCAACGCAGTCCCATTGTTATCGCCGCCGAACATCACAACCTCGTTCAGCGCCGTGTCGTACACCATGCCGGGTGCCTGGCGAACACTAGGACTGGTGGCCGGAAGCTGCTGCGTCCACGTCGCCCCGTTCCACAGCCAGGTGTCGTTCATATACTGGGTGCCGTAGTTGCCTCCCAGCAAAACCACCTGACCGGTCGCCGCGTCGTAAGCGATGCCACCATCCGCGCGCGCCGAAGGACTCGTCGAGGGCGCTTGCGCCACCCAGTTGCTGCCGTTCCACACCCACGTGTCGTTTTTGGGAGCCCCGTTCAGGTCGACGCCGCCAAAGAGAAGTACCTGGCTCGTCGCCGCGTCGAAGACCATCATGGCCCCGTCACGCGCCGACGGACTATTCACGGGAATCGCCTGCGTCCAGTTGCTTCCATCCCAAAGCCACGTATCGCCCAACCGGTTACTCGCCGAGGTCAACCCGCCAAACATCACCGTCTGGTTGTGGACTGGGTCGTAGACCATCGCTTCCGCCGCACGTGCCGGCGGGCTGCTTACCGGGTTCGCCTGCGTCCAGTTCGTCCCGTTCCAAAGCCACGTATCGTTGACGATGCCCGTAGTGCTGTAGCCCCCAAACAGCACCACCTGCCCGTGCGCCGCGTCATACGTCATCGAGTGGATATAGCGCTGCGAAGGGCTGTTCGCCGGGGACTGTTGAGCCCACACCGGCGCTAACGTCTGCGCCTCCACCGCGCCCCCGAGACCGGACACCGATACCATCGCTGCGACAAGGCCGGCTACGACGTTCAAAACGAGGCGGGAAGAGAGAGACGATTGCGCACAAAGCGCCCTGAGACGCGAAGCCGCGGGCTGGCTATTCATCGGTGGAATCTCCTGGTGCTACGCTGAAACCCTCGCGCAGGGTCCAGTTCTCCTCCGGTCTGCCACCAGGAACTGAATCTTCGGAGCAGTCCTCTTTGCCGCCGAGCCAATGACTCGACGCACACTACGGGGAGGGCCCGACTTCCAGGCGATCTTTTTCTCGCAGCAGCATGCTCAACACGCGGCACGCCTTGTGAAAGAAAAACTTACAGGGGAGATATGCCAATAAGCTATTGTCAGCAGGTAGCATTGTCAAGATCAATGCCCGAAGTTAATCGAAAAACCATCGAGTAATCCGGCGCGATCGTTCGACGGTAACGTACCTCTGTTGGCAGAACTGATACTCACTCCATGCAACAGGTCGCAGTCCCCTAAATCATGCCCGAAGCCACCGCTCCCGCCACCCTCGAAGTCATCTTTCCCGACCGCACCCCGATCACCGTCCCCATCTCCGAACTCCCGTTCTTCATCGGACGCGGCAAAGAAAGTGGCAACCTCCTCGCGCTTGACGACATGCGCGTCTCCCGGAACAGCGTCGTCATCACCCGGGACGACGCCGGTTTCCTCATCCAGGACCGCGGCCAGCGCGCCGGTGTCTTCCTGAACGGCGAGCAGATTCAGATCGCCGCGCTCAACCACGGAGACCGCATCGGCCTCGGCCCGGAAGGCGGCTGCGAACTCGTCTTCAGTCTCCCCAGTGACAGTCTCTCGAGCGATGCGGTCGCGCAGGACCAGGCCGAATCCAAGCTCAAAACCATCCTGGGCACGCTGGGCAACGACTCCTCCGAAGAACTCGGTGGCCTGAAGCTGCTCCTCGAAGCCACCTCCCTCATGAACTCGCAGCTCCCGCTCGAGTCCATCCTGGCGACCATGCTCGACCACGCCATCGTCATCACCCGCGCCGACCGCGGCATGCTCCTCGAACCTGACGCGGACGGCATTCTCCAGGTCAAACTTGCCCGCGGCCGCGACGAAGAGCCCCTTAATCCCGGCGACATGAAGCCCAGCCGTTCCGTCCTGAACAGCGCCATCGAAACCCAGTCCGCCGTCGTCAACGAGGATCTCAACCTCGCGGAGATGAACCTGCAGAGCGCCCAAAGCGTCGTCGTTCAGCTCCTGCGCTCCTCGATCGTGATCCCGCTCTACGGTCTTACCGGCCGCCAGGTCCTTGGCAGCATCTATCTCGACTCCCGCCGCGTCGCCACCTTCTCCAAACTCGACCGTCAGATCCTCGATGCTATCGCCGCGCAGGCCGCCAGCATCCTGGAAAACGCCCGCCTCATCGAACGTGAACGCGAGCGCCAGCGGCTCGAGCAGGAACTCAGCATCGCCCGCGACATCCAGCAGGCGCTCGTCCCGCAAGGCTTGCAGGACTACCCCCACTTCTCCGTCACCGGCCTCCACCGCCCCTGCGACGAGGTCGGCGGCGACTACTTCGACGTCTTCCCACTCCCGGACGGACGCCTCGCCCTCCTCATCGCCGACGTAGCCGGCAAGGGCCTGGGTGCGGCCCTCGTCACCACCATGCTCCAGGGCGCGCTCTCCGGGATGACCCTGGGCGTCGACCCTGTCAAGGTCTTCAACCACCTCAACCAGTTCCTCTGCGACCGAGGCTCCGCCGCCCGCTGCGCCACCATGTTCTTCGGCGCGCTCAGCCCCGACGGCACCCTCGAATTCCTCCGCGCCGGGCATCCGACGCCACTTCTCCTGCGGAAGGGCGAGGTCTCTGAGCTGTATTCCGATGGCTCCTTACCGCTCGGCCTGCTTGAAGACTCCGACCATACCTCGACGCAGGTCCAGCTTCAACCCGGAGACACCCTTCTCCTCTATACCGACGGCGTCACCGAAGCCGAAGACACCAAACGCAATCTCTATCAGGACACGCGCCTGAAAGAGGTCCTAGGGCGCTTCGAGAACGCGACCCTCAAGACCCTTCTCGATGGCATCTTTTCGGACGTCGACCAGTTCGCTGAAGGCGCCAGGCAATCCGACGACGTCACGCTCCTCACCATTCGCTACCGAGGTCCCCACCCCGCGTCACAATGACGAAGAAAAGCGGCGGCTCAAAGATTCGAGCCGCCGCTTCTTTGTTTCGGTAAACTTTGGCCATTAAGCCTTGGGGTGTGGCTCCTCTTTTTCCGGAGCGGGACGCGCTTCGGGAGCTGGCCTCGCCGCCGGAGCAGGCCTCGCCGCGGGCGCTGGCCTGGCTGCGGGAGCTGGTCTCGGCGCGGCAGCCGGTTTCGGCTCAGCCATTGGCTTCGGCTCGGGAGCAGGGCGTGGCGCAACGGCGGGCCTCGGCTCAGCAACGGGCTTCGGCGCAACCTCCGGTCTCGGCGCGACGGCTGGCCTTGCCGCGGGAGCAGCAGGCTTCGGCGCTACGGCGGGTCTCGCCGCAGCAGCGGGAGCTACAGGCTTCGCAGCGACCGCGGGCTTCGCACCAGGCTGAGGTGCTCCCGGCTTGGCAGCAGCCGCCGCGGGCGTCCCAGGTTTCGCTGCCGCCGCTGCTCTCGCCGCAGCCGGAGGAGGGCTATAGGGCTTGACGCCCGGAGCCGACTTCGCCGTTACCGCCGTGTGCTGCAACTCGGCAACATTCGTCACCGGCTTCGGCACCGCGGCATGCGCCGGTACGCCATGGTTTGCCGAGGCGAAGTTCGACTTATCCTGCTTCGCCACGCTTACCTGCTGCACCTGCGCCGCCGTAGGCTTCAGATGCGGTTGGCTCGCGAACGTCTGCTGCTGCGCTGTCGGCCGTGCCGAGACACCGTTCGGTCCCCCGTTGAAGCTGGTGTGATTGTTATTGATGATCGTCGTGTTGTTGATGATCGTCTTGTTGATATAGGTCGTATGGATGACCGTCGTGTTTACATTCACCGCAGCCGTGTTGTAAGCGAACTGTCCGCCGCGCCACTCGCCGCCGGCAAAGCCGCCGCCGCCGTAGCCGAAGCCGTAGTTCACGCCGCCATAGAAGCCGACCTGCGTCCCCCAGTAGCCTTCATGGAAGAGGTAGTTTCCACCATCGCCATATCCCCAGTAGCCCGGTGTCCACAGATAGCCCGGCTGTGGCGCTTCCACCCACGTTCCGGGAACCCAGTAATAATCGCCAACGCCATCCCATGCCCAGTAGCCCGGGGTCCACATGTAGTTTGGCTGCGGGCACGGTGGCTGCACATACACCGGCAGCGCAGGAGGTCCGAAGTTGACACTGATGCCGATCGAAAACTGCGCAAACCCCATCGAAGGCACCGCAACCAGTGCTCCCGCCAGAAGTAACTTCCCGATCATTCCCTTACCCGAGATCTTCATTGGTTCAAACCGCCTGTCTTGCGCCGTAGCGCCTGCTTCTCGTGGACCTGTTGGTGAACCCTGGCAAGAGACGCGAGTCGCGCGCTCACCCGGAAACGGATGCAAATAAACTTTGACTTGGACCGTGGCCCGCCGCGCCGATAAGCTTACACAACAAACGTCGGTCAGCGCAGCAACAAGCTATTTCTTTTCAACGTGAGATGCAGCCCCCGCGAGACTTGGTGGCTAGGCTCACTACAAAAGGAGAGATTTCCTGCCAGCCGCCCTCGCGCAGCCACGGCGACCTTGATGAACTCAAGCACCCGAAACAGAAAGTCGCTCCCTTATCCCCCGTTGCTTGCGATAATACGGGGACGAAAGAAGCTGGCTTCGCGACGTCTCTCCGTCAAGGGAAGCACCATGTCAGATCAGGCTCCGGTACCAGATCCAGAACAGACTCTCGGTACGGTCGACACCCCCACCTCCACCATGATGGGCCGGTACCGCGTCGTCGATCGCCTCGGCGCCGGCGGCATGGGCGTCGTCTTCCGCGCGCAGGATGAGAAGCTCGAGCGCGTCGTCGCCATCAAGATGCTTGCGCCCGGTGTCCTCTCCGACGAGGCCCGCCGCCACTTTCGCCACGAAGCCCTCGCGCTTGCCCGGCTCAATCACTCCCGCATCGCCGCCGTTTATGACGCAGGCGAGCAGGAGGGCTCCGATTACATCGTGATGGAGCTCGTGTCGGGTGAATCGCTCGCCCACAAGCTCCGATCCGGGCCCATGCCGTTGAAAGATGCCACCGCCCTCGTCATCCAGATCGCGGAAGCTCTCGAAGAAGCGCACGAACAGGGCATCATCCATCGCGATCTCAAGCCCGCCAACGTGATGGTGACGACCAAAGGCAATGCCAAGGTACTCGACTTTGGCATCGCCAAGCTGCTCGCACCGGTTGACGCAACGCACTCGCTCGACGCCACCAACGGCCTCGTCGGCACGCCGCGCTACATGGCTCCCGAGCAGGCCCAGGGCGCGAAGGTCGACGCACGCACCGATCTCTGGAGTCTCGGCGTCCTCTACTACGAGGCTCTCACCGGCAAGGTGCCATTTGAAGGATCCGGCATCTTCGCCCTGTTGCGCTCGATCACCGAAGACCCGTACCCGACGCTTCGCAAGATCAACCCCGAACTCCCCGGCGAAGCCAGCGCCATCATCAATCGCTGCCTGCAAAAAGATCCCACCCTCCGCTATCAATCCGGCGCCGCCTTCATCGACGACGCACAGGCGCTCCTCAACCGCCTCAACGGAGTCACCCCCGCCGACAGCACCTCCAACCGCCGCCTGCGATGGATCGCGGCCGGCAGTATCACGCTGCTGCTCGCGCTGTGCGTTGGCGGCTACTTCTTTTACCGCCGCTCTGTGGAGCGCTCATGGGCTCGCGAGCAAGCTCCTTCGCAAATCGCCGCGCTCATCGACGCCCATCAACCGATTGCCGCCTTCCATACGCTGCAGCGCGCGCAGCGCGACCTGCCCGGCGACCCCGGGCTGGCAAAGCTTTACGACCAGTACATCTATAGCGGTATTAAGATCCTCTCCGACCCACCCGGCGCAAAAGTCGAAATCCAGGATCTTCAGGATCCTGGCTCCCCCTGGCTCACACTTGGCACGACTCCCATCAACGCGATTGACATTCCAAGCGGCAGCCTTCGCTGGCGCGTCTCGAAGGCTGGTGTCGGGCAGATGGTCATCGCCCCGGCGACGGACGGCACCATGCAGTTCGCGCTTGCGGTCGAGACTCAGGCGCCACCCGGGATGGTCTACGCCGATGCAGACCCAGGGTGGCGCGAGTTCGCCGACTTCATCGGCTGGCTCGGCCCGTATAAGATGCCGGCCTACTTCGTCGACCGACACGAAGTCACCAACCGCGACTACCAGGCGTTCGTCGACGCCGGGGGCTACGAAAAGCCGCAATACTGGCCCACGGAGTTCCCCCAAAACGGTAAGACGCTCTCGTGGACGCAGGCCATGCCGCTCTTCCGCGACGACACCGGCCGCCCCGGACCCTCGACCTGGACCGGGGGCCACTATGCCGAGGGCCAGGCCGACTTCCCCGTCACCGGAGTCAGTTGGTACGAAGCCACCGCCTATGCAACGTTCGTTGGCAAAACTCTCCCGGTGCTCGCGCAGTGGTACGAGACCGCTCCGCCGGATCAGGCTCAGAACGCCATCCTTGCGGGCAACATCTCAGCAACCGCGCTCAAGCCTGTCGAAGCCTCGCATCAGCTTGGCCCCTTCGGCACCTACGACACTGCCGGGAACGCCCGCGAGTGGCTCGCCAACACCGTCGATCGGGACCTGCGCTTTCTCCTCGGCGGCTCCTATCGCTCGCCCGGCTATCTCTACGACGACCCCGAGGCGCTCTCGCCCTTCGATCGCTCCGATACCAACGGCTTCCGCTGCGTCAAATCGCTTGGCCCCATTCCTGCAGAAGCGAGCGCACCCCTCATCCGCACCACGCGCGACTTCGCCAGCTACAAGCCGGTTTCGGATGAGGTCTTCAACGCTTACAAGCTGCTTTACTCCTACCCGGACACACCGCTCAACGCGAAGTCGGAAGGCATCGTCAAGGAGACCGCCGACTACCGCGAAGAGAAGGTCTCGTTCGACGCGGCTTACGGCGGCGAGCGCATGTTTGCGTACCTCTTCCTGCCAAAGCGCGTTCAAGCGCCTTACCAGACCATCCTCTTCTTCCCCAGCGCTCGCGTCCTGTTTCTTCCGCCGGATAGCAGCCACCTCGGCGATACCAAATTCTTCGATTATGCCGTCCAAAGCGGACGCGCCGTCATCTACCCCATCTACAAATACATGTACGAGCGGGAACAACGCCTGAGTCTCCCGGGAGGCAGGAACGACAACGAGATCATCGACTGGTACAAAGATGCCGCTCGTTCGCTCGAGTACCTGCAAACCCGGAAGGATCTCGACAGCACCCGCGTCGCCTACATGGGCGTCAGCATGGGCTCCGCCGACGGCGTCATCATTGCAACTCTGCTTCAAAATCAACTTAAGACCGTCATCCTCCTCGACGGCGGCTTCTTCATGGTCCAGGGTGCCAAAGGCATCGACCAGGCTGATTTCGCCCCGCGCCTCAAGCTCCCTACCCTCCTCGTCAACGGACGCTACGACTACACCTTCCCCGTCGAGCGAGCTCAAGACCCACTCTTCGACCTGCTCGGCACCCCACCCGCCGAGAAGAGCCACGTCATCCTTGACACCCCGCACGACGTCACCGAACAGCGCCCGCAACTCGTCAAAGCCGTGCTCGACTGGCTCGACCAATACCTCGGCCGCCTCAACTAGAGCATCCCAACCCTCCGCGAGGCACTGGTCTCGCAGCTGAGATCAGCAGCCTTTTGTCGTTCTCACCCCGCCGCCGCTAGAATCATCCCGCCGTCGAATATCGGAGAAACCGTGAATCAGAAGACCCTGACCCTCCTCCTCTGTGCTCTCACTCCCCTCGCCGCATCCGCACAACAGGTCGCCTCCTGGCTCACCACTCCCGATCGCGCCGCCCTCCTCGCCCCGCAACCCGCCATTCCCTTCAGCACCGCCCCAGCGGCGGGCCAAGTCATCGATGTCGACGCCCACAAGACCTTCCAGACCATGGACGGCTTCGGCTACGCCCTCACCGGCGGCAGCGCGCAGCTCCTCATGAAGATGTCTCCCGACGAACGCGCCGCTCTCCTCCACGAGCTCTTCGCGCCCGACGCCTCCTCCATCGGCGTCAGCTATCTCCGCCTCACCGTCGGCGCGTCCGACATGAACGACCACGTCTTCTCCTACGACGACCTCGAGCCACTGCCCGACGCGAACCCAACCCCCGGCGAACGCCACGAGCCCAGGTTCCCCACCGACGTCAACATGGACCACTTCTCCCTAGCCCCCGACCAGGCCGACGTCATCCCCATCATGAAGCAGATCCTCGCCATCAACCCGAAGATCAAAGTTCTCGCCTCGCCCTGGTCCGCGCCCCTTTGGATGAAGACCTCCGGCGTCGCCCGTGGCGGCGTCCTCAAACCCGAGTTCTTCCCCGCCTACGCCCTCTACTTCGTCAAGTACATCCAGGGCATGAAGGCTGAAGGCATCCCCATCACCACCCTCACCATCCAGAACGAGCCGCTCAACGAAAAGAACACCCCCAGCATGCTCATGCTCGGCGAAGAGCAGGACGTCTTCATCAAGGAAAACCTCGGCCCCGCCTTCAGGAAAGCCGGCATCACCACCGGCATCGTCCTCTACGATCACAACCTCGACCACCCCCTCTACCCGCTCTCCATCCTGCGCGACCCCGCCGCCGCCAAATACGTCGACGGCACCGGCTTCCACCTCTACGGCGGCACCGTCGACGCCATGACCCAGGTCCGCGAAGCCTTCCCCAACAAATCCCTCTACTTCACCGAGCAATCCACCACCGACCACTCCGGCCCCAATCACACCCCCAGCGCCACCACCATGAACCTCGCCCGCCCCGTCGCCCGCGTCATGGTCGGCGTCGCCCGCAACTGGAGCAAGAACATCCTTCTTTGGAACCTCGCCGCCGACCCCCAAGCCGGTCCCCACACCAACGAGGGCGGCTGCACCGGCTGCTACGGAGCCCTCACCCTCGACGGCGACAATGTCACCCGCCTCGTCGCCTACTACACCCTCGCCCACGCCTCCAAGTTCGTCCGCCCCGGCTCAACCCGCATCGCCTCCACCCCTTCAGACACCCTTCCCAACGTAGCCTTCAAAACCCCCGACAACAAAACCGTCCTCCTCGTCTCCAACCCCACCGACACCCCCGAATCCTTCACCGTCCACACCGGATCAAAAACCTTCACCACCACCCTCGCCGCCAACTCGGTAGCGACCTACGTCTGGTAAGTTACATC
Source organism: uncultured Granulicella sp. (assembly GCA_963693075.2). Taxonomy (GTDB): domain Bacteria; phylum Acidobacteriota; class Terriglobia; order Terriglobales; family Acidobacteriaceae; genus Edaphobacter. The sequence goes on along the minus strand of CAXMMP010000002.1, from coordinate 1,217,098 downwards.
GGCCTCTCACTGAATTGTCATCCTGAGCGAAGTCGAAGGATCTGCAGCTGCACTTGCCTTTGCCTCAAAGGTGGACGCTTGGGGCTTCAGCCCGATGAAGAAACCCGAAGAACCAGGGATTAAGCTCCGGCCAACTCGAAGAATAAGGAGATTGCATGGCGCAAGGCGGCCAACCGGGCTGGACGCGCATCGGCCAGGTCTTACTAACAGCCATCTTTGCCATCTTGTCGCTCAGCGGCCTCGTCTCGGTCGTCGCAGACCAACTTCGCCCTTGGCAGGCAGCACGAAACCTGCGCTCCATCAAGCCAAGCCTCGGCACGATCCCTGCTGCCTTACCCGACACCCATGTCGCCGTGCCCTCCGGCAACCGCGTCGCACCCTTCGGTGTCTCGCTGCAGCTCCCGTGGGACCATACCGACGCCACCAGCGTGACAGGGCACTTAGTCACGTTCGATGGTGCCGGTGGGCGAGTTCTCCTCGTCGATCCCGCCTTCAACTCCGGACACCGCGATGAGATTCATCAGCTTGCCGAAACCATTCCCAGTCTCACCGCCAATGACCTGAAATCCATCTGCAGCCTGCAACGCGCCGCCATGCAAACGACAACCGGCCAGGTCGAGTGGTGGAATACCCCTGATCACAACCGAAGAGCCCTCAAGCTCCTCCATCTCCGGCTCCTCGGCGAACCGATGGTTGAAGGAACTCTCTATCAAATCGAAAACAAGGGCATGTGCGGCTTCCAGCAAGGCGACCCGCAAACAAAGCCTTACCGCGTCTGGATCGAACTCTTCGACCCGTCGGACCGGCACTACAAGTTGATGATCGCCTCGGAACGGAATACCGCGCTCTTCACGCAATCCCAGATCAACGCCATCATCGCCTCGATCCAACCAGCTTCTCAGCCTCGATAGTCCCCTACTTCGCCAACACCAACGCCGCCGACCTGAACTGTCCTGTTAAAACGGTTCGGCGAGAAGCGCTCAAAAAGATTGCCGTCGAATCGAGTATCCCGTCTATCCTGCTGCAAACCCTAAACGAGATATCTGCCCATGAATCAGTTTTCTTATCCCGACGCAATCGACCCTATTCTTGTAGGAACTTATCCTGCGGTCGCAGCAAGCGGCGGCGGGTACGTCTGGGATCAAGTGCTGGAATATCGGGTCTGGTTCCACCCGGAACGAGGTGCCCCCGACATCGATGATGGAAGCGACTACTACCTGCCCTTCGCGACATACGAGCAAGCAGCCGCCGCGTCTCAGGGCTCTCCGGGCGCAGAAGAACCCTTGGCGCTCATTCGTCAGCTTGAATACATAGCCGAGGATGAACCCGGAGAATACAGACACGTTCAAGCAGAACGCGTTACGGAGTGGGACGTAAAATTTCTGGTCCGCCCACGTCGCACTCCAAACACGATCCCGGCGTTCTTTTCCCCGAACGCTCCAGGAAATCGTTTAGCCATCTTGAGGGGTTTGGCGGATACGTCCGGCTGACTATAACCCATAGGGTGGACACAGAATATGAGTCAGGATGGCGTTCCGAACCTCAATCCCGCTCACCATCAACCCACCCTCACCAAAACCCCATCCCTGACATCCTTCCCCCTCCCATACTGCCTGGGCGAGCACCCCATCACCCGCCGAAACGCCTTCCCAAACGCACTCTCCGACTCATACCCCAGCGCCCTCGCAATCTCGCCAATCGAATCATCCGTGTGGGTCAGCCGATCCCCCGCCAGCAGCATCCGCCACCGCGTCAGATACTCCATCGGGGTAGCCCCAACCGTCGCCTTGAACCGCTGAGCGAAGATGGACCGCGACATCCCCACCCGCCCGGCCAGCCCCTCGAGCGTCCACGCCGCCCCTGGCTCATCGTGCATGCAACTGATGGCCGCGCTCATCTGCTGATCCGCCAAGGCATACAGCCATCCCACCCCGCCCGCAGCTTCATCCGCCAAGTGCAGCCGCAGCGCCTGCACCAGCATCATGTACGCCAATTGCTGCGCCACCAAAGACCCGCCCGGCCGCGGATCCCGCAGCTCCTCCCGCATCCGCTCGAGCGACCAGCGCATCGCCGCCCGGTCCGACTCCTTCCGAATATGGACGATCGGCTCCAGCGCCCCCAGCAGGATCTCCGCATGACCTCCGCTCAACCGAAAATGCCCACCCACGATGTAACAAGCCCCCGGCTCCTCAGCCGACACCATCTCCACCGCCCCGCTCCGAAGCTGCTCCAGAATCTCCTTGAAGTCTGTCGGCGTCACCGTCAGATCCGTCGCCAGCACAAAGGGCAACCCGCGCGGCAACAGAAAGCAGTCACCCGCAGCCAGATGCACCGGCGCAACGACTCCCTGAACCGACAACCAGCACTCCCCCGAAACCACCGCATAGCACTTGATGCCGTCGTGCTTCGGCCACTGGATCGAAACTCCCCCGCGCACGCCATACCCACCCGCCGCGTAACTCTCCGGCTTCAACAACCCCAGCACATCCGAAAGCGGATCCATTGATGCCTCGTCTCACAAAACGGCTCTTACGCTAAAACTCAGTTTCATCGGTACTAACCCGTCCCAGTTCCGGACGATCGGACCAATCATACGGACTTTCAGCATAGATCGTCTTCCCATACCTGCCATCTACTGATCACAGGAGAACCACACATGCGAATCTTCGTCACCGGCGCCAACGGTTTCATCGCCACCGCCCTCATCCCCGAACTCACCAAAGCCGGCCACACCGTCCTCGGCCTCACCCGCTCCGACGCCGGAGAAGCAGCCCTCCGCGCTGCCGGCATCGAAACCCTCCGCGGCAACATCGAAGACCTCGACAGCCTCCGCAAAGGAGCCGAGCAAACCGACGGCACCATCCACCTCGCCTTCAACCACGACTTCTCCCAGTTCCAGAAAAACTGCGAAGATGACCAGAAAGCCATCACCGCCATTGGCGAAGTTCTCGCCGGCTCCGACCGCCCCTTCCTCATCACCTCCGGCACCGCCATCGCCAGCAGCGCCGACGGTCCCTCCACCGAGATCAGCCCCGTCACCTCGCACAACCCGCGCGTCGCCTCCGAAAAAATCATGGGCGAACTCACCCAGCGCGGCGTCAACACCGGCATCGTCCGCCTCCCGCAGGTCCACGACACCCGCAAACAGGGCCTCGTCCCGTACATCACCGCCGTCGCCCGTGAAAAAGGCGTCTCGGTCTACGTCGGCGAAGGCGAACAGCGCTGGCCCGCGGCCCACGTCTCGGACGTAGCCCGCCTCTACCACCTCGCCTTCGAAAAAGCCGAAGCCGGCGCCATCTACCACGCAGTTGACGAAGAAGGCGTCTCCATGAAAGCCATCGCCGAAGTCCTCGGCAAGGGCCTCAAGGTCCCCGTCAAATCGCTCACCCCCGAAGAGGTCCCGGCCCACTTCGGCTGGCTCGCCATGTTCGCAACTCTGGACATGCCGTCTTCCAGCGCCATCACCCAACAGAAACTCAACTGGCACCCCACCGGCCCAGACCTCCTCACCGACCTCAACAACATGGACTACAGCATCGCCTAAACAAAAAAAATGCACCGGCTACCACATAGCCGGTGCACCTAACATTCTGGTCGTTATACAGAAAACACGGCGAAGCCGTCCAAACCCCCACGAAGTGGTCGTTCTTCCAGAACAGTACGAAGTACCCCGCAATCAGGGCGCATTTGCCGTTGCCGTTAGCTTCTAATCAATCGAAATCTTCCGCAGCAGCGCAAAGTTCGACAGCATCTGCCCCGTCCCCAGCACCACGCTCGCCAGCGGATCATCCGCCACACTCACGGGCAGCCCGGTCTCCTCGCGAATCCGCTTATCCAGATTCTTGATCAGCGCTCCGCCACCTGTCAGCACGATCCCGCGATCCGAAATATCCGCCGAAAGCTCCGGCGGCGTCCGCTCCAAAGCCACCCGAATCCCATTGATGATCGTCGAAATGCACTCCCCCAGCGCCTCGCGAATCTCCGAGTCGTCGATCGTAATCGTCTTTGGCACGCCCTCGATCAGGTTGCGCCCGGTGATCGTCTTGGTTAGCTGCTTATCCAGCGGAAACGCCGAACCCAGCTCCATCTTGATCATCTCCGCCGTCCGCTCGCCGATCAGCAGGTTGTACTTCCGCTTGATGTACGTGATGATCGCCTCGTCCATCTGATTTCCGGCCATCCGCACCGAACGCGAGTACACAATACCCGCCAGCGAGATCACCGCGATATCCGTCGTCCCGCCCCCAATATCGACGACCATGTTGCCACCCGGCTCGGTAATCGGCAGCCCCGCTCCAATCGCCGCCACCATCGCCTGTTCCACCAGGTGCACTTCGGAAGCCTTGGCCCGGTAGGCCGAATCCATGACCGCGCGCTTTTCCACCTGCGTTATCTCGCTCGGAACCCCGATCACGATCCGCGGATGCACCATCATCTTCCGGTTATGCGCCTTCTGGATGAAGTAGTTCAACATCTTTTCCGTCTGCTTGAAGTCAGCGATCACGCCGTCTTTCATCGGCTTGATGGCGACGATATTGCCCGGAGTCCGGCCCAGCATCTCCTTCGCCTCGCGTCCCACCGCCTCGACCTCGCCCGTCACCTGATTCACCGCAATAATCGAAGGCTCGTTGACGATAATGCCTTTGCCATGCGCGAACACGAGCGTATTGGCCGTACCCAGGTCGATCGCCAGATCCGACGAAAAGAGGCTGAACAGGGAGCGCATGTTATGCACGCGCGAGTAACGCATCTGGAAATTGTTTGACGCCATCGGAAACGTATCTGTCCTGGGTAGAAAGGATTGCAACTAGCTTCCGATCATTGTACGACCTCGCCAACCCAGCCACGTAAAGCGATTGAAAGTCACGAAGTGACCGCCCCACGCGCATCGGGCTCTTGTTCCCCTATAAAATCACTCCATGATCATCGGCGTCCCCAAGGAAGTGAAAGACCACGAAAGCCGGGTCGGCGTCACGCCGGCTGGCGTCAAAGCGCTCGTCGAAGCTGGCCACAAGGTCCTCGTCGAGACCAACGCCGGAGCTCTCTCCGCCTTCGTCGACGACGAATACCAGGCCGCCGGCGCCGATGGCGGCAATCGTCGGCTCCGCCTACGACACCTGGCGCCTCGCCGACATGGTCGTCAAGGTCAAAGAGCCCGTTGCTTCCGAGTACAAACACTTCCGCGAAGGACTCGTCCTCTTCACCTACCTGCACCTCGCTCCCCTCAACGACCTCACCCAGGCCCTCCTGGATAAGAAAGTCATCGGCATCGCCTACGAAACCGTCCGCGACCGCCAGGGTACGCTCCCGCTCCTTACCCCCATGTCCGAAGTCGCAGGCCGCATGAGCGTCCAGGTCGGTGCCACCTACCTTGAAAAGGAGCACGGTGGCCGCGGCGTCCTCCTCGGCGGCGTCCCCGGCACCCCTCCCGGCAAGGTCTGCATCATCGGCGGAGGCATCGTCGGCACCAACGCCGCCAAAATCGCCCTCGGCATGGGAGCCCAGGTCACCATCGTCGACCTCAACCTCAACCGCCTCCGCGAACTCGACGACATCTTCGGCGGACGCGTGCTGACGCTCGCGAGCAACAGTTACAACATCGAGCGCGCCTGCTCCGAAGCCGACCTCGTCATCGGCGGCGTCCTCATCCCCGGTGCCGCCGCACCCAAAATCGTCACCCGCCGCATGGTCTCCAAGATGAAGAAAGGTGCCGTCATCGTGGACGTCGCCATCGACCAGGGCGGCTGCATCGAAACTGCCCGCCCCACCACCCACACCGACCCCAGCTTCGTCGTCGACGGCGTCGTCCACTACTGCGTCACCAACATGCCCGCCGCCGTCCCCTACACCAGCACCCTCGCTCTCACTAACGCGACCTTCCCTTACCTCCTCAAGCTCGCCAAACTCGGCGCAAAGGAAGCTATCCAGTCCGACCCCGGCATCGCTGAAGGGGTCAACACCTACGACGGCATCCTCACCTACGGCGCGGTAGCCCAGGCTCAGAACCGCGAGTGGAAGAAGGTCGCCGAACTGGTTTAGAGCTTAGGGAAAAGGGGGACGGTGGGGAAAAAAGCCGGTCTCGCATCACCTTTTCCGTCTTCCCTGGACAACCGAGGTCCTCACCCATGACGACTACCGCGCAGAAGAGAAAGATCCTCATTATCTCCCTCGTCGCGGGCTCGCTCGTCCTGCTCCTCGGCTTTGCCGGCCTCAACGCCTTCAACTCCAACTTCATCAGCCCGGCCACCACGCAGCAGATCGTCCTCTACACCGGTATCTCCGCCGTCGCGTTCGTCCTCTTCATTGGCGTGCTGCTCATGCTCGTGCGCAACGTCCTCAAGCTCTATGCGGACCAGAAGAGCCGCGTCATGGGCAGCCGTCTCCGTACCCGCATGCTTTGGGGAGCCGTGCTGGTAAGCCTCCTGCCGCTCTCCTTCATGTTCCTCTTCAGCTATCTGCTGATGAACCGCGCGGTCGACCGCTGGTTCACGCAGCCCGTCAACCAGATGCGCGACGACTCCAACTCGCTCGCCCTGACGCTTTCGCAGTACACCAACGCCAACGCCCGCGCCGAGGCCGAAGCCATTGGCTCGGGTCTCCCATCGCTCGCGCTCGCCAACGATGCCGCGGGCGGCCTCGTCAATCGTCAGGCCCTTGAAAAAGTCCTGGCCGACCACGAGATCACGCTTCAGGGCGGCTTCGCTGTCGTCTACCGCGACACCCGTGCCGTCGCCGCGCTCAATATGCCGCAGCGTGCCGGCCAGCCAACCAGCGTCAAGCGTTGGTTGCCCGAGCAGCAGCCTCCAAACTCCGAAGCCCAGCCCGAACAGGACCTGCACAGTGAGCCCATCGATCCCGGCAGCACCGTCGACGCAGCCGTCCTCAACACCGCGCAGCAGGCCGATAACCCCATCTTCTCGCTCGCCGGCAACGACTACGCGCTCGGCATCTCCACCCTCGCCAAACCCGGCGGCATCGTCGAACACGTCGTCGTCGGCCTCCCCCTGCCGCACGGCATGTCCATCACCCTCGCTCACCTGCGCACCGCCGCCGACAACTACTGGACGCTCTACCGCGGCCGCCGCGCCTACCGCAGCACCTACATGATCCTGCTCCTGATGATGACCGCCGTCGCGCTCTTCGCCTCGAGTTGGCTCGCCCTCCACCTCTCCAAGCAGGTCACCAAACCCGTCGAAGCTCTCGCCGACGCCATGGCGCTCATCGCCGCCGGCAACTACAGCCATCGCGTCCAGGAAAGCGCCACCGAAGAACTCGGCGACCTCGTCCGCAGCTTCAATCACATGGCGCAGGATCTCGAAGGCAGCCGTGCCCAGGTCGAAGCTTCCACCAGCCTGCTCTCCGCCGCCAACGCCACCCTCGAAGCCCGCCGTAGCGAGCTCGAAACCATGCTCGAAACCATCCCCAACGGCGTCGCAACCCTCACCGCCGATGGGAAGATAGCCCTCACCAACCGCGCCCTCTCGGAGATGCTCGACCCCGGCGGACAGCGCCCCTTCATCGGCCACAATATGTCCGAGGTCTTCCCCGCTGAGATGATGGAGTCGCTCGACCGCCTGATGCGCCGCAGCCACCGTATGGGCTCCGCCTCGGCCGAGATGGAGACCTCCATCAGCGGCCTCGGCAGTACGCTCAACCTCCTCGCCACCGTCGCCATCCTCGAAAGCAGAAACGCCCGCAACGTCGCCGACGGACCGCGCGAACACCTCGGCTACGTGCTCGTCCTCGAAAACGCCACCGAACTCCTGCGCGCCCAGAAACAAAGCGCATGGAAGGAAGTCGCCCGGCGCGTCGCGCACGAGATCAAGAACCCGCTCACCCCTATCTCGCTCAGCGCCGAACAGATCGGCCGTCACATCACCCGCCTCGAAACCACCCTGCACGAATCCGGAGGCGAGTCGGCCTCCATCGCCGTCATCCGCCGCTGCAGCGAGGTGATCTCCGCATCGGTAGACAGCATGAGAGGATTGGTCGACCAGTTCGCTTCGCTCGCCCAGTTCCCCACCGCCCAGCCCCGCCCAGCCGACCTCAACACCATCGTCGAAAACTCCCTCGCCCTCTTCGCCGGCCGCACTCAGGGCATCCGCATCATCCGCCGCCTCGCCCCCAACCTCCCGCTCGTCCTCGCCGACCCCGAATCCATGAAGCGTGCTCTCGGCAACCTCGTCGACAACGCCGTCGAAGCCATGCAGGGCTCGCTCCTCCGCGAGATGCGCCTCGAAACCTGCATGCTCCCGTCCGGCCTCATCGAGCTCACCGTCTCCGACACCGGCACCGGCCTCACCGACGAGATGAAGGAGCGCCTCTTCCTCCCCTACTTCTCTACCAAGCAACGCGGCACCGGCCTCGGACTCGCCATCGCCGCCAAAATCATCCAGGAACACGGCGGTACCATTCGCGCCGAAAAAAGCGAACCCGCCGGCGCAAAGTTCATTGTCGAACTCCGCCCCGCCACCGAACCCGAATCAACCAATATCGAACAAGCCGCCCTGGCTCTCAACTCATAAACTCCAAACTCTCAACTCTCGAATTCAACCCCTATGAATCACGACTTAATCGTCGACGACGAAACCGAATCCACCAATATCGAACAAGCCGCCCTGACTCTCCACTCATAAACTCCAAACTCTCAACTCTCGAATTCAACCCCTATGAATCACGTCCTGATCGTCGACGACGAAACCGAAATTCGCGAATCCCTCGCCTCCATTCTTCAGGAAGAGGACTACATCGTCACGACCGCCGGCACCGCCGCCGAAGCCCTCGCGCTCCTCGCCGACGCAGTCTACGACGTCGTCCTGCTCGACATCTGGCTCCCCGACCGTGACGGCCTCGAAGCCCTCGCCGACATCCGCAAAATGGACTCCGCCTCCGCCCCCGAAGTCGTCATCATCAGCGGCCACGGAACCATCGAATCCGCCGTCCGCGCCACCAAGCTCGGCGCCTACGACTTCCTCGAAAAGCCGCTCTCGCTCGCCCGCACCCTCATCGTCGTCAAGAACGCCATGCACACCCGCCAGATGCGCGAGGACAACGCCGAGTTCCAGCGGCAGCTTGCCGTCAAAGGCACCGTCACCGGCAACAGCGTCCCCATGAAGGCCCTGCGCCAGCAGATCAAACTCATGGCCCCCACCAACGGCCGCGTCCTCATCTTCGGCGAGTCCGGCACCGGAAAAGAGTTGATCGGCCGCGCGATGCACGAGCAATCCCTCCGCAAAGACCGCGTCTTCGTCGAGCTCAACTGCGCCGCCATCCCCGAGGACTACATCGAAACCGAGCTCTTCGGCTACCGCCACGGAGCCGCACCCGGCGGCGGAGGCCAGGGCATCCCCCAGGAAAAACGCGGCACCTTCGAACGCGCCGACGGCGGCACCCTCTTCCTCGACGAAGTCGGCGACATGAGCCTCAAAACCCAGGCCAAAGTATTACGGGCCCTCGACGAACAACGCTTTTTGCCAGTCGGAGCCTCGCACCCCGTCCACGTCGACGTCCGCGTCATCGCCGCCACCAACAAGGACCTCGAAGAAGAGATCGCTCGCGGCAACTTCCGCGAAGACCTCTTCTACCGCCTCAACGTCATCCCCTTCTTCGTCCCGCCCCTGCGCGACCGCAAGGAGGACATCCCCTTGCTCGTCCGCGAGTTCCTCACCGAGTTCGGTGCCCAATACGGCCGCCCCCGCATCGAGATGTCCGACGACGCCCTCGCCGCCCTCAAGCAATACCACTGGCCCGGCAACGTCCGCGAGCTCCGCAACCTCGTCGAGCGCGTCCTCATCCTCAACCCCAAGGCCCAGCGCCTCGAACGCAAACACCTCCCCATGCTCGTCTATAGAGAAAAGGACAAGGCGTCGAGTCGGACCGATAAGACCGACGAATTCTCCACCCTCCTCGAAGCCCGCGAAGCCTACGAACGCGACTACATCCTCAAAAAAATCGACGAACACCACGGCAACATCACCCGCGCCGCCGAAGCCCTCGGCCTCGAACGCTCCCACCTCTACCGCAAGATGAAAACCCTGGGCGTCAGCATCAAGGAGTAACCATCGCCGTGTCCCGGGTGGCCCATCCTTGCGAGCCTCACCAGCAAGGGTAGGGTATCGTCTGCGGAATCAAATGACCGCATCACCTTCCTCCCGTAAAGACCTCCGTCATCCTGAGCGCAAGAGCCCCCGCATTTATCTCCAGACACCCTACCCTTGAGGAGAAGCCATCTCAGTCAGCCTCCCAGGCGTCGCATCCATAATCCCGCACTCATAAGCCTCTAGCTCACCCGAGGGACCAGCGTACCTCGACGCGCTACCAGGAAAGAGGATGATCAAGCTATTGGCACTCTTGCCACCTTTCATCACATACCTGAACCCGCCATCCTCCCAAAGCGTTAGCACTTCCCCCAGTTTGAAGTTGACCTTTCCTTTGATCGCTTTCACAAAGCGCACGGACAAGCCGGATAGACGAGACCCTGCTGTGTCCTCTGTCCGCGTCGGCTCAACACTGACCAACATCACGTTTTCTGCCGCTTCAAACATCTGCGAGAACGGATAATCACATCGATCCATCCGACTCCTGACCGTCTTATCTGCCAGATATTGTCGCCACGCATTCGGCGCGATGTCCTTCTCAACCGCACAAAACGACCAGCCTGTCATGCAGCCCCAACTGATATCCGCAAAGCTTCCCAAAGACCTAAGAGACGTACCTTCTTGCGAAGTCAGAGTAATCGCGATGCAGTTCTCACAACCTGAAGGTTCAGATACTTCAAATGATGGATGAGGCCGCGTGGGTTCCAGCCAAGTCGTCGGGTATCTCTCGCCGAAACGACCGGATTCGTAGGTTACGAGAAGTGTGTAGGAATACGGCCGTGGATCACCTTCATGCGGTTCGCCGAATCGTGAACCGGGATAGTGACCGTTCGGCACGCCCACCTGAAAACCGGACGAAAAGGCAGTTACGACTCCATTTCCAATCGAGACGTCTGCGTACGCACCAGGCATATGGGCGCGCGTTGCGCTCATCACGTAGCTTCCCAGATTTCCGCGCTCATCAGGCAACACACCGTCCGCATGACTGAGTGCCTCCGCGAACCAGTCTCTAAGTCCGATACGGTACTCGCAATGACTCGCAGTGCACTCACCGTCATAATGACCCCACCGTCCCCATCGCTTTTGAAAACCCTGGAAGTCGCTCCATGTACTCGCGCCGACCCTAAGCACTTGTAAGTCGGCAGCGAGCCTCTCCGCCCGCCGCCTCACCACATGTTGCCCAATCTGAATCGCGACCACCAGCACCACATATGCGCCACACACCCCAAGCGCCAACCACCAGAACACTCGCTGAATCATCCGTCGCGAACGCATGCGTACTTTATACGCCCGTCACCGCGATGCCCTCACCCCCTACAACCGATACACCACCATCCCTTCCTCCACCCCACTCCCCGCAAACCGCATCCCGCACTTCTCCATCACCCTCACCGACTCCCCATGCCCGGCCAGCGTCTGCGCCATCACCTGCAACCCTGGCTCCGTCTCGAGCGCCCAGGCCAGAAACGCCCGCATCCCCTCCGTCGCATACCCTTTCCGCTGAAACGCCGGCAGCAAAGAGTAACCCACCTCGCACTCGTCCTCGCGCCGAAACCCACCCAACGTTCCAATCAGCACGCGCCCATCGCCCGTCTCATCCCGCAGCGCGACATACCGCCCCCAACCCACGTCCTCCGGGTCCGCCGCAAACCGCTTCAGCATCAGGTCGAACACATGCGGCTCCCAATCCTTGGGCGGCCACTCCCCCGTCAACCGAGCCCCAATGATCGCTCCCAGCTTCCCGTCCTGCGCCTTCTCTGAAGCCACACTCTCCGGCGTAACCGCAATCAACACCAGCCGAGCCGTAACAATATCTTTCCGATTGCTAACCTGCATTTTGAACTCTCCAATCATCGTGAAAAAACACACACCCGCTCCAGCAGCTTGATAAGCCGCAGGCACACGTCACGAAGCGAAAGCTTAAGCAGTCATAGGCAGACCCAAAGTCTACACCGCCGCCCTCATGTATCCTCAAAAAATCCACACACCACCCGAGGACACCACGCGATGCGTCAAGCCTTACTCCTCCTAAGCTGCCTCTGCGCTGCCCCGATCCTCGCCCAGCAAGCCCCCGCGATCGCCGCCTTCGAAACCCAGCAACTCCCCGACCTCCTCACCACCTACAAACAAATCCACTCGCACCCCGAGCTCTCCCACCACGAGGAAGCCACCTCCACCCTCCTCGCCGCCGAGCTTCGCAAAGCCGGCTACTCCGTCACCGACCACATCGGCCTCTACCCCGACGGCACCCACGCCTTCGGCGTCGTCGGCGTCCTCAAAAATGGTCCCGGCCCCACCCTCCTCGTCCGCGGGGACATGGACGCCCTCCCCATCGTCGAAGAGACCGGCGTCCCCTACGCCTCGCACGTCCTCACCAAAAACAAAGCCGGCCAGCAGGTCGGCGTCATGCACGCCTGCGGCCACGACATCCACACCACCGTGCTCATCGGCACCGCTCGCACCCTCGCCGCCAACAAGTCCGCCTGGCACGGCACCCTCATGATCCTCGGCCAGCCCTCCGAAGAGACCATCGACGGAGCCAAAGCCATGCTCGCCGACCACCTCTTCGCGCGCCTCGGCAAGCCCGACATGGTCATCGGCCTCCACGACACCAACGAGCACCCCGCCGGCACCGTCGGCATCACCCCCGGCCCCGCCATGGCCTCGAGCACCTCCGTCGACGTCACCATTCGCGGCATCGGCGGCCACGGCGCCAACCCCCAGCTCGGCCGCGACCCCATCGTCCTCGCCGCCGAATACATCCTCCAGATCCAGACCATCGTCTCCCGCGAAGAATCCCCGCTCGACCCCGCCGTCGTCACCGTCGGCGACATCCACGGCGGCACCAAGCGCAACATCATCCCCGACGAGGTCAAGCTCGAACTCACCACCCGCGCCTTCTCCGACCACGCCCGTCAGGTCATCCTCGACGGCCTCGCCCAGATGGCCAAAGGCATCGCCACCTCCGCCGGCCTGCCGCCCGAAAAGTTCCCCACCGTCACCGTCCTCGACAGCGAATCCACCCCCGTCACCTTCAACGACCCCGCCCTCTCCGCCCGCGTCAAAGCCACGCTCGAGCAAACCCTCGGCCCCGCCAACGTCTTCACCGACCCCGCCCACACCGGCTCCGAAGACGTCGGCCTCTTCGGCATCGAGGCCAAAGCCCCCAGCGTCTACTTCTGGCTCGGAGCCATGGACCCCGACCGCTTCGCCGCCGCCCACGCCCAGGGCAAACTCCTCCCCGGCATGCACACCGCCCACTTCGAACCCGACCCCGAACCCACCCTCGCCACCGGCGTCAAATCCCTCACCGCCGTCGCCGTCTCACTCCTGCAATAGACCGGCTCTCGTTGCAAACCACGAACACTGCCTCTTCGGGTCGCACCCCGAAGACATTCACGCTGCTCGCTTGCCCAAGCTCCATTCTTCGTTCCATAACACAGGCCACACCGCCCGATCGAAGTCGTTGATCAGCAGCCACAGCGCCCTCGAAGCCATCTCCCCGGAGCATCGGTAACGATCCCACAGGACAGCTTGTCCTGTGGCGCGAGGACAGATCAGAAAGTCCTCCACGATAAACGCCACGCCGCCGAACAGCACGACCCCACTAGGCACCCGGGGAGATAGCCTGAACGCATAATCTCTCATCCGCGCACAGCCGCCGTACCGCAGAAGATCCCGAAGCCGCAAAGCTCGAGGCCGAGATAGGCCGCAACTGACGATATGCCGACTTATCGCTACCAATCTGTTGTAGATTTAGCTACCGATGATAAACGACGGAGCGACAGCGTTAGCTTACGTGGGGGCGTTCGTGGGCCTTGTTGGCGGGGGTGTGGCCCTCTTCAATGCGTACAAGGCAGTCCTCTGGAAGAGGGCCGAGCTTGCCAACACCTATATGAAAGACTTCAACAACAATGCCGAGCTTGTGTTTGCTGGCAGGTGTCTCGACTGGCAAGGTGGCAAACTGATTGTGCCAGAGAGCTTGTGCCCCTATCTGCCCGAAGGAGAAAGAACAATCGAGCATGACAGGCAAATATATGCAGTTGCAGTAAGCCCGTTTCTAAAGCTCGGTGAGATGGACCACGATCCGCGCATACAGATTTATCGAACGTCGCTGGATATGTTTCTCTCGTGGCTCTCCCTCGTCGGAAGCGCCTTGGATCGCAAGCTTTTTCTAGTTGAGGACATCCAAGAGGTTGGCTACTGGATTGCGAAAGTAGAAAGCGAGGTCGTTATACATCCGTTCGTAGTTAGCTATGGATACGCGACGAGCTTACAGAAACTCATTCGCCTCTATCGACACAAAGAGTCTGACTATAAGAATTGGGTTTTCCCGATGAACTTTCCGCCCAAGCCTTCGAAAGCAAAAAAGCAAAGCCAGGAACCATAACAGACGCGATGTTCATAGCTCACAAATCAAGCCGTGCGCCGGTTGTTGCGGATTACTCCTGATAAACGCCGTTGTCGGAAGCAAATAAGCACTCTCTACCTCCACCAGCCCAGGCCCATCGAAGCTCCTCACCCATCCCTTGGCATCTCACCCACCAGGAGCACCCCCTTGCAGCAATCCACCCACCGCCTCACCATCTCAACCCGCGGCAAAAACCTCTACGAGTTCACCTCGACCCTCAACCAATGGGTCAGAAATCAGAAAATCGAAACCGGCCTCCTGACCATCTTCTGCCGTCACACCTCAGCCTCTCTCCTCATCCAGGAAAACGCCGACCCCACCGTGCAGCGCGACCTCCGCGCCTACTTCGATCGTCTTGCACCCGACAACGGCCCTTACGATCACAACGACGAAGGCCCCGACGACATGCCCGCCCACCTCAAGACCGCTCTCACCCAAGTCCAACTCTCGATCCCCGTCCTCAACGGCGCTCCGGTCCTCGGCACCTGGCAAGGCGTCTACCTCTTCGAGCACCGCGTCCGCCCCCACACCCGCGAGATCGTGCTGCACCTCATCGGCGAATAGCTGCATCAAAAATGATGCAACCCGCAGGAGCCAGAACCATGCCCAGCAAGCCTTCGAAAACTACCACCAAAGCAGCCAGCAAAGCCGCGAAACCCCGAACCCCCTCCGCGTCCGTCACCCTCACCCACCGCATCCACGCCCTGCTCAACACCGTCCGCCACATCGCCCACTGCGAAGACGAAATCTGCACCCTGCTCCACGAAGCCGAGCACTCCAAAGAAATCACCCCTGCTCTCGCAAGAGACCTGAAGCGCCTGCTCACCCGCATGCCCAGCCCAGGCGCCTACCTCGCCGACATCGAAGCCATTCGCTCCACCCTCACCCCAGCAAAACCGACCGCAAAAAAATCATCCACCCGCAAAAAATAATCCCAGGCTCAACCGCCCTTACCCTTCTTTTTCCGTCCCATCCGCGTACGCACTCTCATCCCCCGCCACCACCGCCTG
This sequence comes from uncultured Granulicella sp., assembly GCA_963693075.2. Lineage (GTDB taxonomy): Bacteria > Acidobacteriota > Terriglobia > Terriglobales > Acidobacteriaceae > Edaphobacter. Next base: position 1,201,580 of record CAXMMP010000002.1, on the reverse strand, counting down.
CTTCTCCGCGATCTGCTCCAACTGCCGCCGCCAATCCAGATCCTCGATAAACCCAGGCTTCGACCGCCAGTCGTCCTGCACCTTCACAAACAACTCCAGAAACACCCTCGTCCCCAGCAGGCTTTCGATATCCTTCCGCGCCGCCGACCCGATCTCCTTCAGCATGCTCCCCTGCTTGCCGATCAGGATCGCCTTCTGCCCCGTCCGCTCGCAAAAAATCGCCGCCGAAATCTTCGTCAACGGCAGCCGCCCATCCTTCAGCTTCTTCGCACTCGCCGGCTCCTCGTACTTCTCAATCACCACCGCCGTCGCATAAGGAACCTCTTCGCCCGTCAGCATCAGGATCTTCTCGCGAATCAGCTCCGCCACCAGGAACCGTTCCGGCTGGTCCGTCAACTGGTGCTTCGGATAGTACCGCTGCCCCTCCGGCAGGTGCGCCACCACCTTATCCAGCAGCAGATCCAGGTTGATCTTCTTCCTTGCCGAAATCGGGATGATCTCCGCGAACTTGTACAAAGCCGCCCAGTGCGCAATCAGCGGCATCACCTCCGCCTGCGAGATCTGGTCGATCTTGTTCAGCAGCAGAATCACCGGGCAATCCAGCTTCTTGATCAGCTGCAGCGAAAAATCATCCTCCGCCGCCGACAAGCTCATCCGCCCCGTGATCTTCGTCTGGTCGCCCTCCGCCTTCGGCAGTTTATGGGTCACGTCGACGATGAACAGCACCGCATTCCGCTGCTCCAGCGCATCATGCACCTCCTGCATCATGCGCTTGTCCAACTGCGTATCCGGCTTATGAATCCCCGGCGTATCCACCAGCACGATCTGAGCTGCAGAGTGACCAGGCTGGTCTCCAGCCTTCTTCTTCGCCGCAATCTCCAGCACCCCATGAATCCGCGTCCGCGTCGTCTGCGGTTTATGCGTCACAATCGCCAGCTTCTGCCCCAGCAGCGCATTCAACAACGTCGACTTGCCCGCATTGGGCCGCCCAACAATACTCACAAATCCCGAACGAAAGCCCATCCCCCGATGTTACGCCCCGCAAACACGCGAAGCGTCGAGAACGGCACGAAGTGCTCGCCGCCCGCGAACAGGGCGCCGTTGCCGTTCCCTAGATCCTGGGCTTCCGCCCCATCCTGGCCGTCGCATGGTACGCGGCAAAGCCTTTCATGCTCATGTGGCTCACGCTTGGCCGCACCACGGGCTGCAACCCAAACTTCGCCGCGAACAGCGCCGACTGCAGCGAATGATAGCCATCGATATCGAAGCCCAGCCCTTTCTCCTTCGCCAGCTTCATCGACTCCCATACCAGCAGGCTGTTGGCTCCCGGCGTCCCCGCCTCGGCCTTCCGCGTCGATTGCCAGTAGTACAGCATCTCCGCATCCCACACCAGCACCGCGACCGCAGCCGCCTTCGCCCCATCGTCAGCCACCAGCGTCGTCGCTTGGCCTCGCGCCAGCGCCGCCGCAAACATCCTTCGCATCGCATCGAAATGATGCCGGTTCCGCGAAGCCCCATGCTCCTCAATCGACATCCGGATAAACGGCTCGCAGTCCCTCGCATGCGACACCTTCAACCTCTTCTCCGCCGTCCGAATCAGGTTTCGGATCTTCGGGTCCATCCCATGCCACACCCCATCCAGCGGCTCACCCGCGGCAAGCCGAAACGTGAACTCCTCTTCGATCGCGCAGCCCGCCATCGCGAACGCAAATCCACAAGGATCGGCTGGATCCAGAAAAAGATGGAACCGGTCATGCGTTGGCAAACGCTCGATCAGCTCTCCCACCACGTGGCACACATTGCGCAATCGGGCCGCCGGCTTGCTCTCCGGCAGCGCCAGCCTTGGCCCAAGCGTACGCGTATAAGGAGGCAGTCTCAGCTGCACCAGCCCAAGCGTCTTCCGCCGCAGGAAGCTGAGCGATGCCACCTCGCGCCCATCCCACTCCACGACAACCCGCTCCAACCCATCGCCCGCCGACGCCTGCAGCCACCAATCCTCATAAAACAGCGGTCTCGACACGCTGATCAAACCGGCCTCTTCGCGCAATTAGGACTCGCCCAATCCACTCGCCAGACTGACCCTCACCCGGTCAATCCTGCGATCCGTACTTGCCACCACCTCGAGCCTCAGCCCATCCTCTTCCACCACCTCACCCGGCAGCGGAATATGCCCCGCAATCTCGCTCACCAGGCCACCCACCGTCGTCGATTCATAATGCTCCGGCAGCCTCAAAGCCGTGGCCTCGTCGGAGTCCTCATCCGACCCATCATCCACCCGCCCATCCTCATCAAACTGATCCGCAAACAACTCCCGCAGCCGCGACAGCTCAAATGTCCCACTCACCACATACGCCCCCGACTCCTCCCGCACCGGCGCATCATCCTCCTCCGGCTCATCATGCTCATCCGAGATGCTCCCCACGATCGCCTCGAGCAGATCCTCAATCGTCACCACCCCCGCAACACTCCCATACTCGTCGATCACGATCCGCATGTGCTGCTTCTCGCTCTGCATCTCGCGCAGCAGCTCCGCCACCATCTTTGTCTCCGGCACAAACGCTGCCGGGCGCTGAATCTGCGCAATCGTCCGCGTCTCCGCGTCCTCATCCGACACCTGCAGCAGATCATGCGCAAACGCAATCCCCGTCACGTTGTCCAGCGTGTCCCGGTACACCGGAACCCGCGAAAACACATGCTCTTCAATCTCCGCAGTAAACTCCTTCAACGTCAGCGACGACGCCACCGCGAACACCTCCGGCCGCGGCGTCATCACCTCGCGCACCACCTTATCGCCAAACTCCACCACACTCCGCAGCAGTTCGCGGTCCGACTCCTCCAGAATCCCTTCTTCCTCTCCCGCCTCCAGCAATGCATCCATCGCCTCCGACGGATGTTCCGGCTCCTCTGTATCCTCCGGCTCGGCCAGCGCCGCAATCGAAAGCAGCAGCCCCAGCAGCAGCGTAATCGGCAGGATCAAAAAGAACAGCGCCTGCAGCAGGTAGACAATCCGCACCACCCAGCGCCCGCGCGTCCGCGAAAACAACACCTGCGGCACCAGCCGGTCGAAGATCAAAATCACGACCACCAGTTCGGCGACCGTCACCCCCAGTTCGCCCCAAACCCCGCGCGACCCCACCACCACCGCCGCATACAACTGCACCCCAAACACCAGCGCAATCGCCGCCAGCGAAAGCTGCCGCAACACGCTCGCCGCCTGCGCAATCGACTCGCGCCCCAGCTTCAGCTTCGGCTCAACCCGCTCCTCCCACGAGTCGATATTGTCCTGGTATTCCCTCGCCAGGAACTTCCCCATCTCCGAATACACCCGATCCACATAAGCCGCCAGCGCCAGCACGCCCAGCAGCACGAGCAGCAGCAACACGGTGAGCGCGCTCATCGCCTCGCCCCCGCGCGCTCGATCAACCCAACCGGCAGCCGCAGCGTTTTGCGCAATGCAACCTCCCGCGCCGCCATTTCCCCCGCATCCGTCTCATGGTCTTCCCCCGCCAGATGCAGAACCCCATGCAGCAGCAGCACCCGCACCTCATCGCGCAACGCATGCCCCTGCTCGGCAGCCTGCCGCGCAGCCGTATCCAGCGACACCGCCAGATCCCCTGCTACTCCTGCAAACTCTTCAGGAGCTGGAAAACTCAACACATCTGTCGCTTGATTCTTCCCACGAAACGCCTTGTTCAGCCGCTTGATCTCCGCATCCGAGGTCAGCAGCACGCTCACCTCGCCCTCGAGCCCTACAGCCGCGCACGCCCGATTCAGAAATCGCGCAAGCCCAGACTTGCTGATCGTCGGCAAAGCACTCAGCGCGAGAGAACTACTTGGAGGGTCGATGTTAATCATCGGTCAGAAAACAACAGAGGCCGCTTCCGGCCTCTGTCATCAATCGTATCGCATCAACGGTCTTCTCTTGACTAAGAGCTGATCGCTAGCAGCTGCCTCACTGCGGCTTTGCAACCTGCTGCACCAATCCGCCACTCGTCGCCGAAGCATCGGGCATCGCGGTCTCAATCCCTAACGGCAACTGGTGTGCGCGTCCATAGCTGTCATACGCCCGCACAATCCGCTGCACCAGGTGATGCCTCACCACGTCCACATCTTCAAAGTGGCAGAACTTGATCCCCTCCACGCCACTCAGAACATTCAGCGCATCCAGCAGGCCGCTCTTCTTTGGATTCGGCAAGTCCGTCTGCGTCAGATCCCCCGTAATCACGGCCTTCGAGTTGTTCCCCAACCGCGTCACGAACATCTTCATCTGCTCGATCGTCGTGTTCTGCGCCTCGTCCATGATGATGAACGCATCGCTCAACGTCCGGCCGCGCATAAACGCCAGCGGAGCCACTTCAATCACGTTCCGCTCCAGCAGCTTATCGACCTTCTCCTGATCCAGCAGGTCGTACAGCGCGTCATACAGCGGCCGCAAATAAGGATCGACCTTCTCCTGCAAGCTACCCGGCAAAAACCCGAGCCGCTCCCCCGCCTCAACCGCCGGCCTCACCAAAATGATCCGCGAAACCTTCTTCGCCATCAGCGCACTCACCGCCATCGCCACCGCCAGATACGTCTTACCTGTACCCGCCGGCCCCAGCCCAAACGTCATGTCGTGCTGTTCAATCGACTCGACATATTTTTTCTGGTTCGCGCTCCGCGGCTGCACCATCCGCTTCACACCCGCCGACCTCTGCTTCCCAGCCTCCACCAACCCCTTCAACGTCGACGCCGGATCGGCCACCACCAGCTTCAGCAGCGCATGCAACTCGCCGTTTTGCAGCGTCACGCCGATCTTCCGTAGCGCGTCGAAGTCGGCAAACACCTGCGCCGCCCGAGCCACCGCCGCGTCTTCGCCCGCGACATAAATCGCATCCGACCGCAGATCGATCTGCACCTTCAATCCGTCTTCGAGAAGCCGGAGGTTTTCATCACGCGAGCCATACAACGGTTCGATACCAGGGGTGATTTCAATGGCCTTTTTGATCAAGTAGTTATCTGACCTCCGTCAGGGTGAATCCGGGTTGAAAGCTGGGGAGTCCCTTGTAGATTGGACCCGCATGTTGCTTGGAGGTTGCGTGGACGAAACAGGCTGACTGACCGCGCACACACCCGGGAGGGTGTGCGATGGCTACAACCGGATTGGTGGACGACCAAACGGGTGCCGATAATGCGAGGAGATTAGAACCTCCTACCCCAACAGTCAAGTGAGGATTTCCCGTCCCCAACTCCCGCGACCCACGCCGGATTCCCGATTGACCGAACTGAAACCCACCCGCAACAGGCCAGCAACACACGACTCAGCCCGCCTGACCCCAAACCGGCCACAAGGCCCGCCTGAAGCCGTGTCATTCCGCGGCCGCACGTGCCATTGTTTCCAGGAAGAAGCGTGGGAGCTTCAGCCCATGAACAGCCCCGGGCCACACTCTCTAAACAGCCTTCCGCTGGAACGTGGTCTTCTTCGTATTCGCAAACGAATCCTTCGCCTTGAACGAAGCCGCCGAAGCCCCCGGCGTAGGCTTGGCCCCGCTCTGCTTCCGCTCCGCCTTCTCTTTCGCCGACTGCAGCTTCTGAGCCGCCCGGCTCAGCCCGCCAATCTTCACCGTACCCGCTTTGGGAATAAATTCGCTCATACCCAAATCTTCTCACCAGTTCTTAATCCGCGCCAAATCCGCGCAATCCGCGGTCGCTCTTGCCCTCCACTACTCAGCCCGTAAAGCCTCCATCGGGTTCACCGAAGCCGCCCGCCGCGCCGGCAACCAGCTAGCCATCAGCGCACTCCCACCCAGTACCACAGCCACCGTCACCAGCGTCGACACATCCCACGCCGCCGTCCCAAACAGCAGCTTCTTCCCCAGCACCGCCGCCCCAATCGAACAAACCACACCCGCAGCCACACCAAAACCAATCAACCGCGCAGCCTCCCCCAGGATCAGCCGCGAAACCGAAGCCCGCTCCGCCCCCAGCGCCATCCTCACTCCAATCTCCCGCGTCCTCTGGCTCACCGAGTAAGCGATCACCCCATACAGGCCGATCACGCTCAACACCAGCGCCAGCACCGCAAATCCGCCCACCAGCCAAGCCGCCGACCGATGCAGATATGCCGCCTGTGATCCGCTCACCACCGCCGGCAGCGTCTCCTCCTCGGACATCCCAATCCCCGGGTCAAACCCATGGATCGTCGTCACCAGCGTCGGCAGCAACTGCGCCTCGTCGCCCGACGTCCGCACCGCCAGGCTCATCGAACTGTCGGGCGTCTGCGCATACGGGTAATAGACCGTCGGCCACGTCTCCGTATCCAGCCCGGCCTCGTGCACATCCGCCACCACCCCGACAATCTCCTTCAACGAACTCGGCTTCAGATCCGTATCGCCGAACCGTGCGCCCAGTGCATTCGCACCAGGAAAATAACGCTTGGCAAACGCCTCGTTCACGATCGCCACCCTTGGCTTCTCACCATCGTCCGCATCGCCAATCTGCCGCCCGCTCAATAGCGTCGCCTCGAGCGCCGGCAGGTAGCCCGGGCTCACCTCGCGCTCGTTCACCTCGATATGCGTCCCATCCCACGGCCGCCCCACGAACCGGATCCAGTCCGTATTCCCATTCCCCGTCACTACCATCAAACTCGTCGAACCGACCCCGGTCACTCCCGGCAGCCGCCCCACCCGGCTCAAAATCTCCCGCGCCGCCGCCCTCTGCTGGTCTTCCTTCACATACGTCTTCGGAGGCAACGTCAGGTTCAGCGTCGCCACATGCTCCGGCACGAACCCCAGGTTCACATGCAGCAGCTTATAAAAGCTCTTCCCCAGCAGACCCGCGCTCACCAGCAGCACCATCGCAATCGCCAGTTCCAACGCCACCAGGTTCGCGCCAAACCTCCGCCAAAGCGTTCCGGAAGATCCCTTGCTCCCATCCGACATCCCGCTCGCCAGCCCGCCGCCGCCGATCCTTAACCGCACCAGCGGCGTCAGCGAGAACAGCGTCGCCGCCACCACGCAGATCATCGTCGCAAACGCCAGCACATGCCCGTTCAGCCCGATCCCCTGCAGGTACGGCATCCCGCGCAGCATATCCACCGGGATCAGCCCCAGCAGCGTCCGCATCACGAAGAACGCCGTCAGCACGCCCAGCAGTCCGCTCGCCACCACCAGCAACACACCCTCGGTCACAAACTGCCGCAGCAACCTTGCTCGCGAAGCCCCCAGCGCCCCACGCAGCGCAAACTCCCGCCGCCGGTTCTCCGACCGCACCAGCAGCAAACTCGACACATTCACACACGCAATGACCAGCAGCAGCCCGGCCCCCGCCAGCAGCGCCAGCAGAATACCCTTCACATCGCCTGTAAACACCGTTGTCAGCGGCACCACGCTCGCCCCCTGCTGACGATTCGAATCCGGATACTGCCGCTCCAGGTTCGCCGCGATCCGCTCAAACTCGCTTCGCGCCTGCTCAACCGTCACCCCATCCTTCAGCCGCCCCACCCCAACCAGGTTGTGACAGCTTCGCCGCATCTCACACTCCATATCCGGCTTCACCTGCTCCGGCGTGAAGAACTCCCCGTTCCCGCGCGGCGCAAACTGAAACGACTCCGGCAGCACCCCCACAACCGTCGTAGGCACTCCCGAAAGATTGATCGTCTGCCCGATCACATCCCTTCGCCCGCCAAACCGCTGCAGCCATGCCCCGTGCGACAGGATCACCGTCGCCGCAGCCTGCGGCTGATCCTCGGTCGCGTAGAAATCCCGGCCCAGCGCCGGCTTCACCCCCAGCGTCCCGAAGAAGTCCGCGCTCACCTTCAGCCCCGGCACCGGCTCTGCCGAACTCCCATCCGCCCCGCCCAGCAGGAAGCCCGTTCCGCCATAGATCGAAAGCGAACTCAAACTCTGCTGCATCCGCTTCCAATCCAGATAATCCTGGTATGACAAGTTCGCACGCCCAAACGGAGCCATCTCCGTCACATCCAGCAACCGGTTCGGCTCCGCATACGGCAGCGGCTTAATCAACGCCGCATCCACAAACGCAAATAACGCCACGCTCGCGCCAATCCCCAGCGCCAGCACCAGCACCGCCGTCACGGCAAACCCCGGGTTCTTCATCAGTTGCCGAACGCCATACCGTACATCCGCCCAGATACTCTCAACCATCAGCGCCACATCCTCTCCCACGACCCGCTCCCGCGTCACAGCCCGATTGCCAAACCGCACCAGCGCATCCCGCCTCGCCTCCCGCTCCGTCATCCCCTGCGCCAGGTTCTCTTCGATCCGCATCTCGACATGCGCCTGCAACTCCTCGTCGATCTCCCGCGCAACCACCTCGCGCCGCCCCAGATTCGCAACCCTCTGCACCATCCCCATCTCGAACCTCCTCAACCCGGACTATGCATACGCCAGAACGCCCCGTACCCCTCGCACCAGAACCTCAAAAGCCTTCTCGGCCACCAGCAACTGGGTCATCCCCACCGCTGTCAGCCTGTAATACTTCGCCCGCCGTCCCGTCGCCGTCAGACCCCAGCTCGAGGCGATCCACCCAACCTGCTCCATCCGGTGCAGCGCCGGGTACAGCGAACCCTCCTCCACCTTCAGTGCCTCCTCCGAAGCCCGCTGAATATGTCCCACAATCCCGTACCCATGCATCTCCCCCATCTGCGCCAGCGACTTCAACACCAGCAGATCGAGCGTCCCCTGCAAATCACTCTTCGCCATCCCTCACCCCTAGACATCTTGGTATACGCAATCAAGCTATCCCTAGTTCCCTAGGGGTGTCAAATGAGTGCTAAAAGCGACGAAAAGGGCCTACTTTGCGACGTTTCTCGCCCTGATCAGCGCCGGAAACCATTGACCAACGCCCAAAACTCCCATACACTTAGAAGTTGCAGGGAGTGTGGCGAGGCTGTGAGCTTGCCGGTCTCTTGACGACTCACCCGCACACATTTCGCCCACTGGGCATTGAAAAGAAAAGAGTTACATGGCAAATCACGTATCGTCCCTGAAGCGCGCCCGTCAGACCATCGTCAAGACCGCCAACAACCGCGCCAATAAATCCAAGCTCCGCGGCACCCTCCGCTCGCTCCGCGAGGCCATTGCCAAAGGCGACGCCTCCACATTACAAAAGGCTTACAGCGACACCGCATCCATTCTCGACAAGTCCGTCCAGAAGGGCGTCCTGCACAAAAACACCGCCAGCCGCTACAAGAGCCGCCTCAACGCGCGCGTCAAAGCCGCTGTCCTCGCTAAAAAAGCCGCGTAAACACTGACGATTTCGCAATCCGAACGCCTCGTCGCTCACATGTGCGACGAGGCGTTCTACCTTTTATGCCGCTTATTGCGGGCCAACCGGCACAGAAGGCTTCGGGTCGCCCTTCTCCTGCGGATGGTCCGCCGTATAAAGCGAGGGCACCTTCCGTTCCCCCACCTGCGGATCCCCCAGAGCCTCCACAACCGGCTTCCCGCCCGACTGCTGCACTGCTTCACCCGCCGGCAAAGCCTGTACGGGAGCCTCCGCCCGCGCCGCCGCCGGACTTGCCGGGTCTGTCGAACTCGGCGCCACAGCCTCCTTCGGCTCCTTCGCCTCTTCTTTTTCCGCCACCTTCAGCGCAACCTCGACTCCACCCATGCGTACCGGCGCTTCATTCGCCTCCGGAGTCATCCCCTCCGCAAGCTTCACCGCCTTCAAGTCCTTCTCCTTCAACACCGGCAGCGAATAGATCTCTAAGTTCGCACCGCGCAGCACGGCAAACTTTTCCCCGCTCGGCGATAGATCAAAGTTCTGCCCAGCCCTTTGAATCGGCGTCGCCTGCACCTTCAACAGGACGCGACCGTCGTAATTCTGCATCACGGAGATCTCCTGTGCCGTCAAGTCAGCGGCGGTCAGACTCTCCGTGCCAAATACCGTCCCCGCCACCAGCGTTCGGCTCATCGCAAATCGTCCTGCCCCCGGAGCCCCAATGATCGAGGGTGAAACCAGCGTCCCCTGCAGCACCGAAAGCCACGGTTCCTCACCCTTCAGGTTGAAGTAGCTCAACTCCTGTTTCTCCGTCGCGCCCCTGCATCCGAACGCCACAAACTCGCTGCGGCTGATGAAGTAAGGCCGTGGCGCGCACGACGTGTCAAATGCCGCCAGTTCCAGCCGCTTGCCCGTATGCGACACAAAATCAAACAGCCACGTCGCCCCTTTATCCTGCTTGATGTCCAGGAAGCCATCCCCCGTCGTCGGCAGGTTGATCAGATTCGGTGCCCCAACCTGCCCTGCCGTCTGCGCGATCAGCCTCCCGCTCCAATCCGGCCCATCCGTCTTTAACCGGAAGAAGTAGATCTGTACCGGCGACCGTCCCTCCACGCGAATCTCCGGTGGCGGCTTGTAGCCTGGGACCGTTGCTGCCAGCGCATCCGCGCTCGCCGCAGCACCTGTCAGCTTCTTCTTCCGTAGCGGAAGAGTCTCCACGCCCAACAGATTCCCGCTCGGCGAGACAGCCACATAGCCAATCGGCCGCTCCAATGTCAAAAATCCCTGCCGAACCCACGCGTCGCCCTTCTCAAAATTCCGCAGCGGGTCGATCACGCTCAGCTTCGACCGTACCCGCAGCAAAAATCGTCCATGCTCCAGCGGCCACAGGTACCGGTCGTGGTCGCGTGTCCGCCACTCCGTCCGAGACAGCACCTTCCCACTTGGCACTTCAATCAGCAACGCCGCCACGTTGCGATCGTCATCATCTTCCTCAGCGTCCGGCAGCCGAGCCATCAAACTCCGTACTGTAAACGTGAACAGCAGGTGATGCTCATCGACAAAGTTGACCGTATACATCGTCGCCAGCGTCGACCGAAACTGCGCCGGCAGCGCCTGAAACCCGAGCGGCTCGACTGGAATCAAGACCGGCCCTTCGTTTTTATTCGACCCTGCGTGCGCCACCGACCCAGCCAGCAGCATGACGCCCGCCAGCCACCCCGCCCCGCGACTCCACGCCACCAGACCCAAAGCCAACACCCCGCAGCAATCTCTTTATCCTTTATAGACGCTTCCCCATTCCTCTGGGTACCTCACCACGCGCGCGCCTTCACGGGCCCAACGGAACCAACGCCCAACAAAAACGGTATAACAAAAGAACTCTCAACGAAGGACCCACCCATGCTCCTGAAATCCGCACTCGCCGCAGCGACCCTCCTGACCGCCGCCACCCTCTCCGCACAGGAAACCCACTACACCCCCACCCCCGCCTTCGACCTCACTTCCCTCGACAAAACCGCGAACCCCTGCAACGACTTTTACCAGTTCGCCTGCGGCAAATATGCCGCCAATCATCCCATCCCCGCGGACATGCCCATGAGCGACGGCTTCGTCACCCTCATGAACGTCAACACGCAATCCCTCCGCGGCATTCTCGACAAGGTCTCCGCCCAGACCACCAATCGCACCCCTAATGAGCAGAAGATAGGCGATTACTACCACGCCTGCATGGACACGGCTGCCATTGACCGCGAAGGGCTCAAACCGCTCCGGCCCCTGCTCGCCCGTATCGACACCATGACGCTTCTCCAGATGGTTTCCCTCACCGGCGAACTCCACCGCCTCAACGTTAACGTCCTCTTCAGCTACGGCGAGCAGCAGGATTTTAAGGACGCCTCCAAGCAGATCGCCAGCATCGATCAGGGCGGTCTCGGCCTCCCCGAGCGTGATTTCTACCTCCGCACCGGCGACAAGGACGTGCAAATCCGCAAGGATTACGTAGCCTACATCACGAAGATGCTCACGCTGAGCGGGAGTACCCCTGAAGCAGCCGCCAAAGACGCCTCCGATATCCTCTCCTTTGAAACCAAGCTCGCCAAGATCAGCATGGACGTCACCTCACGCCGCACCCCTGAGAACGTCTACCATCTAGTCCCGACTGCCGAAGTGGCCAAGAACTTCCCCATGGGAAGCTTTGCCCGCTACCAGGAAGCGCTTCACGCACCGCAGGTCACCGAGATCAACGACGCTAATCCCGCCTTCATCTCTGGCCTCGTCCCTATCGTCCACGAGACCTCCATCGAAACCTTCCGCGCCTACTTCCGCCTGCGCCTCATCGAGGCCGAAGCGAGCCATCTCCCGAAGCCGTTCTACGACGCCAGCTTCAACTTCTACGACAAGGAGCTCTACGGCATCCAGGAAGAACCCGTCCTGTGGAAGCGCTGCAGCCAGTCCGTGGACCGCGCGCTCGGGGAAGCCCTCGGCCAGGTCTACGTCCAGCAATACTTCGCCGGCGACAGCAAAGCCAAGACCCTCCAGATGGTCAAGGACATCGAAGCCGCCATGGACCGCGACATCGACACCCTGGACTGGATGACTCCCGCCACCAAGGTCCGCGCCAAAGAGAAACTCCACGCCGTCGCCAATAAGATTGGCTATCCCGATCACTGGCGCGACTACTCCGCCCTGACCGTCAAGCCCGACGACGCCATCGGCAACTCCGAGCGCGCCACCGCCTTCGAAAACGATCGCCAGCTCCACAAAATCGGCCAGCCCGTAGACCGCGGCGAGTGGGACATGACCCCGCCCACCGTCAACGCCGATTACAACCCCTCCATGAACGACATCAACTTTCCCGCCGGCATCCTGCAGCCCGACTTCTACGACCCGACCGCCGGAGACGCCGTCAACTACGGCCATATCGGTGCCGTCATCGGCCACGAACTCACCCACGGCTTCGACGACGAGGGCAAAAAGTTTGACGCCAAAGGCAATCTCGCCGACTGGTGGACCCCCGAAGACACTAAGCAGTTCGAAGCGAAGACCGGCTGCCTCGCCGACCAGTACTCCAAGTTCGTCGCCGTCGATGACGTTCACGTCAATGGCAAGCTCACCCTCGGGGAAAATACCGCCGACAACGGCGGTCTTCTCCTCGCCTACATGGCGTATCTCGATCGCGCCCGGCAGTCGAACGAAGACATCACCGCGAAGAAAGACGGCTTCACCGGCACGCAGCGCTTCTACATCGCCTACGCCCAGAACTGGTGTACCAACGAGAGCCCCGAAATCCTCCGCACCCTGGCCGTCACCGACCCCCACTCTCCCGACCACTTCCGCGTCGTCGGCCCCATCACCAACCAACCCGCCTTCGCCTCAGCGTTTTCCTGCCCCGCCAACTCTCCCATGACCCCGACGAAATCCTGCCGCATCTGGTAGCCAAAGCCGCCTGCTACTCCCTCCAGGAGTAGCAGGCGGCTCTCATCCCACCCTGTCATCGGAGCGGAGTTGAAGGACCTGCGTCGCGTCCTTCGCGCTTCTGTTCGAGCCCTTTGCGTCAGACTTTGTCCTATACCCTTAGACAAAGCCTCATCCGTGAAAGGACTCGCCATCCCCGCCAAAAACCGCACCCTCGGCTTCGCCGCATGCATCCTCGCCAGTTCTCTCTGGGGCTGCGGCTTCTTCTTTGGACGCATCGCCCTCGACGAAATGAACGTCGGAGCCATGGTCTTCTATCGCTTCGCCTTCGCCTGCCTCGTCCTGCTGCCCGTCCTCTTCACCCACAAGCCCGGACTCAACCGCCGCGAGTGGGGCATCCTCCTCATCGCCAGCTTTCTCGGCGTTCCGCTGCAATTTCTTCTACAGTTCTACGGTCTCTCGCTCACGACCGTCTCCCACGCCTCGCTCATGGTCGGCACCATGCCCGTCATCCTCGCCGTCGGCGCTGCCATCTTCGCGCACGAGCGCATGGACCGCATCGGCTGGATCGCCCTCGCCGCCTCCACCCTCGGAGCAGCCCTCATCGCCCTCGGCGGACACCATGCTGCAGGCTCCGGCCAGCCCACCCTCACCGGAGACCTCCTCACCGTCGTCTCACTCATCATCGCCCTCGGCTGGATCCTCCTCAACAAGCAACTGATGGAAAAACATTCCGCCATCGTCATCACCGCTTATGGCCTCTTCGTCGGAACCCTCATGCTCGCCATCATCGTCCCCATCGGCTGGGGATTCCCGCCCATCCATCACATCTCCGCGAAAGCCTGGGCCGCCTCCGCCGCCGCCGGAATCCTCTGCACCGCAACCACCACCTTCCTCTGGAACTACGGCCTCACCCAGGTACCCGCCTCGCAGGCCGGCATCCTGCTCAATATGGAACCCCTCGTCGGCTCGCTGCTCGGCATCTTCGTCCTCGGCGAAATCCTCGGGCCATCGGCGTGGCTCGGCGCGGCTCTCATCCTTACCGGAGCCGTCACCCTTACGCTCCACTCCAAAACCCAAGTCAAGCAGACCATCGAAGCCGAAGCCCTCCCATGATCCTCACCTGGCTGCGCCGCTTCCAGTGGCCGCGCGGCCTTCGAGCCGCCATCGCCATGGGCTCTGCCATGCTTGCTGCACACGCCTTCGGCTTGCCTCCAGCCGCCGCGGCTCTCGGCGTCTTCAACCCGCTGCTGGCCGATAATGGCGGCCCCTATCGCACCCGCCTCACCACCATGCTCACCACCATCCTCGGCGGAGCCATCGCCTATATCATCGGCGCGCTCATCCCCGCGCCCATCACCATCGTCATCCTCGCAACCCTCCTCATAGCCTTCGCCGTCACTTTTGCTCGGGTCATCTCGCAACCGTTGGCGTCGTCGAGCGTCCTCATCCTCGTCCTCTACTTCGCCGGGCTTGGCGGCACGCTTCACACCCTCCACGCCGCCGGCATCGCGGCCGGACTCATCACCCTCGGCGGCATCTGGGCCGTCATCCTTAGCCTCCTGCTCTGGCCCATCGATCCCTTCCGCCCCGCGCGTCTCTCCGTCGCAGGCTGCTACCTCTGGATGGCGCAGTTCACCGAGCGCATCAGCACACAGGATCCCGCTGCCTCCCGGGACGCCGATCCCAACTTCGACTGGCGACGCCAGCAGCGACTCCGCATCGAAGCCGCCCGTACCGCACTCTCCTCCACCGCCGCCCGAGCCCCATCCCGCACCATCCGCGCCCGCAACCTCACCGTCCTGCTCGAGACCTCCGACCTCCTCCTCGCCCGCACCATGCGACTCGCCGAATTCAAAGCCGCAGCTGCCACCGGCAACCTCACTGCCTCCTTCGCCCTCACCGTCGACATCACCAGGTGGCTCGCAGCCGCTGAACACGCCATCGAAACCGCCCTCGTCGACAAGCCCGCCGACGCAGCTGCCTCCTTCGCCCGCGATGGCTCGCACCGCGTCCAGTTCCTCACCCGCCGTCAGCTCCTCGTCGCGACCCGCCCCCAGGCTGAACCCGACAACATCCGCGACCATCTCCTGCGCGAAGAGCGCGACGCTTTGCTCGAGGTCGAGATCGCCTTCGACGCCGTCCGCGCCCTGTGGACCGGCACCGAAACCCCTTCGTCCAACTTCGTCAGCCCGCGCCCCCGCGACACCAGCCCCGGCTGGCTCGACAACCTGCGCGCCAACTGGACTCTGGAATCCGCCGCCCTCCGTCATGCACTTCGCATGATGGTCGTCGGCGTCGTCGACGTCATCGTCATGCGCCTCATCCATATCAATCATGGCTTCTGGCTTCCGATGACATCCATCATCCTGCTTCAGCCGTTCAGCGCCGGTACCGTCCGCAAAAGCGTTCAGCGCGTCACAGGAACCATCGCCGGCGGCATCTTCGCGGCCATCCTTGCGGCGGGAATCGCGCAGCCGATGGTCCTGCTCGTCATCATCACCACGCTCTCCGCCCTTACCGTCGCCACCTTCGCGGTCGACTACGCGATCTACTGCCTATTCCTGACACCCACCTTCGTCCTGCTCAGCCTTCCCCACACCCACGATTGGCGCTATGCCTTCGTGCGCATCGGCACCACGCTCGCCGGAGCCCTCATCGCCATCCTCGCCATGCGCCTTCTCTGGCCCGAGCGCGCCGACCTCGAACTCGGCCACCTCCTGCGCCGTGGAGCCTCAGCCGCAGCCGTCTATCTCGACACCATGCTCGCCTTCTGGCAGGTCGCCCCCGACCTCAGCCACGCCGCCGAATCCACCCTGCTCGCCCCCGCCCGCCGCGCCTGCGGCCTCGCCAGCAACGATGCCGAAGAAGCCGTCGACCGCGTCATGCAGGAGCCCACCTTCGGCCGCGCCGCCGATGCCGAAACCACCCTTCGCACCGAATCCCTCACCTTCGTCACCTACCTTCGCCGCCTCACTCAAAGCATCACCACCCTCGCCCTCGTAGGCGCCGACTCCCCCGAAGCCCGTACCCGCCTCGAACCCATCGTCCACCGCCTCCAAACGCTGGCCACCCGGACAAACGATCTCACCATCCTGAGCGAAGTCGAAGCTCCAACAGTCGCCTCGCCAGCGCCCGAACCAGTCCTCACCCGCATGGACGTAGCCGAAGAACAAATGCAGCGCATCGAACGCCAGACCGGCGTGCTTGAACGTGCCGCCATCGCTCTCTGGCGTTAGCGGCCTTTCCCTTGCGAACCTGGCAGCCTGTTAGCGGGCTCCGACCGATCAAAGCCGCTTCCGCTTCCAAAGCAGCAAAAGCACAATCCCCGAACAAACCAGCGAAGCCGACAAGCCAAGCCATAATCCGCGAGCGCCTATCTTCGCCGTGAAGCAAAGAAACAGCCCAAGCGGCATACCCAGCAGCCAGTAGCTGCAGAGGTGCGTGATGAACCCGGATCGCGTATCGCCCGCGCCGCGCAGCGCCCCGATCGCCGTCACCTGCAGCCCATCGCAGAACTGGAAGATCGCCGCAACCAGCATCAACGGAACCGCAGCCGCAATCACCGCGGCATCCTGCGTAAACGCAGCCGATAGTGCTCGCGGCATCGTCAAAAACAGCCCCGAACTCAACGTCATCGCGATCGCTCCCAGCGCAATCGCGGCCCAGCCCGCAGCCCTCGCTTCGCTGGCCGACCCTCGCCCGATCGCCTGCCCCACCCGCACACTGGCCGCAGCCGAGATCCCCAGCGGAACCATGAACGTAAACGAGATACAGTTCAGCGCAATCTCGTGGCCCGCCAGCGGAACCGCTCCCAACGTGGCGATCACGCTGGTCACTACCGCAAAAACCAATATCTCTACCAGCAAGGTAGCGCCCGAAGGAACACCCAGCTCCAGCAGCCTTCGCAGGCTCACCCAATGCGGGCGCAGGCTTCGCCACAGTCCATCGCGCAGCAAACCATATCCATTCCGCTTGTCCACAACGACCATCGCCACGATCAGGAACAGCGCCTGGTACGTCCTCGCCAGCGACGTTGCAATCCCCGACCCAACCACGCCCATCGCGCTCCAGCCCAGCACGTGCGTCGAACCACCAACATGCAGCTCCCATCGATGCCCGAAGATCAGCAGCCAGTCGAACAGCACGTTGATCAGGTTCGCCGTCACCAGCGTCGCCGCGACGATGCGCACATGGTTGAACGCCTGCAGATGCCGCCGCAAGGTGAAGTAAAGCAGCAGCGGAAACGTCCCCCACGAAAGCGCACGAATCGTCGGCACTGCTCCGCTCACGATGCGGGGATCCGTGTGAAGATGCGCGAACCCGAACGGCGAGAGCAGCGAGATCGCAATCAGCACCGCCGAAAGCCCAGCCGCAAGCAGCACACCCTGGAACAGCCATCGGTTCGCCGCCGGATAATCGCCCGCACCATGCGCCTGCGAAATCGTCGTGTCCAGCCCTAGCAGGATTCCACCCAACCCGAATGCAAATGTGTTGTAGATCACCTGCGCCAGCGCCGCAGCCGAAAGCGGAATCGCCGCATTCGGCAGATGCCCGACCATGATCGTGTCGACCAGCCCCATCGACATCCAGCCGATCTCGGCCAGCACCAGCGGCAGCGCGATCCGCAGCATCGGCCGCATCTCGCGCCGGAACGCCGCACGCTGCGCAATCTGGATAGCTTCGCTCATACCGGCGTGATGATCCCACCGACCGGCAGTGACTTCGGCAGTGTGCTCGACGCCGTTCCGGGCCTCCGCAGGCGCATCGCCTCAGCCGTCATATCGGTGTACTTCAATCCGGCACCCGTGTTGAACAGGACAACTTGGTCAGAAAGCTTGAGCTCGCCCGAGGCGATCAACCGGTCATAAGCCGCCGTAGCCGCCGCACCCTCCGGCGAAAGAAAAATCCCTTCATGCTTCGCCCAGTCCAGAATGCTCGCGAGGATCTCCTCATCCGTCGACGCAATCGCCTGCCCGCCCGACTCGCGCACGATATCCAGGATGATGGCATCGCCGTACGGCTTCGGAACCCGCAAGCCCGCCGCGAACGTCGATGCCCCTTGGAAGAACTCACTCAGGTCCTTGTGCTGGTCATAGGCCGTGACGATCGGCGCGCACCCGGTCGATTGCAGCGCATACATCTTTGGCCGCTTGCTGCCCGGGGCGATCCACCCCAACTCCTCCATCTCCTCAAACGCCTTCCACATCCCAATCAGCCCAACGCCTCCGCCGGTCGGGTAGAAGACCGCATCCGGATACGTCCAGCCAAGCTGCTCCGCAAGCTCGTACCCCATGGTCTTCTTGCCCTCCACGCGAAACGGCTCTTTTAAGGTGGAGATGTCGAACCAGACATCCTCCGGGAGAACGTTTGCCGCCTTCTGGGCTTTGATCTGCTCTCCCACCAGCCGCGCACAGTCTGAGATCAGCCCATCGACCAGATGCACATCGGCCCCATAGACGACGCCCTCCAGGTAGTTTGCGAACGGCACATCTTGCGGCATGTACAGGTGCGCCGTAATCCCCGCCGCAGCCGCATATGCGGCCAACGCCCCTGCGGCATTTCCCGCTGAAGGCACCGCCAGGTGCTTCAACCCGTAGTGCTTCGCCATCGACACCGCCATCGCCAGCCCGCGAGCCTTGAAGCTCCCCGTAGGATTCGCACCCTCCTCCTTGATATACAACCCTGGGTAGCGTTTGCTCTGGAGCATCGGCGTCCACCCCTCGCCCAGGGTCACCGGTTCCACGTCGGGCAGCACATCGCGGTAGCGCCACATCCCCAGCGAACGCGCCGACTCAGCTGCATACTTGGCTGGGTTATCGCGCTTTGCACTTTTCTTCAGCGCGTCCATGTCGTACCGAACGTAAAGACTCTCCTGCGTCGCAGGATCGAGCGTCTGCGGCGTCTCGGCAGAGACGCGATTGTGGCTGCGTACGGATTCAAGGTAGGCAATCGGTGGCATCCCTCGATGCTACCGGACGCGATGAGAGAATGGTTCCAGATGCCTCAAGTCAAGATGATCGCCGTCGACCTCGACGGAACCCTCCTCGGAGCCGATGGTCAGGTCGGCCAACGCAACCTCGCCGCTCTGCTCGCAGCCGAAGAAGCTGGCATCGCCGTCGTCATCGCCACAGGTCGCCGCCACACCTACGCGCTCAAGGTCCTTCGCGAACTTGGTCTGCATCCCGACACGCTGCTGGTCAGTTCGAACGGCGCTGTCGTCCGGACGTTTGGCTCAAAGTTGATCGAGCATGACCACATGGACACCGAAACCGCCACCTGGCTCTGCGGCCACCTCGGCGAGTTCCGCAACGCCCTCGTCATCACCTTCGATAAGGTCGGTCCTGACGGCGAAGATGAACGCGGCGCGCTCGTCGTCGAAGAGCTTGAAGACCTGCACAGCAGCATCGGCCGCTGGATGATCGCCAACGAACCCTACATCGCCCACGTTCGCCCCATCGAAACGTGCCTGGACGGCGAACCACCCATCCAGATGATGCTCTGCGGCACCGTCGAGCGCATGCGCCGCGCCGAAGCCCTGATGCTCGAGCACGAATGGGTCGCAGCCATCGGCGAGACGCGCGCGACCGCTCGCATCTCCCTTAACCGCACCGAATATCCCGCCCGCGACCTCAGCATCGTCGACATTCTCCCCGCCGGCTGCTCCAAAGGCTCCGCGCTGCTCCGAATCGCCTCAGCCCGCGGCATCCAGGCCTCCGAGATGATGGCCATCGGCGACAACTGGAACGACCTCTCCATGCTCAAAATCGCCGGATTCCCCGTACTGATGGGCAACGCCCCCGAAGACTTGCAGCAGATGGCGGTGTCCAGCGGCTGGCACGTCACCGCACCGCACCACGAGGACGGAGTGGCCGACGCCATCGCCCACTTCACCGCGCTCACCTTCGGGGTGAATGCCTTGTCTAACTGACTCTGGTAGGCTTTTGGGGAGTGAAGAAGCGCACACAACGCGTTGCACGCAAGCTGATCGGCAGTGCTTCACTGCTGTTCGCCTGCTCCCCGTTCGCGTTAGCGATGCAGCGCGTCACGCTTAAGAGCGGCTTCGCCATCGACTGTATTCGCCAGGAACCCATCGGCGACCGCATCCGGCTTTATCTCGCACCCAACGCTTCAGCGAGCCCTAACGCGAATCCCGACGCAAACTACCTCGACGTCGCCGCAAACGCCGTCGTCTCCGTTGAGACCATTCCCGATCCGCCGCCGTTGCCCATCATTCCCGCCGCGACCGCTGCCGCATCCGCCGAGCCCACACCGACGGAACTCCACCAGCTTCTCTCGAACGCCGGAGCAGCCCATAATATCGACGCTGAGCTCCTCGCCAGCGTCGTCCACGCCGAAAGCGGCGGCCACGCCCACGCCATCTCGCGCACCGGCGCGCAAGGGCTCATGCAGCTCATGCCAGGAACCGCAGCAGCCGTCGGCGTTCATGATGCCTTCCTCGCGACCGAGAACGTCGAAGGCGGTACCCGCTACCTCGACCAGATGCTCACCCGCTACCACGACAACATCGCGCTCGCGCTCGCCGCCTACAACGCCGGCCCCGCCGCGGTCGACCGCTACCACGGTCGCATCCCGCCCTACCGCGAAACTCAGGCTTACGTCGCCCGCGTCATCCGCGAGTTCAACCGCCGCAAGACCCAGGCCCTCCGGCTCAGCTCGACCCTGCTTGCCAAGGGGCAATAGCCCGTTGCCACGCCCGACACTGCGCTCTGCCGCACCTTGGGTTCTCCTCACCCTGCTCGCCGTCTTCATCGCCTGGAAGCTGCGTACCTCGCACTTCGACTGGGCAGGCTTTGCCGCAAGCTTCCGCACCGCCAACTTCTTCCTGATCGCCCTCGCGGTCGTTGTCATCCAGACCAACTACGTAATGCGAGCCATGCGCTGGTCGGTCTTCCTGCGCCCCGCATACCGCGCGGCCGGGATCAAGCCAATCTCATGGTGGTCGCTCATCGGCTCGCAGTTCGTCGGCTTCACCGGCCTCAACATCTTCGGACGGATCGGCGAACTCATCCGCCCTCTGCTTGTTTCGCGGCGCACCGGCCTCAGCTTCAGCTCGCAGATCGCCGTCGTCACTGTCGAGCGAGTCTTCGACCTCGGAGCCTTCGGCCTCATCTTTTCACTCAACCTGGCCTTCTCCTCAAGCCTGAACGCTCTGCCGCATCACGAGCTCTTCCACAAAGTCGGATACGCGCTTGCTGCGCTGACGGTCATCGTAGCGCTGTTCGTGCTCGCGATTCGCGTGTCCGGTGGTTTCGTTGCTTCCGTCGCCGGCCGCCTCGTCGGTCTCATCTCCAGGCCTGCAGGGGAATCGTTCGCAGAGAAACTTCTCGCCTTCCGTGACGGCCTCAATGTCATCGACACCTTCGGCGACTTCCTGCTCGCCGCAGGGTTAAGCATCCTCCTCTGGCTGTCTATCGCCCTCACCTATGTCCTCGTGCTGCGCGCATTCCCTCCGCCCGTCCACGACATGGGCATCGCCAACACCATCCTGCTGATGGGCTTCAGCGTCGTCGGCTCGCTGGTCCAGCTCCCCGGCGTTGGCGGAGGCGCACAAGCCCTCACCATCGGCGCGCTTACCCAGCTCTTCGGCATCCCCGGCGAGCTCGCCGTCAGCGCCGGTCTCATGGTCTGGCTGGTCAGCAGCATGAGTGTCATTCCCTTCGGACTCCTCTATGCCAGGGTCGAAGGAATTTCGATCCGCCAGGTCGCGCACCGCAGCGAAGACGCGGAAGAAACGGCCAATGTATAAGCGCCTCGCCCGCGCTGCGCTGTTAGAATCGATCTATTGCAATGAAGTGTCCTTACTGTGGATTTGCCCAGGATCGGGTCGTCGATTCACGCGAAAGCAAAGAAGCCGATTCCATCCGCCGACGGCGCGAGTGCGAGCGCTGCAACAAGCGTTTCACCACCTACGAGCGCATCGACGAGATCCCCTACATGGTCGTCAAGAAAGACGGACGCCACGAACGATTCGACCGCCAGAAGATTCTCAACGGCCTCATGCAGGCCTGCCAGAAGCGCAACGTCTCCGCCGGCCAGATGCAGGCCATTGTCGATGAGACCGAAGCATTCGTCGTCGATTCCCCCGAACGCGAGCGTCAGACGACAGCCATCGGCGAGCTCATCATGATGCGCCTCAAAGACCTCGACACCGTCGCCTACATCCGCTTCGCCAGTGTCTATCGTGACTTCAAAGACGTGCGCGAATTCAAGGCGGAGCTCGAAGAGCTGCTCGGCGGCAAAGACCCACGGAAGCACACGAAAGGATAATCAGCTTTGGCTTTGAACGAATCAGCAGGCAAGCGAACTCACGTCGTCACGCTCATCCCCGGCGATGGCATCGGCCCCGAAGTCACCGACGCAACCGTCTCGATTCTTGAGGCTGCCGCAAAGCAGTCCAACCATGGCTGCAGCTTCGACTGGCAGCGCCAGGACGCCGGCGCGGACGCCTTCGCCAAGACCGGCGAGTACATCCCCAAGGCGCTTTACGAGTCGCTCGAAAGCACACGCGTCGGCCTGAAAGGACCCGTAACCACGCCCATCGGCGGCGGCTTTGCTTCCATCAACGTCACCCTGCGCAAGAAGTTCGAGCTCTTCGCCAACTTCCGTCCGATCAAGAATCTTCCCGGTCTCAACACCCGCTACCCCGGCATCGACCTCATCATCGTGCGCGAGAACACGGAAGATCTTTACGCAGGACTCGAAGTGATGGTCGTCCCCGGAGTCGCGCAGGGCATGAAGATCATCACCGAAAAAGCGTCGACCCGCATCTCGAAGTTCGCCTTCGAGTACGCGCGCAAGCATAGCCGCAAGCGCATCCACTCCATCCACAAAGCGAACATCATGAAGCTCACCGACGGCCTCTTCCTCGACTGCGCGCGCAAGGTCGCGGCTGGCTTTCCCGAAGTGGAGTACAAGGAACACATCGTCGACAACACCTGCATGCAGCTTGTGCTGAATCCCTACCAGTACGACGTCATCCTCACCGAAAATCTTTACGGCGACATCCTCAGCGATCTCTGCTCGGCCTTCGTCGGAGGCCTCGGCCTCGTCCCCGGAGCCAACCTCGGCACCGAGTGTGCCGTCTTTGAAGCCGTCCACGGCTCCGCGCCCGACATCGCCGGCAAGGACATGGCCAACCCCACCGCGCTGCTGCAAAGCGCCATCCTGATGCTGCACCATATCGACGAGCCCGGAGTCGCGCACACCGTCCAGTCAGCTATGGAGCACGTCTACAGCGAAGGCAAAACGCTCACCCGCGACGTGGGCGGCAAGAGCGGCACCAAGGCTTTCGCAGACGCAGTCATCGCCGCCATGAGCGCCTGATCCAGGAGACCTTCTACATGAACATGCCTAAGACAAGCTCACTGCTTCTCCTCTCCGTCGCTCTCGCAACCTCCGTCATCGGGTGCAAACCGGACGCCGCCCTGCAAAAGTCGGAGGTCATCGGCAAAGGCTCGAAGTCGCCCACCGATGTCCCCTCCGCATCTCTCCCCGCAGCAGCCGGAAGCAACACGGAGTCCGCACCCGCCGGCAACGGTGTCATCAACGGGACCATCGCCTTCAGCGGCACGGCCCCTGCGAAGATCAAGATCGATACCAGCATGGACCCCGCCTGCTCCATGGGCTCGTCCGCGCCGGTCTACACCGAGCAGTACGCCGTCACCAGCGGCAAGCTCGCCGACGTCTACGTCTATGTGAAGGATGGCCCGCCCGCCGCCTTGCAGGCCGGTCCCGTCTCCATGCAGGCTGTCGTGCTCGACCAGAAGGGATGCCAGTATCAGCCGCACGTCATCGCCTTAATGCAGGGAGGCTTCGTCGAGTTCCGCAACTCCGACATCACCATGCACAACATCCACACCATGCCCACGCAGGTCGGCAACGAGACCATCGACATCTCGCAAGGTCCCAAAGGCGCGCCCGTCCACAAGCAGTTCGCCCGGCCTGAACTGATGATTCCCGTCCGCTGCAACAACCATCCGTGGATGAACGCTTTCATCAACGTCTCCTCCACACCCTTCTTCGCGGTAAGCGACGCCAGCGGGAAGTTCAGTCTCAGCGGCCTGCCCGCGGGAACCTACACCATCGCCGCGGTTCACGAGAAGCTAGGGGAAAAAGATCTGCAAGTCATCGTCCCGGCCACCGGGACCGCCAAGGCGGACTTCAGCTTCAGCATGAAGTAGAACTACTTCGCATCATCGATCGGCTGCGGCGGATAATAGCTCGTCGCGCCTACCTGCGCGAGCGACACATACACCGTCTCGCCCGGCCCCAGGTCCTGCGTCAGATACAGCTCGACCACCATCCCGTACGGCATGTCCTGGAAGTACGACGTGCGCGTCGCGACCTTCAAAACCCGATCCGGAAACTTGGCATTCTGCAGCGAAACAAAAGCCAGCCGCTGCGTGGAATTCGTCGCGACATAGGCAAATCGCACCGGCTTCTCAGGCGTCCCGGCCTGCCAGCTATTGGCTGAGGTAATGCCAATCAGCGCGGCGCGCGTCGGCATAGGGCTGGATTCGAGCGGTTCCATCACGGCGTTCAGGTCTCCAGGAGTTCTGCCCCCCACAGCAGGGCCTTGATGCGACTATAACGCGTTATCCTGTATAGATAACGAGTCTGGAGCAACGATGGAACGGCGAAGGGTAGGAATTCTAGGGGCGACCGGCATGGTCGGCCAACGCTTCATTCAACTGCTGCACAACCACCCCTGGTTCGAGATCGCATGGCTCGCCGCAAGTGACCGCAGCGCCGGCAAGACCTACGCCGACGCCTGCCGCTGGAAGCTCGACACGCCCCTGCCCGCGAAGATCGCCGCCATGACGTTGATGCCGAACACCCCAGAAGGCACCCCCGCCACCGAGCTCCCAAAGATCATCTTTGCCGCGCTTGACTCCTCCGTCGCTCACGAGCTCGAACCGAAGTTCGCCGCCGCCGGTTGCGCCGTCATCTCGAACTCCAGCGCCTTCCGCATGACTACCGACGTCCCCCTCGTCGTCCCTGAGGTCAATGCCGATCACCTCGCGCTGATCGAACAGCAAAGCTGGCGCAAAGAATCCGGCGGCTATATCGTCACCAACCCCAACTGCAGCGCCATCGGTCTCGTCATGGCGCTCAAGCCGCTCGAAGAAAGGTTCGGCATTGAAAGCCTCTTCGTCAGCACCATGCAGGCCATCAGCGGCGCGGGCTATCCCGGGGTCGCCTCGCTCGACATCCTCGGCAACGTCATCCCCTTCATCAAAAACGAAGAAGAAAAGCTGCAGGAGGAATGCGGCAAACTCCTCGGCAAACTCGCCGTTGACCACGTCCACGCGCTCGACGCCAAGGTGAGCGCGCACTGCAACCGTGTCGCCGTCGAAGATGGTCACACCGAGTGCGTCAGCATCAAGCTCAGCAAGCCCGCGACTTACGATCAGATCCTCGCCGCCTGGGCGGAGTTCAAACCACTCGCAGGCATCCATGAAGGCCTTTCGCTGCCCTCGGCACCCGATCAGCCCGTCGAGTATGAAGATGCCATCGACCGCCCACAGCCTCGCCTCGACCGCATGCGCGGCAAAGGCATGGCTGCCACCGTCGGCCGTCTGCGCCCCTGCACGCTGCTCGATTGGAAGTTCGTCGTCCTCTCCCACAACACCATTCGCGGAGCCGCCGGAGCCGCAATCCTGAACGCCGAGATTCTCGACCTCCTCGGCAAGCTCGACTGGAAGCACTGGACGCCGACACAAAAAGTTGAGGCAGGCGCGGCATGAGCGATGAAGCCAGCAGCCTCACCCAGCGGCCCCGAATCGTCGTCATGAAGTTCGGCGGGACGTCCGTCGAAGATGCGGCCGCGATGAAGCGCACCGCCTCCATCGTCGCCGGACGCAAGTCCACGGGGCTTCAACCGGTCGTCGTCGTCTCGGCTATGGCGAAGGTCACCGATCAGCTCCTCGCAGCCGCTGCGGCAGCCGGTCGCGACGACCGCAGCGGTGCCATCGCCATCGCGGTCAAGCTCCGCGAACGTCATCTGGATACCGCTGCTCAGCTCGTCACCGGCGGGCGCCTCATGTCGCTCGCTTCAAAACTCCACGGCGAGTTCGACGCCCTCGACGATCTCCTCCGCGGCATCGCCGCTGTCGGCGAACTCACCCCGCGCACCAACGATCTCGTCGTCAGCTTCGGCGAGCGCATGTCCAGCCGCATGATGGCCGACGCCTTCGACGAAGTCGGCCTCGCCGGCGCGCACATCGACTCCCGCACCTGCATCGTCACTGACGCCAACTACGGCAAGGCCGCCCCGCAGGAAGCCGCCATCGAAGCCCGGCTGCTCGAGCACGTCCTCCCCCTCGTCGATGCCGCCAAAATCCCCGTCCTCGGCGGCTTCATCGGCTCCAACGCCGAAGGCATCACCACCACGCTCGGACGCGGCGGCAGCGACTACACCGCCGCCCTCGTAGGCGGCGGCCTCAACGCCGGAGCCATCGAGATTTGGACCGACGTCAACGGCATCATGACGACCGACCCGCGCATCTGCCCCGATGCCCTGCGCGTCAAAACCATCAGCTTCGAGGAGGCCGCTGAACTCGCATACTTCGGCGCCAAAGTTCTGCATCCGGCCACCATCCTCCCCGCCGTCCAGAAGAGCATCCCCGTCTTCGTCCTCAACTCGCGCAATCCTGCCAACGAAGGCACCCGCATCACCGCCATGGCCCCGCATTGCTCGTCGCCGTTCAAGAGCATCGCCGCCAAAAAGCGCCTCACCATCATCGACATCGTGGCCAGCCGCATGCTCATGTCGCACGGCTATCTCAAAGCCGTCTTCGACATCTTCGACAAGTACCGCTGCCCCATCGACATGGTCTCAACCTCTGAGGTCAGCATCTCGCTCACCGTCGACTCTAACGAGCAGCTCCCCGCAATCTGTGCCGAACTCGGTAAGCTCGCCGACGTCAAGTACGAAGGCCGCAAAGCCCTCGTCTGCCTCGTCGGCGAAGATATTCGCGGCCACAACGGCATCGCCGGACGAGTCTTTTCCGCCATCAGCCACATCAATGTCAGGATGATCTCGCAGGGCGCAAGCGAGATCAACATGAGCTTCATGATCGATGAAGAAGACGTCGACGAGGCCGTCCGCTCGCTGCACAAAGTCTTCTTCACCAATCCCGATTCCTCCATCTTCGACGTCACCGGCATCCCGGCAACAGCAGCAGCGGTTTAGCGCAACAGGAAGGACTTCATCATGCGGTTCCTCGTTCTAGGCGTAGGCAAGACAGGCAGGCTCGTGGCGGAAGTCGCAGCCGAACACGGCCACAGCGTTCACGTACTCGACGCCAAGGAAAATCAAAACGCCTCCGCGCTCACGGCTCCCTTCGTCGCCGGTTTCGACGTCGTCATCGACTTCACCACCCCCGAAGCCGTCGTCCAGAACATGCGCGCCTGCCTCGCCACCGGAGCGAAGATGGTCATCGGCACCACCGGCTGGTACGACAAGCTGCCCGACATGCGCGGCATCGTCGAGCGGCGCGGCGCGGGCCTGCTCTACGGCACCAACTTCTCCGTCGGCGTCCAGGTCATGCTCGAGCTCGCCCAGCAGATGGGCGCAGCCCTCAAAGATGCCGGCTACACCTTCAAGATCGAGGAAACCCACCACGCCTCCAAGCTTGACGCCCCCTCCGGTACCGCCATCAGCCTCGGCCATGCCGTCAAACACGGCACCGGCGGCGCGGACATCCCCATCACCGCCAACCGCGAAGGCGACGAGACCGGCCTGCACGTCCTCACCGCGACCAGCGACGCCGACCGGCTCACCCTCCGCCACGAATCCTTCAGCCGCCGCGCCTTCGCCGAAGGAGCCGTCCGCGCCGCCGAGTGGCTCTCCACCCGCACCGGAACCTACGACTTCCGCGAAATCTTCGCCTACGACTTCCGCGAAATCTTCGCACAGATGTAAACCCGCCCGGCTGCGATACGCTAGAAGCATGTCTACCGCTGTCGCCGCTCCCACGACTCCCTTCGCATCCCTCCCCTTCGAAGAAAAGCTCGACCGCTTTGCCAAAGTCGCCGTCCACGTTGGCCTGAACCTCCAGCCCGGCCAGGAACTCGTCAT
This sequence comes from uncultured Granulicella sp., assembly GCA_963693075.2. Taxonomy (GTDB): domain Bacteria; phylum Acidobacteriota; class Terriglobia; order Terriglobales; family Acidobacteriaceae; genus Edaphobacter. Next base: position 1,173,340 of record CAXMMP010000002.1, on the reverse strand, counting down.
CTCCGCCTCCACCGAGATGCTCCCTCTCGTCCGCCGCATCACCGAGCACGCCTACAAAGCCGGAGCCCTGCTCGTCACCACCCTCTACGCCGACGACGAAACCTCGCTCGCCCGCTTCAAATTCGGCCCCGACGCCTCCTTCGACCACGCCCCCCTGTGGCTCGCCGACGGCATCGCCGCAGCCTTCCGCGGCGGAGCCGCCCGCCTCGCCCTCGCCGGCTCCAATCCCGCCCTGCTCGCCGGACAAGATCCCGCCAAAGTCTCCCGTGCCAACATCGCCGCCTCCAAAGCCAACAAGCCCGCAATGGAGCTCATCACTCGCCACGCCATCAACTGGTCCATCCTCGCCTCGGCCACGCCCGACTGGGCCAAACTCGTCTTCCCCGGCCTCCCAGTCGACGAAGCCGTCGCCAGGCTCTGGGACGCCATCTTCACAGCCTCCCGCGCCACATCAGACGATCCCGTCGCCGCCTGGAAGGCCCACAGCGCCGACCTCCACCGCCGCGTCGCCCTCCTCAATGAAAAACGCTTCCACGCATTGCGATTCCACTCCAACGACGGCCTCACCGACCTCACCGTCGGCCTCGCCGACGATCACCTCTGGGCCGGCGGCGGCGGACCCAGCGGCAACGGCGTCTTCTGCAATCCCAACATCCCCACCGAAGAATGCTTCACCACCCCGCACAAAGACCGCGTCGACGGCTTCGTCCAGGCCTCCAAACCCCTCTCGCATCAGGGCACTCTCATCGAAGGCATTCGCTGCAGGTTCGAGGCTGGCCGCATCGTCGAAGCCACCGCCACCGCCGGCGAAGACGTCCTCAACCGTCTCATCAGCACCGACGACGGAGCCCGCAAACTCGGCGAAGTCGCCCTCGTGCCGCACTCCTCGCCCATCGCCCAAAGCGGCATCCTCTTCTGGAGCACGCTCTTCGACGAGAACGCCGCCAGCCACATCGCACTCGGCCAGGCCTACGCCACCTGCCTCATCGATGGCGAAACCATGGACGACGAAACCCTCGCCGCCAAGGGTGCAAACTCCAGCCTGATCCACGTCGACTGGATGATTGGCTCCGGCCAGATGAACGTCGACGGCATCGCCCAGGACGGCACCACCGAGCCGCTCATGTGCGCCGGCGAGTGGGCTTAGCCTCCATGTCCTTCACCGGGCGATTCGTGCCGGAACACCTCGGCGGGAATCGCCTCGGCCCCTTCGCCGCCTTCATGCTGCGCATCGTGCTCGCTGGCGCGCTCACGGCGGCTGTCATCGGCATCGCCTCCTTCGGACTGCTCTTTGCCACCGCGCCGGCCTGGGCCAGCCTCATCTTCGAACCCCTCAGCCTGCTCCTGATCCCCGGTCTCGGCATCGCGATGGCCCTCTCCGGCCCGCACGACCTCGAGCCGTCCGTCGTCGTCACCGCATCGATCGTCGTCTATTTCCTGCTCTTCTTTGCCCTGCTCGAAGCCCGCGCATGGCGCAGACGAAACCGCGCCGCCGCAAGCCACACCCTCCCCGCCAACCCCATCGCTCCCCGCCGCTGAATCGACCGCACTCACCCTCCCCGCGAGCCTTGCCGCCTTGCCCGCATGATCTGATGGCAACATGGTCACTTTGATTAGAATCTTGTGAATATGCTGAAGGACTGCGACGAAGCGTTGCTGCTACTAGAGAAGCTCGGTGCACCTCCAAGGCTGATGTATCACGCCCGAATCGTGGCTGAAGCGGCGCGAACCGTGAGCGCCTCGATCCAAAGTCTCGGCATCACCTGTGATGCTCAGGTCATCGAACTAGGTGCGGTGGTGCATGATGCAGGTAAGATTCGGCACCCGCAAGAACTCTCCCAGCCCGGTACGCTGCACGAACACGCCGGTGAAACTCTCCTGCTGTCACATGGCGTACAACCAGAGGTTGCTAGGTTCTGCATCACTCACGCGCAATGGAACTTGCCCGGCGTGACCCTAGAAGAACGGGTTGTGGCTCTGGCAGACAAGCTCTGGAAGGGCAAGCGTGAACCAGAGTTAGAACTCGATGTCATCGACGATGTGGCCGCCCGACTGGGCACCTCACGGTGGGATGTCTTCGAATTGCTCGACAACACCTTCGAAGAGATTGCCGCTGCGGGATCCGGTAGGCTCGAATCAAGCAGATCATACTGAGCATGCTCCCGGAAAACGGCGTCTCCGAAAACTATTGAGATTTGTAATAAAAGTCCGCATATCGTCAGTCATCCTCAAATGACGACAACGGCGTTTATCGGGACTAATGATGCAGGCTCGATACCTGCCGTTTTTCAAGGCTTTGGCATTTCGCTACCCTATGGACATGGACCATCCTTATACCCAACTTGAAAAAACTCGCCTTTGGACAGCCGTGGAGTTGGCGATAACAGATTTGGTATCGAACAACGGTTTGGTCGAGAGCACTAATCGGGCTTACATCGTCGGCTATCTCTGCCAAAGGTTACTTAATGAGCGCCAGGGTGTAGCCGAGGGAATGACCGTGAGATCAGAAATGATTACCTCGGACAATCACGCTGAGATGGAGTGGGACGAAAGCTACTTCAAGTATTGCAACTTCGAGAAGTTTTCAGAACAGGGGCTGGTGTGCTCTGATTTTCACTCATGTTCGTTCAAGAAAATTGACTGGTACTGCAGTCTGTTTTCCGGTTGCAACTTCCTAAACTGCAGCTTCGTGGACTGTACGTTCGCGGGTACTAGTTTTCCAGAAAGTAGGTTTATCGATTGCGAACTCGTGGAGTGTAAGTTCATACAAGACAATCTCGGAGGCGAGTGCAATTTCACAAATTCCTGGGCACATGGTTGCTCGATAGAGAACAGCCCAGGATTTCGACCTGAAAATAGCAGCAACATTCCATGTGTCGAGTTCTGGCGAAGGGTCCGTGCAGCTGAGTGACGAATCTTGTCGTCGGACGTAGTTGTTCTCTCAAAACCGAATTCTCGGAAACCACAAAAAGTTTGATTCTTCTCGTTCCAACCCAATCCATTTGTCGCCAAATCGCCAAGGTACTCGTCGACACCAGATCAGTGCCGATCTATCGGCATATCGTCAGTCAGCCTCAGATGACGACAAAAGCGTTTAGCAGTAGCTATTCGATAGTTCACTGTAGGCTCGACCAGCACATTGGCCGCTTCCCTTCATCCGGGGACTTCTGCTTCTAGGGTTCAATTTCGCCCGAGACAAGTCGGGCTATATATCGGCTGGCATCGATCTGCTGCGTCGTCTGTCCGAGTCTTTTCGGCATGTCAGGATATCCGGGCCACACATGACCAGCGCCAAGGATCCGATAGTGTGTCACCTCGCCTCCAGCGGCACAGCCGTGGAAGGTGACGCGTTCGACGTGTGTTCCGCCCTCACTGTGGTCTGGCAGCCGTTCTGTCTTCGGTTCAGGAGCGCAGTGATTGATCCGCGCCCATAGCTGAAGGTCGTCGGCGACCGATAGGACCATCGGGCCGCCCGGGGCGTTTACGCGACCGCCGAGGTATGGCACGATGGGGTCTGCGGTGCCGTGAAACTCGATTAGACGCGCGGTGTGCTTCGGAGCGCATTGTTTGGCAGCCTCTATCGAAAGGGTGGCAGAGACCGCCACGACAGCTTTGAACGGGAGATCGCCGATGCATCCCAGCTCCTGCGCGAACTCGGCTCCGTTGGAAAAGCCCGCCGCGATGATCTGAGTGCGATCCACGGAGTAGGAGCTCTGCACCTTTGCGACTAACGCCTTCATGAAAGCGAAGTCATCGACACCGGCGCCGGGTGTTCGCGCGGTGTTCCAATGCTGCTGCAGTCCCTGGGGGTACACCACGATAAAGCCTGTCTTTTCGGCCCAGGTATTAAGCCCGGTCACTTCGGCCATCAGTGTAGAGGTCATTCCGGCCCCGTGAAGCGCCAGTACCAACGGCAAAGCTTTTGTTCTCGAATCTCCTGTAGGGACATGGACCAAGTAAGTACGATCGACCCCACCCACCTGCAGAGTTCCCGATGTCATCTGTTGCGCGGCGAGGCCGGTCGTCGCCAGCAGCAGCAGGCAAAAGAGGCAGAGAGCTTTCATAGGATGGTTATACGTAATCGAGACACCCAGTGGAGTGCTCTCTACCATTTTTCTGAAACGAAGCCCCTGCGCTGACAACACAAACCGGCCGGGTGCGGAACGCATCCACCTTTCCGGCTTCCTGCACGGGCGGCCTGAAAAGCTGGTTCATCCCGATATGTCGGCTTCTCGTCAGTCGCCCGCAGATGACGACAACGGCGTTTATCAGGACTGATCGCATGACAAGCTATAGGGCTCGACGTGTGAATTGGCCTGCATTTGCCATCTGAGAAAACCATCCACACTGGGTGGCTTTCTCCTGCGAATCCAACCGATCAATCCATGTATCTGGTAGTGAATCGACTTGTCGCGGCTTGATTTAGAGTGATCCTATGAAGCCACGCCCGCTCCAAACTCGCCGATTTCGCGCGCATTCGACAAACCGAATGGACATGATCGATGGAAGAGCACTGGCTACCTTCTGGCAGCGAGTGCTGGGCTTTTTTGCCGACCTTCTTCTCGTTTTGGTTGTGTGGGTGGCGCTTGAATTCGTGTGGCGCCGTTACGTGCTCCATCAGACTCAAATTGATCTCCATTGGGATTTTCACGAGATTGGCAATATCGCGGCCGCCTTGGTGTATTGGGGACTGGCGAACTATCTTGGCAACGGACAAACACCCGGAAAGTGGGTTGTACGAACCAGAGCCTTATCTCTAACGAGCGAGCGAATGGGACGTTGGCAGTCGATTGAGCGCGCACTCGGATACGGTGCAGCCGTGCTTGAGGGTGGACTCGGATTCGCACAATTCTTCTGGGACCGCAACAGGATGTGCGCGCAAGACCGTCTCGCGGAGACCATCGTGGTGGATGTGAGAAAACGCAGCAATCCATGAAATAGGCCTGACGCAGTCTCGATAAGCGCATAACCGCCAATGCACTCATTGAGAACGATCACTACCGATAAGTCGGCTTCTCGTCAGTCAGCCGCAGATGACGATAACCGCGTTTAACGTTACTGATCGTCTAAACCACAACTAGATCGTAGTATCGCGATACTATTCGTCCCTCAAAGATCAGACCGAAACATCTCCGACGGCACCATCGTAGTAGTCCCGTTGGCGTTCTCAATGATGTCGTAACCCATTTCACGCGCCCGCCTGATCGTCTCGCCTTTCACATCTTGTTTCGGCTCTTCGACTGGAGCTGGAGCGATGTGGATGCGCTTGGGGACTTTGCTTCTTTTTAGGAAACCGCCCAGTTCTCCCCATCCGTTCTTCTGGTTGTACCGCCATTTGACGTATGGCCTTGCACCGTCAGCTCCGAAGAATGGCGTCTCTAAATACTCTCTCTCCGCCTTGTGAAGCTCCCGCGCGCTTCCATCGTTGTTGACTTGAACGTAGGAATAGGGCTTCCTGTCGCTCAGCTCGGGGCTCACAATTGCAAAGCCTACAGGTTTGCCTGGAAAGAGAGACTGAATGGAGTTCTGTCCCTGCGGGCGCCAGCCAAAGATTCGAAGTATCAGGAAAAAGGGCAGAAGCAAAATCACGACGACGACTAGAAATATCTGCATCAGCGTTTTCATCGCAGCCCCTTTCCTGTTCAATCATATTCAACGCCGCCTTTACCTGCGAATCTCACGAAGAATCACGATCTAGGCCAATCCCGTCATTGACAGCGTTGCGCAGCCTTGCTTGCACCCGAGATAGCGCTCGGTGGTCTGAACAGATACATGACCGAGTAAGAACTGAATCTGTTCCAGCTCGCCGCCAGCCTGATGACAGAGCCGGGCACAGGTTCTACGCAGATCGTGTGGAGCGATCACACCGGTACCGCAATCTTTAGCCGCTTCGCGGACTATGGACCAAATTACCTTCGCAGTGAACCCACAACCTCGAACACGTTCTGTCTTTCCTATCGCGCGGAAGAGCGCTCCGTTCTGAAGCTTCGCCGCATCTGTCCACGCATCGACTGCCGACTTCATCCAACTGGGCACAGGGATCGTGCGCATGTGGCGGCCTTTGCCAATGAGATCTGCAAGCACCCAGTGTTCTTCTCGAAGCTCGAAGTCCTCAATCTCAACGGCAACGAGCTCTGCTCTGCGCAGGCCGCAGCCCAGAAGCATGGCCAACACTGCGTGGTTACGCAGGTCGCGCAATTGCTTGCCGGAGTGAACGGCGAGCAACTGTTTACCCTGTTCCGCGCTAAGCCAGTTCCCAACTCGAACGCCCAGCCGCTTTGCTCCTTTGACCCTGCGAATGCCAGCGGCGAGGTCAGGACTCAAGAGTCCACAATCCGAAGCCTCATATGCGAGCCTGCGAACCGCAGCTAGGCGGAGATTGATCGTTGAAGGAGCGTATCTACGCTGCTCCAAAGCGATGCGATAGCGGGTCACTACTGTTTTGTTAAAAGCGAGGCGTGGTTCCGAACAGTACCACTCGGTGAAGTCGCGGACCGCATGTTCGTACGACCGTCGCGAGTTCAGGGATGGAAGGCTGTTGAGAACCGCTAATTTTTAAGAATCGAGATCGGGAAGCTTCAGAACACTCTTAGGTTTCTTAGCTCTTTTCGCCATATAGACGGCCTCCCAGCCGTGGCGAAAGAATCTCTCAACCGGATTAGTCCTGATATGTCGGCTTATCGTCAACGATCCCTCGGGATTATAACGGCGTTTATCGTCACTTGCGCGGGTATTTCACCCTCGACAACCGGAGTTGTCGTGGATGAAATTCTCTTTTTATCACGGTTCTGCATAAGGCGCGTCGGGACAATGTTCCGTCCATCTAACTTTGGAGGAGCCGCCGCGCCCCTTTCGATTAGAATCCTGAGCTGTACCCAATCCGCTGCGATGCCGGGATACGGTCATCGTCAGCCCAAGCGAGTTTTCGTGTCTCAGACCATGATGGACAGCATTCACCCAATCCCACCAAAGCAATCTCATAGGGTGTTGCTATTTATCGGTGCACCTTTCATCCTGATAACTAGTTTGGTGGCCTGGAGAATTGTCTGGGAGGAGACTTTTCTCAGCCTTGAACGTGGTCCTCAGATGATCGGGTTTTCGATGGCGCACGGGCCATTCGTTATCTTTCTGTTGGCTCCGCTGGCTGTGCTGGTTTGGCTCATTCCAATGATCATTGCGACGATTGCCTCACTTTGGCAAAGAAAACCGCTGTCGAGCCTGTTTTGGACGACCCTAACATTGGCCATTACAACGCTAGTGCTACTGGCGTTGCCGCCGGCCTTTTGGCAGTACGTCATGATCGAGCGCTTCGCGAAGTCGCCGCATGCTGTTGAGTTCATGACCGAGGATGCTGCGGAAGGCTATGCGCGGACAGTGGGAGCGTACATAGACCATGGTGTCTGCGTAGACGCGCGAGGTGAATACGGGACAGCCGCTAGTGCCGCAGCCGTGGGAGGAAGCGTCGAAGTGCTGAAGCTTCTACGATATCGGCACGCTAATTTAAATACGATTGATTCGTCAGGCAAGTCACCACTCTCTGACGCTATCGAAATGAAACGGTCGGCAGCGACTTTGTATCTCAAGAGCCAGGGTGCGTTAGAAATCAAGCCACCTCCGCCAACACCTATCCACGCCGATGAAACCGTTACACGTTAGCAGTTTTATGCAAAGAGGACGGGACTGCGAATTTCGTGCTGGCCTGCTTGTTACTTCTAAAACGGACGGTTCAGACGGGAAGAGGATTAGTACCGACAAGTCGGCTTGTAGGGAGGGATACGAGCATCCCCCACCCTTCACGCCACATCCGCCTCCCCCATACCACCCCCACCAAAGTCTCCCCGCCACCCCCCGCCCCACCAAATTTCCTCTAAACTCATCTCTGTCATGGAACTCTTCGGTTGTGGGACAGCCCTCGTCACTCCCTTCCGCGCGGACGGCGCGGTCGATGAAAACGCGCTCCAAACGCAGGTCAACCTCCAGATCGAATCGGGAATCGAGCTCCTCGTCCCGTGCGGCACTACCGGCGAGGCCTCAACCCTCACCGACGCCGAATGGCTCCGCGTCATCGAGGTCACCTGCGGAGTCGCCAGTGGGCGAGCTGCCGTCTTCGCCGGTTGCACCCATAACGCAACCGAAGTCGTCGTCAGCAAGGTCAAGCGGCTCGGCAAAGTCCGCGGACTCACCGGCGTCCTGACCGCCAACCCCTACTACAACCGGCCCGGGCAGCAGGGACAATATGAGCACTTCCGCGCCATCGCCGAGTCGACCGATCTCCCCATCCTCCTCTACAACATCCCGTCCAGAACCGGCGCAAACCTCGAACCGGCCACCGTCCTCCGCCTCGCCGAACTGCCCAATGTCGTCGGCATCAAGGAATCGAGCGGTAATCTCATCCAGATCACCGAACTCATCACCTCGGCTCCAAAGTCCTTCAAAGTCTTCGCCGGAGACGACGTGCTGGCGCTTCCCATCCTCGCCCTCGGCGCAGCCGGCCTCATCTCCGTCGCCTCCAACGCCATCCCGTCCCAGATGGGCGAGATGGTCTTCACCGCCATCCGCGATGATTGGACGACGGCCCGCATGATCAACCGGCAGTTCTTCCGGCTCATGCAGGCGCACTTCTGGGAGCCCAGCCCTTCCCCCATCAAGGCCGTCATGAAGATCCTCGGCCTCGGGAACGACGTCGTCCGGCTGCCAATGGTGCCGGTCAGCCCTGCCACCCGCCATAAGCTCGAAACCCTATGCGGCGAACTCGGCCTCATCGCACAATCCGGCTCCGGAAAAGTCGACAACTTGAGGATGTTCTAGTCACCCCGGGAAAAGGGCATGCCCCAGGAATGGTGCAATCACTCCGGTAGGGAAAGCCCTCCAAAGACCCCAGAAACGGCGTATGAGCGCGAGCTGCAAGTCCTCTGTTTTCCGATATTTGCATATGAGCCATATAGGGGGGTGTAGGCCCCCCTATCCAAACCTTACAATCATCAAATGCAGACCGCAGATTTCGCAGCATTAGAAGCGTCGGTAGAGCGCTTTTTCGCACAGGGTTCAGCCGTAAATGCAGCCGAAGCGATCGAGACCTTCGAGGAGCTTCGCGGCGCTTTGGAACGCGGAGAACTCCGCTCCGCCGAGCCGGATGCCTCCGCCGAACTCGGCTGGCGCGTCAACGCCTGGGTCAAACGCGGCATCCTCCTCGGCTTCCGCATCGGCCAGATGGTCGAGATGGGCGGCGACCCCCTCAGCTTCGTCGACAAGGGCACCTATCCCGCCCGCCAGTTCACCTCCGCCGACGGCGTCCGCGTCGTCCCCGGCGGCAGCTCCATCCGCGCCGGAGCCTACGTCGCCAGGGGCGTCGTCTGCATGCCCCCCATGTACATCAACGCCGGGGCCTATGTGGACGAGGGCACCATGGTGGACTCCCACGCCCTCGTCGGAAGCTGCGCCCAGATCGGTAAGCGGGTCCATCTTTCGGCGGCAGCGCAAATCGGTGGCGTCCTCGAACCCGTCAACGCCTCCCCGGTCATCATCGAGGACGACGTGCTCGTCGGGGGAAACACCGGGGTGTACGAGGGCACCATCGTCCGCTCAAAAGCCGTACTGGCCGCCGGCACCGTCCTGACCCGCGGAACCCCCGTCTACGACCTCGTCCGCGGCGAAATCTACAAAGCCACCGCCGACTCCCCGCTCATCATCCCCGCCGGCGCGGTCGTAGTCCCGGGCTCCCGCGCCGTGACGTCCGGCAAAGGCAGAGAGTGGGGCCTCTCCCTCGCCACCCCCGTCATCGTCAAGTATCGCGACGAGAAGACGGAGCTATCGCTGGCGCTCGAAGACCTGCTGCGGTAAGCGTCCTTCCGTTAGCTGGTAGACTTTAAGTTGATGGCTCAAGATAAATTACGGATGATTCCCCTGGGGGGCCTTGGCGAGTTCGGCATGAACTGCATGGCTCTCCGCTGGCAAGACGACATTATTGTCATCGACGCCGGACTGATGTTTCCTGAAGAAGAACTGCTGGGCGTGGACATTGTCGTTCCGGATATCTCGTATCTGACCGAGAACCGCGACAAGGTAAAGGCAATTCTGCTGACGCACGGCCACGAAGATCATATAGGCGGCCTGCCGTGGATCCTGTCGGAACTGAACGTTCCAGTCTATGGGACGGAATTTACTCTCGCCCTCGTCGAAGGCAAGTTGGACGAGCATCGCCTGCTTGACGACGCCGACCTGATCGAAATGCTGCCCGGCAAGCGCTTCACGCTGGGGCCGTTCTCGGTGATGCCCATTCGCGTGACACACTCCCTCGTCGACTGCGTCGCGCTGGCGATTCATACGCCGGTGGGCGTGGTGCTGCATACCGGCGACTTCAAGGTGGATCTTTCGCCTCCGGATGGCAAGGCGTTCGATCTGCAGGCGTTTGCCGATCTCGGCAAGGCTGGCGGGGTCCTGGCACTGCTCCAGGATTCAACCAACGTCGACCGTAAAGGATGGACCCCGAGCGAAAAGGCCGTACGGCCCCGGCTCGATGAGATCTTCTCGCAGACCAAGAAACGCTTGTTCTTCTCATGTTTCTCATCGTCAATTACCCGGCTGGGACTGGCATTCGAACTCGCGCAGAAGCATGGGCGCAAAGTTGCCGTCGTCGGGCGTTCGATGGATAACGCGACCGAGATCGCACAGGACCTGGGCTACATCAAGATTCCGCAAGGCCTGCTGATAAATCCTGGACAGATCAAAGAGATGGCACCCGACAAGGTGCTGGTCATGATCTCTGGCACGCAAGGCGAACCGATGAGTGCGCTCAGCCGAGCCGCTGTGAACAACCACAAGTTCGCCAGAATCGACGCGGGCGACACCGTCGTCATGAGCTCGCGTGTTATTCCCGGCAACGAAAAATCCATCTATCGCGTCATCGACCATCTCGAACGTCGCGACGCGAATGTGATCCATGACGACGGTACGAATGGCCTGATCCACGTTTCGGGACATGGGAGCCAGGAAGAGTTGAAGCTGGTGATTAATCTCGTGCAGCCGAAGTTCTTCATCCCGGTACACGGCGACTATCGTCATTTGAAGCGCCACGTTGAGTTGGCGATGTCGACGGGAGTGCCCGAGAAGGCGATCCTCATCGAAGACGGCGACGTGCTTGAATTTACGAAGGATACCGCCACAAAGAACGGTAAGGTCACCACCGGGCGGGTGTGTATCGACTCCGGCGGCAGCATCGATGTTGTTGAAGATGTGGTGATTCGCGACCGGCAGCACCTCAGCGAGGACGGCATCGTGATCGCGATTATCGCCATCAACAAACGCACAGGGCGCGCGGAAGGCCCTCCGGAAATCGTGATGCGTGGCTTCGCGATGGACGACGCACAAGTGATCGCCGAGTCCAAGCTCGTCGTCGGACGCACGCTCGAGAGCTCGTCGACCGAAGAGAAGCAGGACTACGGTGTCATCAAGGAGAAGATTCGTAACGACTTGAAGCGGTTTATTCAGAAATCGACGAGCCGCAGGCCTTTGATCATGCCCGTGATCATGGAGATTTAGAGGCAGGAAGTCAACAATACGGAGCGGGAAGTGAAAGAGCGAAGCCCTGGGCTTCGCTCTTTCTTATTGTGGTGGGGTAACATCTTCGAGTGCGGATGCCGTCGAGAGTAAAGAAGCGTGGGTTGCCGGGGCGGCGTAAGGGGCTGGGTGGGCTGGCGGAGCGGCTGCGACGCACACGTCCTTCGCTGGCGGTGACGCGGGAACGAGTGCTGCGGCGAGTCTTTGAACGGCCCGTGTTTTTTGGGTTGCTGACGGCTGGGGTGGCTGTTTTTCTGGTGGCAACGTGGCCGTTTGTGAAGGACCACCTTGAGGCGATCGAGGTCTTGCAGATCGTCTCGGGTAAGCCTGTCCCGGCGCTGATTGGCGACTTGGTCGGACACGGTATCAAGACGGATAATCTGACGATATATACGGAGTCAGGTGAAGTGCGCGCGCGGACCTATGAGCCGGACGATAAAGCCAACGCTCCGGCGCTTGTCGTCCTGCACGGGGTTCATCACCTTGGCATCGATGAGCCAAGGCTGGAGGCGTTTGCGGCAGCGATGGCGAGCTGCGGAGTGAGAGTGCTGACTCCGGAGCTGCCGGACATCAAGGACTATCACGTGGACTCGACGTCGATTAAGACAATTGGCGAGGTGACGCAGTGGTACGCAGAGAAGACCGGTGCGCCAGTGGGCGTGATGGGTCTGAGCTTCTCAGGCGGCCTCGCTCTTGTGGCGGCGGCTGACCCGCTCTACAAGCCGGAGTTCAAGTTCGTCTTTGCGGTGGGATCACAGGACTCGATGGGGCGCGTCGCGCAATACTACCGCACAGGTCAAGATCTGCGACCGAATGGGACGGTTGAGTTACTGCCTGCGCACGAATATGGGCCGCTGGTGCTCGAATATGAGTATGTCGAAGATTTTGTGCCGCGGCCGGACATCTCAAAGGTGCGTGCGGTGCTGCGGGCTCACTTGTATGAGGATAAGCAGGCGGAAGAGACAGCCTCGCTGAAGCTTGATGAGCGGCAGAAACTTGAAGCGCTCGAACTGATGGATGCAACGTCGAAGAACACCCAGGACTTGATCGCCAAGGCGACGACGAAGCATGCGGCGGAGTTGGCGGGACTGTCTCCGCGCGGGAAGCTGGCGACGATGACGACGCCGGTGTACCTGCTGCACGGGCAGGCGGACAACATCATCCCTAGTGCGGAGACGTTGTGGATGGCAAGTGAGCTTCCGAGTGAAGCTCTCCAGGCGATGCTGGTAAGCCCGGTGATCTCGCATATTGACTTCGAAGGAACGCAGCCGGGAGTCTTCGATCAGTGGAGGCTCATCCACTTCTTTGCCTTGGTCATGCACGCGACCGAGACGCCGAAAGGCCGGACCCCGTGGCTGTGACGCGCCGGTTTTGGGAATCAGCTTCCTGAATCGGAATGGCGATTCGCGTGGATGGTCGAAATCGAGCCGGTGGAGGCTGGAATCGGCTTAGGCTTTTGGCATGTTCGTCACAGAAGCACCGGACCTGAGCGCGGTTGCAGTGCTGATTCCCGCATGGAAGCCGGAGGTTGGCTTCGTCGGGCTCGTTCAAGCGTTGGCAAAGCGCGGGGTCGGCGCGATCGTACTGATCGATGATGGAAGTGGTCCGCAGTCGGAGGCGATGTTTGATGAAGTGCGCGGGCTGCCGTCTGTGCATGTCGTCTGCCATGCGGTCAATCTGGGCAAAGGACGCGCACTGAAGACAGGATTCAACCATTGCCTGGCAGAGCTACCGGACGTTGCAGGAGTCGTCGCCGCGGACGCGGACGGTCAGCACTCGCCGAAGGATATTGCCCGGGTGGCGGAGTCGTTCCTCCGCGCGCGCGAGCGGGTAGTGCTGGGCGCAAGGGTCTTCGGCGAGGGCACGCCTCTCCGGAGCCGATTCGGGAATGAGCTGACGCGTATCCTGTTCGGATTTGTCACGGGCGCTCGGCTAATGGATACGCAGACCGGGTTGCGAGCCTACCCGCGAGCGATCCTTCCGGAACTGATGGTGCTCGACGGCGAGCGATACGAGTATGAGATGAGCGTGCTGGCCCATGTCTGCCGGACGGGGCGACGGCCGATCGAGGTGCCGATCGAGACGATCTACATCGACGGCAATCGTTCGTCACACTTCGACCCGATTCGCGACTCGATGCGGATTTATTTTGTGCTGGTGCGGTTCTTTGCGTCGTCGGCTGTGGCAGCGGGGATCGACTTTGCGGGGTTTGCGCTCGCGTTTGCGCTGACGCGAAATGTGCTGGCAAGCATCGTCGTGGGTAGGCTTAGTTCGCTGGTGAACTTTGCATTGAATCGCAGCCTGGTGTTTCAAAGTCACGGCTCGGTGGCCGGAGCGCTGGCGCGCTATTACCTCTTGGTGCTGGTCATCACCGGCATGAGCTACGGGCTGGTCGAAGCTCTGACGACGCATGGTCAGTGGAATGTCTTTGCGGCTAAGGTCGTGGTGGATGTGCTGCTCAGCCTAGTAAGTTTCTCAATGCAACGGGCGTTCGTCTTTCGCGGTGCGAAGGAGCGGTGAGCCGGATTTCTGCGCAAGAGTCTTTTGCGACAAAGACCAGGCCAGATTGTTCTTAGCGATTTGAAGGTCAGGTTGCAGGCTCAGAGCGTGACGGGCAGCATCGATGGCGGCGTCCCAATGATGAAGCGCTTCGTTGTTGGCTGCGATGTTGTTCCAGGCGATCGCCGAGTGGGGATCAAGGCGCAGCGCTGCAAGAGCGGTCGACGTGCTCTCGTTGAAATGGCCCTCTTGGTTGAGTGTGAGAGAGCGGTTGATGAGCGAGGCTGAAGTGACTGCTGCCGGTGCCTGCGATCCGGAGACTTTCGAGAAAGCTTGAACGAGCAGGTCATGTTGCATGGCGCGCGAAGGGTTGAGATCGACGGCTGTTCTAAATTCAGTGACCGCCTCCTGATAGCGACCATGGTCGCTTAGCCAGCGACCATAGAACCCGTGAGTGGCGTCGTCTGCGGGAGCAAGAGCAATCGCGCGGAGGAAGTGGCGTTCGGCTTCAACTGCTCGAGCTCGATCGCCAAGGTCGGCCATTACGCCGTTGACGATGCCGAGGTTGATCTCGAGCGTGGGATAGTTAGGGGTGTAGACCGAGGCCCGCTCAAAGCAATCGAGTGCAGCAGCGAAAGCTCCTTTGTTCATCTGGGTGAGGCCGTAGATCATGAGCCCGCGTCCGTTGTGCGGGGATTTCTGAATGTCGTCAAGCCAAAGAGTTTCCTCAGAACGCCAGACCTGGTTGCGGAGGTAGGTGCCGTAGGCGTACGGCATCAGGGCAAGGATCGCGAGACCGGTGAGGATCGGTTTCGGGGGTTTGGCGAGGCTTGGAATGCGTTCAGCGAGGAGAGCACCTGCCCATACGGCGGCCAGGATGAGACCGACGAAGGAGAGAAACATGCGGTGGTCGTTCTCAACCTCCGAGAGTGGATAAAGGGAGGTCGGCAACTGAGTGATGAGGAACCAGGAGAGGCCAAAGGATAGGGGGCGAAGCCTCTGGAGTCGACCAGTCCAGAGGATTGCGGCGAGCAGCAGGATGAGGAATGCGACGCCTTCGATCGCACGCGAGTCGAAAGCGGTCAGGGGCGTAAGGTCGGTGTCAACGTTGAGGTGGAACGGCAGGATGAGATCGAGCGTGTAGCGGAGCCAGACGTAAGGCTGCGTGAGGCGATAGACCCAAGGAGAGATGATGGACGGCAGAAAGGTATGAGGGGTCATCGCGGATTGCAGCCAAAGCAGCAGCGCGGTGAGGGTCATTGCGGGAAACGCGGCAAGAAGACTATCGGCTGCGCGATTTGACTTTCCCTCGGCTTCGAAAAAGAAGACATAAAGAAACAGGAGCGCGGGGAACACCGCAGCGGGCGGCTTTGCGAGCAGCGCAAAGACAAGAGGCAGAAGATAAAGACCGGTCCGGCGTTGGCGTTTGAATCGAGCAAAGAAGTAAAGCGCGGCGACACAACCGAAGGCGCAGTAAAGGTCGCCACGCTGAATGACGTAGTTGACGGTTTCGGCCATAGCGGGGTGGAGACCAAACCATGCTGCTCCAAACAGCGCGAGCCATGCATTAGCTGGCGACGGACGAGTCCGGTCGAGGATGACGCGGTAGAACGCACCGATCAAGGCCACGAGCGCCAGGAAGAAGAGGAAGGTGGTGAGATGAAACCAGAACGGCGTGTAGCCATGAGCGAGGAAATAATCAAAGGCTAACGACGCGGAGACGACGGGACGATAAGTGCGATTGGCGGGAAGAACCGAGAAGGTCGTGGCATCGGTAAAGAAGCTGGGAACATTTCGGAGTGAGCGAATGGATGGGTTATCGACGACAGTGTGGAAGTCGTCGAAGTGGAAGCTGTTGTGGAAGTGATTCGCATAGACGCCGGTGATAGCGAGCAGCAGAAAGAATAAGACGAGTTGGAACTTGTGTTTCACGGCGGGGTTCTCAGTTGGCCTGAGTGTAGCAACGGTGGCGTTCGTCGAAGACAGGGACCACGACAGGTTCTTCCAACCGATTCCCGAATCAAGACAGCGTTTCAATTCCGCTCCCAGACCTTGATTTCTTTTGCGGCAGTTTTTTTGCATTCCACCTCATGCGCCAAAACTGCTGGTCGATAGGGTTTTTGAGGGCAGAGAATGCAGATGAAAATGCAGAGCGTGTGGAAGCTTGGGTTAGCGATGGTGTTGGCGATTCTCGCCGGACGTAACGCGAGTGCAACGGATACAACGCTGGTCGGAGACGCTCATGTGAATGCGGCGCACCCGACGGTCAACTACGGGACGGTGTCCAACCTTTATGTCGGCGGCGGGTACACGAGCCTTCTGCAGTTCGATCTCAGTTCCCTTCCCGCAGGCACAACCGCATCGCAGATCTCGAAGGCAACGATTCAGGTGTACGTAAATCGCGTGTTTTCCCCAGCGACCTTGAGCATTCAACCGGTGACCGACGCCTGGGCTGAGAACACCGTGACGTATAACTCGATGCCCGGGCTCGGAGTGGCGGCGTCGAGCTTCTCCGTCTCCGCGCCCCAGTTTGTGACGATCGATATCACTGCGCTGGTTCAAGCCTGGTTGACGCAGCCTTCGAGCAACTTCGGTCTGGCGTTCAGCGCGAGCACGGGCAGCGTGCTGCTGGACAGCAAAGAGAACGATGAGACGGCGCACTTCGCTCGTCTTGATGTGACCTTGAACTCCCAGGGAGCTGTGGGCGCGACCGGGGCTCAAGGAACGACTGGAGCCACAGGCGCCACGGGGATCCAGGGAATACAAGGAATTCAGGGACTTCAGGGGACCCAGGGCATTGCCGGACCGGTGGGCGCTACGGGAGTTGCCGGGGCTACGGGTGTCGCCGGGCTGGTTGGAGCCACGGGAGCCACGGGGCTTGAAGGCGCAAAGGGCGCAACCGGGGCAACGGGCATCGCCGGACTCAACGGGGCTACGGGCGTGACGGGAGCAATCGGTGCTGTGGGACCCGTAGGCGCGACCGGCTCCATCGGTTTCACCGGATCGATCGGCCTCACTGGCGCGAGAGGTGCAACGGGCTCGACCGGTGCAACGGGCTCTGCTGGGCTCGTTTACTCGGGCACATATAGCTCGTTGCAGAGCTACAGCAGCCCGGATGTCGTTCTTTATAACAATGCGCTATACCTATCGACCAGCGACACACCGCTAAGCGGCATACCGCCGACGACGATTGGCTCATGGACGCTTCTGTTACCTCCCGGGGCGACGGGCGCAACCGGAACGGCAGGCGGCATCGGCTTGACGGGTGCAATGGGAGCGACCGGAGCCGCAGGGGCGACGGGCGCGGCAGGGGCAATGGGCGTTGCAGGGGTTGCTGGAAGTAACGGAGCAACTGGAGCGACAGGAGCCGCCGGAGCGACGGGCGCGGCAGGGTCGGCGGGTCTTGCCTACTCCGGAACCTACAGCTCCTTGCTGAGCTACAGCAATCCGGATGTGGTGCTTTACAACAACGCGCTCTACCTTTCGAATAGCAGCGTGCCGACGAGCAATATACCGCCGACGACCCTGGGTTCGTGGACTCTGTTGCTGCCGCCCGGAGCCACCGGTGCGACTGGTGCCACAGGAACGGCCGGCAGCATCGGACTGACGGGAGCGATGGGCGCGACGGGTGCGACCGGAGCCACGGGGGCGACCGGCCTTGCCGGCAGCGTTGGCCTCTCTGGAAGTGCAGGAGCGACGGGCGCGACCGGTGCTACGGGAGCAGCAGGTTCGGCCGGGCTTGTCTATTCCGGGACGTATAGCCCTTTGCAGACTTATAGCAGCCCCGATGTAGTCCTCTACAACAACTCCCTCTACCTTTCGACCAGCAGTGTGCCGCTCAACAACGTAGATCCGACGACGCTCGGCGTGTGGACTCTATTGTTGCCGCCAGGAGCAACCGGAGCGACCGGTGCGACAGGGACAGCAGGCAGCCCCGGCCTCCCGGGAGCGATGGGAGCGACGGGTGCGACTGGAGCCACCGGAGCAACTGGTGCCGCTGGTATAGCCGGCACTGTTGGCATCTCTGGAAATGCCGGTGCGACTGGGGCGACCGGCGCGACCGGTGCAACTGGAACGGCGGGTCTACTTTACTCCGGAACCTACAGCAGCTTGCAGAGTTACAGCAGTCCCGATGTCGTCCTCTACAACAATTCCCTGTACCTTTCGACCAGCACCGTGCCGCTCAACAACGTAGATCCGACAACTGTCGGCGTGTGGACTTTATTGCTGCCGCCAGGCGCGACCGGAGCCACAGGAGCGACGGGCAATACCGGCCTGACAGGATCGATCGGCATGACTGGAGCTACCGGAGCGACGGGTGCCACAGGTGCGATGGGCGCCACTGGAGCAACGGGTGCGGCTGGCGCGGCCGGTGCGGTCGGCATTACGGGAAATATCGGCGCGGCTGGAGCGACGGGAGCCACCGGGTCCACAGGTGCGACTGGCGCTGTGGGGTCTACTGGGATCGTCTATCTCGGAACCTACAGCGCCGTTGTGACCTATAACAACCCGGATGTCGTTCTCTATAACGGCGCGCTATACTACGCGACGACCGTCACACCGCTGCTCAACGTCCCGCCCAGTAATGGTCTGTTCTGGACGCAATTCTTGCCACAAGGTTCAACCGGAGCCACCGGTCTGACCGGAGCTACAGGTGCGACGGGGACCGCGGGAACTGCCGGCGTTGCCGGAGCCGCCGGCGCAACGGGAGCGACGGGCGCGACGGGCATCAGCTACCAGGGTGCCTGGAGCGTGCTTACGCCTTATGCATTCTCCAACGTTGTGCTCTATAACAACGCACTCTATATAGAAAGCAATGCCGGGGGTGCCTTGACCGCTCCCCCGACAAACACCACCTACTGGACCTTGCTGCTACCCGCCGGCGCAACAGGAGCTACCGGAGCGGCGAGCACGGTAGCAGGACCCAGCGGTCCCGCTGGCCCGACCGGAGCGACGGGCTCAACCGGCGCGACAGGGCCGGTAGGCGGAACGACCGCAATGCCGCCTTCTTACATCGGGCATACGAGCCTTGGAGTGCTGGGTCTCAGCTATGTCAGTCCGTATCTCGGAACCCCTGCCGTCACCCTCTCCGGGAGTCAGACCTTCATCGTCCCAACCTCCTGCAGTGCGAACCTCACCATCACCTCCTACGTCAACACCTCCATCGTCTGGACGCTGGAAAACGTCACCTTCTCCGGGGGTTTGGCGGCGGGAACGGGTATCTCTTCCTACGGACCACTGGCAACCTGTACCACAAGCTCTGCCGCGGGCAGCAGTTGTTCGATCTCCGGCGCACTCCAGGCAGGAGACATCGTGAGCGTGGAAGCCAGTGTAGGGATCCTTACAGTCGGCGCTCCCTTCTTCACATCTTTCACCTGCCAGTAGTCGCGAAGGCCAACTCGAAGATCACCAGGGCTGCAAGTCGAACGGAACGAGGAGACCGCAAGCGATGAACGTGATGCGAAAGAACAGAACGTTAGGGCATTGCAGAGCAGCTCTGCAACCCGTGTTGGTCGGCACACTTTGCCTGCTAACGATCGCTTGCGGCTCGACAAGGCTCTCCGCGCAGAACGCAGCCCAGGGGCGTGCTTTGGCGAAGATCCTGCACCCGGAAGCAGGAGAAGCAAACGACGTTGAAGCCACAAGCGTGCCGCTACAGATACCGGCGGCACTTGCCTACGATTCAGTTGGCGATCTCTTCATTGCGTCGGTGAACGATCATGTCATTCGCATGGTCGATCTGCATGGCCTCATCATGACGGTCGCCGGTACCGGGGAACAAGGCTTCGCGGGCGATGGAGGACCGGCGACATCGGCCGTCCTCGACTCACCCGCAGGCATTGCTGTGGACTCGAGCGGAAACCTCTTCATCGCGGACACTCACAACCAGAGAATCCGTGAGGTCTATGCGGCGACTGGCTTGATCAATACTATCGCGGGAACCGGGGTTGCCGGATTTGCAGGAGATAACGCTCCGGCGGCAGCAGCCAATCTCAACATGCCGGAAGCCATCGGAGTCGACGCGACGGGAAAGATCTACTTTGCGGATACCAACAACCATCGCATTCGCATGATTAACGGCACAACGATCACGACGGTAGCTGGAGATGGAAACCAGACCTACGCAGGCGATGGAGTGCAAGCCACCGCGACTGGGTTGGATTCACCCGGCGGGCTCGCTGTCGATTCAACCGGAGATCTATACATTGGCGATACGCACAATCACCGGGTCAGGGTCGTCGACCTCACGACGGGTTTAATTTCGACCCTGGCAGGGACCGGGGTCCGTGGATATTCGGGCGATGGAGCGTCCGGGATGCTCGCGAACCTTGACAGGCCGCGAGGTTTGACTCTCGATAGCAGTGGCATACTCTACTTTGCTGACTCGGACAACAACCGCATTCGCAAGGTGATTGCAGGTGGGATCAGCACGGTCGCCGGGACCGGAGGGCAGGGTTTCAGCGGCGATACCGATCCGTCCACCTCGGGCATTCTCAATACGCCGCGAGATGTTGCTCTCTTCGCGTCATCCACCAACACGAGCATTGCATTCACCGACACCGACAACAATCGAAGCCGTGAAATCGACGTCAGCACCGGCATCATCACCACGATCGCCGGAATGAGTCCGCCGACCACCGAGGGCTTGCTGCTGAGCGGTGCCACTTCGAATGTGTATGGGTCGGGCGCATTGACCGCAACCTTCTCCAACAATGGCAACACCGCGAATGGCGAGATTGCGTTTGAAGAGGGCACCACGACATTGGTGAACGGTGCTCTCTCCGGTAACGTTGCAAACGTCACGCTTCCGTTGCTGCTGGTCGGGCTCCACGACCTGGTGGCAACCTTCGCCGGAGACGCGGTGAATCCACCCATCACCAGCGGCGATTACTTCGTCACCATCACTCCGGATCCGATCCTGGCAACCGCCACTGGCGTCAGCGTCACCTATGGACAACCTGTTCCAAGCGTGACCGGAACCCTGGACGGAGTCCTTCCTGTGGATGCGGGTCATGTCGCCGCAGCGTTTTCGACGACCGCAACGCAGGGATCGAACGCAGGGGTTTATCCGATCGCGGTGATGCTGACGGGCTCCGCTGCGCCAAACTATTCGGTCTCCGAGAGCCCGGGCGCGGGAGTTGTCACGATCGTTCCGGCCGCGAGTGTCACTTCGTTGAGCATCCCAATTCCTTCGACCTATCAGGGGGTTCCGGTCGTCCTGACCGCGACGGTCAGCTCGGTTGCAGGTGCGCCTGGGGGAATCGTCACCTTCTTCAATGGCGGCTTGTCGATTGGGAGCGCCGTGCTCATCCAGGGAAAATCGACTCTGAGTGTCACCAGCCTGCCAGCCGGGACACAGCTGCTTACGGCAGTCTACGCGGGAGGCGGCAACTTCAGTCCGAGTGACTCCAACACCGTGAGCGAGGTGGTCTCCGCCGATCCGGACTATCAGTTGGCCTATACCCAAAGCGGCTTCGAATCGGTGGAGCCAGGATCGGCGGCGAACTTCGGCTTTATCGTTACACCTGAAGCCGGGGCCTTTGCAGGACCGATCAGCTTCAGCGTAAGCGGATTGCCAGAGGGAGCAACCGCCTCCTTCACACCGGAGACGATTCCGACTCTCGGCTCCCCCACCGGCATGGTCATGCGCGTGGCGACATCGCATCTGGGAACGCAGCTCGGCCATACCGCCAAGGCGGGAAGCATTCTGATTGCCGCGCTGCTGCTGTTGCCGCTGATGACCCGGCGACGGCGAAACGTCTCTGGCTGGCTGCTGGGAGCGTTGCTGTTGACGATCGGCAGCGGGGCCACGCTGCTCAGTGGATGCAGTCTCAGAAACGGGTTCTTCGGTCAAGGGCCTCAGGACTACATCCTGACGGTGACCTCTACAGGCACGAATGCCGCTGGCGCAGCCGTTCTACGCACGGCCAGCGTAACGCTGAGGGTTCAATGAGGAGACACTTGAAGGCCAACATTCTGACTCAGACGATCGGTGCTCTGCTCGCTCTTACGGCAGGCGGCGCACTGCACGGCCAGACCCCGGTGAAAGGCGATTTCGCCATAACCTATACCGCCGAGGCAGCCAAACCGGTAGCCGACCAAAGCGCTTTCTGGCTCCAAGGCGGAAGCGTCGAAGCGGGATGGAAGGTTTGGCGCGGACTCGGATTTGCCGCGAATCTGACCGGCACCCACAGCGACAGCTTTGGGCCTTCAGCGATCCCGCTCAGTCTTCTCTCCTATACCTTTGGGCCGCGCTATCGCTATCCGATAAAGATGAAGCGGTCCCCAAGACGGCTCGCAGGCGCATCCGTCTTCGGCGAAGTGTTAGTTGGAGGCGTCCATGGGTACGACAGCCTCTTTCCGCACGGCGCTGGTGAGAGCAGCAGCGCAAACTCTTATCAAACCAACGTCAACGGTGGATTCGATCTCAAGCTCAACCGCCGGTTCGACCTGCGAGCGCTGGAGATAGGGTGGATTCACATGGGATTGCCGAACTCGGTCTCAGATGTGCAGAACGACCTTCGGTTATCGGCGGGAATCGTGCTGAAATTTGGCGAAGCGAAAGCGGTAAACAGTCATTGATCATCGCTTAGGGCTCGATACCCTTTTCCCGCGGGACAGTTTCAAGTAAGCTTGAAGATGCAGGAGAGGTGGCAGAGCCCGGTTGAATGCACCTGACTCGAAATCAGACGTACCTTTACGGGTACCGGGGGTTCGAATCCCTCCCTCTCCGCCATTTTGACATTCCACAAACTACCAAGTCATCCCAAACAGACCTCAAAACCCCTGACAAACACAGGGGTTTTGCTGCATTGTGTTCCAAGACGTTCCTAGACAGCCCGGCTCGGATGGGGGTATCTTCGGGGGTAAGCTTACTCCCCGACGGGGGTAGATGAAGATCCGAGGAGATCCGCGATGCCGATTACCGATGTTCGGCTGAAAGCCGCCAAACCGAAGGCAGCCTCTTACAGCCTTCCTGACGAGCGCGGACTGCGTCTGGAGGTTACGCCCAGCGGCGGGAAGCTATGGCGTTGGAAATATCGCTTCGAAGGCAAAGAGAAGCTGATGGCCCTTGGAAAGTACCCTGAGGTATCTCTCGCTGGCGCCAGAGAACGTCGTGACGATGGGCGTCGCCTACTAGCGAGCGGGAAGGACCCGATGGCGCTCCGCAAAGCTGCAAAGACCGCCGAGCACGTCTCGAACGCCAACTCCTTCGCGGCGATGACGCAGAAGTGGCTGGTTCACTGGCGCGCCGGGAAGAGCGTTCGTTATGCGGACTCGGTCGAGCGCCGCATGGCTGCCGACATCCTTCCATGCCTGGGCGCTCGGCCCGTCTCGGAGATAGAGGCGCCTGAGTTGGTGGCGATGGCGAAAGCGATCGAGCAGAGAGGCGCTCAGGAGATCGCCAAGCGAGCGCTGGAGATGACAGGCCAAGTGTTTCGATATGCGATCGCTCACGGCTACTGTCGACGGAACCCCGCGGCCGACATCCGCCCCAGCGACATCCTAAAAGCATCTAGGAAGACGAACTATGCGCGAGTGGACGCGAGAGAACTGCCTGATCTCTTGCGGCGCATCGAGGTATACCGCGGTTCGCCTCTGACTCGTCTGGCCATTAAGTTCATGGCTCTCACGTTTGTCCGCACCGGTGAACTGATCGGAGCGCGCTGGGACGAGTTCGATCTTGAGGCGGCTCGATGGAACCTACCGGCGGATCGCATGAAAATGAGAACGCCGCATATCGTGCCATTATCCCGCCAGGCGCTCGAGGTCCTCACGATGCTTCGAGAACTGCCGTGCAATGGCGCGATGGTCTTCCCCGGCGATCGCAGCATCACGAGGCCGATGAGCAACAATACGATCCTCAAAGCCCTCGACCGGATGGGATACAAAGGCCGGATGACAGGCCACGGCTTCCGCGGGCTCGCGTCGACGATTTTGCACGAGCAAGGCTATGCGCACGAGCACATCGAACTGCAACTCGCGCACGCGCCGCGCAATGCCGTCAGCGCCGCGTACAACCACGCCTTGCACCTCAAAGCTCGCACGAAGATGATGCAGGACTGGGCGGACTACCTAGAGCAGATGCAGCGCGGAGCAAAGGTACTCATAATGCGGGAAGGTGTCGCGTAATGAGGCCGAACCCGATGGCATCGTAGGGTAACTAGTCATCAGACTCCGGCTTGGCCTTGAAGCGCTCAACTATGCCATGCCAAAAAGGCTCTTCTTTTCGGGGATAATGGAACTTGATTATCGTGCGTAAGCTCCAGCCGAAGAGAGCATCAAGACCTCCAGAAACGCTAACTGCTTCTTTGCTTTTGTTCAAGAAGATTGCGAACAGAAAAGCTATTGAAAACACCGTGACTCCGCACATTACGAATATGCAAATCGACCATCCACGATTAGCTTGAGTGAGGGCCAGGGCCGCCGCGGTTTGCCGTGGCAATCCTTTAAGGTTGTCAGTCATTCAGGCAGTAGAACTGCACCTTTCGGAGTTCCGCCGTGAGATGCTTGTTAGACTCATAGTGCCCGTCAACGAGTTGGCGGCACCTCACATCGGGTGGAAGAGGGGCTCCAAAATCTAGCGTGAGCGCCACTGCGTTGTCAGGACACAAAATCTGAATTTTTCTTCTGAATACACCGCGCCGCACTGCGGTATCGCAAATGCTCTGAGCGCGCGCCCGTGATACGCCAAGGAGAGCGCGCACGTTCTCCAGTTGAATGTGGTCGGGATTCAGCCTCGCGAGCTTGTCAGCATCGAAGCTTGACTCCAATGGAAGCAAGTCAGCTATTTTTTTTGAGAAGTTCTTGAACCACGTAGTCTGCATCGCCGGCTCCTTCAGTATACCGTGGAAACGCAATGTACCCCCCAGAGGGATCAACGTGGAACTCGTCCACACAGCAGTCAGAACCGGGAGAAACTTGGAAGAGCGTTGTAAATAACGTTGCTGACTGTAACTCTTCGTACAGGGTGGGATTGTGTTCCTTAATGCCCAATTCCTGGTCCATCGCTTCCATCGCGGTAGACTTTGGCTTCTTAAAATTTGTGCGATGCGAATCCATGAAATTCTCTTCCCAAAGCGTTTTCACTCCTCGGTGAAGATCAGCGCGTAAATACCCTAGGCTTTCGATGTTCTTCACGATGCCGCGCTCGTCAATGCTGCGAGACAATTTGAAACAATCTCGATCAAAATATATGCAAGGGTTTCTCTCCAAGATGATCAAACTGAAAACGAGAAAATTGTAGAGCTTCTCAAAACGCATTGGCCAAAGGAACTCAACGATGGCCTCTTCAGATGGGTCTTTGAGAAAGATGTCGAAGGAGGCCGTAGTCAGAATCATGCTACGACCGCCTCCATCGACGCTTAGAACCTCAGCATCCGGAACGGCTGCACCTGGGTCACCCATCATGCCTTCTGGGGCAGAGAAAATATAGACGTGCTGGCGACAACGAGCGAAATTCGTTTCCATGAAAGAGATAATTTTATCCGGGTCGCGCTCCTCGGCTGCCGCAAAGCAGATCTCCTCTTTTGTTCCTTTTACGCTTGGCCACCCTGCTTTGAGCGCGGTTACAGGGAACGTTCCAAGCAAACGTTTGAGATCGGTCTTGCTGGCATCGTGCAACAAACTCATCCTAAATCTCCTTTGTGGGGTCTGGAGAAGAGTACACGTAGGACTGCTCTAATCAACTTTTCATTTGGTAGGAATTTTCACTCTCACCGTTCAGATACTTATGAAGGATTAGCACACAGCACAATAGGCGAGCTTTGCGTCCGCTAACGATCGCTACTACCCCCAACCGTACCCCCAAGGCATGCTTAAAATGGCTTGTCGCTTGTCTGCGCCTGCGGAAATCTTCGCCTCAGCTTCGCCTAGACTTGAGGAGTGCCCCATCTCTCCCCGATCGATGTGCTCACCATCATCATCCAGCGCCTAGAGAAGCGTGCAGACTGCCTGGAGAGCGTTCGAATGCCTTCCTATGAGGCGACGGCCTACGAGCTCCGCCGCTTCGCGGAGAGGATGAAAAATGCGCGTGAATACCTGCGGAGAGCGTGAGAGCATCGCTCATGCCCGAACCGATCACTATCGTGGACATTCGAACCGAGGACGGCAACCAGGTCATCATCGAATTGTCGGATGGGCGACTGATCGTTCTGACTGTTTCCGAGATACTAACGGCCATCAATCAAACCAAACCCCAGTAGGAAAGCAGGTGAGATCATGGCGCAGCACACAGGAACGGTAGTCTGGTTTAACAATGCAAAAGGTTTTGGCTTCCTCAAAGCTGAGGACGGAACGGAGACGTTCGTCCACTACACGGCTGTCCAGGCAGCAGGTTACAAATCTCTCAAAGAGGGCGAGGCAGTTGAGTACGACGTTGAAGTCGGTTCCTCTGGGAAACCGCAGGCTGGCAACGTCAAGCGCATGGGCTAGCCACGGCAACTTACCAGTTTTCTGCATCCTCATCTTTCCGCTTGACGACTCCGGCGGGAGGGCGCATTGTGTTCGTGGGTCTGAAAAGCCCAAACCAACGTTGCATCCGGCATGCGTAAGGCCGGAGATCAATCGAAATGCTGATGAGCTGGGGGCTGTCTTGCGAGAGCGGATGGGCTGCGTTGGTTTGCAGTTTTCACCCCCAGCAACAACATAAACGCCCCAAGCGAGTGTTAGAGCACTCGGCAAGGGGCTAACCAGCAAAGTTCTTCCAAGGAGACTTCACATGGCTACCTCTAAGGCTAAAGCAGCCGCGCCCAAATCTGTTCGCAAAACCACCCCCCGCACCTTATCACGCAAACTCGAACTCGTTACCCCGGCAGCCAAAGCGCCGAAAGCGGAGACGCCCATAGCGGCCGCGTCTCCGAAGGCTGCTCTAGCTAGGCCCAAACCTGCCGATCCGAACGCATTTCGCCTCACCGGGAAGGAAATGCGCACCGGCATGTATGCGCTGCGATGCGGAGATAAATACCTGCCGCATGACTTAAACCATAAAAAGCTCACCGAGAACCTGGCCGAGGCTCATCTGGACGATAACTGGTCTGTTCTAAAGAGCCGGGGGCGGAGGCTGAGCAAGATTCTTTACCCCCTCCTCCTGCCCGCGCCACTTGAGCCTGTAAAGCTGATCTTCACCACGAATGGCTTGGTGACGACGACGAAGCCTTATCTCGAAAGTCCGTGGGACGACATGGAGCGCAGAACGTATAGGGGATCCGAGATGCATAATTCGGCAATTGCTCAGGCTGCCGAGCTCGAGGACCGGAGCTTCGACCAGATCTCGATTAATTCCTTCCACCTACAGGACTCAGCGATGTGGCCTTATCTCATGAACCAGTACGAACGGGAACTGGAAGCAGAACTAGCCGAAGACGATCCGGAGGCGAAGGGCGATGCCATGCGCTGGCTAGCCGCCCGTTTGTTTCTTGCCGGGTCGATCTATGGTGTCCGCGCGGCGAAGAACAAGCGGGAGGATGAGGCGGATGAGCGCAGGATGAAGCGAGCGAGGCAGAAGTCGGATCGCAGACTTCGAGAGAACGACTTGGAGGCTTACAGGCGAGCAACCAGAGACTAGGACTGACGCGACGGCGGGGCTTCGGCCCCGCCTCTCTCGCAACCGATCTAAGGGTCTATGTGTCTACGCAAGATAGGTGATTGTAGGGCGGCAAATTCTCGATTCGATTAGCGTCCACAACCGGAGGAAAAACGTGCCATCAAGCATAGATTCTGCTTTTAGATCGCTTACAGACCAGCTTTCAATTGTTGTTCTCTCGGCTGTCTCTGAGCAGATCAGAATCGTCGTCGAGGCCGAGTTTCAAAGAGTGCAGGGGCGCTCTCGGGCGGTACCTCAAGCGGTTGCAGCCTCCGAAGGCTTCAGACTGCTATACGACAAGAAGGCGGCCGCCCAGGCGCTGAGCGTCTCCGTGAGAACGATTGAGACGCTCTTAGCGCGTAAAGCTCTCCGGTACCAGCGATGTGGCAACCGAGTGCTGATCCCTGCCTCTGAGCTGCGTCGAATTACGAAGCTGAATCAGATGATGCCGAGCAAAGACTGATATTGCGCGATCGCTGCGTATACTCTCGCCATGCCAAATGAGACCTTCCGCCAGTCTGTGGTCATAACCGACGTCGACATGAGCATCCGGGCAATGTGCCGCTTCATGGTGAAGTGGGTTATCGCCGCTATCCCCGCCGCCATCATCCTCACGGTTTTAGGCTGGATAATCACCCTGCTCTTCCTCGCACTTTTTGGAGGTGCCGCGGGCATGCTGAACCATATCTTCTTTCCAAAATAATCACTCTTCTGTTCTGACGACGAACACGATCGCCTGCCGCATCGCGCCTGTGTCCACACCTGGCGTGTCGCTGCCCTTCGCCTTGATGGTCGACGGCGCGTTCGGGGCCCAGCCATTCTCAGGGTTCGTGAACCACTCGCGGGCGGCGTTCTGCGCTGCCATGCCGGCGCGCTTGAGCTGCTGATCGTACTTTGCCTCGTCACCGTCGAGCGCCGCCTTCGCCGCCCCCGCCAGCTCCCGCGCAATGATCTTCTTGTTCGCCTCAGCTTCGATGGCAGGTTCAAGGACCGGCCGGGGCGGGATGCCTTTTAGCGGTGACCCCTTCGAGAAGATGTACAACAGCTCCGCATTGCTTACGTCCTGCTTCGCGGCGCGCATCAAGCCTGCTTGCTTGGTTATGCCTGCCGTAGCCGCGGCCATCGCCAGGAGTTCGGAAGCGCGGTCGCGGCTAGAGGACGATGGGATGCCGACATAGACGGCTTTCTTTTGGGTCGCAGCGAGCCTTTGCTGGAATCGTTTGGCGTTGCTGGTGCGCTGGGTGGTGATCATCGGCGGCCTCGCTGGTAGGACTCAAAGGCCGCTTTGCCCGCAGCGTAGGACTTCCCCGCAAAGAAGCTCAATGCGGAGCGTGGCGGGGCGCTGGGCGCGGCGGCGGCGTGCTCGTCATAGGCTGCCATGCCGACGCTGTAACGGACTCCTGCGAAGAACTCCAGCGGGGATCGTACTGCCTGCGCGCGCGACGCCGCGTCCGCAATCGCGATAGAGCTGCCGGCACGGCCCTGAGGCACGACGGCGATGTGATTGCCCCGGATATGGGATTGGAAGAGCGTACCGTCGGCCTGGCGGCGGAGGCGGTACGTGTAGCCGCAGGAGATGTCCCTCGCATCACGACTATCGATCTTGTCGAGAAGCTCCGGCTCTTTGACGTGGAGATCAGCAAGTAGAACGGTTTCGCCGTCAACCTTGTTATCGCCGACGCGAACGTTTTGAGCATGACCGCAGTTGAGGCTGGCGTCATTGTCTACGGTGAGCAGTGAGCCGGGGGCATGCGTGGGATGGTTGTCGACTACGGTATTTCCCTCGAAACTTGCGATCGTCTCGGGGCTGGTGACCTCGCCCAAGGGACGCTGCACCTGGTAGACGGTGTCGTCTTCCAAGCCCCACGAATCCTGATAGTCAGTGTGGCGCTTAAGCTCGCTGCCGAGGTAATCTTGCGGCCCTGTCCGGCAGACCGGAGTTCCAAGACAGATGCGATAGCCGTGCGTCGTTTCGGCCTGATTCTTCGAGAGGCGCGAGGCGAAGTAAGTCGGGTTGTCCATGGGTTTTGCTCCGAATCGTGGTGCCGTGGGGGTATGGGTTGGGGGTAGATGCCAACGGATAGGCAGCAAGTGCCTTGTATTGAGTGGTAGTCGGACGCTGCTACCTCATGCGACTTGGCCGTCTACGACGAACCCGTAACGCCAAGCTTCCAGCGCCCGCATAGCATCGATCTCCCAATCAGCTTCCGGAGCGGGAAGGCTGGCTATCAGTGAGCGGAGCTGTGATTGATATTTTGCGAGGGCGGCCTCGTATACGGGTTGATGTCTTGGCGTAGCCTTGCGAGCTTTATCAAGCGCCTGGATAGCGCCAATGACGGCGATGATCTCGACGCTTGTAGTTCGGAAGTCTGAGGTTTGGCTTTTCTCAATCTCTTTTTTCATGGTGCTCCTTTTTGGTTATGCTGCTTCAGAATCGGGCCCATCCGGGCTGTTGTACAGAGCTTGCAACAGGTAGAACATCTGACCGTCCTGCTTTTGGTCGACTGCACCAGTGATGCGCACCGCCCGCTGCACAGCCTTTGCCTCGCTCAGCAGCTCCGCCGTCGCCTCATCCTGAGGCTCGGTCTTCAAGTCAACTGCAGCGAGAGCCTGCCAATGGTCGAAGCTCGCGAGGATCTTGCGTTGCGAGCCATCGGAAAAGTGAAGGAGAACCATCTCCTCTCCGAGCCTGTCTTCAAGCGCGGCCATCCTGCGTTTGAGAACCGTCCATCTACCCATTCTCGGCAGCCTCCCACGCGTCCAAGCGATCGGAAAGGCTCTGAGCCTCGACGCCATCCAACAGGACTGAGAGGATCGTGCGACACGCCGCGACGCGGGCGCTGGACTTCGCCCGCTTGTCCGACGCAATCTCTGCCAGCGTTCGAACGGCCACGCTCGATACCGATCGGATTTGGTTGATCGTGCCTTCGAGCAGGTCACGCTTTGCGGCCTGATATCCGGCGGCGAAGACTTCATCTTTCACCCAACGTCGCAAGGTGGAGACGCTCACGCCAGCCTTCAGCGCGGCGTCAGTCTGCGTTCGGCTTATCAAGAGCGCGGCGATTGCGGCCTCTTGCTTTCGAGAGATTGAATTGCCGTGCCCCCGTGATTTTTCTGAAAACTCCGTCATAGCGAATCACCTGCTTCCATTCGTTCCCCTTTTCCAAACACAAAGTAAAAATGAAGGACGCCGCCACCTTGCCAGGAACGGCGTCCCTCGCTGCAGACACATTGGGAGTGCTGGGAACCAGCCAGCGCGTCTTCCGGGCCGAAGGAGAAAAATCCCGAAATCCGTTCCGAATGGTCTGCAGTTTGGCGAACTATGAGGCCCCGACGCCTTTTCACGGGGAGGTTCGCCAACGTCGATGTCTATCCGACCAGCTCTTCAAGCTCCGGCAGTGCTGGCACGGACGAGCCAGAATGCTCCAGGAGAGCCTCGTTGTACGCACGCCACCACGCATGCGAGGTAACGCCCTGAAGCATACGCGGCGTCATCCGCAACTCAAGACCCACCTCGTTCAGCAGCTCGTTGACGGCGTGAGCGAGCCGGTTTTGCTGCTCGGCAGTTGGTGCCTGAATGCCGCCGGCCAAGCCGAACAGAATGAGACGGAGCCGGTCATGCTCGCGGCGCACAGCGTTCAGTTGCGTGACGATCTCATCAGCCTGCCCCAGGACAATCTCGTTCGCCGACTGAAGCTTCGCGAAATTGGCTGCCTCAGCTACCTGCTGAGCGGCGGCGAGTTCGGTTTCAAGCTGCTTGAGCAGGTCGGTTGCATGTTCTGCTTCCTCGCCGGCGTAAATGGCCTCGCGACGCGCCTCCAGTAAGTCTGGCGGGATCGGTTCGGCGCTGCCGCTTTTAAAGGTCCGCAGCTTCCACGCCTTGACGTCCTGCTGAACCGTCTGCGAGTCGTCATGCTTTCGTTGCGCAGCGGCGGCGAAGCCGCGGGCACGTTCTACCAAGTCTGAAGCCTGGGCGACCTCTGCCTGGGCGGCGGAGAAGGCGGCGGAAGCGTCGCTGAGAGTCTGATGGAGCGATGAAGTTGCGTTCTGGATCACGTCGAGGGTGGATGTCATTTGGTCGGTTCTCCTTTTGGTGGTTAGGGTTAGTTGTGGGTGACGTCGCCGAGCATGACGAGAACGTCGCTTACCAACGTCAGCCCGGTGATGTCCGTGTACCAAGCGTTTCCGCGGGTGTCGCCGGTGCATCGCACCCCTACGACGATGTACTCGGTTCCGAGCGGTCGCGGGGCATACTGGCCTTTAGGCAGCGGGTAGGCAACGGGTGCCTGTCGCACGAACTCTTTCGCAAGCCCCACTTTCGGCAGCGGGGAGCTGACCTGGACGACAGGGTCAAGGAGCACCCGGAAGTTGACTCCGAACTGTGTCTGCTGAGGTGTGCCAATAAGGCTAAGGGATACTCCGTCGACGCGCGCCGGCACGCCACCCGGTTGAATCGGTGCGTAGCTGGCTACGAGTTTCCCGGCAGGATCTTTCAGGGTGTCGAGGTTCCAAGAATATGAGTCGAACCACGACACGACGTTCGAGTTCGAGTCAGCGAGATGCTGGAGGTAGTTATGCGGCGCTCCGAAAAAAGAAACTCCGCGGGGCAGTTGCGTCGAGGCAAGTGCCCCTTGCACTTGCGAGGAGTTCACCCCGATTTTGGTAATCGAGTTTGCCGCTATATACCGCGCTTGGCTGACTTGATTGGACAGGGCAGGCAGCGAGCCATTGATGAAGTTCAACGTCGTCAGCGCGCGGCTGCACACACAGTGGAGGATCAAGCGTTGGTCGACCACGTCGAGCCGGTCCTTAATGAAATAGAACACCGGGCCCTGCCAGATGGTGGGAGCGACGCCGGTTGCCTTGTAGTCGGCCTGATACCCGGCCCGAAGGGTGACAATGTCTCCCTCCTGAATGACTGCCTGGAAGAGGTTGAGTTGCGGGTTTGGGCCGCTGCCTATCGGCCCGTCGCAGTTGTAAATCGTGATCTCGGCATGCCAGAAGTCTGAGAAGGCATGCTGTTCCAACTCGAAGCTAAAGCGCAGCGCATTCGGCTCGAACTCGTCGCTCGAGATGGTAATCGTTTGCCCGGCGGCATCGCCTTGCGTTAGAGCAATGCTGAGGGAGTACGCGCGGCCAAAGAATGGCGTGGTCGACCTTGTGGCCATCAGTGCGGGCCTCCCGCTGTCTGAGCCATCACCCGGCGATTTTGATTCGCAGCGAAGTCTCGCATACCGTCGGCGATGACACCCTTCATCGCGTCCGGATGAGTGCCTGCAGGGACGTTGATCGTGATGGGGCCGGTGATGTTCACGGACGGCTGACTGGCCGCTGCGCTGTACTGGCCGTAGTCACGCAGGACGTTGCGGACGTAGTCTCGGGTTTCGGAGGGAAGCTCCCCGGTCGGATTCTTAGCGGTGAAGAATCCGTGGCCTGTTTTGATGTACGAGTCCATGTTGCCTTGGCCCCAGTTGTAAGCGCCGATGGTCTCAAACGCGTTTCCGCGATAATGCTTCGAAAGTTGCGCGAGAAAGGCGGCCCCAGCATCAACGTTCTGTGCCGGATCAAAGGGGTTCGACACGCCGTATTGTTTTGCCGTGTCCGGCATGAGCTGCATGAGACCTTTGGCACCTCGGGCGCTGATTTGTGTCGGATCGCCATTGCTTTCACGATGGATGATCGCAGCGAGAAGGTTGGGGTCGACGTTGTATCGGGTCCCTGCCAATCTAAGAAAGTTGTCGAGAGCCTCCGGCGATGCGGTCGCATTTGATGAGCTGGCGTCATCTTTGCCGCGGTTGCGAAGGTCAGTGAGGTGCGCAGCCAGCCCGGCGAAATCCGGATCGTACTTGGCGGCCGCAATCCAGTTTGGTGCGCGTAGACCGTCCGTTATGTCGTCGGTTCCTGCGGTGAACTCTTTTCGCGCATCGGCAAAGAGGCTAGCATTGGCGTCAAAGTCGCCCCGCCGAAAGGCGGAGGCTGCCGCCCACCCCTCACTCAAGGCAGTCACGAAGTGCGCAGCGACCCTGAAATCGAACTGCAACATCAACCCGAGTTCGGTGAGAACGTCAGCCCAATCCTGCGTCGCCTTCATTGCGTTCTTGATGGAGAACTCAGTGGTTTTTATCGAGTCGTCGCCAAGTAGAACGCCACTTAGAAAACTGAAATCACCGGCGGCGGTCTTCAGCATGCTTCCAAAGTCTTCGACGACCACGACTGCATCATTCCAGATCGGGACGAGGCCGGTAGATATCTCATCTTCCCACTTGGGGATGTTTGTCGCCATCCAATCGCCGAGCTGATCCAGCTTATTGAGACTCTTGCCCGACCCACCCTCGAGTTTGTCGAAGAACCTAGACAAAGTTCCCATCGTCAGGACTTCGAGCCCACGCTCAAGGTAGCTCACCTGCGCCCCCATGGCGCGGAAGCTCTTCATGTTCAGTTCGTAGTTTTTAGGTAGGGTTTCGCCGAGCTCTTTGTACTGAGAGATCATGCGGGTTAGCCGCTGATTCACTTCGCTATCGAACGCTTCGTCCATCGTCACGCCGAGGTCATTGAGCGACCATGTCAACGCGCGGGCGTCAGCCGCGCCGATCCCCATCCGCATGCCGAACAGTCGGGTCTGCTGATCTGCCTGGGCGAACTTATCACCGAGCGAGATTAGCCCAACTCCCATCGAAGCGAAGGCGCCGGCGACCGCGATGTCGAGTTTGGCAAAGGCCTCGACGCTTCCGATGGAGAAAGTTGAGAATTGCTTCGCTGAGTCCGCAAGCGTTTGGTTGAATTTCGTGAAGCTAGTCGTATCTACGGCGCTTTGGAGCCGGACGAGGTAGCTGTCCATGATGTTTTCGAGCATGATTCCTCCGCTGGTGGTGGTGCTTATGTGGGGCTTCCGGCTCTGCTACTTCGTCGGCGACTGCCCCAGGCTGTTGCTGCTCACCGTGCCCGCCCCGGGGATTTGCGGGTACGTTTGCACGTCTGGATATTGAGCGGAGGGCACGACGAGTTGCTGGAGCATCGCGGGATCGATCGGGATGCTTGTAACGGTTCCACCCTGGGTGCTGTCGGTTGCGTCCGGCCTTGCGCTCGCGGATTGCTGAGAAGCCACGCCGCCAGCAATAATCTCCGAGAGAACGATCGTTGCGCGTAGGCCATGCTGCGTCTTGTTATCGTCGTTTGTGCTGATCTGCTCGACCAACATGTTCGAATAGGTATCCAAGCGGGTCGTGAGCGTCACCAGCGTTCTGTTTTGCTGAAGACTCTTGAACACCTGCCAGACCGCGACGCCGAGTTCGGTGAACCCCGACCACTCGCTCCCTTGGAGGGTCGCCATTGCATCGCTCGCCAGAATCTCCAGCGTTACTCGAGCCGGTTCGATATAGGCATGATCCGCGATATTTGCCCCAGTAAGTACCGGGTTCTGCGTCTTGCGGAGCATGCGCTGGTGACCAGATTTTAGGACTGCTGGGTTGTCAAAGATGTAAACGGTGGCAGCCGTGCCGATGACGCTGGCGTTGACCGTGTAGGTTCCTTCAGCGCTCATAGTGCCGGAGGCGCTCGAGGGATTCTGAGCGTAGGTTGTGGTGGCGGGCACTGTGATGAGGGCCTGGCCAGACCGGGCCCACTGTGGGGGCGTCCAGCCGTCGGTGGATGCCGACTCCTGCGCATCCTGCCTTACGATGGGTGCTCCGGCTGACGTTGAAACCATTCCGAGCGATTGAAGTCCTATCCCGCTTGCCATAAATTTGTCCTTTGCACGGTAAGCTCGAGGGTCACTGCGCCTCGAAGTTGGTTGTGAGTGAATCGGCCGGGGGCAACGGTCCTGTGTAGCCCTTGGCTTGAAGGAATGGCACCACCTGCGTTTGGAGCCAAGTCACGAGCGGTTGCGCAGCCAGGGGCACCGCTGTTCCGCCCGATGCCTTCGCGGTGAACGCCGGGGACGTCATGCCGATAGATTCCGTGGCTGTCACGGCAACGGTAGGGGCGGTGATGGCGATCTGCCCTTCGGCAAGGTCGATGAGGACCGTCTGATCGTCCGAGCGGATCTGCATGGAAGCCGTCGAGTAGTTCTCAAGCACGTTCGGCTGCGACCAAGGGCCAAACAGCGCGAACGCGTCCGAGAGGTCGTGCCGGCGGCGCGCCATCGGCGCTTGAACACCACTGCTCTGCCACCAACCATCAATGCACGTGTCGGCAAAAATCAACAGGCACTCGGTCCCCGCGACGATGGGGAAGGTGATCGCCCAGCCGGGTACGCGTGGCATGATGATGGGAACATCTTGAAGGGGAGCGATGGTGACGACGGTTGGGATGTTTTGAGTTCCACCCGATGCCGACTGCTGCGTATTCGGCGGCGGGAGGTTGACGACCTCTTGAATCGCGACCTGCACAACGCAGGTCTGTCGGATCGGATCAAAGGACTTCACGATGCCGGGGACGCTGGCGCGGAGCATGCATGCCCACTGCCAACCCGCTCCCGCGATCGACTCCGTCGGAAGGCCAAGACGCTCTTGAATCGACACGGACATTGTGATTCCTCTCTGCTACTTCGCTCGCGCGTCAGCGGCCCTGGCCTCGCGGTAGGCCGCAAGCCATGAGGCTTCAACGTCCTTCGCGAGTCGCTGCCGAAAAGAGCCTGTATCCGAGTCCGCTGGCGCGTTCAGCGCTGGGTGGCGACTGACGACGTCGAGGCCCGGCTGTCTACTGCCGAAGCCCAGGCCGCGCAGCGCTGCCTCGGTCACCAGGTCGAAGGTTGGCGGCGGCGTGTCCGGCTCCCACGTCCAGTCCGCCCGATGGAGTGCGCGCCCGTCGCTGTCGCGATCATTAAGCAACTTGCCGTGGATCGGTTTCAACCATGGACCGTGCAACCGCAACGCGGCGATGACGGGTCGCAAGGCTGCTTTTGCCTCCTGCTCGGCGGGATCGACGAGTGCATTGTCCAAACCGGCGGCGGTGCGAATCTCAGAGATGTCGGGGCGGAAGGGTCTCTTGTTGAGCACTTGCCGAAGTGCAGCGTCGAACGCATCCTCGCCCACTTCGTCGACAGTGTCAGACCAGAGGTGAACCAGCAGGGACTTCGAGAACTCGTCCATTACGGGTCCCGGCTTTAGCAACTCCGCCGCTGAGAAACGCTGGAGGATCCATGCGGTCCGCGATTTCGGCTGCGGCCGCTCCGGTGCGGGCACTATGTTCAATCTTGCTGAGTTTGCCATTTGAGTCTCCTTTTGAAGAGCTGACAATTGGCTCTCGGGAAAGCCAATTGTTGATGAAACAAGGCAAGCCTCTGGGCGTTCTACGCCGCCTTGTGTTTGCCACCAGCCAACCGCGCATCTTTTCGAGCTCTCGCGCAACATCCCTGCCAGGATGGCAATGGACCATCTCGTGGAATAGCTTTTCTGGGACCGCCCATTCACCTTGGCTCCCTGGAAGTGGAAGGTAGACGATTCCGGGTTGTTTCTCGAAAGGACGATCGTTAGAGGTGAGCGCCAGTTCACCAGTACTTTCTTCTTTATTTACATCTGCTAATGCAACTGCTTCTGATTGCGTGATGCTTGCGTTATGGCCCGTTACGGGAGCGTGATTTGCGTCATTTCGTAACGGAATAGCGTGACGATTCTTGCGTTCGTCACGGTATCGCTGAGCCCGCTCTCTGTTTTGTCTCTTTACTTCCTGCCTGGTTACCCGCTCGCGGTACTTCCGAGCGTTGAGAACGAACCAACCGCCAGGGACGCGCTCAAGTCTTCTTCCCTCGTCATCTGGATCGGAGGAATCTGGGTCCGGGGCCTCGAGCGTGGCGACCGCCTTTCGTGCTTGTTCGAGCGTCACAATGGCTCGACGGGCAAGGTTCGCACAGCTTGCAAACTCGCAGTAGCCATCCTCATCCATACAGGCCAGGAGTGTGAGCCAAACGATGCGCGTCGGGTGATCTTCCAGCCAGATGCTGCTGTCGAGAATCTTTTCAAAGAGTTTGTTGTACATGGTGCGGCACCTCTCAGGCCTCCTGCTGTTGCTGTATCGACCCGCGG
This sequence comes from uncultured Granulicella sp., assembly GCA_963693075.2. Taxonomy (GTDB): domain Bacteria; phylum Acidobacteriota; class Terriglobia; order Terriglobales; family Acidobacteriaceae; genus Edaphobacter. The sequence goes on along the minus strand of CAXMMP010000002.1, from coordinate 1,135,678 downwards.
GCGCTTTGGATCCGGCTTTCGATCCACTGGTCTACCTCACTGCTCACGAACGCAACAGATCGGCCCGTTCCAAGACTGATGGGCCGCGGAAACTGCCCTCCCGAAATCAACCGGTGAAGGGATGTATTCGAAAGTCCCGTCCGATCTAGCACCCGCTTCCTTCTCAACAACGCAACATCGCTCATATCAAGTCCTCCTGATGGATTCGTTTGCAAGGCACTCCCGCATCCGGCAAACGAAGACGCCGGCTCCACGAGCCGGCGTCTGAATTAGGGGAGGTTAAAAGCAGAAAGGCCGAACGCACATGGCGTCCGGCCTTGAACTATTGATAAAAAGACAGAGTTGGGCTAGCGATTGTGGCGATCCATTTTGATGTTGCCGGCTGGATGGCCTGTCCTGATCCCCCCGGATCTCCTCATACTCTGCTACGTCCGCAAGAAATTATGTACCATTCCCGCGTTTACACTCAACGTAACGACGGAGGGGGACTCCGTTCAAATTGTTCCGCCAATTTTAGGCGGAGTGAGGCTACACCTTTGTTGCTTATCGAGGCTAGTGTCGCTTGCCTGCCTGGACTGCTGCGCTCCATTGAAGGAGATGTTGTTATCCAGTTTCAGCCTGAATCTAGTGGCAATAAAAAGTTAGCATGAGTTGCGTCAGGATGTACCAGAAATATCTTGGAATTTTTCCAACGATCGTATCTCCTGTGGTTCGTCCAACTGGTCGCTGTTCTGTGATCCGTCAGAGCGGGGGTAGATGCGGGGGTACGATTGTCCTGAGTTTGTCATTATCTCAATGGAATGAGTAAGATTGGAATCCCTCCCTCTCCGCCATTTCCTTACCCCTACAAAACGCCGCCTTGCAGCCAAGCCCTTCGGTTATTTTGGTTTGACCGCATGCGTTCCTAGGCGAACGTACGCAGTGATGAAGACTCTCTCCACCACTCGCGGCCTACTAAACATGCGGTGGGGGCAGAAACGCCGATGTTTCAGCCCGTGCGTACTAACACTCTGTAGTTGTAGAAACCTCTTCTTCCTTGCTACGGTGCCGTTGCTGCCGGACCTACTAGGTGCTAAGGCGCGCACACGGTCACGGGACCGTCGCGTTCCGCGCGTCAGGGTCGAAGCCGTGACGGTTGTTTCTCGCAAGTTCGAGCAATCGGATCTTTGCGACCACAGCGCAGCCATCTTCCTTCAAAATGGTATAGTCGGTGCCTGCATGTTTCGAGAATTACGTCGCCGTCGAGTTGCGCTGTTGTCCCCCTTCGCTTTCATCATCCTCTTCGTCCCCGGCAACGCTCAAAAGCCCTCAATCGATTCCTACATCAGCACCGGCTGGGACACTCTCTCTCGCTCCACCTCCGACTGCAAGAGTGTGGTCGACTCCAAAGTGACTGCCGTCTCCGTCCTCTACCTGCCTGCGGACATTCCTGTCCCGAATGCCGTCAGCGCCATGCAGCAGGAGTGCCACGTTGAAGTCCGCCGTCTTCCGCGCGTCATCCATCATCTCGGCGACGTCCGTCCCCGCGAACTCAGCCTTCCTGGACTCCTCTATCTCCCCAATCGGTATGTCGTGCCGGGAGGCCGATTCAACGAAATGTACGGTTGGGACAGTTACTTCATCCTCCTTGGCCTGGTCCACGACAATCGCCTCGATCTCGCCAAAGACATGGTTGAAAACTTCTTCTACGAGATCGAAAACTACGGCGCCATCCTCAATGCCAATCGCACCTACTACTTCACGCGATCGCAACCACCGTTCCTCACCGAGATGATTCGCGAAGTCTACGAGCATCCCGCACCCGGCGCGCAACCGGACCGTAATTGGCTAGCCCGTGCCTATGTGTTTGCCCAGCAGGATTACGCACTCTGGATCTCACCAGAACACCGCGCGGGCGATACTGGCCTGGCACGCTATCACGACCTGGACGCGGGCCCGGTACCCGAGATGGCGGACGACTCGAGCTACTACCCAGACGTCATCCGCTGGCTGCTTGCACACCCCGCCGTAAATCCCGAGTACCTTGTCACTGAACCGCGGAACCCTAACGCTGCCCAGTCGCGCGGCCTTGCGCTCGCTACATGCGATATCAACGTTTCGAAGATATGCGCCGCCGCCGTAGTCGACGGCCATCGTCTCTCCGCCGCCTTTTACCGCGGCGACCGTGCTATGCGGGAGTCAGGATTCGACACCAGTTTCCGCTTCGGCCCGTTCTCCGGCTCAACCGAAGAGTACGCGCCGGTCTGCCTCAACGCTCTCCTCTTCAAGTACGAGCGTGACATGGCCCACTTCGCCACACTGCTGGACCGCCCAACCGAGGCACAGGAGTGGACACGTCGCGCCGAAGCCCGCCACGCAGCGATCGACAAATACCTTTGGGACTCTGCGACCGGCCTTTACCTCGACTACAACTATCAATCCGCAACGCGGTCTCACTATCCTTTCGTCACCACCTTCTACCCGCTGTGGGCAGGCGTGGCGAATCCCGGCCAGGCAGCCTCAGTCGAAAAGCATCTCGCCCTCTTTGAAGCGTCCGGCGGCCTGCAGGAGAGCGCCACCATCTCCGGCGCCCAGTGGGACGCACCCTTTGGCTGGGCCCCCACGACTTGGCTAGCCATCGACGGACTGGACCTGACCGGCTTCCACCAGGATGCGCAGCGACTCGCTCAACGGTTTTCCGCGACCATCTCTGAGAATTATCATCGGGACGGCACGATCCGCGAAAAGTATGACGTGGTGAGCGGGTCCGCCAACGTCAAGGTTGCGGCTGGTTACAAGAGCAATGTCGTCGGCTTCGGCTGGACCAACGCCGTGTACCTCAAAATGCAGGACCTGCTCGCTGCGCCAAAGCCCTAGCCTCTATGGATGGATGCATCTAAAACAGCTTTGCCTCTTCCGTCCGTGCCTGGATCAATCGCGGCAGGTCGGGATCGGCATGACTCCACAATTTGAATAGAGATTCATAGGCATGCCGGCTGTCCGGTTTCCTATTCTGCGCGGCGTAAGCATGCGCCAGACCCAGGTAAGCGAGCGGGTACGATGGCGAGACAGGATCAACTCCCGGATTTGCGATGATCTTCTGGAACTCCGTGACTGCCAAGTCGGGCATTCCAGCCTGGCGATACGCAGTTCCGCGCAGCTCAAGAACGCGATAGTCAATCATCTCGTACGGACGAGCAGTCTCAAGTGCTGCGATGGCATCCTGCGGCTTGCCTTGGTGAAGTGCAAGCGCGGCGCGAATGCGCGGGACGTACAGAGAGCTCATCAACGTATCCGTGTCGTTGCCGTGGGCGGCCAGAAAGTGAACTGCCTCTGTTGCATCCCCAAGCAGCAGCCTGAGATATGCGTCTTCTACGGATTTGGGATTACTGTGGCTAACCTCCCGCAGAGTATGGCGTGCAGCATCTTCCAGGCCAAGCTGGAGTTCCATCTCCGCCTGGGTGATCCGAAAATTATCCAGTTCCTCTTCAAGCTTCTCAACCTCTACTTCGTCGTCGGTTTGGATGAATAAGGCACGAGCGTCCAGGTAGCGGCCTGTTGCTGCCGTGGCACATGCACGCTGGAAGTCAAGCCCATACGTCGCCGCACCGATAGGTTTCGGCCGCGCTACCTCCCGAGCCATGGCGGCTTCGTCATGCTCGGCGAACGCGATCTCATACGCGAACCGATGCATGACGGCAGAGTCCGACTTTGCGTTCTCCGCCTGGGCGATCGCTGCCTTCGCGTCTTGAAACCGATTCGCCTTCATATAGGCGAGCACCAAACGTTGGCGTGCAAAGGTGTTTTCCGGACTGGCCTTAATTCCAGCCTCGCCCGCTTCAATCGCGGCCTGATACTGCCCCATCTCCAGGTAGAGCCGAATCGGTTCGGATTTCGGCATGCTGTCGTACGGGAAGGTTGCTCCCCAGATGCGATACGCCTCCAGCGCCCGCGGAAGATCGCCCACACCGGCCCCGTAATATTGGGCCTCCAGGATCAGCCTTTCATGAGTAGAAACCTTGTCGCGGAGATCGAAGGCTCGCTTGAAGTAGAACGCGGCGGTATCGCTTTCGCCGAGCCGGCGGTACTCTTCGCCGAGGCTCGCATAGGCCAGCGCAAAGTTTGGATCCAACTCGATCGCGCGTCGATACAACGGCAGCACATCGGCGGAATGAGTGCGACCATTATCCAGATGCAACCCCTCCGAGTAAGAGGTCAGCGCTTCAAGCGATGTGGTTGTCGCCTCGGCAATTGGAACCTTGTACTTTTCAAGCGAGGCCGCCGACTCTCCAAGGGCCGAGCGCATGGTCTCGGCAGCGCGGTCGAGAGCGACCGATACCTTCGCAAGAGATGGCGCGTCCGCCTTGGCGCTGGCGATCCGTTTGCCAGTCGAACAGTCTGTTGCCTCAACTGCAAGCAAGTAGGTCGGTCCGAGCGTAAAGACACTACCCGTTAGAACCACCTGACGATTCGACCGAATGCACACCTCTCGCGCCACACCAGCGTCAATGGATGTGTCACTCGTGCGACCCATTAATTGCAGCGCATGTGCCACCTCGCGCTCGCCCATCACATCGATGTACGGAGACTGCCCCATATCAATCTTGAAGGCTCGATTGAGGGAGCGATCCAGCGAGGCGTCCCCGATCTTATTTTCAAAGTCTGCTAGAACAACCTGGTGCCGATCCTGTGCAGTCGTATGGGTGCGACTCCATACATGCTGAAGCCAACCCGCTACCCCGACCAGACAAAGGATGGCAGCGATCCATAAGAGCGTTTGATAAGAGGAGGCCGCAGCAGCCGGCTTCAGTTCGAAGAATGGCGACGGAGGTTCGCTTTGGATCTCGCGCTCTGCCCTTCTATCGGACACCGATGCGCCCGACGTCAGAAGTTCGGATTCGGCTACAGAGCCTTCACGTGGACCAGCCGCTACTGTTTCGAGTGGCACCAACCCCCTTTCTCCGCGGACGACGCCGTTCGAATCGTTTTGTACGCTCGTGACGAACTGATATCCATGTCCCGGAATGGTCGCGATCAGCTTGGACTGGTCGCCCAGCGCTTTACGGACCATGGAGATATGTTGTGCCAGGTTCCCTTCTTCGACAAAAAGTCCAGGCCAGACTGCCTTGAGCAGTTCGTCTTTGGCGACCGGACGTTCCGGGTTTCGTGCCAGGTAACAGAGCACGTCGAACGCCTTCGGCGTAAGCGACACCTGAGTGCCGTTCCGGTGAAGAATGCGACGTGCGGGGTCCAGCGTGAACTCGTCGAACCTCATCTGGCCGAGCAGACCTACCGACATCCCCGTCACCTTCCATCACCTTAACAGAAGGCTTCAAGTGTCTTGACGAAAATTCATGCCCATTTGAGCCCGCAGGATACCGAGATCCGGAACCCTCCCCCGGGGTTAGAGGAAATGTCGGAGTTCCGAATGAATCGGAAAGCATTTAGCAGCCCGGTCACATTCTGGGAGAATCTAAACGCTAGGAAACCCCTGAACCGGATCAGGCTGTGGGTGCAGGAGTTGCAATCGGCTTCGCTTTCTTACGACGTGTGCTGACGCCATCGATCAGGATGTCCGCGTAAATGCTCGCGAACTCCGACTTGGTCAACTTTCCGCTCGGGTCGTACCACGTTCCCATCGAGTTGATCGCGCCCCCAAAGGCGAAGGCAACCAGACGCACATCACACGGCTTCATCGTTCCATCCGCGACACCTTCGGCGATCCGCTGGCGCAGCGAGAGATCAATCCGTCGCTTCAATCTGCGGACCTCTCTCCGTGCGGCTGGAGTCAGCTCATTGTCATCCAGAGTGACGACGCAAAGCCCGAACTCCAACTCGGTGATAACTCCGATCCACGCTCGTAGAAAGGCTCGCGTCTTTTCAAGGCCGGAACCGGTGGCTTTCTCCGCATGTTCCAGGCGGCCAAGAATGCTCGCAATCCCGTGAGAGTAGCAGCCAACGAGAATGGCGTCTTTGCTCGTGAAGTAGTGATAGAGGGCCGGCTTCGTGATCTCCAGTTGGCGGGCGATGTCTTCCATCGAGGTCTTGCGATACCCCTGTTTCAAGAACAGGTGCGCCGCAGTAAGCAGCACCGCTTCACGCTTGAGCTCGGGCTTTCGCTTTCGATTTTGGAAAGCCCCATGCGCTTGAAGGGCCTGCTTGGAACTCTTAGCCATGTTGTCTACTTTCGCAGATTAATGCCCGCTTCGCCCGCGATTGTTGCACCTTTGAATCCTGGTGAATGATGGACAGACATCGATCCTAACGCGGTTGCGATGTCTCACTCGCAACATTGTCGGCGTTGAAAGCCGTCACACGATAGTGAGCGCCAAAGATCGGAGCTGGGTCGGCCCACGGATCATCCGCATCCGTGGCGCACTTGTCGCAAATGGTAAGCCATGTCTGCTTCGTTGCGTCGAAGCGTTCGACGGAGTAGTGGGTGGCACCCGCTGAACCCCGCCATGCGACCAGTCCTCCCACTACGACGGAGGTGACCACCGGCGCGGGGGGAACGGCATGTTTCGGAACGGGTTGGTTTGCCATCAGGTACGCGTGGTTGCGCAGTTGCTGTGCCCGCGCGCCCATGTCCTGGGCGGTCATGGCGAAGGTCTTGATCCCTGGATAGTAAAGCGCCCACCACGCTCCGCACTCGCCATACACAGCAAACTTCGGATCCTGTGACTCGGCAGGCGTGGGTTGGAATCCGAAGTTATCGAGGTGAGCCTGCAACGCCCAGAAGCCATCACCGGAGATATTCGGATCGTTCGCGATGCTATCGAGGAGATGTTGGAGGTCAGCCTGGGTCTTCCAGTCGGTATCGTCCCAGCCAAACTCATTCACGATGAAAGCCTTACCATGGCTGGTGACGGCCGCAGCATCGTCTGAGAAGGTCTTTGCCGTCGTTGGAGGATAGCCAAACGGCACCCCAAAGACTGAGTCCCAATGAGGATATTCCTCAAACGCAACAACATCCGTCGTGTGGTTGTCGAGACTCGCTGGACTGCTGCGAAAGATTCCGCTGGTGTCCAGATAAAGGTGATGATGATCGACCTGCTTGATATGCGTGCCGATCGCCTCCGACCAAGCCGCGACGTCCTTGAGGCTTCCATGCGTGAACAGCGCGTTGAGGCCGCACATATTGCAGTTTTCCCATGCCATGATCGTCGGATCGTCGCGATAGAGCAATCCCGTAATGCTGTTGCGATGATTCAGAACAGCGTCTACATGACGTTCAAACGCAGCAATCATCGCGGGATCCGTAAAGAACTTCTGCACGTCCGGCTGACGGTTCCACGCGAGGTACTGGCCGATACCACCGCCTGCGCAAGTCGCACAGTCGCCGATCAACGTAACGATCACATGCATATGCAACTTCGCGGCTGCCGCCAGCGCGTAGTCGGATGCCTGGAACGCGTTGTCGTTAAACTTTCCCTGTTCAGGCTCGATGCAGAGAGGGCAACCCACCGTGTCGCCCATGGTCTGAGAACGAACAACAGTGGCGCCCATCTCGGCTGCCGTCTGAAAGACATCGTCGATCTCAAAGCGCGAAGGATAGCGCGGTCCAACGGGGTCGTGTGGCCCATAGGCCTCGAGGCCAAGCCACTCGATGTTGGGACCACTGTAGCGGAACTGCTTGCCATCCAAGGTCAGCTTCGCCCCAACACGCTGAACAAAGGACTGAGCGTGAGCACAACCCGCTAGAAGAACGAGGAGCAGAACAGATTTCAAGGGCTTCATGACCTTCTCCATTTTTGAGCGATAGCTTTGCCAACTCAGGCCGGACAGAAGCCGGCCCGCCACACGGGTCACCATCGTAATTGACTGGACAGTAAGATACAAGATCGCCTATCGTGGACGCGGCAAGATTACAAATACTGACCCCGCGATAAGCGCCTTCGTGCACTTTACGGGTGGTCGTGCCTTGCCATCTCGAAGTCGAGGAAAGGCCATTCCGATGAGATACCTTTGTCTCTGCGCAGCGCTTCCGCTGCTCTTCGGCTCGCCTGGAGCGACCCCAGCCCCAGTGCTTCCGGCTCCTCTCGTCCACGTCTCCGGCGGGACGCTACAGGGTACGTACGCAGGAAGTCTTGCCGTCTTCAAAGGCATTCCCTTCGCCGCGCCGCCCGTCGGCAACCTGCGTTGGCGCGAGCCGCAGCCGGCCAGCACTTGGACCGGTATTCGGGATGCAACGCGATTCTCGCACGCCTGTATGCAGAGCGTCGAAGGCACCGACAATTTCGTGGCGCCGCTCGCCGACACCTACGGGGCTACCCTCACCCGAGAACCTGTTGATCCGTCGGAAGACTGCCTCTACCTGAACGTCTGGACACCGCAGCTTCAGCCCGCCTCTCATTTACCAGTAATGGTGTGGCTGCACGGGGGAAGCAACCGCGTCGGCAGCGGAGCAGAGTCAGGCTACAACGGTTCGATCCTCGCCGCACGTGGCGTGATCATCGTCACCGTCAACTACCGTCTCGGCGCGTTGGGCTTCCTGGCTCACCCTGAGTTGACCGCTGAATCACCGCATCATAGCTCCGGCAACTACGGCCTGCTCGATCAAATCGCCGCACTCTGGTGGGTGCGCAATAACATCGCGGCCATGGGCGGCGACCCGGGCAACGTAACGCTCTTCGGTGAGTCCGCCGGATCGGTCGACGATACAACCTTGATGGCGTCACCGCTTGCCGGAGGCCTGTTTCGCCGCGTGATCGGAGAAAGCGGCCCAGCCTTCGGACTCGGGCCTTCACGCACCGTCGCGCAAATGGAGCCACTCGGTGTCGCCATCGGCAATCAGGCAGGCGCACAGCCAGGCTCGCAACTCGCGACTCTGCGTGCTTTGCCAGCCGCACAGGTTGCCAGGATCGAAAACGATCTCATAGCCTCAACCTTCAAAGGCTACGACCCAAACGCATCCGTAGTCGATGGATGGGTGCTTCCGCAATCTCCCGCCAAGGCCTTTGCCTCGGGCAGGATTCTACCGGTCGACCTGCTTGCAGGTCTGAACGCCCGCGAGTTTAGCGCCTTCCGCATCGCCGCTGCCGCCAACGCAAAGAAGGCGCCGCAGCCGGCGACCAAAACGGGCTTCTCCGATCAGGTGAAGGTCTTCACGGATACGGCGCGTCCCCTCTACGGCAGTTGGACCCACATGGCCGTGGCGAGCTACGTTGCGAAGATCCTTGTCCACGGAGCACCCGCCGTCGACCAGGCAAGCAATGACATCGTAGCGGCCTGCCCCGTCGGTGCCGAAGCTGCTTTGGCTACGAGTGCCGGTCACCACGCCTGGGTCTACCGATTCGACCGTTCCGTCCCGGGCAAAGGACAAGCCGAGCTTGGCGCATTCCACTCGCTCGAAATCCCCTACGTCTTCGGCACCTTCAAGGCTCGCACCTTCAACTGGCTGCCGTTTGATGCAACCGACTACAAGCTCGCAAATACCATCCAGGCCTACTGGACCAACTTCGCAAAGACCGGCGACCCCAACGGCCAGGGTCTCCCCACATGGATCGCTTGGAACACGAAGCAGGAGCCCTATCTTTCCTTCAGCCAAACCGGCGATGCCGTTCCGCAACATGATTTCTCGCCAAACTATTGCCATCTCGCGCCCGATCGCCTGAAAGCCCAGCTGCTGAACTAGAGGCACTCTGACGAGGCCAAACCCTCCGGCGAAAAGCCCTCCAGAGTTTCTTCTTGACACCGGTCTCGGCAACAACCTAAATTGAACGCCCGGTAAGGTATTGCTGGTTTCTGTTGTACGAACCCCCCAGAATCAGCGCTCCATTTCAACAGTAAGGCAATACATACCACCTGGAGAAGATCGATGTCCTCGAAACAAATCACTCTGCGCTCCATTCGCCCGGCATCCGCCATCCTCGTGTGTTGCCTGTTCGCTTCAGCAGCCGCCTATGGGCAGGAAACCTCAGCCGACATCCTTGGAACCGTCTCTGATCCCTCGGGTGCGATCATCCCCGGCGCCAAAGTTACCTTGACGAATGTGGCAACGCAGGTGAAGCAGGACTCGACCACCAACCAGTCCGGCGACTATCTCTTCACGTTGCTGAAGCCCGGTACCTACTCGCTGACGATTGTCGCTAAAGGATTCAAGACCGAGGTCGTTCCCAGCATCAGCCTGGCCGCCGGTGACCGCAACCGCGAGAACGCCGCGCTGGCGACTGGTGGCGTGGACGAAACCGTGACGGTCACAGCGGACGCTCCATTGCTGCAGCGTGAGAGTTCCTCACTGACCAGCGTCGTCACCGATCAGGAGGTGCAGGACCTTCCGCTGAATGGACGGAACGTGGTGAATCTCGTTCAGATTCAGCCCGGAGTCAATGCTGGCTCTGCTAATGCCATCTCCTCAGGAAACCGTCCGGACGATCGCCGCCTTTCCTCGACCGTTTCCGCGAACGGCCAAAGCGACTACTACAACAACAACCTGGTCGACGGCATCGACAACAACGAACGCGAGCAGGGCGTCATCGGCATCAGGCCTTCGATCGACGCCATCGCCGAAGTGAAAGTGGATACGAACAGCTTCACCGCGGAAGTGGGCAGAAGCGGCGGCGCGGTCGTGAACGTGCTCACGAAGTCCGGCGCGAATGCCTTCCACGGCTCCCTCTACGAATACTTCCGCAACGACATCTTCGATGCGCGTGACTTCTTCGCGAAGACAGGCGTCGTGGATAAACCGGAGTATCGGCAGAACCAGTTTGGCGGCAGCATCGGTGGCCCAATCTTCAAGGACAAGACCTTCTTCTTCGCCGACGTCGAAGATGATCGCGTTATTCAGGGACAGAGCTCCGGCTTGCTCACTGTGCCCACGGGCTACGAAGATCAGCACCCTGGCGACTTCACCGATATTGGTGGACCCTTTCTTCCGACGGCTCTCATCAGCCCGACGGGGTTAGATTATTTCAAGCTCTTCCCAACGCCCAACATTCCGGGTGCAATCACGCAGAACTTCGAAAGCGTGACCAATAAGACGCAGTACACGCTTACAGCTGACGGTCGTATCGACCATCACTTCGGCAATGGCGACCAGATCTACGGACGCTACTCCTACAACAACATCAATTCATATCTCCCGGGACCGCTCCCCGCGGTGACTGAGGCTGGATTCACGATCAATCCTGGTGGAGCCATCCTGTCGTTCGACGGTCCCTCGCAGCAAAAAGCGCACGGATTCATTCTCGATTACGTCCATCCGTTTACTCAGAACACGCTGCTTGAGTTGAAGGCCGGGTATACGCGGCTTGATTTCCAGACCTCGAATCTGAATGAAGGGAAGAACATCTCGGATGCCTTTGGCGTCACCAATGGAAACTACCCCGGAGCCCCCGGCACCTCCGGCCTGACCCCGCTGGACTTCCTGACCGGCGGCTATGCGGACATCGGAGATTCTCCCTTCCTGCCGATCGACAACACGAATAATATCTTTCAGTACCAGGGTTCGCTCACGTACTCCCATGGCAAGCACACCTTCAAGGCAGGCGCGCAGGTTATTCGGCGTCAACTGAACTACCTGCAGAACTCCTACGGTCTCGGTCTTCTTCTGTACCTCGGTCTGACCGGAAACCCAATCGAAGACCTTCTTGCCGGTGCCAGCTTGGGCTACGAACGCGGCAACACCCTCTTTGGCCAGGGCTTTCGCATGTGGGAGCCGAGTGGATACCTTCAGGACGACTGGCGCGTGACCCCCAACCTTACGTTCAACCTCGGGGTTCGCTACGACATCTTCACGCCCATCGTCGAAGCGCATAATCACTACGCCAACTTCGACTATCCGGAACTCACCTTGGTGACCGCGGCTGAAAGTCCGCACGTCGGCATCAACACCGCCTACAAAAATGTCGCGCCGCGTGTTGGCTTCTCAGATTCGATCGGTACTCATACCGTGGTGCGCGGGGGCTATGGCATCAGCTTCTATCCCACGCAGGCCAGCCTTGGCATTCAACTGGCGAATCCGCCAACCAACTATCAGAGCATCTGCATCGGCTGCATTGGCGCTCCACTCCCCGCGCCTGTCGCGCCCAGCACGACGAATCTCTCTGGCTCGCTGAGTTACGCGCCGTCGAACCTGAACACCTCGTATCTCGAAACCTTCAACCTGGCAGTGCAGCAGGAGATCAAAGGAAACGTGATCACCGTCGCGTACGTCGGCGAACTCGGTCGCCATCAACTCTTCGAACCCACGGTTAATGAGCCTGCTCCCAACGGCCCGTACGCGGCGGGCGCATCGACCGCGCCCCCGCCGTTATTGACGGCAGCAACCCTTCCGAATGTCTCGACCATCCAGGGCTTTCTTCCCATCGCTTCCAGCAGCTATAACGCTGTGCAGCTCATCTTTGCGCGGCGGCTAACCCGTGGTCTTACCGTGAACAGCAATTACACGCTCGCACACAGCTTGACCAACGGCATCGGCGGTACCGGAGGAACCGGTGCAGGCCAGGGCTTGATCGCCTCCGATCCAAACTACGACTACGGCAACTCCGGCAACGACGTTCGCAGCCGTGTTGCCACCAGCGTTACGTACGACCTGCCCTTCGGCAAAGCGGACCACGGCGCAAAGGCCGTTATAACCAAAGGCTGGAGCGCCAACTTCATTGACTACTGGCAGACCGGGCTTCCGTTCAGCGTAGTCAACAGCTTCAACCCGCAGATCAACCTGCCTGACGTTACGACCGATCGACCGGACGTTGCGCCCGGAGCTTCCTTGACCGTGGGTCATCCCACTCTGAATCACTTCTTCAACACCGCCGCTTTCGTCCCGCAGGCACTTGGAACGGCAGGCGACGAGCACTTCAACCAGCTCTATGGTCCCCACCAGCGTCGCGCCGACCTGTCGCTCTTCAAGGCAGTGAACTTGCCCCGTGAAGCGAAACTCCAGTTCCGAGCGGAGTGCTACAACATCTCCAACACCCCAAACTACTCGGTCTTCAGCAACAACTACACCATCGCGGGAGATAACAAGGACGGCACTCCGTCCAGTGCGACGGGCTTCGGTGAGTTGACGCAGACCACGCCCAACACCAACCCGCGTCAGTTCCAGTTCGCTCTGAAAATTCTTTACTAAAGAAGCACGCTTCCGGTAAGGGATGATCTATCCGCTCTTAGCTCAAAGCTCTTAGCTTAGAGCCATGAGCGGATAGATCATCAGTTTATGGATAGCCTGCATGGGGACTCAACCCATCGACAACCAGCAGCTTGCCCATCGGCGGCGCGCCCTGCTCCGGTGGTACCGAAGTCGGCGCGGTCATCATGAACAAGGTGCGGCCATCATCCCCGCCCAACATACAGGCAAAGCATGGCTGCCCGGTCTCGATCACGTCGAGAACCTCGCCACCCTCCGCAATCAGCACACACTCCGGGGCGACCGCGTTCGCGACCCACACAGCGCCGTCAGCATTCAGGGCGATCCCATCCGGCACCCGTGGCCATGTGCTCGCCCATACCCGGCGATTGCTCAACATGCCATCCGCTTCGATATCGAAGGCAGTCAAAGCTCCAGCCAGCGTCTCCCCGACAATCAGCGTCCGGCCATCCGGTGTGATCACCATGCCATTCGGAAAGTGCATCCCCTCCGCAACCACGCGCACAGTACCGTCCGGCGCTATATGGGCGATGCAGGCCGTAGGATGATCCGCCAGCACGCTCTCGATTCCCCGCGCCTCGATGTCAGCATGCAGATCAAAGCCGAAGTCTCCCACGTAAGCCACGCCCATTCGATCCACAACCATGTCGTTCGCACGAAAGCCCGCGTGCGGAAGCTCGGCATGAATGGTGGTCTTTCCATCACCAAAACGTCGAATGATCTGCCGCTTGCCCATCGAAACGACGAGCATCGAACCGTCCGGCATCCAGCCCAGCCCCGAAGGCTGATCGTCCATCTCAAACTCGGTCCGCACATCACCCGCCATCGAGACGGACATCACCGCATGCCCAAAGAAATCGCTGAACCACAGGCGTCCTTCGTGCCAGCGCGGACACTCCCCAAAGTAAAGTCCCTCCGCCAGCACCTGAGCTGTTCGCGCGGGCACTACTTCTGTCCCTGCAGTGCCTGCAACGCGACCAGCTCCATCACCTGGTAACCCTGAAGGTTCGGATGCACGCCATCCAGCGTCCACTTCGCCGGAAAAGACCGGTCCGGAGCCGCGAGCGGTGTGAAGTAATCGACGTACGTGATTCCCTTTCGCTCCGCATAGGCTTTTAGCCACGCGTTGTATTCCTGGATATACGGAATCGGCTTGACCGTCATGCGCCACGACAGAGCGCCCGCCGGCGTCATCGAGGCCAGGACCACGCGGATGTGATGCTCCTGCGCTAGCTCCACCATCGTTTCGATAGCCTCTTCAATGCGCGTCATCGAGGTCGGCCCGGTATTGCCTGCAATATCGTTTCCGCCAGCGAGCAGATGCAGCGTCTCCGGCTTCAGGTCGATGACATCCTGGCGGAACCGCACAAGCATCTGCGCGGTCGTCTGTCCGGAGATTCCCCGATTGATCCGGTCAGCCGTAAAAAAAGATGGATCTTCCAATCCCCAAAGTTCAGTCAGCGAATCCCCAAAAAACACCACGCGATGACCAGGCGACGGCGGAAGCGCTTTGTTCGCCGCGAGGTAGTAGCAGTTGCCGCCAAAGTCTTCCCGCAGGCTCGTCGCCTGCCATTTCAGATAAGCCATACCGCTTTCGGGCGGCATCGGCGGAACCGGCTTCCCGTCCCGCTGCGCTAGAATTCGCGCCGTAATCAGTTGCTTCACCGGCTCAGGGAACGGCTCCACTTGCTTGCAGTAATTCTCGGTGGGGCCAGCGTAATCCGGTCCCGGGCCGGGCGCTGCCAACTGAGCGACACTAGCTTGCGAAAACAAGAAAAGACCTCTTGCCAGTGTGGTCAGGAAGAGAGGGAAGACTCCGCGATTCCGGCTCGGGGACGACGTGCGGACCAGTTTAAAAGCCATCGAAATTCTCCTGGGCGAAGACGTGTCCTCGTCGGCCCGTGCGAACGGGCACGAGAATCATACTTGAACCAAGGAGCCTTGGTACTCGGAATCAGTGGGGCCTCAAAACATCCGTTCAGACCAGAACAAAGGCACTCCGTCCAGCATTTCCTAGCGAGCATCGGAGACCGATGGCTCGTCGCTCCCGGTCTTCGTCTGCCGTAGAACTCTGTACCCCTCGCGGGTGCGGATGTGGTAACCCTGCGTGCCTTCGCCGACCAGCTTCACCGTGATCTTTCGCCAGCCTCGGTTCTGGCTTGGCTGCGGGTAGTAGCTCAACGTGTAGAGATGCGCGAGGTCATCGCGGATGGATGCGAAGGCCTTGTTCTCATCCTGCCAATCCCTCGCGAAGTAAGCTTTGCCTCCGGTCGCTTTGCTCATGCGCTCGAAGACCGCGCTTGAGATCGGCTCCGTCTGCGCATCGCGCGTGCTGATCATATAAATAATCGTGCCGGTGGATTGCGCGAGTTCAGCGATGTCCTCCGGGGGCACCAGGCTGGCGTTGTCAGGCCCGTTCGAAAAGACCACGATAGCCTTGCGGCCGGATAGCGGCGCGGCGTCCATCACCGTCGTCAACAGGCCGTTGTAGAGCGCCGCGTTATCCCCGGCGACGGTATCCCTCACACCACGCAACACGCTGGAACGATCTGCGGTAAGCGGTGCAACACGCGAAAGATTGCGGCTATAGGAATAGAGAGCCAGCTTGCTCACCCCTTCGAGCGACCGGATAAACTCGGCGATCGAATCCTGCGCGTAGACGAAGCCGCGATACATGTAGTTGCTTGTGTCGAACAGGATAAAGACGCTCGAGCCATTGGCATGGGTCGGAGTCGCCTTGAAATCTACACTCGCCGTAGGAAGATCAGTATTACCCTTAGCCGTCGCAGGAGCGACCGGATCGGTCACTGCGGCTGATGCGACGCCGGTTCCCTCTTCGAAGTTCGCAAGCTTCTCGGTGGTTTTGTCCTCAACCAGGACAAAGTTTTCAGGCTTCAATCCAGTGACGTAATGCCCTTTGGAATCCGTCACTGCAATGTTCAATTCAACCAGCACGACCTGCACTCGAAGACGCGTGCCATCTTCCTGGCACCACGCTCGGCTTGCAACGATCGACCCTAGAGCGAGGCACCACAAAACAGCATTCAGTCGCTTCACAGATTTTGTCCTATTCATGATGGCCAACCGCCTCCGACCTGCTCGCAACGGCGGTTCCCGTAGGGCGGGGCAACGACGCAATCTTACCGGCCTGTAGATCGCTGCGCGTCTCTTCAAGCGCCCTGAGCACCGCGGGCCAGTCCTCAATATTGGTCGCGAAGAGCTTGCCCACCATGTGCCGCGTCAGCTCCGGCACCAGCCGATGCAGCATCACCGGCGAGTAGCCCATCTCGTCGGCGAGTCGCGCCCAGTAGAGGTTGGTCGATTCAAGCGATTCCACAAAGAGTCTGCTGGTAAAGCCGGAGGAGAACGGAAATGGTTGCACGTTCAGCAGTTCAAGCGCGTTTGTCTGCGCCAGCGTAGGATGCGGAACCCCGAAGTCGGCTGAGAGCCGGGTCGGCGCCGTGGCCCCCGGATTTTGAAGATTGAGTGCCGCCAGTTCCTTATCCGCAGAACCTCCGGCTCCGGCGAACTCCGGGAAGCGGCTGCGGTACTGCGCCGCAAGATAGAAGCTCGTCGAAGGCATCACGCTGGGAAGAAACGCAGCCAGGCTTTCTTTGCTGGCAACGGCTCTCTGGAGCGCTTCCAGACGTTGCGGCGACATGCGATCCGTCAGGATCTCAAAGACCCTCGCCCGCACATCCGTGTTATCGACCGATGCGCGAAGCAGGTCTTCCCCGGCTCGCTGGTACAGCGTTACGGCGTGCAGTTCGGGCGCTTCAATCTTCCACCAACGCGGCAGCGTGGCCCCCGCAACGAGCCCTGGTATCAGTTCCTTCCAAACCAGAGCCTGAACATTCTCAGGTACGATGAAGTCCTGCTCCGCCGACGCAAGCGCGTAGGGCAGGTCCGCGAGCGAACCCATCAGGTACGCTCCCCCGCCGGCCGAGATACCAGCGCCGAAAAGTACAGAAGGCCGCCAGATATTGCGCGATCCGATCACCGAAGAATTGAGAAAGTCGTGCGCGCGGACGAACAAGGAGTTGATGTGCAGCAGCTGAGCCCCGGGCGGCTCATAGTACGCATAGTTCAGGCCGACCAGCGTGTCGCGCAGGAACGGGGTCAGCAGTCCGCGCGCCGCTTCGAGCTGCGATTTCGTTCCACGTTTCTTGATGAGCGTGGTGAGGTCCGTCTGCACCTGTAATTCTGCGTGGTGACTGATGTAGACGTTCGGCGAAAAGCCAATCTTCTCCTGAGCGGTAAAGATCGGCCGGGGCAGCTCGAATCCGCGAAGTTCACCGGCGAGCGACACAAGATCATCGCTCCCTCTGGCTCCCGTCTTCTCCATGTCGACGAAGCCGTCGTTCAACGCAAAAAGCGTGTTGAGCGAAACCAGCCTTTGATCTTCGAGCACGGCACGGATTCGCTCGGCAAGCTCGTTGTGGATCGCCTGACCATCGCGACTGATCTGTGCGGGGCCGGCCAGCCTGCTGATGATCTCATCCGGCGCAACGCCGGGATCGGGACCAGAAGCAGCGAGGAGGACATTCAACGAAGCCCGGGCAGCATCGAACAGCTGTGTTGACGAAGTGAGTTTAGCGTAAGGGTCGATCGTCTGGACCCAGGATTCATTCAGGGACGACGCGGGAATCTGATGCTGGCGCGCAAGAATCTGCCATAAGCCGACATTCGCCTGGAAAGCGCCAAGCGCGTTTGCCTTCAGCGTTTCACCGAAGATGCTGTCGATGGAATGCGCCACGTTGAGGAATCGCTGTATCGAAGCATCCGTCAGGTCGGGAAACTCCGAAAAAATCGCATCCCAATCCCGGAAGGTAGAGAAGCTTGACGCGATCTCTTTCACTGTCTCAGGCGCAAGCTGGTTCCCCGGCCCCCGTCGGCGATCGATCTCACTCAACATCAGGTAAACCTGCAGCGGACTTGTCTCGGACTCGAGGCGCGAGTACGAGGTCATGGCCAGCAGAAGATGTTCCGGTGAGTCGATCGGCGAAAGGCGCTTGCCTAAACGATGAAGCCCGGCTGCGTCCGGGTTGTCGTTGATGATGGTCTTCCAAACTTCGAGCGACCCCGGGACGTGCGGCGCTCCGTTCGTGTCCCAGTAGACCCGTGTATCGAGCACCAGCAGATTTGCCGCCGGCCGCAGCAGACCGCTGGCGGCGCGGCCACCGGAGCTGCCGATGCGAAATGCTTGAAAACCTTCAGCAAGCCGCCCAGCCTGTGTCAACTTCGCCTGCTGCTCGACGGGGATCCGGGTGAGCACATCGAAGTACGCGGCGATCCAACCATCTTCGCGACCCAGCAGCCGCACGATAAACTTCGCCGGTGTGGTGGAACTTACGCCAACCAGCGCAGTCCACCCGCCCTCAGCAGCTGTGCCTCCCGGAACGAGAACTTTGCCGCCGCGAACCGTGAGTTGGCCTCCGTAAAAATCCAGCATCGCCGCTTGATTGAGCAAGAACCGTAGCTCGATGGAAGTCAGGAGCGCTGACCGCGTCTCGGCGTCCATCTTGCTGAGCGCCCAGTACAGCCTGGCAGTTTCGGAATCATTCAGCAGCACATCGAGTGGACCGCCGGATGGAACTTTTTCACGAGCGTTGAGCGCAACCCAATCAGTCCTTCGAAAGAGCGACGGCACCGACGACGAGTGATAAGGGTACGAAAAAGGTCGCCCGTTCTGAAGCGCTTCCTCCAGATCAATCAAGGGAAATCCGGAGTTCGTCGTCAGGAAGGCCCGCTCGGGGTCAGCCGTCTGCAACGAAAGGGCTTTACCGCTCGTCCCGCGAAGTTTGAACCCCAGAATAGAGAGCAGTCGACCGGCGTCCGCGCTATCTGCGACTCGAATCGTCCGCTCAGGCCCTGCCAGCTTTTCGAGCTCCTTGGCCTGGAATAGATAACGTCTCACCAGCAGCAGAAACTCCGTTGGCCTGCCATCGGAAAAACCGTCGGCATATGCATTGCGAGCAAGCAGCGGAAGCACGTCCGCATCCGACACCTGCTGGCTGATGCCGGCCATGCGAAGAAACGACCGCAGAGGCCCCGGGATGCTGACCGCATCAGTCGATAACGGCACCGGCGACGTCAGCGCAGAAACCGCAGCTTTTGGAGCCTGTGCGGATGCTGGCGGCAGCGTGTGCCAGGTTGGATTCGGAACCTGAGCCTGTGCGCCCATCAGCAGACACCCAAACGCAGCGCCGCAGCCCAAAGCGTGAAGAAGCGCATAGACCCGGGCACTGAACTTCAACGCAATCACCTCTTAGGGAGCGACCTCATCCTAGACTGATAAGTCATCTCCGAACAAGCTCCATTCCGTCCTTTAACTTCACAACCAGATTCTGTTCGCCGGACAAACAAACGACCACGAAAAAGCCGCCGAAAGCTCCGACGGCTATATCTACTCGCATTGATCCGATGAAAAGGGCGGACCCTAAGCGATGGCAGCCAGGGCTTCTGCCTCGGTTGGAAAGACGCCAAACAACGGCAGAATCCCTGTCATCTTGAAGGTCTTCAATGCAAACGGAGAAGGATCGACGAGCTTCAGATCTCCACCCAGCTTCTTCGCCTGCTGCAACGCCTGCACCACTGCGCCGATCCCGCAGGAGTCGATAATGGGCATCTGTGAAAGGTCGACGATCAGTTGCAGATGGCCCGTCGCCAGCGCGGATGCCACCGCGGCGTTGAAGCCATCGACCTCTTCGCCCAGCCGCAGCTTTCCCTTCACCGTCAGGCAGCAGGTATTGCCGATTTCGCGTCGATCCAGGTCCACGTTTCCTCCAGGCGGAGATGGTGTTGAAACAAATGCCCTTTACATCGCCGGAGTCCGGCTGTAGGCTGAGTTCACTCTAGCAAAGAACCCAGGCACAGACAGGCAGGAACGAGCCTATCACCCCCGATTTCCAGAATTTGGCGGAGTCATTGCTCGCGGCTCACGATGTAATGGGAAGGGCCACGATCGTCGCCGACGCAGTGTGTCTTCAGATTCCCGACTCCGCCTGCATCGTCTACGAAGCCAAGTCTGTTGAAGAGGTCACACGCTGGCGCGCGTTGGCCGTTCGCGGAGAAGCCCGTCTCGCTCACGGAGTTCCCGCGGACGGGCCTGCTCTCTTCCATGGCGAAGACGCCTTCTTTGCCAGCGAAGAGTTCACCCGCGAAGACTTCGCCCACCTGCTCGTCCCGCGCACCGTCACGAGCCTCGGCTACCTGCCGTTTTCCGAAGGCGAACGCCTCTTCAGAGTGTTCGAGATCATCACCTTTGGCGAGCCCCTCACCTCCGAGATCCTCGAGGAGCTGCAACCCACGGTGGTGACCGCATCCGTCGCTCTCACCTCTGCAGCCAGGACCGAAAAACAGCACCAGCATCTGCTCGACTCCGTCCATCGCATGTCGCAGCTCTACGACCTCGAAAAAGGCCTCAATGCCACGCTCGACTTCGAGCGCCTCGTCGACCTGATCCCTCTGAAAGTGATGGCTATGATCCCGTGCGGAGCCGTCCGTCTTTGGCTCTTCGACGGTGACCCACTCAAGCTCATGTCGATGCGCGGCAGGGATATCGGGCCCGAGATCGGAACCATCCAGGCTCCCGGCGAAGGCTACGTCGCCGACATGGCCGAAGAAGGCGAGCCGCTGCTCATCGAAGACCCTGAGGACGAGCGCCTCATCGCCTGGAACGAAGATGAAAGCATCACCCCCGTGTTGACCGCGATGGTCGTCCCCTTGCTCCAGGACGAAGCCGAAGTCGGCGTGCTCGAAGCCGCCAACAAGGCTGACGGCAGCGCCTTCGACGACGACGATCTCTTCTTCCTCAACACCATGGCCGAAACCGTCAGCAGCGCGCTCAAGAACGCAAGCCTGCTGCTCGCCGAACGGAAACTCGAAGTCCTCGAAGCGCTCGTCCACGTCAGCTCCGAGATCACCTCAACTCTGCGTCTCGAACGCCTCCTGCAAATCATCGTCAACAGCCCTCAAACCGTTCTGCCCTTCGAACGCTGCGCCATCGCGCTCGACACGCGTGGCCGCCTGCAACTCAAAGCCGTCTCCGGCATGGCAAATATCCCGGCGGGTGACGTCGCGATCGAAGGCCTTCGCAGCTTGATCGGCTGGCTCGGCTCCCACTACGAGCCGCTGCTTGTCCGCCAACATGAAGACGACCCCGAGCATGAGGATGAGCACGTTCGAACTGTGCTCGGCCGCTACTTTGTCGAGAGCAGCGTCCGCGCCATCTACGCGCTCCCACTCAACGACGAGCAGGGCCGAGTCGGCATGCTTCTCTACGAAAGCAGCGATCCGGACTTCCTCGAAACCGTCCATGTAGAAGTCATCAAGGTGCTCGCCGGGCAAGCCACCGTCGCCATGCGCAACGCGCTGCTCTACCGCGAAGTCCCTCTCATTCAGATCCTCGAACCACTGCTTCAAGGTAAGCAGAAGTTTCTGCGCAGCAGCACGCGCCGTCGCTGGACATGGGCCGCCGGCCTGGCCGCCGCAGCCGTCATCCTCGTCTTCCTGCCGCTTCCCATGCGCGTCAGCGGGACCGCAACCGTCGCGCCGCAGCATATCGTCACCGTCAACGCGCCGGTCGAAGCCAACGTGCAACACGTCTTCGCACAGGAAGGCCAGGCAGTCTCGAAGGGCGACGTCATGGCCAGTCTCGACGACTATTCGTGGCGCGCGGATCTCATCGCAAGCCAGGCCAGGTATGAAGCGGCAGCGCTCACCACGCAGAGCGACCTCGCTCGCCAATCTCCGCAGGCAGGAATCGACCGGGCACAGGCCGACTACCTCAAAGCCGAGATGCAACGCTCTCAGGGAAAGCTGACTAACGCCAGTCTGCGTTCGCCAATCGACGGCATCGTCATCACGCCCGAGCTGCAAAACTTTGCAGGCAAACACCTCGATGCCGGCGCTCCCTTCGCGCAAGTCCTCGATCTCGACTCCGCCTTGGTCAACATTGCCATCGACGAAGAGGACGCACCACTCCTTCGCAACGGCCAGACAGCCGCGATCAAACTCAACAGCTTCCCAACCCACGTCTGGCGGGGGGATGTAAGCATCGTTGGCTTGCAGGCTGACGCCGCCGATGCGGGGAGAAGCTTTGCCGCGCGCGTTCCACTCTCCAATCGCGACGGCGAACTCCGGTCCGGCATGGAAGGCCGCGCGAAGATCTTCATCGGCTATCGGCCCGCAGGCGTTGTGCTGCTGCGGCGTCCGGCGCTTTGGATATGGCAGACCGCATGGGACTGGATCGGATGGTGAGTTCCACGATGACAAATACGAAGCGCTATCAAGAGTTCGCCGCGGCGTTGCTCTGCTTGCTCCTTGCGGGTTGCGACAAGCCGAAGGAACCGATGACCTTCACCGCGGTCAGCACAACCCGGGCTGCCGCGCAGCCCATCGTGTCTCCTCCCATGACGCCTGCCCCCGAGGGCTACACCACCACGGGACCGCTCGTGGTCGATCAGCAAACCGACATCGTCGCCGAACGCGATGGCCGTCTGATGGAGGTCCGCGCAGACATCGGCGATCACGTTCGCAAGGGCCAGACTCTCATCGTCTTCGATGACCGCGAACTGCGTTCGACCCGGGCCGCAAAGTCGGCAAAGGTCGACTCCGTCAAGGCTCTCGTCCAGGAAGCCGAAGCGGAGCAGCACGGCGACGAAGCCGACCTTCGGCGCGCTGAATACATGCTCAAAGAGAGCATCATCAGCCAGGAAGACTACGAGCACACCAAGTTCAAGCTCAGTAAAGCAGTCGCTGAAGTAGCAAGCTATCGCGCCGATCAATCCAGCGCAGAATATGATCTTCACGCGATCGACGTTCAATTGGAACAATCCCACATCGTCGCTCCCTTCGCCGGAATCATCGGCCGTCGCAACGTACGCGTCGCCCAGGAAGTGAAGAAAGGCGACCCGCTGCTTTGGCTCACCGCCGAGGGCCCTTTGCAGATCCTCTTCACCGTCCCCGAATCCGAAATGCCTGAGTTCCGCATCGGAGCCATCCTCGACCTCACCAGTCCGCTCTACCCCGCGCTGCACCAGGCCGCGATCGTCCGTCGCGTCAGCCCGGTCGTCGATCCTGCCAGCGGCAGCCTTGAAGTCGTGGGCAAACTTGATCAGCCCTCTGCTCAGCTCAAACCAGGCATGTCGCTCCAAATCCGGCTGCGCCGCCCATGAACCTGAGCGAGGCGTTAGACGCAGCGCTCCCTGAAGTGCGGCGAAGCCAGGACGGGTCGAATCGCGTGCCGCGCCTCGACCCCGACCTGCTCATGCGGGAGGACGTAATCGACGGCAACCCTGTCAACGTCGTCTACCAGCGAAGCACGGGAAACGTGATCCGCTTTCCGCCGGATCAGTGGCAGTTCGCGCAGGCCTTCCAGGGGCAGGATACGTTCGAAGAAGTCGCAGACGACTTCACCCACTCGAGCGGCATCGGCGCGACCGCTGCCGACGCGAAGGAATTCGCCGCCAACCTCACCGACTGTAACTTCTGGTTCAAGACCAGCGAAGAAAAAAATCTCGCCATGAGCGAGAAGCTGGTCGCTCAACGAGGGCGAAAGAGCAAGGGCGGCAGCCCCATCAACATCGCGCACATCACCTTCTCAGCCTGGGATCCGGATCGCTATCTTTCCTTGCTCGACCGCAGGGTCGGCAAATATCTCTACAGCAGTTGGTTCACCTGGTTCGCGATTCTGCTCTTCTGCTTCGAAGCCGTGATCTTCACCACCAAATGGAGCGTCCTCGGCCCCGACATTCCGCTCTATTACAACTTCAGCAAGAAGGGCGTGGCTGACCTCGTCGAGTTCTGGCTGCTCTTCCTCACCCTCGGCTTCTTTCACGAATCCGCCCATGGACTCACCTGCAAACACTACGGCGGCGAAGTCCACAGCATGGGCCTCATGCTCATCTACCTCACCCCGGCTTTCTATGTCGATGTCACCGAGGTGTGGATTTCCGCCAATCGTTCCCAGCGCCTGGCCACCATCATCGCCGGCATCTGGGTCGAGATGATGATCTGCGGGATCGCCATAATCGTCTGGACGAATACTCATCCTGGCGACACGCTGCACGACTTCGCCTACAAACTCATTTTGATTACCGGTCTTGCGGTCATCGTCGTCAATCTCAACCCACTCATCAAGCTTGACGGGTACTACTTCTTCGCCGAATGGCTCCGCATCCCTGACCTCAAAGAACGATCGACCGAATTTCTTTCAGGGCTCTTCCAGCATCACGTTCTACGTCTCCCGGTCGAAGTGCCGATCGTGCCGCAACGCCGCATTCCCTTATTTGTCGGATACGCTGCCATCTCTGGCGCCTATAGCTACATGATGCTGTACTTCGTCGTTCGCTTTATCTATAACGTCTTCTCACACTGGTTCGACGCGCTGGCGATCATCCCGGCAGGGTTCTTCGCTTTCCTCATGTTTCGGGGCCGAATCCGCATTCTGGGAGCCACCTTGATGAAGTTCTTTCGCACCCGCGCCAGCGAAGGAGCCCTGAAGCTTACGCCATTGAAAGCCGTCGTATTCTTCCTTCTCGCAGTGTTGGTCTTTGCGCCGCTCTTGCGGGATCGCGAGGACGCTTATTACCTGGTGGAACCCGAGGAGCAGATGGTCCTCCGCGCCGAAGTCCCGGGTCGCGTCGCCAATGTCTCGGTGAAAGAAGGCGACCACGTCATTGCCGGGCAGATCCTTGCCACCGTCGACAGCCCGGACGCAGCGTCGCACAGCGCCGCATCCGAAGCGAAACTGCTTGCCGCCCGGCAGCAGGTTTACGCAGCCGAGGTCACTCATACGGGTCTTGGCGCCGCACTGGCAGCGCAGCACGCGGCCCAGCAACTAGGCCAGACTGCTAACCGCGAACGCACGACGAGCCGTATCGTCGCGCCGTACGATGGCGTGGTCCTCTCGCCCGACGTCAGCAATCTCGCTGGACGCGATGTCGGCACGGGCTACGCCTTGTTCGAAATCCAACAGTCTCAAGCTGTGAGCGTTCGTGTCTTCCTGCCCGCTTCAGAGATGAATCATATTCAAGCCGGCGACGAGGTCTCGCTCCAACCACCCGGCAACTTCCGAGCCGTCCACCTGCCGCTCGGAAGCATTGACGCATCGTCCGTGGCGCTGCCGCAGGGCATCGTCAGCAGCACACACTACAAGGGAATCGAGTTGCCAAGCTTCTACGCGGCGCGCATGCCGCTGGGGACGGCTGACGGTACGCTGCGTCCTGGCATGATCGGACGCGCCAAGATCTTCGACGCGCGTCGCAGCATCGCGTCTCGCTGTCTCGAAAGCGCACGCGGCTTCCTGCGCAGCCTGTTCTGGTAAAAGCGCAAACATCCCTGCCGGTGGCGATGCATCCGAAGGGCCATTCCATCTCGAGGAAAACGGCGTTGCAGGATGCATCCACACCGGCAGGAACTCTTGCGCTAGCCCAGCTTCTTCGGCGACATCAGCCCCTTCGCCACAATGGTTTTAGCGGCGGAGGCCTTTGCTGCCATCATCTTCGTCACGGCCAGATTCCGGGCAGCTAACTTCCCGTGGGGATTGGGAGGGCTGACAGGAGAAGCAGAAGCCGGGCCTACCTTGCCAAGCAAGGATTTCTTCTCGACTTTAGCCATGGCTATACGCTCCTTGCACTACGTTCAGATCATTCTAGAAGCACGATGCAACGCGCTTCCCTAGTTGATCTTCTTCGCAGTGGCAAGGCCCTTGGCGACGTTGATCTTCTTCGCGGTGGCAAGACCCTTGGCGACATTGATCTTCTTGGCAGTGGCGAGGCCTTTGGCTACGTTGATCTTCTTCGCAGCGACGATGCTCTTGCCGAGCTCAATCTTTTTGCCGGTGTCAAGCTTCGAGGAAGGTGCCATGGTGGTGGAGGGGGACGTGGTGCCGGTGAGCGACTTTTTCGTGATAGCCATGTGAGTTTCTCCTGAAGATCGATTTGAATTGCTGTACGGCATGGATAAAGCATTCCTCGTGCCAAACTCGCAGCACTTCGAAACGATTGCAAAACCCCAATAAACAAGCCTATTTTGCGATTCACCGCCGCGACGGCCACGTCACCGCGGCGAGCGATCGGCGAAGAGGTCAAAATTCCAACCGCTAGGGTTGAAAAATTTATACCTGTGCGCCGGTCAGAGGTCGTATTTGCGGCAGAGATACTTCATGCGCTGCGCATCGAGCTGTAACAGGCGTGCCGCTGCGGCCTTATTCCCGCCCGACCGGTTGATAGCGGCTTGCAGGAGGGCGATCTCCATCTGGCGGATCTCATCGTCGAAGCGAACGCCTTCTTTGGGCAGAAGGATTTCTTCCTGCGCGGCTACGCTCTGTGCCAGAACCTGTGCCGGGAGATGCTCGGTGCGGATGGCGGGGCCGGTGACCATGATGGCAAGGCGCTGCATCAGGTTTTCAAGCTCGCGAACATTGCCGGGCCAGGTATGTTCTTCGAGTGTGGCGAGGGCGTCAGGAGTGAGGCGCTTGAGCTCGAGGCCGTTGGCGGCGGAGTGGATGCGCAGGAAGTGGTCCGTGAGGATGCCGATGTCGCCGGTGCGCTCGCGCAGCGGTGGCAAGTTGATGGGAACGACGTGGATGCGGTAGTAGAGGTCCTCGCGAAACTTGCCGGTGCGGGCCATCTCTTCTAAAGGCTCGTTGGTCGCGCAGATCAGGCGGAAGTCGATCTTCTTTCCGGTGCGGCCGCCCAGGCGTTGAACCTGGCGGTCTTCGAGGACGCGCAGGAGCTTCGTTTGAAGGGGGAGGGTGAGGGTCGCGATCTCGTCGAGGAAAAGGGTGCCGTTGTCGGCGAGTTCGATCTGGCCGGGCTTGGCTTCGTGCGCGCCGGTGAAGGCACCGCGCTCGTGGCCGAAGAGTTCGGATTCGATCAGGTTCTCAGGTAACGCCGCGCAGTTGAGGCTGATGAAGGGCCGGTCGCGGCGGCTGCTGAGGGCAACTAAAGCGCGCGCGACGAGTTCTTTGCCGGTGCCGCTTTCGCCGCGCACGATGACGTTGATCTTGCTGTCGGCGACCTGTGCGATGGCGTCGTAGACACGCAGCATGGGTTCGCTGGACCCGATGAGGTCTTGAAAACGGCCTAATTCCGGGGACGAAGGGCGACTGACAACTGGGGTCTGGGTCTTGATACCTTCCTCCGGAGTTGTGGCGGTAAGAAATGTGGGGTGATGCGGAGAATCATAATTGGTGGATTGGATTGGGCCTACTGGCAAATGCAAATTGTTCCACGTGGAACAATTTGTGAAATGCGCACCAAAGCAGCAGGGTTGGCAGCCCGCGAGAATTGTTCCACGTGGAACAATTTGCGATGCGACCGGCAGAAGCAAAAGGGGTTAGCAATTTGCGGTGAGTGTTCCACGTGGAACAACTCTGCTTCTGCGCCTTGACGGTGAATTTTGAGGCGTCCTACCAACGCGTTTCTGGGCTTCAAACGACAATAAGGTTCGCTTTCTCGGACAACCTTTAGGTGTTGCAACAGAAAGTTTGCCCTGTCCGGAATTGGCGCAACTTTATAGGGGAACCTGAGTTCTAATATGCAGGCGGTTGAACCGAAGCAGACCAGAACAATGGCTGCGATCGGGGGGACAAGGCAGAGCGCTTCTGTCCGAATCAATCGGTCGGCGTTCCCTCGAGGAGGGGTTCGATGAAATATCTAAGGTATCTCGCAGTACTCAGCATTTTGATTCTTCCGTTCGGTTTGGCGACCTCTTCGGCTCACGCCCAGGTTGCGGTCGGAATTGGCGTCGGCGGCGGCTATGGTTACGACGGCTACGGCGCGGCCCCCGTCTGTGAGTATGGCTACTACGGCTACGCTCCTTACGCCTGTGCTCCCTACGGTTACTATGGCCCGAACTACTTTGCCGGCGGACTCTTCATCGGTGCCGGCCCGTGGTATCGCGGAGGCTGGGGCTATGGACGCGGCGGCTACGGCTATGGTCGTGGCGGCTATGGCTACGGACGCGGCGGTTATGGCTATGGCCGTGGCGGTTACGGCGGCGTAGGCTATCGCGGCGGTTACGGTCGTGGCGGCTATGGTGGCGCAGCTCGCGGAGGCTTCGGTGGCGGAGCACGCGGTTTCAGTGGCGGCGGCGGAGCCCGTGGCTTCAGCGGCGGCGGCGGATCGCACGGCTTCAGCGGTGGCGGTCATGCCGGTGGCTTCGGCGGCGGCGGTCATGGCGGCGGCGGTCATCGGTAAACAGAGATCGCCAAAATGGCGGTATATTGCGGGAAGGGCCAGCGAGAGATCGCTGGCCCTTCTTGTTTGTGGCAGCCTTGCGCCCGGAAGAGTGCGTCGCTGCATAAAGCAGGACTTCGTGAGTTTGGAGTTTAGAGTTCCAGGGTTCGCGGTACAGTGCCAGACTTTCCTAAGAGTGGGGCATGTAGAAGAGGCTGAGGCGAGGGATGTTACGGGATTCAAGCAGGCGCTTCTGCAGGAACTGCTGTTGAATCTGGCGGATCTGGACCGGCTTCATCTTCGAACGATAGGGCGCGAGCTCGCGGTCGGCCTGTTCTTTGAGGCCGGTCAGCTCGGTTTCCGAGGCTGAAGCGTAGATTGCGGCAAACAACTTCTCTTCCAGCACGGTGAGAGTTCGATCAAGGTCTTCGAGGCTGAGTGGAAGGCCGGCTGCAAGTTCGCGAAGGCGAGCTGCAGTGCTTGGATCGACGGGTGCGATCGCTTCGGCGTTGCTTTGAAGGAAGGCTGCGACTCGTTGCGCTTCGAAGCCCGATTCCCGCTCGGGCGCTGGGGTGTGGGTGCCGATGGCGGCTTCCGCGGCGGCTTCGGCCGCTTCCATGACAGACTGCGCGGCCCAGGCGAGGCCGTTGATCTTGCGGGTGCGCGAGGTGCGTTTCGCTTCGTGCTTGTCGAAGGCGGAGTCGATGCCACGAAGGACGGCTTCGAGCGGAACTCCTGCGTCTCGCCAGGTTTCGATGAGAGCCCAGTCGAGGGTGGAGAGCATGAGAAGCGAGCCTCGGCGCTGCTGGAAGCGCTCCTCTATCTCGGTGAAGTAATTGAAGTAGTTCTGCATGAACGTTAGCGGCGCTGGCGCTGCGCACGTTCGAGGTGGCGCTCGTAGACGATGCGGACGCCCGTGAGGGTCAGGTTGGGATCGACGTGGGTGAGGAACCGGGAGCCTCCGGCGATGAGGCCTGCGAGGCCGCCAGTGCCAACGGTTTCGATCTTCAGCGCGGGCGTCTGGGTTTGAAGCTCCGCGATCATGCGTTCGAGGATGCCGTCGACGAGGCCGATGTAGCCGTAGTAGAGGCCGATCTGGATGTTGTCGACGGTGCCGGTCCCGATAACCTTGGCGGGCTTCTTGACGTCGATCCGCGGCAGACGAGCGGCCTTGGAGAAGAGCGCGTTGGCGGAGATGCCGAGGCCGGGAGCGATGGCTCCGCCGAGGAACTCGCCTTTGGCGGAGACGACGTCGAAGGTGGTGGCGGTACCCATGTCGACGATGATGCAAGGTCCGTGGAAGCGCTCGTAGGCGGCGACGCAGTTGACGATGCGGTCGGCTCCGACCTCGGCAGGGTTGTCGGTGAGGACGGGGAGACCGGTTTTGACGCCGGGCTCGATAAAGAGCGGGCGCTGTTTGAAGTAGAGCTCGCAGACCTGGCGGAGGGTAGATTCGATGGGCGGAACGACGCTTGAGATGCAGATGCCAGTGACGTCCGAGAGCTCGTGGTGCGACGCTTCGAAGAGTGAGCGGAGGAGCACGCCGAACTCATCGAAGGTGGTGGTGCTGCCGGGGGTAGTGACGCGCCAGCTGGCAGTCGCTTCAGACTCAAATCTGGGTGGGTTTGCGTCGGCGATGGGGGCGTAGAGGCCGAGGACCGAGTTGGTGTTGCCGACGTCGATGGCTAGAAGCATAGAGGTCCGTTATTAGTTGATTCGTCTTACGCCGCCGTGGCGGACGGAGCGCAGGGTTCCATCGGCGAGGCGGATCTGGAGCAGGCCTTGTGGATTGAGTCCGGCCGTGACGCCAGTATAGCCACCGTCTTCATCGACGTGGACGCCGAGACCGCGAACCCAGGTGCTGGCCTGGGCGAATCGGTCGGCGATGAGCGGTAGTCGCAAGATGCCGGTGGCTTCAGCTTCAACCAGGTTGACTTCCCTTTCGAGGTTCTTGAGAAGGCTGATGAGAATCTCTTCGCGGGAGACGACCTGACCATGGGCGATGCGGAGCGAGGTGGCAATGGGCGCGAGTTCGGCGGGGAATTCCTTGTGGTTGAGGTTCATGCCGATGCCGATGACGGCGTAGGCGAGGGCTGCGGATACCCCGCCGTCGATGGAGGATTCGGTGAGGATGCCGCCGAACTTTTTCTCGATGCCGTCCGAGCTGGTGAGCATGAGGTCGTTGGGCCAGCGCAGATCGATGTGGACGCCGCAGGTTTCGGAGACTGCGTGGCTGGCTGCGAGGCCGGCGGCCAGCGAGAGCTTGAGGGCGTCGGCACCGAAGAGGTGGGGGCGCATGAGGATGCTGACGTAAAGGCCTGCCGGGTGACCTTCGACGTGCGCGGGCGAGTGCCAGGTGTGACCGCCACGACCCCGGCCCGCAGTTTGCTCGTCGGCCAGCCAGACGCCGGCGGTGGTGCCTTGCTGTGCGGCTTCGAGGGCCAGGGTGTTGGTGGAGGGAGTGGTCGCGTAATGATGGAGGTTGCCAGCGAACTGGGTGCCGGCGATGGCGGGGTCGACCTGAGCTTGGTTGAAGGGCATAGGGAAAGGCTCAACGGCAAGTGCGTCCTGACGCCGGACGGGCGCCACTTCACGGGTGTTCGACCGCTGCGCAGTCGTTAGGATTCTGCGCTGATGCGCATCGAGAGATCGACGGCGATGGCGGAGTGGGTGAGCGCGCCGACCGAGACGAAGTCGACACCGGCTTCGGCGTAGCCGCGAACGGTTTCGAGCGACATATTGCCGGAGGCTTCGATGGGGCAGTTGGGCAGCGATGCGCGAATCTGCTTGACTGCCTTCTTCACGGCGGCGGGGGTCATGTTGTCGAGCAGGATGGACTCGGCTCCGCCGGCGATGGCCTGTTCCAACTCATCCTGCGAGCGCACTTCGACCTGGACGGACTGCTTGCCTTTGCGAAACTTCAACGCGTTGGCGAGCGCTTTCGAAAGGCCGCCGCCGAGCGAGACGTGGTTGTTCTTGATCAGGATGCCGTCGGCGAGATCGAGCCGGTGGTTGACGCCTCCGCCGCAGCAGACAGCGTACTTATCGAAGGCGCGCAGGCCGGGGATGGTCTTGCGGGTGTCGAGCACTTTGCATTTGGTGCCGGCTACAGCTTTGACGAATTCGCTGGTGAGCGTCGCGATGCCGGACATGCGCTGAAGCAGGTTCAAGGTGACGCGCTCGGTGGAGAGCAGCGTGGCGGCGTTGGCGCGGATGACCGCGATGGGCTGGCCCTTTTTGACTTTCACGCCGTCGAAGATTTCGGGGTGGGAGATGACTTCGAAGCGAGAGGGCACGGGATTGCCGGCCTTTTCCGCGAGCGCGTAAAAGGTTTCGAGGATGACCGGGATCGCGCCGAGACCGGCGACGACGCAGGGCTGCTTGGCCACAATCGTCCCGGTCGCACGCAGCTTGCGGTCGACCGTGAGGAGCGTGGTGATGTCGTATGCGGCCTTATCTTCAACCAGCGCAGCTTCGAGGATGGTGCGGGCGCGCTTGCTCTTCCAGTCCATCGTTTATTCCCCTTGCTGGGTTTAATTCTAGACCTTAGATGATGAGCGGGGGCGGCGCGCATCAGATGAAGGATGATGCCGTTGAGTCACCAGTTTGCTTTTTTGATGTTGCTCGCGCTGCCGATCGCGTGTGCTTCCTGGACGGTTACGCATGAAGAGGTGTTTCGCGAGCCGAGGGAGTTCTGCAAGAAGATGTCGCAGGACTGCAAGCGCCTGCCGCAACGGAAGTTTTTCTACCTGTTTACCTGCGAGTACTGCTTCTCGCACTATGTCACCGCGTTCTTTCTGATCGTGACGCGATTCACAATGCTGTACGACGGGTGGCGCGGGTACCTGATCTCGTGGTTCGCGCTGGTGTGGGTGGCGAACGTTTATATGAGTATCTTCAACCGGCTGAGGCTGGAGATCAAGCATGAAAACGTGGTGATCGCGAATGAGGAACAGGGAAAAGGGATGAGATAAGAGAAGACGATTAAGGACTCGGTCTTTTCTTCCTTTTTCCCCCTTCCCCAGGTCTATGCGTACCTGCAGCAATGCTGTAGGTACGCCATTCGAGACGCATGCTTACGCGGGTGGTAAGGCTTCGAGCGCGGCTTTGGTCTTGTCGTAGAGGATCTGGGTTTCGGCGGATTGTTTGCGGAGGCCATCGATGATGTGGGCCGGAGCCTTCGCGGTGAAAGCCTCGTTCGAGAGCTGCTTGTTGGCGGCGGTGAGGCCTTTTTCGTATTTGGCGAGGTCCCTGGTGAGACGCTCGCGTTCGGCGGGGACGTCGATCTGCCGCTCGTAGAGGACCTGAACGTCGAAGCTCGAGGTGGACCGCGCGCCGTTGCCGTGCAGGGTTGCGGGTGCGATCTCGACCGAGGCGACGCGGGCCATTTTGGCGAGCATATCGGCGTTTGCGCTGGCGAGGTTTGCGACGGCGGGATCGGAGGCGAAGATGCGGATGGGGGCGGCTTCGCGCTCGGGGACCTGCATCTCTTTGCGAAGACCGCGGATGGTGTTGATGAGGTCCTGCAGGAGGGTCATGTCGCGCTCGGCTGCCGGGTCGGAGGGGAAGTCAGAAGCTTGAGGGTAGCGGGTCAGGGCGATGGTACTCATCGCTGACTCATCCAACTTTTCATTCAAGGCCTGCCAGAGTTCCTCGGTGATGAAAGGCATAAAGGGGCTCAGAAGACGTAGTGCTGCGCCAAACACTTCGATGAAGATGCCGAGAGTGATGAGGCCGGGATGGTTGTCGCCTTCGTCGAAGTTGAGACGCAGTTTGACGAGTTCCAGGTACCAGTCGCAGAAGTCACCCCAGAAGAATTGGTACGCGGCAGCGGCAGCTTCATCAAAGCGGTAGACCTTGAGTGCGCGATCAATGTCAGCACAGACGGTAGAGAGCCTCGACACGATCCAGCGGGACTCAACTGGGGTTTCGGGGTGGACTTCGAAGGAGATGGAACTCGTCTTCGCTGGAGTTTGAGTAGCAGAGTAGGCGAGTCTCTTCCGCCAAACACCGGAATTAGGCGCGCGGTCGATGTTCATGAAGAGGAAGCGGGCTGCATTCCAGATTTTGTTGGCGAACGCTCGATAGCCTTCCGTGCGGGCTTCATTGAGGGGGATGTCGGCGCCGGGCGAGGCTTGTGAGGCGAGCGTGAAGCGGACCGCGTCGGTGCCGAACTTCTCGATGATCTCGATAGGGTCGATGACGTTACCCTTGGTCTTCGACATCTTCTCGCGGTTGGCGTCGCGGATGAGGCCGTGGATGTAGACCTCGCGGAAGGGGACGGCGTCGGCGAGCTTGCGCGGGGTGCCGTCGGGGTTGGGGACGTCGAGCATGAAGTGGGTGCCGAGCATGATCATGCGGGCGACCCAGAAGAAGAGGATGTCGAAGCCGGTGACGAGGAGATCGGTCGGGTAGAAGGCCGCCATGTCCGGCGTCGGTTTGCCGTCCACTGTCGGCCAGCCGAAGACGGTGAAGGGGAGCAGGCCGGAGGAGAACCAGGTGTCGAGGACGTCGGGGTCCTGGGTGAGGTCGGTGCTGCCGCAGGTAGCGCAAGTTGTCGGGGCGGTGCGGGCGACCGTGATGTGATGGTTGGCGCAGTGCCAGGCGGGGATGCGGTGACCCCACCAGAGCTGGCGCGAGACGCACCAGTCGTGGATGTTGGACATCCACTCGTTGTAGGTCTTTTCGTACATCTCCGGCGTGAACTTGACGGCGCCGGTCTTGACGGCGGCGATGGCTTTGGCGGCTATACTTTCCCCGCCAGACGCGGGGGCCTGGTTGACCGCGACGAACCACTGGTTAGAGAGACGCGGCTCGATGACAGAGCTGGAGCGCTGCGAGAGACCGACCGACATGGGATGTTCTTTGACGGCTACCAGGAGGCCGAGCGCGTCGAGGTCGGCGACGATCTGCTCACGGGCCACGTAGCGGTCGAGGCCGTCGTACTTCGAGCCGGGAAGTTCGACTGTGGCGGTCTTCGAGAGCATGTTGATGCTGGGCAGGTTGTGCCGCTGACCGATGGCGAAGTCGTTGGGGTCGTGCGCGGGTGTGACCTTGACGGCTCCGGTGCCGAACTCGGGCTGCGCCCAGTCGTCCGCAACGATTGGAATCGTGCGGTCGGTCAGCGGGAGCGCAAGCTGCTTGCCGATGAGGGCGAGGTAGCGCTCGTCGGTGGGGTTGACGGCGACGGCGGTATCGCCGAGGAGGGTTTCGGGGCGCGTGGTCGCGATGACGATGGAGCCGGTGCCGTCGGCAAGTGGATAGCGCAGATGATAGAGCTTGCCGACGCGGTCTTCGTGCGTGACTTCGAGGTCGGAGACGGCGGTCTGGAGGACGGGATCCCAGTTGACTATGTAAGCGCCGCGATAGACGAGGCCCTGCTCATGCAGACGGACGAAGGCCTCGATGACCGCAGTCGAGAGATTGTCGTCCATGGTGAAGTATTCGCGGGACCAATCGACTGTCGCGCCGAGGCGACGCATCTGCGTGGTGATGGCCCCGCCGTACTGCTGCTTCCACTCCCAGACGCGCGCGGTGAAGGCTTCGCGGCCGAGGTCGACGCGGCTGGTCCTGCCTTCTTTGGCAAGCTGGCGCTCGACGAGCATCTGGGTGGCGATGCCGGCGTGATCGGTGCCGGGCACCCACAACGCACGCTCGCCGCGCATGCGATGCCAACGCGTCAGGATGTCCGACTCGGCGTGCTCGAACATGTGGCCCATGTGCAGGAAGCCGGTCACGTTGGGCGGCGGCAGAAGCATGGTGAAGGTCTTGCTGCCGTCGGCCGGCGCGCCTTCGGGGACGTCGAACAGGTGCTCTTCGACCCAGTATTTCGCCCATTTTTCTTCGATGGCGGATGGGTCGTAGGCTTTGGCGAGGTCGTTAGGATTTTCGGGTGTGGCTTGGTCGGTCATCGAGGTTAAGGGTAGCATCCGGGATGGAGGCGAGGCTCAGCCTTCGGGCTGAAGCCCTATGCCTCACGGACGGGAAAAGGTCAGGGCGGGTCTCAGAGACCCGCCCTTCGATACGACTTGGTGATTGACCTCGCAAGAACCGTGCGTTTACTGCGGAAGCGGATCGAGCTTCTTGATCCCCTTCTTCTTCTTGTGCTTGCTCGATGACTCGTCTGACTTGTCGAACTCGGGTGCTTTCGGCTTGCCCTTGGCAGGGGCGGCCTGGGCTGGCGGTGCCGTTCCTGTAATCGTGTTGGGACGATCTCCCGCAGCGGCAGGCGCCTCAATGGGCGGCAGAGCCGTTGCGTTCGCCGGGCCAGCAGCCTTCAGGCCGTAGTTCGGGTCGGGTGTGCCGGTTGCAGCGGGCATGGTTTCGGGAGTCGCGGCGCGAACCCCGGGCGTCAGAATCTCAACGCCTCCAATCCTGGCCCCACTGGCAGGTGCGGAGGTGCTTGGAGAAGCCACGGTGACCGGAGTGCTGCTGTTGCCGTTCGAGGTGTCGCTGCCACTGACTTCCGTGAAGGCAAGCGGAGCGGCTGTTCCGGCGGGTGCGGCCGCAGGTGCTGCCGTATCCGTCGTTGCGGCAGGTGCCACCGCTGTTTCGGGGTGATCCGGAGCATTCGGATTCTTGAAGGCCGCGGTGTAATCGTTCGTCACGCGCTGGATGACCGCGGGCGCGGTGATCGGCTTGGGGTCGGTCAAGGCGGGGTCGCCAAGCTGCGCGGTGCGAACAGTATCGGGCTCGTGCATGATGAGAAAGCGCACGTTATCCGTAAGCCGGTAGTTGCGGCGGCTATTTTCGAGGGTTTCGCTCGCCGCCAGCTGCTCTGGCGAGGGCGTGGGGATGGGAAGATTCATGGCAGCAAGGCGATCCTTCGCATCCTCGACGTGGGGTGCGGCGGAGTGCTCCAGCACGACCTTGCGATAGGCGTCCGCGGCGCGCTCGTCGTACATGCGCTCGAGCTTCGCCTTCGGACCTTCGGGCAGTTTGGAAGCGCGCCAGAAGTGTGCCTGCGCCTCATACGCATCGCCCAGGCCGATCAACGTATCGTCCATGTGGCTGTAAAGCGGGTAGGTCTCTTCCACGGTCTCGTAGCGTGCGATGACGGCGGCGTAGTTGGCGCGGGTCGCATAGTAAGCGCCGATATCGGCTTCGCGCGTTGCCAGCACTTCCTGAACTTCACGAAGCCGCTGCTTGGCCTCCGGGACCAGCTTCGAATCCGGGTAGTCGGTGATCATGCGGCGGTACTCTTCTTCGGAGTGGAGCGCCTTCGCGTAGTCGCGATCGGGCTTGTCCATCTGGCGGAAGTAGATGTCGCCGATCCGCATCTGGGCCTCGGCAGCCTCGGGGGCGTTGGGGAAGAAGATGCAGAAGTCGCGGTACTCGGATTCGGCCTGGGTGAGCGCCGCCGTGCCTCCTTCCTTGTACCAGCTATCCGCGATGGCGAGCTTGGCGCGCATCTGGTACTGCGAATCCGGGTAGGTGTTGAGCATGGTCTGGAGGTCGAGACGACCAACGTCGAAGTGACCCTTCTTGATGGCGATCTGGGCCTTATCGAAGAGCTGCTTGTCAGGAAGCTTGGAGTCCTGGCCGATGAGTGTATCCGCAGCCTGAAGCTTCTTCGCGTTCTTCTTCGTGTCCTTCGAAGCGGAGACCTTCTCTTTCGAGTCGTCCTTCTTCTTGCCGCGATTGAAGACGTGGCTGGTGGTGACGGACTGGGTCGGCTTCCCGGTGGAATCGACCGTGGTGCTGGTGGTTGTGGTCGTCGAACCATCCGGGGTGGTGGTGGTCACCGGAGCCGGAACGGGCACGGTCGGGTTCTGGCCCGGAGCAGCCTGCCCATGGGCGACGCCGAAGCTGGCGGCTACGGTGGCAGCGGCAAGAAGAGAGGCGCGGAGACTGGGGAAGAACGAGCGAGCTTGGATCACTTAGGGAAAACCTCATCCGCCTCGCGCTGACCGGAGATTGGCTGATTTGTGCGCGATGCTGCGTCTATTTTAGCCCCGAAGGGCGGGTTTAAGCAGGTAGTGCCGCTGCGTGAGCCAAGGCCAGAAACTCGCGGGCCTGGCGTTCGGTGCGGGCGTGATCGCCGGGGGCGAAGACGGCTGAACCGGCGACAAGCATGTCCGCTCCTGCTTGGACCACGGCCGCGACCGTATCGTGAGCGACGCCGCCGTCGACTTCGATCCGAAAGTTGAGCCCCATGGCGTCGCGCAGCTCCGCCAGATGCTCGATCTTGTCCAAGGCAAGCGGGAGAAACTTCTGGCCGCCGAAGCCGGGATTGACGCTCATGACGAGTACGTGGTGGACCATGGGCAGGATTTCGACGAGCGTCTCAACCGGCGTTGCTGGGTTGATGACGACGGCCGATTTTACGTTATGTTGCTGAATTAATTGGAGCGTCCGGTGCAAATGGCGGCATACTTCCTGGTGGACGCCGATCATATCCGCACCCGCCTCGGCAAATGCCGGAATAAACTCGTCCGGATTTTCGATCATCAGGTGGCAGTCGAGCGGCAGCTTCGTAACCTTGCGGACTGCGGCGACGACCGGCGGCCCGAACGTAATGTTCGGGACAAAATGCCCATCCATGACGTCGATATGGCATATCGTCCCGCCACCGCGCTCAGCGGCAGCGATCTCATCGGCAAGGTGCGCGAAGTCAGACGCGAGGATAGAAAAGGCGAGTTCAATCATCTGGGATGAGTTTACAAGCAACGACAAAAGCGTCCTAACGCCGGACGGGTGCCACTTCGTGAGGTGAACCGCTTCGCGAAGCGTCCACGATCAGGGCGTACTTGTCTTGGCTCGTCTTCTCACGACGACCGGTACCGCACGTTCGACGTCCGGTCTGCCTTCGTGGAGTATCTTGATTTTGGCTGCCGGCGCTTCGCCTCGGTTCGTTTCGGCCATAAGGGTGGGTCCGCCAAGAGCCATGCGGGCTGCGCCGCGAAGGATGCGCCGAACCGGGAAGTTGCCGTCTTTGTAGGGGAAGAAGATTTCGCCATTACGCTGCTTTTCGGGCCGGTAGTACCAGCGGCGGAGGAGCGAAAGGTGATCAGCGAGGGTGGCGGTATCGGGTGTGTGGGCTGCGCGGGCTTGCAGGGCTTTCAGCGTGCGTTCGGCGCGAAGTTCGGGCGATTCGGTTTCGGTCTGGGCGGCGTCGGGTTCGAGTGGGACGGCCTGCAGCATGAGCGGTTGAGCAAATAGTGAGGAGCCGACGGAGGTCTGTTCCTTGACGGCACGGACGCCGAGGGTCGAGAGCGGCTCCGGGCCGAGGATGCAGCCGGCATCGAGCAGGAAGAGTGCCGCTTCCTGCTTGTCTTCCTCGTCGCCTTTGGCAGCTGCCTGCACGATGACGGCGCAAAGCTGCGGGACGGGGCGGACGAGCTCCGACGCGAGGGCTGCAACGGCTTTGACCTTTTCGTACTGCTGATGGAGTGCGGCGGCCTGCTCGAACTCCATCTCGGCTGACGCGTGTTCGCGGGCGGCGGCGATGTCCTGGAGCATCGACTCGCCGTGGGAGGCAAAGAAGGCTTCGACGGCGCGGGCTTCGACGGCGTACTCCTCGGCGGTGCAGGAGGTGTTGCAGGGGGCCATGCACTTCTTCATTTCGCCGTAAGCGCAGCCGGGATGTTCGGGGTGGACCTGAAGGTCTTCATGGCAGCGGCGAAGTTTGAATAGGTCGAGGGCGGCGTCGCAGTAACGCTCCGCGGCGGCACGCGAGGGGAATGGGCCGTAGGTCTGGTTGAGGCCGCGCCTGCTGAGGCGATTGGTGGAGTAGACGCGGGGGTGGGCATGCTCCAGGGTAAGGCGCAGGAAGTAGGGAGCATGCAGGCGCAGGCGTCTGCGGGCCTGGTCGGGACCGAAGACGGCGGAGGACGCGTCGTAGAGGAGCAGCAGTGAGGCGAAGTCGGAGCCGGTGATCGTGTATTCGATGGTGGCTACTCGATCGCGGAGATTGAGACGTTTGGATTGAGAGTCGGGCGGGGCGAGGAGACGGGTGATGCGGCGGCGAATGTCGGCGGCACGGGTGAGGTAGGGCTCGGCGGCGGAGTCTTCGCCCCGCAAGGCAAAAACGCCGGGAAGCGCAGGGATTGCTCGCAGGACTTCGGCGGAGGCTTCAGGGGTGAAGGGGACGGAATGCTCGAAGTGGAAGGACGTCGCCATCTAGGGAGATTGTAAAGGGCAACCCCTAAGGCGCCCTGATCGCGAGAGGCGACCACTCAGTGGGTGAACGCTTCGCGAAGCGATTCCCCCACGAACCGGCGTCCATCCGGCGTGAGGACGCTTTGGTTGCTGCGATTAGCTCCCGGCGATGGTCATGCCTTCGACGCGGATGGTGGGGGCGGCGGAGGCGGAGCGGAAGACGAGGTCGTTGGCGATGGCGGAGATGTTCTTGTACATGTCCTTGAGGTTGCCGGCGATGGTGATCTCTTCGACCGGGTAGGTGAGCTCGCCGTTCTCGATCCAAAGTCCGGAGGCACCCTGGGAGTAGTCGCCGGTGACGAGGTTGACGCCGAAGCCCATGGTCTCGGTGACGTAGAGGCCGGTTTTGACGTCAGCCAGAAGCTGTTCTGAAGTCATCTGGCCGGGCGCGAGAAAGAAGTTGCCGGCACCGATTCCGGGGTTTCCGGCCAGCCCGCGCGAGGCGTTTCCTGTGGACTTGAGACCGAGTTTGCGCGCGGTGTAGGTATTGGTGACGTAGTTGCGCAGGATGCCGTTTTCGACCAGGACCGTGCGCCGCGTGGGCAGGCCTTCGCCGTCGAAGGCGCTGGTGCCGAAGCCGCCGATGCCGTCGAAGACCAGCGTGCCGTCGTCGATGACGGTGATGTTTTCGCCGGCGATGCGTTCGCCGAGCATGCCGTCGAGGAAGCTGGCGTGGCGGTAGATGGCGTCGCCGTTGGCCGCTTCGAAGATGTTGCCGATGATGCCTCGCGAGATTTCGGGGGAGAAGACGACGGGGACGCGCTGCGTCTTGACGGGCCTGGCGCCCAGATGGCGCAACGTCCGTTGCGCGGCGATGATGCCGATGGCCTCAGGCGATTCGAGTCTCGAGGTGGTGCGCGACGAAGAGTACCAGTAGTTGCGTTGCATCTTGCCGTGTTCGTCGATGGCGATGGGAGCGGCGGAGAAACCGCAGTAGCTGCGGCGCTGCTCGCCGACGAAGCCGCGGGAGTTGAGCATGATTTTGTGAGTGGCGGCGGTGTCGAAGTCGCCGCCGCCGGAGTTCTGGATGCGCGTGTCGTAGGCCATGGCGGCGGCTTCGCAGCGGCGGGCAATCTCGATGCGTTCGGCTGGCGGCTGGTGGTTGACGTCGTCGAAGTAGAGGCCGAGATTGCCTTCGAGCCGACCGAACTCGCTCTCGTCGGGAAGCCCGATGAAGGGGTCTTCGCTGGTAATTTTGGAGAGTGCGACGGCGCCTTCAACGAGCTTGGCGAGGCCGTCAGGGCTCAGGTCGGATGAGCTGGTGCTGGCCGTGCGCAGGCCATTGAAGACACGTAGGCCGATGGCGCGGGAGCCGGACTCCTGAAGGGTTTCGACCTGGCCGAGACGGACGAGCGCGGAGAATTCCTCGCCTTCGTAGACGACGGCCTCCGCGTCGGTCGCGCCGGATTTGAGGGCGCTGTGGAGGACGGTTTCGGCGAGGGATTTGAGGTCGGGAAGGGTTTGGGTGGGCATCTATTTGAGGTCCTCTAACTTGGTCCAGCGTCCGTCATTCGCAGAAACTCAGCTTCGTCTCGGATGAAACTCGTCGTTTGGATGCCCGGGGATGGTGACGGTCTGCGACTTGTCCGGATGCTTCAATTGACAGGGCTCGCGCTGGCGCGACATACCATTCGTCCTGCTGAAGCTGAAGAAGCAGATCACCGACTTTCAAGGCTATCTCACGGGAGCGGACGACATGCGTGCGGTGCGGCCGTCGGTGGCCTTAAGGAAGTGGAGGCCGGCGCAGCAGTGCTCGGAGTCGGTTTTGAGCTTGTGCTCGACGTGCGGCGGCGGAGCGTTCTTGACGTAGCGACGGAAGAGCTTGACGGCGCCGCCACAGTCCTTACAGCGGAACTCGGTGTCTTCATCGACGAGGGCTTCGGCGATCGGCTTGACCTTCCAGAACGCTTCATAACCTCCCGCGGCACGGACACGACGGCGCTTGACTTCGCATACATAGAACTTTTCACGCTCTGCTGTTGCCATGGTGGTTTCCCTCTGGGTTGGAACAGTGATGGTTCGTGGGCGGTTCTGAAACGATGGGGCGGTCGCCTTTGTCCGCGTGAAGGTCTTTGATCCCTTGGGGCTGGAGCCCGGAGAGGCTTGTGGCTTGATGGGCAGAGTCAGGCCCGCCCCAGTCAAGACGGCTATTCGACGGGTTTGGCGGAACGTTTCGGTTCGCGACCGTCGACTGCTTGTTTGAAGTACATCCCGGCGGGGCAGTACTCGGAATCAGCACGGTCTTTGTGTTCGGCATGGGAAGCAGGACCGCCGACCTTGTGGCTCTTGAAGAGCTTGACGGGGCCGCCGCAGTCTTTGCAGCGAAATTCGGTATCTTCGTCGACGAGCGCTTCGGAGACATTTTTTGTCTTCCAAAAGGGCTCATAGCCGCCGCCAACTTTGACGCGACGACGTTTGACTTCACATTCGTAGATCTTTTCCCGGTCCTTCGCTACTTTCGTGGCCATCTGCGCTTTCCTGTTCGTAGGTGAGAGGTGCGTTGATTGATGAGGCCGGGTTGAGCGAGTAAAGACAAAGGCATTTACAGAAGTCCTTCGCTTCGCTCAGGAGACAGATGGAGAGAGAGGCCTAGGTGCCGGTGCCGCCGACCGTCATGCGGTCAAGTTTGACCGTAGGCATGCCGACGCCGACGGGAACGCTTTGGCCGGCTTTGCCGCACGTACCGATCCCTTCATCCAGCGCAAGGTCGTTGCCAACCATGCTGACGTATTTGAGGGCTTCGGGGCCATTGCCGATGAGGGTCGCGCCCTTGACTGGCCGTGTCACCTTGCCGTCCTCGATCAGGTACGCTTCCGAGGCCGAGAAGACAAATTTGCCGCTGGTGATATCCACCTGGCCGCCGCCAAAGTTGACCGCGTACAGACCGCGTTTGACGGATTTGAGAATGTCTTCCGGCATGTCCTGACCCGAGAGCATGTAGGTGTTGGTCATGCGCGGCATGGTGATGTGGTGATAACTCTCTCTGCGACCCGAGCCTGTGGATTCGGTTCCCATGAGTCGGGCGGACATCTTGTCCGTGAGGTAGCCCTTCAGGATGCCATTTTCGATGAGGACGGTTTCGCGGGTCGGCACCCCTTCGTCATCGACGTTGAGCGAGCCGCGGCGGCCGGGCATGGTGCCGTTATCGACGACCGTGACTTTCTCCGAGGCGACCTTCTGGCCGATCAACCCGGCAAAGGCTGAGGTCTTCTTGCGATTGAAGTCGGCTTCGAGGCCGTGGCCGACCGCTTCGTGCAGCAGGACGCCGGGCCAACCGGGGCCGAGGACGACTTCCATCTCGCCGGCGGGGGCTTCAGCCGCGCCGAGTTGCAGGATGGCGGTGCGAGCGGCTTCGCGGGCGTAATGTTCAGGCGATTTTGAGCCTTCGAAGAAGCCGAGGGTAACGCGGCCGCCGCCGCCGGAGGTTCCGCGGGCGGTGCCTCCGCCGTCTTCCGTCAAGCGCGTGTCTTGCGCGATCACAAAGACGTTGAAGCGGGCCAAAGGCTGCGTGTCGGAGGCGAAGGTGCCATCGGAGGCGGCGATGAGGATGCGGCGAAGCTCGTCGTTGATGCCGGCACGGACCTGCGTAATCCGCGGGTCGAAGTCACGCGCTGCCTTGTCGGCGCGGTGAATGAGGGCGAGTTTTTCAGCGATTTCGGCGTCCGTGGAGAGGCCGGCGATCGGGTAGAGCGAAGGCGTTTCGGTGTGGCGGAAGC
This sequence comes from uncultured Granulicella sp., assembly GCA_963693075.2. Taxonomy (GTDB): domain Bacteria; phylum Acidobacteriota; class Terriglobia; order Terriglobales; family Acidobacteriaceae; genus Edaphobacter. The sequence continues at coordinate 1,092,551 of CAXMMP010000002.1, read as the reverse complement.
CGGAGGCGATCTGGGTTGCGGGGCCTGAGGCGATCAGGGCGGCCGTGCGGGCTGCTCGGAGCAGGCGCTCGGACGATAGGTCATCGGTATAGGCAAAGCCGGTGCGCTCGCCCGAGACCACGCGGATGCCGCAGCCAACTGAGATGCCCTGCGACGCAGTCTTTACGAGGCCTTCGTCGATGCCCAGCGAGGTACTGGTCACTGACTCAAAGTAAAGGTCCGCGTACTCGCCGCCAGCGGAGAGCGCCTCCCCCAGGCAACGCTCCATGAGGCGTTCTGAGAGGCCTAATTTTTCAATGAAGTATCGCTTGTGGTCCGGGGTCGTCTCGTTCTCGTGCAGGGCGGCGGGAAGAGTCATTGTTTCCATGATACGCTTCGGTGGGTCCCACCGCGAAGAGAAGTTGGAAGCAGGTCCATTGTCTATTCCGGGCTGTGCTAGTTTCTTGGGATGAGTGAAGAAGCAGCAGGGCTGGACCCGCGGTATCCGATTGGAAAGTTCGTGCGGCCCGCGGTGTTAGACGCTGCCATGCGAGAGACTGCCTTAGCCGACTTAGCGGAGCTGCCGGCGTTGCTCCGTAGCGCGGTGGAGGGCCTGGACGATGCGCACCTGGCTGTTCCTTACCGAAAAGACGGGTGGACGGTGCGACAGGTCGTCCATCACATTCCGGACAGTCACATGAATGCGTACTTTCGGTTCCGGAAGGCGCTGACCGAAGACAGTCCGGTGATCTCGGTCTACGAGGAAAAAGGCTGGGCGGAGCTGCCAGATTCGCAAGCGGCACCCGTGGAGTGGTCGCTCGGGCTGCTTGAGAACCTGCACAAGCGCTGGGTGATGATGCTGCGGGGATTGGACGAGGCGCAGTGGCAGCGGACGTTTGTCCATCCCGAGCGCGGGCCCATGACAGTGGAGTTGGCGACGCTGATGTATGCGTGGCACGGGAAGCATCATGTGGCACATGCCCGGCAAGTGCTCCCTGGCGCCGGGCCTGCGGTCATTTTGTGACGTACTGAGGCTTCGCGCGGACCTCCCGCTGGTCGGCATGGACTTCGATTAGCCCATAACGGGAGATCCACGCGAAGCTCGTCACCCCACAAAGTGGTCGTCGCCCGCGATGGGGGCACACTCGTCGTTTATGCTGTTCGCATGCCGCCCACCCGAGTTGTTCAGGCGCAGAGTTCGGAGCAGATTGCCGGGGCGCTCGACGCGTTTCTGGCGGAGTTTCCTGCGGCAGTCGTGCTCGAAGAGGGTAAGGCACTCTTCGATATGCGCGAGGCGAAGTATTCGGTTTCAAGCGAGCATGAGTGCTGCACGCTGCACCTGTGGGGCGAGCAACGGAACCTGGTTCGGCGGGTCGTGGGTGCGGAGCTGCGCGGCAAGACACTACGGCTTTCGGTGATGAAGTTTGGCGCGGCAAAGCCGACGCTGCTCGAGGTGGCGGGGGATAAGGATCGGCGAACGCCTTCCACGCGGGAGCAGACCCGGATTCGCTATGTGAAAGTGCTGGAGCGGGCGCTCGGACGGCAGTTTCCGGAGTGGAAGTGCGATGGATTTCGCACGGCGATGGACCTCGAGAAGAGCTTTGGGCCATCGTATGCGCGCGGACTCACGGTGCAGGGGCAGAAGGCGTGGGCCGTCATCGGGGTGAATGACGAGGAGTCTCAGGCTACGATCGATGGCGTGCTGACGTTTGGGATTCTATGGCTGCAGGTTTGTCGCGAATCGGCTACGAAGCGCGTGGTTCAAGGGCTGAAGGTGGTGCTGCCACGTGGGATGGCGACGCTCACACTTTCACGGATGGCGTGGCTGAAGGGTGCGCGGGAGTCCTGGGAGCTTTGGGAGCTGGACCAGCGGGGCGAAGAGCTGGAGCAGCTGGACGCGGAAGATCAAGGGAATGTGTCGACGCGCCTGGTCGCCGCGCCGCACGAGGGACGCGCGCGGGAACGCTTTGCGGTCAGCGCTTTGCGGGTAATGGCTCTGGTGCCGGAGCGAGCGCGCGGCGTGGTGGAGCAGAGACTGCGGAGCGGATTTGAGGTTGCCTTTTTGCTGCATGGTCTGGAGTTTGCGCGAGTGAGAATTCGTGGGTCGAATGCATCGTTCAATCGCGTTGAGCAGATAACGTTTGGCGCAGGAGCAAGCGAGACCGAGCTTACCGAGGAGACCGAAGATGCGCTCGGAGAGTTGGTGGAGCGGCTTTGCGAGCGGCGGCATGCGGCTGCGGATAAGCGCGACGTGCTGTATCGGATGCAGCCGGAGCGTTGGCTTGAGGGCGAACTCCGCCGAGACCTGACGGCGCTGGACCCGAAGCTCTCGAGCGACCACGTGCATGCGCAGGTACCGGCGTTTGCGGGCGGCGATCGCGTGATGCTGGACCTGCTGACCGTGAGCGAGGATGGGCGGCTGGCCGTGATTGAGGTGAAAGCGGATGAGGATCCACAGCTTGCGCTGCAGGGACTCGATTATTGGGCGCGGGTTCGTTGGCATCATGCGCAGAACCCGGATGCGACGAGCGGGGCCGGAGAGTTCCAGCGGCATGGATACTTTGGCGGGGTCCGGTTGAGCGAGGCAGCTCCGCGGCTGATGCTGGTCGCGCCTGCTCTGCGGATCCATCCGGCGACGGAGATTGTGTTGAGCTATCTGTCACCAAGAGTGGAGTGGACGCTGGCGGCACTCGATGAGCGATGGAGGGATGGAATAAGGGTGGTGTGGAGGAAACGAGCAGGGAGCCGGGAATAAACAGACTCTTTCCTCTTCTCCTCAATTCGCTACTCTTGCTCTTCCGTCTCGGTCAGCGTTACCGGCAAGATGACTTCAAATGTAGTGCCCTGGTCCGCGCCTTCGGTGCGCGTCGTGGCTTCGATCGTGCCGCCATGCTTGGTGACGATGGTATCCGACACCCACAGACCGAGACCGGTGCCGGTGCCTTGCTTGGTGGTGAAGAATGGCTCGAAGATGTGGGCGAGAGTGTCGGCGGGAATGCCAGGGCCTTCGTCGATGACGCGGAACGCGACCTTGTTCGACTGCGACGAGTCGGTGTCGATGCCCGCGAGCGATGCGGTTTCGATGGTGAGGCGACCGTATTCCGGCAGCGCATCGTAGGCGTTGACGAGGAGGTTCGAGATGACCTGGCGGATCTCGCCTTTGACGGCTTTGATCTCGAGCGTGCCGGGGGCGTACCGGCGCTCGACCGTGATGTGCTTGGCGTCGAAGCGTTTGAGGTAGATATTCAGCGTGTCGTCGACGGAGTCGTTGAGGTCGAAGAGCTGTGGACCGGTCAGTTCACGGTAGAAGCCGAGCGACTGACGTGCGATGTGGGTGAGGCGCGAGAGTTCGGAGAGCGCTTCCTGGACATAGCCTTTGACCGTTGGAGTGATCTCGGGTGACGTGTCGATGAGGTACATGAGGTTGCCGATGGCTTCGAGCGGGTTGTTGATCTCGTGCGCGATGGCGGCAGAGAGGCGCCCGGCGGCGGCGAGCTTTTCGCTTTGCACCAGCGCGGCCTGGGCGGCGCGTTGCGCGGTGTAGAGCGTCGCGTTTTGAAGCGCGAGCGCGGACCGATCGGCGAGATCCTGTGCGAGCGGGATATTCGTGGGCTGGTAGTGGCGTTCCGTACCGTCGACCGTGAAGATCACGGCGCCCATCTGCTTGCGGCCCACGGCGAGGGGAACGATGAGAAGGTCGCAGCTTGTGATGTAGGACGGGGCCGGCGAAGCCAGCGCGGCGCCGGCGTTCGCAAGATGAGCTTTGCCGCTGCGCGAGACCTCGGCGGCGGCATCGCAGACTGCAGCGGACAGCGTGTCGGCAAATTCGGCCTCAGGGTGTTCTGGCGGGCAGACGAGCAGATGGGACTGACCCGGGGTGTGTCCGGCCGCTCGCAATAGCACGCGGCACTTGTCGGCGAATCGTGGCACGAACGCCTTCTCGATGGCTGCCAGCGTCTCGTCGTACTCGATCGACAGCGAGAGGTGACGCGAGACCTCGGCCTGAAAGCGCACGGTGCGTTCGGATTCGTGCGAACGGATGAGCGCTCCCACCAGCGAAAGCAACTCCGCCGCGTGGACCGGTTGTGCGACGTAAGCGTCCGCGCCCCCTTGCAGGCCTTGGGCACGCAGCGCGGGATCGGCGAAGCTGGCGGAGATTTGCAGCACGGGAATGGCGGCGGTGGAGGGGTCGTCCTTGATGCGGCGGCAGACTTCGTAGCCCGACATATCCGGCAGCTTGACGTCCATCACGACGCAGAGAATGTCGGGACGCAGCTTCGCCAGAGCTTCGGCCCCGGTGCCGGCCTCCACCACGGTATAACCGTCTTTCTCGAGGATGCGGCGCATGGCGTAGCGCTGCTCTTCGGTGTCGTCGCAGTAGAGAATCTCGCGGACGCGGCTTGCGATCAAGAGGCGTCCTCCATGTGGAGGTTATTCAGGCCGACTTCGAGGAGGGCGCGCTCCATCTCGGCGCGGTGGGCATCTTCCGCTTCGAGCGTATTGCCGTCGAGCGGGCGCTTGGTGATGATCGTCAGATCAAGCTCTTCGAGCGCGTGGCGTTCTTCCGGGGTCAGGACCTTTGACGTGTGAACGACTGCGGGGAGCGATGCGGTCTCCGGGTTGGCGCGCAGTTCGCGTGCGACTTCGGAGCCGCTCATGCCAGGCATGACGAGATCGAGAATGACCAGGCCGGGCGTGCGGCGGGCGATGGCGTCGAGGGCCTCCTGTCCGCTGGTCGCCTCTTCAATGGGTGCTGACGTCAGGGTGCTGAGCTGACGGCGTAAGAGGTAACGCGCCACTTCATCATCATCGACGATGAGAATGTGCTCGGGCTCGCCGGTGGCGGTCTTTGCCGGTACCTCCGGGGCGGAGTGCGCGAGTGCAGGGATCGTAACCCAGAAGGTCGAGCCCTTACCGAGCTCGGACGCGAAGCCGACCGAGCCACCCAGCAGTTCGGCGAGCGATTGCGAGAGGGGGAGACCGAGGCCGCTGCCTTTATTCCGATTGCTGGCGGTGCCGGTGACCTGGCCCCACTCCTGCATGACGAGTGCATGGTGCTCCGTCGCAATACCAACGCCGGTGTCGGCGACGGAGAGGCGAATCTGGCGGCCGTCCAGCGGCTTCGCCGTGATCGTGACGGTGCCGCTTTCTGTGAATTTGAGCGCATTCGAGATGAAGTTGCGAAGGATCTGCGAGAGCTTGCCTTCGTCGGAGACAAGCTCGATCGTCTCGCTTGGAAGGTCGAAGATGAGCTTGACATTGGGGTTCGTGGCGAGCGGGCGGAACATGCCGCGGAGGCCGGCGAAGAGAGCTTGTAACGTAAACGTGGTGATGACGGCAGAGGATTTGCCCGCTTCGATCTTGGCAAGGTCGAGCAGATCGTTCACCATGTCGGTCAGGTTCTGGGCGGAGCGCAGGATGAAGGTGACCTGCTTCTCCTGCTCCGCGTTCAACGGACCGTCGGAGTGGCCGATCATCAGGCGCGCGAGCGAGACGATGGAGTTGAGCGGCGTGCGCAGCTCATGCGTGACGCCCGAGAGAAAGCGCGTCTTCATCTCAGAGGCTGCCTGCACCGCCTGCGCCTTATCGGCGAGTTCCGCGTAGAGTACCAGCACGCCACGGTTGGTCTCTTCCAGCTCCACGTTGAGCGTATGCAACTCCGACTCGCGCGCACGAAGATCGTTCAGCAAGCCGAGCAGCTCTTGATTTTGGTCCACCAACGCAGAGGAGGCACGCGAGATTTCCGGACCGGACTGCCGCGTCAGGACTATCGCGAGGTCGGCGAGAGACGGAGGCACTGGAGCGTTCCTTGGCAGAAACTTGACCAGGGTCGCCCGCGTGCCATCCTTGCCGGTGGTGAGTTCAAAATCGTCCAGCAAGCGGCGCGCGCCGGTCAGGCCCACGCCCATTCCGGTGGAGGACTGGTAGGCGCCAGAAAAAATGTCTTCGATGTTTGCGATGCCCGGGCCATGGTCCGAGATGACGATACGAAGCCTCGGCGTGCCTTTTCGGTCGCCGGCGCCGGCAGGATCCAGCAGAAACTCGACCTGTCCCCCGCCGCCATACTCCCATGCGTTTCGCGCAATTTCGGAGACAGCGGTGGCGATGCGGGTCTGGTCCTGCAACTCAAAACCGAGCAGCCTGGCAATCTGCTTCGCCCGCTGGCGAGCGAGGAGGAAGTCGGTCTCGATCGCCAGGCTGACCTTGAGGATTGAGCGCTTCGGGTCGCTGGCTGGAGGATTGGCAGGGCTCTTAGCCAAGGGTCTCTCCTGCGGGGCTGCTGAGTTGGGCGACGAGAATGGAGGCGTCGTCGCGCTGACGCACTCCGTCGCGGTAGAGCATGGCTCCGATGGTTGCCGGAGCGTGGTCGATGAGACCGGGATACTGTGAGAATTTCCAACGCGTGGAGATGCCGTCGGAGTGCAGGATGAGCAGGCTGCCGGGCGCGGCGAGGTACTCGAACTCCTGAACCCGCGCCATGCGGTGGCCGACGGTTCCGTTATGCGACACCATTGCGCGCGTGGCGGAGTCCGGCGCGACGATTACCCCGCTGATGTTGCCGATGCCACAGCATAGAAGCTTCGATCCGGATGCCGTCGGTGTGACGGAGACCAGCAGCACGGCGGCTCCGCGCGTCGCCTGCAACGGCAGGTGCATGCGTTGCAGGACGCTGGCGAGCGAGATGTGCGGATCGCTGGCGAAGGCACGGGCCGCGACGTGGAGCGCAGCTGAAGAGGCAAGCGATGCGGCGCTTCCATGGCCAAGGCCATCCGCCATCAGGTAAACCACGCGGCCTGGCGGACAGTAGATCGCCCAGCAGTCGCCGTTTGCGGTTTCGCCCTCGATGGGTACCGAAAGCACCGAAACTTCGAAGGGCTGAGGCGACGACGTGTCGCGGATCAGGATGGAGACAACGGTGCCTTCTCCGCGATGGGAGTAAGCGTCCATCAAGGTGGCCTGGCGCTTGACGCTTCCGAGGCCCAGACCCGGTGTGGAGCGCGTCGAAAACCCATCCTGCATGGCGCGCGCGACATCGCCGAGACCTGGTCCTTTATCAGCTGCGATCATCTGCACGCCATCCCCAAGCGCCGCAGGGCCCACATACAGATCGCCGGAACCGGCATGATGCAACATATTGCCTGCGAGCTCGACAGCGATGAGTTCCGCGCGCGCGATGGAGTCGTCCGACAGGTTGAGCCGGCGGCACATATCTGCCGCAGCGCGCCGTGCGGCCGCGATTTGGGTTTCTTCGTTGACCGTGATGCTTACCGCATTTTTTATCGGCTCCATTTTGTAATGATCACGGTGGTCCCCTCTCCAGGTTTGGATGCAAGATCGAACTCATCCATCAGCCGGCGGGTTCCGGAGAGACCCAGACCCATGCCGTCGCCGGAGGTCCACCCATCGGTCAAGGCGAGCTCGAGGTTAGCGATGCCGGGACCCTGGTCTTGAAACGTGAGACGGATCCCGGTCTTCGCCGCTTGGACCCGTTCGATCAGGCAGCTGCCGCCCAGCCCATAATCCAGCGTGTTGCGCGCGAGTTCGCTGGCCGCCGTGACCAGCTTGGTCTGGTCGACCAGGCCGAGCTTAGCCGCGATCGCGGCCTTGCGAACGGCTGTTCGAACGATGACAATGTCCTCCGGCGCACGGATGGAGAAGGTCTCTGCCACGGACTAGACCCCTTCGCTGATGTTGAGGTCGTCCATGTCCTCGTCGATCGTGCTGATCAGGTTGTGGGAGGTCTCCCGGCGGAGAATCTCCATGCCGCGTTCGACCGTTAGAGCGGTGCGAATGCCGGGTAGCGACAAGCCGAGTTCAACCAGAGTGATGGCCACGGCCGGCTGCATGCCGACGACAACAGTCTGCGCGTCGAGCACGCGGCTCATGGCGGCGATGTTGCCCAACATGCGACCGATGAAGGAATCGACGACATCGAGCGACGAGATATCGATGAGCACGCCGCGCGCGCTGAAGCGCACGATCTGTTCCGTAAGGTCGTCCTGCAGGTTGATGGCAAGGCGGTCGTGCATGTCCACCTGGACCGTGATCAGCAGGAACTCTCCCATACGAAGAATGGGAATCTTGTCCATATTCCGAAGTCTCCTGGGCGATTGCGCCCGGCGTCAGGCTTTGGCGGTCGTGGGTATCCGCTTGACGATGGCGAAATTGGTGCGTTGCAGCGCGATCTTGAAGGCGTCGGCCAGCGAAGCCTTGGTGATCACATCGCCAAGCTCAACCCCGAGATGCACGATCGTCTGCGCAATCTGCGGGCGAATGCCGGAGATGATGCACTCAGCGCCCATCAGGCGGGCAGCTGTTACCGTCTTCAAAAGATGCTGCGCAGTGAGCGTATCGACGGTCGGCACCCCGGTGATGTCGATGATGGCGATCTCGGAGCCGGTTTCGACGATGCGCTCGAGCAGCGACTCCATAATGGTCTGCGTGCGGCTGCTGTCGAGCGTGCCAATGATCGGCAAGGCAAGCACGCCATCCCAGAGCTTGACCACGGGTGTCGAGAGTTCCAGCATCTCTTCCTGCTGACGCAGGATCACGCCTTCGCGCGCCTTCTGGTGCGCTTCAGTGACGAAGAGCCCTAGGTTGTCGATGAGGCCGGTCAACTCAGTTAGCGCTTCAACCTGCTCGACCGGGTCGGGGATCTTCGTGCGAACCTCGGCGAAGATGGGGGTTTTGAACGAAAAGACGAAGCGCGCCGTTTCAGAGGGCGTCGCGCCGGAGATGGTGCGGCTCGCCGTCACCTCTTCGAGAAACTTGCGAATGGCGCGAAACGCCGGCGCCTCGATGTCGCCACGGACGCTTCCGCTACCGCTTTCGGTGATGGCCTGCTGAAAGAGTTGCAGGAACTCGCGGGACTGCTGCTGGAGTTCCGAATCGGAGACGTTGCTGCGTGACCGGGTGGCCTTCTGTTCGGCGAGCCACGCGGTAAGCAGGGCGGATTCGTTGTTGCGAAGAATGGCTGAAAGAGCGCTACTGGTCACGTCGATGATTTCCTTTGAAAGCCGCAATCGACCCGGCGAATCCCGGGCGTGCTTGCCCATAGTTTCATATTGCCTGGAGCGGTTCCAGAATACACATGATTCTGCACGCAGTTATGTCGACTAAAACACATAAGATGCGGTTTACGAATAATCTAGTCGCCCGAAACTCCTGAGGCAACTGCCTCGATTCTACTGAGCCGGGTGAGCTGCGAGCCAGGCATGCAGATTGGGCTCCTGCGATTGCTTCAGGCGCACGCAGGCGTCGATCGAATCGAGCGCTTTCGCGAGCGACCGCTCGGCAGCTTCGACCTTGTGGGCTGCGAAGAAATCGGCGACTTCCTTGTGGTCGCTTACCGAGCAAAAGGAGCCGGTCGCGCCAACAAGCTGCGCACCAGAAGAGGTGGTGAGCTGTGCCGCAACCTTATCCCAGTGCTGCTGCACCCACGGCCACGCAATTTCGCGGGTCTCCCGCTGGCTGAGTTCGATGGCGATGAGAATCCAGGAGTCCTGGTTGCGCACGTTGCCGGAGACAGCGTACTCCAGCGTCTCGACCACGAGCTTGGGATTCCTGAAGCGGGTGAGGATCTGGAGCGACTCAATCTGCAGGCTGGGATCCGGCGTCTTCTGGCTGACCGTAAGAATCTTGTTGTAGAAGTCCTCATCGCCGGTCGACGCAGCGAGCGCCACGGAGGCGTCGATGAGGTCCGGCTCATTCGGTTTGTTGCCTTCGAAGAGCGCGTTCGTAATCTCGCGAGCATGGGCGAGAATTGCGGGATCACCGGCCGCGCCGAGCGTGTCGTAGAGTTCGGTGCGAATCTGATGGCGGTCGTAGCTATCGGCTTTGGCGGAGTCGCCGTTGCCGGGACCCATCGCAGCATAGATCGGGCCATACTGCGCTCGGATGACAGCGTTCAGCTTGTCACGGTCTTCGTCCGTCGCGATGCGTCCGCGAATCTCGCTGATCGAGCCGAGCGTCGTATCCAGGACAGCCGCGTTGGGGTCGGTCTTCAACGCGAGCGCGAGGTCGAGAAAATCACCGACCGATCCCTGGCCGGCACGGGTCAGCGCCCAGCGATCGCCCACGAAGCCAATACGCTCCGGGACGGTGAGGGCGGTTTCAGCCTGGGCCGTGATGGCTTTCAACTGCGAAGACGTGTACGCGACGCGGAAGTAGCCCTTGTCGACGGCGTTGGCATAGAAGAACGGCAGTCCGCTGGGCAGCGTGACCGCAGCCGTATCCGATGAGACAAGCTGGCACTGCGGTGCGCCGCTGGTCTTCAGGCAGACGGGGATCGTCCAGCCGACGGCAACGTTGCTGGCTTGCGCTTCATCGCGCTTGTCGACGGGTGCACCGGGGTCCAGAAAGAAACGCTTCTGACTCACCGGAACGCCTGCCGCCTGCTTGTCCTTGAACGTCAGCAGCGGCACGCCGGGGCGGTCCACAAAGCTCGACATCACCTTGTCCACCGGCAGCTTCGAGGTCGCGGTCTGCGCATTCCAGAAGTCTTCCGCCGTGGCATTCGCATAGAGATGTGCGGCGAGATAGTTGTGAACCCCTTGCCGGAAGACATCCGGCCCGACCCAGTTCTCAATCATGCCGATGACTGCCCCAGCCTTGCCGTACGCGATGCCGTCGAACATCTCGGCAATCTGTGCGGGCGTCTCGGCCTTAGCGCGAATGGTACGCGTGGTGCGCGAGGCATCGGAGTTCAACGTGCCATCGAGCGACGACGCAACATCCTGCGGATAGTTCCATGCGGGATGCCAATCGTTGGCAGCCTTATCCTGCATCCACGTCGCGAACCCTTCGTTGAGCCACAGGTTGTCCCACCACTGCATCGTCACCATGTCGCCAAACCACTGGTGCGCCATCTCATGCGCGACGACGGACGCGACATTTTTCTTCGCGTTGATCGCGTCATCGTCGTCCACGAGCAGGTCCGTCTCGCGATAGGTGATGGCGCCGAAGTTCTCCATGGCTCCCGCTTCAAAGTCGGGAATCGCGATCAGGTCGAGCTTGGGCATCGGGTACTTGATGCCGAAGTAGGTGTCGTAATACTGCAGGAAATGCTCGGCGGATTCGAGCGCGAAGTGCGTCAGCTTGACCTTATCCGGCGTGCTGCAGACGCGGATCGGAATATTGTCCGAGCTGCCGTGCGTCGTGCAGTCGAAGTCGCCAACCAGAAAGGCGACGAGGTACGTGGACATCCGCGGCGTCGGCGCGAAGGCCAGCGTGTGCTTGCCCGCCCCGGCTGGGGTGTCGGAGACGATGTTCGTGTTCGAGATGACCGTGTCACCCGCGTCCACCGTCAGCGAGACCGTAAACGTGGCTTTCAACGCAGGCTCGTCGAAGCTGGGAAACGCACGACGGGCATCAGTCGATTCGAACTGCGTAACCGCATAGTTGCGCGCCGAGGTCTTCGAAAGGTAGAAGCCGCGCAGCTTGTCGTTGAGGATGCCGGTGAAGGCAATCTGGAGCGAGTTCTTCCCTGCCGGGAGCGCTTTGGCAAACGTAAACGTCGCCTGCTCCTTGGCCGGATCGTATGAGACGACGCCAGCCTGTCCTGCTGCCGTGACGCTTTGGATCTGGAGCTCGAGCGAGTTCAGCGTCACCGTCTTCGAGGCAGCGGCCAGCGTCAGGTCGATCGTCTCCGTCCCCGCGAAACTCGCAGCCTTGATGTCCGGCGAGATGGAAAGCGTGTAGTGATCGGGCTTGGCATTCGCCGGGAGGCGTTGTGCTTGCAGGATTCCGGCGGCACTGACGAGGGCGGTACTGACGAGGGCTAGGGTGCACAGAGTGGAGGTGTGGCGGAAGGTCATTCGTCTCTCAAAAAACAGGGGGTTGAAGTGTGCTGCGCTGGCAGGATCCGAACCGCGGACCGAACCTTTCTATCGTAGTCTCGCGACGCACAAACGTGCAGGGCGATACTCGCGAATGAGCACCTCTTTCGCGGGGATCGCCGCAGCTTTCAGCAGCTTGCGCCAGTCGTCCGGGCGAAAACTGCGCAGGATCGAAACCGCGCCATCGTGTTTGACGAAGCGATGCCACGTTGTGAAGCGACTCATGAAGCGAAAGGCGTAGTAGGGAACCTTCTGGCGATGCAGGTCGTTGATGAACCAGCCAAACCGCGCGACCGACTCCATCCACATCAGGAAGTCGACGATCTCTTCGTCTTCGAGGTGGTGTGTCAGCAGCGAGCTGATGACAATATCGATGCCCTCCGGCGGATCGAAGTCGAAGGCGTTTCCGGCGAGGAAGGTCACGGTGCCGGGGATGGTCACCTCACGCGCCGCCCGGATGGCATCTGCGTTCAGGTCGATGCCGGTTAGGATCACCGGCAGACCCCGGTCCTCAGCCCACTGCGCGATGCGTCGCAGCATATCGCCGTAGCCGCAGCCCACGTCGACGATGTGAATGGGGTGCTCCTGCCGGGGCAGCTTGTTGTAGAAGTGGTTCAGCCAGTGAAATGTCGGGTGATACGCCCCGGTCAGGCGATTCACCTTCGAGATGTCCCGGAGGCAGTCGCGCAAATCCTCATAGCTGGCGGGTTGATCCATCAGCTCGGGGTTTTGAACAAGGTTTGCGCGGTGCGTTAAATCGAGAGGGATAGCGGCGTCATCCTGCAAAGAATGAGGCAAGGCTATCTGATGCAGGATGTTACGGGCAATGGCGAAATCGCGGCAGGGTGGGTGAGTAACCAATCCGTGAACATGAGGGCGGTCCAGTGATGCGAGTGCGCCGGGTATCGTGTCCTCTCTCAGGACCCCAGCGTCACCGAAGCGGCCCGCTCCGATTTACCGGAGACCTCCGATGCCCGCACCTCGGCATAAGCCGCCGCGCCGAGCAGCGCACAGGTATCGTCCAGAATGACCCGCACCGGAATCGACTCGAGCAGCGGCGAGAGCCGGCCCTTATCGAGGAACGCCTGCGTGAAGGCACCGGACTGCAGTGTCTTCAAAATCTTCGGCGCAATGCCGCCGCCGAGGTACATGCCGCCCATCGCGAGTACCTTCAGCGCGATATTTCCCGCTTCGGCCCCAAAAGCGGCGGAGAAGATCTGCATCGTCTCGAAGCAGAGATCGCTCGAACCGTTCTCAGCGCACTCCCCGATGACCGCGTTCGGATCCTCCGTCGCCATACGGTCGCGAAGCCAGTCCGGCTCTTCCATCTTCTGGTCATCTTTCAGGAATGCATAGACGTTCTTGATGCCGAGCCCCGAGACGACCCGCTCCCACGAGACCCGACCCTTCAATTCACGCCGCAGATACTGCAGCAACGCGATCTCGCGATCGGTGCGCGCCGCAAAGTCAGCGTGGCCGCCTTCAGACGGAATCGGAATATGCCTCTGCTTGCCGTCCCAGATGAGCAAAGCCTCGCCCAGACCGGTGCCGGCAGAGATCAGACCGCGGTGCCCGACCGCCGAAACATCCGCTGGATGCAGCACGAAGATCGACTCCTTCGCGAGCTCGGGGATGCCATATCCATTTGCTTCAAGATCGTTGATCAGAAAAATATGCTCGATCCCAAGCGATGTCCGAAGTAGACGCGAATCGAGAGCCCACGGCAGGTTCGTCAGCTTGATCTTCCCATCACGCACCGGACCGGGGCAGCCAAAGCAGGCAGCCGCAATGTCCTTCGGGTCGCTTGCAGCGTGGCCGTCCTTCTCCGACAGAAACTCGTGGACGACATCGTCGAGCTGCTTGTAGTCGGCCGCGGGAAACTTCTGGTCACGCACCGGCTTGAGCTTGCCTTCTTCGAAGTTATAGAGCGCGAGATGTACTTTCGTTCCGCCGACATCGCCTGCGAGAATCATTTGATCTCCAATACTGTGTCGCCGATGGCGGGTGGCCCGGGCAGTTCAGCCGCCGCTTCGGTGTCAAGCAGCAGCGTCAGCTTACCGCTGGCCGGACGGATCAACTGCGCCGGCCACGTTTCGGGATCATACGTGCCCGCCCACACCGTGCGCACCATCTCGGCTTTTTCCTTGCCCGCAATCTCGAATGCCACAAGTCTGCCCTGCGTGATGACCGGCCAGGTCAGCGAGATGCGCCACGTGTCCTTCTGCGGCACATGGTTCGCAATGACGATCCGCGCCATCTCGTCCAACCCTTCGGTATGCGGGAACAGCGAGGCTGTATGACCATCGGGCCCAAGGCCCAGCATAATCAGGTCGAAGGTCGGAGTCTGCGCGCCTTCCAGCTTGAACGCATTCCGAATCTCCGCTTCGTACCGCGATGCGGCCTCTTCCGGGTCGAGCTCGCCTTCCATCCGGTGGATGTTCTCAGGCGGCAGCGGCACCTCGTCCAGCATAGCCGTCTTCGTCATCAGGAAGTTTGATTCGTGGTTGTCCGGTGGGACGCAGCGCTCATCCACCCAGAAAAGCTGCAGCTTCGTCCAGGGAATCGCCGTGAGGAACGGCGCTGCCGGATTGGCCAGCAGTTCGAAGACTGCCTTCGGCGTCGATCCACCCGAGATCGCGACGCGTGCGATCCCGCGAGCCTCCACAGCGGCGATGACAGAATCGGCGAACATCCGGGCGGAAAGCTGGGCAACATCCTCAGCGGTAGCTGCGACCTTGGCGGTGATTTCGACGGGACGGGGCATAGCCTCTCTTTCAAGCACTGCGGCGAACAGCAAAGTTACAAACTAGCTGGGAAGATGTCGTTTAAGCAAGGACGGATGCCGCTCCTCAGTGCTTCATGAGATGCGGCATCCGTCTTCCTGCGTCGTTAGAGCTTACGCCACTTCCGTCCGTCTGCCTTCAACATGGCGTCCGAAGCGGGCGGGCCCCAGGTACCGGCAGCATAGTTCGGCAAATCCTTGATTGGGTTCTTCGCCCAGTATTCGAGCAGCGGCGTCATCAGCGCCCACGTCGCTTCTACGCCATCGCGATGCGCGAACAGGGTCGCATCGCCCAGCATGGCATCGAGCAGCAGACGTTCGTACCCGTTGGCCGACGAAGCTCCGAACGCCTCCGCGTAGGAGAAGTTCATGTTCACCTGGCTGATGCTCATGTTCGGCCCCGGCAGCTTCGCGCCAAAGCGCAGCGTGATGCCTTCGTCGGGCTGAATGCGCATGGAGATGATGTTGCCGCGGATTCCTTCAGCGCCCTTGCCTTCCGCATCCTTGAAGATGCTGAGCGGCGGCTGCTTGAACACGATCGTCACTTCCGTCACACGCTTGGCGAGTCGCTTGCCGGCGCGGATGTAGAACGGAACCCCCGCCCAACGCCAGTTTTCGATCTCCAGCCGCAACGCCGCGTAGGTCTCGGTCTGCGAACGCGGATGAACACGATCTTCCTGGCGATAGCCGACGACTTCCTTGCCATCGACCGTACCCGGCCCATACTGTCCACGAACCGTATCGGCAGGATGGATCGGCTGAATCGAACGCCATACCTTCACCTTTTCGGCGCGAACCGCAGATGCCTCGAACGATACCGGCGGCTCCATCGCGACGAAGCTGAGCAGCTCCATCACATGGTTCTGGACGACGTCGCGCAGGGCACCGGCAGTCTCGTAGAACGGCCCGCGACCTTCAATACCGATCGACTCAGCCGCCGTAATCTCGACGTGATCGATGTAGTTGCGATTCCACACGTTTTCGAAGATGCCGTTGGCAAAGCGGAAGACGAGGATGTTCTGCACTGTCTCCTTGCCTAAATAATGATCGATGCGGAAGATCTGGTCTTCGTCGAACACTTTGTTCACATCGTCGTTCAGCGCGCGGGCGCTCTCGAGATCGTGCCCGAAGGGCTTCTCGATGATGGTGCGGACCCAGCTCTTCGAATCTTTCGCCGGCTTATTCATCTCATGCTTGCCAAGCGAGTTGATGATGTCCGCGAAGTACTCCGGCGCGGTCGCCAGGTAGAACAGGCGATTGCCTTGCGTCCCGGACTTCTTATCGATCGAATCCAGCAGCGTCTTCAAGCCTTCGTAGCCCGCGTCATCATCGAAGTTCATGGCGTGGTAGCTGATATTGGCAACGAAGGGAGCAAGCAACGGATCAGACTCTTCCACGCCGCCGCCGGCGATGATGCCTTCTTTCATATCGGGCGCGAAGGTCTGTTCGAGCGAACGGCGGGCGACGCCTACCACTGAAATCTCCTTCGGCAGAAGACCGGACTGCTCCAGGTGGTAGAGCGCGGGCAGCAACTTGCGCTTGGTAAGATCACCCGACGCGCCGAAGATGACGACGATGCAGGGGTCGGGTTTACGCTCGGGCTTCTGCGCCACGGGAGGATTTGCGGGTGACGCTTTGACTTCGGGAATCGCCATTTCTTTTCCTCTTCAACTCGTACTGGTTCGCGTTTTTAGATAACTGATCAATCCTAAAAGCTTTAGCGGGCTATTGCACGTCGATCGCGAACTCCTTCAAGGATGCGCGAAGCTGCGACGGCGATTCAAAGCAGATGGTCTTCATGCCCAAAGAAGCGGCAACTTCACAGTTCTCATGCTTGTCGTCGATGAAGAGAGCGGATCGCGCCGGGAAGCCCGAAATATCGATCGCTGATTCGTAGATACCGCTCGCGGGCTTCATCTCATGCACGTAGCCCGAACAGATAAAGTAGTCGAACAGCGACCGTAGCTTGAAATTATCGAGCCGGTATTCGTTCAACTCGCGTGACTCATTGTTCAGCGTAGCGAGCCGGTAGCAGCCAGACTCTTTCAGCTCCGAGAGAATATCGAGGCACTCGGCGTGCAACACCTTGGACTCGGCACACACCTGAGGCCAAAGCTGGTCGAAGGTCAGTCCAAGCCGTGGGTTGGGTCGCAGCACCGTCTGGTTGAAAAAATCCTGCGCTGTAATCAGGCCGCGCTCCCAGTAGTAGTTCGCGCGGTCGTGCATCTCTTCGTACACCTCGAGGTCGACGCCGAGTCGCTTCAACACACGGGTGCGTTGCCGAAGGTCCCAGCCGTTCGTCAGAATCACGCCGCCTACATCCCAGAAGATGGTGCGGATCGTACCATTCGTCGTTGTCACTGATCCCCCGGGTAGGCTTGCGCGGCGGTGAGCTTGGGCGGCGCGTCGAAGTCCGCGCCAAGCGAGGTCTCCTGCCACGCGGCAAGCTCTTCTTTCCATGTGCCGAGGCGCGCGGTCATGCGGTCGAAAGCAATCTTGCCGAGCACCAGGTGACGCGGGGGCTTCGGCGATTCCACCGCCGCGATGATGGCCGCGACAGCCTTTGCCGGATCTCCCGGCTGCTTTCCGGCCTGATCGTGGAAGTACTCGCGCGTCTTGCCGGCGGTCGCGTCATAGTCGCCGATGCGCTGCTTCGCTTCCACTCCGGAGCGTCCAAGAAACTCCGTGCGAAACGGCCCCGGCTCGACGATCGTCACGGCGATTCCCAGCGGCGCAAGCTCCGCATGAAGCGCTTCAGAGAAGCCTTCAACAGCGAACTTGCTGGCGTTGTAATAGCCCCAGCCCGGTGAACCGATCAATCCGCCGATCGACGAGAGATTGACGATGTTCCCCGACCGCTGCGCACGAAGGTGCGGCAGAAACGCACGCGTCACGCTGATGAGACCGAAGACGTTCGTCTCGAAGACCGGCATGTACTCGCCTTCGGTCGCTTCTTCGATCGCACCGGCAAGACCATACCCTGCGTTATTGACCAGTACATCGACACGGCCAAACTTCTCGATCGCCGCACCCACCGCCGACTCAATGGAAGCCTCGTCCGTCACGTCGAGCTCTATCGCAAATGCCGTCTCCGGATACTTCTCCACGAGGTCACCCAACGTGTCCGGCTTACGCGCCGTGGCGACAACGGTCTGCCCACTGGCGAGCACTTGCTCCGCCAGCTCTCTGCCGAATCCGGAGGATGTTCCGGTGATGAACCAAACTTTTTTCGTCTCACTCATGAGCTATAAGACGCCTCCGCGCCGGACGGCGATGCAGGAAGCCTCGCCGAATCGCACGACGCGTCCCGCTCGGTCACGCCGTCTTCGCCCGCGACCAACGCCAGCGCGGCCATATTCAGAAACAAACCATGCTCCACCACGCCGACAATCGCACGGATCTCAGCCGCCGTCGTCGCCGGATCATGAATCGCGCCGCAGGCACAATCGAGAATGTAATTTCCTTCGTCAGTAAGGTAAGGCCCGACGCCTTGCACCGCTTGCCGCTGCGTCGGGCAAAGCCCAAGCGCAGTCAAACGCGGCTCGACCAGCGGCAACGCCATCTTCACCACTTCGACCGGCAACGGGAACTTGCCCAGCACCGGGACGACCTTGGTCGAATCCACCACGACCACGAACTTCTTCGCAGCGCTTGCGACGATCTTCTCCCGAAGCAGTGCCCCGCCGCCGCCTTTGATCAACGCAAGCTCCGGCCCAACCTCATCCGCGCCATCGATGTAGATATCGATCTCCGGCAATTCGTTCAGTGTCGTCATGTCCAGCCCCAGCGCGCGGCCCAGGTTGAAGCTTGCATCGGACGAAGCCACACAGCGAATCCTCAGCTTCTCCTTAGCAACATACGCCGCAAGCGCTCGGATGAACATCGTCGCCGTCGTCCCGGTTCCCAGTCCTACCCGCATGCCGTCTTCGACAAACTCAAGTGCGCGCTGGGCGACCGCCGCTTTGGCTTCATCCTGCGTCATCGGACCTGCTTTCCAGCGGAGCTAATCTTCATACTCCCAATCGTTATCCGGATCGGGCGGAATCTGATCTTCGTACGTCGGCTGGAGCGAGGTAAAGCGCTCGGCTACCGGCGTTTCATCTGTCTTCTTGACCATCTCACGTTCGCTGGTAACCATCATGCTCTCCGGGCAATCGAGCGGAGGCGAGCCGAAGCTCGCCTCCTTGCCGCTACTTCTTCAACAGCTTCCTGGCTTCTTCGATGACATGATCCGCCGAGATGCCCAGCTTGTTCTGCACCAGCGGTGCCGATGCCGAGGCACCAAAGCGGTCGAGACCGATCACAACCCCATCGCGGCCTACGTACTTCCACCAGCCCATCGTCGCACCGGCCTCAAGCGAGATCTTCGGCACGCCATGCGGGAAGAGCTCGAGGATGTAGTCCTCGCCAGACTCCTCCAGCAGCTTGAAGCTGGGCATCGAGATGACCGTCGCCAGGATGCCTTCTTCCTTAAGCTTCAAGGCAGCTTCCATGATCATCGCGACCTCAGAGCCGGTCGCCACGAGAATCAGATCCTTGCCGAAAGCCTCGAGCACATACGCGCCCTTCTTGACGCCCTCGTGCACCTTGTACTTTTCAGCGTCGAGCACCGGCAAATCCTGGCGCGAGAGCACCAGAACGCTGGCCGATTTTCTCTCCAGCATCAACTGCCAGCAGGCCGCCGTCTCGTTCGCATCGGCTGGGCGGAAGTCCGTCAGTTGCGGGATGGCTCGCAGGCTCATCAGCTGTTCAATCGGCTGGTGGGTCGGGCCGTCGGAGCCCACGCCGATCGAGTCGTGCGTGAACACATACAGCGAGTGAGAGCTCTGCAGCGCGCCCATGCGGATCGCGTTGCGGCAGTAGTCCGAGAAGGTGAAGAACGTCGACCCAAACGGGATCAAGCCAGCGTGCGCTGCCATGCCGTTCACCGCAGCCATCATGCCGAACTCGCGTACGCCGAAGTACACGTTGCGGCCCTTGGGGTCGACGTGGAAGCTTGGCGAGTCCTTGAAGATCGTTTTGGTCGAGCTGGTCAAATCGGCAGCGCCCCCGAAAAGCTCGGGGACCACCTTCGAGATGGCGTTCATCACTGTCTGTCCGGCGTTCCGCGTAGCGATCGGTTTATCGGTCGGGAAGACGGGAAGTGCCTTCTCCCAGCCCTCTTTCAGCTTGTGCTCGGTCACACGGTTGTACTCGGCGCCAAGCTCCGGGTAAGCCGTCTTGTAGGCCTTGAACTCCGCGTCCCATGCGTCGTGCAGCTTCTTCCCGCGAACCACGGACTTCTCCGTCCAGTTCGTGGCAGCCGCTTCCGGCACGTAAAAGCTCTTATCCTCCGGCCAGCCGAGATTCCGCTTGGTCTCCTTGGTCGCCTCGGGTCCGAGCGCTTCGCCATGCACCGCGCTGGTGCCGGCCTTGGGGCTTCCGTAACCGATGACCGTGCGCACCCGGATCAACGATGGCCGCGTATTCTCAGCCTTTGCGTTCTGGATCGCCTCTTCGAGGGCTTTCAAATCGTTGCCGTCATGCACCATCTGCACGTGCCAGTGGTACGCCTCGAAGCGCTTGGTCACATCTTCAGTGAAGCTCAGCTCCGTCGGTCCGTCGAGTGAGATCAGGTTATCGTCATAGAGCACGATCAGCTTGCCAAGACCCAGCGTTCCCGCCAGCGAGCACGACTCATGCGAAATCCCTTCCATCAGGTCGCCGTCGCCGCAGATGACGTAGGTGTGGTGATCGACCGGCGTGTGGTCCGAATGGTTATAGATCGCCGCCAGATGCTTCTCGGCAATGGCCAGGCCAACCGCCTCGCCAAGACCCTGCCCCAGCGGCCCGGTGGTCACTTCGACGCCCGGCGTCTCGCCGTACTCCGGGTGGCCCGGCGTATGCGAGCCCCACTGGCGGAACTGCTCCAACTGCGAGATCGGCAGATCGAAGCCGGCCAGGTGCAGCGCACCATACTGAAGGGCCGACGCGTGTCCGTTCGAAAGCACAAAGCGGTCGCGATCCGACCACAACGGATCCTTCGGGTCGTACTTCATGAACTTCGTATACAGAAGATAGGCAATGGGCGCGCAGCCCAGCGGTGCCCCGGGGTGGCCTTGCTTCGCCTTTTCTACCTGGTCGACGGCGAGGAAGCGCAGGGTGTTGATTGAAAGTTGGTCGAGGTCGTGTTGCGATAGGTCGCTCATTCTGCTCCTGTTTCGTCTAAGAATCTTGTCATACTGCGCCGCAAATGGGCTCACTCACGCCGTGCTGCTCTCCACGGAAACCATCCCGCGGGCGTTTTTCCAGTGTACCGCTCCCCTGCCTTCGAATGTTAGGACGCCGGTTTCGTCCCCAGCGGTTCCGCGCCCGGCCGATCCGGCGTAATCTCCACGTCCACGTTGCGGCCCAGCCAATGATCGGGCGCCGTGGGACTCGACGGCCAATGCATCGTGAAGGTGATGGTCCCTTCAGCCGTCGTCGGGATATCCACGAACGACCCCGGAAACCCGACCACACGCGACTCCACCGAGGTCTGCGTCTTCCATTGATCGGTCGTGTAAGTGACACTGAACCGCGTCGCATCGATAATCCGCAACGTCTGTCCCGCCGGAACCTGCGCGATCGGCCGCGCCACCTGGAAGATCTCGATCGTATTCTTGAAGCTGCGCGTTCCCGGCGGCACCGCATAGCGGGCCTCGACCACTGAGATCGTGTCGAAGATCTTCCCATCCGATACCGAACGCAGCAGCTTGATGTACTCCGCATGCGCCCAGACCAGGGGCTGCGCTGACCCTGCCGAACGGCCTTCGTACATGCCTTCCGCCGGCAGGTCCGAGTGATCCCACACCTGCTCCGGCAGCATCCCGCCGACCGATGAAAACTTCTCGTACGCCGTAATCAGCGGCTTCACATCATGCCCCGCCGCCAATTCAAAATGCGCTCGCTCTCCGCCCAGCAGAGGCCACGCGCGCCCTTGTCCCCAGCCAAGATACGGGCCGCCATCCTTTCGCTGTCCATAGCCGTCGTGGTTGTATCGCCGCCAGCACGGACCGTAAGGCGTCTCATACTTCAGCGTTGCATCGACCACCTTCAACGACTCGATAATCAGCGGGTCATCCGCCCGGCGAATGCCGTACCGCACCAGTTCCAGGAACCCCGCGTCGATTACCTCGCGCGCGTCGAAGTCCTGCACTTCATCCGGCGCACGATTCGCAATGTGAATGAACCCGGGCTTCAACTCCGGATTATGGAACGGCTCACCTGGTGCCGGCGGACGAATCCGCATGTAGTGGCACTTCACATCCGGCAGCAGAACCGCGTCATCCGTCGTCGTCCACTCGTCGAGATGCGCCTCAATCCAGTCGGCGTAGCTTTCAAGGTACGACGCGAGTTCCGTCGCCTTATACGCCCGCGCAATATCCGCCGCGCAGATCAGCGCGCTGATCACCGCCGCCAGTGTCGAAGGCGAATACCCGGCATTCTCTTCCCAGCGCTCCTGCTGCGTCACCGGCGCGTACCGCACCAGGAACGCCGCCGCGCGCTCCACAAACGTCACGACATTGAAGTCGCCCAGGCCATCCAGCTTCCAAAGCCGCCACGCCAGGATGATCGGAAACGCCACCTCATCCAGTTGAATGCCCGTCCAGTAAGCCGTTCCATCGATCCAGAAGTTCTGTGCAAAGCCGCCATCCGGCCGCTGCGTACAAGCGAGATACACCAGCGCCCGCCGCGCTGTTTCGATGCGTCCGCAAGCCAGCAAGGCCGTCGCGGACTGCACCATGTCGCGCGTCCACACCAGGTGATACCCGCCAAGGTCGTCGTCGCTCTTCGAAGCACCCCAAGGGATCGAAGCCGACGCAATAAACGCGCCCGAATACGTCTTATCCTCGTGGGTCAAGATGACATTGTGGCTGATCCGCATCAAGCGTCCACCATCGGTCGATGCCGCAGCGAGAGCAGTCGGCGAAAGCGCCCGATGCCACTGTTCGACGAACCGCTTGACGTGCAAGGCATAAGGCGTCGAAAGCGTCTGCATCAGCCCGGACAATGCCGCATGATGCCCGTGGCCAAAGGCGATCGCCAACGTGAACTCCGGGCTCTTCGCAACGTCGATCTCCCCCATGATGGCAATGTTGCCGTCCATCGCAGAGCCGAACTCCCACTCCATCTTCATGTTGCCGGAAAGATCCTGGAAGCCGTCGCTCGTCCCCACATACCCGCAGGAGCTGCGCGTAAACCCGCAGCTAACTCCCATCGCAAGCGAGAAATTATTTCGCCAGGCCAGAATCGCGCGCTGCCCTGCAACCGAGATCGACCGCGCCGAGTTCCCCGCGCCGCCGCCATCCAGATGCGGCGCCGCCAGCGCGTAGCACTTGAGCCGCGATAGGACATCCGGATCGCCGGCGATCTTTACATTCATCAGCACGACCGGATGATGCGGGTCGGAGATAAACTCCTTCGTCACCGTGTAGCGCCCGTCGAGATCCGACGCAACCACGCGCACCGCCGGCGCTTCCGGGTCGACATAATGAAAGTCATACTCAAAATCACGTTTCTCTTCATGGAAAAATGTCTGCTCATCCGTGAACAGCAGTTCCATGTCACGCATCTGCGGGCGATCGATGGTCGGAAAATAGACCTCGTTCAACGTGCCGTGCGAAACCGTATACCAGACCCGGCTCGAAGCCGAGTACGCAGTCGAAACCGCATCTTTTTTGCTCGAAGTCCAGCGCGGTTCAAGGCCAGGCCCGCCAAATGCGGGGCCATCGTCATCCAGCCAGCGGTATTCCGATTCCGGGGTTTGGTCGCTCATCACGGTTGATTAGAAATCAAAACGGGCTTCAACGGGGATTGTGAAAGGTGAATCCGTCGTGAATCCATACCGAATCGGTAACGAGTAACGCCTTTGCATCGGATACGGCTAAGATGGCATCGAACTGTTGTCAGCGCCCGGTTGCGGCTAAGCCGCGGGCCCGGTCATTCCGCCACGCACGGCTATTGGCGACAGCCCCAACCGATAAGGAGATCCATCGTGCCCTTCGAACTTCCTGCACTCCCCTACGATTACGCGGCCCTCGAGCCGACCATCGACGAAGCCACCATGAAGCTGCACCACGACAAGCACCACCAGACCTACGTCACCAACCTGAACGGCGCCGTCGAGAAGCACCCGGAACTCGGGACGAAGAGCCCCGAGGACCTGATCAAAGATCTCTCCGCCATTCCCGAGGACGTCCGCAAGGTCGTCCAGAACAACGGCGGCGGCCACGTCAACCACACCATGTTCTGGGAGATCATGAAGCCCAAGGGCGGTGGCGAGCCTCTCGGCGAAATCGCCACTCAGATCAACGAAGACTTCGGCAGCTTCGAAGACTTAAAGAAGCAGTTCAACGAGACCACCGCCAAGCAGTTCGGCTCGGGCTGGGGCTGGCTGGTCTTCGACGGCGGCAAGCTGAAGATCGTCACCACCCCCAACCAGGACAACCCGCTCTCGACTGGTCTCTACCCCATCCTCGGCAATGACGTCTGGGAGCACGCCTACTACCTGAAGTACCAGAACAAGCGCCCCGACTACCTCGCAGCCTGGTGGAACGTCATCAACTGGGAAGCAGTCAACGAACGCTTCGCCAAAGCAAAATCCTTCAAAAAGTAGTCCGAGATAAGTCCCAACTGCGCTACCAATGGACAGCCGTCAGCTGTCGGTTGGTAGCGCTTTTTTGATCTGCCGCCCATCGATTCTTTGCCTCTGGGCTGAAAGCCCGACCCCCTAAAAACAGGCATCCGTTTCGCCTCATAGGAATTTCTGTCCGGTAATCAGCGTTGCAACAGCTACACCGGAGACTTCCGCGCATTTTCCTGCGTCTCAGGAACAACTCAGGCATCTCAGCTTAAGATTCAGCCTCAGCCCTGATCGCCCCGACCCAACCGTTTTGAGGATTGCATGTGGATTGTTAAACTCGCGCTCCGGCGCCCGTACACCTTCGTCGTCCTCTCGCTGTTGATCTTTCTGCTCGGAATCGGGTCGGCCATCGAAACGCCGAAAGACATCTTCCCCAACATCAACATCCCCGTCGTCACCATCGTCTGGACCTACTCCGGCCTCACCCCCGCCGAGATGGAAGGACGCATCGTCACCGTCTGCGAGCGCGCGCTCACTACCACCGTCAACGACATCGAGCATTCCGAATCCGAGTCTTACCAGGGTGTCTCGGTCATCCGCGTCTACTTCCAGCCCAACGTCAAAGTCGAACTTGCCGTCTCGCAGATTACCGCTGTCGTGCAGACCATCCTGCGCGTCCTGCCTCCCGGAACCTACCCGCCGAACATCATTAAGTTCGATGCCTCATCGGTGCCCATCGTCCAGCTTTCGCTCTCCGGCCAGGGACTGTCCGAAGCCGACCTCTACGACCTCGGCATCAGCTTCATCCGCCCGCGTCTCGCCAACGTCAAGGGCGCATCGGTCCCGCTGCCTTACGGCGGTAAAGTGCGCCAGATCATGGTCGACACCGACCCCAATCTCCTCTACGCCAAGCACCTCTCCGCAACCGACGTCTCGACCGCCGTCTCGCAGCAGAACCTCATCCTGCCAGCCGGAACCGCCCGCATCGGCGACCGCGAATACGTCGTCAAGATGAACAGTTCGCCGGGCGAAGTCTCCGCACTCAACGACCTGCCCATCCGCGCCGCCAACGGCTCGGTCGTCTTCATCAAAGACGTGGCGCAGGTCCGCGAAGGCTTCGCAGAACAGACCAACATCGTCCGCCAGGACGGCAAACGCGGTGCGCTGCTCACTGTCCTCAAAAACGGCGAAAGCAGCACGATCGACATCGTCGACGGCGTGAAAGAAGCGATCCCCAAGATCGTCGCTGGCCTGCCGCCCGCCCTCAGAGTCGTCCCGTTGTTTGACCAGTCGGTCTTCGTCCGCGAGTCCATCTCCGAAGTCGTGCGCGAAGCCACCATCGCCGCCGCGCTCACCGGCCTGATGATTCTGCTCTTCCTCGGCTCCTGGCGCTCGACCCTCATCGTCTGCACCTCGATCCCGCTTTCGATCGCCACTTCGCTCGTCATCCTCACCGCACTCGGCGAGACCATCAACGTGATGACCCTCGGCGGCCTCGCGCTCGCCGTCGGCATCCTGGTCGACGACGCGACCGTCGAAATTGAAAACACTCACCGCAACATGGCGGAAAAGAAGCCGCTCGTCCGCGCCATCCTCGACTCTGCCCAACAGGTCGCCGCACCTGCGTTTGTTTCGACGTTGTCCATCTGCATCGTCTTCATCCCGGTCGTACTCCTCACCGGCGCAGCCAAATACCTCTTCACCCCGCTCGCCATGGCTGTCGCCTTCGCCATGATGGCCTCATACTTCCTCTCTCGAACCCTCGTGCCGACCATGATGCACTTTCTCCTCAAAGCCGAGATCGACCTTTACCAGGACGAGAGCGCCAGCAAGCGCGAAGAAAAAGAAAACTGGATTTGGCGCTGGCATCAGAAGTTCGATCACCAGTTCGAAAAGTTCCGCCACGGCTACAAGAACCTGCTCGAGTGGTGCCTGGAAAACGCCGCCCTCACGCTCATCATCTTCGGCTGTTTCGTCCTGCTCTCGCTGCCGGTCGCCTTGACCATCGGCGAAGACTTCTTCCCCAACGTCGACTCCGGCCAGATGAAGCTGCATGTCAACCCACCCGAAGGCTTGCGCCTCGAAGACTCAGAACAATACTTTGCCGCCGTGGAAGCCGAGATCCGCAAGGTCATTCCGGTCGAAGAGACCAAGCTCATCCTCGACAACATCGGCTTGCCCACCGGCGGCATCAACCTCGCCTTCGGAGCCAATGCCACCATCTCGAACTCCGACGGCGATATTTTCATCTCGCTCGTTCCCGGCAAGCGCGACGTAGAAAAATACCAGCGCCTGCTGCGTGCCGACCTGTCCCATAAATTCCCCGACGGCACCTTTTTCTTCACCCCAGCCAACATTACCAACCAGATCCTCGACTTCGGTCTCCCCGCGCCCATCGACATCGCCGTCACCGGACGCGGCAAGGGCAACTACGAACTCACGCAGAAGATCATGAAGCGCGTCCAGGCCATCCCCGGAGCGGTCGACGTCCACATCCACCAGCAGGTCTCGTACCCCACGATCCAGGTCAACGTCGATCGCACCAAGGCACGCCAGGTCGGCCTCACGCAGTCCGACGTCGCCAACTCGACGCTGATCTCGCTCACCGGAACCGGCCAAACCGCCCCCAACGAGTGGCTGAACCCGCTCAACGGCGTCAACTACCAGATCGTCACGCAGACCCCCATCTACCGCATCGACGACCTGCCCGCACTCGCCCGCACCCCTGTCACCTCGCCCAACGGCAACACATCCCAGCTCCTCGGCAACCTCGCCACCTTCCGCCGTGATGAATCGCCCATCATCATCGACCACTACAACATCCAGCCCACCTTCGATATCTACGCCGACGTCGATCAGCGCGACCTTGGCGGGGTCGCCAGCGAGATTCGCAAGATCATCGCCGACGAGACCAAAACCCTCCCCGTCGGCACTACGATTGCCCTGCGCGGCGAAGTCGACACCATGTCGAAGTCCTTCACGCGCCTCGGCTTCGGGATCATCTTCGCCATCGGCCTCGTCTACCTGCTCATGGCCGTGAACTTTCAGTCATGGCTCGACCCCGTCATCATCCTCATGGCCCTTCCCGGCGCGTTCTGCGGAATCCTCTGGATGCTCTACCTCACGCAGACCACCTTCAACGTCCCATCGCTCATGGGAACCATCATGACCATCGGCGTCGCCACCGCGAACTCCATCCTGATGGTTGTCTTCGCGAACGACGAACGCACCGCCGGCAAAGACCGCGTGGAAGCCGCCCTCAACGCCGGCTTCACCCGGCTGCGCCCCGTCATCATGACCGCGCTCGCCATGATCATCGGCATGCTTCCCATGGCCCTGGCCCTCGGCGAAGGCGGCGAGCAGAACGCCCCGCTCGGACGCGCGGTCATCGGCGGCCTCTTGCTCGCGACCGTCGGCACCCTCTTCATCGTGCCGGTCATCTACTCGCTGCTGAAGAAGAACGCCCCGATCGACTTTGATCGACAGATTGATGAGGAGTATGGACCTGTGACCGAGCCCAACAACTCGCTCGGCAAGGCTCCAGACGGAATGCAGGAGCAGCCCGCCTAATGGCCAATGAATACGACAACATGGATCGCAACCTGCCCGACCCGAACGAGAAGCGTCTCAGCGACGGACGCGAGCACCTCGGCGATGAGTTCGCCGACCGCACCTACGGTGACGATCGCGAACTGGGCCGCGCCTTCAACGACCCGAACTCGAACGACGACACCAGGCTCGGCCACGACTTTGAGCAGTCGAACTCCAGCGCCAAAAAACAGCATCGCCCCTTGCTGGAGACCGTTGAAGAGCCTTTCAAGAAGCCGAAGAACAAGAAGATCCTCTACCTCGTTCTCGCCGGCATCGTCATCATTTTTCTGCTCGTCCTCTTCTTCGGCTGGATCCCCCGCGAGGTCCGCAACCACGAAACAGAGAAGCGCGCCAAGGCCATGCAGGAAGACCCCGAGATCGAGGTCGTCAAGGTTCATCGCGACAAAGCAAACGGCGGCCTCACCGTCCCCGGCACCACCACCCCGCTGGTCGAATCCTCCGTCTACGCGCGCGCCAACGGCTACATCAAGAAGCGCTACGTCGACATTGGGGACCACGTGAAGAGAGGCCAGCTTCTCGCCACCATCGACGCACCCGACCTCGACGCACAAGTGGTCCAGGCCCGCGAGCAGCTTCGCCAGGCTGAAGCCCAGCTCGCCCAGCAGGAGACGCAACTCGCCCTCACCAAGGTCACCGTCGATCGCTACCGCGTGCTGGTCGCAAAAGGCGTCTTCTCCCGGCAGGACGGCGACCAACGCGAAGCCGACTACCAGGCCCAGGTCGCCAACGTAGGCTCCGCCGAGCGCAACGTCGAAGCCTTCCGCGCCAATCTCAACCGCAACATCGCCCTCCAAAGCTATGAGCAGGTCCGCGCACCCTTCGACGGCATCGTCACCCAGCGCAACGTCGAAGACGGCGACCTTGTCTCCGCGCAGGGCACGTCCGGAGGC
Source organism: uncultured Granulicella sp. (assembly GCA_963693075.2). Lineage (GTDB taxonomy): Bacteria > Acidobacteriota > Terriglobia > Terriglobales > Acidobacteriaceae > Edaphobacter. Next base: position 1,063,847 of record CAXMMP010000002.1, on the reverse strand, counting down.
ACACCGCCGGTCTCTATGGGTGCGGGAAGCACCGGCTCGCAATCCGCCAACGCCGGCACCAACAACTACGGCTCCAGCGGCTCCGGCGCAAACCTCGCCACGCCCTCGACCGGCACGGGAACGCAGGGCGGCGCTCTCTTTACCATTGCGCAAAACCAGCGCCTGCGCATCCTCGTCTCCGTTCCCGAGGGCTACGCCGACTTCATCAAGACCGGCAACAAAGCCACGCTGCACTTCCAGGAGTTCCCCACCACCACCTTCTACGGCAACATCACGCGCACCGCCGGCTCCATCGACCAGAACACCCGGACGCTGCTCACCGAAATCCAGATCGACAACACCCAGGGCCACCTGCTCCCCGGTATGTACGCCGTCGCCACCTTCGCCGGGCAGGCAGGCGAAGGCCCGCTGATGATCTCCGGCGACGCCGTCGGCATCCGCAAGGACCGCAGCATGGTCGCGCTCATCGACAACGGCAAAGTGAAGCTCGTCCCCGTCATCCTCGGTCGCGACTACGGACCACAAATCGAAATTGTTGCCGGCCTCAAGGAAGGCGACCTGGTCGCCAGCACCTTCACCGACGAAGTCAAGGAAGGCGTCTCGGTCAAAACCAGACTGAGCAAAGAGGCGCAGGAACAAGCCAACCAGCCCCCGCCCGGCGCAAAACCCACCCCACCCGGCGGCTCCACGCAATACGGCGACCCCGGCATCCAGGACCAGGACATGCAAGGCCAGAACGCCAAGCCCGGCCAGAAGAAGGCGCAAGGCGCCAGCAAGTCCAGCGGCAAGTCGGAGAGCAAGCCATGAAGCCGGCAGCCTCTCTGCTCCCCGTTGCCTTGTTAGCCTGCGCGACCGCGCACGCCCAACAGCCTCAGCCTGCACAGTCGAACGTGCCGACTAAAAGCGCGAACACCCCGGTCATTCCCGACGCTCCGCCCATCTCCGGCTACACGCCGAACGTGCCGACGCAGGCGACCGGCACCCCGTTCACCGAGCCGCAGCGCTCCGCACCGACCGGCCTCGACGCCGCTCACTTCTTCGGCCCATACCATCGCGCCAAGGTGCCGGAACTTTTCCCCGGCAACGGCGAGCGCCTCCGCTCCCTCGTGCGCAACGGCAAGCTTTACCTCAGCGCGAAGGATGCCATCGCGCTCGCTATCGAAAATAACCTCGACGTCGAGGTCGAACGCTACAATCTCATCCTCGCCGACACCGACCGCCTCCGCGCCGCAGGCGGAGGCAATCTCCGCGGCATCGACTACACCGTGCAGGAGCCACCCAACGGCGTCGGCGGCCCGGGCTCGCCGCTCATCGCTTCCACCGCAACCAACCCAAACCCCGTCACTCCATCCATCACCGACCTCACCTCGCTGAACGCAACCACCCAGGCCACAACCAACCTGCTTGCGAGCACGCCGGCGACCACCCAGTACTCCGCCGGTCCCACTGTCCCACTCTTCGACCCAACCCTCTTTGGCGAGGCAAGCTACCTCCGCCGCTCCGACACCGTCTCGCTCAACTCGGCGCTCGCCGGCGGCACCACCGGAGCCAGCGGGACGACCGCGACATCGACCGCTCCGCACGACTTCATCACCGCCGACATCTCTTACCTCGAAGGCTTCCGCTACGGTACCCAGCTCGAAGCCACGGTCAACAACGACTCCTCCGTCATCTACGGCTCGAAGTCACAGCTCGACCCCTTCTCGCGGCCCAGCGCCTCAGTCACCGTCACGCAGCCTTTGCTCCGCGGCGCCGGCTCCAGGGTCAACCTGCGCTTCATACACATCGCCAACGAAGACAAGAAGATTTCGCGCCTGCTGTTTGAACAGCAAGTGCTCGAAACGGTCTACGGCGCCTCCCGCATCTACTTCGATCTCGTCTCGCTCGGCGAAAACGTCGCGGTGAAACAAGACGCGCTCAACGCCGCAAAAAAACTTCAATCCGACGATAAAGCTCAGGTCGACGAAGGCACCCTGGCCCCCATCGAACTCCTCCGCGCCGACGCTCTCGTCAGCTCCAGCGAGTTCGACCTCACCCAGGCGCAGGGGCTCTACCGCACCCAGGAAGTCATCCTCCGCAACCTTCTCATCCGCACCGGTTCCGAAGCGTTCGCCGCTGGTTTCACCGAGATCGTCCCGACCGACACCATCACCGTCCCTGACACGCTTGACGCGACGCCCGTCGCCGATCTCATCCAGCAAGGCCTCGCACGCCGCCCTGATCTCGCCCAGTCCGAACTCCAGATCAAGACCGGCCAGATCAGCGCCGCAGCCTCGCGCAACGAAGCGCTCCCGCAGCTCAACTTCTACGCCAACTACGAAAAACGCGGCAGCTCCGAGCAAGCCTACGAGCCCCTCGGCACGCCCGGCACCGCTCTCGCCACGCTCCCGCAAAACTTCGCGCTCGGCGGACTCAGCGTCTCGACCATCGTGCAGGGCGGCGTGCAGTTGAACCTGCCCATCCGCAACCGTACCGCGCAGGCCGACGCCGCACGAGACACCATCCAGGTTCGCCAGGTGCAGGCCCGCACCGAAAAGCTCTCCAACTCAATTCGCCAGGACATCGAAACCGCCCAGATCGCCGTCGAGACCAGCTTTGCAGCCTACAAAGCCGCAAAGAGTTCCAGAGGGTATCAGGAACAACTCCTGCAAGCCGACCGAGACCGTCTCGAGTTCGGCGAATCCACCAACCTCCAGGTCGTGCAGGACGTCGCCTACCTCGCCCAGGCCCGCGAAAGCGAAATCGCCGCCCGATCCAACTACCAGAAAGCCCGCATCGAGCTCGACCGCTCGCTCGGCGACCTCCTCGACAAGAACGGCATCTCCCTCAACGACGCAGTGCAAGGCCAGGTCAAGCCTTAGACGCGGTGCTACGTTCTTCGCGCGTCAGGTTTTGACTGGGATGACGCAAATCGTGATCACATCGCGCTGCATGGCGTGACCGTGCAAGACATCGAAGAATGAGCTTCGGATCGGTTGTTGAACTGGATAGTTACGAGATTGGTGGAGAACGACGCTTCGAAGACCTCGGTTCTACGGCGTCAGGTCGTATCCGAAAGATCGTGATGACAGAGCGGAGAGATCTTATGCGCGTTGTGACGGCGTTTGACGCATCTCCTGCTGAGGAACGGTACTACATCCGCGAAATGGTGAAACGATATGAGTGAACCAAGAAACTCCCGGCCTTTGCTTCCGAAGCTGAAGAAGCTCAATGGTGGTTCGACAATCGAGAACAGCATTCCGAGGAATTTCTACAGGCCGCGGCAGAAGGCCGCGTGAAATGGAACAGTTTCGGGCAACGGCTCGCCGCGGCGCAGAACCGAGCGATGCTTGACCTTGGAACAGAAGGAATGGCAAGGGCTAAAGCACTGGCTGAGCGCCGAGGCATGGAAGTCAATGCGCTTCTGTCACAGATCGTCCTGAAGGCGCTTGAACAGGAAAGTCAGACCGCAGCCTGACAGCGAGCCGACTCTCCCAAGCCCGACTTACTCCAGAACACTACCGCCCCGAGTCCCCTTCGGCCGCCGATTCGCCTGCAGCACCTTCTTCCGCATCCGCAACGACTTCGGCGTCACCTCGACGAGTTCATCATCCGCGATAAACTCGATCGACTGCTCGAGCGTCAGCACCTTGAACGGAACCAGTCGAAGCGCGTCATCCGAGCCTGAAGCACGCATGTTCGTCAGCTTCTTTTCACGAACCGCGTTGACATCCAGATCGTTATCGCGCGAGTGCTCGCCGACGAGCATGCCTTCATAAACCTCAACCCCGTCGCCGATGAACAGCACGCCCCGCTGCTGCACGCCATCCAGCGCATAGGTCGTCGTCACGCCGTGCCGGTCGGAGATCAGCGCGCCCGAAGGACGCTGCGGGATCTCGCCCTGGTACGGAATGTACTCACCCGCAATCGAGTTCATCACAATCGTGCCGCGCGTCTCGGTCAGCATCTCGTTGCGCAGGCCGATCAAGCCACGCGAAGGCACCTTGAACTCCATGCGCACGCGGCCGGAACCGTGATTGCCCATCTTCACCATCTCGCCTTTTCTCGGCCCGAGACGCTCGATCACGGTTCCAACAAAGTTCTCCGGAATATCGATCGTCAGGATCTCCGAAGGCTCCATCAACGCACCGTCGACGCGTTTGGTCACGATCGTGGGACGCGAAACCATCAGCTCAAACCCTTCGCGGCGCATCATCTCGATCAGCACCGAAAGCTGCAGCTCTCCACGGCCAAGCACCTTGAAGGTCTCGGGCGAACCGGTATCTTCCACGCGAATCGAAACGTTGGTCAGCAGCTCGCGCTCCAGCCGCTCCTTCAGATTGCGCGACGTGACGAACTTGCCTTCTTTACCCGCAAACGGTGAGTTGTTGACCGAAAAGTTGATCGCAATCGTCGGCTCGTCGATCTTGATGATCGGCAGCGGCTTCGGATCTTCGAGCGCGCAGAAACTCTCGCCGATCGTGATACCCGGGATCCCCGCAATCGCCACGATATCGCCAACCGCGGTCTCCGTCGTATCCTCGCGCTTCAGCCCATTGAACGTGAAGAGTTTCGTGACCTTCACCGGCTGCAGCGTTCCATCAATCTTCGAAAGATTGACTTCCTGCCCAATCTTCAAGGTGCCGTTGAAGACACGTCCAATGGCCAGCCGTCCCAGGTAATCGGAGTAGTCGAGGTTCGTCACCAGGATCTGCAGATCGCCATCCGAAGTACCGGTAGCCGGAGGAATCGTCTGAAAGATCAGCTCGAACAACGGTTGCAAATCGGTCCCAGGCTTCGCCAGATCCATCGTCGCCGTACCCAGCTTGCCGTTGGTATAAATCACCGGAAAATCAAGAATGCTCTCATCGGCATCGAGATCGATGAACAGGTCGTAGACCTCGTTCAAAACCTCTTGCGGACGAGCATCGGGACGGTCGATCTTATTCACGACGACGATCGGCGTCAGCTTCGCTTCAAGCGCCTTTGAAAGCACATAGCGCGTCTGCGGCAGCGGCCCTTCCGAAGCATCGACCAGCAGCACAACGCCGTCGACCATCTTCAGCGCGCGTTCCACTTCGCCGCCGAAGTCGGCGTGGCCCGGAGTGTCGACGATATTGATCTTCGAATCGTGATACTGAATCGCAGTGTTCTTGGCGAGAATCGTGATGCCACGCTCTTTTTCAAGGTCATTCGAATCCATGACGCGCTCGCCGACGGCTTCGTTGGCGCGGAAGGTGCCGGACTGGCGGAGCATGGCATCGACCAGCGTGGTCTTACCATGGTCAACGTGGGCAATGATGGCGATGTTGCGGATAGATTGGGCGGTCGTCGAGGTACTCACGGCGGGGTGTACGTCCTATTCTGTAGATCAATCGGTGTGCGCTTGAATGTATCGCTGAGAGCGAAAATGCGCGCCGTCTCTTAGTTTAGCAGGGTAGCCCCTCACTGCCATCGCGACGAAGCTCAAATCCAGCGATCGCTCCGAAAAAGCAGGCGCTCGGACGCGCAACTTAGCCTGGCCTTTCGGTCAAGGCCCAACGCTTCAGCCCCCGGAAATCACACCCCTTGAAGAAAGAACGCCCAAGCCTTTGGCCTTCGCTCAGGCCTTTCCTACTGCGGCCTGTAAAACTCGTAAGTCGCCGTATAAGGAACCCGCGTCATCGTCCCCACATGCCCTGCATCGCAGCCATCCGCCGGAGCCACCCCACCCTTCGTCTCCGACCTCCGCACAAAGGTAATCCCCGCCAACTGACCCGGCTTTCCCGCCGCAGGCGTCGCCGCCAGGAGCAGCCACGGCACGCTCGTAGGATCGGGCGACTCTCGCTTTTGCAAGACTTTCCCCGTAATCATGCTGCCGTCCGACCACGTCCAGCTAGGCCCCGCGCCATGCGTCGCAACCGGTTGCCCTGCAGCGTCAAACAGCTTCGCCTCCGGCCCCATAAACATCCATTGAAATGCGACACCCTGAGCCTTGCATGTATAGATCTGCACCCCACGGCCCTCGGCTTGCGATACAAGCGTCGCGTGAACGGGCAAAGTAACGTCGGTGTCGGGCCCCTTGGTCTGGGACAGTAGCGAAAGGGCAAGTAAGACAAGCGTCACAGGCATCGACTACTCCACCATCAGCATAACTTCTGTCGATTTGATGACAACCGTGACGGTCCCGCCTACCTCAATCTTCAATTCCTCAACACTTTGCCGTGTGATCACCGATTCGATCAGGTTTTCACCCACTCGCACGCCTACCTTCGCCGTCACCACCCCGAGATCGACCGTCTCGACAACACCCTTCAGCTGATTGCGCGCAGAAATCTTCATGAGACTACCCTACCAAATCAATCGAAGTGTTAGAGACCGACAGCCAGAGATAGGCCTAAAGTGTTACAACCGTATCGGTTCCCCAACAAAATTTATGCGACACCTCTTAGGAGCGATCATGAAATCTGCAGTCTTTTCTGTCATTTTGGTTTTTGCCGCAGCCTCTGCCTCCGCGCAATCCAAGGGAGACATCACCGTCAACATCGGAAATAGCAGCTCGGTCAACTGCACGACAAATAAGGGGGAGACCGGGTTCAACGCCGCCAACTGGTCGATCTCGGGAACCAACGCTTCGAACGCAGTCTTCCAGAAACCCGTCCAAACCATGCTCGCTAACCTCATCGTCTCGCGCAACGTCGACACCTGCAGTGAGCAACTTTTCAGAAGCCTGGTCGCCGGGACCACCTTCCCGACCCTGGTCCTGACGCAATACGGTGTGAGCGCTGGGCAGATGCCCTACTCCGCCATGGTCGTCACGCTTACGAATGTGATGGTCGACTCCTACAGCATTGGCGGGACGACCTCCGTCCGGCCCAGTGAAAGCGTCAGCTTCGCCTACTCCCAGGTTTGTATCGCGACCACCCCGCTCAACGCGGACGGCTCGATCGGCAGACAGGTCTCCGCTTGCTACAACATGACGAACAACACCACTTCGTAACGAGCGCTTCCTGCCGCGCCACACGGCCCCGAGTCATTCAACTTCGGGAGACGTAACTCCGTCTATCCCCGCTCGAATCGTTCGTCGCTTCGCCCTCTGTAACCCTTGGAGAAATTATGAAAATCGCTGTCTTGGCTGCTGCTGCCACTTTCATCCTCACCGCCGGCGCCTCCGCGCAAAACAACGGGGAAATCGTCCTCAACGCCGGACCTGCCATCAACTGCCTCTCAGGCACGCACCTCACAGGCTTCAACGCCTTCACGTGGACCTTGGGCGGAACTGACGCCTTCCCCGGATCCGGATCGGGAGGGAGTGCCAGCAAAACAACACTGAGCGACCTGACCATCACACGCAACGTTGATGTCTGCAGTGAAGCGCTGCTCAAGAACTTCATGGCTGGTAAAAGCTACCCGACGCTCACGCTCACGCAGTACGAGGGCACCGGCGTTCAGGGAGCCACGCCCTACATGATCGTGACGCTTTCCAATGTCATCATCAACGGCTATGGCGTAGGTGGCTCGAACTCCACAGCACCCGCGGAGACGATCAGCTTCGGCTATTCCAAGGTCTGCGTCGAAACCTTCCCGCGGACTGCCTCCGGAGCGACAGGCCAACCCGTCTCCGTCTGCTACAACGCCGCGACCAACACCACGAACTAGACACCAGCGAAGAGGGGGGTTAGTAGCCAGAAAGCTGCTAACCCCACTTCCCTTAGCTATTTCGCCGCAGCTTCAATCTCAGCCCACTCCGCGTCCGATAAAGAAACATCCTGCGCCTTCACATTCTCTTCCAGATGCTCCACCGAAGACGTCCCCGGGATGGGCAGCAACACCGGCGAGTGATGCAGCAGCCAGGCCAGCGATAGCTGACTCACCGTCGCGCCATGCTTCTTTGCAGCCTCGTCCAGCTTCCCGCCCGGCTTAGCCAGCTCACCAGCCGCCACCGGAAACCACGGAATGAACGCGATATTGTGCTTCGTGCAGTACTCGAGCACATCTTCATGCGCGCGATCGCCCAGGTTGTACTTGTTCTGCACGCTCACGATCTCCACCGTCTTGCGTGCTTCTTCAATCTCAGGCACCTTCACTTCACTCAAGCCCACATGCCGAATCTTCCCCGCCTTCTGCAGCCTCTTGATCGCCCCAAGCGACTCGGCAACCGGCACCTTCGGATCGATCCGGTGCAACTGCCAAAGGTCGATCCGCTCCAGTTTCAAAAACCGCAGCGAGAGCTCCACCTGCTGCGTCAGGTACTCCGGCCGCCCAACCGGCAGCCACTTATTCGGACCCTGCCGCGTCAACCCGCCTTTGGTGGCGATCACCACTCCAGCCTTATACGGCGAAAGCGCCTCCCCAATGAGCCGTTCACCCACCGCCGGCCCATAAGCATCCGACGTATCGATAAAATTGACGCCGAGTTCAACAGCCTTCCTCAGCACCTTGTGCGAGTTCTCAGGATCGTTCGGTTCGCCCCAAACGCCATCGCCCACGATGCGCATCGCACCGTAGCCCAGGCGGTTTATCTCAAGATCGCCGCCAAGTTGGAATGTCTTCGTTACCGCGGTTGCAGTTGTCATGCGGCTTTGGATGCCGTACTCCGGCAGGAGGGTTCGCAGACCCGCAAACATAGCGCGCATTTCGGGTTCGGTTTCCGTGAAAGAGGAATACCACCTAAGTGGTACAGCGCATTCCCAAATGGGGGTGGCACACTGACGATGTTGTTCGACGTACTACCACGATCGGGGCAGACGAGCGCGCTGACTCTGACGTGGGAAAGGGCCCTTGCGATGCATCTTCTTTTCCTCTTTGCCTTCATTTCTCTCGCCTTGGTGGTCACCCTGTTCCTCGGAGAGATCAACCCCTTCCGCCCAAAACCATTGTCCATGCTGGAGCAGATCGAGCTCTACATGGCCGCCCACCCCCAGGATGACCCCAACGACGATGATGGGTTAGCGCTCGCAGCATAATCCCGAGCGGATCTCAAACCTTCGGTTCTCGTCCCCGCTCATCCGGGCAGGGACGAGAACGCAAAGCGAATCCCCGGACTCGAGGGTTAGCCTGCGTGGAGCGCCGTAGCCGGCACCAGCAGCGACTCCCCTTCCGTCAGCACATGCACCCGCTCCGTCAGGCCGCGCCGAGCCGCATCCGCCATCAGCCGCACCGGCGGCTCCTCCATCGGCTCCCGCCCCAGCGGAAACGTCCCAAAGTGCATCGGGATCATCACCTCCGCCTTTAAGTCCACGAAAGCCTGCAAAGCCTCCTCGGGACTCGTATGGACAGCCCGATAGCTATCCGGAAAATACGCTCCAATCGGCAGCAGCGCGACCTGCGGATGCAGCCGCTGCCCAATCTCCCGAAAACCATCGAAGTAAGCCGTATCGCCCGAGTGGTACACCGTCTGCCCCGTCGAATCCTCCAGCACATATCCGCCGAACAGCCGGTGCGTATCCGAGAACATCCGCGCTCCCCAGTGCTTGGCCGGTGTCAGCGTCACCTTCAAACCCGCTGCCTGCGTACTCTCCCACCAGCCCAGCGTCCGCACCTCCGAAAACCCGAGATGCTCCACCAGGTCTTCTACACCATTCGGCACAATCGCAATCGGCCCCCGTCCCGTCTTCTTGCGCGTTGCCCGGGCAATCAGCCGCAGCGTGGGCCGATTCAGGTGGTCCATATGCGCATGCGTCAGCAAAACCACATCGATCGCCGGAAGATCCTCAAGGCGCACCCCTGGCTTCCGCTGCCGGCGCAGCACGACAAGCCGCGTCGCATACACCGGATCGATCAGCACATGCGTCCGCCCAAACTGGAGCAAAAACGAAGAGTGGCCCTGAAACATCACGCCCAGCTGTCCATCCCCGACAGCGATCGGCTTCTGCGGCGTCCCGGACATCGGCGTCTGGTGGCTCTCCCATGCCAGCCGGGTCACCTGCCCGAGTTTCGTAAGAACAAACGGTCTCCGTAAAACACTCATATATTGTTGATGCGCGAAAACACCGTTAGGCGCGGAATGACGTGGTTTTGCAATCTCGCATCTACTTGCATGGATTCCGAACAGGTTGATCACGATTCACACCATCCTTGAAAACAGTTGGGCGACAGGAGGCTCAGGTGAGTAACGCAGCAGTCAGCCTGCCAGGCGAGCGCGATCGCAAAGACCACCGTCCGACCGACCACACGTCCGCGCACGTCTGGGACTACGTCTCGACCTCGCCGATCCACTCCCTGTGGGACTTCCAGGGCGTTCCCGTCATGACCGTCGTCAAGCGCGCCGCCCAGGCCTTTCAGGACGACAATCTCCTCTCCCGCTCCGCCGAGCTCGGCTACTACTTCCTCTTCGCCCTCTTCCCCACGCTGGTCTCCGCCTCAGCCATCCTCGGCCTCTTCGCCAAATCCGCCAGCCACGTCTACATCTCGCTCCTCAACTATCTTTCGCTTGTTGTCCCCAAAGAAGCCCTCTCGATGGTGCTCGACACCTTCAACCAGACCACCGCCCACTCCAGCGGCGGCAAAGTGACCTTCGGCCTCGCCGCCGCCATCTGGTCTGCTTCGGTCGGCTTCAGCGCCATTCAAGACACGTTGAACACCGTCTACAAGGTGAAGGAGACCCGGCCCTTCTGGAAGGCCCGCGGTTCAGCCATGCTGGTCACTGTCCTCCTGGCCCTCATCACCACCGCCACGCTCGCAGCCCTCTTAGGCGGGACCGTCGTCTCGCATCTCGTCCGCAGACATGTCTGGCACACCCACCTTGGCCTCGCGTACGGCATCGGCATCCATCTGGTCTTCGACATCATCAGCCTCGCGCTCAACCTGCTCCTCTTCGCGACCATCTACTACTTCGCCCCCAACGTGAAGAACAAGGTCTGGCGCTACCTCACCCCTGGAGCTGCCATCGGCATCTTCGGCTGGATCGCCTCTTCCCTCGCTCTCCGCGTCTACCTCCACTACTTTGATAGCTACTCCGTCACCTACGGCTCGTTGGGCGCGGTCATCATCCTGCTCACCTGGTTCTACATCACCGGTCTCATGCTCCTCACCGGGGCTGAAATCAACTCGGAGATCGAAGCCGCAGCAGCCGAACAAAAGTTGAAGGAAAAAGGCATCGTCGCGCCCGGAGACCACGCGGCGGCGTAGAGAAAAGAGATCATTACGGGACAACGTCCCAAGATCGGAATGACCCGACTGAGGCCAGTGCCCTAACACACCCGTCCTTAATCCGCGTCCGATCCGCGCAATCCGCGGTCGCACTTTTGGCACGTAGATCCCTTGTATCCCCCATGCCCTCCCCAGAAAGCGCCAAACTCCAACGCGCCACCAGAAATACCGAGGCCAGGCCTAAGCCGAAAGCGTCTGGAGGAGGTTCGTCAAGCTTAAAAGCTGCTTCAGACGTGGCGTAAGGTTGACCAGCTCGAGCGTGCAGTAGCCCTTATTGATCGCGCTCACCTTCAGCGCGACCAGACCGCCGAGGCCAAGGCTATCCATGTATTCGACGTTGGTGAGGTCGAGGATAATGCGCCCGCCCCGGGCGATCAGCGGACGAACCGCTTCGTCGAGCTCGCGGTACGTGCTCGAGACGATGCGTCCGTCAACCTTCACCGTGGAGGTCATGTATCCCTTGTCGTCGGTGGATTCGTCCACCGTCCAGCTCAAGCCTTGCGTTTCCATGCGGTGCCTCCAGGGAAGATCAGAAGTGAAAATCGAACAACCTGAAGAATAGAGCGGCGGGCGAGTGTGGAGTCATTAACATCGTGTGAAGAAGGGCCGAGCGCCGTGCGCTATCTGGTCAGAGGCCGAAGAATCTCATCGAGACGATCGGCGGTGTTCGGCAGGCGTTCAAGCGCAGGAAACTTCTCACCCTCGTGATAGTCGACCTTGAGGATCTTATAGAAGCCGGTGTTGGCCACGATAAACTCGATCGGTTGTTTCGTCCCCTTGGCTTCGACAAGAGCAGCGCGCAGCAGATCGGGAGCGTACTCGCGACCATTGACGGCAACGACCTTCATCCCGGGACCGAAACCCGCTTTGTCTGCGATCCCGTCGTGCAGCACATCGCTCACCGCGCCGGTTTGACCAATGCGAAGCCCAAGCGAGTACCAGAACTCGACGGTTTCGGTGTCTCCCTCTTCCAGCGAGCTCCACGGGTTCGGGTGGTCCTGATAGACCAGCGTCCAGCCACCGTTCTCCAAACCGCCAAGCGGTGCTTCCGCGCGGTTGGTATCGAGACGCTCCCGCAAAAAAGCGGACCAGTCGTGAGGTTGGACAGCATTCAGCGCGGTTACGACATCTTCGAAGGTATAAGGAACCACGCGTGGAGCCGTGTTGCCGTTGAGCCCGTGGAAAGCAGCCGCGAAGTCGTTCATGCTCCGCTTGCCGCCGCTCAGCTTACGGATGGTCGTGTCCACATCGAGCCATAGCAACTCGCCTTCGTCGTAGAAGTCGGTTCCTCTGCGCCAGTTATCGAACGGGCCCCCTACGTTGTAGAGAACCTGCGCCATGCGAGCGGTGTCCTGCAAATTACGCCAGGTGCGACCCGGGCGGTTGTTGGAGTTGGCGGCAACAGTCGCAAGCTTGGCGCGGTACAGCTCGGGCGTCCAGATGCCGGAGCGCGCCGTCAGCACATCGCCAAGATACTCGGTGAGCCCTTCGTACACCCAAAGCCCATCGCCGACCATCGGCTCCTGGTAGTTGGGCGTAGCGAGCCCGATGGGGCGGCGATACTTGCCGTTCCAGCTATGCGTAAACTCATGCGGCAATAGGTCGCCGGAGAGCACAAACTTCTCATCCGAGACGAACGTCGGAGGCTCAACGCGGTCGTCCGACGATTGATGATGCTCAAGCCCAAAGTGCAGCACCTGGTCGGAGAGCGTGACGAGGAAGTGATAGCTCGTGTAGTGGCGCGACTTGTACAGAGCGCCGGTCTCCCGCACCAGCTTCGAAAACTGATCGACATGCTCCTGCGAGACCGCAAGATCCTCCGGGCCATCGGCGACCATGTCGAGGTAGTGTTTGGGAGTGACTTCTGGAGCGAGCGGGATCTCCCGGAAGTACCTGCCCGTGAGCACCGGGGAGTCGATGAGTTGTTCGAGCGAGACAGTCTTGAACGTGACGGTCTCGCGCTCGATGCCCGTGCTTTCGAGCGCGGTACCGAACTTCCAGCCGGTGGGCAGCGTAACCGCCGGCGTCACCATCACGTCGGCGGATTTGACGCCTTGCGGGTAGAGCACGACGGTGTTCCACGAGAGCATGGCGAGGTTGGCGCTCGTGCTCCCGCCAGAGGTAAAGCTACCGCCGTTCGGCGTCGCGAGCCAGTCCATCTTGACCTCGACGGAGGTCACGCCGGATGGGACGTCAAAGTGGAAGGCGAACATGTCGACAGGGTCGCGAAGCCACTGGATCCGTTGACCGCCAGCCGTGAGCATAAGGCCCGCCATATTGTCGATGGGCCCACTCGGCATATGCTCACCGGGAATCCACTTGGGATAGACAAGCGTGTTCGCACCCGGGGTGACGGGGATGATCTCGGTGGCGTGAAGAATCTTCTTCGGAGCGTCGCGCAGATCGACGCTGAGGGTAATAGGAGTCTGCGCTGCGGCTACTTGAAACGCGAAGAGAATGGCGAAGCTGCAGCAAACTGCCTTCATCGGGTGACGCTCCTTGGAATCGGCTCGCTCTAGTTTAGCTGTGCGTCCTGCGGCTCGCAGACGGTACACTTGCGACCAGCCATGAATCTTTATGCGATCGTTCTCGGAATCATCGTCGTCGTTCTCTTAGGCGTCTCACTGGCGCGTGTTTCGAAGGTGAAGACCAAGGCCGACTACCTTGTGGCGGGACGCTCGCTGCCCGCGTTCGTGCTCATCTTTACGCTGCTGAGCTCGTGGATCGGCTCGGGTTCGCTGCTCGCCGGAGCCGAGAACGCCTATAAGCATGGCTTCCCGGCGCTTTGGCAGGCTGCCGGCGGATGGGCCGGGCTGCTGCTGATCTACTTCATCGCGCCGCGTGCGCGGAAGTTTGCGCAATTTACGATTCCCGACTTGTTGGAGGCTCGGTATAACCAGGTGGCGCGGGTACTCGGCGTCATCGCCGTGCTCTTCGCTTACACGGCAATCACAAGCTACCAGTTCATCGGCGGCGGAGACATCATGCACCTGGTCTTTCCCGGCCTTTCAGCGACCCATGGGCAGATCATCATTGCCGCCTTTGTGATCTTGTTCACTGCGATTGCGGGCATGTCGTCGGTCGCATATATGGACGTGGCGATCGGCCTGCTGGCTACGTTCGCGCTGATCGTGGCGCTGCCCATCCTCGCGCACAAAGCCGGAGGCTGGAACGCCGTTGCGGCGGCCTTGCCTGCGACGCACTTCCAGGTACTCGGCGACTTCACCCCGATCCGCGCCTTGGAACTCTTTCTGCCGACATGCCTGCTGATGCTGGGCAACCAGAGCATGTACCAAAAGTTCTTCTCCGCGAAGACGGAGAAGGATGCGACGCGCGCCGTAGTCGGCTGGTTCATCGGGATCGTGATTCTCGAAAGCGTCATTGTGGCGATCGCCGTGGTCGGGTCGGCGCTCTTTGCGACGGGCGAGGTGCACGACAATCCGCGAGAGATTCTGGCGTTTACGGCCCTGCATGCCCTGCCGCATGTTCTTGGCGCGATCATGGTCGGCGCGATCTTTGCAAAGGTCATTTCGACCGCGAATAACTATCTCTTTTCGCCGGCCACGAACCTGATCAACGATGTGTTCGTGCGCTATGTGCGGCCCGACGCCTCGAACCGGACGGTCCTGCTGGTGAGCCGCTTCCTGGTGGTCCTGCTAGGGCTTTGGTCGCTGGTGCAATCGCTGGGAACGCGGTCGGTGCTCGAAAAGGCTTTATACGCGTACACGATTTACTCAGCTGCGTTGACGCCGGTCATTCTGGCCGCATTCTTCTGGAAACGCGCAACCGCCTGGGGAGCGGTTGCGAGCATCGCCGCTGGAACCTTTGTGACAGTGTTCTGGGATACCGCGGCCGTGCACAGCGTCTTCCCACAATACATCTCGGAACGGGATGCGATCTTGCCCGCGCTGCTGGCTTCGCTGCTTTGTCTGGTCGCGGTAAGTCTGTTGACGAAGCGTCCTACGGCAGCTCAGTTGGAGCCTTTTGGAGAAACCGCTTGACACAGTTCTCGTATGAATTAGATTTTCATTTCGCCGCGACGACCTACTTGACAGAGTATGTAACCAGAGACCTTGGCTTCCGCAAACCCTTTGCGGCTGAGTGCAAGGCAAACGCCGCGACAGAGAATTTACCGGCCACCCTGTCTGAAATGGCCGCATACTACGGGGTCAGTAGGACACTCAAAACCCGCGATGGCGATAAGCCGAGACTAAGTTGGGCTGTCGAACTGTTGATGAGCATCGAGAGCGTTGATCCTACAAATGTAGTAGAAACTGTCGAGACCCTTGCCGCGAATCTCCAAAGCAGATACGAGTCAGGTCATCCCACGTCTGCGGCGTCAAAGTTCTTATGGATGAGGTTCCGGAGCCCAGTTGTGATCTATGACTCGATCGTCGCCAAAATGATTGGTCGCTGGTGCAAAGGTGGAACTGGTTATAGGGATTATTACGACACTTGGAGAAAGTCATTCGACGCGCATCAGGTCGCAATTGCTAATGCGTGTCAGGACTTGATCCAATTTGAACAGTTCACTGTGCTCAAGGGACAGAAAGAATTGCTTGCCGAGCTCGCTAACGCAGCATGGTTCCATGAGCGGGTTTTCGATCATGCAATGGTGAACAATGTCGGCGCATTGGGCGAAGCGCTCAGAAGATAGGGGCTGTAGAATCGCTGATGCCCTCAATCCTTGAGCCAGCACGGAGTCTCCCATGCCTGAAACGATTGACGCGCCAGACCTGAATCCCCGGCGTAGTCGCCGCCCGTTCTTCCTCCTTCTTGTCATTCTGTTCGCCTTGTTCATCGCGAGCCGTACGTTGATCTCGTACTGGGTCGACTTGCTTTGGTATCAGTCGCTGGGCTACGGCAGCGTCTTTTGGAAGACGGCCGGACTGGAGTCGGCAGCCTTCGCCGTCTTCACAGGGGTGAGCTTTGTGCTGCTGTATGCGGCCTTTACGGTCATCCGTAAGTCGCACGAGGCGGACCTGCCTTCGGCGCATGCAATGGTCATTGGCGGCCGCACGGTCAACCTTTCGGTCGGCCCGGTCTTGCGCTGGATCTCGCTCGGCGTCGCGGCCTTCGTCGCACTGATCACCGGGCTCACGATGATGGCGGAGTGGCCTACGCTGGCGCTCTTCTGGTATGCGCCGCATGCGCTCGGTCAGGTCGCTGATCCCATCTTCGGGCGGCCGCTTGACTTCTTTCTGTTCATTTTGCCGGCATGGCAGTTGATCGATGGCTGGCTGCTGACGCTGGCGTTTGCAATGTGCGCCGTAGCCGTGTTGTTCCTGGTGATTACCAGCGGCACGCGTTCGATTGCGAACCGCCGGCTCAGCTATGCGCCTTCACCGTGGCGCGGGCTTTCGATGACCGGCGCGTTCCTGCTGCTGGTCATGGCGATCAATGTCTATGTTGGTCGCTTCCAGTTGCTGCTCGAACATCACACGCTCTTCGATGGCATCGACTACACGGATGCGCACATCACGGCGTTCGGGCTCCTGATCGTCACGGCTGCGCTGGTGGTGGGTGCGGCCATTGCTGCCTTCAACGCAGTGCGACAGTCAAAGGGCGCGTTGATTGTTGCGGCGGTCGCTCCGGCGGCGCTCTGTTATGGCGTGCTGGTCGTAGTCGGTTGGTACGTGAGCACGTTCCTCGTAAAGCCGAACCAGTTGGTGCGCGAAGAGCCATACATTGCGCACAACATCGAGAGCACGCGGCAGGCCTATGGCCTCGACCGCTTCAAGCAGAGCGAGTTCCCCGCGGAAACGACGGTAGATGCGACAGACCCGGCGCATAACCAGCCGACGCTGAACAACATCCGCCTGTGGGACTGGCACGCGCTGCAGGATACGCTGCGCCAGGTCCAGGAGATTCGCACGTATTACGACTTTCCGGATATCGATATCGATCGCTACTCGATCGAGGGCGTCACGCGTGAAGTGATGCTGGCGGAGCGCGAGTTGAACGTCGATAAGCTGCCGGTGAGCAGCAGGAACTGGATCAACGAAAAGTTGATCTACACGCATGGGTATGGCGTCACCATGAATCCCGTCAACGGGTTCACGAACGAAGGTCTGCCGATCCTGATGCTGAGCAACATGCCGGTGCAATCGACCGTGGCGAACCTGAAGGTGACTCGGCCGGAGCTCTACTTCGGCGAGATGACCAACACGGATGTTTACGTGAAGACGCGGCAGCAGGAGTTCGATTATCCGCAGGGCCAGTCAAATAATCTGACCTCGTATGAGGGGACCGGCGGCATTGCGCTCGGGAGTTTCTTGAAACGGGTGCTGCTTGCGATCGATCGCAATGACCTTGGCACGCTGCCGTTTTCAGATGACGTAACGGCCGAAAGCCGGCTGCTCATGCGGCGGAATATTCGCGATCGCGTGGCCCATCTTGCGCCGTTTCTCACCTTCGACCAGGACCCTTACATGGTGGTCGGCGAGGATGGCCGCTTGTCGTGGGTCATGGATGCTTACACGACCAGCGATGCGTACCCTTACTCGACCCACTACCGGCTGAACGGCGACTCCGTGAATTACATGCGGAACTCGGTGAAAGTAATCATCGACGCTTATAACGGCAGCACGACGTTCTACGTCTTCGATTCGCAGGATCCGGTGATTGCGGCCTGGCGCGGGATCTTTCCAGCGCTGTTTCGCGATGCTTCAGCGATGCCTCAGGATCTGCGCCGGCATGTGCGGTACCCGGAGGCACTCTTCAACTTGCAGTCGCAGGTCTACGGCTTGTATCACATGACGAATCCCGAGGTGTTCTTCAACCGAGAAGACCTTTGGACCGTGGCGACGGAGACGGGAGCGGACGCAGACGGGCAGCAGGCAGTGCAGGCGATGCAGCCGAACTTTGTCTTGATGAAATTGCCGGATGGCGAGCATGAGGAGTTCGTGGAGATCCTGCCGTTCACTCCGGCGAATCGCAACAACTTGATCGGTTGGATTGCCGGGCGCAGCGATGGCGCGGACTACGGGACGGCGGTGGTGTACGACTTCCCGAAGACGCGGCTGATCGATGGGCCACAGCAGATCGAGGCGCGGATCGATCAGAACGCGCAACTCTCCGGCCAGCTCACGCTCTGGAATCAGCAGGGGTCGCATGTGCTGCGAGGGAGTTTGCTGGTCATCCCGTCAGGCAAGGCGCTGCTGTACGCGGAGCCGATCTACCTGCAGGCGCAGCAGTCGCCGATGCCGGAGTTGAGGCTGGTCGTGCTCGCGTTGCAGGATAAGCTCGCCTACGGAACGACCTTCGAGGCCGCGTTGCAGTCGTTGTTTGGTGGCGCGGTCTCGTCGCTCACGGCTTCGGCTGAAGCCGCGCCCGCTCCTGCGCCCGGTGTTGTCGAAACGGGTGCTACCGCTGCTGCTCCAGACGTCAATACTCTGATTACGGAGGCCGGCAAGGACTTTGATGACTATCAAAAGCTGACTGCCGCGGGTAAGCTTGCGGAGGCTGGGCAGAAGCTTGAGGCGTTGAAGGTCACTCTGTCGAAGCTGAATGCGCTGAAGCACTAGATTTATGGTGAGGCGACGGAAAGCCTGATCGACGTTCGTCTAACTTGCGATGAGGATCTTCGCATGAACTCATGGTGTGTGGCTGCGTCCGTGGTGATGTGTGCGCTTCCGGTCATGGGGCAGACGTTGAAGTCGAGCTCGACGCTGGTGCTCGTGCCCACGCTGGTGCGGGATGCGGCGGGCGAGCCGGTCTTTACGCTCGAGGCCGGGGACTTTGCGCTGACTGACGATGGAGTTCCGCAAAAGCTGACCCTGGAGCAGGACACGGGTGGCGCGCCGTTAGCCCTCGTCGTCGATCTCGAGGTCGGCGGGGCAGGCACGCGGGAGTTCATGAAAGTGACAGGGCTGGCCGCGATGCTCGAAGGCATGGTCGGCAATGTGCCGCATACCATCGCGCTGGTTGGCTTCGATTCGGAGCCCGCGCTGGTGCAGCCGTTTACCTCGGACACAGACGCGGTTTCGGATGCGATCCTCAAGCTGACTCCGGGGTGCTCGCGGGAGCATCACCAGGACAACTGTGCGTCCATCAACGCGCGGCATGATGAATCTCTTGGCGATAACGGTGCGGCGATCCTCGACTCGTTGGCATTTTCGGTCGATCTGCTCAAACATCAGCCAGCGCAGTATCGGCGTGCGATTCTGCTGATCGCGGAGTCACTCGATCGCGGCAGCACCATCAAGCTTGAGGATGCGGTCCGCAATCTTTCAGATACCAATACAGCGATCTATGCGATTGGTTTTTCGACAGGCAAGTCGGAGGCCGCGCACTATGCGCATCGGAATCTTCCTACCCAGTCTCAGAGCTATGCGCCGATCACGAAGAATGTCTTGCAGCCGGGTGGATTTTCGTTCTTCGCGCTGGCCAATCACATTCCGAATCCGCCGAATGGCTGCATGGGGAAGGACCCTGATCCCGATCCGGATAAGTCCACGACGAAGGCTTCGCAGGCGTATGACTGTGCGGGCCAGTTGCTGCCTCCACTGCTGTTTGCGCGGATGGCTGCCATCGCGGTCGTCGATGGCTTGCAAAAGAATGTGCCGGAGACCGTGGCGCACCTGACCGGGGGCGAGTACTTCAAGCTGACGGATGCGAAGAGTCTCGAGCGGAGCTTGCAGGCGATCACGAACCATCTGCCCAATCGCTATGTGCTGAGCTTTCAGCCGCAGGGTCCTCATGCGGGATTGCATGATCTGCGGCTGTCGCTGCCCGAGCATCCCGGGCTGACGCTGACGGCGCGACCGACCTACTGGGCCGCGCCGATGACTGCCCCTGCGCCTTAGTTGTGGGCGTATCTGCGGCTATCCGATAGGACAGCCTCTTCCGTCACCGTCTTTCGCAAGGGAAGTTCGACGACGACGGCTGCGCCGTGCGGATGCAGGTTGAACGCTGCAATTTCGCCGCCGTGCTCGCGGATGATGCCGTAGCAGATGGAAAGACCCAGGCCGGCACCGTTGGACGCATCCTGCGTCGTGTAGAACGGGTCGAAGGCTCGACCGGGTTCCTCGAATCCGGTTCCCGTGTCGCTGACGATGACGTACTGGGTGTGTTCGTCCTGCGAGAGCGAGAGGCGGATGACGTGCTCTTCGCCTTCTTCGCGCTGGCGTGATTTTGAGATGGCAGCAGCGGCGTTGTTGAGGAGATGTTCGAAGACCTGGCCGAGACGCTCGCGGCTGCCGCGGACGTGCTCCAACTCGGGCGGCGCCACAATCTCCAGCTTGACCCCGCGGATTTCAAGCAGGCCAACGCATCCGTCGGCGAGCTTGCGTACGAGTTCAAGCAGGTCCACCGGCTCGTCGGCCTGGGTGGACGGACGCCAGAAGTCGAGCAGGCGCTCGACCGTGGCCTTCATCTTCAAGGCTTCGGTGCCAATGGTGCGCGCGTCTTCCTGCACACGGGTCTCGCTGCTGGTTTCGGCGATCAGTTCGGCGAAGCCAAGCACGGCGGTCAGGGGATTGTTCAAAGCGTGCGCCACACCCCCGGCGAGCTGGCCGAGGCCGGCCATCTTTTCGGCGCGCAGCAGTCGATCGCCGAGCGCGTCGTTTTCCATGGCGGTTCCAAGCCGCGCCGCGAGGAGTTCGACGCCGTTCATCAGCAGGTCCAGCCGAGCCTTGCGGTCCTTACCCGGAGCAAGCGAGACCGACATCCCGTCAGTGCAGACGACGATGGCTCCCACCATGCGTCCCGCTCCATCGATCGTGGCCGAGCCAAGTGCGCTGCGGGTGCCGGTGCGGATGGGCAGGACGACGGCCCGGCGATATTTGCGGCGTTCGTGCCGGCCGCTCATGCTCCAGGTGGCGACTTCAGGGTCGAAGTTCTCCCATTCCCCGAGGGCGATCGGAATCGTCTTGGCGACGCCGATCTTGACGCCCGCGCTGCCGCTGACCTGGGCAAGATCTGAGCCGCCCCGTTCTTCTTTCACGACTTCCTCGCCCCACCGCTCGAGCGCTTTCACAGTCAGGTCGTCGACGCCGATGGACCCGACGCAGTTCAGCCGCCCTTCAGCATTACGGAAGACGACCATCACGCGGGTAAACGCGCTCTTCTCCGCCACCGTGCGACACACGCGCATGGCGAGCGCCCGGGCTGCGGGAATTCGGTCGGACGGGCTCTTGGTCGCCTGCACCATCGACGTATCGAGTCGCGCATACGCCTCGAGCTCCTCGCGCAGTCGCCGTTCGCGGTTGCGTTCAGCCGTCTGCAGCTTCGCCTGACGGCGCATCGTCCAGGCAACGCCTGCCAGCACCAGCGTCACCACCGCGCACACAATCCCAAGCGTGCCGTCGACCATCCCCAACCCGTGCCATGCGGTACCTGAACCCATCTCAATCTCCTGTGAAATCTGTCACACTCAAACCTGAACTCAGAAATCGCGTCTAACCTGTTGCAGTTGCTGCCGAATCAATCCCAGGACCAACCATGCTCCCAGCCTTCCAAACCCGTCTCCAGCGCCTTGCACACGTCGGCTGCGGCGTGCTTCTGCTTTCGCTTCCATCGGCAAGCTCCGCGAGCGGCCTTGCGCCTGTCCCGTTCTCAGACGGCCATGGTGCGGCAGCCCAGGCTGGGTTTGGCCCGCTCGATCCAACTCCTCCGAAGGGCGTTACGCCCGACGAAATCATTAAAAGGTTCGGCGAAAGAGAGTCTGCCTTCGCCAAAGCGCGAGATCAATACACCTTTCGTCAAACGGTCAAGATCGATACCATCAACGACGACACCGGGAAGCCGGACGGGGAGTACCAGCAGGTCACGGATATCGTCTTCTCGGACTCAGGCGCCCGCACAGAACACGTGGTTTTCGCGCCCGCGAACACGATTGAGAAGGTGATCATGACGCAGAACGACTTCGACGACATCGTTCATCGACTGCCGTTTGTGCTCACCACGCCCGAGCTCCCGCAGTACGATCTGACCTATTTGGGTCAGCAAAAAGTTGATGACATCGAAACCTATGTGTTTGACTGCCGCCCGAAGACCCTCGAAAAGGGCAAACGATACTTCCAGGGAAAAGTCTGGGTCGATCAGCAGGAATCGGAGATCGTTCTCATCAACGGCAAAGCTGTGCCGGACAAACTCCAGCGCGGCCATGAGGACCTGTCGCCCCCATACACGACGTATTACCAGGAGGTCGACGGCGGCTATTGGTTCCCGGTCTACACCAAGGCGGATGGCGTGCTGCATTTCCCAGCCGGTTCGGGCTATCTGGCGAATGACGTGCACCTGCGGTACGTGGTGAAGTACGAGGACTACAAGCGGTTCCACGCGAATTCGCGCATCATCTACAACGGCGAAACGCTGCCCCCCGGCGATAAAAACGCAACCCCCGCAACACCACCCGCCACGCCGACCCCCACCCCCGATGCCAGCCCAACAGCTTTACCGCCGCCGGACCCGGATGCCCCGCCTTTGACCCGGCCCCACTAAAGACCCCAGGCAAGCAAACCATGCCAACCGTCGCGACCATCCTCGAGCAGCTGCGATCTTCCGCCACCGAAAAGACGCGACTCACCTTCGCGCGCCACGGGCACCCTTACGAACGAACCCTTGGCGTCTCGATCGCCGAGTTGAAGGCGGTCGCGAAGACGATCCGGCGTGAGCAGGCCCTCGCGCTCGAACTCTACGCGACCGGCCTCCTCGAACCGATGTACCTGGCCGGAATCGTCGCCAGCGGAGTTCCCATGACGACCCCGCAGCTTCAGTCCTGGGCGGACGGCACTCTGTCGCTGCCGATGATCGCCGAGTACACGGTCCCCTGGGTGACGGTCGAAAACGCCGCCGCGAGCCGGCTCGCGAGCCATTGGATCAAGTCGTCGACAGAACAGGTCGCGACCGCTGGCTGGTGTACATGGTCAGGCTTGCTTGCAACAAAGCCTGACGATGCGCTCGATCTACCCGAGGTCGCGGCACTGCTCGAACAGATTCCTGCGACCATCGGCAAAGCGAAGAACCGCGTTCGTTACACCATGAACACCTTCGTGATCTCGGTTGCGCTCTACGTCACTCCGCTGCTGCAGCAGGCCAAGGCCGCGGCAAAGGCCCTCGGCCCCGTTGAAGTCGATATGGGCGACACGGCTTGCTCCATCCCGCTTGCCTCGGCCTCCATCGAAAAGGCCGAGGCGGCAGGCCGAATCGGGAAGAAGCGTAAGACGATTCGCTGCTAGGCTCCCGACATCCACACCCAAGTTGGCGTCTAACCGTCCAGCACCACGGAGACGTCTATGCCAGCCAAGCCGCCAGCCAAGCCCCGTTTCGCATCACAGCCTCGCGTTCCGCTCCCCGGCAGCGAAAAGGCGAGTGTCGCCTCGCTCCCTCCGCAGCTTGCCCCGCATGCCGCACCGCCAAAGACGAAGGCGGTCACCGTCACGCTCATTCTGCACCCTGCCACGCCGTTCGATCCGAAGACTCGCATCACCCGGGCGCAGCTCACCGCCCGCACCGCACCGGTTCCCGCGGCGATTCGGCTGGCCAGGGCGTTCGCGGCAGAATTCGGCTTGCACGCTGCAACGCATGCCACCGCTGGCCGTCGCAGTCTGTCGCTCACCGGCCCCGAAGCTGCCATGCAAAAAGCCTTTGGAGTAACCCTGAGCCATCACGAGATTGGCGGGAAGCCGTGCCGTTGCCGCGAAGGCGTCATCACTTTGCCGCAGGAACTCGCTCCGCATGTCCAGGCGGTGCTCGGGCTCGATACGCGGCCGCAGGCACAGCCGCACTTCCGCGTGGCGAAGCCGCATGCTTCGAACATCTCGTACACGCCGGTTCAGGTAGCGCAGCTTTACGGATTTCCCGCCAGCTCGGCCGCCGGACAGACGATCGGCATCCTCGAGTTGGGAGGAGGGTACCGAGCGGCTGATCTCACAGCTTACTTCAAATCGCTTGGGCTCACTGCACCGAAGGTGACGGCGGTGAGCGTGGATGGCGGCAAGAACTCCCCTTCGACCGCAGATGGAGCGGACGGTGAGGTGATGCTCGATATCGAGGTCGCCGCCTCGGTCGCACAAGGCGCGAACGTCGTTGTCTATTTCGCGACCAATACCGACCAGGGTTTCATCGATGCCATCTCGACGGCGGTGCATGACACCACCAACAAGCCTTCGGTGCTTTCGATCTCATGGGGTGGCCCCGAGTCCTCGTGGACCGCGCAGTCGACGACGGCGCTCGACCAGGCCTGTCAGGCTGCCGCCGCGGTCGGCGTCACCATCACGGTCGCATCCGGGGATAACGGTTCGACCGACGGCGTGACGGATGGGGCTAACCACGTCGACTTCCCGGCTTCGAGCCCCAATGTTCTCGCTTGCGGAGGAACCAAACTCACCGGCTCAGGTTCTTCAATCTCATCCGAGGTGGTTTGGAATGAGCTCGCGTCCGGCGAAGGCGCAACCGGAGGCGGCGTCAGCACGATCTTCCCGCTGCCGGCGTGGCAGTCCGGTGCCAAGGTTCCGGCTGGTGGCCGAGGTGTGCCGGATGTAGCCGGCAACGCCGATCCTTCGACCGGCTACGAGATTCGTGTCGATGGGCAGACCTCCGTCATCGGCGGAACCAGCGCGGTCGCGCCCCTTTGGGCTGGCTTGATCGTCTTGGCGAATGCGCAGAACAAGATAAGCGCCGGTTTCATCAACACGGCGTTGTATCAAAGCCAAGGCGCATGCAACGACATCACGTCGGGAAACAATGGTGGCTACCAGGCGGGCCCCGGGTGGGATGCCTGCACCGGCCTCGGCTCGTCGATCGGCGCGAGCATCGTCCAGGCACTCTCCGGCTCTGTGCCTACGAAAAAACCGAAGAAACCGGTGAAGCCTAAAAAACCAGTCAAGAAAAGCTGAACGTCTTTCCTAAGCGGCCTGCTCCTCGGAGTCGAAGTAGAGGTACCGCCGCCAGCTCGGGTCAGCCGACCCGATCATCCGCATGATGTGCCGGCTCGTGTGTAACGAAAACGGTCGCGGCTCGCGGAGCAGACGCATCTCGGTCAGTTCGTGAAGCAGCTGGTTGCCCTTGCGGCGGTTGCAGTCGTGACAGCACGCAACCAGGTTCTCCCACGTGGACAGGCCACCGCGCGAACGCGGGATCACGTGGTCGAGCGTCAGCTCGCCAGCCGTCAGGATCACCTGGCAGTACTGGCACATATTGCGGTCGCGCAACAGGATGTTCTTGCGCGAGAGCGCACGCGTCTGGTGCGGAATCCGTCGATACTCCAGCAGGCGGATCACCGACGGCATCGCCACGTGGATGCGAGCGGCGTGCAGCGTGGTGCCCTGCTCCTCTTCGGTGCGGGCGACGCCCTTCAACACCAGCACCAGCGCACGACGTGCGCCGCAGATATTGATCGGTTCGTAGCTCGCGTTCAGCACCAGCACCGGTGTCTGCATCGCCGGCTGGCGAAAGACCCCGATACGGACATCCAGCTCTGTCGTCGCTCTGCGTCCGTTGCCGTTATGACCCGCGTGCCGTCCGCTTGTAATCCGTTGCTTTTGCTTCCGCATCTGCATTCCCTGGTCTCCTCAGCTAAAGTCCTGCATGGAACAGAAAGAAACGACTAACCCCAGCGAGCGACGGCCTCTCCCGGATCTTCCCTCGCCCGGGCAAACTCGACCTTTTGCGCCCGCGCCAACGTGACCACCCAAACCTTCGTCGCGCCCGCACCCTTCAGCACCCGGGCGCACTCGCGCGCCGTTGCGCCGCTGGTCATAATGTCGTCGACGACCATCACCTCGCGTCCGGCGACGTCGCCTGTCAAGGCAAAAGCTCCGCGAAGATTGCGTCGGCGACCCTTGCGTGAGAGCACATACTGCGACTCCGTCGAGCGCCTTCTCCCGAGGATGCCATGCGACGCCGTGAGCTTCCACTCCGGGCGAATCCTCCGCACGTGGACCAGCGCCTTGTCCGCCAGCATCACGGACTGGTTATAGCCACGCTGCCGCTCGCGCGCTTTGTAGAGCGGCACCGCCACGACCAGCATCGCGCGAGGCTCCAGCCGCAGCATCACCTGGGCAAGACGTTCGCTCAGGACTCCGGCAACGCTTGGGACGCCATCGAACTTCAACAGGCCGATCAGCGACCGCAGTTCGCCCTGGTACGTTCCATAGGACAACGCCTGGTCGAAGTCCGGGGGTGCCATTCGGCACTCGCGGCACAGCAGCGATTCAGCCATCTGGCGGGCGAACCGGGAATCTTCCAGATCAAGATCGAGGCCGAGCGCCTCGCCACACATCCCACATCCATACGTGCCGGTCTCCGAAGCCGCCACCATGCCTCGCAAACATGCATCGCACACCGGGACAGCACTCGCCCGCAGCAGCGGCGCTTCACAACACCGGCAGTCGGCCGGAAACACTGTCGTCACGACATCGTTGAAAAGACTGATCGGACTTCGAAGCACATGCGCCACAGCGCGCCAGCTTCCCACGCGGTTCCGTACCGCCGATAAGGACGGTGGTCCCGCATCCAACCCGAGCGTCTGTCGATTCAGGCTTTCACTGAAGACACACCTACCCGCCGGAGCCTCCAGGTTGTCTCCCAACCGGCACCGATGCACCTGAGTATAAGCCCGACCCATGAAGAATCGTCAAGAATCCCCCCAGGCACCTCAAACCACGACCGCGCACTGACTATAAGAAGCCTAAAAAAAGAAAAGTGCTCGCCCGCTCTTAAGTGCTCGCCCGCTCTTGAGAAGCTCTTGCCGTTCCAGGAAAGCTCTTGCCTGTTCAAAAAATCTATTGTCTGTTCTAAAAAATCTCTGGCCTGTTTATAGAAAAACCTTTGCCCGTCCTTAATCCGCGCTCAATCCGCGCAATCCGCGGTCGCACTTCGTCCCGTCCCACGCTGGTACACTCCCATTCACACACCAGACACACTCCCGCGAGGAATCCAGACCGCACATGGCAGCCCCCAGCAACTTCCAGCCTTTCGTTTCCGCCTCCGATTCGCGCCCCGAGTTCACCCTCCGCGCGCTCCTGTTGGGTGCAGTCTTTGCCGTGTTGTTCGGCGCGGTGACGGTTTATGTCGGGCTGCGCGCCGGACTCACGGTTGCCGCGTCCATTCCGATCTCGGTGCTTTCCATCTCCATCCTGCGGGCGTTTGGCAAGGCGTCCATCCTCGAGAACAACATCGTTCAGACCATCGGCAACGCAGGCCAGTCGATCGCTTCGGGCGTCATCTTTACCTTGCCGGCGTTGATCTTTCTAGGCTTCGATCTGGAGTCGACCCGGATCTTCGCGCTCGCGCTCTTTGGCGGGTGGCTTGGCGTCTTGTTCATGATTCCGCTGCGCAGGCAGCTGATCGTCGAAGAGCACGGCACGCTCATCTATCCCGAAGGCACAGCCTGCGCGGATGTCCTCATGGCCGGCGAGCGCGGCGGCAGCTTCGCCTCCCGCGTCTTCTTCGGACTTGGTCTCGGCGCGCTCTACACCCTCTTCCAGAACGACAACCTCTTCGCCCTCTGGCCCTCCGGCCCCAACTACGAGCCGGATCTCGGCGGCCCGCAGCACCTCCTCAAAGGGGCGGCACTTCGGGCGGATTGCACGCCCGAGTACCTCGGCGTGGGATACATCATCGGGCTGCGGGTTTCGGCCATCATGCTCGCAGGAGGTGTCTTCAGCTGGTTCGTGCTCATGCCGGCCATCTACTTCTTCGGTCACGCGCTCACCATCTATCCCGGCACCGCGCCCATCTCGTCAATGGACCCGAGCACCCTTTGGAAGACGTACGTGCGGCCCATGGGTGCGGGAGCCGTCGCCACCGCCGGGCTCATCACCCTGCTGCGCACCGCGCCTACCATCCTCAGCGCTCTCACCGAAGGCGTCCGATCGATCAAGGCGAGCAACGCTTCGAAAGCGAAGGCGAGCGACAGTTCCGTGCGCCAGGCGAGCACACCGATTCGAACCGCGCACGATCTGCCGATGTCGGTGGTGCTGGGTGGTTCCGTCGTGCTGCTCATTTTGATCGTGGCGTTCCTTCAGTTTCACCCCGTGCCGGGAGCACAAGTCGGGCTGCTTGCGAATATCGCCGCGTCCCTGCTGGTGCTGGTCTTCGGATTCTTGTTCGTCACCGTCTCCGCCCGCATCGTCGGCATCGTAGGCAGCTCCGCTTCGCCCGTCTCTGGCATGACCATCGCGACCCTCATGGCGACATGCGCCATCTTCCTCGTCAAAGGCTGGACGGCTCCCGCCTTCGGCGCGCTTGCCATCACCATCGGCGGCATCGTCTGCATCGCCGCGTCGAACGCCGGCGATACCAGCCAGGATCTCAAAACCGGCTACCTCATCGGCGCGACCCCGTGGAAGCAGCAGGCCGCGCTCATGGCCGGCGTCATCATCTGCGTCTTCTCGATCGGCGCAACGTTGAATGCGATGAACAACGGGCTCGAATCCTTCCAGCGCATGCCCGCCCCCATCGTCTTTTCGCCAACCCTGCTCAGCGACGGCGTGCAGGAGAAGGGCAACTTTAAACGCGACCACATCACCCTGACCTCAAAGACTGGCAACAAAGAGATCGTCGATAACGCCAAGCAGTACATCCTGCTGAACGCCATCGGCTCGGCCACGCTGCCTGATGGCAAGTACCTGCTCGACCCCGCAAACAACCAGATCGTCATCCAGTGGACGCAGGGGATCGGCAGCGAAAAGGCCGCTGCGCCGCAAGGCAAACTGATGGCGACCGTCATCAACGGCATCCTCTCGCGCAAGCTCCCCTGGGGACTCGTGCTGCTCGGCGTGGCGCTTGTCATCGCCGTCGAACTCCTCGGCGTTCGCTCCCTCACCTTCGCCGTCGGAGCCTATCTCTCCATCGCCACAACGCTCGCGATCTTCGTTGGCGGCGTCATGCGCTGGATGGTCGACCGCGCCATGCTGCAACACCACGCCCGCACCGCCGCCCAGCTTTACCAGACGTCGCTGAACCTCTGGCACACCGACCGGCCCGCCTTCTTTGAACGTCACCCCGACTTCAATGAGACCAACCCGGACCACCTCGACCCCGCCAACGGCCTCCCCGTGCCAACCGCCGTAACGCCCAGCTTGGACACCGAATCCGAGATCTCGCCCGGCTCGCTCTACGCCTCCGGCCTCATCGCCGCCGGCGGCATCGTCGGACTCCTCGGCGTCTGCGTCAAGCTCTACGAAGCCGCGACCGATAAGTCCATCCCACGCTTCCCGGCAAGCTTCAGTGCCCACTCCCCCTTGCACGACGCGACCAGCACCGTGATGTTCGCTCTCCTCGCCTTCTCGCTCTACTACTTCGCTCGTAAACCGCTCGATACCAACGTCTAGACCACCCGAAAAGGTCCGTTTCATCAGCCCATTGAGCACTCTGCTTTACGACTGAACCACCATTCATTTATGCTCCACCCGTATCAAATTCAACACGAGAGACGTCCTCAAAACGAGTTCTTCTCCCACCGCGCTCCCTCAATGCACCTCGAACCGTGATTTAATACTCCTAACAGTTCAAGTGCAGCGACACGCAGCAGGAGAAGAGACACCCCGATGGCCAACACCCTGATCCCAATCGAAGAACGCACTCTCACCCCCGACGAAGTCGCGCATCTCGACCGCCGTCGTCGTCGCGGGCAGCTCTTCCTGGTCATCTGTTTCCAATGCCTCATCGTCTCCTGCTTGCTCCTGCTCTGGTCCGGTCAAGACGCGACCTACTCCCCAGGCTGGCACCGGCCGATGGTCCTCTGGAACGCGATCACCTTTGCGCTGGCGCTCTTCTTCGGTCTCAACGGTATCCGCCTTCGCCGTGGCAGCAACGAGTTCTTCAGCTACTAGGCCGCTCCTGGACTGAACCCTCAAGCACTCGTCCTACCCGTCTCTCCTGTCCTGGGATGGATCCGCAATGCTCGCTGTTCTCGCCGCCTCGACCCTTACCCTCAACGAGCCGATCCACTTCTCCGTGCTCGAAATCGGCCTGCTCCTCCTTTGCGTCGCGGCCTCCGGCGGCATGTTCTTCTATCGCCTGCTCCCCATCCTCAATAACGTCCTCAAGTCCAAAAAGGACGACGACTTCTCGCTCTTCCCGCTCGGCAAACGCACCTGGGTCTTCGTGTGGGAGGTCCTCTGCCAGGCCAAGGTCATCAAACAGCGTCCCCTGCCCGGCGTAGCCCACGCCTTCGTCTTCTGGGGATTCCTCGCCTTCGCCCTCGTCTCCACCAATCACTTCTTCGTCGGCGTTCGCCTCGGCTTTCTCCCGCCTGAATCCATCATCGGCCGCTTCTACTTCCTCTTCGCCGCCGTCTGGGCCGCGCTCGTCGCCGTCTCCATCGCCGGACTCTTTTACCGGAGATTCATCGCCCGTC
The DNA here is from genome assembly GCA_963693075.2 of uncultured Granulicella sp. GTDB lineage: Bacteria > Acidobacteriota > Terriglobia > Terriglobales > Acidobacteriaceae > Edaphobacter. The sequence continues at coordinate 1,033,429 of CAXMMP010000002.1, read as the reverse complement.
CCAGGTGGCTCGGCGAAAAGCTCTCCTACGAATCCGGCTTCATCGCCTTCCTTATCTTCAATCTGATGGTCACCTACCTCGCCGCCTTCTTCTTCCCCGGCGACTCCTTCGCGCTCAAGGCCCTGTGGTGGACGCATACCCTTTCGCTGCTCATCTTCCTGCCGCTCATCCCGCACACCAAGCACCTGCACCTCGTGCTCTCGCCGCTCACCGTCTTCCTCAAGCGCGACGGCTTCTCCAAAATCCCGCCCCTCTCAACCGCCGACGATGTCGAAGACTTCGGCCTCACCACCGGCAAAGATCTCACCCAGCTCATCTCCCTCCAGGCCTACTCCTGCGTGGAGTGCGGCCGCTGCACCGAACACTGCCCCGCCTCCACCACCGGCAAGGTTCTCAACCCCAAAGAGATCATCCTCGGCGCGCGCACCTACCTCAACACCTTCGGCCCGCAATCCGAGATGCCGTTGTTGAACGAGCTCCGCGACCAGGCCACCAACCCTTCGCCCGATAACCCCGCCGCCAACTTCTTCTCCATGGAAGCCGCCTTCGAATGCACCACCTGCGGCTCCTGCGAATACCAGTGCCCGGTCGGCATCCAGCATCTGCCCATCATCATCGGGCTGCGCCGCGGAGCCACCAACACCGGGGCCTGGGAAGACAACTACGGCACCAAGCTCTTCCTCGCGCTCGAGAAGAACGGCAACGCCCTCGGCCTCGCCGCCAGCGAACGCGACAAATTCATCAAGGCGCAGCAGGCTCTCCAGCCGTTCCCCCTCTTCGACGGCTCGCAGGAGTACTGCCTCTGGCTCGGCTGCATGGGAGGCTACGACCCCAAGGGCCGCGAGATCATCGCCGACTTCGCCCGCGTCATGAACCACCTCGGCACCACCTTCGGCGTCCTCAAGAAAGAAAAGTGCACCGGCGATCCCGCCCGTCGTCTGGGCAACGACCTCGTCTTCTCGAATCTCGCCGAATTCGGCTTGAAGCAGTTCACTTCCAATAACGTCCAGAAGATCGTCGCCATCTGCCCGCACTGCGTTCGTACCATCTCCAACGACTGGCGCGAGTACGGTATCGCCCCCGAAATCGAGCACCACTCCGAGTTCATGGCTCGCCACAAAGACCGCCTGCCGCAACAGTCCAAAGACGGCTCCATCGTCTACCACGACCCCTGCTACCTCGGCCGCTATCAGGACATCTACGAAGAGCCGCGTGAGGTCGTCGCGCTTGCCGGAACCCTCGTCGAAGCTCCCCGCAACCACGAGCGCAGCTTCTGCTGCGGAGCCGGCGGAGGCCTCGCCTTCCTCGGCGAAGAAGGTGGCACCGCCCGCGTCTCGCACGTACGCGCGCAGGAACTCGCCGATACCGGAGCCCAGACCGTCGGGACCGCCTGCCCGTTCTGCAACACCATGTTCCGCGACGCGTTGGGTGCCATCAGCGAAGCGCCCCCGCAGCTTCTCGACATCGCCCAACTCACCGCACGCGCCCTGCCGCCCTCCGTCGTTTAGCACCGCGAAGCGGTCCAACAGCCCCAAGAAGTGGCGCCCGTCCGGTGTCAGGACGTCCTTGTCTTAAGCTTTGTGTCTCGAAACCATGACCATCCGCCTAGCCAAAGAGTCTGACATCCCGGCTCTCCACACCCTCATCGCGCAAAGCATCCGTGGCCTGCAGGCCAATGACTACACCCCGGCGCAGATCGAAGGCGCCATCGGCAATGCGCTCGGGCTCGACACGCAACTCGTCGCGGATGGCACCTACTTCCTCGCCGAAACTCCGGGAACTCCCTACCCGGTAGCCTGTGGCGGCTGGAGCTTCCGCCGCACCCTCTTCGGCTCAGACGGCGCATCCACTCGCGAATCGACCCCCCTCGATCCCGCCACCGAACCAGCCAAAATCCGAGCCATCTTTGTCCACCCCGCCCACGCCCGCCAGGGCCTTGGCTCACTCATCCTCGCCCATGCCGAACAAGCCGCCGCAGCCGCCGGCTTCACCCGGTTCGAGATGGGATCCACCCTCACAGGAGTGCCGCTCTACCGCCTCAAGTCCTATCAGCCAGTCGAAGAGCTGTCGATCCCGCTCCCAAACGGCGAGTCGTTACCCATCGTCAAGATGACCAGGCGCCTTTAAATCTCCGGCAGAAATAACGAAAAAACCGTCCCGTGGGTAGCCCCCTCCGCACTTCGCACCCCCAGCCGCCCGTCATGCTTCTGCACAATCCCGGAGCTCACCCAAAGCCCCAGCCCGGTCCCCGAAATCCCTTTCGTCGTGAAAAACGGCTCAAAAATCCGCACCAGCGTCTCGCGGGACATGCCTTCCCCGCTATCGGCGACCGTAATCCTGACTCCACGTCTCCCCGTCTTCGCGTCCACCGCCTTGCGCGTTCGCACACTCATGCGGCCGCCGGTCTTCATCGCGTCCAACGCATTGCCGACCAGGTTGTTCAACACCTGCCTCAGCTCGCCCTCATAGCAGTGGAGCGTCACGCTGGGAGCCATCCTCCGGTCCACCTTGATCTTCGAGTTCAGCAAACGGCCCTGGTAAAGCGCCAGCACCGAATCCAGCAGCTCTTCCAGATCCACCACGGTCATCGCCGAAGATTGCTTGAAGAACCGCAGCGTCTGCGTGGCGATCTGGCTCACCCGCGCAAGCTCCTGCTGGGCAATCTGCGCGTAGATCCTCGCCTTCGAGAGATCCTTGTCCGAAGTCGACTGCTCGATCAGATAAAGCAGGTTCACCACAGACTCCAGAGGATTATTGATCTCGTGAGCGATCGACGAAGCCAGTCGGCCCACCGCCGCCAGCTTCTCCGTCCGCATCATGGCGTCTTCGCTCAGTTTGCGCTCGGTAATGTCGATCGACACACCCGGAAACCGCAGCGGCGATCCGTCGGCGGCAAGCGAGCATTTGCCACGCGTCGAGAACCACCGCACCGCCCCATCCGCTTGAATCAGCCGGTACTCCGCCGAGTAGTCCTCGCCCGTCGCCAAAGCCTGTGCGATCTCGCGCTCCACCCGTTCCAGATCGTCCGGGTGGATCGAACGCGTAAACTCCGCAATCGGAACCCCGTTCCTCGCGCGGGCGAGATCCACCCCGTAAAAGTGGGCAAACATCCCATCCGCGCGGACGATATCGTTCGGCACGTCCCAGTCCCATGTCCCGATTCCGTTGGTCGCGGTCAGCGCAAGCCGCAGTCGTTCTTCTGAGTCCTTCAGCGCCAGCTCCGCCTGCCGACGTTCGGTGATGTCGATCCCGTGAACGATCACCCCGCGCACCCCGCCGTTCGCATCCCGGTCCGGCACATGCCGCACCATCAGAAAGCGTTCGCCCTCCGCCGTCCTCATGCGCGATTCGAAGTGCTGCGGCTCGCCCCGCAGCGCCGCCTCCAGGTGTCCGCGGATACTCTCGTAGGACGCGCCCAGCGTCTCCGAGACCGATCGCCCCACGATCTCCGCCGCAGACTGACGGAACATCTCCTCGTAGGTCCGGTTCACCCACGCATACCGCAGTTCGTCATCCACATACGCGACATAGGCCGGCAGCGTATCGGCGATCGCCCGAAAACGCGAGTCGAATTCGTCCAGCACCACCAGACCCGACTGAACCAGCAAGGGGACATTCTCCGTACCCGTATCTTATCGAACGGGCAGCCGCGAGGTCCGCGTTCGACCAAACCACGTCTTATTACTTCAGCGCCTCAGGATCGATCTGATCCCCTTTTGACCCGCTGTTCGCCTTGGCGAGGCGTTCCATCGTCTTCGCATGCGCCGCCGCCATCCCCGGCACGTCGACCTGAAAAGCAAATGGTCGCACCGAGTTGATCACCTCCCACGTCATGGTGTGCGGACGATCGGGAAACTCGACCGCCAATCGACCGAACGAGTACCCAAGCAGCACATGCTTTTCAAGCGCGGTGGTCGTCAGCCGGATCGCCTGTTCGACCTGCTCAGGCGTCAGATGCGTCGGATCGCTGTCGACCAGGTCGAAGCCGTGCGCCGCGTTGATCGCGTTCCAGTCGTCGAGCGACTGTGTACTCATCCCCATCAGAATCGCGTAGTACTCCTGGTAGCGATTCGACTCACTGAGCGGCATCAACTGGACAATGCCCTTCTGCCGCGCCGCGTCCCACACGGCGTGGTTGTACAGAAAGGGTGATTGGTTCCAGCGAAGATCGCCGGGCAGCGCGGTCTCCGGCAGGCCTGGACGCTGCTGGATCGCCTGGAGCACCAGCAGGTTGTTTTTCATCTCGACAAACACGCGGCGCCAGTCGTGCTCGTCATCGGCCCATGCGATATCGTTCGCCGCCTGTTCGCGCTCCAACGCCTCGCGGGTCTCGCGCAGTTCATAGTGCTCGTGGATCCGCTCAACCGTCTGTTCCAGGCCGATCGCAATCAGCAACCCGACCACAATCGTCGCAATGTGTATCAGAAAATCACGCCAGGAATTGGCGGCATGGTGCGGCGGGTGAACATCGAGCATGGGGCATCCTTGAAGAGAAGTCGCACTGGGGGCCCGGTTCGCCTATCGTAAATCAGTCCTTGAAACCAAAGCCGCTGCCCTGAGAATGGTGCAACTGCGTGACCGGAAAAGTGCCTCGAAACGCCTTAAACCCCCCTCCCTAAGTCCCATGTTTTCCGATATTTGCATATGAGCCATATAGAGGGGGTAGGGAGTCCGAAACCAGGCCTCAACCCGCGCCAGGAACCGCTCTAAAGGATATTCACCGCGCGAGCCGCAAGCAGCGCGACCGTCGCAAACGAAATCAGCGCCTGCACCATCATCAGGACCTTTGCCCAGCGCGAAAGCACCGGCGAATCGGTCGGCGAAAACGCCGTGCTGGTGTTGAACGCGATAAACAGATAGTCGACAAAATTCGGGCTCCACTGGTCCTCGCCCATCAACTCCCGCTGCTCCGGCGGCAACGTCATCTGCGGAAAGAGAAAGGCCCCGTCCTTATGCGGGCCCTGCAGTTCACGGGCTCTCGGCCCTCCCCCATCCAAACGCCAGTACCACGACGCAAACACCAGAATATTCGTCACCCAAAGCGCGGATGCCGAGCGCAACAGATCGCCCGGCGAAAGCGAGTGCTTCGGCAAGGACGCCACCAGCAGCCCCAGCGACCACGACATATCCGCCGTGATGACGGAGTTCAACACATACCCGATCACCTGGTTGACACTGTGGCTGCCGCGCATCCGAGCCCACACCAGCGGCACCATAAACCCGCCGATCACCGCCATCATCAGCCAGCGCGGGCCGAGCGACAACGACTCCGGCAACACGAATCGCAGTCCCGCGATCGCCAAAAGTCCGAGAACCGCCGGCCAGCGAGGTTCCAGGTTAATCTGCTCTTCCGCTTCAGTCGCCACGCCTTACTCTACCGCGACCGTCGTCGGCGCGTCCCCGGTACATCCCGTAAGCGGATCGGCACCGCCGAGGAGCAGCCCGCACCCGTCACCCAGGATCGCGACAGGTTGATAGACTGGGGTGTCAACTTATGAGCCTGAAAGCCAAGATAGAAGCAGTCATTTACGCGTCGGAAGAACCGGTCACGCTGGTCCAGCTTGTCGGGCTCCTCGGCCTCGAGGCGCAGTCCGAACTCGACGCCATCGCAGATCGCCAGACGACGCTTCACATCGCCCCCGGCCAGTCTCCCGAAGAGCCGGTCGAGACTCCGGCTGAAGAACCTGCCCAGCCCGAGGCTGCCGAACCTCCTGCGGCCGGCGAACCTGTCGAATCAGCAGCCGAAAAGCGTCAGGCGCGCGACCGTGAACGCAAACTTCGCGAATATCTGCGCGAAGTCCTCGACGAGCTGGTCCGCGATTATCTGACGGGAGATCGTGGCATAGAAGTCCGTGAAGTCGCCGGCGGCTACCGCATGGCAACGAAGCCCGAGTACCACGACGCCGTCCGCGGCTTCGTCAAAAGCCTCAAGCCGGCACTCAAGCTGTCCCTGCAGGCGCTCGAAACCCTCGCCGTCGTCGCCTACAAGCAGCCCGTCACCGCGCCTGAGATTTCCGAGATCCGCGGCGTCGACTCCGGTGGCGTTCTCGGTTCGCTCATGGCGCGAAAACTCATCACCACCGCCGGCCGCAAACAGGTAGTGGGCCGCCCCATCCTTTACAAGACCACAAAAGACTTTCTCATGCGCTTCGGCCTCAAAGACGTTGCGGAGCTTCCCAGCATCGAAGAGTTTGAAAAGATGGCCGGCGAGCTGGCCGAACAAGAGGAAATCCCTATGCCGGAACAGAACGAAAGCGCGGAAGAGCGCATCACGCACGAGAACTTAGAGGAAGAGAAAGGCGTCTCCGAACCGCAGGCCGACGGCGACTCCGAAGACCTCGAACCAGAGGAGAGCAATCGTCCGTCCGACGAGCTGCCAGCCGTCGATGGCCGCGAGTCCGGCCTCCCACCCACCTACGACCAGCCCGGCGAAGACCCGTCCGCCGACGAAGCTGCCATTCAAAGCGAGGAGGACAACGATGGCAACTGAGATCCGCCCCGTCCCCGACAACGCCGATGACCCGAAGACCAACGTCATCGCCACTCCCGAAGGCGACAACGAACTTCTCCCCGACGAGCCCCTGCAACCGTCCTCCGACGCCGCCACCGGTGGCCTCGAGACCCCGCGTGGCAACGAACCCGACCCTTACAAGTCCGACAAACCTTGAAACCATTCCCTGCAGAAAATCCGTGTTCATCGGCGTTAGGCCGTTCCTTCCCGCTTCACAAGCGATAATGCTTGTATGAGCAAGAAAGCACCCGCCAAGCCCGTCGCAGAGAGTCCCGTAGGCGAGCGGCTCCAGAAGATCCTGGCACAGGCAGGCATCGCCAGCCGTCGCAAGGCCGAGGAGATCATCCTCGAGGGCCGCGTACAGGTCAACGGCACCGTCATCACCGAACTCGGCACCAGGGCCGATCTCAGCAAAGATCACATCCGCGTCGACGGCAAGCTGCTGCAGGGCAAGGAAGAGCAGCGCTACTACATGCTCAACAAGCCGCGCGGTTACGTCACCACGCTGGACGATCCGCAGAAGCGCCCCACCGTAATGCAGTTGATGCAGCAGAAAAATGGCCCTCACGGCGACCAGGTGCGCCTCTACCCAGTCGGTCGTCTTGACTATCTCAGCGAAGGCCTGCTGTTGATGACCAACGACGGCTCACTCGCCAACGCTCTTTCCAAGGCTGCCGCCGGAGTCGAAAAGACGTACCTCGTCAAAGTCAGCGGTGTTCCCCCGCCTGAAGCGCTCGACCAGATTCGCCGCGGCATCATGATCGACCGCGGCCGCCTGGACGAAGTCCGCGGTGGCCGTCGCGACCGCATCCTCACCGCGCCCTCGAAGTTGGAACTGGTGCGTGGCGGAGACAATCCCTGGTACGAGCTGACGTTGACCGAAGGCCGAAACCGTCAGCTCCGCAAGATGTTCGAAGAGATCGGCCACCACGTCGAAAAGATTCGCCGTATCGGATACGGCGCGCTTCGGCTGGATGTCCCGCCAGGAGAGTATCGCGAGCTGAAGCCCGGCGAGGTGATGGCGCTCGACCGCGCCTCAAAGGGTCGTAAGGTCGAACCAAAGAAGAATTTGCCGGAGTTTGCGAAGCTCAAGACGCCGGCAAAGCCGAAGCCCGCGACCTCGCGCAGAAGCTTCGCATCGAAGGCTCGTCCAAGCCGCTAGGCTTCGTCGTCGGTGTCTTCCCAGCGTGTCCCGCAGTTGCTGCACACCCACGTCTCGCGACCAGGCGGGACGGGCAGGTTCAGCACAAATAACGAGACGATGGCCGGTCCACGATTCGCGCCTTCGAAGGTAATCTCGAGTGAGCCGCAATGTGGGCAGTGTGGCTGATCGAACTCAGCATCATCGTCCAGTTCGATCGTCGCCGTAACCGGCTGGTTGAGCAGCTCGTTTGCTTCCTCCGCATTGGCCTGATCGACCTGGAGCCGGATGCCCCCGATAAAGTTCGAGACCTGCCAGTCGAGTCGTACGAGATTCTCATCGCGCAGAAAGACCTGGATTCCCGCAGTCTCCAGCATCGACCGTGCCACGATCGCCTCCGACAGATCACGGTACTGGCGCAGCGTGACGAGAAGTCGTTGCGACACCACGAGCTCATCCCCGTCTAACAGCGGAGGCTCCATCTTGCGCTGGGCGAACTCCGCTCGAAGTGCCGCCTGTGCGTCATCTTTCAGGGTGTCATAGGTCTGCGCAAGCTTCAGCAGCTCCTCTACGGAAAGAGTCGCGTAGCGTTCAGCGAATGGGACGTGCTCGGAACTCATTGAGGCGAATGGTATCAGGATCGAGGCTCCGCACGAGCAACCATGGGCCATTGACGGCCGTGTCTTCGACAGCCCACAATACATCCGCTTTTCATCGCCGGTTTGAGGACATTTTTATGTCTCGCGCATCCAATGAAGAGCAAAAGGAGCAACACCAGTGGCAATTGAAAAGGCAACATTTGGAGCAGGATGTTTTTGGGGTGTGGAAGCCCGTTTCGGGGAGATCCCCGGCGTACTCGACACAGCGGTAGGCTACGAAGGCGGATCGCTCGAACATCCGACCTACAAGGAAGTATGTACCGATCGAACAGGCCATGCGGAGGTCGTGCAGGTGACCTTCGATCCGTCGCGCGTCAGTTATGAGACCCTGCTCGACGCATTCTTCTCATTGCATGATCCGACGCAGTTGAACCGCCAGGGACCGGACTGGGGCGCACAGTATCGCAGCGCCATCTTCGCCGAATCCGGAAATCAGGAAGCAGAGGCTAAGGCCAAGATCGCAGAACTGAGCGCCGCCGGCAGTTTTCGCAAACCGATCGTCACCGAGGTGACCCCCGCCGCCACCTTCTGGAAGGCTGAGGAGTATCACCAGAAGTATCTCGAAAAACGTGGCATGGTGAGCTGCCACATCTAAGATCGCGTCTGCGGGCTGGACGATCAATCCGCCCGCAGCGCCTTCAAAGGATCAACGGTCGCAGCGCGAGCTGCCGGCACCGCGCTGGCTACAAGAGCCACAAAGACAACTCCCAGGATCGCCCCCGCGTAACTTGCGCTATCGAACGACTTCAGCCCATAGAGTGAACTTTCGAGCTCCCTGCCAGCCGCCATGGCCAGCGGAACCCCGACTACCACACCAATCGCCGTCAACCAAAGGCTCCCGCGTAGGATCATCCAGATGACCTCTTTGCGTTGGGCGCCCATCGCCATCCGAACGCCGATCTCCGCATTGCGACGGCTCACGCGATAGGCCAACGTGCCATAGAGCCCGGTAGCAATCAACACGATCGCAAGAAAACCGAAGCATCCAGCGAGCCGCGCAAAGAGAGCCTGCTGCGAGATCGACTTGGCGAAGACCGCGCTCTGCGTCATCGGGTCCAACAGCGGCATTTCAGGATCGACCTGCGCGACGACTTTACGCAGTGTGGGAAGAATTGCGACAGGATTGCCGAGCACACGGACCTCGTATTGGAGCTCGGTGCTGGCCCCGGACTGGGTAAAAACTGTCCAGAGCATCGGCTTGGCATCTTCGGTGATGCTCGTATACTTATGGTCCTTCACCACGCCCACGACAAGGCGTGATTCCTTTCCACTGGGATCGCTGATGACATGGCCGACCGCGTTCAGCGTGCCGAGATACTTTTTCGCAAAGGTTTCGTTCACGATCAGCACCTTGGGAGCGGTCGCTGTGTCTTCATCCGAGAAGTCCCGCCCCTGCAACACCTGCACTCCCATCGTCCGGAAGTACTCCGGGCCAACGACGTTCGCGCGATACTCCGCCTCCGCTGACTCAGTGCCGTTCGGCTTGTGGCCGTCAACGACGATCCCCGAGCTGTTGTTGGACCAGCCGGAACCGGGCCGGTTGGCAGCCATCGAGACGCTTTGAACGCCCGGAACCGTGCGGAGCCTCTGCTGCAATGCGAGGAAGAAGGCGTAACCCTCATCGGTCGTATGCACCTGCTGCGGATGAATGCCGAACACCAGAAGACCATCGGGGTTCTGACCGAGTGGCGTATGCAACAGGCTCCGCAGGTTGCCGAGCAACAATCCCGCGCCCACCAGCAGCACCAGGCAGATTGCAATCTGCGCGATGATCACCGCGTTACCGACGCGTACCTGCTGCGAACTTGACTGCGACACTGTCGCCGAGCTCCGCAGTACCAGCTCCGGTCCTTGTGACACGGCAAACCGGAACGGAGCCAGCCCGAAGACCAACGCAAGCACAAGTAGCAGCCCCATCGTAAAGGCGAGCACCACGCCGTCCGGCTGCAGATTCGACTCGATCTCCGCCCATGTCCCAAGAGCACGCGTTGCAAAAAGGGCGAAGACCCATGCGGCGGCCCCGCCGAGCGTGACGAGCAGCAGGCTTTCCGTCAGAAGTTGCCGCGCGATCGCGCCGCGGCCCGCACCCAGTGCAAGCCGCACACTGAACTCGCGCTGACGCGTGGCGTTGCGCGCAATCAAAAGCATCACGACGTTGCTCATCGCGATCAGCAGGACCAACCCGACCATCGCCATCAACACCTTCAGGGCGCGGGCGAACGCGTCGTCCTGACTATCGAATTGCTTTGCCGGCGCCAGCGACAGCTTATAGGTCTCGCCGCCCGGCTTCTTCGGGGGAACGCCGATGTAGGCTGCCCGCTCAAAGATCCCTTGAGCCTTCGCCAGGGCCTGCTTTGGACTAACACCCGGCGCAGTCCTCACCATCAGCTTGATACACCAGAAATTGAGCTTGGTCAGATACATGCCATCTTCCGCGGGACTGCCCCAGGCGTTGAACTCTGGCCGGCTTTGGAACGGAATCCAGAAGTCAAGCGGCAGACTTCCTTCCGTTCCTTCAAAGCCCTTGGCCGCAACCCCCACGATGCTGAACGGATACGACTTGATAAAAAGCGTCTTACCGAGCACATCCTTGCTGCGCGAAAAATGCGTCGCCCAGAAAGCGTCGCTGATCACAACAACTGGCGCATGATCATTCTGATCCTTTTCCTGAAAGCCGCGGCCGAGTTCCGTAACCACACCCAGTCCGCTGAAGTAGTTGCCGCTGACCATGTCGCCCGCAGCCTCTTCCGGTGCAGCACCCACACGCACAGGAGCTTTCCCGCTGAACGACATCGGAATGAACGCCATCACATCCTGTAAACCGGCCTGCTCCCGAAGCGCTTGATAGACCGGATAGGAAAACGAGGTCTCCGAGCTGCCCGTCTGCGAGCCGCCGTCCGGCCATCCCGTCGTATGCAGATAGAACACCCGCGATGCATCCTGCACCGGAAGCATCTTCATCAGGATCGCGTGCATGACGCTGAAAACCGCTGTGTTTGCACCCACTCCCAGCGCCAGCGTGAGCACACAGACGATGGTGAAGATTGGCGTCTTCGCAAGCTGCCGCATACCGTACCGCAGGTCCCGCCAGATGTTTGCAAAAAACATAGTTGTCCTCGATTCTCTTTGCCTTTGTTTCAGCAGCGTTGTGTTGCCGAACTGCCGACGCGCCGCACGCGCCGCTTCTCTCGCGCTCATGCCTTCACGCTGATACTTCTCACGAAGCATCTCGAGATGAGCACTGACTTCTTCGTCGAAAGCGTCGTCGGCACGTCGCTGGGCGAAGAGCATCCGTAACTTTGCAAAGAGGGTGAGTGCCTGATCGGTCATAGCTAAGCCTTTGCCTCGAGCGCGAGCACCCTGCCAATCACAGCAGCGATCCGCTCCCAGTTTTCCGTCTCCACCGCAAGCTGCTTCAGCCCGCGCTTCGTGATGCTGTAAAAGCGCGCCCGCCGATTGTTCTCAGACACGCCCCACTCACTGCCGATCCAGCTCTTCTGCTGCAAGCGCAACAGCGACGTGTAGACCGTCCCCTCGTTCAACGTCAGCACATCTTCGCTAAGCTGCTCGATCCGCCGCGCGATGCCGAAGCCATGCAGCGGACCCAGTGCCTGCAGTGTTTTCAGGATCATCAGATCCAGCGTTCCCTGTAAAACCTCGGATTTATCCGCGCCCATTCCCGCTCCTTTGGATACTGCAAAGAAGCTAACATCGCTCCTTTGGAATGTCCATAGAAGAGTTACGCGCTGTGTCCTGGATTCGTTCCATCGTCTTCGCAATTCGGGATGACGAATCCAAATAAAGCAGAGCTTGTACTCCGCGGAGCACGCTGAAGTAGACGGCCAATAGCCTCCGCGCTTTCGCTCCAGCGGACCGAAGCCATCTTTCTTCCGAAGTTCAGTCAAGAATCTACTGTCAGCTGGGCAACGCACGCATCCACCCCCTTCATCAGACAGGGGTAATACGATCGGGCCCCTGTTTGGAGATTCCATGCATCACTTTGCCAAGGTTCTTTCCCTCCTGCTTACAACCGCCAGCATCGCGGTAGCCCAAAACGGATTCTCAACCAAGACCTACTCCATCGCCGGCCAGTCCACAGGCGTTCAGGCATACGACTTCAATCACGACGGCTACCCCGACCTTTTCCTCACTGGCGCTTCAGGCCCATCCCTGCTGTTGAACAATGGAAGCGGTGGTTTCGGTACTCCGGTCGCGCTCACAAGCGCACCCTACGCCACGTACGTCGCCGACCTCAACGGCGATGGCTATCCCGATCTGGTTGGCTGTGCCGCCCCGAATGGCTCCCAATCCTACCTCTACACATATTTGAACGATGGCACCGGCAAGTTCTCGCAGACGCAGCAGCTTGCGATCACCGGCAGCTGCTCCTCCGTCAATATCGGCGACGTCAACCTCGACGGCCACCCCGACATCGTCGTCATCTCATTCGCCAACACCGGCAGCACCACGACTTCATACAACAATGTCATCGCCACCTTCCTCAACGACGGCACCGGGCATCTCGGCACGCCGACGACCATGCAGAACGTTGACCTCGACTCCTCGACACAGCCGGGCAGCTCCTACTCGAACTGCTACTCCAACAGCGCGCAAGGCGGAAATTTCTACAACGACAACAACTACAGTCTTGTCCTCTCCACCGAGTGCTTTCCCGCCAACAGCGATCCGCGTACTGCCAACGGTGCAGTCCTGATCGCGCACGGCAACGGCACCGGTCAGTTCACCTTCACCACTCTGCAAGCCGGCAACGACTACGAGACGATCGTCAGCGCGGCGGACATCAATAAAGATGGAATACCGGATATTCTCATGACCTCCACCGATGTCCTCGGTAACCTGGGCAATCTTACCGAGGGGATCAACGACGGCAGCGGTTACTTTAATTTCACGACGCTCAACTCCGACTTCGGTGCGAACCTTTCACCAGTCGGCTTCATCACCCCAATCGTCGCGGACCTCAACGGCGATGGTTATAACGACATCATCACCGTCGTCCAGTCCGGTACGAGTACCAGCGACTTCACACCCTACATCTCGATCCTGAACGGCTCTGCCAACGGAACCTTTGCGGAGTCGCAGAACTTCCAGTTCGGTCTCTCCACCATTCCCGCCCCAACCATCACCGTCGGGGATTTCAACAAGGATGGCAAGCTGGACTTTGCCGCAATTGACTACAACGCCAACACCAGCGCCTCCACGTTGAACGTCTACATGAACACCGGCGGCGGCACCGGCACGGACTGCGTCAAGCCATCGACGTACGATGTTGCCATCATCTGCACCCCGGCTGCCGGCTCGACGGTCACCTCTCCAGTGAGCGTGCTCGCGACCAACAGCGTCGTCATGGTTTCGTCGCGCCTCTACCTCGACAACGTCTCGGTATATCAGACGACCTCGCAAACCTTGAACACGCAGATCACCGCATCTGCCGGCAAGCACAACCTCGTGTACGTCGTGTATGACAATTCGGGCAATGCCTACACCGCATCCTCCGTCTTCACCGTCGGCGGCGCGGGTGGCGGCTGTCTGCCGTCAGGCCCGGGCGCGACCATCTGCGCTCCGACGTCTGGATCAACCACCGGGTCGCCGGTCACGATCACCGCCGGCGCCATCGCACAGAGCGGCAACATTACCGCCTTGCGCGCTTACATCGACAACAACATCTTGTTCACCACGAACAACACCGGCAACACCAACTCGTTCCAGGTCAGTCAGTCCGCGACGATCGCACCCGGAACCCATAACCTGGTTATCGTCGGCTACCAGAGCACCGGCGGCGCGCAGACCTCCTCCCTAACCTTCACGGTAAGCGGAAACGCTGCCTGCTATCCCTCAACCCAGGGCGCGAAGATCTGCTCGCCGGCAAGCGGCGCGACCTCCGCATCCCCGGTCTCGGTAGTCGCCGGAGCAACCACGAACACAGGCTACATCGCCTCCATCCGCGTCTACGTCGACAACGTAGCGCAGACGTTGGTGACCAACCCGCAGCAAAGCAAATCGTTTGCGATCAACCAGCCGGTGAGCCTCGCTACCGGAAGCCATAACCTGGTCATCGTCGCCTACCCGAGCACCGGTGGCGCGCTGACTTCGAGCGAGACCATCACCATCAACTAACCGCAGCAGGTTTGCAAACAACGGGACCACCTTCGGGTGGTCCTTTTGCTTTATCGACTTCTACAAAGTTGCTCGAAGGTCAGAGGTACCTGGGCGTCGGCTGAATTAGACCAAAATAATCATGAATCCAGCTTCGACGTTGGTGGAGCGAGCGGCTCGGACAGATGTGCTTTATACGTTGGCGTAAGGATTACGCAACGTGGGGACGCCCATCTGCTTTCTACGATGTGGTGGTAGTCTCGAACGCCTCGCCGTTCTTGAGACAACACCTCTCAAACCGTGGTACATTGGTAGTACGCGTAAGCGTAGGGCACTTTAGGGAAAGACTCTGCTGTACCGGGTCTGGCCAGAGACTGAAGTGAACACCCTTTCCACCGCACTATTTTTCTGGGAAAACCTGAGGTTTTCCGCAAGCCTGGCAGTACAGCTTGCCTTTTACTCCGCCGCAAGGCCCGGGGTGCAAGAGAAAGATGCGGCGCTGGTTGCTCTGGCTGGAAGGCACTGGTCAACGGACCTGCCTCGCCGTGCAGCAGCTGCGTTTTTGTCAAAACAAAAGCAACGCTGACTCCTTCGAATACCTTCGGCGCTCTGGAGAGCGCCCCCTGACTACGCGTGTGCGCGTGCGCCCAAGGGCGCGAAATAAAGGAAAACACTTGAACTCTGCAATGCTTGAAGTTGAAAACCAGAACCACTCCGCAAACGAAACTCCCTCTCACAACACTCCCTCCCACAATCCGCATCATGCGCGGACCATCTCCGCCACTAACGCCGAGATTGACCCCGTCACCGGCCTCCCCATGTTGAAGGACGTACACTTCGCCGACTTCGCGGTCTCCGACTCGCTCAAATCGCGCCTCGCCGCCGCCGGTTTCAACACCCCGACCCCCGTGCAGGCGAAGGCCATCCCGCCCGCGCTCGAAGGCCACGACATTCTCGCCACTGCCTCCACCGGCACCGGCAAGACCCTCAGCTTCCTCATCCCGATGATCGAGCGCATGGACGCAAACTCCGTCCCCTCGAGCAAAGGCAAGCGTGGCCCCATCCGCTCGCTCATCCTGCTCCCGACGCGTGAGCTCGCGATGCAGGTTCTCGAGGCCTACGGCAAGATCTCGCCCCAGGCGAAGTCCGACTCCGTCCTCGTCTGCGGTGGACTCTCCGAGAACACGCAGCTGGACCAGCTTGGCCGCGGCCCGCGTCTCGTCGTCGCCACACCCGGCCGCCTTGAAGACTTCCTTCGCCGCCGCCAGGTCAACCTCAACTTCGTCGAGATGCTCGTCCTCGATGAAGTCGATCGCATGCTCGACATGGGCTTCCTGCCCGCCATCCGCCGCATCGTTGGCGCGCTCCCGAAGACTCGCCAGACCATGTGCTACTCGGCCACGCTCGACGCCAACATCACCGAAATCGTCCGCGACTACGTGCAGAAGCCCGTCCGTGTGGAGATCGGTTCCACCTCCAAGCCTTCCGACCAGGTTGAACTTCGCGTCTACACCGTCATGCAGGACCAGAAGCTCGGCCTGCTGAACCAGATGCTCACCCAGGAGGAAGGCACGTTCCTCGTCTTCTCACGCACCAAGCACGGTGCCGACCGTATCGCGAAGAAGCTTGAGAAGCTCGGCCACGACGCGGAAGTCATCCACGGCGACCGTTCGCAGTCGCAGCGGACTGCTGCTCTCAAAGGCTTCTCCTCCGGAAAACACCGCATTCTTGTCGCCACGGACGTTGCCGCCCGCGGCATCGACGTGAAAGACATTGCGCATGTCGTCAACTACGACCTGCCGAACGCCAGCGAAGACTTTGTTCACCGCATCGGCCGCACCGGTCGCGCCGGCAAGAAGGGTGTCGCTACGACCTTCGTCATGCCGCAGGAGCGCGGCGACGCTCGCAAGATGGAGCGCGAACTGAAGATCAAGTTCGAATGGCGCGAAGCCGACAAGAACCTCGAAAAAGAAGAGCGCAACAAGCCCGTTGACTTCGCCAGCGGAGACGTCATGCAGATGGAAACCCGCGCATGGCGCAGCGGCGATGTCTCCGCCGAGCGCCAGACCGGCGTTCCCACCACCCCCTACCGCCCCGCGGGCAATGGCTTCCGCGGTCGTAGCGGCGGCGGTGGCGGCTTCTCCGGCGGACGCAGCGGTGGCCCCGGTGGGGCTCGCAACGGACGCGCCAGCAGCAACCGCCCCGGCACCAGCCGCAGCGGACCGGCTCGCCGCGGTCAGTAGTCGCTGAGGCTCGCAAGCATAAAGGCCACGCGAAAGAGAGCGTGGCCTTTGTGCTTGTAGCGACGCAACAGCAAGTGCGCCCTTGTCGCGGGCGGCGACCACTTCGTGGGGTTTTGGACGCTTCGCGTGTTTTTGAGCAGCGGCATTCCGTGGGAAATGCCTGTAAACTAGAGGAAATATCATGATTTCTACTTCAAACGTCACCATGCGATACGGCCAGAAGCTCCTCTTCGAGGACGTATCAGTTACCTTTACCGACGGCCGCCGCTACGGCCTTACCGGGCCCAACGGCGCCGGCAAATCTACCTTCATGAAGGTACTCACCGGCGAGATCGATCCGCAAAAAGGCAACGTCGTCCGCCCGCGCAAGTTCGGCGTTCTCAAACAGGACCAGTACGAGTTCGACGCTTACCGGGTCATCGACACCGTCATCATGGGCAACAAGCCATTATGGGCTGCGCTGGAAGAGCGCGAGGTCATCTACAACAAGCCCGAGATGACTGACGAAGACGGCTCACGCCTCGGCGAGCTCGAAGGCGTCGTCGGCGATGAAGACGGTTACGAAGCTGAAGCTAATGCCGCCGTCCTGCTGCAGGGCCTCGACATTCCCGACGAGCTCCACGAACGCAAGATGAGCGAGCTGCAAGGCGGCCAGAAAGTTCGCGTGCTTCTTGCGCAAGCCCTCTTCGGCGACCCCGAAGCGCTCATGCTCGACGAGCCCACCAACTATCTCGACCTCGAGTCCATCCACTGGCTCCAGGACTTTCTCATCCGCTACAGCGGCACCGTGATCACCATCTCGCACGACCGCCACTTCCTCAACGCCGTCTGCACCCACATCGCAGATATCGACTACGAAACCATCATCACGTACAACGGTGGCTACGACGATATGGTCCTGCAAAAGACCTCCGTCCGCACGCGTATCGAATCGCAGAACGAACAGCGTGAAAAGAAGATCGCTCAGCTCAACGACTTTATCGCGCGCTTCTCGGCCGGCACCCGTTCCAGCCAGGTGAACTCGCGTAAGAAGGAAGTCGAGCGGCTTGCCACCAGCGAGCTGGCCCGCTCCAACATCGCGCGTCCTTTCATCCGCTTTGACATGATCCGCCCGAGCGGTAAAAACGTCCTCGAATTCGAAACCGTCAACAAGTCCTACACCCAGAAGGACGGCAAGATCGAGCACGTCATCAACGACTTCTCCGCCTCCATCAATCGTGGCGACAAGGTCATCCTCATGGGCCGCAACGGACAGGGTAAGACCACGCTCATCAAGGCTCTGCTCGCCAACGGCCCCGGCGTCGAAGAGACGGATGTCTCGATCGACTCGGGCTCCGTCAAGTGGGGGCACGAGGTCTCCATCGGCTACTTCGCGCAGGACCACAAGGGCTCCATCCAGCTCGGCATGACGGCCGCGGACTGGCTGCACCAGTTCGACCCGGCAGCGACGAAGGAAGACATCCGCGGCATCCTCGGCCAGATGCTCTTCCGCGGCGAAGAAGGCATGAAGAAGACCGACGCCCTCTCCGGAGGCGAAGCCGCCCGGCTCCTCTTCTGCAAGATCATGCTGCAGAAGCCCAACGTCCTCGTCCTCGACGAACCCACCAACCACCTTGACCTCGAAAGCATCAACGCGCTCAACCAGGCCATCCAGAAGTACGAGGGAACCGTCTTCCTCGTCACGCACGACCAGGACCTGATCGAAGAGGCCGGCACCCGCATCTGGCACTTCGAAGGCGGCCCTTCGAACTTCCGCGTCACCGATCACAAAGGCCCGTACGAAGAGTACGAGCAGAAGATGTCTATGGCCGCCAAGTGAACAAAAACCCCTGCGCGGGCAGCGGGCACTTCGTGACTTGTAATAGCTTCGCGTAGACCTCCCCTGGTTCGGCGCGAATGAGTATGCCGACCAACGGGAGGGCGACACGAAGTCCAATACCCCACGAAGTGCCGCCCGGCTTTAGGGCGCTTTTACGGAATGAGGGCCTCTAACATGGCAACGCAGGAAACGAAAGGAAACAACGTCCTTGGCCAGCCGCTCGCAACCTGCGGCTGCGATCCGATGACCGGCTTCTACCGCACGGGCTGCTGCGAAACCGGCCCGGACGACTTCGGTGTCCACACCGTCTGCTGCATCGTCGACGCGGTCTTCCTCTCGGCCTCCAAAGCTCTCGGCAACGATCTCTCCACCCCCATGCCGCACTATGGCTTCGCCGGCCTCAAGCCCGGCGATCGCTGGTGCGTCTGCGCCGCGCGCTGGCTACAGGTCCAGCAGGCTGGCGCAACATGCCCCGTCGTCCTCGAAGCCACGCACGAGAACACGCTGAAGATCGTCCCCTTCGAACTCCTGATCCAGTACGCTGTCATCCCCGAACAGCTTCACTAGGCTCCCTGTAGACTTTTGCGATGAACAGATTCATCGCAACGGCTGTACTCCTGGCAACCTGCGTCCTAAGCCCAGCCTTAAGCCCAGCCCAAACACCCAAACGCCCCATGACCTTCGCCGACCTCATGGCGATGAAGCGCGTCAGCGACCCCCAAATCTCGCCCAGCGGCAAGTGGGTCCTGTTCTCCGTCACGGATGTCTCCCTCGAAAAGAACTCCAAGGTCAACCACCTCTGGGTCGTCCCACTCGCCGGTGGCCCCGAGCGTCAGTTGACCACCGGCTCCGGCGAAGCCTTCGGCCGCTTCTCCCCCGATGGCAGATGGGTCTCTTTCACCGCCTCCCCAACCTCAGCCGACGCTGTCTCGCGCATCACCATCGCGCCGTGGGACGAAAGCGCAGGCTCACTCGGCGCACCCGCCCGCACCCTGCGCGACATCAGCGACGACGCCGACGGCGCCATCTGGTCCCCCGACAGCAAGCACCTCCTCTTCACCACGCAGGTCTATCCCGCATGCTCGGACAAACCCTCGTGGTCTGAGGAAGACGCATGCGACGTCGCACAGGCCACCGCGGCAAGCAAAAATCCCGTCAAGGCCCAGCTCTTCACCGGCCTGCTCTATCGCCATTGGAACGCGTTCACTGGCGAGAAGCGCACGCACATCCTCGAGGCAGACTTCTCGATGACCGGCGCGAATCCCCGCGACCTGACATCCCGCAGCGCAGTCGGCGACGCCGAGACTCCAACCTTCTCGCTTGGCGGTCCGCTCGGCTACGCCTGGTCGCCGGATTCGAAAGAGATCGCCTACGTCACCAACTTGGACAAGGTCCCCGCCGCTTCAACCAACAACGACGTCTTCACTCTGCGCCTCGACGATGCCGCCGCGAAGGCGGTCAAGGTCTCCACCTCACTCGGCAGCGATGATGGGCCGCAGTACTCGCCGGATGGAAAGTGGCTGGCGTTTCGGTCGCAGGCGAGAGCGGGGTATGAGAGTGATCGCTTTCGGCTGATGTTGTTTGATCGTCAGGCAAAGACAACTAAGGAGTTGATGCCAAACTTCGACAGGTGGGTCGACGAAATTGCTTGGGCTCATGACTCAAGCACGATCTATCTCACTAGTGGGGAGATGGGACAAGAGCCCGTTTACGAGTTTGATCTTCCAAGGAATAGTTTGGCTCGACTGGCGATTGAGCCGATGTCAGTTCATGGCGAGTATAGCGAGCTAAGTCTGAGTACATCAGGTAATCAACTCGTTGCGACCCGTATGACCTCGAACGACCCAAGTCGCGTAGTAAGCTTTCATCTCGATGAACGATCGCCAATCATCATTGACCCTTCTTTTCAGAAACATCAACCCAAACGCGTTGATCCAGGCCTGCCCACCATCTTCCCGATTCCGAATGTCTTCTATGGAAGCGACCTCACGCACGATAATGACGCTCTTCTCTCACAACTTGATCTACCAACTATGAATACGTTTGACTTCAAGGGTGCCGACAACACCAAAGTCCAAGGCTTCCTCATCAAGCCCCCAAACTTCGACAACTCAAAAAAATACCCCGTAAAATTCCTCATCCACGGCGGCCCGCAAGGTGCCTGGGGAGACGCCTGGTCCTATCGCTGGAACCCCGAACTCATGGCAGCCAACGGCTACGTCGTCGTCATGGTCAACCCGCGCGGTTCGACCGGCTATGGCCAGGCCTTCATCGACGGCGTCAACGGAGACTGGGGCGGCAAGCCCTACATCGACCTGATGCGCGGGCTCGACGCCGCGGAACAGCAATTTCCTTTTATCGACAAGACCCGCGAATGCGCGCTCGGCGCAAGCTACGGCGGCTTCATGGCCAACTGGATCCTTACCCACACCAACCGTTTCAAGTGCATCGTCACCCACGACGGCATGTATAACCCGGCCGCCGCCTACGGCGATACCGAAGAACTCTGGTTCAACGAGTGGGAGTTCCGCCAGCCCGGTAGCAAAGACCCCGGCCAGCCCTGGCGCTACGCCGCCCTGCCCGCCGACCAGGATCCCTTCCGCAAATGGTCCCCCATGCTGCACATTCGGAACGCCAAGACCCCCACCCTCGTCATCCACTCGCAAAAGGACTACCGCCTCGACGTCTCCGAAGGCTTCCAGCTCTTCACCGCGCTCCAGCGCCTCAACGTCCCCAGCGAAATGCTCTACTTCCCCGACGAAGGCCACTGGGTCCAGAAGCCCAGGAACGCCGAACTCTGGAACAAAACTGTCAGCGACTGGTGCGACAAGTGGACCAAACCGACCGCAGACGCTAACAGATAAGCTCGGATACAGGACCTAATCAGTTGTCTTTGTTTTAAATCCGTACTTGCCGTGTTCTTAATCCGCGTTCATCCGCGAAATCCGCGGTAAGCACTTGTCTTGGGAGCAGCACGATGCCCTTCGCACGACCCAAAAAACGAGAACCAGTCGGCGAAGCCGGCCTCTTCGAGTACGCCGTCGGAGCTCTTAGCCGACGCATGCGCACCGTCCGCGACCTCAAGCGCCTGATGAAGCCGCGCGCCTTCGAAGGCGCCGCCGGCGAGCGCGATATGGATAGCGTCGTCGCCCGCCTCGTCGACCTCAAGTACCTCTCCGACGAGCGATTCGCCCAGGACTACACCCGCCTCCGCAAAGAAAACCAGGCCCTTGGCCGCCGTCGTGTCGCGCAGGATCTCGCCGTCAAAGGCGTCGAGAAAGAACTTGCCGCCGCCACCCTCGAAGAAGCCTACGGCGAAGCCGACGAGGTCGCCCTCGCCCGCACTTACTGCGAGCGCAAACGCATCCAGAAACCCGCCGACCAGAAAGAAACCGTCCGCATTATGAACCGGCTCATGCGCGCCGGCTACAGCTCCGGCGCCATCTTCAAGCTCTTCCGCGCCTGGAAAGTAGAAGCCCCCGACCCCACCGGTGACTCCGACCAATACGGCGACCTCCCCGAATTTTAGAGAAAATCCTTGCCTCACAAATCGATGCTCTCGGTGCGTTATCGGTATAGGCCGTTACCGCTCTCAGATGCTCCGCAAAGCTCTCGCCGGCAGCGAAAACAAAGCCCCGATCAACTCAAACACCCCACCCACCACCAGCCCCACCAGCCGGAACGGCAGCAACACCAGCCACACAAACGGATACAGCACCAGCGCCGCGATCGCCAGCGGCCAGCACGTCAGCAACAGAACTAGAAAGACGATGAGCTTGATCATAAAGTGGCGCTCCTGCGAAGTTATACGCTGTAAGCTGAGGTTCAGTTCCGTGGCAGGTGAGTTGCAGCGCGTCGTAGCCGTCGATTGGTCCGGCGACAAAGGCCCCGGCCAACGCAAAAAGATCTGGGCCGGCGTCTGGACCCGCACCCCTGGCGGCAAAGTCGCCAACGGTAAAGTGATCCTGGAAGATGGCCGCTCTCGCGAAGAACTCACCGCGTGGCTCATCGACCTCGCCCGCGAAACCCCGAACATGGTCGTCGGCATCGACTGCTGCTTCAGCTACCCCGCCTGGTTCCTGCGCGAGCACAACTGCACCTCGGTCTTTGACTTCTGGCGTCACGTCACGTCAGGACACGGCGAACGCTGGCTCGGCACCACCTGCGCTGAAGCCGAACGCGACCTGCGCTTCTGGGGTCGCCCGCACAAACGCCCACGGCAGTTCTGCGGCCCCGGCTACCCCACCATGATGCGTCGCACCGACATGGAGAACAAAGTCGAGCAAGCCCTCGAAGGCGGCGACCCCGAGCGCGCCGCCAAGATGCGCGGCATCCAGCCCAAATCACCCTTCCAGATCGGCGGCAGCGGTAGCGTCGGCACCGGCTCGCTCCGCGCCATGGAATGGCTCGAACACCTCCACGCCACAGGCTTCCGCGTCTGGCCCTTCGAAGACTTCAGCCCAACGCACCCCACGCTCGTCGAAATGTACACCCGCTTGCTCACCGGCCCGGTCAAGAAGTCCAACGCCGAAGCGCGGCGCATCTACCTCCGCGCCCGCCGAACCGCCGAACCCGCCTTCTACGGTGCACTCCCCCGCTCCGTTCTCGCCAAAGCCATGGCCAGCGAAGACGCCTTTGACGCCCTTGTCTGCTGCCTTGAAATGGTCCGCCATCAAGCTGAATTCCCGACCCTCCGCCAAACCACTGACCCCACTCTCCGCCTCGAAGGCATCACCTGGCGTCCCAACGTGATGCAGGACATCGAGCGCCATTCGTCGATTCGGTGCGACCGAAGCCATCCCTGACGCGTCTTAGGGTGGATGAAGACCATCACCCTCGAAGAGCACTTCATCACCGAAACCTTCGTCAAAACCGTCACTGCCGCCGGCGAGCAAATCCCTCCCCAAATGCAGGCCATGCACGAGAAGATGCTCGATCTCGGCGCAGGCCGCATCGCCGCCATGGACGAAGGTGGCATCAACCTCCAGATCCTGTCCCTCGCCGCGATGGGCATGGATCGTCTCAACGCCCGGGAAGCCACTCCACTCGTCGCCGACATCAACGACGAGCTCGCCGAAGCAGTCCGCGCCAACCCCACGCGCCTCGCCGGCTTCGCCTCCCTCGACCTCAAAGAGCCCAAATCGGCAGCAAAGGAGCTCGAACGCGCCGTCACCAAGCTCGGCTTCAAGGGCGCACTCGTCGACGGCACCACCGAAGGCTGCTTCCTCGACGACCCCAGATTCCTCCCCGTCTTCGAGACCGCCGTCCACCTCAAAGTCCCCATCTACCTCCACCCCGCGCTCCCACCCGAACCCGTCAAGAAGGCCTACTACGAAGGCCTGCCCGGCGCGACCGGCTTCATGCTTTCGATGGCCGGCTGGGGCTGGCACTCCGAAACCGCCATCCACACCCTCCGCCTCATCGTCGCCGGCGTCTTCGACCGCCTGCCCGAGCTCCAGCTCATCATCGGCCACATGGGCGAGATGCTCCCCATGGCCCTCGCCCGCACCAGCGCGGCCGTCTCCGGCTCCGCGCACCTCCGCCAGACCATCGCCGACTACTTCCAATCCAACATCCACATCACCACCAGCGGCTACTTCACCCAGCCCCCACTCAAGCTCGCCACCGAAGTCCTCGGCATCGACCGCATCATGTACTCCGTCGACTACCCCTTCAGCCCCACCCCCAAGGGCAAACAATTCCTCGCCGAAGCCGAAACCTGGCTAAGCCCAGACGACCTGGAAAAGCTAACCCACACCAACGCGGAAAAACTACTGAAGCTCTAAGCAGAGAATTCAGATCGTTAGAGCCTGCAGCTCTTTGCGTGAGAGCTTGAACGGGTTGATCAGCCGGACGCCGCCCAGTTCGCGGCCATCCTGAAAGTCCTCGGTGAACAGGATGCGGCAGCCGGCTCGCCTCGCCGTCGCCCAAAGCAGCGCATCCCAAAGTGGGAGCTTATGGTCCTCCTGCGCTCTGAGCGCATCGAGCAAATCATCGACGTTCGGCGAGTGCAGCACAAATGCATTTCTGTGAAACCGAATGACATCGTTAAGGTCTGCCGCAGAGATCAATCGTTTTCGTTGAATCACATTTGCCAGCTCGTTCAACGACTGCAACATCAGCGGCTGTTGTCCGGTCGATGCCGCAATCACTAGGCTTGCGGCCTGCGTGTGCCTGGCACCTTGGCTCGCGTCGATGGCATAAACGAGAACGTTGGTGTCGAGCGTGTACCTAACGCCCCCGATCGTACAGATCCTCTCGATTCACCTTGACTCCACCGAGGTCGAACCCTTTCCGCAGAAAGGCCGAAAGCTCAGCGACGGCAGCTTCATGTTTCGGGTCACGTTGCACCTCAGCCTCGTACGGAATCATCCGCGCGACCGGCTGGCCGCGCCGCAGCAGCACCAGCGACTCTCCGGCTTCCACTTCAGCGACACATGATGAGAAATGCTGGTTGGCTTCGCGAAGCGAGACACGACGCATGATAGAGCACCTCAGACTACTTGTACTACATAGTACATTCTCTAGTGATATGCGCTCCTTACGTTAGACTTAACCACTATGGAATACCGCTCCGGCACCCAGATTCGCGAAGACTTTTTACGCTTTTTCGAAGGAAAATCGCACCGCCGCGTGCACTCCTCCTCGCTCGTCCCGGCCAACGACCCGACGCTCCTCTTTACCAACGCCGGCATGAACCAGTTCAAGGACGTCTTCCTCGGTGCCGAGCAGCGTGCCTACACCCGCGCCGTCAGCTCGCAAAAATGCGTCCGCGCCGGCGGCAAGCACAACGACCTCGAAAACGTCGGCTTCACCCGCCGCCACCACACCTTCTTCGAGATGCTCGGCAACTTCTCCTTCGGCAACTACTTCAAACGCGACGCCATCGCCTACGCCTGGGAGCTCCTCACCTCGCCTCAGTGGTTCGGCATCGACCCCGCCCGCCTCTACGTCACCATCTTCGAAGGCGACGCCAACGTCCCCCGCGACGCCGAAGCCTACCAGCTCTGGCTCAACGCCGGCGTCCCCGCCAACCGCATCTTCGAACTCGGCGCCAAAGATAACTTCTGGGCCATGGGAGACACGGGCCCCTGCGGCCCCTGCAGCGAAATCTATTACGACCTCGGCCTCGCCGCTTCAGAGTCCGGCACCGACGTCCCCTTCGGTGAAGACGACCAGAGATACATGGAGATCTGGAACCTCGTCTTCATGCAGTTCGATCGCGCAACCGACGGCACCCTTACCCCGCTCCCCAAGCCCTCCATCGACACCGGCATGGGCCTCGAACGCATAGCCTGCGTCCTCCAGGGAGTCCTCTCCAACTACCAGACCGACCTCTTCACGCCGCTCCTCGCTAAGGCAGCCGAGCTTACCGCTTCCTCGCTCACAACCCAGCAAGCCGGCTACAGCGACGAAAAAGGCGCTGCGTCCCTGCGCATCATCGCCGACCACGCCCGCGCCTCCACCTTCCTCATCTCCGACGGCGTCCAGCCCGCGAACGAAGGCCGCGGCTACGTCCTCCGCAAAATCCTCCGCCGCGGCATCCGCCACGGACGCCTCCTCGGCCAGGACAAACCCTTCATGCACGAGATGGTCTTCGCCGTCCGCGACGAGATGAAGGTCGCCTACCCCGAACTCGTCGACACTGCAGACCGCGTAAGCAAAATAGTGCTAGCAGAGGAAGAGCAGTTTGCTCGGGTGATGAGGGCAGGGCTTGAGGCGTTAAATGCAAAATTCAATCAACTCGCAGATGCTCATGCTCAGCGTCTGATGGACTACGCTGTCTCTCTTGAAAAGGTCTCACCGAATCTGGCGGCGAAATTCAAAGAACTTGACTACGACGTAAACGAGCTCAGCAAACTAATAGCCTCTATGCCGCCTTTGGTTGCGGAGCCTCTTCTAGTCAAACTCAGCAGCCAACTCGGAAATCGAACAAGATCGCGGCATAATGCTCGGCCGAGAAGGTTTCTTCTTGTACGAAACATTCGGTCTTCCACTGGACTTCATGCAGGATGCAGCGCGCGACGCAGAAATCGACTTCGACATGCCGGGCTTCGAACAAGCCAAAGCCGAAGAACAAGCCCGCGCCCGAGCCTCCTGGCGTGGAGGCTCCCAAAAATCCGCCTCCCCCGTCTACCGCGAGTTGCCCAAAACCGAATTCGCCGGCTACACCGCCCTCCGCACCGACGACGCGCGCGTCCTCGCCCTCATCCAAAACGGCCTTGGCGTCCAGGCCCTCCAGCCCGGCGACGAAGGCGAAGTCGTCCTCGACGCCACCAGCTTCTACGCCGACTCCGGCGGACAAATCGGCGACACCGGCTGGCTCTACGCCGATGACCACCAGACCCTCGTAGCCGACGTCCTCGGCTGCACCAAGCCCATCCAGGGCGTCTTCGCGCATCGCGTTACCGCCCGCCAACCGCTGCTGGTTGGCGCGTATGTAGACACCCTGGTCAACGCCGAAAACCGCGCCGCCACCATGCGCAACCACACCGGCACCCACCTCCTCCACGCCGCGCTCCGCGAGGTCCTCGGCAAGCACGTCAAGCAGGCCGGCTCGCTCGTCAACCAGTCCCGCCTCCGCTTCGACTTCTCGCACTTCACCGGAGTCGCCGAAGAAGAACTCCGCGAAATTGAATCCATCGTCAACGCCCAGGTGCTCAAAAACACCCCCGTCCAAACCCTCGTCGACGTCCCCATCGACGTCGCCGTCAACGACTACGGAGCCATGGCCCTCTTCGGCGAAAAGTACGGCGACAAGGTCCGCGTCGTCAAAATCGGCGACTTCTCCACCGAGCTCTGCGGAGGCACCCACACCCTCGCCACCGGCGAAATCGGCCTCATCAAACTCGTCGGCGAAAGCTCCGTCGCCAGCGGCGTCCGGCGCGTCGAAGCCATCTCCGGCACCACCTCGCTCGACGAGTTCCGCAAAGACTACGACGTCGCCCGCATCATCCCCGGCGGCAGCTCGGCCTTGCGCGCGCGCCTCGAGTCCGACGAGGAAGAAATCAAAAAACTCCGCCGCGAACTCGACGCCCTGCGCCTCAAATCCGCCGCCGCCGGCATGGCCGACGCCGCCTCCACCGCGGTCGACATCAAGGGCATCAAGGTCCTCGCCCGCCGCGTCGACGGCGTCGACAAGGCCCAGATGCGCGAACTCGTCGACCAACTCCGCACCAAGCTCGGCTCCGGCATCGTCGTCCTCGGCGCAACCGTCGAAGGCAAGGTCTCGCTCATCGTCGGCGTCACCAAAGACCTCACCGGCAAGCTCCAGGCCGGCAAAATCGTAGGCAGCCTGGCAGCCCTCGTCGGCGGCAAAGGCGGCGGCCGCCCCGACCTCGCCGAAGCCGGCGGTAGTGATGCCTCCGCACTGGATGCAGCGCTCAGTAAGGCATCAGGGATCATCGCAGAGATGCTGGGATAAGCATGCCGTTATCATGGCGGGGACGCTCAAGGATGATCATGAATAAAGTTCCCCTCCTCTCCGCCTTCATAGCCCTTACATGCTTGACGGGAGCCGCTCAAACGCAGGCCAAGGCTTCGCCAGCACCCATCACGCCGCTGCTGGCAAACCTCACCTACCCCCTCGATGCTTCGCTCGCCAAAGTTGGCAGGCCCGTACACGCCGCGGTCACTTCTCCCTGGTCGAGCGAAGGCTGCCAGCTCGCCGTCGGTGCATATCTCTATGGCCATGTCTCGAAAGTTGATCGGCGATCCAAAACGGATCACAAGTCGTCCCTCCACCTCGTCTTCGATCACGCAGACTGTAACCGACAAAAGGAGGTGCCGATCAAGCTCACCATGATTGCGCTTCTGGGCCCATTCAGCCAGGGGCGCAACGTGACGGATACGCCGGTCGGCACGCCCATCGGCGGAGTCCGCAGCGTAGAGGTTCCGACGGCAGTCAATCGCCTTGCACCTCCACCCGGCCGCGACGTGCCCACGCGATGGAAGGCAGGTATGGTGATAGGACTTCCGAACATGAACCTCACCGTGGGAACCGGAGCCGAAGGTGGCAGTATCGTCTGGGCGATCGATACCGACGCCCGCCTCGAAGGTCAGACCACGTTGATGCTGATAGCCACGAGATGAGCCTGTCGACGCAGAAAGCGCAAAGCGTGCAAAATCCACGAATCGGCACCCGGCCGGCGTAAAGAGTCAGCTGCCTTTGGGGGTACACGAAGTGGTGCATAAGCGACTTTCACACCCAGGCCGGGTTCGGGGAACTTAAGCTTGTAGTGTGATGGGTTTTCTTTCGGCAGATCGGTTTCGAGTGGTTCGTGGCATCTGCTGCGTAGGTTTGGTGTGTGCCTGCGGGGCAGCAGCAGGGTTCCAGAGTAAGGCGCGGTCGAAGCATGTCGTCGTCTTAACGCCCTGGGAGCAAGCTGAAAAGAACCGCACCACCTTCGAAGCCGAACCAGCCGGCACCCACACCAAAGTCGAGTACACCCGCGTCATGGACGGCTACCGCGCGATCTACCACGACGCCCCTGGCGACCCGCACGCGGCAGAAGCCGTCAACGCCGTAGCCGAACTCCTCGCCGAACAGGGCCGCGAGCTCGCTGATGCCGCAAGCCTCAAGAGTGCGGAAGGCCAGTACGAATTCCTGCGCACCCAATATCCTGCAAGCCATGTCGCTCGCGAAGCTCCAGCCAAAGAAGCCGAGTTGAAGTCCACAAAGCACGGCACCATCACCGAAGCACGTACCGCGAAACCCGCCCCTCGCGGCCTGGCCCTTACCGAAGAGAACGCCCGCGCAGGCGAAACCGCCTCCGCCCCCGCGAAGACCAACACACCCCTCGAACAGGAGCAGCCCTCAGTGCTCCCGGCAACCCCCGTCCGCGTCGCCGGCGGCGAACGTCCCGCCTCCGGCCACACCGCCACCGTCACCGGCATCCGCCACTGGTCCACCGCCACCTACACCCGCGTCGCCATCGACCTCGGCGACGAGGTCACCTTCGAGGCCGCGCGCGTCCCCCACCCCGACCGCATCTACTTCGATCTGCACGGCGCAAAGCTCGGCGCGGAACTCGTCGGCAAGAGCTTCAGCGTCACCGACGACGGCTTCCTCAAGCGCATCCGCGCCGCCCAGGCCTCGCCCGACGTCACCCGCGTCGTCCTCGATGTCAACGACGTAACCGAGTACTCCGCCTTCCTCCTGCCCAACCCATACCGCCTCATCATCGACATCCACGGCGCAAAGCGAGGCGGCGGCACACCCCCGCAACTCTCCACCGAGACCGCAACCGCCGCGCCGGTCGCCGCTACCGACTCAGGCCGAGCCTCTGCCGCCGCCAACGGCTCCGGCCTCCCCGCCATGGCGACCACCAACGGTGGCGACTCCACCCGCCCACTCGCGTTGAGTGCAGCCGCCAGCCAAAGCGGAAGAACTCTGTCAGACGCGCGCCCATCTGAGCCCAGACGTACCGCTGCTGCCGCCAGGCCAGTCCCCAACACCGTCGCCGAAAAAGCCCCCGCAACCACCACGGATGTCGCAGCCGTCAGCGACGCACCCGGCCGCGTCGACGCAACCAGCGCCCCCACCTCCAAACCCATCGTCTCGCTCGTCCCCACCGCGAAGGACGTCACCCTCGGCTCGAACCGCAAGCGCAACCGCGCCAAGCCGTCAGACGTAGCCGTCGTCGGCGACGCGGCCCCCGCCAAAGCCGCGGACAAAACCGCCGACGGCGAAACCAGCATGATCCGCGCGCTCGGCCTCAAGATCGGCCGCATCGTCATCGACGCCGGCCACGGCGGCCATGACTCCGGAACTCTCGGCGTCGACGGCATCGAAGAAAAAGACGTCGTCCTCGACGTCGCCCTGCGCCTCGGCAAACTCCTCCACGACCGCCTCGGCGCGGAGATCATCTACACCCGCTCCGACGACACCTTCATCCCGCTCGAAACCCGCACCGCCATCGCCAACAAAGCCCAGGCCGATCTTTTCCTCTCCATCCACGCCAACAGCTCCCAGGACGAGACCGCCCGCGGCGTCGAAACCTACTACCTCAACTTCACCTCCGACCCCACCGCCCTCGACGTCGCCGCCCGCGAAAACGCCGTCAGCGGCGCATCCATCCACCAGCTCAGCGACCTCGTCAAGAAGATCACGTTGAAAGACAAGATCGCCGAGTCCCGCGAGTTCGCCTCCGATGTCGAAGGCACCCTCTACGCCGGCCTCGAAAAAGGCAATGACGGCCTCAAGAATCGCGGCGTCAAGAAAGCGCCCTTCGTCGTCCTCATCGGCGCCAACATGCCCTCCATCCTCGCCGAAATCTCCTTCGTCACCAACGCCAAGGACGCCGCCCAGCTTCGCCAGCCCGACTACCGAGAACGCGTCGCCGAAAGCCTCTACGCCGGCGTAGCCAAGTACGAAGCCGGCCTCGCCGGCACCAAGACACCCGCCCCCATCGTCCGCGCCCCCATCGTCCGCGCGTCAGCCCGCTGACCTTTATTCCCAAAACGGGAATGTTCCACGTGGAACAATCGCCACCGCTCGCCATCACCGGCTTGCTGAAGGGAACTGCGTCTCAAAAGCACGACAAAATGTTTCACGTGGAACACTCCCAACCCTTGTCATTCTGAGCGAAGTCGAAGGACCAGTCTCTCAAACCGCCGAAATTGTTCCACGTGGAACATTCCCGACCCTGTTCATCCTGAACGAGGCTAAAGGATCTGCGTCTCGAACCACTCCCGGATTGTTCCACGTGGAACAATCAGCCCCGTCCAACCCCCGCGGAACAAACGCGCGCAGCCCGGTGTCTGATGACTTCAGGGCGCGATGGTAGTCTCACCGTGATGGGCTTTTTCATGAATCGTCAGCTGTTGGGTTGGGTCTTCGCGGCAGGAACGCTTGCGGCTGGTTGCAACTACGCCCAGTGTCAGCAAGCTCCTCCCACAAGCCAGACCACCGTAGTCGAACTTCCCACCCCTCTGCTGCCCACCAACGACAAGCTCATCGTCAACGACGCCGTGGCAGCCGTCCCCGCCGAGAAGCCTGAGCTGGCGTCGATCCTTGCCGAATCCGGCCTCAAGCGAACCGAAACCCGGGCTGTCATCCCCTCAGGCTGGGTTCGCGCCTACCAGTTCGTCGATGCAACGGGAGCCGCAGCCGCTTACAGCTACCTGCGCCAAGGCGGCAAACCCTTATCCGGACCTAAGGTCAACGCCAGCGAAGAGGAACTCCCGGACGGATCGGTCATCTTTTTAAGTGGAGTGAGCGTCGTTCTGGCTCACATTTCTGCGTCAGAAACAACAAATACAGTCCTTTTGGGCGTCAATTCGGGTCTCCCAAAGACCTCCGGAAGGCGCGGAATCGCCCCGACTCTCCCTTCGCTCCTGCCAAAAACCGGCCTGATTGCCTCGTCCCAACGCTACGCGCTGGGCCCAATCCAGTATCAGCAAGCCGGCGGAAAGCTCCCCGCCGAAATCCTGGGCTGGGACAAGAGCGCCGAAGTCGTGATGGCTCAATACGATGGTCGAGCCGGAAAAGGCCTGCTCACTCTCCTCATGTACCCCACCCCCCAAATCGCCGGCGAACGCGGACGAGCCATCACCGAAGCCGTCAACCAGCGCGGCGCGGCGGCCTTTGGCGGCGTCAAGCTGCGACGCGACGGCCCGCTCATAGAGATGGCCTCCAACGGCTTCACCCCAGCCCAGGCGCAGGCTCTGGTGGAGTCCGTCCACCTGAACGAGCAGGTCACGTTCGACAAGGCCATGCCCACGGAGTTTCGGGTCGAGATCAAGAAGACGGTGTCGCTGCTCCAGTCGATCGCAATCTTTACCGGGGTAGCGATCCTCGCGGCTCTGGTGCTTGGGGTGTTCCTGGGTGGCGCTCGAGCCGGAATCCGCGTGATGCAGGGCAAGCCCGCCGCGAGCGAGCCGGAGTTCCTGACGATCGACCTGCGCGGCCGGCCAGAGCCTCTAAAGCCGACCGCTGGTGGCGACGGCGAGTCTGGCCGTGCGTAGATGCACCTTCGGTAGTGCAGGTCTGCGACTAAACCTTTGAATTGAAATTGGTTGTCCTTGCGGATTGCAGCGTAGATGCGAACAAAAGGCGAAGACTATTTACCAATTCGATATCTTTGGGGGTTGCTAAGTGCCTTTTTATGAAGATGTTGCACCCGGGGTCTTTTCACCTTGACACTGTGGAATGGCCCTCATAGTATTTCGCCAGAAAGTTCTGATGGCTTTGCCTCCGTTGGAACTATTCTCCCAAATGAAGAGGCCGCCCTGTTGCCGGGCGGCCTCTTCGCTTTTTAGTGCGATTTTGAGCGCCTTATTTTGCGGGATCGACGGTGTAACGGTAGAATGGTCCGGTAGGCCGATGTAGCTCAGTTGGTAGAGCAACTGATTCGTAATCAGTAGGTCAGCGGTTCAACTCCGCTCATCGGCTCCATTCGTTTTCCGAGGCTTCCGGGTGGGTGCCTTTCGCGGATGAAGTGATCAAGTGGCTCGGTTATAATTACGGAGTTCCAATCCGCGTAGTCGCTGGAGAGTTGGCCGAGTGGCTGAAGGCGACGGTTTGCTAAACCGTTGTACGGGGAAACCTGTACCGGGGGTTCGAATCCCCCACTCTCCGCCATACCCCTTCCTAAATCCTGCTTGATGAAATTGTCGTTTTGGATAGAGCCGCAGATCGCGCAGGTTCCTTTACCCTGTGAGCTGCCGTCAGGTTTCTCGTCACGCTTCGCCGGCTCGCTGCTTTGCATACATCAGAATCCTGACCGAAACCCCAACCACGTGAAAACTGGCATTTCATGGTCTGATTTGAGGTTTCCCCTGCTGACTTGTGCGTTCGACAGGGCCTCGCTTGTCATTTATGTATACAATCTGCTAGATTCTCCAACGAATGAGTCCGCCCTGTTTGTTGGGGTGAGGGGGAGAGCGATGGCAACATCACGCGCAAAAGCAGACGATTACACCATGGCTCCTTCCGATTCGCAGCAGATGCGTGCGTTGCTGGGGCTGAGGGAACTGCTGCTTAATGGAGAGTTTGCGCCGGGCGAACGAATGGCGGAGATTCCTCTGGCGAACCGGTTGAAGGTTTCGCGGACACCATTGCGCGTAGCACTGATCTCATTGGAGCACGAGGGTTTGCTGGCTGCACATCCGACGCGCGGGTTCATCGTGCGGCGATTCACTCTCCAAGATATCTTCGACACGATCGAGATTCGCGGGCTGCTGGAAGGGATGGCGGGGCGTCTTGCGGTGGAGCGAAGCGGCATGCGCGGGGTGACAGAGGAGGTTGCGTTCCAGAGGATGAAGGAGGCTGTGGCGGAACTTGATTCGGTGGTCCAAACGCTCGATGGCAAGTCGCAGGAGGCGTTGGAGCGGTACATCGTTTTGAACGAAGGGTTTCATCAAGCACTGCTGGACCTGGCGCGGAGCGAATCGATTGAGCGGGAGATGCAAAGGCTGGCCAAGATGCCGTTTGCGGCGCCGAGCAGCGGGTTTGTTCGCAGGCAGGCGGAGCTGCCGGAGTCGTTGCACATCCTAAGAATTGGGCAGGATCAGCATCACGCGATCATCGACGCGATGATGAGCGGCGAGGCGACGCGGGTTGAGAACCTGCTACGGGAACATGCGAGGCTCTCACGCAGGAATTTACAGATTGCATTCGACAAGCATCGTGGTGAGCCGATGCCTTCGAGCCTGCGAATCATTCGTGAGAGCGCAGAAAACAAGGGGGAGACGCGATGACTTTCGATGAGGCAGTCCTCTGTGATTCAGCGCGAACACCGTTCGGGCGGTTCGGTGGAGCGCTGGCAACGGTCCGAGCCGATGACCTAGCGGCGATCCCGATTCGGGCGTTGATGGAGCGGAACAGCGAGTTGGACTGGTCGCTGGTGGACGATGTGTTTCTAGGCTGCGCGAACCAGGCTGGGGAAGACAACCGTAACGTAGCGCGAATGGCTTTGCTGCTGGCGGGCCTGCCGGAGACGGTTCCGGGAGCTACGACGAATCGGCTCTGCGGGTCTGGCATGGATGCGGTGATCAACGCGGCAAGGGCGATTCGCTGTGGCGAGGCGAAGCTGATGATTGCGGGCGGCGTCGAAAGCATGTCGCGGGCGCCGTATGTGATGGGTAAAGCGGACAGCCCGTTTTCCCGTGGCATGAAGCTGGAGGATACGACGCTTGGGTGGCGATTTGTGAACCCGCTGATGGCGAGCAAGTACGGCGTCGACACGATGATTGAGACAGCAGAGAATGTTGCTGCGGAGTACTCGATTTCGCGTGAGGATCAGGATGCGTTTGCCTTTCGAAGCCAGCAACGTGCCGCTCGAGCGCAGGCGAAGGGATTTTTTGCGGACGAGATTGTGCCGGTTGCGATTTCGCAGAAAAGGGCGGAGAGCAAGACGGTTGATGTTGACGAACATCCACGTAAAGAGACCACTCTGGAAGGTCTGGCGGCGCTGAAGCCCGCAAGCCGCGCCGGCGGAACGGTTACGGCGGGGAATGCGGCCGGGATCAACGATGGCGCGGCAGCGATGCTTGTTGCTTCGCGCGGCTTTGCGGAGGAGCACAGTTTGAAGCCGCTCGCGAGGGTTGTCGCAGCAGCGACGGCTGGCGTTGCGCCTCGTGTGATGGGGATCGGTCCGGTTTCAGCGAGCCGGAAGGCGCTCGCATTGGCGAAGCTTTCGATCGAGCAGATGGATGTCGTGGAGTTGAACGAAGCGTTTGCGGCACAGGCTTTGGCCGTGACGCGGACGCTTGGGTTGAAGGATGATGCCGAGCACGTGAATCCGAATGGCGGAGCGATTGCGCTGGGGCATC
Organism: uncultured Granulicella sp.; assembly: GCA_963693075.2. Classification (GTDB taxonomy): domain Bacteria; phylum Acidobacteriota; class Terriglobia; order Terriglobales; family Acidobacteriaceae; genus Edaphobacter. The sequence goes on along the minus strand of CAXMMP010000002.1, from coordinate 998,166 downwards.
CGCTGGGAGCAAGTGGGGCGCGGCTGGTGATGAGCGCGGTCAGACAACTGCAGAGGACCGGGGGCCGGTATGGACTCTGCACGATGTGTATTGGGGTAGGGCAAGGAATCGCTCTCATCGTCGAGCGAATTTAGGGAGGAGAAGCAGCCATGGATCTCGCACACTATCGCAAGCCTTACCCTGGCACGCAGCCGGATTACCTCCACCCGCTTTATGTCTCGTGTCTGAGGCGCGCGCCGTTGAAGCCGTTAGTCAAAATTCCGCAGACCCTCTCCGAGGTGACAGGGCCAGCGTTCGAGCGAGAGCGGTCGCTTACAGGCGCATGTGACCTGACGATGGGCGAACATGGCGAGGCACAAGGACAACGCATCTGTGTGAGCGGACGTGTGCTCGATGAAAATGGCCGGCCCGTGACGAACACCCTGGTGGAGGTTTGGCAGGCGAATGCAGCGGGCCGCTACCTTCATAAGCGGGATCAACACAATGCGCCACTCGATCCAAACTTCACCGGGCAGGGGCGCACGTTTACCGATGAGCGTGGCCACTACAGTTTCCTGACGATTCGACCGGGCAGCTATCCGTGGGGCAACCATTACAACGCATGGCGTCCGGCGCATATTCATTTCTCGTTGTTTGGGCCAGCGGTGGCGACGCGCCTGGTGTCGCAGATGTACTTTCCCGGCGACCCGATGCTGGAGTTTGATCCGATCTTCAACTGCACGGCAGATGAGAAAGCTCGGCAGCGGCTGGTCTCCGCGCTTGACTGGGAGACCACGACACCGCAGGAGACGATCGGCTTCAAGTTCGACCTCGTTCTTCGCGGACGCGATGCAACGCCGATCGAGCCGAAACACAGATAAAGGAGTGCAGCATGAGTCTTCAAACGACAACGTGGCAAACCATTGGACCGTTCTTTCGCATTGGGCTGGAAGCCCTGTTCGAAGCGGACATTGCCGGTGAGGGCGTAAGAGGCGAACGCGTGGCGATAGCCGGACGGCTGTTCGATGGTGATGGCAAGGCGATCCCCGATGCGGCCATCGAGATATGGCAGGCCAACAGCGAAGGGAAGTATGCTCACCCGGTGGATACGCAGGATAAGTTGCTGGAGCCGGGTTTCCGGGGCTTCGGCCGGTTGCCAACGGATGATGACGGATGCTTCCGTTTCACCACGGTCAAACCTGGATCGGTTCCCGGGCCGGGCACTACGATGCAGGCACCGCACCTGGTTGTCAGCATTGTGATGCGTGGCCTGTTGAAGGGATTGGTCACGCGGGCTTACTTTCCTGATGAGCCAGCGAACGCGACAGACCCGATCCTGAAACTGATTGATCCAGCGCGGCAGGGCACGCTGGTCATGAAGCGTTCGGGCGAACATGCCGACGTTTTGCTTTGGCAGATTCATATGCAAGGTCCGCAAGAGACAGTGTTTCTGGAGTTCTGATGCTTCCCTCACCCTTTCATTCGCTGCTCGATCCTTCGTTTCGTTCGGCAGCAGCGTGTGCCATCTTCTCGGACGAGCGGCGTTTGCAATGCATGCTCAACTTTGAGGCGGCACTTGCCCGCGCGGAGGCGACGACCGGGATCATTCCGGTAAGTGCGGCTGAGGCAATCGGCGCGTGTTGTGTGGCGGAACGATTCGATCGGGAAGCGTTGACGCAAGGGGCCGTCGAGAGCGGAAACCTGGCGATCCCAATGATCGCGCAGCTTACAAAACTGGTGCGCGAGCAATCGCCTGAGGCGGCTGCTTTCGTTCATTGGGGCGCAACGAGTCAGGATGCGATTGATACGGGGCTGATGCTGCAGATGCGCGACTCCCTGGAGTTATTGGAAGAGATGATTTTGCGCACCAGCGCAACGCTCGCAGGACTAGCGAACCAGCATCGCGATACGCCGATGGTCGGCCGGACGTGGCTCCAGCATGCGGTTCCGATTCCCTTCGGCGGGAAGGTGGCGGGATGGCTTGATGCGCTCCTTCGGCATCGACAGCGATTGCTGGAGATAAGACCACGGATGCTGGTGTTACAGTTTGGCGGCGCGGCGGGAACGTTAGCATCGCTTGGTTCGCATGGGACAGATGTGGCCCAGGCTCTCGCTTCGGAGCTGGGCCTGACGCTGCCCGTCATTTCGTGGCATGCCCATCGCGATCGTATCGGGGAGTTTGCGAATCTGCACGGACTGCTTGCGGGGACTACTGCGAAGATCGCACGGGACCTTTCCCTTATGATGCAGAGCGAAGTCGGCGAGGTTGCGGAGCCTGCAGCAGACGGGCGTGGCGGCTCGTCGACGATGCCGCATAAGCGCAATCCGGTCGCGATGGCGAGTGTGCTGGCAGGGACTCAGAGGGTCTTTGGATTGGTGAGCACGGTGCTCGCGTCGTCGGCGCAGGAACATGAACGCGGGCTGGGCGGCTGGCAGGCTGAGTGGGATGTGATCCCGGACCTATGCACCTTGACGCTCGGGGCGCTGGAACGGCTGGCCGCGACGCTGGAGGGGCTTGAGATCAATTCAAAGCGGATGCGAACGAACCTTGAGATGACCGGCGGGCAGATTTTTGCGGAAGCGGTAAGCATGGCGCTGGCCGAGAAGGTTGGGAAGGCTGAAGCTCATCACTTGCTTGAGCAAGCGTCTCGAGAAGCGATCGCCCATGGCAAGGGCCTTCGTGCTTCGATCGACGAAGCCGCATCCATCACCAGGCATCTTTCCTCGAGCCAGCTCGATGCGATCTTCGATCCGGCGAATGCGATGGGTGACAGCGGTCGGATGATCGACGCCGTGCTTGCCGAATACCGTCGCACGAAGGGGGCGGACTGATGCCCTTTCTGGAACTCGACTTTCGGCTTCACTACAGCTTTTATCAACAGCCGCACAAACCAGTACTTTTGTTGTCGAACTCCCTGGGCACGAACCTGGAGATGTGGTCTCCGCAACTCGCAGCATGGTCGCAGCGCTTTTCAATTCTCCGTTATGACGCACGCGGACATGGATCATCGTCGGCGACTCCGGGGCCGTATACGATTCCGCAGCTTGCCGGCGATGCGCTTCGACTGATGGATACGCTCGCGATTGCTCGCGCACACTTTTGCGGGCTTTCGATGGGAGGCATGGTGGGGCAATGGCTGGGAGTCCATGCCGCTGACCGTATCAACAAGCTGGTGCTTTGCAATACAGCCGCGAAGATCGGCGAGGATGCGGGATGGAATCAACGAATCGCTACGGTGAACGAACAGGGGATGCAGGCGATCGTTCCAAGCGTAATCGACCGCTGGTTCACTCCTGAATTTCGGAGGAATCATCCTGACGAGGTTGAAGCCACGGCAGCGATGCTGCAGTCCGCAAATCACGAGGGATATGCCGCGACGTGCGCTGCCATCCGCGACATGGACTTGTTGGAATCGGTACAGCAGATCAGATCTCGAACCCTTGTCGTCTATGGCGAACATGACAAAGTGACCTCTCCCGCCGCCTCGCACTTGCTCTCGGAGAAGATAAGAGGTTCACGTTCTCTCTCGCTGAATGCCGCGCACTTATCCAATATTGAAGCCGCCTCTGCTTTTACTGCCGGGGTGCTAGCGTTTCTCGACGATCACGATTTATAAGGAGTTCCCGATGGATGACAAAGAACGGTACGAGCAGGGAATAAAGGTGCGGCGGGAGGTTCTGGGGGACACGCATGTGGACCGGTCTATCGAGCGGACGACCGCGTTCAACGAATCGTTTCAGGAGTTCATCACGCGGTATGCGTGGGGGGAGGTCTGGTCGCGGCCCGGTCTTCCAAGGCCTACGCGGAGCCTGCTGACCCTCGTGCTGATGGTCGCGCTCAATCGCGAGGAGGAGTTCAAGCTGCACATTCGCGCAGCTCTGACGAATGGAGTGACACGCGAAGAGATTCAGGAGGCGCTATTGCATAGCGCAATCTACTGCGGCCTGCCTGCCGCGAACAACGCATTCGCGTGGGCGCAGACGGCGTTCGATGCGACGGATGGGACGCGATGAAACGGACCCAGGTTGGGATCGTAGGTGCGGGGCCGGCCGGACTCATGTTAGCGCATCTGCTACACGGGTTTGGGATCGAGTCGGTGATCCTGGAGGCGCGCAGCCGCAGCTATGTCGAGGGCCGAGTGCGGGCAGGCGTCCTGGAGCAAGGGACCGTCGACTTGTTGAACCAGATTGGGTGTGGCGAACGGATGCAGCGGCAAGGGCTGCTCCATCATGGCATCGAGCTGGGCTTTAGCGAGCGCAGATATCGAATCGACATGACCGCACTGACGGGCAAGGCCGTGATGGTCTATGGGCAGCATGAGGTTGTTAAAGACCTCATCGCGAAGGCGGAAGCGATTGGCGTTCCTCTCCTGTTTAATGTGGGGGATGTCAGGCTGCATGGGATTGAGAGCGACGCGCCGTCGATTTCGTTTGACGATGAGGAGGGAAATCGCGATGAGCTCAAGTGCGACTTCATCGCGGGGTGTGATGGGTTTCATGGGGTGTCAAGGCCATCGGTACCGGCGGGTGTGCTGACAACGTATGAGCGGATCTATCCGTTTTCGTGGCTGGGGATCCTTGCGGAGGCACCGCCGTCTCAGACGGAGCTTGTGTACATGAACAGCCCGCGAGGGTTCGCGCTGTTCAGCATGCGTTCTCCTACGGTGACGAGGCTGTATCTGCAATGCGATCCGACGGATGACATCGCGAACTGGTCGGACGACCGGATCTGGGCCGAGCTGTTTACGCGCTTCAAATCGAAGGATGGATGGGCACCGAATGAGGGGACGATCCTGCAGAAGAGCATCACGCCGATGCGATCGTTTGCAACGGAACCGATGCAATACAAGCGGCTTTTCCTGGCGGGCGACGCGGTGCATATTGTGCCACCGACTGGCGCGAAGGGGATGAATCTGGCGATCTCGGATGTGAAGATTCTGGCGGAGGGTTTCCATGCGTACTATGCCAAGAACACCGGCGAGCCGCTGGAGCGCTATTCGAGCGTCTGCCTGCGCAGGGTGTGGCGGGCACAGCGTTTCTCGTACTTTATGACGACCATGTTGCATCGCGATCCGGAGGGGAACGAGTTCGACCATCGACGACAGCTTGCTGAACTCGATTATGTGACGAGCTCGATTGCGGCTCAGCGCTCGCTTGCCGAGAACTATGTGGGCCTGCCCATTGAGAGTGTGCTGTAGGCCTGGACGACGATTTGAGCCGGTGGAAAAATCAAGGGAAATTCGAGGGCGCGAGGGAATCTCGTTTGGTACGCGATATCCACGTAATTCTTGGGATTTTGGGGGGCTGGGGCTTGATTGCGATGGGGCCGCACCGCATACTCCGATAAGAGCATGGCCCGGCACGATGGGGTGCCGACCGACTGAAGTTATCAGCCAACCGAGAAACCCCCGTGACCCGATATACGCGTCAAGATGTACTTCGCATCCTGCACCTGAAGACACCACAACTGCTCGCATGGGAGCGGGAAGGTTTGATTCCCGTGATTGGCGAAAGCGAGATGTATTCGTTTGAGCATCTTTCGCGGCTGCGGGCGTTGCGGGAGATGCGGCATAAGAGAATCTCCGCACGCAGCATTCGGCGGCAGGTGGACGCGATGCAAAAAGTCGCCGGCATGCGCAATGCGCTGATGGAGACGAGCGCGGTGCGACGGGGCGACCGGCTGGTATTCCGTCATGGCGGCGCGCTGGTAGATCCGTTGACCAATCAATTGGCGTTCGATTTTGCGACGGTGAATGGGCGGTCGCTGCAGGTTGCGCGCGGCGGCGTGGTGACCGCAAGCGCAGCGGCTCAAGTGCAGGAATTGTTTGTCCAGGCGGTGCAGCTGGAGGAGAACCCTGCGACGCTGAAGCAGGCGATTGCAGGGTACGAGTCGATCCTGCTGCAGAAGCCTGACCATGCCCCGGCCTGCATTAATCTGGGGACAATCTTCTATAACCAGCGAGACTTCGCTGAGGCTGAGCGGCTGTATCGTCGTGCGACTGAGGCTGACCCTGACTACGCCCTGGCGTTCTTTGACCTGGGCAATGTGCTCGACGAGATGCAGCGGCTGCATGATGCAATTGCGGCCTACTCGCAGGCGATTGCGCTGGTGCCGCAGTACGCGGATGCCCACTACAATCTCGCGTTGGCGTTTGAACGGCAAGGGGAACGCAGGCGGGCTTTACGGCACTGGATGGCCTACGTGCGGCTCGATCCTGTTGGCCCCTGGGCGGCTCATGCGAAGGGGCAGGCGCGGAAGATTCTGGCACTTGAGAAGCTGCGCATCGTGAGTCGGGATGGGCTCAAAGTTTCGGCCTAGGAGTCGGTCTGTCCCCTGCCAAAAAAGTCCGAAAGTATTCAAAACAGGTTGGTTAAATCCGGATTAGGGTACCGTGCCTGACCAGAATTTGTCGCACCGTTTTCGATGCGGCCCGTTTATTTTATGGAGGACACAGACAACCAGAGAGCTTTCCGGAATGCCCTTTTTCAGGGCTGTTTGGTTGGGATGGGGATGCGGTGGAAGCGCTGGTCGGCGGTGAGGACCAGGAGTTTGGTGGACTGGTCGCGCAGGTCGGCGAAACGGAGAGGGCTGGCCATGGTCTGGTGGAGGAGCTCGGCGCCGGTTTTGTCGAGGACGACGACTTCGTCGCGGCGGTTCGAGGTGCAGACCACTCCAGTGGCCGGGTCGGCGGCGACGACGTAACCGAAGAACTGGCGGAGCTGTACGCCGGTCGAGGCGTTGTAGACGATGGTGCGGTTGTCGCCGAGCGAAAGATAGAGGAGGTCGCCGACGTGATTGAAGCCTCCGACGCCGCGGTAGGTCAGCGGGACTTCCACGACCACTTGGGATCGAGTAACGCCGTCAGCTGAGTTGACGATCTCGATGAGGCGGCCGGTTCCCTTCTGCTTGACAGCGGCGGCTTGCGCTTTGAGGTTTGGATCGTTGCGAAGTTTCTCTTTGGCGAGACTCAAGTCCAGCGTGTAGCTGAAGAGGAAGTCGTTATCACCGTCGTTGGTGGTGTAGGCCGGCTGGTGGTTATCGGCGAAGTGACGGGTCCACTGGACTTTGGCGTCTGTCGGGGAGTAGGCGGTCAGATCCCAGTTGTGTTTGTTGTCGGCCTTCCAGGCCACTAGGTGACCGCTCTCAAGTTCGCTGTCTTCCGGGAGCTTGAAACTGAGGTCTTTCGCGCCTTTGGGGCTCATCGTCAGTTCACCGATCGTTTCCGGCACCTTATCGAATGCAGGGAAGCGTCCGAGGAGCTGATCCGCAGAGAGCCATGACGCGTCGTTAAAGCCACGGACGAGGAAGAGCTGCTTCCCGCTTTGGAGATCCCACACGATTCCGCGGGTGCGCTCGGAAAGAGCCAGGTAGCGCCCGCCGGGCGAGAGTGTGACCGAACGAGCGCGGGCGAGAGGGCTGATGGGCAAGGTGGCGATGGGGTGTGGGATTGTGTCGTTCTCTCCGAGTCCGGTTAGGGAGAGGCTGCCGTCAAGATTTTCGTGGGCGACGGACTTATCGAAGATATCGACGGTCGAGGTGCGGGCGGCGAAGACGTACTTGCCGGTGCGGATGTCGGCGAGAGCGGAGTTCGCTTCTTTCGGTCCTTCCGTGGCGACGTACTCGCCACCCGTCGTCGAGGTCATCCAAGGGAGTGAGATCTTGACTTGCTCCAGGCGCTGGCCGTCAGGGAAGCTGAAGACTCCGGATTTTGCAGGATCGTAGTGATTGACGGCGTACACCTTGTTATTGCCCGAGAAGCAATAGGCTGAGGTATAGCTTGCGTCGGTGAGCATTCCGCCGATTTTGATCTGGGTGCGCGAACGTAGATCGAAGGCAAGACGGGTGTACCCGGGTCCGATAAGCAGAAAGTTGCCATCGGCCGAGAAGCTGTAGGTGAAGAGACCGCCAGGGTCCCGTTCCAGCAGGTGAACAAGGCTGACCATGCCGATGTTGAAGTTGGGCTGAAACCAGCCCTTCTTTTCGAAGAGGACGCTGCCCGTGCCGATGTCGATCAGCCTGAGCTTCAGGTTGATATCTTCGGGAGGATACGAGACGCAGATGAGGGTGCGTGCGTCCGGCGAGAGCACCGACTGAATGCACTCTTCCTGAATATTGACCTCGTGAGCGGATTGAAGTTTCTGTTGAGCGATATTCCAGCTTTCCACGTGGAGACCACTGGTGAGGAAAGCGACATTCTGCGAGTCGGGCGTGAAGCCAGCATGGTAGGCATCGGGCGCGTCGAAGCGGAAGAGGACTTTGAAGGGATCGCGAGAGAGGACGAAGACAGAGGATTCGTCCTGCGCGAGGAGGTACTTGCCGTCGCGGCTGAAGCGAATATGTTCGATGTCCAGGCGGAGGGGTGGGGAGAGCTGAACGTCAAGGGCTGCCGCCGTGGCGGTGGGTGCGATGGCCTGGTCTTCGAGGACGAGGTGCTGCCAGGTCTGAAAAGGAACGTTCGCGACTTGAGTGTTTGACTCGGCCACGGCGCAGCCGGCAGGCAGCTCCGCGATGATGCCTTTGATCTTGCGCAGACGCTTTTGCGAAGGAGTGGTGGTGTGGAAGAAGTCGGTGAAGCCGCTGCCGGTTTTGCCGCCGACGAAGAAGGAGCGGTCCCAGAACTCGGCATAGGCCTGGGGGCGGTAGCCGGCGTGGGCGGCGGCGTAGACGGCGACGCGGTCGGCCTGGTCCTGGTTGGCGTCGCTGTCATTGTCGATGGGGTGTTTGTCATGGAGCTGGGCGTCGACGAGGCGCTGGTACTTGGTGTAGATATCGGCGCGGTCGGTGACGGAGGTGATGTTGAGCAGGCGCTTGAGGTCAGCGGTGGTTTGGATGGCGAACTGGTGGGTGAGGATGTGGCCCATCTCGTGCGCGATGACGGTGGCGACCTCATCTTCGGAATGGGCGCTGGCGACCAACTTGCGCGTGATGTAGACGTGGCCGCCGGCGAGCGAGAAGCCATTGATCTCGGGGGATTCGACGAGGGTGAACTTGAACTTGAGCGTGGTGGCGGGGAGCGCGGCGAGCAATCGGTTGCCGATGGTTTCGAGGTAAGCGCTTTCGGCGGGGTTGCGAACGGGGCGGTTGGAGCGATCCTCGTAGTCGGCCATCGCGTCACCGAGCCATTGCTCCTGCTGCTCGGAGAAGATATTGGGCGCAGTGGATTGGAGGATGGCGGGCGGAGGTCCGCAGGGCTGTTGCTGCTGGGCGTGGGCAGAGGCTAGGAGGGCGAGAAAGAGAAGCGGCGTGGTGCTCGGGCGCATGGGTGGGCCTGGTTTTGGGATGGGTGAATTCTACGGGAAGGTTTGGGTTTGGGAATGGCCTTCTTGTGGGAGGGTTGGAAGAGAAAACCCCCTCGATACCTACAGCACCGAATCCTACGGCACTGCACCCTGCGGCACTGCACCCGGCGAGACCGCGGGCTTGCGGGGATTAGGAGGCACTTGGAGTTTGGTGGGGTCAATGGGCGACCGGTTGCTGAGCTTAGACTTTAGGTGTGGCGACTTTTGTTGGTCCGGAGATTCGGCTGGGGGTTGATGGAAGGCCGGTGGGGCCGGTTTTATGGCAGCGGCTGGTGCGGGGTGAGGCGTTTCGTGGGAATGCGGCGACTTTTCTAAAGCAGAATGCTGAGCGGTACGGCGACCTGGTGCAGTTCAAGTTGCTGGGGCAGACGGTGCTGCAGTTTAACCATCCGGAGCTGGTGGCCGAGATGCTGGTGCGGGATGCTGCGCACCACTCTCGCGGTGTCGTGATGCAGAAGAGCAAGGCGGTGCTCGGCGAGGGTTTGCTGACGAGCGAGGAGCCGCTGCACATGCGGCAGAGGAAGCTGGCGGCTCCGGCGTTTCATCGGCAGAGGATTGCTGCGTTCGGCGAGGTGATTGCGCGTCATACGGTGGCGATGACGGCGACTTGGGTGCCCGGGGCGGTGTTCGACGTGCGTGAGGAGATGCTGCTGCTGGCGTTGCGGATCGTGGGGGAGACACTGTTCAGCACGAACGTGGATAGCGAGGTGAGGAAGATTTCGGCGGCGGTCGATTCGTTTCAGGGGTTTCTGCCGCTGGCGTTTCTGCCGTTTTCGACACAGATTCAGCGTTTGCCCCTGCCGATGATGCGGAAGATCCGGCGTGGTCGCGAGGAGCTGGATGCACTGATCTACGGGATGATTGCGGAGCGGCGAAGGGCTCCGGGGGATCGCGGGGACCTGCTTTCGATGCTGCTTGCGAGCGCGGATGAAGAGGGCGGCAGCATGTCGGACGCGCAGGTAAGGGATGAGTGTTTGACGATCCTGCTGGCTGGGCATGAGACGACGGCAAACGCGTTGAGCTTTGCGGCGTGGCTGCTGGCGGAGCATCCCGCGGTGCAGGAGCGGGTTGCTGCGGAGTGCGCGGAGGTTCTGGCTGGGCGGTTGCCGGGGGCGGAAGATTATCCGCGACTGGGGAGGGCGGAGCGGGTGTTTGCGGAGGCGCTGCGGCTGTATCCGCCGGTGTGGGTGACGGCGAGGACGGCTGCCGAGGCGTATGAGTATCGCGGGTTTCGGATCGAGAAGGGAACGGTGTTGGTGGCGCCACAGTTTGCGGTGCATCGCGATGCGCGGTGGTGGCCGACCCCGGATGCGTTCGATCCGGAGCGGTTTACCGCTGAAGCCAAAGCGGGGCGACCGAAGTTTGCGTACTTCCCGTTTGGGGCTGGCAGCAGGCAGTGTATTGGTGAAGGATTGGCATGGATGGAAGGCGCGCTGGCGCTTGCGGCGATGGCACAGGAGTGGCGGTTTTGTCGCGTGGGAGAGGCGAAGGAGCTGGGGATTTCCCCATCGGTTTCGTTGCGGCCGAAGGGGAAGGTGATGGTGAGGGTGGAACGGCGGTAAGGGCATTTGCCGCGTGAGGTCGATCGGGACCTCTGGTCAATGCTCATGCTCAACCGGGTGAGAGCGCGGGAGCCGGGCGCGGGCTCAGAATGTTAGAGTGGGTTGGTTTCCAGAGGAGTTTTTACGTGAGTGGATTGAAGTCGGGGATGCCGCGGGCGTTGACGCAGTTGAGCGAAGATGAGGGGATGTTTCAGGGGTCGGTGCGGCAGTTTGCGCTGGAGCGGATGATGCCGCTGGTGCGGCAGATGGACGATGCACAGGTCTTCGACCAGGGGCTGCTGAAGCAGTTGTTTGAGCTGGGGCTGATGGGGATCGAGATTCCTGAGCAGTATGGCGGGGCGGGTGGTACGTTTTTTGAGGCGATCCTGGGAGTGGAAGCGATCTCCTCCGTGGACCCGAGCGTGGGTGTGCTGGTCGATGTGCAGAACACCTTGTGCATCAACGCGCTGAACAAGTGGGCGAGTGATGAGCAGAAAGGGCGGTGGCTGCCGAAGCTGGCGAAGGATACGGTTGGGGCTTACTGCTTGAGCGAGGCGTCTTCGGGGAGCGATGCATTCGCGCTTCAAACGCGGGCTACCAAGCGAGGCGACGACTGGTTGCTGAACGGGCAGAAGCTTTGGATTACGAACGCGAAGGAGGCGGGGATCTTCATCGTGTTTGCGACGATCGATCCGGCGCTCGGCTATAAGGGGATTACGGCGTTCGTGGTCGAGAAGGGTGCGCCGGGATTCACACTGGGAAAGAAGGAAGACAAGCTGGGGATTCGTGCGTCGAGCACGTGCGAGCTGGTGTTTGTGGACTGCGTGGTGAAGCCGGCGGACGTGCTGGGCGTCGTCGGCAAAGGCTACAAGATCGCCATCGAGACGCTGAACGAAGGGCGCATCGGGATTGGCGCGCAGATGCTCGGGCTGGCACAGGGCGCTTGGAACCACGCGGCGAAGTGGGCGAAGGATCGCAAGCAGTTCGGCAAGTCTCTGGTGGAGTTTCAGGCGATGCAGTTTCAGCTTGCGGAGATGGCGACCGAGATCGAGATGGCACGGCTGGCGGTTTACAACGCGGCTCGGCTGAAGGATAACGGGAGCGCGTTTTTGAAGGAGGCGGCGATGTGCAAGTACGTCGCGAGCCAGGTGGCGGAGAAGACGGCGAGCCTGGCAGTTGAGATTTTTGGAGGCAGTGGGTTTGTGAAGGACTATCCGGTGGAGAAGCTGTTTCGGGATTCGAAGATTGGGAAGATCTACGAGGGGACGAGCTTTATGCAGCTGGCGATTATTGCCAAGGAGACGCTGGGGCTTCGGTAGAGGCAAGTGTGCCCTAGTCGCGGGCGGAAAGCACTTCGCGGGGTAGTGACGCTGCGCATTGCTAGACTGGGTGTGTGGCGAAATTAGTGAAATCGAGTGAAGCGCCGCTGCCGTTTTTGGGGTTGACGTGTGCGGTGGGGGTGTCGTCCATCTACTTCAACCAGCCGTTGCTGGCGGAGATGGGCCATAGCTTTGGGGTGACGGCGAGCCGGGTGGGGTTCGTGGCGGTTGCGACGCAGGTGGGGTACGCGCTGGGGATGTTGTGCTTCGTGCCGCTGGGCGACGTGATGGAGCGGCGCGGGCTGATTATGAAGATGTTTGGGGCGGTGACGGTGGCGCTGCTGCTGACGGCCGTGGCTCCGACGCTGGGGATGCTGATTGCAGCGAGTGTGCTCATTGGGCTGTTCGCGGCGGTGACGCATATCGTGCTGCCGATTGCGCCGGATCTGGTGGACGATTCGACGCGTGGACGGGCGATCGGCGTGGTGATGACGGGGCTGCTGCTGGGGATTTTGCTGGCGCGGACGTTCGCAGGGTGGGTGAGCCATATCCACGGATGGCGGTGGGTGTTCGTGGTCGCGGCGGCTATCAACTTGTGCTTTGTGCCACTGCTGCGGCGCAAGCTGCCGGTGCTGGAGCCGAGGCATGATTTGAGCTATGCGGAGGCGATGCGGTCGTTGTGGACGCTGACCCGGACGCAGCCGCTTTTGCGGGAGGCGGCGACGATTGGCGCGCTGGTGTTCGCGTCCTTCAGTTGCTTTTGGACGACGCTGGCGTTCTTGCTGGAGTCGCACTATCACCTGGGTGCGGGAGTGGCGGGAACGTTTGGGGTGGTCGGCGCGGCGGGCGCGACGGTGGCGACGGTCGCGGGCAAGATGGCGGATCGGCATGGATCAAGATGGGTTGTCTTTGTGGGCTTGCTGACCTTGGCGGGGTCTTATCTGCTGCTTTGGGGAGCGGTGGCGATGCACACGGCGAGGTGGGTGCATGTGGCTGCGCTGGTGGTGGGGGTGGTGGTGCTCGACGTCGGCGCGCAGATGACGCAGGTGGCGAACCAGACGAGAATCTTTGGGCTGGTGCCTTCGGCGCGGAGCCGGCTGAACACGGTGTACATGGTGACGTACTTTACGGGCGCGGCGATGGGGTCGTGGCTGTCGAGCCTGGCGTGGGGTCGCTGGGGCTGGAATGGAGTGTCTGTGCTGGCGCTGGGGTTGATGGGGTTGGCGGGGTTGCGGCATGCGACCGGAATCCGGGATCAGCGGGTGGTTGAGGTGTGTCAGGAAGCTTAGAGCTGACTCATGCTGGCGAGCCGTTTTCGCGGTGCCCACCGGGCCGTTCCACCTAGTGGAGATTAACTGCATCTCCGTTACTCGCTCAAGGCAACTCGCCAACTCAGGCTTTCCTTCTTATAGTATCGCAGATCACAGTTTGTCTCTTGCTCTGTTCTTCCGAGCATTCTGGAGCCGGATTTTCCCCTCGGCCCACCTCGGAAGACACGTCTCTATTCACCATTGCCTCACTAGGAGCTTCCCATGTACCGCCCTTCCCCTGTCCTGGTTTCCGCGTTACTCCTCTCTCTAACTGTTTTCGTTTCAGCGCGTTCTGCACAGGCCCAATCCAACACCGCGAGCTTTGAGATTTTTTCCGATCCCACCCACTTCGGAGTCACGTCGTCGCAGGTTCCAGCCGCGGCCATTATCGGCGACTTCAACAAGGACGGAAAGCCGGACATCGTCGCGGCCACGTACAATTCCGACTTCGTCGCAAACCTGTCATTTATTGCAGGCAATGGAGACGGAAGTTTCCAGACCGCAACGACCGTCTATACGGCGACCGCCAATACAACGGAGTACCCACTGCTCGCGGTCGATCTGAATCATGATGGCAATCTCGATCTCATTACCACCAGCACGCCTTCGAACTCCCCCAATCCCACGCCCCACATCTTCCTTGGCAACGGCAACGGAACCTTCGGTGCGCCGATGGTCCTTCCTGGAACGCTCAGCAATTTCGTCGGACTTGCGGTCGCTGATTTCAATGGGGATGGGTACCCTGACATCGCCGTCGCATACGGAGACTACTCGGGCAGCGCCTCCGGCACGATTCAGATCTTCACCAATTCCGGTGCAGGCTTGTTCACGTTGGCGAAGACCATTGCCGCCTCGACGGCCATTCCGACCGTCACGTCGCTCTCCGCCGCTGACGTAGACGAAGACGGGCACGTCGATCTTGTGGTCGGCACGAATAGCTCCCTGGTCATTCTTTGGGGAACTGGGCCAAACACGTTTACAGCACCATCCATACAGAAGACCTATACCGGGCCTCAGGTGAACTCGGTGGTAACCGCTATTGCAGATACGAACCAGGATGGAGCGCCGGACGTTCTGACGACTTATAGCTGCGCCACTCAGTCGGCGGGTGCAGGAAGATCTCCTTCGACCAACACATGTCAGGGAGTCGACGTTTTCTATGGCGGCCAAGGCAAGCAGAAGACTTTTTACCGGAATGCGATCACCGATACGAACGTGAACGCTCTAACGACGCCCATGGCGGTCGATGTGAACGGAGACGGCATTGCGGATATCGTTGCTTCGGGTGTCGATGAGACCGCGGCCAATGGACTTTTTGTCTGGTACGGACATCCGGACGGCTCGTTCGATACGGCGGAGCAGAGGTTCATCGTTGCCACGGAACATACTGGCGGCGCTTTGATGGCGGACTTCAACCGCGATGGCAGAATGGATTTCTTCACGCAGGGCACCGGGAACGAGTACCTCAATGCGACGCCACTCCCCGCATGCGCCAAGAGCGTGATCGCGAGCACGGTCACCGTGTGCCAACCCATCAACAACACGTCCCTGCCTACCAACGATCTTAAGGTGCATGCAATGGCCTACTCCTCATCGCCGGTTACATCGATGCAGGAATACGTTGACGGGCAGTTGCTCAACACGCAGGACACAACGGACTACACGCTTCCCATTTCGCTCTCGCCCGGGACTCACGCGCTGGTGACGAAGGCGTGGAACGCCAAGGGAGTCAGCTTCCGATCCGACCGGACGATCAACCTCTATACCGGTACGGCCGGAGATACCTGCGCCGCTCCGTATAACGGCGCGGCGATCTGCCTGCCGGGCGACAACACGGCCGCGGGTATCCACATCCTGGGCAATGGGAGCACGCAGGCCGTTCCCACGGCTGCACAGCTCTACGTGGATGGCAGCCTGGTTTACAACGACACGGTCAGCACGACTGCGGTCGATATGTACCTGAAGCTGGCGACCGGGACTCACTCGCTGGTCTTCAAGCTGTATGACGCGAACGGCAACGTTGTGACGGCGTCGGCTTCGGTCAACGCGCAATAAGGGAACACCAACCGGAAGATGCAAATTGGCCTCGCCCTTGTCATCGAAAGGAGACAGGGGCGAGGCCATATTTCTTACCGCTTAGGCTTCGGCGATTCCGGGGTTCGGTGGGTCGATACCGAGCGCGGTGGCGAGAGCGATGAGATGATCCTGCTCCTGCACGAGGATGTTGCGGAGGCTTTCCGCGATTGCAAACTCGTTGAGCGAGTCGGCCTGCTTGACGCGCAGGCGGTAGTTCTTGATGGTGTCGACTTCGTTCTCAAGGTCGAACTGAAGCATCTCTTCATTCTTCTCGGAGGTCTTGACGAGCTTAGGCGTCACCGACGGCATGCCGCCAAGATAGTCGACGTGGTTCGCGATCTGGAGCGCGTGGTCAAGCTCTTCGGCGGCGTGAACGGCGAGCTCGTCGGCGATGTTCATGTACTGCGCGCCCTTGAGCACCTGCGAATAGTTCACATACGCGATGACGGCCTGGTATTCGCGCGAGAGGTCTTCGTTGAGCGCCGCGATGAACTGTTCGCGGGTGATTTCGATGGGCATGTTGTCTCTCCGTTGGTAGTAGATGGTGGGCGAGGCAGGACTCGAACCTGCGACCCCGAGCTTAGAAGGCTCGTGCTCTATCCAGTTGAGCTACTCGCCCTTGGGTGGGCTTACTTATTGTAAGGCAACGGCCAGTGCGCCCTCATCGTAGGTAGCGGCCCCTTCGTGAGGTTTGGGTACGCATCGCGCAGGGACAGGCTAGGTCCCGATAAAGTCTTTGCCGCGCAGGATGGTGGTGATAGCTTCCAGGGAGCGGGACCAGTTGCCGTAGGCGTGTGGGGCGTCCGTTCCCAGTGCTTTGAGGTAGAGGCTGAAGGCGAAGCCCTCCTGCGGGCCTTCGAGGTCGAGAAACGCCGGGCGCAGGATGCATTCGAGCGCGACGTACGGGTAGTCGAGCGCGTCGGCAAGACGGGTAAGCTTGGTCAGCCGCTGCTCTTGGTGGTGGAACGAGACGAAGAGCGAACGCTCGCGCCAGAGCAGGTCGATGTAGCTGGCGAAGCCATTGGGGGCTTCGATGGGGGTCAGGTCGAGATTGAACTGAAGCCCGGCAAGCTCCTCTGAGTCGGATGTAATGGGCCACGCGTCGCATTTGGCGGAGAAGACGGGCGAACGCGGAGCATTGAGGGCTCGGAGAGCCTGCAGCAGCGGGGGATTTTGCTCCGCCTCCGGGATGTGGTCGAGGTCGTAGGGGTTTTCGCGGAGATCGATGAACGGGGTGATCTCTGGGTGCGCCGAGTCGTCGTCCCAGGGTACGACGAGGACAGGGTCTTCGGTAGAACACTCGGCAGACCACTCTGAGAGCATCTTGTGATTATCTCAGGCAAAGGGACAAAGGCTTAACACGGAGAGAGGCAGATCGGACGTATCGACGCCGATTGAATGAAGCGTCTCTTCAGGTATGCGATTGCAAGAATCGAAGCAGTGTCGTTTCGGCCCAGTAGCCGTCGTTTTGTTCGGCAGGGATGGCGCGTTCGAGGAAGGCGCAATGGCCGCCGTGGGCGGTTTCGATCAGCGTGATGTGCGGGTTGAGGCGAATCTCGTTTCCGCTTTCGTGGGTCAGGCGGACGAAGGGATCGTCGAGTGCGTGGAGGATGAGGGTGGGGACGGCGATGGTGGGCAAGACGCGGGCAGCGGCGGCCCGGTAGTAGTAGTCAGCGGCGCTTGAAAAGCCGTTGTAAAAGGCTGTCACGCGGTCGTCGAACTCGATCAACGATTTGAGATCGTTGGCGCGAGCGGGGTCGTAGATCTCCGGGAAGAGTTGAGCTTTGCGGAGATAGCGCCTGGTGAGCCCGCGCAGGAAGCGCATCTCGTACAGGCGATTGATCGGGGCATGAAGGGCGTCGGCGGAAGGGCCGAGATCGAGCGCGGGAGACACCGTGGTGACGGCCAGGAGGCGAGGTTCGGAAGCGCCCAGTTCGCCGGCGAGTTTGAGCACCAGGTTGCCGCCCATGGAATAGCCGCAAAGAGCGAAGCGATCGAGCGAGAAGCGTGCAGCCATCGCCCGGAGCACGGCACCAACATCACCTGATAGGCCGGAGTGATAGAGGGTCGGCGTGAGCATTTCGGTGCCGCCGCAGTTGCGCATATTCATGCCGACGACGTTGAAGCCGGCTCGGAACATCTTGTTCGCGTTGCCGATGACATACTGCGAGGACGAAGACCCCTCAAGCCCGTGCAGCACGATGACGGTGAGGCGGCCGCGGCGGATGCATTCAGGCTGCCAGTGGCAGTGGCAGAGCACCTGGCTGGAGATTTCGCTGGCCGTCGCAGGAGCGACTTCGACGTATTCGGCGGTTGCGGGCGGCAGCGTATCGACGCGCTTGAGGAAGTTGCCGGCGATGGTCTGGATGTGGCCGTTCCTGAGCCAAGGGCGCGGATGGAAGAGCGTTGGCTGAAAGCCCGTCACCGGGCTGCCTTCGCCGCTGCCTTGCGAAATGCTACGGCGTTGAGCGCGCCGGTGGATTCGTCCTCGTGCTTGAAGTAGGCGTAAACGTCGCGGTCCGCGGCAAGCGCTGTCAGCCGTTGCGCGAGAGCCGTAATCTGGCGAGGCTTATAGCCGCCGGAGTGGCGGAGGCGAAAGGCGGTATGGGTGGCGGCGGTGTGAATCTCCGGGGTGACGAAGTCTTCAGTTTCTGCGATGCAGAGGGCTGCGTCGAACTTTGTGAGGAGCGCCATGGCTTCCGGAGTGAACCAGGTCGTGTTGCGGAACTCGAAGGCGAGGGGCGGGCAGGTCTTCGACCGGAGCGCAGGCAGGCTCAAGAAGGTCTCCAGGCGGGGAAGGTCCGCTTTGAAGTTGGGTGGAAGTTGGAAGAGGATCAGCCCGATTTTGCGGACGTTGATGGCAGGGGCGATGCTCGCGAGGAACTCAGCGACGTGGGTTTCGCAGTCGATCAGCCGGCTATAGTGCGTGATGCGCTGGGGGGCTTTGAATGAAAAGCGGAAGTCGGCGGGCGTCTGGGCAAGCCAGCCTTCGAGCTGTGGAGCGCTTGGCAGCTTGGTGAAGGTGTAGTTGACTTCGACGGAAGTGAGTTGCGACGCGTAGAAGTTAAGGAACTTTTTGGCAGACGTTCCCTCGGGATAGAAGCCGGGTTTCCACGTGGGATAGGCCCAGCCGGACGTGCCGGACCAAAGCCGATCAGGGAGGCGTGCGGGAGTCGCAGGGAGTTTGCGGGGCACTGGCCTCTAGGGTTGCTGAGGGGGAATTGGGGCGGCTAGTGGGTTTCGAACCCACGACATCCGCTGCCACAGAGCGGCGTTCTGCCACTGAACTATAGCCGCCGTATTGGCTTCAGTATAGCGCACGAGAGGCGTACAGTGCATCTATCAGGTATGGCGATCACCGCAAAGCCGGAGATTTTGACCCCTCGGAGCCGCAAGGGCGGGGCTGCGTTTTCGAATGAGCACCTCGACACGCTGTCGCACCTGCTGGACGACTTCATCCGGATTCCGGGGACGCCGATCCGGTTTGGATTGGATGGAATCGTCGGGTTCATCCCGGGGATCGGCGACATTCTGGGCGGGCTGGCGTCGTCGATCATCATCATTGCGGCGTGGCTGCGCGGGGTGCCGAAGGTGATTGTGGGACGTATGGTGCTGAACGTGGCGATCGAGACGGCGGTGGGCACCGTGCCGGTGCTTGGCAATCTCTTCGACATTGGTTGGCGCGCGAACCGGCGCAACTACAAACTGCTGGCGGAGTCGCTCGATCTGCCGCAAAAGCACACAGCGACAAGCTGGCTGTTTATTGCGGGCGTCTGCGTGGTGCTGTCGGTACTGATGCTGATCCCCCTGTTGCTGGGTGCGTGGCTGCTGGTTCATATGGAGCACTGGATCGCCGGCGCCCAACACTAGGTTATTCTGGTAAGAGTCGGGGCGTAGCGCAGTCTGGTAGCGCATCTGGTTTGGGACCAGAGGGTCGGGGGTTCGAATCCCTCCGCCCCGACCAACAAACCTTCAACTCGTGATGGCGGCGGCGATCTGCTCGGTGGCTGCGATCCTGGCGGCAAAATCGGGTGTCAGGTCGTAACGGGCTTGCAGGTAGGCGGTGCTGTTATAACTCACGAGTGTCTTGCCGTCTGGCTCTTCTGCGATCAAGATTTTGAGTGGCAGGTCGAGTGCGCTGTCCGGCGCGGCCAACATTACGGGCGTTCCCGCCTTTGGGTTGCCGAAGAGGACCAGTTTGGTGTTTGGCATGGCCAAGCCAACCTTTGCCGCCTCGCCGCTATGGTCGACCACCGCGAAGACGGTGATTCCCTTCTCTTGAAGTAAAGCGAGCAGATGCGCGAGGACTTCGTCTGCCGGGTGGGCGCTCTTGAGATGCACGATTCCGCTACGACTTGTTGGAGTCATCGGTCCTCACTTCAGGTGATCGGCGAGAAAGTCTCGCATGGCACTGGCGATCTCTTCGAGATGGGTCTCCAGCGCGAAGTGGCCTGTAGGGAGAAATGTTACGGTGGCGTCGGGCAGGTCGCGCTGAAAGGCTTCCGCTCCGGCGGGGATGAAGTAGGGGTCGAACTTGCCCCAGATGGCGAGGAGTGCAGGTTTGCTGGTGCGGAAGTATTCCTGGAACTTCGGATAGAGCTTGACGTTGTTGGCGTAGTCGAGGAAGAGGTCGAGCTGGATATCGACGTTGGCCGGACGCGCCAGCAGGGCGGCGTCCAAGGTGTAGCCTTCGGGGTTGATCAGGGCGGGATCGGGGATGCCGACGGAGTATTCGCGCTTCATGCCTTCGGCCGTCAGCGCGCCGCGGATGGCGTTACGGTTTTCGAGCGTGGGTTCGCGCCAATAGCGCTGGATGGGCTGCCAGGCATCGCCGAGTCCTTCTTCGTAGGCGTTGCCGTTTTGCGAGACGATGGCGGTGATGCGCTCGGGTGCCATCAGGGCGAGACGGAAGCCGGTCGGCGCGCCATAGTCGAACACGTAGAGGGCATAGCTCGTGAGCTTCAACGCTCCGGTGAAGGCGAAGATCGTTCTGGCGAGGCCTTCGAAAGAGTAGATGTACTCGCGCTCGGGTGGAACCTCGGTGAAACCGAAGCCGGGCAGGTCCGGGGCGATGACGTGGTAACGGTCGGCAAGGCGCGGGATGAGCTCCCGATATTGAAAGGATGAGGTGGGAAAGCCGTGGAGGAGCAGCACGACGGGAGCGTCGACTGGGCCGGCCTCGCGGTAGAAGACGTGCACGCCGTCGGCTTCGATGAGGTGATGTGAGGTAAACGGGATCTTTGGTTCAGCGGGCATCAGTACGTTCCTGTGGAGTGGCGCCACTACTTGGCGGTGAGCGGCTTGGTGATCTCGTCGAGGTAGTCCGGCGTGCCTTCGATGCGAACGAGCGTGGGGTAGCGCTCGCCGTCGTGGTAGTCGATGGAGATGGTCGAGATGAGGGTGTCGTTCTGGACGATGAAGGTGATCGGTGTGGTGCTGGTTTTGGCCTTACGCAAAGCGGCGTGGAGCACGTCGTTCGAGTAAACGAGACCGTCGACGGCGATGAGCTTTTCGCCGGGTGCGAACTTGGCTTTGTCTGCGAGGCCGCCTACACGGACGTCGGAGATTTCTCCGGTGGAGGAGACCGCAAGGCCAAGCGAGTACCAGACGTTGGCGCTTGGCGGGGTGCCGGGACGTGTGAAGGAGAGCTTTTCGTACGCCGTGGGCTTGTCGGTGTAGGTAAGCTTCCAGCCGCCTTGCTCGATGCCTTCAAGATCCGCGTGGGGCTGAACCTCGTAGATGCGTTCGTGGAGGAACTTTGCCCAGTCGTATTTGACGACCTGGTCGAGGTCTGTCACGAGTTCGTCGAAGCCGTAGGGAACGATCTGCGGCGGGGTGCTCCCCTTGCCGGCGACGAAGACGGCGAGGAAGTCGTGCAGATTTTTTTGGTCGCTAGTGAGCTTGCGGATGGTGGTGTCGACGTCGAGCCAGACGAGGTCGCCTTCCGAGTAGTAGTCGGAGGAGCGACGCCAGTTCGCCCAGGAAGCGCCGCCTTCGAGGCGCGAGATGCCGATGGCGGTATCGGAGGTGGGACGCCACTCACGACCTGAGGTGGCGTCGAGACGGGCGGCGACGTCGGCGATGTAGTCGCGGTAGAGCGCGGGCGACATGAATCCGGCGCGTGGGCCGAGGATGTTGCCGAGATAGTCGGTAAGGCCTTCGTAGACCCAGAGGAGTTCGCCCTTCATGGGGGTGGCGAAGTCGGCGGTGGCGAGGCCGGCGGGGCGACGGTATTTGCCGTTCCAAGAGTGGGTGTACTCATGCGAGAGCAGCGGGCCGCCGAGGGCAAGGAAGTCGTCTGTCGCGAGGGCCGGGGGTGGGAGCGAGTTGTCGGAAGACTGATGATGCTCAAGGCCACCGTAGGGACCGTTCTTGGTCAGCGTGAGGAGGAAGTGGTAGCTGTCGTAGTGAGTGCTGCTGTACATGGCAACGGCTTCGTGGACGAGGTGGGTGAGGTCGTCGAGCACGGAAGGGCGCAGGACGATGTCGTCGGGCGAGTCGCCGGTGACATCGAAGAAGACGGGCTTAGCGGCATCGGGCGCGAGCGGGTATTCGTGGAAGAAGAGGCCGGTCATGACGGGCGAGTCTTCGAGCGACTCGACGTTAGTGACGGCGTAGTGGACGGTGCCGCCAGCGGGATGCTGCGGATCGTACGGCGAGATGGGCGTGAGCGAGGTGCCGATGCCCCAGCCGATGGGCACAATGACCGTGGGCTGGATCGCGATCTTCCGAACCGGGATGTTGGCCGGGTACAGCATCAGGTCTTCCCACTCGAGCATGGCGAGGACGTTGGTGGACTTAATGTTCGCGATGTAATCGAGGTGGGCGTGGAGCGAGGTGACGCCGGCGGGGATGACGAGGTGGTACTGATAGAGATCGACATCGTCGCGACGCCAAGGGATGGTTTTGCCTGCGGCGGTGAAGACGATGCCGGTGATGTCGTTGACGCCGGTTTTCGGTGCGTGGTGGCCGGGGATCCATTCGGCGGTGGTGAGGGCGAGCGGACCGGGTTTTACGGGGAGATTGATTTCGGCGTGGAAGAACTTGCGCGGCGCGTCGGTGAGGTCAGCGGTGATCTGGATCGGCGGCTGCTGGGCGGCGGCGGAGAGGGTAAGCAGAAAGAGCGGCAGGAGGGCGAAGCGGCTAGGCATGGGAGGCTTCCGTTCGGAGGGTTTGGGGGAAGTCTAGCATGGGGGCTGAAAGAGTGCGTGGCCCCACTCTCCGCGTAGGGGCGATGAATGGGGCTTACCCAAACGGCAACTATGGGGTATGGGTAAGGGTGATCTGGCTGACGTAGGCGTCTACCAGGTTGGCGAGCCGGTTTGTGTTGACGACGCCGTCGAGTTGGATGAGCGCGCTGAAGTTGCCGCTGTCGTTGACGGCTCCTCCGCTGGCGCTTACCGGCTTGAAGTTGACCTGGGTTGTGGTGTTGTCGAAGGTGAGCGTCTCGAAGGTGACGGTTCCATCCGGGTTGCGGAGGAAGGTCCATGCGATGTGGTGCCAGCCGGTGAAGGAGGGATTGCTGGAGCCGGACCATGGCTGGGCAAACTGGCTGCGGTCGCAGGGTACGACCGGCGGAGTCTGGCCGTTTTGAGATTTTCCGTTGAGGAAGATCCAGCCGCCGGTGTCACTATCGAAGACGCCCCAGTAGCCGGTTCCGCTGGAGATGTTGAAGGCGCATTCGGTGTAAAACTTCGTCCAGATGCCGTTCATGCTGGCCTGTGCGTCCATCTCGAAGGCCTGGTGTGCGGCGGGGTTTGGGAGGTAGACGTATTCGTCCATGGTCCAGTGGGTGTCGACGGTTTTAGTGCCGAGCGAGTTGGCGCTTTGGCCGCGGAAGAGGACGTTCGAAGGCGGGCTGGCCTGTGTCTCCCAGAGGTGGAGCGAGTGGCCGTTGAGGGTGGTGTTTTCCTGGTCCGGAATGACGCCGGTTTCGGTGATGGCCTGGATGCCCGTGGTGAGCGGCACGGCACCACCTATGCCTTGCACGCCACCTCCGCAGGGGTTGGCGATCCATTTCGCTTCTTCCGGAGGCGAGCAGTCGTTTTGTGTATCGTCGATCGCTTGCTGGTCGAGATTGCATTGGACCGTGCTCGACGTGGTGCAGCTTTGCGCGACGGTGTAGGAGACATTGCTGCGGCTCAGGAGCGCGCCATCGGTTGCGATGGCCTGGACAGTCATGACGTGCGGGCCCGTTGGCAGGACGTAGACGCCGTTCACACTGCTCGCCGCGATATTGCCGAGCTTGTAGCCGTTGTCCCACACCTCAAGGTGAAAGGGTGTTGCTTCATTGGCGGAGGCGGTGATGCGGACAGCGTTTGCGCTCGTTGAGCCGGGGACGGGGCTGACGATGGTGAGTGCGTCGGGCGCTGAACTATCGGCGACCTTATAGCTGATGGCGCTGCTCTGGAGGATGGCTCCGGCATTCGAGACCGCCAATACCGTCATAACGTGAGAGCCGGCCGCGAGGGAGTACGTGGTGTTAACCGGACTGGTCATGACGTCGCCGAGCTTTGTCCCGTTGTCCCAAATTTCGTAGTGGAAGGCGATGGTCTCGGTGGCGGAGGCGATCACATGAACCGCACCCGAGTTCGCGGAGTTTGCGACCGGGCTGGTCACGATCAGGGTTCCCGCGAAGAGCGAGGGAGAGGTAAGGACAATTGCGAGGAGTACGAGTACGGCGATCGCAGGGAGCTTGAAGAGGACGCGCATCAGTGGCCAGTTCCTTTGGAGAGTTGTCTGGGCAGATGCAGGTGAAGCAAGAAGGGAAACGATTCGGCGGAGCCGGAAGAGGTCGATCGGGCAGTAATCGTCAGCGCTGTGCAATGCTGGAGTTGACCCTAGAAGCTCGTCGATGAAATGAGAATACACATTTCGTCCGGGTTGATAGAGCGCAGGTTTTACTTACGCGAAGCTGCTGGGGATAACGCGGAAGTCTTCAGGG
The DNA here is from genome assembly GCA_963693075.2 of uncultured Granulicella sp. GTDB lineage: Bacteria > Acidobacteriota > Terriglobia > Terriglobales > Acidobacteriaceae > Edaphobacter. The sequence goes on along the minus strand of CAXMMP010000002.1, from coordinate 973,697 downwards.
TCTTCGGGAGTGGGTTTATCCCAGCCGCCGGGAGGGACGACGCGACCGTTGACTTCGTTCGGCCCCCAGGTCTTCAAATCGTACTGGTAGACCGGCGTGTCTTCCTTGAGGACGGGGTCGACGATGCGCCAAGCCTCTTCGACGTAGTCCTGGCGGGCGAAGAGAGTGGCATCGCCGAGCATGGCGTCGGTGAGGACGCGCTCGTAGGCTTCCATCTCGCCCGGGCGAGTGTGGCGGCTGGCGATCATCTCGACGCCTTGGCTCCTGCTTTCGTTGCCTTCCTCCGCGACCGCAACGGCCATGGCGATGGTCATCTCCGGGCTGATGCGGAATCGCACATAATTCGCCGGCGCATTGGGTTGCGTATACCCCGTAACGGGAGGTTTGCGGAAGCGAGCGATCACTTCGGTGCAGGTAAGCGGCAGATTTTTGCCGGAGCGGATGTAGAAGGGCACGCCATCCCAACGCCACGACTTCACCTCCAGCTTGATCGCAGCAAAGGTCTCGACCTTCGAATCTTTCGCGACGCCCGGTTCATCGAGGTATCCCTTGAACTGCCCGCGCACGAGGTCTTTTGCCATGATGGGCGGGATGGCCTTGAGCACTTTGACCTTTTCATCGCGGATCGACTCGGAATCGTTGCGCGCCGGGCATTCCATGGCGATGTTGCAGAGCAGTTGAAAGATGTGGTTCTGGATAACGTCGCGGATGCAGCCGGTCTGATCGTAGAAGGCTCCGCGGCCCTGGATGCCGAAGTCTTCGGCCATGGTGACCTGGATCGATTCGATGTGGTCGCGGTTCCATAGCGGCTCGAGGAAGGAGTTCGAGAAGCGGAACGAGACCATGTTGTGAACCGGCCCCTTGGCCAGGTAGTGGTCGATGCGGAAGATCGCCGTTTCAGGGAAAGCGGAGAGTAGGATGCGGTCGAGTTCCTGGGCGCTGGCGAGGTCGTGGCCGAACGGCTTTTCTACGATCATGCGAGCGTTCTTAGCACAGTCAGATTGGACGAGCTGCTCGACGACCTTGCCGAAGAGCACCGGCGGAATGGCAAGGTAGTGGGCCGGACACTTGGAGTTGCCAAGCTCTTTGCGGACGGCGGTGAAGGTCGCCGGGTCGGAGTAATCGCCATCAACATACTTCAGCAGTGAGGAGAGCTTGGCCCAGGCATCCTGGTCGAGGCCGCCATGCTTTTCAAGCGAATCCTGCGCGCGGGCCTTGAGTTGATCGAGGTTCCAGCCGGCCTTGGCGACGCCAATGACCGGCACATTCAGGGAACCGCGTTTCACCATCGACTGGAGGGACGGGAAGATCTTCTTGTACGCGAGATCGCCGGTAGCACCGAAGAAGACCAGTGCGTCGGAGTGATTCTGAGCCATGCTTGCTCCTGTGGTGCTTGCCGGTTACTTTTCCGTTTTTTCCAGGTGTCCGCCAAAGGCAAAGCGCATCGCCGAGAGCACCTTGTTGGAGTAGTCGCCTTCACCGCGCGAGGAGAAGCGGGTGTACAGCGCGGAGGCCAAAACCGGGGTGGGAACGCCTTCATCGATGCCGGCCTTGACAGTCCAGCGGCCTTCGCCGGAGTCGGAGACCTTGCCGCCGAACTTCGAGAGATCGTGATCGCCGGCGAGGGCTGCGGCGGTGAGATCGAGCAGCCAGGAGGCGATGACCGAGCCGCGACGCCAGACCTCGGTGATGTTGGGCAGGTCGAGGTCGTACATATAGTGCTCGGGGTCGCGCAGAGGCGTCGTTTCGGCGTCGATTTCGTTGGTGTGCTTGCCGATGCCGGCATTCTTGAGGACGCCGAGGCCTTCCGCGTAGGCGGCCATCATGCCGTACTCGATTCCGTTGTGGACCATCTTGACGAAGTGGCCGGCACCGCTTTGGCCGCAGTGCAGATAGCCCTCTTCGGAGGTGGTGCCAAGAGACTCGCGGCCTGCGGTGCGGTCGATGGTGCCGATTCCGGGAGCGAGCGATTTGAAGAGCGGGTCAAGGTGCTCGACGATGGGGTCCTGGCCGCCGATCATCATGCAATAGCCACGCTTCAGCCCGAAGACGCCGCCACTGGTGCCGACGTCGACGTAGTGAATGCCTTTCGGGGCGAGTTCCTTAGCGCGGCGGATGTCGTCGATGTAGTAGGAGTTGCCGCCGTCGATCAGAATGTCTTCCGGGGCGAGGTGGGGCAGAATTTTGGCGATGGTGTCGTCGACGTAGCCTGCGGGAATCATCAACCAAACGGCGCGCGGTGTCTGCAGCTTCGAGACAAAATCTTCGAACGAGGTGGCTCCGGTCACATGCTGGGTCTGCGCGACCTCGTCAACGGCCTTCTGCGAGACGTCGAACACGACGATTTCGTGACCATGCTCTGCGAGGCGCTTCACCATATTCGCGCCCATCCGTCCCAGTCCAACCATTCCAAGCTGCATGTCTGCTCCTAGGCTTTCTTCTTGCTGGCTTTCTTATTGCTTTGATGTGAGCCGTCCTGTGGACGACAACCTTCTAAACTCTAATCGTTTGCGGGTGGGAGTCAAAATGCCGCAGCGCGTAACGGAATGAATTCTTGAGGTTTTCTTATTTTTCCGGACGCAGACCGCAACATCTGCTAGAGTTCGCATCTATACCACTATGAAAATTTTCATGTTTAGCCTGCTCGCTCTGATTCTCGCTATCCCGTTCGCGACTCCTGCGAAGGCACAGGTTGTGGTTGCAGTCGGCCACCGCCATCATCACCACTACCGTCATCACCACCATCATCACTACTACCACCGCTATTAGGCCCCGGTCTCCGCGAAGCCGAGCGGTGAATTGTGAGAAGATGCGACCATGACGCGCATCCTCCCGCTCAAGCCTCTTCGTACGATCTTTTGTGGATTCCTGCTGTTTTCGGCCTGCTCCGCGTTTGCGCAGAGCGGGCCCTCTTCATTGGCCGCAACATACAGGCCAGCCGCCGACAAGCTTATCCCGGCCGCCATGGCCGACGATACCGGCTACGCGAATCTAACGTATCTTTGCGACCACATCGGCAAGCGGATCTCCGGCTCCGAGCCTCTACTGCGTGCGATCTCGTGGGCCGAAGAGACGATGAAGCAGGAAGGCCTCGCCAACGTCCACACCCAGGCAGCGACGGTGCCGCATTGGGTTCGCGGCGAAGAATCGGGCGAGATCATCGAGCCCGTAGCCAAGAAGCTGCACATGCTCGGCCTTGGCATGAGCGTCGCCACGCCATCGGCCGGAATCACGGCTGAAGTTGTGGTTGTTCCCGATTTCGCGGCCCTCACCAAACTCGGCAAAGCTGGAGTTGCGGGCAAAATCGTCGTCTTCAACGCGCCGTACGAAGGTTACGGACGCACCGTGATGTATCGTGTCGCGGGCGCGTCGCAGGCGGCAGCGTTTGGTGCCGTTGGCGTGCTGGTACGGTCGATTACGCCGCTGGCCGCGCAGCTTCCCCATACCGGAACCCTGCAGTACGACCCGAAGCAGCCGAAGATTCCCGCCGCGGCGATCTCGATCGAGGACGCGCTGATGCTGGCTCGGCTGCAGTCTGAAGGCAAGCCGGTGAAGGTTCATTTCCAAATGCAGGCGCACATGGAAGCTCCTCAAGTGGCCGCGAACGTGATGGGCGAGATCGTCGGATCGGAGCACCCTGAGCAGGTCGTCGTCCTCGGCGGCCACATCGATAGCTGGGATGTCGGCCAGGGTGCGCAGGATGACGGTTCTGGAATCATGGCGACGCTGGCTGCAGTCAACGTGATCCGACTCTCCGGTTTGAAGCCGAAGCGCACCATTCGCGTGGTCTTCTGGGTAAACGAAGAGAACGGCGGAGCTGGTGGCGTGGCGTACGAGAAAGGGCTGACCCCGGATCAGTTGAAGAACCATGTTGCAGCAATCGAGATGGATGGCGGCGCCGAGGCTCCCGTCGGCTATGGATATGGTGCTTCCAGCGGTGGTGGTGGTTTCCGTCGCGCGATGCCGGGACGGCCGGCTCCCCCCGAGACGAAGCTGAGTGCGGCTGAAGAGCACTCCCTGGCGATGCTGCAGGACATTGGCACGCTGCTGGTTCCGATTGGGGCGTCTTCGGTCAAACCGGGCGGGGGTGGGTCGGATATCAGCCCGCTCATGTCGGCTGGCGTCCCGGGGCTCGGCGAGACGACGACTGGCGCACATTACTTCGACTGGCACCACACCGAAGCAGACACACTCGACAAGGTCGACCCGACAGAGTTCCGCAAGAACGTGGCTTCGCTGGCCGTGATGACGTATGTGCTGGCGGATATGCCGGAGACGCTTGCCGGTCATAAGGGGTTGGGCGAGGAGTAAGGCTGCCGGACTAAAGCTGCAGACGAATGCGCAAACGGTAGCAAAGGCTCGACAGGGCAAGCATCGCGGCTGTGAAGACGAAGGCGCGCGCGACCCCGGGCCAGCCTGCCGAGAAGTGACCTTCGATCCAGGCGAAGCCGAAGAGCGTGGACAGAAAGAACCAGACGTCGGGGAGCAGGTAGGTAAGCAGCGTGTTCGCTCCGGCGGGGCGGACGAATGCGGTCCATGCGATGTGGCGCTTTATATCGCACCACCAGTAGAGCCCAGTGAACAGCAGTACGGCTGCCGCGATGCTGTACAGACCCCAGGTGGGCGTGTCGCGAATCTTTGAGATGCCAAGCGGGGTGAGGATGCGCCCAAGAATGAGGCAGGCGACGCCGAAGGATACGCCAGCGACCATCTTGTTGCGGAGCGATAGCCAAGGCTTGTCGCCGCGGAAGAGGGTGGAGGTGACGATGCCAGCCATGACGACCATGGCCATCGTTCCATCGCCGAAAGGAAAAATTAGCAGCGACGCAGTGCGTTCGAAGACGATCCATTTTGCGGCGCAGATGGCGCTGAAGCCGATGAGCGCGGCAAACCATGCGAGCGGCGCCCAGGGCCAGCGGCGCGTGGGGATATAGAGCAACGCAACGGCGAAGTAAGTGACTCCAATGAGGCCGAGAATCTCAAGGTAAGAGAAGTCGAGCCATGCGACGTAGCCCGCGCTGGTGAGGCGGCGGAAGATCGCGAGCATGAAGAGGGTGAGGGCTACGCCCAGGATGCGCAGGCCCCGATAGAGCGGTGCGAGCGGCGTGCCCGCGGGATAAACTGCAAGAAAAAGTGCCATCCCCAAAAGCCCGAACAGCGTCCAGGTTTCCAGTTGCATGTGGGTGCGCGTGTCGTCGACGAGGTCGGCGTTGGCGAGGATGATTCCCAGAACAATGAGGCTGATGGAGCGCACGAGCACATGCAGCCAGAGGGCGGGAAGCGATGGATTCTTCTTGAGGCGAGCTGCGATTGCCAGCGGCATCGAGAGCCCAATAAGAAAGAGGAAGAACGGGAAGACCATGTCGACGTAGGTCATCGCGTTGATCTCAGCCTTGGCATGATGGGTCCACCAGGGCAGGCCATGGACGCCGTCGAGATCGTTGACGAAGATCATGACGGCCATGGTGAGGCCGCGGAAGATATCGATCGAGGCAACGCGCGCTGGTCGTACCTCGGTCATGGTTTTAGATGTTTATCGAGAGTGTCGAGCAGCACGCCGGATGGGTCGCCCGAGTACTCCCAGAACATAACGCCGGCCAGGTGTTGATCGAGGATGTACTTTGACTTGGCTGCAAGCGATTCGGGATCTTCGTAGGAGACGAAGACTTTTGTCCTCGCGTTGTAGAGCGATGGGGCGGACGAGACGCTGTCCCAGTAGCGGTCGAAGCCTTGATTGAGCATGGTTGCGGCGATATTGGCGTAGGTGACATAGCCGGGCGGGACGGGCTTGCCGGGTTGAAAGAGACCATGATTTGCGGAGCCGACCTGTCCCCACTGGTGGCCGTAAAAGGGTACGCCGAGGACGATCTTTTCGGCGGGTACGCCGGCTTGTTCGAAGGCTTTGACCGAGGTGTCGGCGGCGACTTTTTTCGGGTCTGCGGGATCAGTAAAGAGCGGTGCATGGTTGCCGGCGGGCTCGCTTGAGTCTCCGGGTTCGTAGTAGTCATAGGCCATCAGGTTGATGGTGTCGAGCGAGAGCTGGGCCTTGGCCATCTCGGTATGGGCGATATAGCTTGAGGACGCCCCGGCGGCAATGGTGAGGTAGAGCCTGCGATGCAGCTTTGGCTCCGCCGCGTTGAACTGCTGGCGTAGCTCCTGCAGCAGGAGAGTGAAGTTGGTCTTATCTGCGGGGCGGAAGTTATTTGTCGAGCCGGCTTGCCCGGGGTACTCCCAGTCGATGTCGAGGCCGTCAAGTTGATGTTGGTCGAGGTACGTCATGACGCTCGCGATGAAGTTCTTGCGTGAAGACGGGGTCAATGCCACATCGGAGAAGTGGTCAGACCATTCCCAGCCACCGACGGAGACGAGGACTGTCAATGCAGGATTTTGTTGCTTGAGAGCGATAAGCGTAGCGAGGTTCTTGTCGTCGAAGCCGAAACCATTGATGATGCGCCCGTTGGCGATGTTGGCGAACGCGTAGTTGACGCGCGTGATCTTGTTGGCGGCGATCTCGCCTGGCTGGAGCAGGCGGTTCTGCGGGAAGACGTAGGCGACGATGACCTTCGATGGTTGGGCGGTTTGGGCGAAGGACATGGGGGCGGCCAGAGTGAGTGCGATGAGGGTGAGTTTCGTCTTGGTCGTTTGTGTCATAAAGGATCGCGGTAAAGTCATATCATCATGGAGCAGATCACCGAATGTCGAGCGCATCGCGTGAAAGGTTTGAATGTGTGGCTCGCGGTGGGTGTGCTCTTCGCGGCGGTCGGTTATGGCGCGGCGCAGTCTCGGGTATTGGTGGATCAGGTTGGGTACGAGACCGACGCACCGAAGCGGGCGATCCTGATGGGCACCTCGGCAGATCATCCGAAGCAGTTTTCGCTGGTGGATGCTGCAGACGGTGGGGTCGTGATGACTGGCGGCGTGACCGCCGGGGAACAAGTTGGGCACTGGGCCGGTCGCGTGTTCTGGACTGCGGATTTTTCTTCGTGGAAGGAGCCCGGTCGGTATGAGGTTCGGGTGCAAACGGCGACGGGTGAGATTCTTTCCTCAGCGTTTGCGATTGAAGAGAACCTGCTGGAACGGCGGACGCTTTCGAACGTGCTCTTCTACTTTAAAGGGCAGCGTGCCAGTGGGTCTTTTGACGCGGCGGACAGGCACTTGAGGGTACCGGGCAGTGAGGCTTTCGTCGATCTGCATGGCGGCTGGTATGACGCGACGGGCGACTATGGGATCCATCTCTCGCATCAGAATCTGACGTCGTACTTCAATCCGCAGCAGGTGCCTTTGGTGGCTTGGTCCTTGTTGAAGAGCTATTCGGTCTTGAGGGAGCGCGGTGATGATAACTTCAGCGAGTATGAGCGGCGGTTGCTCGATGAAGGCTTGTTCGGGGCAGATTTTCTGGTGCGGCTGAAGCGTCCTGTTGGCTCGTTCTTTCAGAGCATCGATGCTCCGGGCAAGGGCAAGCTGGCAAAAGATCGGGTGATCGGGAATCCAAACTGGCGGACGCAGATCAAGAAGAACATCGGTGACTCGACGCAGCAGGAGCAGGTGGCGACCGGGCCGCATGCCTACGAGGCGAGCTTTCGCTCGGGCGGCGGCATGGCGATCGCGGCGCTCGCGCTTGCCAGCACCATGCCTGAGCAGGGTGAGTTGACGCGGGCTGAATATCGGCTTGCTGCGGAGAGTGCGTTTGGATTTCTCACGGCTCATAACCGTGAACTGCTGAACGATGGCAAAGAAAATATTGTCGATGATTACTGCGCGCTGATGGCTGCCACGGAGCTTTATCGAGCGACGAATCTCACTCAATACAGGGCGGCGGCAGACACCCGGGCTAAAAGTTTGATCGGCAGGCTGACGACCATCGCAGGTCACGACGGTGTATGGCGTGCTGATGATGGCTCACGGCCGTTCTTCCATCCCTCAGACGCTGGCCTGCCTGTCGTGAGCTTACTTGAGTACGCGGAGGTGGTCACGCCTCAAGATCAGCAACCTGTCTATGCAGCTGTGAAGCGATCGCTGCAATCGGAGTTGGAGATCGAGGCAGAAGGTGCGAACCCGTTCGGCTATGCGCGGCAGCTTGTACGGATGGGCGACGGGAGTGTCCGGACCGCCTTCTTCTTTCCGCATGACACGGAGGCCGCGCCCTGGTGGCAAGGCGAGAATGCTCGCATCGCTTCGCTCGCCGCGGCTGCGCGCATGGCTTCGCCGCACTTTGCCGATGACCCGAGCTTTCAGAAGCAGTTGCAGGAGTACGCATGGAATCAACTGCATTGGATTGAAGGCCGCAATCCGTTCGACGTGAGCATGCTGGTGGGCAGCGGGCATGGAGATGCGGCGTATATGTTCTTCACGTCGTACAAGTACACGAGCGCTCCGGGGGCGATCATCAACGGCATCACTGCGGCTTCGGATGATGAGGATGGAATCGCCTTCAACGAGGGCTTTGCCGTGACTGGCAAGGATGAAGACTGGCGTTGGACCGAAGAGTGGTTGCCGCATGCAGCGTGGTATCTGTATGCGGTCAGTCTGCCTCACCACGCTGATAGAACCTAATACGGCGCTGTTTCTGCTTGCTTTGTCTTGAGTTGAGCCGCCAGAGCCATCTGTTCTTTAGCCGCATCCATCATCTCCTGCGCGCGATAGATCTTGCCGAGCAACACATGAAATGCAATCGCATCGGGAGCCATCGCGACTGCCTGTTCTGCCTCGGCCTGGGCCTCTTTGTAGCGGCCCAGCGCTTCATCGGCGCGTGCGGCCTCCTCGTGGATGGCCGGGTTGTCGCGTCCGTAGAGCTTCGCGTCTTTCAGCAGCAACAGTGCTTGCTCCGGCTGGCCCTTCTTGTTGAGGAGTGCCGCCTTGAACAGGTAAGGCTCCTGGCTTTGCGCAAGGCTTCCCTTCTGCCAGTCAAGGGCGTTTGAATAGCACTCCATGGCTTGGGTGTCTTGTTCTTCCGCTTCATAGACTAGGCCCAGGTTCGTCTCGGCAGGCACATCGTGGGGAGACAGGACGAGTGCCTGCTTGAACGCTTTCGAGGCATCTTCATACTGTGAATTGGAGTAGCGAGCGCGCCCCAGGTAGTACCATGCAAGCTTGTTCTGCGGCTGCTCCTCGGTCATCTGGGTCAGCCACCTCGCGGCCTCGGCGAACTGCCCCATCAGCACGTAATCCGCCGCGATTGCCATAAGATCGTCGGGCTTCGGCTTGCGTAGTGCCTCGGCCGCCAGGTACTGCTCGAGCGACAGCTTTGGATCGTGCAGCGAATAGTAGAGGAAACCAAGCAGATAGCGACCGTCTGCGGAGTCAGGGTGTTCTCTCACGTAAGCCTCGAGCGCGGGTCGGGCCTCGGCGAATTGCCTGCGTCGCATCAGGTCGCGGCTGCCCTGGAGCACGTCTTGCATCTGCGAGACGGCGCCGGACGCGCACAGAGCCACCAGCAGGAATGCAAAAGCCTTGCGCCTGATCCTCATCCCGTGATTCTACGAGCAGCTGGCGAGACGACGATGCGCTTTTCGGTTTACCCTTGCCTCGTAGCAGAAAACGTTTCCAGACGAGGTCCCGCTTGAACGCTCGCACCCTGTTTCTCCAGTTGTCGCTCGCTGTTTCGCTTGGCACCGCAGCCCTCGCCCAGATTAGCTCGCCGAGGCCTCCTGATACGCCACTGATCACGCACGATCCCTACTTCAGCATCTGGTCGAACACCGACAACCTGACAGATTCGCCCACGCGCCATTGGACCGGTCACCCGCAACCCTTGAACTCGATGGTGCGCATCGATGGCAAGACCTACCGCATCATGGGGGATGATCGCTCCGCCGACGCATTGAAGCAGACTGCGATGGAGCTCACTCCCACGCACACGCGCTATACCTTTGCCGGCGCGGGCGTTGAGGTTGCGCTCACCTTCTTTACGCCGGCGTTTCCAGAAGATCTCGATCTGCTTTCGCGGCCGGTCACGTATCTCACCTGGACGGTGAAATCACTCGATGCGACGCAACACAATGTCGCGGTTTTCTTCGATGCCTCCGCCTCGATCGCGACGAGCTACGATCATCAGGCCGTGACGTACTCGCGCCAGCAGACAGCACTGACGCATATGCTTTCGGTCGGAACGCGTGATCAGGCGGTGCTCAATCGCTCCGGCGATGACCTCCGCATCGACTGGGGTTATCTACACCTTGTCGTGCCCAATGATGAGCAGTCACAGTCCGTGATCGCATCGCGCCCGGTGGAGGCCTTCGAGACTTCAGGCACGATCCCCGCTGGCGACAGCTTCGACGGCGTCACCCCCAGCGGTGGCGCTGCCCCGGAACTTGCAGTGGTGTTCCCCCTCGGCAGCGTCGGCACGCAGGCTGTGTCGCGCCATCTGCTGGTCAGCTATACCGAAAGCTATGGCATCCAGTACATGCAGCAGAACCTTCGTCCTTACTGGCAGCGCAATAACAAGCCGGTATCGACGATGCTTGACGAAGCGGAGCATGACTATGCAGCGCTCGAAGCCCGAGGCGTGGCGTTTGATCGTGAACTCACCGACGATCTCACGAAGTCAGCCGGTGCGCACTATGCATGGCTTTGCACGTTGGCGTTTCGGCAGTCGCTCGCCGCGCATAAGCTGGTGGCGACCGCTGATGGCCGGCCGATGCTCTTCGCCAAAGAGAACTTCTCCAATGGCGACATCGCAACAGTCGACGTGCTGTATCCCTCCGCGCCCATCTTCCTCTTTTTCAATCCGCGCCTGCTCGAAGCGCAGGTAATGCCGGTGCTTGAGTATGCGTCGATGACAAACCACTGGCACTTCCCGTTCGCTCCGCATGATCTCGGGCAGTATCCGCTGGCGAACGGACAAGAGTACGGCGGTGGCGAGAAGACTGAAGAAGACCAGATGCCGGTCGAAGAGAGTGGTAACCTGCTGATCCTGGTCGACGCCATCGCGCGCACCGAGCACAATATAGCGCTCGCTGAAAAGTACTGGCCGGAACTGACGCAGTGGGCCCTTTTTCTGAAGGAGCATGGGCTTGATCCAGAGAACCAGCTCACCACGGACGACTTCGCCGGCCACGTCACGCACAATGCCAATCTGGCGCTCAAAGCGATCGACGCGCTGGATGCGTACGCCGACCTCGCGCACCTGCTGCATCACGAGACCGAGTCAAAGGACTACGCAAAGCTTGCCAAGGATTACGCCGGCAAGTGGGTCACGATGGATCGCGAGGGAGACCACTTCAAGCTGGCCTACAACAGCCCGGGCACATGGAGCCAGAAGTACAACCTGGTATGGGATAAGGTGCTCGGCTATAACCTGTTTCCGCCGAGCGTGCGTCAGTCGGAGATCGCTTACTACAAGACGAAGCTGAACAAGTATGGACTGCCGCTCGACTCTCGCGAGACCTATACGAAAGAGGACTGGTCGCTCTGGACAGCGACGCTGGCAGATAGCCGAGAGGACTTCAACGCGATGGTGGATCCAATTTATCTTTGGACGACGGAGACGACAAGCCGGGTGCCGATGACGGATTGGTACGACACGATCTCGGGGAAGCAGATCGGCTTCCAGGCCCGCAGCGTTGTCGGCGGATTATTCATAAAGGCTCTCGATGACAAGCCACTTGCGGAAAAGTGGCGGGCCAAAAGTCAAAACGGGACGCTTGAGTAAGAAACACGCGCTGCATAAAGGCACAACCTGACTGCACACCATAGGGTGACGAAGAAGGACTCAGAATATTCTTCCGATTGCTACATCCAAGTCGGAACATCTGACGTTCCTTGTTTGTCACCCACAAAGCCACGGTACGTGGCGCTGCGCAGTGAACGGAGAGTGCCACGTGAAGACCATCGATGAACTCGTTAGGAAAGCTGTGTCTCGACGCAGCTTTCTAGCCAGCGCCAGCACAGTTGCTGCCGCAACCGTCATAACCGGATGCGGAAATTCGGGACCGGCTACCACCACCCCCGCCCCAACCACCACACCCGCTCCTACCACCACCCCTGCAGCGCCTACCTACATGGACGCTGACTACCTGAACTTCGCGCTGAACCTCGAGTACCTCGAGGCTGAGTTCTACCTTCGTGCGGCTACCGGATCGGGTCTTTCCACTGCCGATGCAGGTACCAGCCCGGGTGCAGTCACCGGCGGTGCCCAGGTCACTGGCTTCACCGCTCTCCAACAGTCGTACATCTACGAGATCGCGCAAAACGAACTCGATCACGTTCGCCTGCTGCGCGGCGCTCTTGGTTCCTCGGCCGTCTCCCGTCCCGCGATCGACCTGACCAACAGCTTCAACGCGCTTGCTATCGCAGCCGGAGTGGTCGCCACCGGTGGCACCTTCAACGCGTTTGCCAATCCGATGAATTACCTCATCGGCGCGTTCGTCTTTGAAGATGTTGGAGTCACCGCATATCACGGCGCGGCCAAGCTGCTCACCAGCAAGTCGAACCTTGGCGTTGCGGCTCGCATCATGGCCGTCGAGGCGTATCACGCTGCTTCCATCCGGACACAGGTGCTGCTCATCGATGTAGCCATGCCGGGTTCGCCGTACCTCGAATATGCCAACCAGATCTCTGCCCTCCGCGCCGTGCTTGGCGGTGGTCAAGAGACCGCCATCAGCGCAGATACCATCGTGCCCTGCGATACCACCAACGCCATCGCCTATGAACGGACCACTGACGAAGTCCTGCATATCGTCTACGGGACGGCAGGCGGCGCCGGCGTCAAGAGCGGCGGTTTCTTCCCCAGCGGCCTCAACGGCAACATCAGCGCAACCCTCTCGTAAGGACGGAGAATCATGGCAAACCTGGAAACGCAGCATCTCGACAGCATCATCGCAAGCCGCCGCAACATGATCGCGCTCGGCGGAGCCGCCCTGATGGGCCTTGCCTTCATGCCCCGCGCCAACGCGGCCACCCTAACGGACGCCGACTACCTCAACTTCGCACTGAACCTTGAATACCTTGAAGCGCAGTTCTACACGCTTGCTACCGTGGGAGCCACCATCGACACCCTCGGCCTTGGCATTGCGAGCGGCGACGGAGCCACCCCGGGCGGCACCGTTACCGTGAAGAACGCCAACGACTACGCAAGCTGCAAGGTTCCCTTCGCCAACGCTCTCGTCAGCTCCTACGCGACCGAGACCGCCAGCGAAGAGCGCCGTCACGTGTCGTTCCTTCGCGCCGCGCTCGGCTCCTCAGCCGTTGCGCAGCCTGATCTCGATCTGGTCAACAGCTTCAATACGTTGGCTAAGCTGCTCGGCATCGGATTGAACTCCTTCGATCCGTTCGCCAGCGACATCAACTTCCTCCTCGGCGCGTACATCTTCGAAGACGTAGGCGTCACCGCCTACGCCGGCGCAGCCCCCGCGCTTACTGTCTCCGGCAATCTCGACGCCGCGGCCGGTATCGAGGCGGTTGAAGCCTATCACGCCGGTCTTGTCCGCACCGTCATCTACGGCCTGGATCAGTCCGCAACCACGCTTGGACCTGCGGGCACCGCACGCTCGGTCGCCACGTCGATCTCGCATCTGCGTGCCTCGGCCGACGGTTCCAACTCGATCACGGCGAGCAATCCGCAGGGAGATGACATCGGTCTCGGCACGCAGACCGTCATGCTCGAAGGCACCACGGGCCTCACCGCTTCGACGCTCGTCAACAGCTCCACCACTGGCTCGCTCAACCCGGCGTCGACTGCTGGCGGAACCTCCGGCTCGCTTACGTTCACCCGCACTGCTGCCGAAGTTCTTTCGGTCGTCTACGCTGGCGGATCGGCAGGCGTTGGCGGCGGCTTCTATCCCAAGGCGATGAACGGCAACGTCAAGTAGCTTCTCCCTCTTCCAGGGATGTTTGATGGATTATTTTTCGAGGCAGGCCGGTATATCGGTCTGCCTCGAACCTTTTGCGACGTCGCCTACAATTCCAACTAGCCGCTGAAAGGGAAAAGCTGTGGAGCACGAGAACGACCTCATCTTCATCTCGATCGCCTCCTACCGCGACGCGCAACTCGTCCCTACGGTCGTCGATCTCATCACCAAAGCGGATGCGCCTTCGCTGCTTCGCTTCGGCATCTGCTGGCAGCACGGGGACGAGGTCTTGACCTTACCGTTCGCAGGCGACCCTCGCTTTCGCATTCTCGATATCGACTGGCGTGAAAGCCAAGGTGCTTGCTGGGCTCGTGCTGAAGTGATGAACCTGTACCAGGGGGAACAGTGGTTCCTGCAGGTCGACTCGCACTGCCGCTTCGCACAAGGCTGGGATACGAAGCTGATCCGCATTGCCGGACAGACCGGCTCGCCGAAGCCGATCCTAAGCACCTATGCCAATCCGTTTACGCCGCGGGACGCTGACTCCGAGAACCGAGAGGTACTTGCCGGGACGCCGCTGCAGATGGCCGTCGAGACGTTTACAGACGACGGCATTCCTATGCTGAAGCCGTTACCGTTTCCCGCCGGAGAGATAGGTGCAGCCCTGCGCGCTCGCTTTGTCTCCGCAGGCTTCCTCTTCGCGCCGGGAAGCTTCGTCCGCGAGGTTCCGTACGACCCCGAACTCTACTTCTTCGGTGAAGAGATTTCCATGACGCTGCGCTCCTGGACGAGCGGCTACGATCTCTTCCATCCGGGTGAGACCATCGTCTGGCACGATTATGTTCGTGCTTACGCGACGCGCCACTGGGAAGATCACGATCCTGCGAAATCTGAAAAGACCCACACCTGGGGTGAACTCGACCTGCGCAGCCGAGGGAAGGTAATTCGCCTCTTCGATCCAGTCTTCAAACCGGAGCCGTTCGGGCTTGGACCGGCCCGCACGCTGGCCGAATACGAGGCTTACGCAGGGCTGTCATTCGCACTGCGCAAGTCGCAAGACTACACACGGCGAGCGCTCGAGCCACCGAACCCTCCGGCACCCGACGATTGGCCCGACCGCATTTATTCGTGGATCGTTCGGGTCGCCGTGACTCGCAACGATCTCGCGCCGGAAGCCTTCGACGACGCGCAATTCTGGATGGTCGCCATTCAGGACGAAGAGGGCCAGGAGATTCGCCGGCGCGACTTCACCCGGCTCGAACTCGAAGCCCTCACCGGGGACGAATCCCAAATCGTTCTGATCTGCGAGATCCAGTCGGGGATCGTACCCGTTTCGTGGACGGTCTGGCCTTGCACTCGTTCGCACGGCTGGTTGCAACGGCTCGATGGGATCCTGGACGAATCGGACTTTTCCATTCTGACGGACGAAGCTGCCTGACTGACCGGTTGCCTCCTAATCACTCCATAGAAGGGTCGAGTTATTGTGAGAGAAGTCCGTAGGAAGGTACTGTGCTCTTGACATCTCTCGATCGTCTCCGCAAGAAGCTAGTCGTTTCCGTCCAGGCCTCGCCCGGCGAGCCGCTTTACGACACCCCAACCTTATGCCGCATCGCTCAATCCGTACTCTCCGGCGGGGCGGGAGGACTTCGTGCCGAAGGCCCCGAACACACCGCATCCTTTCGCGCTCTCACCGACCTCCCCATCATCGCCATGGTGAAGACCTTCGACGCACAGCGGGATGTCTATATCACTGCGACCTTTGAAGACGCCGCCTCAGTCGCGGCTGCTGGGGCGGACATCATCGCACTCGACTGCACCCGTCGCCGGCTCGGTGAAGCGGAGCCTTGGCCGCAGCTCATCGGGCGTATTCACACGGAACTAGGAAAGCCTGTCTGCGCTGATATCGCTACGCTTGAAGACGCTCTTGCTGCTCAACTCTCGGGAGCCGACGCCGTCGCCTCAACCCTGTTCGGTTATACAGCCGATACTGCCGGCCACCGAGCTATCTCGTGGCCGTTGCTTGAATCGCTGGTCGCCAACCTGAGGGTGCCCGTCATCCTCGAAGGCCACGTGATGAATCCGGAAGATGTTCGACGCGCCCTGGAGATTGGCGTTCACGCCGTCGTCGTCGGCTCCGCCATTACGCGTCCACAACTCATCACCGCTCGCTTTGCCGAAGCGCTGATGGGTTAGCCCAGGAGAGGTCTGGCACTGTTCCCTTTACCGACTCATGCTTCACTCGATTGAAGTTGCCGGCACGCGCAACAAAGCCCTGTAACGATCACCGCGATAACGCGAACAGGCCGCTTCGATCGGGGTTTCATCCGTCGTCACAATGATTCGCGAGATGGATAGGATGCTCGACTTCTTCGGGATCGTCAGCAGCCGCGATTCTTCGCCTGTCGCGAGCAAAGCCTCGATGACTTCGTCCGCCCAGGCCACACGCAAACCATACCGTGACCGCAGCACCGAGTAGAGCGACTGATGCGCGAAGCTGAGGCGTTCGATCCCCGGGAATAACTGGAGCGGAAGGTGTGATTCCTCAAGCGCCATGGGGATGCCATCGGCAAATCGCAACCGCCTCAGCTTCAATACAGGAGCTCCGATCTCCACCTTCAAACTCAGCGCCAACGACTCCGTCGCCTTTGCCACGCTTTGCTCCAGCAGCTTCGAACTGGGCACCATGCCGCGCCGCTTCATGTCCTCCGTAAATCCCTGCAGGTGCATGATGTTCTTCTCGACCTTCGGACGCATCACGAAGGTTCCGCGACCCTTCTGACTCTGCGCGAAGCCTCCCGCCTTCAGCCCCTGGAGCGCCTGCCTCGCCGTCATCCGGCTCACCCCATAGATGCGCGCGAGCTCCTCTTCAGACTCCAGCGGGTCGCCTTCCGCCAGTTCGCCCGAGTCGATCTTCGCCTTCAACACCTGCTGAATCTGGTGGTACAGGGGGATAAAGCCCTGCTTGTCGAGCGCCTGGGTTGTCGCTGCCGCCTGCATCTTTGCCTTTGCCACCAAGCTTCTCCCGCTAAACGCTTCCATTACGCCTTCACAACAGGTTGCACGAGAGTGTGAAAGGCTCAGCCCAACCTTGTTTCTATTCCGTTATGCCGCCCATTGTCTATACAGTAGCCATCACGAGAACCACATTATGCTCACCACCGGAAGAACAGATGACCGGAGCGAGCATCCGGGCTGTAATGGACGTTGCGAAAAAAGTTCTTTGGAGTTGATCTCGTTGAGTATAGTTGTCCATACAGGTTTTCTCAACTTATCGTTCGTGATGAAAGGCGCCAATGTCCGCGCAGCTCCAGGAAACTGAAAACGACCTCAAGGAACCAACTCCGCACGCCATGCTGCGGGAGATCTACGAGCAGCCCGCCGCGCTCGCCGTCACCATCGAGCAATATCTTCCCGGGTCGCCAGCCTTCGACTCCGTCGCCGAGATCTTCGGACGGCAGGAACGGCTCGTCATCGCGGCCAGCGGTTCCAGCCGACACGCGGGTCTTGCGGGCGAGATCATGATCGAAGACCTCGCAGGAATTCCAGTCGACGTCGAGTACGCCAGCGAATATACCTACCAGACCTCGCACGCGCTCTTGAACCCTGGCGTCCTCGTCATCTCTCAATCCGGGGAAACCGCTGACACCCTCGCCGCTCTGCGCGACGCGAAAGTTCGTGGACTGGCAACGGTCGCTATCACCAATAAACCTGAATCCACGATGGCTGCGGAGGCCGACGCTTCGCTACCGACTCTCGCTGGCATGGAATTCGCCATCCCCGCGACAAAAAGCTTCACGACACAGCTTGCCGTGCTTTATACCCTTGCGCTGTCGCTGGCTCGCTCCCGCGGGCGAATGACGCTGCAGGCGGCAGATGTTTACAGCCATCAACTGCAACTGATCCCCGCACTGTTGGATCAAGCGATCCAGGCGTGGGATAAGCAGATCGCTGCGCTTGCGCCTGGTCTCGCCGAATCGCGTACCCTGCTGTATCTCGGCCGCGGCCCGCACCTCTCTATCGCACGCGAAGGGGCTCTCAAGCTCAAGGAATCTGCATATCTGAACGCTGAAGGCTACCCTTCTGGTGAACTCAAGCATGGCCCCAACGCCCTTGTCAGCGGTGACTCGCCGCTCATCATGATCGCCACCGCCGACAAGTCCGACCCTGACTCCGTCCTGCGCTACTCCAAGGTCCTGCAGCTGATGGAAGATATGCAGGCTCAAGGCGCGAACATCATCGCCCTGGCGACGGAAGGCGATCTCGATGTGCCCCGATATGCGAACTCCTGCATCTTCATCCCGGCTGCCAACGATCACCTTGCGACGATCCTCGAAGTCGTTCCGCTTCAACTGCTTGCGTATCACCTTGCCATTCACCGAAAGATCGACGTCGATCGTCCACGCAACCTGGTCAAAGCTGTCCTCTCCGAATAAATACCGCCTGAGCAATCGTTTGCCCGCAAATACTTTGGACTTGTCTAAACTTCTGCTTGCATCGACGTACAGTTGTCTATACATTTAGAAAACTTTCACAGAATCTTCAAACTGCATCACTTTTCCCACAACCGCCCCGTGGATCTCCGTTCAGGCCAGTGAACCACCAACTCTCTTTTGAGGTGTACCCCATGAAACAACGCAACATCCTCCGCAGTCTCCTCATCTTCCTCACCTGCTCTGCTCTCGCCTTCGCGCAGGACACCAGTTCGAAGATCACAGGCACCGTCACCGATCCCTCCGGAGCCGTCATCCCCGGGGCCATCGTCACCGTTCATGAACTGGCCCGCGGCATCGATTACCCGGCCACTACGAATGCGGCAGGCGTTTACTACATCTCACCGTTGCCCATCGGCAATTACACTGTTTCGATCTCCGCGCCAGGCTTCAGCACCACCAAGCATGATGCCTTCGCGCTCGCAATGGACCAGACAGCGCGCGTCGATGTAAGCCTCACGCTGGGTCAGGCCGCAACCGTCGTTGACGTCAGCTCCGAGCCGCCCCTGCTCCAGACCGACCAGACGTTCATGGGCACGGTGCTGGACGCGACAGCGAACGTCACCTTGCCGCTCGCCACGCGCAACTACAACCAGCTCACTTTGCTGTCGCCCGGTGCCGTCAGCCTCAACCCCGGCTCCTTCACCGGATCGCAGGCGAGCTTCCAGGTTGGCCGTCCCTACATTAACGGGAACCGCGAGCAGACCAACAACTACATTCTCGACGGCAACGATAACAACCAGATCGACAATAACGACGTGGCCTTTTCGCCTTCGGTCGACGCTATCCAGGAGTTCAACCTCATCTCTCAGAACGCTCCGGCGTCCTACGGCAACTTCCTCGGCGGCATCATCAGTGTCACCGTCAAATCCGGCACCAATCAGTACCACGGTGACGTCTTCGAGTTCATCCGGAATGACGCGCTTAACGCGAACACCTGGAAAAATGGCCTCACTGTCGGTCAACCCTACGTTCCCGGCGTCAACAACCCCGATGGGTCCGGCCTTAAGCCGATCCTGCGCTGGAACGAATTCGGCGCGACGTTCGGCGGCCCCATCATCAAGGACAAGCTCTTCTTTTTCGTCGACTATCAAGGCTCTCGCTATGACCAGCCCGCCACCTCAACGCCTTACACCGTATTCACCACGGAAGAACGTCAAGGCAACTTCGCGCAGGCATGTACCGCCGGCTTCAGCGGGACTGGTCTCTGCCTGAACCCCGCCGACCAGCTCTACAATCCGTTCTCGTCGAACACCCCCGGCGGCCGCACGCCGTTCCTCAACAACCAGATCCCGAGCGGTCTCTGGAGCCAGGCTGCGAGCAAGATTCTTGCCTCCAGCCTCTACCCGACGCCGATCAACAACCTTACCAGTGGCAATCAGATCAATAAAACGCACTCCGACACCAATAGCGACCAAGGCGATCTGAAGCTCGACTGGGTAGCCTCTGAAAAAGACCACGTTTACGGCCGTTATTCGCAGCAGCACATCCTCAACCCCACCACCAACAGCCAATTATTGGAAGGCAACTCTTCGAACAGCTTCCCGCTCTATAACGGCGTCGTCGACTACGCGCACACCTTCAACTCCGGCTTCCTCAACGATGCCCGCATCGGTGCCAGCTACTTCCCCGTCACCGAGGGATACACCAACGCCACCGGTCAGAATCTGCCAGTCACCTTCGGCATCGCCGGCACCGCGCCCGACGTCACCTTCCTCCCTTCCATGACCTTCTCGGGCAACTCCTTCGGTCCGCAGATCGGCAACAACGACCTCATCTCGCAGTTCCACGACACCGTCATCGAAGGTCAGGATACAGTCACTCTCATCCGCGGCAAGCACACCATCGCGCTCGGCGCGCAGTACTTCAACTACCGCACCAACGTCCTTTACGTCGGCAATTCAGGCCTCGCAGGAGCCTTCAACTTCGACGGCTCGTTCACTGGCAACGCGACCGCGGCTTCCAACGGCTTCGCTGAAGCCGACTTCCTCCTCGGCCTGCCCGAAAACGTAGGTCTCGGTTCCGGCGGCGGCAAAAGCCTTCGCAACTCACTCATCTCAGGCTTCGGCCAGGATGACTGGCGTATCCGCTCCAACGTCACGTTGAACCTTGGCCTCCGCTACGAAGTCGTCACCGCCCGCGCCGAAGCGCACGATCAATCCACCAACTACGGCCTCTACACCGGCACCGTCGAGATCGCCGGCATGGACGGCAACTCTAAGGCGCTCTACAACCAGTACAACGGACCCACCAACTTCCAGCCCCGCGTTGGCATGGCCTGGCAGCCGCAGCACCAGACCGTTGTCCGCCTCGCTTACGGCATGTCCAACTTCACCGAGAGCACCGGCACCGGCAACCTTCTCATCCAGAATCCTCCGTTCGCCATCCCCCACAACGTGACCTACGCCGGCTCGTCGCTGGCCCTCCCAACCACGACCCTCGACGAAGGCTTCTCGAGCTTCCCATCCTCTGGTTGCACGGTTGCCGCAGCCATCGCCCAGTCTCCGCTCTGCTTTGCCGGCACAGGAATCCACGCGTTCGCCCAGAATGACATCCGCCCCGCCGTCTCGCAGCAGTACAACCTCACCGTGCAGCGTCAGCTCGGCAACTCGTCCACCTTCCAGCTCAGCTACGTGGGCCAGAAGACCGACCATCTCATGACCATTGCGCTCATCAACCAGAAAGTTCTGCTGCCCGGTGGCGTCATCGACCCCAGCCCGTACCTCAACCCGACCCTTCAGGGCGAAATTGGCCAGGCCCGCCTCACCGAATCGAACGGCTTCTCCAACTACAACGCCCTGCAGGCAAGCTTTCAGCAGCACCTCAGCCACGGGCTTGAGTTCCAGGGCAACTACACCTGGTCCAAGTGCATGGGCAACTCCTCCGGCTTCTTTGCACAGTACGGCGACACCAATGCCGGACTCACCCAGGCTGGTAACAATCACTTCTTCTTCCAGAACACCTATGACCATGCTGCCGACTACGGCAAGTGCGATCAGGATGTCTCCAGCAGCTTCAACGGCTTCGTCACCTATGAGCTGCCCTTCGGCCGCGGACGTCAGTTCGGCTCCAACATCAACCGCATCGCAGACACCGCCATCGGCGGCTGGCAAGTCGCTTCCATCGTTCAGATTCACGGCGGCTTCCCCATCACCGCACAGGCCAGCGATAACTCAGGCACCACCTCCGGCTTTCCTCGCGCGGACTGCTCAGGCCCCGCAACGGAAACCCCCTACAAGCGCTCCAGTGACCCGCTCAACCCGGGCTACGACTGGCTGAACCCCAGCACTGTCTCCCAGCCCGGCATCGGAACCTTCGGCAACTGCCAGGTTGGCAGCTTTCGCGGCCCTGGTCTCCAGACCGCCGACCTGAGCGTCTCGAAGAAGTTCGCCACCTTCGAGAAGCAGTCGCTCCAGTTCCGTGCGGAAGCGATCAACTTCCTCAACCATCCCATCCTCACCGCCCCGAACTCGTACGTCGGCAACACCTTCGGGCTGGTCAACAACTCACAAGGCGAACGTCAACTCCAGTTCGCCCTCAAGTACCTCTTCTAACCCGAGAGTGAGAGCTTCAAAAAGGGGCAGATCGCAAAGCGATCTGCCCTTCCTCTTTGGCATCCAGACCGAAAACGTCAGTGAGCGCGACGCAGCAAATCCGATCCAGCCAAACTAAGACCCGTCGGCGACAGCGATGCGAGAAAGACCATCCGGCGATGTCACTCCTGGACTGCCTCCACTAGCTTTTCGAGCGGACCCAGAAACGTAAACCGAACGATGCCCCCCGGTTTCTTCGCCTCCGCAATCAGGGCCATCTGCTGCACCTTCCAGCCAGCAGGAGCCTTTGTCCCCGCACTCACAAAACTTAGGGCATCGATCGCAGTCTGGGCCAGGGCAGGCATCTGCTTTGCACGACCCAGAACATCCGTAAGCAAAGGTGAACTCGCAATCGTCCGCTGGGCGCCGGGAGCAGCCTTGATCAGTTCCGCATACATGCTGCGAAGTTCTTCTGCGTCCTTCGCATTCGGAGCCTTGAGGAAGCTCGCCGTCAGCCGCTCGAACGCGTAGCGCGAAGGCGGATCAGGCGCGACAGCATCGACAAACCGATCGAGCACCGTAAGCTGTGAGGTCTTCTGCTGCTCGTACCGTTCGCCGAAGCTCACGGGCTCAATTGCGGACGCAAAGACCTTCAGGGCATCGATATGCCTTGAACCGATCAGCTCACGCAAAGCGGCGTCTTCGTGCTCCATCTGCTGCAATCCAAGCCCTTCCAGCTCGACCGAAGTGGCGCGCATCCTCCGGTTCATCTCCATCACATCCGTCACGTTTGCCGGAGACCAGAAGCGCTCTGCGATCACTGCCGACCGCGGCCACAATCGCGAATCCACGCTCCGCTCATCGATCTGCTCAGCCCACATGCAGATCTCGCCGCCAAGCACCAGCCTGCGTTGCGCCTCGGTAAGCTTCGCGTCGGCAGGCAGAGGATCGACCGCATAGTGCTCTTCAGCGGAGCGCATCCCATCCAGGTAATAGCCCGCGGACAAAATGCCCTGATAGCCTTGCTGCGCACCCTTCTGCAACGACTCCTCGCCGCGCCACGACTGGATCACGACATCCTTCGGCAACGCAGGGTTCAGGATCTCGTCCCAACCCACCATGTGCTTATGCAACGCGGTCAGGATCTTCAGCACGCGCTGGTTGAAGTACGCCTGCAATGCATCAGGATCCTTCAACCGATGCTGCTGCATGAACGCGAGGATGCGTGGATCGCTCTTCCACTCCGGGGAAACCGTCTCATCGCCGCCGATGTGCACATACGCATCCGGGAAGATCGTCGTCATCTCGCCCAGGAACCGCCGCACGAACTCGTAGGTCTCCTCACGCGTCGGATCAAGCGCATAATCCGACACACCGAACTCCCGACGAATCCCTTTTGGTGCCCGTGCGCTTGCGAGCTCGGGATAGGCCACCAGCCAGGCGGTTGAGTGACCAGGCATCTCGAACTCCGGCACGACGCGAATCCCTAACGCCCGCGCATACGCAACGACCTCAGCCGCCTGCGCCTGCGTGTAGTAAAGCCCATCGGAACCCATCGCCGTGAGCTTCGGGTACAGTTTGCTCTCGATCCGGAATCCCTGGTCTTCGGTCAAGTGCCAGTGGAAGACGTTCAGCTTCACGGCAGCCATGCCATCGAGTGTCCGCTTGATCACCGGGATCGGCTCGAAGTGCCTCCCGCAATCCAGCATCAACCCACGCCACGGAAACCGCGGCGAATCCGTGATCGATACGAACGGCAACGCGTAGTGATCGCCCGCGGGCTCGACCAGCTGCTGCGCCGTCTCCAGCCCGCGCATCGCGCCAACCACGGTCTTCGCCCGCAGCACGGCACCGCTGTTCGAAACGTCCAGCGAGTAACTCTCATCCTCATCGACGCCCTGCACTGCCCCACCTGCACCATCGACAGCGATACTCAGTGCGCCAATCCCATGGCCAACCTGTCGCACCAGCTCCAGTCCGGTCTTCATCCGCAGACGCTCCATCGTACGCAACACAGCGGCATCCAGTCGTGCGTCGTCATACGACGTGACACTGATGGCGAACTGCGGAGTCAACGCAAGCTGTCCGCTCGCGAAGACCAGAGCTTTCGGCATCGGCATCAGATTGGTCGGATGATCCGCTTGCCCTGCGGACCTCATCGACAGGAGCAAACAGAAGGCTGCCACCCCCACTCCATTCGTCCACTTCGTACCAGGCTTCATGCATCTCCTCAGCATCGACCCAACATCTCTCGCGATCGTGATTATAGTGATGGCTCCGTGTCGGAATCCGCGATACCCTTTTCTCTCCGACAACATCTGCACCACGAGGTCACGACGCATGCGTATCCTTCCCCTCGCTCTCCTCCTCAGCGCCACCGCAGTTCACGCGCAGCATGCCCTCACGTATCAGAAGCCTCCCGCGCCGATTGAGGACTTGCTGGACGCGCCTGTGACGCCTTACGTATCGGCGTCACCGGACCATGCGACGTTGCTGATCGAGCAGCCAGCAACCTTCCCCACGATCGCGGATGTCGCGCAGCCGCGTTACCGCCTGGCCGGCCTGCGCTTCAATCCAGCGACCAGCGGCCCGAGCCGCGAGGTTTCGCTCATCAAGCTCTCGCTTCAGTCGATCTCCGGCGGAGCGGTGAAATCGGTCGCCGGGCTGCCCGCGAAGCTCAAAGCTTCTCATGCCATATGGTCGCCGGATAGCAGGAAGATCGCCTTCATCCAGAAGACCGACAAGACCGCCCCCGGTGGTGCGGCTCTACAGCTTTGGGTGCTCGACGTAGCTTCCGCGCACGCTCACCGGATCGGCACGCTCAAGCTCAACGCGGTTCTTGGGTCGCCGTGCGAGTGGATGCCGGATTCCGCCGCCCTCTTGTGCCGTGTGATTCCGGCGACGCGCGGTGCTGCGCCGAAGGTGAGTGATGTCCCCGCGGGGCCGAATGTCGACGAGAATCTAGGCAAGGTCACGCCGGGCCGCACGTATGAGGACATGCTCAAGACGCCGACGGATGAGGCCATCTTCGAGTATTACGCGACCTCGCAGCTAGCGCTGGTACCGCTTGCTGGACCGGTCAAGCCGTTTGCGGTCAAGGGGCTGATCCAATCAGCGAGTCCATCGCCGGACGGGCACTACGCGCTAGTCCAGACATTGCATCGGCCTTTCAGCTACGCTCTCCCGACAGAGAACTTCCCGCTGAAGGTTTCGCTGCTCGATATCAAGACGAAGTCCGAAAAGACGCTGTCGGACCGCCCTTTGCTCGACTCGCTGCCGATTGCCTTCGATGCTGTTCCCGATGGGCCTCGCGACTATGATTGGCGCTCCGATGCTCCGGCCACCCTGATCTGGGTTGAGGCTGGGGATCATGGCGACCCGAACGTCAAGACGCCAGTACGCGACCGGCTGATTGCACTCTCCGCACCCTTTGAGAAGCCTGTGACCTTGCAGGAGCTGCCGCTTCGCTATCGTGGCGTGCAGTGGGCCAATGACCATCTTGCGCTCATTCTGTCGGCTCGCTGGTCCGACCGGAAGACGAATATGTCGACCTTTGATCCATCGACTCCGCAATCGGCTGCGAAGACACTGTATGAGGGGTCTTCGCAGGATCGTTACCACAGCCCTGGGCGTCCTGTTTTGACGCTCAACAAGCAGGGCGAAGCGCTGCTCACGTTGACTCCCGATGGGCAATCGCTGTACTTTTTCTCGCCGGGGGCGACCCCTGGGGGCGATCTGCCGTTCCTGGGGACGATGCCGATTGGCGGCGGGGAGGAGAAGGTGCTTTGGCGCTCGCCGAACCATGTTTATGCCGATCCGGTTGCACTGCTCTCTGACTCCAGGTTGCTGGTCAGGCAGGAGTCCGACACCATGTCCCCGAACTACTTTATCGGGACATTTCCGCAAGCCGCGGGTGATTCAGAGGCGATGATGCAGGTAACGCACCTGCCCAACCCCTACGCCGACATCAAGCTGCCGACAAAGCAACTGCTGAAGTACAAGAGGGCGGATGGGGTTGAATTGACGGCGACGCTTTGGCTTCCGGCGGGCTATGGCAAATCGCAGGGGCCGCTGCCAACCTTGATGGAGGCGTATCCGGCTGAGTTCAAGACGCGGGCCGCGGCGGGTCAGGTTTCGGGCTCGCCGTACCGCTTTCCGCGGATCGGCTGGGGCTCTCCCGTATTCTTCGCGCAGACCGGATACGCGGTGCTGGAGAATGCCGCCATTCCGATCATCGGCGAAGGCAGTGAGCAGCCAAACGACACGTACACGGAGCAGCTTGTAGCGGGAGCGAAGGCGGCGATCGATTACGGGGCTTCGCTGGGGGTGGTCGATCCGAAACGGGTCGCGGTGATGGGGCATAGCTACGGGGCGTTTATGACGGCCAATCTGCTGGCGCACTCCGACCTTTTTCGCGCAGGAATCGCACGGAGCGGGGCTTATAACCGGACCCTGACGCCGTATGGGTTTCAGGCGGAGGAGCGGACGTACTGGCAGGCTCCCGACGTGTACTTCAAGATGTCGCCCTTCAGCTATGCGGATAAGATCAAGACGCCTATCCTGCTGATTCATGGCGAGGCGGACGACAACCAGGGCACCTTCCCGATCCAGTCAGAACGCTTTTTTGCGGCGTTGAAGGGGCAGGGGGCTACGGTGCGGCTCGTTTGGCTGCCGCTAGAGGCGCACGGGTATGAGGCGCACGAGTCGCTTTCGCACATGCTTTGGGAGATGTCGAGGTGGCTGGACACCTATGTGAAACCAGTCACGCCGGCCGTTCACTCGACCCAATAAGGCTTCCCATACCCCCGGGTATATGGCTCATATGCAAATTATTCAAAACAAGCATGTTAGGGAATGCGCTTATACACCGTTCTTACAGGAATTCAAGTGAAGGCTCATACAGGGGTGCCGGACAAAATAGAAGGGCGGGCGGCGCGTTCGCGGTGACGGGAACACGCAACGCTGCGCGAATTGAGAGGGATCTGTCAGCTTCGAGCCAGCGAGCGGATCGCTGATAGATAATTCCATGTATGCGTATTGGGATCGACCTGGGTGGCACCAAGATAGAGGCACTGGCAATCGACGATGCGGGCATTGAGCTCGTTCGGCACAGAATACCGACACCGCAGCATGATTATCCTGCGACGCTCGCGGCCATGGCGTCTCTGGTGCACCAGATTGAGGGCGAAACGAGGATAACCGGGACGGTGGGGGCGGGGATTCCAGGGACGATCTCGGGGATTACCGGGCTGGTGAAGAATGCGAATTCGACGTGGTTGAACGGGATGCCGTTGAAAGAAGACTTATCGGCCTTATTGAAGCGCGAGGTACGGATCGCGAACGATGCGAACTGCCTGGCGGTTTCGGAGGCGACGGACGGCGCGGCGGCAGGGAAAGACGTTGTATTTGCAGTGATCCTGGGGACCGGGTGTGGTGGTGGGCTGGCGCTCGGTGGAGGGGTTCACGCCGGGCACAATGGGGTTGGCGGCGAGTGGGGGCACAATCCGCTGCCGTGGGCGTCGGGAGCTGAGGTCCCCGGGCCAGCCTGTTATTGCGGAAAGTTTGGCTGCCTGGAGAAGTGGGTTTCCGGGACAGCAGTAGCTGAGGAGTTTCTCGCCGTGACTGGCCGGAAGCTGACGACGAAGGAGATCGTTGCGGCCTCCGAGGCGGGTGATCCGGAGGCCGAAGCCGCGGTGCAACGGCTCGAGGATCGGTTGGCGCGCGGGCTGGCGATGCTGATCAACATCATCGATCCGGATTGCTTTGTGTTTGGGGGTGGACTTTCGCGGGTGGCGCGGATCTATCCGAATGTGGCGGCGCGGCTGAGTCTCTATGTGTTTGGGCGTGAGGTGAATACGCCTCTGCTGCAGGCGAAGTACGGGGATTCGAGCGGGGTTCGTGGCGCGGCGTGGCTTTGGCCGCATCGTTCGCTGCGGTAAGACGAGCCGCTGAAGTTGGCCGGGATGGAGCACCTGGAGAGCCGTTATTCCTCCGAGGTGATGTCTTCTTCGGCCACTTTGCCGTAGACCGCCTGGCCGTACTCGAGCAGGGTGACCATGCCGACGCCGCCACAGATGTTTCCTAAAACCGCAGGGCCGAACCAGCGTGGGTAGCTTTGCCATGCGGTGTGGTGGGTGAGGATGGCGACGAAGACCTCGCCCGAGGCGGCGATGCAGTGGGCAAAGTTGCCCAGGCCGACGAGGAACGTGAGCATCCAGATGATCATGACGGAACCCGTGATGGAGTGCGAGCCGGAGACGAGCCAGGCGGCGAGGGCAATGATCCAGCCTCCCATGACGCCGGACCAGAAGATGGTTTCGCCGGGGTTGGCGATGGCGTCCAGGCCGAGCTGGGAAAGTTCCATGACGAAGTGAGGATTGAGCGCCGGGGTGATGGCGACGAGCGAGGCGAAGGCGAAGGCTCCGAGGACGTTGGACGGCAGGACGACCGACCAGAGGCGAAGGGTGTTCCAGAACTCTCGCTTTTCGGCGAGCACGAGCGCAACCGGGTAAAGGGTGTTTTCGGTGAAGAGCTGCGCGCGACCAAGAATGACGACGATGAAGCCGGCGGGGTAGAACATGCGCGAGACCATGACGAAACCGCTGGAGTGGCCGAGCATGGCGAGCGCAATCGCGGTGCCAAGCGCGGAGAGGCCCATGAACATGCCGCCGGCGAAGCCTGAAATGGCGAGGGCGACGCTGGATCGTTTGAGCTCTTCGCGGGCGTTGGTGGCAACCTGTTTATAGATCTCCTCCGCCGAGGGGCGTGCGAGGTTGCGTTGCTGCCGCTGCTTGCCCTCATCGCGGGAGGATTGTGACTCGGCTTCGGGCTCCGGCTTCTTGCGGCTCAGGCGAAACGACATGATCGGGCGTCCTCTTTGTAATGATCTATTTGTAATGGTCGAGCGGTCTACCGTTGGATGCATTTCCGACCGTAAATCTTCCGGCGCTCGCTGCGATGCATCCAACGACCCATGAGCGAGCCGCGAAGCGTCCGGGTGTTTCTCAATGCCGGATCTGGCATGGGCGAGGCTTCGCCGGAGGACATCTGCAAGCTGTTTGCGGTCCATCACTGCCCCTGCGAGCTCACCATTTTGAACCGTGAACTGGATCTGCCGGCGCTGGCGGCGAGCGATCCGATCTCCACAGTGTGGGTTGCGGCTGGCGGCGATGGCACGATCAACTGTATCGCGCACGCGATACGAGACACAGGACGATGGATGGGTGTGCTGCCCGTCGGCACGCTGAACCATTTTGCGCAGGATCTGAAGATTCCACTGCGGCTCGCTGAAGCGGTTGCGGTTGCGGCGACGTGTCCGCCGCGAGCCATCGATACGGCGGAGGTAAACGGCCTGACGTTCGTAAATAATTCTTCCCTGGGGGTTTATCCAGCGATGGTGCTCGACCGGGAACGGATGAAGAAGGGTGGGGCAAACAAGTGGGGGTCGCTGGTGCTTGCCTCGGCGCGATCGTTTTTGCGGTTTCGCTGCCTTTCGGTCGAAGTGGAGATGGATGGCACGGTGCGCTATTACAAGACACCCCTGCTGTTTGTCGGAAACAATGTCTACTCGATGAATCGGGGCAAGCTGGGCACGCGGGAGCGGATGGATGAGGGCCGGCTTGCTTTGTATCTTGTACCTTCGGCGACACGCTTCGCGATGTTCCGGCTGCTGGTCGCGGCTCTGTTCAACCGGGTCAAGGCAGCCCGCGATCTCGAGGAGTTTACGGTGACCTCTTTTACGGTGCGGACGAATCGACGACGGCGGCTTCGCGTGTCCTTCGACGGAGAGGTGAGGCGGATGCGAGCGCCGTTGCAGTACGCGACGAGGCCAAAGTCCCTGCAGGTGATCGCACCGCAGTGAAGACCGTCGCCCACATCTCGGACCTGCATTTTGGACGGGAAGATCCGCGGATCGTGGCGGGGCTGCTGGCTGCTTTACAGGCCGCCGCGCCGGATGTGATCGTGGTCTCGGGCGACCTGACGCAAAGGGCGAAGAAGAAGCAGTTTCGCGCGGCGAAGGCGTTTCTCGAACAGATGCCGCAGGTGCCGCGGATCGTGGTTCCGGGCAATCACGATGTTTCGGCGACGAACCTGTTTGAGCGGGTGGTACGACCGCTGAAGCGGTATCGGCGATTTATTTCGCACGATCTTTCACCGTTTTTATCGGATGCCGACGTTGCAATTGCGGGGATCAATACGGTGCGGCTGATGTCGACCAAGAACGGGCGCATCAACCGTGAGCAAGTGATGCTGGCATGCCGCCAGTTCGGGCATACCACGGCGCCGTTGCGCGTGGTGGTGACGCACCAGCCGATCGACGTAGCGGCTGATGATGTGAGGCACCCGACCCTGACGCGTGCGCGGATGGCTATGTCTGTCTTTGCGAAGTGCCATGTGGATTTATTTCTTTCAGGACATCTGCATTCCGCGCTCACGCTGGCGAGTCGCGTACGCTACCCGATTCCCGGGTATAGCGCGATCATCGTCCACGCAGGCACGGCGGTTTCGACGCGCACGCGGAATGAGCCGAACGCATGGAACCTGATTCGGCTGGAGTCGGGGCAGATCGAGATCGAGCAGATGGCTTGGAATGGGAAGAAGTTTGCGGCTGCCCGCGTGGAGCAGTACAACAAGCTGCCGAATGGGTGGACGCTACGGGCGACGTAAAGATCGCTGCCAGTGCGTGCGCCAGCGGCGATCGATGGAGATAACGGCGGTAAGCCAAAGCGCTGCGGTCAGGTACCCGGCGAGGACGTCGGTAGGCCAGTGCACGCCGAGGTAGATGCGGCTGATACCGATGCCGAGGGTGATGGCTGCGGCTATTAGTACGACCAGGAAGCGCTTCGTTCCGGGGGCGCGGCGATCGAGAATCATGTAGGCGATGAGGCCGTAAAGCGTCAAGGCAAAGAGCGAGTGGCCGCTGGGAAACGAGTAAGTGGATTCGTGCGCCATGGCCCAGGCTGGTGCGGGGCGTAGTCGATGAAACCAGGCTTTGAAGCTGTCGTTGAGAGCGATGGCGCCGCCGACACCGAGCGCGAAGATGCTGGAGACCTCGCGTTTGCGGACGAGACGCTGTCCTTGCTCCTTGATGCCGATGCGCAGGATGGCGAGTACGGCGAGGATGAGGATGGGGACGAAGAATTCCGTTGAGCCGACGAGGGTGAGGGCTCGCATGATGGGGGTGAGGGAGGGGGAGGTCCAGTTGTGAATGAAGGATTGGATGCCGAGGTCGAAGTGGCGGACGAGGGCAGTTTGCAGGGAGGCGTGGAGCGCCGTCAGCAGCAGGAACGCGATGAGGATGGCGATGAGTGCGGCGGAGCAGCAGTACACGAGAAGGCGGGAGCGTGATTTCATGCCGATTCCTGATGATGCCAGATTCGGGGCGTTTTGATCTTGTCATGATGCCGGAACGTCGCGGGTTGCGCATGGGTGCAAATAGGCCGATGCTGGATGCATGATGGTTCGTCTCCGCCTCGCTTCCGCGCTCCTCTTTGTTTCGCTGACTGGCATGCTTGCCGCACAGACTCCGGCGGGGCAGCAGCCACGTCCGACGAGCACGCCGTATGCAGGCGATCTTTCGATCTTCGAATATCCGGATCGCGACCAGAAGCTGCAGCCGAACAAGATCATGGATGACCTGCATCTGACGGCGGGTAAGACGTTTGCCGATATTGGCGCGGGGTCGGGGTGGTTTACGGTGCGGGCGGCGAAGCGGGTGGGCGAAAAGGGTACGGTGTTCGCGGAGGACATCAACCCGAAGTATCTCGAATACATTCAGGATCGGGCGAAGAAGGAAGGGCTCGGAAACATCCATACGGTGCTGGGGACGCCGGATGATGCGAAGCTGCCGCCGCATTCGATGGACGTGGTGCTGCTGATGAAGGTGTACCACGAGATTGCGCGGCCGGTTCCATTTATGGCGGCGATGCGTGCTTCGTTGAAGCCGAACGCGCGGGTGGCGATCGTCGACCGCAACGGCAATGGGACGGACCATGGACTGAATCGCGATGTGGTGGAACGCGAGATGGGCGAAGCTGGCTATCGCAAGGTGGCCTTGTATGACTTTACGAAGGCCGATGGGCAGGATTACTTCCTGATCTTCGAAGCAAAGTAAGAGACGCGAAAACCCCCGACACCCGAGCAAACTGATCGCCGACCGCGATAAGACTGCGGCGTCTCTGCATTTGTGTCCCGCCTTCACCTGCTGTTGATTTAGAGTGGTCTTACCATTCGCAAAATCACGCTGGCCCCTGTCTAGAACCTGCGCTTGTTTGAACGCACGGCTCCTGGCGGGGAGACCAACCGCACGTCCATGACGCAGTGCATCACCAGTGCTTTACGTTCCAGGAGGGTTGCACACGATGGGTTTGAGCCGCAGAAGTTTTCTTACGCGCGTTGGGCAGGCCGGCGGATATAGCGCCGCGTTTCTCGCCATGCAAGGCCTGGGATTGATGGAGTCGAAGGCCGAGGCGCCGACGCCGATTGCGGCGCCGAGCGGTTCCGGCAAAGGCGTGAAGGTGGTCGTGCTGGGCGGAGGAATCGCTGGACTTGTTTCCGCGTATGAACTGCGCGCGCTGGGGTATGAATGTACGGTGCTCGAGGCGCGGGAACGGCCGGGTGGGCGCAACTGGACGGTGCGGCCGGGCGATAAGGTGAACTTCCTCGACGGCACCACGCAGACCTGCGCATGGGACGAAGGGCATTACCAGAACTTTGGGCCGGCGCGCCTGCCTTCGATTCATCCGACGATTCTTGGCTACTGCCGCAAGCTTGGCGTCGAGTTGCAGGTTGAAGTGAACATGACGCGTTCGGCGCATCTGCAGAACGACAACGCGAACGGCGGGAAGCCCGCGGTGCTGCGACAGGTGGAGAATGACACGCGCGGCCATGTGAGCGAGCTGCTGATGAAGAGCATCAACCAGGGCGCACTGGATGCGGATCTTTCGAGCGATGACCGAACGCGGATGCTTGGCTTCCTGCGGCAATACGGGCCGTTGGATTCAACGGGCAAGTATAAGGGCAGTGATCGGGCAGGATACTCGAAGACCTCAGGCGCAGGGGATGAGACCGGCGTACTGCTGGAGCCGATCGACATGCATACGCTTCTGGACGAAAACTTCTGGAACGGCATGATGTTCGACGAGCAGTTCGATATGCAGGCGACGATGTTCCAGCCGGTGGGCGGCATGGACCGGATTCCGTATGCGTTTGCAAAGTCGCTCGGCAAGATCGTCGAGTACAACGCGCCGGTGAGCGAGATTCGCAAGACGGCCAAGGGCGTTCGGATTGGCTATGTGCAGAAGGGTGTTGCGAAGTCGATCGAGGCGGACTACTGCATCTGCGCGATGCCGTTGACGATCCTGAAGAACACGCCAAACGACTTCAGCGAACCGTATAAGCAGATCATCGCGGATTGCACCTACGCTTCGGCTTATAAGATCGCCTGGGAGTCGCGCCGGTTCTGGGAGATGGACGAGAACATCTATGGCGGGCTGGAGTTCGTGAACACGGGTTGTAGCCCGATCTGGTTCCCGTCGGCTGGCTTATTTTCGCAGCGTGGCATCGTGGTCAGTGGCTACTCCGATGAGGTCGGTAGCCCGTTTTCGAAGCTGTCGCTCGAAGAGAAGTTTGCCGAGTCGCGCAAGTCGATCGAGCGGCTGCATCCGGGTCACGGCAAGGAGCTCGAGAAGCCGATGTACGTCAGTTGGGGCAAGATCAAATACAACGAAGGCTCTTGGTTGCGCAGCCTCGGCAGCGGGCAGAAGGCACCGGGGGTCTCGCTGACACCGCAGACGGGACAAGGGACGAATCCTGCCGCGGCGCGTACAAAAACCGACGCGGCTTATGAACAGTTGATCCAGCCGGATGGCAACATCCTCTTCGCGGGCGACCATTGCAGCCACGTCGTAGCCTGGCAGGAGGGCGCGGCACTCAGCGCGCTGTATGCGGTCAACCAGCTTGGCGAAAAGGTGAAGGCTGCACGGCTTGCGACGCAGTCCGGCATTGTGAATCTATAACCATCGAGCACAAACAACAGCACTTCGGAGAATGTATGAAGCCTTTCAAAGCCGCAGCCCTTGCAGTCGCTTTCCTCGCCAGTTCCGTTATGTATAGCCAGACCGTGGTGAAACACATCCAGTCCGATAAGTCGCCGATCGCCATGGGTGTCTGGGCGGGTGATACCTACTACCTCAGCGGACAGCTGGCATCGCCGGTTACGCCCGCAGATGCAGCGAAAGGCACCGCCGCGGTATATGGCGATACCAGGACGCAGGCCGCGAGTGTGTTTGCGAAGATCCAGAAGGGCCTGCAGGACCAGGGGCTCGACATGAAGGACGTCGTAAAGATGACCGTCTTCCTTGGACCCGATCCGACCACGGGCAAGCTCGACTTTGCCGGAATGCAGTCGGAGTATGTGAAATTCTTCGGGACGGCAACGCAGCCGAACAAGCCGGCGCGTTCGGCCTTCCAGGTAGCAGCACTTGCCGCACCGTGGGCACTGCTCGAAATCGAAGTGATCGCCGTCAAAAGCAAGTAGGCCCCTGCGATAGGGCGCACTTGCTTTTACTTCTTATCGACTGAGCTCTCCAGCGGCGCCATCCCCTTGAGTTCCTGCGCACGCTTCTCCACTGCCCGCATGATGCGAAGCATGTTGCCGCCGTAGATCTTCTTGATGTCTTCCGCCGAGTACCCTTTTTCAAGCAGCGCCTTCGTCAGCGCGGGGAACTTGTCGTACGAGTTCAGGTCGCTGGGGACGCAGGTTGAGCCGTCAAAGTCTGTCCCGATCCCGACGTGGTCGATGCCGCCGACCTGCACGGCGTGGTCGATCTGATCGACGACGTCCTTCAGGGTTGCGGGCTTGATGCTTGCGCCCTCGGCGAAGAGCGCGGTGATGGCTGCTTCGCGCTCCTTGGGGTCGGCGATCTTTTCGGCCTGGCGATACTTCGGCATCAGCCGTGCCATCATCGGCTCTGCTTCGGTCTTGTAACGCTGGGAGAGTTAGCCGCACTCAAAGTTGATCTGAATGCTGCCGCCGTTCGCGGCCAGCTTGCGAATCATGTCATCGGTCATGTTGCGGGTGTGGTCGTCGAGCGCGCGACATGAAGAGTGCGACGCGATGATGGGTGCGGTGGAGGTCGCGATTGCGTCCTCAAATGTCGCGTCGGCAGTGTGCGAGATGTCGACCATCATACCGAGGCGGTTCATCTCGCGGACGACATCCTTGCCGAAGGGCGTAAGACCGCCATGGTGTTTGACCTTGGTGTCGGTGAAGTCGCCCTGCGCATCGGCCCAATTGTTGGTGTTGAAGTGGGTCAGCGTCATGTACCGCACGCCAAGCGCGTAATAATCGTGCAGGAGACGCAGGGAATCTTCGATAGCATGCCCTCCCTCGATCCCCATCAAGGCGGCGATCTTATGCTCCTTGTGCGCGCGTTCGATCTCGTCGGCGGTTGTAGCGTAGAGAAAGTCCCCCGGGTACTTGGCAATGATGTCGGTGCGGACGGTGTCGATCATCTGCAGCGTCCGGTTTGCCGAGTGATTGCCTTCGACGTAGGCCGCGTCGACGAAGACGGCAAAGAACTCCGCGCCCAGGTAGCCGTGCATGCGAGGCAGATCGGTCTGAGCCTTCTTGTTCGGGGTGCCGATGTCATAGCCGTCGATGGTGTTCGACGGCACGTCGTTGTGCGTATCGATCAAGATGGCATCGTGGGTAATGGTATCGACCTCGGCTTGCGTGACCGGTGCCGTTCTCGGGGAACGAGCTGTCTGGGCGAAGACGGAGGATGCTATGAGTGCAAAGAGCGATGCGGTGGCGAGCTTACGAGTCACACAATACCTTTCCGTGTTGGGTGGTCCACAGACAACGATGCGGCCCCAATCTTCCGAGGCCGCGCGTCAGTCGAAGCAAGAGCTACGCGAAGTGCGGATAGTTCGCAGCGTCAGCCGGCGCGGCAACTGAAGCCACTGCCGGTGCATCCATAACGGACTTGAAGGCCGTCTTGAACTTCGCCATCTCTTCCGGGGTCCCAACCGAGACGCGCACCGCATTCGGCCATACCGGCCAGGTTCGACCGATGAAGACATTCTTGCCGCGCATGGCCGCGATGACGCTCTTGCCGTCGCGACCGGTATCGATCATGAAGCAGTTCGACTGCGAATCGCCAAGCACCTTGTAGTTGTTTGCGGCGAGCCAGGTGAGCGTATCTTTGCGCGTATCGCCGATAATCTTCTTGCGCTTCGGGATCAGTTCAACATCGAGCAGCGAAACGTTGGCTGCGGCCGACCCGGTGATGGGCATCGGGTTCTGGCCGAAGGGCTGCAGCTTCGCGAGAAGATCCGGCCGGCCCACCGCGAAGCCGCAACGGATGCCCGCCATGCCGTAGATCTTCGAGAAGGTGCGCAGGACGATCACGTCCTTATCCGCAGCCACCATGTCGAGCACATCCGGCGCGTCGGAGAGATGAATGTAGGCCTCATCGACCAGCAGGATCGAGCCTTTGGGCTTGTTGTCGTAGATCCACTCGATATCCTGCTTGCTGGTAAGGGTGCCGGTGGGATTGTTCGGATTGCAGATATAAATGACGCCCGCGCTGGGGTCCGCTGCAGCCATCGCTTTGGCATCGTGCGCGTAGCTTGCGGTCAGCGGCACCATCGAGATCTTCGCCTTGGAAACAGCTGCCGCACGCATGGGCGCCTCGTAGGACGGGTCTGCCATCACAAGGCCACGGCCCGGCGAGGTGAATGCGAGGACCGAATAGTGCAGTGGCTCTGACGAACCGGCGTAGACCGAGATGTACTCTTCCTTGAGGCCGTGCTGCGAGGCGAAGGTCTTGGTAAGCTGCTCGGTCTCGCCGTAAAAGTCGTAGCGTCCTCCCGACGGCGCGATGGATGCGATCTTCTTACAGGCAGCCTCGCAGGGGCCGAGAGGGTTCTCATTCGCGTTGATCAGGACGGCACCAGGAGGCGGAGGGGTGAACGTGCGGCGCGCCGGAGCCTGGCCTGCGGGGGTTGCGTTCTGGAACTCTGCCATCGCGAAGTGTGCTTCAGTCAGGATGGGAGCGGCTGCGGCGAGCGAGGCGTAACGAAGAAACGAACGGCGAGATGTCGACGATTGAGACGATTCGGAACGGCGCATGGTGGCTCCTTAGAATGAGGTGCTGCGAGGCCGGATGAGACCGGACGAGGAAGGCCCAGAGGGCGGAATTGCAGAGGACTTGTCGTCACTCTATCGCGAATCGCCGGTGAAAACGCTGGTTCCCGCAAGTTTTTCTTTGATTTCGGCCAGAAAGAACGCTGCTAACCGATGGATGCGGTCGGCGCGGGTGCATCTGTTCCCGCCAGAACTCGCTGCGCCTGCGCGTCGTCGAACTGGTCTTCCCACCGCGCGACGACGATGGTCGCGACGCCATTGCCGACGAGGTTGGTCAGCGAACGCATCTCCGACATGAAGCGGTCAACGCCGAGGATGAGCGTGATGCCGGCTACGGGGATCGTTCCCAACGCCGCAAGCGTTGCGGCCAACGTGATGAAGCCGCCGCCTGTAACGGTTGCCGCCCCCTTTGAGTTGAGCATTAGGACGGCAAGAATGAAGAGCTGCTGCCTGATGCTGAGGTGGACATTGGTGGCCTGCGCGATGAAGAGCGCAGCGGCACTGAGATAGATGGATGTCCCGTCGAGGTTAAAAGAGTAGCCGGCGGGAATGACCAGGCCCGCCACGGCTTTGGAGCAGCCGAGGCGCTCCATCTTTTCGAGCAGGCCCGGGAGTGCGGGCTCGGACGACGAGGTCGCAAGGACGAGGAGGAGCTCTCCGCGAAGATAGACGAGCAAACGCCAGAGGCTGATGCCGTTGCGCCAGCAGATGAACCCCAGGACGACGAAGACGAAGGTAAAGCTGGTGCCGTAGACGCAAAGCAACAATCCCAGCAGCTTGACGAGGACGCGCACGCCGGAGTGTCCGACCGTGAAGGCCATGGCACCAAAGGCTCCGATGGGTGCAGCCTCCATGACGAGAGCGACGAGCTTGAAGAACCACTTGTTCATCCACTCGAGGGAGTGCAGAAGACCCCGCGCCTGGTCGCGGTTCTCTAGCATGTTGAGGGCGATGCCCAGCAAAATGGCGAGGACCAGCACCTGGAGGATCTCGCCATGCGTGAAGGCACCGACGAAGCTGTCGGGGATGATGTTGA
The DNA here is from genome assembly GCA_963693075.2 of uncultured Granulicella sp. Classification (GTDB taxonomy): domain Bacteria; phylum Acidobacteriota; class Terriglobia; order Terriglobales; family Acidobacteriaceae; genus Edaphobacter. Next base: position 935,700 of record CAXMMP010000002.1, on the reverse strand, counting down.
GCAGGAAGTCGATGACCCCTTGGTGGGCTGCGGGAGCGGTGTACTGGGCGATATCGGCGGTGTTGAGGGTCTTGACGTCGACGTTGAGGCCGCGGCCCGGGTGAAAGACATTGGCAACGATCATGCCGATGCCGAGCGCGAGCGTGGAGACGACTTCGAAGTAGAGGAGCGCCTTCAGACCTACGCGGCCCAGGCGTTTGAGATCGCCTACGCCCGCTACGCCGAGCACGATGGTGAAGAAGATCACCGGCGCGATGAGCATCTTGATCAGCTTGATGAAGCCATCCGCAAAGGGCTTCATCGTTTCCCCTCCGTGGGGGTAGGCAAGGCCAAGCACCACGCCGGCCACAATGCCGACGAGCACGCGAAAGTAGAGCGTCGTATAGAACCTGCGACTAGGCGGTGCGGCTTCCGGCAAGTTGTCCTCGCTTGGTGGCGTCAGCAAAAGATTATCGTACCGCTGGCGCCCTGGTCCCGCTTGCAAGGAAGTGGCTGATGTGGTCGTTCAGAAACTTCTTATCGGCTGGGCTCGCACCGGCACCGGCAGGATGTCCCCACAGCGACGGGATGGGCAGCAGCGTGACGTGCGGGATGAACTGCGCTTCGTACTGCGCGTCCTCCACGGGGAAGTAGAGGTCGGTGGTGGAGGGCATGTAGAGTACCGGCACCTTGATGGAGCGGAGCGCCTTTTCAACATCGCCGTGGAAGCCTGGGGTTGCGCCGACGTCGTTGCTCTCCCACGTGCGCATCTGCAGGATGAGGTTGTTGGCGTCGGCTCCATCGATGAAATGCTTGCGGAAGTTTTCGATGGTGTCGTGGAGCGTTGTGCCGGGCTTGGCGTCCTCGCGCCAAAGCTCCTTGCGCCACCACTCCTGCGAGAAGAGCCAGCCGGTCCACATCAGGTTGAAGGCTTCGATCCCCTTTTCGGGTTCGGCGGTGTAGTCGCCATTCATAAAGGCGGGGTCGGTCTCGATGGCGGTGATCTGCCCTTCGTTCCTGACGATTCCGTGGCCGTACGTTTTGGCCGTGCCGGAGGTTGCGACGATGCGGTCCATGTACGTGGGATAGCTGACAGCCCACTGAAACGCCTGCTGGGCACCCATGGAAAAGCCAATGACGGCGCGCAGATGCTGGATGCCGAGTTGCTCTGTCAAGAGTTGGTGCACGGCGTTGACGTTGTCGCGGATGGTCATTACCGGGAAGCGCGGGCCATGGAAAGGCTCGGGCGTATTACTCGGAGAGGAGGAGCGTCCGTTGCCAAAGAGTTCTGAAGTGACGAGGAAGAGCTTGGAGGTATCGAGAGCCTGGCCCGGACCGATGAGCCATTCGTAGCCGTGCATCTCCGCCATGTAGTGCGACGGGAGCAGGATGGCGTTGTCTTTTGCTTCGTTCAACGAGCCGTAGGTGCCGTAGACGATTCGAGCCTCTGGAAGGACCGTCCCGCTCTCAGTCTTGAAGTTCTTAATCACGAATTCGTGCTGGGTCGGCCCTTCCGCGGCATGTGCGGAGGCGAAGAGCAGAGCGGGAGCCAGTATTGCGGCGAGCGTTCGAGAGATCGAGGGCAAAGGGGAACTCCTTGGCTGCATTGTTCCACGGGGACCATTCGTGCGTCGATGCGGGCGATAGCATCCGCGATTCTTTTCTCTTGACAATATTACAAATCGTAATAACATTATTACAGATCGCAATAAGTCATGAAGCTCTCTGAAAAAATACGGTACTTGCGCGAGGTGGAAGGGTCGCTTCGCGGGCTCGACCGCGCGATGACCCAGCAGGAGGTTGTGCGGGCCATCGCCGAAGAGACCAAGGGCGGCAAGACGATCTCGCAGTCGTATCTTTCACAGATCGAGTCGGGCGCGCGACCGCACCTGACGAACACGACGCGGCTGCTGCTGGCGAAGTTTTTCAAGGTGCATCCGGGATACCTGGTTGAGGATCCGGAGAACTTCCAGGCGGAGCTTCGAACGACCGAGGTGATCGAGGACAAGCTCGACCTTTGGTTGATCGCGGGAGCGGATCGCTTTGGTAAGGCCGACCCGCAGTTATGCCGGGCGTTGCTGGCGCTCGCTCACCATGATGATTCGCGGCGGTGCCTCCTGCTGCTCGAATCGATCTTGAAGACGCCGGCCCTGATCGACCGGCTGACGAACGTCCTGACTCCGGTCCGCGTCGTAGACATCAAGGCTTCCGATCCAAGAGCTTCCTCCAGGAAGAAGAAAAAATGAACACACTGTATCTCGTCTGCTTTTTTCTCGGTCTCGTCCTTTCGTTGCTGGCGGCCTTCTCTGGTTTAGGTCGCCTGCACTTCGGGCATGTTCATACGGGCCATGTGAACGGGCTCGGACATGCGCGCCAGCCGGGCCACATGTCGGCGATCAACGGCTTTACATTGCCGGCGTTTCTCTGCTGGTTTGGCGGAGCGGGTTACTTGTTGAACCAGTACAGCCCTTGGATTACGCCGATCGTCATCGTGATTGCCGCGGCTGCGGGTCTGCTCGGAGCAAGCATGATCTATGCCGTCCTGTTCAAGTTCTTGCTGCCGCGTGAGCGTGTGATGAACGAAGAAGATACGCGCATGGAAGGTGTCGTTGGCCGTGTGTCGGATGAGATCCGAGCGGAAGGTGGCACTGGCGAAATTCTTTTTTCACAACTCGACACGCGGCGTGCCGCTGCGGCTCGCAGTGAGAGCGGCCTATCGATTCCTCGCGGAACTGAAGTCGTTGTGCTCCGGTATGTACGCGGCATTGCATACGTTGAGCCGCTGGAGGCGCATTTGCCGTGAGCGTTGTTCCTCTTCAGAACAAGACTTCGCGAGTCTTGAGTCGACAGTTCTTGAGTCGACAGTGAAGCGCTGCATGGTTGTGGCGCTGCGTTCAACCTTCTAACCCGTACTTCCTAAGGAAAGTCCATGCAACCCCTAGCAGCGTTCATCATCGTCTCGTCCGTCTTCGTGATTCTTCTGGTTATGTACAGCATCGGTCGTATGTATCGTAAAGCTGGACCGAATCAGGCGCTCATTGTCTACGGTCTTCGCAAGCCTCGTGTTATCAGGTCGGGCGCTACGACGATCGTTCCCGTGCTGGAGACCTATCGTGAGTTGTCCCTGGAGCTGATGAGCTTCGACGTAGCTCCGCAGCAGGACCTGTATACCAAGCAGGGTGTTGCAGTGACGGTCGAGGCCGTAGCGCAGATCAAGGTCCGCTCGGATAACGAGTCGATCCTTACTGCCGCCGAGCAGTTCCTGTCGAAGACTCCCGATCAGCGCGAGGGTCTGATCCGGCTGGTGATGGAAGGACATCTGCGTGGCATCATCGGGCAGTTGACGGTGGAGCAGATTGTGAAAGAGCCGGAGATGGTGGCCGACCGCATGCGTTCGACGTGCATGGATGACATGTCGAAGATGGGGTTGGAGGTGATCAGCTTCACCATCCGCGAAGTTCGCGACAAGAACGAGTACATCACCAACATGGGCCGGCCTGACGTTGCGCGCATCAGGCGCGACGCGGAGATTGCCAGTGCAGAGGCTGAGCGCGACACAGCGATTCGCCGCGCAAATGCATTGCGCGAGGCTGCGATTGCCAAGGCTGCCTCGGACCAGGATCGTGTGATTGCGGAGACGGCTTCGCTGGGCAAGCAGGCTGAAGCGCAGCGCGACCTCGATATCCAGAAGGCGCAGTATACGGAGCAGTCTCGCCGTCAGGAAGCGCAGGCCGACAAGGCGTATGAGATCCAGACCAACGTCATGCAACAGCAGGTGATCGCCGAGCAGGTGAAGGTGCAGCAGGTTGAGAAGGAGCAGCAGATCAAGGTGCAGGAGGCCGAGATTCGCCGCCATGAAGCGGAGCTTACGGCGACCGTGCTGAAGGGCTCTGAGATTGAAGCGCAGCGCATCACGAACATCGCAAACGCGGAGAAGTCCCGCATCACGATTGAAGCCGAAGGCCGCGCGGCGGCGACCCGGGCGGCGGGTGAAGCGCAGGCTGCCATCACTCGTCTGCAAGGTACGGCTGAGGCGGAGATCATCTTCTCGAAGGGCGAAGCTGAGGCCAAAGCGATGAACGTGAAAGCCGAGGCGTACCAGGAATGGTCGCAGGCTGCTGTGGTCGACAAGATCATCACGAACATGGCGGATATCGTGCGCGCGATGGCAGAACCGCTCTCGAACGTGGATAAGATCACGATCGTTTCGACAGGAGGCGATGAGCACACCGGTGTGAATAAACTCACGGGCGATATGACGAAGATTGCTGCCCAGGTTCCGGCCTTGTTTGAGGCGCTGAGCGGAATGAAGATGTCGGATCTGATGTCGAACGTGAAGGCGATGCAACCGAGAACGGTTGAAGGCGAATCGCCGGAAGACGCGAAGTAACACGAAGCGTCCAGTACCCCACGAAGCGGCGCCCGGCGTTAGGGCGCCCTTCCCAACCCGAGTCGTTTGAAGGAACGAACATGATCTTCCTCTTCATCATCGCTATCGTCGTCATCTCCTCTGTTGTCCGGCTCATCGAGCTTCCTTTTCGGCTTACCCGCTGGGGTCGTGGGAACTACTACGGAGGCGGCTACCCCGCAGGCTACGGCTATGGGTGCGGATACCGTCGTCATCGTGGCGCTGGGCGTTTGATTGTAGCGCTGCTTGTGCTGTTCTTCCTGTCGCATTTCTTTGGTCATCATCATCACCACAGCTTCTAAAGGCTTTTGAAAGGAACTGACATGGCACTCCTCGAACGCGTTTCTACGCTGCTCCGTGCAAACATCAACGACCTGCTGACGAAGGCTGAAGATCCTGAGAAGCTGGCACGTCAGCTCATCCTCGACATGGAGAATCAGTTGATGCAGGTGAAGACGCAGGTTGCGATTGCGATTGCCGATCAACACCTGCTGCTGAAGAAGAAGACCGAGCAGGCTGAGGCGCAGGCGCAATGGGTGCGCAAGGCCGAGCTTGCAGTGTCGAAGCAGCAGGATGACCTGGCACGCGCTGCGCTGGAACGGTCGTTATCCCACCAGCGGATGGCGGAGGGGCTTGCCCAACAGCATACCGATCAAACATCCGAGACCGACACCTTGCGGGGTGCGTACACGCGGCTGCAGCAGAAGCTGACTGAGACGCAGGCACGGGTCGAGCTGTTGAGCGCGCAGCTACGGCGGCAGCGTTCGGTGCAGAAAGCGGCGACGGCGCAGGCGATCTTGCAGAACGGGATTGGATCGCAGAAGCTGGCGGCACTGACATCGAAGGTGGACGAGGCAGAATCCTCGAACCACGCGGCTCGGACGTTGATGGCGGTGGCCTCGGCAGAATCTTTGGATGAGCGCTTTGCGACGATGGAGCAGGAGGATCAGATTGAGGCGTTGCTGCTGGAGTTGAAGGGGCGGCAGCCTCGGTTGGCATCGGAAGGATCGTAGCGCTGGAGCCTACCTCGGTTCGAGGTGTTGACCTGTTTTCCAGCGGTCGACGATGCTTTGGGAGGCGCTCCAGTCGTCGAGCGGATTGGCTTTGAGCACGAGGAAGCTTGCCTCGTAGCCTTCGTTCAGCTCACCGATCATTCGCTTCGGGAAGATGATCTCGGGCGTCGTTACGGCCCACATGCGCAACAGCTCCAGATTGGTCCATACGCCGAGTCCATGCAGGTAATTCGCCTCATTAAGCGAGTCTTTTCCGTAGCGGTCGGAGCCGATAAGGATGGGGATGCCAGCTGCATTGAGGCGTTTGAGATTGTCGATCTGTGAGCTTCGCCGCGCTGCCGCATCGGCCGGTGGCGTCTTGTCATCGGTGGCGATGCCTGCTGTCGCTTGTACAGCAACATGATGTTTGGCAGCGAGCGCGGTGCCGGAGTCGGCGAGGCGATACTTGGCTGGATCCTCTGTGGCGCTCAGACCGTAGCCGGGCAGGTGACCCATCTCGTCGACGCCGGCTGTGACCGCGATGTGAAAGTCATACGCGGTGTCGATGTGGGCGGCAACCTTCAAGCCAGCCGCATGCGCCTTCTTGACGATGAGTGGCACGAGGGCTGGGTCGATGCCCCTGGCAAGCTGCGGATCGGCAATCGTAGCCGGCTTGAAGTGCTCGCTCTCAAGCAGGTAGACCTTGATGAGATCGGGATGGCTGGCGAGAATCTTCGGCCACTTGGTCTCAAGTGTTGCGGGGCTATCGATCTGCCAGAAGGCCAGGCCTTCGCGCTTCTGACTGCTGATGACGAGGGCGCGCTGCGCGTCCGTTTGCGGATAGTAGAAGCCATTCGCGAGCGACTCGTAGACCTCCTTGGGATGGCCATTGACGCCGGTCAGGCCGCCGTGCGCGTAGGTCACATCGACCGTGGTTGGGGTGTTCACCATGCCGGCCTTCACGACCGCCGCCGCGCCTTCGGTGGTGTCGGTCATGCCTTGCGCGTAGAAGATGCCATCACGCAGATATTGCTGAGCGACCACAGCGGTTCCGTAGATTCCGTCAAAGTTGTGCTCATGCGCGTCGCCGTAGGGCGGGACGACGAAGCCGCCGTGGAGATCGACCTCGGCATAAGCGCGTCGCTCATGTGGATGATGCGTGAGGAATTTACCTTCGACGTAAAAGTCTGTGGCGACAAACTTGGTGCCATCAAACCAGAGTCCATTGACGAAGTGAGTGACTGCTCCTTCATTCGGCATGGTTTGCGCCCAGGCAAGTGAAAGAGTGATGAAACACAGGCAAAACGACGTTCCCAGCGACCTCAGCCTCATGGCAGCTCTCACCCTCAGCCCCATCTAAGCAGATTGATAAACTAATGCAAGCATGATCCTTCCGTTTGTCCGCGATTTGCTTGCGGACCTCAAATCTTCCGATTCGTTCGATCGCGTGCGACGCCACTTGCAATCGGGTAAGGGGCGGCGGCGTGTGGCTGGGCTAACCTTTACGGCGCGGGCGCTGTACCTGCCGCTCTTCGTGCAGGCGTTGCCGGAGCGGACACCGGCACTGATCCTCGTCGCCGACAACAAGGCTGCGGAGGCGCTGCACCAGGCGGTCGTCGCCGCCTGTGAGTTGACGGGTGCGCTCGATGCGGCGGCGGTGGTGCGACTGCCGGCGCATGATGTGCTGCCGTTCGAGAATCTATCGCCGCATCCGGAGATTCAGGAGACCAGGGCGGCAAGCCTTTGGAAGATCGCGTCAAACGCGGCGAAGGTGGTGATTGCGCCGGTGGAAGCGGCTTGCTTGAAGCTGTTTCATTCGGACTTTTACGCGGCGCTGGCCTTGACGTTGAAGGTAGGCGAAGAGTACCTGCTGGAGATGCTGGTCGATCATCTGCTCTCGGTCGGGTATACGCGGGTGGATGTGGTCGAGATGCCGGGGCAGTTGACGCTGCGGGGCGGGATTCTGGATGTGTACTCGCCGGAGATGGACCGACCGGTGCGCATTGATTTCTTTGGCGATGAGATCGAGTCGATTCGCAAGTTCGATCCGGAGACGCAGCGGAGTTCGTCGAATCTGGATTCAGCGCTGCTGCTGCCGTTGACCGAGATTCCGATTACCGAGAAGGTGCTGGAAGCGATCAACGCACGGCTGACGCGGAGCGGCACGGCGGCCGGCGCGATGCTGGATGGCGGGGAGACGCCGCTGGAGCTGCAGACCCATGTGGCGACGCGGACCGGCGATGCGACGGTGTTCCCTGGATGGGAGTTTTTTGCTCCGGTGGCCGGCGCTTCGAAGTCGTTGCTGGACTTGATGGGCGCGGAGGCGCGGGTATTCATCGAAGAGCCGGCGATGATCAAAAATCAGGGCGAGCGCTGGTGGAACAAGGTGGAGCAGCGGCATGAGCGGTCGGGGATCGGGAACCTGATTCGGCCGGAAGACATCTATGGGAATCCGTGGGCGCTGGATGATGCATTACGGGCTTTTTGCGCCGTGGATCTCGACCAGCTTGGCGCAGTCGATGTGCTCGATGCGGATAACTCGACGCTATCCGAGGTGGAGTTTCATACGCGGCCGACGGCGCGGTTTCATGGCTCGATCCCGGCGATGATCGACGCCGTGCAGTCACTGGTGAAGCAGGAGGCGCGCGTATTGTTGACTGCGCCGAACCAGGGCGAGGTGGAGCGCCTGGCGTCGCTGCTGCAGGAGTATGGCGTGCCGTATCGGCTGGGCTCGCGCAACATGGCTGCGGGTTCCGAGACGATCTATTCGGAGTCGAGTTATCTCGCGGGAAACACGAGTACGCCGATCATCGTGCGGACGCCGATCGCGAATGGCGTGCAGGTGCTCGATCTCGAGAAGGCGAGTGCGCGGCAGATCGTGATGTTCGGCGCGAACGATCTTTCGGATGAGGCGGATGTTCAGGCGCGGCCGGCGACGCGGAAGTCGAAGACCTCGGCGTTCATCTCGGATTTTCGTGATCTGGCGGTGGGCGATTACGTGGTCCACATCGAGCATGGGATTGCGCAGTACTGCGGGCTGCGCGTGCTCGATGAAAACAGCGATAACCAGCTTGAGTTGATGATCCTGGAGTTTGCCGAAGGCGCGAAGTTGTATGTGCCGTTGACGCGGCTGGACCTGATTCAGAAATACCGTTCGACCGAAACGGGGCCTGCGCCGGTGTTGAACCGCCTGGGTTCGCAGGCCTGGCAGAAGACCAAGGCTCGCGTGAAGAAGGCCATGGCCGATATGGCCGCCGAGCTGCTGAAGCTGTACGCGCAGCGCAAGGCTGCAGTGGGCAATGCGTTTTCGCCGGACAACAACCTGCAGCGCGAGTTCGAAGACGCGTTTGCGTTTACCGAGACCGATGACCAGCTCGCGGCGATTGCGGACATCAAGAGCGATATGGAATCGACGCAGCCGATGGATCGTTTGCTGTGCGGCGACGTGGGGTACGGCAAGACGGAAGTGGCCATGCGCGCGGCCTTCAAGGCGGTGCAGGATGGCAAGCAGGTCGCCGTGCTGACGCCGACGACGGTGCTTTCCTTTCAGCACTTCGAATCGTTCAAGAAGCGGTTTGCGAACTTCCCGGTGAACATCGAGATGCTTTCGCGGTTTCGCACGGCGAAGGAGAAGACCGCAATCACCGAGGCGGCTGAGGCAGGCAAGGTCGACATTCTGATCGGGACGCACGCGATCCTGGCGCAGAAGCTGAAGTTTCAAGATCTTGGGCTGCTGGTGGTCGATGAAGAGCAGCGCTTTGGCGTGCGCCACAAGGAGCGGCTTAAGCAGATGCGCGCGGCGATCGATGTGCTGGCGATGTCGGCGACGCCAATCCCGCGGACCCTGCACATGTCGCTGGTGGGTCTGCGCGATATGTCGGTAATCGAGACGCCGCCCAAGGATCGGATGGCGATCCAGACGATCGTGGCGAAGTACGACGAGAAGCTGATTCGCACAGCGGTCGAGATGGAGTTAGAACGCGGGGGACAGATTTACTTCGTCAACAACCGCGTCGAGACGATCTACGAGATGGCGAGCATGATCCGCGAACAGGTCCCTTCGGCGCGGGTTGTCGTCGGACACGGACAGTTGCCGGAGGCGGAGCTTGAACGCGTGATGCTGGCGTTCATGAACCACGAGTACGACGTGCTGGTGGCCACATCGATCATCGAGAACGGCTTGGACATCCCTCTCGCGAATACGATCATCGTCAACCGTGCGGACCGGCATGGGTTAAGTGAGCTATACCAGTTGCGCGGACGGGTGGGGCGTTCGAATCGTCGGGCGTATGCGTACCTGCTCATCCCACCAGATACCGAGTTGACGGAGATCGCGCGTCGGCGGCTCGCGGCATTAAAAGAGTTCTCAGACCTCGGGGCCGGATTCAAGATCGCCGCGCTGGACCTGGAGTTGCGCGGTGCAGGCAACATGCTGGGCGGCGAGCAGTCGGGCCACATCGAAGCCATCGGGTTTGAGATGTATACGACGATGCTCGAAGAGGCCGTCAACAAGATGAAGGGCGATTGCGAAAAGCCGGCGCATGCGACGACGGTGCTGAATCTTGGCATCTCGGTCCGGATTGATTCGGATTACATTGCGGAGGAGAACCAGCGGCTGCGCATGTACAAGCGCATCGCGGGAGCGATGGACCAGGCGACCATCGACGATGTGCGAAGTGAGCTGCATGATCGTTATGGTGCGCCACCAGAGTCGGTGCAGAATCTGCTGGCGGCAGGCGAGCTGCGCTTGAAGTGCGAGCAGTTAGGCATTGCGCAGCTCGACCGCAAGCGCACGCAGGTGGAACTGCCGAATCCAAACGGGAATAAGAAGCAGCCGATCAAGGCATTCGTGGAGATGCTGCACCTCAAATTCGCAACGCCCGAGGACGCCGCGAGCGAGACGCTGGCTCATGCTTCTGTGGACCCCGGGGTGTTGATGAAGCTGGTGGCTCGAAATGCGAAGCGCGGTGCGCAGTTTACCCCGCAGGGTGTGTTTCGCTGGCCGCTGACGGGGTCGAAGGCTGAAGATGTGATTGCGGAGACCCGTGGGCTGTTGGAGTCCCTGGAGCCTGTAGCTATCTAGCCCTGTGATGTGCGGAGGAAGATCGATCTGCTGGGAGTTCGCCTGTGGGGTGCCGGGGTGGGTACGTGGGCGCAAATTCAAGCCCCGTTCTTAGTGCAGTTACCAGACGTTCACATCGCTTGCCGAGACTAAGTGCAGTAACGGGGGCGACTTATGAGCCAAACATCCGTCTCGTATCTCTGGCGCGAGCCGGCAGCCGCAAAGGACTTCGCAACCGGCGTGTCGCTGCACTCGCATACCAGTCAGTCGAAGGAGACGCTCGATTTCATCGCCGAGCTCTCGACCGACTTTGGCATTCTTCAGCCAATCATGCGTTGGGCCGAGGAGCGGTCGCTGCGCCACTCAGGGATCCGCCCGGATTACGCCAAGTCGTACTGGACGCCGCCACTCACGCCGCGTCTGGCGTTCGACCTGGAGCGAAGCCAGATTGAAGAGAAGCTCAGCCTGGGCGCGCTCGTGTCCTTATCGGATCATGACGATATCGCCGCGCCGATGCTGTTGCGCTCGGTTGCTTCCGCACGTCACATTCCGGTCTCGGTCGAGTGGTCTGTCCCCTACGCGAACCCTTCGCTGACTCCCGACGCGAAGCCCACGGCGTTTCACCTTGGCGTGCATAACCTGCCGTCCGCAACGGCGAACGAATGGATCACGCGGTTGAACGCCTTTACCGCACTCGATGTCGACACGCGGCCTGCGAAGCTGCTGGGCGATCTGCTGTGCGAACTGCATGCGTTGCCGGATGTCTTGTTGATCTTCAATCATCCCCTGTGGGATCTGTACCGCATCGGGCAGGCGAAACACGAGGTGCTGGTCAACGATTTCCTGGCGCTGCATGGGCAGTCCATCCACGCGCTCGAGTTGAATGGCCTGCGCGACTGGACCGAGAATCGTAACGTGCAGACGCTGGCCCGCCAGTGGAATCAACTCGTCATCTCGGGCGGCGACCGGCACGGCATTGAGCCGAACGCGAACGTGAACCTGACGACCGAGACGAGCTTTACCGGGTTCGTCCACCAGGTACGCCGCGAGCGCATCTCGCATGTCCTGTTTATGCCGCAGTACCGCGAGCCGTGGAAGCACCGCATCATGCAGTCGACGATGGATGCAATTCGCAACTACCCGCACTTTCCCGAAGGCTCGCAGCGCTGGGATGACCGCGTCTTCAGCCCCGATGCAAAGGGTGAGATGAAGCAATTGTCGACGCTTTGGCCGACGAAGGAAGGTGAGACCAGCAAGCCGCCGGTTTACATCTCGGCGTTGATTGCTGCCGTCAGGCTGATGGGCGCGGCCCCTGTCTCCGGCAGCCTGCGGCTCGCCTGGAACGATCGTGCGTCGATGCAGGCGGCGTTGGCCCGGCCTGAGTTCTAAAGACAGCAGCAGGCAATTGCTTGTTGTCTCTGGTCCGACTCGTTGGTTAGGCGTCCTGGCTAATCTTCGCTCGGGTGCCGGGAACCGATAGCATCGGAATGCCGTGGAAGTCGACGACGCGATCCTTGCCAGTGCGTTTCGCTTCGTACATGGCTCGGTCGGCGAGTTCGATGAGGCGACGTCCGGTCGTGGTGGTGGCTTCGAGCGCGGCGGTGCCGAAGCTTGCGGTGACGGGCCCGTCGGGCCAATCGATCTTGCGCATGCGTTCGCGAAGCCTCTCGGCGAAGATGCGGGCTCCGTCGCTGTTGGCTCCCGGCAGCAGGACGACAAACTCTTCGCCTCCGTAGCGGGCGGCAACGTCCGTGGCGCGCAGGGTTGAGTTGACGAGTTCTCCCAGCATCTGGAGCACCTTGTCTCCGGATGCATGGCCGTAGGCATCATTACGGAGCTTGAAGTTATCGATATCGAGCAGGACGACCGACAGCGCGGACTTATGCCGGCGCGCAAGGCGATACTCGTATTCGACGCGCTCGTCCAGGACCCTGCGGTTGGATAGCCCCGTCAACGTATCGGTAGCAGCGAGCCGCGCCAGTTGGAGATTAGCCTCGGCGAGAGCCCTCTCACGGGCAATCTCTTCCGAAAGATCGAGTCCGATCCCGCCGATGCGGACTTCGCCGCGTTCGTCCCGCCAGGAGAAACGGTGAACCTTCCACGTGGTCAGCCGTCCCTCTTCGTCCATCGTCTCTTCGAGCCGCTCGATGGATTGGCCGCTCGCAATGGCCTCCATGTCGTTCAAATGGATGGTGTCGGCGATCTCCTTCGGCCATACTTCGAAGTCTGACTTGCCGAGCCATTCATCCATCGTGACGCCGAATCGCTTCGCCATGCGGTCGTTGTAATACAAAAACCGGCCTTCCCCATCCTTAACGAAGGTGACGAACGGCGCGTTGTTCATGAAGGTTCGGAAACGTTCTTCGCTGAGGCGAAGCTCCTGCTCCAGCAGATCGCGTGTTTTGAGAAACTCATCCAAAAGGGGCCTGGTTGTCCTGTTCTGCGCAAAGCGCTGAAGATGCTCGGACTGCGTGCGTATCCGTTCAAGAATAGCCAAAGAACTCCATCAAAGGGATGGGTACCATCTTACTCTTCAGTAACGTGAACACGATCAAGCAGCGGGTCAAATTCGTGGCTGGTTCATCTGCCTGAAAGCAGCGCGCGATAGAGTGGAGGCCATGCGGCCGCCGCGCGTTGCCTACTTTCCGGATTCGTTCCACGAAGTGAACGGGGTCGCGCACACCAGCCGCAACTTCGTCGGCTACGCGGAGCGTCATCGGCTTCCGTTTCTGTGCGTTCGCGCCGGAACCCGGGCGACCGCATTCGAGCAGACAGGCGAGCTGCGAACGCTCGAACTGGCTCGTTCCGCTGCCTCCGTCGGAATGGAGAAAGACCTCGCGTTCGACCCGCTCTTCTGGCGTCATGCGGACCGTATCGAGGCGGAGTTGCGGCGCTTCAAGCCCGACGTGATCCACCTGACGGGACCCAGCGAACTCGGCATGTTCGCTGCGTACTTCGCACACACGATGAAGATTCCACTGGCCGCCTCCTGGCATACCAATGTTCACCAGTACGCCGCAAAACGTCTGACCTGGCTGAGACGCATGATGCCGGGAACCATGGGTGCGGAGACCGGGGAGCTGGTGGAGGATAGCGCGCTTGGCGTGGCGATGCGCTTTTACGGTCTGGCAAAGGTGCTCTACGCCCCGAACCGGGAACTTTGCGATCTGCTCGAGCGGCGAACCGGCACACCCTGCCGGCTGATGCAGCGTGGGGTCGATACGGAACTCTTCGTTCCGCGAGCCGCAACGCACAACACCAACGCCGAGTTTGTCCTGGGCTTCGTGGGGCGGCTTTCGATCGAGAAGAATGTCGGGCTGTTGCCGCAGGTGCAGCGCGAACTGACAGCGGCGGGCGTCGCGGTAAAGTTTTTGATCGTAGGGCATGGCGCCGAAGAGCAGGAACTTCGCCGCACGTTGCCGGGGGCTGAGTTCGCCGGAGTCTTGCGCGGCAATGCGTTGGCGCACGCATACACGAAGATGGATCTGCTGGTCTTCCCATCGCACACGGATACCTTCGGGAATGTCGTGCTGGAGGCTCTGGCGAGCGGCGTCCCCGCAGTGGTCACCACGCACGGCGGGCCGCGCTACATTGTGCGCGACGGTGAGACCGGTGCCATCGCTGAGGATCAGGACTTCGCCACCGCGATTGCAGCAATCCTGCGTGACCCCGCGAAGCTCGAGACGATGCGGCAGGCCGCGCGGACACAAGCGCTCGGATATAGCTGGGATGCGGTCTTCGACCGGGTATACGAGGGATACGCGGAAGCTATCGACTGTGCCGGTGTGGCAGCGCGGGAGGAGCGGGCGCATCTTCGAGGCCAGGTTGACGAAGCTCGCCGACATACACCCCCCACGGTGGCAGTGTGATGCCCTGCGCGGCGTAGGAGGGGTCCATGCCGAGCACCGACAGCGCAACCGCGTGAACGCCGCCGGCAGTCGAAAGGTTTAACCGGTGGAGCGCCTCCGACACCGAAACAACCAGCGGACGCGCGGACATATTGCACAGGACGAGGACAGGCTGAACCGGCTGATTCGGACCGCGATTGCTGAGCCGCACCCACGCGACCACCTCGGGATAGCCGGTTTCTACCCGTGACACCGTGCCGCCGTGGAGAGCCGCCTCGCCGTGGCGAAGAGCGGACAGCTTGCGATACCAGTTCAGCAACGAGTCGGCGTCGTTCTCTTCGAGCATGACGTTCGCGAGCGCAGCGTTGGGGCCGGGTTCGACCCAGGGCTTGCCGCTGGTGAATCCCGGATCGCCACCCCATTGCATCGGCGCGGGTGCCGAACCGTCGGAAGCCTGACCGACCTCCTGCCCGAAATAAAGCATAGGCTGCTCGCGACCGAGGAAGAGCGCCGCCGCGAGAACCTTGGCTTGGAGCGTTGCGATTTCAGGCGTTACTGCGGCAAAACGAGTGACGCTGCGGGTTGCGTCCGGCGTGTCGCTCACCAGGACACCGCCGAGAGCCGACGCTCCTGGCCCGAAGACGATCGACTGCAGCGTGGACGCATTCCACGCAGAGAGCTTCGCCGGCGCGAGATCGACGGTAAGCTGCGGGCCGTCTTCAACCGACATCATGCGGGTGGGCGTGCGATGCAGCGAGGGACGCGGGGGTGCAGTGGCATCCGGGCTGGCAGCGGACTCAGAGATGAGGATGCGATCGCCGCTGAAGCTCGCGCAAAGACGCCTGAGCAGCCGAAGACGTTCCTGACGTTCGGCGTGATCGAGCGATTCAGAGGTTGAGTCATACGTGAGCCGCAGGCCGTTGACGCCGTGGCTGAGCCAGAAGCGCGCGGCCGCAAGGGTCTCTTCGGTGGAGTGCGCACGGCTTTGCGGAAGGTCGACCAGCAGGCGGATCTTGTGATCGCTGGCCTCATGCTGCAGATGATCGAAGTCGTCCGCGGTGCCGTAGACCGGCTCCCACAGCGTCGCCGCACCGGGGGTGGGGGGAGCCAGCTGAAAGGGCGAGAGAACGATCGCGTCGATCCCAAGCGATTGCAGATAATCGAGCCGCGAGGTGATGCCATTGAGGTCGCCAAAGCCGTCGCCGTTCGAGTCTTGAAAGCTGAGCGGATCGAGCTGATAGAAGACAGCGTTCTTCCACCACGGATCGATCGTCAGTCCGTTGCCAACCCAATTTTTATGTGCCAGCGTCTGGGCGGGAAGCGAGACGGCGAACAGCAGCGCAAACAGGCCCAGGCAGGTCCGTGCCAGTCTGCCGAGGGTCGCTTTTCCCAGGGTCACGTGCGCGCCTTTCGGGTGGATAAGAAGCTGGTGCGAGTTGGATCAGCTGGAGCGGCGATAGATCGTGTTCCTTACATTGCAAGTGGTTGCTGGTCGTTCAGCTCTTGAATCCGTTCCGCGAACGCAGCGACCGCTTCGGGTTTAAGCTTCTCGAGGCCTTGGACGGCGCCGGCAAGCAAAAGTCTGGCGGGCAGATTCTTCGGCTCGGCGATGCAGAGCGTCAGCGCCCCTTCGAGAATCGCTTCGGCACCGTTGAGGAAGTTGGGCGAGACGCCTTCCATGCCGGCGCAACGCACAGCCAGAACCTGTTCCAGGCGCAGCAGGTACGAGACGAAGTCGGCATTCTGCTTCGGAACTTCATACGCGGCCGAGCTCGAAGCCGGACCAAGCACGCTCAGGAGTTCGACCACTTCATCCGCTAACGTTGCGAGACCCTCTTCAGGAGCAGCGACGTCGAACTCACGCTCCAGCTCGCCGATGCGGGTGCCGTCACTGACGCGGATGAACGCAAGCATCGCGGTCCAGGGCTCGACTTCGGCGTCGATGTGCGTCGAGACGACGTAGTCGCTCAGGTTTTCGGGGACCTGCACGGCTTGGACTGCCGTCTCATCAGGCCAGCGTTGCCCGCTGACGACGAAGCCGCTCGTCGGCGCGACAGCCCATGGGACCATCGCTCGGCCGGCCGCCGCGGTGCGCATCTCTACCTGTTCGGCGAAAAAGAGCGGAAGCGAACGCGTCATACGGCCAAGAAGATCAGCGCGTTGCGCGGCGTCATCGCCTGGCGCTTCGGGAGCTTCTGCCGTTCCGCCGAGAAACGTGACCTTCGGGGCGGCGGCGCTCTTGGCGCTGAAGAGCAGACGCGCAGGAGAGCCGGGGGCAAGCCAGATGGGGCCATCGACACGCAGCATCCCGATCTGCATCTGCTGCGCGGGAATGGCGCTACCCTCGGTGCGGCGGCGGGTAATCTCGGTGTCCCAGAAGGCGAGGGCTTCGCGCCAGTCTGGCCGATTGGCAGCGGCGAGCACCGTCTTGACGTGGTCCGCATCGTCGAGCCGGTTGGTGTCGACGAGCGCCTTGAGAAGATTATTGCCGACGGGCATGCCGTGCCACTCGGGCACAAAGTGCGGGCCCGTAAACTCGATCAGTTCGTTCAGATGGCCCTTGGCCCCGAGGTCGCCGCTCATCTGCATCATCATGTCCGGCGGCACGGGTTTCGGCGCGCGTTCAAGCGCTTCAACATAAAACGATCTGGCGGCTGCCAGGTTGCCGGCGTTCAGCTCACCCCGTGCAAGCCAAAGCTGGGCGCGCCAGCTCTTGGGCATGGCCGCAATCTTTTCGAGCACCTCACGCGCAGCCGCGTCACCACCTTTTTCCTGCGCCATCGAGGCATACCAGCCGAGGCCGTTATCGTGGTTCGGCTCAACCTCCAGGGCGCGCCAAAGGGTTGCGGTCGCCTTCTCGAGATCGCCCTGCTCGGCGTACACCTTCGCTAGGTTCACAAGCACGGACCCGTCCTCACCGTGCTTCTCCGGAAAGCCTTCAAAAAGAGCCTTCGCCTCATCCATGCGGCCGGTCTGCATCATCACGATGCCCAGCATGCAGACCCCACGCCCCGGGATTGGGTCGATCTCATGCAAATGTGCTGCAGCCTCTGTCACCTCGGCGACGAAGCCGTCGTTCAAGGAGTTCATGATGACCATGTAGAGCTGGTCGGCGTTATCCCACGACTCTTTCAACATCCCCGGCAGCACCTGCGTGCGCCACTCCTCGCGCGGCACCACCACCTGCCGCCCCTGCTCGTCGAACGCGCGAACGCCATTCTCCTGGGGCGCTGCTGCTGTTTCCAAGCTCTCTTCCAGACCCATTGCCATTCCTCTAAACTCCTCGTTCTTTCACGTTGTCTTCGATCGCGAGCCCAACACGCAGCATCGTCGACTCATCAAAATGTTTCGCCATCACCTGCACGCCGATCGGCAGGTCATCCTTCGTCGTGCCACCCGGAACGCTCATCCCGCAGACACCGGCCATATCGGCAGCAACCGAATACACATCGGCAAGGTACATCGCCAGCGGGTCATCGGTCTTCTCGCCGAGCTTGAACGCCGGTGTCGGCGTGACCGGCCCGACGATCGCGTCGCAACGCACAAATGCGTCCAGAAAGTCCCGCGTTACCAAAGCCCGAACCTGCTGCGCTTTCTTGTAATACGCGTCATAGTAGCCCGCGCTCAGCGCATACGTGCCCAGCAGGATACGCCGCTTCACCTCAGGCCCAAAGCCTTCTTCGCGACTCTTCCGGAACATCGCCGAAAGCGTCTTCGAATCTTGCGACCGGTGCCCAAATCTCACCCCATCGAACCGCTGCAGATTCGCCGAAGCCTCCGCCGTCGCGATCACATAGTAGGTCGGAATCGCGTACTTCGTATGCGGCAGACTGATCTTGACGATCTCGCAGCCGCGCGCCTTCAGCCCTTCGATCGCAGCTTCCACCGCAGCTCGCACCTCGTCGTCGAGGCCCTCGCCGAAGTACTCTTCGGGCACGCCGATCTTCAACCCCGTAACCGGCTTTGCCAGCTCGCCGACGTAGTCGTCCACAGGCCGGTCCGCGCTCGTCGCATCGAGCGGGTCCTTGCCGGCAAGCACGCCAAGCATCGTCGCCGCATCGGTGACATTCGCGGTCAGCGGCCCCACATGGTCCAGCGACGACGCAAACGCAATCAGCCCAAACCGGCTCACGCGCCCGTAGGTCGGCAGCACACCGACGACCCCGCAAAACGCCGCAGGCTGGCGAATCGAGCCACCCGTATCCGTCCCGAGCGTCGCACATGTAAGCCCGGCCGCAACCGCGGCAGCCGAACCTCCTGACGACCCGCCCGGAACCCGGTCCAGCGCCCGCGGATTCCGCACCGGCCCGTAAGCGGAATTCTCATTCGAGCTGCCCATCGCGAACTCGTCGCAGTTGAGCTTGCCCAGAATGACTGCGCCCGCAGCCTCGAGCTTCGTCACCGCCGTCGCGTCGTAAGGAGGCATCCAACCCGCCAGGATCTTCGAACCCGCGGTCGCAGGCGCACCCCGCATGGCGAAGACATCCTTCACCGCGACCGGGACGCCAGCCAACGGCCCGGCATCGTCGCCCTTCGCCAGCAGGCCATCGACCCGCTCCGCCTGCGCCAGGGCCCGTTCGCGGCTCAGCGCCAGAAAACTGTTGATCCCCAGGCCGTCCGGCCCATCGAGCTGCGCGATCCGCGCATAGTGCTGCTCCGCCAGAGCGACCGCCCCGCCGCTCTTCGCAGCCGCGCGCATCCCCGCGATCGTCGTCATCTCTGCCAAACTTTTTGCCTCGCCTGTCACGTCGTTTCTGTCTCTCCGTCTTACCGTTCAATCACTTTCGGAACCTTGAAGAAGCGGCCGTCGGTCTCAGATGCACTCACCATCACGGCCTTGCGGTCGATCGAAGGTCTCACCACATCCGGCCTCAGGGATTCCCCCGCGTCTCCGCCTGAAACGCCCAGAATGTCGCTCACCTGCGCCATCGGTTCAACGTTCGAGGTATCCAGTTCGCTCAACTCGGCGATATGTCCAAGGATGGCGTTCAGGTCGCGCTGCATGCGAGGCTCTTCCTCGGCTGTCAGTTCCAGGTTGGCCAGCTCGGCCACCCGCCGAACCTCCTCCAGGCTTACTCCACTCATCCCGAAATCCTCGTTGTCCCCAGCTCGAAGCTGGAAGCTAGCGGCTAGAAGCTGCTCTATAGAAGTGTATCCCGGCGACCTTCACCCCCGCGATCCTGGCCAGTTCGCGCTCGAGGACAGCACTCATCCCGGACCACTGATCCATCCACGCGGCATCCGCGACGGCAACCTGCACCATTCCAGCTTCAAAGCCGGTAATCGCGCCGCGCCGCGCCAGAACCGCACCACAAGCAACCGGCCACGCAGCCGTAAGGCGGTCGAGTGCGGGCAGCGTCTCAAGCGACCTCCCAAGCGAGGTCCGCAACAGGTCGCGCATATTTTCCACGGAATCTCCAAGCCGGTCGTACCCTGTGCGGGTTCGGGCTAAACTAGCCAGATGCTGGCCTTCGATACCACGCTACACGATGTCAAACTGGTTCAACCAAAGCGCTTCGGCGATGAGCGCGGATGGTTCTCCGAGGTCTTCAACGCCACGACCTACCCGACCGTCGGGCTCCCGGCGCAGTTTGTTCAGGATAATCAGTCGAAGTCCGCCCGTGGCGTCCTCCGCGGCCTGCACTACCAGCTTGAAAAGCCGCAGGGAAAGCTGGTGCGTGTGCTCTCCGGTCACATCTGGGACGTCGCGGTCGATCTGCGCCGCGACTCGAAGACCTTCGGCAAATGGGAAGGCTTTCACCTCAAGCCGCTTGACGATGCCGGCGAGCTTTCCATGCTTTGGATTCCGGAAGGCTTTGCGCACGGTTTCCTGGTCCTCTCGGACTTCGCCGAAGTCCTCTACAAGACCACCGACTACTACGACCCGCCCAGCGAACGCTGCATCCAGTGGAACGATCCGACGCTCAACATCTCCTGGCCGCTCGAAGGCATCACCCCGTCCGTCAGTAGCAAGGATGCAAAAGGCTCAGCCTTCGCAAACGCTGACCTGCCTTAACTCGCCAGGACTTTCGGAAAGCGAACCGACTTCACCAAAGCCTTCGGTCGAAAGCGCACCGCGCTCCACGTCGCATCGACGGAAGCAATCGCCACGACGATCCAGCCCGCATCGAACATCGGTCCCCAGCCCGCGTCACGATTCAGATCGGTCTTCACCTTGCTGGAGCCCTTGGGATAACAGATCCAAAGCTTCGCATCCTCCACCACCGAGCTCAGCAGCACAGGCGCAATCCTCTGCAGCGTCGCAGCGTCCAGCGCAAAGCCAAGCAGCACGTCGAACTTCCCCTTCGGCGCAGGCTTCCCGGCTTTCACACTCGTGTGTTCGACCCCTTCGAACGGATCAGTCAAGCCATCCGGCAGCCCCACCAGCAGAACTTTCAGGCCCGGCTTCCAGCCGATCTTCTCGCGCAGCGATTTTTCCGGCATCCGGCCCTCCGTGGCATCCTAAAGCGAATGATACGAAGAAGCATCGTGGCGGCCATTTTTTTCTTCGCCGCAGTCGCACTCCCCGCCCAGAATCTCACGCCAAAGCAAGCCTGTTCTCTTCTCAAGCAGGTTGAAGTCCCCGCAACCTCCATCTACTTGCCGACGCACGGAGCGCGGGTCACCTCTGCCCACCTCAAGCATTCGGCAGATGCGGAGTACTGCCGCGTCCTCGGCCAGATCGCCTCCGTCGACCCCGCCGCGCAACCCATCCGCTTCCAGCTCAACCTGCCCACCCGGTGGAACGGCAAAGCCGTCCACTACGGGGGCGGCAGCTTCGACGGCGCGCTCTCGCTCGCCGACGGCCTCGCAACCCCTGTGGTCGGCATCAAGTCCGACCCCACGCCCCTGCAGCGCGGCTTCGCCACCTTCGGCTCAGACTCCGGACATCATCACCACTTCCTTTTTCTGCCGGATGCGGCCAACGCCTTGCGCGCCTCCTTCGCGACCAACGCCGAAGAGCGGCTCAACTTCGACCACGATGGCCTGAAAAAAGTTCATGACACGGTCGTCTTCCTCATCAACGCGCGTTACGGTAGTCCGCCAAAGCGCATGTTCTTCCTCGGCGGCTCAACCGGCGGACGAGAAGCCTACTTCATCACCCAGCTTTGGCCCGACGACTACGACGGCGTGCTGGGCGCCTACGCCGGATGGAACCAGGTCCAGCTCGACCTCCAGTTCATCCGCGTCTCGCAGGCCGAGTACCGCCCGGGCGACAAGGAAACCCGAGGCTGGCTCCCCACCTCGACCACCCGGCTCGTCGCGAACAAAGTGCAGTACGCCTGCGACGGCCTCGACGGCCTGCACGATGGCGTCATCTCCAACCCGCAAGCCTGTCACTTCGACCTGAAGACCCTCGCGTGTGCAACGGGAGCAACGAAAGACTGCCTCACCCCGGGCCAGCTTCAAACCTTCGAGATCTTCAACACCGAACAGCGCTCAGCCGTGGCCTTCAAAAACGGCGTCCAATCGATTCCCGGCTTCAACATCACCAGCGGCACGGACCTCACGCACTCACTCGGACTCTTCCGTCACCCGTTCAAGAACCCGGTTTACCTCTTCAACTCGTTCTATTACGTCATCGCCGATGGCGTGCTGCGCTACTTCCTGACCGGCGATCCGCACTTCAGCGCCTTGCACTTCGACACCACCGTCAGCGGCAGCTATGCTCCGGCGGTCCTCCAGCAAAGCATCGCATCCGATGCCTCAGACGCCGACCTGACACCCTTCGCACGGCACGGCGGCAAATTCATCATGCTGCACGGCACCACCGATTCAACCATCCCTACCGGTGCGTCCGTCCAGTTCTACGACAGGATGGTCGCCAGGATGGGCCAACCTGCCGTCGACCAGTTCGCCCGCTTCTATCTCATCCCCGGCTTCGGTCATGGCCGCGGCATCTTCGACGCGGGCTTCGACGCCCTCGGCGTGCTCGACCAGTGGCTCGACACCGGCATCCCGCCCGGAACCCTCATCGCCACCGACAACAATCGCGAGCAGGCCCATCGCACCAGGCCGCTCTGCGTCTACCCCGCCTGGCCAAAGTACGTCGCAGGCGATATCCATCAGGCCGGCAGCTTTACCTGCACCCAACCCTGACCCGCCGCGCAGCGGACCTCTTTACCTCGGCAACCCAGATCCGGCAAAAGGTTGCGCGCATCTTCCCGACTGAAACCCGTGTTCACCTAAACGCAAGCAGTTGAGATTCACAAGGAGGATGTCATGAAACTTACTACAAACTTGAAAGCGATTCTCACAAAGACAGCAATGGTCGGACTCGTCGCCGGCGCCGCGTTGATGGCAACTCCTCAGAAGGCAAACGCTCAGGTAGCCATCGGCATCCACTTCGGACACCGCCCGGTCTATGTCGCTCCCGCGCCCTATTATGTGCCGCCCGTCGCTTACGGCCCCGCCTACGTCGCGCCAGCCTACGGCTACTACGGCTACGACCGTGGCTACTACCATCGCGACCGGTTTTACCGCGATCGCCGGTGGCGCTAAGTCTTTACCGCTCGCTAACCAGCGGCTTACAGCAATAACTTGGGGAGCCCACAAACGGGCTCCCTATTTTGTCTCCGCCGCATAATACCGGCCGGCCAAATCAGCACATCCACCGCACAGCACGCGTCCGTCGCGGATAATCTCGCGGTCGTAATTGATCCCCTCGCCGCACTCCGCGCAGACGATGCGCCCGGACTTGTACCCCGGCATCTCGCGCGCTTCGATCGGCACCTTCACCCACTGCTCGGTGAACAAATCCGCCTCCGGCATCTCGCGATAGGCATGCATCTGCTGCGCATTCTTGCCTTCAATCTCCGGATACATCTCCCGCGCTCGCTCCTTGGACGATTCCTTCGCCGCCACCCGGATCGCCTTGCCCGTCTTCAGGTCGACAAACGTCGCCGCCATCTTGCCCCAGTCGCGAAACTTCAGCGCTCGCTTTCCCAGGCGGCATCCCGTCACCACGGCAATTGCATCCGTGGCGCAGCGATCAATCTCGACAAACGTCACCAGCCGTTTGCGATCCGCACCCTTCGGGTCGTCGATCCCCAGGCGGTCCAGGCCAAGCATCGCCATGCGCACGCCAAGAATCTGCCCGGCGCAAAGGTGCCCATGGGCAATCTCCGCCTCGGCCACCAGCGCATCGAAGTCCAAAGCCATCCCTCAAGGATATAGCGCAACCATCGCCAGCGCCTCGACCGGCAGGCGTAACGCAATATCCCCCAAAACACGCATCGCAACTCCCACCTAAAGGCACTTCGCGCGCCGGTTGCCTTTGCTAGCATGAACCTCTAAACCAAGTCGTCCGAAAAGGTCTCTCACTCATGTCCGCTCAGAAAATCCGCAAAGCCGTCTTCCCCGCTGCCGGTCTCGGCACCCGCTTCCTGCCGGCTACCAAGGCCACGCCGAAGGAGATGCTTTGCCTCGTCGACAAGCCGCTCATCCAGTACGGCGTCGAAGAAGCGGTCGCCGCCGGCTGCACTGAGATCATCATCATCACTTCGCGCGGCAAGACCACCATGGAAGACCACTTCGACTCGAACCCCGAGCTCGAAGCTTCGCTCGAACGCAAAAACAAGACCGCGCTGCTCGAGATCGCGCGCTCCGTCTCCAAGCTCGCGAAGATCACCTTCACCCGCCAGTCCGAGCCGCTCGGCCTCGGCCATGCTGTGCTGATGGCCAAGGAAATCGTCGGCAACGAGCCGTTCGCCGTGCTGCTGCCGGATGACATCGTCGACGCCGAAACCCCCTGCATGAAGCAGATGGTCGAAGCCTTCAATGAGACCCAGTCCTCCATCCTCGGCTCCGAAGTCGTCGAAGGCGACGCCATCTCAGCCTATGGCTGCCTCGACTGCACGCCCGACCCGAAGAACCCGCGTCTGCTCGCCGTCAAGGACATGGTCGAAAAGCCCAGGCCCGGCACGCAGCCCTCGCAGAACGCCATCATCGGCCGCTACATCCTCACGCCGCGCATCTTCGAGATGATCGAAGGCATCACGCCCGGCGCGGGCGGCGAGCTCCAGCTCACCGACGCGATCAAAGCCCTGCTGCAGCACGAGAAGGTCTACGGCTACAGCTACATCGGCAAACGTCACGACGCCGGCGACAAGCAGGGCTTCCTGCGCGCGACCGTCGAGCTTGGCCTAAAGCACCCCGCTCTTGGCGCGGACCTCCGCACCTGGCTGAAGGCGCAAACCTTCTAACCCAGCACACCACTCTCGCAACGCTCCGCGCTAAACTGGACCGGTCTCTCAGCAATCACTTCGGGCCCCGTCCAAAAACTTAGCGCGGAGTCCCCTTTTGCGAACGTTTCTTCTGATCCTCGTCGCCCTGACAGTGATCGCCGGCACCGCGAGAGCCCAGCCGCCGCCCGAGCCGACCGCTCAAATCCTCATCTCCGAAGAGGACGGCTGGCGCGTCCAGCTCGGCGACAACCCGGCATTCGCAGCCCCCAACTTCGACGACTCCGCTTGGCAGCAGGTCTCATTCGGCAACGATCTGCCCGATTCACTCCTCACGGGGCACTCCCGCTGGTTTCGCAAGCGCATCGCACTCCCCGCCGGACAGGTCGGGCCCATCGATCTCCTTCTCATCGGCACACAAGGGTCTTTCGAGCTCTACCTCGACGGCGAACGAGTCGGCGCTCCCATCCTCTCCTCGCTTCGCTGGCGAAAAGGTCAGGAGTTGATCGTCCCGCTTCGCACCGCGGGCCGTTCCAGCCGGAACAGTGTCGAAGTCGCGATCCGCTCGCATCACTATGAGTCAGAGTTCAGCGACATCCTCAACTTCAAAGCTGCCACCCTGGGCACTCCGGCAGCCATCGAGCTCGCGGCCCGCGCCCATCAGGGGACCCGCGCTGGCAAGATCGTCTTTCCCTTCGCCATCCTGGTCGCCATGAGCATCGCATCCCTGCTCCTGCTGACTCTCTTCTACCAGCAGCCCGCACACCAGGAATATCTCTGGCTCGGGCTTACGCTCCTCTTCTTCGCTCTGACGACCGGTTTACCTCCGGTCGACATCTATGGCGGCGCACCGTTTTCCTGGAACGCTTTCCTTGGCGATCCCTGCACTTACTTCTTTATCGCCACCCAGCTCGGCTTCATCTACAGCTTCATCGGACAAAGACCGGGCCGCTTTGTTCGCGTCTACCAGGCGCTTCTTGTCCTGCTCCCTCTGCCCTTCAACACCCTCTTCTGGCTGGGCTTCTTTCCCAACGACACGCTCGAATGGGTCGAGAACACGCTTACGCTGCCTGCCATGATCCTTGTTCTAATCCTGCTCGTGCGCGCCTACCGCGCCGGAAACCGGGAAGCTGGAATGCTCATCCTTCCCTCCGTCTTCGCCAACGCGTCAGGCTTTCTGTTTGGGGTTGAGCTCATCGTCCAAACCCACGACCCCAGCTTCGCGCTGCCTTCGCTCTCCCTCGGCCTCATCCGCTTCGACTTCGTAACCGTCCTCGCCGTCCCCTACCTGCTCTCCATCGGCCTGCTCATCTTCCTTCGGTACACCCGGGTCTCGCGCGAGCAGGCGCACGCCCAGGCTGACCTCGAATCCGTGCGCAACATCCAGCAAATTCTCATCCCCGAAGCCTTGCCGACGATCCCCGGCTTTCGCATCGAGTCCGTCTACCACCCGGCCCAGCAGGTCGGCGGAGACTTCTTCCAGATCCTTCCGATGGAGACGGGAGGAGTTCTCGCCGTCCTTGGTGATGTCTCCGGCAAAGGCCTGCCCGCCGCAATGAACGTCGCACTCATCGTCGGCGCCTTGCGAACCCTCGCCGAAACCACGTCGAGCCCCGCCGCAATCCTCGCCGGACTCAACCGCCGCCTGCTCGGCCGGGGATCCGGCTTCACCACCGCGCTCGCTCTGCGCGTCCTGCCCGGAGGCGAAGCGACCCTCGCAAGCGCCGGGCACCTGAACCCGTACCTCGCCGGCAGGGAGCTCGCACTCGAATCGAACCTGCCACTTGGCCTCTCGCTCGAGGTCGTCTACTCGGAGACCACAGTCATCCTCGAGCCGGGCGAAATCCTCACCCTCATCACCGACGGCGTGCTCGAAGCGACCAACCCCACCACCAGGGAGCTCTTCGGCTTCGAGCGGACCCTCGCACTGAGCGCAAAATCCGCACACGAGATCGCAGACACCGCCCAGGCCTTCGGTCAGGAAGACGACATCGCCGTCCTCACGTTGCAACTGCTGCCGGCGTGACACAAATCACATCGGCACGACGATAACTCTTCGTCCATCCCAGCCACTTCACCCCTGCTAGACCTTTCCCCGCACCTTGGCCGCCCACCACCGCGACCCAACCAGCAAAAATCGCCAGTCGCTCAGGAACTCCGGTGGCTTGCCTTCGATGGCATGTCCGAGAAACTGCAACGCCCACCCCGCAACAAACAGGGCGATCCCATACCAAAGCACGGGCCGCCATACGATCCCGGCCAGCATCATCGGCAGCGAGACCATGATCATCGGAATGCCGAAGGTATGCGTCAGCCGATTCAGCGGATGCTGATGGCTCTCCGAGTACTGCGCGATCCAGCTATCCCATGAACGGTTTCCGAGCATGCGCAGCAGCATACGCCCACCCGTGCATTCCACGCCAGCAACGTCTTACTCCGTCGTCCCCGAAACGAACACCTGGTCCGCCGCCCCGCCAATCACCCGATACAACGCAAACTGCCGCGTATGCGCGCCACGCAACTCCATCAGCAGCGAAGCACGGTTCGAAGCTTCCGCATCCACGACATCGACCGGCCGCATCCACGGCGTCCGATCCAGATGTGACGAATCCGTGACGCTCCCGAGGGCAACCTTCAACCCCTGCATCGGTTCTTCCTGCGCAACCACTGTCACGTAGCGCGAAACGCCCCCAACCCCCGCCGACGTTGCCGTGTACACATACGTTGGCGCACCGCCGTAGCTCAGCTCGTACCCTTCAAGATGCTCGTCGGTCAGCACCACCGGAGCCGCTCCCGCGGCAGCGGCCGCCTTCTTCGCCGCCGCAGCCTTCCGCGCAGCCGCAGCCCGCGCAGCCGCTGTCGCCGGCACCGGCGTCTTCTTCACAGCAGCGGCAGCTACAGGAGCACTCGCCGGCGCAGCCGCCGCTCCCTTGTACGCCGCAAGCTGCGCCCGCGCGAACGCCTGCATCTTGCCCAGCACGTCAATCCGTTCGGCGTCATCCTGCCACGCCCGCTTGAAGTTGTGTTCCGCGTGGCTCTTTGCATCTGAAACCGCGACCAGTTGCTTCATGTCCTTCGGATTCCCACGCAGCGGCGGCAGATCTTCCTCTTCCAAACGCGACGCGGGCTTGCCACGGTGCAGATTCGGCCGATCCGGATCGTCATTCAACTCCCCGCCGCCCGTCACCTTCGCCGTCTGCTTCTTCTTGGCGTCCGCCTTTACCTCTGCGGGAGTCCGCCGCTTCAACGTCGGTCGCTCCGCCTTATCTTCAGCATCGGGATCGTCATCCGTCGAGGTCTTCGCCGCTCCGGTCGAAGTCGCCGAAGGAGTCGTGGAATCGTCGCCACTCGAAGGCCGCTTGTGAAACGTCGGTCGGTCCTTGTCATTCGCAGTCGAGCTGTCGTCCGCACTCGAACTCTTATCGCCGCTTCCAGCCGGAGTCTTTCCCGCAAAATGTGGCTTATCGGTATCCGCGCTCGAAACCACCTTCGGCAGCGGTCCGCTCTGCTTCTTCGCGACGAGCGTCTCCTTCGGCCTCGGCTTCAACGCCCCGTACCCCAGCCACCCGTCGTCGATCTCGGCCGTATCTCCGGAGGTCAGGTGCCGCTCGTACGAAAGCTCCAGCGTTCCCACCGGCACGCCATTTTTCTCCGTCTCGTACACCGTCCCGGTACCTAACGCGAACGGCACCGGCTGCGCCAGGTAAACGCCCGCATCCTGCAACTGCCCGTTGATAAACAGCGACACCGGAACCACCCGGCTCGCGGTCGCCTTTCCCTCTTCGCCGGTGTACTCGTACACCGCAATCGCCCGCACCACCGTCTCCGGCTTTTTCACCGCGTGAGTCTGCCCGAACGCCACCGCGCCCAGCATCACCGGCGCCAAACCAAGGAAAATCCGTCGCATCATCACCCCATTAGACGCTGTTTCCGCCCCGGAGTCTCCAGCGGCACACCGCTCCACGGACAGGGTTTACCGTCTCGTCACGGCAAATTCGCTTTTTACCGCAAGTAAGCCACAGGACACCCGCCCTTCCGGTAGCATCGAACCAACCTTACATGCCGAAGACCGCAAAAAAGCTCGTCAGCAAACCCGTCGCACAACCCAAGCCCCCAACTCCGCCAAAGAACCGGTACGTTTGCGTCCACGGCCACTTCTACCAGCCGCCCCGCGAGAATCCCTGGCTCGAAACCGTCGAAGTTCAGGAATCCGCCGCGCCCTATCATGACTGGAACGACCGCATCACCGCCGAGTGCTACGCCCCGAACGGCGCCTCGCGCATTCAAAATATCGAAAACGAAATCATCCGTATCCTCAATAACTACGCACGGATGAGCTTCAACTTCGGCCCCACGCTGCTCTCCTGGCTGCACGATAAAGCGCACCGGACTTATCAGACGATCGTCGAGGCCGACCGCCTCTCCGCCGCGCGCTATAGCGGCCACGGCTCGGCCGTCGCGCAGGTCTACAACCACATCATCATGCCGCTCGCGAGCCCTCGTGATGCCCTCACCCAGATCCGCTGGGGCATCGCCGACTTCGAATCCCGTTTCGGTCGCAAACCCGAAGGCATGTGGCTCGCCGAAACCGCCGCCAACCGCTACACCCTCGACCTGCTCGCCCAGGAAGGCATCAAGTTCACCATCCTTGCCCCCGTCCAATGCGCGCGTGTCCGTCGGCTTAACGACAAAGCCCCTGCGTCAAATTGGACAGAAACCCCGAACGCCTCGGTCGACCCGACCCAGCCCTATCTGGTCAAGCTCGACGAAGGCCGTTCCCTGGCCGTCTTCTTCTACGATGGCCCCGGTTCCCGAGCCATCGCCTTCGAAGGCCTGCTCGAATCGGGAGAAAAGTTCGCCAACCGCCTCCTCGGCGGCTTCCAGCCCGCCACCGGTCAGCCCGGCGACCCAGCCCAGCTCTCGCACGTCGCCACCGACGGCGAATCCTACGGGCACCACCATAAACACGGCGAAATGGCGCTCTCCTTCGCTATGCACTACATCGAAGATAACGGCTTGGCCAAGCTCACCAACTACGGCGAATTCCTCGCCAACTTCCCGCCTACGTGGGAAGCCGAGATCGCCGAAAACACCTCCTGGTCCTGCGTCCACGGCGTCGAACGCTGGCGCTCGGACTGCGGCTGCAACGGAGGCAAGCCAGGCTTCAATCAGCGCTGGCGCAAGCCGCTCCGCGACGCGCTCGACTACCTCCGCGACGCCACCGCACCGCTCGCAGAAAAACTCGCCGAAGGCCTCCTCATCGACCTCTGGGCCGCCCGCGACGCCTACATCCAGGTCGTGCTCGACCGCTCCACGGAGTCCATCGACAGCTTCTTCGCCACCCACGCCGTCCGCACCCTCACAGCCGAAGAACGCACCTGCGTCCTCGAACTGATGGAGCTCGAACGCCACACCCAGCTCATGTACACCTCCTGCGGCTGGTTCTTCGACGAGATCTCCGGCATCGAAACCGTGCAGATCATTGCCTACGCCGGACGCGTCATCCAGCTCGCCTGCAAGCTCTTCGGCGACGACGCCAATCCGCTCGAACCCGAGTTCCTCCGTATCCTCGCCCTCGCCAAACCCAACGAACCCCAGTTCTCCGACGGCTCCGACATCTACACCCGCTACGTCACCGGCATGAAGATCGGCCTCGAACAGGTCGGCGCTCACTACGCCATCTCGTCAATCTTCCGCAGCTACCCAGAGGATGGCGAGCTCTTCTGCTTCACTCTCCATCGCGACACCCACGAAGTCTTCACCTCGGGCCGAGGCAAGGTCGCCCTGGGCCGGGCGCGTGTACGCTCCCGCATCACCGAAGAGACCGAAGAGATCTGTTACGCTGTCCTCCATCTCGGCGACCAGAACCTGTCGGCTGCCATCCGCCGCTTCAACCCAGGCGACATCGAAGCCTTCAACAAGTTCTCCTCCGACATCCGCCTCGCCATCCGCAAGGCGAACCTTCCCGAAGTCATCCGTCTCATCGATCGCTACTTCGCTCAGGGCATCGACCGCCGCGCGAAGGCTCCCATGCACATCGATCTCGACCCCGACGCATCCGCTGCTCAGGTGGCGGCTCAGCCCGCGGAGGATACCGAATCCCCGCTTGACGCCCCCATCATCTACTCCCTTACCTCGCTCTTCGCCGACGAGCAGCACCGCATCCTCCACACCATCCTCGACGCCACCGTCGGCGAGATGGAAGACTCGCTCCGCAAGATCTACGAAGACCATGCCTCGCTCCTGCACTTCCTCACCGAATCCGGCATGAATCCGCCGCCCGCCCTTGCCCTCGCCGCCAGCTTCGCCATCAACGCAAGCCTCCGCCGCGCGCTCGAGCAGGAGGAATTCGACCCCGCCATCATCGCCGATCTGCTCACCCGCGCCGCCACCGACCACGTCACCCTCGACGCCCCCATCCTCGCCTTCGCTGCGGGACAGGCCATGAAGCGTGCCATGGTACGCCTCGAAGCCGCAGCCGCCGAACAAAGCCACGAAACCAGCGTCAACACCTTGCGCGCCGCGCTCGACCTCGCCGAAACCATCCAGTCCATGCCCTTCGAAGTCAACATCTGGCAGGCCCAGAACATCTGGAACGACCTCCTCCAGCGCTCAGACTCCGCCTACTGGTCCCCGGACTGGAAAGCCGCCTTCAAAGAACTCGGCGAAGCCATGAACATCGACGTGGACGAGCTCGTCGTCGAAGAGGGCGTCACCTCGTTCTAAACGATCCCAACCGTCACTCGGACGCAGGCCGGAATCTCACGATCCTCTTCCCGCCTCAGCCACCCAATCGATTAGCATCACAACAGCAACAGGAGAAAACAACATGAGCGCCAAGCATCACCACAACTGGTTCGAACGCAACTGGTCCTGGGCCGTCATCCTCTTCGCCGTCCTATTCGTCGCACTGCTCGATACCTTCGCGCCCACCATCTAATCCAGACGATCTCCCGCCACCGCGATCACCCTTTGGCTCTCAGCCACTCTTCCACTTCGACCAAAGCTTTGATGGGCGCGTGCTGAGCATCGCAGGCCGTACCCTCTGGCCCGGAGATCAGGAAAGCCTCGGCGAGACCAGCCGCGTTCGCCGCGGCAACATCCGTGCAACGATCACCCACCAGAACAGATTGGCTCAGATCCAGGTCGAGATCGCGGGCAGCGCGCCGAAGCATCCCCGGCGAAGGCTTACGATCTTCGTGGTCCCGCTTGTACTCCCCAATCCCAAGCTCCGGATGATAGGGGCAGTAATAAATCGCGTCGAGCCTCACGCCCTCGCGAGCGAATTCAAGACGCATCCATTCCATTAGCAGGTTGAAGTCCTGCACCGTGAAGAAGCCGCGCGCGATCCCCGACTGATTCGTCACCACCACCAGCTCGTACCCCAGCCCTTGCGCGGTACGGCAAAGCGAAAAAATTCCGTCGACGAACCGGACATCCTCGGAGCGCTTCAGGAACCCAACTTCTTCGTTAATCACGCCATCGCGATCGAGAAAAAGAGCTCTGCGGGTCACGCGCCTATACCTCGCGCAGCACGTCGCCGAGCGCCTGGCGCCACGGCAGAAACTCAAACCCGAACGTGTCCTTCAACTTGGTGCAATCGAGACGGCTGTTCGCGGGCCGCGTGACCGGCGTCGGGTACTCCGACGTCGGGATCGCAATCAGCTCGGCAAACTTCGTCTCCGGCTCGGCAGACTGCCGCAGCTTCAACGCAAGCGCAGCAAACTCAAACCAGGTCGTCACCCCTGCCGCCGCCGCATGATAGACCCCTTCAAACGCCCGGGCCGCCTCGGCATCCGGAGCTTCGACCAGCACCGTAGCCGCCATGCGTGCAAGCTCCCGGGCCCACGTCGGCGCACCATACTGATCGTCCACTATCTTCATCTGCGGACGTTCCCGCGCCACCCGCAGCACCGTCAGCAAAAAATTCTTACCTGTCGCCCCGTAAACCCACGAAGTTCGAACGATCACATGGGCTGCCCCACTCGCCGCAAGCGCCTGCTCTCCGGCCAGCTTCGAAGCCCCATAAACGCCAAGCGGACCGGTCGCATCCGTCTCGACCCAGGGCTTCTCCCCTTCGCCTGAAAACACATAGTCGGTCGAGTAATGCAGCACCGCCGCCCCAATCTTCTTCGCCTCGTCGCCGATGATTCCCGGCCCCGTGCCGTTGATCGCGAACGCCGCGTCCCGCTCCGTCTCGGCCTTATCGACCGCTGTATAAGCCGCCGCATTCACAATCCATCGCGGATTCACCGCACGGATCACCCCGCGAATCGACTCAGGCTCAGCCAGGTTCAACTCCGCGCTCGTCGGAGCCACCACCTGCCCCAGCGGCGCCAGCAACCTCACCAGCTCGCCCCCAACCTGCCCCGATGCGCCCGTAACCAGGATCGGCCGCAACACTTCCAATGGCTCCAGCAACCCGCTCAATAGACCGTACCTTCCAGCAGCCGCAGCAGGTAATGCCCATACGTGCTCTTGCCGAACTTCGCCGCAAGCTCACGGAGCTGATCCTCATCGATATACCCGAGCCGGTAAGCAATCTCCTCCGGGCATGAAACCTTCAACCCCTGCCGATGCTCCAGCGTATGAATAAAATTCGAAGCCTCCAGCAGCGAGTCGTGCGTACCCGTATCGAGCCACGCAATGCCACGCCCCAGCAGCTCCGTCCTCAGCTCGCCGCGCTCCAGGTACCACCGGTTCACATCCGTAATCTCCAGCTCGCCACGCGGCGAAGGCTTCAGATTCTCCGCCACCCCCACCACCTGCGCATCATAAAAATAGATCCCCGTCACCGCGTACCGCGACTTCGGCTTCTCCGGTTTCTCTTCGAGCGATATCGCTTTGCGATTCGCATCGAACTCAACCACGCCGTATCGCTCCGGGTCGTTGACGGCATACGCAAACACTGTCGCACCCGAGGTCTGCGCAGCCGCTTCGCGCAGGCACTTCGCGAAGTCATGCCCATAAAAAATATTGTCGCCCAGCACCAGGCAGCAACCTTCGCCCGCAAGGAACTCCTTGCCGATCAGAAAGGCCTGCGCCAGGCCATCCGGCGACGGCTGGACCGCATACGAAAGCTGCAAACCCCACTTGCTCCCATCGCCCAGCAACTGCTCGAAGCGCGGCGTATCCGTCGGCGTCGAGATGATCAAAATCTCGCGGCACCCCGCCAGCATCACCGCCGAAAGCGGGTAGTAAATCATCGGCTTGTCATACACCGGCAGCAGTTGTTTCGAGATCGCCTGCGTCACCGGGTGAAGCCGCGTGCCGGAACCGCCCGCAAGAATAATTCCCTTCATCGACTTCCCTCCCCAGCTTCCACCGTCGAGCGCGAAGTCCGCTCCGAGTAGTTCTGGTCGATCCAGTTCTTATACGATCCGCTCGTCACATCCTCGACCCAAGCCCCATGGTCGAGATACCACTGCACCGTCTTCCGCAGCCCCGTCTCAAAGCTCTCAGCGGCCTTCCAGCCAATCTCCGACTCGATCTTCCGTGCGTCGATCGCATACCGCCGGTCATGCCCCGGACGATCCGTCACAAACGTCATCAGCTGCTTGTGCGGCACATGCGGCGAATCCGGCCGCAACTCATCCAGCAACGCACAAATCGTCGTCACCACATCAAGGTTCGCCCGTTGATTTCCCCCGCCGACGTTATACGTCTGCCCCACCCTCCCGCGCTCCAGCACCGCACGGATCGCCGAGCAATGATCCAGCACAAACAGCCAGTCCCGCACCTGTTGCCCGTCGCCATAGATCGGCAGCGGCTTGCCTTGCAGCGCATTGTTCAACACCAGCGGAATCAGCTTCTCCGGAAACTGGTACGGCCCATAGTTATTCGAGCAGTTCGTCACCAGCGTCGGCAGCTTGTACGTGTGGTGCCACGCCCTCACCAGGTGGTCGGACGAAGCCTTCGACGCTGCATACGGGCTGTTCGGCGTGTACGGCGTCTCCTCATGGAACGCCGGGTCCGTCGGTGACAACGTCCCATAAACCTCATCGGTCGAGACATGCAGAAACCGGAACGCTTCCTTCGCCTCACCCTCCAGCGTCGCGTAAAACGCCCGCGCCGCCTGCAGCAGCACAAACGTCCCGTCGATATTCGTCTTCAGAAACGCCTCAGGCCCCGCAATCGACCTATCCACATGGCTCTCCGCCGCAAAATGCACAATCGCCGAAGGCCGATGCTCCTCAAACAGCTTCGCCACCAGCTCCGCATCGCAGATATCGCCATGAACGAACGTGTAATCCGTTCGCCCCGCAAGCGACGCCAGGTTCGCCGGATTCCCCGCATACGTCAGCTTGTCCAGGTTCACCAGCGGTCGAAGCTCCCCGGCCTTATCCGCCTCGGCAAACCAGTCCAGCACAAAGTTGGAGCCGATAAAACCCGCCCCGCCCGTTACGAAGATCGTGCCCGGCGTCGAAGAAGTGAGGGAAGCGCTCATAGAGTCCTAGAATACCGGTTCGACGCCCTCCGCACCCAAAAAGCCTCAGCCCCCGCGCAATCCTGAACTCTCATTCCGCGCGCCGGGGCAACTCCAGTCGCGAAACCACGTTCACAGTCGAAGAGACAGCATAGGCTGATCGCCGCAACGTCTCGAAAGGATGGCACCTCCATGCCCCACGACACCGATCCGAAGCAGCATGCCACCGAACCCTCCGGCCCACGCGGCGATAACCCCGCCACCGCCGGCCCCGGACCCACCAAGGTCGACTCCAACACTCCCGAAAACAAAGAGGGCGCGATCAATCCCTCCGCCCCCGAAGACTCGAACACGACCCCCGGCACCACCACCGAAAAGTAGCGAAATTCACTTGTCCATCGGCTCGGCCCTCGGTAAAATCCGCCCCATGAGAACCTCCCCGCTCTGCACGTTCCTCGTCGCCGCTCTCCTCGCCACCACCCCCGCGCTCGCCGATAAAAACCCCGAAAACTTCCCGCTGCGCCTCCACATCTTCACCCGCGACGAGCACACCCACTACCACCGCGGTATCGAAGAAGCCTCCCAGGGCGATGGCCGCGCCAACCTCTTCGCCAACGGCCAAGTCCAGGGCGTCGACTTCCACTTCGACTGCGACAACAAGATCGAAAACTCCGTCGGCTTCGAAACCTACCAGGCCAAATGGAAGAAGCCCGGGAAGCAACTCACCGTCCTCTTCCCCGTCTTCGGCAAATCCGATAAATTTTTCACCTGCGACCTCGATACCGACGTCAAGGACATCGCCTACATCAAGCGCAACGGCGCCATCTCCGAAGAACCCGCCGCCGCCTTCAAAGCCTGGATGCAGAAGCACGACTACGACCCCGAACACGGCAAGAATATGCCCGTAAACCTCACCCCCGAACCCGCTTCCAAACCATCAGGCTTCTAGCTACGTCAACACTTCAGCACCGGGTCCTCGCTTGGAGCGGCAACCTTATTCCTCTGCCCCTTCATCCCCCTGAACCAAATCCCTCAACCAAACCCGAAAGCGACATAAAATAACTCCACACACCCAGGAGTTCCTTCATGCGCCCGATCTTCGCCGCAATCCTCTGCACCTCCGCAATCGCCTCCGCACAAGTCCAGGGCAAACAAGGCATCACCCTCCCCGCTCCCCCCGCCGTCCAAAAGCAGCCCGTCACCGACACCTACCAGGTCGCCAACTCGGCCCCCGTCACCGTCACGGACGACTACCGCTGGCTCGAAGACCAGCAAGCCCCGGCCACCCGCGCCTTCATCGCCGATCAGAACGCCTACACGCAAAAGTATCTCGACCAGGTCAAGATCCTCCCCGAAGTCCGCACCCAGATGGCCTCCCTCCTCAAGGTCGACCAGATCTCCGAGCCCTCGCGCCGCGGCAACCGTTACTTCTACTCCAAGCGCCTCGCCGACGAAAACCAGGCCTCCATCTACATGCGCGAAGGCCTTCACGGCCCGGATATCCGCCTCATCGACGGCACGAAAATGTCCTCCGACGGCAATACCTCCGCCAATCTGCAGGGCATCTCGAAAGACGGCTCCGTCCTCATCTACGGCGTGCGCGTTGGCGGAGCCGACGAGTCCGAAATCCACTTCTTCGACGTCGCCACCCGCAAAGACCGCGCCGACATCCTGCCCTCCGCTCGCTACTCCGGCGTCAGCTTCGCGCCCGATATGGCCGGCGTCTACTACTCCCGCTACTACCCGCACGACGGGGCCCGCGTCTTCTACCACGCCTTCGGAGCGGGCACCGAAGATACCATGCTCCTCGGCCACTCCTATAACAATGAGCCCCTCGGCGAAATCGACTACATCGGCTGCGGCGTCTCCGAAAACGGCCACTGGCTCGTTCTCTCCATCGATCGCGGCGTCCCCGCCAAGCGCGTCGACATCCTCGTCAAAGATCTACGCGTCAAGGACGCACCACTCACCCCGCTCGTCTACGGCTACGACTCCCGCTTCTCCGACCTCCTCGTCGGCGACACCTTCTATCTCGACACCGACTTCAACGCGCCCAACCACCGCATCGTCAAAGCCGAGTTCGGCGTCAAGCCCGAGCAGTGGAAGACCGTCATCCCCGAAGGCAAGGACGTCCTCGAAAGCGTCAACGTCGTCGGCGACAAGTTCTTCGTGCTCCGCCTGCACGACGTCAAAAGCGAGCTCTCCATCTACACGCTCGACGGCAGGAAAACCGGCGAGATCGCCTTCCCCGGCGTAGGCACCGGCTCCAACCTCTCCGGCCGCGCCCAGGATACCGACGGCTTCTACGTCTTCCAGTCGCTCATCACGCCGCCCACCATCTTTCACTACGACACCCTCACCGGCAAGAGTGACACCTTCGACGTCGAGAAAGTCCCCTTCGACTCAACCCGGTACGAGCTCAAGCAGGTCTTCTACACCTCCAAAGACGGCACCCGCATCCCCATGTTCATCGCCGGCAAAAAAGGCCTCAAGCGGGATGGCAGCGAGCGCCTGCTCATGACCGGCTACGGCGGCTTCGCCCTCTCCATGCTGCCCAACTGGAACCCCGAGTACGCCTGGTGGATGGAGCAGGGCGGCTACTTCGCCCTCCCCGACCTGCGCGGAGGCAATGAGTACGGCGAAACCTGGCACAAGGCCGCCATGTTCGAGAAAAAGCAAAACGTCTTCGACGACTGGTACGCCGCCGCCGAATACCTCATCCACGACAAGTACACCTCGCCCGAACACTTCGCCATCCGCGGCCGCTCCAACGGCGGCCTCCTCATGGGAGCCTCCATGACCCAGCGCCCCGACCTCTTCGGCGCCATCTGGTGCGGCTACCCCCTGCTCGACATGCTGCGCTACCAGAAGTTCCTCGTAGGCCGCACCTGGACCACCGAGTACGGCTCCGCCGAAAATCCCGCCGACTTCGCTTACATCGACCGCTACTCCCCCTACCAGCACGTCGTCGCCGGCACAAAATACCCCGCCATCATGTTCTTCACCGGCGACGGCGACACCCGCGTCTCCCCCATGAACGCCCGCAAGATGACCCCACTTATGCAAACTTCAACTGGTTCTGGACGACCTGTGCTGTTGCACTACTCCATCAAAGGCGGCCACAGCGCCGGCATCTCCCAAACCCAGCTCGTCGAAGACTACTCCGACGAAATGGGATTCCTCTGGACGGAGACGAAGTAGAAGACGGCCCCCAAAGGCTCATCCGCCGTCTCTCATGCATCCCGTTAAAAGCTGTCAAGCCCCAGACCGAAAAATAACTCGTAACCCCAACAAAACAAGCACCCGGCAACACGAGAAAGTTGACGTGTCTACCCTCCCCAACCTGCTATTCTGTTAATAGAGATAAAAAAGAAAAGCCCCGAGCCGACCGCTTGGGGCTTTCGCTTTTAACCCATAGAACCCGATCCCATAAGTCGTTTGTTTTCCGATATCTGCATATAAGCCATATACAGGGGGGTACCACCTATGGAAACCCAATATCAGTGCCGCCACGTCTTCACCGAGGGCCGCCGCTGCAAGGCACTTTGCCTCCGGTCCGAGGAGTTCTGCTACTTCCATCACAGTACCCGCCCTCAACTCCGCCGCAAGCCCAAAAAGGAGTTCACCCTCCCCCCGCTCGAAGACCGCGCCGCCCTCCAGATCGCTCTCGACCGGATCATCACCCGCATCGCCGATAACTCGCTCGACCCGCGCCGCGCCGGCCTGCTCCTCTACGCCCTTCAGCTCGCCTCGTCCAACCTCCCAAAGCCCGCCATCGCCGCCTCCTCCGAGCCCACCGTCGAAGTCATCACCCGCGACCCCAGGCTAGGCACCCTCGCCACAGTCGAAGAGTACGAACCACCCACCGACGAACGTCCCACCGCCAAAAGTCGCACCGGCAGAACCCTCGAGCAAATCCTCCTGCACGACTGGAGAACGGAGCCGACCGCGCCGCCCACCCCGGCCGTCATCGACCTCAACGCCAGCGCCGACCCCTCCCCTGAGCCCCCTCAACCCTCCCCAGCCACACTCCCCACTCAAAAACTCCCAACTCAAAACTCTCGAATTCCCCGCCGAAATATGCGGTCGCCCGCCCCGGCCGTCATCAACCTCAACGCCAGCACCGACCCCTGCCCTGAGCCCCCTCAACCCTCCCCAGCCACACTCCCCACTCAAAAACTCCCAACTCAAAACTCTCGAACATTCGCCAGCCCAACGAACCATCCGTCCCACTCACCCGGGGACGCGTCATGGGTGCCAAGAAGAAAGCCCCACCGCAAGACCTCTGCGATGGGGCTTATTCCAACCGTGAATGCTACTTCATCGAAACGCCAGACTGATTCAGAATCGCCGACAGCGCCTTCAACCGCTCTGCGTCCGCCGGTGTCTTGGCAGCCGTCGCATCGTCGCTCAACGTCATCGCCGTCTTATGCAACTGCGCCACTTCCTTGCCCTTGTAGTGCGACTTCTCCGTCTTGTCGATCGACTCACGCAAAGCCGCAATCTTCTCCGCAGGCAATGCGCTCGACCGCTCCAGCTGGTCCAGGTACGCACGCGCCACGATGAAGTTTTCCGGCCACTTCACCATCTGCTGGTTCTGCACGTTCAGCACGTCGTAGTGAATCAGGTTCGCCGCATCGATCTCGTTCTGCGAAAGGTTCTTGGACGGTGTCAGCTTCAGTACATCGAGCCCGCGTGAGATCTCCGAGCCGTAGATATAGCCGTTGTACCAGTACGCCGACCAGTCGCCGCCCAGGATCAGCGTCTTCGGGTCGATCGGTCCGCGATCGTAGTACGCAATCTCGTACGGGTGCGCCGCATCGGTAAAGTCCATCACCGAGATGCCGCCCTGGTACCAGGCCTGCACTTCGATGTCGCGACCGGGAATCGGCACCAGGGAGCCGTTGTGAGCCACGCAGTTTTCAGACGGGCCCTGCGCCGCTGCCATCTTGTAATAGCTGGCGAGCGTC
This sequence comes from uncultured Granulicella sp., assembly GCA_963693075.2. Lineage (GTDB taxonomy): Bacteria > Acidobacteriota > Terriglobia > Terriglobales > Acidobacteriaceae > Edaphobacter. The sequence goes on along the minus strand of CAXMMP010000002.1, from coordinate 895,831 downwards.
AGTTTGTCGTCCTTCAGGTTGAAGATCGCGTCCGCGCCCCACTTCAGCGGATCCGTCGGTTTGCACTTCGCACCCATGCCGCCGCCCCACTCGTCCGTGAAGACGACCTTGGTGCCGTCGTTGGAGAATGAAGCCGAGTGCCAGTAGCTGTAGTTCGGATCGTTGACCGCATCCACACGCTTCGGATGAACCGGGTCCTTGATGTCCAGCAGGATGCCGTTGCCCGAGCACGCTCCAGCCGCGAGACCGATCGCCGAGTAGACGGTGATGTCATGGCACTGGTCGGTGGGGGAAGGCTTCGAATCTTTCTTATCGTGGTTGCCGGCGTTGAACAGGCCGTTGAGCGCATTCGTGCGGGCATCCATGAAGATGCGCGGGCTCGAAACAATGGCAGCCTGCTCAGGATGCGCGAGCGGCACCTTGATAATGTCGATGCGAAAGAGCGACGTGTTGGGGTCCTTGTCCGGCGATTCCGCCGAGCAGCCTGCAAGCTCCGCCGCAGGGCGGACGAACGACGTGCCCGAGATGTAGATGTAGACGTTGTCCTTGTCGTTCGGGTCGACCACCAGCGTATGCGTGTGCGAACCACGGCACGACTGAACCGCCGCGATCTGCTTCGGATGGGTCACATCCGAGATATCGAAGATGCGCACGCCGCGGAAGCGATCCTTCTCGGCGACAGGAGCCGGGCGCGTGTGCGGGTCAGCACCTACAGCGGGAGGCGGGGGCGGCGGAAACGACTGCGTGCCGCAATCGAGACGGCCATTCGGCATCTCGACCGAGTAAAACAACAGGTTGCCATAGACCGAGACGTCGCCCTGGCCGCCGGGGCATACGAGGGTCGAGATGAGCGAGATCTTCGCGGGATCCTTGATGTCCCAGAAGCTTGCGCCGTAGAAGTTGCCCTGCACCAGCGTATTGCCTTTGAAGGCAAAGTCGGAGTTGGCCGTGGCCAGGCCGGCGTAGACGAGCTTCATCGCGTCGGGAATCTTCGCGCCGGGAGGCACGCCCAGCGTAGCCAGTGCCTTCTCAACCTTCGGATCGTCCGGCGAGGTCGCATCGATGCGGAAGGGCTCAGGCTTCTTGACGAATGCGAGGTGCTGCAGGCCCATCGAAGCTTCGCCCGCGTCGTACATGCCGGCCTTGAGGCCGACGCGCGGGTCGTCGGTGGTCGAGCCGGTCATGCCGGGCGGCAACGCAGCCGGGGCGGCGTCCGGACCATGGTCCTGCGCGCGAAGTACCCCTGCGGATGTGAAGCATACGGTGGCCGCCAGGGCGAGGGCGGCGTAGCGAACGGCAAGTGCTTTCATTGTTTCTCCTTGGTCTTCTCTAAGATCGATTCCATAATCCGAATCTCAGCGCGCTGCGTGTTGTCGACGTCGGTGGCGAAGTTAAACAGGTCGGCGTCCTGTCCGGCGCCGGGCTTCTTGAACAGTTGATCCACCATGGTAAGCGCGCCGGTATGGTGCTGGATCATCCCGGTTAGAAAAAGATGATCGAACGTGGGCCCGCTTGCTTTGGTCAGTGCGTCCATCTGTTTCGGCGTCAGCATGCCGGGCATCGATGGCATCGCATTGCCATGCATGTCCATGTCGGGCATGCCGGGCATCGCCATATCCGTAGGCTCGCCGCGCACGGTGAGCCACTGCTTCATGAACTCCATCTCCTGCGTCTGCGACGAGGAGATCTTCGCGCCGATGTACTTCACGTCTTCGCTCGCATGGTGCGAGGCGATGAGCGACGTCATCAGCACAGCCTGGTTGTGATGCATGATCATGCCCTGCATGAAGTCGATATCGGCCGCCGTAGGCGGAGGCAGGGTGAGATTGGCGTCTTTGCCGGTCAGGGTCTTCGAGGGCTGTCCGGGAGCGCCGGGTTGGACGACCGGCGCGCTCTGCTGCGCGCTCGCGGAGTGCGGGGCGGCAGCGCAAACAGCGGCGAAGAGCAGGACGGAGGGGAGGGTCCGGGAACGAAATGCCATGCGAGATTCCGAGTGTGGTCTTTCGCTGAATCTACCACATCGGGTTGGCGGCCGAGTACGGAACGCCTCGCTTCTCAGCCGGCGCCCAGGCAAAGGGAGTGACGTTTAGTAGATGTTGAAGGTCACTTCGACATCCATCTCGACCGTCACCGGTTGGCCATTCAAGCGCGCCGGTTTGAAGCGATACTGACGCACCGCTTCGACGGCTTTCTCGTCGAGGCCAAGTCCGATCCCGCGCAGGACGCGGACGCGCTGTGGACGGCCCTGTGCGTCGACCTGCAGATAGACCAGGACGTTGCCGGAGACCTTGGCTCTGCGAGCTTCGTCCGAGAACTGAGGCTCGGGAGCGTAGATCACCTCGGGTGCCGTGACTCCGCCGCCAACGCTGTGGACACCCCCGCCGTTCCCGCCGTTGATGCCCGCACCGACGCCATTGCCCCCGCCTGGGCCAACGCCGCTGCCGAAGCCACTGCCAAAACTTCCGTTGACAGCATTCGCATTGGCGATGCCGACCATCGGTGCCGAGGCCATCTTCTGAAGCTGCGGCGAATCGACCGTCGCCATAACGGGGAGCTTCGCGTCGACCACCGGCGGAACGTCCGGCGGCATGATCTGCTGCGGCGCCGGAGGGGGTGGCGTGCCGTGGCTGACAGGCGTGGCCCCGGTGTGTCCTCCACCGCCTTTTGAAAGAGTTGCGGCAGGCGGAAGCTTGAGCACGGGTGCATCGAGGATCACCTCGGACTCGACAGTGGTCGGCGCCAGGGCGCGGTATTGCATGGCGCGAATCTGGATAAAAAGCAGCGCGAGGACGGCGGCGTGAAGCAGCGCGGCGCCCCAGATGGTCTTACGGGTCTGGCTTAGATCTTTGCGGGTGAGGACACCGAAGGTCAGAGCCGGGGGCGCTTTGAAGGTCTGCGCAGTAAGACGCTGGGCAAGTCCAGCGGGGAGCGCCGGGTTGGCCACGGCTGCGGCAGCATCGTTGATCAGAAGTTCGAGATCGAAGTCGTTCATCGACGTGCCTCCTTCGTGGCGTTGCGTGCGTTGAGTTGTAGAGCTGCAAATCTCTTGCGCATCTCGGCCTTAGCGCGGAGGACGCGCGTTCGGACCGTGGCTTCGGGGATGCCGAGGACCTGGGCGACCTCCTGCGAACGCATGCCGTCGACCGCACTGAGGACCAGGGCTTGCCGAAAATTTTCCGGCAGATCGTCGATCAGCCGCTGCATCAGGGCTTGCTGGGCGGAACGAAGCGCTGCCTGCTCGGGCGAATCGCCAGCAGAAGGTAGATTGAGTGCGGCAACGTCCTCTGCGTGGCGCATCGCTTTGGCGGCGCTCGTCGCAAGACGCGAGAGGCCGACGCGCCAGACAGACTTGGCCAGGAAGGCGCGTTCCTCGTCCATGGCTCGCCAGCCGCCGGTGCGGTAGAGCTTGAGCAGCGTCTCCTGGACGGCGTCTTCGGCGTCCTGCGGCTGGCGAAGCAGCGTGTAGGCGACCCGGTACATCAGTGCGGCATGCCGGTCGACCAGTTCGGCGAAGGCTGCGTCGTCCGCGGTGCGCGACCCGGTTGCTGCCGGCAGGGTCAAACCGCCGAGTTGGTGGGTCAGGGCTTCCATCCGTTACGGCCTCACATGCTAAGACCGGGGGTGCAACCGGAATGTTCCCGGCGAGTGAAGAATCTTTTCCTGCGCAGGGTAAGGGCGGCATCTGAAGAGAAAGAACGATGCGAAACGTTACCGTTGGAATGAAGTGCATGCTGGCGGTTGCGCTGGTACTGGGGATGTCTGGGCGGCTGAATGCCTATTCGGTGCAGACGCATGAGCAGGTAATCGACCTGACGTGGAAGGCGTCGATCGTGCCGCTGCTGCAGACGCGCTTTCCGCGGATCACACCGGCACAGTTGAAGGAAGCGCATGCCTACGCGTACGGCGGATCGGCGATCCAGGATATTGGCTACTATCCTTTCGGCAACGCGTTCTTTTCGGACCTGACGCATTATGTCCGGACAGGAGACTTCGTGGCGACGCTGCTGCGCGACGCGAAAACTCCGGATGAGCTTGCCTTTGCGATTGGCGCGCTGTCTCACTATGTCGGAGATTCGACCGGGCACTCCCTGGCTACGAATCCTTCGGTGGCGGCGGAGTTCCCTGGCCTGGCGAAGAAGTATGGTGCGAGCGTCAACTACGAGGAGAATCCGCGTGCGCATGTGCGGACGGAGTTTGCGTTCGACATCAACGAGATCGCCAAGCATCGGTTCGCGCCGAGGAAGTACCTGGCGCACGTGGGGCTGAAAGTTGCGGTGGGGCTGCTGGCTCAAGCGTTCTATGAGACGTACGGGCTGGAGCTCAACAAAACGCTGCGAGTGGAACGGACGAACCTGGTGGGGTACAGCTTTTCGGTGCGACACTTTTTGCCCCGAATCGCATATGCCGAGAACGTCCTGCACAAGACTGGCTTTCCGGCGGATGTGAAGGACGCCGACTTCACCGCGCTCGAAGCCGACTTGCGGCAGGCCGACAACGACAACGGTTGGGAGCAGTATCGCGGCAAAGCGGGCATCGGGACGTACGCGCTGGCCGGACTGATCTTCGTGATGCCGCGCATCGGGGTGCTGTCGGACCTCGCGATTCGCGGGCCGAATGAGCAGACGGAGCAGCTTTACGTGACAAGTGTCAACAAGACGACGGCGAAGCTGCGCGGGGCGCTGGTGAATCTGCGCACTCCGCCGCCGGCGACCGGGCCAAAGCCGCTGCGGCAGGTGGACTTCCCGAATCTTGATCTCGATACCGGCGCGCTGGTGAGGCCGGGGAGTTACCGCTTGACCGACGAGACGTATGCCAAGCTGCTGGACCGGCTGACGCGGGACCAGAAGCTGAAGGTGCCGCTGGGGCTCGAAGAAGATATTCTCGCCTTCTACGCGGACCCGAACGCTCCGAATACGACGAAGAGACACAAGGCGCAGTGGGTACGTGTTCAGGAGAATTTGGGCGAGCTGAAAGGGATGGCAACGGTTCCGGAGCCTTAGTAAATGCGTGAGCCTGAGGCACTGGAGATTTGCTCGGATATATGCTGAGGGGCATGCAAAAGACTTTGGTTCTGGCGGTTGCGGCGGCAGTGACGGTGCAAGGGGCGGCACAGGCTCCGGTGCCTGGGAAGAAGCATGCAATGGTGGTGACCATTCAACACGATGCTTCGGACGCCGGGCTCGCGGTGTTGAAGCAGGGTGGCAACGCGGTAGATGCGGCGGTAGCCGTTGGGTTTGCGTTGGCGGTGGTGCTGCCGAATGCAGGGAATCTGGGTGGCGGCGGGTTTATGCTGGTGCGCGATCACGACGGTGAAGCGCATTTTCTGGATTTTCGCGAGCGTGCCCCAGGGGCGGCGACGGCGAAGATGTATCAGGATGCGCAGGGGAATGTCGTGCCGGGGCTTTCAACGCTGGGGTATAAGGCGATCGGGGTTCCGGGGAGCGTGGCGGGGCTGGCGTATGCGCAGAAGCACTTCGGCAAGCTAACGCTTGCGCAGGATATGGCTCCGGCGATCAGGCTGGCGACGGATGGGTATGTACTCTCCGAGGAAGAAGCGCGTGGCTTCCACAACAAGAGCCTGACGAAGTTTCCGGAGTCAGCTCGGATCTTTCAGCGGGACGGACACTTCTACGCGGCGGGCGAGACATTCAAGCAGCTTGAACTGGCGCGGACGCTTATGACGCTGGCGAGGGACCCGGCGGATTTTTATCGCGGGGGAATTGCGAAGAAGCTGGCAGCGCTGGTGCAGGCGCATGGAGGATTGATCACCGAGGCGGATCTGGCGGCATACAAGGTTGTCGACCGTAAGCCGCTGGTTGGGGAGTTCAAGGCGCACGGGACGACATATGACGTGGTAACTTCGCCGCCGCCTTCGAGCGGTGGGATCGTGCTGCTGGAGACGCTGAATATTCTTTCGAACTTCGATCTGCCGGGCCTGGGCGGAGATCGCTCGTTAGGACAGGTGCATACGATTACGGAGGCGTTCCGGCGCGCGTATATGGATCGCGCGGACTACCTGGGCGATCCGGACTACAATGCAATGCCGCTTGCGGCGATGGGTTCGGCGGCTTATGCGAAGGCGTGGGCTGCTTCGATCGATCCAGCGAAACCGACGCCGTCAGCGGAGTTGAAGCGGCCGGAGGGCTTTTTGCCTGCTCCGCCGACGAGCGGGGGAGCGGTGAAGGAGTCGACGCAGACAACGCATTTTTCCATCATCGATGCAGATGGGAATGCAGTCGCGATGACGTACACGCTGAATAATCTTTTTGGCTGTGGCGCGACGGCTGAGGGACTGGGTTTCCTGCTCAACGATGAGATGGATGACTTTTCGTCGAAGCCGGGCTCGCCGAATATGTTCGGGTTGATTCAAGGGCCGGCAAATGCGATTGTACCGGGACATCGTCCGCTGTCGTCCATGACGCCGACCATTGTGACGACTCACGCCACTGCCGGTAAGCCTGGCAAACCGGTGCTGATCCTCGGCTCACCGGGTGGTTCGACCATCATCACGACGGTGGCGAACGACCTGATCTCGACGCTGGTCAATGGGTTATCGGTGCAGCAGGCGGCGGATGCTCCGCGGTTTCACATGCAGTATCTGCCGGATACGCTGGATGTCGAAAAGGCGTTTCCGGTGGCGACGGTTGAGGCGCTACGAGCGATGGGGTACCAGGTGACTCGGTCGCAGGAAGCGGACGCGAAGAGCCCCGGAGTCTGGGGGGATTCGGAGTTGATCATGGTCGACCCGAAGAGTGGGGTGTTGATGGGTGGGCATGATGCGCGCCACACGTTTGGAAGTGTCGCGAGCTATTAGGGTTCATTTCGTGAGTTTTACGTTTGCGATCTACTGGAGTTGCGAGCCAGCGTGCTTCAAGCTTTGAGCTGAGGGAAGGCTGTGATGCGGAGCTTGGCGGCGGCGTACGGGATGAGCGTGAGCGGTTCGTCTGATTGGTCGCTGGTGACGGGGCTTGGCGGGAGCGGGAGCGCGACCCCGTCTTCAGAGAGCCATGTGGGGAGGCGGCGGCCGATGAGATGCAGCTTCACTGGCGCGTCTTTGGCGGCGAAGGGGCGTGCCGGGATGGGCGTCTCTTCGACGCGGACGCTGGGTGCGGTGGTCTCGTCGACGGCAAGCGCGTAGTTGAACGGGTGCGTCGGGTAGACCTGCCAGTCAGCAGTCGGCGTGCGGTCGCGTAGCTTGAGCCAGGTGCCTGCAAGATCGAGCGAGAAGACCAGCGGGCCACGGTTGAGCGCTACGGACTGGTTGAACCATCGCGTGACGCGCGGTTGCATGGGGAGCTTGAGCTCGATCAGGTCTCCGGGCTGCCAGGTGCGATGGATGCGCGCGTAGGCGTTCGGCTCGATGGCGACGGGTGAGGGATGACCATTGACTTTGAGTGTGGCTCCGATGGCCCACTCCGGAATGCGCAGGGAGATGGGAAACATCATTGGCGACGCGGGGTCGACCTTGATCAAAACCGTTTCGCGAAAGGGATAATCGGTTTCCGTAACGAGATGCACCGGCGTGTTGCGCACCTTCGTCTTCACCTCGCAGGGCGAGTACAACGTCGCGACAAGGCCATCGTCGGGGCTGCGCATCCAAAGGCTCGCAGTGAACTTCGGCCAGCCCTGGTGGAAGTTGGCGGTGCAGCAGCCGAAGTTCGGTTCGAGGCCGTAGAGATTCGACTCGGGGCCATTGGTGGTCCACGGCTTGGAGTTGAGAGCGACAGAGATCTGGTTCGGCTGCTGGTCGTACTGGTGCGCCCACATGTCGTCGGTGAAGGTGCCGGGGAGTGCGTTGAAGGCGAGCTTCTCGATGCGGTCGGCGGTGGCGGCGTCGCCGAAGGTGGCGAGGGCGACTTCGAGCGAGAACATCGTTTCGACGACGGTGCAAAGCTCGGAGCCCTGGCTGGGGTCGAGGCCGGCGAGATGCTCATCGCAGGAGAAGATGCCAGCGGGCAGGCCGTGATATCGATCGAGCGCACCGAGTTGACGCGTGAAGTTGGCGCGCTCTTTCACGTCGCCGGTCAGGCGGTACTCGACAGCGGAGACCTTGAGAGCCTGGCCGTGGTTGACGCCGTGGGTCTCCATTTTGGTGATGCCGTGGGCGGTCTTGCCGGTGAGCTGGAAGTCGGCGAAGCTGGCGGTCCAATCGTAGCCTTGCTGTTTGAGGAGAGCGGCGAGACGCAGGAGGTCGGGGTCGCGCGTGCGATCGTAGAGCCACTCGATGATGAGGACCTCATCCTGCCAGCGGTATTTCGCCCACTCCTTCAGGGGGCGGCCGGGCATGGCGGCGAGCTGGTAGTGGAAGTAGCGTGTAAGGAAGGGGACGACGCGGGGATCGCCGGTGGCTTCAGCCCATTGCGCAAGTGCTTTGACGAGCACCATGCGCGGCCACCACTCCTGGTTGCTGCGTGGGCCGACGCTGCCGTCGGGGGCCTGATGCTCAAGGTTCCACTCGACAAAGCGCGCGGCCTTGGCTTTGAGCCTGGGATCGTCGAGAAGGACCGCGAGCGGGATGAGGCCGTCGAGGAAGTAAGGGCCGCGCTCCCAGTCTTCGCCGGTGCCTCCGTGCCATGCCGAGTTAGGGCCGACGTCGGGCCAGAACTCGTCGAGATGGCCACCCATGCCGTCGGCCTGGATACGGAGTTGACGGAGCAGCCAGCCGGTGGGGAGGATTTCGCCGAGCGGGAGTGGCTGAAAAGCGGGGAGCGTAAGTGGCGGGGCTTCGAAGGCAAGCGCGGCGGATGGGAGAGACAGGGCGGCGGCAGTGGAGGCGGTGAGTTGCAGAAGTCGGCGGCGCGTCGTCTTGCCCATACCATGGATGCTAAGCCTTTCTTGACGAAGTCGTCCAAGGCGGCGTCCCTACGCCGTGTTGTAGCCTTGAGAGCGATGGTTCCCGGAATTTCTACTCAGGTTCTTTATCCGCATCGGCTTAGCTCAAAGCATCTCGACGCGCTGGCCGGCACGGGTGCGCGTGTGATCGAGTTATTTGCCGCACGCTTTCACTTCGACTACACCGACCGGCAGATGCTGCGGGACACGGCAGCCTGGTTTCGCTCGAATGACGTGCGGCCGACGCTGCATGCGCCAATGACCGCGGACACTCATTTCTCGCGGCATGCTGCGCCGTCGCTGAATCTTGTTGCGATGGAGAAGCCGCGACGCATTGAAGCGATGGAGGAGATGAAGCGCGCACTCGAAGCTGCGGAGCAGGTGCCGGTGAGCACCTGCGTCCTTCACCTCGGACTGGATGGCGACAACTGGTCGGACTACGCACTGGAGCATGCCATCACGGCGATCGAACATCTGAAGGCTTTTGCTGGACCTCTCGGCGTGAAGCTGCTGCTCGAGAATCTGCGGAACGAGGTGGCGACGCCTGGGCACCTGATGGACATCTTGCGCATCGGGCACTTCGATACGACGAGCGTATGCCTGGATGTGGGGCATGTGCATCTCTCCGGGGTTTCGCTGGTGGAGGTTCTCAAGATCGTCGAAGGCAAGGTTGCGGAGTTGCATCTGCATGACAATGCTGGTGCACCGACGATCGGGACTGCTCCAACCACAGGCAAGCCGGATGCACACTTTTGGCCTGCCTCAGGGACGGAGCGGCCGAACTCTCTGGGCAATGGGACGATCCACTGGCGTGAGGTGTATTCGCTGATTGAGACGCTGCCAGCGGAGGTTCCGGGCGTGTTGGAGATTGCGGATTTGCAGGCGGAGTCGGCGGAGATGGCTTCGCGGGTGGGACGCGAGGTCTTGTCGCATCGGGAAAGATTGTTGGAGGATTGAAAGCAACTGCAAGCGCGTCCTGACGCCGGACGGGCGCCACTTCGTCGGGTTTACCGCTTCGCGTGGCGCGGGCTAGTAGACTTGGGAGTGCAATGACACCGATCGCTACCATCGCTACGCTCTCTGCGTTTGAACGTCAGACCGTTACCTTACAGGGCTGGCTTTATAACCTGCGCGCCTCCGGCAAGCTGCTCTTTCCCATTTTTCGCGATGGGACAGGGACCATTCAGGGCATCGTCCCGAAGGCCGCTGTGCCAGAGGAACTGTTCGAGACGCTGAAGAACCTGACGCTGGAATCGAGCGTGAAGGTGACCGGGAAGGTGAGGGCAGACGCGCGTGCGCCTTCGGGCTTTGAGCTGGACGTGGAGGAGCTTGAGGTGTTGCAGCGGGTGGACGAGGCGACGGCGTTTCCGATCACGCTGAAAGAGCACGGCGTCGACTTCCTGATGGAGCATCGGCACCTTTGGATTCGAACGCCGCGGCAGTCGGCGATTTTGCGGGTGCGCGCGACCATTATGCGGGCGGCGGCGGAGTACTTCGACGAGAACGGGTTTACGCGGACCGATCCGCCGATCCTGACACCAAATGCGTGTGAGGGGACGTCAGAGTTGTTTGAGATGGACTATTTTGGCGATGACAAGGCGTATCTGACGCAGTCGGGCCAGCTTTACATTGAGGCGACGGCGCTGGCGTTGGGCAAGGTGTACAGCTTTGGGCCTACGTTTCGCGCGGAGAAGTCGAAGACGCGGAGACATTTGACGGAGTTCTGGATGGTAGAGCCGGAGATGGCGTTCGCCGGGCTGGGAGACATCCTGACGCTGGCGGAGAATTATTTGAGCTTTATCGTGGCGGCGGTGCTGAAGAAGCATCGCGGCGATTTGAAGGTGATCGGGCGGGATGTGACGAAGCTGGAGACGATCGAGGCTCCGTTCCCCCGGTTGAGCTACGACGACGCGCACCAGATGCTGGTGGACGCGCATGCGAAGGGCCTGGTCGAGACGCTGCATAAGGAGGGCGATGATTTTGGGTCGCCGGATGAGACTTACATCTCATCGCAGTTCGACAGGCCGGTAATGGTGCATCGGTATCCTTCGGCGATCAAGGCGTTTTATATGCAGCCCGATCCGGAAGACCCGACGAAGGCACTATGCGTGGATGTGCTGGCTCCGGAGGGTTATGGGGAGATCATCGGTGGGTCGCAGCGCGTGGATTCGTACGACTTGCTGAAGAACCGGATTGAAGAGCATGGGCTGCCGCTCGAGGCGTTTCAGTGGTATCTGGATTTGAGGAAGTATGGGTCGGTCCCGCATGGCGGATTTGGCATGGGGATTGAACGGGTTGTGGCTTGGATCTGCGGGCTGGATCATGTACGGGAGACGATTCCGTTTGCGCGGACGCTGAATCGGATCTATCCGTAACGGAGTGCGAACGGCTTTAGTCTTTCGCTAGGGATAATTCAGGGCAAGAGGCAGATGACGATCGGTTGCTCGGGGATTTGGCGGGCTTCAGTGGTTGGCAGCTGTTCTTTGTGATTACGTCTTACCTCGGTTGCATCAGCCTGGCGATTCAGGTGATGCGCGCTGACGATCTAACGCGGACGCTGCTCCTTGGCTTGATGTTTACAACCTCGCTGATCACGGCGATTTTGGTTCCGCTAAGGTCAAGCCTCGCGTTTGCCACCATCTGGACGCAGTTCATCGTTCGTGGGTTTGTCACGGCGTTCACGCTACGCAGGATTTGGATCTTGCAGCGAAGCGGAAGCTACCCTGGGATGGAGCATGACCTCGTCAATCAGGCAGGAGCCGTTCTGATTGGTGTCGCGTGGCTTCTGTACTTTCGATTTTCCAAGCGTGTTCGTAAAGTCTTCGGTCGGAATCTTTGAGGTGTCGGCGGAGAGGCGACGGCATTGTCCTTCGTCGAGGCTCTGCGATGAGGCCGCGAGCCCCGCTCAGTAAGGTAAGTGGGTGGAGTTGGCATGGCACGGCTGAAGCATGCCCGTAATCCGTCGGTCATGGTTGATGCTGGACGAAAGCGAGTGCGGAAGACGAATCTGGTGTTTCGGGCTTATCGTGGTAGTCCACATGAGCGTGGAGATTCTAGTTCCTTCGGTTTTGAAGTTGGGTGGCGGGTCGTTTGCCGAGGTGGCGGCGGTGGTTGCGCGGCTGGGTGGGCGGCGAGTGCTGGTGGTGACCGATCCTTACCTGGTGCAGCGGGGGTTGGCGGGGCGGCTGCGGGAGCAGTTGGAGGCGGCGGCCATTGGGTGCGAGGTGTTTGCGGAGACGGTGCCGGACCCGACGACTGAGGTGGTCGAGGCGGGGGTGAAGGCGTTCAAGGCGGGTAGGTTCGATTGTTTGGTGAGCCTGGGGGGTGGAAGCCCGATCGATACGGCGAAGGCGATTGGGATGCTGGCGGCGAATGGGGGTGCGTGCCGCGATTACAAGGTTCCGGCGGTGATTGCGAAGGCGGGGCCGGTGCATGTGGCGGTGCCGACAACAGCGGGGACGGGGTCTGAGGTAACGCGGGTGTGCGTGATTACGGATACCGCGACGGACGAGAAGATGCTGCTGGCGGGCGGTTCCCTGCTGCCGACGGCGGCGGTGGTGGACTTCGAGCTGACGATGTCGATGCCGAAGCGGCTGACCGCAGATACGGGGACGGACTCGCTGACGCATGCGATGGAAGCGTATGTGAGCCGGAGGGCGAATGCGTTTACGGATGCGCTGGCGCTGGCGGCGATGACGACAATCTGGGCGGAGCTGCCGACTGCGTTCCATGAGCCGGGCAATCGAACGGCGCGTGAGGCGATGATGATGGCCGCGACGATGGCGGGGATGGCGTTCTCCAACGCGAGCGTGGCCTTGGTGCATGGGATGAGCCGGCCGATCGGGGCGCACTTTCATGTGCCGCATGGGCTTTCGAACGCGATGCTTCTGCCGGCGGTGACCGAGTTTTCGATCCCAGCGGCACCGGGGCGATATGCGGCGTGTGCGCGGGCGATGGGGATTGCCGCCGCGAGTGATGCGGACGACGCGGCAAATGAAAAGCTGGTAGCGGCGTTGTTCGTGCGGAATAAGGAGTTGGAGGTGCCGAGCCCGAAGGTTTACGGGATTGAGCACGGGCATTATCACGGGCTGATTGAGACGATGGCGGAGCAGGCACTGGCTTCGGGGTCTCCGCAGAATAATCCGCGGGTGCCAAGCGCGGCGGAGATCTGCGAGCTTTACCGGGCAGTGTTCGAGTAGGCTTACAGTTTGTTTGCGAGGGAAGCAATGGTGGATGTGGAGATGAAGTTGGATGAGACGGGTGCGGCGATGGCGGAGGTGAGCCACTGGATCGGTGGCAAGCTGGTGGCTGGGACGTCGGGGCGATTTGGGAAGGTTTATAACCCGGCTTTGGGCGTGGTCGCGAAGCGTGTGCCGTTGGCGACCAAGGATGAAGTGGGTTTAGCGGTGGACGCGGCGGCGGCTGCGTTTGGCGAGTGGTCTGTGCTGCCGGCGTTGCGGCGGGCGAGGATTCTGAACAAATTTCTAGCGCTGGCGGAGCGTGATTTGCCGCGGCTCGCGGGGATTATTACGAGCGAGCATGGCAAGGTGTTTTCCGACGCGAAGGGCGAGATGCAGCGCGGCTTGGAAGTTGTCGAGTTTGCGACGGGTATTCCGCAATTGCTGAAGGGGGAGTTTAGCGAGAGCGTAGGCTCGGGGGTGAACAGCTACTCGATGCGGCAGGCGCTGGGGGTGGTTGCGGGGATAACGCCGTTCAATTTTCCGGCGATGGTGCCGATGTGGATGTTTCCCGTGGCGCTTGCTTGCGGGAACACGTTTGTGCTGAAGCCGAGTGAGCGCGACCCGTCGCTAGCGGTGGAGATTGCGCTGCTGCTGAAAGAAGCGGGGCTGCCGGATGGCGTCTTCAACGTGGTACATGGGGATAAGGAAGCGGTGGACGCGCTGCTGGATCACCAGGACGTGCAGGCGATCAGCTTTGTGGGTTCGACGCCAATCGCGGAGTACATCTACGCGCGCGGCACGGCGACAGGCAAGCGGGTGCAGGCGCTGGGCGGCGCGAAGAATCACATGGTGGTGATGCCGGATGCGGACCTGGAGCAGACGGTCGATGCGCTGGTGGGCGCGGCGTATGGGTCGGCGGGCGAACGCTGCATGGCGATCTCAGTGGCTGTTGCTGTTGGCGACAAGCTGGCAGATGCGCTGGTGGCGCGGGTGAAGGATCGGCTGAGAACGTTGAAGATTGGCGATGGCATGGACGATGACGCCGAGATGGGGCCGCTAGTAACGGGGGAACATCTGCGGAAGGTGAAGGGGTATATCGACCTCGGGGTTGAGGAGAAAGCGGAGTTGGTGGTCGATGGGCGCACGGATACGTTTGAGGGAGATGGATTTTTTGTAGGGGCTACGCTGTTCGACCAGGTGAAGCCGTCGATGCGGATCTACCGCGAGGAGATCTTTGGGCCGGTGCTGGCTGTGGTGCGGGTGCAAAGTTTCAACGAGGCGTTGCAGCTGGTGAACGACCATGAGTACGGCAATGGGACGGCGATCTTTACGCGGGATGGCGATGCGGCGCGTGCCTATGCGCATGGCGTGAAGGCGGGGATGGTGGGGGTGAATGTGCCGATCCCGGTGCCGATGGCGTTTCATTCGTTCGGCGGCTGGAAGCGATCGCTGTTTGGCGACCACTATGTCCACGGGCCTGAGGGGGTGCGGTTTTATACGCGGCTAAAGACCGTGACGGAGCGCTGGCCTTCAGGCATTCGCGCGGGTGCGGAGTTTAAGATGCCGGTGCTGGGTTGAGGAGATTCGATGCGGAATAACTTGTTTGAGGGTTTGAGGCTGCCGCTGATTGGTGCGCCGTTGTTCCTGGTCTCGGAGCCGGCGCTGGTGATTGCCGAGTGCAAGGCGGGGATTGTCGGGACGTTTCCCGCACTGAATGCGCGGCCCGCGGCGCAGTTGCACGCGTGGCTCGACGAGATCAAAGCAGCGATCGGCGACGCGCCGTATGGTGTCAACCTGATCGTTCATAAGACGAACCCGCGGCTGGAAGCTGACCTGCAAACCTGCGTCGAACATAAGGTGCCGCTCATCATCACGAGTGTAGGCGAGCCTTCCGGGGTCGTTGACGCTGTACATGCATACGGCGGTAAGGTGCTGCACGACATCATCTCGATTCGTCATGCGAAGAAGGCGATCAGCGCGGGTGTCGACGGGCTGATCCTCGTCTGTGCGGGCGCGGGAGGACACGGCGGCACGTTGAATCCGTTCGTTCTTACCAGCGAGGTACGGGCGTTTTACGATGGCCCAATCATCCTCTCCGGCGGAATCTCAACCGGCAACCAGGTCCGCGCGGCGGAGTTGATGGGCGCGGACTATGCGTATATGGGGACGCGGCTGATCGCGACGAAAGAAGCCAACGCCAGCGAGGGTTACAAGCAGATGCTCGTCGACTCCAGCGCCGCCGACATCGTCTACACCCCCGCCTTCACCGGCGTAAACGGAAACTACCTGCGGGGCAGCATCGTAAACGCCGGCCTCGACCCGGACAACATCGTCGGCGGCAAAGACAAGCCTGACATGAAGCTCGATGAGGCGAGCGGCGCGAAGGCGTGGAAAGAGATTTGGGGCGCGGGGCAAGGGGTTGGAGCGATTGACGATGTGCCGAGCGTAGCGGAGTTGGTGGATCGGCTGGTGCAGGAGTATCGGGCGGCATGCGCTTGAGGCGATAGACTTGGGAGACAATGTCTTTGATTATTGCGGCAATTCGGACCGGGCATGACCCGATCGGCAAGCTGCCGGAGGGGTCGTTTCACCGGTGGCTGGAGGAGCCGCTGATCTGTCCGAAGTGCGATGCGACGTACAACCTGGTTTGCGATTACAACCAGAGTATCGGGCGGTTCTTCGAAGAGGAGTCGCGGCGGCTGATCATGCTGCTGAAGAAGGCAATCTTCCTCGGCCACGGAAACGACCATAAGGTTCCGCACTTCGAGACGGCGGGCGTCGTAGTGACGAGCTTTCTGCCACCGAAACCGCCCAAGCCGCCGACGATTCATTAGGATTTGTTTGGTACCGTCATGCGAACGTAATTAGACCAAGGTGAACGCAGTCGCCATCTTCTCTGCGTGGCGTTCGAGCCCAAGAGCGATGAGGCGGCTGATGAGCTCTTTGTAGCTGAGCCCCGAGGCCTGCCACAGTTTCGGATACATCGAAATCGAAGTAAATCCGGGCATGGTGTTGATCTCGTTCAGGTAGATACCGGGAGTCTTGCCTTTGGCGGCTGGTTCCATGAGGAAGTCAACGCGTGCGAGGCCGGAGCAGTCGCAGGCGCGGAAGGCCTGAATCGCCATCGCGCGGATCTGCTTCTGCTGCGTCGCGCTTAGTTTGGCCGGGATGATGCTAACGCTCTCGTCCGGTCCTTTGAGCTGGTACTTGGCCTCATAGTCGTAAAACTCCTTCGCCGGGACGATCTCTCCGATCACCGAGGCTTGCGGTACGTCATTGCCGAGAACGGCAACTTCCAGTTCGCGAGGCTTGGCTCCCGGACCGCCGACCCCTTGTTCGATGACGAGCTTTCGGTCGAAGCTGGCGGCGAGGTCCATCGCGGCGGCTAACTCGGCGCGCGTCTTAACCTTCGAGATACCAACCGATGATCCGAGGTTCGCGGGCTTTACAAAAATCGGATAGTCCAGCGCCCCTTCGATCAGTCGCTGACAGCGCTTTGGGTCGGCGCGCCACTCTGAGCGCAGCAGCGTTACGTGCGGCGTCTGCGGGAGGCCCGCGGCGGCGAAGAGCTTCTTCATTACGTCCTTATCCATGCCGGCAGCGGACCCGAGTACGCCCGAGCCGACATACGGCAGATCGGCGAGTTCCAGCAATCCCTGGATCGTCCCATCTTCGCCGAAGGTCCCGTGCAGCACGGGAAAGATCAGGTCGACCGAGCCGGTCACGGCCGAGGATTGTTGCATCAGCTCGGTGCTGGCAACTGCCTGAAGATTGACAGTCTGTGAGTCGGTCTCGCCCGCAAGCAATGCCCGGGCGGCCGACCCTCCGAGCCAATTGCCGGTCTTAGAGATGGCAATCGGTACAATTTCAAACTGCTTTGGGTCAATCGCCTTCAAAATCGAAGCGGCGGAAAGCAGCGAGACTTCGTGCTCGCCGGACCGGCCACCAAACAGGACACCAACGCGGAGTTTCTTTTTAGCCATAGCCTTTCCAGCCTACGGGATACGCCCTGAGCAAAACATTGGAGGAACCAGCAAAGGCACAGTCCAGCGATGATTCCCATTTCGAAGCGGCCTCTGGAGAAGAGGACTTTTGTCTAAAAGTTGCAGATTT
This sequence comes from uncultured Granulicella sp., assembly GCA_963693075.2. Classification (GTDB taxonomy): domain Bacteria; phylum Acidobacteriota; class Terriglobia; order Terriglobales; family Acidobacteriaceae; genus Edaphobacter. Next base: position 878,705 of record CAXMMP010000002.1, on the reverse strand, counting down.
TCGTTCATTTTCTTATTTCGAATTGCTACGACTTGGTTTAACGTCTGGTAAGAAACGGTTCACAGTGCAGAGAGGCAACCTGTGAAAACCCCCGATTATTTATGAGTTATCTCCCTGAAGTTCTTGCGCTGGCAGTCTTGATCCTGTGCTTCCGACCGCTTGTTCGCCGTGCCGGGCCCCATGTCAATCTCTGGTTTGTGGGCTGGCTGCTCCTGCTTGTACACTTCGCGGTTCTGCTCGTCTCCGATTGGAGCGGCGTTTCCAACCCGCCTCTTCTGCTTGCTGCCCGATGGTCGCTCGATCTCTGCGCTTTCTCATTTCTTATGATCTCCGAGCATGCGCCAGGGGATCGGATCAGCTCACCCATCGCCGCACTCCTTGTTCTGCCCGTTCTTTTACAGTCCGGCCTTGCGCTGTTTGCGCGCCACGCTGCTGGACTCGATCGCCTGACCGTCCTACTCTTCGTGGCGACGGGAATGTACCTATTGCTGTCTCCCAGCGAGCGCTCCCGCCAAGCCACAGTCGTCGGCGGGGTGTGGATTCTGCTCGGCGCACTGACCGTCAGGCAGGACGCTCAATATGCCACAGTCATCTCTGACATAGCGCTCGCCATGATGTTGCTCGCCGCGGCCTGGGTCTTCTTTCGCTCGGCGCCGCAGGCAAACCGGGGCGTCGTCGCGGCAACCGCCGGGCTTACCGGATGGGGCTTTACCTTTCCGCTGCTCTATCTCGCGGGACGTTATTACCCCTCGATCCATATCCCCCGCGCCGCGATCGAGTTGCCGATCTGTCTGATGGCAGTCGGCGTCATTCTGGCGCTGCTCGAAGAACACGTCTCCCGCACTGAGCGCATGGCGACGCATGACCCGCTCACAGGCCTTCCTAATCGCAGAATGTTCGAAGAGCGCTTTGCGGCGGCGCTCGCAGAAGCGCAGGACCAGCGCACCACCATCGCCTGCCTCGTCATCGACGTCGACAACTTCAAAACCATCAACGACACGTACGGGCACGGCGCAGGCGATGAGCTTCTATGTGCTTTATCGCAGCGCCTCTTGTGGCACATGACCCCGCGTGATCTGCTCGCCCGGACTGGCGGTGACGAGTTCACCGCGCTACTCGGCGGCGTGCAGGACGACAATCATCTGAAGTTTATCGCCGGCGCCATGATGTCCGCCGCGAGCGTTCCGCTAATGATCGAAGGCCGTCCGATCGATGTGCGCATCAGCATCGGCATCGCACTATCGCCCGACCACGCCGACGATATCGAAGGCCTGCGCCGCGCGGCCGACCTCGCGATGTACTCCGCAAAAAAGCGCGGCGGCAGTCTCCTGGCATTTGCCGGCGAAGACTAGACCTTCTTCAAAAAGAATTCTTCCACTTCGGCCCAGTTCCTCACCCGCGGGAACTCCGTCACCTTCACGTTGTGATGCGAGTGGAAGAGCACGCCCTGACCTTTGAACCGACGCAACTGACGTGGATTGTCATCGATCAGGAACTCCGCGTGGAGAATGCTTTTGTCGCCGCAGAAGACGATGTTCGACGGCGAGATGAAGGGAAAGTGACGCCCCAGCCATTCGTACTTTGCAGTGAACGAAGTAGGAACCTCCATCGCGGCCGTCGCGATGAAGACATCGTACTCATCCTGGAGCGCACGCATCACGCGCACCGCATCCGGCATCACTCCCAAAACAGCAAAGAAGTCTTCTGACCGCAGATAGCGCTCAAGCGTCGCATGCCGGCTGGGGTCGACTACATCCCAGAGCCACTTGCCGTTCAGGTCAGCGACCGTGATGCGGGCGTCGAACTCTTCGTTGTAGCGCTTCAGATGTTCGGCCACCGCGTCAGCCATCACCTCGTCCATGTCGACACAGATACGCTTACGAACCTTGCTCAACTACCCCTCACAATCTGGGCGGCGATACTTTCAAACGGTACAACCTTGCGTTGCGGAGAATCGCGTGCCGGTTCGTAGTACAGCAGGCGGCCGCAGCTTTCGCAAGTGAACATCTCGTGATTGTCGCGGTCGCGCAGGTCGTTCCACCGCTGCGGCCGCACCAACATCTGGCACGCCGAGCACTTTTGATTCAGCGCTTCGGAGAGCCCCGTCCCCTTGGCCTTTGAGATCCGGTCGTACATCGAAAGCGCATCTTCGCCGACGTGAGCCCGCGCCGTCGCGCTGCGCGCCTCTACATCCGTCAGCGCCGTCCTGTTCATCGCAATCACGGTCAGTGAACGTTCGCGTTCGTTGACGAACTTCTTCTCCGTGGCATCTACGGCTTCGTTAGCGACGAGCTTTTGAGTCTCGAGCTGTTCGGTGCGCTCCATGCTTTCAAGTTCGGCGTCCTCAAGCTTGCCGATCTCGCCCTTGAGATACGCAATCTCATGATCGAAGGCATTCACCTGCACTGTAGAGGTCGCCGCATCCATCTGCTTCTTGACGCGAGCAATTTTTTCCTGCTTGTCGCGCACGTCGGACTCCTGCCGACGGCGCAGCAGGTCTTCTTTTTGAATCAGTTCCAAAACCACCGCACGTTGACCCACGGTCGCCTTCGCCTTGGCTTCCAACTGCGCGACCATCTTGGGGAGCGCTGTCATCTCGTCCCGCAGCCGCTTCGCCTCGAGATCGTATCGTTGCAGGTTCATCAGCTTTTCAATGTCGGGATGCATTGCGACCTCCTGCAACCTCGATGCTACAAGCAACCCCGCCGGACGGCCAGCGCGCGCACTACCAGACCACGCAGGCCTCCGCCGGTGGTCGCACCATCCTGTCTCCGGCCTTGCACCCGAACGCCGCGGCAAACGGCGCGAAGTTCGACATCGGCCCGATCACGCGGTACTTCGCGACCGGGTGCGGATCGCCTTGCACCATCAGCTTCTGCGTCTCGGGCCGCGTCTCATCGCCCCGGAACTGCCCCCACGCGATGAAGAACTGCTGATCCGGCGTGAAGCCGGCGATCTTCTCCTGCGACTTACCCTGCGGCGTCTTCTTGAACGCCAGGTAAGCAATCTTCAGGCCACCGAGGTCGCCGATCGATTCGCCCAGCGTCAGCTTGCCGTTGATGTGAATGTCCGGCGCGCCATCGATCGTGTATCCATCAAATTGCTTCACCACGCACCCCGTCTTCTCATGAAACTTATCCAGATCAGCCGGAGTCCACCAGTTATTCAGCTTGCCCTGCGCGTCGAATTGCGCGCCCTGATCGTCGAACCCGTGCGAAATTTCGTGCCCGATGACGACGCCAATTGCGCCGTAGTTTGCTGCATCCGTGTTGTCCAGGCTGAACGCCGGTGGTTGCAGGATCCCCGCCGGAAATACAATCTCGTTCATCTGCGAGTTGTAGTACGCATTCGAGGTCGGCGGCGTCATCCCCCAGCGCTTGCGGTCTACCGGCTTGCCAATCTGCTTCGCGTCGTCCGCGACCTGGAACTTTGAGCTCGCGATGACGTCGTCGAAGAATCTCCCGCGCGTAATCCTAACCGACGAGTAGTCTTTCCACTTATCCGGGTACCCGACTTTTACCTGAAACGTCGCCAGCTTCTCAAACGCGCGTTGCTTGGTCGCCGGAGTCATCCAGTCCACAGCTTCGACCGAGTCATGCATACCGCCCAGAATGTTATGCACCATCTCTTCCGCGCGAGCCTTCGCTGCAGGCGGAAAGTATCGCTTCACGTACTCCTGCCCAAGAGCTTCGCCAAGAAAGGCGTCCGCAAACTCCGCGCAGCGCGTAGCCCGCGGTTTCAGCTCGCCAACGCCGTCCAACTGCTTCGAAAAGAAGTCAAACTGTGCATCCACGTAGCTTGTCGGCAGGTACGACGCGAATGCATTCAGAAACTGCCAGCGCAGGTAGACCTTCCAATCAGCCAAGGGCTCAGTGGCGAACTGCCGATCGACCTCCGTCATAAAGACGGGCTGCTCGATATTCAACTTGCCCGGCACAACGTTCTCGGACGCATAGAGCGCGGTCCACTCCACGTGGGGAGCAGCCTTCTTCAGCCCCGCAAGGTCCGTCGGATGATCCGATGCATGGGGATCGCGCAACGCGACGTTATCGAGGGATGACTTCGCAAGCTCCGTTTCCATCTTCATCACGATCTGTGCATCCTTCGCGGCATCAGCCTGCGAAACGCCGCTCAACACAAGGAGCTTAGCCACATAAACCAGGTATCCCGCGCGAGCCTCCGCAAAGCGCTTTTCTTGCTTCAGATAGTAGTCACGATCGGGCAAACCTAAACCGCTCGGCCCCAGATCCGAGATTATCTGCGTCGGATCGTGCGGGTCCTGTCCGCCGCCGAAGCGAAACGGTACACTCAAGCCGACTTTCTGCAAATCGCGGATCGCGGCCTGTAGCCCGGCACGGTCATGAATCGCATCGATCTCCGCAAGGTAGGGCGCGATCGGCGAATTACCCGCCGCATCGATCGCCTTCTCGTTCACGCACGACGCGTAAAAATCGCCAGTCTGTTGCGCAGGCGTTCCCACCGCCAAGTCCGTCTTCGACGAAAGATCATCGAGGATCACCTTGAGTTGCTCCTTGTTCTCTTCACCTGCCTTCCACCGTCGGCTCCAGCGATCCATCGAAGCCGGAATCGGATGATTTGCACGCCACGTTCCATTTGAGAACTCATAGAAGTCATCACACGGAGCAGCCGTTCGATCGAGATCGCCGAGTTCAATGCTCTTCTGCACAGGCTGCTGCGCCCACACACCCGCCGACCACACACAAGCCAACAACAACACCTTCGCGCTGAATCCAGACATTACGGTTCCTTTCAAGCTATCGTCGTGGAATACGCCATCATAAGCCGACACGTTCGACCGAGCGTTCAAAAAAGCATTCTGAACTTTATTTGATCTTTCTCTGTGCATTCCGACACACCAGAACAACGTCTAAACCCAGCCGCCATCCACGATAAAGCTCTGGTTCGTCACCGCTGAGCTATCATCGCTCGCCAGGAATAGCACCATCCGCGCGATCTCATCCGGAAGCAGCAGCCGCTTGATCGCCTGCCGCGAAAGCACCTCCGCCTCATATTCCGGCGTCAGCCACAACCGCCGTTGGCGCTCGGTCAGGATCGCTCCCGGCATCACACAATTGACCCGCACTCCATCTTTGCCAACCTCGTGCGCGAGCGTCCGCGTCATCCCCACAATCGCCGCCTTTGCCGTCACGTAGACCGGAAGACCCGTCGACGGAATCACCCAGCCGATCGAACTCATGTTCACAATCGACCCACGCCCCGCAGCTCGCATGCCCGGCAGCACAGCCTGAGCCATAAAAAATTGCTGCTTCAGGTTCACCGCGATGCCTTGATCCCACGACTCCGGCGTGACCTGCTCAACCGCATGCCGCGTATCGTTGCCAGCGTTGTTCACCAGTACATCTACGGCACCGTACTTAAGCACGATCCGCGCCACCACCGCTCGCAACGCTTCAACATCTGTTAGGTCACAAGCAAAAAACTCTGCTCCAACGCGCACCCCCAAAGCCTTACCTGCCTCAACCTGCATGTCGAGAAACGCCACACGCGCCGACTGCTCGACGAAGGCCTCAACGATGGCTTCTCCGATGCCACTTGCACCGCCCGTTACCACCACGACCCGCCCGCGCAGGCTGGGATACACCGCTGTTTGTCCACCCATAACCGATGCGTCATTATAATCAGGACACCCGAAGCGAAGGGCCTATAGCTCAATTGGTTAGAGCAGCGAACTCATAATTCGTTGGTTCCAGGTTCAAGTCCTGGTGGGCCCACCACATTCCCTCCGAGCCCCCGAAAGGCCCACACGATGAGTAAGCTCACCTCGCAGGAAGTCGTCGACATTACTCGCACGACGAACTACGGCACTTGGCGCTTCCAGAAGAACTGGAACCCCATGCACATCGTCGACGCGAAGGACTGCACCATCATCGACGGCGCGGGCAAAGAGTACCTCGACTTCAGCTCGCAGTTGATGTGCACCAACCTCGGCCACAAAAATCCGGCCGTCATCGCGTCCATCGCCGCGCAAGCCGAGCAACTCGCCTATGCGATGCCCGGCTACGCCACTGACGCCCGGGCCGAACTCTCCAAGCTCCTGCTCGAGATCCTGCCCGCCGGACTCAACAAATTCTTTTTCACCACCTCGGGTACCGACGCCAACGAAGCCGCCTTCAAGATCGCCCGCATGTATACGGGCAAGACCAAGATCATCGCGCGCTATCGTAGCTATCACGGCTCGACCAGCGGAAGCATCGCGGCAACTGGCGACCCGCGCCGCTGGGCCATGGAACCCATCGGCGGCAAGCAGCACGGCACAATCTTCGCGCCCGAATGCAACTGTTACCGCTGTCCCATCAAACATACCTACCCCAGCTGCCACATCGCCTGCGCCGACTACCTCGAACACATGATCCGCAACGAGTCGGATGTTGCGGCGGTACTCGTCGAACCGATTGTGGGTACGAATGGCGTCATCGTGCCGCCCGACGAGTACATGCCTAAGCTTCGCCGCATCTGCGACGAAACCAACACCCTCCTCATCGCTGATGAGGTCATGTCCGGCTGGGGGCGCTCCGGCAAGTGGTTCGCCATGGAGCACTGGGGTGTTACCCCCGATATCCTCACCACCGCCAAAGGCATCACCAGCGCCTATGTGCCGCTCGGCCTATGCGCCACCTCCGGCAAGATCGCTGAGTTCTTCAACGACCACTACTTCGCCCACGGCCACACCTACGAAGCCCATCCCATGACGCTCGCCCCCGCCGTCGCCACCATCCACGAGATGCAGCGTCTCAACCTGGTCGACCGCGCCGCCGAACTTGCCCCCTACGTCCAAGCGAAGCTGGAAGCCCTCAAAGCCAGGCATCCCAGCGTCGGCGACATCCGCGGCAAAGGCCTTTTCTGGGCCGTCGAACTCGTCAGAAACCGCACCACCAAAGAACCCTTCAACACCTACACCGACAAGGTCTCCGGCAAACCTCTAGTTGTCGATCAGATCGCCGGAAAGTGCATGGCCGAAGGCGTCATCATCCAGGCCTGGGTCTCCCACTTCGTCATCGCCCCGCCGCTCATCGTGACAAAAGAAGAACTCGATCGCGGCATCGACACCTTGGATCGCCATCTCGCCATCGCGGACGACCTGATCAAAAGCGACAGCAATCCACTCGTCGAACTCACGACCACAAGCGCCACCAGCGATAGCTAGAGCTGGCGGCCTTCAAGTGGTCAGCTAGGCTGCACGCCAACACCAAATGCAAGGTCTCGATCAGCGCGAGCGGAAAGAAACTGGTCTAGTCCTAGGTAAGGCTGCGCTGTTCTTTCAGTACCAAGATATTCCACTCGGTGCGTGTCGAATGTAAGGTTCATCGTCGGGCCCCTGGTGATGAGCAGAACGCCTTCCGAAATCCGATAAGAGGGATCGAGATGCTCTCGCACTTTATCAGCCACCAAGTTTGCCGCCCGAGTGAGTTCACAGGTAAGGTCCTGAACGAGATCGACATGAAATTCATACCGACGGAGCAATCGGTGATACCTCGCTTCGTCCCACTCATCGATCTTGTAGAACTTCTCTGTGTGAAGTTCACCTCCGTCTTCGCCATCGGCGACAGAGTGCTTCATAAATACGCGGACTAGGTCATTAGCTATAAATTTGAAATTGAGGAGCGCCAATCTCAGTTCAGGGTGGCGCACTGGCCATACTCGAGACAGTATCCAAGTCGGAAGGTTCTTGAGGCGACTCAGAAAGTTTCGGTCGACACTTGGATTTGGAGCTAGCAAGAAGCTAGTATTTGCGGTCCATATCTCCAGATCGGCCCGTTTGGCCCATTCCTCGATTATTGATGCCCACTGCTCATCGTCGTGCTGCCTTTGTTTATCGTACCCACTCAGAGAAGCTCGAACCCAGTTTTCATGGTCATGTTTGAGCCGTTTGAGAACTTCGACCGAGTAGGTTGCGGCCTGATCGTCTATAAGTTTGTGGTGCGTATTGCATAGCACTACTAAATTGGGATACTTGTTTCTGTCTTCAACCGACAAAGAAGAATGTCCTCGAGGTCCTTCTGAGCTCTCCGCCACGATGTGTGCGGCCTCACCCACCAGAGAGGGATCGTCGGTAAGTGAGGCTTCAATAACCAATTCGCGCCTGCATTCCGGCAACGCACAACGAGACGCTGCCCTTCCCCAAAGCATGCGGTTAGTCTTGATGCTCAATGTCATGCAGTAAATGATAGAGCTTTAGGATGTCTATGCAATCCGCAAGCGCGAGCAGTTCTTTACAACGCCTCCAGCACCTCTTCCATCGACCTCACCTTTCCCATCCTCGGAAACAGATTCTTCACCGGAAACTCGTGCCACTCCTTGCTCATCGTGGACATCGCATCTTCCACGAATACCAGCGCATACCCCCGGTCGTACGCCGCTCGCGCCGTCGATTCCACACCCATATTCGTCGCAATCCCACCAATCACAATCGTCTCCACCCCACGCCGGTCGAGCGCCTGCTCTAACTGCGTTCCATAAAACGCACCCCACTGCCGCTTGGCGATCAGCACGTCGCCCTCCTGGAACCCGGCCTCCGGCACCAGCTCCGACGCGCTCGCCGGCGGCGGTGTCGGCGGCTTCGGCATCGGCGAATCGACCGGCAGGCTCAGTGTCTCATTCAGCAGCACGTGGACATACACCACCATCCCGCCCTTCGCGCGAAACGCATCCGCAAGCTTGCGGCAGTTCGCAACCACCTCTTTGCCGCTGTAAGGAGCAAGTTCCCGCCCAACAATTCCATGCTCCAGGTCGATCAAAACCAGCGCCGTCTTCTTCACATCCACTTCAAGCGACATACATCCTCCATCTTCCTTCGCGTTGGATGCCGACCAGCTTTCTTCCGTTCCACCTTGTCCCACGGTCTGCGCGCGCGTACTCTCAAACCGTGCCTGAGGAGTTTCCGTTTATGAATCGCCTAGCTTTCGTCGTCGCATCCCTGAGCCTCTCTGCCGCAGCCGTCGCGCAATCTTCGCCGGTCCCGCAGCCCGTCGGTCCGGCCGCCGAAGTCCAGGCCGCTTACAACCGCGTCAAGCCAAACATCCTCAAGTCCGCCGACAAGATGCCCGCCGACGCCTTCACCTACAAACCGGCTGACGACGTCCGTACGTACGCCCGCGTCCTCAACCACATCACCGAGGCCCAGTATCACGTCTGCTGGGCGCTCAACGGGACCCCACCTGATCCCAAGGCAGTTCCCGCAGAAACCGCCGATAAAGCCGCCATTGTCGCCGCACTCAAAGCCTCGTTTGAGACCTGCGATAAGGCGTACTCGTCCCTCACCGACGCCGCGCTCACGGAAAGCCTTGCTCTTGGCCCGGTCAAACGGACGAAGATCGGCCTCGCCTGGGGCAACGTCTCACATGACAACGAGCAGTACGCCACGCTGGCCCTCTACTTGCGCCTGAAAGGCATCGCTCCGCCAAGCACCGAAAAGTAAGCCTTGAGCATTGATCGTCGCCCACGATCCGGGCGAAGTTGCTCGTTTTAGTATTCCAGGATATGCACGGCCGGATAGGTCAGCTCACCGCTGCCTTTGAGATAGTACATAAAGAGCTTATGCTTGGCAGGCTTCTCGGTCGACGTGGCACTAACCGCAACGATGATGCCTGTACCAAACGTGCCCGTGCCGTCAGTCTTTGAGATATCGACGTGATGCCAAGTGATTGGACCACCCACCGGACTCTCGGTCGTCCAGTCGGTGGTAAAACGGTCCAGCGGATAGCTCGAGAACTTCTCCGGATGCTGCTCCCACTTGGCGTCGTTGTTATAGATCCCGTACGCGGTCTTGTAGTCCTTAGCCTGTAGCGCATTGAAGAAGTGGTCGACCTTATGCTCGGCCGGAAGGTTGGTGAAGAGCCACCCATGGCCCAGCAAAAACCCCGCCAGCGTCAAAATCACCAGCAGTGCAAACACCACGCCCGCCCCGATCAACAAGCCGAGTTTCGTCTTCTCTTTGCGTTCGTCATAGACCGGGGCGTTCAGCAGCGTCATCTCAAGAACCTCACCTTCCTTAGACACCAAAACGATCGTGTTCGTTCCTGCTAAGGGATGGATTCATCGAAAACGCCCCACGCACGATCTCGCACTCAGCCGTATTCCCGACCAGGTACACCGAAACCACATCGAAGCGCGGCGCCACCGGCCCATCCGTCGGCCTCGGAATCGTCCGCCGATACGCTCGTGCCATCTCGCGCAGCATCTTGCGCTTGCTCTCGTCGACGGCCGAGGCTGCCGGCGTTAGATCGCGCGCTGTTCGCGTCTTCACCTCAACGACGCACAGCATCTCCCCATCCCACGCGATCAGGTCAAGGTCTCCATTCGATTCTGGCGTTCGCCATCGTCTCTCGACCACTAGATACCCCTGCCGCCGGAGAAAGAACAGCGCCTCAAACTCACCGCGCTCGCCGACCAGCAGGTGAGGTGCCTTCATATGGCGCGGATGCACCTTTTGCCCCAGCCCCTGCAGCCGCAGCAAACCCCAACGCTGTGCCGCAAGCACGGGATGTATCGCTGAGGCATTCATTTTGAAAGATGATACGCCTCCGGTAATCGCCTGATTCGAAAACTCCATTGCTTCGGCCCACCCCGGTCTGCGATACTTGATCGTGCACACCACGCACAACCCAAACAATCCATCCAAGAGGTCGCGGACATGTCTGCAAAGTACATCTTCGTAACGGGCGGCGTCGTGTCTTCCCTCGGTAAAGGTCTCGCGGCAGCCTCTATCGGCTGCCTGCTGGAAGCCCGCGGCATCAAGGTCAACCTCATGAAGTTTGACCCATACTTGAACGTCGACCCCGGCACCATGTCACCCTTCCAGCACGGCGAAGTCTTCGTCACAGACGACGGCGCAGAAACCGACCTCGATCTCGGACACTACGAGCGCTTCACCCACGCCAGGCTCACCCGTGACAATAACCTCACCACGGGCCGCATCTACGAGCAGATCATCACCAAGGAGCGTCGCGGCGACTACCTCGGCAAGACCGTTCAGGTCATCCCGCACGTCACCAACGAGATCAAGAACGCCATGCGCAAGGTCGCGCAGGACTGCGAAGTCGCCATCGTCGAGATCGGCGGCACCGTCGGCGATATCGAATCGCTCCCATTCCTCGAAGCAATCCGCCAGATGCGTCAGGAACTCGGCCGCGAAAACACCGTCTTCTGCCACATGACCCTCGTCCCCTGGATCGCCGCCGCGCAGGAGCTCAAGACCAAGCCTACGCAGCACTCCGTCAAAGAGATGCTTTCGATCGGCATCCAGCCCGACATCCTCCTCTGCCGTTCCGACCGCGCCGTCCCCCGCGAGATGCGCTCCAAGATCGCAGCGTTCTGCAACGTCGAAGACAAGGCGGTCATCATTGCGCGCGACGTGCCCAGCATCTACGAAGTCCCGCTCAATCTCGCCGAACAAGGCGTCGACTCGCTCGCCCTCAAGTATCTTCATCTTGAAAATCGCGAAGCCGATCTCTCCAAGTGGCAGGACATCGTCTTCCGCGCCTACAACCCGAAAGATGAAGTCTCGATTGCCATCGTCGGCAAGTACGTCGAGTACGAAGACTCCTACAAGTCGCTGAAGGAAGCTCTGGTCCACGGCGCGCTCGCGCACAATTTGAAGCTGCAGGTCACGTGGATCGAAGCCGAAGGCCTCGAAGCGCACAACTACGAAGAACAGCTAGCCGGGTTCAACGGCATTCTGGTACCAGGCGGCTTCGGCAAACGTGGTATCGAAGGCATGCTCAACGCGATCCGCTATGCGCGCGAAAACATGATTCCCTACTTCGGCATCTGTCTCGGCATGCAGACCGCCTGCATCGAGTACGCGCGCAATGTCTGCGGCCTGAAGGACGCCAACTCCGGCGAATTCGACCCCGCAACGCCGCACCGCATCATCTACAAGCTCCGCGAGCTCACGGGCGTCGAAGAGATGGGCGGGACGATGCGCCTGGGGGCATGGACCTGTGTGCTCGAACCGGACTCGCTCGCCGCCAAAGCGTACGGTTCCCTCGAAATCAGCGAGCGCCACCGTCATCGTTACGAATTCAACCGCGAGTACGAAGCTGTGCTGGTTGGAGCAGGCTTACGCCTCACCGGCACGACGCCCGATGCCACCTACGTCGAGATCGTCGAGATCCCCGGCCACCCGTTCTTCCTCGGCTGCCAGTTCCACCCCGAGTTCAAATCGAAGCCCTTGGAGCCACACCCTCTCTTCCGCGACTTTGTCGGCGCCGCCTACAAGAAGCGCAGCGAACATCCGCTTATCCACGAATCCAGAACGCCACACGTCGCCGTCCCTGCCGCTAAGGCTTAGCTGCCTGGGTGGCGCATGGGCTTCAGTCCAGGGCCCTTCACTGAATCTTCATGCACATCGACCTCGATCAAACCGCGCCGCACTCCTTCTCGAGCACGGTTTGCATCGTAGGCGCGGGCATCGCCGGACTCATCCTCGCCACCCGCCTGGCCGCCGCCGGCATACACGTGCATCTTCTCGAAGCCGGAGGCCTCAAGCTCGAGACCCGCAGCCAAGTCTTGTTCGCCACCGAGCACTCCGCCACCGTACACCTCGGAGCCACCGAAGGCCGCTTCCGCACCTTCGGAGGTTCCTCCACCCGCTGGGGCGCGCAACTCCTACCCTTCACCCCTGACGTCTTCGATAAATGGCCGATCTCAGAGGCGGATCTCGCTCCCTACTACCCCGAAATTGAAAGTCTCTTCGCCGTCGATCAGCTCCCCTTCGACGCCACCCTGCTCCCAGCCCTCAAGCACCAGCAGGTCCCCTTCTCGAATGACATCACCCTTCGCTTCTCTAAGTGGGCTCCCTTTAGCAAACGAAACCTGGCTCAAACTCTCGGCCAGACCGCCCTAGCGCACCCCAACATCACTGTCTTCACTCACGCCAACGTCGCCGAACTGCTCGGCTCTAACGACCGCATCGAAGCCGTTCGCGTCCTCAACTACTCCCGTGCAGAGTTCCACTTCACGGCGAAGCACTTCATCCTCGCTGCCGGAACAGTCGAAAGCTGCCGCCTCCTTCTCAGCTCACCGGCCGTCCCCAACCCATGCGACCAAATCGGTCGCAACTTCCACGATCATCTCTCGTTCCATGCCGCACAGTTCACCTCGCCCACTCGCGAAGCCATCCTGCACCGCCTCGGCCCCTTCTTCACCTCGGGCACCCTGCACACCTGCAAATTCGAAGCCTCACCCAGCGCTCGCGAGCGCGAAAACCTGCTCAACGTCATGGCCCACCTTGTCATCGTCGAACCTGAAGACTCCGGCGCAGCCGCCCTTCGTAACCTGCTCCGTTTGCTGCAATCCGGTAACGTGGCCCAAGCCTTCACGCAAAATCTCGCGGCGTTGCTCCGGGAGATCCCCGACGTTCTTCGCCTCGCGGTCTACGCCCGTTTCAGACACCGCCGAGCCGTCTCCAAACGCGCCCAACTTTACCTCAACATCGATGTCGAACAGTCCGCAAACACTAGCAATTGCATCCGCATCTCCGCTAACAAGGACGCCCTTGGCCTTCCTATCGCCGTCATCGACTGGCGCATCCACCCACCCGAGCAGCACACCGCTGTCCGCTTCGCCGCCCTCATCCGCCGCGAGCTTGAGGCTCTTGAGCTGGCCCCCACTGTTTGGGATGAATCCATGCCGCCTCCATTGGTCGACACCTACCACGCCATGGGCGGCCTTCTCATGGGCACCGATCCAACAACAAGCGTCGTCACGCCCGATCTGAGCCACCACCAACTGGAAAACCTTTACATCGCGAGCTGCGCCACGTTCCCCACCGGCTCCAGCTCGAACCCGACCTTCACCCTCATAGCCCTGGCCATGCGCCTGGCTGATCACCTGGTAAGCGGAGCTTAAATCCCACGAAGTGGCCGCTACCCGCGTTCAGGGCGCACTTGCCTTACGGATATCGTTCCGATCCTTCACCTTCACCGCCGGACAGCCTGCATAAACCCCCCACGCCTCCAAATCCTTCGTCGCAACCGACCCCAATCCCAGCACCGCTCCGACGCCAACATTCACTCCTGGCCCCACGCTCGCCCGCGCACAGATCCAGCAATAAGCTCCCAGCGTCATCGCATACGCCTGCAGCGGAAATCGCGGATCGTTGAAGTCGTGCGTCGCCCCACAGAGGTAAGCCCCCTGCGAGATCACCGCATGCGATCCGATCCGCATCGGTGCCGGATTGTAAATCTCCGCCTCATCCCCGGCGGTCACATTGTCCTCACAAACCAGGTTCCAGGGTGCCCAGATCTTCGCCCCCGGATAAAAGTGACACCCCGGCCCTATCGTCGCGCCGAACGCCCTGAGCACCATCGAACGCCACGCATGAATTGGCCTCGGCGATAGGCGGTACAGCACCAGCCAGCCGACATGCCAAACCAGCCGTCGCAGCCGATCCTCCCGCGAAAACGCCGGACGCTGATACGGGTCCGACGCCGCCCCCGCAGAAATTGCCTCCGCCGCGTTGTAGCTGATCTCTTTTGCCATGCTTTCCTTCGAACGCTTAGGACCTTGCGCGTAAACGCTACTTCAGCAAAATAGAACGCTCAGACCGGCCGCTCAACTTGCGATCGAAGGTCACAAGGTTAGCGCCAGCGCCATCCGCATAAGCTGCAAGGTACGAGTCCGCCCAGTCCTTCGGAGCCGGTTGTTGCTGATTCGATAAGCGACGAAACTCTACTTCCAATCCGGATGGTTCACCCTTGAACTGAGCCCCACCACCTTTGATCCATGCGTCATAAGCTGCCCACGCCTGCTTCTGCGTCAACCCTCGCGATCCTGCCACGGCGACCGTATTCAGCAGCCGTAGAAAGCCCAGCTGAGTGAATCGGCAGAAGACAAGATCGACCGACTCAGGGAGTGACTCGTACCATCGTTTGGCCGCGTCGTGATGCTCATGGTCTTCAAGCGTCAAGGCGATCCAGACGTTGATGTCAGGGAAAACCGATGAGGTCATAGATCTTCTCGTTATCGAGTTTCAACGACCCAGGATGATCCGACGGCACTAACGGAAGCTTCAAGCGCCGGCCCATCCGTGCCGGTTCAGCATCAAGGACTACGTCCACGCCCCGCATGACCAGTTCCTTTACTGTGGTCCCTTCGATGGCCGCCTTGCTCTTTAGCATCCGATATTTGGAGTCTGGGATATCGACCGTCGTCCTCATAGCGGAGAGCCTACCATATTTATGGCAGCGGCCCTAGCACTATCCTAACTCCATGCGCCGACTCCTCACGCTTTTCACCCTCGCCGCGTCTCTCTCCCCGCTTGCCCGAGCCATCGAAGTCCGTGTCACCGCTCCCGCTCTCGAGCGCACCCTGCAAAAGCAGCTCTTCAACCAGGCCGGCCCCGACGGCAAGCTCGACCGGCACTACCTGAAAGGCGACGGCATCAAAGGCTGCTCTGTCTACGTCGACGACCCGCACATCACCTTCGTCGACGAGCGCGTCGTCGTCTCCGTTAAGACCCACGCCAAACTCGGCTTCGGTCACTCCTGCTTCGGTGTAGGCTTCTCAACCACGTCGCAAGTCTCTTTCGTCCCCGAGGCCGAAGGCGAGATCGTCGGCTTCCGCGATGCGCATGTCGACCACCTCTCCGATAACAAGGAGCTTAATCTCCTGCTTGAGCCGTTCCTCTCCAAAAAACTCCCGCAGGAGATGAAGGTCAACGCCGCCACTCTCATGCGCACCTTGCTCGTCAAGGCCCCTGACTCCACCGGCTACACCCTCACCCTCACGCGCCTGAAACTGCACTCCATGCTCATCGACAAAGACGATCTAGTCGTCGACCTCGACGCCGACATCAAGGTCGAATAAACCGCCACGCGAAGCCGTCGAAAGTCACGAAGTAACCTCCGCCCGCGCAGGGCGCACCTGGAATCCTTAACCCACATGAAAATCAGATTCGCACTCCTTCTCCTCCTCACGACGCTCTGCCAGGCCCAGCAACACCCCTACGCCCTCCGCGGCACCCTCGTCATGCCGGATGCCCTTATCGACGACGGCATCGTCTACATCCGTGACGGCCTCATCGTCGACTCCGGCACACATATCACCCTCCCCGCAGACGTCCCCGTCATAAACACTCACGGCATCATCGCGCCCGGTTTCATCGACCTGCACAACCACCTGACCTGGAACCTCTTCCCCCGCTGGAAACCCGCGCAGGAGTTTGGCAACCGCTACGACTGGCAGCAGAAAGCCGTCTACCAGGCCACCGTCTCCGCGCCGCATGAGGCTCTCGCCAAAGATGGCCTCGAGTGCGAGATGTCGCGCTACGCCGCCGTCAAAGCTCTCACCGAAGGCGAGACCTCGGTCGTCGGCAGCCTCCAGCAACCCTGCGCCGAAGGCCTCACCCGCAATCTCGATCACGCCTCAACCGGGCCGGCCACTTCACGCGTTTTCTACAACGTCTTCCCCCTACAGATGACGGAAGATCAGCTCACCGCAGCCCGCCACGAGCTCTCCGGCGGCGAAGACGCCGCCCTCCTCATCCATCTCGCCGAAGGCGCCCCCAACGACGCCTCCGCCACCCGCGAGTTTGCCCAACTCAAAGGCCGCGGACTCCTGCTTCCCGGGGTCTCGCTCATCCACGGCGTCAGCCTCAAACCCGCCGACTTCGCCGACATGGCTCAATCCCACGTCGGCCTCATCTGGTCGCCGCGCTCCAATATCGAACTCTACGGAGACACCGCCGACGTCGCCTCCGCCAAGGCCGCCGGCGTCACCATCGCCCTCGCGCCTGACTGGTCCATCACCGGCTCCGACGGCACCCTCGCCGAGCTCACCTACGCCTCGCTCTGGAACCAGACCCACGGCCACCTCTTCTCCGACCGCGACCTCGTCCGCATGGCCACCGTCAACGCCGCGCAACTCTCCGGCAACGCCGCCCACCTCGGCTCGCTCGAACCCGGCCACATCGCCGACCTCCTCGTCATCACTCCCGACCCCGCTACCCCCACGCACGACGCCTGGTGGACCCTCACCCATGCGAGCCCCGCACAGGTCGCTCTCCTCACCGTCGCTGGCCAGCCGCTCTACGGAGACGCCGCTCTCCTCCGCGAACCCTTCGTTCCGAAATCCGAAACGCTCGAAGTCTGCGGCACCCAGAAAGCCCTCGTCCTCACCGGCCCGCACGCCTACGCCAACGCCTCCGACGAACCCTGGGCCGCAACCTTCCTCACCCTCACCAACGCTATGCGACACTACGGCCGCAAGCTCGCCCCACTCTCCGAGTGCGGCAACTAACCCCTAAATTTGCTTGTCCTCTGAAGCGAATGGCGGATCAACTTTGGACTGCCAACTTTAGGCAATGGTCGAGGCTAATGCGGCAACGGTGGATTCAAGGGAAGCTTTGTCCTCTACGTTGTGGCTGGTGGGGGATTCGACGCCGCGACCAAGAATCTGGCGGGTCAGGCCGGTAAGAACTTTGCCGGGACCGATCTCTACGAAGTGGGTTGCGCCCTGCTGGACGAGGAGCTCCACGCATTCGACCCAGCGGACCGGGCCTGTCACCTGACGGATCAGGCAATCGCGGATGTCGGAGCGGCGGGTTACGAGGCGGGCGTCGACATTGCAGGCCACGGGGAAGGCCGGGTCGCTGAAGACGATGCCTTCCAAGACGGAGCCCAGTTCGTTCTGGGCGGGTTGCATGAGGGCGCAGTGGAACGGGGCGGAGACCTTGAGCAGGATAGTTTTTTTTGCGCCGGCTTCCTTGCAGAGCGCCATCGCGCGGTCGACGGCCGCGACGGAGCCGGAGATGACGATCTGGCCGGGGGAGTTGATGTTGGCGGGGGAGACGATGGCACGGGCGGCCTGGATGCGCGGGGTGTCGGATTCGGACGGAGTGGTGTCGATTGGGGGCGGAGCGGAGAGCTCGTCGGCTGCTGCGGCGCAGGCGTCGTTGACCTGAGGTTCGGTCAGGCCAAGGATGGCGGCCATGGAGCCTTCTCCCTGTGGGACGGCCTGCTGCATGAAGCGACCGCGTGAGCGCACCGTGCGGACGGCGTCCGCGAAGGTGAGGGAGCCGGCTGCTACGTGGGCAGAGTATTCACCGAGAGAATGGCCGGCGGCGAAAGATGGCTTGATATCCGGGCCGAGTTCTTCGGTGAGGACGCGGAGAGCGGCGACGGAAACAGTCAGGATGGCAGGTTGCGTATGCTCGGTGAGCTGGAGGGTTTCAGCTGGTCCGGAAAAGATGAGGTGCGAAAGATGGAAGCCGAGGGCTTCGTCCGCTTCTTTGAAGACGGCTTTGGCGGAGGGGTAGGAGTCGTAGAGTTCCTGGCCCATTCCGACAATTTGTGAGCCTTGGCCAGGGAAGAGGAAAGCGGGTTTTGCGTTGGTCACCATCGAGGTCGATGGTAGCCCCGGGGGTGGGGTTTGGGCAAAGGGATGGGGTTCAGTGCGACCGCGGATTGCGCGGCTGATGGGCGGGCAATGGCTACGGACTTGAAGAGCAATGGCAACGGCAATGGCAACGACAGCTATTCTTGTCGTCGCGCGTAAACTGAATTCCAATGACGACTCAATACAAGTCCGGCCAGTCTTCTTCGTTTTCGCTTTGGGTGTTTCTTTTGGCGCTGGTCATGGGCGCTGCGCTGCTGGGATTGTTTATGCACCGTTCGACGACCGGATTGATGGGGCGGATTGCCAGCTACATCACGGGTCGAACCGAGACTTACACATCGGTTCCGGTAGTGGTCGAGCATATTCAGGCGCTGAATCGGCTGGAGTCGGTGGTCTATTCGCTCGATACAGTTGTTGAAAACTCGCACACCAGCCCGGTGCTGCCGGATGCGCTTGTTGGCGACAAGATTTTGCTGATCGTCCACGGGCAGGCGATAGCCGGAATCGATCTATCGAAGTTGAAGCCCGAAGATGTGCGGATCGATCCGGGTCAGGAGGGACAGCCTTCACGGTCAATTCATGTCAATCTCCCGCCATCGGAGATCTTTGTCACGACGCTTGATAACACCAAGACGCGCGTTTATGCGCGTGATACGGGACTGCTCGTGATCGCCGATCCGAATCTGGAGTCGGATACGCGGGCGAAGGCGCAGCAGCAGCTTCAGGCCGCGGCGCTTTCTGATGGGATTCTGGACGTCGCGCGAAAGAACGCTCGTGCGTCGATTGCGCTGCTACTTTCGTCGCTTGGGTTCGACCACGTGGATGTGACCTAGACGTTTACCGGATTGAGCCGATAACCATTCAGCTACCGCCGCCGTCCTAGCACTAAAGTGTCATTGCCAACCGAGGCCCGCCGTGCGATATCATCCACTCACCATGTTGTCCAAGCTCACATCACGACTTAGCTCCCGTCTCGCCGGCCATAAGATCGAAGATATGCCTGCGGTTATTGCCGCCACCGCGGATGAAGCGCTGCATGAGGTGCTCGAACAAGGGTTGCCGAAGATGCAGGAAGCCATTACCGAGACCCTGCACAGCACATTCGAGGACTCGAAGATTTTACAGACGGTCGGCTGGGTCTCTGCGGGTTTGGGAGCGGTCGCTCTAGGGCTGTTCGTCGGTCGCGAACTTCGTCAGCGATATAAGTTTAACCGCCGCACCCCGTATGACTTTTATGCGCATTCGGGCGATGAGACGAACGATATGGAGTTCGGGGTAGGAATCTAGTTCTTTCGCGCGGAGCGCGAAGCGCAAGCAGTGCCGTCCGTCCGTTGTTAGGATGCGGTGTACTCCCGGCATCTGCACCAATGGCTGAGTGCCTCGCCTGCCAGCAGTAGGTCAAGTGGATGGCTTCAAGAGTTAAAGTGTGTGCACACGCCTCCTCTACGAGCCCTTTTGACGATCATTGTTGGCTTAGATCTGCTCCCAGTCGATACCGACGCCATCGAAGCCGACACCATTTTCCTGATTCGATTTCTTTATAAGAGCGATGATGTTTGTAACAGAGGTCGCCCGATTCGCTGCGGTGGTGGAGATCTGAAAGCCCACGACCTCCCCGGGTTCACGTCGCCAGCTGTGGTGAATGCGTCACCACCAATGCCGAGCCATATTCTCGCTCAGGCAGCATATGTGACCGCGATGAGGTGGAAGTGTTCATGTCGGATGTAGCTTGACGACACGGAAGTAGATCTGAGCGGCCCTAACCGAAAGTCCTGTCACGAACATTCGCGAGGTCGTGCATCTGTTTCCGCCTGATGCGCGGGTTGTGCGAGAGAACGGCGCGCCTTCGACGTCGTACGACGCCGCCAGCCCTTCCAAGTAAGGAAGGGAGAGTCAGTCGCCTCGCCGGTTCTCGTATACTGAGGGTTCCCGGGATGTTTGTCCTAAACAAGCACTTGAAAATTTATTAGAATTTCTTTGTGATCGTCAGGGCCAATGGAATGAAGTATTTTGCAATTCCTAGAATTCACGCTTGACCCGCGGAAAAGGCAGGTGCGCCGTGGCGAGACTGCGATCCCAATCTCCGGAAAAGCGTTTGATGTCCTCTTCTACATGGCCAGCAACCCGGCGCGTCCTCTACTGAAAGACGAGTTGCTGACCGCTGTCTGGCCGGACTCCATCGTGGAAGAGTCGAACCTGACCTATCACGTCTACCAATTGAGAAAGGCTCTGGCCGCGTCTGGTCCGGTCGCGCTTGATCTCATCCTGACGCTGCCGGGTCGTGGATATCAATTTGCCGGGGTCGTCCAATCGATCGAAGGTGCGCCCGACACTCCAGCCAAAGTTAATGCAGTCCTGCCGATTGAGGAATCTGCCCCGGAGATCGCAGGTCCCAGCGTTTTCACACCTACGAGACGATTTGCGTGGGCCTGGGCGTTCGGTGGGATCGCGGTCGTTGCCGGGCTTGCGGTTGTTGTCTTGATGCGTTTGCCAAGGGAAAGCCATCTCCATGTGAGCAGCAGCACTCGACTAACGAATGATGGCGTTGCAAAACATCTGAACGAAGTACCACCGGTTCTGGTAAGCGATGGCAGCAAGCTCATTTTTATCGAAAAAGCCGATAATCAGAGCCGAATCGCGGAGGTTTCGTTGGATGGCGGAGATGTTCAGTCGAGACCTGCTCCGTTTCCAAACTCCGATGTCGCCAGCTACAGCGGCGTCAATCACAAGCTGCTGATGGGATCGATCTGGCAGACGAATGACGATAAGCCGATCATTGCTGACGGCGGAGGACCGCCGGAACACCAGGTCGGCGAACTGACGGGACACGATGCTAGCTGGTCCCCCGACGGGCGCCACATCGCGGTTGCGCGCAGCCGCTTCCTTTACGTTGCAGAGGCCGATGGATCGAACGTGCGACGTATCGCGACGGTCGATGGCGTTCTCTTTTTTCCACGCTGGTCTCCTAATGGAAAGGCTCTTCGATTTACGGAGAACCTAGGGACGCCGGGGGAGCGCATTTGGGAGGTAAACGCCGATGGCTCCCATCTGCATCGATTCCTGGATGACACTGCTGGGATCGATGTGTGCTGCGGAACATGGTCTGGAGATGGTCGCAACTATTTCTTTCTTAAACGAGCACCGGGGGCGAGCAGCATCTGGGTCGTCGGTGAAAAGTCGACGATACGTTTTGCTAAGCGACTGTTCGGTACGCCGAAAGCGACTCAGGTGACCGAAGGGATGACCGACCTATGGGGTCCTCCCCTTCCGAGTTCGAATGGGCGATCGGTGTGGACCGTTGGTTCTCACCCCCGGGGTGAGTTGATGGCCACCAAACAGCAGACACAAGAGCTACTGCCCTATCTTGGGGGCATCTCGGCAGAGGGGGTGAGCTTTTCCCCGGATCACAAATGGACCGCTTACACCTCCTACCCGGATGGGACTCTTTGGCGAAGCCGGATAGACGGTTCGGAGAAGGTCAAGCTGAGTCAAGACCTGATACTGGCTCGGTTTCCAAACTGGTCCCCGGATAGCAGTTCGATTGCGTTCATCGCATCGACAGGTAATGCACAAGCGGCAATTTACCTCGTGTCGGTAGCAGGCGGCGAGCCACGTAGGCTGTTGAATGAGACGGCAAGCGAAGGAGTGCCCAACTGGTCTCCAGACGGCAAAGAGATTTCGTTTGGAAGGCTCATCGACTATGGCGCGGAGCAGAACCCGGATCTTACGATTGAGATCTACAGCTTCGAACGACATTCCCATACAACACTGCACGGATCGCAGGGATTGTGGACGGCCCGATGGTCTCCGGACGGCAAATATATCTCGGCAGTTACACAGGATAATCGCACGCTCCGTCTCTTTGATATGCAGGCGCAACAGTGGACGGACCTGGCCAGTATTGGTGTTAATGATGCCATCTGGAGCCCGGACTCACACTTTCTTTACTTCGACACTTTTTTTGGAAACGACGCAGCGATTTACCGAGTTGACATCGCCACTCGCACACTCGAAAGGCGAGTCGATCTCCGCGGTTTTCCCCGTGGAGGTTATTACGGCCCGTGGCTAGGGATGACACCGGATGGACTGCCCATGGTGCTGAAGGATACGTCGATCGAAGAGATCTATCGGCTGGATCTGGATACGTCACACTGAGGCAGATCAGTGGATTTCGGAAACATTGATCTTGTGGCGAAGGTCGTTTGCGGTTGCCTGTGCCTGTGCCTGTGCCTGTGCCTGTGCCTGAAAGATGAGAGCCAGTGTCAGGCCGGGGATGATGGTGGCCAGCAGCAATTGCAGTGGGTGGCTGGTGGCTGGGATGCGAATGAGCTGGACAGCGTTGGTGGCAAGGGCCAGGAAAAGGATGATGAGGGTTCGATTGGCTCGGCCGTTCTCTTTGCACCAGAGGTAGAGAAAGGGCAGGAGCGCGATGATGAAGTGGTGGGTCCAGGCGATGGGGGACATGACAATGCCAAGGAGGGCGATGAGAACAATGTCGCGTGAGAGTTCGGCTTCCTGGCGGTGGAGATACAGTCGGCCAAGGAAGAAGAGGTAGACCAGCAGCCCGACAAGGCGCGAGGCGGCGGCAGCGTGGGGCGGCAGTGCTAGGGCTTGGCTGGCTCCGAGGGGAACGTAACCCAGGAAGAGTTCCTGGATGAAGGCGATCAGGGAGAGATTCTGACAGACGGGTGTGCCATTGGCGATGCTAGGCAGGGCTTGGCGCCAAAACTGTTCATGAGCTATCCAACCGGTTTGCCATAGAGAGAGCAGAAACAAGGCGAGCATCCAGCAGGCGTAGGCAGCGAGCCACTTCCACTTGCGGTGGAAGATCAGGATGGGGACGGCCAGGACCGGAGTCAGCTTGATTGCCGTAGCGAGAGCGAAAAACAGGGCTGACCAAGTCATGTGACGGTGAGAGAGTAGCCAGACTCCGGACGCAAGTAGGAAGAGGAGGACGCCGCCGATCTGTCCGAAAAAAAGGTTGTCGATTAGGGGGTAAAAGGAGAAAAGGCCGACGCAGAGTATCAAGGCCAGCCTGGGGTTGAGGCGGACTCCGCCTGCGTCGAGCGTGAGGACGAGCGAGGCAGCGACCAAAAGGATGGTCAGGAGATCCCAGGTCATGAGAGCTGAGGCGAAGGGCAAGTGAACGAGCGGCTTCATGAGGACGGCGAGGAGCGGTGGGTAGATGTAGGGGGCAGCGAACGGGACCTGATAGCGTTTGGCGGCCGCGCTCCATGGTGAGGACGCGGGAGATTCGGCATTGAGATTCATGCGCCCATCTGGGAGCAGCGGGAGGATGTAGAGGCTTTCGGGGGGATTCTGCGAAGCAACCTTACCTGCGAGGTAGTAGGCGCTGAAGTCGACGCCGCGGCTGGGCGATAATGGCTTGAGCGACACGGCGAACTGCAGCAGTTGCATGGTGCAGAAGGTGACAAGCAGAACGATCGAGAGTGTCCGTTCCCTGCGCGATAGAAAGTCGTTCTCACGCAGCATGAGAGCGGCGGCCAGGAGGGCGAGTGCAGCTCCGATCGCGAGGTCTGATCTGCCTGAGAGAATTGGCGTGTGCGCCAGCGTCTCAACAGCTGCAATGGTCAGCATCGCAGACCAGACGATGTACCAAAGAACTTGGGTAGTGCGGGTGCTCTGCGTTCTGGTCATTTGGCGATCATCGTCTTGTGGATTGTTTGTTCCTATTCGATGCGAACTACTGTCTTGTTCTACTCATTTCGAACCTGCGTCGTCTGAATGCTGTCTGTAACTTCTCACATTTGCTCTCGTCTCTGGGCATTCTGTCCAAGTTGATTGAGCGGTGAGGTCGAGACGAAATTTGGAGAATTCGGCCTTCGTCCGGAATGACAGCTGTTTTCAGAAAATCTGCGATTCCGATCAGCGAGGAACGGGGCCTTGATGCGTTCGTGATGCTGATACGATCAGCTCTATTCGCATGCTCAAAGGCAGACTACGATTGCGGAAGTGCTGGCCGGAGTGGATCGCTCTGGCTGCGTACGTGGGTATGGTCGCGGCAATGATTCCGCGGCACGAGGCGGTACCGGATGAGGCGCAGGCCTGGCAGCTTGCGCGGAACTTGCCGCTCTCGACGCTGTTTCATACGTATCTGCGGTATGAGGGTTCGCCCGGGCTGTGGCATCTCCTGCTGCACGTGCTGGCTGGGGCGCATGTGAGCTTCGCCGGCTTGCACTGGATCTGCGGGGTAGTTGCTTCCTTTGGGGTAGGGCTGCTGTTGTTTCGCGCACCGTTTCCGCAATGGATGAAGCTGGTGCTGCCGTTTACCTTCTTCCTGGCGTTTCAATATGCGATCGTGGCGCGGTCGTACGTGCTGTTTCCGACACTGGTCTTTGCGCTTGCGGCGACTTGGAAGTCTGGCTACCGGCATCCGTGGCGGATCGCGATGTTGCTGGGATTGATGGCGAATGTTTCGTTGCATTGCGCGGTGATTTCGGGCGGGTTTGCGCTGGTGTTTGCGGGGGATTCGGTCAGGCAGACCATCGCGGCTAAACAACGGCAACAGCTTTTGGCCGCGGGTGGGCTGTTACTGATTTTCTACAGCTTTGTCATCTGGACAGCATGGCCGCCGCATGATCTCTGGGTAGCAAGTCACATTCCGGTGCAGACTGGCGCAGCGTCAGCGCAAGTAGCTGAAGCAGCACCCGAGATTCGGACGAACGCGCTGAGGGTGCATCCGCGAGAGATGATCCTAGGTGCGGTCGCCGCGTCGGTGCTTGGGATCGCGAGTCCGTTCTTTGTGGTGATTCCATTCTGGGTCGTGCTGATCTGGTTCTTCGCACGGCGGCGACAGCTCTACCTGATGATTCCGCTTGTCTTGTTTGTGCTGTTCTCAGCGGTATCGGCGTTTGCGTTCTGGCATTCGGGCTTGCTCGCCGTCAGCCTGATCGGGGTGTTCTGGATCAGCCTGACCCTGCAGCCAATGAGCCTGGGTGAAGGCACGCGGTTTCCCAAGGTTGTGTTGATCTCGCTGGTGTACGCGGTCGGGTGTCAACTTGCGTGGACTGTCTACGGGATGCACTACGACTGGACGGAGAACTATTCTCCGGATCGGGCGGCAGCAGAATTTTTGCGGCCTTATGTCGATGCGAATGCAAGGATCGCGGTGACCTATTGGCGGCAGACAGGGATCAGCGCGTATGACGCGGTGGGGATTCTGCCGTACTTCGATCACAACATTTACGTGAACCTGGCTCAGCCGTTCTGGGTGTGGAGTGTGCACAATACGACGGAGGCAGAGTTCCGGCGCGACCTTCCAGGCAGACCGGACGTGGTCCTGGTTGAGTTCAACGAACTGACACCGTATGACCCGCGGCTCGATAGGACTAACCCAAGGTTTGCGTTGCTCGCGGCGGCCGGTTACAGGCATGTGCAGACCTTTTGTGGGGCGAAACCGGCGCAATTTGCTCTGGTCGAATACACGTGCCACCTGATCTTGGACCGCAGTGGCGAAGCGATGCCGGGCTCGACAACTTCCGGCAATCCGCCGCTGCGGATAGAATGAGACACCGCACATGCCCTTCGCCAAAACCACGAAGCCGCTGATGATTGTCCGCGCCGGGCTCCTTGCGCTGTGGCTTGTACCGTGCGCGCAGGCTGCCGAGAGACGAACCGATCCAGAGCCGGAGATTATCAAGTCGACCGCCGGGCTTACCGAGGTGGGGACGCTGAACGCGGTGCCCTACCGATTCGATATTCCTTCGTCGTGGTTTATCGATCCGCACCGGGCGATGGTGGTGTACTACCACGGGTACTCGGAGTCGCCGTATACGTACCGCGCGACGGGGCCGCTGACGGAGCAGACTCAACCTTTGTTCGACCGTGGGTTTGCGGTGATCCAGTCTGGGTACAGCAGCTATGGATGGGCGCTGGCGGAAGCTTATCCCGAGACTGAGACGTTGCGGCAGTTCTTTCTTCACAAGTATGTCGACCCACTGGTGAACAAAAAGGAACGCAAGATGCCGACGATCGAGACCTTCGTGGCGGGTGGGTCGATGGGTGGGGCGCTGGTGGCAGCGACGCTGGAGTTGAACCCGGGGCCGTATGCGGGCGGCTTGAATTTATGCGGGTCTGTGGGGCCGACGGATCTTGCGTTTCAACGACGCTTCGCGTTTCGGGCGGCATTCGATTTTTACTTTCCGGGGTTGATGCCGCCGCTCGACCCAGTGCCTGCGGGGTATGAGGAGTCGCGCGCGCTGCGCAAAAAGGCGGAGGATGCATTGCATGCGAATCCGGCGGCTGCGACGGCAATGCGAAACCTGATGTGGCTGCACACGGACCACGAGGTCGCGGACCAGATGGTCTATTTCACCTATGTCATCGCGGACCTACAAAGGCGTGCTCACGGAAACCCGTTCGACAATCGGAATTTTTTGTATTCGGGTTCCGATCCTTCAACGACTGCAACGGATAACGCGCTGAACGATGGTGTGAAACGGTATGCGGCGGCACCGCAGGCGCGGGAGTATTTGCTGCGCCATTACACGCCGACAGGCCGGGTGAATCGGCCGATGCTGATGCTACAGACGAGCTACGATCCACGGATTCCGACTCGGACGCTTGAAGTTTATAAAGAGCAGGTTGCGGTGGCGGGATTCACGCAGAATCTAGTACAGCAATATGTCCACCGGGATGGACACTGCGCGTTTACACCGGAAGAGATTGGGCATACGTTCGACGAACTGCTCGGGTGGGTGCATACGAATAAGCGTCCCATTCCCGGGGCGTTACCGCCTTCGCCTTCGAAGCCGACAACGCCTGGTCCGTTCAAGTAACTTGGCTTTGTCGATCGATCTCGATTTCAAAAGTGTAGCTCAGAGTTTTGAATGAGAATCTAGGGGATCTGGACTTCGACTGCGGTGTAGGCGGGAACGGTTACCGTCATGGTTGAGCCTGTAATGGCGAAGCTGCTCGTGGTGAGGGCGATACCGGTTTGGGTGGTACCGATCCCATAGGTGTAGGTGGTGGCGGTGCCGCCGACGCCGCCTCCCTGAACGGTGAGTTCGACCGTGGCGGGATTGGCCGGGTCTGCATTGATGAGCATGATGGAGCGGGTGCCGTTGGCCTGACGTGAGGCGTGGGCGAGGACGGTACCGCTGCTCGAGGTTGCGCCGACCAGGGCATCGCCCGGGTTCGCCATCAAATGGGCGAGTTCGATGCCGTAGAAGGCTGGACCGGGAGTTTCAGTGGTCGGGGCGAGAAAGGTTCCGGCGCCAGCGTGAAGTTCGAGCCACTCGATGTTCGAGACACCGGATTCCAGGCTGGTGAGGACCTCGTGCGCGGCGAAGAGGCCGGGGATGGCGGCAGGCGTGTCGGGAACAACGGCGCCGTCGGGGTTGGTCTCAGTGACGAAGACCTGGGCTGCGGCAGAGCTGGCCGGGCAGTTTTTTGCGAGGTTGGCCTTGACGCCGTTAACGATCTTGGGCATGTCGGACTGCGGCGAGGAGAGCAGTTGGGTTGCAGTGGTCGCGTTATAGGTGCCGGGGTAGTAGTGGACGATGGCGAAGTCCACCGTGGCGGAGGCGCAGACGGAACTGAGGACGGCGGGCGTCCAGGTGGACGGGATAGGGTCGATGGCCGAGCTGACGACGACACCGAGCTTGATGGTAGGGTCGACAGCGCGCATAGCCTGAACGTACTGGGCTGCGTTGGTGCCGTAAGCCGACGGCGAAAGCGCGGTCATGCTATCGCGCGGTTCGTAAGCGCCGGGGTAGCCGTCCTCGTAGAGATACGGCGCGTGGTCGTCGGACTCAGCGTTGTTGTTGGAGTTATAGCCGTTATAGTAGACCTCGTTCCCGATCTCCCAGTACTTGATGCCGACGGGAGCGGTCAGTCCGAGGCGCAGAAAGTTGAAGCCGTCGTCGGTGGCGAGAGGCGTAGCGGCGCGGAGGCTGGCCCAGTAGCCGACGGTCTTCCAGTCGAAGCCGACCGCGTCGAGGCCGATGACCTGCGTGCTGGCAGGGTCGCCGTTGGCGTAGGCGACCCAGGCCGCAGCTTCCTGTGGCTGCCCGCTGGTGTTGGGCTCCGAACAGGTGTTCGGGCCGTTGGCGCTGGCGGATTTTGTCCCGTGAGCATCGGCAAGGCTGGATCCATAATTGACCGTGATGATGGCCTGAGTTCCGGTGGCTTGGAGGGTTCGGACGAAGTTGCCAAAGTCCGTTTTGGGCGCGAGATAGCCGCTCGGTATCACTCCGCAAACCGGCCCATTTGAAGCAAAGATCGGCGTCATGGTGTATTGCGCCCAGTGATAATTATCGGAGTAGGAGCCGCCGGGGTAGCGCATCATCCTGATGCCTGCGGCGGAGAGCAGGGCGGGAAGTGCGGCGGTGTCGGAGAGGCTTGGATCATAGACCGACGTGTGGATGCCGAAGGCTGTTGCCGGGACGGTTGCGAGCACGTTTGACGGGTCGACGAGGACGGCAGCGTCAAAGACGGTGAGGCTCAGACTCGTCGAGATGGTCTGGGCGGGAGTTGCGCTGTCGATGACCTGGATCGTCGGTGTGTAGATGCCGCCGGTGGACAGGGTGCCCCCCAAGGTACCGTCAGCCGCGAGCGACAAACCGGGGGGAAGCGTCCCACTTGCCAAGGTGAAGCGGTAGGGGGCGGTTCCGCCGGTTGCGAAGATTGCCTGGTTGTAGGCGGAGCCGACTTGGTCAATCACGGGCATGACCGAGGCGACTACGAGCGGGACGGGCATGATGGTCAAGGTAAAGATGCTGGTGACGCTTTGGCCGCTACTGTCTTTTACAGTGACGCCGAAAGAGTCCGCACCGGCAGCGGTTGGGGTTCCGGCCAGTGCTCCGGCGCTGGTGAGCGACATGCCGGTGGGAATCGCGCCGCTCGTGACAGTAAAGGTATAAGGAGCGATGCCACCTGCGAGGAGCTGTGCGCTGTAAGCGGAGGCGACTTGACCTTGCGAGAGCGATGAGGTGGGTACGGATAAGGGGAGCGCTACGACTAAGGTCATAGCCTGGGTGGCTGTACTTTGCGGAGTTTCGGAGTCTGCTACCTGCGCTACGAATGGATAGGAGCCTGCAAGGGTCGCTGTGCCGCTTATCGTGCCTGAAGGCTGAAGGGTCACACCGGCGGGCAGGCTTCCGCTTGCCAGAGAGAACACATAAGGCTGCGATCCGTTGATTGCGCGCAGGCCGACGTTGTAGGGCTGGCCCAAGACCGCCGGCGCTACCGACGCCACGGCTAGGGCTACAGGCGTCACCGTGGGGGGTGTCACCACGGTCGTGCTACCGCAGCCCGCGAGCAGGAGCAGGGCGAAGGTGCAGAGAGCGACAGGGAGAGGTTTTGTTGTTCGCGGCATGGTCTTAGGAGGGTACTCACTGTCCCATATTGAGACACGTTGAGCATAGCCCGCGCCGCGCGGGTCGCCTGTACGTCAATGGTTGCAGCGGCATCCCCCAAAGACCACGCTGACGTGTCCCAGGAAGATGGGGGATCGCCTTACAACGTAGGCAGTGCTACCTTGACCGGTTGACCACTCGGGGCGGTCAACACCAGGCTTCCGCCAGCGACGCAGGCCTTCGCGGCTGCCTTCAGCGGCGGAGCAAACTGCTGTTGCCCATATTGAAACTGCACTTGGAGGAACGTTCCGGACATGGTGGTTCCGGAGGTTGGGTCCCGGTAGGACTTTGCATAGCTCGCGCTCCAGGACGGCGTTGGATTTGTGCTGGGGCCACAGGTGAGCGTTGCGTGAGTTGGCAGTACGACGGCGATGCTGGTGTCTACACTGGCAGGCTCGGGGATCTGGTACCAGAAGTCCGCAGATGTCGGACCCGATGGCGGGTTTGGCAATGCGTTTAGCTTCACGGTCGGCAAAAAGTAGGCAAACTCAAGCTCGCCCACGTCGAAGCCCTGGTTGCTCGCAGGAGCGATTGCTGGGTCAAAGGCAAAATGGAGCGTCGCCTGGATGGGATTGCCATTGAACGCCGAGTCTCCGGGTAGTGTCAGGGTTCCGACGCACCGACGCCCGACCGCAGGGAGTGTGCTCGAGGCGGGGAGCGCCGGAGCCATGGCTAGTTTAAGCGGGTAAGCTCCGGCTGTTAGGCCTAACGGGTTGCTTACCTTGGCGATGGTCCAAAGCGAATCGTTGCACATCGAGACCGGCATGCCTTGCAAGGCAAAGGTCATCTGCACGCTCTTGCTGGACTTCTCGTAAACTGCGGCTTTGGAGTCGCGGTCAAATATCGAAAAGAGGGTATTGGTTCCAGCAAGACCAGCTTTCGCTTCTTGCAAGGAGGGCAGCTTGGCGAGTGTCGCGTTGCGCTCCAGCGTGTGAAAGATGGTTGCAGAGCCTTGGTTTGCGAGCTTCTCGTCTGCTGAAGCTGTTGAATCGATACTGCCAAAGATCGAACCTGCGCTTGCCGTTCCTTCGATCGCAAGGTCTGAGGTGAGGTCGCCCTTCTCGGTGCTGTAGACGATGACCCCTTCGAAGGACGAGACATACTTCAAGCCGTCCGTGACTGGGGCGTTGGTCGCGATGGCGTAACGGCGGTAGGCATCGAGGACTTCGTACTTGAAGGCAAGCGGGTGCATCTGCTCAACGTAGGCCAACGGCGAGATGAAAGTACCGTAGACCAGTTCCATCTCAGAAGTCTGGTTCGCCTGCGAGTTGAATTTCTGCGAGGCGGTCGCGACCGTGACTTTGAGGTTGCCGCTTTCGCTGGCCGCGAGCGCGGTGCTACAGGTGATCTTATGGAGCGACTCGGAGGTGCTGTCAACGCGGAGCCGGGCGGGATCGGTCAACGGATTGAAGGAGAGCTGCACGACAGTCGGGTCGCCGGCCGCCGGCAGTTGCAAGATGCGGTCGAGATTTGCTTGCTGCAGCGGTCCTACGGTCGTCATCAGGGCTGCGACGGATGGGAGGCCAAACTCTGTATACCGCGATGTGCCGCCTTGAGCTGTATCCAACACAACGGGAATTGTCCGGAGGATGTCCTTGGGGATGACATCCCAGTCGTGCTTGCGGCGGAAGATGTTGGCCGGCGGCCAGAAGTAGGAGATGGGCACGATGCCGCAGCGGTCGTCCGCTTCGCGATAGGCTTTTTCAAGAAAGACGCAGACTGCCTGCTGGTCCGCACCGGGTGTGCCGGCGCATGGGTTGTTCCACATGCGCTGTGCGGCTGCGGGCCGCGCGGCAAGTGCAAAAATGAAGAGGCAAGAGCCATAAAAAACGTTCTGTGGACTTAGCAAACGTGAAAGACACATGCGTGAACACTCCGGGTGCAAGCGTTGGAAACTTAGGGGCCCGGGAGAAGAAGAGCACGCCGGATTGTTCCGGCTGATTTACAGTCCAGAAGAAGTTAGCATGGCAGCCGGGACTGCGGAAGAATTTCTCCTGCTTAGGAAGTTTGCGAGGCTCGCCAGCCGATGTCGCGGCGGAATTGCATTCCTTCGAAGTCAATCCCTCCGAGTGCCCCGTAAACTCTTGCAAGTGCTTCTTTGAGATCGCCCCCTTCGGCAGATACGGCCAGAACTCTGCCGCCGGCGGTCACGATCTGACCGCCCTTCAGCGCGGTTCCGGCGTGAAAGACTTTGACATCTTCGTGGACATGATCGAGCCCCTGGATGGGTTTACCTTGGGCGTACTTGCCCGGATAGCCTCCGCTGGCGGCAATGACGCAGGCGCTCGCTCCCGGCTTGAGCTGGATATTCACCGCCGCGATGCGGCTCTCGACCGCGGCTTCCAGTATGTCCATCAGGTCGGTGTCGAGGCGCAACATGATGGCTTCGGTTTCGGGATCGCCAAAGCGCGTGTTGAACTCCAGAACTTTGGGGCCGTCTGGCGTCATCATCAGTCCAGTGAAAAGGACGCCTTGGAATGGTGTGCCATCAGCTTTCATGCCGTCGACGACGCGCTGGCCTACGTGCTCGTGTAACCATACGGCCGTTTCGGGTGAAACGAGTTCGTCGGTCGAGTAGGCTCCCATACCGCCGGTGTTAGGACCTGTGTCTCCTTCGCCGATGCGCTTGTGATCCTGCGCGAAGGCTAGAGTCTTCGCAGTGGTTCCGTCACAGATGGCGAAGTAAGAGATCTCGGGTCCCATGAGTGTTTCTTCGATGACGAGGCTCTCCACCGCGGCGCCCAGGAGTGCGCCGTCGAACATCTCTACCGCGGCAGCCATCGCCTCTCCGTGCGACTCGCACATGACGACGCCCTTGCCAGCGGCGAGGCCGTCCGCCTTGACGACCACGCTTGGTGAGAACCGAGGAAGAGCTGCTTCTACCTCAGGAACTGAAGTACAGACTTTATACGCGGCCGTCGGGATATTCCAGCGCTGCATGAACTCTTTGGCGAAGGCCTTGCTGCTTTCAAGCTGTGCAGCAACTTGGGTTGGACCAAAGACGGGGATGCCTAGTTGCGCCAATGCGTCGACGACGCCGGCAGCAAGTGGGACTTCCGGACCTATTACGACGAACGCCGGCCGCTCGCTTTCACAGAGAGCCTTCATCGCGTCGACGTTGGCTACATCCACGTTTACGCAGCGGGCGATGGCGGCGATTCCTCCGTTGCCCGGTGCGCATACGACTTCAGTGATGCGGACACTTTTCTTAAGAGCCCAAACCAGCGCATGCTCACGTCCTCCGCCGCCAATGACCAGCACCTTCATCTCGCTCAATCAAAAATCCCTTCTAATTTCTAACCTGATGTATGCGGACCGCGCTGGCTACCTCGCGGGACAGGCTCAATGCCGTCGAGGTGGTGCTGAGCTGTATCGAGATCTCGTCCGGCGAGACACTCTTTGTGACGTGGAGACGGGCTCCGGGGGTGAGTCCGCACGACTCGATGTAGCGGAGGTTGCGTGGATCACGGTCGGAGACGCTATCGATCATGAAGATCCCGTCGTCCTCAACCTCGGTGAGCAAGATGGAGTCGTGTTCGGCCATCTGGCCGTCCATGGTCGGGATGACGTGCCCGTGCGGATCGAAGCTAGGGTGTCCGAGCTTCGCGGCGATGCGCTCTTCAAAGCGCTCGGAGATGAAATGCTCCAGCCGTTCGGCTTCGTCATGGAGCTCTTCGAGGGGATAGTCGAGAACTTGAAACAAGAAGGTCTCGATGAGGCGATGGTGCCGGACTACCTCGACTGCACGGCGCTTGCCTGTGGGTGAAAGACGAACGCCGCGATGACGCTCGTAGTCTACCGGTGAAGGTTGGGAGGCCGATAACTTTTGCAACATATTGGTGACAGATGCGGGCGCAACTCCGAGGCGATCCGCTAACGCCTTACTGGCGACGCGGCCTTCCTCCGGGCCTGTCAGCGACAGGATCGCCTTTAAATAGTTGTCGACTGACTCCGTATTGCCGTTCGCCTGGCGCCTTGCTGACATGCAACCGTCTCCCGCTTCTTTAGTTTGACTCACTTCGCCGATTTAGGTATACCTAATTATTAGGTGAGCCTAAAGATAGCTTCACTGCGATCCCTAATGTCCCTCCCATCCAAGACGCGGCAGGCGTTTCGACGCAATCAGATGTGGACCTATTTTGGTCCCGCATTTGTTGCGTCCGTCGCGTATATCGACCCTGGTAATTTTGCGACCAATATTCTTGGCGGAACGCAGTTCGGCTACCGGCTGCTTTGGGTACTACTTTGGTCAAACGCAATGGCGATCCTGATCCAGTATCTTTCGGCCAAGCTGGGGATTGTAACGGGGCTGACGCTGCCGCAAAACTGTCGCAAGCATTTCTCCCGCGGGACGACGCTGGCGCTCTGGGCTGCAGCGGAGATCGCCGCGATCGCGACGGATCTGGCGGAATTTCTGGGCGCGGCAATTGGACTCGACTTGTTGTTCGGACCGTTCTTCTACGTGCATGGCGTCAGCCCGAAAGCCACTCTGCTGCTTGCGGCGCTGGTTTCCACCGTGCTCGTGTTCGGGATTCTTGCACTTGATCTGGCGGGGCATCTGTGGCTTGAGCGCGGCATCATTCTGCTGGTTGGGGTGATTGGGCTCTGCTACGGATTCGAGGTCTTCCTGATTCATCCCGACTGGCAGCGGGCGCTGCTTGCGACGCTGATTCCTTCCTTAGATCGATCCACGCCACAGAACTTCCATGACTCAATCTATGTCGCTGTTGGGATGCTTGGCGCGACCGTGATGCCGCATGTGATCTACCTTCACTCCGCGCTGGTTCAACCGCGGCTACAGGAGCTTACGGGCGCCTTGCTGCCGGCAAACGACGAGCTCCATACAGAAGAGAACCATCACCTGACGACCGAGGGGACACGCAGGCGCATTCTGGGACGTTTTCTGCGGTATGAACTGGTTGACGTGTTTGTGGCGATGAACGGGGCTTGGCTGATCAATTCCGCGATGATCCTGATGGCGGCCATTGCGTTCGTTCACTCGAATAACCTGCAGCCGACGATCCAGGACGCTTACCACACTCTCGGGCCAATGTTTGGGGAGGCGGCTGCGACGGTGTTTGCCGTTGCGCTGCTTTGCTCGGGGCTTTCGAGCTCGACCGTGGGCGTGATGGCTGGACAGGTGATCATCGAAGGGTTCCTTGATATCAAGTTCCCCATCTACTTACGGCGGCTGATCACGATCGTCCCGGCGATCCTCGTCATCGCGATAGGGTTGGACCCACTGCGGATTCTGGTGCTCTCCCAGGTTGTTCTCAGCTTCGCATTGCCGTTTGCGCTGATTCCGCTGTTGCTGTTGACCAGCCGCACGGACGTCATGGAGACGTTCGCAAGTGCCTGCCGGACTCGGATCGCGGGTTGGAGCGTGGTAACCATCATCGTTGCGCTGAACGCGATTTTGGTCGGCCAGCTCATCGTTTCGCGGTAAACCCCTTCAGAATCTAGCAAAATCCCACAAAAGGCGTACCCGCCTTTTCGTGTTAGCGAATGACGATAGTAACCTCCCCTAGTTATTACATACTTATATATCTCATTCTCTTGGACTTACGGAAGTCACAGCACTATGTTTACACCATAAGTTCTGTCCGCAGCAATGACACGATCTACCACTTTCGATGCATTTCAAGAGGCCAATCAAAATGAAGAATCTCGTCCGCGCTTTCGTTCTCACGCTCGTTGCCACCGGTATGTACGCTTCCGCCCAGATCAATAACGCGGCACCTGTCTTGAATGCGAAGACCAGCGCCTATCCGGTTCCGACCTGCCCGCCCGACGACCCGAATGGTTGCGGCATCTGCAGCCTGAACGGCTGCGGCCCTTCGAAGCCTGCCGCTCCCAAGTAACCCGAAGGGGTCATAGGTTGTAGTAACTTTTTGCTTGGCGTAACCCCTCTTATGCGATATTCTTCGCGTTGGAGGGGTTACGCGTGGTCTCGACTGCATTTACCAACCTACTCACCCTGATTGAACCTTTATTCTGTCTCGTCGCGCTGGCGGCCATGCTGCGGGTGGGGCAGGCCCGTACCTATCGTTATCTTGCGGCGTTTTTGGCTGTTCGGCTCACGACGAGTGCATTGCTGTTTCCGCTGCTGCATTCGCACTGGTTTGCGCTCTCCGTACAAGACACCTACCGTTATTACTTCTGGATCTATTGGCCAAGCTTCGCGATCGAAGCGGTCCTTGGGCTAGGAATTATCATCTCGATCTATCGTCTCGCGATGGAGCCGTTGAAGGGCCTTCAATCGCTTGGGATGATCATGTTCCGCTGGGCGGGTGCAATTTCGATTGCGATCGCGATTACTATCGGCTTTGGGCCGCACGTGACCGGCATGCGTTTCATCATGCGCGTCGTCATGCAGATGCAGCAGACGCAAAGCGTTCTGACCCTTTGTATGCTATTGTTTGTCTGCTTTGCGATCCACCCCATGGGACTGTCGTACCGGAGCCGGGTGTTTGGCGTGAGCTTTGGGCTTGGGTTGATGGCGACGGTGGATCTCGTTCAGGCTGCCTGGGTGGGACGTGTGCCGCAGATGATGTCGCTCTTTTCGACCGTCAGCAGCATTACGATGTGCGTCACGCTTTGCATCTGGGCGACCTACTTTGCCGTGCCTGAACCGAAGCGCCGGATGATCGTGCTGCCGACGACTTCACCCTTCTTCCGCTGGAACCAGATTTCGGAGGTTCTTGGGGATGAGCCGGGCTATGTGGCGATTGGCGCAGTTACCTCGGATATGTTTGCTCCGGCGGAGATCGAAGTGATGCGACGGGCTTCCGGGAAGATGGATAGCGCTGTGTCGTTCTAGGCCTGGAATAACTTCGAGAGATGGCCACTTCGGTGGCCATTTTCTTTTGGTCGAGAGCCGGCGAAGGGGCCCCCACCCCCCGTATATAAGTTATATGTAAATATCGGAAAACAAAGGATCTTTATATAGAGGGTTCATACCGTCTTGAAGGTATTCGCATGATGTTCCGATGCACTGTTTCTGGGGCAGCGGGTTTTTCCCGAGTGCAAGGTGCCGGGGTGCCGCGAAAAGGGGATGCTGACTGGTGGAAGGGCGTGATACGTTTCTCACACACTTCTCAGCAGTAAGAAAGTTCCCTTCATGGTACGGTTCTCGGCTTCTCCCTTCCTCCTTGGTTTGATTTCGGCTTTAGGTTGCGGTTCATTGGTGGCGCAGACGGGGTCTGCGGGAGCTAAGGCGTCCAGCGGGGCGGCGTTTTCGGCTTCGGTTGAAGAGTTGCGGGCTACCTCCGCCGCGATGCCGCCGACTAAAGACTATGGGACCGAAATTCTGTACGAAGAGGGCAAGTACCAGATTGGTGAAAGCGGTCTGCTGACCTATACACACCGGATGATCTATCGGGTGGATACAGATGCGACGGTCAAGGGATGGGCTGAGATTTCGTCGAACTGGGACCCGTGGTATGAGAAACCGGCGCAGATCCACGCGCGGGTGCTGCAGCCAAACGGGACGTTTGTGGAACTGGACCAGAAGACGGTTACCGATGCTCCGGTGAAGGCGGAGGATGACGAGACATTCTCGTCCGAGCATGTGCGGCGGGCGCCGCTTCCGGGGATGGCGATCGGATCGATCGTCGAAGAGCAGGAGGTCGTTGAAGAGAAGCTTCCGTACTTTCCGGGCGGCGGGCTGTACCGGTTCGGGTTCCGTGAGAATGTACCTCTCGGGAGGACGCGGCTGATCGTGGAGACGCCGGCAGGCCTGCCGTTCCATGAGCAGGTGCGTGCGCTGCCGGGCGTGGTGATCGAGCGCAAGGAGTCCGACGGCAAGCGTGTCGTGGTTTATGAGGCGACCGGGGTCGCGCCTTCGCACGACTCGGACATCGACCTGGCTACGAACGAGCCGACGACGCCGCTGGTCGAGTTTGCAACAGGTGCTTCGTGGGCCGCCGTGGCGAAGACCTATGCGACGATGTCCGACCCGCAGACCGTATCGGCGGATACGGAAGACATTCTGCCGAAGGACTTGCCCTCCGAGCGGATGGCGCGGATTCGGGCGATTGTGAAGGTGCTCCACCATGAGGTGCGGTATACCGGGGTGGAGTTTGGCGCGGCCCGGCTGACGCCGATGCGGCCTGCGGAGGTGATCAAGCGGCACTATGGAGATTGCAAAGACAAGGCGACGCTGCTGGTGGCGATGCTGCGTGCGGCGGGAATCAAGGCTGACCTGGCCCTGCTTTCAACGGGCCCGGGGCGCGATGTCGACGATGCGCTGCCCGGAGTGAACCGGTTCGACCACGCGATTGTGTATGTGCTGGCCGATGGTGCGAATGGAGCGGTCTGGATTGATGCGACGGCCGAGTTTTTTATGCCGGGGACGCTGCCCTATGACGATGAAGGGCGGAAGGCGCTGGTGATTTCGCCGGAGACAGCGGCGTTGACGACGACACCGAAGCCAAGGCCGGAGGATTCAGTGCTGGTGGAGACGCGGACCTTCAAGCTGTCGGGGCTGGGACCGTCGACGGTCGAGGAGACGAGCGAGACGAAGGGATATGTCGACGCGCTTTACCGCAGCGACTACGGTGGGCCGGAGACGCCGAAGGTGCGCGAAAACATGGAGAACTACGTCAAGAATGCGTACCTGGCGAAGAAGCTGACGAAGTTCGAACACGGGGATGCGGCTGATCTCGACCACCCCTTTATGCTGACGCTGGATGCTGAAGGGGCGAAACGCGGGAACTCAACGCTGCTGGATGCGGCCGCAGTGATCTTCCCTTCGACGACGGCGAATACGCTGCCGAAGTGGTTCTCGGAGCAGCCTCCGGTGCTAGGGCCGGATGCTTCGGCGGACCAGAAGAAGGAGATGGAGCTCGAGGTGAAGAGCCGTCCCGCGACGTTTGCGATGAGGCCGTATCTCTACGAGATGCGGGCGAAGGTGATAGTGCCGCCGGGCTTCGTGCTGCGGTCGCTGCCCGCGGACAAGACGACGCAGCTTGGGCAGGCGACGTTGACGGAGAGCTACAGCGCCAAGACCCCGGGCCTGGTGGAAGCGACTTTCCGGTTCAACAGCGGGCCTTCCGAGATGACGGCGGAGCAGGCGCTTGCGCTGCGGACGGCGATCCTGGAGCTGGATAAGCGGGATTACATTGCGATTCTCTTCGACCAAGCGGGGGCGAAGGCCCTGGCTGCGGGTCATATTCGCGACGGTCTGGAGATCGACCGGAAGTTGATCGATGCGGACCCGAAAGAGGCTCTTGCGCATCTGCACCTGTCCCGGGCGCTGCTGGATGCCGGGATCGGAAACGAAGCGCAAAGCGAGGCGAAGCTCGCGACGGAGTTGAATCCTAAGCTTTCGGCGGCGTTTTATACCTATGGCTGGACGCTGGAGCACGATGCGCTGGGCGAGCGGTTTGGGCAGGGTTTCGATCTGAAGGGGTCCGCGGCTGCCTTCCGTCATGCGATCGAACTGGATCCGGAGGACAGCGATCCGCGGTTTGACCTGGCGATTCTGGATGAGTTCGATGCACACGGCGAGCGGTATGCCAAAGACTCGGACATGAGCGGCGCGATCAAAGAGTACACAGCGCTCATCGAGTTGAACAAGCCGAAGGGCGACCAGGCGGTTGCGCAATATCGAGAGAACATGATGTATGCGCTGCTGTACACGCGACAGTTTGCCGAGCTCGATGCGATGCTGGCGAGCCTGCCTTCGACGAACTCACACCATGCGCTTGCCATCACATCGGCTGCTGCGCAGCATGGGGCGGCAGCGGGGATTGCGCGCGCGGATAAGGGGAACGGTTCAGCGAGCGAGCGGAATGCAAATCTGCGGCTGGCTGGCACGCAGCTTGCCAATTTGAAGATGTATGCCGAAGCGGCGGATGTGCTTTCCGCCGGGATGCAGGGCGGGGACGATGCGGCACAGGTGGCTCGGCAGGTTGAGCTTTACCGTGGGCTCAAGGTAGTTTCGCTGGCTCCGTTGCCGCCGACGAATCCTGCATCGCCGGCGCAGGTGAGTCTGATCGGGCTGATGGCGGGGACGCTGACCCAGGAGCAACTGGCGCAGACGGTGAGTCCGCATGTTTATACGTCGAAGGCGGCGGCGGAACGGGATGTTCGCAAGGCCTTATCGTCCGTGGGGTTCCTGCGCGAGGTTGCGGAGAAGTCCGGGATGACCGAAGGCGTGATGCTGGATTTAATTGCGGGCAACACGACGTTCACGCCGAAGGGTGATGACGAGCATGGGTACGATGTGGTGGCGCAGATTCCGGGCGGCGACCCGGAGCACATGTTCGTGGTGAAAGAGGATGGGGTATACCGCGGAGTTGCTTCGGCGAAGGACACGCAGGAGGTTGGGAACTACGTGCTTTGGGCGCTGGGTGAAGGCAAGCCGGTCCTGGCGAAGTCTTTGCTGGATTGGAAGCGCGACCTGACACACAAGGAAGGTGGCGACGATCCGTTTGGCGGGCCGCTGTTGCCACGGTTCTGGACGATTGGGAGCTCGAAGCCGGGAGCCGATTCTCCGGAGGCGATGCGGCTGGCGGCGTTTTCGCTACTGGCTGGTTCGATGGATGCGAAGCCGTACCTTGGAGAGATTGCCGCTGCGCGTGAAAAGGCTACGGGCGGCCGGCAGGTAGATCTGGACCTATTGCTGGCGATGGCTGCGATGGGGGCAGAACAGCCGAGCGCGGGAACGGCCGCGGCGAAGCGGCTGCTGGAGGAAGAGCCGGACTCCGACGAGGCGCTCTACCTGGTGGGCCGCGGGTATGAGCTGACGAACGACACAGCGGGCTGGCAGGCGTTGCTTGCTCCGATGATTGCGAAGAAGCCTACGAATCGATACCTGCTGGTGGAGCAGACGGAGGCATACGAGTTGGCACATGACTTCAAGAGTGCGCAGACGACGCAGCAGAAGGTTCTCGATACCGGCAAAGCAACGGGCAGCGATTACAACAGCTATGCGTGGCTAGGGCTGTTCCACAACGATCTGGGGGATGACATTACGAAAGCGGCGCTGCAGAGCAGCCAACTGAGCAAGAATGCAAACTTCGATGTGCTGCACACGCTGGCGTGCATCTATGCGGCGCAGGGCAAGACGGTGGAGGCGCGCGAGGTGTTGAAGCAGGCGATGTCGGCCGACTCGCTGGTGCAGCCGAACTCGGCGGTCTGGTATGCGCTGGGGCTGATCTATGAGCAGTACGGGGCGAAGGCCGCGGCGCTCAATGCGTTCAAGAAAGTGCAGGCTCACGAGACGGACGATCATACGTTTGTGGAGCCGACGGCGACGTATGTGCTGGCGCAGGAGCAGATTGGGGTGCTGTCGAAGTAGGACCTTCGTCTGGTCTGACTATTTGAGGCCGGCGGACTGGAGCATGACGAGGAACTGGTGTTCTGTGCGCTCGTCGATGGTCTGGGCGACAAGTTTGCCGTCGCGTCCGAAGACGAAGGACTTGGGGATGCCCTGGACGTGGAAGAGGTCGTTGACCTTACGGCCGGGGTCGAGCAGGACGGTGGGGCGATAGCCGGATTTGGCGATGAAGGGGGCGACCTTGTCCATGGACTCGTCGGAGATGGAGAGGACGACGAAGCCCTGAGGGCCGAACCGGGCATTGAGGGTATCGAGGGCGGGCATCTCTTTGCGGCAGGGCGGGCACCACGTAGCCCAGAAGTTGACGAGGACGACCTTGCCGTGGAGGGACGACAAGGTGACGGGGTGACCGTTGAGATCGTTGAGGGTGAAGTCGGCGCGGGAGATCTCGTCGTCTTCGTGGCGGAGCTCGGCGTCGGCCCTGGCGAAGAAGGGGTCGGTAAGGTATTTGGGGTCGATGGCAACGTGTTCGTAGCGGATGAGAGCGGCGACCTCGCGGTAGGGGCCGGGGACGGCGTCGGGGTGGGTGGGGCTTGGTGGGACAGGGGTCTCAGATAAGGCTTGGGCGAGAGTGAGGGTGACGTCGGTTAGGGTGTCGAGGCCGGCATCGCCTTCTGTGGCGAGCGAGGCGAGTCCGTTGGCGAGGCGGAGTTTGGGGAGGCCGGGCGGTAGGGTGCGGATGTCGAGTGCGAGCTGGCGGGTGGCGGCGGGGCGCTCGGTGTTAGGCAGCGAGCGAAGGGTTTTGATCTTGGCGGTGATGGCTTCGGGGGAGGGGGCGGATTGGGCGCGAGCGCTCAGGGTGATGGTGAGGAGGAGGGTGGTGAGGAGGGTCGTGCGGACGGGTGAGGGCATGGTGGGGATTGTAAACGGTCGTCGAATTTGAGGGGTCCCCAAGAAAGAAGAAAGGGAGCCCGAGTGTGGAAGGGGGCTCCCCGGCGCGAAATTGTAAAAGTGTGTGGAGTGTCCACAGTTTCGGAGAGGGCAGGATGATGGCGGCTCGTCCGGTCGAAAGGGCTGGGGCGCTGGCTACCCCTTGACGATCTGTAGCGGGCTGGTGCACGAGGGGGATTGGCGAAGGAAGAACCGGCGGAAGAGGGAGGGTTTCTGGGTGCGGGGAGGTTGGGTCGCCATGGACGGCGGGGGGACGAGAAAGAGAGCCGTCCGCCGGGGTTCGACGTCGGGTGTGACAAGAACCGTGTTGCTGAGGCGACGATACATCTGAGGGGCCTTCCCGGGGAGCTTGGTGCGGTTGCTAAGGCTGATGAAACAGGGGATGCAGGCGATTTGGGAAGTAAATTTTTATCAAAAGCCATTATTAAATCTATGGAATGCAGATTTGAAACGCATCCCACTTTGAAGAGCGACAAATCTCCCTCTTTGTAGAGTTTGTGTCGAGGGTTATCGTTATACTTCTTCCATCCGGGAGTTTGGACAACACGCATCACGGGACATCAAGGGACATTTGCGGACGGGGACACAATCCGGGACGACTCCAGGGGCTTCGGCGGATCGGCTGAATTCCTGGAAAGAAATAGCCGCCTTTTTTGATAAAGACGTGCGAACGGCTCGGCGCTGGGAGGCAACGCGGAAATTGCCGGTGCACCGGGTGCCGGGCGGCGGTCGAAGCGGTGTGTTCGCGTACCGGTCTGAGCTGGAACAGTGGCTCAAGACGGCTGTCGAGGATGAGGGGGAAGGCGGCCTGGGCGAGGTTGGCCTGGACGAGGCCGGCGGGCTGCCCGATGAGGTGGATCTGTCGGCGGAGGCGGATGAGTTTGAGCTTCCCGATGATGCGGGGCCGACGGCTCGCGAACCAGAAGCCGTAGCGAGGCAATTGCCGAGGCGGAACAGGATGCTGCTGGCTGGGGTTGCCGCAGCTGTGCTTGCGACGCTAGTGTTGTTGGCGGTGGATCTTCGGCACGACTGGGAGGAGCGTCGGGCGCTTGCGGCTCCGCGCGAGACCCGGGGGACTCCGTCGACGAACGCGGAGGCGCAGGACCTTTATCTGCGGGGACTCTATTTCTGGAACCAGAGGACGGAAGCGAGCCTGACGGAATCTGTCGATCTGTTCCGGCAATCGATCGTGCGGGATCCGAAATTTGCGGCGGCTTATGCGGGGCTGGCGGACAGCTATCTGCTGCTACGGCAGTATGGGCACATGACGGACGGTGAAGCGTTTCCGAAGGCGATGGCGGCGAGCCGGCAGGCCCTGGCGCTGGATGACTCGTCCCACCAGGCGCACCGAACCTACGCGTTTCTGCTGAATTACTGGATGTGGAACTTCCCCGAGGCGCAGAAGGAGTTTCAACGCGCGATCGACCTGAGCCCGGATGATGCGCAGACGCATAGCTGGTATGCGACTTCGCTGTACTCGGAGGGACGGTACCGCGAGGCAGTACAGGAGATTGAAATCGCTCGGCGGCTGGCGCCAGACTCGATTGCCATCCTGACCAATCGTGGGCTGCTGTTGGGGAAGGTGGACGAGTTTGCGGCGCTGAACTACCTACTGGAGCTGGAGAAGTCGAATCCCGGAGTCTGGAACGTTCACTTGTATGCGTCGGGGATTTACTTTGGCATTGGCGACTATCGGAACTCGCTCGAGGAGAACCGGCAAGCCTGGGTGCTGCGCGGCGACAACGAAGAGGTTGCGGCGGTGGACCGGTTCCGGCACGAACTGGATCAGCACGGCCCCGATGCGCTGTTCAAGATGGAAGCCGATTATTACGGGCAGCAGGTCGATCATGGGAGGCAGGGCGCGATGCGCCCGGCGGCGCTTTATGCTCGGATTGGCGATGCGGATCGTGCGCTGCATTTTCTGCAGCTTGCCTGCGACCGGCGGGAGGCCGAGTTTCCGATGATGAACGTGGATGAGGTTTACAAGCCGTTATATGGGCGACCGGAGTTTCAGACGCTGGTGGCTGAGCGGAACACGCCGTTGGATCTTTCGAGCGCGCTCAAGACCGACGGGGTTCAGGCTCTGCGGTAAGAGAAGTGTCTGGATGGCAGACGTTTAAATTTAGAGGACTTTGCCGTCGCGCATCTGGATGGTGCGGTCGGCGTAGGCGGCGGC
This sequence comes from uncultured Granulicella sp., assembly GCA_963693075.2. Lineage (GTDB taxonomy): Bacteria > Acidobacteriota > Terriglobia > Terriglobales > Acidobacteriaceae > Edaphobacter. The sequence goes on along the minus strand of CAXMMP010000002.1, from coordinate 834,538 downwards.
TTCGGGGTTATGGGTGATCATGAGAATGGTCTGGCCGAGGCGCTTGTTGAGGTCGCGGAGCAGGTTGAGGACTACGTCTGAGTTCTTGCTGTCGAGGTTGCCGGTGGGTTCGTCGGCGAGCAGGATGGCGGGGCCGTTGACGATGGCGCGGGCGATGGCGACGCGCTGCTGTTCGCCTCCCGATAAAGCTCGCGGCTTGTGGTGCATGCGCTTGCTGATGCCGAGCATGTCGAGGATCTCTTTGAACTTGTCGTCGAAGGCGACGGGGCGTCCGGCGACGTCGCGGACGATCTGAATGTTCTGTTCGGCGGTGAGGGTGGGGAGCAGGTTGTATTTCTGGAAGACGAAACCGACGGTGCGTTTCCGAAGGTCGTTGCGGTCGCGGTCGGACATTTTGGTGAGGTCGCGCGAGTTGATTTCAACGGTGCCGGAGGTGGGCGGGGTGAGGCCGCCGAGGATGTTGAAGAGCGTCGATTTGCCGGAGCCGGAGGTACCGACGATGGAGAGGAATTCGCCGCGCGCGACGGAGAGCCAGACTCCGTTGAGGGCGTGGATGTCGATCTCGCCGACGCGGTAGGTCTTATAGAGGTCTTCGACCTTGATGATGGGGGCTGCGGTCGTGACGACGGGGAGCGGTTCGAGGGTTTCGTGAGTTGTCATGCGAGGCGTGCTCCGATGGGCATTGCGGTTGTTGCCCCAGGGGCGAAAGCCCGCTTTGTTGCGAGAGTTGAGAGGTCCAAGGCTGAAGCCCCGGGATACCGAGAGGCCGATGGCGCGGGGCTGAGGCCGGGATTCAGACTGGCCGGAAGTTCGTTGGGCTTACGGCCCATGCTACCGCTCGAAGAGCCAAGTGCATTCCTGCCGGTCGTCGTGCGATGGCTATTCATAAGACAAGGCCTCGGTGGCATCCTGCTTGACGGCGCGGATGGCGGGGACGATGGTGCCGATGACGGCACCGGTGATGGCGATGACGCCTGCGATGGGCCACCACTTGTAGACCGTCTCCTGCACCAGGGATGCGGGGACCGCGTGGAGCATGAGCCACTGCGTCCCGTAGGTCATCAGAATGCCGGCGACCGTACCGATGAGGGCCAGCAGGATGGTTTCGCGGAAGAGCATGGTGAGGATGTAGCCGGTGCCGGCGCCGACGGCTTTGAGGATGCCGATCTCACGGGTGCGCTCGAGGACTGCCGTGTACATGGCCATGAAGACGACGATGAAGCCGACGATGGAGGCGATGCCGATGACGACGTAGATGAAGTCCTTGAGCATGGAGACGTTGCTGAGCGAAAGCTGCTCGGTAAACTCTTTGACGGTGTAGATCTTATAGCCGGTTTCGGGATCGGGGTTGCCGTTGAGCTCCATGCGGAGATTCTTGACGAAGGCTTCAGCCTGCGACGGGTCGGCGAGCTTGAGGTAGACGGCCGAGATCTTTCCCGAATTATCGGTCAGTTGCTGAAGAGTATCTTTCGGAGCCATGAGTGCAGCTAGTTTGCCCGATTCATAGATGCCGGAGACGCGCCACTGGTGGTTGACGAGCTTAATATGGTCGCCGGGATGAACCTTCTTCTCGCGCGCGTAGTACTCGTCGACGATGACGTCATCGGGCTGCTGGAAGGACGTGCCTTCGAGGAACTTAAAGCCGTCTTTTTGTGCGGTGCCGGCGCCGCGCCAGGTGCTGGCCATCTTGTCGATGGCAGGGAAATCGACGCCTTGAACGGTAGCGAAGCCTCCGAGCGACTGGACCATGGTGCCGGTCGCGAGGACGACGCCAGGCTTCTGGCCGAGGACGTCGACGATCTTCTCAGGCAAAGGCGCGGACGATAAGCCGATCGCCGAGCTACCGGGTGGCCGGACGAAGACATCGGCTCCGATCCCGCGGGCGCGACGTGCGCTGGCATCGAGGGTGCCGTAGGAGACGCCGACCAGTGTCAGGATCATGGTGACTTCGACGCCGATGGCGACGACGGAGAGAAAGGTCCGCAGAGGACGATGGGCGAGATTGGCGAAGATGAGCTTGTTGACCAAGCCTCAAGTATAGCGAAGTGAGGTACTCGAAGGTAACGCGAGCAATTTGAGACAGTGCCTCACGCGGGGGGAAGGTGGCGACGATGAAGGGGAAAGAAGGCTGCGTGGCCTCCATGCCAAGCGTCCGTTTTCAACTCAATTCAAAGGTGCTGTCATGTCCAGTCTTTTCCGGCGTTCCGGTTTCGCTCGATTTCTTCTTTGCGGTGCGCTTGCGCTGCTTCCCGCCTCTATGTTCGGACAGCTCAATTCGACGGCAGCCAACGTGACGCTGAATGCCACGCTGGCGGAGACGTTGACGATCGTTCCGAACGTGGGGAACGTCTCGTTTGCCCTGGTGGCGGGCGGCACGGCAGTGGGAGGTACGCCGGTTTCGATTCTGACGACGTGGGTATTGAAGCCGACGCGCTCGACGGTGAATCTTTACGGCTGGTTCGCGACGGCTGCATCTGCATTAACCGATGGGTCCGGCGATAACATCGCTTCGTCTCTGGTGCTGGGTTCGATGAACGCCGGGGCATACAACGCGTTCAGCACCAGCGCGACGCTGGGCACCGCGAACGCCGGCCTGCAATTGTTTACGCAGGCGATTACGAGTTCGAACCGCTCCTCGAACCGGACCGACAGCTTGAATCTCGAGATCAATCTTGCGACGCTGCCGCAGCTTCCGGCGGGCATCTATACGGGCACGCTGATCCTGCAGGCGCAGGCTAACTAGCTCTCGCCGAAGCAGTGTTAAAAGAACTCCGAGGAGTGCGCGATGCGGCGTTTGAGAATCATCGGACTGTATCTTTGCGGGACCGCTGCCTGGGCAGGGGCGGTCGCGCAGAGCATTTCGCCGGTCATTGCCGAGTACAAGGAAAAGGCCTCGGGCTCGTTTACCGTGACCAACGATACGGGCGTTGCGATGGCCGTGATTCTGGAGCCGAAGAGCTTCAGTATCGACGAGGCGGGGAAAGGCTCATTTCGGCAGCTCGACTCGAAGATCCATCTGGAGATGTCGCAGAACAGCCTGCGCTTAGAGCCGCGCGAGACGGCGACGGTGTTTTACAAGGTAACGGTAGATGTCGCTCCGCAGTGGCTGACGGTTTACGCGGTGTTTTCGCCGTTGCACATGGGCCCCGGGCTGAACGTGAAGATCATGCTGCCGCATACCGTGTACGTGTATCAGAAGGACGATCTGCAGCGCGAGGCGATCAAGGTCGAAGCCGTGAGCTATGACGCGGCCAAACATCGCGTTGAGTGCGTGGTGACCAACGAGAGTGGACGCGCTGGCCGGGCGACGGGCGCGCTCGTTGAAGGGGAACATTCGTCCGCCGACGGGCCTGGATTTCCGTTGCTGCCGCATCAGCCGCGCAAGCTTTCGATCGAGTGGACTTCCGACAAGCTGCCGAAGACGGTGGAGATCGACTTTGCGCGATTCACAGTCAAGCGCCCGGTGGACATGGTGACGGAGGCGGCGGCCGGTCAGGAGTCGCCGTGAGGCTGGTGGGTGCCGGGGCGGTCTTGCTTGCGCTTTCGACGTCGCTTGTTAGCAGCCGTTTGCGGGCGCAGGTGTTTGAGCTCTCGGGAGGGAGCTCGACGGCTTACGACGCGAAGGGCGCGGCGCTCGAGATTCACGGGGATCACTCCGCGACGACTCTAGGAGCTGGGTGGCAGGCGGGTCACTTCGAGGCCGGCGGCGCGAGCATGCGACAGTTCGGACAGCGCAGCCTGACGGTCGGGCAACAGCAGATGCGGATGGATCAGCCGACGGACATTTTCGATGAGGCCCATCTGTTTTCGGGGATGGGCGTCGGCTTTCGTACCGCGGTCGAGGGGAAAGATGGCATTGCGCTGTTTGCAGGATTCAGCGCGGACCAAAGCGGCAGTCCGCTTTATAATTCGCAGGTCTTGAGGACGCATGCCGGCGTGGTGCGGTGGCAGCACGCCTTCGGCGAGAGCTGCTTTGTGGTCTCGACGGGGGTAATCTCGCAGACGTCTTCAGTGCTGCAGTCGCTGGCTTGCACAGCGAGTACGCACTGGCATATCGCGGCGACTGCGGGGATCGGTGCGGGTGCGCCGTATCTTGCCGGGAGCACACGTTACGATGGACGGCGTTTTACGTTGCGGGCGGCCTATATATTTTCGGCGGCTGCTTTTAGTCGTTCGACCGACCCACAGGAGCCGGTTCCTGAGCCCGTCGGGATGAATGTCGGGGCGGGGTACCAGTGGACGCGCGATCTCCATGTGAATGCGTTACATCAGTCGTTTCGGACGCAGGCGGCCTTTGGCAATGGTGTTGCGCTGACAGGGTTTTCGAATGCAAGCCCGGCCGGGCTGGTGCAGCAGGCGACGAAGCCTCCGGAAGAGAGCGAGGTCAACGATGCTTCGATCAGCTACCTGGGACCAAGCATTGTGCTGTCGGCTTCGGTGCTGGAGTCGACGGTGCATCAAGCGTCAAGTGTGAACAGCGCTGCGTACAGCGGCAGGAGCATGGGTGCGGCGTTTGGGCTGGAGCGATCGTGGTCGCGGTTCAGGCTGAGTGAGACTCTGATTGAGAGCCGGTCGAATGAGGAGGCATGGTCATCGATTTTGATCAACTCGCTGTCTGTCCGGTTCAATGCGCACGTGCAGCTGGAAGAGTCGCTCAATGTGAATGGCGGGCACTTCAACGTGACGGAAGGTGGCGAGCTGGCGACGCGCTTCGGCACGGCGCGCGTCGATTACGAGATGTTTTATGTGCCGACCGCGCCGCAGAGGCCGTTTCAGCAGGCGATGGTGTTCACGGCACAGGTGCATCTCTTTCATCGTTTAAGCGCTGAGGCGGAGAGCGCGGTCGATCCGCTGGGGCGGACCGTTTACACGTTTCGGCTGGGGACGCAGTACGCGCGCAATGGCGCGGCTGGAGCGGTGGCGATCAAAACGATGGGCAGTGGCCTGGGCTCGTATGAGCTGCGCGGACGCGTGATTGAAGCGCCGGGAACTCCCGTCGAAGGGGCTGCGATCGAGATTGGGAAGCAGAGGGTTTATACGGACTCCGACGGCAAGTTTTCTTTGCGGGAGAATCGTGCGCATAGCCATCCGCTGCAGGTGCTGACGGATGAGTTCCTGACGGCGATACCGTACGAGGTGGTGCGGGCTCCAGCGATGGTGGTGAGCCTGCGAGGCGAATCGGAGGAGATTCAGATTGTCGTGGCGCGCCGTGTCCTTGCGAAGGTGCAGACCCTGGTTTCGGCGGTGAGCCCGGGAGGTCCACACCCATGAAGTCGCGACTGTTCTGGGGAGTAGGGCTGTTGGCTGCGGCAGCGAGTGCGATGCCGGGGCAGGTGGTGCGGGTCCGCGCGCGACCACAGTACAACATCCCGGGCACGCTGACGGTCTCGGCGACGCCGGCTTCCATCAACTTCACCTTGGTGAACGGTGGCGTGGCAACGGGGTCGATGCCGATTTCCATTATGTCGAGCTGGTTGCTCAGCCTGGGGGCGACGGTGCAGCTCTACGCGTACTTCTCGACGACGTCCGCTTTGACCGAGAGCGCGGGACCGGGGATCATTCCGGTTGCGAATGTGTTCGGGCTATGCACGACGGGGCTTCCAACCAGCTATACAGCGTTTACGCAGACGAGCCCGTTCTCCGGGGCGACGGCCCTGGAGATTTATTCTGCTTCGGCGGGCATTGGCCTGCTCGTCAACCGCACCGATGTCTTGACGATGCGGATCAATCTGTCTGCGGTGATCGCGACTCTGCCTGCGGACACGTACACCGGGACTCTGATTCTTGAGGCCTACGCGTTTTAGTGGGATGCCTTGTGCGCGGGAGCCTTCGGCGCTGCTTTCGCGGGTGATTCTGCAAGGGCGTGGTCGATGACCGAGTAGAGCTGGGTAATGTCCTTCACCTGGGTCCAACCATGTGGGGCTAGGACGATCACGGTGGGGGTTTCCCGGACGCCGAGACGGTTCCCGAGGGTTACGTCGGACTCGACTTCGGCGGCGAAGCGGCCGGAGGGGTCCATGACGAAGGGCATCTGCTGGCCGTGGGATTTGAACCAGTTCTGCGTCCAGGTCTGGAGGTCATCCTTGGAGGCGATGCTGACCTGGTGGGCGAAAGTATCGCCGCGGAACTGCTCGGCGAGGGTGGGCGAGACTTTGTCCTGCAGGTAGCGCGCGGTGATGGCGGCGTCGCGCGACCAGATATGGCCGGTGATGATGAAGTCGTGGCGCAGGAGCGGGATCTTGTAGTGCTCGATAGCCGAGTGAGTGATGGGGAAGGCGCGCGCGCAGGCTGGGCACTCGAGGTCTTCGAAGTCGAAGATAGCTGCCTTTTCGCCGGCTGGAAGCTTGAGCATGGAAGGGTCTTTGAAGGCGTCGCCGCGTCCCGGGGGAACGGCGTCCTGGGCGTGCAATCCGGCTGGGATGAGCGAAAGGGCGGCGGCGAACGCGAAGGCAGCGAGGCGATTCATAGAGGTAAGACGCATGGAGGACATCTCCGTCATTTTACTGGACAGACCCGGGGCGGCGACAAATGTCGCTGATTTCGCAACCGGAAGCGCCTCATGGCACTCTAATAGAGGTGATTCAGACGAAGGAAGTGATGGAACAGGCTCGGACAAGGATGTCCCTTGGGTTGAAGGCGTCTTCGCTTATGCTGCTTGCGGCGGCGTACGGGAGTGCGTTTGGACAGGATTCGGCGGCGTTGCCTCCGGCTCCGAGTGCGGTGGCGAAGCCGCTGGTGCTGACGGGTGGCGAGATGGTCGAGCAGGAGCAGCCGGGAGTCGTGCGGTTGACGCTCGACGACGCGATTGCGACGGCGCTCAAGCAGAACACGGCGCTTCGGCTGCGGAGCGACCAGGAAAGCTACGTTCACGGGCAGGTGCTGACGGTCGGGAATGCGCTGGTGCCCAATCTTTCGATCAGCGCATACTCGCAGGCGCAGGAGATTGACCTTGCGGCGATGGGCTTCAAGGCGAGTACGCTTGCGGGGTTGAAGGTGGGGGGCGCCGGGTCTGTCACGATCGCCGAGATCGTGAAGATCAATACCACCAACGCACAGATCAACCTGTCGCAGGCGCTGTTCAACGTGCCGGCGTACTACCTGTACCGCGCGGCGCAGAAGGCCGCCGCCGCGACCAACTGGCAGACGCTGAATGAGCGTGGCGGTGTGGTCATCGCCACGGGTGGACTGTACCTGCGGACCCTGGCGGATGAGGCGCAGGTGCGCAATGCGGAAGGTCTGGTCAAGCAGGACCAACTGGTGTACGAACATGCGAAGGCTTCGCGGGATGCCGGGGTCGGGATCAATCTCGACGTACTGCGCGCGCAGGTGGATTTGCAGAACGAGCAGCAGACACTGGTGCAGTCGATCAACGCTGTCGCGAAGGACAAGATCCAATTGAATCGCGAGATAAATATGCCGGCCGGACAGGAGCTGGAGTTGGTCGACACGGTTCCGTTCGCGGAGTTCGACGAGCTTTCGCTGGGCGATGCGATGAAGCTGGCGGAGATCAAGCGCAAGGACCTGCGCGGCCTGGAGGCTCAGCTTTCGGTTGCGAGCGCGACCCAGAAGGCGGTGAAGTATGAGCGGGTTCCGACGCTGGGGGTGGGCGGGTTCTACGGCGTAATTGGTGAGACGACAGGGAATTACCACGGGAACTTCGTGGCGCAAGGGCAGCTGAGCGTGCCGATCTTCGAAGAAGCGACGCTGCGTGGGCAGAAGGAAGTCGCCGTCGCCCAGACGCGCGCGCTCAACCAGCAGATTGAGTCGACGCGTGCGGCGATTGAGGGTGAGATCCGTTCGGCGATGCTCGATGTGGAGTCGGCTGCGGAGCTAGTGAAGGTGTCGCACAGCAATGTGGACCTCGCGACCCAGGCATTGAGCGATGCGACGATGCGGTTTACCGCGGGCGTTGATGACGATCTGCCGGTGCAGCGCGCGCAGGCGTCGCTGGTGACGGCGCAGACGCAGGTGATCCAGGCGGAGTTCCAGTACAACTACGCGAAGCTGACGCTGGCCCGGAATACGGGTGTGGTGGAGACGGAGTACAAGCAGTTTCTCGGCAAATGACGCCTTCCCTACCGCGGCGTATGACTTATGTGTAAATTACTCATTAGAGAAGACTTGGCTGGACAGGTTATACGCCAGTTCTATACGGTCCCGTCTCTGTTGGCCGCATTTCTCCGGGAGCCGGATGGGGTAGTCACTCCGGCGTGGTGAAGGCTCTCTACTTCCCGTTGACGCTGTTCCCCTTGACATTCGACCCGAGCGGCCGGTATTCTCTGGTCGAATGACGACCCAAGCCGATAAAGAAGCTCTCGACCTGCTCCAGGGCACCCTTGATCTCCTCATCCTGCAGACGCTTACCACCGGGCGGGCACATGGGCATGCGATCGCGCATTCCATCGAGCGGCGTTCGGAGGATGTGCTGCAGGTGGGACATGGTTCGCTCTACCCGGCGTTGCAGCGGTTGCTGAAGCTGGGCCTGATTACTGCCGAAGACGGGACGTCCGAAAACAATCGCAAGGCACGGTTTTACAGCTTGACGGTCAACGGGCGAAGACAGCTTCAAACAGAAACTTCGCGCTGGGAGCGTTTTGCCGCGGCTGTCGCATTAATTCTTTCGCCAGTGGCAGAGGAGAACGCGTAGCCAAGGAAAGGGCCCTGATCATGTTTGGTTGGAATCATCGCAGAAGACAGTTACTGGATGAGTTCGAAGCTCACATCGACTTCGAGACCGAGGAGAACATCGCTCGCGGCATGACGCCGGAGGCGGCTCGGCGGGCGGCGCGGAAGAAGTTTGGGAATGTGCTTCATGCGGCGGAAGATGCGCGGGCGGTGTGGGGCGGGCTTTGGTTCGAGCGGCTGATGCAGGATCTTCGCTACGCGATTCGGAGCTTGAGGGCGGTTCCGGCGTACACGGTGACGCTGATCGGGACGCTGGCACTTGGGCTGGGCTGCGTTGCGATCATGCTGGCGATGGTGGATTCTGTGCTGCTGCGTCCGATTGCGCTGGCGCACTCCGAGCAGCTTGTAAAGCTGTGGGGTCAAGGCGGCCCGGAGGGTTATCACGCGTCGGACTTCGCGCTGAGCTTCCCGGTGGTCGACGAGTTAGAACGCTCGAGTACGTTGCTCAGCGGCATCGCGACCTACAACACCGATGTGCATCCGCTGACGGCGCAGGACGGTACGCGCATTACCTTGATCACCAGCGCCTCGGCCAATCTCTTTCAACTCCTTGGTCTTTCCGCCCACTCTGGTCGTCTCTTCGTTCCGGCGGACCGCGGGCAGCCGGTGGTGGTGGTCGGCGACGGCTTCTGGCGCGAGCGGCTGCACTCGGATCCACATGTGATCGGGGCGGTGGTGGAATTGTTCGGCAAGCCGCGTACGATCATCGGCGTGCTGCCGGCGGGCGTGCAGTTTCCGCAGGGCAGCGGGTCGGACAGCGTCTTCGTTCCGGCCGCCATTAACGCGAAGGGCGAGAATGAATTCGGGCTGGATGGCGCGGATACGATTGCTCGGCTGAAGCCGGGGGTTGCCGCGCCGCAGGCGCTGGCGGAAGCGCAGAGTATTTACCTGAACATGGCAAAGACCCCCGCAGAACGCGAACGGCGGCTGATGATGCGTTCGTACCAGGAGACGGTAACCGGCGACATGCAGAAGCCGCTTTGGACGCTGCTCGCGGGGGTTGGCGCGCTGCTGCTGATCGCATGCGCCAATGCGGCGAATCTCCAGATTGGGCGCGCGACGAATCGCATGGGAGAGATTTCGATCCGTTCCTCTCTAGGCGCCAGTTTTGGAAGGATTCTTCAGCAGCTCATTACGGAGAGCCTACTCGTAGCATTTACGGCGGCGGCACTTGCGACGGCGATTGCTTTCTTTGCCGTTCGATTGCTGAGACACGCTTATGGCAACGATTTCACGCGCTTCGACGAGATTTCGCTGCATCCTGGGATGCTGCTTGCGATTGTGCTGCTGGCCGCACTGGTCGGGATCATCTCCACGGTGGCTCCTGCGCTGCGGTTGCGGAAGCAGATGGTGCGCTCATCCGGCGTAAAGGGCTCGGCGCGTTCGTCGGCGCTGCCCGGCGTTCTGGTTTCGCTGCAGATTGCGGTGACGTGCGTGCTGCTTGCGGTGAGCGGCCTGCTGACGCGCACGCTGCATTCGCTTGCCGACGTCAAGCTTGGTTTCGATCCTCACAACGTAAGCACGCTGGTGCTGATCCCGGCGGATCAGTCGCAGTCACCCCAGGTTTCGCGTGACCTGGAAGCTCGTTTGCTGGAACGATTCAATACGCTGCCGGGTGTGGATGGTGTGACGACCCAGAGTTCGGTTCCGTTTTCAAACTTCAATATGGATTTGAATGGGCGCACCGATGTCGACGGGCATACGTACCGTGAAGGCGAATCTGCGCATTACAGCCTGGTGAGTACGAACTTCGTTCGGGTGAGCGGCATTCACCTCCTGCAGGGACGCACCTTCACGCAGGCGGACGAGTCGAGCGGAGACATCGTTGTCCTGGTAAACGAAGCCTTCGTTCACGCGTTCAGCCCGGACCGCGGCGCGCTGGGGACGGTGATTCGCTTTCATCGCAACCCGGGCGAGACCGATGCCGACCAGCCGGTCGCGCAGAATATGACGATTGTTGGAGTGGTTGAAAATGAGCTGCAGGGCGGAGCTTTGGACACGCCGTATCAGCCGCTGGTGTATCTCGATTTTGCACAGTTTCCGAGGCAGTCGATGTTGAGCCAGATCTTCAACGTGTCGGCGCAGTATGCTGTTCGATCTTCGCTGTCGCTCCCGGTGCTCGATCGTGAACTGCGCGCTGCGATCAAGCAGGATGCGCCGAGCATGGTCGAGATGAGTCTGCGACCGATGTCGGAGGGTGTGGAACAGTCGCTGGGACAGAGGCGGCTGGCGTTGCGGCTGGTGACCGGGTTCAGCGGAGTTGCGCTGCTGCTTTCGGCGGCGGGAATTTATGGAGTGCTGGCCTACTCGGTGGCGTTGCGCCGGCGTGAGATCGGGATTCGCATGGCGTTGGGATCATCTCGAAAAGAGACGGCGATGTTCGTGCTGCGGCAGGCGATGCGCATGGTTTTGATCGGGATCGTTCCCGGGGTTGCCGGCGCGTGGGCTTCCGGACACGCGCTGCGATCGTTCCTGTATGGCGTTGGTTCGCTCGATCCGCTGACAGTGGCTCTTGTTGCATTGACGCTGCTGATGACGAGCGTGCTTGCGGCCGCACTGCCGACGCTGCGAGCGGTGCAGGTGGATCCGACGGAGATGCTGCGAGCGGAATGAGTCACCGGCCCAGTGGGGGCGATCTCGTCGGCTAATCACGATGTCTGAGTTCACGAGAAAATTTTGAGGGAGAAGTTCTTTCGCTGGTAAGATTGCGCCACTGTCTGCTCCCAGCGGAGCAGCGATCTCTCTTGGTGAAGCAGGTTCCGTATGGCGGTAACGCGTAGAGCCCTGGTGCAGGAGTTGATGGGAGTCGGCGGGCTGGCGGCGCTGGTGACGCGACCCGGGATGGCGGAGGCTTTGGGTCACGCACTCGCCCAGGGACAGGATGATGAGCCCGGCAACGCGGCGGCGTTCTGGGGGAGTTTTGTCGAGGATCCGCACAAGCATACGGGTGCGCGCGGGATCTTTCACAAAGGTCCGGGGACGGATACGGACCGGCAGGTGAACTTTCTGCACTACAGCGACGCCGGGTTGCGCTACTCCGAGCAGATTGAGACGAAGGAACTTCCGGATATTCCAGGGGACGTGACGGCGAGTCTGAACGTTGGCGGCGTGCGGCTTTCGACCGAAGACCGCGCAAAGTTTGCGGAGACCAAATCCGCGCAGTTACGGATCGATATGCTGCAAGGGCAGAGGATGTACAACCTGATCGACCCGCTGGCGTGGATGGCGCTGGCAGGCATCTTTCCTTCAAAGGCAGGAACGCTGCCGGCACTGCAGAACCTGAGCTTTGATCCCGGCGGCTCGATGCAGAATATGTCGAAGGTCGTGCTGCCCGGCGGCCTGGCGCACCTTGCGGTGAATGTGTCGATGCTGCACCGCGAGTCGCCGTTTCTGAACGTGTTGAACATGCTGGCGCAGGACACGTCGAAGATCGCGCCGATCCTTGGGCTGCCGGCGATCAGCGTGACCGCGCTGGCCGCGTTCAGCAAGCTGTACGGCATCCTGGAGAACCGGACGACCTTCCTGTTTCAGGCACGTCCGACGACAGCGTTCACGACGCTGCAGTCGCGGTCGGACGCGAACACTACCATTGGGATGAACCTGCCGGCGGGCGATTATGTGCTGGTCCCGCAGGCTCATACGGACGATCTGAAGCCGTATCTGGACAAGCTGAAGCTGGTGAACGGCTATCTGGTCGAAAAGGATGCGCCGACGTCGAGTTCGGTTTATGAACAGGCGCTTTCGACGAAGCCGGATATCAGTTACCTGACCCTGAACGTTGCGGTGAAGCCGCTTCTGGAGTCGCAGCCGCAGATTTCAGGGAGCGGAACGAGTTCAAGTGGGGCGAGCGCTGCATCGAAGAAAAAGAAGGAATAGCGGAGGAGTAAGGCAAGCGCGGGTCCGTCGACTGCGGGATTTCACGGTGAAGCTGTGAATCCCTTTGCGCAGGATGACAGGTTTTGAGTGGGAATATTGAGATTAGTTTGTGGATAGAATTCGATGACACGTTTGTGAATGGAATGCTCAGACTGATTGTTTTATGACTCCCTGTACGAGGAACCTCCCTGTGAAGCGCATTGCAATGATGTCGGCGTTGATGGTGTTGTCCTGGGCTGGAGCAGCGAAGGGTCAAGGTTTTGGGCCCATCGGCTTGAAGAGCAAGGTGACCCTGCAACGAAAGCTGCCGGCGTTGGTGCATCTGCCGGGCACGAGCGTGAGGCTGATCGTCAATGGGCATGAAGGCATGGGCGACCTGGCCAGCGACTTCAAGACGCTGCTGGGGTCCGAGTTGTTGAAGGACGATCCTCGGCTGCGCATCGAGGAGAAGGGCGCGGAGAGCACGGTCGATTGCCTGATTACAGACTTTGAACATCCGCCGGCGACGAACTCGACCCGACCGGGTCCGCCGAACAAGAAGGGACAGACTTCGCCGGTTAACTACACCCGCGTGACCGGGCTGATGCGAGTGTCATTCAAAGCGCGGGGGACGCGCGGCGAGACGCTGGGTTCGGATAACGTGACGGCGAAGTATGACGAAGAGTTCGATACGTCGGGGAACTCGCTGAGCGGCGGTGTGCTGGGTTCGTTGAAGAATGGCGCGAAGCGGATTACGGGAGGCGCTAAGGCGGAGGATATGAATCCGCCGACCGACGCGGAGTTGCGAAACAAGCTGATGAACTCGGCAATTCAACAGATCGTGACGCAGTTGGTGAACACGCGCGAGACCATCGAGGTCTACCTGGCGAAGGGCAAAGCGATGGATGTCGGGATCAAGGATGCCGAAGGCGGATTGTGGCCGCGGGCCCTCGAGACGTGGGAGGCCGCTCCGCCGCTGGCAAGACCGGTGGACGATGCCTATCGGCTTTACGATGTGGGTGTGGCGTACGAAGCGATGGCTTATGCGGCGGATGATATGAAGGCGGCGATGAAGTATCTCGACGAGGCCTCGATCAACTACGGGAAGGCGATCGACGACAACCCGGCCGAGAAGTACTTTATCGCTCCACAGAAGCGGATCGAGACGGCGATTGCGCACTACGAAAAGCTGCAACACGAGATGGAAAAACCGCCTCCGCCACCCCCGGCAGCTGCCCCGGCCGCAGCGAAGAAGACGACCAAGAAGAAGGGGAGCTAAGTGGACGCTCGCTGGTGGGTTGCGGGCCTGCTGGCGGCGATCAGCTGTGCCACGGCTGGCGCACAGGCGACTCGCGAAGAGAAGTGTCCGGCAAGCAAAGACCTGGTTGTGCAGGCGCTCGAAACGGCCGGGCCGCAGGGAACGCCGAAGAACTTCGCGGATGCACTTCAGTTGTTGAAGCGAGCTTCGTCGATGTGCAGCGAGTCCGGCGATGCATGGTACTACCGGAGCTTGATCGAGAGGCGGCTAGGTAATGCGGGGGCAGCAACTTTCTCGATCGAGCAGGCGAAACTGGTCGGCTCGGATGCGATGACGCAAGGGCTGCAGCCGTTCACGCTGGCAACTCCCGCGGCCACGCCGGGGCGGCGTGGGACGGGGGATGCAACCGCCGGAAGTGGCGTGAATAAGAGCACCGTCGCGCAAAAGTGGGCGCTAGTGATTGGGATCACGAAGTTTTCGGATCGCGCTCTGCCTCCGTTGCAGTTCACGGCGGCCGATGCGAACTCGTTTGCTGCCTTACTGGGTGATCCGGCGCTGGGCAAGTTTCCCAAAGACCACATCCACACGCTGACGGATGAAAAGGCCACGACCCGTGCGATCAAACAGCAGTTGAACTGGATCGCGCGCATGGCAGGCCCGAACGACATGGTAGTGATCTATCTGGCGACGCACGGTACGCCGCGAACCACCGACAAGGTCGGGCAGCTGAACTACATCCTTACGTATGACACCGTTTTGAAGAGCACGGAGACTCCCGATCAGGATGCTTTGTATGCGACGGCGCTGCCCATGGTCGATCTTTCGAACGCGGTCGCGACGCGCGTTCACGCGCTGCGAACGCTGGTGGTACTCGACACGTGCTACAGCGGCGGCTCCTTGAAGAATGGAAACCTGATGATGGGCAAGCTGAAGAACGCGGCACCGTCGCCGGCGACGCTTCAGCGGATGAGTGAGGGGTCCGGACGCATCATTTTTGCTGCCAGCCGCGATGACCAGGAGTCGCTCGAGAGCGTCGACCTGCGGCACGGGTACTTCACCTACTACCTGCTCAAACGCCTAACCGAAAGTAAAGGCATGACGCCGTTGACGCAGGTCTTCAACACCGTACAGAAGGACGTCTCCGACCGGGTTGCGAAGGATGGCGCGGAAGACCATCTACAGCAGAACCCGGTGATGGAACAGAGTAAGGACGACGCCGACTTCGCGTTGGGGATCGCGACCGGCGCTCAGGTGGCTGGAGTGGCGTTCCCGCCTAAGCCCTAGGGATTCTTCTGCAAGCCTGCCGACAGAGAGAGCTGCAACCACTAAGCGGCGGCCGAACGGAGTCGTGCTTCGAACGGCAGGAAGATGACAAAGACAGTTCCGTTCGCACCGGTTCTCTGGCTGGAACGGAGCCGCAACGTACCGCTATGGCGGTTCACGATCTCCCGGCTTACCCAGAGCCCGAGCCCGGTACCCGCCATGCCTTTGGTTGAGAAGAATGGCTCGAAGATCTCATGGAGCAGATGAGGCGCGATGCCTTCCGCGGTGTCGGCGATGGTGATGCGCATGCCCTGGAGATGACTGACGAGGTCGGTGGCCCGACGTGTACGGACGAGCAGGCGCCCTCCTCGATGGTTCATGGCGTCGACGGCGTTGGCGATGAGATTGTTGAAGACCTGTCGGATATCGTCGTCGAAACATGCGATGAGCCGTGCCGAGCGGGCGCGTCGTTCGACTGCGATGTTGTTGTTGGTCATGCGGCGCTTCTGGTTCGAAAGAACGCCGTCGAGCAGGTCTTCAACCGAGCACAGAACCGGGCTGGTCGATTGCTCCTGGAAGCGCAAGGACTGGCTGGAGATCGCGGAGACGCGCCGCAGTTCGCTCTCCGCGATCTCGAGGAAGCCGGTGACTTCCGGCGGCAGTTCGCCGCTGTTCAGCGCCAGGTAAAGAAGATTCATCGCGGCGTCTAAAGGGTTGTTGATCTCGTGCGCGATGGAGCTCGCAAGGCGTCCAACGGCCGCAAGCTTTTCTGTCTGGATCAGAGCTTCTTCGGTGCGTCTCTTCGCGGTCAGGTCGCGACTGATCGTCGCGTAGCCGGTCGGCTCTCCTTCCGCGTCGCGCAGGAGAAAGACCTGCGAAGACATCCAGATGGGCAGTCCGGTCACCTGGTGACGAAACCTCACCTCCAGCTCGGCGTGGCCGCGTCGGAGCACTCTCGGTAGAAACGTATCGGTGATCATCTGCTGGTCTTCCGGGAAGAAGTAGGTGTTGACCGTTCCGTTGAGCTGCACGATGTCTCGAAACCCCAGCAAGGCATATGCGGCTGGATTCGCATAGAACGGGACGCCATCGAGGTCGCACATGGCGATGAAATCCTGTGCTTCTTCGACCAGAACAAAGAAGCGCTGGCGATCTTCGAACAAACGAGTGCGCTCCTCTTCGCGCAGCTTTCGCTGTGTGATATCGGCGAAGAAGAGCGTGATGCCGTCCTTGGATGGTTCGACCTGGACATCGACCCACACGTTGATGGGTTCAGCGTAGTGAGCTTCAAAGCGGGTAGGGATGCCCTGCTCCATCGTTCGGCGGTAGTTTTCAACCCAAGGCGAGCCTTCGAACTGGAAGGCAGAATAACAGTCCCAGAGATTCTTGCCCACGACGTCGACGACCGGATGAGAGACAGCGATAGCGCGCGGATTCATGTAGGTCACGATCCAGTCGCGATCCACCGTCATGATGGAGTCGCTGGTGGTTTCGAGCACCTGATTGAATCGCTCGGCGATGATGTCGCGCTCGCGGGCTCCCGTGGTGTCCTGAAAGTTGACGGCGAGCCCGACCACCGCGCCGTCGGCTTCGAAGATAGGCCCATAGCTGTAGGTGAAGTAAACGCGTTCGAGCTTGCCGTAGCGCAGGATCGGGATGAGCACGTTCTGCTGGTAGACCGTCTCGCCACGATCCATCACTGCGGCAAACTGCGGCCCGATGATGGGCCAGGACTCCTGCCAGATCGCCTCAGCCGGAATACCAAGCACTGCCGGGTGACGATCGGTAAAGAGCGGAATCGCAGCATCGTTGTAGAACTGAAAGCATTTCCTGCCCAGAAAGACCTGACCCGGAAACGGGCAGGAGAGCATGGTGTTGACGGCCGCGAGGTGAACCTCGGACCAGCCGGCGATGGGGCCAGGGGGTGCGCCGCCCAATCGAAGGCCCGGATACGATCAGCCATCTCGCCCTGCCCGGAGAGGACACGACGGGGCCTTCCCGCAGCGGTGCGAGGGTTAGGTAGCGACGAATCGTACACGTCGGAAATGAGAAGCCTCACCGGATTCCGAGAATATAGCTACTCTAGCTCTCTTTTCGGAGTTCCGTAAGGCATGCATCTGCCAACTTCTGTGGGAGATAAGTTTCGCAGGACAGGGCTTTCCCTAAACGGGACAAATGTCTAGTTGCCTGTCTGGGCCACCGCTGGGGCAGCCGCCGGCTTTGAATCCTGCGCACGCTTGAGCAGCTTCCTGATCTTACCTTCTACATCTGAACCCGAGCCCAGCATCTCGGCGGTCAGTATTCCGTCCGAATCGATGGTGAAGTAATGCGGGATGGCGTTGACACCAAAGCGTTCGCTTAGCTTGTGGTCGGCATCGCGGTATTGCAGCCAGGTCATCTCATGCTGGTTGATAAAGTCTTTCCACTTGGCTTCATCTTTGTCCCAGCTAATGCTGATGATCGTGAGCGGCTGCGCGGCGAACTCCTTGGCAATCTTCTTGACGTGCGGCAGCTCCTCGTTGCACGGGCCGCACCAAGTGGCCCAGAAGTCGATGAGCACGACGTGGCCCTGCATGTTGTCGAGGTTGAACTTCGTGCCATCGAGCGCTGTCACCTCAAACGCTGGTGCCATCTTCGACAGCGACAGTGCAGGATTCTCCGCAAAGTGTCTTGCCCGCGTTCGCATGGGATCCGTTGCGGCGGCAGCTTCGACGCAGGCTGAAAACTCTTTGCTGGCCTCATCGTTCTTGCCCATGCGCGCGAGCACGCAGGCGTCGTGGTATCGCGCGGAGTTGTTCTTCGGGTTCGTCGCCAACGCAGAGACGAACGCTTCGTGGGCAGCGTCAAGCTGGGCGGGCTTGGGTTTCTCACCGCCGAGTGCGAGGATCGCCGCACCGCGCTCACTTTCAGCCGTCGACTTATCGTTTGGCGAAGTCACGATGGAACCCAACTGGGTTGCCGTTGCGAGCGCGTCTTTGAAGCTCCCGATGCCCGTTTGCAGCTCATAGACCTTCTGCAGGCACGTCGGGCATGCGCCGTTGGCGATTTTGTTGGCCTTCTTGTAGCCGTCGATCGCAAAGAGGTACTGGCGATGCTTTTCGAGGTCTTTCGCGTCCGCCATCGCGGCTTGAAATTTCGGGTCGGACGTATAAGCAGGGGCGGGTGGCGCGGGAATTTGCGCGAACGACGGGAGAGACAACGCTAGAAGAGCTACAGAGCCGGCGAACGGAGACAAGCGCATGAGGAAGAACTCCAGCACTATCTTCGCGCCGAGATCAAGGAAGGATCAAGGAAAATCTATGGGTAACGCAGGATTTGAGAGCGGCAAGACGTGTGATTACGCGTCAACTCTTGCCCAGCTCGATCAACCGCACACTGGCAATCGCTTCAACGGCCTTGAGCGCTTCGATCGCCGGCGCGAGGGTCAGCGTATCCGGCACGTCGACCTGCACAACCGCCAACGCCTGTCCCTGCGGGACCCGCTGCGAGCGGCTGCTGCGTCCCAAGGCGAAGTTGGCAATATTGACGCCGTGCTCGCCGAGGATCGTTCCGATACGGCCCACGACGCCCGGCACGTCATGGTTGCGAATCGAGACCAGCGTCCCCTGGAGTGGCGCCTCGATATCGATACCGTCATAGCTGAGCAGACGCGGCGAGTTGCCATGCAGCACGGTGGCCGAGGCCGTCGTGTCGCCTGCTGAGGCGTGAAGCGTGAGCTTGAGTACCGAGCCTGACCCACCCGCGACGAACTCTTTCTTGTCTTCCTGAATGCGAATGCCACGCTCCTCCGCGATCGCCGCGGCGTTAATGCGATTGACCGCGTCGGAAGATTCCGTCCCGGCAAAGATACCCGCAATGGCGGCGTTGCGAATCAAGTCGGTCTTGCCCTGCGCGATGCGACCGTTGTAGGTAAGAGCAATCGACTCAAGCGGACCAGGCGCAGCGTGCGAGAGGAACTGGCCGAGTCGTCCGGCCATCTCGATGTAGGGCGATACCTCGAGATATTCCTCGTGCGAGAGCGACGGCAGATTGACAGCATTCTGGACAACGCCAAGTTTCAGATAGTCGCGTACCTGCTTCGCAAGCTGTATCCCGATGGCTTCCTGCGCCTCGTCGGTCGCGCCGGCGATATGCGGCGACAGCAGCACGTTCTGCAGATTGAAGTAGACCGAATCTTTCAGCGGCTCATGATGGAAGACATCGAGCGCGGCACCAGCAACCTTGCCCGACTTCAGCCCGTCGGCCAGCGCGGCATCGACGATGAGCTCGCCGCGGGCGCAGTTGATGATGCGGACGCCCTGCTTCATGATTGCGATGGAATGCGCGTTGATCATGCCTTCGGTCTGGGTCGTCAGACCGACGTGCAACGTCAGGTAGTCCGCCGAGTTGAAGACCTGGTCGAGCGAGGTCAAGGTCACGCCGTTTTCACGGGCGATCACAGGCGCGAGAAACGGATCATACGCGATGAGATCCATTCCGAACGCGGCAGCTCGCCGCGCCACTTCCAAACCGATGCGGCCAAGCCCGACGATGCCGAGGGTCTTCCCGCGCAGCTCCGAGCCCTGCAGAGATTTCTTGTCCCACGTCCCGACATGCATTGTCGCGTTTGCCTTGGGAATCTGCCGCGCCATGGCGATCATGAGGCCAAGCGTCAGCTCCGCCACCGCGACAGCATTTGCGCCAGGCGTATTCATCACGACGATGCCGCGATGCGTGGCCGCTGCCGTGTCGATGTTATCCACGCCAACCCCCGCGCGACCGATCACGCGCAGCTTCGGCGCATGCTCCAGCAGTGCCGCATCAGCCTGGACGGCCGAGCGGACGATGAGCGCGTCGGCATCAGCGAGTTCGTCTGGCAGCGACTTGATCGTGTCGGCGGTGATGCAGGTCCAGCCGGGCTCTTGATTCAGGATGGCAAGGGTGGCAAGGGAGACTTTTTCAGCTAGAACGATCTTCAAGAAGGACCTCGGGAACTCTATCCATTGTACGAGTTGTGCCGGGGTCGAGTACGAAGGGGGTACGCGGATTTCGTGGATTTGACGCGGGTTAAGAAAGGGTAACGGCTTGGCGATGATGCGAGACTGGGCGCGGGACAGCCGTCGTTGTGGCTGGGCAGGATCGGCCTTCGACCCAGGAAGACCTAGAGCTCCGCGAGGGCTTCTTTGTAGTCGTTGGGCAGAGCCTTTGAAAGGTTCTCCACGTAATCGATCTGATTCAAACTGACGGCGCAGTTATGGAGCAGTTCATTGATCAGAGCCGGGCTCATCGTAGTCAGGTCATCGTGGATGCGAAGTGGGATTTGCGCATCCGTGATCGAACGAATGAGCGTGAGGCCGGCGGTGTTCACCAACGTCTGTTGCCCGTAAAGATAGCTGTACTGCTGGACTTGATCTGCCGGGAAGAGCGCAAGCGTGCCCGTCTCATGCGCGGTCTGCCATGCCGCGTCGGGCATCGAGGACCAGTACCAGTTGAAGTCGAGCTTGGCGCCGGCAGCGAGGGGATGGTGCGTCTGCACCTGCCGCAAAAGATCCATATCGGCTTCAAGCATTGCGCGTTCCCCTACCAGTGCGTGGAGGTTCTTCGGAAGCTGCTGTTCGTCGGCACGTATTTCGGCACGAAAATTCTCGCGCGTCTCGGCGCGGACATGGCGGTTATGAAGATGCTCGACCGTTTGTTCCAACGCGATGGCGATCAACAAACCAATCGTGATGGTGATGATGTGAATGAAGAAGTCGCGCCAACTGTTGAGAGGGTGGTGGGGTGCATGGACTTCCATGCGCCTATCCTACCGCGCCCCTGGAGATATGCCGCTTGATGAAAGGACGCGTCAACTTTTGTGGGTCAAATCCTTGGCTTGTGGGATCTTGGCGAGTGTAGATCGATAAGCTACTCATTCGCAGGGTCAAATTGCCGGAAAGGCGACCGGGGGCGAACCCCCGGGCCCTTAGAGAATGTAACGGCTTAGATCCTGATTTTTTACGATACCGGCAACCTGTTGCCGCACGTATTCCGCATCGACAACGATCACCTTTTCGTATTCGGCTTCGCCGGTGGTTCCTTCTTTCCTGCGCTCGATAACAGGCAGCGGAGCGGAGGAGACCGGAACGGCATCGCTCGATCCGAGCGGCAACGAGACTGCGATTTCGGCTACGACGCCTTCGCGCGAAGCCTCTGAGCGCCCGACCTTCACCACATCCGGTGCCTGGAAGCTGATCTCATCGAGAACGCGCTCCATGATCGTGTGCAGTCTGCGTGCGCCGATGTTTTCGGTGGTTTCGTTGACCTTGAAGGCGAACTCAGCCATCTCGGCGAGGGCTTCCGGGGTGAACTCGAGACGGAGACCCTCAGTTTCGAGGAGCGCGGTGGATTGCTTGACGAGCGAGGACTTGGGTTCGGTGAGGATGCGGACGAAGTCACCAACCGTGAGCGATTGCAGCTCGACGCGGATAGGAAAGCGGCCCTGCAACTCGGGGATCAAGTCGCTGGGCTTGGAGACGTGGAACGCGCCAGCGGCAATGAACAGGATGTGGTCGGTTGAGACCATGCCGTATTTGGTGTTGACGGTCGTGCCCTCGACGATCGGGAGAATGTCGCGCTGGACACCTTCGCGGCTGACGTCCGGTCCATGACCGCCTTCGCGCCCGGCGATCTTGTCGATCTCATCGAGGAAGACGATGCCGGAGTCTTCGACGCGTTCGACAGCGAGGCGCGTGACCTGATCCATGTCGATGAGGCGGCCTTCTTCTTCCTGGACGAGATAGTCGAAGGCTTCGGCGACCTTCATTTTGCGCTTTTTTGTGCGCTGGCCGAAGAGGCCGGGGAGGACGTCCTTGAGCGAGATATCGCTCTCGTCCATGGTGCCGTTCGGACCTGCTCCCGCGACGAACTCGAAGCTCGGCTGGTTGCGGTCGCGCACGTCGAGCTCGACGGTCCGGTCGTCCAGCTTGCCTTCGCGGAACTGCTGGCGGAGCTTCTCGCGGGTGCGTTCCTGCGAGCTCTGTTCTTTCCTGTTCGAGGGGTCGTCAGCGGTGGTGTCCATGGATGCCGGGAGTTGGATGACATTCGTTCCCGGGACTTCCGTTGCCGCAGCGGCATTCGCAGCTGTGGCGCTGGCCGGAGGGAGCAGAAGGTCGAGCAGGCGATCTTCCGCGTTCAGTTCGGCCTTCTCCTCGACGTCTTCGAGCTTCTCTTCACGGACGAGGTCGATAGCAATTTCGACCAGATCGCGGACGATGGATTCGACGTCACGTCCGACGTAGCCGACCTCGGTAAACTTCGAGGCTTCGACCTTGAGGAAGGGCGAGTTGGTGAGCTTGGCCAGACGCCGGGCGATCTCAGTTTTGCCGACGCCGGTGGGGCCGATCATGATGATGTTCTTCGGCATGATGTCGTCGGCGAGATCGGGCGCGAGCTTCTGCCGGCGCATGCGGTTACGCAGGGCGATCGCGACGGCGCGTTTGGCCGCGTGCTGCCCGACAACATACTTGTCCAACTCAGCCACGATCTCGCGCGGGGTGAGTTCGTCGAGCGCCAGCGCCTGATCTTCAGCGGTGCCAGGTAGAAAAATTGCCATCAGTTCCAAATCCTCACTTACTTCGCGGCTTCCGCCGCCAGCTCTTCGAACGTCACGTGGTCGTTCGTGTAGATACAGATCTCGCCGGCGATCTTCATCGACTTCTCGGCGATCTCGCGTGCGCTCATTTCGGTGTTTTCCATGAGCGCGACGGCCGCGGCCTGCGCGTAGCTTCCGCCGCTGCCAATGGTCATGATTCCACCGCCACCAACGAGCGCATCGGGCTCGATCACATCGCCCGTTCCAGAGAGCATCAACGTCTGGTGCGGGTCGGCCACGATCAGCAGCGCCTCCAACTGGCGCAGCATCTTATCCGTCCGCCAGTCTTTGGCGAGTTCCACCGCCGAGCGTCCGAGGTTGCCGGCGTACTGCTCCAGCTTCGCCTCAAAGCGGCTGAAGAGCGAGAATGCGTCGGCGGTCGAACCTGCGAAGCCGGCAAGAACTTTATCGTTGTAGAGCCGGCGGATCTTCTTCGCGGAGCTCTTCATCACTGTCGGCCCGAGTGAAACCTGACCGTCCGCCGCCATAACCACGCGGTCACCGCGCCTTACGCAGATCACCGTCGTCGACCGTATCCTGCGGCCTTCGCCCAAATCCAAAGGCTGCCCGGAGGCCTTGCTGATCCTCTTCAAGTCCGTCTCTCGCATCGCTAAATCCCGTATTTTCGGCACTCCCCAGTATACCGCCGTGCTCGTCCGGTGCCCTCAGACTGCTTCCTGGTGCGGGGAATCATCTATCCTGCAAGCAGACGTTCCTGAACCCATGGTCCCGCTCCCCAATCTTCTCCGTCACCACCCGCAAGCCGCCGCAACCGTTGCTACCGCTGCCGCGGCGGCCATCGGCCTTAGCGCGTACCTGCTGCTGCGCAAGAAGCTGACGCCCGAGGAACGCGAGGAACGGCGGCGGGCGCGACTTGCGACTCACGGACGCATCATCGACGGAACGTTGATCGACGCGCCGCTGCACGAAGGGTCCGACGAAGAGATTCCGCACGCGCTTCTCTACCGTTACCGGATCAGCGGCGTGACGTATGAGTGCGGTCAGAATGTCTCCAGCCTTACAGCACTGCTGCCCGATCTTGGGCCGACGTCCGCGCTGTTTGGAACGCCGGTGCAGGTGCGCTACGACCGTGACAATCCCGCGGATTCGATCATCATCGCCGAGACGTGGAATGGGCTATGGAATCAAAACCACGGCCACGCCGAGCATGAGCAGCGCTGACGCGAAGGATAGAATAGAAGCATGCACATGGTGGCCTCGAATAATCGGACCATGCAGCGGATCTTGAAGATTTCGCTCACTGCGACCCTGCTTTACGTCGCCGCGACGCTGGTCTTCGGCCTGCGGGCGCATTCGCTCGCTCTGATCTCGGAAGCAGGGCACAATGCGTCCGATTCGCTGGCGATTATCCTCTCGTTCGTTGCCGTGTACTTTCAGTCTCGTCCAGCCACTGAACGCAAGACATTTGGCTATCAACGCGCGGGCGTGCTCGCTGCCTTTGTGAACGCGGTTACGCTGATGGTGCTGGCGGCCTGGATCGGGATTTCAGCGATCGTTCGCCTTTACCATCCGGTGACAGTGCAGCCGCAGTTGATGATGTACGTCGCGGCGGCAGGCGTGCTGATGAATGGCGCGATCGCGACTCTGCTTTGGAAGTTTTCTGGCGATGTCAACATCCGCTCCGTCTTCCTGCACATGCTCGGCGATACGCTTTCGACGGCTGCTGTCATTGCAGGCGGCTTCGGAATCCTGATGACGCATCTTCAGTGGATTGACCCGGTGCTTTCGCTCATTATCGCGGGAATGATTCTGTGGTCGTCGTTCGGCATCGTTCGTGAGACATTGAACATTCTGCTCGAAGGTACACCCCGCGAGTTTTCACTCTCGGCGATTCGTGCCTCGATGCAGTGCGTTCCCGGAGTTTCGAACGTACACGATCTTCACGTGTGGAGTCTCGGCTCGAACTCACATGCGCTTGCGAGTCATGTGTGTGTCGCCAATGCTAATGACCGTGAGATGACTGTCGCTGAGTGCGGAACTGTTCTGGAAGCGATTAAGGATGCGCTATGGGATAACTTCCACATCTCGCATACGACAATCCAGTTCGAAACGAAGGGCTGCGAGACGACTCACGGGTGCTCGGCTCCGCCGGAGCTTGAGGCAGTTGGGGCGCACGCTCACCATCACCATGGACACTCGCACAGCCACTAAGAATTTGCTTTCCGGGCTGCGGCTGCGGGGATAGAATCGGGCGGAGAATCAACCACTTTCCGATCTCCGGATAAGCAGATGGCCGACCTGACTGCCGCATCGCTTGAAAGCCTCGTCACCGAAGACTTTCCAATTCCGATTGAGCCACGCACACGGCGTCTCGAATCGATCGACGTCCTGCGTGGGCTGCTGATGCTTCTGATGGCGCTCGACCATACGCGCGAGTTCTTCGGCGTCTCCACCGTGAACCCAACGAACGCGCAGGAATCCTGGCCTGCCCTGTACCTTACGCGCTGGATCACTCACCTCTGCGCGCCTGGCTTTATTGCGCTTGCGGGGGCTTCCGTTTATCTGCAACGGCAGCGAGGCAAGACTTCCGGCCAGTTGAGCCGATTGCTCGCGACGCGCGGTTTATGGCTGATGTTTCTCGAAGTCACGCTCATCAGCTTCGGCTGGTTCTTTTACTTTCCGTCGCCGTTCCTGCAGGTGATCTGGGCGACCGGGCTTTCGATGATTGGGCTTGCCGCGCTGATGCGGCTCTCGACACGGACGATTGGCGCCATCGGGGCTTGCATCATCCTGTTCCACAATCTGCTCGACCCGATTCATGCTGAGAACCTGGGGCGGTTTGGCAATGTTTGGAAGCTCCTGCACGAGTCGGGCATGTTCATGGCGAATGGGCATCCGGTCTTGTTCGCGTTTTACCCGGTCGTTCCGTGGTTTGGAGTGATCTGTCTCGGCTACGCGTTTGGCCCGGTGGCCATGATGAAGCCTGCGGTCCGGCGGCGTGTGGCGCTCACTTTAAGTACAGCGTTTCTTGCGGCGTTCACCGCCATTCGACTCATTAATCATTACGGAGATGACCGTCCGTACCAGCACTTCGCGACGATGACCCAGACCGTGATGTCCTTCTTCAACGTCGAGAAGTACCCGCCATCGCTCGACTACGTCCTAGCAACGTTTGGTTTCCTGCTTCTGCTCTATGTGGCGTTCGACTTTGCTGTCACGCAGGCGTGGTTGCCCCATCTTCGCTCGTTCCTTCAGACTTACGGGCGGGTTCCATTCTTCTTCTATACGCTCCACATTTATCTGATCCACGGAGCCGCGGTGCTTGGAACTGCTGCGATGGGCCTTGACTGGCATCACTGGATCGGACCGTTTGCTTTTTTTGGAGGTCCGCCGCCGGGATGGGGATTTGGGCTCGCCGGCATCTACGCGGTGTGGCTTGCGGTCCTCTTCGCGCTGTACCTACCTTGCCTGTGGTTTAGCCGATTGAAGGCGCGGCGTAGGGACTGGTGGCTGAGCTATCTGTGAGCCAAGAGAAATGGGAGCCCGAGGGCTCCCATGTTATTGCCGGGGATGCGTTTAAACGAGCTGCGCATCGAGCGTGATCTCGGCAGCCTTGAGCAGGCGCGAGATGGGGCAGCCTTCTTTCGCTTTCGTGGCCAGCTCTTCGAACTTATCCTTGTCCGCATCAGGAATGCTTGCCTTCGTCACCAGATGAATCTTGGTCACGGTCGGGCCGTCGTCGGTATGCTCCATGGTCACCGTGGCGGTCGTGTCGAGCGTATCGGGAACCATGTTGGCCGAGGTAAGCTGCATGCTGAGCGCCATGGTGAAGCAGCCAGCGTGGGCTGCCGCGATCAACTCTTCGGGGTTGGTGCCCGTTCCCGTTTCGAAGCGTGAGCTGAAGCTGTACTGAGTATCTTTGAGCGTGCCGCTCTGGGTGGAGAGGGTTCCTTTGCCTTCTTTCAGGCTGCCGTGCCAAACTGCGCTTGCGGTGCGATCCATGGTGATTCTCCTTCGTCTCCGGCTTAGTGATGCCGCATCCTGTCAGATGCGGTGAAATCGATCAACGCTCGGTGAAAAGATGCGCATCGTCCGATACCTTTGGTCAGCGCCCTTCACTCGCCTTCCGCGCAGCCTCAAATTCATCGCCAGCGTTCCATTCGATGCGGGCAGGCGTGTTGAGCGCCTCCCACCCAAGCTCCATGCCGAAGCGCGCGAGCTTGGCGTTTCCACGGAAGTCCATATCGAGCGTGTAGTTGTCGGTGAAGTTGTGGTAGCGATTGTCGTTATAGTCCTTCTCCTGCGCGACGCCCCAGGCGCGGTCGTGCCCTTCGTAGAGCGAGCCGGTATCGACTGAAAATGCAGGAATGCCGACGCGGCTGAGCGAGAAGTGGTCTGATCGGTAGTAGCTGCCGGCCTCCGGACGCGGGTCGGGAACGATGGCCAAGCCAAACCGCTTTGCGGCCGTCTGGACTGTGGCATAGAAGCTGGTGCGCTGCGCGCCGTTGACGTTGATCTCCTGCGGAATGCCGACGGGGAGAATCATGTCGTAGTTGATGTCGAGCCCGATTTGTGCCGCGGGGATTGGCGGATGCTGGCCAAGGTATTCCGAGCCAAGCAAACCCTGCTCCTCGGCAGTAACGGACGCAAAGATCACGGGAGCCGGCGGCTTTAAGCCGCTCATCGCCCATACGTGAGCCATTTCGAGCAGGATGCCGCAGCCGGTGCCGTTATCCGCGGCACCGTTGTAGATATTGTCGCCAGGCATCCCGGGAACGAAGCCCAGATGATCATAGTGCGCGGTGTACATCACGGCATTTTTTGCCGCGCCTGCGCCGGGGAGAATCCCGATGACGTTCGCGCTCTGGAATGGGCGGATCGTACTCGCCACATGCGCCTGCAACGCAAAAGGCAGCGACATCGCTTTGAACCCACGCTGACCTGCCGCCGTCATCTCTTTGTCGAGGTCGAGTCCGCTTGCCGCGAAAAGCTTCCGTGCGACTTCGAGTTGAATCCAGCTTGCTGCCTGCAACTTCGGGTTGGCGTCGTCGCGCAGGTACGTTTTTTCACTGGTGTTCGAGTTTTTCACGACGCCCCAGCCGTAGCTTGCGAGGTCTGTGCGGTGAATGATGAGCGCCCCGATGGCTCCCATCTTCGCTGCATGCTCAAACTTGTAGGTCCAGCGGCCGTAGTACGTAAGAGCCTTACCGGCAAAGAACTTCGGATCGTCCGACGGCGGGTCGCCCACGATGCAGACGATCACCTTGCCCTTCACATCGACACCCGCGTAATCGTCCCAGCCGAACTCGGGGGCGGTGACCCCGTAGCCGACAAAGACCAGCGGCGCCTTCAACTCTGCCAGGGCTTCATGCTGCTGGTTTGAGACGGTATAGTCCTCACCGTAGACAAGCTTGATGGGCGCCACTTGCCCGTTCCGCGGAACAAACGCAAAGCTCGTCTGATCGGCGATCGCCTTCACGCCCACCATGTCGATCTGCTGGAGGTAGGTGCCGTTATCGCCGCCGGGCTTGAGGCCATCGAGTGCGAACTGCGTCGCGATGTACCTTGCTGCGAGCTCTGCGCCACGAAGGCCCGGCCCGCGCCCTTCGAGGAGATCGTCCGCGAGAAAGCGTACATGGGCGCGAATCCTCTCGGCATCGATGGACCGCTCCGCAGCCTTGAGCGCAGCGTCCTGTGGGAGAGCCTGCTGACCACCCGCGCAAGTGTGGGCGGTTACACCAATTGCGAAACTCATCAAGACGGCAAACAGTTTCAAGGGACGCACTCCAAATGCAGACTCGCAGCAAACACAGGCGGTAGAACGAGTATAAGCACGCGCTGGCTAGAGACTCCGCGCAGCTCGGGTCTCCGGCGTTTCGGGTCCGACGACCGACCATAGATCCACCCGCTTGAGCACTTTTCTCGCGAGCCCAGTCAACGGCAGGCCGCCAAGCTGCCGGACGCTATACCAGGCAAGTGTTTCTTCGGAAGCCGGGATAGCGGACCGCAAGAGACCGGGCCGCTCATCGACGCTGCTCTCCATGAAGACGGCCACGTAGTAGTTCGTGTTGGTGATGGAATGCCGAAGGTTGAGGATCGGCTCGCGCGTCTCAACGGCGTCAAGGGGTAGCGGCGGCAGCTCGAGCATGCCGGCCATCAAGCTCGTCTCCATCGAGCGACGTTCGAGCAACACTTCCGTGGATGCGCCGTTCTTTCGAGTGGCCAGCAGAAACGCCACCGGCCGGCTGGTCTGACGACCACGTGCGGTGGTGGCGTGCTCGCCGCGTGTACGACAAACCTCATACACCGGGCAATGGAGACAAAGCGGTCCCCTGGGCAGACAGATGGTCGCGCCGAGCTCCATCATGGCCTGGTTATGATCGCCGGCAGAGTTCGTCTCGTCAGTCATCCGCCTGCGCGGTATCAGTTCACCGGCTTGTTCCCGCACAAAACGTTTGCCTGCCGCGGTGGTGTCTTCCGCGTGTCCCGTGACGCGAAGCAGAACGCGCTCTACGTTGCCGTCGACTACGGCGATGCTTTCGCCGAATGCGATGCTTGCGATGGCTGCACAGGTGTACTCGCCCACGCCAGGGAGAGTCCTGAGCTCGGCGGCGGTCTCCGGGATTTTTCCTTGCAACTCTTCGACGACGAACTGCGCGGCCTTATGCAGCATGCGGGCGCGCCGGTAGTAACCAAGCCCGGACCAGGCCGCCAGCACCTCGGACTCCGGCGCCAACGCTAACGCAAGAATCGTTGGAAAGCGCTGCAGGAAGAGAGCGTAGTGTTCGAGTACCGCAGCAACCCGGGTCTGTTGCAACATGACCTCGGAGACCCACGTTTCGTAGGGATCGGATGTTCCGCGCCACGGTAGCTCGCGCGCGTACTCCCGGTACCACTGCATCAGCCTTCGCCGAAACAACAGTACCTGCCCCGTCGAAAGCCCGTCGCCGACCGCCTGCTTCATGGAATCATTCTAACGAGGAGAGCTTTCAGTCTGTGCCATCCGGCGACGCATGTGGATTCACCTTCTGCTGCGTGGACGGATAGGGCCGCCCCTTGGCGAGCACCGCGTCGAGCTCCTTGTCGTATCCGTATAGATCATCGAAGAAGTGTACCGAGCCATCGTCGCTGACGTGTGCCGTCAGGTAGAAGATTGCAATCGGGATCGGCTGCTTGAGACCCACCGTGTGGTTATCCTCACCGGTGTTCATCGCATCCTGAACTTTTTGCAGATCCCAGTCTGCTGGTACCGCCTGCCCCCGCTTCAAGACCCACACGGCAAGCTCGTCCGGCTTTTGCACGCGGACGCATCCGTGCGAGAAGTCGCGCTTCGTCCGCTCGAAGAGCTCCGGTTGCGGCGTCGAATGCAGGTAGATGTCGTACTCGTTGGGGAACATAAACTTCACGAGCCCCAGCGAGTTCTTCGGGCCAGGCTTTTCGCGCACCGTAACCCCTCCGCGCTCCACCTCCGCGGCCGTGGCATTGACGTGCTCGCCAGCGCCATTCACAGTTTCAAAGTTCTTTGAGGCGAGATACCCGACACCACTCTTTTCGATATGCGCCGTCAGTTCTTTTTTGATGATCGAGATGGGCACATTCCAGAATGGCCGGAAGATCAGGTATCTCATCTCGTGCGTGAAGACGGGCGTGTCATGATCGCCGACCACCTTGCCGACGACGACCTTCATCGTGAAATCCGTGTTGTGGTTGGACGCCGTATTGCCGGAGTACCCGCGCAGCACGAACTCGGGCAAGTTGACCATCAGCGGCGCGTTCACATACTCGTTCGGCAGCCAGCGCCAGCGCTCGAGGGAATCATCCATCGACTGGATGCGAGCGGAGATGGGGATATTCAGGCTTGCGATCGTCTGCGCGGAAAGCTTGCCGTCCGGCGTGATCCCATGGCGAAACTGGTAGACCTTGACGGCATCCGCAAGCTGCTGGGTATATGCAGTGGAAGCAGGCTTTGGAGCGGCCGCCGACGCCGCGGACGTCGTGGCGACAGGCGGAGCCGCGTGGTCGCGAGAAAATTGCTTCTTCCCTGCCGCGATGGCGGCGGAAAACCTGCCCTTTCGCGGGATCGGAGCGGCCGGAGCCGCTGCTGGCGGCGCAGGCGCCGCATCTGCGGGTGCGCCGGCCATATCGCCTTCCAATTGCAAGCGGGCAGCGAGCGCATCGGCTGCCGCGTATGTTCCCCCCGCGGCGAGCGGTTTGTCGACTGTGGGAAGAGGTTGCTGTAAATTCGGCGATGCAGCCTGCTTCTTCGCCAGGTCCAGATACTTCGGCAACGCGTCTTCCAGCTTCCGATACTGATCGGAGTCCGGCTCGACCGATGCGATCAGCTTTGGCACGTCATCGGCGTCGACGGCATTATCCGAAACGAACTCCGGCAGGTCGTACTTCTTGTCCTGCGTGTTGATATCAAAATTGAAATGGGTCGGATTCACCCGTCCGATCCTGAGATCGGAGATGTACCGCATCACGCAGACCGTCATCGCCGCGTCGAACGTCGCCACATCCTCGTCATTCTTGCTCGCGAGCTTCTGAACGCGTGCGCCCCAAAGACTGCCATCGTAATCGTCCGGATTCAGGCCCTTCTTCGACGCATCGCCGAACGCTTGGATAAAGGCGATCGCCTGCGAACTGGGCTGGCCACTCTCGGTCACCCAGGCCACTTCGTAGTTGCGGTCGTCATAGAAGGTTTGGACTAACGGCTCGAAATCGGCGAAGTTCGGCCAGTGCATCACCTTGATCTGTTTCGACTGCACGATTGGTTTGAGCGCGTCGGCGTAAGCGTCCGATTTTGGCTGTGAACGGGTCTTGCGATGCCGATGGCACCCGCTCAGCAGCATCAGCGCACTCATCGCGCACACTACACCCACCCGACGCATCCGCACGTTCGCCATCGTTTCCACCATTCTTGAAAGAGTCATCGCAATCCTAATACCGGTGAGATGCACGCAGGAGAAAAAAACGCGAAAGACTCCGCACGCTAAGCCGTTGCAAGCGCAGAAAGGGCCGCGAGGCAAACGACGGCCTGCATGGTCACGACCAAGCCAACCAATGCGAGGTAGAGCCGCCTCTGCCTGGTCTCCAACGCGTCGGCAAAGACGCCACCAACAAACGTAAAGAGGAACGGCAACGTCCAGAGCCAAGGCGCGGATCGCACCTGTGTCGTCACCAGGAACGCCACGACTCCTACCATCGCCAACGGAGCCCAGTTGCCGAAGTATCGGCTGCGCCTTACCCCGGCGAACAAGATCAAGCTAATGACGACGGCGATCAGCGAGGGCCAGTTCCACTGCTGCAGGACGAAGGTCTTAACGCCGTCCATCCCGAACCAGAACCGGCCGCCGCCTCCCGCAAACACATAAGTAAAGGGCTGGAGGCGGAAGCTATACATGGCCAGGTCGATCAGCCCTGCCCCAATGGCCGCGTACGTCACAATGAGCAAGACCGCGCTCCGCCGCCGCTCCGCCAGGTAGAACATGAGTGCCACGGAAGCCACAAAACCGACCATCGCCGCCAGAAGATGGGTCGCGGCCGTGAGACCGAGCGCCAAAGTGAGCAGCGCGATCCGGGGCCTCCACTTACGCCGTGGAC
Source organism: uncultured Granulicella sp. (assembly GCA_963693075.2). Lineage (GTDB taxonomy): Bacteria > Acidobacteriota > Terriglobia > Terriglobales > Acidobacteriaceae > Edaphobacter. Next base: position 802,301 of record CAXMMP010000002.1, on the reverse strand, counting down.
CCTGCATCGCATGAGCCACGCCAATCGCCGTGTATACCAGCCCATAAAGCCCCCACATGGCCAGCACCTCGCTGTTCGGGACGACCGAATAACGCACCACCTCCGGCCTGAAGACATACAGAGCCAAAGCGAGAAAGCCACCCTCATTGCCGAACAGCCTGCGCGAAACCCACCACAGGCCGCCGCCCAACCACATGGCCATCCATACAAACGGCAAGTGCATCAACCACTTCACCTCGCCGAGGGAGAACTGGTGGCGTATCTCCCAGTTCGAACCATTGAGTGCGCTGCCGCCATAGAGGCGATTCTCCGGCTTACGAAACTTGTCCGCACCCAGCATCGCAAGGCGCTGCATGGTCAGCGGAAATCCGGCGAGGCGGTAAGCGAATGTCTGCTCTCCGTTCAGGTTGCCGCAGGTGGTGAAGTAACCCGCAAGCGGCGAGGGCCGTTCCCACATCTCGCGGCCGCAGCGTGCGTAGCGGTAGTCGTCCGGCGTGACCTGCTGATGGCCGATGACCCAGCAGCACTCCCCGAAGAAAACCAGCAGCAACAGCAACGCAAGCCGCTGAGCGCGGCCTACTCGGAATGAAAATCCCTTCGGCAGCCTCACGCGTTTGCCGTCCGATGTGACGCTCTGTGCAACCTTAGTCTCACTCCCGCTTCGTCCTCTGGCGTGGCCCACCACCCATCAACCGAGTGTATCGTGAAGCTATGGAGTCGCTTTCGTTTCGCCCTGGCCGTGCCTTTCTGTCCGTCAATTCCCCCGCTGTTCCGTGGACCGTCGTCTTCGAGGATGAGGGCATCGCGGGCTACTTTTACGCGTGTGACCGCTCGCAGCAAACGCAGGAGCATTCGATCATGGATGCCATGCTGATCTACAACGTGGGAGCCCTGCAACATGCCGAGGCCGAGCGTCTGGCGGCTGTCGAGTGGTCGAAAGACGGCATGCAGGCTGTGCTTTATCTCGACGGTTCGGCGCAAGCGCTCTTCGATTTCGCGGCTCGCACCGGCTATTGCCGGATGGACTTTCCCAATTTTGTTCCGGCGGAACATGACACCTGGCAGAAGGCGAGCCACGCGTGGTCGGATGCCGCGCTGCAACGGTTTGAGACGGGCCTATACGTTTAGATCTGGACGCCCCGTGGTGGACTCCGAGTGCTGTGCCCTCAGTTCTGGGGATGCACCAAGATCGTGCTCGCTTCGGCCTCGCTGACGATCCGTTTTGCGTCTTCCGGGAGGAGCAGTCGCTCCTTGAGGAGCGCATCCGCCGCCGCCCTGACCTTCGCGACATAGCCTGCGTGATCGTGATAACGCTCTTCCAGCGAAAGCCGCGGATCATGTGACTTCTCTCGGTCCGCCCTGGTCCTGGCAAATGGAATGTAGGATCCCGCCAAGCCGCAGTAATGGCCTTTGGAGAAACCTGAGGCGGTCACATTCCATCCTGTATAGGTCCCGAGCGCAGCCTGTTGCAGCACGGTATGCACTCCGCCCATCTCATTGCCGTCGGCATCGACCGCGGGCAGAGCGGCTGGCAGAACCCCCAGAATAACCGGCGGCTTGAGATCGAGGATGCCGGACATATCGTTCGTCTTGAACCGCGGCCCGAAGTCATAGACGAGCGTCGGATTCATCACACCCATCGGTGAAGGCACACCTGGGATGACCGGGAACGCTGCAAGTACCCTGGCCTCCGGCTGTAAATCGCCCGCATGCAACGTGGGGTAGCGGCTGTCCGGCGGAGCGGTCCCAGCAACGACCCATTGCTTGAGCGCGACGAGCAGCGCCCCGATGATCTCGTGCTCTGGATTCGGATTCTGCGGCATCACGCAGGCTGCAGTTTGAATCGGCCGGTCCGCATTGGCGCTTCCGGATGCCGGTGCCTTCGCTTCCCACTTGAATCCGCCGGAGCCACCGCCATGCTGTGTACTCGCGATGTAAAACCTTCTGACGCCGGCTGGCAGCGGTATATCCTCCATCGCCGCCGTCCCAACAAAATCGGGGGAAGCCCGCAAGGAATAGAACTCGGACGATCCGAGTACGTCGATGACTTTGGGACAGGTGTGCGTGGCTGTGCAACGGTGCAGCAGCCCGCTGGTCCCCAACCCACGCGTCTCGTCCGGCCAATCCTGCCACCATACCGTTCCGTCGCTCCCGGGCTCATCGAGGAGCGACGCTCCACCCGGAACCGCAAACCGAAGATTCAACGGGACCTGCCTGACCGCCACAATCGGCAGGATGCCATCAAATACCTGGCGTCCGTGCTCATCTTCATTGAAACCCAGGTTGATGAGCGTGCGAATCAAATTTCCGGACTGCGAAGCGCCGACCGCTACCGCCGACTTCAACATACCCGCCGCAGGATTCGCCGACCCTCCCGCCGCCTTTTCAAACCGAAAGAACGACACCGTATCGCGTATCGCCGCAAGCCCGGTTCCGGGAACGAGGGGATCTTTCGCCGTATAGACCAGTTGATACAGCGCGTCGGGTCGGAATCCGTCCTTCAGACAAAGGAAGGCATCGCTGGGCACACCCGGAAACGGCTGGTTGCGACAGTCTCCCCATGCCCATTCACTCGGCCGGATCGTCTGGACTCCCGCCTCGACCCCGCGTAGGTCCTCATACGTACGAAGGGTCAACGCGGCATCCGCGGTGTTTACCGTCGCCGGATTCGGCGGAGTGCCGGAGGAGACGTAGCCCAGCGCGTCGGCCAACGGCAGCGAGGTCGTCCCTGCACGGACGTCTGCATAGCGTGCCAGCACCCTTCCCGTGATCGAGCTTCCGTCAGCCGCGTGCGCGACAGGAACGATGATGCTTTCTCCGTCCGTGCCGTACATGCTCTTGCTTCCGAACGGCCGGTCGCCCTGCCAGCCGGATTGCAGAAAGGTATCGCCCGACGCGTAGTTATGCGCGACGATTGAGCCGCCGCGATTCACCACCTCATAGACGAGAACGTGGCTCTCGCGGGCGGGATCGAGAGGCCGCATCAACGTGAAGGTTTCGGTATATTCCGCGTGCCCGCGTGCATTCACCGGAGCCAGGTCCAGATCTTGGATGATCTGGTTGTGCCGATCTTTCGGGTCGATCTCGCCGTAGATCCTGCCCTTCAAAACCTCGTACGGAATCGCGCCCGGAGTCTTCACCGGCAGCTTCGCGCGACTCAGAATCTCGACGCGCGTTACGGCAGCCATCGCGCTGCATGTGGTGAGCACCAGCACCGACACAAGTCCCCAAAACACTTTAAGTCGCGGCATTCGCATCTCCCCGTATCGCGCAGATTGCGACCTGAAAACCCTACACGATCCTCACTGCACGCGGCTATGCCGATAGCCTTCGCTGGTTAAGGCGCCAAGCAGTTCGGCCACCTGCTCCTTACCCCGGGTTTCCATGGTGATGTCGATGGCTGTATCGCCGAGATTCACGCCATAGTAGGCACGGTTGTAAAGCGTGTTGACGATATTGACGCGGTGCTTCGCGATCAACTTGGTCAGGTCGGCCAAGGCTCCGGGTTTATCGAGCAGGTGAATCCGCAGGAGAATCATGCGGCCGTCCTGCACCATCCCTCGTTCGATAATCCGTGCCAGCAGTGTCACATCAATATTGCCGCCGCATACCAGAACGCCAATCGTCTTGCCCTTCGCGAGCGATAACGATGTCTTGCCCTGGAGCAACGCCGCCAGCGCAGCCGCACCGGCGCCTTCGGCAAGCGTCTTCTCCCGCTCGAGCAGGATCAGAATCGCCGAAGCGATCTCATCCTCATCCACCGTTACGATCTCGTCGACGTACTTCGAGACCATGGGATAAGTCAGCTTGCCCGCGCGCCGCACCGCGATGCCGTCAGCGATGGTTGTTCCCGCGTCAATCGTCAGCGGGCCACCCGCTGCCCGCGCTTCAATCATCGAAGGTAAGCGCGAAGTCTGCACGCCAATCACCTGGCACGACGGGCGCATCTCCTTGATCGCGCATGCCATGCCTCCGATTAAGCCACCGCCGCCAATCGGCACAATCACGGCGTCCATCTCGGGCACCTGTTCCAGCATCTCGAGCGCGATGGTGCCTTGCCCGGCCATCACTGCCGCATCGTCAAATGGATGCAGGAAGACCATCCCTTCGCTCTCGCAGAGGCGCGTCGCCTCGGCATAAGCTTCGTCATAGTTGGCGCCATGCAAAACCACCTCAGCGCCAAACTCGCGAGTGGCTGTGACCTTGACCAACGGGGTTGCGAGCGGCATCACGATCACCGAGCGGACGCCGCGTTTGGTCGCGTGATAGGCCACGCCCTGCGCATGATTGCCCGCGCTCGCAGCCACGACCCCGCAACCCGCTTCCTCTTTCGTCAACAGCGAGAGCCGGTTCAACGCGCCTCGCTCCTTGAAGCTGCCGGTCATCTGCAGGTTTTCGAGCTTCAGGTAGACGGTGTGGCCCGTCAACTTCGACAACATTTCCGACCGCGCACACGGCGTCATGTAAGTTTCGTGGCGTACCCGTTCGCGTGCCAGCAGCACATCGCCCAACCCAATCGCAAGCTTCTCGTCCATCCCACCAGAGTAACGCGAAGCTCTAGTATCCCAGGATGGGCGATGGGGTCATCCCTGCAGTTGCCGCTGAGCGGTGAGTTCCTGCCAAACCTCACGCACCCGAAGCCTGAGCTTGTCCAACGACGTATCGTTCGCAATGACGAAGTCGCACTGGGCTGCTTTCACGTCATCTGGAATCATCCGCGCCAGCCGTCGCTTCGCCTCAGCCTCCAAGGCTGCCCGGTCGCCACCACCCGACCGCGCAACAAATCGCTCGACCTTCAGCCTTTCAGGGGCCGTCACCAACAGCATGCGATCGAAGCGTTCGCGCCACCCGTCGCCATGCGTGGTCTCAAAGATCAGTGCCGATTCAACGACCACGACGGCATCTGCGTCCGACGCAAAGATCGCGTCCATCAATTCGCTTTGAAGAGCGATGGTCGCCGGATGCACAATCGCATTGAGCTCTTCTACCCGCCCCCCGGCAAACGCGAGTCGCGCGAGCTCCGGTCGATCAAGCCGGCCCTCCTTCACCGCGCCACGGCCAAACTTCGCCACAATGGAGTCGAACACGTTGGTCCCGGGCTCCATCAACCCACGCGCAATCTCATCGGCTGAAAGCACCTGCGCGCCAAGCTCCGACATCATCGCCGCAACAGTCGACTTGCCGCTACCGAGCCCTCCAGTCAGACCGACGCGAAGAGCCACAGCTAGACGCCCCGCCGAAGCTTAGCCGCTTTCACCGTATTCGCCATCAACATCGCAATCGTCAAGGCACCGACGCCGCCTGGTACCGGCGTGTAGGCGCTGCTTGCGCGGAAGGCTTCGGGGTGGACATCCCCCACTACCACCGAGCCACGCTTTGCAAAGGTCGCCGCCCGCCCCGCATCGTCGCCAAAGAACTCCTTCAGCTTCAGTTCGTCGGTTACGCGGTTAATCCCCACATCGATCACGACCGCACCCTGCTTCACCATCTCTTCGGTCACATAGCCGGGACGCCCGATCGCCGCAACCAGGATATCCGCGTCCTGTGTAACCTTCGCCAGGTCTGCCGTCTTCGAGTGGCAGATCGTTACCGTTGCCGAGGCGTTCAGCAGCAGCATCGCCATCGGCTTCCCGACGATATCGCTGCGTCCAATTACCACTGCACTCTTGCCAGCGACTTCGATTCCCCGCCGCCTCAGCATCTCCATCACACCCGCCGGTGTACAGGGCTGCAATCCAGGCTGACCACTCTGGAGCCGCCCCACGTTCACCGGATGGAATCCATCGACGTCCTTCTCCGGCGAAACAGCTTCGAGCAGTCGCTTCGTGTCCACGTGCGCAGGCAGCGGCAGTTGAATCAGAATCCCGTCGATATCCTCGCGACCGTTCAGGTCAGCCACCATCGCCAGCATCTCTTCGGTCGTCACAGATTCTGGCGGGGTCATCATTTCCGAGTAGATTCCAAGCTCGCCGCATGTCTTCACCTTGCTTCGAACGTAGATCTCGCTTGCCGCAACGTTTCCCACCAGAATGACTGCAAGTCCTGGCTTGAAGCTGAGAGCAGCGACTTCAGCCGCGACCTCTGATTTGATCTCCGCTGCAATTGCTATTCCGTCCAACACCATCGGCTCACTCATCCCTTAATCATAGAACGCGAAGCAATCACCGCACGAAGTCGGCGTAGCCCGCGACCGGGGCGCGCTTGCCTGTTTTTTTGCCTAAACTAGATGAAGATGCAACTCACACAAGCCACCCTCCACCTCTTGGCCTGTCCTGTCTGCCATGGCGCACTTTCGATGGCCGCCGAGCATATCGACTGCACGGCCTGCCATCGCCGCTATCCGATTGTCGACGGACTTCCGGTGCTCATCGCATCCCGCGCGACGTTGGCGAATCCCCCAAACGATGTATAGCATTCGTCCCCCAAAAGGCGCACTCTTCCATCAAGCAGAGCATCCTAAAGTTATGAATGACTTTCAGAAGTTTCCGGCAGACGAACTCAAGACCCTCCGTGACGAGTTGCGCCACTCCGGGCTTGACTCGTTCCAATCCGCTGAACTTCTGGCTGCCTTCCTGGTGCAGCACGGGTATGGCGTCTCCACTCACGACGCACGCCACGCCGCCGCTCGCATGGAGCAAGCCGGTTTCGCGCTCCCGCATCTCCAGGAAGAGCTCGAAAAACTTGCCTGGGTGATGTAAACCGGCACTTCCGCCGCGCACTCCGCTCCGTTACGCTTTCCTTATGGCTCTTTTTCCGACGCAGGCGCACGTCGCCGCGCGAATATTTTGTCTCGCTACGGCTGCGCTGGTGGCAACTTCATGTGCGGGCGCCCAGAATCAAACGCCTGCGAAACCGACGAACCCCGCGACTCTGCCCAGCCCTGCCGTCATGGGCACCAGTTCCAATAAGCCCGGGGCTGCCGGCGGTGATACCAAAACCGACGCGAGCAAGGATATGCGGGCGTCCGGAAAGCAGACGAGCCTTGGCCCGCTTGACCCAGCGCCGCCGCCCGCTCAAGTCTTTGCACGTCCGCGCATCGGCCTTGCGCTCGGCGGCGGGGCAGCTCTTGCGCTCACCGAAGTCGGCGTCCTCCAGTGGTTCGAAGAGAACCACATCCCGGTCGACGTGATGGCCGGGACGTCGATGGGCTGCATGGTTTCGGCGCTGTATTCCACGGGGCGCACCCCGGTGCAGCTCGAGACCGTCATGAACGACAAGGTCTTCAGCTCCATCTTCACCATCTCGAACGCGTACACCGCACGCTCCTACCGCCGCCGCGAAGATGCCCGAGAACTTCCCAATGGCCTCACCATCGGGCTCAAGCACCACGTCTCGTTTCGCAACGCGCTGCTTACCGATCAAGGCCTGAACGCCTTCCTGGACCGCGAATTCCTTCGCTACGACGACCAGACTGACTTCAATGCGCTGCCCATCCCGCTTCGCTGTCAGTCCACCGATCTGAACGATGCGGTGCCCGTCACCTTCTCGCGTGGGTCAATCCCTGACGCCGTGCGCGCCAGCGTCTCGATCCCCGCTGTCTTCAAGCCCTTTGAGTTGAACGGTCACGAGTACGTCGATGGCGGCATTCTCGAGAATCTTCCGACGCAGGACATCAAGGGCATGCAGGCGGACGTCATCCTGGCTGTCTCGCTCCCCCTTTCGCCTGTCGGCAAAGGCGATCTTGATTCCATCCTTGGCGTTGTCGGACGGACCGCGCAGGTCGCCATCGAAGCCTTCGAGCGGCAGGATCGCGCGCTCGCCAACGTGGTCATTACGCCAGACATCTCCGGCTTCACGGCGAATGACTATCTGAAGACGCCGGAACTCGCGAAGCGAGGTTACGCGGCCGCTGAAGCGAATCGCGCCAAGCTGCTGCCATACGCCGTGTCTGACGCGGACTGGCAAGCCTATCTCGACCATCGCGCGTCGCTGCGACGCGGACCGGCCGCCCCGGTCCTTCGCATCCGCGTATCCGCGCCGACGCACTCCGCGACTATCGAGGTTGAGCGCATGTTCGCGCCGCTGGTCAACCAGCCCGTCGATACGAATCGAATCGAAGCTTTACTCGACCAGATTCGTGCGGATGGGCGGTACGACGCCGACTACACCGTTGGGTATGAGTCCGGCGACCAGTTCGCCGAGCAGCAGGCGGGTGGAGCGGCCCTTCCACGCGGCACGGTGAATGTCCGGGTGTTGCTCAAAGCGCCTCCGTCTCAGGCCGCAGCGGCCGCGACAGCCATAGCGCCGAGCCCGGGAAGCGCCGCCACGCTGCCGGTTACCGACGCTTCGCTGAATGACATTCCTAACCGGCCCATCGTGCTGGTCAACGTATCGGATAAGAAGACGGGGCCGCCGTTTCTGCTGTTTGGCGTCAACCTGGAGTCACAGGCCGGGGGTATCACGCGTGCGACCGTCGAGGGTATTCTGACCGATCAGGACTTCCTCAGCTACGGGGCTGAACTGCGGTCGCACATCATCCTGGGCTACACCACCAACCTCGACACGGAGTATTTCCGACCACTGAACTGGCTTTCGGTGGCGGATCGCAAGGGCCAGGGGACGGTCTTCCTCGCGCCGCACGCGGGGTTTCTGCGCTATCCGTATCCGATCTTTGCGTCGTCGGGTGACCTGCAGACGCGCATTGCCGACCGTGAGCTGCAAAGCGTGACGGCCGGCGGCGACGCCGGGATTACCAACCAGCGGACGCAGGAGGTGCGCGGCGGGATCGACTTTATCCACTTGAGCTGGAATACGACCAGTGGGACGGATCTGACGCCGAATCTGGCTGGGAACGCGGCCAAGGCGCACCTGATCTTTACGCGCGACACGCAGAATAAAGCGCTGGTGGCGCAGTTCGGCGTCCGGATCAAGACAGAATTGGACTTCCTGTTCGACACGGGGTCCCTGGCGTCCCCCACGACGAAGTCCCCGAGTGCTCCGGAGTTTACGACGCACCTCTCGTTTGCGCGACGGTTCAGCGCGGCGCACCCGTTCCATGCGGTGAAGCCCGATGAGCCGCATGGGCATGAGATTCTCGTCCTCGCGGCGGAGGGGGGCACGTTCTTCAATCGTCCGGTGGCGCAGCCCTTCCGGTTTACGCTGGGTGGTCCTCTGCGGCTTTCGGCTTCCACGATCGACCAGTATCGCGGGACTGACTACTACCTGATTGAGCCCGCCATGCTGAGGCGCATCGCGAGTCTCCCGTCGCCGCTGGGTCAGAATATTTATGTCGGCGGGGGCTTTGAGTTTGGGCAGATGCGGGCACCGGACCTGCGCACCATTACGCGGGAAGATGCATATTTCGGCCTGGTGGCTGAGACGCCGCTGGGCGTTGTGACGCTGGCTCCCGCGATCGGCTCGAATGGGGAGCGGAAGTTCATTTTCACGCTGGGGAAGCTGTTTTAGACGCCGGGATACCCCCCCCCTATATGATTGTGTGCAAATATCGGAAAACATTGAACTTATGGGGTGACGTTTATACAGATTCATATGGAATTTGAGTGAGCGTTATTTTGAGGGGTCGCTTTTTTAATGGGTGCATGGGGCTGGCGTTGCGCGTACGCGGAGGGGAGTTGCGAGGCATAATCACTTATGCCGTCCCTGTGGCTTCCCACCTCGTGGCCTGACCGTCTTGCCGAGTTGCTCGCACCGAAGGCCGAGCAGAAATCCGCGCCGTTGCGCCGCGATATTCGTTCGCTCGGCATGCTTTTGGGGCAGGTGCTACGGGAGCAGGCCGCGCCGGGTGTCTACGAGGATGTGGAAGCGTTGCGGCAGGCGGCGATTGCGCGGCGAGAAGGCAAGACGCCATCGTTTTCGATTGACGATAAGGCCAACGACCCGCTACGGGCCTATCAACTTGCGCGTGCGTTCAGTTTTTATTTCGAGTTGATCAACCTGGCTGAGACGAATCACCGGAAGAGGCGGCGGCGGGCGCATCAGCTCGAGGAGTCGGCGACGAACCCGAAGGTGCAACGTGGATCGCTGCGGGGAACGCTGCGTGCGCTTCGTTCGGCGGGGATTTCGCTGGATGAGGCTCTCGGGTTCCTAGCCGAGGTACGGGTGATTCCGGTGTTTACGGCGCATCCGACCGAGATTGCGCGGCGTTCGGTGATGTTCAAGCGGCGGCGGATCTCCGACCTGCTGGAGGCGCTGGATCGCATTCCGATTCCGGGGCCGGAGCTCGAGACGCTGGAGAGCGATCTTCTGGCCGAGATTACGGCGCTCTGGCAGACGGACGATGTCCGGAGTGCGCGTCCGACGGTGCGCGACGAGGTGCGGATGGCGCTCGACTATTACGAGTCGTCGCTGTTCGATACGCTGCCTGTGCTCTATGCCGAGGTTCACCAGGCACTGCAGGCCGAGTATGAAGGCCAATCGGTTCCAACGACAGCGGAGTTGCCGCTGCTGCTGACGTTCGGCTCGTGGATTGGCGGGGATCGCGACGGCAACCCGTATGTCACTCCCGAGACGACGCTCGATGCGCTTAACATGGCGCGCGACCTGCTGTTCAGCCACTATCTGCGCCGGCTGCAGAATGTCTTCGACCAGCTTGGCAGCTCGACCCAGCAGGTTCCCATCTCCGAAGCGTTGCAGCAAAAGCTCGACGCGTATCTGGGACAGCTTCGCACGGCCGGACCGGATTCGCCGGAACTCCGCATCTTCGAACGGTTTCCGCTTGAGGCGGTGCGTCTGCTGGTGGCGTGCATCATGATGCGGCTGGGGGGGAGCCCGCACCAGAGTGTGCAGCTTGGAGCGCAACGGGCGACTCCGCTGTTGACACGGTATGGAAAGGCCGCGGAGCTGCTTGGCGACCTGAGGCTAATACGCGAAAGCCTTGAAGAGAACAAAGGCCACCGGCTGGCCGAGCTGCTGATCGATCCGGTGCTGCTGGAGGTGCGGACATACGGGCTGCATCTGCAGGCGCTGGATATCCGGCAGCATGCGCGGGTCCACGCGACGGCCCTGGAAGAGCTGGCTGCGACGTTGGAGCAGACGCCGGGCGCATTGCCGGCGCTGAGTGCGCAGAGCGGTGAGACGCTCGGCTTGTTCGGGACGCTGGCGCGGTTGAAGCGGGAGTTTCCTCCGGAGTCGCTGCCGCGTTACGTAATTTCGGGTGCGACTTCCGCGGAAGATGTGCTGAATGTGATTCGCCTGGCGCGGGTGGGCGGGGTGCATGTCGAGGCGAGCGAGGACGACCCCGGCCTGCAGCCGGTGCCGCTGTTCGAATCGATCCCCGACCTGCAGCATGCGGCGACGGTGTGCCGGGAGCTTTGGTCGAGCGAGACATATAAGCCGCTGCTGGCTTCGTGGGGATTTCAGCAGGAGGTGATGCTGGGTTATTCGGACTCGAATAAAGATGGCGGAATGTTTTCTTCCACATGGGAGATCTTCAAGGCGCATCGTGCGCTGCATGAAGTGGCACGGGAGACCGGCATCAAGCTGAGGCTGTTCCATGGGCGCGGGGGGACGGTGGGACGCGGTGGCGGCCCGACGCATCGCGCGATCTTCGCGCAGCCGCTCGAGAGCTTCAATGGCTCGCTGCGATTGACGGAACAAGGGGAAGTGCTGAACTGGAAGTATTCGGACGTGATACTCGCCGAGCGGAATCTAGAGCTGATGATTGCTGCGTCGCTCGATGCGCTGGCGCGGCCTGCGTTGCGGCAGGCTGCTCCGGAGGCGAAGGCTCACCTGACCGGTGTGCTGCTCGCGAGCTGGGAAGAGGTTTTAGAGCAGCTTTCGACGACGAGCTACGCTTTCTATCGCGAGTATATTGCCGACAACGCCGATACGTTCCGTTATTTTGAGCAGGCGACGCCGGTAGCGGAATTGGAACACGCGCGGATCGGTTCACGTCCAGCGAAGCGTACCGATGCGAGCGCGCAGAAGAAGCGGTCGATTGAGGACCTGCGGGCTATCCCCTGGGTCTTTGGGTGGATGCAGTCGCGGCACCTGGTGCCGGCGTGGTTTGGCGTGGGGCATGCGCTGAACGCGTATGTGGAATCGACTGCCGATGGGTTGGCGCAATTACAGCAGATTTTTCAATCGTTTCCGCTGTTTATCGATATCCTGCGCAACGTCGAGATGGCGCTTGCGAAGGCGGACTTCGGGATTGCAAAGCTGTATGCGTCGCTGGTCGAAGATGAGGCGCTGCGGACGCGGGTGTTTGCGATGCTGGAGGCGGAGTTCAACCTGACGAAGCGCATGGTGCTTGCGGTGACGCAGCAGAGTGCGCTGCTGGAGCGGAATCCGGTGCTCGAACATTCGATCCGGCTGCGTAATCCGTATGTCGATCCGATGTCGCTGCTGCAGGTGGAGCTGATCCGGCGGAAGCGCGCGGGCGAGGATTCTCCGGAGCTGAACCGGGCGATTACGGCGACGATTAACGGGATTGCGGCGGGGCTGAGAAACACGGGCTGATTTTTGTTCTATTCGATGAACCCTGGAATTGCTAATCTTTTTCGATCATGCGAGTTCTCTTCTTGGCGTTGCTATCGGTTCTGACAACTGCGCTGCCCGCGCAGTCCACTCAAGCAGAACTCGATGCACAGCTCGTGGATGATTGCGTGCTACAAGTATTGATTTCCGAGGATGGTAACTGTTTTAAGCCTGGTCCCGGGTGGAGGGTGCCTGCTAATTCCGCTGCTCTTGTGAGGGTAGGCGCTGCGGTGGATGGAGTGGCGTCCCGTCAATCCTCGAATCCAGAGCAGAAAAAAGCGGAGGTCGGTTCGCCCCTTTTGCTCGCCCCGGAGAGGATGACCATGAGCTCATCGACTAGCCAAGTCTTTTTAGGAAATCCCTTCAAAATTACTGTAACTCTTGCCCCCGGCGTTCGCTCGGGTGACCTGGAGCTTGTTCAGCTTGATCCTTCGGATGGGCCCACGCCTGATGAAGGTCCTTTGGGGCCTTTGTTCCGAGGTCAAGATAAAATTGGCGATACTGTCAAGGTGATTAGCGCTGAGGGCAATGTTGAAGTGCTGGAAGTCACTCCGATCCATCTTGGGGCTACTGACTTTATGGCATTCCAGCGTTACGCTGACAACGTTCTAGCAAGAGAGTCTCTCCGTCTCGATGTTCAGCCTACCCGCTCTGGAGTGATCAGATTGTCTCTAATGGATTCGCCGAGAGCCACAATCGGAATGCGGGTCACCGGCCATCTAGCTAAACGCGTTTTGGCGCCTGTGATAGAAGTCGAGGGACGTGAAAATGCGATCCACCTTGATGGGAGAACGGTACATTATTCTATTCAACAAGACGAACAATCGCCGGTAATCAGGGTCGATGAGCTGGGCCGAATAGAGGCTTTGCGCGAGGGTCGCGCGAAAATCATAGGGGATTATCAGGGAATAAGTGACACAGTCACTGTAATAGTTGAGACGGATAAAAAATCAAAGAGTTCCAGTAACTAAGGTTCTAGAAAAGATCAGCATCGAAGTTTTCGCCGGGGCTCGGAGGGAGAACTGCTTCGCCCGACTTCTGGCAGAACTTCCTGCTACAGGCTCCGGATGGTGCGGCCTGATCTGCTCTCCATAAAGCGGAGGGGACACCCAGCGTCGGCCCTGTAAGACGGGTGGGCGGCGGTGTAACACCACCGCGCGGTGTCTATGCTCGTGAACCCGGATACACGGAGTAGGCGCGGGCGCTCCAAGTTAATGGGATTCGTTGATCGCTCTGAACGTCTCCCCCGAAGGCAAGCCGGTGAATCTTCGCATTGTGCGACCGCCAGGCAGCGGCTTGGACGAGCAGGCGATCCATGCAGCTTTAGTTATCGGTGTAAACCGTCAATGGAAAATGGCTCTCCGGTTCGGGTCCAAATGAACGTTGAAGTCAATTTTCAACTGTTCTAAGGAGCTACTGCTTCACATCCTCGATGACGGTCGCTTTATTGTGGACGAAGGTGACGTTCTTCGGGTGGCCCTGGTCGTCGTAGGTGACGATGCGGTCGCCCATGGTTTCGCTGTGGCCGACGCTAACCTGTCCGAGGGCCATCTGGACCTGGCGTTCGGTCATGCCCTTTTCGGCGGTGTGGGCGTCGATGGCCTTCCAGACGCCGGGACCCCAGTAGCCGAAGGATTTGTGAGGGTCTTCGTAGAAGTAGATGTCGTCGGTCTGGAAGGTGTAGTCGGTGCCCTGCCTGGTGCCGACGGCGGTTGCGTATTCCCTGGGGTCGTCTGGTTTGGTGAAGACGAGCAGCACCTGCTTATCGCCTGCGGGGATGCGGAAGGCGGCCTTGGGTGGGGCGACCTGCTCGACGGCATCCTTCACGACAATGGGCTCGGCGCCGAGGAGGACGCCCTGGCTGTGGGCGAAGTCGACTTTGCCGTTGGCATAGGGGTAGTAGTCCATCTGGCCGCCGGCGCTGACCCAGAGGGTGCGGCCTTTGAGGTCTTTTTCATCCTTGAGGACCATGGGGTGCTCGTGGTGGAGCGGGACGAGGTCGTCGGGATCGCTCTTGTAGGTTGCCGTAACGGGCGCCGCCGCGTCTTCTACGTTGCGATGGTGCAGCCAGAGAAGTTCGCCACCGACTGCCACGACGAGCAAGCCTGCCGCCGCAAGAATTCCTTTTACCGCACCCGTCATGGAACGCTCCTTGAGAGACCTCAGAGGTTTGATGCAATCTTCAGGACATTTTACTTAGTCGACGGGCTCCGCCCCGGCTTCGAGAGCGTCTTCGCCGCGCAGACTTTCCGCGGTGAGCTTATCGGCGTTGCGGAGATCCGGGAAGGCCATGGCGGAGATCGCCGTGACCATCAGCGAGCCGATGCCGCCGATGACGACCGCGGGCACGGCACCCCACCAGTGAGCGGTGAGGCCGCTTTCGTACTCGCCGAACTCGTTTGAGGCTCCGATGAAGAGCCAGTTGACGGCAGAGACGCGACCGCGCATCTCGGGCGGAGTGGCGAGTTGGAGGACGCTCGAGCGAATGACGACGCTGACCATGTCGCTCGCGCCGACGAAGAGCAGCGCGACCATGCTGACGGCGATGGACTTGCTGAGGCCGAAGACGACGGTGGCGGCGCCGAAGATTGCGACGCAGACGAGCATGGTTTTGCCGGCGTGCCGCTTGATGGGAAAGAAGACGAGTGACAGGCTGACGGCAAGGGCTCCGAGGCTGGGCATGGCGCGCAGGAGGCCGAGGCCGGTCGCTCCGGCATGCAGGACGTCGTGCGCGAAGATGGGCATTAAGGCGACGGCGCCGCCGAGGAGCACGGCGAAGAGATCGAGCGAGATGGAGCCGAGCAGGAGTTTCGTCTGGGCGACGTACTTGAGGCCGGCGAGGACGGTTTTCGCGTCGAAGGCCTTCTTTTCGCCGACGACGGGCTTCGGCTTGATGCCCGCGACGAGGAGGATGAAGCCGACGAGCATCGCCAAGGTGAAGACGTAGACGACCGGGGCTCCGCGCCAACGGCCGAGCCAAAGAAACGTGGCGGTAAAGAGGAGGCCGCCGACCATCGGGCCGGTCGCATTGGCGGTTTGATAGATGCTCGCGCCCCAGGTGACGGCGTTGACGAAATGCTCTTTGGGGACGAGGGAGGGGAGCATCGCGCTGGCTGCGGGGCCGGAGAAACATCGGCCTGTCCCAATGAGGAAGAGCACGCAGTAGATGGGGACGATGGAGGCGATGGGGTGAAGGGCGATCCAAAGCAGGGCAGCCGTGGCGATGGCCTGGACGGTGTAGCAGACCAGGATGACGCCGCGTTTGTCGTAGCGGTCGGCGACGTGACCGGCGGCGAGCATGAAGAAAAGGCCGGGCATGAAGAGCGCGAGGCCGGTGTAGCCGAGACTCAGCGGGGAGTGCGTGATCTGGTAGACCTGCCAGGCGACGGCGACGGATTGCGCCTCGGCACCGAGGATGACCAGCAGCCGCGCGGTCTGGTAGAGCCGAAAGTCCTTCGACTGAAACGCCCCGCCGCGTGAGACCGCCAGGGGCTGCTCATCTGTTCGCGTTACCGCGCCTGCGCTTGCCATTCCCTTCTATGCTTTCACACTTGGCGTAGCGCCATGTTAATTGGGGAAGATGGTCAAGGCGCGCCAGTCGCTCAGATTCAGGTCGCCGCCTTTGCCGAGGGACCAGATGCGCCAACGATATTCGCCTGGAAGGTTCGCGAAGGTGCCGCGCACCTGGGTTTTCAACCGCGGGTCGGTGTCGGGGACGAAGAAGAGATTCGAGCCCAGCCACTCATCCCTTTGCCTGCGCTGCCATTCGAGGACCTGCAGGGATGCGCCGCCGCGATTATCCCACCAGAAATCGGGTGCAGGGGCGCGGCCGTCGTGGTCGACGGGTGAGGCCTGGGAGATGCCGAGGGGGTGTTCGATTTTCTCGGGCGAAATTTTAGAGGCGTAGGACGAAAGCATCTTCCAGGCACGATCCTGCTGCGTGTAGCTGAGGTTGGGCAGGATTTGCAGGACGCGCCATTCGCCTGTCGGCTGCATTCGGAGCGTGACTACGGCGTGGATACCGCCGAACTGAGTGAAATCGAAGACATCGCCCTGAGCGACCCATCCGTGGAGCCTGACGACAGCCAGCTTGCCGTTCTCTTGCATCGCTTCAAGGCCGATGTGCACTTCAAGTTTGTTCAAGGCAACGAGAGGAGCAGGATTGAGCACTTCCAACCTTGTTCCGGGGGCATCAAAGCGTGCAAACTGCGGGTCTGCCTCGCTGCTCAGGTCCGCTCCGTTCAGGGCCGTTCGTAACGCGTTCACGGCAGCATCGACGGGAGCCATATCGGTGCCGTAGACGGTTGTTTCCTTGACGACATGCCGGTCGTCGGCAAGCCATAATGCGAGCGCAGCAGATGGCCCCCGAGCCTGAATGGGCGCCACCTCGGGGCATGCCACAGCCGGTTCCTCCGGTGCCTCCACCTGGGCGGGGGCGTCCCAGATGCCGAGTTGCGTGGTTCCGAACGTGCGGTCCGCTCTTGCTGCCTTATATCCTCGTGGCTGGACTGCTATCGGCGGGAACGGGTTTGCCATCACGGCGTTATACGATTTCGGGGTCGCCGGAGAAGACTTGCCTGCATCGAAGACGTCGGCAGTCACGAATTGCATCGACACCCGCAGATTCGGAAACGAGTTCTTGAGCTGCTCGCGGAGAGTCTCCCAGATGGGGTCGATGGAAGCTTCCGCGGCTTTTGGATTCGGATCTTGACTGGTCTGCCCCAGTTCAGCCAACGTCACCTCGCGTTGGGTGTTGTATTGGGTGGCCAAGGGCCTGGGCGGTGGGGGTGGAAGAAGAACGAGGATGTTGAGATATCCCGCGGAAAGAGAGGATAGGAGCGAGGAGCTATCGGGCCTTGGCGAAAAATCCTGCGGGGCGGGCGCATTCGACCCACGGTTGTTGGCTTGAGCCAAGGCAACAGCAGATCCGAACCCGAGAACTGCGAGGACAGCCCGAAATCTCATCTCCAGCTCCGCAGCGATGTCTGAGGTCTATGCAGTCATAGGACGGTTTGCCGCGCGCGAAGTGATCGCTTGATCTGAATTCTTAGCCCTTGCTGCGATCGGTAAAGCGGAAGAACAGCGATTGCTCCGCGACTGGCTCCGCGGCTGCGTCGAGGCTGGCCATCTGCGTGTTCGAAAGCGGCGTGAAGTCGCGGGCGATCCTGACGTTTTCTTCAAGCTGGCCGAGATTGTCGCAGCCGATGATGACGGTGGAGACCGGGTGCGAGAGGGTGTAGTGCATGGCGTCGCGCATGGTCATGACGCCGGTGCGTTTAGCGATGGCTGACCCTTCCCACGAGTGGCGCTGGGCGTCGAGGGATGGCGGCGTCCAGCCGGCGAGGAGACGTCCACGTGCCGGGACTTTCATGCCGATGATGCCCATCTGTTTTTCGACAACGGTCGGCAGCAGCTTGTCCTGAAAGCTGTGAATGTGTGAGTCGGCGGCGTTGAGCGACATCAGGATGCAGTCGAAGTTGTGGCGGTTGACGGCGTCGATGAGCGCCTCTGGCCGGTAGTGACCGGTGACTCCGAGGAACTTGACGACTCCCTGCTGCTGCATTTCGAGCAGCGCTTCCATTGCGCCGCCCTTGGCGAAGATGGCGTCGACATCCTCAGGCAGACCGACGTCGTGCAACTGCCAGAGATCGACGTGGTCGGTATTGAGCAGCTTGAGGGACTTGTCGATCATGCGAAGTGAGCCTTCGCGGCTGCGCTCCTTGGTCTTGGTGGCGAGGAAGGCTTCGCTGCGGCGTGTCTTCATCACCTGCCCGACATACTGCTCGGACCAGCGCGACGGGCCGCCGTAGATGGAGGAAGTATCGATGTAGTTGACGCCGAGATCGAGTGCACGGTTGATGATGGGGACGGCGACCTCGAAGTTATTCGGCAGTTCGAGCGCTGCCTGTCCACCGAGTGAGAAGATGCCGACTTTGTAGCCGGTTTTGCCGAGGTTGCGCGTCGGCATAGCGTCAAGCGTCTTCGGATTGGCTGGAAGTCCAGCGGCATGAGCAGGCGAAGTGCCCGGGGCCATGAGTCCGGCGGCGACCGCACCGCCCGCGGTGAGTCCGGATTTCAAAAAGCTGCGACGATCCTGCTTCACTGGCTGCTTCATCGGAAGATCTCCTTGGTGCGGGAACGGTCTCGCCAGCAGAAACGCGACGGCACACGCGAACAACTGGATTCTACCGCTCGCCACACATGCACGTCGCCCGGGCGCGGGAATTTTGCGCGAGGCTTTTTCGGGTCCGTTTGGGTCAACGCTGTTGCCTGTTCTTGTTGTTGCTCTAAACTGCTAACAGGACAACGACATGCCGCTTTACGAATACGAATGTACCGCTTGCCACAAGCACACCGAGAAGATCCAAAAGTTTTCCGACCCTGAGATCACCACCTGCCCGCATTGTGGCGGGGAGTTGAAGCGGGTGATCAGCGCGCCTGCGTTTGCGTTGAAGGGCGGCGGCTGGTACGCGGATGGGTATGGCTCGGCGAAGCCCGGAGCCAAGTCGTCGGAGGGATCGTCGGATTCCGGTGCGAAGGCTGCTTCGAGCGATGCGGCTGCTGCACCTGCAGCGTCGGCGCCGGCGGCTGCTCCGGCTGCGGCACCTGCGGCGGCTTCGTCATCTTCTGACAAAAAGTAGCTGGCACCGAAGAAGCGGCGCTATTTCTTCGCTGCCGTTTTCTTTGCGGCCTTCTTTGGGGCTGGCGGAACCTTCTTGCCTTCCGCACGAGCCTCCGAGAGACCGATCGCGATGGCCTGCTTCGGATTCGTTACTTTCGCTCCGCTGCCACTCTTCAGCTTGCCTTGCTTGAAGGCCTTCATCTCGCGCTCGACATCCGCACTGGCCGATGGGCTGTACTTCCGGGTGCTGCTCTTTTTCGTCGCCATGATCGTGAACCCTCCACGGTGTAGGAGACGTGCGGGATGGGCCGAGTTGCACGTAGAGTCCGGTGCCCCCGGTTCGAGAAAGCTACGTTAGAAGTTGAAGAACTCTTCGCGCAGGGCGTCTTCATACTTTGCCTTGGCGTCCTTGGCCTTGTCGCGGGCTTCGTCTTCGGCTTCGTCGGCGGCTTCCCAGTGGTCGATCTGCGCCTCGTTGTGGTTGGTGGAGGCGAGCGCTTCTTCTTTGCGGATGGCTGCAATCCAGTCTTCCACCGCTGCTTTGTAGTTGCTTTGCATCTCGTCGAGTTGTGCCGTGCTGATCGCCATGTGATGACTCCTGTCAACGTGCAGCGTAGCTTTCGTGTGTGAATGGCGGATGTATCGGCTATGCTCAACGGAACCTTTGCGATTTCAGGAGCATTGCCCGATGGAGACAGCACCCGCGGTTGCGATCGACGTCGTCCCATCCGGGCTAAGAGCGAATATCCTTTCGCCGACTGAGACGCTGGCTCAATCGATCTCTACGATTGCCCCGATGACGACGCCGGCGGTGACCATTCCGCTGGTGTTCGGGCTTGCGGGGAACGGGGCGTGGCTGGCTTACCTGTGTGCGATGGGGGCGATTCTGCTGATTGCGTTTTGCATCAGCCGCTTCGCACAGATCAGCTCTTCGTCGGGTTCGCTTTACAGCTATGCGACGTCTTCTTTGCCTCCACTTGCGTCCGGGATCGCTGGATGGGCCTTGCTGCTTGCGTATATTGCTACGGGCGCTTCGGTGGCCGGCGGGTTCATCAACTATGCCAATGTGTTGCTGGTTCAGGTTGTGGGCCACGGCGCGAGCAACCTGATGTGGGCGATGCTTTCGGTGGTCGCTTGTACCTTGATTGCGTACCGCGATGTGCAGGTTTCGGCGCGGCTGATGCTTTGGATTGAGGTGGTGTCGGTCGCTGCGATTGTCGTGGTACTTGGGTTGCTGGTTTGGAAGACCGGCTTCCATCTTGACCATGCGCAGTTGAGCCTTGCAGGAGTGAAGCCTTCTGCGGTGCGGCTGGGGGTGGTGCTGGCGATCTTCAGCTTTGTCGGGTTTGAGAGCGCGACGGCGATGGGCGCGGAGGCACGGAATCCGCTGGTGACGATTCCCCGGGCGGTGGTGCAGAGCGCGCTCTTTTCCGGGCTGTTCTTTGTCGCAGCGGTCTATCTTGAAACGCTGGGGATGGCGCAGGCGCACCAGGATCTTGGAAGCTCGACGGCACCGTTTCATGTGCTGGCAAAGCTGGTGGGAGTTTCGCCTTTTGGTGCGGTGATCGACGTTGGCGCACTGGTGAGCATGTTCGCCTGCACGCTGGGATGTATTACGGCGGCGGCGCGGGTGTTGTTGCGCATGGCTTCGAACGGCGTTGCGCCGGCGGTGCTTGCACGGACCCATGCGAAGAATTCGACGCCGCATGTTGCCGTGTTGCTGGTTGGGGCGTTGACCCTGCTTCCGGTGGCGGTCCTCGCTGCGCGCGGGGCTTCGGGCGTGGACATTTATGGGTGGCTTGGGTCGCTTGCGGTGTATGGGTTCTTGACGACGTATGGGCTGGCGGCGGTCGCACTGCCGTTTTACTTGAGGCGCGTTGGCAAACTGACGAATGGAGCGTTGGCGCTTTCGATTTCGGCGGTGGTGGCGATTCTGCTTGCGCTTGCCGGGACGCTTTATCCTTGGCCGGAGAGTCCGTATAACTGGATGCCTTATTTGTATCTGGGTTACCTGGGGCTGGGGGTGGCATGGCAGGTCCTGAGTGCGAGGAGAGTGCCTGCGATCGCGTAGCGGTTAGTCGACGCCGATGTCTTCGTTCCAGACTTCGGGATGGGTGGCGATGTAGCCGTCCATGAGGGTTTTGCATAGGGGTGAGTCGAGGTCGATGACCTCGACGCCGAGGCCCTTGAGCCATTCGAGGCCTCCGGAGAAGGTGCGGGACTCGCCGACGACGAGCCTGCGAATGCCGAACTGGCGGATGAGGCCAGAGCAATACCAGCAGGGGGCGAGCGTCGTCACCATGGTGATCTCGCGATAGCTGCGCTGGCGTCCAGCGCGGCGAAAGGCGTCCGTCTCCCCGTGAATGGAAGGATCGTTCTGTTGGACGCGTCGGTTGCGCCCGGAGGCGAGCAGCTTGCCTTCGCCATCGAACATCGCGGCGCCGATGGGGATACCGCCTTCGGCGAGGCCGGTGCGCGCTTCGTTCAGGGCGACTTCGAGCATGGCGCGAAAGATCGTCAGGTTGTCTTGCAAGGTTACCTTCCTATCGTTTGCGGCTGATGGTGCGGCGCAGCGTATAGAGCGTCGCGAGCGTGAGCAGGGCGCCGATGGCGTAGAGCCAATGATTTGTGCGCCTGCGCTCGCCGACGCGTTCGAGGGTGCCGTTGGTCCAGGCGTCGTGGACGGCTACGAGATCGGGGCCGAGACCGGGGATGGAGACGGTGGCGAGTTCCGCGTCCGAGCTCCCGACGGGAAGCGAGCCGAAGATGCGTTCGACCTCCGGCGGCTTGCCGTCGCGGTCTTTGGGGATGCGTTTGATGAGGTCGTTGACCTCCGGGTCGCGCGGGTCGGTGAAGAAGCGTGCGTCGGCGGTGTTGGGGAAGAGCGTGGTCTTACCGGTCATCTTCAACTCGATGGCGGCGACGACGTCCTGGCAGACGCCGAAGGCGTAGTAGCCGCCGAAGGGGATGGCAGGATGGGCGGCGTGGAGGTGCTCGTAGGCCTGGATGAGGAGGCCGGAGAGTCGTGTGACTTCGACGGCGTCCGCGCCGGTGTAGGTGTGGGCGTCGCGCTTCATGACCCAGGCCTGATCGAGCTGGTCCATGGTGCGGAATTCGGCCTTGCCGTCGATGCCGAAGTAGAAGCTAACGTCGGCGTTGAGGAGCGGGCCGCGGATGTGCCACTCGTACTCGGCGTGCGAGACGGGAACGAGGAGGGGGCGCGGGGGCTCGCCGACTGAAGTGGGCACCATGATTTGGGAGTTGATCCAGAACGGCATCATGACGTCTTCGCTGTTGAGGTGGAGATGGCCGAAGTTGGCGAAGTAGCGGGAGTCGGTGATGGTGATGGTGTGGCCGGTGTCTTGAAGGTTACGGATCAAATCTTCTGGCGCGGAGTAGGCCATGATCAGTTTGTCTTCCCATCCGGCGGGATGAGGTGGAACGTGATCGTCAAACTTCATACCTCGTAGCAACATCGCGAAGCGAAGAGTTGCGAACTGGAGCTTGGCTGCGCCGTCCAGTTTATTCGCGGAGAGCCGATTCAGAAGGTCGGCAAGGCGCTGAGAGTCCGAATGTTCGGGCGCGATTGGGCTTGGACCGTCTCCTCGGGTGGCTCCTGCGCCGAGAGAGCTGACGTAGTCGCGGGTGTCGAAACCGGGAAGTCTAGATGGCTTCGCAAGATCGACAACCTCGTCGTCTTTGAGCGAATAAGGTCCCACGTCGAGGTATGCGTCAGTGGACTCGCTAATTGACACGACTTTGGTTGCAGGAGTGCCTGAGGGTGCGCCGCCTGCGGTCGCGGTCTCGTCGACCTTGCCGTCTTTGCCGACGACGTGTCCGATGACGCGGACGGTTGGGTTGATCTCGGCCATGGTCCAGCCGGGGAAGCGGTCGAGCTTCTGCCAGTCCTTGCCGAGGATGATCTGGCGCATATGGTCGACGAGCCTTGGTGTCAGGAGGGCGGCTCCGGCCTTCTTCTTGCCGGCGCCCTGAATCTGCGCGAGAAAGGCTTCGGTGAAGCCGGGCTGCGCGGAGAGTTGCTGCATCATCGCGGAGAGCTTGATAGTGTTGGGGGGCATTTCATCGATCGGCATGGCATAAGCAAAGACACTAAGACTGAGCAGCGTGGCGGCGACCAGCCTGGGTTTCACGGTTATGCCTCATCCAGCTTCTTGACGACGAGTTCGTTGAGGACGGCGGGATTCGCCTGCCCCTTGCTGGCTTTCATGACTTGGCCGACGAAGAAGGCGGCGACGGTGCGCTTGCCGCCCTTGAACTGCTCGACTTGCTTAGGGTTGGCGGCGATCACTTCGGCGATGAGGCCTTCGATGACGCTGGTGTCCGAGATCTGCTGCGGCTTCTCGCGATCGTAGACGGTCTTGAAGTCTTCCTTGTTGGCGAATGCCGTGTCGAGCATCGCCTTGAGCATCTTGCTGGAGATTTCGCCGGATTCGGCGAGGTCGGCGGCGAGGACCAGGCCTTCGAGCGTGATGGGTGAGGCGTCCATCTCCATCTCGGCGGCGCGGAGACGCATGGTGATCTCGCTGGTGAGCAGGCTGGCGACGCGGCGGGGGGATTTGGCTTTCTTTGCGGCGGCTTCGAACTGGTCGGCGAAGGCTCGGGTGTTGGTGAAGGTGGCGGCGTCCTGGTCGGAGATTGCGTACTCGGCGATGAGGCGGGCGCGGCGGGCTTCGGGAAGCTCGGGGAGATTCTTGAGGATCTCTTCCTGCCAGGCGCAGCCGACGATGAGCGCGGGAAGGTCGGGCTCGGGGAAGTAACGGTAGTCGTGCGCCTGTTCTTTGGAGCGCATGGAGTACGTGCGGCCTTCGGCATTGTTCCAAAGGCGCGACTCCTGGATGACGCGGCCGCCGTCTTCGAGGACGCCGATCTGGCGTTCGATCTCATACTGGACGGCGGAGCGGATGTAGCGGAAGGAATTTACGTTTTTGACCTCGGCCTTGGTGCCGTACTCGCTGGCGCCCTTGAGCATGACGGAGACGTTGGCGTCGCAGCGGAGGGAACCTTCCTCCATGTTGCAGTCGGAGACGCCGGTGTAGAGGAGGATTTCCTTGAGGCGGGTGAGGTACTCGAAGACCTCGTCGGGGGTACGGAGGTCGGGTTCGGAGACGATCTCGAGCAGCGGGGTGCCGCAGCGGTTGAGGTCGATGTAGGTCTTCGAGACGGAGTCGGCAAAGCCGTCGTGGATGCTTTTGCCGGCGTCCTCTTCCATGTGCAGGCGGGTGATGCCGATGCGCTTCATGACGCCCGAGGTGCCGTCGCCTTCGGGGACGTCCATCCAGCCGTTTTCGGCGATGGGCTTGTCGAACTGGGAGATCTGGTAGCCCTTGGGGTTGTCGGGGTAGAAGTAGTTCTTGCGGGCGAAGATGCTGCGTTCGCGGATCTCGCAGTGGATGGCTTTTGCGGCGAGGACGGCGAACTCGACGGCCTGGTGGTTGAGGACGGGGAGTGCGCCGGGGAGGCCGAGGCAGGTGGGACAGACGTGCGTGTTGGGCTCGCCGCCGTACTTGTTGATGCAGCCGCAGAAGGCCTTGGAGGCGGTGAGGAGCTGGACGTGGACTTCGAGGCCGATGACGGGCTGATATTTGGCGAGCACGTCGGGCGAGATCTCTGCGGCGGTCATCTGCTCATCTTACCAATGCTGCGGTTTGACCGGGCGAAAGCGCTGCCTGGCGGATTGGGGATAATGGAAGAGTGACGACTCTTACCGAAACAGCTATCCCTTCTGCTGCAAGTCTTTCTCATGCAGGTATCGCGTCGATCGAAGCCCGGATCGCTCCTTTGCGGGAGCGGCTGGCGAAGCATCCGCTGTATGCGAACATTCGGACCGAAGCACAGCTTCGGGTGTTTATGGAGTCGCACATCTTTGCGGTGTGGGACTTTATGTCGTTGCTGAAGGCGCTACAGATGCGGTTGACGTGCGTGAGCGTGCCGTGGATGCCGACGGCGCTTCCGGAGTCGCGGCGGTTTATCAATGAGATCGTGCTGGGCGAAGAGTCGGATGAGTTCGAAGGCCGGGCGATTAGCCACTTTGAGCTGTACCTGGAGGCGATGCGGTCGGCAGGGGCTTCGACCAGCGGGATTGCGGGGCTGCTGGCGGGATTAGTGGCGGGTTCGGTGCTGGGGGAGATTGAGCGGGCGGCGATTCCAGCAGGGGCGAAGGCATTTGTGCGGGAGACGTTCGGGTTGATCGAGCAGGGGGAGTTGCACCGGCTGGCGGCGGCATTTACGTTCGGGCGGGAGGATGTGATTCCGGAGATGTTCCGGTCGCTGGTGCGGGATCTGGATCGGGCGAGCGACGGGGCGTTTGGGACGTTTATCTGGTACCTGGAGCGGCATATCGAGGTCGATGGCGAGGATCATGGGCCGCTTTCCCTACGGATGGTCGCGGATATCTGCGGGGCGGATGAGCGGAAGTGGGAAGAAGCGGGGGCTGCCGCAGAGGCGGCGTTGGCGGCCCGGGTGGCGCTTTGGGATGCGATTTTCGCGGAGATTCGAGGGCTGTAAACAGAGTCCCTCGCGGCAAAGGACTTAGTCGCCGGCTCCGGCGAAGGTCCACTGGCGGACCGGGCCTACGTCGACGTGGACGAACTGGGAGACGGGATAGTAGCCTACGCCGCCCTGCTTGAGGGAGAGCGCGACGTCGCGGAGGGTGCGGGTCTGGACGCCGGGGATGCGGATGTCGATGGCTTTGGCCTGCATGTGCTGGCTATTTTTGGCTACCCCGGTGACGGAGGAGCGGGTGCGGAGGAAGTTGTTGCTCCAAGGGGTGCGGTAACCGCAGACAACATCGATGGTGGCGTTGGGTCTGCCGAGCTTGGCGAGAACGGAGTGGAGAACGTCGAACTCCTTGGGGTCGTAGTGGCTGACGTCGTTGGTGCGGTGATCGCGGAGGAAGTAGTTGAGCTTCGCGATGGCGTCTGGGACATAGCTGTTGCCGACGCGGTAGACGACGTCGAGGGTCTCGCCGGTGTGGAGATGGTGCAGGTGGAGGGTGAAGCGTTCCGCGGCATCCGAGGTGCTGTTCGTGCCGATAACGTTTCCGTTGTTGGTGGTCGCCGATGCGTTTGAGGCTCCGTTGAGGCAAAGAACCAATGCGGCTGCAGCCACGCCTGCAGTCCATTTGTTGCGGAAAGAAATCTGCATCCACGCTCCCGAGGGGTCTCGAACCATCGTGCTGGTTCTATTCAGAGTGGCATTGTCGAATGCGATTCGGCAATGGCCATTTCGTCTGTTTAGTCTAACGCAGGTGGGACGCGGAGGGTTTTGCGGGGAATGTAATGGTTTTGTCAGAGGGCTGACAGGTGGAGATTTGCCCCAAGGGCTAAGGCGGGGGCTGAAGCCCAGGCTTCCACCTAGAGCGTGAAGGATCGGGGAGCACGATTTATCGGCGGGTGGGGGAGATGTCGGGGCCGAGGAGTTGCTGGGCGGTGGGGGCGGGGGCGTCGGGGATGGTTACGGATTCGCCAGTGGGGGTGAGGTAGGGTTCGAGGCCGGTCTGGAGGAGGCCGAAGGCGTCGTCGGGGGTGTCGGCGAACTGGAAGAGGGCGAGGTCTTCGCGGGCGATGGCCCCGTTGGCGATGAGGACTTCGAAGTTGAGGACGGACTTCCAATAGCTCGCGCCGTAGAGGACGACGGTGATCTTTTTGGCGAGTTTGTTGGTCTGGGCGAGGGTGAGGATCTCGAACATCTCGTCGAGGGTGCCGAAGCCGCCGGGGAAGACGACGAGCGCCTTGGCGAGGTAGGCGAACCAGTACTTGCGCATGAAGAAGTAGTGGAACTCGAAGTTGAGGGCGGGGGTGATGAAGCGATTGGGCTCCTGCTCGTGCGAGAGCTTGATGTTGAGGCCGATGGTCTTGGCTCCGGCATCGCAGGCTCCCTGGTTAGCGGCTTCCATGATGCCGGGGCCTCCTCCGGAGGTGATGACGAAGCGGTGACGCGGGCCGGGGAGTTGTTTGGCCCACTCTGAGACCATGCGAGCGAGGGTACGGGCGTCGTCGAAGTAGGCGGCGGTTTCCGGGGTGCCGGTGGCTCCGGCGGCAATCTCTTCCGACGAGCGGAAGCGGGCCGAGCCGAAGAAGACGACGGTGTCTTCGATGCGTTCGCGCCGAAAGCGGGCGAGGGGTTCCTGGTATTCGGCGAGGATGCGGAGGATGCGACCGTCGTTGGAGTCGAGGAAGGCGTCGTTCTGATAGGCGAGCGGGGCGCGCGGCAGGGATTCGGGGGTTTCGGGCATGGATTCGAGTGGCGCTTAGCTACGTTGATCGTGGTAGTGGATGGCTTCGGAGATCCCGATCCAGATGTCGAGCAGGCCGAAGCCGGAGATGACGCCGCGGACGGCACCAAGGCGGAGGATGGACCAAAGGGCGGGATGCGAGGTGAAGAAGAGGTTGTGGTCCCAGATGGAGGTCAACCACGGGAGGGCAGTGACGAAGGCTCCAAGGTAGACGCAGAAGAGGACGAGGATGAAGAGGGAGAGACGTTGCAGCCAGATAGGGGCAGGGGCGGCGATGGATTCTTCGACTTCCTTGTCGCTGACGGCGTGGGGGTTCGAGCCGTTGGGAGCGGAGGAGGAGTCGGGAAAGAGTTGAGGCTGAACCGGCATGCTGGGGCGTGTCGCTCCGAGTCTCAAAGGTAGCAGAGGGGGTGGGGTTCGGTCTTGTGTCATGCCGGCGGGCCAAGGGGGAGCAATGCTTCGCAAGGTGCTGCGGTTGCGGCCTGTCTGGGTGACTCCTTTTGGTGGCTCTGTCGTCCAAGAGAGAGGTGATTGCGATGGCGGATGAGCAGGGCAGCAGGCGACGGTTTCTGATGGGTTCGGGCGCGACGGTGGGCGTGGCGGCGCTGTGGTATCTGCATCGTCCCTCGGCCTCTGCGATTGCGGCGAGCCATGCGGCGGGGTTGCCGGCGACGGTGACGATCGTGCAGTTTGGGCCGGATGGCAAGCGGACGGGCGTCGCGACACTGCCGCGTGTGGTGAAGACGGATGCGGCGTGGAAGGGACAGCTTTCGTCGATCTCGTATGACGTGACGCGGGAAGAAGGGACGGAGCGTCCTTACACTGGCGACACATGGGATCTACACGATAAAGGCTTGTTTCGTTGTGTCTGCTGCGATACGGCGCTGTTCAGTTCCGAGACGAAGTTCGAATCGGGGACGGGGTGGCCGAGCTTCTGGCAGCCGATCGCGAAGGAGAACGTGCTGGAGCGGACGGACGGCTCGCTGGGGATGGATCGCACGGCGGTTTCGTGTAGGCTGTGCGATGCTCACCTGGGGCATGTGTTCGACGACGGACCGCAGCCGACGGGGCTGCGCTACTGCATGAATTCGGCGGCGATGAAGTTTTCGAAGCTGGCGTAGGTTCGGGTCGCACCGCATAATGGGGCATGGAACCGTCCTCTTCGTTTGTCACTGTTTCTGAGTTGGAGAACGCGAATGCGCTGGCCGGTCTGCCGCGCGGGTGTACGTTTAGCCCTTCGGACTGGAAGGCGCTGGCAGCGTGCTGGTATCCGGTGGCGTTTTCGCATGAGGTGACGAACAAGCCGCATGCGGCGACGCTGCTGGATGAGCGCGTGGTGGTGTATCGGGTAAGCGATGGGAGCGTGGTGGCGGCACGGGATATCTGCTTTCACCGCGGGGTTCCGCTGAGCATGGGGACGGTGGAGGGCGATGAAATCATCTGCCGCTACCATGGGCTTCGGTACGACCGCGAAGGCAGGTGCACGTGTATTCCGGCGCATCCGGGTGGGGCGATCTCACCGCGGCTTCGGCTGGAGATTTTTGGAGTACGGGAGAAGTTTGGGCTCGTCTGGGTTAAGTTGCGGGAGGGTGGCGAGGCCGCGTTGCCGGAGATGGTCGAGTGGGACGATGAAGACTATCTGCAGGTGTTGCCGGATGCGGTGGAGATTGCCGCCGCGGCAGGGCGACAGGTTGAGGGCTTTCTGGATGTGAGCCATTTTGCGTTTGTCCACGCGGACAGCTTTGGCGAGGCGGATAATCCGGTGGTGCCGGACTATGCGGTGACGAAGACTTCGCAGGGGTTTGTCGCTGACTACCTGAGTACCGTCAGCAACTATGCGCATGGGTTCAAGCACCTGGGACCTCCAGGGTTTCAGTGGCATCGGCGGTTTGAGGTGTACCTGCCGTTTACGGCAAAACTGACGGTGACGTTTCCGGAGGGTGGCAAACTGCATATCTTGAACGCGGCTTCGCCAGTCTCGGCGCGGAAGACGCGGCTGTTTGTGCCCATCTGCCGGGACTTCGACAAGGATGCTCCGATTGAGGCGGCGCTGGACTTCAACTACCAAGTGTTCGCCGAGGATATTGCGATTGTCGAACGACAGTTTCCGGAGGACCTGCCGATCGATCTACAGGCAGAGGCACACTTTCCGGCGGATCGGAGCTCGATTACGTACAGGAAAGGCCTAAAAGCTTTAGGGCTTGGTAGAAGCTATACGGCTTAAGGACGCCCTGCGCGGGCGGCGGTCACCTCGTGACTTTTAAACTCCTTCGGATCGTCCTGCCGTTGGTCGGCGCAGTCTTTCTACCTGACCAGAGGGAGGGCCACGCAAAGCAGCTGAAAGTCACGAAGTGACCTCTGCCCGCGCAGGGCGTTTCGAATCAGGATGAGAAGATAGGAGCGATGCTACAACTTTCAGGCGCCGGCAAACGATTCGGCATGAAGCTGCTCTTTGAAGATGTGAACTGGCTGATTACGCCGGGCGAACGGACAGGGCTCGTCGGGGGCAACGGTACCGGCAAGTCCACCATGTTGAAGGTTCTTGCGGGGATCGAATCGCTCGACTATGGGGTGGTGACGCGGACCAAGGGAATGACGCTGGGCTACCTGCCGCAGGACGGGCTGGCGATGCGCGGCAAGACCGTTTTTGAAGAGTGCCTGAGCGTCTTCGACGAGCTGCGCGGGATGGAATCGGAGATTGAAGAGCTGACGACGAAGCTGAGCGAGCTGGATCCGATTTCGGCGGCGTATGAGGCGGTGGCGGAACGCTACTCGCATGTGAGCGATGTGCTGCATGCGAACGATATCTATACCCTGGACTACCAGGTGGGGACGGTGCTGGGCGGACTGGGCTTCAGCAAGGAAGACTGGGAGCGGAAGACGGAGGAGTTTTCCGGTGGGTGGCAGATGCGGATCGCGCTGGCGAAGCTGCTGCTGCAGAAGCCGAGTCTGCTGCTGCTGGATGAGCCGACGAACCACCTGGACTTGGAGACGCGGAACTGGCTCGAGGATTATTTGAGAAATTATGAAAATGCGTTCGTGCTGATTTCGCACGACCGGTATTTTCTGGATGTGACGGTGAACAAGACGGTGGAGGTGTGGAACAAGCACGCGCATTTCTATACCGGAGGGTACGAGAAGTTTGTGCTGCAGAAGGAAGAGCGCAAGACGCAGTTGCTGAGCGCCTACAAGAACCAGAAAGATCGGATTGAGGCGCTGGAGGCGTTCATCAACCGGTTTCGCGCGCAGGCGACGAAGGCAAAACAGGTGCAGTCGCGGATCAAGGAACTCGAGAAGATCGAACGGATCGAGATTCCTGAGGAGGAGGCGACGATTCACTTCAAGATTCCGCAGCCTCCGGCGAGTGGGCGGACGGTGATTGAGGTTTCTCATCTTTCGAAGAACTACCCGACGCCGGATGGTGGCGTGAAGAAGGTGTTGGAGGATGTGAGCTTCCAGATCGATCGCGGCGACCGGATAGCGCTGGTGGGAGCGAACGGCGCGGGCAAATCGACGTTGATTCGGATGTTGAGCGGGATGGAGGAGCCGACGTCGGGAGAGATCAAGCTGGGACATAACGTGCTGGCGGATTATTTTGCGCAGGATCAGTACAAGGTGCTGGACCCGGCGGCGAAGATGCTGGATGATATCGCCGGGATTGCTCCGAAGGTGCCGGTGGTGGAGTTGCGGGGCCTACTTGGGTGCTTCATGTTTTCAGGTGACGATGTGTTCAAGACGCTGGGGGTGTTGAGCGGCGGCGAGCGCAACCGGTATGCGATGGCAAAGATGCTGGTGTCGCCGGCTAATATGTTGTTGCTCGACGAGCCGACGAACCATCTCGATTTGCGCGCGAAGGATGTGCTGCTGGACGCGATTGCGAACTTCACTGGAACGGTTTTGTTTGTATCGCACGACCGCTACTTTATCGATGGCCTGGCGACGCGGGTCTTCGAGGTGGAGGATCGCCGGGTGCATATCTACCCGGGTAACTACGAGGATTATCTGTGGCGGAAACAAGGTGGGCCGGAGAAAACGGCGGCGGCGCTGGCACCGGTGTCGGTGACGGTGCCTGCGGCTCCCGTGGTTGAAGCGCCTGTGGTTGTTGAGCCGAAGGTTGCGGTGAAGAAGCTGAATCCGATCAAGCTGAAGATGCTCGAGGAGGAGTTGGCCGAGACTGAGCTTCAAGTGCTTGCGCTGGAGGGGAAGATCTCCGAGGCGGAGAGCGCTTCGGCGGTTTATACGACGGCGGACGAGGCTCAGCGGAAGGCGGCGGAGTTAGGGACGCTGCGGGCGGAACAGGATGTGGTGCTGGCAAAGTGGGAAGAGCTGGGGATGCAATTGGAGTTGCAGCGAGATTAGGGATGAAGGGCCGCTGCGATCAGCGGCACTCACTCATTCCAGTCCGACAGGAAGCTGCCCGCCGTAGGTAATCGCAAGGATTACGACTTCTTCGTGACCAGTGAGAAAGTAGATCGTTGCACGACGTTCAAAGCCAATGGAACGAACGCCTGGGCGAAGGTCTGTCCGGATCGTTCCTCGGTAAGGGGCGAGGCTGAGAGAGTGGCATTGCCGGACCAAGCGGAGGACGAATCGCTTGGCGGTTGATTCGTAAAAGCGGGTTGCGAGATAGTCTTCAAGCTCATAGAGGTGAGTCCGTGCTTCCGGTGTGAATACTACCCGGTATCCCACTAACTGGATCGCTTACGCTCGGGCCGTCTTGCTTCGAGATCGCGTTCGACTTCTTCAATAGGTACCGACGAGTCTGGATTCTTTTGGAAGCGATCGATGATCGGGATGAGCACATCCTGTTCCCAACGAGCCTGGTGGGCTGCTTCCTCGGCAAGGCGTTGAACGCCGGTCGAGAGGACCTCGCTCTCGGACGAGAACTCACCGCTGGCGACGCGCTGCTTTACGAAAGCGACTTCTTCGGCTGACAAGGTGATTTGGAGGGTGGCGGTCTGTGGCATGGGTGCCTCCTGCTTGGGTTCGATGGTAGCAGAGGCCTTAGCGGCCTTCGCGGAGGCGGGCGGCGAGGCGTTCGGGGAGGCCGGCCATGAGGATGCGGCCCTGAGCGGTGACGAGGTCGTAGGGAATGCGATGGAAGGTGATCCAGGTGGCGTCGTCGTCGGTGGTGAAGATGGCGAAGGCGGCGCGCCAGTCGTAGTCGCGGGGTTGGCCGACGGAGCCGGGATTGATGAGGTGACGGGTGCCGGGGGGCAGGACGAGCGTGGCAGATTCGGCCAGGTTGCGCTGGAGCGAGGAGGGACGGCCGATGGCAGGGCGGAGTTCGTGCCACTGGTCGCCTTGCTGGGTGAAGCCGCCCTGGATGTGGGTGTGGCCGAAGAAGGTGATGGGGGTGAGCATCTCGCGGAGCGGCGCCCACGCGTCGCGGATGTTGAGGATGTATTTGTCCTCGTCGAGCGGAGAACCATGGGCGCAGGTGATGCCGGGAAGCGATGGCGTTACGGGGCCTTGCGGGAGTTCCTTGAGCCAGGCGAGGTGGTCGGGGGAGAGCTCGTTGCGGGTCCAGAGGGCGGCGGCGCGGGCTACGGGGTTGAAGCCGTTGGGAGAGGTAAGGCCGCAGCAGACGCGGTCATGGTTGCCGCGGACGACGACCTTTTGAAGGGGGCGGATACGCTCGATGACCTGGTTGGGTGACCCGCCGTAACCGACGAGGTCGCCGAGGTTCCAGATTTCGTCGTAGAGACCTTCTGCTGCGGCCAGGACGGCTTCGAGGGCTTCTAGATTTGCGTGGATGTCCGAGAGGATGAGAGCGCGCATGCAGGCTTGTTCATTATTACAGGAGTGCGAACGGCAGCTACTGCTGCTAGCTCCGAGCTAAGGGCTGGCTGCGATCGGTGGTCATGGTGGGGGCGGAGGCTAAAAGTCGGCGCGTGTATGGATGCTGAGGGGAGGCGAAGAGCTGGCGCGAAGGTGCAGTTTCTATGATCTTGCCGTGCTGCATGACGGCTACGCGATCTGCGATCTGGGAGACGACGGCGAGATCGTGGGAGATGAAGAGGATGGATAGGCCCAGGGTCTGGCGGAGGTCGCGGAGGAGGGTGAGAATCTGGGCCTGGATGGTGACGTCGAGGGCGGTGGTGGGTTCGTCGGCGATGAGCAGGCGGGGGCGGTTGATGAGGGCCATGGCGATGAGGATGCGCTGGCGCTGGCCACCCGAGAACTGGTGGGGGTAGTCGCGGAGCCGGGTCTCAGGGTGGGGTAGGCCGACCTCGTGCATGGCGGCGAGGACGCGGGCGCGAGTTTCCGCAACCGGGGTTCCAGGGTGGTGCGCGAGCAGGGCCTCGCCGATCTGGGCGCCGATGCGCATGACGGGGTTGAGTGCGGTCATGGGCTCCTGGAAGATCATGGCGATGGAGCTGCCGCGCAGGGCGCGCATGCGCGGTTCGGGGAGGGTAAGGAGGGATTGGCCGTCAAGGCGGATGTCGCCGGTGATGGTCGCGGTTGGCGGGAGAAGCCGGAGGATGGCGAGCGAGGTGGCGGATTTGCCAGAGCCAGATTCGCCGACGAGTCCGAGGGTTTCGCCGGAGGCGATGGTGAGCGAGAGGGAGTCGACGACGGTTCTGGGGCCGAAGGCGACGGAGAGATTCGTGATGTCGAGCAGGGGCATCGGGCTGGGTTTGAGTATATGCGGAGGCTTCCCCCACCCCCCATATGAGTTATATGCAAAGGCGTAAACATACTTGACACACCAATGCCTTTGCTAAAGAATAAATTCGTCGCCCCCAAATTGGGGATTTCTCGTACCATTCCGCATCTGTGTGGAATGCCGAGAAGGCTGCGCGAGAAAAGGCGTTTGATGATCTTTAGAACTTTTGTTGACGAGAGTGCGTTGGATCCATCGAAGGATGACGCGCTAATCATGGCCGGATTTGTGGGGGAGCTAAGTGAGTGGGAAAGAGTTTCAGACGCGTGGGATGAATGTCTACGTCACCATCCTAGCGTCGAATACTTTAAGTTTAAGGAGGCCACATCCCTAAGTGGGGAGTTTTGGAAATTTGATCGCAGCTCAGCAGATGCAAAGATGGTCGCTCTCGCTGAAGTCATAGCTCGATTTAGGATTCAGGGAATCTGTGTAACAGTTCCACACGCCTCATTTGCTAACCGGGATTCAAAGTCTGCAAAAGGGATGATGGGAAGTCGCGCATATGACTACGGATTTTTCTCGTTGGTCTTTCGAGTTCTGAGACAAATCAGAGAACACGCCTCAATGGGAAGCAGGGTCGATTTTGTTTTTGATAGAAGACCCGAACTTAGATCATGTATCGAAAATTTCAACGCGCTAAAGGACGCGGACGATCTGGAAAGCCCTCTGCTGGAAGATTTTCAAGTGGCAGGAGAATGTTTCCCTGGAGATGATAAGGACATATTGGCACTCCAAATGGCAGACCTTTTAGCTGGGCAGTCATCGAGCACCCTAAAAGATGGAGTCACAGCGAAAGCCTTGCAGATCATTACAGATGCGAAACCGCTGATGCATTGGGTGTGTCACATTCCGTCGCTGACTCCAGCACTTCTTGAATCACAAAAAATATCAGGGGAGCTATACGCTTCCGTTATGGATCTTATTCGACGCGCATACGGGGACAAAGAATCTGGACCCACGCTGAACAGTGATCTTAAGGAATTAACCTTGGAGCAGGAATGGCATAAAGCAAAAGTCCTTCAATTGATCAAAAGCTACGAAAGATCTGGGGTTAAAAATCCCCTAACGGATAACTTTCTTAAAACCATCAACGCTATCAGGGCGAAAATCTATGGCAAAGACTAAAACCAAACCATACAATGCAAATATGAAGACGGCCCCCAAGACTCCTGAATTTGCTTTGTTCACAGCGGCTATGCAGGAGATTCTAAAGGTGTCTCCTGCGGAAATAAAGACGCGCATAGAGGCGCACAGGGCTACAGGGAAGCGACTCCCTAAAGGTTCCGCTTCCCTCTCCCCTGCCGCATCCTCTCGGATCCGCTCCGCAGTCTCAGACTAGGCCGTCGTTTCCTGCACCTTGCCAGTCAGTTCTGCATAAGTCAGTCTCTTCCCTGAAATCTGCGATACAGCCAGCATGAAACGGTCCGCGTCATCAATAGGATTCTCGCGGGTCGAACGATTGTTGAAACGGAACATCTGCTCATCGAGATAGGCGTCTAGGTGGAACGGTTCGACAGCAACATAGGTGCCGTTTAGACCGCGCTTCAAGAGACTCCAAAAATTCTCAATGCCCTGTGTGTGGACGTTGCCGCGAACGTACTCTTCAACGTGGTTCACAGTCTCATGGACGAACTCTGCTTTCTTGAGACTGTCGTATCCCATCCAGCCATCGGTGTAGACGGTAGAACCAAAACCAACGCGGTCGAGGATGGCTTTCTGTAGCGTGTCGCGCTTGACGTTGGGAACCAGCTGGGCGCGAACCTGGCGAGTGTCGCGGTCCAACATCCCGACCACGATTGCCTTCTCTGCATAGCCGTCAAGCGCAGTCTTCATCTTGAGCCGCTTGCTGGTGTGCATATTCTTG
Source organism: uncultured Granulicella sp. (assembly GCA_963693075.2). Classification (GTDB taxonomy): domain Bacteria; phylum Acidobacteriota; class Terriglobia; order Terriglobales; family Acidobacteriaceae; genus Edaphobacter. The sequence goes on along the minus strand of CAXMMP010000002.1, from coordinate 766,459 downwards.
GGTTTGCCACCGATGAACGTCTCATCCACTTCTACAGGGCCACCAGTAACGCCTAGCTTGTCCCATGAGCCGCTTTTGAGGGCGAGACGGATGCGATGCAGCATGAACCAAGCGGACTTCTGTGTGACTTCCAGATCGCGGGCAATCTCATAACTGCTGATTCCGTTCTTGCAGTTCACAACCAGCCAGATAGCCATGAGCCACTTATCTAGGGCGATGGGGGATTCTTCAAAGATGGTGCCGGTTTTGACTGAGAACTGTCTACGGCAGGTCCGGCACTTCCAGATGCGGCGTGTCTTCAAGAATCCGCAGTTATTACCCTCGCAGTGAGGGCAAACAGTAACACCGTCAAGCCAGCGCAAAGAGGCCACAAACTCAATGCAGACATCAACATCGGAGAAGTAGCGAATCATTTCGATCAGGCTTTTGGGGATAACTTGGCTGCTCATGAATCTAACTGTACCGAATCAGCGATGGTGTGTCAAGTATATTTATGCCTATGCAAATTATTGATTGCAAAGGATCTTTATATGGCTGGGTCTAAGCGATTTCCTCGGGATCAGTTGCACCGTTTTTGGGGCAGTAGGTTCTGGGAGGGATGCGGGACAGACGCCGATCTTTCACTACGCTGCGCCAACGAGGGCCAGCGGTTGAGGGATTCAGGAGGCTTTGTGGATGAGCTTGCGAAGGGCTTCGGGGCCGTCTTCGCAGAGGGCGCCATGGCCGCAGGCGTAGCGCTGGATGGGGTATTCGGCGAGTCGTCTGGCACTTTGAAGGCAGAGTTTTTTCGACCACATGACCCAACGCGGCAGTTGGAAGTACCAGGGGTTCCAGCCGTTGATGGCGAGGCGGACGACGGATTGGAGCTCGTCGCCGGCATAGAGGGTGCCATCGCGCTCATCGAAGAAGGCGAAGTGGCCGGGGATGTGGCCCGGAGTGGAGATGGCTCGGAGCGAGCCGAAGAGCTCGTTGTCGGAGACGAAGTGGGTGACGGGGGTTGTGATGCCGGGGAGTCCTCCTGCGAAGGATTCGTTGGGTTCGCCGGGCCAGAGGGACTTGTCGGCGGGCTTCTTGAGCAGCGGCAGGCTGCGTTCGCTGGTGGTGACGGAGGCGGCGGGGAGTTTGGCGATCAGGGCGTCGACGGAGCCGACGTGGTCGGAGTGGGCGTGGGTGAGGAGGATGCGGCGGATAGGGTCGCCGGCGGCTGATGCTGCGGCGAGGATGTCGTCCGCGGACCCGGGGAGGCCAGTGTCGATGAGGGTGAAGCCGTCGTTTTCACGGACGAGATAGCAGTTGACGAGGCCGAAGCGGGTGAGCTGGAAGGCGTTGTCGTTGATGCGGGTCACTTCCATGTTGGGTTAGATGTCAGTTGCGGTCGTAGGGAAACGCGTTGCCCGAGGGGCCTGGCGTACCTAGAGGATTGGGAACGGCAATGGCAAGGGCAAGGTCGTCGTTGCGCCGGACGGGCGGTGCTGCGCATGCTTCACGCTTCGCCTGACAGCGGCAAACGATTTTGCGAGGCAGAGGAGTTGCTAGTTGTACAGGACTTTGCGGGTGCCGCGGCTTACGATGCGGCCGATGATGCAGTGGCGTTCGTTGGCGCGGTTAAGGATGGCTTTGACCTTCTTGACCTGTTCGGCGGGGATGACGGCGATGAGACCGATGCCCATATTGAAGGTACGGAACATCTCGTCCTGGGTGACGTTGCCGAGGTGCTGCAGGTGCTGGAAGAGCGGTGGGACTTCCCATGAGGCGAGGTCGACGACGGCGTCGAGGCCTTTGGGGAGGATGCGTGGGAGGTTTTCGGTGATGCCGCCGCCGGTAATGTGGGCCATGCCGCGGACGAGGCCGGGAGATTCGGGGGTTCCGGGGCCACCGGCCGTTAGCTTTTTGATGACACCGAGATAGCTGCGGTGCGTACGCATGAGGGCTGCGCCGGTCTTGTCTTTGAGCTCATTGACGTAGTGCTCGGGGCCGTAGCCGGCGGTTTCGAAGAGCAGTTTGCGGGCGAGCGAGTAGCCATTGGTGTGGAGACCGTTCGAGGGCAGGCCAAGGAGGACGTCGCCGGGTTCGATGGTGGCGCCGGTGAGGATGTTCGAGCGGTTGACGGCTCCGATGATGGTGCCAGCGAGGTCGTATTCTCCGTCGGCGTAGAAGCCGGGCATCTGGGCGGTTTCGCCACCGATGAGGGCGCAGCCGTTGGCGCGACAGGCTTCGGAGATACCGCGGACGACGGTTTCGACGGTGTTGTTGTCTTCGTCGAGGCGGCCGGTGGCGAGGTAGTCCAGGAAGAAGAGCGGGGTGGCCCCCTGGACGGCGATGTCGTTGACGCAGTGGTTGACGAGGTCGGCACCGACGGTGTGGTGGATGCCGAGTTCGAAGGCGACTTTGAGCTTGGTGCCGACGCCATCGGCAGACGAGACGAGAACGGGGTCGGGAAATTTTTCAAGGTCGAGGGCGAAGAGGCCGCCGAAGCCCCCGATCTCGGAGAGGACATTCTTATTGAAGGTCTTACGGGCGAGCATCTTGATGCGCTGCTTGGCGCGGTCTCCGGCGGTGATGTCGACGCCTGCGTCGGAGTAGGAGACGGAGGTTTTAGCGCTCTTGGCTGGCTGGGTCGTTTCAGTTTCTTCCGGCAAAGTGCGGCTCCTGGGAGGGCGTTTTGATGAGTGGTGCGGGGACTTTCAGTCTAGCAGGGGGGTTTTTCCACGGAAGGGCGAGAGACGAGGGAAAAGGTAGGTGAGAAGGCCGGAACGGGCGACGGCTTTCACGTGAAGTAGGTGTGGGAGGCAATTTCTCGTGAGGTGAGGCGAGTGGGCCGCGCGGATACACTGAAGGGATGCGGGTGATGGAAAAGTCGAGGGCGTTGCAGGTTCGGGCGGCGGGATTGTTGCCGGGTGGTGTGGATTCGCCGGTGCGGGCGTTTCGGGCGGTCGGAGGTGATCCGCCGTTTGTAGCGCGGGCTGAGGGCGCGTATCTGTGGGATGTGGATGGGAACCGCTATCTCGACTGCTTTGGGTCGTGGGGGCCGATGATCCTGGGACATGCGTTTCCTCCGGTAGTGGAGGCAATCCGGGAGGCTGCGGCGAAGGGAGCGAGTTTTGGGGCTTCGCATGCGGGCGAGGCGAACCTAGCGGAGTTGGTGACGCAGTGTTTTCCGAGTGTGGAGCGGCTGCGGTTTGTGAGTTCGGGAACCGAGGCCTGCATGAGCGCGCTACGGTTGGCTCGCGGGTTTACGGGGCGGAAGTTTGTGATCAAGTTCGAAGGCTGTTATCACGGGCATGCGGATGCGCTGCTGGTGAAGGCGGGCTCAGGGATTGCGACGCTGGGGATACCGGGGTCGGCGGGTGTGCCGGAGGAGACGGCGATGCATACACTGGCGCTTCCTTATAACGATCTTGAACCGGTCGCGGTTGCGTTCGACGCTTATCCGGGTCAGATTGCGTGCGTGATCGTCGAGCCGGTGGTGGGGAACGCCGGAACGATTATTCCGGCACCGGGGTACCTGGCTGGGCTGCGGAAGATGACGCGGGAACATGGGACGTTGCTGATTCTGGACGAGGTGATGACGGGGTTCCGCTTGTCGCTGGGCGGGGCGCAGCAGATTTATGGGATCGATCCGGATCTGACGACGCTGGGGAAGATCCTGGGCGGCGGGCTGCCGTGTGGGGCGTTTGGCGGCAAGGCTGAGGTAATGGAGTTTCTGGCGCCGCTGGGGCCGGTGTATCAGGCAGGGACGTTGAGCGGGAATCCGCTGGCGATGGCTGCGGGGATTGCGACGCTGGGGTATCTGCAGGAGCATCGCGGCGAGGTGTATGCGCGGCTGGAAGAGACGACGGGGGCGATTGCGGATGGCGTGGCGAAGCTTGCGCGTGAGGCGGGCGTGGCGGTGACGACGAATCGCGTGGGGTCGATGTGGACGTGGTTCTTTGCCGATAAGGCTGTGACAGACTTTGCTTCGGCGGCTACGTCGGATACGGAGCGGTTTGGGCGATTTCATCGGGCGATGATCGGGTCCGGCGTGTGGCTTCCCCCGTCTCAATATGAGGCGGCCTTTTTGAGCGTGGCGCATGGAGCGGAAGAGGTGGCGTTTTTGCTGGACGCTGCGCGCGAAGCTTTGCAGAGCTGAAAAGCCGGTGCGGTGACGACGCGGGTTATGAAGAGTCCGATCAAAGTCGCATGGACGCGGGGATTGGTATCGAAAATAATGGCGGGAGTGGCGTGCGCAGGCGAGAGGAACGGGTTTTGACCAGGGGCGGTTGGTTGGCGCGGAGGATAGGCAGTCGTGCAGGCTTGCCGCTGCTCGCGACGTGGCTGGGCTGTGTGGGGGGCAGTGCGGCTGCGCAGGGGCTGGTCGATGCTCCTTCGGTGACGTTGACGGGGATGGTTGAGGGGCAGGCGCAAAGTACTGGAGGAGTGCAGAGTCCGGTGAGCTCCGGGGAGGTGAACGGGGCGGTCACGGATGCAAGCGGAGATATCGTCAGCGGGGCGGATGTGATTCTGACGCGCGAAGGCACGGGCGATGCGCGGAAGACGGCGACGGTGAGCGATGGGCGATTTCACTTCGGCGGAGTGGGCGCGGGGAAGTTCAAGATCAACGTGTCGTTGAAGGGATTTACTCCGGCGAGTTATGCGGGAGTGCTGGGAGCCGGTGAGGTCTTCGAGGTGCCGGCGGTGAAGATGGATGTGGCTTCGGTGACGGCGTCGGTGGACGTGGTGGCGTCCGAGGAGGATCTGGCCCAGGCGGAGATCAAGGTGCAGGAGCACCAGAGGCTGCTGGGGATTATGCCGAATTTTTTCGTCAGCTACGACTGGCATGCCGCGCCGCTGACCTCGCAGCAGAAGTTCGAGCTCTCGTGGCGGAGCGTGCTGGACCCGGCGAATATCGGGATCAACCTGATCATTGCGGGAGTGCAGCAGAGCCAGAACTCGATTAGCGGCTACGGCCAAGGGCTGGCCGGGTATGGCAAGCGATTCGGGAACGACAGTGGCGTTCAGTTGGTCGGGACGGCGCTGGGTGGGCTGGTCTTTCCGGTGATCTTCCGTCAGGATCCGCGGTTTTTTTATAAGGGCACCGGCACGGTGAAGAAGCGGGCGCTGTATGCGATGGCGCAGGCGGTGATACAGCGGGGTGACAACGGCAAGTGGCAGCCGGCTTACTCGGGGATACTGGGGGATTTTTCCGCGGGAGCGATTTCGAACCTGTGGCTCCCGAAGGCAAACCGGGATGGGGCGGCGACGACGTTTGGCGAAGGGTTTCTGGCGATTGGGGAAGATGCAATCGGGAACCTGGTGCAGGAGTTTGTGTTCCGGCATATTACGCCGCATGCTCCGAAGTATGGGTCGGCTGCGCAGCCATGAGGCGGCTGCTGACAGCGGCTTTGGCGGTGGGATCGGCGGCTGCGTGCGGGCAGACGGGTGTGCGTGTGCCGACGTTGCCAGTAGCCCGGATGGCGGCGCAGAACTTTGGGGCAGATGCTGCGTGGTATGAGCGGAATGTGCCGTTTCTCGAGATCGACGATCCGTCGATTCAGCAGATTTACTACTACCGATGGAAGCTGTTCCGGTCGCATATCCGGGAGATTGGTGAGCAGGGGACGACGGTGCTGGAGTTTCTGCCGAATGTTCCGTGGGCTCGGCAGCCTGATACGGATTTGAACGACTCGGCTTCGTTTCATCTACGGGAAGGACGCTGGCTGCGGGATGCGGGGGTGGTAGACAGCTTGATCGATCACCTGTACTCGGGCGGTGGAAATGACCGGCACTTTTCGGAGTGGATTGCGGCGGCGACCGAGGATGTGACGCTGGTGACGGGGGATTCGGCTGAGGCGGTGAAGCATCTGGATGCGATGCGGTATGTCTTCAACCAGTGGGACGATCACCTGGATCGGCAGCGTGGGTTGTACTGGGTTGAGCCGCTGGCGGATGCTACGGAGTATACGATTGCGTCGATCGATGCGTCGGGCGCGGGGTTCGAAGAGAAGGCGAGCGCCGATCAGAATCAGAATGGATTTACGCGGGGTTTTGCGTTTCGGCCTTCGATCAACAGCTATCAATATGCGAATGCTATGGCAATCTCGCGGATCGCGAAGGCGGCGGCAAAGCCGGAGGTCGCGGCGGAGTATGCGGCGAAGGCTGAGGGGATTCGCAACGCAGTGCTGGAGCAGCTTTGGAATCCGGGGATGAGCCACTTTGTGGATCGGTACGAGCGTTCGACGCAATTTGTGACGGCTGGCGATTTTATTCGCGGGCGCGAGCTGGTGGGCTTCGTGCCGTGGATGTTTGAGCTGCCTCCAAACGATGGGGGGGTTGCGTACGCGAGCGCCTGGAAGCATGCGCTGGCAAAGGATGAGCTGGGTGGGCCGTTTGGGTTGAGGACGGTTGAGCCGAGCTATGCGAAATACATGGTGCAGTACCGGTACGACGCGGCGACGGGGTTGCGGGAGTGCCAGTGGAATGGGCCGTCGTGGCCGTTTCAAAGCTCGCAGGCGCTGACCGGGATGGCGAATCTGCTGGAGGATTATCGACCTGGTTCGGGGGTGAGTCAGGACGATTATTTACGGCTGTTGCGGCAGTACACGGACGAGCATTGGATCGCTCCGGGTAAGCCGGATTTGCAGGAGGATTACGAGCCGGATACGGGCAAGCCGATCGTTGGGTTGGGCCGGTCGCATCACTACAGCCACTCGACCTATGTGGATCTGGTGATCAATGGGCTGGTTGGGGTGAGGCCACGGGCGGACGATGTGCTGGAAGTCGATCCGCTGGTGCCGGTTGGGGGGATAAGACCGATTCGCTACTTTGCGCTGGAGCGCCTGAAATATCATGGGCACGAAGTGGGGGTGGTGTGGGACGCGAGTGGATCGCGGTATGGCATTGGCCGCGGGCTTTCGGTGTTCGTGGATGGGCGGCGGGTTGCCGGACCCCAGGCGATGGGGAGGGTGATCGTTCCTCTGGTTCACGTGGCGGTGAAAGCGGTGAAGATGCCGGTGGACCTGGCGGTGAATGTGGGAGTGCCGGATGGGCCGGTCGGTTCGGCATCGTCGAGCGATCGGCCGAGCGGGGTGGCGGAGGCGATCGATGGGAGGATGTGGTTTTTCCCGGAGATTGTGAATGGCTGGTCCCCGGCAGCGGGCGAGAGCACAAGCTGGTATGCGGTGGATTTTGGGAAGGTGAAGACTTTGGGTTTGGTGGAGCTGTATTTTGCGGAGGGTTTGGGTGCTCCGGTGTATCAAGTGCAACGGAAGATGGGGGATGGGTGGGTGGATGTCGGAGAGGCGCGGACGGCGGTTTTGGGTGGGGTGAATCGGGTGTCGTTTGGGGCGGTGGAGACGGATGGGATTCGGGTGAAGATGACTGGGGCGGGGTTTCGGTTGATTGAGTTGAAGGCGTTCCGGGCAGGGGATGAAGACAGAGGGCACTGAGGTTTCGCAGAGTGAGAACTATGCGGGTGTGGGGTCGTGCCTGGGTTCCATGAAGAGCTTGCCGATGAAGATGAGGATGACAAGCAGGATGGCACAGTAGGCGAAGACATGGCGGACGCCGACCCGGTCGGCTACCGTGCCGCTGATGGCGAGGCCGAGGATCTGGGCGGTGAAGACGAGGCTCATGAAGGCGGAGCCGACGCGGCCCATGAGCTCGGGTGGGGTTTCGGTCTGCATGAGCGTCGTGGCAGGGACGATGATGGCCGCGACGGCCATGCCGATGAACAGATTCGCGAGCAGAGTGGACCAGACGTGCGTGAGGAACGTGAGGAGGCAGAGACCGACGGCGATGCCGCCGAGTCCGCCGAGGACGAGGTTGGTGTTGCGAAGATTCTTGCCGATGGAGTTGGTAAGCTGCGCGCCGACGATCATGCCGACGCCGATCATGGCGGAGCAGAAGCCGAAGGTCTTGGTGGAGGCGTGGAGCGAGTCGCGGACGTAGACGGCGATGAGCGGGCCGAAGCAGCCGAGGATGAACATGCCGGCGGCGAAGGCGAGGATGACGAAGAGCAGGGCGGCGTGCCCGAGGATGAAGCCGATGCCCTGGCTCATGTCCGGCAGGATGGTGGCGAAGCCGGATTTGGGAGTGGCGGGGACGGCTTCGGCAGCTTCAGCATCGGTGGGGTCGATGGCGATGGCGGCTTTGGCTTCGCGGCTGAGCGCGAGGGAGGCGATGAGGCAGCCTGAGGCGAGGAAGCTGGCGGAGTCGGCGAAGTAGCAGAAGCGCTCGCCGAAGGCGGAGGCCAGGACGGCCGACAGAGCCGGGCCGACGATGCGCAGGCCGAACATGACCTGCTGCATGAGGGTGTTGGCGGAGCGCAGGCCGTGGGGCGGAACGGCGGTGCGCAGGGCTACTCCCTGGGCCGGGCCGAAGAAGCTCGAGACGACGGAGATGGCTGCGAGGATGGCGTAGAACTGCCAGAGGTTATGGGCGAAGACGAGCAGGATGCAGAGGGCGGCGCGGGTGAAATCGCTCGAGACGAGGGTGGTCTTGAGGGGCCAACGGTCGACGAAGACACCGGCCAGGATGCTGAGGACGGCGATCGGGAGCAGGTAGGCGATCTGCAGGCCGTTGACCTGCTGGGGTGTGCCGTTGAGCTTGTAGGTGATGAAGCTGATGACGGCGAAGAGTGCGAGGAAGTCTCCAAAGGTGGAGACGATCTGCGCGTACCAGAGCCGGCGCATGGTAGGGATGCGCAGGACGGCCCCGAGGGACAGGGGCTCGGGCGCGGCGACGGCAACGGCTGGTGGGAGTTGGGTGCTCATGCGGTGTTGCTATGGTAGCGCAGCGGCAATGCCCTTCAACGTGAAAGTCTCATCGGAAGGGTCTTTGATTAGAAGAGATCCAGGGCGTCTCCGCGAGATCGGCTACGATGCGTTCCGGTCGATCAGGAGCTTCATGCGGCAATTTAGGAGAGAACGTTTCGCACGGTGAGGCGCAATGCCGCGAAGGCAACGCTCGCCGCCCATCTTGTCGGCTTCGATGGTGATGCGGTCGAATGGTTTGTCAAAGGTCAACGCGCGTTCCTTTGAGACAGCGTACGACCGCATCAACGCCGTGCGACTGCTTACGTGCTACTTGCCGACGACGATGATCTGGAAGGTGTCAGGGAGCATCGGTGGCCGTGCGGGGCGTTGGCCGGCGACTGCGGCAGGGGTGGGGCCGAACTCGGCGGTGGCGGAGATGATGTGGCCGGTCTTCTTGTCGAGGGTGATAGTGCGGGCGCGGACGGGGGTGGCGACGGTCTGTTCGACGGCGAAGGTGGTGGGGGAGGATTCCTTGACGACGGTGAGGGTGCCGTCGCCGGCGGTGGCGAAGGCTTCCATGGTGTCGGGGTTGAAGGTGGCGCCGTCACAGCCTTTGCCGATCGGGAGGGTGGTGAGGATCTTGTTATCTTTGGCGGAGATGACCACCATGACGTTTGGTTCGTTGCAGGCGGCGAAGAGGAGTTCGTGCGCCTTATCAATGGCGAGACCGGTGCAGCCATCGGCTTTGCCGGTGAGGTCGATCTTGCCGGTGGTCTTCATGGCGTTGGTGTCGACGATGGCGATGCCGACCTTGTCTTCGAGGTCGATGTAGGCGTGGCCGTTGCCATCGAAGACGGACTGCTCGACAGCGCCGCCGGCGTCGAAGGTGGTGAGGACGTTGCCGGATTTGGCGTCGATGACTGTCACGTTCGGTGTGACGTGCGAAAGGATATAGATGCGGTGGTTGTCCTCGTCGAGCTCGATGCCGTCGGGGCGGCCGGTGACGGGGATGGTTTTGATGGGAGTGAGGGTTTTGGCGTCCCACATCATGACGGGGTTCGAAGAGGAGAAGGCATGGCCGGACTTCTGATCGACGGCGACGCCGTGGCCCCCGGTTTCGGGAAGCTCCTTGACGGGCGCGAGGGTGTCGAGATCGAAGATGGTGACGCGGGAGACGTCGGCTGCGCCCATGCGCGGGACGTAGAGCTTGCGGTTGGGGGCGTCGGCGTAGACGTAGTCCCAGCCACCGAGTCCACCGACCTTGACGTTCGTGAGGACTTTGTAGGGCCCGGACTGCGCAGCGGCGAAGGTGCAGGAGGCGGCGAGGAGAAGGGCGGCGGCGATGCGGGACATGAGAGCTCCTGAGAGACTTAAATCAGTGTCGCACTAGAGCCAGCGCGGCGGAGTGACAAAGCTGACATCTTCGGGCAGAGTGGCCAGGAGCCCGGCGACCGCTTCAACGGTGCGGGAGCGGTCCATGCGCGGGTCGTGCTGGCTGCCGTCGTGGAGAACGAGGTTGGTGCCGGTTCGTCTGCGGCTATTGGCGGCGATGCCTCGCTGGATGCGCGCGTGGAGGTCTTCCGCGGTGCGGGGCTTCCAATCGCCGACCATGAGATTCCATAGGACGGTTTGCATCCCCAGGTCTCGGGCAGCTTGGAGGACTACGGGGCGGCGTGCGCCGTGGGGCGGGCGGAAGAGAGTGGCGGCGGTGCCGAGGGTGTCTTCGAGGATGTGCTGGCAGGATTGCAATTCGGTGCGGATGAGGGCTGCGGAGTGGCGGGGCAGCCACGGGTGATGCATCGTGTGGTTGCCGATGGTGTGACCGGCGGCGGCGATCTCGCGAGTGAGGGTGGGTTCGCGCTGGACGTATTGGCCGATGAGGAAGAAGGTGGCTCGGACGTGGTGACGGGCGAGGAGTTCGAGGAGTCGCGGGGTTGCGGAGGGGTTGGGGCCGTCATCGAAGGTGAGGGCGAGATGCTTTGGGTTGGGCGGCGCGATGAGGGTTTCGCCGAAGAGCTGGGAGCCTGGAGAAAGGCCGGCGTAGGCGGCTAGAGCGGCTGCGCAGGCCGCTCCGCCGAGGATGGGCAGGGTTGGATTCATGCTCGCTATTTAGCGGACTTCAAATAGGCAAGGACTTCTTCGGCGTGGCCTTCAGGTTTTACCTTGGTCCAGACATGCTGGAGGCGCTGATGGCCTTCGGCGTCGGCGGGGGCGATGAGATACGTGTTGCGCTGGACGCCTTTGACGAGCTTGCCGTACATGTTTTTGGGTTGGATGACGCCGAAGTAGTCGCAAATTTTTTCGTCGGGGTCGGCGAGGAGCGGGTACTTGAGCTGGAACTTTTCGGCGAACTTCTTCTGGGCTTTGACGGTGTCACGCGAGATGCCGAGGAGGGTAACGCCGAGGGCTTTGAGGTCGTCGATGGCGTCGCGAAAGCTGCAGGCTTCGGTGGTGCAGCCGGGGGTGTCGGCGCGCGGATAAAAGAAGAGGACGATCTGGGTCTTCGAAAAATCCGACAAGGAGACGGTGTTGCCGTCCTGGTCCTGGGTGGTGAAGGATTCGACGAGGTCGTTTGGTTGCGTGGGGTGCATGGGTCAGCTCCGATCGTTTGTACAGACATTTTATCTTTGGTACTTGGGCGACGAAGAATGGAGTTTCAAACTCGCCGTCAAGACGCTTACCGGGGGGTCATGGGGTCGAGCCCATCGGCCTCCAGCCAAGGCTATCTTTCGGCCAGCGTGCGCCCGAAGTTCCATAGGACCGGCTACTCTAGCGTTTTACAAGCAGCGTTTTTCAAGCAGTGGGGGCCAGCGCAATGGATCGCATCAAGGGTGAAGTCAGGTGGTTCAATAATCAGAAGGGCTTCGGCTTTCTCGGTCGTCACGACGGCCCCGACGTCTTCGTTCACTACACCGCGATCCAGCATGAAGGGTACAAGAGCCTGAAAGAAGGCGAGTCCGTCGAGTTCGAGATCGGTAAAGGAGCTGACGGCAAGCCGCTCGCCGTGAACGTAGTCCCCGTCGCCCGACCGCCAGCTGTCGGATCCGATTGACGCTCGCCGATTTGTTAGAACGGAGTCAATGGGCGTGCATTTCACCGAGCGTCAGGGAGCACTAAGCCACCGTGATGCCATGATCCTCAGCCGACCCCAACGTCGACATGAGATTCGTCATCTTCAACAAGTTCCGTAACTGCGTTCCGAGGTGAAGCACCTTCAACTCCACATGCTCACCCTTGGTATGCACATAGATCCGAACCAGTGTTCCCAGCCCCATGCTGTCCACGTACGTCAGCTCTTTGAGATCAAGCACGAGGACTTTGCTTCCGGGTACCGCATCCTTGACGTCTTTGTAGAACTCATTGGTCAAGCCGGCGACCAGCCGTCCGTGGCACTTGACCGTCACTGTTTCTGCATGGCGTTCCACTTCATACGTCAGCGGCTTAGCGGCTGCTTCTTCAGGCATTGGGAGGCTCCTGGAACAAGACTTCGTTACGAGACGACCATCCTACCAAAGTATTCCCCACAACCAGCAAAGATGCTCAATTTGTCTTCCGCTGATATGCTTCCCGCAGTTTCAATCACACTATGCCGTTCGAACCAGGGGCCCCGATTATGTTTCTTCCCAGCAAGTTCCTCGCGTTGAGCCGTTCCCTCGCAACATTCGTCTTCGGTGCGGCCATCGCCTCCGCCCAAGTCGTGACGGTTCCGACCACACCCGTTGTCGGTTCGTCCAACCCCGCAACGGCCGAGCCGACCGTTACGCGGCCCACCACGACTCCCTGCACGGTCACGCTCTTCAGCAACGAAGCGTTCAATAACTACAGTGCGCATCCGGTGAGCTACGCTCCGCCAGCCTCCTGTGCAGGGGCCTGGGCCAAGGTTGTGCTCACCATCGACTTCACCGTCACGGCCGGCGTCCAGTACGACCGCACCGCCTCACTCTACCTGGGCAACGCCAACATCTTCTATGGAACGACCGCCGAACCACAGTCGAACGTCGCTCCGTCGTGGCACGTTGAGCGAGATGTTACCGACCTCTCGGCCCTCTTCAAGACGGCGCAGACCGGCAACGCCATCATCTACAACATCGTCAACTCGACCTACACCGGCGTGATTTACGGTACGGCCAAGCTGCTGTTTTACCCGGCAAACTTCCGCAACCTTCCGCCCATCGTGCCGGATGTCGTCGTTCCGGTCAGCGGCACCAACAGCCCCTATGAGCTCGACACCACGGCGAGCGAAGTGACCGCAACCGTCACCGCCCCGAAGAACACCGCCAAGGCCTATCTGGATGTGATCGCGCAGAGCCAGCAAGCCGACGAGTTCTGGTATTTCTGCGTGCCGAACACGTTGACCACCGAGCTTGAAAGCTGCGGTAACACCGCCTTCCGCGAGACCGAAGTGACCATCGACGGCAAGCCTGCGGGAGTCGCGCCCGTGTACCCCTGGATCTTCACGGGTGGCATCGACCCCAACCTGTGGGCTCCCATCACGGGCCTCCAGACGCTTAACTTCAAGCCGTACCGGGTCGACCTTACGCCCTTTGCCGGAGTTCTGAGCGACGGCGAACCACACACCGTCAGCGTCAGTGTGTATAACGCCGACAGCTACTTCCTCGCGACCGCCAACCTGCTGCTCTTTGAGGACCACGGCCGCAAGGAGACCGGAGGCGGCCTGCTCGAAAATACCCTTAGCGCAGCTCCCACCCCGCAGGTCCTCACCAACCTGAAGACGGACTCTTCGGGGAATACCACCGGCACCGTCACCATCGACTCCGCCCGTAAATTTATCGTCAAGGGCTACGTCAACACCTCCCACGGCCGCGTCGAGACGACCGTTGAAGAGACCGTCAACTTCACCAACGCGCAAACCTTCGACGTCACGGCAACCAACGATATCCAGAACGCCGTGCAGACGACGACCGTCGACTCCACCACCAGCACCCAGACCGGTCCACTCGTCGAAGTCTCCCGGAAGACCGTGTCGTATCCCTTCACGGTTGACTTCTCCTATGTCCAGAATGCCGACGGCTCGCTCTACGAACTCGTCACGACCAACCAGCAGGACATCCTGAGTGAAACCCAGTCGCTGAACGGCTTCCCCCTGTTTTCGAGCAGTGCCAGCGAAGAGGTTCGGTCCACCGATAAGCAAAGCGTCGACGCGGCCGGCGTCTACTCAGCCGGTCCCACGAACAGCTCGGCCAGCTACGCCAGCAAAGACTCGCTGGGCCAGTGCTACAGCCGCAGCATCGCCTCCGTCAGCGGCGTCCTCACCAATGTGAAAGACGGTGCAGGCTGCACGCCGAAACGCTGGTAACACCGCAACCTGAACCAGGGTGCCCCCACGATCATCGACGACAAGGCCCGAGGTGATCGTGGGGTTTCTCCTTTAAGCTCGCACCGGCTTGCGCTTAAACGCGATCATTTGCCCCATCATTTCCACCCCTGTAAACTCAAACCCAATAATGACGCCCCTTTCGCGACTTGCCCTTGTCTCTGCTTTCATCGCCTCCGCCGCCTTTGCGCAGGACCCCGCCATCCGCACCGTACCGTTCGCCAACACCTATCCCACCGGCTATCCGCCCCGCGACGCCGTATGGAGTCCTGACGGCTCGCGCCTCACGTTCATGTCGTCCGACCCGCAGATTGGCCAGCCCGGCGATATCGTAGCCATCGACGTGACCAATGGCAAGGTTTCCACGCTTGCGACCGCTGCCCAACTGGCGCGCCTGTCTTCCGCCGAGATCAACGAAAAGGACGCCGACCACCGCGCCCGTTATGCCATGTCCAGCTTCCTATGGGCGGACGACTCCAAACACCTGCTGCTCGACCAGGGCGGACGGCTGTACTTATATGACATCGCCGCCGGCACCGGCACGCTCGTCGTCGATACGAACTCAGGCTCGGGCGACGACCCCAAGTTCTCTCCCGATGCGAAGTCCGTCTCCTACCTTCGCAATCACAACCTCTACGTGCATCCCGTCGCCGGCCCCAACGCCAAAGAGACCGCCCTCACCACCGACAAATCCGACGCTCTGCTGAACGGCGAAGTCGACTGGGTGTACCTTGAAGAGCTCGACGTCCGCAGCAATTACTTCTGGTCGCCCGACTCTCAATCCATCGCTTATCTCCAAGCCGACGAGACCAGGGTTCCCGAATATCCGATCACCGACTTCGTTCCCACGCATGCCACAATCGACCAGCAGCGCTACCCGCAGCCCGGCGACCCCAACCCTGCCGTGCGCATTGGCGTCGTTCCTGTTGCCGGCGGCCCCACTAGCTGGATTCAGCTTCCCTTCAGCCCCGGCAACGACTATATTCCGCGGTTTGGCTGGGTTGACCCCCACACCGTTTACATCGAGACGATGAAGCGTTCGCAGAAGGAACGCGATCTGTATCTGGCCGACACGCGCACAGGCCGGATCCGTCTCATCTACGCCGACACCGACGACAAGTACCTCAACTTCGACTACGACATCACCCTGCTGTCGCATGGACGCTTCGTGACCAGCTCGTGGCGCGACGGCTATACCCATCTCTACCTTTATAAGTTCGACGAGGCGCATCCCCTCGCCGGGCTCGCCACCCTCGTCCGCAAGCTGACGCCCGGCGACTATGACGTCGCCAGCGTCAATGGTGTCGACGAGAAAACCAACACTCTGTTCTTTACCGGTAACCAGGCCGTTCCCACCGATTCGTACCTCTTCAGCGTGAAGCTCGACGGCGCGCAGCCAACGCGTTTGACGCCGGAACCGGGATCTCACGACGCGCTGGTCTCGCCCGACCACAAGTTCTTCGCCGATTCCTACAACACCTTTTCCACGCCAACCACCGCCCGTATCTGCTCGGTAGACGACACGACCCGCTGCGGCACGTTCTGGCGTTCGTACGAAGTCCCCGCCGCCACTGGCGTCAGCAGCTCCATTGTCAGCTTCACCGCCGCCGATGGGAAGACCAAGATCTACGCCACCCTGACGCTCCCTGCCGGCAAAACCGATGCCGCCTCCATCCCGCTGATCATGAATCCTTACGGCGGCCCGCTTCCGGGCGTCGGCGTGCGCAACGGCTTCGGCGCGCCCTACTTCGACGAGCTCCTGGCGCAGCACGGCTTCGCGGTTCTCAACGTCGACGGACGCGGAGGCGGCGGACGCGGCCGCGACTTCCAGCAGGTGGCCTACGATACCTTCGGCTCCGTGCAGTTCTCCGACCAGATGGCCGCGCTCGACCAGGCCCTGGCGCGTTACCCGCAGTTCGACCCCAAACGGATTGGCTGGTGGGGCTGGAGCTGGGGCGGGTCTTTTACTCTCTACGCGATGACGCACACGGACCGTATCCGTGCCGGAGTGGCGGTTGCCCCGGTGACCGACTTTCGGAACTACGACTCCATCTACACCGAGCGCTACATGGGCCTGCCAACCGAGGACAAAGCCGGGTACGACGCGGCTTCCGTCGTGCTCTCGGCACCGCATTTGAAGGGCCACCTGCTCATCGCGCAGGGCACTGGCGACGACAACGTCCACATGGCGAATACGATCCAGTTCCTCGAGCCGCTCATCGACAACGGCATTCCGTACGATCTGCAGTTGTTCCCGAGAAAGACGCATTCGATTGCAGGTATGGAGTCCCGCAACGAGCTTTTCGAGCGCATTCTGGCTCAATTTGAAAAGTATTTGAAGTAGTCAGCGATGCGAAGCGTGACACCACGGGTGGCTCGCCGGCTAGCGTGATCGGCGGATGGTTCCACGTGGAGCCATCTTGATTGACAGGAAAGAATGGTCGGGACGACTAGATTCGAACTAGCGACCTCACCCACCCCAAGGGTGCGCTCTACCAGGCTGAGCCACGTCCCGACTGTGTTGCGAGCAGCCTGCGGGCGCAGGTCTGCGGGGTCTTTCCAGTGTACCAGCTTAGTGGCTGGGAGCCACGAACTCCTTCGGCAATGCCCCGCCTTCGCCTTCGCCAAAGAAGAAACCGTTCATCTGCTCTACCAGGAACTCCTGCGCCTCGCGCGTCCACGGCTGCAAACGGTACTCGTTCAGAAGCATCTTCTGGCGCTCCACCCACTCGCCCCACGCTTTTTTAGATACGTTTTTGTAGATTTTCTGGCCAAAATCGGAGTCGAACGGCGGCTCGTCGAGACCTTCCAATTCGGCTTTGTATTTGCTGCAAAAAACCATGTGAGGCATCTTGAATGAATCTCCTGAGGGAAGCGTTCGCAAGTTTGAGTATAGCCAATCACAGGCAGATGTTAGTCTTTCGGAAGATTTCTCAGGAGTGGTCTATGCGTCGGATGGTGTTGGCTGGGTTGCTGATGGGTTCAAGCGTTGTGGCTGCACACGCGGCAGTGGTCGACGGAACGTGGAAGATTACCGGCTCGGTCGCGGATAACGCCGTTGCTTCGACGTGCGTCATCGCAGAGAAGACAGGCGTCCTGACGGGAACATGTACGGGCACCGACGCGAAGGTGGTCCCAATTACCGGCGGGACCTATAAGGACGGCACGCTGACGTGGTCCTATACAACGACCTATAACGGCGGCGACATCGTCCTGACCTACACCGCGAAGATGGATAAAGACGGCAAGCTGGCGGGAACGATCTATGTCGATCCCTACGCGGCAAGTGGGGACTTTACCGCGACGAAGTAGCTGGGGGCGCCAAGGTATTCGGTGCGGGAACGGTGTGGGTGTGCTTCAGTTTGCCGGGGCTGATGGGAGTGAACGTCTCGCTGATCAGGAGCGCGTTGTCCTGGATATCGCGGTACTCGATGGTGAGAGCGGTATCGGGAAACGTGAGGACGAGGTGGCCGTTGAAGCCGACCCTCGTCTTCGTGTCGCGCGAGTCGATGGGGTGACTGCGTGGGTCGTAGAAGAGGATGCGCGCGTCCGGCTTTTTGAGGACGCTGAGGTCGAGGGGCATGCCGCCGTGTCCGATACAGCGCGGGTAGGGGTGTAGATCGCCCGGCAGGGTTTGCTGGTTGTAGAGGGTGAGGCGATGCTCGTGACCGTAGAGCCAGACGAAGTCGCAGCCCGCGAGGAAGCCGAGTTCGGCGAGTTGTTGGGCGGCGCGCGGGAAGGTCTGCTCGAAGCTGCTGATCGGCTGGTGATGGCTGAGGAGCAGAAAGTTCTTCTGCGGTGTCTCGGTTTTGAACCTGATGAAGACCCCTTGAAGCCACGCGAGCTGTCGATCGTCGAGACGCGCGTCGACATTGAAGAATGGGATGCGGTTGAGCAGGGGAATCTCGCTGACGGCAGGAAGGCCACCGGAGTGGTAGCCGGTATCGAGACCGAGGATGATCCAGTGCGCGGTTTCGAGCGCGAAGAAGCTGGCTTGCTGAAGATCTTTGGCCGGGCTGGAAGCGCCTAAGGTCGGTAGAAAATCTTCGAAGTAACCCTGGCCGCCGGAGTACATCTCATGATTGCCCATGAGGGCGAAGCTGCCGAGCGATCCGCGCGGCCAGGCGACTCCAGCATAGGGGTGGGAGGGGAGGCCGAGGCAGTTCTCTCGGATCTCGGAGGAGTCTCCCATGAAGTACACATCGCCTGCATGCAAGGTGTAGTGCGGCTTTGACGCGAGCATGTTGGCGGCGACCGTCTCGGCTTCGAGCGTACCGGTGCCCCAGTCGGCTGCCAGCGCGATGCGGAGCGGATCGTCCACGGGAAGCTTGGGCACGCGGAAGATGCCGGTATGCGGGGCCTTATATGTGCGGTATGGGGCTTTGCGACGGAAGACATCTTTGAAGTAGAGGGTGAACCACTTCGAAACCTGCAGAAAAGCCATGAGCTGCGGGAGCTTTTGGGTCGGCGGGGCAGAGCTTGCGATCTGCTGCAGGCGCGACATGAAAGCGGTGTTGCCGAGGATCGGCACGTTGGACATGCGCGAGATATGACGGGATTTGTGGTTCGTCTCGGTGTGCGGAGGGGGCGCGGCGTGGTCGTATCGAGGCATCGCTGATTGCACGATACAACAGCACGTGCGTCTCGAGGCTGGACTCGCGACACTTCATCCGTTTTTGGCCGTTCCCGTTCTCTAGCGGCGTTTGCCCTTCGATTTCTTATCGCGAAGGCGGGCTTTGGATTTTGTCTTGCCCGGTTTGCCGGTGCGAGTCGGGCTGGAGAAGACCTCGGGCTTTGTTGCTTTTGCAGCCTTGGGTTTGCGTGGGGGCCGCGGCGTTGCGGGAGCCTCGTCGGGGATAAGGGCGAATTGCAGACGGCGGGCCGGACGGTCGATGCGGTCGAGCAGCACGTGGACGCGTGTGCCGAGCTTGAAGACAAGACCGCTCGATTGTCCGACGATGGTGCGGTCCGTGTCGCGGAAGAAGAAGCGGTCCGTATCACCGAATGGCAGCGACTGCGAGAGGGTCGAGATGGGAACGAGGCCTTCGATGAAGAGATCATCGAGCTCAACGAAGAAGCCGTATTTCGTGCAGGAAAGGATGGTGGCCTGGAAGTCTTCGCCGACGCGGTCCTGCATGAATTTGATCTTCTTCCATTCCATGAGCTCACGCTCGGCGTCGTCAGCGCGGCGCTCGGATTGTGAGGATTCGAGGGATATGGCGGCGAGTTCGGTGACGGGAAGAGCGGCGGATCCTGAGAGAGAAGGCACGTAAAGCGGTTCTTCGCTTCGCTCGGGTTGACGGGAGTGTTTGGTGGGTTTCGAAGACCAGGGCTGGGGGTCGGTGGAGAGGATGGGGCCGCCGGTGGGGTTGGCCCCGGCGCGCAGGGCAGAACGAAGCAGGCGATGGATGATGAGGTCGGGATAGCGGCGGATCGGGCTGGTGAAGTGGGTATACGAAGGGCTGGCCAGTGCGAAATGGCCATCGTTCTTTTCGCTGTAGCGAGCTTGTTTCAACGAGCGCAACATGAGGAACGACAAGATGCGTTCTTCGGGGGTTCCGGCGATCTTCGCGGTGAGGCGCTGGTACATCTGTGGCGTGACCGGGATGGATTCAGGTACGTCGTGCTGCTGCGCTTCGCGTTGCCGTCCGCCAAAGCGGGAGGCTTTGGCGCGTGAGTCTCGACGGTCGGTCTTCATGGTGAACTTTTTGACGGGGATCGAAGAGAAGCCGAGGGATTGGCCGTATTGCGAGGCGGTCTCTTCGAAGTCGAGGATGCGCTTGGGGTCGGGTAGTTCGTGAATGCGGTAGATGCTCTCGCCTTGTGCTTCGAGCCAGTGCGCGACGCACTCGTTGGCGGTCAGCATGAACTCTTCGATGAGACGGTTGGACCAGCCGCGCTCGGACTTGGTGATGGCGGCCATGTTGCCCTGGGGATCGAAGCGGATGACGGGTTCGGGGAGGTCGAAATCGATAGAGCCGCGACGGTGGCGCTTCTGGTTCAGGAGCAAGGCGAGTTCGTGCATCTGCTCGAAGGCAGGGACCAGGTCGATGTTTGCGGCGCGAGTTTCGGGGTCGCCGTCGAGGATCTTCTGGACGTCGGTATAGGTCATGCGACGCGCGCTGCGGATGATGCCTTCGCAGACTTCGAATTCAGCGACTTCGCCACGTTGATCGATCTCGGCGATGCAGGAGAGGACAAGGCGGTCTTCTTCGGGGCGCAGCGAGCACATGCCGGAGCTCAGGCTGGGCGGCAGCATGGGGACGGCGCGATCGGGGAAGTAGACACTGGTTCCACGCAGACGAGCTTCGAGGTCTAGAGCGGTGCCGGCTGTGACGTAGTGGCTGACATCCGCGATGTGAACCTGGAGCTGCCAGTTGCCGTTTTGCAGGCGCTGGACGTGGACGGCGTCGTCGAAGTCGCGGGCGGTTTCACCGTCGATGGTGACGATGGGCAGGCCACGAAAATCTTTGCGCAGAGCCAGTTCTTCTTCGGACAGGGTGTCAACCGTCTGCGCGGCGGAGTCTGCCGCTTCGGCAAGGACGTTCGCCGGGAAAGCGTAGGGCAGATGATGTTTGCGGATGACGATCTCGACGTCGACGCCGAAGTCGTCAGGGTGCCCAAGAATCTCGAGGATGCGTCCGCGCGCGGGCTTGCTGACCGTGGGGAACTCGGTAATCTCGATGTCGACGGCGAGGCCTTCGAGGGGGTCGACGGTTTTCGGCAGGGTGACGATGCGTCTGGCTTCGTCGCCGATGGTGCGGTGATCCTCGGAGGGTGCGGGCAGGATGGGTTGTCCGTCGGAGCCGTCGGGAATGAGCACGGGCTGCGTCATGCGCTCGTCGAGCGGTGTGACGTAGTTAAAGTTGGCGGTCGAGTAGGGCTGGAACTCGGCACCGCGGCGGCCTTGCGGACGCGCATAGTGAAAGATGCCGACGACGGTCGGGTTGCGGCGGGTGAGGATGCGCAGGATACGTCCTGAGCGCCGGGCTTTGCCATCCGGACCGGGGCGGCCTGGCGGGGCTTCATCGACGAGGACTTCGTCGCCCTGCATGGCTCCGTTGAGCTCGTTGGGTGGGATGAAAAGATCGTCTTCGCGTGCGGTTGAGCCGTTCGGTCTGACGAATCCGAAGCCGTCACGGTGAAGGTCCAGCTTGCCGGCTACGAGCTTATCGCGCGTGAAGCGGTGCAGAGGTTCAGGCTCGGCGTAACGACTTGGGCGCGCTGTCTTTTCAGGAGCAGCATGAGGGAGACCCCAGAAGCCGGTGTCGAGCTTGATCAGCTCGCCGCGGAGGGTGATCCGGGCAAGTTGTTCGAGCAGCAGGCGCCGCTCGCGACCGCCGCCGAGGCCCAGCTCGCGGATGAGCTGTTTGTAGCCGGCACGGTGCTGCGGGCTGCGGTCGATCAGGCGGATGATCTCGCGGTCAGAGTGCGGGTATGGGGACGGCGGTGGCATCTTCTGAGATTGTAGGCCGGAGCGGGGGCCGCTACTGTTTCAGGATCTTGTCATAGTCCTGCTTGAGTTCCTGCACGATGTCGTGCATGGAGCTAAGCCGGACAGACGAGAGCCCCGAGCTTTCCATGATGCTGCGGATGTCCGCGGGGGTCAGGTGATCGACCCCGTCGACGACGAGGGGGACGATGCCTTCCTCCTGTTTGGAAAAGTTGGTCGTGGCCATATCGTTGATGATCGTTTGCTCTTCGTAGAGGTCGGCGTAGCGTTGCACCTCTTCGTTGGGCATGTAGGTCAGAGCGCCGGAGTCGCGCGCGGAGAGCCATGCTGAATCGTTGAACGACGACCACGTAAATCGGAAGTCGAGATGGTAGCCATCAAGGGGCTTTACGCCGGTGCCGAGCAGGCGGGCGGTCGTTATGTTGTTCTGCATGCTGGCTTTTCCGGCGTCCAGGTAGCCGAGATCTTCCGAGGCTTGCTTGTCGTTTGTCTCAATCTCGTGGCGGATGTTCTCACGCGCGACCTCTACGATGTGCCGATGATGAAAGTATTCAACAGTCTGCTCGAGACCGATCGCGATCAACAGACCGATGACGATGGTCACGATGTGCAGCAGGAAGTCGCGCCAGGTGGTGGGGGAGTGATGGGGAGGATGGACTTCGAGCATGGGGGTATCGTATCGCAGGTCTTGTATCGCTCGGGGTATCGACCGAGGGCGTTCGTCGCAGGTTGAGGGTAAACGCGTCATGCGAGTGATTTATGCTGACCTTGTTCTCGCTGCATTTGTTTTTAGAAGCTGCTGGCTTTTATGTGTTGCTATTCAAGGAGACGACTCAATGCCTTACATCGCGGTGAAAGATGGCGCTCAGATTTACTACAAGGATTGGGGAACGGGACAGCCAGTGGTTTTTTCGCATGGCTGGCCGCTGCACGCCGATGCCTGGGACGCGCAGATGTTGTTTCTTGGGCAGCATGGGTACCGCGTGATTGCGCACGACCGGCGGTCGCATGGGCGATCGACGCAGACGTGGGACGGCAACGAGATGGATACGTATGCCGATGATCTTGCGACGCTGTTCGAAGAGCTTGATCTGACGAACGCCGTGATGGTGGGCCATTCGACAGGAGGCGGCGAGGTGGCGCATTATCTCGGACGTCATGGTACGAAGCGGGTTTCGAAAGCGGTGCTGATCGGTGCGGTTCCGCCGGTGATGGTGAAGTCGGAAACAAATCCGGGTGGTTTGCCGATGGATGTGTTCGATGGGATTCGCGCCGGGGTCGTGGCGGATCGTTCGCAGTTCTTCAGGGACCTGACGCTGCCGTTCTACGGCTACAACCGACCGGGAGCGAAGGTGTCGGAGGGCGTGCGCGAGAACTTCTGGCTGCAGGGCATGATGGGCGGCCATAAGGGCGAGTACGACTGCGTCAAGGCGTTTTCCGAGACCGACTTTACTGAGGATTTGAAGAAGATCGATATCCCGGTACTGGTGCTGCATGGCGAGGATGACCAGATTGTTCCGTACAAGGATGCAGGCGTGCGGTCGGCGGAGATCTTGTCGCATGCGACGCTGAAGACGTATCCAGGCTTTCCGCACGGGATGTGTACGACGGAAGCAGATACGATCAACGCGGATCTGTTGGCGTTTTTGAAAAGCTAACGCGGCGGCCCCATGCCTACGCCTGCGGGAGTGGCTTTCGGGTCGACCGCGATGCGGAGTTCGGCAAGGTAACCGGCGGCGGGGTCTGCTGGGTTGATGAGCACGGTGGTGGCAATACAGGTGCTGCCGTGCTCGTCGCTGAAGACATGATCCTCGTCCACGGTGGTGCGGTGGATCTTATGGTCGGCGTAGGGGCCGTGGGCCATCAGTTTGAGATTGAGGTCCTCAGGGAAGAAGACCTGGCCGGTGTGCGCGGTGTGGCCTGCGGCGTAGGTTTGCCCGGAGCGGTGGCCGTCGAGACGCACCTTCATGTGGATGTGGTTGGTGCGGCCTTCGTAGAAGCCCGGGAAGATGGTTTGGAACTCGACGGCACCGGTGGGCGAGGTGAGCTGGATGCCGCGCAGGAAGGTGAGATGGTCGGTGGGCTTCATGCCTCCGCCAGGACCTCCTGGGCCGCCGTGTGGTGGGCCGTCACCGTGGTCGTCCATACCTGGAGGCGGGCCTGGCGGTGGGCCGTCGCCGGGTGCGCCTTCGGGGCCGCCGTGCTGGCCGGGGGGCGGTCCTAGTTTCGTCTTCGTGTAGCCGGAGTAGAGGCCCATGGCATCGCAGTGCCAGATATCGACGGCGGCGTTTGGTACCGGGGCGCAGGTGGCCTGGTCGACGAAGACAAGACGCAGACGAAGCGGGATGCCGGGCTTGCCTTCGGCGATGTTCGCGCGAATGCGCTCGCCAGCGACATAAAAGGGGCCGACTTCCTGCTCCGGGGTGAGGACGCAGGTTTCATCCGGCGCAAGGCCGAAGGCGCGGGGAGCGAGACGGAGGGCCGAGGCAGTTGCCAGGCTTTGCGAGAGGAAGCGGCGACGGGTGAGGGGGATGGCGATCTCCTTAGCGGGCAGCATGGGAGACGGGTTTCTTTCGCCGGCGATTACGGGTGAGAGTCGAATTTGTGCGGAGATGTCTTGCAACGCGATTGCGAGGTGCGCGCGGCGGAGGGATCGGGTCCGGGGGGAAGACGGGTAATCCCGCGATGCTGAGGAGCAGGTTGTTGGCCTGGCGGAAGAGATGAAAGGGCGCTTCCGGTGGAGCGGGGTTCGGATGAGCGCGGCGCGGAGCGGGGCGATCTTCGGTGGCTGCGAGGAACAGCGCGATGTGGTGGGCGGGATCGAAGGCGATGTAGGTGGCGAAGCCTGCGCCGCCGCCGGTCTTCTGGATGATCTCGCCGTTATCAGGGGTGAGGATATGGACCCAGCCCAGGCCGATGCCGCTCGGCGTACCGGCGTGCTCGAGACCTTGCATGGAGAGGAGGCTTGTAGGGAGAAGATAGCTGGCTTGCGCAGCGGGATTTTGCGCGGGCACTGCTGGCGTGGCTGTGCCGAGCAGGTATTTGAGCCACTGCGTCATGTCGTGCGCGGTGGAGTAGAGGCCGCTGGAGCCGTCGGTTGCGGTGGTGTCGGCGCATGCGCCTTGCGGGCTACCCGCTTGCAGGAGCCGGGCACATTGGCCTGGCGTCGGAGAAAACGTCGTCTCGAACATGGCGAGCGGGTGGGTTGTTCGCTCCGCGAGAAGTTGCGGATAGGATTCGTGGCCGGCGGACTGAATGGCATCGCCTAGAAGGTCGAAGCCGACGTTCGAATAGGCGGCGGCTGTCCCTGGGGCGGTGAGAAGGTGCTGCGACGGCAGCCACGCCCACCGCTGATCGAAGTTCGGATACGTGAAGTGAGCAATGCCGCGGACGTAGGGACCCATCTCGCGTGGAAGTCCGGCGGTGTGCGTCGCCAGATCGCCGAGAGTGATGGGACGGCCGTCTTTCGAAGGAACCGCTGCGTGGTTTGGAGCCAGATCTTGCAACGGAGTTTCGAGGTGAAGTTTTTTATCGACGGCGAGCTTGACGAGGAGATCGGTCGTAAAGATCTTGGTCAGCGAGCAGAGGCGCAGAAGAGAGTCAGGCGTGGGAAGCTGGCCGCTGCCGGGGGCGGTTTCGCCGTAGCCCTGGAAGAAGATGTCTTGGTCGTGAACGACGACGAGGACCATTGCGGTGGACTGGGATTTGGCGAAGAGGTCCTGGCCGAGTGTCGAGGCTGATTGGGCGATGGCGCCCGTAAAAGCCAGGAGCAACAGCAACGGCAACAGCGCCCTGGTCGCGGGCGGCGACCACTTCGTGAAGTGTTGGACCGGCTTCGCCGGTGAGGGGGAAGGCATCGCTAGACGAAGTAGTGGGGGATGAAGGAGCTGAGGTTGTCGGTGACGGGGCCGCCGGACTCGCGGATGCCAAGCCCTGAGCAATCCTGGTCGATCATCCAGAGTCCAAGCACCGGGTAACGCGTCTCGCCACGAACGTTGCGGAAGGATGCGTCAGGCGCGAGAGCCTGGCGGATGAATGGACCGTCGCCGTAGGGTCCGGGAGTCTCGATCGTCGAGGCGTTGGGACGGACGAGCGTAATGTTCGAGCCTTCACGCGAGTGCAGTGGCTTGCGCGCATAGCTGGTCAGATCGCCTCGGTCTCCATGATTCTCGAAGAACGCGGGGAGCAGCAGAGGGTGGTTCGGGTAGAGCTGCCAAAGGATCGGCAGGATGCCTTTGTTCGAGAGCAGCAGCTTCCAGATGGGCTCAATCCAGACCATCGCGTGGTAGGTTTCGAGCGCGTGCGGGCCAAACTCTTCGGCGAGCATCGCCTCCCACGGATAGAGCTTGAAGATGCTCGAAATCTGGTTTTCGTCGAGGTCGACGAAGCAGAGGCGGTCGGCATTCCAGCCAACGTCCTGCAACGCGATCGGAAGATTTTGTACTCCAGCCTGATTACAGGTGTCGCGCAGGTAGGTGACCGTGAGCAGGTCTTCGGCGGCTTCCTTGGCAATGGCAGGGTCCGGGTCGGGAAACTCGAGCGCGGCGAAGTAGACGGGCTGCGTGAGGTAGTCGGCGACGTCCTTCCACTTGGCGATGAGACGGTCGTGGATAGAGTTGAACTGGTCCGGCTTATGGAGGAAGCTGGTGCCGGGCAGCTTGGTGCCGAGTTGCTCCATCCACTCCCACTGAATGACGGCAGCCTCGATCAATGAGGTTGGCGTGTCGGCGTTGTATTCGAGCAGCTTGGGCGGCTGGCCGGACGACGCACCGGCCCATGCGATGTCAAAGCGGCCGTAGATTGCGGGCGGCTCCTGGTTCCACGCCCACTCGATGAGCGGGATCGCGGCTGGCGGGATGTCGAGTTCGGCGTACCGCTGCTTGTCGATGACGTGCTGCGCGGCGGCGAGGCACATGGTTTGGAGCTCATTGCCTGACGCTTCCAGCGTGTCCACTTCGGCTGCAGTGAACTGGTAGGCCGCAGCTTCGTCCCAGTAAGGCTGCGGAGCCATCGCTGCGGGCGAGTGGAAGGTAAGGCCGTGTTGTTCGACGATCTGCTGCCAGTTGGTTCGGGGAGTCAGGTTGACGCGCTGCATTATTCGCCTCCACCACCGCCGCCGTGGCCTCCACTGCCTTCGCCGCTTCCGCCAAAGCTTGAACCGAAACCGCCGCGGGTGGTCGTGGAGTAGCTGTGGCCGGCGAGTGGGGTGTTCGATCCGCCAGTAACAATGGCGCCGGGTGTAAAGCCACCGCCGCCTCCGTAGTAATAGTGGTAGGGCCAGACGCCGCCCGGATGATAGTTATCGAGGTTCGTCCCTTGCGGGGCGTTGGCGCAGAAGCTTTGATCCACGACGTGATTGTTTTCGTCGACGCAGCGCTTCGGTTCGGGCTGGCGGCAACCCGTCGTCAGCAGGGCCAGAGCGGCGGAGGCTAACAGAGGCGCGGAGACTTGGACGGAACGTTTCATGATCGCGAGAGGACTACCGGAAGGGTATCAGGCGAGGCTATTTGGCGGGTGGCAGAACTTTGATCTCGAACACCGTCGGCCACTGCTTGCCGGTGACGAAGAGGCGGTCGCCCTTGGCGTCGTAGGCGATGCCGTTGAGCACGGCCTCTGCATTGCCGCGCTGGTCGGCAGGTAGCAGTCCGGTGAGGTCGATCCAGCCGAGGATGTGACCATCCTTTGGCGAGATCCGCGCGATGCGATCGGAGTGCCAGACATTAGCGTAGATCTCACCTTTTACGAACTCGAGCTCGTTGAGTTGATCGACTTTTTGATTGCCGTCGTGGACGGTGATGTGATGCGTTTCGGCGAAGGTCTCCGGGTTTCGGAAACGCAGCGTAGAGGTTCCGTCGCTGGTGATGACTTCCTTGTTGCTGCGGGTCATGCCCCAGCCTTCGCCGGAGTACGTGAAGTGGCGGAGCACGCGGAAGGAGAAACGGTCCACGACGAAGCCGGTGTGCGTCTGCCAGGTCCATTCAAGGATGTTGGGGCCTATGTCGACAATGCCTTCGCCGAAGTACTGCGGGTCGAGATCGTTGTGTTGGACGACCTTGCCTGTTGCCGGTTCGATGGCGAGAAGCTGCGAGTGGCCTGATAGCCCAGTGCCTTCGTAGAAGAGACCGTTGAGGTAGAAGAAGCCTTCGGTATAGCTATGGGTCGAGTGCGGGTATTTGGCGATGACTTTGTAGGTGTAAACGGGGGCGGCGTAAAGCTTCGCCACAAAGGTCAGGAGTACCAAGGCTGTCAGTACAGCCCCGGTACGTTTACTTGGCATCCGTATGTACCAGAGAGCAGCAGGCTCCGCTGCGTCCACAGAGGCATGGGTTGTCGGCCGCGGCGGTCGGCGAGCGTTCGGCGAAGAGCTTCTGGGCGGCGATGAGGCCGTCGCCAAAGTGGATTCCTGCCTGCGGAACGCTCTTGACGATGATCTGTTCGAGCGCGCCGATGAGGGCGATGGTGTCCATGTAGTCGAAGAAGCCGAGGTGGGCGATGCGGAAGATCTGGCCCTTCATCTCGCCTTGGCCGTTGGTGATGATGGCTCCGAAGCGGGCTTTGAGTTCCTTGACGAAGAGGCCGGAGTCGACGCCGGTGGGTGGCAGGACCGCGGTGGCCGCGGCCGCGGGGGCGTCGGGCGCGAAGAGAGTGCAGCCGAGAGCGAGGACGGCGGCGCGGGTCATGGCGGCGATGGTCTCGGCGTTTTCGACGAGGAGTTTGCGGCCCGCGACGATGTCTCCCGCGGGGTTCTCAGGCGTGGCGGCCTGGCCGGCGATGTAGTCGAGCGCGGCTCCGAGGGCGGCGATGAGTGCGACGGCGGGAGTATAGGCGGATTCGCCGTTCCTGGCGTTCTTGCGTTCCTTGCGGAGGTCGAAGTAGTAGCGCGGGTTGTAGGTCGCTTCCATGCGGTCCCATGCGCGTGGGCCGACGGCGAGATAGGACAGGCCAGGAGGAATCATGACGGCCTTTTGCGAGCCGCCGATCATGACGTCGATGCCGAGCGCATCCATGTCGAGATGCGTGGTGCCGAGGCCGGTAATGGCATCGACGACGAGAAGCGCTTCGGACTGCGTGTCCTTGAGGAGCTTTGCGATGGCCGGGATGCAGTGGCGAACGCCGGTGGAGGTTTCGGTGGCTTGTACGAAGACGGCGCGAGTCTCCAGCTTGAGCGCGGCTTTGACTTCGTCGATGGAGAACGTCTGGCCGTACGGCGCGGAGACGACGTCGACGGCGCAGCCGAACGCCTTGGCGAGAGCGGACCAGCGCTCGCCGAACTTGCCCGCAGTCAGCACAAGCACGCGGTCGCCGGGTGAAGTGAGGTTGGAGACGGCGGCTTCCATGGCTCCGGTACCAGAGGAGGAGAGGATGACGACGTCGCCGGTCGTGGTGCCGACGAACTGCTTGAGCTGCGAGAGGACGCGGGTGTAGAGGGCGCGGAACTCGGCGGTGCGGTGGTGGATGTCGGCGGCGGCCATGGCGAACTGTGCGGCGGGAAGAAGAGGCGTTGGGCCAGGCGTAAAGAGGCGAGTTTTGCGGAACATGAGGTCTATTGTACTTACCCTGCAATGACCGACGCGAAGCGTCATGACCCCACGAAGTGGTCGCCGCCCGCGATGAGGGCGCACTTGCCGTTGCATCTAAAATCAACGAGAGGTTGCAAAATGAGCGAGCAGGACACGAACAGCGGCAACGTAAACGCCGAGACGGGCGCGAAGCCGGCGACCATCTCCGAGCGGATCGGCAAGGACATTATCACCGCCATGAAGGCGAAAGATGAGCATCGCCTGACGACGCTGCGGATGGTGAAATCGGCGATGAAGAACAAGGAGATTGAGAAGCGAACGGCGTTGACGGACGGTGAAGAGGCACAGATTTTGACGACGCTGATCAAGCAGCGGCGCGAGTCGGTGGAGAGTTTCACCAAGGGCGATCGGCCCGAACTTGCCGAGAAGGAAAAGCTTGAGATTGCGATGATCGAGGGCTACCTGCCCCAGGCTGCGAGTGAGGACGAGGTGCGCGCCGTGGTGCAGGGCGCGATTGCGCACATGACCAAGGACGCGGATGGCGTGGCTCCGGGGCCCAAGGATATGGGGCCGACGATGCGGGTGGTGCAGCAGCGAATTCTGGCGAGCGGGCTGCGGGCGGATGGAAAGATGGTGAGCGAGATGGTGAAGGCGGAGCTGAACAAGTAAGCGGGCTACTCCGGGATAATTTTGACGAAGATGCCGTCGGGGAGGGTGGCACCCCCCAGTAAGTGGACTGCACCACCCTTGGTGAAGCCGCGCAGCATAGCGGGTGGGGCTGCGGGTTTGGGGGCGGGTTTGGGGCGGAGGGAGAGCATCTCTACAGCTTCGCCGCCGCCTTTGCGGGTGCCGCGGTCCATCGCCTGATTGGCAAGGGCGTCGGCCTCCTTGTTCTTGTGGCGGAGGGCGTGGGTGATCTCGAAGGCGTCGAGTTTGGCGATGCGATCGCGGGCCTGCTGCCACAGGGGTTTGAGGTCGGGGGAGTTGACCTTGTACTTGCCCTGAATCTGCTTGACCATCAGCTCGGAGTCAGAGACGACCTTGACGCGGTGGTGACCGTGTTCGATGGCCCAGGCGAGGACGGCGAGCAGGCCGGAGTATTCGGCGTAGTTATTGGTGCGGGTGCCGAGGAATTCGGAGAGTTCGGCGAGGGTTTCGCCTTGCGCGTCGGTGATGATGGCACCGAAGCCGGACGGGCCGGGATTTCCGCGGGAACCGCCGTCGCAATGGGCGTGGACCCAGGGGGAGTCGAAGAGGGACATGAGGGTAGTTTATGCGGTCCCTACCCCCGGTATATGGCTTATATGCAAATATCGGAAAACAAAGGAGTTGGAACGACGGGTTATACGGCTCAAATAGGGCCTTTTGCGCGTGTCGGACTGCCCTGTTTTCGGGGCATGGGGTTTTGTCAGGGGGCCGAAGGTGAGAGAAATTCGCGAGTGCAGAGTTGAGAGTTTGAAGCGGGATGGTGACCTTTTTCGGGGCGCGGGGTCTATCAGGACAGAAGTTGATTTCTGACTCCGGAGTCGGAAGAGTATGGGCGCAGAGACGTTTGGTTTGGGCGTGGAAGGGGAGCTGTCTCCCGTGATGGCTGCTTTGCGGCGGCCGGGCTTTGGTGCCAGCAATCCCTTTGCGGGCGTAGAATCTTCCGCAGTGGCGAAGGCGGCGGCACAACCCGGGGCTCGTGGCGGCAAGCTGACGCAGGCGCAGATGGAAGCACGCGCGCAGCAGCGAGTCGAGGACGATGAGCTGATCCGCGAGGCGCAGAAGGGCGACCGCAGCTCATTCGACGCGCTGGTTCGCCGGTATGACCAGAGCGTGCTTCGCCTGGCGCTGCATATGCTTTCGAATGAGCAGGATGCGCAGGATGTGCATCAGGAAGCGTTCATCAAGGCGTATCGCCACCTGGGAAACTTCCGGTTTGAGTGCTCGTTTTACACGTGGCTTTACCGGATTGTGACGAATCTTTGTCTCGATCAGTTGCGCCGGCGGAAGTCTCGCCGTGAAGACCCCGCAACGGTGCTGGACGCAAGCGGCGACGAGATGGATTTGATGGCGAACATCACCGATGACCGCGCGATGGCGAACCCGGGACGCGAGCTGGACCGGAAGGTGATGGGCGAGAGGATTGCGGCGGCGCTGGATAAGCTGACGCCGCGAGAGCGCACGGTGTTCGAGCTGAAGCACTACCAGGGGCTGAAGCTGCGGACGATCGGCGAGATGTTGAGCACGACGGAAGAGACGGCAAAGAACACTCTTTTTCGCGCGACCCGGAAGCTCCGGCTGAATCTGGCCGAGTTGAAGGGGCTGTAAAGCAGCAGAGGTACGGTACGGCGTTCTGTAGGACTCACCGGGCAAAGACCTGGGAGATAGCGGGAAGAAGCACAATTTTTGAGGCTGGACGAGGCGAAAGCAATGAACTGTGAAGGGGCACGCGACAGCATTATTCTGGCGGTGTACGGAGAGCTGCCGGACCAGGACGCGATCGGGTTGGAACAACACCTGACGGTCTGCGAGCAGTGTCTGCAGGAGCTCGAGGGCCTGCGTCGCATGGACGAGCTGGCGGGGCTCTATCCGATGTCGGACCCTGACCCGAATCTTCTGGCGCAGAGCCGCATGAAGCTGGATGAGGCGCTCGACGCCATGCCGCAGCATGGCATGATGACGCGGCTGACCGCGCACGCGTTTGGGTGGCTGGGTCATATCCAAGGGGCTCCGGCGCTGGCTACGCTGCTGGTTGGCGTGGGTTTTCTGGGTGGCAACTTTACGTACCGGTACCAGGTGGCGCATCAGCCGATGAAGCGGCCTCCGTTGATCCTGACCAATGAGACCGGGGGTGGTGTTTCGACGGTTTCGAAGGTGGAACAGCTTCCGGGCGAACTGGTGCAGGTGAGCTATAACCGGGTAGTTCCGGAGATGGCGCAGGGTTCGCTGGATGATCCGCAGATTCGCCAGTTACTGATGATGGGGACGAAGTCCGCGACGGAGAACGGCGTTCGCGTGGATTCTGTGGCTCTGCTGGCGAACGAGTGCCGGAACGGCCATGAGTGCAAGATGGAATCTGACGGGTCGGGGATTCGGACCGCGCTGGTGAACAGCCTGCGGACGGATAAGAGCCCGAGCGTGCGGATGAAGGCGCTCGAGGGTCTACAGCCTTACGTGACGCAGGATGATAAGGTGCGCGATGCGGTGCTGACGGCGTTGATGACGGATTCGAGCGCGACGGTGCGGACGAAGGCGATCTCGATGCTGGAGCCGGTGAACTCCGATACCAGCGTGCGGCAGGTGCTGCGGACGGTTTCGACGCGGGATGAGAATCCGTACATTCGCACGGTCAGCACGCAGGAGTTGATGGGTTCTTCTTCCATTCAGTAAGTCGTATGTCATTGCAGTGGGCCACGCGTCTCAAACAACAGTGTAGATTTCAGGGGCATACAGGGGCCGAGGGGGCGATGGGCGTAGGAAGTGGCGGGAAGATGGGCGGGATTGGGTGGGTGGTGCTGGCGGGGCTTCTGTCGGCGTCGCCTGCTTTTGGGTGGATAGACGATTCGTTTGCTTCGAATGCGCAGCAGCATGGGACGGTGAAGGGTGGCTCGCAGAGCTACCTGGGGATCGATGTTCGCGATGTGGGCGACGACCAGGTGGCTTTGTTGAAGCTGAAGGACACGAAGGGTGCGGAGATTATCCGCGTCGACCACGATGGGCCGGCGGGCAAGATGGGGCTGCGGTTACACGATGTCGTGCTGCAGATGAATGGCGTGACGGTCGAGAGCGAAGAGCAGCTTCGGCGGATGTTGAAAGACTGCGCACCGGGTAAGACGGTTGCGCTGGTGATCGGGCGCGAAGGGCAGACGCTGAGTGTCTCCGGGGCGATGGCGGATCATGTCGTGATTGAGCGGCAGGTGTGGGAGCAGCACTTTGGCAGCGGTGCGCTGCCGGGGCCGCAGGCTCCTGAGACGGCGATGCCGACTGGTGAGGTGTCTTCGTCATCGGGTACGGCGTATGCCGCTCCGGTTCCGGCTTCGCGGTATAGCCGCAGTTTTCTGGGTACGTTGCTGACGAGCCCAACCTATACCGGTGCGCTGGTTGAGGTGATGCGGCCGCAGTTGGCTTCGTTCTTTGGCGTGACGAGCGGTGCCGGGCTGCTGGTTTCTAGCGTGGCGGATAACAGTCCCGCTGCGATGGCGGGACTGAAAGCTGGGGACGTCATCGTGAAGGCCAACTTCCGGCCGATGTCGAGCCCAAGCAAGTGGACGAAGATGATCCACGAGGCGAAGGGCAAGCCGATCAGTGTGCAGGTGGTGCGCGACCGGCAGGAGAAGACGCTGGTGATTACTCCGGATGTGAAGCACAAGGCGAGCCTGGTGGTGCCGACGCGGGAGCCTGAGGCGGTTCAGGTTTCGTGCCTGATGATGCTTTAGAGACAAAAGCTTAACACCGATGAAACACCGACGGGCACCGGTTTTGCTGAGGTGGTGTCGGGGCATGTTGGGCGCTATTTTTTGGGTGGGCGTTTATACTTGAAGCATCATGGCTGAAGGAACGAAGGCGCGGCGGATGCCCGCGAAACGGCGCTGGAAGAGCATTACCCGCAAGCTGCGGGAGCTGGGTTCGATTGGGTCTGCGCTGGCTTCGACCTCGCACCCGTACATGGCGCATATTGTGCCGATGCGGCGGTGCAACCTAGCGTGTACCTACTGCAATGAGTACGACGATTTCTCCGATCCGGTGCCGATTGCGGAGATGGAACGGCGCATCGATGAGCTGGGGCGGCTGGGGACCTCGGTGATTACGATCTCGGGCGGCGAGCCGTTGCTGCACCCCGATCTCGACCGCGTGATTGCACGGATTCGGAAGACCGGCGCGATTGCCGGGATGATCACGAATGGCTACCTGTTGATGCCGGACCGGATCGAGCGGCTGAATCAAGCGGGTCTCGATCACATGCAGATCTCGATCGACAACGTAATGCCGGATGCGGTCTCGAAGAAGAGCTTGAAGGTGCTGGATGCGAAGCTTAGGATGCTGGCCGAGCACGCGGATTTCCATGTGAACATCAACTCGGTGGTGGGCGGTGGGACGCCTCCTGAAGATGCGTACAAGGTGTCGACGCGGGCCCTGGAGCTGGGCTTTTCGTCGACCATTGGGATTATTCACGATGGGTCGGGGCAGTTGAAGCCTTTGGCTGAGGCAGAACGCAGCGTGTGGGACCAGGTGCGGAAGCTGACGCGGCGGAGCTATTCGCGGTTCAATCACTTTCAAGACGCGATCGCGAATGGACAGCCGAATGACTGGCGCTGCCGGGCCGGTGCGCGCTACCTGTATGTGTGCGAAAACGGGCTGGTACATTACTGCTCGCAGCAGCGTGGGTACCCGGGGATTCCGGTGGGCGAGTATATGCGGGCGGATGTGAAGCGGGAGTTTCTGACGGAGAAATCGTGCGCGCCGAATTGCACGATCTCGTGCGTACACCAGGTGAGTTATATCGATCACTGGAGAGCGCCGCAGAAGACGCAGGTGACGCCGCCGGGGGCCGAGCATAAGGTGCCGGAGCTGGTGCAGATTCGGTAAGGCAGGCAACGGCAGAAGCTTAACGCTGATTTACACCGATGACTCCAATCTTCAGCCGAGGAGTTCGAGCAGGGCGGGTTCGTCGAGGATTTTGACGCCGAGCTGCTGGGCTTTTTCGAGTTTGGAGCCGGCCTCTTCGCCGGCTACGACGTAGTCGGTTTTTTTGGAGACGGAGCCGGAGACCTTGCCTCCGGCGGCTTCGATCTTTTCCTTGGCTTGCTCGCGGGTGAGGGTGGGGAGGGAGCCGGTGAGGACGAAGGTGAGGCCTTCGAGGGTGGTGGTGGTGACGCGCTTTTCGGCCGTCATCTCGACTCCGGCGCTGCGGAGGCGTTCGACAAGCGCGACGTTGCGGGGTTCGGCGAAGAACTCGTGGACGGCCTCGGCGACCTTGGGGCCGACCTCGTTGACCCGGGTGAGGTCTTCGATGGTGGCGGTCATGAGGGATTCGATTGAGCCGAATTGCGCGGCGAGAAGACCCGCGGTGCGTTCGCCGACGAAGCGGATGCCGAGGCCGAGGAGGACGCGGGCGAGACCGGCTTTTTTGGAGCGTTCAATCTCGTCGAGGAGGGCCTGCGCGGACTTGTCGCCGATGCGGTCGAGGGCCGTGAGCTGTTCTTTTTTGAGCGAGTATAGGTCGGCAAGGGACGTGATGAGCGGCTTGCGTTCGGTCTTCGGGGTGCCGTCTTCTTCGACGGCTTCCTCGGCTGTCTGGCCGAGGAGTTGCGCGACCATGGCTTCGCCGAGGCCTTCGATGTTCATGACGCCGCGCGCGCCGAAGTGGATCAGCTCTTCGCGGAGACGCGCGGGGCAACTGACGTTGACGCAGCGCCAGTCGACTTCGCCCTCTTCCTTGACGAGTGGCGTGCCGCAGACGGGGCAGTCGGTGGGAAAGTCGATGGGTGTGGAGTCGGGGGCGGTCGAAAGGACGGCGGTGATCTTGGGGATGACGTCGCCGCCGCGTTCGACGGACACGGAGTCGCCGATGCGGACGCCGAGACGGGCGATCTCGTCGGCGTTGTGCAACGTGGCGCGGCTTACGGTGGTGCCGCCGATGAAGACGGGCTCGAGCGCCGCGACGGGCGTGACCTTGCCGGTTCGGCCGACCTGGAAGAGGACGCCGTTGAGGCGCGTGGTGCCCGCGCGCGCGGCGAACTTGTAGGCGATGGCCCAGCGCGGGGCTTTGCCGGTGAAGCCGAGACGGCGCTGCTGCGCGGCGGAATCGACCTTGATGACGATGCCGTCGATCTCGTAGCCGAGGGTGTCGCGCAGAGGCTCGCAGCGTTCGATGAAGGCCCAGACGTCTTCGATGGTGGAGACTGTCGCGACCTGCGGGTTGACGCGCATGCCGGCGGTGCCGAGGGCTTTGAGGGCTTGCGACTGTGTCGGCAGCAGCATCTCTCCGCCTTCGCTCTGGAGCAGGAAGTAGGCGTAGAAGTCGAGGCGGCGCGGCGCGACAATGTTGGGTTCGAGCGTGCGGATGGTGCCGGCGGCGGCGTTGCGCGGGTTGACGGCGGCTGTAAGGCCGGCGGCTTCGCGAGCCTGGTTCATCTTGACGAAGGCGGCTTGCGGCATCACGCACTCGCCGCGGACCTCGAAGCTTTGCGGAAGGCCTGCGGCTTTGAGCTTGTCGGCGGAGAGGGTGAGGGGGATGGAGCGGATGGTGCGGACGTTCGAGGTCACATCCTCACCGATCGCCCCGTCGCCCCGGGTGAGGCCGCGTTCCATACGGGCTCCGTGGCCGGAAGGGCGGTAGTGCAGGGCCAGTGACAGGCCATCGAGCTTGAGTTCGCAGGTGTAGGCGACGGTTTCAGACGGCGGCAGCGCGGCGCGCACGCGGGTGTCCCAGGCGCGCAGGTCTTCTTCGTTGTAGGCGTTGTCGAGCGAGAGCATCTGGCGCGAGTGTGGGACTTTCTGGAAGCCATCGGCTGGCTTGCCACCGACGCGCTGGGTGGGGGAATCGGGCGTGAGCAGCGCGGGGTGCTCGGTTTCGAGGGCCTTGAGGCGGTTCATCAGCGCGTCGTACTGCGCGTCGGTGAGGACGGGGGCGTCGAGCACGTAGTAGAGGTGTTCGTGGTGGCGGAGATCTTCGCGGAGTTTTTCGACTTCCTGCTCGGCGGTTGGCATGGGATGTCCAGTATAAGTTGGGGACGAGTGCGTACGCGGATTGCGCGGATTTGGCGCGGATGAAGGACAGGGCCTTTTGGGTTGGGGCCGGATGATGGGCTGGCGTGGGCGGGAACGAGATGGCACCCTGGCTTTCGCGGTGTGCGGTAGGCTTTGGGGATGGAACCTGTGACGCATATGTTGACGGGGGCAGTGCTGGCGCGGGCGGGGTTCAACCGCCGGGCGGCTTACGCGGTGGTGGCGATGGCGGTGGCGGCGGAGTTGCCGGATATCGATATGCTTTGGGCCGCGGGTGGGCCGGTGACGGAGTTTGAGCATCATCGCGGGATCACACATACGTTTTTGGCGATCCCGGTTGAGGCGGCCGTGGTGACGGCGGTGGTTTATGGGTTCTGGCGGTTGCGAGGGCGACCGGAGACGAAAGCGGCGCAGCGATGGGGGCTGCTCTTCGGCGGGGTGCTCCTGGCGTTATGCAGCCATATCCTGCTGGACTGGACGAACAACTACGGGGTGAGGCCGTTTTTCCCGTTCGATCCGCATTGGTACGCGGGGTCGTTCGTGTTTATTTTCGAGCCGGTGCTGTTTGGGATTCTCGTGCTGGCGCTGGTGCTGCCGGGCCTGTTTGGTTTGATCAACTCCGAGGTTCAATCGCGCGAGACGCGCTTTGCGAGTTCGAACTGGGCGTTGGGTGGATTGGTGCTGGTGCTGGCGCTGTATGTGTTTCGGTTCAACGAGCATGCGAAGGCGCTCCAGCTTGCGGCACAGGATGGGCCGGCTGAGGCGACACGGTTCTTTGCGAGTCCGCAACCGACGAATCCTTACGTTTGGAGCACGGTGGCGGAGACGCCGAGTGTGTATCGGTTGGGGACGGTGAATACGAAGAGCGGGCTGGCGGAAGCGCTGCGCCCGTCGGATACGATCTACAAGCCGCAGAGTTCGCTGGCTCTGCTGGCGGCGAAGAGGAGTTACCTGGGGCGGGTGTATCTGGACTGGTCGTCGTGGCCGGTGCTGGAGGAGTCTCAGGACAATTCCGATCCGAACCATCCGTTGGAGCGGGTGACGTTTTCGGATGCGCGCTTTTTTTACGGGGCGGTGATACGTGGGGGGAAGAGACCGCTGTCGGGGTCGGTGTTGCTGGATATGTCGGCACCGGAGGGAGACCGGGTGGTGGAGATGCGGATGGGGCGGGTGCAGAAGTAGGAAGTGCGTACGCGGATTGTGCGGATCTGGCGCGGATTGAGAGCTAGAGCCTTCTCTCTGTTGGGTTCGTAGTGTTTCGGGGGGGTGCGTACGCGGATTGAAGGGATAAAAGGGATTGAGACGGATCAGCGGGTGGTGCTTGGGGCTCAGGATGACAAATTTGGTTGTGGGGAAGGGCGCGGCTGTGGGTTGTGCGCTTCGGGCGGGACGGATCGGTATTTTGGACTGCGAGGGTAGACTGGGAGGGTATGGACGAGTTTGGGAGTGAGATGTCGGCGGTGGTTCTGACGATCAGCGATCGCTGCGCGGCGGGGACGCAGGTGGACCTGTCGGGGCCGGCGGTCGGGCAGATGCTGGTCGAGGCGGGGATTGCGGTGACGGATTCGGCGGTCTTTCCGGATGAGGTGGGTGAGATTGCGCATGCGCTGCGACACTACGCGGCCGAGGCGGACCTGATTGTGACGACGGGCGGGACCGGGCTCGCGTTGCGCGATGTGACTCCCGAGGCGACGCGGATGGTGTGCGACCGCCTGGTGGAGGGCCTGGCGGAGCGGATGCGGATGGTGGGTCTGGAAGAGACGCCGATGGCTCCGCTGAGCCGGCAGGTGTGCGGATGCCTGGGGTCGACGCTGATCGTGAATCTGCCGGGAAGTCCGGCGGGTGCGAAGACTTCGCTGCGTGCGATTCTGCCGTTGCTGCCGCATGCGATCCGCGTGCTGAACGGCGACACGGAGCATCGCGCTTGATCGCTGCTTATTTGTTCGGCATTCCGTGGAAGAAGATTGGCGGGTGGCTGGTCAAGGCGAAGGTGTGGCTGTTGCTGGTGTTGAAGCCGTTCGGCGTGTGGGGAATCCTCGCGCTGTGCGTGGTGGATTCGGCGGCGATTCCTCTGCCGTTTCTCGATCCGCTGATCGTCAGCTACGGCGTGGCGAACCATGCGAAGGCCGTGCTGTATTGCTTCATGGCGGCGATCGGATCGGCAATTGGGAGCATGCTGCCTTATTACCTGGGACGCGCGGGCGGGGAACTCTTCTTGCTGAAACGGATCAATCGCGAACGGTATGAGAAGCTGCGGGACCGGTTTGAGAAGCAGGAGTTTCTGGCGATCATGCTGCCGGCGATGTGTCCTCCGCCGATGCCGGTGAAGTTGTTTGAGCTAGCCGCGGGTGTGTTCGAGATGCGGCCACTGTCGTACTTTCTGGCGATCAGTTCGGGGAAGTTCGTGCGGTTTCTGATTGAGTCGATTCTGGTGATTGTGTATGGTCCGGCGATCCTGTCGTCTGCGCTTCATGTGTTTCATCGCCATGCGAATGTGACGTTGAGCGTAGTGGGGGTGCTGGTGGGGGTGATCGTGGTTTGGGTGGTGAGGAAGGTGTTTGATCGGCGGAGGGGAGTGGCTTTGCCGGTTGAGGACTAGGGACTTGGTGCGGGCGAGTGCGTACACGGATAGAAGGGATAGAAAGGGATTAAGACGGATTAAGGTGCGGCGATTTGCGGTCGTTGGTCATGACGACCCGCCGACAAAGAGCTTTTTCACCAAAGGCAAGAACTAATCCTACTTCCATTCTGGTTGCACGCAGGTAGTGAAGTAACTGAGCCTCAAACTGCTTCGTGATTGAGTCGGTAGCCTTCAATTCGAGCACAATGAGGCCTTCCACGACGACGTCCGCGTAGAAGGCTCGTACGCAATGCCCTCGGTAGAAGACCGGAATCGGAACTTCCGCCTGTGCCCTTAGTCCGGCAGCCTGCAAAGCGATGACCATCGATCGGCGGTAAACCGATTCCATGAAGCCAAAACCGAGGTCGTTGGCAACCTGGTAGAAGACCTTGATGATTGTTTGAGTGATATCTGCGTGGAGGCCTTGGAATCCCTGCTCTGTTTGCATCCTGAACCTCGTCCGTGCGATGAGCCATTATCCCGCCTTCGCCATTCTTATCGCTTGTATCCGCGTGCGCACTTGGTGTCGGGAATCCACTACACTAGGGGCTGGGCAAAACTATTGCTCGGGGTTGCGCGTCTGACGGTATAGACAGCGCTCAAAAACCTGCCAGAACCGATGCCTTTACTCGAGACCCCATCCAACCCGGCTCCGCCCGTGCCTGAACCGCCAGCCAAGCTGGTGACGCGGCGATTCGGTGAGCTGGAACAGCATGAGCTGGTCTATCTGCTGGATTCGATTGACGATGAGATCGCGCGGGCGCGGTTTCGTGAGTCGATTTATGTGTCGGTCATCATCTGCCTGGCGATCGCGTGGTTCGCGTTCTATGGGCCGCGGGTGTTGTTTCATCAGGGGCGGATTGCGAATCCGAAGGAAGAGGTGACGCGGCTGGATAAACCGATGCCGTTCCTCGACCTGCCGAAGAACCTGGTGCATAAACCGCCGCCGAAGGCGCACATCAGCGACCAGGATCGATTGGCGCAGAACGCGCACCCGGTGCCCGAGGTGAAGACGACTCCGCCGCCACCGCGCGGTGCGCCTTTGCCGCCGGCGCCGACTCCGGCCCCGCAGCCGAGGCAGGCTCCTCCGCCGCCGCAGCAGGCTCAGCAATCGCCGACGCCCCCGACCCCGCAGCCTCAGCCGCAACCGAAGCCTTCGCAGACGGCGTCGATTCCGGATGCCCCGAAGCCGACGCAGCAGGGTGCGGGCAAGCCGAACTTCGCGGTGCCAGGGCAGAGTTTGAAGGACCTGGCAGCGGGTGCGCGAGCGGGCGGGCAGGGCGGCGACTATGGTTCAGGTCCGGCATCGGCGCATAGCGGTGCGAATACGGGCGTGGATATCCTTTCGAATACGCTGGGTACCGACTTCGGGCCGTACATCAAACGGCTGCTGCGCATTCTGCGGACGTCGTGGTATCCGCTGATTCCGGAAGAGACGATGCCGCCGCTGAATAAAGAAGGGTGGACGCTGATCCGGTTCCGCATCAACGCGGATGGGACGGTGAGCTATATGCACCTGGACGACAGCACGCACGACCGTGCGATCGATGGGGCTGCGTGGCATTCGATTACAGGGGTGGGCCAGTTTCCGCCGCTGCCGAAGGAGTTCAAAGGGCCTAATCTGGATCTGCGGATTGACTTCATTATCTCGAAGAATCCTCCGCGGGAAGAGTAAGCGTGGACCGCGAGCGGCAGGCTCAGCTGAGAGGGTTGCTGGTGCTGGCGGCTTTCTGGGTCTCGTCCCAGTAGGTGAGGTCTTTGGCGTGGAGCTGCATGGTGAGGGATGCGGTTTCACCGGCCCTGGTGTGGATGCGGATGAAACGTTTGAGTTCGAGCTGAGGGCGGTCGACGTTCGAGTCGAGGTGCTTGACGTAGAGCTGAACGACTTCGTCGCCGTCGCGGCGGCTGGTGTTTTTGACGTCGAAGCGGATGCTGACGGTCTCGTCTTGTTTGATGTGGGTGGAGCTGGTGTGCAGGTGCGAGTATTCGAAGGTGGCGTAGCTGAGACCGAAGCCAAACGCGTAGAGCGGCTTCTGCCTGGCGTAGAGGTAGGTACGGCCATCGCGCAGGTTGTAGTCCATCATGGGCGGGAGATCGGCTTCGTCGCGGACCCAGGTCTGGGTAAGGCGGCCGGCGGGGTTGTAGGCGCCGAAGAGGACATCGGCGAGAGCGTTGCCTTGCTCCTCGCTGGAGTGGGTCATCTCGAGGATGGCGGGGATGTGGTCCTGCGTCCAGGTCGTGGTGTAGGGGAAGCTGGCCTGAAGGACGACGATGGTTCTGGGGTTGGCAGCGTAGACGGTCTTGGCGATGCCTTCCTGGGTGAGGGTGAGGGATTTTCGGTCGACTGCTTCTTTGCCATCGCTGGGGATGGGGCATTGTTCCCAGGCTGCGTCGCAGGTGGGGTGGTTGCCGATGAGGACGATGGCGACGTCCGCGGCTTTGGCGAGAGAAGCGGCGGCTGAGAGGTCAGTGCCGTCGGCGTAGGTGACGTGGACGTTGGGGGCGTGCTCGCGGATGCCTTCGAGCGGCGTAACGGTGTAAGGCGGGGTTCCGCTGTACCAGTCGAGGACAACCTGGTTGGCGAGCGGGCCGATGACGGCGATGGTCTTGAGACGGGTGGCGTCGAGGGGGAGCAGAGTGGTGGGAGGCGCGGGCTTTTTGACAAAGACGCCGAGCCGATGGAGTTTTGAGGGAGGCGGCACGGGGCTGGATGCGGGCTCAAGCGCGGGGAGTGGATCATTCTTGAGCAGGACGATGGATTCGGCGGTGGCGCGGCGGGCGAGAGCTTTGGGGGCGGGTGTCATCCACGGGTCGGTGGTTCCTTCTTCGAGGCCGATCCTGGCGAGGCTGGAGGCGGCGGCACCGTCCATGAGGCCGAGCTTGATCATGACGCGGAAGACGCCGCGGAGGTTGCGGTCGAGATCGGCTTGCGAGAGGAGAGACTGGTCGAGAGCGTCTTTGAGAGGCTGGCGGTAGTCGTCGAGGAACTGATTGATGCCGGCGTGGATGGCAGCGGCGGTGGCTTCGGGGAGGGTCTTGAAGGCGTGGTACTGGGTGACGAGGTTGGTGAGCGCTCCGGCGTCGGTGCAGAGGATTCCGTCGAAGCGCCAATCGTGCATGGCGACGTCGCGCAGGACGGGGTTGATCGTCATGGGGACGGTGTTCCACGCGTTGTACGAGGCCATAAGAGCGTTGGCGTGGCCGTCTTCGATCGCCATGCGGAAGGGCACGGAGTAATACTCGCGGAGGAGGCGGGTGTCGAAGTTGGAGGAGGAACTGCTGCGTCCGTCCTCGTTGCTGTTGGCGAGGAAGTGCTTGAGGAGCGAAGCCGTGGTCCAGTATTTGCCGTCGCCCTGGAGGCCTTGCGAGAAGGCGGTGGCGAGGGTGCCGACGAGGTAGGGGTCTTCGCCGTAGGATTCTTCGCTGCGTCCCCAGCGCGGGTCGCGGCTGAGGTCGGCGTTGGGGGCGCGGACGATGAGGCCTCCGCGATGATATTTGCCGAGGGCGTAGCGGGTTTCGAAGGCCTCCTGCGCGGCGATCTGCTTGAGGAGTTCGGGGTCCCAAGTCTGGCCGAGGCCGCGAGCTTGCGGGAAGGTGGTGGTGGGGATGACGCTGAGGTTTTTGCCCTCCCAATGGCCGGGGCCACCGAGCGCGAGGCCGTGCAGGCCTTCGACGTGGCCGGTGCCGATGACGCCGAGGCGGGGGATGGAAGGATCGGTCGAGAAGGCGTCGATCTTTTCGTCGAGCGTCATCTTCTTGAGGAGGTCGTCGATGCGGGCTTCGACGGGGGCGTTGCGGTCGGTGAAGGAGACGGGTTTGGACTGGGCGTAGAGGGGCGCGCAGGCAAGAGACAGTGCGCAGCCAAGGACGATTCTTCGCATCGTGGGGACTCGCAGCTATAGGAATGGGGGCCGGGGGACTATGTTCAGCATAGCCGCTCGGAAGCGATTGAGCCCGGGCTTGTAGGCTAAATGCAGCGATGCTTCCCCTTATTGCACTGTTCGGCGCGACGGCTTCCGGCAAGACGGCGCTCTCGCTGGCGTTGGCGAATCGGTTTGGCGGGGAGATTCTCTCGTGCGATTCGGTGGCGGTGTATCGCGGGATGGACCTGGGGAGTGCGA
The DNA here is from genome assembly GCA_963693075.2 of uncultured Granulicella sp. GTDB lineage: Bacteria > Acidobacteriota > Terriglobia > Terriglobales > Acidobacteriaceae > Edaphobacter. Next base: position 722,965 of record CAXMMP010000002.1, on the reverse strand, counting down.
AGCCGAGTGCGGCGCAAAGGGCCCTGGTGCGGCATCATCTGCTGGATCTTTATGACCCTGACGAGGCTTGCACGGCGGGGGATTATGCGCGGCATGCCCGGGCTGTGCTGGGCGAGATGGGAGGCAAACTGCCCATCCTGGCTGGCGGGACGGGTCTCTATGCGCGTGCGTTGCTGGATGGATTGTTTGCCGCGCCGCCGCGGGATGAGGCGTTGCGCGGGCTGTTGAGGACAAGGGCGGTGAGCCGTGGTGCGGAGCATCTGCACCGGACGTTGGCGCGATTGGATGTGAAGGCAGCGGAGTTGATCCACGCGCACGATGTTGCGAAGGTGATTCGGGCGATCGAGGTGTCGCTGGCGGCGCGAAGGCCGATGACGGAGCAGTGGTCGGCTGGTCGCGACGGGCTGACGGGGTATCGTGTGCTGCGATTGATCCTGGCGCCGGAGCGAGCCGGGCTTTATCGGCGGATCGATGCCCGGGCGGCGGCGATGTTTGCGAGTGGGCTGGTAGACGAGACGCATGGATTGATCGAGCGTTTCGGGGCGGCGTGTCGACCGCTGACATCGCTGGGGTATAGCCAGGCTGCCGCGGTGTTGCGCGGAGAACTTACGGAGCAGGAAGCTACGGTGCTGGCGCAGCAGGGGCATCGCAACTACGCGAAGCGGCAGACGACGTGGTTTCGGCGGGAGGCGGAACTGCATGAGGCGCACTTCCTGCGTGGGGCCGGCAATTCGGCAGAGATCCAGGCGGAGGCTTTGAATCTGGTCGAGGCACACCTGGAATCGGCTTAGCTTTCGAGTGCGGGGCGTGCGTTGCGCAGGCGGCGGAGCAAAGCGCGTGGGTGGAGCGCGGCGGGCAGGGTAAGGAGGCTGCGGAGGAAGGCGGGGAGGGTGTCATCCGCGATGCGCAGGCTGGCGGGCAGGACGTAGAGGTTCATCAGGAACTCGGAGAGCAGCAGCGAGGCGGCTGCACCGTAGAGCCCGAAGCTGCGTGCCATGAAGAAGGTGACGAGGACGGTGACGCCGGTGGCTCCCACGTAGACGGAGGCGAGGCGCTGGTGCTGGTTGGTGGAGGTCATGATGGTGGAGCTGGTCGACCAAAGCGAGTAAAGGACGACGACGAGCAGGAGGATGGAGAGCAGCGGGCGGCTGGGAGGGACTTTGCCGCGGGTCCAATGGCTAAGGAGGAAGGGACCGCCGACGATCATGATCAGCACGATGACGAGGGCCATGAGGAGCGCGGCCTGGCAGGCGCGGCGGTGGAGCGTGCGCACGAGTGCGATGTTGTTCGCGCCGAAGGACTTTGAGAACTCCGGCTCGAAGGTGTTGTTGATCATCTGGACCATCTGGAGGGCGACCCGCGAGACGGTGCGTGCGGTGTTGAAGATGACGACCGCCACGGGTCCCAGCGCGTAGCTTACGGCCTGGAGTGTGCCTGAAAGGTTGAGGGCGTTGCCGAGCGGGAAGCCCATGAAGGCGAAGGCAAGCGGTGTGAGGCGTTTGATTTCGGCGAAGCTGGCGTGATGCCAGCCGAACTCGATCCATGAGATGTCGCGGGCGACCATAAAGCCGAGGAGCAGTGTGCCGCAGATGTTCGCGGAGGCGAAGACGAGCGCGGCGGTGCGCGGGCCATGGCCCTGCCAGACCGGGATCATCATGGCGGCGAAGGCGGAGAGGGTAATGCAGGTCTTGGTGAAGGTGCCGTAGGAGTAGCGGCCGATGCTGCGGTAGGCGGATTGGAGAAGCTGCTCAAGCTGGCCGAGCAGGACGCTGGCACCGAGGTAGGCGATCATCCACCTGGTGTCGTTCGCTGAGATGAAGTGGATGTTGAGGAGGGTTGCGACGGGAACGAACGTGAGCAAGGCTGCGATGACGATGAAGAGGCACAGCATGACGATGACGATGAGCCACCAGCAGGATTGAAAGACGCGCAGGGAGGCTTCACGATCGCCGCGGGCTTCGGACATGGTCATCTCGTTGCCGGCGACGCTGCCGAAGCCGATATTGGAAAAGCCGAGGTAGCTCGGAATCGAGCTGACGATGAGCCAGTTGCCGTAGACGTTTTCCGACCAGAAGTGGAGGAAGAACGGGACCTGGATGAGCTGGATAAGGGTGTTGCCGAGCTTACCGATCCAGTTGGTGAGGAGGCCGACGAGGAGGCGGCGGCGGGTTCCGCTGTCCATCGTTTGAAGGTCGTCCGGCATGGCTCCTAGTCTAGCCGTATGCGGGGCGAGGGTGGCGGGAATCGGAGGGTATCAACCTGCGGGTAAAGCGTAACTCAGCGGCTGAAGCCGCGCGTCTTCGTACCCCAGGGATACGTTCTTCAGAGAGTGCGCAACTCGCGGTCGACGTTCATCTTTTCGGCGGTAAGGGTTTCGACCATGGCGGTGTCGCCGCGGCGTTCGGCTTCGGCGATCTGTCCGCGAAGCTCGCGCTGGCGGCGTTCGAGGTAGCGAATCGCCAGGGACTGGAGGGCGTTGGCGATCTGGTCTTTGACGCTTTGCGGTTCGCTGCGTGACTGCATCTGGCTGGCGGTTGTGGTATCGACGACCGAGTTCAGCACCTCCGCGAGCATCATGCGGCTGGCGTCGTCGGGCGCTGCTTCGAGCGGATTTTCAGGAGCGGACGCATGGACTAACGCGTCGATCAGCGTTCCAGACGGCAAGCCTTCATACCACTCCGGGTGCTCTTCGAGGCCGGCGACCGCCTGTTCGCGGGCAGAGTCGTGGTCCGGCAGGACGAGGGCACGGAGCAGCACGCGTTCGGTTTCGCTCGCCGGCGCGGGGCGGTAGGTGCGGACGCTTTCAAGGCGCTGCGCCGCGGCCTGTTTGATCTCCTGGCGCAGCATGGCGGAGTCAATCGCGAGCTTCTGTGCGGCGTCGTCGACGAACTCGCCGCGGGCGATGGCATTGGGCATGCGGCGAATGTGCGGGAGGAGAAAGTTCATCGCCTTGATCTTGGCGTCGGCGGTGCGTGCGGGGAAGAGCTGACGGGCGCGGTCGATGAGGTAGTCGGAGTGTCGCTTGGCGGTGCGGAGCGCGGCCATGTAGGCCTGGATTCCCTGCTCGCGGACAAAGCGGTCGGGATCGAGACCTCCTTCGAGCGCGATAACTTTGACCTCGAAGCCTTCTTCGGTGAGCAGGGCGATGGATTTCTCGGCTGCGGTGGCCCCGGCCTGGTCGGGGTCGAAGTTGACGACGACGCGCTTGGTAAAGCGGCTCAGCAGGCGGACCTGCATCTCGGTGAAGGCGGTGCCGGAGGTGGCAAGAACATTCTTCACGCCGGCCATGTAGACCGAGATGCAGTCCATCTGGCCTTCGACGAGCAGGGCAAAGTCCAGCGTGCGCATGTCGGACTTGGCCTTGTCGAGATTGAAGAGGACGTTGCCTTTGGTGTAAAGCGGCGTCTCCGGCGAGTTGAGGTACTTGGCGACGGGACGACCCTTGTCGTCAACGGCTTCGAGCGCGCGTGCCGTGAACGCGATGGTCTTGCCTTGCTCGTTGTCGATGGGAAAGGTGATGCGCTTGCGAAAGCGGGAGTAGAGCTGGCCGGGAGGGGCTCCTTCGTCGCTCTTTTCGCTCGACGAGAAGAGGCCGCTGGCGCGCATGGCTTCGTCGCTGAAGTGGGCTTTCAGACGGTCGCGCATGTCGTTGAAGTCGTCCGGCGCGAAGCCGATGCGGAACTTTTCCACGGTTTCCTGGGTGACACCGCGGCCGGTGAGATATTCGCGTGCCCGGGCCGAGCCGGGAGCTTTGAGCTGCGCCTCGAAGTACTGCGTCGCGGCTTCATGCAGGTCGATGAGCTGGCGTCTGATGCCTGCGTCGCGAGCCTCTTCGGGTGACGAGAACTCGCGCTTTGGAAGCGGGATTCCGGCTTTGGTTGCAACTGCGCGAACCGCTTCGGGGAAGGTGATGACGTCCATCTTCATGACGAAGGTGAAGACGTCGCCTTTTTCGTGGCAGCCGAAGCAGTAAAAATATCCGTGGGTCGCGTTGACCGAGAACGAGCCGGTCTTTTCCTTGTGGAACGGGCAGAGGCCGGAGTAGTTTTGTGCTCCGGTTTTACGCAGCTTGACGTAGTCGCCGATGATCTTGACGATGTCTACCTGCGATTTGACGGTTTGTGCGAAGTTATCGGCCATGCGGGTCATGCTCCGCCGCACGCAATGCGACCTGGGTCGTCACCACGAACGTTCGGAACGTCTAGTTCAGTATCCGCTTACAGCCTAGTCCTTCATGTGGAAGAAGGCCTTGTTGATGTCCGGCCAGAACTCGTGGAACATGAACGTCACAGCGTCGATTCCGACGCTCGTTCCGAAGGTCTCCATGGTGTTGCCGACGGTGCGTTCCGGTCCGGGGTAATAGGCGTTCGAGATGGCCGCGCCCGTCGCTGCGCCGGCGATTTCGCTGATGTTGAAGGTCTCTTTATCGTTGTCCGTGCGGGTGATCATGACGCGTGACAAGGCATATCCTGTCCGCTTGACGAATCCTCCGCGTCCTTTGGTGTAGTAGCGCGGATCTTCGTGGGTCAGCACGGGGAAGATGGCCTCCACGGTGAAGTTCTCAATCGTCTGGTCGGCGGCGGTGTGCCACAGATAGCGTCCGTAGGCGATGCCGCCGTGGCCAAACTCCGGCGTCGCTTTGCGCGCGTCGTCATAGCCGGCGACCGCTGCGGGCAGGAAGATGGAGGAGTAGTCGAAGCTGTCCTGGGCTGCTTCGACGAATTTGTCCTTCGGGCTGAGCGGCGGCAGCTTCTGATCGGCGCTGACCGATCGGAAGTTGGGAATGATGCCGAGGATGCGCTTCGTCTGAACGCCCTCCCCGTTGCTCTGCGGGGCTGCCTGCGCAGCGGGAGCGTTCTGCCCATCCGCGTCAATGGCCGAAGACGAGTAACCACCCGCTTCCGTGGCGGGCGCGGCGAATGCCTGTCCCGGCGCATCGGGAAGCTGCTGCGCTCCGGCGACTGCACCTGTTGCAAAGAACAAAAGCCCACCGACAAACAGGCGACACGAACCTCTCAACATTTACGACCTCAATCTGCTCAAAAAGATGGTTTGGGCCAACGAGTGCTAACTCATTGACTCTTATTGGATGCGTTATGTCCCCTGCGGAGTGCAGAAATCGGCTTGCGTCGAGGTTCGATGGGGCCGGGAGATGCGGATCCGGTGATATTCTGCGCGCATGAAGCCTAGCCACCGCCTCCTTATCCTCGCGTTGTTTGCCTGTGTACTGCCGTCACTTACGGCTGCGAACTTACACGCGCAGGACCGTACCCTGCAGCTTTTGCAACGGCTTTCGGATGCTGCCGGGCCTCCAGGGGCCGAAGAGCCGGTGCGTGCCATCATGGTGCCGGAGATGAAGCCCTTTGTGACGACGCCGATTACCTATGACGGCATGGGCTCGGTCATCGCGCAGCAGGGCAACAGCGGACCGCGCATCATGATCGACGCGCACATGGACGAGCTGGGAGGGATGGTGCGGCGGGTGACGCCGGGAGGCTTTCTGACGATGCAGTGCCTGGGCGGGTGGCTCGACCAGGCACTGCCGGATCAGCGCTGGATCATTCTCGGCAGTAAAGGGCCGGTGAAGGCGGTCACCGGGATTCGCGATATCCACGTGATGCCAGCGGATGAGCGGACGAAGGTCTTCTCGCGGGATCAGCTGTATCTCGACATTGGCGCTGCGAACCCAGCCGAAGCCGCGGCGATGGGAGTCGAGGTGGGTGACCCGGTGGTGCCGGACTCGCCGTTTACCGTGCTGAACGGAAGCCAGAACTACCTGGGCAAGGCGTGGGACGACCGCATCGGGTGCGCGGTGCTGCTGGAGGCGATGCGGCGGACGGCGGCGATGCCGCACGCGAACACGCTGGTGTACGTTGCGACGACGCAGGAGGAGATCGGCCTGCGCGGCGCCCGGACGGCGGCGCAGATAGTAAAGCCGGAGATCGGCATCGCAATTGAAGGCGGCATTACGGGGGATACCGCCGGTGCGCATCCTGAAGAGACGCAGGCGAAGCTCGGAGCGGGGCCGGGGCTTTTTCTCTACGACTCGTCGACGATTCCAAATCGGAAGCTGGTCGCCTATGTGAAGCAGACGGCGGCAGGAGCGAACATTCCGCTGCAGCTTGATCTGGTCCAAGGCTATGGCGATGATTCCGCGGAGATGCAGACGACGAACGGAGGGACGCCAACGGTTAACCTTGTCGTACCGGTCCGCTACACGCATTCGCACAACGGCGTCGTCAATCGCAGAGACTTCGATCGCATGGTCGATCTTGTGGTCGATGTGCTGACGCATCTCGACCAGACGGCGGTGAACAAAATACGGGACTTCACTCCGCAGCCGTAAGAATTATCGTGGCAATCTTTCACTTCTGGAAAACTTCGATGTTCTCTTTGGGTTCCAACCAATGCAGGGCCTGAAGAGAGGATTCTCCAGGCTTTTCGGCGCATAGACGCCATCCAGAAAGAGGACTCCCCATGAAATTCCTGAGTACGTTTCGTGCCCTTACCATTGCAGCCGCGCTGATCGTTGCGGCTCCCGTGGCTTCGTTCGCGCAGTTCGCTATCGGCATCTCCGTCCATACCGCACCTCCGGCGCTGCCGGTTTACGTGCAGCCACCGCTTCCCGCGGAAGGTTACATCTGGACCCCCGGTTACTGGGCGTACACCGAAGATGCGGGATACTACTGGATTCCCGGCGTCTGGGTCGAGCCACCAACCGTCGGCGTACTTTGGACGCCTCCGTACTGGGGCTTTGAAGGCGGCCTTTACGGGTTCCACGCCGGATACTGGGGCCCGCACGTCGGCTTCTACGGCGGCATCAACTACGGCTTCGGCTACACGGGTCTCGGCTTTGGCGGCGGACTCTGGGTCGGCAGCCACTTCTCGTATAACTCCGTCTGCAACAACTTCGGCGGCGTCCACGTGAACAATGTCTACGTGAATCGCACGGTGATCAACAATACCGTCATCAACAACCATGCCAGCTTCAACGGCCCTGGTGGTTGGAACGCACGTCCCACGGCGGAGCAGCAGCAATTTTCGCACGAGCAGCATATGCAGCCGACCAGCATGCAGCAGCAGCACTTCCAGACGGCTGCCGCGACTCCGGCTCAGCGCTTCAACTCAAACGGCGGACACCCTGGGGTGACGGCAGCAGCCAGCCCGGCGGCGTTCAAGGCGCAGGCCGCGCACATTGGCACTCCGGCGCAACGCGATGGCTTCGGCAGCCGCAACGAGGTGAATAACCGTCAGGGCAATCAGCAGGCGCGCATCAATAACGGCGTGCGCTCGGGCCAGATGACCTCCGGTGAAGCTCGCAACGTGGAAAACCGCGACACCAGCATCCACAACCAGGCACAGGCCGACCGCTCCGCGAATGGCGGACGCCTGACCGGGCAGGAGCGGCAGCAGATCAACCAGCGGCAGAACAACGTCAGCCAGTCGATCAACCGCGACAACCACAATGCGAACAACGATGCGGCAAAGGCTGCCCGCCAGGGGCGCGCACCGCAACAGGAACGCCAGCAGGCGCAGCACGTCGAGAAGAATAACGCGCCGCACCCGAAGGAAGACCACCCGAAGAAGTAATCGGGTTGCAAGGCTTACCGGCCGGAGCTCATCGAGCTCCGGCCAGTATTTTTTGCGGGGCTTTTTTCTGATCGTAGGCCTCGCGTGCCCGATTGAAGCGGGGCAGGCTGTTCGCCACCCACATCCACAACGGCAGCACCTGTTCGATCAGGTCCAGGCCAAGCGGCGTCATCGCGTACTCGACCCGTGGCGGCACCTCAAGGTACATGGTGCGGGTGATGAGGCCATCGCGTTCGAGCTGTCGCAGCGATTTTGTCAATGACTTCTGGCTGATTCCGTCGACACGCTCCTGAACCCGCGTAAATCGAAGGGCCGCGCCTTCTTCGACTAGTACCTTCATGATCCAGAGCGACCATTTGTCGGCGATCGAGGTGAAGAGTTCCCGGCTCAGATCGTCATCGGCTCCGGTGAGCGTGTCGCAGAGTTCAGCGGCGAGTTGATTCAGTTCGGAAGCGGCTTCAGCGCCTGGCATGGGTTACCTCATGGTAAGTATCTGTAAGAGATGTGCCTTCTTGTGGAGAGTCAGTATCCATAGGATACTGCAAAGTGTGACGACTAAGAGGAAGTGGACGGCGGACGATGTGCCTTCGCAGGCTGGGCAGCGTGTGGTGATTACCGGAGCAAACAGCGGGATCGGCTTTTGTGCGGCCTTGGAGCTTGCCCGCGCAGGTTCAGAGGTCATTCTCCCGGCACGGACTGCAGCGAAGGCGGAGGAGGCCGTGGCGCGAATTCGCAATGAGGTGCCGAACGCAAAGGTTGAGGCGGAGTTACTGGACCTGGCGGATTTGAAGTCGGTACGGGCGTTCGCAGCGCGAGCGTCGGTGAAACCATTGAATCTGCTGGTCAACAATGCGGGAGTGATGGCTCTTCCGCAGCGTGAGGTCACCGTCGATGGGTTTGAGCGGCAGTTTGGAACGAACTTTCTGGGGCCGTTTGCGCTGACCGGCTTGCTGCTGCCTGCGCTGCTGCGGACCTCGGACGCCCGGGTCGTCACCATCTCGAGCGGCATGGCCGAGCAGGGCAAGATCGACTTTGACAACCTGCAAAGCGAAAAAAGCTACAGCCCGATGATGGGCGCCTATGCGCTTTCCAAGCTCGCAGACCTGATGTTTACCCTGGAGCTTCAGCGGCGGGCAGACGCTGCAAGCGTACGGCTGGTCAGCACGGCCGCTCATCCGGGATATGCCGTCACGAATCTTCAGTCGACCGTTACCGGGGGGCTGATGTATTTCGGGATGCGGGTGCTGAAGCCATTTTTCTCACAGGATGCAGCGGCTGGTGCGTTGCCGACGCTGTATGCAGCGGTCGCGGGCACGCCGGGAGGGTACTACGGTCCCGATGGCCCGCTCGGACTCAAAGGCGCACCGGGCCCGGCGAAGATCACTGCGAGAGCGAAAGATGTGACGGTCGCCAAGCGCCTTTGGGAGGTGGCGGAGCGGCTGACGGGGGTGGCGTACCGGGAGTTGTGACGGGATACCAATTGCGCGTGGAGGTGACGGGTAAAATCGCGGGATGAGGTTTTTCGGGTTCATGGTCGTGGTTGCGTTGATCGTGTGCGGCATCGCCTACTACTTCGTTGAGACACCATACGGCCCATCCAGCGAGACGTTCGTCGAGATTCCCTCGGGCATTGGAACGGTTGGCATTGCCTCCCGTCTTGCCGAGGCGGGGGTGATCCGCAGTGCAGCTTCCTTCGAGGCCTATTGCAAGTTCAGCGGGGGCACCTTGAAGGCGGGCGAATACCGCTTCGACCATCCGCTGAAGCTCGGCGAGGTGTATGGAAAGATTGCTCGCGGTGACGTCTACACCAGGACGCTGGTCATCCCGGAAGGCTTCAATATCTTCGATATTGCGCAGGCTGTCGGCGCCGCCGGACTTGGTTCGCCGTCCAGCTTCCTGACGGCGGAGCAGCAAGACACCGTGTTGATCCAGGATCTGAACCCGCACGCAGCTTCTCTGGAAGGCTTTCTCTTCCCGGATACCTACCGCTTCAGCCGCAAGGCGACGCCGATGCAGATGCTTACGGCGATGGTAAAGCGGTTTCGCCAGGTCGCGGGGTCACTGGGCTTGGAAGCCGGACCGGAGATGGCCAGAACCGTCACCATGGCGTCGTTGATCGAGAAGGAAGTGAACGTCGATGGCGAGCGTCCGTTGGTGGGCGGGGTCTTCATCAACCGGATAGCCGCCGGAATGCCCCTGGCGACTGACCCTTCAGTCGTCTATGCGGCGTTGCTCGAGGGGCGCTGGCGGGGGACCATCTACCAGTCCGATCTGCAATCTCTTTCTGCCTACAACACCTATAAACATACGGGGCTTCCGCCGGGCCCGATTGCGAACCCGGGAATCGCGGCTCTGAAAGCGGCGATGCATCCGGCGACGACCGATTACCTTTACTTTGTCGCGGATGCCCAGGGCCACAGCCAGTTTTCTGTCGGGCTTAAGGAGCATGCCCAGCAGGTTCAGGCGTACCGGCAGGCGATCAAAGGCGGCAATTAGCCGGGGTTTCGAACGGCCGGATCGGGGAACTTCTGAAGGCAACCTGCGTTTGAAAGACTTAGAAGCTCGCGCGGCCTTGGGAACATCCAAAAGGGTACGATTGAGAGAAACAGGCAGGCAGCTTGGCGGGCGAGTGGTAAACGGCGTCCTATGCATGATTCCGGAGCAGAAGAAAGGTCGCTTGGCGCGTTGTTGCACTCCACGATGAAGTTTTTGAGATCAGCGAACGCATTTGTCGTGCCCAGTTCTCGCTTGCGGACGGTGTTCCTTCGGGCCACTTGCGCCTTCGCGGCGCTGGGAATGGCGGTTTCGCTGACCGGATGCGTGTCGGTGCGGACGGTCGATAAGACGGTTCTCGCGCCCGATGTGCGTCAGGCGACGCTCGACGACCTGCTGAAGAAGATGGCGACCGAGTATGGGGCGGTCCAGACGCTGAACCTGACCGTGAACATTCAGGCGAGCGTGGGCGGCGCTCACCAGGGAGAGGTGAAGACCTACCCGACTTTTGCGGGCTACATTCTTCTTCGCAAGCCGGCGGATCTTCACCTGCTGATGCTGGTGCCGTTTGTCCGCACGCGAGCGCTAGAGATGGTCTCCGACGGCAAGAACTATAAGCTGCTGATCTCGCAACCCAAGGCGCGTGCTTATGTGGGGCCTGAGGTGATGACGACTCCTTCGAAGAACGGGCTGGAGAATATTCGGCCCAGCGTGATTCGGGACGCGCTGCAGATTCCTCCGGTGGCTGCCGATGAGTCGGTGACGTTGACGCAGAACTCGCGCATCCTGGCCCCCGCCCGCGGGAAGAAAGAAGCGATCGAAGAGCCTGACTACGACATCTCGGTGCTGAAGATGGCGGCCGACGCAGGCAACGGGAAGGTGCTGAGGGTCCTCAGGGTGATTCACGTGAGCCGCGTCACGCTGTTGCCGTACGAGCAGGATATCTACGACGCGCAGGGGCGGATTCAGACGACGATCAGCTACGGCAAGTTCCAGAAGTTCGGAGATCTTGACTACCCGATGAGCATCCTGCTGAAACGTCCGCTTGACGAATACACCCTGCAGATCGACATCACGAAGCTTCAGTTGAACCAGGCGATGGACGATGAGACGTTCAAGCTGGTGATCCCGGAAGACGTTCCGACACAGACGAAGTAGGCAGGGTCAGGGAGTGGTGAGTCTTGCCGCGTGGGAGGCGATGGCCGCGTTGATGTCGAGCGCAAGGGCGAGCGCTCGGCGTCCTGCCTTGGCATCCACCACAGGCGTAGTTCGCGTGCGGACCGCATGAAGGAAAGCCTCGAGTTCCAGGCGAAGGGGTTCGCCTGGGGCTACGGGAATCTTGCTCATGTTGAGCCCCGCGGTGGGATGCCTGGGTTCGCCTGCGGCTTCGGGCTTCGAATGCTTTTCGATCAACGCGGCAAGCTGCGCGTCGGTCAGCCCGGCAGTGGCTGTGACGTCGATCATCAGCAGATCCTGACGTGCGAAATCGAGCGAGAGATATTGGTGTGGCTGGAAGAATCGCAGTTTGCGGACGCGCTCGGTCGAGACGCGCGATGCGGTGAAGTTGGCGATGCAGCCATTCTCGAACGCCACTCGCACGTTGGCTATATCGACCGTGTTCGAAAGCACCGGCAAGCCGACGGCGCGGACCTCTTCGACCGGTGAATCGACCAGCGACAGGACGATATCGAGGTCATGGATCATCAGGTCGAGCACGACGTCGACATCGAGCGATCGCGCCGTAAAGATGCTGAGGCGGTGAGCCTCAAAAAACATGGGCCGGTTGAGATGGGCGCGAGCGGCTGCCACCGCAGGGTTGAAGCGTTCGAGGTGGCCCACCTGGATGAGTCGATGGTGCTTTTCGGCGAGTGCGATCAGCGCGTCAGCCTCTTGGGTAGTCGCGGCGAAGGGTTTTTCGATGAGCAGATCGAGCCCGGCCTCCAGCAGGGGCGCCGCTGCCTCCGCGTGGAAGACCGTCGGGACGCAGATGCTGGCGGCGTCGAGATTCAGCTCCGACGCAAGCAGCGCTTCGATGGATTCGAAGGCGGGAATCCCGTAGGTCTCAGCGGCTGTGGCACGGACTTCGGGATGGCGATCGACCACGGCGGCCAGCTCCACCGGAAGTCCGGCGAGCGACATCTCGCGGTAGACGCGCAGGTGATTACGGCCGAAGGCTCCCGCGCCGACGACCGCGACTTTGGTTGCTGCGGTCACTACGGTTCGACGGGGGCTTCGACGGCTTCGCGGCACTTGCCGTAGAGCTTGAGCAGGCTTTCGACCTGGTCTTCGCTTTTGGCGGCGGACGGCATGGCAAAGCCGGTCGAGCCGGAGGATTTCGAGCCGACATTGGCGTGCGAAGCGACGAATTTCAGGAGATCGAGCGCGATATCTTCTTTGCTGCGTGCGGCGGTGTTCGAGGTGGCTTCCATCTGTCGATGGTATCGGGCTGAGGGTTGTGGCGCAAATGCTGAAGAGAAGTGCGTACGCGGACCACGCGGATTGATACGGATTTAGAACAGGCCACCGCTTTTCTCTTGTTAGGACGTATGAGACTCGCTCTTTCTGTTCGAATGCGGCCTTTGTCCTGAAGACCCTAGTTGCAGGGATGGATGCCGCAGAGGATCTCGTAGGAGATGGTGTGGGCGAGCGCTGCGTGGTCTTCGGCGGTGATGCCGGGGCCGAGCAGGATGGCTTCGTCATTCGCGGCAACGTTCGGGATGTCGGTGATGTCGACGACGGTGAGGTTCATGGAAACTCGGCCCAGGATGGGGGCACGCGAGCCGTGGATGATCGACCAGCCCCCTCGGTCGTTGGTGGAGGAAAGCTCGCGGCGCAGGCCGTCGGCGTAGCCTGCGGGGATGAGTGCGATGCGCATCGGGCGATTGGCGGTGAAGATGGCGTTGTAGCCGACGGTCTCGCCGGGGGTGAGCGTGCGAACAGACAGCACCCGAGCCTTCCACGTCAGCGCCGGCTTCAGCGCGGGTTCAAGCCTGGGTGCGCCGTCGTTTTCGATGGGCAGGCAGTAGCCGTAGAGCGCGAGGCCTGTTCGGACAAGCGGCCTTGCGCCGATGCTCTGAGCCAAGGCGGCGATCCAGTGGATGTGGTCCGACGGCCCATCCACCGCGGAGGAATTTCCTGCATGCACCCAGCTTGGTTTGCGTGGAAGCCGTTGCAGATCGAAGATGACGCCTTCAAATCGCTGCTGCTGCTTCGCCGTCAGCGGCGAGTACGCAACCTCGGAGCTGCAAAAGTGGGTGAAGAGGCCGTCGAGGAGCAAGCCCGCGGTTGCGATGCGGTCGACGAGTTGGCGGAATGCCTCGCCTGGCTCGACTCCCTGCCGCCCCATGCCCGTATCGACTTCGATATGGACCTTCGTTCCGGGGGAATCGGCGAGCCAGCGCACGTGGTCTTCGGTCCACACCACCGGGGTGAGCTGATGCTGATGGATGAGGGCAACGTCATCCGGCAGGAACCCGGACATGATGAGAATCTCTGCGGCAAGCCCCGCAGCTTCGAGGACTCGCCGGACGCGGGCCCCTTCGTTGGCGCAGGTAACGCCGAGCCAGGTCGCTCCCGCGCGAACGAGGATCGGTGCGCAGGTCTCGGCTCCGTGGCCGTAGGCGTTGGCTTTGATGACGCCCAGCACCGTGGTTTCAGAGCCGGAGGCGGCCTGGATCGCCTGGAAATTGTGGGTCAGGGCGTCGGCTGAGATTTCGATCCAGTTGTTCAATCCGTTGCCGCTCCCGTTCTTATCGTAAAGGCTTGGAGACAAATGCGCCCCGGTCGCGGGCTGCGGCCACTTGGCAGGGTGTTGGAGGCTTCGCGTTAGGGCTTTCTTGTTGTGGCGTGAGTGTGATACAAAGCCCCGTCCAGAAAACAGGCGTGCCTGTCGCATCGAATCGAGGCCTTTTCCGTTATGAAAATGAATCACCGTTCACTTTTTGTTGCCGCTTCCACCGCATTGGCTCTCGGGCTGACCGCCTGCTCGAACAATGGGCCGAGCAACACGACTCCCTCGCGCTCCGCGCAGCAGGCTGCGAACGCTGGAAACTTCACGTCGGTGTACTTCCTCGGCGACTCGCTGACCGCCGGCTTTCAGTCCGATTCGCTCATCGACACGTCGCAGCCGAACGGCTGGGCGAACCTGACCGCGACTCAGATCGGCTTCCCCATCGCGCTGCCCCTGATCGCTTCCCCAGGCGCGCCGAACCAGCTCACGCTCGTAAGCTTGAACCCGCTGACACTCGGCATGCTGCCTGGAGCCACCACCGGGCGCGACGACTTCAACCTGCAGCCGACTGACGTCGCGGTTCCCGGCTTCCTGGTCAATGACGTACTGAATACGCCGCCCGTCGTCGCGCCCGCTACCGGACAGGAGGCCATCACGCAGCTTGTTCTCGGCTTCCCCGGATTTGCGAACGGCACTTCGTTGAGCGCAGCCCAGCAGGCCGCCGCCGGCAATCCGACGACGATCTTCCTGTGGATCGGCAACAACGACGCCCTCGTCGCCGACGAGACCGGACTAACCTCGTCGATGACCCCGCTGGCCACCTTTACGTCGCAGTATCAGGCTCTGATCACTTACCTGCAGGCAAACACAAATGCCCATCTCATCATCGCGAACATTCCCGATGTAACGGCGGTTCCTTACCTGACTCCGGCCCCGTACGTCCTCGCGCAGGTCTCCGCCGAAACGGGAGTGCCGACCGCAGAACTGAGCGCAATCCTGGGCATCGGAGCCGGGGATCTCGTGAACCCGGAGGGCACCAGCGAGATCCCTGCAATCCTTCAGGCAGCCCTGGCCGGGAAGGCGGCAGGTCCCATCTCGGATGCAGGCTTCCTGTCGGCTGCCGAAGTCGTCCAGGTCCAGACGATGGTGACGGCGTACAACAGCGTCATCGCGGCGAGCGCGAAGACAGCCGGTGCCACGACCGTCGACATCAATGGGCTCTTTGCCCAGACGACTGCCAAAGGAATCGTAGAGAACGGCATTCCGGGAACGACTACTTTCCTGGGCGGCGTCTTCTCGCTCGACGGCATTCACCCGACGAACACCGGCTACGCGGTCGTCGCCAACGCCTTCATCGACTCGATCAACTCGCAGCTGAGCAAGACCTACCCCGAGGTCAACGTACCGGCCATCGCAGCCAAAGACCCGCTTTACCCACCGTACCCGGGTCATCACCTCTTCAAGGGGCAGGCCGTCGGAACCCGTTACGCGATGCCCGCTCTCCCACCGGCAGTCCGGAAGAGCCTGCATGAGCTTTTTGGACCTAAGAACTAAGGATCGACGCGAATTTCGCGGACAAAGAACGGACTGGGAACAAGGGCACTTCTTTAGGCCGATCTCCAGCCCAAGAAATGCCTTCGTCCTTAATCGGCGATCAATCCGCGTTCCATCCGCGCAATCCGCGTCCGTACTTGCTTAGTATTCCCCACCACTCCCAGGGTCGTGCGCCGTATCGAGGTTCTCGAAGCGCGTGTAGTCGGCGATGTACGCCAATTGGACCGATCCTGTCGGCCCGTTACGCTGTTTGGCGATGATGATCTCGGCCTTGCCCTTGAGATCTTCGTTTTCGCGATCGTAGTATTCCTCGCGATGAATGAAGCACACCACGTCGGCATCCTGTTCGATCGACCCGGACTCGCGCAGGTCCGAAAGCAAGGGCTTCTTATCCCCTGTTCGCTGTTCCGATCCACGTGAGAGCTGCGACAGCGCCACCACCGGAACCTTCAACTCCTTCGCGAGCGCCTTCAACCCACGGCTCACGCTTGAGACCTCTTGTGTCCGGTTCTCGAACTTCTTCTGCGCGGCTCCTGCCGAGCCGGTCATGAGCTGGAGGTAGTCGATGACGATCAGGTCGAGCGATCCTTCCTGCTGCTTTAAGCGTCGAGCCTTGGCGCGCATCTCGGCGAGCGTGATACCAGGGGTGTCGTCGACGAAGAGCTTCGATTGCATCAGCCGTTCCAGCCCGGCGAGCAGCTTACCCTTATCTTCCCGGGGAAGAAAGCCTGTCTGAATCTTGCGCGAGTTGACCATCGCTTCGGAGGCGAGCATACGTCGCAGCAGCGACTCCTTTGACATTTCGAGCGAGAAGACGGCAACCACTTTGCCATCGCGAACGGCAGAGTTCTGCGCGATGTTGATCGCCCACGCGGTCTTACCCATCGAAGGACGCGCGGCGATGATGATCAGTTCCGAATCCTGCAAGCCCGAGGTCATGCGGTCGAACGCGTCATAGTGCGTCGCGAGCCCGGTGATCTCGCGCCCCTGCTCATACAGCTTGTCAATGGAGCCAAAGGAATCGCGGACGATGTCCGAGATGCCCGAAAACCCTCCGGTCACGGCGTGTTCGGAGATCTCCATCATCCGGTGCTCGACCTTGTTGAGCACCTCGATCGCCTCGAGCGACTGGTCGCTCGCCTCCATCATGCCCATGTCGCAGACAGTCATCAGCTGCCGCATCAAGGACTTGTCGCGGACGATGCGGACGTAGGATTCAATCGAAAGCTTACGCGGCAGACCTTCAGAGAGCGAAGCGAGATAGGCGCGTCCGCCAATGGAGTCAAGCTCCTTACGCTTGGAGAGATCCTCGCTGACGGTGATGATGTCGACCGCATAGCCAACCTCCGAAAGGTGCAGCATCACCTCGTAGATCTTGCGGTGCGAGTCAATCGAGAAGTCATCGGTCTTCAGCAGCATCGTCGCGTCGACGATCGCGAGCGGCTCGACAAGCATGGCGCCGAGGATGGTCTGTTCGGCGTGCAGAGAGGCTGGCCGGTTGTCGTCGTCGGGATTTACGAGGCGGGGGAGCGATGCCATTGCGGGGGTGCCTTCCTGTTGCGGTGCTTCTAGGATACGGCTTCAGGCTTCGGCGGATATCTGGGAAAGCTTTGGATAACCGGGTGGGTAACCGGTTAGGCTTAGAGGCGAGGACTTACAGCAATGGGACAAGAAAAACAGCTCGCGATTCCAAAAGCCGCAGCCCAGGACGCCGCGTCGTTTGAGCTACTTAGGGTCTGGGTCGCGCAGCAGGCACAGCAGATTACCTTGCGACCAGGCATCTGGCAGGACCCCAGCGCGTGGGGCGTCATGCTCGCCGATCTTGCGCGCAACATCGTTACCGTGCACTCCGAGGCGGATGAGGACCTGGACACGGAGGCATTTCTTGCCGCCATGCTCGAAGGCTTCGACACCGAGATCGAATCGGTTCTGACTGAATTTGGAGACACGGACGAGGACGGCGAGCAGGGTTGAGGTTGCCAAGGGTGGGGTGACGCGCCTGTGCTAATCTTTCGGGACCGAAACTCTCACTCCCCGCGGCATCCCCGGAGCAAGCCCTCATGTTCGATTCCCCGACTGACGCCGCCGGATCCTCCTTCGGCTACGTTGCCGCGACCCCTCCGCCGCCACCGCGCATCGAACCCGCCTACGACCTGCGGCCCCTGAGCACCGGCGAGATCCTCGACCGCACGTTTGCGCTCTACCGCCAGCGTTTCTGGCTTTATACCGGGCTCTCGGCGTTCGCGGCAGCGTTTGCGACGGCTGGCCAGCTTGTCCAGCTGATCTGGATGGGGATGCCGACGATCGCGCCGGGCGGAAAAGTGACCCCCGCGGCCGCCGCTTCCCCCAAGGCTGCGCTCATTGGCTCGATCAGCTACCTTGCCGTCTCGCTGCTCACCTGGGCCGCGTACGCGATCACGCAGGCCGCAACCGTCTCTGCCGTCTCGTCCATCTACCTTGGCCACGAGACCTCGATGGGCATCGCCTTCCGCGCGGTTCGGGCGAAGTGGTGGCGCTACATGCTGATCGCGCTCTGGCAGACGTGGAGTGCCATGTGGATCTTGACCTTATTGCTCATCCCGGCCTTCATCCTGGTGGCGATGAAGGTCTCCAGCCTCCTGACGATCGCATATTTGCTGATCTTCGTCGCATTTCTTAGTCTCATCTACGGGATCATCGCGTACATCCGGAACTCACTCGCGATCGCGGCATCTGTCTTCGAGCGGCTTCCGATTCGCGCTTCGATGCGCCGTTCAAAGACGCTCTCAGCAGCCCGGAAGTGGCCCATCTTTCTGCTGCTGGTCATCCTCTTCGCACTCCGGATGGTGGCGGGCGTGTTGCAGGCTCCGTTCAGCGTGATGCTGATGTACTCGCACACCGGCCAGAAGATCCTGGTGCAGGGCCTTTCGCTCATCATGCTCTTCCTGACCAGTTCGCTGGTTGGGCCGGTAGGCGCCATCGGACTTTGCCTCTTTTATATCGACGGACGCGTTCGCAAGGAAGGCTTCGACATCGAGGCGCTGATGGACCGCACGCTCGGCTCCGCTCTACCGCGGCCGGTCGTGCCGGAGCCGGTACTGCTTCCCTCAGGCTTCGCCCCTTCGGGCTTCACGGCGTCATCGTTTCCGCCGTCGGGCCTGACCGGTGCGCCGCCGGCCACGCTGCCGCCAGAGGCATCGCCCTTCGCACCCTCCGGCTTCACCGCGTCCTCCGAACCCAAGACTCCGGAAGCGAGCTAATCGATGAAGCGGGCCCTGGGACTGGCGTTCATCGCGACCTGCATGGTGTCCGGCCCGCTCGCCCTGCGAGCCGTCGCCAGTCCGTTGACGCAGCCGATCGTCATCGTCTCTACCGGCCCGTCGCATGATGCCTTGAAGCACATCACGCGCGGCCAGTACCTCTCGCAGATTCAGCAGTTGCAGCAGACCATCACGGCCTGCAAAGCCCAGGCCTCGGCCTGTGATGCCGGAGCAGCAGGCGACGACGTCGCCGTGGACGCAAACGGACCCGACGCGCCAGCCTTCGATGCGCGCCGCGACTGGCTGCGCAGCGCGTTGACCACCGCAAAGGACGCCAAAGATTCAGTGCGCGCCGATCTGATGACGAAGGTCCAGGCTCGCCTCGATGGCGACTTGAGCGAAGTATCGGCCGCGCCGGAGACGCTGCCGTCTGAAGCCGAAGCGCGCAGCAAAGCCGACACCATCCTTGACCGCACCGAGTTCCGCGCCGTCGAGCCAAACAGTTATTGGGCGCAGAAGATGGCGATCATCGGCTTATTCCTGAGCGAGCTCTTCAGCGGCGCCATCAGCCGCATGCCGCACGCCCCCTGGCTGCCGCTTGTGCTGGAATGCGCGGTCCTGATGAGCGCGGCGGCCGGTCTACTCATCTGGGCGTGGCGCACGATGCAGCAGCAGAAGCTTAGCGTCGCCGCGCCATCCACGGAACGGCTCTCCGCGTGGCAGAAGGAGTCGGACGACTGGGCGAAACGCGCGCAGGCTGAAGCTGAACGCGGCGAGTGGCGCGAGGCCGTCCACTGCCTCTACTGGGCTGCGATCGTCATGCTCGAAGGCAAAAAACTGTGGCGCAGCAACCGCGCCCGCACCCCTCGCGAGTATCTCCCGCTGCTGGAACCCGGTTCGCCGCGTCAGCGCGCCCTCGGCGGGCTTACCCGCATCTTCGAGCGCATCTGGTATGGCCTGCGCCCGGCCGACCGTAACGACTTCGAGCGCGCCCAGGCTCTGCTCGAAGAGCTGAAGGCCGCCTGATGGCGATAGGGACCAACGGTTACGTGACCAAGAAGCGCGAGCGCACGCTCGTCCTCGGGCTGGCTGCCACGGTCGTCATCGTCGTGCTCGGCTTCAGCCTCTTCGGCCCCGTCCGCGACAACACCGACATCCGCCCCACCACCTTCAATTCGGGTTCCGCCGGCGTCAAGGCTGCTTACCTGCTCGCCGGCGATCTCGGCTACGACGCCCGCCGCTGGGAGAATGAACCGGCTGAACTCAGCCATCTCGACGCCGATCGCACCACTCTTGTCCTCACCGAGCCGACGCTTCCGGTCAAGAGCCTTGAAGCCACCCAGCACGCCATCGCCGACTTCCTTGACCGCGGCGGACGCGTCGTCGCCACGGGCGCGTCGGGAGCCACGCTGCTTCCCAGCGGCTCGACCGCCCCGGTCTCGCGCCTCGACAAAGATCTCTGCCTCACACGGCCTGAAGGCTCCGGCGAACTCGCCCGCGCCGGTCAGCTTTCGATGGCCGTCCCGGTAAGCTGGAGCTCAAACGGCCCCGAGTTCCGCGTCGAAGAACGCTGCGGCAGCGACGCCGTCGTGGTGCGTTACCCCTACGGCAAAGGCGAAGCCATCTGGTGGAGCTCGCCGATGCCGCTTTCAAACGCGGGCATCAAGGACGATGCCAGCCTCAAACTCGTCCTCGCCAGCCTCGGCCCGGTTCACCAGGGCGATCATCGCCGCGTCGTCCTCTTCGACGAATATCTGCACGAAAAACGCGAAAGCATCGGCGATCTCCTTGCGGGCCTGCCCTGGTGGCCGCTCGGAGGACAGGTGGCTGCGGTCGGCGTCCTGCTGGTCCTCAGCCGCGGCCGCCGCAACGGCCCCTTGCGCATGCCCGTTACCGTCCCGCGCACCTCGCCGCTCGAGTTCGCTGAGTCGATGGGCCGCCTCTATGACCGAGCCCACGCGGTCGAAGCTCCGCTCGCCGCCGCCCGCTCGCAGACCATGCGCTACCTCGCCGAAGGTTGCGGCCTCTCGCACGATCTCCTGCGCCAGCCTCCGGAGATGATCGTCGAAGCCCTCGGCGTCCGCATCGGCGGCGATTGGACCGCACTCGGCCAACATCTGGCTGCCTCCGCCAACGGCGGCAGCCTCAAACCCAAACGCGCCTTGAAGCTGGTGCAGGCGCTCGAAGCCGACCAGCAGGCTCTCGCCGTGCAGGTCTCCGCGGCAAGAAAAACCGCAGCCAATTAGAGTTCAAAAGAACACAAGCGAGGGCAAGTGGACGAGTTCGTAGAATCGGGATCGGAAACTCTAGGCGTAGCATCGGCGCTGCGCCTGTTTGAACAAGGCCGCGCACAGATCGGGCGCATCATCGCAGGCCAGTCGGAGCTGATCGACCAGGCGTTGCTGACGCTTCTTTGCGGAGGTCACGCGCTGGTCGAAGGCGTCCCCGGCGTCGCCAAGACGCTGGCCGTCAAGACCCTCGCGCGCTTTCTGCAACTGCAGTTCCAGCGCGTCCAGGGTACGCCCGACATGATGCCCGCCGACATTCTCGGCACCACGGTCTTCTCGCAGCGCACCAACGAGTTTTCCCTGCACAAAGGCCCCGTCTTTACCCAGTTCCTGCTTGCCGACGAGATCAACCGCATGCCGCCGCGCACGCAGGCCGCGCTGCTCGAAAGCATGGAAGAGCGGCAGGTCACCATGGACGGCGAAGCCCATCAGCTCGACGACTTCTTCACCGTCTTCGCCACGCAGAACCCGCTCGAGTTCGAAGGCACCTACCCGCTTCCGGAAGCGCAGCTCGACCGCTTTCTGCTCAAGATTCGTGTCGGCTACCCATCTCTCGCCGACGAGCGCGAGATCCTGGAGCGGCACCACGCCAGCGCCGCCGCCAAAGACCTCGAACAGCGCGACCTCGAGCCAATCGACCACGCTTTGCTGGTTGCTGCCCGAGCGGAGATCCGCGCCGTCCGTGTCGAGCCTGCGCTCTTCGACTACCTCCTCGCGGTCGTCCGCCGCACCCGCGAATGGCCGACTATAGGTTTGGGAGCATCACCCCGCGCCGCCGCCGCCCTGCTGCTCGTCGCCAAGGCCTATGCAGCTCGCGATGGCCGCGACTTCCTCATCCCTGACGACGTGAAGGCAGCCGCGCTGCCGGTCCTCCGCCATCGTCTCAGTCTGCGGCCCGAGGCCGAGCTCGAAGGCTTCGACCCCGACCGCGTCATCGCCGACGTGCTCGCCGCCACCGCGCTGCCGAAGTAAACCATGCGCACGCTCATCCCACCTCCGGTCACCGGCACGGCGCGCCCGCTGACGCGCGTCAAACGGGTGCTCGGATTTGGCCTCACCACGCGCACCTTGCTGCTCATCATCGCAGGCGTCGCATGGCTCATCCCGGCGTTCTTCCACCATCAGCGCCTCTGGATGATGCTCGCCTGGGATGCCCTCGTCCTGTTGCTCGCCGCCTTCGATCTGGCGATGCTCCCTAACCCATCCAAGCTGACCGTCACCCGCACATTTCTCGATTCGCCCAAGCTCGGCGAAACCACTTCAGTCGAGCTCGAACTGCTGCAATCCAGCAACCGCCTCCTCACCGTCACCCTTACCGACGCGCTTGAACCCACGCTGCTCCCCGTCCCGCAGCCGAAACAAGTCCTCGCCTATCCCCGCGACCCGGTCCGCGCTACGCTGGAGTGCCTCCCGGGCAGACGGGGCGACCTTCGCCTCGGCAACGTCTTCTTGAAGTATCGCGGCGGCCTAAAACTCGTCGAGCGCTGGGCCGTCGCCGACCTCGCCCAGCCCATCCGCGTCCTTCCGGGCACCTCCGAGCATGGCGCGGACGCTGACCTCTACCTCATGCGCGCGCGCCAGATCGAGATGCAGAAACGCCGACTGCGCCTGCGCGGCATCGGCCGCGAGTTCGAAAGTCTCCGCGATTACCAGGCCGGGGATGAGCTTCGCAACATCTCCTGGACCGCCACCGCCCGCCGCGCCCGCCTCATCACCCGCCAGTTCACCACCGAGCGATCGCAGCAGGTGTGGATCATCCTCGACGCCGGCCGGCTCTCGCGCACCGCCTTCGAGCTTCGGCGGCAAGGCGCAGCGCTGAAGAGCCAATCCGAAACCGAAGCCGCCGAAAACCTTCAGCTTACCGTCACCCAGCTCGACCAGGCCACGACCGCCAGCGTCATGCTTGCCGAAGCCGTAGCCGGCTCCGGAGACAAGTTCGGCCTGCTCACCTACGGTCGCAGCGTGCAGCAACAGCTTTTGCCCGGCATTGGACCCTCACATCTTCGAGCCCTGATCGACCAGCTCTCCCAAGTGAAAAGCGAAGCCGCCGAGGCGAATCACCTCATGGCCGCCATGCGCCTGAAGCAGATGCAGCGCCGCCGTTCGCTCGTCATCTGGATCACCGAAATCGCCGACTCGGCCGGACGCCCGGAGGTCGTCTCGGCTGCGATCGATCTCGTCCGCCGCCACCTGGTTCTGCTCGTCCTGCTCGTTCACCCCGAATTGGACGCACTCGCCGCCCGCTCCAGCGCCAGCGTCGAAGAGATGTACCGGGCAGCCGCCGCGAAAGAGATGCTCGACCGCAGGCATTCCACGATCGCCAGGCTCCGTCAGCAGGGCGTCCTCGTGGTAGAAGCGACCCCAGGCGATGTAGGCCTCCGCGCCATCAACTCCTACCTGGAGATCAAAGCCAAGGGCTTGATTTGAGAGGCATTCCTCGCGTCGCAGAAATTATCCTGAATTCCTCGAAACATTTGGTTTCCATCCCGGGTCTCAGCTCAGTACGGGCCCCTCCAACATGCACCTCTTTCCTCACCAGCTCTCTGGTAAGGAATCCTCGCAACTTCAAATGAGTTCCTTCCTCTTCACCCTCATGAATTCCGGGAAGCATGTACCAAACGGGGTATTGGATGGCCCGGTTAACTCCGATACAAATAACATGCTGCAACTGCAACAGCGGGGAAAAAGTTATGGATCGTCTTCTGGATCGGCGCGTAGGCTCAACGATGGCATGGGACCGCTTCACCGGGCACCCTGTCACCTTCGAGGCTGCCCTGGACCATGGAACGCTGGACCTGATGGAGATCCTTCAGGAGCCGGAGTTCCAGGAACTCGTCGAACTCGCGTCGCAGATCTGCGGTACGCCCACGAGCCTCATCACTCTTCTCGACGCGCACAAGCAGTGGATCACCGCCTCAGTCGGCACCGACCTTACCGAGACCCCGCGCGAAGTCGCCTTCTGCGCCCACGCGATCAAGACTCCCAACATCTTCGTCGTCGAAGACGCGACTCAGGACCCTCTCTTCGAAAACAATCCGCTGGTGACCGGCGAAGCGAACATCCGCTTCTATGCCGGAATCCCATTGAACCCGCCGGATGGCCGCCCCTTCGGAACCCTTTGCGTCATCGACACCAAGGCGCGGACCATGAGCGAGCGCGAACGCGCAGCGCTGGCCATCCTCGGCCGCCAGGTGCAGACCCGCCTCGAACTCCGCGCGAAGCAGAAGAAACTTGAAGCCACCCTGCGCGAAAATGAGCGGCTCGCCTCTACCTTGTCCGAAAGCAACGAACTCTTCATGACGTTCATGCACAACGCCCCGCTCGTCGGCTACATCAAGGACGAGGAAGGCCGCATGGTCTTCTACAACCGCGAGATGGCCAATCGATTCGGCGTCAGCGTCGACGACTGGATCGGTCGCACCGACTACGAACTCTGGCCCGAGGAGATGGCCGGCAAGCTCCACGAGACGGACCTGCGCGTGCTCTCCGAAGGCGTTCCCGTCGAGATCATCGAGACCACCACGGACAACAAGGGCGGCACGCTCCATTGGAAGTCGTACAAATTTCCCTTCCGCAACCGGCGCGGCGGCATGATGGTCGCCGGTATGTCGCTCGACGTCACCGCTGATGTTCTGCGCGAGCGCAAACTGTCCGAGGCAAACCGCCAACTGGAAGTGCTGGCCGCCACCGACGCGCTCACCGGGCTCCCCAATCGCCGCGTCTTCGAAACCCGCGCCGGCGAAGTCTTTGCCGAAGCCGTCGAACGCGGACGTCCGCTCTCCTTCGTCATCCTCGATATCGACGACTTCAAGAAGCGCAATGACCGCTACGGCCACGCCGCCGGCGATGAAGCCCTGCGCGTCATCGGCAAGATGCTCCGCGAGGTTTCGGTCGACGGACGCCTGGCAGCGCGCATCGGCGGTGAGGAGTTCGGCGTATTGCTGCCGGCGATGTCCTCAGCCGAGGCAGCCCGCTTTGGCCGCCGCGTGCGTCGCGCCCTCCACGACCTGGACTGCGGCCCCATGAAGCTCACCGCGAGCATCGGCATCGCCACGCTGGATGCGACCGCCTTCAGCTGGCAGCGGCTCCTCGCCCGCGCCGACGACGCCATGTACGAAGCCAAGCGCACCGGCAAAGACAAGGTCCTCTGCCACGGCGAACTGATCGGCCGCCTCATGGCCGAAACCGGCGGCACCATGATGGCCGAATCCGCCGCTTAGTCTCATTTTTGGGTCTCAACGTTTGCTTCAGCTATGGGGACGCTCCTCTTCATTCCTCGCCGAGCCGCCGATTGACTCTTCGTCCCACCGGTGCCTCTCAATTTGCCTCGCCCGCCGGCACCTGCGCCGTCAGCAACTCCACGTGCGCCACCGCCTTTGCCAGCCGAGCCTGCCCCGGCAGCAGATCCTTCCGCCGTTCCTGCGGCACCTGCGCGTAGATATGCTCGATGCGGATCACGCGGTATGCCCCATACTCGGCACCCGCCGCCTCGCCCGAACCCGGCAGCAGCACGATATCCCCCGGCTTCGGCAGGCTATGCAGTGTCTCCAGCGGCACCAGGTTCACGAACGTGCCGTCCACCTTCAGGAACTCCAGGCAGTTCGCGCTGTAAACCAATCCTTGACGAACCTCCCTGGCTTCCCGCCGCGTCTTCAACACCTGGAAAAACGTGCCGACCGTCGCCGGCAAACCGACCACAAACGTAGCCACTCCGGAGTACTTCGAAAGCTCGACAAGCGACACCATGGCAGCGACCTCAAGGTGAAACATCAAGGGAAAAGGGACGCCCCGATTCTAACGCGCTCGCGCTGCTTATATCCTTGGAGAGTGAAACGTCTCGGCATCCTGCTCTCCGGTCGCGGCTCCAACTTTCTCGCCATTCATCGCGCCATCGAGGACGGCCGCATCCCAGACGCCGAGATCGCCATCGTGCTCTCCAATAAAGCCGACGCCCCCGGCCTTCAGGCCGCGCGCGACCTCGGCCTCGCGGCCCACAACATCCCCATCGCAGGCCGCACGCCGCTCGAACGGGACGAAGAGTTCATCACACGGCTGAACGAAGCGAAGGTCGATTTAGTCTGCCTGGCCGGCTATATGCGCCTCATCTCGCCGCCGTTTGTCGAGGCATTCCCCAACCGTATCCTCAACGTCCACCCCAGCCTGCTGCCTGCGTTCCCCGGTCTCGAAGCGCAAACGCAGGCGCTCGAGTTCGGAGCCAAAGTCGCCGGATGTACCGTCCACTTCGTCGACGAGCATCTGGACCACGGCGTCATCATCCTGCAACGGACCGTCGAAGTGCTGGACCACGACACGCCAGACACGCTCTCCGCACGCATCCTGAGCGAAGAACATAAGGCCTACCCGCAAGCCATCGCCCGCGTCCTGGGCGGTCGTTATCACACCCAAGGCCGCCGCTTCTTACCAAAACACTAGAGCACGCGAAGCGTCCAGAAACCCACGAAGTGGCCGCCCTCCGCGATAAGGGCGCACTTGTTTCTAGAATCCTGTCGGAGCGGGAAACTTCAACATCAGCAGCCCAAGCGAGAACAGCAGCAGCACAAACTGCACCATCGCCTTCGTCGCCGGTTTCTCCGCGAATCCGCCCGCCCACAACCGCCAGCCCATCCCAATTGCCACCAGCAGGAACATCAGTTCATGCAGCAGCCCGAAGAAGATCAGCGCTGTCGCCAGCACCAGCCAGCGTTGCGTGCGGTCGAGCGCATAGGTCGCCTGCGCGCCGTCAAGTCCGAACACCGGGATCAGGTTGAGAACATTCAGCCACGCCGAAACATGCGCCAGGGCCGCGAAGAGCGGGCTGCCGGTCTGCAGCGCAATCCCACCGCAAACCAGCGCGAAGACGAGCCCGAAAAATGGTCCCGCCAAGGCGATTCCAGCCAGCGCGTCGAGCGAGATTCCCATGGAGTACCAGCGCACATACGCGCCGAGGCCCGGCAAGAATACCGGCAGATCGACCTTAAGCCCGCGGCGTCGGGCAGCCACATAGTGGCCCATCTCGTGCGTGACGATCGACAGCGTAAAGCCCAGCCCGAACTTCCACCCGAACAGCACCCAGTAGATGCCAAAGAATGCGAGAAGGCTGAACAAAGCCTTCGCCTTGAAGAGCAGGAACAGGAAGCTCTTCGCCTTCGCGAGGAAAAACACCACCGGAGCCAAAGGCCCCAGGCGCTTCGTCCACTTGGCCTTGAAGTCGTCCTGCGCCGCGACCTTGGCATCGAGTGCGGCCATCTTGGCCCTGACGCCTTCTGCCTGCTTCGTATCCGGAGGGAGCCACGCCAGGGCCTCGCGCCAGATCTCCCGCGCTGCTACCCAGTGCTGCTCGTTCTCCTCCGTCGATGCCCGAATCGCAATCGCCCGCAGATGCCCGGGATAGATGATCGCCTGGCACTCCGGGCACGCCAGCGTCCCCGGCGGCAGATATTGGCTGCACTGCGGACAGTTGTAGACCGCCTCCGGCGCTGATGGCTCAACCGGCGCGACTTCGCTTGCTACGACAGGATTCATCACTCTCTAGCTTAGACGCTTGGGGCGACCAAAACCACTTATCGCAGCCCCATCATCCCCACGCGCGGGCCGCCCGCCTGCCCGAACCCCGGCGACCCCGCAGCCAGCTGCCAGGCCGTCCGTAAGCCGTAAAACAAAATCAGCAGCCCAATCAGACCCCAACCCAGATTGTTAATAAGGTCGAGAAAGGGGGCGAAAAGAAGTGTGGGTATCAACGCCGGAGTCGCAAAATGAGCGAGCGATCCGCCGGAATGTAACACGTGCCAAACGTCGTCTAGCAACTCCCCACAAGACGTCGCCAGGTACGTCAGCGCGACCGCCGCAATTTGAAACGGCCGCCCGCCAATCCCCTTGGTCGCCGTCATCATGGCCCGCGCCACCAGCCACCCAATCGCAATCGTGACGATGCTCACCATGAACCCCGAGAGGCCAATCACCGCGTACCCAAAAGCCCCGACCACCGCGGCCACACACCCATACAGAATTGCCAGCGGCAGCATCGCGCTGCTCGCCCGCGACGACCCCACCACGTAGCCCGTGTTTCCATCGACGACCACTGGCTCCACGTACTCTGCCCGCTCAAAATCCGGAACACTCATCGCAACCCTCTTTCAACGTCTCACCAGCTTACGTCGAGCGACCCTGTCCCGAAGCATCTTTCATGTCGCTCAACACTACCTTGACGTTCATCCTTCGTTGCGCGCGAAAGACCGTCACGCTGACCGTATCGCCGGCCTTATGGCCGTTCAGCGCCGCGCTCAGATCCTGCACTGTCTGAATCTCTTGCCCGTCGATTCCGACGATCAAATCCCCACCCAGCATCACCGGCTCATTGCCCTGGTAGAGCCGCTCCGTCCCGCCGCGCAGTCCGGCCTTTTCCGCCGCGCCACCCGGCAGCACGCGCTGGATCAGCACGCCAAAGTCCGCCGGCAAACCAATCTGCTCCGCCACATCCGGCCCAATCGGGAACGTTACGATGTCCAGCGACGGCCGCCGCACCCGGCCATATCGCGCGAAGTCGTCCAGCACCGCCTTCGCCGTATTGATCGGGATCGCAAACCCAATGCCTGCACTTTGGTCCGACCCATTCGACGCAATCAGCGTCGTAATGCCGATCACTTCACCCTTCGAGTTCAAGAGCGGGCCACCCGAATTCCCCGGATTGACCGCCGCGTCCGTCTGAATCGCATCTTCAATCGGGCTCCCGCTCTGCACCCCGATCGAGCGAATCGCCGAGATGATCCCGCGCGTCATCGTCCCGCTCAACCCAAACGGATTGCCAATCGCATACACCCGCTGTCCCACCATCAACCCGTTGCTATCCGATAACGTCGCCGGCACCAGGTCCGGAGCCTGAATGCTAATCAACGCCAGGTCATGCTGCTTGTCGACCCCCGTCAGCGTCGCCTTGTACTTATGCTTGTTCGCCAGCGTCACTTCGATCCGCTGTGCGTTATCGATGACATGATTGTTCGTCAGGATCAGCCCTTCCTTCGTCAGGATGAACCCCGAACCCTGCCCCTGCTGCGGCACCGGCTGATTGAAAAAGTTATACGCGACCGCAGTCGAGGTAATATTCACCACGCTCGGCAAAGCCTTGCGGTACACGCCGATATTCTGCTGCTCCTCGGCGTCGAACGCCGGAGCCGCCGCTGCTTCCTTCACCTGGAAGTTCCCAAGCGGCCCGTTGTACACCGCGAAGTGCGTGTGCTCGTTCTCCTCGAGAGGAGCGTGCCCGGACGCAAACCCGTGCGTCGTCACATAGTAAAACCCTGAGAGCAGCAGAAGGACCAGCAACACCGGACGCAGCTTCATCAATCACCTACCAACCCAACTAAACCCATCGACACAGCAATTGTAGCGATCCTCAGCAGGAAAACGCGAAGCGTCCAACACCCCACGAAGTGGTCGCCGCCCGCGATCAGGGCGCCTTTGTCTCCAGGTTCTCCAACCCACACTCCATCACCCGGTTCATCTCCTTCAGATCTTTCAGCGATACCCCCGCCCAGACCTCCGCCTCGAGCCTTCGCAAGACAACCTCCGCGTACGCCAGCAGACGCTCTCCCGCTGGAGTCAGCCGCGCCGTTACCAGCCGATGATTCGCCGCGTCCGTCCCCCGCACCACCCACCCACGTTCGACCGCCTTCACCATCAACGCCTGCGCGCTCTGCGGCGTCACGAAACATGCGCGAGCCATCTGCGCCCCGGAACTTCCCGGGTTCTGCCGCACCTCGTTCAAGAATCGCAGCTGCGAAGTCGTCACATTTTTCGAACGCAGCGCTTCATCCAGATGCGATTTAAAGCCAGTCACCATGCGCCGCATCAACGTCTTCGTGCGACGCAGCTCTTCGTCGCGTTTTAGGTCCCTTGAAGAAAGTGAATCCATATCAGCTTCCTGATATCCTATCAGCTACCTGATAATGAGCGACACCGCAATCCACGAAGCCGAGTGGCATCCCACCCATAATCCCTGGGCCATCGCTCTCACCGTCACCCTCGCAACCTTCATGGAGGTGCTTGATACCTCCATCGCCAACGTCGCACTGCCGCACATCGCAGGCTCGCTCGGTGCCTCGCAAGAAGAGGCGACGTGGGTCCTCACCAGCTATCTCGTCAGCTCTGCCGTCATCCTGCCCATCTCCGGCTGGATCTCCAACCGCATCGGCCGCAAGCGCTTCTATATGTCCTGCGTATGCATCTTCACCGTGTGCTCGCTGCTTTGCGGCCTCGCTCCATCGCTGAACATGCTCATCCTCGCCCGCATTCTGCAGGGTCTCGGCGGAGGAGGCCTCGCGCCATCCGAACAAGCCATCCTCGCTGACACTTTCTCCGTCGCAGACCGCGGGAAGGCCTTCGCGCTTTACGGCATGGCCGTCGTCGTCGCACCCGCCATCGGTCCCACCCTCGGCGGATGGATCACCGATAACTACAACTGGCACTGGATCTTCTTCATCAACCTTCCCATCGGCCTCATCTCGCTCTATCTTTCGAACCGCATGGTCGAGGATCCGCCGCAGATGAAAGAAAAGATGAAGATCAAGCTGCCCATCGATTTCGTCGGCCTCGCGCTCGTCGCCTCCGGCGTCGGCTGCCTCGAGTTCTTCCTCGATAAGGGCCAGGAAAAAGACTGGTTCGGCTCGCCCCTCATCACCACCTTCGCCTGCATGGCCGCCGTGCTGCTCCTCACCTTCATCATCTGGGAGTGGCGTCACCCCGACCCAATCGTCGACCTCAAGCTCCTCAAAAACCGCAACTTCGGCACCGCCGTCTTCCTCCAGTTCATCCTCGGCATGGTGCTCTTTGGCTCGACCGTCCTTATCCCGCAATACCTCCAGACCCTGCTTGGCTATACCGCCGAACGAGCCGGCATGGTGCTCTCCCCCGCAGGCTTCGTCATGATGATCATGATGGCCGTCTCCGCACGCCTGCTCGGCAAGGTCGACCCGCGCCTGCTCGTCGTGGTCGGCTACGTAGCGGTCGCCGCCGGCCTCTACAACCTCACACGCCTGTCGCTCGATACAAGCTTTGGCACCGTCACCCTTTGGCGCGCTCTCCAGGTCATCGGCTTGCCGCTCGTCTTCATCCCCATCTCGACCCTCAACTACGTCGGCGTCCCGCGGTCGAAGTCCAACCAGATCTCCAGCCTCTCCAACTTTGCCCGCAATCTCGGCGGCTCGTCAGGCACCGCGTTGCTTACAACGTTCCTCGCCCGCACCGCGCAGACCCATCAGCAACAGCTTGCCTCAAACACCGGCCCCGGCTCAGTCGGTTACATCCAGTACCTCGCTGCGATCGCCGCCATGCTGCGCCAGCAAGGGTACTCCGCCGCGCAATCCATGCAGATGTCCATCGGCTACGCCTACCAGGAGATGCTTCGCCAGGCGTCGATGCTCGCCTACAAAAATGCTTTCGCGGTCCTTTCCTTCACCATCCTCGCCCTCACGCCGCTGCCGTTCCTGATGCGCCTCCCGGCGAAAGCCGAGAAGCCCGCACCGGAAGAGCTGGCCGCCCACTAAGGCAAACAAAGAGGCGCAACACGGATTAGGGCGGATAAAGGCGGGACTATCACTTATCGGTCTTGAGGTCTTGGGAGCGCCGCTTTCCCTTCACGACATTTGTCAGTGTTGCACGTCGGAATTTGGCGCGCTCGCCAAATGCGAGAACGAGTCCAACCTCCATTTGTGAGGATCGAAGATAGTTCAGAAGCTGCGCCTCGAATGCCTTTGAGATCTCGTCGGAAACCTTGACTTCGAGAATGACAAGCTCCTCGACGACGATGTCTGCACGAAACGTCCCAACCGGCACCCCATGAAACCAAACAAGGATAGGAACTTCTTCCACGGCTCGAAGCCCAGATTCACGAAGAGCAACAAGCATTGACCTTCGATAGACCGACTCGACGAATCCAATGCCCAACTCATTCGCAACGGAATAAAACACTCCAATAATCCGAGCAGTCAATTCTTGATAGAGACCTGAAAAACGCTCATCGTTCATCGCAATCACCCTAGTCCCGCCGTTATCCGCTTTGGTCCGTGTTACGCCTCTTTCGTCTTGGTCTCCCGAAATCGATTCGCCTTCAAGAAATCTTCCCGCAACTCTGGAGTCTTCAGGTTCTCCCGCACATGCGCGAGCCTTTGCTCCAACGCAAACAGCGTCGCCTTGATCGCATAGGTGTTCGTCTGCGCCACATCCCGCCACATACTCCACGGACTTGCCCCCAGCCGCGTCATCTCACGCAGCGCCCGCCCGCCAATTGCATGGAACTCCGCCTCCAGCCCCGGCTGCGCCACGAACTCGTCCTCAAACATCGCGGCCATCGCCGTCGCCACCATCTGCGGCAGATGACTCACCCACGCACACACCTGGTCATGCCGGCCCGCGTCCATATCCATCGTGCGCGCGCCCATCGCCTGCACCCACGCGCGCCACTCCTGCTCGGCCTCGGTCGCCACCTCATCCAACGGTGTAAACAGCCACATCGCCCCTTGGAACAGACCAGACTCGCCGAGCGCAGCCCCGCCTGATTCCTTGCCCGCCATCGGATGTCCCGGCAGAAACGTCGCGCCTCCCACCCCCACAAAACGCGCCCGACCCAGCTCGCAGATCGCCAGCTTGGTGCTCCCGGTATCGGTCACCAGGGTCTTCGGCCCCAGCAGCGCCGCAAACTCGTCGATCCATTGCAGAATGCCCATCACAGGAATCGCCAGCACAATCACATCTGCTTTCTGATACGTCTTTAAAGCCCGGTGCCCCGCCGTCACCGCCCGGTCGATCGCCCCAAGATGCTTCGCCTGGGCCGCCTCAGCCGGATCGGTATCCACTCCGACGATCACCCCCGCAAACCCCGCCGCCCGCAGCGCCAGCCCCACCGACGCCCCAATCAACCCCGTCCCAACGATGACAACCCGTTCCATCATCCTTTTGTTGTACTACTTCGATCTGTCATCATGGCTACAGGAGCGCCCGCGCATGCCCGACGAACCGAGCCTTATCCGCAAGCTCACCCACGAGCAAGCCCGCGCCGAGCAACGCCTCTACTGGAGCACCAAATCCATCCCCGAGCGACTCGCCGCCTCCGCCGCCCTCACCCAACGAATGAACGCTATGCGGGGAATCAAGACCAATGACGGAAGCCCAGATTTCACTCCTAGCCGCATTCCTCGAACGAAACGTTGAGTGCGCCGTCGTAGGCGGCGTCGCCGTGAACGCATACGGCTACGTGCGCTCGACCCACGACCTCGACCTCTTCATTCGCCCTACTGAGGATAACGCTCGCGCCGCTTGACGGGCTTGAACCAGGAGACCTGCGAAGCGACACAGCAAACTTCCGTTTCGGCCCCAATGACAATCACGTTGACATCCTGGCATCCATCGGTGAAATGCCCTTCGATCAAGTCTGGCGCAATCGCGTCGAAACCGAATTCGGCGGCTTGCAAATCCCCTTCATCTCAAAATCCGACCTCATCCAGAACAAGCTTCAGATCGGTCGTCTTCGCGACCTCGCCGATGTCGAAGAACTCGAGCTGATTCCCGACAGATTGAACCCCTAAGCAATCGTCCGCCCCACTACCGGAGCCAGCATCCTGAGCTGCACCATCAGCTTCTCCAACTGCTCCGGAAACAAACTCTGCGCGCCATCCGACATCGCCTTATCCGGGTTCGGATGCATCTCCATCAGTAGCCCATCCGCACCTGCCGCGACACTCGCCAGCGCCATCGGTGGTACCAGATCCCGCTTGCCCACGCCATGCGATGGATCGCCGAACACCGGCAGATGCGTCAGCTTCTTCAACACGGGAATCGCGGAGATATCCATCGTGTTGCGCGTATAGGTCTCGAACGTCCGAATCCCGCGCTCGCACAGCATCAGGTCGTAGTTGCCGCCGCTCAAGATGTACTCGGCGCTCAGTAGCACTTCCTCAATCGTAGCCGCAATCCCGCGCTTCATCAGCACCGGCTTCCGCACATGCCCCAACTCGCGCAGCAGGTTGAAGTTCTGCATGTTCCGCGCGCCCACCTGGAACGTATCGATATACGGCAGCATCAGCTCGATCTGCGAGATCTCCATGACCTCCGTGATCACCAGCAGCCCGGTCTCATCCGCTACTTCGCGCAGCAGCTTCAACCCCTCGAGCCCCATCCCTTGAAAGCTGTACGGCGAGCTCCGCGGCTTGAATGCCCCGCCCCGCAGAAACTGAGCCCCCGCTGCCTTCACCTGTTGCGCGCTCAGCAGAATCTGCTCCCGGCTCTCCACCGAGCACGGCCCCGCCATCAGGATCACCTGGTTGCCGCCGATTACAACGCCATTCGCGTACTTGATCGTCGTCCCTTCAGGCCGGAAGCTCCGCCCCGCCAGCTTGTACGGCGACGAGATGCGATACGCCTCATGCACCCCCGGCAACACGCCAAACTCCGTCACCTCAAAGTGCCCCGGCGATCCAACGCCCGCGAGAATCGTCTGGTTTGCCCCGGTCGTCCGGTGTACGTTGAACCCCAACTCGACCATCCGCTCAATCACGAGCTGAATGTCTTCTTCCTTCGCATGGTCCTGCATCGCAACGATCATCGTCTCTCTCGTCTTTCTGTCTTCTTAGCTATCTCGGCGCTGCAACGTCCGCATCACATCCATCAAGCGCTCATACACATGCAGCAGCTCCGCATCATTCAGCGGGCCAGGATTGATCGCCTTTACATGCGTAAAGACATCCTGCTCGCGCTTCGGCTCATACACTGGCAACGCCTTATCCTTCTTCGCCAGGCCAATCGCCTTCGCCGCCTCGGCCCGCTTGCTGATCAGCCCGACGATCTCCTCATCCAGCTCATCGATCTTCTTCCGCCAGTCTTCAATCTCCATCGTCACCGCTCCTCGTTCAGGCTAGGAAAACCTTACCCCAACAACCCTCTCACAAACTCGCCAACGGCCTTCGCCTCTTCACCTGCCGGAGTCTTTTCGATCAACGCCACCAGCGCACTCCCTACGATAGCCGCATCCGCAAACTCTCCCACAGCCTTCACATGCACGGCATTCGAAATCCCGAACCCAACCGCAATCGGCAGCGTCGTGAACTGCCGCAACCGCTCCACCAGTCCCGGAGCATCGCTCGCCACCGTCTCCCGCGTCCCTGTAATCCCTACCCGCGAGATCGCATAGACGAACCCCGCCGTTCCCGTCGCAAGCGAAGCTTCTCCAATGGCCTTCAACCGCTTGTCCGGGCTCGTCGGAGCAGCCAGAAACACCGGCGCCAGCGAATTTGCCCGCATCTCCGCCAGATACTCCCCAGCCTCTTCCACAATCATGTCCGTCAGCAAAACGCCATCCGCGCCGGCCTCCTTCGCGGCTGCGCAGAATGCTTTCATTCCCATCCGCACCACGGGGTTCAGATAGCTAAACAACACAATCCCGCACGCCGGCCGAGCCGCCCGCAACTCCTTCGCAATCCCAAGCACATTACTCAGCCGAGTCCCCCTGGCGACAGCCCGCTCACTCGCCCGCTGAATCACAGGCCCATCTGCCAAGGGATCGCTGAACGGCACTCCCAGCTCAATCACATCGGCCCCGTTATCGATCGCCGCCAGCGCAATGTCGCGCGTCGTCGCCAGGTCCGGATCACCAGCCGTCAGATACACCACCAACCCAGGCTTCTTGCCAAACTCAATCGCCATAATCTCCCAAAGCCCTTGCCTGACTCATCACTCTAAAACTCCAGACTCCCAACTCCCGAGACAAGCCGTTGTCTGTTCAAACCATCACTTGCCGTTGCCTGTTCTCAAGAATCCTTTGCCGTTGCCTGTTCTTAATCCGCGTCCATCCGTGAAACCCGCGGTAAGTCTTAAGTCTCTAAGCCTTCACGAGAGGAGCCCCACCCAAATCCAGCTCCCTCGACAAAATCCCCATATCCTTATCCCCCCGACCCGACAAATTCACCATCACAATCTCGTCGCGTGACATCCCCGGAGCCATCCGCATCGCCTCCGCCACCGCATGCGCGGACTCCAACGCCGGCACAATTCCCTCCGTCCGGCTCAATGCCACCGTAGCCTTCAACGCGGCGTCATCGGAGCACGAAACATACGTCGCCCGCCCCGAATCATGCAGCATCGCATGCTCCGGCCCGACACTCGCATAGTCCAGCCCGGCGCTCACCGAATGCGTCGAACTGACCTGCCCCGCATCGTTCTGCAGAACATACGAGTACGTCCCCTGCAGCACTCCCGGCAACCCACCGCCGACTTTCTGAAACCGCGCAGCATGCTCGCCCAGCGCACTCCCACGACCACCCGCCTCCACGCCGATCAACCGCACATCCTTGTCGCCGAGGAACTCATAAAACGCCCCAATCGCATTCGATCCGCCACCCACGCACGCCACCACCACATCCGGCAGACGCCCGACTTCCTCCAGAAACTGCTGCCGTGCCTCAATCGAGATCACCCGGTGAAAGTTCCTCACCATCGTCGGATACGGATGCGCTCCCAGAGCCGACCCCAGGATGTAATACGTCGTCCGAACATTCGTCACCCAGTCCCGCATCGCCTCGTTGATCGCATCCTTCAGCGTCGCCGACCCAGCCCCAACTCCGCGCACCTCAGCCCCCAGCAGGCGCATCCGGTAGACGTTCAATTCCTGTCGCCGCATGTCCTCTTCGCCCATGTAAATCACGCAGTCGAGGCCCAGCAGCGCACACACCGTCGCTGTCGCCACGCCATGCTGCCCCGCGCCGGTCTCGGCGATAATCCGCTGCTTGCCCATCCGTTTCGCCAGCAAGCCCTGCCCCAGCGCGTTGTTGATCTTGTGCGCGCCGGTATGCAGCAGGTCTTCGCGCTTCAAATAAATCCGAGCCCCGCCCAACTGCTCGCTCAGCCGCTTCGCAAAATAGAGAGGCGTCGGCCGTCCGCAGTAGTGGTGCAGCAGCCCATCCAGCTCCGCATGAAACGCCGGGTCGGCATCCGCCACCGCGTATGCCTCTTCCAGCTCTTCGAGCGCCGCCATCAGCGTCTCCGGCACATACCGGCCGCCATAGGCACCAAACCGCCCCTTCATCTCAACCGCCGGACTCACCATCGTCACCATCGAAACTCTCCCTGAAACACAAAAGCCGCCTCCCGGTCTGGGATAGCGGCTCATCTCGTCTTGTTCGATCTCTCTCGTCGTACCCTGCGCGATTCGCAGTCTGAGGAATCTACAACGCCGATGCCGCCATGGAGCGCGTAAAGCGCCAGTAGCGGAAACTAAACGACGGGCTGTAGAAGCTCTTCATCGCCTTTCACCTTACAGGAACCCAAACTCCCTCGCAAGCGAGGGCCTTACACGGCACTCAGCTCCAACGTCTTTCCAAGAGCTCTCAACGCCGCAGCGATGCTATCAATCTTCGTCGGATGCCGCGGGTCCAGCAAACGCGTCACCTGCTGGCGCGGAATCGAGAGCCGCCTCGCAAGCTCGGCCGGTCGTACCTGCTGTGCGAGCAGTTCGTTAAAGAGCAGCACCTTCGCAGAGACTCCCGCAGGAAGTTCAACCAGACGGTGCCCGCGCTTTGGAAGGGATGGCAGCGGCACCATACGGTCGTGCTCAAAGTAAAAATCAAGCGCGGTTTCGAGAGCATCGACCGCTTGCACTAAAGCCTCTTCTTCCGTGTCTCCCAAAGTCAGCGCCTCCGGAATATCCGGGAAGCCGACCGCGTAGTTTCCAACAGACTGCCGCTTCAGCTTGACGGGATACAACATGAACCCTCCTTATCACTTGAGACCGAGCTGTTTTTTGATGGCTCGTGCGAGATTGCCAAGGTCTTTGCCATGCATCGGCAGCACAGAGAACCTTCCATCCAACTCGACATGAAGATGCGATCCTTTACCCGGCGTGAACGTCGCGCCTTCCTTCTCCAGGATTCGCTTCAGTTCCTTGCTCGTCACACGTTCAATGTAATCATTTTTGATTACATTTTCAAGCGCTTGATACCGTTCACTCCGTTGCCTCAGTGGGCTTGTCCACCTGCGACTGATACACCTCCTCCACCCGCGCCACGGTATCGATCTCCCCCAACGGCTTGTCCGTCCTGATCCGCAGAATGCGCGGGAACCTGAGCGCAAATCCACTGGCATGCCGATCGCTCCGCATCACGTTGTTGAACGCCACCTCTAAAATCACCAGCGGCTCGACCGTCCGGAAATGCCCGTTATCTTCGAGTGTGTGCGCCTTCAGAAACTCGGTCAGCTCTGCGATCTCCGCATCCGTCACCCCCGAGTACGCCTTCCCAACATTCTTCAGCTCGCCGTCCGCATCCCGCACCGCAAAGGTGTAGTCGCTCAAAAACTGCGACTTGCGCCCATTCCCCCACTCTGCCCCGGTAACCACTACGTCCAGCGTCGCCAGCTCGCGCTTCAGCTTCACCCAGTAGATACCCCGCCGACCCGGCAGATACGGCGACTCCGCTGCCTTCAACATCACCCCCTCGTTCGCCCGCGCCCTTGCATCTGCGTACGCCCGGTCGATCTCCTCCGCCGTCTCGACCAGCCGTGACGGCGAAATCATCAGCCGCGCAACCCCCGGCTCCGCTTCGACAACTTCCTCGAACATCGAAGCCTGCACTCTCTTCTCCCGCAACACCAGCGGCGAAACCGTCACACCCACAAGCCGCTCCACCTCTGCCTCCAGCCGATTCCGCCGCTCCCGCAGTGGCAATGCAAGCAATAACTCCCCACCCGCAAACATCAGGTCGAACGCCATAAACACCACCGGCACCGACAGCCGCACCTCATTCCCCACTTTCTTGCGCCCGATCCTCTGCCCCAGCACCGCAAACGGCAACGCCTGCCCCGTACCAAAGTCCCAACCCAGAATCTCCCCATCAAAAATCAACCCGGAGCCATCCCCTGTGATCACCCCCGCAAACGCCTCTACCAGCTCAGGAAAGCTCTCCGTAATGTCCTCGCGATTCCGTGAGTAAATCGCCACCCTCCCAACCGCATCCCCCGCCCCGCAATGCACCTGGGCCCTCATCCCGTCATACTTGTCCTCGAGAAACGCCTCCGTGCCCCTCGGTGCAACCTCCGCGTCTTCTGTTTTCGTCTTCTTACCGGTGAAGCGCAAAACCGCCTCCTCCGGCGTCTCCACCGGACTCGCCAGCATGAACCCCAGCGGATGAAACAGCCGCATCCTTGCCTCACCCAGCGTCCCTGCGAACGCCCGGACCGCAGCATCCCCCAAATCCGCCTCGAGCATCACCGCATGCCGCACCTCCACCACATCCGCCCCAGACGCGACGCCGATCGCCTCTTCGACCAGACTCTGCTTGACCCCAATCCGCATATCGCCCAGCATCAGCTTCAACAGGTACTTCGCCTCCAACGGACTAGCCGCCCGCAGCAATCCCTCCACCAGCGCTGCCCGAATCGCCGTCGTCCTCGCCGCTGCCATCCCCGCAAACGCCTCGCTCACCGCGTCCAGTGTCAACGCTTCCGTCCCGACATGTCCCTTCTCGGCAAACAAATCCCCCGCCGCCGACCCCATATCGCCGTACCGCCGGTACGCCACGCTCAACTCGGCCTGCGTCCCCCCACTCACCGCAAGCACCGCCTTCGTCAGCAGAGCCCCACCCGCATTCAGCTTGCGCGGATCAGCTTCCGCAAACGGGAGCCCCGCAAGATACAGGCAAAACAGCCCGACATCCCCCGCACCCTCCGCCTGCACCGCCCCAATCGCCGCCGCGATGGCCGCCCGCTTCTTCAGCCGGCTCGCCGTCCCCGCCATCTCCTCCGCCAGCGCCGCCAACCGTGCAAAACTCGCCATCACAATCCCCTTGGGTGGAACGTACATGAGACGCTACTATCCGGAAATGGAGCTCAATGGTCCTGATGATTCTTTTGCACGCTGGGTTCAGGCCCTATGCGCCATCCCGCTCCTCCTGTTCGGGGCGGTATGCGTCTATTTCGTCTACACGAGTCCCTTCTGGAGCTACTTCTACATCGTGCGAACCGGTCTGGGAATCGGCGCTTTCTACTATGCGTTCCGCTGTTTGCGATATGCCATCACCGGTAAAGGCAACGTCAATCGCGATGACTTCTAGATTCCTCCCACAAAGGATGCCTTCCGCACCCAATGCGACCGGAGTAACATCAAATCAGCAGCCATGGCCCAGACCTTCGCAATCCCGGTGACCTCTCCCCGCGTGACGCCCTCCCGTCACGACTTTGCCTAGCTACGCCCACGCTGACCTTCCCGAAGAAGCAACACCACAAGACACCGACCAAAGACTTCGTCTAAAGGATCTATATGTTCGATCGCCTCGCCCAAATGGAAGCCCGTTACGACTCGCTCTCGCGCGATATGTCCGACCCCGACCTCGTCAACGACCAGAAAAAGTTCCAGGCCATCGCCAAAGAGCACCGCGTCATGGAACCCATCGTCGAAAAGTATCGCCAGTACCGCAAAATCGCCGACGGCATCGCCGAGGCCAAAGCCATGCTGGTCGAACCCGACGCCGACCTCAAGGCCATGGCCGAGGAAGAACTCGCCTCGCTCGAACCGCAGCTTGAGCCCATCGCCGACGCCTTGAAGATCATGCTCCTCCCCACCGACCCCAACGACGAAAAAAATATCGTCATCGAACTCCGCGCCGGCACCGGCGGCGACGAGGCCGCGCTCTTCGTCGCCGAGATGTTCCGCGTCTACCTTCGCCTTGCCGAGCAGCACCGCTGGAAGGTCCAGGTCCTCTCCGAAACCTACTCCGGCATCGGCAACGGTCTCAAGGAAGTCACCGCCATCTTCGAAGGCGACAAGGTCTACTCGCAGATGAAGTATGAATCCGGCGTCCACCGCGTCCAGCGCGTCCCCGCTACCGAAACCCAGGGCCGCGTCCACACCTCCGCCATCACCGTCGCCGTCCTCCCCGAGGCCGAAGAAGTCGACGTCAAAATCGAACAAAAAGACCTCCGCATCGATACCTTCTGCTCCTCCGGACCCGGCGGCCAGTCGGTCAATACCACCTACTCCGCCATCCGTATTACGCACCTTCCCACCAACACCGTCGTCAGTTGTCAGGACGAGAAATCGCAGATCAAGAATCGCGAAAAGGCGATGCGTGTCCTCCGTTCCCGCCTCTACGAAGTCGCCGAAGAAGCCCGTCACCAGGCCGAAGCCAAGATCCGCAAAGACCAGGTCGGCAGCGGCGACCGCTCGGAAAAGATCCGCACCTACAACTTCCCGCAGAACCGCCTCACCGACCACCGTATCGGCTACACCAATCACAACCTCAACATGGTGATGGAAGGCCAGATCCAGCCCACCATCGACGCGCTCATTGAACACGACATCGCTGAGAAGATGAAGGGTGAGCCAGTCGCTGCCTAAGACCTTCCACTACGCGCGGAGCGGTCACTTCGTGACTCATACCTGCTTCGCGTTGTCCTCCCGTTGGTCGGGATGAACATCGTGCCGACCAGCGGGAGGTTACCGCGAAGCCTAAAAAAAGGCGTGCGAACGCCCGCCGCCCGCGTAGGGCGTTCTAACCATGATCACCTGCCAGCAAGCCCTAACCCGCGCCACCAGCCAACTCTCCGCGCACCCCGACCTGCGCCCAACCGCCGTCGCCGACGCAGCCGTCCTCCTCATGCATCTCCTCGAAATCCCCCGCGCCACCCTCATCGCGCACCCCGAGCGCACGCTCGACCGCGAGCAGCAAGCCGCCTATCAGCGCCTCCTCGAACGCCGTCTGACCTTCGAACCGATCCAGTACATCCTCGGGGAAGTCGAGTTCTACGGCCTCCCGCTGCGCGTCACGCCCGCAGTCCTCATCCCGCGCCCCGAAACCGAGCTACTCGTCGAAGCCGTCCTCTCTCGCGTCCCGCCCGACGCCCGCATCGTCGACATCGGTACCGGCTCCGGAGCCATCGCTCTCGCACTCGCGGCCCATCTGCCGCAAGCACGCATCACAGCCGTTGATCTCTCTCCCGAAGCCCTTGCAATCGCTTCTCAGAATGTTCACCTGAACCATCTCAAAGACCGCATCCAAATCCTCGAATCCGACCTCCTGGCCGCTCTCCCCGCGGCCGCGACCTTCGATGCCATCGTCTCAAACCCACCCTACATCCCGCAATCCGACGCGCCTAGCCTCCATCCGCAGGTCCGCGACCATGAACCGCCCCAAGCTCTCTTCGCCGGCCCCGACGGCCTCGCTCTCTATCAGCGCCTCATCCCACAAGCGCTCACCCACCTGGAGCCAAACGGCCTCCTGGCCCTTGAGATCGGGCACGGCCAGCGCGACGCAATCGCGCAGCTCCTCAACAACTGGCACGCGGTCGAGTTCCTCAACGATCTGCAAGGAATCCCACGGGTCGCGCTTGCGCGCAGGCTGTAGCAGTTTGCGTCTGTCCGCGATTGCAGTACCCTGATTGCAGTCGAAGTTCGACGTTCAGCACCGCACCGGCCTCATCAGAAGGACGGGCCCTGAACCGCTCCGGCTCGAACCATCCCCAACTCTTCGGTCCAGGCCACCGATCCCGCACCCAGTCGGGTCTCCCCTCCGGCCGACACCCGCGGCCGCAAGAACCCATTCCCCTCCGCAACCCAACCCACCCTGGGAGGTTCAAGTTGTCCTTCATCACGCTGCGAAAACTGGCCATCACCGCCGGTCTTTCTGGAATGCTTGCTTTGTCTGGTTGCCACAAAAAGACCCCGGCTCCTCCGCCGCCACCCCCTCCGCCGCCACCCGCCGTCCAGCCCACAGCCTCGATCACCGCCACGCCGAACGTCATCGATCGCGGCCAGGCCACCGTACTCACCTGGAAGACGACCGACGCGACGACCGTCTCGATGAGCGGCATCGGCTCTGTCCCCACCAGCGGAACGCAGAATGTCTCGCCCAACGACTCGACGACCTTCACCATCACCGCAACCGGCCCCGGCGGCACCGTCCATGCCAGCGCCGAAGTCACAGTCAATCGCGTCGTCGCCGCCGCGCCTCCTGCCCAGCCGTCCCTCACCGAAGCGCAACTCTTCGAGCAACAGGTCAAGGACATCTACTTCGACTACGACCGCTACAACCTGCTGCCTGGTGATAGTTCCACCATCGAGCAGGATGCGGCCTTCCTCAAGAGATACACCGACATCAAGGTCCTCATCGGTGGTCATTGCGACGACCGCGGCTCCGCCGAGTACAACATTGCGCTCGGTCAGGATCGCGCTCTGGCGGTCAAAGACGCTCTCGTGCAAAACGGCATCCCGGCCAGCCGCATCCGCGTCACCAGCTACGGCAAGGAAAAACCGTTCTGCACCAGCGACGACGACGCCTGCTGGCACGAGAACCGTCGCGCCCACTTCAACATCGATCAATAACCACCACCAAAGAGGCGTCCGCAGCGAGCTGCCGGGCGCCTCTTTTTTCTTTATCCCGAGCCTCTGCTACCCTCAACCCCATGCGCCTTTCCTTGCTCGCCACCTTCGCGCTCCTGCCGCTCGCCGCATTCTCACAGACCTCTGTCTCGTCCCGCGTAGCCGCCCAGAACGCTATCTTCAACGAGTCCTGGCAGACCGACCTTCGAGCATCGCCCCTGAGCGCCACCTCCATCGGCGACTACCGCTACAACGACAAGCTCGATGACGCCTCGTTCGCCGCCATCCGCGCCCATCACGAAGCCGCCCAGGCTTACCTCGCGCGCATCACCGCCATCTCCACCGACGGTTTCTCCGACCAGGACCTCCTCTCGCACGACCTCTTCATCCGCGGCATCAAGCAGGACGCCGCCGACTACGACCTCAAAGAATACGAGATGCCCATCAATGTCATGGGCGGACCGCACGCCGATCTCGCCGACCTTCCGCTCGCCGTCCCGCTCGACTCCGTCAAACAGTACGAGGACTAC
Source organism: uncultured Granulicella sp. (assembly GCA_963693075.2). Taxonomy (GTDB): domain Bacteria; phylum Acidobacteriota; class Terriglobia; order Terriglobales; family Acidobacteriaceae; genus Edaphobacter. The sequence continues at coordinate 679,193 of CAXMMP010000002.1, read as the reverse complement.
ATCGCCCGCCTCCGCCAGACTCCGGTCCTCTTCAGCCAGACCGAAGACATCCTGCGCGCCGGCGTCCGCGACCACCTGATGCCCGTCAAGTTTCTCCTCGAAAAGATTCCCGAGCAGTGCGACGGTATCGTCGCCGAAGACCCCTTCCTCCTCCCGCTCAGGAAGTTCCCCGCATCCTTCTCCGACGCCGACAAGCAGCGCCTCACCACCCAGATCAACGACGTCGTCCAGAAGACCGTCCTCCCTGCCTACAAACAGTTCTCCGCCTTCCTGGCCAAGGACTACATCCCCTACGGCCGCACCTCGCTCGCCATCGAGTCGCTCCCCGACGGCAAGCGCCGCTATCAAAACGACATCCAGCGCCTCACCACCACCAATCTCACCCCCGCCCAGATTCACTCGATCGGCCTCAGCGAAGTCGACCGCATCAACGGCGAACTAACCACGCTCGCCAAGGCTAACGGCTATCCTGACCTCCCCATCTTCCGCAAAGCCATCGAGTCGAACCCCAAATACGTCCCGCACTCCGCTCAGCAAATCGTCGACGACTTCGCAAAGTACATCGCGCAGATGCGTCCGAAACTTCCCGAACTCTTTACGGTCATCCCCACCGCGCCCGTCACCGTCGAGCCGATCCCTTCGTTCCAGGCCGCGAACGCAACGCACTATCAAAACGGCACGCCCGACGGCAAGCGTCCCGGCCGCGTGTCGGTCGCCGTCTCCAACTTCGCCAAGCGCTCGCTCATCAACGACGAAGCCGTCGCCTACCACGAGGGCATCCCCGGCCATCACATGCAGATCTCCGTCGCCCAGACCATCACCGGCTTGCCCGACTTCCGCAAATTCGGCGGTAACTCCGCTTACGCCGAAGGCTGGGCGCTCTACGCCGAAGGCCTCGGCAAAGAGGTCGGCTTCTACCAGGATCCCGGCTCCGACTACGGCCGCCTGCGCTCGGAACTCTTCCGCGCCGTGCGCCTTGTCGTCGACACCGGCATCCACGACCAGGGCTGGACCCGCGACCAGGTCGTCGACTACTTCCGCAAATCCAGCGCCGTCGACGAGCCGACCATTCAGGCCGAAACCGACCGCTACATCTCCTGGCCCGCCCAGGCCTGCAGCTACAAGCTCGGCCAGCTTAAGATCACCGAACTCCGCGAGCACGCCAAACAACAACTGGGCCCGCACTTCGACATCCGCACCTTCAACGACGAGATACTCAACGGCGGCAACCTGCCCCTCGACCTGCTCGAAGCTCGTATGAATCGTTGGATCGCCGGCCAGCTCCCTGCAACCGCCCAGCGCTAACCGCGCCGCCCTTCAAAATCGGCACGAAGTCCTCGCAACTCGGGATAAGGCCAGACTTCTTCGTACAATAGAAGCATTGTGACTCTCGACTTTTTAGGAACTCTGCAACGAACCCAGATGTGCGGGGAACTACGCGCCTCAGACGCAGGTAAAGACGTCGTCGTGATGGGCTGGGTCAACCGCCGCCGCGACCACGGCAACCTCATCTTTCTCGACGTCCGCGACCGCACCGGCCTCACCCAGGTCGTGCTCGACAAGGAACTCTCCGCCGAAGCCCACGCCAAGGGCGAAACCGCACGCCCGGAATATGTCGTCGCGGCCAAAGGCAAGGTCCGCCGGCGCACCGAGGGCCTCGAAAACCCCAACATGGCCACCGGCGAGATCGAAGTCGTCGCCTCCGAACTCCTGCTCCTCAACGACGCCAAGACCCCTCCTTTCTCGCCCGCCGAAGACGCCATCGCCAACGAAGAGGTGCGCCTCAAATACCGTTACCTCGACCTCCGCCGCGTCGAGATGCAGAAGAACTTCAAGCTCCGTCACAACGTAGCCCGCGCCATCCGCAACTACCTCTCCGACGAAGGCTTCCTCGAAATCGAAACCCCCTTCATGACGCGGTCCACTCCCGAAGGCGCCCGCGACTATCTCGTCCCCAGCCGCGTCCACGGCGGCGAATTCTATGCGCTCCCCCAGTCCCCGCAAATTTTCAAACAAATTCTCATGGTCTCGGGCTTCGACAAATACTTCCAGATCGCCCGCTGCTTCCGCGACGAAGACCTCCGCGCCGACCGCCAGCCCGAGTTCACCCAGATCGACCTCGAGATGACCTTTCCCCAGCAGGAACTCATCTTCAAGACCGTCGAGGGCTTCCTCACCGCCGCCTTCAAGACCGCCGGCATTACCCTTGAAACTCCCTTCGTCAACATGACTTACGACGAAGCCATCCGCAACTACGGCATCGACAAACCCGACATGCGCCTGCCCGCCATGGTCGACCTCACCGCAACCCTCACGCCCGAGCTGCGCGAAATCCTCAAGATCGAGCAAACCCTGGCCGTCCTCGGCTTCGTCATCCCCGCCGCCGGCACCATGAGCGGCACCCAGAAGCGTGGCCTCGTCGACGAGATCCGCAAGTTCTTCGGCGACTGCGGCCTCGACTTCCTCGACGTCGCCCGCCTCAAAACCAACGAGGCCTTCGCACCGCTTGCCACCACCATCGAAGCCGAAACGAAGCCCACCGAAGGCGACCTGGTCATCGTCATCACCCCAAAGCTAGGCACCCCCGAAAAGTGGAACCATGACCCCCAGTGGATCTACAAAAAAGTCGGCGCACTCCGCCTCGAACTCGCCAAAAAATACGCCGACAAACACAAGCTTTTCGATCAGACCAACACCGCAGCCGATTACAAATTCTGCTGGGTCACCGACTTCCCCATGTACGAGTGGGACGAAGACGCCAAGGTCTGGCAAGCCGCCCACCACCCCTTCACCTCGCCCCACGAAGAAGACATCAAGGCCGGTCGCCTCACCAACGACAAGGGCGCCGTCCGCGCGCTCGCTTACGATATCGTCCTCAACGGCACCGAACTCGGCTCCGGCTCCATCCGTATCCACCGCAAAGACGTGCAGGCCGAAATCTTTCGCTCCCTCGGCATGGACGAAGCCGAACAGAAAGCCCGCTTCGGCTTCTTCCTCGACGCGCTCGAATACGGCACCCCGCCCCACGGCGGCATCGCCCTCGGCCTCGATCGCATCGTCATGATCCTCGCCGGTGCCACCAGCCTACGCGAGGTCATCGCCTTCCCCAAGACCGCCAAGGCCATCGACCTCATGGTCGACGCCCCCACGCCCGTCAGCGATCAGCAACTGCGCGAGCTCAGCCTGCGCACGGTCGTCCGCAGCTAGCCCTTCGCTTATGTTCGACGGCAAGGTAGCCGATGGAAAACTATGTGCGTCCAACGGAAGTAACGGAGACACGATGCAACGGATGGAACAGGCACTCAAGGTTGGATTGGCGCTCGGAGTTTTTGCGCTCGCAGGCCTCGGCATGGCAAACGCACAGGCAACCGCCACGGCCACCGCAGGGTTACAGCTTTCGGCATTTGGAGGGCTCACCGGCACCTACACCGGCGTCGCTCTTGGCAAAAATCTGGGAATCACTGCGGGCATCGACGCCACCTTCAGGCCTTTCTTTGGCGTCTTCCCCTCCCTTGAACTGCGCGGAACCTACCCCATCCACGACGGCAGGGTCGATAGCCAGAAAAACTTCCTCGGAGGCATCAAGCTCTCGAAACACATTGGCCGCATCCAGCCCTATGGCGACTTCATGGCGGGCAGCGGCGAGATCAGGTTCAACCCGCCCTACCCGAACCCGGACGATACCATCCTCTACCAGCAGACGGCTTCAGTCGTCCTCGCGGGAGGCGGCGGCGCCGACCTTCTCGTCACCGACCACTTCGGCGTCAAAGCCGACTTCCAGTTCCAGCACTACGATAGCCCCGTCACCCCATCCGGCTCCGTCTACGCCAAGGCCTTCACCATCGGCGTCGTCTACCGTCTCCCCTTCGGCGGCCTGGGACGGCGATATTAACCCTTGGGAATCCGTTCGGCGCGGCGCTAAAATCAACCTGACTCACGTCGGAGGACCTATGGCAACTGCCGTCCAACAAGCGCTGTCAGTCCCGGTCGGTCTGGTGAAGACCATCGGGCCACACGGTCCGCAATATGAAGTCCTCGGCTACGCTGGACGATCGTCCACAGGTGCGGAACTAATACGAATTCGTGTCTACCCTTCAATGGAAGAAACAGACTACGACTACGCCGCAATGCTCGAAGATCCGAAGGAACTCTGATTGTTCGCAGTTGCGTTCGAGCTCTCGATAGATCGTGTTCGCAGGAACCATCCCAAAGGTGCTCCACAAGCCTATGCCGACATAGGCAAGGTGCTGGGCAGCTTCGGATTTACGTGGGCTCAGGGAAGCGTCTACCTCACAGAGAACGAAAACCTCGTGAACCTGATGCTGGCCATGGGAGCCTTGAAAGCACTGCCATGGTTCCCGGCATCCGTCCGAGACATCCGTGCCTTCCGCGTCGAGCAATGGTCCGACTTCACCGCATTCATGAAGACTTCAACGCCTTGATGAATCCAGCTCAGCCCTGAGACGCACTCGCCTCCGTCAGCCTGTTCAACTGCTCCTCCGTCAACTTCAGCTCCGGAGCAGCCACCAGCGCCTTCAACTGCTCGACGCTCGTCGCCGAAGCGATCGGAGCCAAAATCGTCGGCTGCGCCAGCAACCACGCCAGCGAAATCGTCGCCTGCGCCGCGCCGGTCTCCGCCGCCACCTCATCGAGCGCCTTCAGAATCTTCATCCCGCGCTCATCGAAGTATTTCTCCACGCGCGACCCGCGATTCTTCCCTGCGGCATCCGCCTTCGTCTTGTACTTGCCGGTCAAAAATCCGCTGGCAAGCGAGAAGTACGGCACCACGCCTACGTTCAGCTCCGCGCAAACCGGCTGTTGATCCTGCTCAAACTTCTGTCGGTCATACAGGTTGTACTCCGGCTGCAGCGTCTGGTACGCCGGCAGGTCTTCCCGTTGCGATAGCGTAATCGCCTCGCGCAGCCGCTCGCCCGTATAGTTCGACGCCCCGATAATCGTCACCTTGCCCTGCTCGATCAACGCGCGATAGGCTCCCAGCGTCTCATCCAGCGGCACCGACGCATCATCCAGATGCGATTGATACAGATCGATATGGTCCGTCTGCAACCGTGTCAGCGAAGCCTCAACCGCCTCCACAATGTACTTCCGTGCCAGGCCCTTCTTGCCGTCCCCGAGGTCCATTCCTACCTTCGTCGCCAGCACTACCTTCTCGCGCTTGCCCGACCGCGTAAACCACTGCCCCAGGATCGTCTCCGACTGCCCGCCGCCCGCATTCCTCGGCTTCCAGGCCGAGTAAACGTCCGCCGTATCGATAAAGTTGAAGCCATAATCGACGAACGCATCGAGCACGCGAAAGCTCTCCTCTGCGTCGATCGTCCAGCCAAACACATTGCCGCCCAGCATCAGCGGCGCAACCAGCAAATTCGTAGAAGCGAGTTTCCGAGTTTCCATCGCTATTGGATGCACGGAGCTGGAAATGCATTCGCCGCGAAAAACAAGAAACTGAACGCCGACAAACCCGATCTCATCACGTCAAGATCCGCCTTCATCGGTCTTTCATTCGCGTCAGGTTGTTCGCCCAAGCAGGCGACTAATTCATCCAGCGTTTATCCGTCGGATCCTTATCCGGATCGACATACCGCCCGTCCTTATCGAAGTGGACATCGTCCCGCCCCTGCTTGCTCATATACACCTCGAACTTCTTCGCCGCGCGTCGCCGCTTGGATCGGTAGTAGTCATTCCGCATCGAGTAATACCGTTCCGTCGCCCCAAACAGCAGCCCACGCCTCGGGACAAACCGCAGAAACAAATACCCACACAACGCACCCGAAAGATTCAGCAACGCATCGAACGGCTCCGCATGCAGCAACAGTCGCGCCGTATCGAAAACGAGGTAGAGCACGACCATGTACTTCGCCTTCATCCGAAGTACGAAGAACAAGTTGAACTCGACCTCGCCCATCATCACCAGGATCGCGATCATCAAGCCATAGATACCCGAGTACGGCCCAATCCCCCCATCCAGCTCGCTCAGGTTGAACACATGCGTAAAGCTGATCGCCGAAGCCAGCACCGCGGCCCCGATCACCGACGTGAAGAAGATCTCATACAGCCATCGACCGCCCCGAGCCTCTTCGAGCATCGCCCCGATAAACCACAGGAAGAGCAGTGTAAACAACGTGTTGTACAGCCCCAGCGGCACGAACGCATAGGTCACAAGCTGCCAGATAAACCCGTGAGTAAGCTCCACCGGATATAGCGCCAGATGCCCGAAGACCAGGCTGAATAAACTCTGGGAAAGCACCCAGTGCATCAGGGCCTCGGCAAAGAACACAGCCACCGAGATCAGAACCAGGATGCGGGTCGCCCCGGCAAACGGAGGAAGCGCGAGCGTGGTCGGCGTGGAGCGAGGCATCGTGCAACCATCATAGTGGTTTGGCGCGGAGTCAGCGTGCCGGAACCGGATACACCGCCGGTGACTGGTGCCCCGCGGCGTCCACCGCCCTTACCCCAAAGATCGTATTGTCCTTCGAGATCGGCAGCTTCAGCGAAAGTGCCTGGCCGGCACTCTGCACCCCCGTCCAGTTCGGCGCCTCGCTCGCCCGGTACACCACCTCGTAGCTCGTCCCCGCGGGGGCCCCCGCAGGAGCCTTCCACGCCAGCTCGGTGTTGTTATCCAGCGCTTTTGTCAGCACCCGCACCTCACCCGGCTCACCCGGAGCCGAAGCAAAGCTCGCCAGCGCCGCCGCATTCAAACGCGCCACATTGGCGACATAGTCGAAGTCGACGTACTGTATAAAGTCTCCATATGCAATCGGCCCGGTCGTCCCGTTCTGGAGCGTTCCCGCTTCGGTCCTCGGCGTCTGGTGCTGATGATCGAAGTTCTCCTGCCACTCCGTAAACCGCACCGCCGCAAACCCCTCCGCGTTGAAGCTCGAGTGATCGCCGCCCCGCAGAAACCGATCCCGACGGAAGATCAGCACCGGGTGAAACGCCGGCACCAGCCGCACGAACTTCGCACTCGCGTGTCCGCCTGCCACCGGAGCCGGCCGCACCTCGGACGCATGAAAGTACGTCGCATCGACAGCCGTAATCGCCCGCGCCAGCTCCCGCGAAGGCGAATCGCTCTCCGACCCCAGCGTCTGGATCATGTGCACCTGCTCAATCGTGCTCGGACTCGGCACACCCTCGGAGAAAATCCGAACAGCCTTCTCGTCCTGCCCCGTCTGCCCCGGCGTCCTATCCCCGCCCACGATGTCGTCGTTCAGCACCGCCTCCAGATCCCACCCCTCGGCCTTCGCCAGCTTCGCCAGATGCCGGCTGCCGTTCAGCCCCTGCTCCTCGCCCGCCACCGCCACAAATACGATCGTCGACGGAAACTTCAGCTTCGAAAGCACCCGCGCCGACTCCAGCGACACCGCCACCCCCGACGCATCGTCATTCGCTCCGGGAGCCCCATCATGCGTGTTGAAGTTGTCCGAGTTGCGCGAATCATAGTGCCCCGTCACCAGCACCCGCCGGGCTGCCTGCGCCGGGTCCGTCCCCTTCAGCACCGCGTAGATATTCTGCAGTCGCGTGTCCTTCAAAATTCGTGTCTTCGGCGTCCCCGCCTCCACGAAGTCATCCCGCTTCACCTCCAGGCAGTTCCCGCACGCAGCCGAGATCCGCGTAAACTCCGCGAAGATCCAGTCCGCCGCCGCGTTGATCCCCGTCCCCGCAGGCAGATCCTTCTCCATCGACGAAAGCGTCGACCGGTTCTTGAACGAGACCAGCTTCTCAATATCGGCGTGAATGTTGTCCGGCGAGATCTGCCCGATCGCCTGGGCAATCGCCGGATCGGCCGGCGCGACCGGGAGCGAAGTCGCGCTACCCATCTGCCCGAAACACGGCGCGCACACGGCAAACAAGATCAGAGCGGGGAGGTGAACCTGTCTTATCATCGACTTCCTCGGAAGAACTTTTTATAAAAGTGCGGGTCTTGGTATGGTCAGAGAGTGACGTTTGTTGTAAAAGTCTGTGAGGCGATCATAAACGGATCGCTGCTCGATGCAGGGTGTGACCGATTGACAGGAACGGTGGGCTTGCAGATCAGCAACATGAAAACCTGTGCAGGTTTGGCGACGACTCGACCCAATTCGTCATCCAATGGCGCGTATCGAACAAGAAAGTAGAGGTAACGTATGGCGAAGATTTGCCCGGAGTGCGATAACCCGTTGGATATCGACGAAGACGAAGTAGAAGAAGGGGACATGGTCACCTGCGATGAGTGCGGCACCGAACTCGAAGTGGTCACGGTGGATCCACTCGAACTCACCCCCGTCGATGCTGAAGGCTACGACGACGAAGAAGCAGTGCGCGACGACGAAGACGACGAGGACGCCTAACGGGCGTCCTCGCGGCCGAAGAACTCTGGGAACGGATCCGGGTTCAACACCCTAGCGACCGTATACTGGAGGTCATGATGAACACGACAGCGATCACAACCTGCAGGCGCTTTGCAGCCGCCTTCGTCCTAGCCACAGGCCTCATCGCTGTCACCGGTGTCTTCGTCGCCACGCCCGCTTCTCTGGTCGCCCAGAAGGGACCCGTGCAGCGCACCGTCATCGGCAAAGTGGAAGACAAGGGCGGCGCACCGATCAAAGGCGCCATCGTCTACCTGAAGGACGATCACAGCCAATCCGTGCGCAGCGCCATCTCAGGCGAGGATGGCTCTTTCCGCTTCGTGCAGATGGCCGCCAGCACCGACTACGAAGTCTGGGCACAGATCGACTCGAAGAAGAGCAAGACCCGCACCATCAGCTCCTTCGACAGCCGCAACGACTTCAACTTCACGCTCACCATCGACAAATAGCCGCCTTGCAACGCAAAGCGTTCGCATCCGCCCTTCGAACCAAACGGCTAAGGCGACACCCCATACCCTGCAAACTTCCCGTCTTTATTGATAAAGATCTTTACGTGGAACTGCGCCGCCGGAAACACCGCCAGATACTCCCACAAGATCCCCTTCGTATGCCGCTCGCCTGACACAAACGTCAGCCGCGTCGGGTCCCCCAGCTGATCCATGATGGGCTTCTCCTGCGCCAGCAGCTCGGGGCTGAACGTCTGGCTCATCTCCTCCGTCATCAAGCTCGCATCCACCTTCCCCGCCCGAGCCTGCGCATACATCTTCAACGCCAGCGCCGTCACCGCCGCATCCTCCGTATGCACGATCGAAGCAGCCGGAACATCCTGCGCCCGCGCCGAAATGCATGACCCAAAGAAGCAAAGGCAAAGCACACAACTCAGCAACCTATGCATGAGCCATCCCCTCATCCCCGAAAATCAAAGCGGAATATTCCCATGCTTCTTCGCCGGATTCCGCTCCCGCTTCGTCGCCAGCATATCCAGCGCCTGGTTCAGTCTCCGCCGTGTCTCCGAGGGCTTGATCACCGCATCCACATACCCGCGTTCCGCCGCCACATACGGATTCGCAAACCGCTCGCGAAACTCATCCACCTTCTCCGCCCGCAGCTCCGCCAGAATCCCGGCCTTCTCTTCCTCCGTAAACGCCTTCCCCTGCGGCCACACCGCTTCCGCCGTCTTCAGTGCCTGGTCAAACTCTCGTTTGTAGACGATGTTCACCGCACCCTCCGGCCCCATGACCGCGATCTCCGCCGTCGGCCACGCCAGATTCAAATCCGTCCTCAAATGCTTCGAGCTCATCACGCAATACGCCCCGCCATAAGCCTTCCGCGTGATCACCGTCAGCTTCGGCACCGTCGCCTCCGCAAACGCATACAGCAGCTTCGCCCCATGCCGGATAATCCCGCCATGCTCCTGCTGCACTCCCGGCAGAAATCCCGGCACATCCTCAAACGTCACCAGCGGAATATTGAACGCATCGCAAAACCGCACAAACCGCGCCGCCTTCACCGACGCATCGATATCCAGCACCCCCGCCAGGTACGCCGGCTGATTCGCCACCACCCCCACCGGCCGCCCATCCATCCTCGCAAACCCCACCACGATGTTCTTCGCATAGTGCTCATGCACCTGCAGCAGCACGCCATCGTCGACAATCTTCGTAATCACATCCAGCATGTCGTAAGGCTGGTTCGACTCCGCCGGAATCAGCGTATCCAGCCCAATATCCGCCCGCCCCGCATCGTCTGTCGCCACACTCCGCGGCGGCAAATCCATATTGTTCGACGGCAGATACGTCATCAGCTCGCGAATCGTCGCCAGTGTCTGCTCGTCGTTCGCTGCCATAAAGTGCGCCACGCCCGAGATCTCGTTATGCGTCGCCGCCCCGCCCAGCCGCGCCTTCGTCACATCCTCATGCGTCACCGTCTTGATCACGTCCGGCCCGGTCACGAACATGTAGCTCGTGTTCTCCGTCATCAACGTAAAGTCCGTGATCGCCGGCGAATACACCGCCCCGCCCGCACACGGCCCCAGGATCGCTGAAATCTGCGGAATCACCCCCGAAGCCAGCGTGTTCCTTAGAAAGATTTCCGTATACCCGGCGAGCGAAACCACACCCTCCTGAATCCGCGCCCCGCCCGAATCATTCAGCCCGATCACCGGCGCGCCCACCCGCATCGCCGTATCCATCATCGCGACAATCTTCGCCGCATTCGCCTCCGAAAGGCTCCCGCCGAACACCGTAAAGTCCTGCGCGAACACAAACACGATCCGCCCATGAATCCGCCCATGCCCGGTGATAAACCCGTCCCCCGGTATATGCGCCTCCGCCATCCCGAAGTCCGTCGCCCGCGACTGCACGAACTTCCCCGACTCCTCAAACGTCCCCTCATCCAGCAGCAGGTCGATCCGCTCCCGCGCCGACAACTTCCCCGCCTTCTTCTCCCGCGCCCGCCGTTCCGGCCCACCGCCAGCCTCAGCCAGCGCATTCCTACGTGCAAGTTCCTGCAACCGATCCGCCATAGCCAGCGATTCTACAAGGTTCCACCCACACTCTTCTCACCTCAACTCAAAGCGTTGAGCCTCCAGTCGCCTTTGCCTGCCTTCGCGTCAACGCCGTGGCTCGCTCCTACTCCTGCACCTGGAATAACGTCAAAACCAGCGTCGCCACCAGCGGGGGAACCGCAAACAACAAAGCATGCGCTGGAAATTTCGGAGCCACCAGCGCCCCCAGCACCGCTCCCGTCAAAAACGAAGTACACACCAGCCCCAGCTTCATCGCCTTCCGCCGCCCTAGAAACCGCGCCGCCGGATCGCTTGCAGAGAAATGATCCGCAATCCCCTCCGCCACCTCGCGCAGGTTCCCCGTCGTAAACGTCGAGTTATACGTGAACCGCCCCACCCTCCGAAACGTCGTCACCTGGAACGCCGAAACAAACGCGATGGTCGCCGTATAAGCAAGTTGCGGAAACCCACGCGGCAGAAACGCCACCGCCGTCAACGTCGCAATCTCCAACGACAGCACCAGCAGCGCCGCCCGCCGGATCGGCGTGTCCATCAGCATCCGCGCCACCACCGCCCCCACCAGAAACGCCACAATCGGCGCCGCATGCCGCAGCACCTGCAACCAGTCCCCCGCCACCATCGAGATTCCCAGAAAGATCACATTCCCGGTCTGCGCATTCGCAAACACATGCCCATGCTCGAGATACACAATCGCATCCAGCGTCCCACCCGTCACCGCCAGCAAAGCCGCCGACACAATATGCGTCGCATTCACCGTCGATTCTGCCGCCCGCGCCCCTGTCGCCATTGCTCGAGCCTAAATCCTCCCACGCTGCAAGGGCACGCCCCCGATCACCCCAGAGACTCCAAACTGGAAAGGCATGCCTGCAATCAACTCAGAGACTCGAAACTGGAAGGGCACGCCTTCAGGCGTGCCATAACAATCGCCCCCGGAACCTCATCCTGAGCGGGGTCCACAGCCTCATCGTGGACCTCGACGAAGGACCCGTCTAACCGAACCGTATGTCTCCTGATTCCGTATCTCCTTCTACTGTTCAATCCCGGACACGCATCGTCCAGTCATGAACAGCGCCCCCCACCCCAAGGCTGGAATCTAGGCCAAATCAGCGTAATTCGCTTCGGCCAATGAATTGCAGAATGTCTTGAGACAGTGAAAGGGAACAATCGGATGATCAGCTTGGGCCAGGACTTTCGTTTCGCACTGCGCAAGCTTCAGCGCTCGCCGGTTTTTACCCTGGTCGCAATCCTGACGCTCGCCCTCGGGATCGGTTCGACGACCGCGATCTTCAGCATCGTGGACGGCGTCTTGCTGAAACCGCTGCCGTACCGCGATAGCGGACGACTGGTAGTCGTATGGGAGCGGGCGCGCCTGATCGAAAAGGTCTTTCCCTACTCCGGTCCCAATCCCCGGCATGCGGCCATCTGGCAGCAACAAAACAAGGCCTTCTCCGAACTCACCATCCTGCAGCAGGGTACGGCCGGCGTCGCACTGGGGACCGATCATCCCACCTATGTTGGCCGCCTGATTGCCCAGCCAAATCTGCTCCCGATGCTGGGTGTTCAGCCGGCGCTGGGCCGCAACTTCGTCGCCGCCGACGCAACCAAAAGTGAGACGACCGTCGTCCTCATCACCTGGCATCTTTGGCAGACGCTCTTCAACGCCGACCCCAACGTCATCGGTCGGACGCTGCGCATCTCCGGTTCGCCTTCGCAGGTAATCGGCGTGCTCCCGCGTGACTTCTACTTTCCGAAGTCGAACGAGCTTTCCTCAACGGCGGTCGCGGGGCTACGTCCGGATGCCGAGATCATCACGCCGCTCTTCCTCGACCTGGCCCACAACTTCGGATGGAACAGCGACTACGGCAACTACGATGTGCTGGGACGGTTGAACCCCGGCTACACCGTGGCGACGGCGCAGGCGGAGCTTGACGGCGTCTCGAACGACATCGTGCGCCAGTTCCCGCCGGGGGAACTGGATGGCCCACCCGCAGGAGAACTCTCCACCTATGTGCAGCCTCTCAAAGAAGTAGTCGTCGGGAAGACGAGCAGCAGTCTATGGCTGCTGTTTGCAGCCGTGGTCTCGGTCTTGTTCATCGCGTGCATCAACCTGGCGAATGCGCAGCTCGCACGGTTTATCGCACGCGATCGCGAAGCTGCGCTGCGGTCGGCCCTTGGAGCCTCGGCGTGGGAGCTTGTCCGCAGTTCGCTGGCCGAAGTCTTTCTCCTCTGCGCCGCGGGCGGTGCGCTCGGCGTGCTCATCGCCAACGAAACGGTAGACTCCGTGGTCGCGTTCGTTCGGCTGGCTATTCCCCGAACCGCCTCGGTGTCGGTCGATGGGCGAGTGCTCGCGCTCGCCATTGCGCTCACCTTCTGCGCGACGCTCTTCTTTGGAGCATTGCCTGCCTTACGCTTCTCCCGCATCGCTCCTCAACAGGCGCTGCAGGGGGCGGGACGAGCCGCTGGCTCGCGGAGCGGCAACCTGCTGCGGCGTTGGTTGATCGGCGCGCAGGTCTTCGCGTGTACCACGCTGCTGCTGGTGACGGCGCTCTTCGCGCGGAGCTTGAACCATCTGCTCACTGCCGATAAAGGCTTCGCCTCGGAGCACATCGTGGTGGCAAGCGTCGGCCTGCAAGGCGCGAGCTTTGTCGCCGATCCCGAGCGCGCTCGCTTTGACGATGCAGCGTTGGAGAGGTTGCATCAGCTACCCGGCGTACAGTCCGCCACGATGGTGAGCGCTCTGCTGTTGCAGGGCCAGAGCTGGATCGACGGCGTAAGCCGCCCGGACCGGCCAGCCAAAACAACCCCGCTGGCAAACTATCGCTGGATCAGCCCGGATTACTTTGCCACGCTCGAGCAACGCATCATCGAAGGCCGGCCCTTGGATGCGCATGACCGCGACCTGAAGAATGCCGTCATCTCAGAAGCGACGGCGAAGTCGGTCTGGCCGGAGGGGAACGCGCTGGGACGGCAGTTCACCCGCAACGGCGTGCTCTTTACGGTGGTCGGCGTCGTCGCCGATACCCGCAGCAACTCGCTTCGCGAGGCACCCGTGAGTACGGTATATCTGCCATACGGGGATAACCCTCCGTATCGCGCGTTCTTTCTGGTGCGCAGCACGCAGGACACCGCGTCGCTCGCAGGCTCGGTGCAGAAAGCCATCTGGAGTGCGAGCCCTGACGCCACGATTGCGAGCGTGCGAAGCCTGGATTCGCAGGTCGCGGACTCTCTCGCGCCGGAGCGCATTGACACGCTGCTGCTTGCGGCCTTCGGAACGGCGGCGTTCCTGCTCGCGCTGCTTGGCATCTACGGGACACTCAGCTACTCAGTCGAATCCCGTACGCGGGAGATTGGGATTCGCATGGCGCTGGGAGCGACGCGCGAACGCGTCTACGGCGTCATCTTCAACGAGACGGTGCCGCCAGTGCTCTTTGGCCTTGTGTTCGGTTATGGCGCAAGCATCATCATCGGACGCACGCTCCGCGCGCTGCTCTTCGAAAGCTCTGCAATCGACCTCTCCGTCGCAGTCTCCGTGATCGCGGTATTTCTATTGGCAGTCGGTGCAGCCACGTTCCTGCCGTGCCGAAGGGCAGCCAGCATCAATCCAGTGGATGCTCTGAAGGCGGAGTAGCGGGGCACCTGAACGGGCCTCCCAAAACACCACTTTTACGCCCTTGGGACGACCATTTCGCGTCCAAAACCCACATGTTAGCGCCCGTCCAAAACACAGACCGGCCCGCCAAACCGCGCCGCAAATCTACGATTCCCAGAATGGGACTCCACTTCGGCCCAACAACATTGCAAACAAAGGACTTACACAAATTGTTCCACGTGGAACAATTTCCCCGAGCTTAGAACGCGCCCAGCGCCCCGATGTGCCGCTTCACAATCTTGTCCGTCTCTGCCGCAAACGCCTTGAACGCCCCCGTCCCATCGTTCGACTCCGCCGCGAACAGCTTCTCGTCCTTATCGTGGATCGACTTCATATCGTCCAGGTAAGCTGCATCGAAATCCGCCGACGGGGTCGCCTTCAACTTCGCCAGCCGAGCCGAAAACTCCGCATTCAACGCAGGCGCAATCGGCACCCCGGCCGCCGCGCTGATCCGCTTCAGCTTGTTTCCAACCAGCGTGTGATCATGCACCTCCGCCACCGCCAGGTCCTTCACGTCCTGCGCATGAGCGTGCGTCACAGCAAACTGGCTCGCCGCCACCTCATACGCGCCACCCTGCGAAACCTTGCCGACAAACTCGGTATCCACAGGAGCAGCAGCAACAGCGGGAAGAGCGGCAAGGAGAGCCAGAGCAGCGGTCGTCATCATCGTTTTCATCCTCCGTGAGATGCCGAAATCCGCACGCACGACATGTGAGTGACTTACTATCAACTTCTGCAACTTTCCCCAGAAACCGGAGTCTAACTGCATAAAGGCAAAGAAGCCGAGGCGTGCCCGCTGTCTCCAGAATCAACAGACGGGACGCGTTGAAAGGAAACAAGATATGGCAATCCGTTGGGAAAAACTCACCGTCAAATCACAGGAAGCTTTCCAGGTTGCTGCTTCGGAAGCTGCTAGCTCCGGCAACCCCGAAGTTCAGCCGCTCCACCTCATGGCCGCACTGCTCGATGACCGCGAAGGCGTCGTCATCCCCGTGCTTGAGAAGATTGGCGTGCCCGTAGAGCAGATGCTCTCCGGCCTGAACGCCGCGATTCAGAAGCTCCCCAAAGTCCAGGGCGGTGCCCAGCCCAACCTCTCGCCCGCCCTCAACAAGGTCCTCGAACAAGCCTTCAAAGAAGCCGAAAACTTCAAGGACGAATACGTCTCCACCGAGCACCTGCTCCTCGCGCTCGCCGACGAAAAAAACGGCACCGTGCAATCCGCCCTCAACACCTTTGGCGCGAACCACGCCGCCATTCTCAAGGCGCTCTCCGCCCTCCGCGGCTCCAGCCGCGTCACCGACCAGACCCCCGAAGGCAAGTTCCAGGCGCTCGAAAAATACGCCAAAGACCTCACTGAACTCGCCCGCCGCGGCAAGCTCGACCCCGTCATCGGCCGCGATGAGGAGATCCGCCGCGTCGTCCAGGTGCTCTCGCGCCGGACCAAAAACAACCCGGTCCTCATCGGCGAACCCGGCGTGGGAAAGACCGCCATCGTCGAAGGCCTCGCCCGCCGCGTCATCTCCGGAGACGTTCCTGAGAGCCTGAAAGACAAGCGCGTTGTAGCCCTCGACCTCGCCAGCATGATCGCCGGAGCCAAGTTCCGTGGCGAGTTTGAAGACCGCCTCAAGGCCGTCCTCAAGGAGATTGAAGAGTCGAACGGCGAAGTCATCCTCTTCATCGACGAACTCCACACCCTCGTCGGAGCCGGCGCAGCCGAAGGCGCCATGGACGCCTCCAACATGCTCAAACCGGCGCTCGCCCGCGGCGGACTTCGCGCAATCGGCGCGACCACGCTCAACGAGTACCGCAAATACATCGAAAAAGACGCCGCCCTCGAACGTCGCTTCCAGATCGTCTACGTCGGCGAACCCAACGTGGAAGACACCGTCGCCATCCTCCGCGGGCTTAAAGAGCGCTACGAGGCGCACCATAAGATCCGCATTAAGGACTCCGCCATCGTTGCCGCCGCGACCCTCTCGCACCGCTACATCTCCGACCGCTTCCTCCCCGACAAAGCCATCGACCTGGTTGACGAAGCCGCCGCCGCCTTGGCCATTCAAATCGGCAGCGTGCCCGTCGAGATCGACGACCTCGAGCGCCGCGCCACCTCACTCGAGATCGAGCGCGCCGCCCTGAAGCGCGAAACCGACCCCACCTCCCGAGAGCGACTCGAACACGTCGAACGCGAACTGGCCGAGGTGCAGGAAACCTCCAGCGGGCTGCGCGCCCGCTGGCAGACCGAACGCGGAGCCATCACCCGCATCGCCTCGCTCAAAGAGCGTCTTGAAGCCCTGCGCTTTGAAGCCGGCGAAGAGACACGCAAGGGCAATCTCCAGCGCGCCGCCGAACTGCAGTATGGCGAAATCCCTAAAGCCGAGGCCGAACTCCGCACCCTCACCGAAGCCGCCGACCTCGCCGGCGACGACTCTCGCCGCATGTTGAAAGAAGAAGTCGACGAAGAAGACATCGCCAAGATCGTCTCCCGCTGGACCGGCATCCCGGTCTCGAAGATGCTCGAAGGCGAAGTGCAAAAGCTCGTCGACATGGAAACCCGCCTGCGCGAACGCGTCGTCGGCCAGGACGAAGCGCTCTCCGCCGTCTCGAACGCCATCCGCCGCTCCCGCGCCGGCCTGTCCGACCCCAAACGCCCCATCGGAAGCTTCATCTTTCTCGGCCCCACCGGCGTCGGCAAAACCGAAACCGCCCGCGCCCTCGCCGAATTCCTCTTCGACGACGAGTCCGCCATGGTCCGCATCGACATGAGCGAATACATGGAAAAGCACGCTGTCGCCCGTCTCATCGGCGCGCCCCCGGGTTACGTCGGCTACGACGAAGGCGGCCAGCTTACCGAAGCCGTGCGCCGCCGCCCTTACGCCGTCATCCTCTTCGACGAAATCGAAAAAGCGCACCCCGACGTCTTCAACGTGCTCCTCCAGGTCCTTGACGACGGTCGCCTCACCGACTCCAAGGGCCGCACCGTCGACTTCAAAAACACCGTCCTGATCATGACCTCGAACGTCGGCGCGCAGGCTCTCACCAGCGCATGGGCCTCCGGGGAAGACGGCTTTGAAGACGCCAAGGTCCGCGTGATGGAGTCGCTCCGCCAGCAGTTCCGGCCGGAGTTCCTCAACCGCGTCGATGACATCGTCGTCTTCCACCCGCTCGAAGAAAGCCAGCTCTCGCACATCGTCGACCTTCGCCTGGCCGACCTGCAGAAGCTCCTCGTCGATCGCAAGATCACGCTCGAGCTCACTGACAATGCGCGCAAAGCGATCTTCGCCGCCGGCTACGACCGCGCCTACGGGGCAAGGCCGCTGAAGCGTGCGATTCAGCGGATGGTGCAGGATAAGCTGGCGTTGAAGATTCTCGACGGGAGCGTGCTGCACGGCGATCACGTCACGGTGGATGGCGATAAAGACGGCCTCAGCTTCGTGGTGAAAGACCGTGAGGCCGTGGCCGTCTAGTCGAACTCTCCGGGTGCCCATGCATCGTGCCGCTGCGATGTCTGGGCATTGGCGGGACCATGGAGTCGCCCTATTACCAACCAGGCCACCCACCCAAAACCACTCCGCATAAAGGCTCTGCTTGCCCGATGATTAATCGAGCAACACGGAGTCCTTTGAATCCCCAGGAAGATAAGCGCGCCATCATCATCGGAGCCGGGCCCGCAGGGCTGACCGCGGCTCTCGAACTGCTGCGCCGCACGGCCATCAAGCCGATCATCGTCGAGGCGTCGGACGAGATTGGTGGAATCTCCCGGACGATCAAGTACAAGGGAAACCGGATGGACATCGGCGGCCATCGATTCTTTTCGAAGTCCGACCGGGTGATGCAGTGGTGGACTGACTTGATGCCCCCTGACGTCGCCGCGGCCGATACCGAGATTGCTTACCAAGGCAAGAAGCGCGTAGTGCATGTGCCTGCGCATCTCCGTGAAGAGCCTCCGCTGCGGGGAATGGGGCCGAGATCCGGTGAGCGCCAGGCCTTCAGTGAAGAGCTTGAACCGGAGACGCTCGAAGCGATTGAGACGACCGTCGTCGTGCCAGTCGAAGCGCCAGCCCCGGACCTGGTCATGCTGATTCGCCCGCGCAAGAGCCGGATTTACTACCTGCGCAAGTTCTTCGACTACCCGATCAGCTTGTCCGGCACGACGCTGGCGAACCTCGGGGTCGCCCGTACGTTCCGCGTCGGGACCAGCTACATGGCCTCGCGTTTCCGACA
Source organism: uncultured Granulicella sp. (assembly GCA_963693075.2). Lineage (GTDB taxonomy): Bacteria > Acidobacteriota > Terriglobia > Terriglobales > Acidobacteriaceae > Edaphobacter. Next base: position 660,433 of record CAXMMP010000002.1, on the reverse strand, counting down.
GATTACGCCCGAGAAAAGCCTCCAGGATTTTCTCATCAATCGCTTTGGCCGCGAGCTTTACCTGACGTTCTTCAAGAGCTATACGGAGAAGGTCTGGGGTACGCCGTGTGAGACGATTTCGGCCGAGTGGGGGGCGCAGCGAATCAAAGGACTGAGCCTGACGACCGCGGTCAAACATTTCTTCAAATCGAAGTTCGGGCCGAAGCCGAAGACGCACGGCGACCTTGCGCAGAAGGGGACTGACACGAGTTTGATCGAACGCTTTCTTTACCCGAAGCTTGGCCCCGGACAGCTTTGGGAGCACGCCGCGTGCGAGATCCAACGGCTCGGCGGCGAGATCTATCGGAACCAGAAGGTGACACGAATCGAGTGCTCCGGTAAGACGGTCGTCGGCGTCACCACAACCGATCCTGCCGGTCAGACCCGAACGTTTGACGGGGAGTACTTCTTCTCGACGATGCCGATGAAAGAGCTGGTCCGCGCGCTTGATGCGCCGGTTCCTCCTGCCGTTCGCGAGGTAAGCGAAGGGCTGGAGTATCGCGACTTCATCACGGTTGGGCTACTGTGCGATCGGCTGAAGGTGACCGAGCCAGACGGTGGCCTGCTGAAAGACACGTGGATCTATGTGCAGGAGCCGGATGTCCTGCTGGGGCGGCTGCAGATCTTCAATAACTGGAGTCCGTACCTGGTCAGCGATCCGGCGAAGGTCTGGATCGGCCTCGAGTACTTCTGCTACGACACCGATGATCTGTGGAAGATGGACGACGATGCGCTGAAGCAGTTTGCCATCGCGGAAGTGGCCAGGATTGGCATTCTGGAAGCGGAGGCGGTACACGATGCGCACGTCGTTCGCGTGCCGAAGACTTACCCGGCATATTTCGGCACATACGACCGGTTCGACGAGCTGAAGGACTTCACCGATGCGTTCGAGAATCTCTTCCTGGTTGGGCGCAACGGCATGCACAAGTACAACAATCAGGATCACTCGATGCTGACGGCGATGACTGTCGTTGACGGTCTGATTGCGGGCCACGTGGACAAGCGCGAACTGTGGAGCATCAACACCGAGCAGGAATATCACGAAGAGAACGCATCTCAATCGAAATGAAGAAGCTCCTCCTGCTGCTTACGCTGATCCTCGTTATCTTTATCGTGCTGCACCGTCAGCGGCTTTTCCTGCGCGACCCGATCGCTTCGGTGACGCGCGACGGGCAGAAGGTGGCGAACGTCGTGGTGATGATCAACTACACGAACGACATTCTGCTGCAGGACGCGAGTACTCCGACGAAGCGGCTTTATCTTGTTCAGAACTGGAACCATCTCGCGGCTGCTCCGACGGCGCCGATCAAGTGTCTCCAGGGCTTTGCTTGTCTTACCGATGCGGACCAGGCGACAGCTGCACCGATTCCGGTCGGCTCGCGAGGTCGCCGCGAGCCGTTTCAGGGGGTTACGATGACCAGTCGCCACATCGAGTTCGTGGACGAGGATGGTGCGCTGGTCGCCGTGACCCTGCGCTAGATTTCAAATTGTTCTTGTGGATTTTTCCTGTAACCTTTGTGCGCCTCAACCCTCTAAGCCGATAAACCTTGCGCTTCGTGCATCAGCGAGGCAACATGGGTACGTACTTCGGATGGAGTGAAACGATGCAGGAAGAAAACCCGGAAGAGATCGCTCCGGAGCCTCCAGCCGAAGATGCGGCTCCAGAGACGGAAGCCGATCCTGGCGCGGAGGCCGCGGCGGATGGGGCGGTCAATCATGCGCTTGCTGAGGCTTTGCCGATCGTTGCATTGCCCGATGTCGAAGAACCATTGCCTGACGAGATGCTCGAAGCTGAGTCTGCTCCTGAACTTCCGGCCGAAGAAGCGCTGGTGCTCGAACGGAAGCATCCTCTGGCCATCCGCTGGATGCACTGGCTGAATTTTCCCATCCTTTTCACGATGATCTGGAGCGGACTGCTCATCTACTGGAACGATTCCGACAATGCCTACCACCATCCGCACGCCGTCTACCGTATCGGCATCGGGTCGTTCACGCTCTTCCGCTTCTTTCCGCCGGCTTTTTACAACTTCCTTTATGCGCCGATCACGGTGACGCGTGGACTTGGCTACCACTTCTTCTTCATGTGGATCTTCGCGTTGAATGGCATCGTTTATGTGGCCTTCCTGCTCTGGTCGAAGGAATACAAGTTCATGATCCCGGAGCGACGGTCCCTCCAGGATGCGGTCCAGGTCACGCTGGTCGATCTGCACCTGAAACATGGCCTGCCGCCGCAGACCAAGTACAACGGCGGCCAGCGGATCGCTTACACGTCGGTGATTCTGATGGGCCTCGGCTCGCTGGTCACCGGGCTTTCCATCTATAAGCCCACTTCTACCCACTGGCTTACGACACTTTGCGGTGGGTACGAGAACGCTCGCTGGCTCCACTTCCTGCTCACGCTTGGGTTTTGCGGATTCTTCCTGGTCCATGTTGGGCAGGTCATCCTCGCCGGCTGGAACAACTTTCGCGCCATGATCAGCGGGTACGAGATCCGCCGCGCAGCCGAGCCATCCCTCGAAGCAGAACGGAGGAAATTTTGAGCCCGAACGATGTTTCGACGAGCAACGAAGAAGTAAAGAAGGCCTCGGCCAAGCGCACACGCCGGAGCTTTCTGGTTGCCGGCGTAGCCGCCGCAGGAGCATATGAGTTTTATCGCTGGCTGCCGCTCGCGCACGGCAGGGAGATGCAGCCCTACCCGCTGCGCGACGCCTTCAATGTGAACGCGAAGATCTCGCGCGAACTTTTTCGTGACCACGTCCTGGCTCCCACCTATCCCGTCTCGCAATCGAAGGATCTGCGCGTCAACGGCAACTACGGTCTGAAGAAAGAGCTCGTCATGGACAGCTATCGGCTCCAGTTTGTCGGAGTCGACCAGGCCCAGCACCACCCCCGTTACGTCCCGGACGTCACCGCCTGGGATTACAAATACATGGAGGCTGCGACCGCGTTCGAAGGGCACGACACCAAAAAAGATCCCAACGCGAAGGCAAAACCGCTGCCCAGCGGAGCACCGATGGGCAGCGCGAAAGATATGTCGCCGGGTGCGGCCTCCCGGACGACGAGCGACGCAGGCACTGACCCGAACGTCGCCGCCGCGTTTGAAAAAGCCTTCGCGCAGATGGACGCCAACAATAGCGGCCGGCCGCCTCGCGGGATGGAAGAAGCCGGCGAAAGCGACTCCACGCTCGACCCTGGGACGCCCGGTCTGCTGCTCACAATGGACGATCTTGGCAAGCTTCCCACGCATGAGCTTGTCACGCAGTTCAAGTGCATCGAAGGCTGGAGCGAGATCGTTCACTGGGGCGGTATCCCACTGCGCGACCTGATCGCGGCCTACCCTCCTGCTCGTAATGCACAAGGCAAGCTGCCGAAGTATGTCTATATGGAAACTCCCGACGGCGACTACTACACGGGCTACCATCTCGACGACTGCCTGCACCCGCAAAGCACCCTTGTCACGCAGATGGCGGGGCAGCCCCTCGGCCAATGGCATGGCGCGCCGATACGTCTGCACATGCCGATCAAGTACGGCTACAAGCAGATCAAACGCATCGCGCTGATCGCCTATACCGACGACAAACCCGACGACTACTGGACCAAGCTGGGCTATGACTGGTACGCCGGGCTCTAAGCACGCCTTAGGTGGGCAGCGGAAGTACTGTAGCCGCCGTGCAATGGTGGGACTTTAGGAGCACGAGTGTACGCGTGCCCTTAAGACGATTCCACGTGATGAAGTTTCGCTGTGCCGATCCATCACTCTTGTCATCCCGAGCGAAGTCGAAGGAGCTGCGTCTGTCCTTCTGAGGAACACCAGCCCAAAGATAATCGGTGTTCTCGGTGTTTTATCGGTGATAAGCCGTTGGCCTGAAGGCGGAACAATTCCAGTTGACCGCGCGTACCCCGCAGGAAACAATGTCACAAATCCTTCCAGAGGTTCCGCCCGTGGACACCGTCCTCACTGAATCGACTGTCGTTCTCGTCGAGCCAATCGCCGAAGCGCAGCCCACGCCCGTCCACTGGACCCCCCTGAACCGTCTCCTCTTTCGCATTGCCTTCCTCTACTTCTGCATCTTCATCTTCTCCTACGGGAATGGCAGCATCTTCGGCCTCTTCCCCAAGGTCGGCAACTACTTCGACACGTGGGCGACGTGGCCGTGGCAGCATGCCGCCCTTTGGACCGGCGCTCATCTCTTCCATCTGAAGGGGCAGTTCGCCACCTTCCATAGCACCGGCTCGGGCGATACGGCGCTGGACTGGATTCTCGAGCTTTTGTATGTCGCCTTCGCGATCGTTGGCGGCCTCGTCTGGACGATGATCTCCATTGCCCGTGGCAACCGCCGGCCTGAATACGCCACGCTTTACGCCTGGCTGCGCTTCGGGGTGCGGCTTACCGTCGGCTTCTTCATGGTCAACTACGGTACCGCCAAGCTGTTTCCGTTCCAGATGCCACACCCCTCGATCGCCATTCTGACGGAGCCCGTCGGCCAGATGTCCCCGATGACCATGCTGTGGGCGATGCTCGGTCTGAACACCGGCTACGAGATGATCTGCGGCGCGGCCGAGATCCTCGGCGGCATTTTGATCCTCTTCCGCCGCACCGCGCTTGCCGGCTCGCTGCTCTCGGCCTTCGTGATGACGAACGTGCTGCTCTACAACATGTTTTTCGACGTTCCTGTAAAACTTTTTGCCGCCAATCTACTGCTCGCCGCGGTTTTCATCACCTTGCCCGACGTCAAGCCGCTGTACGAGTTTTTCTGGCGGCACCAACCCGCTGCGCCGGTCGGCATCTGGATCCCGCCTGTCCGCCGCAGGGGCTTCCGCATCGCAACGTACATCGTTGAGGGCGTCTTCACGGTGATGTTCCTGGTTATGATGCCCGGCTTCGTCGGTTATGGCTGGTACGAGCACACCAAAGACCTCAAGAAGAGCTCACCACTGTTCGGCGCGTGGCATCTTGATCCCTCGCACCCCGCTACCGGAGCCTTCATCACCGGCGAAGGTCTTCCGGCCACCGACCTCTACGTCGACGACATCCACCGCGCTTTCACCCGCGCCTCAGACCTCTCGCTGTGGCGCACCTACCTCGTCATCGACGAAAAAGCCGACACCGTGGTCCTCTACCAGACGGTCGGCGAGGCCCCCACGTACTCCATCTTCCTGCTCGACAAGAACCACATCAACCTGGTCACGCAGGCCCCAAAACCCGATCCGAAGGCCAAGCCGGACCCGAAGGCCAAACCCTTTGTCGCGCAGACCATCTCGCTCACCCGGACCCCCGTCCCCAACCATTTTCCGCTGCTCGATCGCGGGTTCCATTGGGTGAACGAGTGGGGCCTGGAGCGTTAGGCAACGCGCCAGGATATGGCTGAGTGCCGCAGCACGAAGTATCGCAACGATTGAATCCCGCCACCCGGTCGGGTCGCGGCTGAGGCTGACCTTGGTCCCTGGAAGAGTCGAAGTGGCTGGAGTGCGGAGGGTCGGGCGCTCGTTCCGGTCTTGACTCTAAGACGGACTGATACGGCGTGCGGTCCGATCACGCGCCATCGCCCGAAACTCAAGGCGAAAGTCCGAAAAGCCCATCATCGCGAGGCTTTATGAAAAGACTCTTCGCCCCATCAACAGTAACCACCAGGAAAGTATCGAAGAGTCGGTAGAAGTGTACCCAAATGCTCTTACCGACGCCACAAACCTGCCCTATAATCGCAGAGTGTAACTTCCACCCTGTGAAGTATATACCTCTGACTTACACCGGGACAAGGTACGCGACATTCCTCCGCGCGAAGAACACGCATCGAAAGGCATCATGGGCCCCGCAACAAGTTTCACGGAGACCCCAGAGTCTCCGCAAGTCACTGCTCAACCGATCGAAAGTGCAAAACATGCCCGCCTCCGCTATGTGAACTCCGCTGGCGTCGGAATCACACGCCAGCGCGCCGGTGCCGGGTTCCGCTATTTTCACCCCGACGGCGAACAGGTGGAAGACGCCGCGACGCTGAAGCGGATCAAGGATCTCGTCATCCCTCCGGGCTGGCGTGAGGTTTGGGTCTGCCCCTACGCGAACGGCCATCTGCAGGTGACGGGCCGCGACCAGCGGGGACGCAAGCAGAGCCGCTACCACGAGCGCTGGCTGGAAGTTCGTAACGAGACCAAGTACGAGCGGATGATCGCGTTCGGTGACGCGCTGCCCGTCATCCGCAAAAACGTCGACTTCGACCTGGCTCTCCGCGGCCTGCCCCGCAAGAAGGTTCTTGCTACGGTCGTCCGGCTTCTCGAAACCACGAGCATTCGAGTGGGCAACGAAGAGTACGCGCGGCAAAACCACACGTATGGATTGACGACCCTGCGCAATAAGCACGTCGACGTTCACGGGGCGACCATTACGTTCGACTTTCCAGGCAAGAGCGGCGTCCACCACACGATCGATCTGCAAAATCGCCGTCTCGCCTCGATCGTCCAGTGGTGCCTCGACTTGCCAGGTTACGAGCTGTTTCAGTACCTCGACGAAGACGGCAGCCGCCACACCATCGACTCATCCGATGTGAACGATTACCTCTACCAGATCACCGGCCAGCACTTTACCGCCAAGGACTTCCGCACCTGGGCCGGGACAGTCCTCGCCGCGATGTTGCTGCGCGAGTACGAGCCATTTGAAAGTCCGACGCAAGCCAAAAAGAACGTCGTCCAGGCGATTCAGACCGTGGCGAAGCGCCTCGGGAATACGCCGACCGTCTGCCGCAATTGCTATATCCACCCCGCCGTCCTCGAGCACTACCTCTCGGGCGATATGCTCACCGCGGCAGAGAACGAGATCGCCGAGCAAGTCGACCGGCAGTTGAAGGATCTACGCACCGAGGAGCTCTCGCTTCTCAAACTCCTTGCGCATAAGGCCGACTGGAAGGCACCGAAGAAACGCAAACGGGCTCCACGGGTTTATAAGAAAGTCGCCAAAGCTACGGATCACTAGGAGTTGATCCTGCGCGCGGCGATCTTAGGGCATCCTCACCCCGATCGCTACGCGGTCGATGAGCGCTCAAGCCTATCCGTCATGGCCGTCGCGCACTAACAGACCATGAGAACCGCTTCCCACGCGCTCATCCTCTTCGCGGTCAAAATCAATGACAAGCCCACCTGAGTTTCCACCTCAGGTGATGCCGATTATTGACTCAGCAATGCCGCGATCAACTCCCCACGTGCCACTTTTGCCTGTTCCCCCGTAGCGAACGTCTTGACCGTGACCACTCCGCTAGCGACCTCATCTTCCCCAAGAATCACGACCGCTCTCGCCACCCGATCCGCTGCCTCAAAGCTCTTCTTCAGCCGGAAGCTCCCATCGCCCACTTCGACAGACACCCCCGCCCGTCGCAGCTCTCGTGCCAGCGTCAACGCGTCCGCATTCCGCTCAACACCAAGCGGCGCAATGTACACGTCGAGCTTCTTCCCCGCGCTCTCGCCCTCCTGCGCCTCAAGTGTCAGGATCAGCCGATCCTCGCCAATCGCGAAGCCGATTCCCGGAGCCTTCGGGCCGCCAAGCATCTCGCTCAGCCCGTCGTAGCGGCCTCCGCCGAGGAGCGCATTCTGCGTCCCCAGCCCGCTCCCATCCGGTACCGTAAACTCGAACGTCGTGCGCGTGTAGTAGTCGAGTCCACGCACCAGCCGGGGGTTCACCGTGTATGCCACGCCACAGGCATCGAGGGCGGCGAGCACCTGCGCGAAGTGCTCCTTCGAAGCTTCATCGAGGAAGTCCGCAATCTTCGGCAGGCCGTTGATGACCTCCTGATCCTCAGGCGCTTTGGAGTCGAGCACGCGCAGGGGATTCGTCTCCGCACGTCGGCGATTGTCTTCACACATTGTGTCCTTCACGGGCTCCAACGCCGCCCGGAGAGCCGCCACATATTTCGGCCGATCGGTCGAAGATCCTACTGAATTCAGTTCCAGCCGCCATCCCTTGATGCCAAGTTCATCCAGCAGCGATGCAAGCATCTCCAGCACCTCGGCATCGCGCACCGCGCTTTCGCTGCCGCTTGAGACCGGGCCGATGACCTCGCAGCCAATCTGCCAGAACTGGCGGTACCGCCCGCGCTGCGGACGCTCCCGGCGAAACTGCGGCCCGATGTAATAAAGCTTCTGCAGGTTCCCGGTGTCGCCGAGCTTGTGCTCGATATAAGCCCGCACCACGCCTGCGGTATTCTCCGGTCGCAAGGTCAACTGCTGAGGCTTTTCGCTGGCCGCGCGTGCCCGGTCCTCCCACGTATACATCTCTTTCGAGACCACATCCGTCTCTTCGCCGACGCCGCGCACGAACAGCTCGGTTGCCTCGAACATCGGGGTCCGAATCTCGCCGAATCCATAGCGCGCAAACACGGCACGTGCCGTCGCCTCGACCCGGTTCCAAAGCTCGGTATTCGGCGGCAGCAGATCCCGCGTGCCTCGTATTGCCTTCACAGTCGACATAGAACTCCAGTCTACCGAACCTCTCTCCTCAAGAGCCTGCATCGCCTAGAGCCTGCATCGACGCCTCTCCCGGTGCATCCAAATACTTTGAGCAACAAGAAAGGACCTCCCTATGAACAGCAGATCCGCACTGGCACTCTTAGCCGCATGTGCCCTGTCGCTCGGCACGGCCGCTCAGGCGCAGCAGGCTCCGGCAACGCAGACGACCACGACCCAGCAGACCACGACTCCCGACAGCACCCAGACCACGACCACAAGCTCGGCGCCCCTGACGAAATCCGAGATGAAGGCTCAGCGCAAGCAGCAGAAGCATGAAGAGAAAGCCGCGAAAGCCCAGGCCAAAGCCCAGAAAGACCAGGCCAACGCCCTGAAGCAGCAGGACAAGGCCACCGACGAAACCGAGAAGTCCCAACCTCACTAGAGCGAAGGAGACGGCAGGCCCTTTAGCCCGCCGTCTCCTTCAGATAAATCTCCACGTAATCGAGATAATTGTTCGCGTACTTCAAGATCAACTCCCGATCCGCACTCCCCAATTCCCGTCGAATCTTCCCTGGGACTCCCGCCACCAAGCTCCGGGGTGGAATCACCATCTGCTCCGGAATGACGGCGCCCGCTGCGATAATCGATCCGGATCCGACCCGCGCATTATTCAGGATGGTGGCGCCGATTCCTACCAGCACCTCATCCTCCAGCACGCAGCCATGGACCGTCGCATTGTGTCCGATCGTCACCATCTCCCCTACGTGCACGGGGTAGAGGTACCGCATGCCATGGAGGACCGCGCAGTCCTGCACGTTTGACCCCGCGCCGATCCGTATGGAATTCACATCGCCCCGTATGACTGCATTCATCCATACGCTGGCGCGCTCGCCCAGCACCACGTCGCCGATCACCTGCGCGCTCGCGTCGACGTAACAACTTGCCGGGATTACCGGCATCGTCCCCTGATAGCTTCGAATCATAGCCCGCCCCCTTGATCGATTGCACCGTCGAGATCTCACGCCTTTGCGTCACGCTTGATTTGCCTGATCGTATGCGAAAAAGTCGCATTTGGGGGTTGACATCCGCAAATCAATTCACTACTGTTTGGTTGTGAATCAAATGGACATCACCTTTACAGCCCTTTCCGATCCCACCCGCCGAGCCATGATCGAACGGCTCTCGCGTGGGCCTGCCTCGGTGCATGGATTGACGGAGCCGTTTGATCTTTCGCAGCAGATGATTTCAAAACACATTGCTTACCTGGTGCGGGCGCGGATGGTCATCAAGACGAAGCGGGGACGAGAGAGTGTCTGCACCTTGAGGCCAGAGGCAATCAAGACAGTCAGCGAGTGGGCACTGCGTTATCGCCGATTCTGGGAAGAGAGCTTCGACAAGTTGGAAGTCGTCGTAAATCAAATGAAGAAAGAGGAGATGAGAGATGGCAGAGAGCGCAGTTAACGAAGTCGAGCGGATGACAGTGACCAGAGTTTTTGATGCTTCACGCGAACTGGTATGGAAGGCGTGGACAGACCCCAAGTACGTCATGCAATGGTGGGGTCCACAGGGCTTTACTTCGCCTGTCTGCAAGATGGATTTTCGCGTTGGCGGAAAGTCGCTTTGCTGCATGAAGTCGCCGGATGGGCAGGAGTTCTGGAATGGGATTGAGTACTTCGAGATTGTTCCGTTCGAGAAGATCGTCTCTTCCATGTACTTCGCCGACGCGCAGGGAAACAAGGTTGAGCCTGAGACGTATGGAATCGACCATGAGGCCATCGAAGGCGCGTACGACGTGACTCTTTTCGAGGATCTTGGCAATGGTCAGACGCGGCTTACGCAGATTGGCAATGAACCGATGGAGAGCGCGAAGGACAGCGGTCAACTCGAAGGCTGGAAGCAGATCCTCGACAAGATTGCTGCGCTGCTTGTCGAGATGAAGCAGGCGCAATAAAACCGTCCATCGATTGAGCCGGTCTTTGAGCCCCGTGCCCCATGTCTCGTGATGAGATGTGGGGCACTCGCTTCTGGTCTGGAACTCTCTTCCGATGCGCTCGAATGCCCGCGATGGAAGCCTTCCGCGCCAAAAGAATCCCGCTGCTATTCTGAAGATTCATTCCGCCCAATTTGGGCCAACAGGACGTGCCATGAATCGTCTCACTGCCGCCGTGCTTGTCCTTCCGGTTCTCTTTGCCGCCACTTACTCGCCCGCGCAGCAACAGGACCCGGCACGCACCGTCACCGACGAGTTGAACCCCAACTTCAAAGCGCCTGTGATCACGCCGGTTGCCGAGCCGGATTACGAGAAGCGCGTCGTCATGATCCCGATGCGCGACGGCGTTAAGCTCTACACCGTCATCGTGCTGGCCAAAGGAGCGAAGGGCGCGCCGATCGTGCTGACGCGCACCTGTTATAACGCCGCGGGCCGCGCCGAGCGCTCGGCGTCGCCGAAGATGATTGAGGCGCTGCCGCTCAGCGACGAAGACTTCGTCAAGAACGGCTATATCCGCGTTTACCAGGACGTCCGCGGGAAGTATGGTTCAGAGGGCGTCTACCTGATGACGCCGCCGCCGGTCGGCTCGGGCTTCAACAACTCCGGCGCCGACGACACGACAGACGCGTATGACACGATCGATTGGCTGGTGAAGAACGTGCCTGAATCGAACGGTCGCGTCGGGATGATCGGCTCCTCCTACGAAGGCTTCACTGTCGTGATGGCGCTGCTCCATCCGCATCCAGCGCTTAAGGTCACCGCCCCCGAAAGTCCGATGGTCGACGGCTGGATGGGCGACGACTGGTTCCACTACGGTGCATTCCGCCAGCCTAATCTCGACTACTTTACCGGCCAGACCACCAAGCGTGGCTCCGGCTTCCAGGTGACGCGCGGCGGGCGCGACGACTACGCTAACTTCCTGCGACTTGGCAGCACCGGCGACGCTGCCCGCGCCATGGGCGAGGACCAACTCCCCTTCTGGAAGATCGTCGAAGCACATCCGGCATACGACGCGTTCTGGCAGTCGCAGGCGCTCGACCACCTGCTGGCCGCCAAAGGTCTCACCGTCCCGACGCTGTGGGAGCAAGGGGAGTGGGACCAGGAGGACATGTGGGGAGCGATCCACTCCTACCGTGCGATTGAAGCCGTCCACAAGAATCCGAACAACCACATTGTGATGGGCCCGTGGTTTCACTCGCAGGTCAACCGGGCGGCTCGTGGCATCGGTCCCTTCCAGTGGCAGACCGATACCGCAGAGCAGTGGCGCCGTGACTATCTCGTACCATTCTTCAACACGTATTTGAAGCCAGGCTCGCCCAAGTTCGAGCTCCCCAAGGCGCTCATCTACGACGCAGGCGGCGAGACCGTCGGCGGTGTTGGCACGGATCACTGGGATACCCCGAAGGTCTGGCCCGCTGTCTGCGAGAAGGGCTGCCCCGAAACCTCGAAGCCGCTTTATCTTAGCGGTAATGGCACCCTCACCTTCTCCGCTCCAACCGGAGGTTCTGATGACTATGTTTCTGATCCGGCAAACCCTGTTCCGTTCTCACCGCGTCCGTACGACGGCTCCAACTGGCGGACATGGCTCGTAACCGACCAGCATTTTGTGGAAGGCCGGCCCGATGTCCTCACCTATCTTTCCGAGCCGCTGAAGGCCCCGATGAAGCTGGCTGGTGAACCCGTCGCTCACCTGTGGGCTTCGACCTCTGGTACGGATTCCGACTGGGTGGTGAAGATTATCGACGTTTATCCCGATACTCCGGTGACTCGCGGAGCGGGTGGCGGCGCGGGGGATTCCGGAACATTCGCCGGGGTGCTCGGAACCCCGTATAACATGAACGGCTACGAGGCTCCCATCGGCATCGACATCTTCCGCGGGCGTTATCGCACCAGCTTCGAGCATCCGGCAGCGCTGGTGCCTAACGAGGCTGCCGAGTTCACGTTCGGACTGCCGATGATCGACCGCACGATTCCTGCCGGCCATCGGCTGATGGTGCAGGTGCAGTCGACGCTGTTTCCGCTGTACGACCGCAACCCGCAAAGCTTCGTCCCGAACATCTTCGACGCCAAGCCGACCGACTACATCAAGGCAACGCAGAAGATCTGGCACGAACCGGGTAAGGCGAGCTTCATCAGCTTGCCGATCGCGAGCGAGTAGCTCGTCTTCCACCGTAGCGGCCTGGATGGTTGTATGTCGAATAAGGCTGGCTTATTACATTGATCCGTCCAGGTGCGATCGCGGACAGGACGCGGATCAAGACGGGTACAAGACTTCCTACCGTCGAACCGGCTCGTTTCCCCGCCCGACAAGGTTTCTCGGGGATGGGCAATCGTGCCGAACGCTACTTCAGGGCCGCGAACCATTCGGCGTAGGGCGTGTTGCGTGCCATGTGTCGGTTCCAGTCCGGGGCGCTGTCGGTCCACCAGACTGGACCTCGCTCGCCCAGCGAATGTTTAGCGGCGTCGACTCTCTGGCGTGCTGCCTCACGGGCTGGCGCATCGTCTACCCGCATGGCGCGTCCCTTTTCGCGTCGCGCGTCCATTAGCTCGTGGGTGAGCTTCTGGCGGTGTTCAGCCGACAGGCCCGGGTTTGAGCAACGCCATAAGCGACCGTTGACGACAAAGTAGCGACCGTCCGGTGTCGTCGGATAGGGGGTGCGGTCTTTTCTCTTCGTGGTTCGCATACCCGTTCGGTCACTCCTACTCCTTCAGCGCGTCTGCAGGCGTGGGGATAGCACCCCTAAGTCATTCATTCCATGATGTCTGACGCAAAGAAATTTTAACCAAGGAGAACACCCCAAGATGCGGTATTCTATTAGCATAGCCACTCAGGCCCGATTGCGAGGTGTTTTTTAATTGGCAGAGATTCGAGTTCAAGAAGGGGAACCGCTTGAAAATGCGTTGCGCCGCTTCAAGCGCAAAGTGCAGACCGAGGACATTATCAAAGAGGTCAAGCGTCACTCCTTCTATCTGAAACCAGGCGAGAAGAAGCGCGTGAAAGAAGCGCTTGCTCGCAAACGGAATCGTAAGAAGGTTCGCAAGGAACAGGACTAGTCACAAGCTGTTCGTTCTTGTTGTACGGAGGGCCGGCTCAATCAGATTGGGCCGGCCCTCAGCTACCGCAGCAACACTGTTCTACTCGCACCATGAATAAGCCTTATACCGTAAGACCGCTCTATCTGAGCCCAGAAACGACAACAAGCGCACGACCAAAGCTTGACCGCTCCTCAGGACCCGTACTCCCCCGGCCTCAGAGTGATCATCCTTTTCCGATAGCGGGAGAGAGATAGATATGGACCCTCAATTCGTCGATCGCATCCTGACGTGCTCTGACTGCCATGGTGAGTTTATCTTCACCGCCGGGGAGCAGTTGTTTTTCCACGACAAACAGTTCAAGAACGACCCCAAGCGCTGCAAGCCTTGCAAGAGCCGCCGCTCCGGCCTTTCGGCTGTTGCCAATGGCATTGCCGGACCCGCGGCTGCGGGGCTCTCACGGACCGAGACCCGGACGGAATGCTCCGAGTGCGGTGTGCAGACGACTGTTCCGTTCAAGCCGACGCAGGGGCGTCCCGTGCTTTGCAGGCAGTGTTTCCAGGCAAAGGCGCGCGCCGTCACTTCTCAGCCCGCAGCACAACCGCAGGACGCCGTGGCTGAATCTGCCTCGGATCCTCTTCCTGCTTCGACCGTCTCTGCAGAGACGGCGTTTGTGCTGACCGAAGCTTCGACGACCAGCAACGGCATGACGCTTTCAGCCGAGGCAGCCCTGGTGGCTGCTGCTTCAATGGCTGCGGCTTCGCCGCAATCTTCCGTCGCGACCGTCGCGGACCTCGCTTCGATCACCGCGCTTCCACAGGTTACGACTGCGAGTTCGATCGAGAACTCAGTGCCGGCGGCACTGGTGGCCGCTGCAAGCGCGGACGTTCTGACCGAACAAGCTGAAGCGTGACTCGACACGTGTCGCCTGCTTGAGGAGCGGTCGAAACCATTGAGGAAGCAGCGACGGGCCTTGATTCCTCCGAATGACGGCAGCACCCGCTTTCCATCACCCTCTCAAGATCGGCTTTCCCTTGTCGTTCCAGGCAAGACGAGCGGCGGGTGTGTGATGGTCGTGCGTGAAGAGAACGAGCCAATCCTCGGCGATGGCCTGCTTGAGGAAGCGTTTGCGCTGCTCGATGCAGGTGAGGGGGTCGAGGTCATAGCCCATCACCCAGGTGGGATCGATGTGGTGGGCGGTGGGGATGAGATCGCCGATGTAGCAGGCGTGCTGGCCGGCTGATTCAATGTGGACTCCCAGCATCTGGGCGGTGTGGCCGGGGTAACGTTCGACCGAGATGCCGGGGGTGATGGTCGCGTTTCGCTCGATCGACTCGTTGGTGAGCAAGGTCATCTGGCCGGAGTCGATGAGGGGCTGGTAGTTGGGCGCGAGGTAGCTGACCTTATCGCGTTCAAGCTGGAGGTTGCCGTGTTCGACTTCGCCCTGGTGAGCGAAGTATCGGGCGTTGGGGAAGGTTGGGGTGACGGATCCGTCGGCATGCAGGGTGGTGTTCCAGCCGCAGTGGTCGAAGTGGAGATGGGTGTTGATGACATGAGTGATCTCTTCGGGGCGGATGCCTGCCGCGGCGAGCGACTGCGGGAGTAAGGCTTGATTCTGATGGATCTGCTGCATCTTGGGGGGCTGCTTGTTCCCGATGCCGGTCTCGATGAGGATGATGTCTTTGCCGGTGTGGATGACGGTGGAGTTGAGGCCGCAGAGCATGTTGTTGTTGTCGTCGGCGGGGGTGCGCTTGGACCAGAGGGTCTTGGGGACGACTCCGAACATGGCTCCGCCGTCGAGGAGGTAAGTGCCGTCGGAGCAGAAGGTGAGCTCGAAGTCGCCGAGGGTCGCGCGGCCGCGGAGGAGGCTGGCGTCTGAAGGTTTGGAGGCCGGGTGCGGAGTCATGCCTGCAAGGATAGCCCTTGGGATGGCGGTTCGGCGAGGCTAAGACTCGATGTTCACGAGGTGGCCCAAGCTATTGCGCGGAATAGACTTGAGTGGTGACTCCGGGCCGCCGTACTTATCTTTACAAGCTGACCTCCGATCGCGGCGGCGCGCCGTGTGCGACACCTCCGCGGGCTGATGAGGAGCCGCTGCTGACGCTGGCGATCTGCAAGCCGGCGATTCGGAGGACGGCTCAGCCTGGGGACCGGATTCTTGGCATCACGAGCCATGCACTTGCGAACCGCGATGGGTATCCGCTGTCGAGCGTGATCTACGCGTGCGTGGTGGCGGATGGGATCGATGCTCGCGACTACTTTGCACAGACGGGCGAGTACGCTGCGCGGCCGGACTGCATCTATGAGTTTCATCAGCAGAATGGGAGGGCGGCGCATGCGCAGCGCTCGAACCTCCACCGGGCGGAGCAGCATCTGTTGAAAGATTTAGGGACGTATCCGTACTACCGGAATGGGCGGGTGCTGCTTGCGCGGGACTTCCGGTATTTCGGGGCGCGGGCGGTGAAGATTCCGGCTCGGCTGCACTTGTTGAATGCGGCAGCGGAGCAGCTAGGGCAGGGGCACCGGGTGTACACGGAGAAGGATCCCGAGGCGCGGGAGGTTGATGCGCTGTTTCGGTTTTTATGGAAGCGGGAGACGCGGCATACGGCTACCGTGGTGGATCGGGATGCTTATGAGCATTAGAGGTGCCGAAACGAGATGGTGACTTGCATCTCACACGGAACGGCTTGCTTGTCGTGCATCGCCGGCGAAAAGCGATATTGCCGAATCGCGGCAAGCGCCGGAGCATCGAACTCCGGACCCGGCGAGCGAATGACCTTCTCCTGCTCAACGAGCCCTTTTTCATTCACGATGATGTGAACGATCACGATGGCATCGCCTTGGGTACCACGGGGAGATACCGGCTCTGTGGCATACAGAATTCTTGGCGGCTTTACGTCTTTCCCGCGGTAGATTGGTGTACCCGCATTCGTCTGAGGCACTGCTGCCGAGGGGGGTTGGACGCTCCGGGGGTGTTCTGTCCTCGCGCGCCAAGAAGTAGGGCGAAACAGCCAATCACTCCTAACCGCCGAAAATTTTTACTCTTCAATGAGCACCACCTTCAGGGATTTTATCTTCAGCGCTGATCAAGGAGGAGCACCGCTGCCGTGCTCGGTAGAAATGTATCTGGGTTAGATTCTGGTTTGGGATTAGGGCGTATCCCATGTCTCAAAAGCGAGACATGGGGCACCCGGATTGTGCTGCGCTATAGGGATTTGAGGAAGCGGAGGAGGCCTTCGAAGTAGATGGCCTGGTCGTCCCACATGGCGAGGTGGCTGCCGTTGGGGCAGGTGAGGTTGGAGCCCTGGGGCATGGCTTCGGCCATCTTTTGGAGGTCTTCTGGGTCCATGGTGTCGTGGGCGGCGCCGATGGTGAGGGTGGGGACCTTGATCTCGTGGAGGCGGTCCCAGCTCTCCCAGTCCTTAAAGTTGCCGGTGACGACGAACTCGCTCTTGCCCTGCATTTCGTTGTAGATGGCGAGGTTGGCGTCGTGGAAGGCACGGGTGACGGGTTCGGGCCACGGTGTGAGGCGGCACATGCACTGGGGGTAGAGTTCTTCCATCATGATGCGCTGGTACTCGGGGTTGTCGTAGTCGGCGGCGGCTTCCATGGCTTCAAGCGAGGCGCGGTGGGCTGGGGTGAGGAGGAGTTCGGTGAGTTCTTTGGCGCGGCGGAGGTAGGCCTGGATGCCGGCGGTCATGTTGGAGATAACGAGGCCGCGGAGGTGCTGCTGGTATTTGAGCGCGTACTCAATGGAGAGCATGCCGCCCCAGCTTTGGCCGTAGAGGACGAAGTTATCGAGGCCGAGAGCGAGGCGGACTTCTTCGACTTCCTCTCGGTACTGGTCGCGGGTCCAGAGGGAGAGGTCGTCGGGCTGGTCGGAGTTTCCGCAGCCCAGCTGGTCGTAGTAGTACATGGCGATGCCGGCTTCGGGGAGGAAGGACTCCATGGCTTCGAGGTACTGGTGGGTGAAGCCGGGGCCGCCGTGGAGGAGGAGGACGTGCAGATGGGCGTTAGCGGGACCCATGCGCTTGGTCCAGACTTTGTAGCGGCCGTTGCGGACGGGGATCATGCGGATGCCGGCTACGCGGATGCCGGCTGGGTTGAGGGGGTCGGTCATGCGAGGAGTATAGCCAAGCCTGGGCATCCAAATTGCGTACACGGATAAGAAGAATAAAGATGGATTTTTCGAGGCGGTTTAGCGGCCTTGATCCATCTTTATCTTTGTTATCCGTCTACGTACTTTTTGGGTTGTTGCGGCCAGGCGGTGATGGTGTCTTGCGATCGTAGAAGCGGGGGACAGAAAAATGGCCGACGAGGAGATCGCCGGCCATGTGTTGGAAGTTGTGGAGGAGCCTACTGGGCTTTGCCGGTGAGACCGGCAGCGAGCGTCGCACGCGCCTTTGCAGCGGTGAAGCCGTTGTGACGGGTACCGCTCGTGGGGATGCCGACTGGCTGTTGGAGGGTGACGATGAGGGCGGTTGCGGGCTGATCGCCAGCGCAGGCGTAGCTGTGGATGGTCGACGCATCGAAGTAGACGGCATCGCCGGGTTCGATCTGGTGTGTGACCGGGCCGTGTGTGACCTCAAGAGCTCCGGTCAAAAGGTAGAGGAACTCCGCACCGAGATGCTGGTGGGCGCGCGGCTCGCGGCCTTCTTTCTTGGGCAGGAACTCCGCGAAGTAAGGATCGAGCTGGCGGTCGGGAACCTGGTAGCCGAGGCTTTCGAAGAAGTAGGTGGGATCAGATGTGCCGGTCTGCGGGAGACGGACGCGGTCTTTCTTGCGGTGAACCTTGAAGAGGGCCAAGGGCTCGGGTTCGAAGAAGTAGCTCAGGTCTTTCGAGAAGACCATGGCGATGCGCGCGAGGTTTCGCAGCGTGGGCACGACGCGACCGGTCTCAAGCTGCGAGAGAAAGCTGGCCGATAGGCCAGTGTGCCGACCAAGTTCGACGAGGCCCATTGATTTCTTCAGGCGGAGGTATTTGATCCGTTCGCCGATCCGTTTTTCGGCAATAAAGGACTCCGCTGCTTCACCATCCACCTGAACGCCTGTCACATCCATCGACAAGGGAAGTCCACCAATGAGTCCGTCCAATTCCGTCGCCCCGTTCGTCATCTTCATGTCAGTTTTCATGTTGTGAATAGATGTTGTAGCCATACCAAAAGATACCTCAGCCTCGAAAATCGCTTTGAACGTCCTTTGCAGGAATTTTCAAGCCGGTTTTCTGAAGTACGAGTGCTAGGCTGATTTGGATGTTTCAACGTCCGAACTTACCGCGGAGACTCCCCAGGACGAGCCGAAAAGGCTTGCCCGCCACAACTCAAGTTTTCGGAGAGTGGGAAGGGCTTGTCCGCTTGGCCCGCAGGATAAGCCCTACCCGCTTGATGGAAACCCGCATCTCTTTCAAAAGACTCGGTGTTGGCACACTATTCTTTTCACCGCTCCTGCTGCTGGCCGGGTGCGCGAATCCTGGGCCTCCGAAACCGCCCTCGCTGCACCTGCCAAAGGTGGCAACCAAGCTGACCGCGAGCCGTGTTGGGGACCGCGTTGAGGTGACCTGGACGACAGAGCCCGGCACGACGGATGGAGGCACCCTGCATGGCTCGATTACGGCGGTGCTGTGCCGCGAGATGCCGGTGGCGCCGAAGGGTTCAGCGACGATGGCCCCGGAGTGCGTTACGCCTGTTCATCGTGAGGCTGTCGTTCCCGGCCCGTCCAGGGCATTTGAAGATCTCCCTGGGCCACTTAGGAAGGGAGGCCCTGCGCTGCTGGCATACCGTGTCGAGCTGTTGAACGATCACAACCGGTCTGCCGGGCTTTCTGCGCCGGTCTATGCGGCGGCGGGTTCGGCACCACCGGCGGCTGGAGCGATTGAGGTAGCGACGCGCCGCAATGGTTTACTGGTCACGTGGCAGGCGAAGGCCGGGACGGGCGGGGCACCGATGCACCTGACGCGGACGCTGCTGGCGACTGCAGAGGGGCCGGTGTCCCCAGCTAAACCGAAGAAATCGCAATCGCTGCAAAAGCCGAAAGAGACAGTGCCCTTGCTGACGCTGGTGCCGGAAAGTACCGCGACCGATCCCGGTGGGACTGTCGACCGGACGCTTCATGATGGGGATACGGTGAGCTATGTCGGGCAGCGGGTTGAGGCTGTCGATCTAGCGGCTCCGGCTGCTACGGTTCTCGATAAGAAGGGAAATCCGAAGAGGATCGACGCGTCGACCCAGACGCTTGAGCTGCGCGGAGAGCCTTCGGCTGCGGTGACGGTTACGTTTCACGACACGATCGCGCCCGGCGCTCCGACTGGTCTTGCGGGTGTGCCGGGGGGAGGCATTGGGCAGCCTTCGTCGATCGACCTTTCGTGGGAGCCGAATCCGGAGGGCGACATCCTGGGCTACAACGTCTACCGGGCGGATGCTGGCGGGGCTGACTGGCGCAAACTGAATGCCGAGCTGGTCGACGGGCCCGCATACCGCGATCTGACGGCTCAGCCCGGTCACGCTTACCGGTATCGCGTCACCGCGGTTGACCAAAGACATAACGAATCGGCGCCATCGGGGAGTTCGCAGCAGGAGTTGAAGCCGGAGTGAGGTCGTGCCCAGTACTCTAAGAGAGAAGCCAGGAGCTGGACGCTGACCCTTCGATCCATTCACGCCACACGGTATGTGCTCGCGCTACGCGAAGGCGGTTCCCTGCCTGCGATTGTGGAGGCGGACGACCTTGGGATGTATGTGCTGAAGTTTCGCGGGGCGGGACAAGGGCCGCTGGCGCTGGTGGCTGAACTGGTGGCAGGCGAGATTGGCCGGGCGCTAGGGCTTGCAGTGCCGGAGCTGGTGTTCGCGGAGGTCGATCCGATTCTTGGGCGGAATGATCCGGATGCCGAGATTCGGCACCTCTTGAAGGCGAGCGTGGGGCTGAATCTGGCGCTGGATTATCTGCCGGGGTCGTTGATGTTCGACCCGGCGGCGGGCGATCCGGCGACGGTCGAGATCGCTTCGCTTGCGGTGTGGTTCGATGCGTTCGTGCAGAACATCGATCGCACGGCGCGGAACGCGAACCTGCTGGTGTGGCACAGGAAGCTGTACTTCATCGACCATGGCGCGGCGCTTTACTTTCATCACAACTGGGAGACTGCCGCGACTAAAGCGGAGTCGGCGTGGCCGGAGTCGAAGCATCATGTGTTGTTGCCGCGTGCGTCGGGGATCGCTTCAGCCGGTCGCAGGGCTCGTGAGGTGATCACGTCCGAGCTGCTTCATGGGATTCTTGCAATGGTTCCGGATGCATGGCTTGAATCGGCTGATGCGACGCCCGTGGAGCGCCGGGTGGCGTATCTCGAGTACTTCATGCGCCGGCTTGCGGCTGCGGATCTTTTTGAAGAGGAGGCCATCGATGCTCATAACCGCCTCCTATGACTATGCCGTGCTGCGGGTTGTCCCGCGGGTAGAGCGGCAGGAGTTCGTCAATATTGGGATTATTGTGTTCTGCCGCGAAAAGCGATTTCTGGAGGCCCGGGTGGACCTGGACGAGACGCGGCTGCGGGCGCTTTGGCCTGAGCTCGACGTTGAAACGCTGCGTCAGCATGCCGATTCTGCCGTTCGCATTGCTGCCGGCGATCCCGCAGCCGGACCCATTGCGCTGTTGAGCCAAAGCGAGCGGTTTCACTGGTTGACGTCACCGCGCAGCACGATGCTGCAGACGTCACCGGTGCATACGGGGATTTGCGATGAAACGGAAGCGTTGGTGGAACGGCTTTATCGGCAACTGGTTGGTTAAGAAACGTCGCCGGGACGCACCTGTACCTGGTTTTCCGCATCTTGATAAACTGGACTTCAGGAGCAAAACACAATGCCGAAGCTGCTCGAACAACTACGCACGATGACCACAGTCGTGGCCGACTCTGGTGACATCAACTCGATCAAGAAATTCCAGCCTCAGGATTCGACCACGAATCCGTCGCTGATCGCCGCCGCGGCGCAGATGCCGGAGTATCAGCAGATTGTCGATGACGTGCTGAAAGCAGCGCGCAAGGACGCCGGCGATTCGGCGGACGATAAGGCTGTTGCCGCGTATGCGTTCAAGACGCTGGCCGTCGCGTTTGGGCGCAAGATTCTGGATATCGTTCCGGGTCGCGTGTCGACCGAGGTGGATGCGCGCCTTTCCTACGATACGGACAAGACGCTCGAGCAGGCTCGCGACATCATCTCGCAGTACGACAAGGCCGGCATCTCGCGTGATCGCGTGCTGGTAAAGATCGCGTCGACGTGGGACGGCATCAAGGCTGCGGAGATTCTGGAGAAGGAAGGCATTCACTGCAACCTGACGCTGCTGTTCGGGCTGCACCAGGCAATCGCCTGCGCTGAGGCGAAGGTGACGCTGATCTCGCCGTTCGTGGGACGCATTCTGGACTGGTACAAGAAGGACACCGGCAAGGAGTACAGCGCGCAGGATGACCCGGGAGTGCATTCGGTTACGACGATCTACAACTACTACAAGCATTTTGACTACAAGACAGTTGTGATGGGCGCGAGCTTCCGCAATATCGGAGAGATTACCGAGCTTGCCGGATGCGATCTGTTGACCATTGCTCCGAAGCTGCTTGAAGAACTGGATACGACCGAAGGCGACCTGCCACGGAAGCTCGATCCGGCTGCCTCGAAAAACCTGGACATCAAGAAGATCCCGATGGACAAGGAGACGTTCGAGAAGATGCACGCCGAAGATCGCATGGCGCACGACAAGCTGAAGGAAGGGATTGAAGGCTTTTCGAAGGCGCTGGAAGATTTGGAGAAGCTGCTGGCGAAGCGGTTGAGCGAACTGCCAAAGGACTAAGCCAAGAAAGACTAAGCCCAAGAATGAGAAGGGAAGAGGAAAGCCAAGGCAGTTGCCTGGGTTCCTTCTTCCCTTTTTTTGTTATCCGAATGTGCCGTATGCCACATGAAGCGTTTCAGACCGCATGAAGTGCCGGGATGAGGGCGTTGTTGTCCTTGTTATGCTTTCGTATGCGCGTTCCCTCTTTGCCTTTTTTGCTTCTGCTGGCCGCTTCTGCGTCTGCTCAATCGCTTACCGGGGCGTTCGATCGCGACCCTGCGCAGCCTATCGATGACGCTTATACAAAGGCGATTCGGCGGTACACGACCGATCCGCACTTCGGCTCGCCGCTGGTGGATTATCTGCCCGCTTCGTCGACCGTTCCGACGCCGATGAAGACGCTGGGGGTGATCGCCGGCGCGCCGGATGTGCTGCCGTATGCCGAGGATGTTTATAAGTATTTTCGGCTGCTGGCTGCCAGTTCGCCGCGGGTGAAGGTAGTGAGCATCGGCGAATCCGAGGAGGGTCGCGAGATGATCGCCGTCGCTGTGGCGGATGAGTCGCTGCTGGCGCGGCAACCTGAGAATAATGCGCGGCTGGCGCAGTTGGCTGATCCGCGAACGATTGGGCTTGATGATGCGAAGGCCCGTGCGCTGATCCAGCAGGCTTTTCCGGTTTATTACATTACGGGCACCATTCATTCACCCGAGACAGGTGCGCCGACGGCGCTGATGGAGCTGGCGTATCGGCTTGCGGTGGATGATTCGCCCTACATCCAGTACATCCGTTCGCACATGATTACGCTCATCACGCCGGTGGTTGAGGTCGATGGTCGCGATCGCATGGTCGACCTTTATAAATGGCACAAGGCGAATCCGGATAAGCAGTATCCGCGGCTGACGTACTGGGGACACTACGTTGCGCACGATAACAACCGGGATGCGATGGGGATGACGCTCGACCTGACACGCAACGTGCTGGACACATACCTGGGGTGGCATGCGCAGGTGCTGCATGACCTGCATGAATCGGTGCCTTTTCTTTATGACAACACGGTGGGCGATGGGCCGTATAACGCGTGGATCGACCCGACACTTGCGGATGAGTGGGCGGAGCTTGGCTGGAACAACGTGGCGCAGATGCAGTCGCTTGCGATGCCGGGCGTGTTTACGCATGGGGATTTCGATACGTGGTCGCCGGGGTATCTGATGTTTCTTGCGGGGATGCATAACGGTATCTCGCGTCTGTATGAGACGTTCGGGAATGGCGGGGCGGATACGGAGAAGCGCATTCTTGACCCGGAGGAGTACAGCCGGACATGGTATCGGCAGAACCCGCCGCTGCCGGTGGTGACGTGGTCGCAGCGCGATAACAACAACTATGAAGAGACGGCGCTGCTGACGACGCTCAGCTACTTTTCGCACCACACCGAACACTTCCTCGATAACTTCTATCTGAAGTCGAAGCGGTCGATTGAGAAGCCGAAGCTGGATGGTCCCGCGGCTTACGTATTGCCTGCGAACGACGCTGAACTCAACCGGCAGCTTCAGCTACTTGCGGTGATGAAGTTGCAGCATGTTGAAGTGAGCCAGTTGACGGAAGCTCGTACTCAGCTTGTGCCGGGAGCCAAGCGCGGTGACAAGCCTGTTGAAGAGAAGGTGCCCGCGGGTTCGTTTGTCATTCGGCTTGACCAGCCGTATTCGCGGATCGCGGATGCGCTGCTCGACCGGCAGTACTGGGCTCCGGACGATCCGCAGAAGCATCCATATGACGATACGGGGTGGTCGTTTTCGCAGTTGTTCAACGTGAAGGTGCTGCGTGTGACTGATCCGGCGATTCTCAGTGCAGCGATGACTCCGGTTGGCGATCCTGCGAGCCTGAGTGGTAAGACCAGTGGAGCGGGTTCGCTGCTGGCAATCAATAACACGGGGCAGTCAACGCTGCTGCCGCTGCTTTACACGTTGAAGAAGACTCATGTCAGGATCGCTGATAAAGCTTTCGATGCTGAGGGTCACCACTTTAATGCGGGGACGCTGCTGATTCCGGATGCTCCCGCAGATGTTGCTCCGACGCTTGTGAAGCTATCGCTCGATGCGACGCGGCTTGGGGCGGCTCCGACTGTTGTGAGTCACCCAGCTGCGGCCCCGCGGATTGCCTTCATGCATACATGGCTTGGGACGCAGACCGAAGGCTGGTGGCGGTATGCGTTCGATTCGGCTGGGGTTCCATTCAGCTACATCAGCACGCAGACTGCTGGGATCGAGAAGGATCTGCGGGCGAAGTATGACGTCATTGTGTTTGCGCCGGTGGGGCATGCCGGGACCAGCGACATTCTTAATGGCATTCCGACGTATGCGAACGCGCTGCCGTGGCAGAAGACGAAGCTTACGCCGAACCTCGGGCTGCTGGATTCGACGCCGGATCAGCGACCGGGGCTTGGCGCTGATGGGCTGGCGCATCTGCGGGATTTTGTGCAACGCGGCGGACTGCTGATCACGTGCGAGGACACGGCACAGTTCGCGATCGAGACTGGGCTTGCGCCGGGTGTTTCCGTGGCTTCGAAGGGAGATGCGAAGGTGGTTGGGTCGGTGCTTGATTCGGTCTTCGTTGCGGCTGAGCATCCGGTCGCTTATGGATTTGGGAAGACCGTGCCGGTGATGTCGGCTGACGGGATGGCGTTCAACGTCTCGAACACGGTCGGTCATGGCGGAGGACGCATCCTGATGGATCCGTATGCGGAACGGCCTACAGGGCGTGGTTCGGTTGAGGATTCCGATACGGTCCAAGGCCGCGTTGCCGCCGAGCCTGAGCCACTTCCCAAGCAGAAACCCTGGGAGGCGAAGCCTTTGAATGAAGAACAGACTCGGAATAATCCGACCGTGATTCCTGTGGCCGAACGTCCGCAGGTGATCCTGCGTTTTGCGGATTCGAAGGACCTGTTGCTTTCGGGACTGCTCGATAAGGCGGGGTCGATCGCGGAGCATGCAATCGTGGTGGATTCGCCGCTTGGTGAAGGGAATGTGCTGTTGTTTGCGAACCTGCCGATCTACCGCGGCGAGACGGTAGGGACGTACCCGCTGGTCTTCAATGCGATCATGAACTTCGACCACCTGCACGCAGCGAAGTAACGCTTCGCATGCCAGAAAAGGGTTTCCTTTGATACAGTCGGCGCGGCACGCCTGATCTAACTTTTTGCGTTTTATCGACGGCCCGTAATGATGTGGATCCGTTGACGCGTAAACACGATGCGGCAGCCTAAGGGATCGGCCAAGCCCCCGCAGCGGCTGGCGCGGACACTGAGCCAAGCCCGATCATCGCCGTTCAGCATCCACGCGGTGGCGTTGGTGGCGTGGTGCGTGTCATTGGTGTACTCGGCCGCGGTCAGGTCGTAGTCTGCGGCGTCAGCGTTCATCTGCTCGCAGCCGCTGTCGGCGGGTGCCGGGGTTCCATCCGGGAACCGACAAAAGTCTTCGTCATGCTCGAGGAGGACTTTCTTGTTGCTACCGGTGAGGAAGTAGCGGATCGTTACGGGCGAAACCTGGGCGGACTCTGACCAGCGGGAGAAATCCTGCGCGAAGGCGGGTGGGAGTTCGCTGAGGCTCAGCGTTTCTGCTTTAACCTGGCGAGAGAAGACGTTCATGGCAGGCGTGGGTTCGCCGTTCGTCGGATGGAAGAAGAACCCGCCGAGGCCGATGCCCTCCTGCAGGTCGAGCCACAGGAAACCTCGACCGCCGAGATACTTTCCCTGCATGCCCGAGAGCAGCACGAAGCGGCCATCGCGGATTTCGACGGGGGTTTGCGAGTTGTCGAAGACCTCGTCGAGTGCGTCGCTGAGCGGCTTGTCGCGACCGTAGTGGAACATGCAGTCGGGGATGAAGGTCTTCATGAGTTTGTGGAACTGCTTGTCGCGGTAGAGGTCGGAGGAAGTGGCGTTGGCGTAGGCCTTGATGAAGTCGAGCTGGGAGGAAGGGATGGGCTTGAGGAACATGGCCTTGTCGAAATGGGAACCGGGAACGGCAGCGTCCGGCATGGGCGCGGCCGGGGCTTGCGGCTCAGCGGGGGCCGGGTCCGGCGCGTGCGAGACGGGAGCCTGCGAGGCCGAGGGAGCCTCCTGCGCACGCAAACCGCTCATTCCAATAAACAAGGAACATAAAGCCAAACTTCGCACGAACAATGACGGCATAGCGGAATTCTCCTTGCTGGGAGGACAATTTCGCTGAATTCTACCCCGATGCTCAGTCTCTTTGCGTGATTATTTACCGTAACGGCGGACGAACGTATCACGCGGCATGCCGTCCCTGTGGGCGAGACGTTTGACTGCTTCGGCCTGCGCCTCACTCATGGTGCCGCCGAGGGCGACATAGAACTCCGGACGAGTGGACGGCGCAAACACCTGAGCGTTCAACTCCGGATGCTTCGCACGAATCGCTTCGACCTTGGCGAAGGCCTGAGCCTCCCGGTTGTAGGTAAAGGCGATAACGTGGAAGCCGGGAGTGGTCTCTGCGTCAGCGGCGGCAGGTGTTCCTGCGGCCAGCCTGGGAGACGGTGCAACGACGATGGGCCGAGCAGACGGAGCGTTTGCCGCCACGACGGTTGGGGCCGCCGGGGTAGCGGCGTTCTGCTTGCCGAACGGCAGATAGAGCCACGCCAGGACCAGCACGAGGAACGAGACAACACCCACTCCCATCTTGAAGCCCAGCGAGCGTCCCACCTGGTCGATGCGGCCTTGTTCGCGCCGAACGTGCAGCTCACGACCGGCCTTCGGCTCGTGGGCGCGCCGGCTTGCGTATGGGTCTGTCGGGAGCGCAGGAGTGCGAACTCCCGTCAATACGGATTCGGGCACGAGTGTCTTCACCGGAGCGGCCTGGAAAACGGGCGGGGTGAGGGCCGTTTGTATCTCGTGCAAGCCCCACGTGCCGGCGAGCCCATGCGGGATGATCTGGTCGAACGGGGCGGCCAGCTTCGCGCCGGCGGGCATCGTTTTGTCGAGCGTGAGAGCCTGAAGCAGGACGCGGGCCAGAGCCTGAACATCTTCGCGCTTGATGCGTTCGACCTCCGCGGCGGGCACGAATTCCTGGTCCTCGACGCATTCGCGGACGCAGTCGCTGCGCAGCTTCACGACTTCGCCGACTGCCAGCACGTTGCCGGGTTCGACGTGTCCGTGCGACATGCCGTGCGAGTGCAGCGCATGCAAGGCTTCCGCGAGGCCAATCGCGACTTCGCGCGTCTCGGCGACGGTGAGCGGACGCTCTTTGAGAATCTCGGCAAGCGTGCCGTCGGCTGGCTCCATCAACGCGAAGGCGAGCGAGACGCTTTCAAGGCTGGTCTGGCCGAAGCGGCGAATGGTGACCAGGTGCTCCTGTTTGAGTTCGACGACGCGCTTCCAGCATGCGAGGATCTCGTCTTCGTCGTTCATGGCCTCGGTCAACCGGATGACGGACGGCGTTCCGGTGCCGTTCGAGGTGTTGAAGAAGGCGCTTCGTCCCTCGGGCCGGATGAGCCGTTCAAGCGGGTAGACTCCCGCGATTGTCTTGCCTTCGTAGTCGCTCCAAAGTTCCATGCACGTGTCCTGTCTCGCTCGAAGTCGAGTGTTCTCGATCGAATGGATGTGAAGGCAGAGTGCTGCAATGAGCCATCGTTCAGGCAGCGCGTCTACCTTTTTCGCTCAGGGATGTGCTTACCCACACCCATCATCTCGTTCATTATGACGCATCAAAATCGCGTAACTTTTGCTCCCGCTGTTGAAACCTTTCTACGCGGTCGCAGCGCTCGGCCTGCGGAATTGCCACCAAACTCGACGCTTCGATCGACGTCATGAGCGCAGCCTGCAATCGGCGTTCCGACCGGCGAACGTGAACCTGAATCAATACGGTCGGCTAGTGAATCTGGTTGAGTATCTCGGCGGCTTGCTGGAGGTTTTGTGCGGGAGAAGGTTTGAAGTCGGAGCGAAACTCGTCTTCCTGGCTGCCGATGGTCTTGAAGAACAGCGCGTGGCCGGTGATGTGGACCTTGGACTCCGTCATCTGCCAGTGACCGGGAGCGATCTCGCGGCGTTCGACCTGGAAGGTGCCGCCTTTGCGCAAGCGGCCGAAGATGCCGAAGCCGTAGGTGACGTCGTCGATGAGCGTGCCGCGGATGGTCGCCATGCGGTCTTGCTTGCGATCGACGACGACTTGACCGCCCATAGCAGCGAGCGCGCGCGACTCATAGGTCTTGGGAGTGAAGCTGGGGTCGGGTTTGAAGTTCAGCGTGACCATGTTGCCGTTCTCGCTGGCGATGCTCCAGATGAAGCCTTCGGGCAGGAGCTTGAGCAACTCGTTTTCCTGGTTGTCATCGTGGCTCGCGTCCTTACGGGCGCGCTGCATGGCGTCGTTGTCTTTTACGAGGCCCTGGATGCGGTCGTTGTCGGCCTGGCGCTCCGCGGGCGAGAGCGGATGACCATGATCTTCGAGCTTCTTCTTGAGCGAGCCTTGCGGGGTCTCGACCAGGTAGACGAGGGTGTCATGGTCGGGAGTGACGTCGTGGTCCTTGTACTGGTAGGCCGAATGATCGTCGCGGTTGGCGGTCAGTTCGCGTTGGACGACCGCGCTGATGAGGGCTTTGGCGTCCTGCGCTTTCGCCGTGCAGGCGGCGGACGCGAGAACAACGACCACGGCAAAAGCGGAACGCTGGGAGCGCGAAGTAGAAGCAGCAGAGAGCGCGGAGTGAGGCTTCATCATGGGTTTGGACGCTCGGGTGCTGGGAATGGGTGGTTTGACCGAGCCGCGGGCTAGGTGAGCAGGGCGCGTTTCGCTTTCTTGCCGAGACGTACGGTGAGTGTGGCGGGGAGATTCGAGAGGCTGTAGATGAGGTCTTTGCGGACTTCGCCTTCGACCTTAACGGCACCTTCCGCGAGTTTGCGGGTGCCTTCGGAGCCCGATGCGACCAGGCCGAGATGGACGAGGAGCCTGGGCATGCGGATGGTAAAGCCGGGGATGCCGTCCTGCGCGGTATGAGCCTCCGGGCCGGCAACCTCGGAGTGCGCGATGCCGACCTCTTCAATATCGTCCGAAACCCCGCCCTGCTGGAATTGTTTCGACCAGTTTTCTTCGGCGTGGGCGGCGAGTTCGGGCGAATGGAAGTCGGCGGTGATGGCGCGGGCGAGATCGCGTTTGGCCTGCATGGGGTGCAAATGGTCGTTGGCAATGCGCTCCGCGATCGCTGAGATCTGCGAAGGGAGCGCATCGGTGAGGAGCTCGTAGTAGCGCGGGATCATGGCGTCGGGGATCGTCATGAGCTTGGTGAACATGTCGAAGGGTGAATCTGTGACGCCGACGGCATTGCTCAGCGACTTCGACATCTTCTGCACGCCGTCCAGGCCTTCGATGATCGGGGTCATGAGGACAATCTGCGGGAGCTGGCCGGCATCGCGCTGAAGCTTACGGCCCATCAGCAGGTTGAACTTCTGGTCGGTGCCACCGAGCTCGACGTCGCACTTGAGCGCGACGGAGTCGTAGCCCTGCGCGAGGGGGTAGAGGAGTTCATGCAGCGAGATGGGTTCTTCGGCGTTGAAGCGCGCGTGGAAGTCTTCGCGCTCGAGCATCTGCGAGACGGTGGCTTTGGCGGCGAGGCGAATCATGTCCGCGAAGCCCATCTTCGAAAGCCACTCGGAGTTGTAGCGGACTTCGGTTTTCTCCTCGTCGAGGATCTTGAAGACCTGGTGCTTGTAGGTTTCGGCGTTGGCGTCGATCTCCTGCTGCGTGAGCTGCTTCCGCGTCGCCGACTTGCCGGTCGGGTCGCCGATGAGCGCGGTTGAGTCGCCGATGAGAAAGATGACCGTGTGCCCGAGCTGTTGGAAGTGGCGCAGTTTGCGCATCAGCACCGTGTGGCCGAGGTGGAGATCGGGCGCTGTGGGATCGAAGCCGGCCTTGACGCGGAGCGGCACACCGGACTTGCGAGAGGCTTCGAGACGCGTGCGGAGGTCGTCGATCGGGATAATTTCAGCGGCGCCCTTGGTAAGGAGAGCGAGCTGGTCTTCGACAGGAGCGAAAGTTTGCATGACTGATTCAGTATAAAGACGCCCCGCACGGGCAGCGGACGTTCGCACACCTTGTTGAGGCATCGCGTGAAGCAATTACAAGTCACGAGGTGACCGCCGTCCGCGTAGGGCGCTTCTAAGTTTTAAGAGATGCCCGACAAAATCCATAAACGCGAGTCTGAGACACCGAAGAAGGAAAAGATCTGCAGGACCTGCGGGCGTGCGTTTGCGTGGCGGAAAAAGTGGGAGAAGGACTGGGACGCAGTCAAGTACTGCTCGGACGCATGCCGAGGCAGCAAGCCAGGCGCGCTGGATGCAGAGCTCGAAGCGGCGATTCTCGAGTTGCTGGCGGAACGCGGGCGGGATAAGACGATCTGTCCGAGCGAGGCGGCGAAGCTGGTAGGCGGCAAAGACGAACGCAGGGACTGGGAGGGGTTGATGGAGCCGGCGCGCGCAGCGGCTCGAAGGCTTGTGGCGGCGGGGAGGATTGTGATGACGCAGAAGGGTGTGGTGGTGAACCCCGCGACGGCCAAGGGCGCGATACGGCTTAAGAGCAGGGTTTAGGCGCAGGGGAAGGTGGAAGGGTGTAAATGCTGCGGCTCCTTTGTAAGGGGACCAAAACTGAGCGGGAAGCGCAGAAACGTTTGGGAGGCAAGTAGCTTCTAAGGTGGGCATGGCTACTGCGAAGAAGGCATCGGCAAAGAAGAGTGCGGCGAAGAAAGCTCCCGCGAAGAAGTCAGCTAAGAAGGCTCCGGCGAAGAAGCCTTCGTCGGCCCAGCATTGCTGGCCGGGGTTTGAGCCGACGCCCGGCAAGGCGGCGGGGGAAAAGGGGAGTTGTGAGCCCAAGAAGAAGCAAACCAAGAGCGAAAAAGAGGGTGATCGGAAAGCTGCGGCTGCGACGAAGGGTCCGAAGTAGAGCTCTGGTATCGTGCTTGCATGAATGCTGAGCGGGCACGAGAGTTTCTGCTGGGTCTCCCCCATGTTGTCGAGACTGCGCAGTGGGGTGGTCTTGTCTTCTGGGTGGGCGATAAAGCAATCGGCGGCAAGATGTTTGTGTTGCTCAACCTTGAAAACGGGATAGGCGCTCACGAGGAGCTTCCAATCTCCTATCCGGCGGGCGAGGGGCGGATGGCCGAGCTGCTCGAGCTGGAGGGGCTTCGGCCAGCCCCGTATATGGCCAGGATCTTCTGGGTGGCGGCGGAGCGGTGGGATGTCTTCCGGATGAGCGAATGGCAGCGCGAGCTCGGCGCGGCGCACGCGATGACGTTTGAAAAGCTGCCGCCGAAAGTGAAGGCGGCTTTACTGCTGCCCAAGAGCGACCTGAAGAAGCTGGTTGCCGAACGGCGCAAGATGATTGCAGCGAAAGTCGCGATGAAGACTGTTGCCAAAAAAGCTGTGAAGCGTAAGAGCCACATGTCGCTGGACTGACGATGTCCGAAGCTACGAGACCTCGGGCGCTGCGTCAAAGAGGCCGCGGAAGCTCAGGCGGTAGGCCGAGATAAGGAAAAGCTCGAGCAATGTGGCGATCAGGCCCGCGGCGATTCCCGGCTGGTGAAAGAAGATGTGATACATCAGAATATTGACGATGATTGGTCCGAGGATGACGAGCGCGATCGGGATATAGCGGCCGACGAGCAAAAGCAGCCCCGCAATCGTCATGAGGACGCCGACGAACGACATGTAGCCGTGGTTCATCAGCAGCGTCGCGAAGGCAACGCCGTCGCTTGGCGGCATGGTGGGCATCGGCAGGAAGTGGAGAATATTGTTGAGGCCAAAGACGAAGAACATAAGGCCAAGCAGGATGCGGGTAACGAGGATGGCGATCTTCATAGGGTGTTCTCCGTTGGCGATGTAGCTTAGATAGATGAGCATACGCGGCGGCGCGCCTATTTTGGCGGAGAAATCATGAGCGGTCTGGTGTTGTCGTTGGAAGGCAAGGTTGCGCTGGTAACGGGTGGTTCGCGTGGGATCGGCGCGGCGACGGTCCGGATGTTTCGCCAGGCGGGCGCGAGGGTCGTTTTTAGTTATGAGAAGGCGCAGGCTGCGGCGGCCGCTTTGGCAGCCGAGCTTGGCGGCCCGGAGGTTTGTCGTGCGGTGCAACAGGAGCTGCGCACCCCGGAGGACGGACGGGCTCTGGTTGCGGCCGCAGTTGAGGCCTTTGGCCGGGTGGATTGCCTGGTGGTAAATCACGGGGTATGGCCGGCACACGATCAGCCGATTGCGACCATGACGGATGGGCAGTGGCGCGGGACGCTCTCGATCAATCTGGACAGCGTGTTCGGGCTGGTGCGGGCGGGCGTGGAGCACATGCTCGCGGCAGGGATTGAGCCGGTGCGCGGGCATATTGTGCTGATTGCGTCGACAGCGGCGCAGCGCGGTGAGGCATTCCACGCGGATTACGCGGCGAGCAAAGGCGCGTTGGTGTCGCTGACGAAGAGTCTTTCAAGCGAGTTGGCGGGCCGGGGCATCTATGTGAACTGCGTGGCGCCCGGTTGGGTGGCAACCGAGATGTCGATGGCTGCCTTGAGCGATCCGGAGACATCTAAGAAAGCGACGTCGTTGATTCCGTTGGGGCGGGTCGGGCATGTAGACGAGATCGCCGGGCCGGTCGTCTTTCTTTGTACGCCCCTAGCGGGATTTGTTTCGGGCGAGATCTTCAATGTGAATGGCGGAGCGGTGTTGGTCGGGTGAAGCAGCCACTGGCTTTTAGCTGCTAGCTTCTAGTTGAGGAATTGCGAGTGAAACGGTTGATGAATAGGGCTGCGTTTGTGCTGGCGGTAGCGTTCGGGGTGGGAGCGGCGGCGGCGTGCGCGCAGCAGACGTCGCAGGAGATGAAGAGTGGCGCGCCGGAGTCGCGTCCAGGCGAGACCGAAGAGCAGCACGGGAAGCGGCTGCTCGACGAGATGCTGAAGGCGCTGGGGGGTGATGCCTGGCTCAACAAGACGACTTCGACCATCGAAGGCCAGACGGCTTCGTTCTTTCGCGGAGCACCGACCGGCAGCGTCATCCGGTTTGTCCAGTACAAACGGTTTGCGACGAGCGCTGCACCCGAGGCGACACGGGTTGAGTTCCTTACCGTGCGCGGGATGATTATGCCCGGAATGAAGAAGGATGTGGTCCACCTTTGGACCGGCGGGCAGGGTTATGAGAAGACCTATAAGGGCACGACGGTGCTGCCGGAGAAGCAGGTGACCGACTTCTACCGGCGGCAGGCGCACTCGTTGGAAGAGGTGATGCGAACGTGGGTGAAGCAGCCGGGCGTGGTGATCGTGTACGAAGGGCAAGGCACGCGAGACCGCCGGGCGATCGACAAGGTGAGTATCCTGACTGCGAATAACGATGCCGTGACCATCGAAATTGAGCAGGACTCGCACTTTCCGCTGCAACGGTCGTTCCAGTGGCGCAACGAGCAATTCAAAGATTACGACGTCGACGAAGAGGTCTACGGGGATTGGCGGCTGTACCAGGGGATCGCGACGCCTATGAATATGAGCGGCTATCGCAACGGCGATATGGCCACGCAGACTTTCTACACGAAGGTAAAGTTCAATGATCCGCTCAACCCGGACTTGTTCGATAAAGATAAGACAGAACAAAAGAAATAGAACCATGGCGTCCTGATGCCGGACGGGCGCTGCTTCGTGGGGCGATGCTGCTTTATACTCGGGGTTGCTATGAGTGAGCTCGAAACCCCGACCGCGGCTGCACCGCCGGCGAAGACCACGATGGACATCCTTGAACTGATGGCGATCATGCCACATCGCTATCCGTTTCTCCTGATCGATCGCGTGATTGAGATGGAAGGCAATCAACGGATCGTCGCGATCAAGAATGTGACGATCAACGAGCCGCACTTTCAGGGGCACTTTCCGAACTACCCGATCATGCCTGGCGTCCTGATGGTGGAGGCGATCGCGCAGACCGGCGGCGCGTTGCTGATGACGGATATCCCCGACCGCGACGAACAGCTGATGGTGTTTACGGGGATTGAAGAGGCCAAGTTCAAGCGGCCGGTTACCCCGGGCGATCAGCTGCGGATCGAAGTGAAGATTGTCGCGAGGCGTACGCGCGCGGTGAAGATGCATGGCGTGATTACGGTCGAGGGCAAAGTCGTCTGCGAGGCCCAGGTGACGTGCATGGTCGTTCCCCGCGTGAAGGATCTCGGCGCTTCGGCAAAACCGAAACCGGAGACAGCCGCGTGAGTATTCACCCGACGGCAATCGTGGCTGAAGGCGCCGTGATTCCGGCGAGCTGCACCGTTGGGCCGTTCTGCACGGTGGGCGCGAATGTTGTGCTGGGGGAAGACTGTGAGCTGGTCTCGCATGTCGTGCTCGACGGACACACGACGCTGGGACGCGGGGTGAAAGTCTATTCGTTCGCGTGTGTGGGGATCTCGCCGCAGGATCTGAAGTACCGGGATGAACCAACCCGTGTAATGGTCGGGGATGGCACGGCGATCCGGGAGTATGTGACGATCTCGCGCGGCACGGCGGGCGGTGGTGGGACGACCCGTGTGGGGGCAGACTGCCTCATCATGGCGTACGTCCACATTGGGCATGACTCGTCGATTGGAAACGGTTGTATTCTGGCAAACGCCGCGACTTTGGCTGGCCATGTGATCGTCGAGGACTACGCAACTGTTGGCGCACTTTGCCCGGTGCATCAGTTCTGCACGATTGGCAAGTACTCGTATATTGGCGGCGGCACGACGATCACGCAGGATGTGCTGCCCTTCACGTTGACCTCGATCGCTCGCGACAATCATACGTATGGGTTGAATAAAGTTGGTTTGGAGCGCAAGGGATTTACGCAGGAAGAGTTGAAGGAACTCCGAGTCGCTTACCGCCTGCTTACCGCGGGCAAGAAGAATGTGTCGCAGGCGCTTGAAGAGCTTCGGGCGAAGGTCGAGGCCGGGGAAGCGGGCAAGCACGTGCGCTACCTGGTGGAATTTGTCAGCAAAAGCGAGCGCGGAGTGATTCGATGACTACCAACCAATCTCCTTCTCGACCTAACCTTAGTTTCATCGTCACCGCGATCCAGGAGATCGTGGATGGCTTGCACGAGCCACGCGTCATGAACGTTGAGACAAAGCGGCGGCGCGACATCATCTTCTCAAGAATGAATCGCTCTGAATGCGCAGAGGGATTGAGTGTCTGAGCGAGGAAAAAGACTGGGCCTCATCGCGGGCAACGGACGCTTCCCTTTCTTGCTTCTCGATGCGGCGCGTGCGCATGGGCTACAGGTGGTCGTTGCGGCGATCAAGGAAGAGACCGATCAGGAGATGAATGAGCGGGCCGCCGCCGATGCCGACATCACCGTGCGTTGGATGTCTCTCGGTGAACTTTCGAAGCTCATCGAGACTTTCAAAGCGGAGGGTGTCTCAAAGGCCGTGATGGCGGGCCAGGTGAAGCATAAGCAGATATTTTCCAGCATCCGCCCGGACTGGAGGCTGGCCAAGCTGCTCATGAATCTGCGAACGCGCAATACCGACATGCTGCTTGGTGCGGTGGCGAAGGTGCTTGGAGATGAAGGAATCGAGCTGATCTCGTCGACCGCTTACCTCGAGCCACTGCTTGCAAAGCCGGGTGCGATGACGGCTCGTGCTCCGAACGAACAAGAGACAGCCGACCTCGAATACGGCCTCAAGGTTGCCAAGGGCATTGCGGGATACGATCTTGGGCAAACCGTCGTGGTCGCGGCTCAGGCTTGTGTTGCGGTCGAGGCGATGGAAGGCACCGATGCGACTATCCTTCGCGCTGGTGCGCTCTTTGGGACGCTGGGTGACGGCGACTCGACGTTGTCGAAGGCGCTCACCGTGGTGAAGGTCGCGAAGCCGAACCAGGATATGCGATTTGATGTTCCGGTCGTCGGCGTCGCTACGATTGAGGCGATGCGCGAGGCTGGCGCCACTTGTCTCTGCGTAGAGGCGGGGCGGACGTTGATGTTCGATCTGGCGGCGATGGTTACGGTGGCGGATGCTGCCGGGATAGCGATCACAGGGGCAACGGCGTTCTAACGCCGGATGGACATCACTTCATCGGGGTGTTGGACGCTTCGCGTTTTTCAAGGCAAGATTGGCTGCGTTGACACCGCACATGCCGTGAATGCCGCCGCCGGGTGGCGTGGACGAGCTGCACAGGTAGATCGATGGATCGCTGGTCGCGTAGTCGCGGATCGTCGGCCGCAGCAGCATCTGTTTTATCGTCATGGCTCCACCGGAGAGGTCGCCACCGATAAGGTTTGAGTTCCACGCCTCAAGCTGCGAGGTCGACTGCGTGCGACGCGCAAGGATGACGTCGCGGAAGCCCGGAGCGAATCGTGCAACCTGCGCTTCGATGGCCTCTGTTCGATCCAGCGTCGATCCGTTCGGGACGTGACAGTACGCCCATGCGGTGTGGCAGCCTGCGGGTGCTCGCGCAGGGTCAACGACCGAAGGCTGTACCAGGATCAGAAATGGCTTGTCGGCGTGGCGTCCTTCGAAGACGCCGGCTTCAGCCTCGGCGATCTCTTCAAGCGTTCCTCCGACATGAATCGTTCCAGCGCTTTGGCACTGTGCAGCTTTCCACGGGATCGGCTCGGACAGCGCCCAATCGACCTTGAAGATGCCGGGGCCGGGTTTGAACTGGCGAAGCGACTCCCGGAAGCCAGAGGTCAACCGCGATGCACAGATCGTTCCTAGGGCTTGTGCGCTTGTGTCGAACAGCATTACGTCGGCATCCGGTAAGTCGGTGAAGCTTTCGACGGGAGAGTTTAGATGGATTGTGCCGCCAAGCGAACGCAGATGCGCGGCGAGCGCGTCTGAGAGCGACTGCGAGCCTCCAACGGCTACCGGCCAGCCTACGGTATGAGCGGCTGCCGCCAGCACGATGGCAACGGCCGAGCAGAGCGGCGACTCGAGAGGCATCACCGAGTGTGCCGCGCATCCGCCGAAGAGGGCCTGCGTGCGCTTGTCGTCAAAGAACGCATGGGCGAGCGTGGTGGCCGGCAGCAGGGCCGGGATGCCGAAACGCGCGAGCGCGAAGGGGTGACGCGGCAGATGGATGAGCGGTTCCAGGATTTCGGGGACGAGTTGGTCGAACGCCTTGACGATGGAGCCGAAGAGCCTGTGCCAGGCGGCAAAGTCCACGGCCGTTAGTTGGGCGGACATGCCGGTCAAAGTGTTGGTCAGCGCGACGGCCGTACCGTCGTCGAACGGATGGGCGAGAGCGAACTCCGGCTGAGCGAAGTCGAAGCCATATTGAGCAAGCGGGAGCGAACGCAGGAAGGGCGATGCGGCAGCCATCGGCAGTGCGGACGCTCCAAGGTCATGGCGAAAGCCGGGCAGCGTTATCTCGGCCGTCGAGCAGGCTCCTCCGACCGTCGCCAGCCGTTCGTACACCGCGACTTGGATGCCGGCCTGCGCGAGCGTGATGGCGGCTGCCAAGCCGTTAGGTCCGGAGCCGACGATGTTGGCGGTGCGCATAGGCGTTGGTCCCACTGCAAGAGATTGGATGCTCGGGAAAGAAATCACAGTATCGCGACCGCGAGCCGCGTAGAATCACGAGTGCTTGTTCAAGCTAAGAGTTTCACGAAAGAGGATGCGATGCGCAAAGGACTTTTGAAAGGGTTGGCCGTTGGAGTGGTAGCGGCTGTCGTGATGTTTGCCGGAACCGTTGGCGTGAAGGCGCACACGTTCGCAGGTGCGGATACACAGTTGCAGCCTGGAACCGTCGCGCCGGACTTCAAGCTGCCATCCCAGACCGACTCGCTGGTCAGTCTTGGGGACTATAAAGGCAAGTTCGTCGTGCTCTATTTTTATCCGAAGGATATGACCTCCGGCTGCACCATTGAGGCGCACAACTTCGAGCGCGACACGGCGAAGTATGCTGCGTTGAATGCCGTCGTGCTCGGTGTCAGCCTCGATACCGTCGAGAGCCACAAGACGTTCTGCTCCAAAGACAGCCTCAACTTCAAGCTGCTCGCCGACCCGGATCACAAAGTGATCGACGCGTATGGCGTCCCGGTGAGCACCATGGGCCCCGTCAAGTACGCGCAGCGTGACACTTTCCTGATCAGCCCCAGCGGCAAGGTGCTGAAGGTGTGGCAAGTGAAGGACATCCAGAAGCATAGCGACGAGGTTCTCGCCGCGATTGAAGAAGCGAAGAAATAACAGCAGACGCAGAAAGGCCCGGACCTCAGCTGAGGGTCCGGGCCTTTTTGCTTGCCTGGTACGTTGCCGTTACTGGTTGACTGCGGTTGAACTACTTGGTGGCTTTCTTCGCGACTTTCTTTGCAACTTTCTTCGCGACGACTTTCTTTGCAGGGGCCTTCTTCGCTACGACCTTCTTCGCAGGAGCCTTCTTCGCTACTGCCTTCTTTGCGACGACTTTCTTTGCGGGAGCTTTCTTGGTTGCCAAGGTAATACCTCTCGTGGGTGGTTTTTTAGTGCTGGCTGCCTTTTTAGGAGCAGCCTTTCCGCCGCGCGAAGCACTGGACTTCTTTGCGGCAGATGCTGAGAGCGAAACGGAGGCCTTCTTCGCCACCTTGGCCGGCGCCTTCTTGGCGACGACCTTCTTCGCTGCAATCTTTTTGGCGGGAACCTTCTTCGCCACAACCTTCTTCGCGGGAGCCTTCTTAGCCACGACCTTCTTCGCGGGCGCGGCCTTCTTGGCGACAACTTTCTTCGCAGGAGCTTTCTTTGCCGGCACAGCCTTCTTGGCGGGAACAGCTTTCTTTGCTGGCGGAACAGCCTTCGACGGAGCTGCCTTCTTCGCAGGGACAGCCTTCTTGGCAGGGGCAGTCTTCTTGGCAGGAACAGCCTTTTTCGCGGGAGCTTTCTTCGCAGGCTTCAGACTTGAGAGCACCGCGCCGACTCCCGGCTCCGTGGTGCTGGGTGCGGCTGGGGTGCTGGCCTTCGATGGTGGCTCATACGGGGAGACGGGCGAGCTGGCGGCAGAGCGGAGAACAGTATCTTCGGAGTGGGTGTCGTGCCGGGACTGGACAGTATCGCCTTCATCTTCGCCGGCGGCGATGTCGTCTTCTTCGTCTTCATCTTCTTCGTCGTCGAGATCGATGTCATCTTCGGCCTCTTCGTCGTCATCTTCCGCAAGATCGATATCGGCAGCGACCACGCTGTTCGGCGTGAGGTCCTCGTCGGAAGAGAGCGTCTCCTCAACCTCTTCATCTTCGTCATCGTGAACGTGGGCTTTTTCTTCGAGCAACTCTTCGATCTCTTCGTTGTGCTTCATGCGGTGTATCTCCCAAGCCCTTTGATGCTTTGTGCGTACCCGATGCTCGTCTGCATCATCAGAATCGTGCATGCCCAAGC
The DNA here is from genome assembly GCA_963693075.2 of uncultured Granulicella sp. GTDB lineage: Bacteria > Acidobacteriota > Terriglobia > Terriglobales > Acidobacteriaceae > Edaphobacter. Next base: position 620,809 of record CAXMMP010000002.1, on the reverse strand, counting down.
CGCACGAATTCTAGCAACAAGCTAGACCACTGCGCACACACTTGCAAGCAATCTTTTTAGAGATGTAGCTGATCGAACAGCTTAACGTCGGCCCTTATGCTTCTTCGTTGTCGCGCTCGATGCGCTCGCATGTTTGCCATGCTTCGACGAACGCTCTGCGCGCGCGCTCGAAGAGCCGCCACCATGACGTCGTCCGCGTCCACGGCCAGACCTGCGGCCATGTCCACGGGTCGACGTTGCGAAGCGCACCGGCTCCGCAACATAAAGCGCACGACCTGGCCGAACGCTTGTGCTGGAGAGGGAATTCCAGCGTCGCAGCTCATCCGTCGACACGTTGAAACGATCGGCGATCTCACCCAGAGTCTCGCCACGATGCACCGTGTAGCGCTGTGGCGCAGCCATCGCAGAAGGACTCACAATCGGAATCACGAGTTCATCATCGACAGCCATCGGATCCTTATCGGTGATGCCGTTGGTCTCCGCGATATCTTCGGGCTTCGCGTGCAGAGCTGTCGCTATGCCAGCAACCGTCTCGTTCGGTTTCACGATATGAAAGCGCCAGCTGCTGCGACGATCTTCCGGAATATCTTTCAGGCGTTCGAGGTAGAGCTGTTTCGTCCCCGGAGGGATGTGCAGGTCAAAGGGGATATCGCGTGGCGTATCCATGCGCAGCAGAGCGGGGTTCAACGCGGCAAGCTCGACCACGGTCGCACCGGTCACGTCCGAGACCAGGCGAAGATCGATGCTGTAGGTCGTCTGCACGGTGTCGTAGATGACGGGCGGGCTGGGGGTCAGCTTGTCGAGACCATAGCGCTCGGGGTTCTTCGCCATGATGACCGCGGCGAGGATCTGCGGAACATAGGCGCGTGTCTGCGCGGGCATCAGGCCGCGTCGGTAGAGCTCCCAATAATCGGCGTAGCCCGTCTTCTGCACGTCTTTCTGGATGTTGCCCGGGCCCCAGTTGTAAGCCGCCATCGCAAGGTACCAGTCGCCAAACTGGTTGTAGAGCGCTTTGATGTAGCGGGCGTAGGCACGCGAGGACTTCTCCGGGTCGAAGCGATAGTCGAAGTAGCCGTTGCGCGTCAGGCCGTACTCCTGCCCGGTGAAGGTCATGAACTGCCACATGCCACCAGCGCCGGAGTGTGCGTTGACCACCTGAGGCTGGAAGCCCGACTCGGCCACGGCGAGATAGATGAGATCCTGTGGGACGCCTTCTTCCTTCAAGACATTCTGGATGAGGCCACGATACTTGCCGACGCGTTGGAGCGAAGCGGCCATATGCGCGCGAAAGTTGTTCGACGACGAGAACACACCGATGTAGCCCGCGACCTCATCGTTGATGACGAGCGGAAGATCCGACGTCACGTTCAACTCGCCCTTCAACTTCGCAACCAGCTCGGGGTTCGGCGCGAAGGTAAGGTCGCTCTCGGTGTCGAGAGGAGCCTCTTCGATCTTTGGCGACAAACCGTTGCCCTGGCGCAGCGCAGCCATCTCCAGCGAGTTGATCGCGTCGACCAGGCGATTGAACTCATCGGCAATCGGTGAATCGCCAGTCAGGTCCATGCCGCTCGAAAGGAGCAGATCAATCGCGTGATCGAAGTCCTGGCGCGAGGCGTCCAGGCGGTTTCCACGGTAGTTCTGCACGCCGGAGTTATAGCTGGCCTCCGCCTGCGTGATCAACTGTTGCGCCTTGGCGCTCTGCGCGGTGTCCGTTGCCTGGGTCTGTTGCGCGGTGGGTGCTGCATTTTTCGTTGGGGCCGTCTGCTGGGTGGCCGATGACGTCAACGTCGGTGCCGTGTAGTTGATCGGCGACTTCGGCGGCGACCCTGCGGTATCCGCCAGCGGATCGTCACCGGGACAACCAGTCAACAGGACGAGCGGGGCACACGCGAGGAGGACGGCGAGACGTTTTACGGTTTGGCAGATGGTCATCAGGGGTCGAGAGTGCAGGTACAAAAACGTCAGCGGCCTCAGCGAAGTGCGGGACTCGTCACGGCCTCTCTGATTGTAAGACGGATGCTGTGCACACACGGTTTGCGGCGTCAGAAAAGCTTCTCTCGCTATCGTCCGACCGCCAAGGACAACGTCTTCAGGGTGGTAGCATCGAAGCAGTGGCATGCTCGTCTTTGCGCATGCTTTCGCTCATAAAATATGGATCCCCAGTACATTCGCAACTTCGCGATCATCGCGCATATCGACCATGGCAAGTCCACGCTCTCTGACCGTCTGCTCGAGCTGACCGGCTCGCTGACGCAGCGCGAGATGCAGGCGCAGGTGCTCGACGCCATGGACCTCGAACGTGAGCGCGGCATCACCATCAAGGCCCACACCGTCCGCATGATGTACGAGGCGCAGGACGGCCACACCTACCAGCTCAACCTGATCGACACCCCCGGCCACGTCGACTTCAGCTACGAAGTTTCGCGCTCGCTCGCAAGCTGCGAAGGCGCGCTGCTGGTCGTCGACGCATCCCAGGGAGTCGAAGCGCAGACGCTTGCGAATGCTTACCTTGCTATTGCGGGTGGGCTTGAGATCATCCCGATCATCAACAAGATTGACCTGCCGTCGGCTGACATCGAGCGCACGAAGGAGATGATCGAGAAATCCGTAGGCTTGCCGGCGGATGACGCGGTCGCGGTTTCAGCGAAGACCGGTCTCAACGTCGAGAAGATTCTCGAAGCGGTCGTGACGCTGTTGCCGCCGCCCAAAGGTGACCCGGATGCGCCGCTGCAGGCGCTCATCTTTGACTCCTGGTTCGACGCGTATCGCGGCGTGATCGTGCTCGCGCGCGTAATCAACGGACGCCTGCGCAAAGGCATGAAGATCAAGGTCATGTCGAACGGCAAGCAGTTCGACGTGGACTCCATGGGCGTGATGACGCCGAAGCCGGTACCGCTTGACGAGCTCTCCGCCGGCGAGGTCGGCTTCTTCGTGGCTACGATCAAGAATGTGGCCGACACGAAGGTTGGCGATACGATTACCGAGGTCGACCGCCCCTGCGCGGACGCACTCCCCGGCTTTGAAGACATCAAGAGCATGGTCTTCGCCGGGCTTTACACGGTCGACTCGCATGAGCACGCGATGCTGCGCGACGCGCTCGAAAAGCTGCGGCTTAACGATGCCTCGTTTTCGTTCGAACCCGAAAGCTCCGTCGCCCTCGGCTTCGGCTTCCGCTGCGGCTTTCTCGGACTGCTTCATCTGGAGATTATTCAGGAGCGGCTGGAGCGTGAGTATGATCTCGACCTGATTACCACCGCCCCGGGCGTTCGCTACAAGATCACGCTGACGAACGGGACTGAGCTTGAGGTCGACAACCCCTCGCGCTGGCCCGATACCACCGAAATCGAGACCATCGAAGAGCCGGTCATCATTGCCAAGATCCTCACCAATGAAGAGTACGTCGGCGGCATTCTCAAGCTGGTCGAAGAGAAGCGGGGTCGTCAGCAGAACCTCGAGTACGTCTCTGACACGCGCGTGATGATTACATACGAGTTGCCGCTGAACGAGATTGTCCTCGACTTCTACGATCGCCTAAAGACCGTCTCGCGCGGATATGCCTCACTCGACTATGCGCTTGCCGGCTCGTGGATCTCGCCGATGGTGAAGATGGATATCCTTATCGGCGGCGACGCGGTCGATGCGCTCTCCATCATCATCCATAAGGACTTTGCGCAGCAGCGTGGCCGCGCCCTCGTCTCGAAGATGCGTGAACTGATCCCGCGCCAGATGTTTGAGGTAGCGATCCAGGCTGCAATCGGCTCAAAGGTCATCGCCCGCGAAACCGTCACCGCCATCCGCAAGAACGTCATCGCCAAGTGCTACGGCGGCGACATCAGCCGCAAGCGCAAACTGCTCGACAAGCAAAAAGAGGGCAAGAAGCGCATGAAACGGATCGGCAAAGTCGATATCCCGCAGGAAGCATTCCTGGCTGTCCTCAAGGTGGGCGAAGAGTAAGGCAGAAGGCCGCCGAGGATACCGATCCGGAACGAACAAGCAACACGAATGGCTGGAACTCTCGAGAGAGTTCCAGCCATTCATTGTGAGTCGGCGTTAGGCCGCTGTCTTAGTGAGCAGCCGGCTTAGCAGCGCTCGGGCGCGACGCGGGGCGGGGAGCCGAAGGTGCCTGCGGCGCAGGAGCGGCAATGCCCGACGACTTGTTGTAGGCATCGACCACAGCCTGCGAGATATCGGTCTGCGGAACTGCCCATAGAACGTTCGAAGCCTGCGCGGAGACATCGAAGAGGATGGTGTAGCCGTTGGTCTGTGCGTAGCTCTTCATCACGACAGCAATCTTCTGAGCGACCTTGCCAAGCGCTTCCTGCCACTCGGTGTTGTAGGCGGTCTGCGCGTCTTCCGCGTCGCGGTTCAACTGCTTCTCCTTGGTGTCGATCGCGCGCAGACGGCTGGCGCGTTCTTCATCCGGAAGGTTGGGCGAAGCCTGCAGGCTCTTCTTCATCGAATCCACATCAGCCGCGAGCTTTTCGATGTCGTTCTTCTTGGGCTCGTACTTCTTCTGGGTTGCGAGCGTGACGACCTGGCCTTCATTCGAAGCGAGAACGACCTGCTCGAAGTTGACGAGGGCGATCTTGGCGGCGGGGGCAGGACCACTAGCGACCGGGGTGGCGGCAGGAGCAGCCGCGGGAGCCTGGGCGGAAGCAAACGGGGCGAGGGCGAGGGCCGCGCCAAGCGCGGTGAGAAGAGTGAGGTTGCGGTTCATGCGGATTGTCTTGCTCCTTCAGGATAGGGAAAGTATTCGAGAACTTCGAATGGGTTGGGTTGGGTCGAGAGCAAGCCTGTGCTCAGCGTCTCGCCGCATCGTCTTCGAGAATGTCGTATTGGTCGGTGCGTTACTCCGGCGGATGCTGGCTTGGGATGAGCTTTAAACTGCTGCCAGACGCATCGGTTTGCGTCAGACCACGGGCGAAAGCGGCAATCGGCTTCCCGCGCGAACTTCTCGACTATCCGAAATCAGCGCCGGAACTCAGGGAGCGACCGGATGGAAGGCGGGAGCGGAAGGTTGCCAGATTACAGCGTAATTATAGGGTGCGTGGCGTGTGGGGTCAACGATGCATCCTCCAAGATACAGAAATATGTAGACCCGCCTTTCCGAAAATCCATTTTCTAGACGGCGGGGTCGACCTGCCACTCAGAAAACTGCACAAACATTGCGCTTTTCAGATTTCTCGATTTGGCCTTCCAGTTGCTCTCTCTCACGACGGCGCGCACTTGATCTCAATCGTGCGCGAACGAACGACCTCTCGCTCGCAATAGCCAGGCGCCCACAGCAGACGCAAGCCGGCAAGCAGAGAGTCCGGGATTCCACCCGCAAGGGTCCAATTCCGGTTTCAGGAGGCCAGTGACTGGCCATCAGCAAGGCAAGTGGAGAATCTCATGGGAGGCGCATACGACAGCCAACCCAGGGATCTCCCGCCGCTTTGACACCGATTCAACTCATACCTCGAAATTCCCGCCGGTTCACACTCGCTTCAAAAGCACAAAAAATCGATGTTGCCACACGACTGGTTTGGGAGTAGGGTGTTGGTAGAGTCGTGCCGATTAGGTCATTCAGGGTCCGACTTCTGCTTGCATTGCGCCGAGAGCCGAAGATCCAGACGTGACTGAACCGTGATGGACGGGTTCAAGCGACATGAACCGATCAAGCCGGACGTGGACGGGTGAGGTAAGCAGACCATCGGAACACTGCCGTCGACCAGAGGAAGACGAGCGTATCGCCCAGAGCTAAAAGAGTAAAAGTGGCCCGCGAACGAGAAACAGGCACGGCAATCCGGTGGGACGGTCTCGCTGGGTTGGTAGCTGCCGCCCGAGCGATCGGCTCAAACCTTCGTCTGAGCCGCGGGAAACGAAATGGGATGTACGCCTGAGGAACGCAAAGGTTTTGCATTACGCCAAATTGACTTACAGCGGCGCGATGTGACGAGATGAGAGGCTTTTCGTGCGAAGGTTCGAACGAAAGCTTGTCGGGTAAGAAGCACGCGCAGGGTGGCGACGAACGCAGGCGCGCAGCGAGATTGCACCACGGACTACGAACAGCAACTTGAAACTGTCCCCTGACCAGTACGCTTTTCGGAGGGTCTCCCGCTTACAGCGAGCGCGAGCCGAAGCCGAAGTGCGGCTGCAAACCGGGACGCCAGATGAGCGCGCAACCTACTAGAGTTCTAAGTGCGCCAGGCAAGAGGAAGCGGAAGCATGAGTGCAGAGCAGAATGTGACGGAGGTGCCGGTGATGCCGGCATCGCAGGGTTCGGACAACGAAGGCTTCAACGGCTCGGGTGGCTATGAGCTGGACGAAGATGGACAGCGAGTCCCGCATGGGATGGGTGTCTCCAAAAGCAGCCGGCGTCGGCGCCGCAAGCGTAAAGGCAAAGGAGCCGAAGCAGGCGCTCCCGGTCAGGCCTCAGCCAGTCCCGACACAGGTATCGAACCCGGGTTTGTAAGCTCCGTCCAGGCCGAAGGCTCCGCACCCGCAGCCCCGCAGGCCAGCACACCACAAAATTTCGTTCCCGGTGGCCAGCAGCCGGGCTTCCGCCAGAACAACGGCCAGGGACGCGGTTTCCAGAACAACGGCGGCGGACAAAACAACGGCCAGAATGCTCCCGGCGGCACCAAGCGCTGGAAGAAGAAGTTCCGCGATCGCGATCGGCAGCGTCCGGAAGGCCAGCCCGGCCAAAGCTTCTCAAACAATGGCGGAGGCCAGCAGGGCTTCCAAGGCAGCAGCCAGGCCGGCAGTGGCGGAGGCTTCCGCGGACCGGACACCCATCAGCCCGGCAACAGCTCCGGCGGCTTCAAACGCAAGGGCGGCTTCGGCGGTGGCGGGAAGCAGCAGCGCAGCGGCGGCGGTGGAAGCCGTGGCGGCGGCTTCGTCGGCCCGATGGACCACAGCTACCGCGTGGTCAACGGGAATGTCTTCGACAACTCTCCATCCACCATCGACGTCCACCACAACGGTGGCGGAGGTCGCGGACGCTCGTATCAAAGCGACTCCCAGCCGATCGACTATTCGATGGGCCGCGTGATCCCGATCGCCGAAGGCACACCGACGAAGATCTACTTCTTCATCGACGACCTCTTCTTCACCGCGAAGATTCAGGAGACAGCGCGCAAACTCGGCGTCAAGGTCGCCTTCGTCAAGAATGAAAAAGAGCAGATCGCCGCACTCACCGCGGGTGAGAACGAAGATCACCCCGGCCTGATCGTCTTCGACCTGAACAACGCGAACGCCAAGCCCATGACCTTGATCCCCAAGCTCAAGGCCAAGCTGAAGAAGACGACCTCCATCATCGGCTTCCTTTCGCACCTGCAGGGCGACCTGAAAGCCAAAGCAGTCGAAGCCGGATGCGACACCGTGATGCCACGCGCTGCGTTCTCGCAGAATCTGCCAAACCTGCTACGCCGCTACGGAATCGAAGAGACGGAAGAGCCAAACTTCAACCAGTAAGCGCTCTTCCTTGGAACGAAGAAAGGCGGATCAACCTGAAGGGGTTTGATCCGCCTTTCTTCATGTTTATCTCAATGATCCGTAGACACACTCAGCCCGGAGGCCACGTCATGTGCCGTCCGCCCAGGATGTGCAGATGGACGTGATGCACCGTCTGCCCACCATGCTCCCCTGTATTGATCACGATCCGATGCCCACCCGGTAACTCGCGTTTCGCCAGTGCTGCAGCTTCGTTCAGCAGGTGCCCCAGCAGCTCGATCGGCACCTCCGTCACATCCGCGTAGTGCTGCTTTGGAATCAGCAGCAGATGCGTCGGAGCCTGCGGGTTGATATCCGCGAAGGCAATCGACGAATCATCCTCGTAGACCGCCTTCACCGGAATCGTATGATTTGCGATCTTGCAGAACAGGCAATCTGACATACTCTTTATGCTACTCAATCCGCACTCGATCCGCTCCAGCCTCCGCGTTGAGCCGTTCCAGAGTTGTCATACGATCACGCTGCTTGCTTACTAAAACAAGCTCATCTTCCTTGGCATCTCGATCCCGAGATGCTCATACGCAAGCTTCGTTGCGACCCGCCCCCGCGGCGTCCGATCCAAAAACCCGATCTGAATCAGGAACGGCTCATAGACTTCTTCGAGCGCGTCCTGTTCTTCGGCCAGCGCGGCTGCGAGCGTGTTGAGCCCGACCGGCCCGCCGTCGTACTTTTCGATGATCGTCCGCAAGAGCCGGCGATCGAGCTCATCAAACCCATGCGCATCGACTTCAAGCAGTTCGAGCGCTGCGTTCGCCGTGGCGCGGTCGATCACGCCTTTGGCTCGCACCTGCGCGTAGTCGCGCACACGCCGCAGCAGGCGGTTTGCAATGCGAGGAGTTCCCCGCGATCGCATCGCAATCTCCGCCGCGCCGTCGCGATCGATCGGCACTCCAAGCACTTCGGCTGAACGCTCAACGACAAACCGCAGTTCGTCATCGGTATAAAACTCCAGCCGTAGCAGAATCCCAAAGCGGGCCCGCATCGGCGAGCTCAGCAGTCCCGGCCGCGTCGTCGCCGCGACGAAGGTAAACGGCTTGATCTCCATGTCCACCGTGCGCGCCGAAGGTCCGGTGCCGATCATGATATCCAGCCGGAAGTCCTCGAGCGCCGTGTACAGCTTCTCCTGCAACAGCGGCTGCAACCGATGTACCTCGTCGACGAACAACACCTGTTTGTCGCGAATATTGGTCAGGATCGCCGCCAGGTCGCCAGGAATCGTCAACGCCGGGCCACTGGTCTGCTGAAACTGCGCCCCCATCTCATTCGCGATGATGGTCGCGAGCGTCGTCTTGCCCAGCCCTGGCGGTCCAAACAGCATCACGTGATCGAGCGCCTCGCCTCGGCTGCGCGCGGCCTCGAGCGCAATCTGCAGCTGCTCCTTGGCCTTTGTCTGCCCGATAAACTCAGTTAGCTTCTGCGGCCGCAGTTTCAGCTCAAACGCTGCATCGTCGTCCAGCGACCCAGCCGACACCAAACGCTCTGCCTCAGGCGTCACATGCACCGGCCGCTTCGGCTTCTTGTACGGAGTCTCCACATCGCGATGTTAGACCGTCGTTGCCTCACCCGGCAAAACTGCCTCGGTGAAGTCTTGCATGTTCGAGGTCGTCGCCCGCATTTCCCCACGGTCTCGCAGACGGACGCAGTCACGTCCAGCCCGCTTGGCTTCATACAATGCAGCATCCGCACGAGAAAGCACTTCAGCCATCTCTTCGACGGCTGAGCAGCAGGTTACCCCAATGCTCACGGTCAGCGGCATCTCGCTGACCAGACCGCGCACCTCATCGCGGGTACGCTCCGCAATCCATACCGCCTCGTCCTCTTTGGTCTGCGGCAACAGCAGGAGAAACTCGTCCCCACCGTAACGTCCCAGCTGGTCGTAAGCCCGGATTGTTGCGTTGATACACCTTGCGACCTTCTTCAAGGAGTCATCACCAGCCGCATGCCCGTCACGATCGTTGATGGCCTTGAAGTGATCGATATCGATCAGCAATAACGCAAAGCTTCCGCCGGAGCGACGGCGACGTTCCATTTCGCCGGCGAGCGCATCTTCAATCCCGCGCCGGTTCAGCGTGCCCGAAAGGTGGTCCAGTCGAGCCTGTTCATGAACATTTTCCGTAACGTCCCCGGCGAACATCAGCAGGTAGAACACACCCTGCACGCAGAAGAAGATCATGGAGAATAAAAGCGAAATGGTCTGCGGTGAACCTCGCTGCATAAACTGAGCCCCGCCATTCGCAAACAACGTGATCGTGGCGTTGCTGGCGCTCACGATCCCGAAGACTCCCATCGAAATCGAAAAGAGAATCATCAGCGTGCGACCGCCGGCACAGCGGTACAAAGTCCACGCCATCATCCAGCGGCTTACCGCAAGCGTCATTGTGATGATGGCGACGCACGGAGCCGTTGCAGACCGTCCATGCGTAAAGTAGACCAACGCCAGAAATGCCACGACACAAACCGCGTACAGCACGGGCATTCCCCGGTTCGGGGTGTCGGCAGACTTCGTGATTACCGCTTTGCGCCCACCCGCTCCCTCTCCGCGCTCAAGCTGATGGCAGCAAAACTGCAGCACTCCGCGGTACAGCAGGATGGAAGAGACAAACGTGAACGCACCCCCAACGACGCCCGCTGCAAAGATTGGAATGTGGCCAACCGAAGTGAACAGGAAGGCTGCAGGCACCCCGCACAAGACACCCGTCGCCACCGACGTGATGCCGCGAAGCCCTGGGTTGAGTGCTCTCAACCCGAACATCATCGTTGCAAAGATGACGATGACAATGCATTCGCTGGCGAGCAGCGTCCGATTGTCGACCCAGTCTAAGAACTCCATCGCCCGCTCCGCATCCGCTACGTTCTTGTGGAAACATCCGGTTCGACGTGACTTGAAACGTCTATAGGACGAAAATGATTGCGGCTGACTCACCCACTTACGACAGTTTGGGTCGCCGCGCCACGCAGAGCGTTCCGCGCCGCTCTTTTGGTTGTATCAAAGATCGTTTCATTCAAGCACACAAGTGTGTGCTTTTTCACTTCGAAGGAAGCTACCGGGTTACTCGACTCGGTGCCAAAACAGGAAGAGGAGCTCCGAAGAGCTCCTCTTGATTCCATAACATCTGTTAGGGCTTAGGCTGCGCTGGTTTCGCTGACGATGATCGAAACGAACCGGCCCTGCTGGCCGCGGTCCTGGAACTTCACCACGCCCGAAACCTTCGCGAACAAGGTGTCATCCTTGCCACGACCGACGTTCAGACCCGGCTTCAGCGGTGTCCCGCGCTGCCGAACCAGAATCGAACCGCCCGTCACCGTCTCGCCGCCGAAGCGCTTCACGCCCAGCCGCTGTGCATTTGAATCGCGCCCGTTCTTGGACGATCCCAATCCTTTTTTATGTGCCATCTCATTCTCCTCGCGCGCCGGCCCCGCAGGCTCGTTCACGCTTTCGCTCAGTGTCGAGTTGCTTAGGCCTTGAAGCTCTTGCCGCCGACCGAGATCTCGCCGATCTTGATCTCCGTGAAAGCCTGACGATGTCCCTGCATGCGCTTGTACTGCTTCTTGCGCTTGAACTTGAACACCAGGATCTTCTCGCCGCGACCTTCGCCGACAACGGTTCCCGTCACTTTGGCTCCATCGAGCGACTGCTCAAAGCTGCCCGCATCGCCGCTCACGGCAAGCACATCGGAGAACTCGACTGCGCCATCCGTGTGCGCAAGTTTCTCCACCTTCAACACGTCGCCCGGAGCAACGCGGTACTGCTTTCCGCCTGTGCGGATCACTGCATACATGCCACTACCCTCATACGCGGTAACGGTTTGGACCTTCTCCGTGTCCCAGCGCGTTCTTCACTTCAGAATGTATCCGCCGTCAGACAGAGAATTCCCTGAATGACGCCAAACCATGTAAGTCTAGCACGAAGCAGTGGAAAATCCTCCCAAATCTCGCCTTCTGCGAAACTCCTTGTCGATAAGCAAAAACTTATGTACTATACCGATAAGGTTTCGCTTATGCCCGTAGCAGACGCCATCTTCAAAGCCATCGCCCACCCCGCACGCCGGGAGATTCTTACGCTGCTTTCCGTCTCGACACGCTCAGTGAAAGAGCTGACCGCAGCCTTCAGCATGTCGCAGCCAGCCATCTCGCAGCACTTGAAGGAGCTTCGCGACGCAAAACTGGTCGCCGCCGAGCGCGTCGGCCTCGAGCAGCGCTACCGCCTCACTCCCAACCCGCTGCGCCACGTCATCGAGTGGTCCGCGCATTACCGCACGCTCATCGACCCAGCCGGCCACGCCTGGACGTTCGCCCCGACCCAACAGGAGCCGAAATAATGGCGGTGCAAGGCTCCGTCCCCACTCCCGGCCAGATCGTCCCGCACCTCGTCGTGCGCGATGCGGCCACCGCGCTCGGCTTCTACAAGGAAGCGTTCGACGCCGTCGTCCTCTACCGCTCGCCATCGCCCTCCGGCCTGGGCGAACACATTAACATTCGCCTGTGGCAGTCACTGGTCCAGCTCTCCACCGAAGAACCTGCCCAGCGCCGCGAACGCATCGAGGGCGCGCTGCTCGCCTCGCCCGAAACCCTCGGCGCGTCCACCTGCGTCTTCCAGATCGGCGTCCCCGACGTTGACGCCGCCTACAAGCGAGCCGTCGACGCGGGCGCGGTGCCTGCGGTGTCACCGACCGACATGTTCTGGGGCGACCGCTACGCCTGGGTCCGCGACCCCTTCGGCCACGTCTGGGCGCTGTCGTTTGTCCACGAAGTCCTGACCCCTGCCGAAGTCGACGAACGCATGAAGCGCTTTACCGCCCAGCACTCCCAATCCCGCTAAAGGACCACCCAGATGAAGCTCTTCGCTGCTCTTGCCTCGCTCCTCCTCGCGCTCCCGCTCGCCGCGCAGACCGCTCCTGCCGCGTCTCCCTTCGCGTCGCTTGCGTTTCTCGAAGGGCCCTGGGAGGTCCACACCGCCGCATCGGGGCCCTCCGTCACTGGCACGTATGCGTTCCGGCCCGAGCTGAAAGGTCACATCCTGGCGCGGCGGGGCAGCGCCGACACCTGCAAAGGCCCAGCCGATTTCGACTGCGACCATAGTGACATGCTCTATGTCTTCGTCGACGGCCCCGGCGCGCCTTTGCATGCCATCTACTTCGACAACGAAGGCCACACCATCCACTACGACGTCACCACGCCGGACGCAACGACTGCCGTCTTCCTTTCGGACGCCGCGCACCCTGGCCCACAGTTTCGGCTGACTTATCATCTGGCGAGCGGCATCATGACGGGCAAGTTCGAGATGCACATGCCGGGCTCGGCGGACTGGCACACGTACCTCGAATGGTCGGGCCCGAAAGCCAAGTCGTAATCCCTCACGCGAAGCGTTCAAAATACTCCTTGCGCTCACCGCTGATAGGGATACTCACTAATCCAGTGAAACCCCCTGGTCAGCAGAGGATACCCGCCAATCGGGCTGACGCGCGTAAAACTCATCACCGAAGCCGTCCTGGCCTCGGCACCCGTCGGCGTCAACGTCAGATGCATCGGATCCGGCGTCACGGCAACGAATACGATCTTCGACTTGTCGTCGCGTTCGAACTCGACCGTATGCTGCCCAGGATTCGTCTTTGTCGTGAAGTACGACAGCTTATTGGCGTCATCACGAAACGCCGCGCGTTCCGCTGACTCGATATCCAGCTCTGCAAACGTATTGCCGTCTTTCGACCGCACCGGATGTGGCACCGGTTTGCCGCCGGCGTCGAGTACGGTCGCCGCATCCAGCCGCCACGCTCCGCGGAGAGGCGTCACGATGGCGTCTTTCGGATGCCCTTCGTGCCAGTCCGACACCGCTTCGTAGAGCATTCCTCCCACAGCGAGGAGCGCAAAGCCAATCTCAATCCCGATGGTTGTCCGGCGAAACCACGCGCGCCGCGCGGGAGGCACCCAGACTCCGGTCGGCGCCGCCGGCTGATGCAGCCAGAAGAAGCGAAACAGTTGCCGCATGTCCGGGAGCGTGACGAAAAGCGCAAGCAACAGCAGGTGTGCCGCATAGAGCTTCACCGGCACGTCGAAGCACAGGTTATACAGCAGCACATTAGTGACGACGAACGCGGTCAGCATCGCCCCAAACAAGGCGGTCCGCCGGAACAGCAGCAGCAACCCGCCAAGCAGTTCGGCGCTGCCGCAGATGGTCTCGTACACCGGATTCATGCCAATGAAGTTCCAAAGGAGTGCCATCGGCGAGTGCATGCCGAACGGCTCGCTCAGCACCATGATCGTCGGCTGGTGCATCTGCAGCGGGAAGACCTTCAGCATGCCGTACACCACCATGCCGAAGCCCAGGGTCAGCCGGATCAGAAAGCGCAGCCACGCCGAAAGCGTCTGGTAGTGTGGCCGTTTGCGATCGAGCAGAGACCAGACCACGGTCGCCACTGCCGACAGCGTCAGCAGGATGAGTAGCGCGATGTAGTTGATCGCCGTATCGCCCGACCCCGTCGGATGCATGGCATTGCCCGGCGGAGCGACGTGAAACAGGTGCTGTGCTATCCACTGCGCCGGATCGAGGAACGCAAGGGCAAGCCAGTACTGGAGCTTGTCCCCGACGACCGGGAACGCCTCGAAAATAGTCGCATTTCCGTTGAAGAAGCAATACGTCGCCAGGTAGCAGAAGGCGAACCGGAAGCCGATCCGCGTAGGGAGAGACCAGCGATGCGATTGGCGGTCCGCGGCAATCGGCATCTGCGCCGTGGCCTCGTCCATGGGTGCGTTAAACGGCTCTTCGAACGGCATCGTCGACATGCGCAACAGTCCTCAGGCGTGAAGTGGCTTTATGAGCAACTGTATGACGGATTACGAAGCAAAGGAGGGCAGCGCGCTAATTTGGGCAATTACATACTTGACGCACACGACGCCTCGGGTTGATGATGGCTTATGCTCTCCGCTTCCGAACCGAAAACGTGGCTCAGAAGCCCGGTCACGATTGTCGTCACGGTTCTCGGAATGGTGTTTGCGGCCTACGAGCTGGCGGGAGTTTTGACTATGTTACTAGCGAACATAGCTCTCGTCATAGGCGTATGGACAATTCCGACTCTGGAGGTTGCATTCTCTGCTTGGATCAAACGAGTTGGTCTATATAGAAACAGCGTAGTGTTATTGGCATGCGCGGTTTGGGGGTTCTCCGCACTCGGGGTAAGTTACGACATCGCGGCAAAGCGGGTTAGCCAACTGCAAAATATCAGCGTGACACCCGAACGCCCTTCCCTTCCTGGATTTTCGATGCAAGCGATTATAGCCATCAAGCGTAGTAAGTTAGAGGGTCGTCAGTACATTACAGACACTGGAATAGTGGGCGGAGAGCGCATCTCCGAATATATCTCGCCCAATGAGGTCTTTACATACTCTGTCACAGATTCAAGTGGTGAGCAGCATACGATTGAGGCTCCTTTGGGCACTAACGGAATTCCATTCGAAGAGTGGGTCTATTTGACCTGCGAAATGGGCGTGAGTAACGACTGGAGTTTCATGCGTATTGTCGTAAACGGGAATGAAGTTGCATACACGAGGATTCCAGAACGCCTCATTTTCGAGAAAGCAGGCGGAACGATTATCGGCTCGGGGAAAGCGCAAGGTGACCATGGAGGCCCCTTGGCTTTAGAATTTCTTGCGGTCTACAAGGTGACTTTCTCAAACGCGGCCTTGAAATCTAATGAAAGTGCCGCAAAGAGACTATTGCCGAACCTGTATGACCACCCACCATTCTCTTTACTCCACGAGGGGAATAAATAATGAACAAGAAATACGACGAAGGCCCAGAAGCTCTAAAGAAATTTGAGGACGGCATGAAGAAGCTCTTTCAGGCGCCCAAGCCCGAGAGTCCATTCAAGCCGTCCTCAGCCAAACCGAACGATGAACCCAGCAAGGACTAGCGTTTGCGCTTACCCCGTCCTTGCCGTGGCTTAGTGAGAGGTCGCGACTCCCGTAAGCGCGGAGTAAGTCAAACGATGGCCGAACACGTTGCGCATAGCAGTCTCGAAGCGGGCCTGATCGTCCATGTTCTTGCGGTTGTTGTAACGAAAGCTCTGCTCATCGAGGTAGCGGAATAGATGGAAGGGTTCGATGCTCACATATGTTCCGTTGATTCCACGCTTCAATAAGCTCCAGAAGTTCTCAAGGCCATTGGTATGAACTCGACCGTTCACATACTCGACAGCATGGTCTACGACCTGATGGGCATACTGCCCAGCCAGTCCCTCGTAGGAGAGAAGAAAGTCAGTGTAGAGAGCGGAACCCGCTTCCACATGCTTCTTTACTTCCGACTGAAGAGCGGTCTTCTTGCGGTTTGCCACAACCATCGTCCGAACCTTACCGCCGCGCTCAAGGATTCCCATAACAGCGGTTTTGTCTTTGGTCCCGGTACCAGTGATGCGACGGGCTTTCTTGGCGAGGTGCATGTTGCGGGCCTTACCGCCGATGAACGTTTCGTCCGCTTCGACTTCGCCGGAGAGCTTAGTGATGGAGTCATCGTGCATGGTGGTGCGGATGCGGTGGAGCATAAACCATGCACTCTTCTGGGTGACGCCGATGGTACGGGCCATCTCGCAGGAGCTAACACCGTTCTTGCTATTGCAGATGATCCAGAACGCGCACATCCACTTATCGAGCCTCAAGGGGGAATCCTCGAAGATGGTTCCCACCTTGAGGCTGAATTGTTTCTTGCATCCCGAGCAGAACCACACCTTGCGGGTCTTAATGAAGGAGTGCTTCTCAGAACCGCAGCGCGGGCAGCTAACAACGCCGTTCGGGAACCGCAGATTGAGCGCGTACTGGAAAGCACGGTCAGCGTCCGAGAAGTAGATGATTGCGTCTTGCAGAGTGTGAGGGGCTTCCATTCCTCAAATCTACGCTCAAAAGCGTTGTGCGTCAAGTATGTAATTGCCCTAATTTGAGCCGCTGACCGGCGCTTCCTTGCGCGGCAGAAAGAGGCTGAAGACGGTCCCATGGCGTTCGGCGTGCGTGCTCGAACGCACCCGCAGCGACCCCTGATGACGGTCGACGATGCCTCTCGAGATCCACAAGCCGAGCCCCGTGCCGTTGAGGTCCTTGGTCGTAAAGAACGGCTCGAAGATGCGCTCGACGGTCGCCGGCTTCATGCCATGTCCGGTGTCGGCCACGGTAATCCGGACACCCGGCCTGGGCCCATCCTTCGAATGCAACACCGCGTCATGCGCGCGCACGATCAAGCGGCCGCCGTTGCGCATCGCGTCGATCGCGTTCGCGATCAGGTTATTCAGAACCTGGCGAATGTCGTTCTCAAAACACAATATTTGTGTCTCGGTCAGGTAACGCGCGTCCACCTTGATATTCGAATTCATCAGACGCCCCGTGTAGAGGCGGATGACCGCATCGACCAGCTCAGCGCAGGTCACATAAGTCGGTGCGACTGCCTGGCGGTGGAAGCGCAGTGTCTGTGTCGCAATCTGCGAGACGCGCGACAGCTCCGACTGCGCCATATGCACGTACGTCTTCACCCCTTCTGGCAGCTCCGGGTCAACCGCAACGAGATAGAGGAGGTTGGTAATTGCTTCAAGCGGGTTATTGATCTCGTGCGAGATGGAGCTCGCCAGCCTCCCCACCGCTGCCAGCTTCTCGCTTTGGATCAGCGCCGCCTCGGCCTTCTTCTGGTGCGTAATCTCGATGGACGCCGTCGAGATGGCGCGAACGGTACCGTCCTCGTTGAAGACCGGCGTGTAATTGACGCTCCAGGCGCGCTGCTCACCCGGCTGTGACGTCAACTCACCTTCCAGCAGATGGTTTTTCACCGGATTACCCGCAGCCACCGAGCGCATCAGGTCGAGCAGCCCGGGCACCTTGTCCGGGGGA
This sequence comes from uncultured Granulicella sp., assembly GCA_963693075.2. Lineage (GTDB taxonomy): Bacteria > Acidobacteriota > Terriglobia > Terriglobales > Acidobacteriaceae > Edaphobacter. The sequence goes on along the minus strand of CAXMMP010000002.1, from coordinate 603,454 downwards.
GCGATCTCGCTCAACGGGCGGCCGATCAGGTCGCTCTTCGCTGCCCCGAGCATCTGGGCTTCATGGTCGTTCAGGTTGAGGAAGGTGAAGTGGACCGGGTCGAGCAACGCAAGTCCCACGGGACTGGTTGTATAAATCGTCTCCAGCTCCGCGCGCCGGCGTTCGGTCTCAAGCTGTTCGTGCCGCAGTGCTGCCGTGTAGGTCTTGGTCTCGTGAATATCCTGGCCGACCCCCAGCCAATGAAGAATATGCCCGGAAGCGTCGCGGATCGGAGCCGCGCGGAGATGCCAGTAGCGGTATTCCCGCGTCTCGGCCTGACAGATCATCGCCTCGAGGTCGAGGTCAACTCCCGTCGTGACCGATCGTCTCCAGGCTTCGAGGACACGCTCGCGGTCCGCAGGCGCGAACACGTTCAACCCGGCTTCTCCATTCAAGCTATCGGTCGTCAGGCCCAGGTAAGCGAGGAAACCCTGGTTGGCGTAGGTGATTTTTCCTTGCGGATCTCCCATCCAGATCGCCTGCGGATTCAGGTCGGCGAGCACACGGTAACGCGCCTCGCTTGCAACTAAGTCCTGCTGATCCAGATGCCGCTGGGTCACATCGATCGACATCCCACGAAGCCGGGTCGAACCTTCGGGGGTCTTCACGGCCTGCGCACGAGCCTCGATCCACGCGAGCGATCCGTCCGCCGCAGATGCGGCAAACTCGATCAGGATCGGCTCTCCTGTCTCCCGGGACCTGGCGTTCGCGTCGCGAATCCGTTGCGAATGACCCGGCAGCAGAATTCGATCCATATCCTCGATGGTCGCCATGCTCTCCAAGGGGTGACCCAGCACCGGAAAGGCTCCCGGGCCGTATTGAATGGCACCCGTCTTGACGTCGATCTCCCACGTCGCCACGCGCGACACGGTCTGCACCGTCTGCAGGAGGTCGAGCTGATTGCGAACGACTTCGTTGTGGGTCCGCTGCGCCGTGATGTCCCGAAAGAAGACGACGACCCCGTCGGAAGCCGGTTGCGCACTCAAGGCGAGCCATGCGTTGATCGGCTCTGGATAGTAAAGCTCCGTGTAACCCGGGATTCCTTCATCCATGGCGCGGTGATAGATCTCCCACGACGGACCGCCCACCGCCAGCGGGAACTCCTCCCAGACGTTCTTCCCCAGCAGCCTTCTTTCAGGATCGATCAGCTTTTCCGCATTCGCGTTGAGATAGCTGTACCGCCATTCGCGATCGAGCGAGGCGATCGCGTCAGAGGTCACCTCCAGAACCTGCGCAAGCCGCCGCGCCGTCTCCTGTTCCCTCAGCTCAGCGTTTTTGCGCGCCGTGATATCGGAGAAAAAGACGATGATCCCGTCCTCGAACGGTCTGGCCTCGACCCGCAGCCAGAGATTGATCGGCGCAATCTGGAACGCCTCAAACTCGTGCGGCTGTCGCGTCGCCATAGTGCGGCGATAGGTGGAGTTGAATGGCTCCTGCAGGTTGCCGGGGAACATCTCGAAGATGTCGTGGCCCAGAATGTCGTCGCGCCCCACGAGCTCGAACGCCCGCTGGTTGGCGTAGGCAAAACGCCAGTCCTTGTCGACGATGGCAATCGCGTCCGGTGTCGCTTCAAAGACCAGCCGGCTCTGGCGAGTGAGGGCTGCCTCGCGAATTTCGGAGTGTTTGCGGGGCGTGATGTCGCGATAGACCGCGGCAAAGCCTTCGTCGGTCGGAATCAGCCGGATCTCGACCCATACGTCGAACGGCTCGTAGTAGTACTCGAACTGATCCTGTTTGCCGGAGGCCATCGCGCCGAGGTAGCGCCGCTTCAGCTCGGTACCTTCGAGACCGGGATACATCTGCCAGAAGCTCTGTGAGTTGAACTGGTGCGGCTCCAGCCGCGAGATGCGGATCGCCTCGTCGTTCCCGTAGGTCAGCCGCCACTCCCGATCAAAGCATAGGATTGCGTCCGGCAATGCGCCCATGATCCCGGCGAGCCGGGCCTCCAGCCCCGCAGGACGGAGTGACTCGACAGGATCGAGAGACGGCGCAGCCAAGGCGGAGGAGATCGATTCGCTCATGTGCGGAAGGTAAAGGGAAGACTTGCCGATCGACGCACGCCGGCTTATAGATCCTCTGATGCAAAAGGAGATGCAAGACGCTGCTCCAGCGAAGTGACTCGTTCTTCCAGCCGCTCAACCTGTGCGCGCAAGGAAGCAAACTCGTCTGGCACGGGAGGCGCTGATGCTCGCTCTGTCGCCTGCGTAACAGAAGACGTTACCGGACCGCCTATGAGGTGCGCCCATCGCGCCTCCCGCGACCCCGGTTGGCGCGCAAGCTGCACGACCAGCGGCAGCTCGCGGCTCGCCATTCGCTCCAGCGTCGATTGCACCTGCGCTAGATCGTCGAACTGGAACATCCGGTCGGAACGGCTGCGCAACTCACCCGGCGTCTGCGGCCCGCGCAGGGTCAGCAGGCACATCACGGCCGTCTCGTCCCGCCGCAGGTTCAGCACCGTGCGGATGCGGTGCTCGTACTTGGTCACGCGCCCATTTTCGCGGGCTTCGTTGACGAGGCTCTCCACCTCGAGCTCTTCCAGGCCGCCGCGCACCTGGTCTTCCGTCAAATCCATCACCGGCTCGCGGCTCGACCGCTGATTGCACGCGGCGACCAACGAGTTGAGAGAAAGCGGGTAGGTATCCGGAGTCGTCATCTCCTTCTCCATCAACGACCCAAGAACCCGAAGACTGGCAGGCGTTAGCTCCATGGTTCTACCCTATGGCAACTTTCCCTTGGGTGTACAGGCGCTTCGTTCTAAGCCGAAGCCGTCTTCGCTGTGTACGGTTGCCGATAGCCCTCGGTGAGCCAAAGCGCCAGCGCGGTAAACAGCACGACCGACACGGAAAACTTGATCGCCATCGGCGCATGCGAAGGCGAAAGAAAACCCTCCAGCGTGCCGGCGATTATGAGCAGAGGAATGGTCCCCGCGACGAGCCGCACCGCCTCGCTGCCAGCCAATGCCAGCGCATCGCGCCGACGCAGATACCCCGGAAAGAGGATGCCCGCAGCAAGCCGCAGCCCCGCTCCCCCGGCAATAAAGATGCTGGGCAGCTCCAGCGCCCCATGCGCTGCCATGAAGCTTCCCAGGTTCCAGCCCATGCCGTGCTGCACGCATGCCGTGAAGATGACGCCGATGGAGAATCCGTTCGAAACCAGCAGAAAGATCGTATAGATTCCCGCCGTAATCCCGCTCGCGAACGTCAGGAAGCAAACCGAAATATTGTTGGTCGTGATGGCGCTCGAAGCCTGCGGCTCCAGCCCCAGGATGGAATCCGTCCACATCTTGTGGTGCTCAATCGTGTCGACCATCTGCGGCCCAATCATCGCCTGCATAAAGTCCGGCCGCAGCACGGTCACGATCACCCCGAACAGCGTCCCCGTTAGGCACAGGATCACCGACACGGTCACATACGGCAGCAGCCGCCGAAACAGCCGCGGATACTCATACGCAAAAAAGCGCCCCACTGACCTTGTCGAAAACCGCCGTCCCGAGTAGACGAAATTATGCGCCCGCGCCACCAGCCGGTTAAGGTACGCTTCGAGTGTGCGAGAGGCTGCGTCCGTCCGCACCGCCGATAGATCCGCGGCGGCCTGCCGGTACAGCAGCCCAAACTCGCGCAGATCTTGGGCCGAAAGCGTCTTCAGCCCGTGGCTTTCCGCCTGCTGGGCAAGCTGCTCCAGCCGATTCCAGTTTTGCTTCCGAACTTCGATCCAGCGGTTGGAGATCATGATGTCAGGTGACAATAGCTTCGCCCATCCCGTGCAGTTTGACCAGAGCCAAACCTACGGGCAGTTGAACGTCGAAACCCCCGAACAGGTCGACCTCCACTTTCCCGTCGCCGGGATCGGCAGCCGCTTCCTCGCCATCCTCACCGATCACATCATCCAGTTCGTCGTGGTGATGCTCCTCTTCTTCTTCATCTATCTTGCCGCCAGCGCCTCGCCGCAAGCCGCCGCCAACACCGGCAGCAAGATGGACACCGCGACCAAGTGGGGAATCGCTTTCATCACGCTCTTCTTTTTTCTCCTGTTCTGGGGATACTTCGCCCTCTTCGAGGCTTTTTGGAACGGTCAAACTCCCGGCAAGAAGCTCCTCAAGATCCGCGTCATCAAGGACTCCGGCCGCTCCATCACCCTCTTCGAAGCCATGGCCCGCAATCTTCTGCGCGTCGTCGACTACTTCCCCGGTCTCTACCTGACCGGCGTCATCACCATGCTCTGCAACCGCTCGCAGAAGCGCCTCGGCGACCTCGTCGCAGGAACCATCGTCGTGCACGAGCGCACCGACCACCAGCCGATGCTCGCCTCTACTCACACCAGCCGAAGCTTCACCGCGCACCTTTATGAGCAGCCGGAGCCCGTCCTCCAGATTCCTGTGATTCCACAGGAGGACGGCCTTCCCGCCGACGCCCTCGCCCGCCTGCGCCCGGAAGATCTCCACCTGATCGACACCTTCTTCAGCCGCGCGCTCGATCTCTCGGTCGAAAAGCGCGAGCAGCTCGCCGAACGCGTCGCCGCGACGCTCAGCGGCAAAATGGGCGTCCCGCGCCCCGAGGGTATGGCCGCCGAGCGCATGCTCGAAAGTGTCGCCTATCGCATGCGCGCGCAGGGACGCTTTTAGGACCGTAAACTGCACCGAAGATGGGGCTGTAACACTCGTCTTGAGCGACGTTTCCAGTCAAACCACCGGAACCTCCCTAGATACGGATAAAAAATCGCGCCGAATCGAATCCAGTGAGGCACCCCCGGCGTTCTCAAGGCATCCAAACGTACCGGAGTGGTGCTATGCTCTGTGAGGCTAATCCGAGAGGGTCGGCTTAGATGAAGAGACACATTGAAAAGTTGCCTGCCATGATTAAACTCTCTGCCGTCCTCTTCGGTTGCCCACTGGTCCTGCTCGGATTCACCCTCATGATGACGGACATCGCCCAGATGATCCGCCTGCACAGCCTTGCCACCGCCGCATTCTCCGGCCTCGCGATCGGACCCGTCTTCGTCCTGCTCGGCGCGTCGTTCCTCTGGCCCATCCTGCACCGCGGCCACCACCAGTAGGCTTGCAGGGTCCTTCATCCTGCAGCGGTCAACAAAAACCAGACTGGCCTTCGGATTTCAAGTCCCCGCGCCCCGTCTAGTGCCCTTGGTACTTCACAAATAAATCGGGGAACTGCTGCTCCAACGCCCGCGTCTTCGGCACATCGCAGATCTGGATATAAGGATTGTCCGGGTTCTTCGTTGCGTAATCCTGGTGATAGTCCTCAGCCTTGTAGAAACCCTTCAACGGCGTCAGTTCGGTCACAATCTTCCCATGGAACGCATGCTCCTGATCGAGCTGCTGGATATAAGCGGAAGCAATCTTCTGCTGTTCCGGCGACGTGAAAAAGATCGCCGACCGATAACTCGTCCCCACATCCGGCCCCTGCCTGTTCAACTGCGTCGGATCATGCGCCACCGAAAAGAAAATGCGCAGCAGGGTACCGTACGTAATCTTCGACGGATCGAAGACTACCTGCACCGACTCCGCATGCCCGGTCGTCTCGGTCGTCACCTGGTCGTACGTCGCCGTATTCGCAGCACCGCCGGCATACCCAGCCTCGGTGGCGGTCACGCCTTTAACACGTTGGAACACCGACTGCGTGCCCCAGAAACAGCCACCGGCAAAGACCGCGGTCTCATGCCCAGGATGCGTTGCAAGCGGTTCGTCCTGCGTTGCCGCGGGAATCGGAGTAGAGCTGACAGCAGCGTTCACAAACCCTCCTGAAACAAAACGGCGGTACCCCACAAACACAAGGGCGACCAAAGCCAGTGTAACGACGATCATCTGCGAGCGAGTCATACCGATTAGACGCAAATTCGGCCGTGGGGATACAGCCAGCCCCGCAGCGAAAACTCCGGGAGAGTCCGTTTCCTGTTCTTGCGTTGCCAACAGCTCGTGGCTGGAAGCGCTTTTCCCGCAGGGAGCCGGCTTTTCGACATCAGGGGAGTCGCGCAGGTACTTTGTAATCTCAGGCGATGGGTCGGATGCGAGGTTTCCATGTGCGGTAGGTATCTCAGGCGGTCGGACAAACAGAAGCTTGCGGAGGCGTTCCGGCTGACCCAGTCCGAAGCCTTTGAAAAGCTCATCGTCGCCGACTGGGACTACAACGTCGCCCCTACCACCTTCCAGCCGGTCATCCGCCTCGATGAGGAACGCGGCGAACGCGAGATGGTCCTGATGCGCTGGGGTCTCGTCCCGTGGTTCGCCAAAACTCTCAAGGACTTCGGCTACTCCACCATCAACGCCAAGGCCGAAACCGTCGCCACCAGCCGCATGTACCAAGGCCCGCTGGAGCGACGCCGCTGCCTCATTCCCGCAGACGGATTCTACGAGTGGAAGGTCCTCGCACCCAAGGCCTGCGAGCCTGACCTCTTCGGCGAAGCCCAACCTCGAAAGAAGTCGAAAAAAGTCCCGGTCGAAAAACAGCCCTACGTCTTCACCCTCCGCAACGGCGAACCCCTCGCCTTCGCCGGCCTGTGGGAGCGATGGCGCGACCCCGCCAACAAGGAAGCCACGCTCGAAAGCTACACGGTCATCACGACCGATCCGAACGAACTCACCGCCGAAGTCCACACCCGTATGCCCGTCATCCTGGAGCCGAAGCACTACGACACCTGGCTCCACGCCGCCAAAGGCGAACGCATCCCTACCGAGCTACTCCGTCCGTTGGACGCGGATCTCATGCAGGCCGCGAAGGCCCATCAGGATGTGGGTAACGTGCGGAACAACCGGCCCGAGTTGATGTCGTGCGAGGAAGCTGAGGAACTCAATGGAGCCTAGGTCCTCCGCGAAAGGCTTGTGGAAGAAGCTGGCCTGGGTGCTCGCAGCGTCGATGCTCTCCGAAGCATGGGGTCAGGCTGCGCCTCGGCAACCGGTCGACTGGGTCAACGAGTACATCGGCACCGGCTCCGGACCCATCGGCTACGGTGGCACCATGCCCTTCGTCGCTCCGCCCTTCGGCATGACCGACTGGACCGCGCAGACACGCCAGAACAAGCTCGGCGTCACCTCCTACAAGTACGAAGACACCACCATCTCGGGCTTCATGGCGACCCACCAGCCAGCCATCTGGATGGGCGACTACGGCTACCTGACGGTGATGCCGGAGATCAGCGACCTAAAGACCGGGGCGGACGAACGTAAGCTGGCATTCCGCCACACCGACGAGATCGTCAGTCCCGACTACTACTCCGTATGGATGGACGCCGGCGCAGGCAAGCGCATCCACGCGGAGATGACCGCCACCGACCGCTGCGGCTACCTGAGGTTTACCTTCCCGGCTCGGTCGAAGAAGCTGGTCCTGGTAGAGTCCAGCCGCCCCGGAGGCAACGGCCAGCTCTCCGTCAGCACCACGGGCGAGATCGCCGGCTACAACGCCGACCGTACCGACAAGATCCTCGGACCGTTGAAGCTGCCGAACTTCCGTGGCTACTTCATCGTGCAGTTTCGCCACCCAGGCTGGCATGTCGGCAGCTACGGTCAAGGGGACGGTTCAGGAGGCGGCTACGAAGAATTTCAGGGTAATTCGTCGAAGGTCGTGGAAGTAAGAATCGGAACTTCTTTTATCAGTCTCGACCAGGCCCGCGCTAACTTGAAAGCCGAAGTTCCCAACTGGAATTTTCAGGCAGTAAGAAGGCGGCTTCGCGACACGTGGAATGCAAAACTCGCCATGATTGAAGTCAAAGGAGCGACCGCCGATCAACGCAGAATCGTCTATACCGGCCTCTACCATGCTCTGCTGTATCCGCGAGAGTTCTCGGAGTATGGCAAGTATTACAGCGCGTTCGACGATACGGTCCACAATGGCACCAGCTATACCGCCTATTCCATTTGGGATACTTTTCGCGCGGAGTGGGGCCTTCTGACCCTGCTCGCGCCAGAACGCATCGACGGCATGGTCAACGCGCTGCTGCAGGACTACCAGGAAGGCGGCTGGATGCCTAAATGGCCCAACCCCTCCTACACCAACATCATGATCGGCACCCACGCCGACTCGCTCGTCGCGGAGGCCATGCGCAAGGGCTTCCACGGCTTCGACTACAACCTGGCATGGGACGCAGTCTTGAAAGACGCAACCGTCCCGCCCGACGGCGACACCACGCGCCGCTGGTATGACCGCGAGCCCGGAACACCCTATGAAGCGCGAGGCGGACTGACCTATTCGAAGGTCCTCGGCTACGTTCCCAACGATAAAACCGCCGAAGCCGCATCGCGCACCCTGGAAGACGCCTATGACGACTGGTGCGTCGCACAGATCGCCCGGAGACTCGGAAAGGAAAAAGACTATGACGCTTTCCTGAGTCGCGCAGGGAATTACAAAAAAATCTATAACTCCTCCACGGGATGGATGCAGGCTCTCAACTCCGATGGATCCTGGGCTAGTGAAAAAGATGGGTGGACCGAAGGAAATCACTGGGTCTACACCTTCGCCGTCATGCACGACCTGGGGGGCCTCGTCACTCTCATGGGAGGTGAGGCCAACTACAACCACGTACTCGATGAACATTTTTCCGGAGGCCACAACCAGCACAAAAACGAACCCAGCCACCACTACGGCTATCTTTACGATTTCAGCGGCGAGCCTTGGAAAACCCAGGCCAAAGTCCGCGAGATCGCCGCTGCCGAGTATGCCAACCTCCCCTCCGGCATCGACGGCGACGACGACTGCGGCCAGATGTCCGCCTGGTACCTCTTCACCGCGCTCGGCTTCTACCCGGTCAACCCTGCGTCCGGCGATTTCATGATCGGCAGCCCACTCTTCTCCGAGATGACGCTGAATCTGCCCAGCGGCAAACGCTTCCGCGTCACCGCCGAAGGGAACTCCGCCGCGAACGTCTACATCCAATCCGCATCGCTTAATGGACAGCCGCTGAACGTCCCGCTCATCCATTGGGAGGACCTCATCGCCGGCGGCGAATTGCACTTCGTCATGGGTTCGCAACCGTCGCTATGGGCCAGCCAGTGGCGTGCCCCCGCAGCGAACAAGCGGCGAATACAATAGAACGCGTGGACCACCCCGCCCAGGTCGATCGCTTCGGCTTCCTGCACATCGATCTCAACAGCTTCTTCGCGTCCGTCGAGCAGCAGCTCCACCCCGAGTACCGCGGCAAGCCCGTCGGCGTCTGCGGCACCATGGCCGACACCGGCGCGCTCATCGCTGCCAGCTACGAAGCCAAGGCCCTCGGCATCAAGACCCTCACCAAGGTCGGCGAAGCGAAAAGAATCTGCCCCGACATCATCCTCGTCAACGGGTCCCACTCCGTCTACGCCGAGTTCAGCCACAAGATCGCAGCCGCCGTCGAACGCTGCTGTCCCGTCGCCCACACGCCCTCCATCGACGAGATGGTCTGCGAACTGATGGGCCGCGAACGCGAACTACCTGCCGCGCGCCGCATCGCCCTCGAAGTCAAACAAGCCATCAAGGACGACGTCGGCGAAACCCTCCGTTGCTCCATCGGCATGGCCCCAAACCGCTATCTCGCCAAGATCGCCAGCGACATGCAGAAGCCCGACGGGCTAATCGGCCTTCTACCCTCGCAACTGCCAAGAGCCATCGCCCACCTCGAACTTCGCGACCTGCCCGGAGTCGGCGCGAAGACCGAAATCCGCCTCAACCACAAAGGCATCACCACCATGGAGCAGCTGCTCGCCCTCGACCGCCCCGGCATGCACAAGCTTTGGGACTCCGTCTGGGGTGATCGTCTCTACCACTGGCTCAGGGGCGCTGAGACGGGCGACGACGGCGCGCCCATCCCCAACGACGTGCAAAAATCGCTCGGCCACTCGCACGTCATGGGGCCCGAGTTTCGCTCGGACGAAGGCGCTTGGGCTGTCGCTCACAAGCTCTTACACAAAGCCGCCATGCGCCTCCGCATGGAGCACTTCTATACTGGCCAGATGGCCGTCACCATCAAGTACGCGCTCACCCGCGAGCAGGTCGGTCGCGTCAAAAGCAAGCAGCACACCAGCGGCATCCAGCACACGGCCTGGGGGATGGAGGCCCGCTTCGCCGAGTGCCAGGACACGCTCTCCTTGCTCGACGTGCTGCGCAAGACCTGGGCTAAACGCCCGCGCGGCCCCGAGTATGAACGCCCCTTCTTCGTTGGCGTCACCCTGCGCGAGCTCACCCCTGAAGCCGAGCACCAGGACACCCTCTTCGGCGACGCTGACAACCGCGGCCAGCTCTCCGCCACCATGGACAAGCTCAACCTCAAGTACGGCCACACCACCCTGCACTTCGCCGGCATGCTGCCAGCCCGCGAGACCGCACCCACCCGCATCGCGTTCACGCAGATTCCCGTGCAGTACGGCGTCGAATTTATGTAAAAGAGGCGTAACACTAATCAGCGGATAGGCGCGGCATGAGAAGGGATAAGACAATTGCTTTGCATAGTCGGTTCTTATCCCGCCTTGATCCGCTGTGATCCGTGTTACGCCTCTTTGTGACAACTGTCATGCGCGATTGCTGACAACCCCCACTGCCATTGAAGCTGTGCCTGCAAGAGACTGGTTCTTACAGGAGACACGCCATGGTCGCGACACTCGAAGAGACATTCGCTCCAACGCACGCAGCAGCCACCCAACCCGTAGCCACCCTGACCAAAGTCACAAAAAAATACGGCTCGGTGACCGCCCTCAACAATCTCTCGCTCACCCTCCATCCCGGCGAGATCGTCGCCCTCCTCGGCCCCAACGGCGCAGGCAAGTCCACCGCTGTCCGCCTGCTTCTCGGCCTTTCGGCACCCGCCTCCGGCAGCGCCTGCATCTTTGGCCGCGACCCCCGAGAAGCCGCTACCCGCACCCGTATCGGCGCGATGCTGCAGGTCGCCAGCGTCCCCAAAACTCTCACCGTGCGGGAACACATCGATCTCTTCCGCAGCTACTTCCCCGCGCCGCTCAGCTTTGCCGAAGTCGTCCGCATCGCACAGCTTGAAGGCATCGAAGACCGGCTCTTCGAGAAGCTCAGCGGCGGCCAGAGACAGCGCCTGCTCTTCGGCCTCGCCATCTGCGGTAACCCCGAGGTCGTCTTCCTCGACGAACCCACCGTCGGCCTCGACATCGAAGCCCGCCGCGGCCTTTGGCTCCAAATCCGCGACCTCGCCGCCCGCGGCAAGACTGTCCTGCTCACCACTCACTACCTTGAGGAAGCCGACGCGCTCGCCCACCGCATCATCGTCATCAACAAGGGCCAGGTCGTCAGCGAAGGCACACCCAGCGAGGTCAAAGGACGCTTCGCCAGTCGCAAGATCAAGTGCGTGACGACGCTCTCGACCGCGCAGATCTGGGCCGTCCCCGGCGTCATCGACGTCGAACAAACCGGCTCGCACATGACCATCACCGCCGGCAACGCCGAGGCCGTCGTCCGCAAGCTCCTCGCCTACGACGACCACCTCAGCGGCCTCGAAGTCATCGCTCCCGGCCTCGAAGACGCCTTCCTCGCCCTCACCGGCAAGTAGCCCCGCCCTACACCCAAGCAACCAAGGAGAACCGCCATGGCCACCCTCGCAACAACCTACGGACCAGCCCTCACCACCCAACAATCCATCTCCCTCTATGCCAAAGAAGTGAAGTATGAGTTCCTCAAACTCTGGCGCACCAAGCCCTTTTCGCTGTCTGTTATCGGCTTCCCGGTCATGTTCTATTTCCTCTTCGGCGTCTCGAACAAAGGCGTGCACGATGGCGGCGTCGTGATGGCAAAGTACATGCTGGCCAGCTACTGCTGCTTCGGCATCGTCGGCGCGGCGCTCTTCGCCATCGGAGCCGGCTTATCCGCCGAAAGGCAGCAAGGATGGCTCGAACTCAAACGCGCCAGCCCCATGCCGCCCATGGCCTACCTGCTCGCCAAATGCGTCACCGCCCAGGCCTTCGGACTCATCATCGTCGCGGTCCTCATGGTCATCGGCGTCACGCTCGGCGGAGTTTCGTTGAACGCACGCGAGATCATCCTCGTGTCCGGCATGGCGCTCTTAGGCTCCATCCCATTTGCCGCGATGGGTCTCGTCATCGCCCTGGTCGCTCCGGCGAATGCCGCCACCGGCGTGGTCAACCTCGTCTATCTGCCCATGTCCTTCATGGGTGGCCTTTGGATACCCCTGCAGTACATGCCCAAATGGCTGCAAGCCATCGCGCCCAGCATGCCGACCTACCACCTTGCCCAGCTCATGCAGACCATCTTCGGCTACCAGGCACAGACCAGCCTTGTCAGCCATCATTGGCTCGGCCTCGCCGGATTCACCCTGCTTTGCCTCGGAATCGGCTGGGCAATGTTCCATCGGTCGGAGCAGAATGCTTAGAGAGCAGGACCTTGACTCTGAACGCAATCAACTCATGACTCTAAACTCTCGAATTCAACTCTTCGTCGCCTCACACACGGAACCAGGCGATGGGATTAACCAAGTTAGCGACTGAGCGACGAAGGCATACCACCATGAATCGACAAGACGACTCCGGACTTCTCGAAAGCTTCTCCGGACTCAAAGGCGTTCGCCGCCTGGGAGCCAACTACGTCTGGCTCATGTACTCGGTCTTCTTCTTCATCGATCCCATCCTGCGCAAGAGCCTGCGCTACTGGATGGAATGCCTCGCTGTCTTTGCCGTCTTCCTCGCGCTCTACGTCTGGTACACGGAGACGAAGAATGCGCGGCTGCGGCTGCCCATCGTCTTCGCCATCTTTACCATGGGCGTCGCAACCATCCCGTGGAACAGCGGCGCGTCCAGCTTTTTCATCTACGCCGCGGCGCTGGTCGCCTTCGCTGTCCGATCCATGCGGACCGCTTTGCTGCTCTTGCTTGCCGAATCCTGCGCGGTCGCTGCCGAGTGGCGCATCACGCACGGCAACGGGATCGGCTACGGCATCACGGTCGCCTTCATCTTCGTCGTCGGCCTGGCGAACCTCTTCGTCGCCGAACAAAAGCGCGCCCAATGCCAGTTGGAAAAAGCCCGCGAAGAAAACCTCGCTCTTTCGCAGGTTGCGGAACGCGAACGCATCGCACGCGACTTGCACGACGTGCTCGGCCACACGCTCAGCGTCATCGTCCTCAAAGCCGAGCTCGCCGGTCGCCTCATGGGACGCGACGACGAGCGCGCCGCCCGTGAGATCGCCGAGGTCGAAAAGACCGCCCGCACCGCCCTCGCTGAAGTCCGCGAAGCCATCGGCGGCTACCGCGCCAAAGGCCTTCGCGCCGAGGTCGACATGGCCCGCATGACCCTCGACGCCGCCGGTGTCACCCTCGTCTGCGACACCTTGCCACCCATCCTCAAAGCCCGTGAAGAGACAGCCTTATCCCTCGCCGTCCGCGAAGCTGTCACCAACATCGTGCGCCACGCCGAAGCTACCGAATGCACCATGCGCTTCTCCATCGCACTCGACGGCTTCACCCAGCTCGAAGTCGAAGATAACGGCGCCAAGGTCGTCGAGCGCGAAGGCAACGGACTCCGCGGCATGCGCGCCCGCGTTGAAGAACTCGGCGGCCGCTTCCGCATCGAACGAGCCACCGGCAGCGGCACCCGCCTCGTCATCCAACTCCCCAGCTAAATGTGAACGAGCAGTTCCCGTCTCCACAAACTTCAGGAGAACTCATTGCCGATACGAGTCGTCATTGCAGAAGATCAAGCCATGGTCCTCGGAGCCCTCGCCGCTCTCCTCGAACTCGAAGGCGACATCACCGTCATCGCCAAAGCCGCCAACGGTCGCGACGCCCTGAAAGCCGCCGAAACCCTCAAACCCGACGTCCTCGTCACCGACATCGAGATGCCGGGCATGACCGGCCTCGAAGTTGCCGCCGCCCTCAAACTCAGCCGTCCCGCCATCAAAGCCGTCATCCTCACCACCTTCGCCCGCCCCGGCTATCTTCGCCGCGCCATGGACTCCGGCGCACGCGGCTATCTGCTCAAAGACCGCCCCGCCGCCGAACTTGCCGACGCCGTCCGCCGCGTCCACCAGGGTCTCCGCGTCGTCGACCCTGCCCTTGCCGCCGAAGCCTGGAACGCCGAAGCCGACCCCCTCACCGACCGCGAACGCCAGATCCTGCAACTCGCCGGCGACGGCCGCTCCAGCGGAGCCATCGCTACCGAACTCCGCCTCAGCGAAGGCACCGTCCGCAACTATCTCTCTGAAGCCATCACCAAGCTGGGCGCGGAAAACCGTGTCGATGCCGCCCGCATCGCACGCGCCAAAGGCTGGCTCTAACGCTGTCAGCTCACCGCTCGAAGACTCTAAGCTGATGAATCGTGTTCCTCTTCGGACTCGCAAGTAACCGTCCATCCCGGCACCGCATCCCAGAACCTGAACGAGGGGAACAGGATGAACACGTTACGTTTCGGGCTAGGAGTTATCGCGTTGGTAGTTGCCGTGGCGCTCTCAGGCTGCAAAAAGACCGATGACAACAAGTTGAACTTCACCTCGGCCATCAACACCTACTACGCCTCGCGCCCGCAGTGTCTCTGGTCTGACCCCATCAAATTCCCCGTCCAGGTCACCACCAGCGACACCTCCAGGACCTCCGGCTATGACGCCCTCGTCGACCAGGGCTTGCTTGCGCGCACCACAGCCGAGAAGAAGGTCTTCATCATCGCCTCCAAGCAGGTCACCAACTACGATCTCACCGATAAAGGCCGCAACGCCTGGACCGCCGACCAGCAGCAGCCCGGCTACGGAAACTTCTGCTACGGCACCTTCAAGGTGAGCTCCATCGACAGCGCAACCCCGACTACGAGCCAGGTCGGCGCGACCACCACGGTCAACTATCACGCCTCCATCTCCGGAGCGCCCGGCTGGGCCACCGCCCCTGAAACCCAGGCCGGGTTTCCCGCAGTCCAGGCAAACGTAGCCGCGCCGGTAGCCGCCACCGCGACCCTTACCGACACCAGCAGCGGCTGGGCTGTCACTCAGGGCCCCGCAGGCAATAAAGCCGCATCCCCGGTCGACGGAACGATCGTTCAGTAACGAGAAGCACGTACAAAAGAATGCCCGGGGGATCGATCCCTCGGGCATTTCTGTTTATTTGTCAGGCTGCGACGATCTACCGATCCACCTCAGACCAGTCCACATCACTCGGCCCCATCATCGTCCTCATAATCGCCGCAAAGTCCTTCATTGCGTACTCATGCGGCGGAGTTCCGTCCGCCAGGTAGCGGACAAAGTAATCCCATCTCCGGCGTGTCATGTACTGGCTGGCATCGCCGTATCCGTGGTGCGCATTCGGGAACAGGATCAGGTCGAAATCCTTGTTGGCCTTGATCAGCGCATCGACCACAAGCAGCGTCTGCGTCGGCGGAACGTTATCGTCCATCGTCCCATGCGCCAGCAGCAGATGCCCCTTCAGGTCCTTGGCAAAGTTCTGGTTTGCCTGGGAATCGTAGTTGTCCGTTCCATCCGCATTCTTCACCAGCAGTCCCGACCACTTCTCCGCCCAGTCATCCTCGTAGTTTCGATTGTCGTGGTTGCCCGACTCCGCAATCCCGACCTTGAAGAAGTCCGGATAATGAAACATCGCCGCGGCAGTCGCGTTGCCACCGCCGGAATGCCCGTACATGCCCGCGCGCTCCAGATCGATCCATGGATAGCGGTCAGCTAACTGCTTCATCCCCGCAACCTGGTCCGGCAGCGTGTTGTCGCCCATGTCGCCGTAGTAGGCCTCGTGAAACGCCTTTGACCGGAACGGCGTTCCCATCCCATCGATGCACACGACGATGAACCCCAGCTCGGCGAGCGACTGCAGGTCTCCATGCGCCGCCGAAAAGCTGCGCGACCCGCATGAACCCGTCTGCGGACCGGGATAAATATGGTTGATGATCGGATACTTACGGCTGGTCGAGAAGTTCGTCGGCCGGAACAGCAACCCGTAAATATCGGTCTTGTTGTCGCGTCCCTTCACTTCAATCTGTACGGGCGGAATCCAGCCCGTAGCCTTCAGCTTCGTAATGTCTTCCCGCGCCACATCGACCAGCACCTTTCCATGCGCATCGCGTACGACCGCGATCTGCGGATCGATCGGGGTCGAATACGTGTCGACAAAGTACTTGTTGTCCGGCGAAGGCGTAACCGTGTGATCCGCATGCTCCGGTGTCAGTTCCTCCAGGCCGGTTCCGTCAAAGTTCACGCGGTAATAGAGCTGAAAGTACGGATCGACCCCGGCCTCGCGTCCAACGCCGCGAAAGAAGATCGTGCGCGCCTTCTCGTCGACGACCAGCACCTGCGTCACGTTCCAGTCACCTTGGGTGATCTGGTTCTTCAGCTTGCCGGTGCCCATGTCATACAGGTACAGATGTCCCCAGCCCGACCGCTCCGAGAACCAGAGCAGCTCGTTCGACGCCGACAGATAGTGCCAGTTCACTTTGTCGTTCCCAGACTCAAAGAACTTCGCCGCGGTCTCGTCGTACACCTCGCGCACGTCGCCATTCTTCGGATTCGCGAGCCGCACCCACTCGTGCTTATGGTCGCGCGAGGTCGAAACAAACGCCAGCGACTGCGAGTCCGCAGCCCACGACACATCATCCCAGCCAGTCCCACGGCAGTCGATGTCGTCGCACAGCGACCCGCGATGCTGATCCGGAGGCATCTTGAGACGGACGACCTTCGGCTTCTCCGGCTTATCGAGATCGATGATCACCCGCTCGATCATCGTGACATCCTTATCGCCGACTAACGGGTATTTCAGCGTCGTCAGCGTCGGATGGCCGTTCGTGACGTTGGTCAGGTACAGCTCCCCGGTCTTCCGCTGATCCTGCTGAAACGTTGCGATGCGCTTCGAGTCGGGTGACCAGACCAGGATCGCGTTGTCTGAGTGCGTCCAGCCCGCGTTATCCGTTGCATAGCCAAAATTCGGCGAACCATCGAACGTGATCTGCTGCTCGCGTCCATCGTTGAAGCGCAGCCACAAATTCCAGTCGCGAAGGAACGCCGCCTTGTTGTGGTCGGGCGACTCGACGCTCGGGGGCGAACCACGACGAGACCCGGCAGCAGGCCTGGCCACACCGGGAACCTCGACGCACACGCCGCTGCCCGAGAGATCGCACGAGAGATTCTTGCCTTGAAATGTCAGCAGAACCGTCTTGTCGTTTTGCGTAAGCGACCAGTCGCTGATGGCCAGATGATTCGGGTTCATCTCGGTAGGCGACTTGCTGTAGGCCTGCAGCGCGGCCGCCAGCTTCTCCTGGTCGAATGCCGGAGCCTTGGTTCCTTTCGCGGGATCGATCAGGACATACGTCGTGCCTTTCGCGCCGCGATCGCTATACCAGACGCGGCCATCCGGCAGCCACGTCGGGTTGTTCACGCCGTGCAGCACCAACTGGTTCACGTTATAAGGCATGAGCTTTTCGGCCTGCGCATAGTCGGCGTCGGTGAAGACGCGCCCGGTCTCCTGTGCGTTCGCGGCAACGGAAGCAAGCGGAAAAAGAAGGGTGGCAGTCACGAGTGCGCGGATTACGACATGTTTCAAAGGGATCTCCGGGTGTACAGCTGGTGCGAGTAGTGTATCGAAGTGGCCTGGTTTCCCCGGTCGAAAAGCATCGTGCGTTCGGTCTCAGAGAGCACCACCCCTTCGCGGTCGGCTTCGGCAACAAGTTGGGCGATGAGGTACTCTTTCGCCTCGCGCGGGTTGGCAAAATTTTCCACGAGTCATGGTACCGCTGGTCCCGCCGTGACTCTAGCCCCTATCCAGCGCATGGAGCAACTGGCGAAGCACTCCGGCCCATACCGTTGAGTCCGTGGAGGTGTTCGCCATGCGGCGGACGAGCCGACGGAGATTGGCCTCTCGGGAGTTTGCCGGATGACGGCGCGTGTACCCGGACCAGGTCAGCACCTCGGCCAGCAGCGTGGTGAGGCGTTCAAGCTCGGCGGCGGTGGCTTGGGGCGTGGCAGCGGAAACAGATTCCTTCACTATGCTGCCGAAGGACAAAGCATCCCGCGAGAGGGAATAGAGGCAGACCGCGGCTGCCTGGCCAAGGTTCATCGAGAGGTGCCGGTCGGCCGTGCGGGTGTTCATCGGAATGGTGAGCAGCGCATGGCAGTAGCTTAGTTCTTCATTCGAAAGACCCGTCTTCTCGGAACCGAAGAGGATGGCGACCCTCGCATCCGGGCTGGCGACAAGCGTCTGTTGCACGACGGTCGTGGCCTCGGCGAGAGGGTACAGCGGGTGTTCGAGAACGCGTTCGCCCACGGCGGTGGTACCAAGGACCAGCGTGCAATCGGCGATCGCTTCCGCCAGCGACGCACTTTGCGTTGCGGCGTCAAGCACTGACGATGCATGCACCGCTGCTTTTTCAGCGAGTTGCGCCGCTTCAAAGGGAACAGGGTAGCCGTTGACGGTTCGCAGGTGCGCGAAGCCGAAGTCGTGCATCGCCCGTGCGACCGCACCGATGTTCGATGGGTTGCGCGCGCGGACGAGGACGACGACCAGCCGGTCCTGTTCTTCGGGACTCATGGCTTTATCGTAGCGGGTGTCGCCCGCAACGAGTTCCGATGCAAGGCCCCTCAGTGCTGGGAAAGCGAGAGGTTGTTCCCGTCGGGGTCTTTGAACCAGGCGACCTTATTGCCGTTCGGAGCGGTCCAGATGCCGAGCGTGTCCTGCTCGAAGTAGCTATAGCGCTCAAAGACGATCCCCGCATCCGTCAGGGCTTTGACCTCGTCTTCGATCGCCGTCACCTCCCAGCCAAGGAGCGTGAACGGCTGCGGCGTGAGTTCCTGCACCGGGACGACGCGGAGCATGGCATTCGGCAGCTTGAAGACGAGCGCAAAGCCGTCATCGGCTACGAATTCGATCCCCAGTGTGTCGTGGTAAAAGGCTTTGGCCCGGGCTTTATCGAGCGTCGGGACAATTCCGATAAGTTTGCAGTCTTTGAGCATCAAGATCACCTCGCGGCGCCAGAATACGGGGAAATCCGCGCCGAAGCAGTATAATTTTCCTTTCACGCCAACGTCCTTGCCCGACGCACCGGCACGGCCTTGGCTGCCGTTCCGTACGCTCCCCAAGCCAAGGATTTGACGGCGAGATTGACCCGGAAAAGAGCCGACACGCCCCATGCCTGAACACATCAAAGCCAAGCTTGCCGAAGAGATCAAGGCGCTTGAGTACGAACTGACCACCGAGCTGCCGGCCGAAATCAAGAAAGCCGTCGCGCTCGGCGACCTCTCTGAGAATGCCGAATACCACATGGCCAAGCAGCGCCAGGTCTTCGTGAACGCACGGCTGGGCCAGTTGAAAAAGCGCATGGGCGAGCTCGCGATGGTGAACCTCGCCAACATCCCGCACGATAAGAGCGGCTTCGGCTCGCGCATCACTGTCTTCGACCACACCAAGAACGAAGAGATCGTCTACCAGCTCGTCACCAGCGAAGAGTCCGACGTGTCCAAAGGCTTAATCTCGACCACCTCGCCGATCGGTCGCGCTTTGCTCGGCAAGGAAGTCGGTGACGAAGTCACCGTCATCACCCCCAACGGCAAGCGCGAAATCGAAATTCTGAAGCTTGCGACGATCCACGATATTGCGGAAGAAGTGCTCGCCGCAAAGGAAAAGGTCTAGTCGTTCAATGAGCTGGACCGGACAATTCGGCAGAGGCAGCGGGTGGTTGCTGCAAAAGATCGTGAACGGCCTCGCGATCTCGAAGATCTCGCCGAACGCCCTCACGTTTATCGGGCTCATCATCAACATCGTCGCCGCCCTGTTCTTCGGCTTCGCCCGCGGAGACCACGCCCATCGCTACTTCGTCTACGCCGGCCTCACCATCATCGGCGCAGGCATCTTCGATATGGTCGACGGACGCGTCGCCCGGCAGACCGGCCAGGTCTCCGTCTTCGGCGCCTTCTTCGACTCCGTCATCGACCGCTACTCGGACGTCGCCATCTTCTTCGGACTGCTGATCTTCTACGCCCGCGGCAACCGCCTCTTTTACGTTGGCCTTGTCGCCTTCGTCATGACCGCCTCCGTTATGGTCAGCTACACCCGCGCCCGCGCCGAGGCGCTGATCGGCCAATGCAAGGTCGGCTTTATGGAGCGGCCCGAACGCATCGTCTGCGTGATCCTTGGCGCGCTGGCGAACACCTGGGGTGTGATGGCTCCGGCACTGTGGGTACTGGCGTTCTTCTCGACCGCGACCGTCATTCACAGGATCCGCTACACCTACCTCGAAACCGAACGGCGAAAGCTGCTGCCAACGGCTTAATCGGGCGGTCCCCCTCGAATTCAAGACCCTCAGGCCAAATTCGCAGAAGGACGTCGCCGAAATTCGCGAATTAAGGTTCGATTGTGCGACAAAATCGCGCTTTCCGGAAATTTAGCTGCGTGGTTGGCCTTTCCCCGCATCCTACCTGATTGAAAGTCAAGGAGATTTGTTTGATGCGTAAATTTTTTGCTGCCGCCCTCGTTGCCGTTAGTCTCGCACCCTTCGCCAGTGCCCAGAGCCATGCGAAGCTTGATCGCCGTATCAATGCGGCCCACGCCGTGCTTCATGAGTTGATGGCCACGCCTGACAAGGGCATTCCGCTCGACATCGCGTCAAGAGCGACGTGCGTTGCGGTCGTTCCCGCATTCAAGAAGGCCGCGTTTGTTGTCGGCGGCCAGTATGGGCAAGGCGTCGCGACCTGCCGGACTGAGAAGGGCTGGAGCGCTCCGGTGTTCATCCAAATGGCGGGCGGGAGCTTCGGCTTCCAGATCGGCGGACAGTCGACTGACCTCGTGCTGGTCGGTGTGAATCACCGCAGCATGGACGACCTGCTGAAGGATAAGGTCAAGCTGGGCGGCGATATCGCCGTGGCGGCCGGCCCGGTAGGCCGTAACTCGCAGGCGGCGACGACGGAACTGGCAAATGCCGAGTTCCTCGCGTACTCGCGTAGCCGTGGTTTGTTTGCTGGCATCGATCTGACGGGCGACGTCGTCAACCAGAACATTGACGATACGACCGAGTACTACGGTAAGGACACGCCGTACCAGGCGATTCTGAGCGGCAGCGTCCCCACGCCGTTGCAGGCGCGGCACTTCATCAAAACCGTGAATGAGCTGTTCCGTCGTGGTCGCGCTCACGCCGACTAATCTTCCTCACAGTCTGCAAGGACGGCCTTCGGCTCATGCTGAAGGCCGTTTTTCCGTAATGGCGAATCAGAAGGCAATCCGCAGCGAGAGCTGCATCTCGCGCGCGCGGTTGAGACTGCTCCCGGTTCCGATGGGAGTACCGAACGGCGTCGTGTTGAGGCCCTCGGCCGCGATGGCGTCGGCATTTTGGAAGACGAGCGGTGTGACGCCATTGGCTTCGCCTTCAACCAGGTAGGCTCGCTGGTTCACCGAAGTGATGCTCTGATGATTGAGTAGATTGAAAACTTCTACCGTGGCCAACCCTTCCGCGCTGCGCCATGCTTTGAAGGCGCGAGCGATGCGAAGGTCTGTCTTGAGAGTTGATGGCAGGCGCAGGGTGTTGCGTCCGACCGTGGGAAGGTAGAGCGCGCCGCCAGAGCCGTTCAAGCTCTCGTGGCCGCCGGGAAGATACGTTCCCCCGGAGAGGTCATAGCTGTAGGGACGGCCGCTGCGGGCTACCTCGATGGCACTCACCGTCCAACCGCTTGCCGCACGGCGAAGATGCCGGCCCGCAGCTTCGCCGCTGGGAGTCCAGACCGCCTCCGCATGGAGCGCCTGCGGAAAATTCAACGAAGAAAGCGACTTGTCATAGCCGTTGGCGAACGGGTCGAACTGGCCATTCGTGCGTGGAATGGCGGAGGCTGCCTGGCCGAAGTCGATCGCCTTCGACCAGCTGTAATGTGCGCTCACCAGCAGGCTCCGGCCGGCTCGCGAAGAGACGCGCGCGACCAGGGCGTTGTAACTCGCGTTCACGTGAGACACGATATCCGTGACCGGCCCAAAGGCCGGCGAGACGCGCGCGGTATAAACGGGGACGACGAAGGTCTCGCCGTCTCGCACGCCGGGTCTGCCGTTGCCGCCTTGCAGTTGGAACTCCTTCGTGGCCGCCGACGGGACGATATTGATATCGGTTGAGGAGGGAAGCTGGCGATCTTCGTTGATGACGGCTCCGACCTCGATCGAGCTACGGCGACCAATCTCGTGTTCGAGGAAGAAGCTGCCTTGCTGAACGACAGGCGTGCGGAAGCGACGGTCGAAGACGACAGACGAGGTCGTAAGCGCGGCGACGCCGGGGGGTGCGCCTACAAAGCTGCAGGGATACCCAAAGCCGGTCGTAGGCGACTGCGGGCAAACCGTCTCGACCGATGGCCGGATACGGATCTTCGTCGTCGAGGAAGCGAGGCCGGTGTCCGAGAGAGCTGCCGCGATCGTGGCGCCGGGGACTCGTCCGAAGAAGATCCCGTACCCGAGCTTCACCAGCCCGCGCCCATGCCCGAACGGTTCGAACGACGCAGACAGACGCGGGCCGAAGTTGTTGCGATCCTCAGGGAGGACGCTCGTCGCTCCTCGTGCACCAAAGAGGGCGTCGAGCGCTGCGTTTGGGGACTGAGGCAGTGGCAGGAACAGGTATTCGTAGCGCAGGCCCCCGTGAAGCATCAGGCCGGGAAGCGGTCGCCAGGTGTCTTCGACAAACCCGGCCCAGTCCTGGGTCGCGAACGAGATAACCTGTTCCCCGAAGCTTTCGGTAAAACTGCGGAAGCAGGAGAGGTGGTCGGCGGCAGAGATTCTGGGACAACCGCCGTTCGTAGGAGCGTTCGCGTTGAAGGTCTGGTCCGTGATGAAGTCGACGAGCCCGCCGGCATATCCCTTCAGATCATCCGAGTCGTAGCGGAAGGTGCCGGCTGCGTTTGCCAGTGTGGCGATCCGGTCGTGAACGTACCCGAAGGTGCCGCCAAACTGGATAAGCTGGTGACCGCGTAGAAGAGTTGCGGTGTCGCCCACCTCCATCCGTTGTTCGTCAGGATAGGCCAGTTGCGACAGGCCTGCCGGTGTGCCGAAGAGCAACCCCTTCGGCCCAATGTTGACCTCCGGAGCCGTCCCGTTCGGGCCGATCGCGGGTTCCTGCGCGAGGGGCGTCTGCGGCGTTTCGAACTGAAGATCCCGAATCCAGGCGAGCCTCACCTGGTGGGTCGTGCGGCTACTTCGCTCGAGCGTCATGCGCCCGACCAGCTCATCGACACTCCCCTGCGCGTTTCCCAGGCTGGCTCGTCCGCGCGCCACGACAGGCGCGTCGATCAGGCCGGCTGGCGATCGCCACCGAACGAGGTTGTACTCGGCTCCCACCCCAAAAGCTGGCCGCAAATGCCAGTCGGCTCGGACGAAGTTGATCTCCTGATCCGCGCGACGAGGCGTTTCGCCAGTCAGAGACGAAAGATAATTCAGGGCTGCGTTGATCGCCGGATCGGACACACCGCGATTCGCCAGGAGATCGCGCTGGATGGTCGAGAGGTTATAGAAGTTCGGGTCCTGCGGCGAGGAGATCGCAGGAAACCCACGCCGCTCGAGATCGACCGCATCGAAGAGCCTGAGTCGTCCCAGAGCGCCTCCCAGGGTGCCGCCAAAGCTCTCACGCAGGTCATGCGGTTTGACCTCGCCGCTGGTGACGATGCCATCGGCATAGCTCGTGGCAATCGCAAGCGGGTCGCTTGCCGCGAGTGCGCTCGACCGCACGTGGAAGAACGCGCTGCCATGCAGCGCCTCGCCGCCTTGCCGGGTGACCGCCGATAAGACATTTCCTGCGCCTCCAACCTGCGCGGAGTACCCGTCTGCCCCAACGCGAAACTCCCGGACCGAGCCTGCCGCATACAGGTAGTCGACCCCGGCGTGTCGACCGCGTCCAAGTCCGTGGCTCGCGCCAGTGGTTCGTTCGGCAGAGTCGGCATCCTCATCCGGATTGACCACGGCGTCACTCCCTGAACCCAATGGGACCGCCCCAAAGCCCTGCGTCCCCGAAACGCCATCGACCGTCGACGATCCACTCGATTCATCTGGGTCCACCGCGCTGAATGCCGGTCCGCCGGTGGTCGAAGCCCTCAGGCCCGACCCTGTGACCGTGGCCTTCACTTCGAGCGTTTCACCGGGAGCGACCGAAACCGTCGTGCCGCGTCCGGTGCCTTCGAACCGCAGCAGATAGTCCCCTGGGGCCAGCGGCGCCATCGTGAAGCTTCCGTCGCGCAGCGCCACGGCCCGAACTTCCTCGCCGCTGTCCCGGCTGAGTACGGTCACCCCCGCACGCGACAAGCCATTTCCGTCCGAATCCACCACCAGGCCATGGATTGCGCCGGTGGCGATGCCTTGCGCTCGCACATCTCGGCAGCCGCAGCAAAGCCATGCCGTAAGCAGCAACCAGCCAACAGCCGCAAACCATTCTGGGCGGCAAAACGAGCGCATCCGGAACTCCGAATCAGCGGAATCTCCGCAGACTACAACCATCGCTACCGATTCGAACCAAACAAATGGCGGGATTCCCGATTCGGAACGAACCGGGCCGCCGGGCCCGTCTCGTACCCGTCATTTACACTGGAACGTAGCGCAAATGTTCATCGATGAAGCACGAATTCGTATCAAGGCCGGAGACGGCGGCAACGGCTGCATGGCCTTTCGGCGGGAGAAGTTCGTCCCTCGCGGCGGTCCTTCAGGCGGCGATGGAGGGCACGGCGGCGACATCCTGATGGAGTCTTCGCTGAGCCACAACACGCTGGTCCACTTTCGGTTCAATCCGGAACACAAGTCGCAGCGCGGCGGCCACGGTCTCGGTTCCAACTGCTCCGGAATTTCCGGAGAACATACGATCCTGAAGGTTCCGGTAGGCACCGTCCTCTTCGACGAGGTCACCGGCGAGCAGATCCACGACTTCACCCGCGTCGGCGACTCAATCGTCGTGGCGCGCGGCGGGCGTGGAGGTCGCGGCAACCAGCACTTTGCTACTTCAACGCACCAGGCTCCGCGCGAGCACGAGCTTGGCCGTGCCGGCGAAGCGCGCGAGTATCGCCTCGAACTTCGGCTGCTCGCCGATGCCGGCCTGGTCGGCTACCCGAACGTCGGCAAGTCCACCCTGATCTCGCGCATCTCCGCCGCCAAACCGAAGATTGCCAACTACGCCTTCACGACGCTCGAACCGAACCTGGGCGTGGTCTCGGTAGGCGACTGGCCCCACGAAGAGTCGTTCACCATCGCCGACCTGCCCGGACTCATCGAAGGCGCACACCTGGGCGCGGGGCTTGGCATTCAGTTCCTCAAACACATCGAGCGCACCAGCGTGGTCGTCCACCTGGTGGATGTTTCGGATGGGTCCGGTCGCGAAGATCCCGTCGACGATTTCAAGGTCATCACCGCCGAGCTTGAATCCTTCGACCCCGCGCTCGCGACGAAGCCCACCCTTGTCGTCGCCGCGAAGATCGATGTTGCAAATCCTGACAAGCTCAAGAAGCTCCGCACCTACGCCAAACGGCGCAAGCTGGCTTTTTACGAGATCTCCGCGGTCGCCGGTACTGGCATCGAGGAGCTCAAGTACGCCATCGCCAAACTGGTCACCGAGCATCGCCCGATCGCCCTCGAAGCTCCCGCAGCTCCCCCGAAAAAACGCAAACCGGCCTATCCTCCGCTGGCTGCTTCGTCCAAAGGGCGCGGCTAAGCCGCTAAAATCGTTTTGGCGCAGTTTGCGTCTCACCTCTACCCTCAAACCCGTTTCAAGGACGTTCACCCTGATGAAATTGCACTCGCTTTTGTTTGCCCTCACGTCGGCTTTGACTCTCGCAGGCTCCACGGCCGCCGTCGCACACGCCCAGGGTGCGCTCTACGTGAATCCCATCGCTGTGCGGGCGAGCAACTCCACCGCCGATACCAGCACCTTCGCCTTCCTCGGCAAAGGCGACACCTCGCGGATGTTCTATGGGGTAAACATCGGCGGGTACTACGACATTCCGATGCAAAACAAATCGATCGAGGTCGGGATCGACGTGCATGATGCCAACCTGCACGGTAACAATGCGCTCTTGAACAGCTTCCTGCTGGGTCCGCGCATCGCCTTTCGGACCGATGCCCGCCTGCACCCGTACATCAACCCCGAGTTCGGAGCCGGCACGACCCGCGCCCCAAACACCGCCATCAAGGTCAACAAGATTGAGTACGGCATCTGGGCCGGCGCGGATTACAACATCAGTCGCAGAGTGAACTGGCGCGTGCTCGAAGTGGGCTATAGCCGCCTTTCGACCGCAAGCGCGGCGACCATCGGCGCGACGACCCCGATCCCAAGCGCAACGCTCTTCACCATCACGACCGGCCTGACGTTTCGTCTGCCGTAATCGGCGCATCGAATCGCCATGCGCATAGCCCTCTTCGGCGGCAGCTTCGACCCACCCCACCAGGGACACCTGGCAATCGCCAAGGCAGCCGCGGACGCCTTGTCGCTCGACCAGGTTCTGTTTGCTCCCGCTGGACGTCAGCCCTTGAAGCGGGATGGACATGCAGCAAGCTTCGAAGACCGGCTCGCCATGGTTGCGCTCACATGCGAGACCGATGGCCGCTTCGAAGTGTCGGCAGTCGACGCGCCTCATCCGGATGGCTCGGCGAATTACACCGTGGACACACTCGAAGCGTTGGCAAAGAGCGACTCGGAGTCTGTGCTCTTCAACCTGGCCGGTGCCGATTCCTTTCAATACCTGGCAAAGTGGCGCGAGCCCCGGAGGCTGATCGACCTCGCCCAGTGGATCGTGGTAAGCCGTCCGGGAGTTCCGCTGCGACTGCCTGAAGGACTGTCTCTGACGGCCACCCAGCAGGCGCGCGTGCATCTGCTCGACTCGGTCCACGAAGAGGTCGCCGCGACTTCGCTGCGAGAGCGTCTCGCTGCAGGAGATCGCTGTGCGGACCTTCTCCCCGCGAAGGTCGCAGCCTACATTGCACAGCATCACCTATACCAGAGCACTTAGCCTTCTGCTCCCTACTCCCGATTGCCGACACCCTGTACCATGGACGTTGTATGCCATCTACCGAAAGCTACCAGTTACTCCTCGCCGCAGCCGCAGCCTGCGAAGACAAGAAGGCCGAAGACATTCGCATCCTCGCGCTTGATCCTTCAGAGTCCGGCCTGACCGACTACTTCCTCATCTGCAACGGCACCAACGACCGCCAGAACGTCGCCATCACCGACGAGATCGAGATCCGCCTCAAGCGCGACTTCGGCACCTACCCGAACTCGGTCGAAGGCCGGCGCAACGGCGAGTGGATCCTGATGGACTACGTCGACTTCATCGTCCACGTCTTCTCCGCCGAGAAGCGCGCCCACTACGGCCTCGAACGCATGCGCAAGTCCGCCACCACCATCTCCGTCGCCGAACTCAGTGCCGAGCTAAAGGCCCTCATCGCCAAAACTCGCAGCCGCACCGAGAAGCCCGCAGTAACCAAGGCTGCAGCAAAGAAAACTGCCGCCAAGAAATCCCCTGCAAAGAAAGTTGCAGCAAAGAAGACCCTCGCGAAGAAATCTCCAGTGAAGAAAGCGGCAGCAAAGAAGACGGCAGCCAAGAAGTCAACGAAGTAAGCATTCGCCGACGAAGACCCTCGCTACCCGCGAGGGTCTTTTTCTTTGCATCCGCAACGAGAAGAGAGGCACCCGAAGGTGCCTCTTTTCGCGTTGCGGTTAGACGAGCGTTAGAACAGGATCTTGCCAGCGAACTCCATGTTCCGGACACCGGTGCCGGGGCCAATGTTGCTGCCGCCAGCGCCGTTGAAGAGGAACTTGTTGAAGGATCCGTACGGGTCGTCGCCGATGTAGTTATCCGGCGTGCCGTAGTACGAGCGGTTGAGAACGTTATAGGCATCCGCTTCGAAGCGGAAGGTAATCCGCTCCGTAATCTTCGTGTTCTTCTGAACGCTGAAGTCTACGTTGTTGTAGGTGTTGCCACGGAGGATGTTGCGTCCCGAGCCCGCATACGGGTTGCCGGCTGCGATATCCGCATAACGATTGTTGGTGATGAAGTGAACCTGATTCGCGCTGATCGGCGCACCAGTCGCGTAATCAACCAGGAACGGAGCGGAGTAGCCACCGCCGGGGATATTCGTAGTGGTATAGATTCCGACCGTTCCCACGGGTGCCTTCTTGTTGGAGACGATGGGCCGGGCGAAATCGTAACCGTAATAGGCCTGCGACTCCTTGATATCACTGTACGACTCAATCGAGCGGATATCGGCTGCGTGCGTTGCATCGCCGTAGTTAGCAGCAGGAGACTGGCTGAGTACGTAGTCAAAGTTCGTGTACGGCTGACCGCTGTTGTAAAGCCAGATGGTATTCGCACGCCATCCGTTGATCAGCTTCCCGACGAGATTTCTCGTCGAACCGATCTTCGGGAAGTCGTAGGTCATTGCCAGGCTGGCAACATTGGGGAACGAATCGCCGCTGACCGCACGCTCACCGTAATTGGTGTCGAACGGATTGGCCGCGAAAGCTGAGGTGTTACCACCACCAAGGGTTCCGAAGATTTCGCTGCTGTTGTCAATCGCGCGGCTCCAGGTGTAAGCCGCGATTGCGGTAACACCGTGGTAGCTGCGAGTTGTCAGGTTGGTTTGCAGGCTGTTGTAGACCGAGAACGAAGTGTTGGCGCGAAGGCGAACGTTCGTGTGGCCGCAGTTGACGTGCCCGATGTCTCCTCCGTTCGGCAGCGTGCTCGTCGCAGCGGTGCAGATGCTGGACGGAGCGATGTAGTTCGGGAAGTCAGCCGAAGCTGCGGCTACATAGGGATCGCCATCAAGGGATTGGAAGTTGCCGACCGTATGGTTGCCCGTGTAGCGAGCCTCGAAGACGGCTGCATTCTTGATCTGGTGCTCGATTCCAAGAGTGTAGGTCTGTGCGTAGGGCTGGTGGAAGTTTGAAGGAACAAGTGTCTGGTTGCGCTGACCGGGGTTGCCGCCCGTCGGAATGTACTTGAGGTCTTGAGGAGCGACGGTCGAGTAGAAAGCGCCGCCAGCAGGAAGGCAGGCAGTCGCTACCGTGCACTGAATGGTACCCGCGTTTACAACCGGAGCAGACGTAGCCGAGTTCAAGTTGATGTTGTAGAAACCGGGATCCACGTTGATGGCATACCCGCCACGGACGACGAGCTTCTTGTCGAAGGCAGGGTTATACGCAAAGCCAATGCGTGGTTCGAAGTAGTGATAAACCTGCGCAACCTTGGGGAATGTCGTGTCCGACAGAGGCAACGACGGATCCCAGAAGGGATTCGGCCCGGTCTGCTGAGCAACGGACTCATTGTGGAGGAGGTTGATGGCCGCACCGAAAAACTCCCAGCGCATGCCGAGATTCAAGGTCAAGGCAGGCGTCACTTTCCAGTCATCCTGGAAATAAGCTGCCACGTCCTTCTCTTTGAATGGAACGGTCGGGTTGCCGGACGTGAGGTTGAGCGAGCAACCTGCCGCGCAACCGCCGGCCAGAAGATCGTCGATGCTATTGAAGGTGAAGGTTCCGGAGGCATTGGGCAGGAAGACGTTGGGAGAGTTCTCATAGTCGAACTCGCCGCCGAAGGTGATGCTCTGGCGTCCGATCGACCATGTCGCGTTGTCCTGAACCTGGCCAACCTTGACGACGCGGCCCTGGGGAAGGTTATCAGCCACTCCAAGACCGGTGACGCCGGCACCAAGACCGATGGATGACGGGCAGGCACCAAAGCTGGTAATGGTGCAGGCCGAGAAGCCGCCGCCGTCGAAGGCGATGACACTCTGCTGGAAGCTGTAGCGAGTCTGGTTGACCCACTTCGGCGAAAAGGTATGGGTAATGTCCGCGCCGACCGAGTGAACGGCATCACGAACGTTGATGAATCCGCCATTAGCAGACGAGCCGTCTGGAGAGGTTGGGTTCTTCTGGTAGAAGTACCGAACGTAAACGCGATCCTTCGGAGTGATCTGGTAATCGATGCGCCCGAGATCCTCCTGGTCGGTCGTGACTTGGGGAACTTGGCGACCGAACTCTGCGAACGGAATCTGCGCCGAAGTGACGCCGTTGGTTACAGTGCGGAGACAGGTGCCACCGTTTGCCGCGTTATACGTGGAGTTGTAAGTGGGATCGTTCGGGCAGGAACTGGCGACGGTCGGCAGTTGACGCGGGTTACCAGCGGCCACTGCATAAGGGCTGAGTGCCTGGAGAGTTGCGACACCGGGGTTGTTCGGGAAGGCCGCGGCCAGCTCGGTCAATCCGGCAGGAGTCGGGAAGAGGCCGGAACCGCTCGAAGCGAGCGCACCATACTCATAGAAGCGGGTGAAGTACGTGGAGCCAAAACCGAAGAGCTTGTCCTTGAAGATCGGGAAGCCGATGGTGCCGCCGAACTTGTTGCTCACATACCGGGGAATGACCGCCGGGGTGCAACCGGTCGAGGCTGGGTCTTCCCCCGGCGAGCAGAAGCCGAACTGTGGACCCTTGGACGAGCCGGTCGCGTGCGAGCTGGTGAAGTCGCCAGAGTACTTATAGATGGCCGATCCATGAATTGAGTTCGTACCGGACTTCGTCAGGTAGTTGACCACCGAACCCATATTGCGCCCGTATTGTGCGCCAAAGTTGTTGGTGATGATCTGGACTTCAGAGAGCGCTTCTTCGTTGCCGAAGAAAACCTGAGGACCGGCGACCGAGTTGTCATTGTTCGACTGACCATCGAGCTCGAAGTTGTTCGAACGGCCGCGCTGGCCGTTGACCGAGATACCGACACCGTTGGTGTTCGAGAAATTGTTGGCGTGCGTGTTCACGACACCCGGAATCAGCAGTGCCAGCTCGTCAAAACCGCCCGACACGGGAAGGTTCGAGAGTTGCTCGGCATCGAAAGTCGTCGTCACCTGAGCCGCGGTAGTCTCCAGCAGGTTCGAAGCAGCGGAAACTTCCACAACCGCGGAGGTCCCGCCCGTGGTCAGCTTCTCAATCCCAAGGTCAGCCGTACGGTTGCCGCTCACTTCCACGTTCTCGAGCGTCAACGTCGAGAATCCGCTGCTCGTGATCGTGACCTGGTAGATACCGACCGCCATATCGTTGATCGAGAACGAACCGTCAGTCCGTGCAGTCGCGGTGTACTTGGTGTTCGTCGTCTTCTCAAACGCAACAACGGTAGCGTTCGGAATGACGGCACCCGTCGGGTCGGCAACGGTACCGTCCAGCTTACCGGTGATGATTCCCTGTGCGAAGGCCGACACAGAGCTGACAAGAACCATGAGTGCAGAGGCGGCGAATAGCTTGAGCTTCATCGAATAGGACTCCAGAGAACGGTTTAGGGACACGTAGGACCCAGGAACTGTTGGTGGTGACAGAATGAGTGTTTGCACATGATGTTGCACGACGAGTGCCAAACCAAGACAATTGTTAAAAATTGCTGAATTCCCACATTTTTCGAAGAATGCGTCCTTTAGGGCATTGCCAGCGTCTATCGCCACTCCAACAAAAATATGTAAAAACAGATACGCTCTCAGCAGCAATCGACAAGTTCCCATAGGTCATGCAGAATGAGGCACTTCCACTTGCACCACAAGTTGTTCAACCTTAGCCCGCTCGGTTCGCAACTCGCATGACCCTGCTCCTGGCTGCGGTATCCCCTCGCCGCTCCTCCACCAAAAGCAGCCCCGCCGGCCTGCTGCTCGACGACTACGTCGCGCGCGCGGCCCGTTACAGCCCCACCGAGTCCCCCACCTATCCGACTGAAGCCGTGCTCCTCGCCAGCACCGACCGCCAGCCGGGCCGTACCGCCACCCCCCTCATTCTCTGTGACTCAACCGGCGACGTCATCACCTCGGAAGCGCTCGCCAGCCTCCTCCGCCACCACCGCGACTCCGGCACCCAGCGGCTGCTCTTCGGCATCGGCCCGGCGGACGGCTGGTCGAAACCCGCTCTCGCCCGCGCCTCCAAGGTCATCTCTTTCGGCCGCATCACCCTGCCGCACGAGCTCGCCCGCGTCATCCTCGCCGAACAGGTCTACCGCGCGCTCACCATTCTCGCCGGCCACCCCTACCACTCCGGACACTGAGTTTCATTACAATAGAGAGTGCACCACCGTTCCGAGGACCCCGCATGAGTTGGTTTAAGCGCGAAGATTCCCAGATCGTCAACGACGCCACCAAGACCGTCCGCACCGAGGGTCTGTGGATCAAGTGCGGCTCTTGTGGCGCAGCTCTGTTCAAGCCCGATCTCGACGCGAACCTGCAGGTCTGCCCCAAATGTGGTCGCCACTTCCGCTTCGACGCCCGCGCACGCATCGAAAACCTCCTCGAACCCGGATACCAACTCGTCGACCTCGAACTCCGCTCCACCGACCCCCTCAACTTCACTGACCTCAAGCCTTATAAGAAGCGCCTCGCCGAAGCCCAGAAGAAGACCGGCCTCAACGACGCCATCGTCAATGCCACCGGCCACATCGGACCGACGCCTGTCGTCCTCTCCGTCATGGAGTACAGCTTCATCGGCGGCTCCATGGGTGCCGTCGTCGGCGAGACCATCACCCGCGCCATCGACCGTTCACTGGCCACGCGAGACCCGCTGATCATCGTCGCAGCCTCGGGCGGCGCGCGCATGATGGAAGGCATCGCCTCGCTCATGCAGCTTGCCAAGATCTCCTCGTCCCTCGCTCGTTTAGCCGAGGAGAAGATTCCCTACATCTCGCTCCTGACCGACCCAACCACCGGAGGCGTCACGGCCAGCTTCGCCATGCTCGGCGACCTCAACATCGCGGAACCCGGTGCCCTCATCGGCTTCGCCGGCCCTCGCGTCATCGAGCAGACCATCCGCCAGAAACTCCCCGAAGGCTTCCAGCGCTCCGAGTTCCTTCTCGAACACGGCTTCCTCGACGCCATCGTCGAACGCAAGGACCTCAAAGCCTACCTCAACAACGCGCTTCTGTGGCTCAATGCCGAAAAGCTGGAACCCGAGAAGACCGCAACGTCTTAGCTTTCGGCAAAGTCGCTAGTGCAGCCCGCCCAACCATCCCGCACCGCCTACTCCGTAGCCTTCCGCCGCGCCACCCATCAGCTCTACGACGCTCAACCGCTCATCCTCGCAGACCCCATCGCTGTCCCCATCCTCGGCTCTGCCGTTTTCCCAGAGCTCGAGTTGGCAAGAAAAGACATCGACGAACCACGCAACGCAGCCCTCCGTTCCTGGCTCGTCGCCCGCAGCCGCTATGCCGAAGACTCGCTCGCGCAAGCCGTCGCCGCGGGCGTCTCGCAGTACGTCCTCCTCGGTGCCGGCCTCGACACCTTCGCGCCTCGCAACCCACATCCAGGTCTCCGCGTCTTTGAGGTCGATCATCCCGCTACCCAGCTCTGGAAGCGGCAACTGGTCGAAGCCGCGAACCTCTCCCATCCCACGTGCCTGACCTATACCCCGGTCAACTTCGAGACGGATGACCTGACTACACAGCTCAGGAACTCCGGCTTCGACCTCTCATCTCCCGCCTTCTTCGCCTGGCTCGGCGTCGTCCCTTACCTCACCCTCCCCGCCTTCCGCGCGACCGTCAAATTCGTCGCCGAACGGCCAACCGGCTCCGGCGTCGTCTTTGACTACGGCCAGCCTCTCTCCGCAATCCCCATTCGGGAGCGGCTCGCACGCAAAGCCTTCGCGGACCGGGTCGCCCGGGCCGGCGAGCCATTCCAGCTCTACCTCACCATCGCCGAGGCTGCCCGTGAACTGGGAGCCTTCTATAACCTCGAAGACCTCGGCGCGGACGAGCTCAACTCCCGCTACTTCACCAACCGCACGGACAAGCTGCGCCTCTGGGGCCACTCCGGGCGATTGTTGAGTGCGTGGCTCTAACCTCTTTCTTCACCGAAACTTCATGTTCTGACAACATTCTTCCCCGGACAGCTTCCCTACTGTGGTCTACATTCCCGTCAGGAACCGAGATGCCCGGGCGCTGAGTTGGTTGAACCTCTCGCGCGCGCCTGCTTACTCGAATCTCATCAGTTGCCTCCCTGCCAAGGTGTCGGAGGCGCGAGACGAACTCCACGGGAACAATGCAGGACCATTCAGTGGAGGAAACATGAAACACACGACCTTGGCCCTTCTTTTGCTCGGCAGCCTCAGTGGCGCTGCCGCAGCTCAATCGTCGACACCTGAGCCGAACCCCAATACGCCGGCAACCAACAATCCTCAAACGCCGCAAAAGATCTCCACGACGGACGAAGTCACGGTAACCGCCGAAGGCGAAACCCGCGACGTCCAGTCCATCGATCAGAAGTTGCTGCTTGAATCCACCCCCGGCAGCAGCCCCATTGCTGTACTCGCTCACCTCCCCAGCGTCGAAGTGACCAGCGCTGACCCCTACGGCGCTTACGAGTGGGCGCTGCGCATCTCGGTGCGCGGTTTCAACCAGAACCAGCTTGGCTTCACGCTCGATGACGTACCGCTCGGCGATATGTCCTACGGAAACCTCAACGGCCTGCACATCAGCCGCGCCATGATCGATGAGAACCTGCAGACCGCAGTCCTTTCGCAGGGAACCGCCGCCCTCCAGACCGCTTCCACCTCGAACCTCGGCGGCGCCATTCAGTTCATCTCAACCGACCCTTCCGATAAGGAAGGCCTCCAGGCGCAGCAGTCCTTCGGCAGCTTCTCGGGCACGCGTACCTTCGCGCGTTTCGATTCCGGCCTGCTCCACACCCACACCAAGATGTTTGTCGATGGCGTCTACCAGAGCTCGGATAAATGGCGCGGCCTTGGTCCCGTGCGGCAGAGCTACTACCAGTTCAACACCAAGCTGCAGCAGTTCGTCGGTTCCAAGGGCGTCTTCACCGCCTACGCCGACTTCTCAAACCGCCAGGAAGTCGACTATCAGGACGAAAACAAGCTCTGGACCAAGTCGTTCGGCTATCACACGGACAACTTCGGCGATTGGGGAGTCTCGTTGCAGGCGGCGAACGCTTACAACGCGCAGGGTGGCGGCGGCCCGGTCTTCGCCGGCATCTCGACTGCATTCCCTCTAAATATCCCGACCATCCAGCCGAAGGGCTTTGGCGATCTTTCGAACGATCCGGAAGACGTCGGCTACTACGCCGCCGGAGGCCTTCGTAAAGACTTCCTGGGCTACCTGAAGTATGAGTACGCGATCACCCCGCGTCTCACCTCGAAGACGACCATCTACGGACACCACAACGCGGGTACCGGTCTGTGGTTCACCCCGTATCTCGCCACCTACGACGCCTCGACGGGTACGGCAATCTCGCCCATCTCCGAGCGCACCTCCGAGTACCGCATCGCGCGCGGAGGCATCGAAAGCAATCTCAGCTACGTCGCTGGCCGCAACACGATCGAAGGTGGCTTCTGGTTCGAGAAAGAGTCGTTCGATCTGGCGCGGCGCTTCTACGGCACCACGCTCCAGGGCCCGACCTTCTCCATCTACGACACCCCGAAGAATCCCTTCTGGACCCAGTGGGCTTACAACTTCCCGACGAACCTCTTCCAGATCCACCTCCAGGATGAGTTCAAGCTCACCCCGAAGCTCCTCCTGCAGGCCGGCTTCAAGACCAGCGAGACCTACACCACCGGCACCCTTACCGGCTTTGACCAGGGGCTGAACCTGGCACCGTCTGATACCGCCGCGAACTATGCCCAGGGAAAGCTCAGCTCGGGCAAGCCGTTCCTGCCGCAGGTTGGCTTGGACTGGAAGCTGGCGCCCGGCACCGAGATCTTCGGTGACGTTGCCGAGAATACCCGGGCCTTCCAGGCAGGCGGCAAAGGCTTCGGAACTTCGCCCTGGGGAACGACGCAGGCCGGATTCGACGCGCTCACCAATAACCTGAAGGCAGAGTCGTCGTGGAGTGAAGAGGCTGGTTTCCGCAAGACGACCAACCACCTGCAGGCGCAGGCGAGCTACTTCCACGTCAACTTCTCCAACCGTTTGCTGGCCATTCAGCAGGGCCCGGGAATCGCCGGAAACGCGTCCATTCTTTCGAACGTCGGCGGCGTGACCACCAACGGAGTCGATGGCGCCGTTACCTACCGGCTCAACAACGGCTGGTCGCTCTACAACGCGGCCACCTTCTCGAAGTCAACCTACAACTCCAACTACACCAGCGGTACGACGACCTACGATACCGGCGGCAAGATCGTCGTCGACTCGCCTGAGTTCCTCTACAAGAACGAGCTCACTTACTCCAGGAAGGGCTTCGACGCACACATCGGATCGGATTTCCTCGGAAAACGCTACTTCACCTACACCGACGACAACTCGGTCGGCGGGCGTTGGGTCGCGGATTTCGGCACCAGCTACCACAAAGACGAAATCGGTCCGTTCAATCAGTTGAAGCTGCAACTCAACCTGTCGAACCTCCTCAACAACAAATACTGGGGGACGGTCGGAACGAACGGTTTCGTAGCCTCGGATCCGACCTCCATCGCCAACAACACGTTGCAGCCCGGCGCACCACTCTGCGTAACCGGCTCCTTCACCGCACGCTTCTAAACCGCAAGACGAGTACTTCCGCGCCCCTCGATCCGCGCAGTTCACCGCACAGATCGGGGGGCTCTTTTTGTCCTCAGTAGCCTTGCCCGCGGGCCGTCATGCCGGGCAACTCCCCAGGTTTCCATCCTCTCTTGACGCTGGAGCAAACCCCTTCCTCTATCCCTAAGAAAAGTCCATGCCCTAAAAATGGTGCACCGCTACACTCCCTCCACAGCCTCGAAAGCCACTCATCAAACGCGTTATATAAACATCCTTTGTTTTCAGTAATTTGCATATGACCCATATACCCGGGGTATGGCACACATTTTCAGTCCTCTCAAGCATGGAAAAGTCCCTCAGCGGCTTCGGCCGCTGAGGGACTTTTCTTGCACAGGCAAGGCTCTTAGCCGATATCTTCGGACCAGTTCTCCAGGTAGCTTTTGAAGTCGGTCATGAACTTCCCGGCATCCGCGCCGTCCACAATCCGGTGGTCGAACCCAAGCGTAAACCGCTGAATCGACCGGATTGCAATCGTGTCCTGCCCATCTTTGTCGGTCAGCACCAGCGCTTCTTTGTTCAAGCCGCCGATCCCGAGAATCGCCGCCTGCGGCTGGTTGATGATCGGCGTGCCGAACTGTTCGCCGAAGATGCCCGAGTTGGTCAGCGTAAACGTCCCGCCCGAAACCTCATCCGGAGCCAGCTTCTTATTGCGCGCACGGTCCGCAAGGTCGACGATCGCCCGAGCCACGCCAAGGAAGTTCTTCTCCTCGGTCTGCTTGACGACGGGAACGATCAGGCCCCACTCCAGCGCAACCGCGATCCCAAGGTTGATATCGCGGTTGTAGAAGATGGCATCGCCCTGGATAGCCGCATTGACCACCGGATGCTTGCGCAGCGCAACCACGGCAGCCCGCGCAATGAACGGCATATAGGTCAGCTTCACGCCATTGCGCTGCTCGTACTTGTTCTTTTCCTTCTCACGCAGCTTCACGATGCGGGTCATATCGACCTTGAAGACCGTATGGACGTGCGGGCTGGTGTGCTTGGACTCAACCATGCGCTTGGCGATGATCGCGCGCATCTTGGTCATCGGCACCAGTTCGCCGGCCATCTGCGTGCCGCCCGCAGCCTTCGCCGGAGACGTTGTCGCCGGAGCGGACTGCACCGCACTGAGTGAAGCCGAAATCGCCGCCGAACCGGTGCCGGAAACCTGCGCCGCCGTCTGTGCCGGGCTCTGTTGCGGAGCCGCCGCTGCCGCCGCAATCCCCGGGGTGGTAGGCTGTGCGCTCTTCGCCGCCGGATTCTCAAGGTGTCCGAGAATGTCTGCCTTGGTGATGCGTCCTGCTGAACCAGTGCCCGGAACTTCATGCAGGTTGACGTTGTTCTCGGCAGCGATCTTACGGACGAGCGGTGAGGATCGCGGAGCCTCGCCAAGCGAAGCGCTCGGCTGCGCAGCAGGAGGAGTCGGCGCGCTGGCAGCGGCCGCCGTAGCAGCAGCCTTCGCCGGAGCCCCGGCACCACCGCCGATGACGGCAACCACCGTATTGATGGTGACGGTCGACCCTTCCTTGACGCGAATCTCGGTCAAAGTGCCCGCGATGGGCGACGGAATCTCCGCGTCCACCTTGTCCGTCGAAATTTCAAAGATCGGCTCGTCGCGTTGAACGGTGTCGCCGATGTTCTTAAGCCACTTCGTGATCGTCCCTTCAGTAATGGACTCGCCCATCTGCGGCATCAGCACTTCCGTGCCCGGCCCCGCATCCGCCGCGCTCTCGGGCTCGGGAGCCGGGATGGCGGCTTCCTGGGCAGCGGTGGCCTCTGCCGCCGGCTCCGCCGAGTCGGCTTTCTGGTCTGCTCCCGGGGCTGGAGCCGCAGCAGGCGCAGAACCCGCAGCTTCAATCGAGCAGACGACCGTGTTGATCTCGACGGTTGCGCCTTCCTGGATCTTGATCTCGCCCATGACGCCGGCCACCGGTGACGGAATCTCCGCGTCGACCTTGTCGGTCGAGATCTCGAACAGCGGTTCGTCCCGCTCAACCGCATCACCGGGCTTCTTCAGCCACTTGGTCAGGGTACCTTCGGTGATCGATTCGCCCATCTGGGGCATGACGACATCAGTTGCCATTTTCGTGTGTCCTTCACTGCTGCGAATTCAATGCGTGCGCCCTTGGATTATAAGACTTTGGGTGCGAATCTGGCCGGGCCTGGGCGGTTATAGAACGACCGCGGCAATTAGTTGCTCGACCGATTCTGTCCACACCATCTGCCGCTCAAAGACGCGGCCAAAGCTCTTCGACGCGGCGTTGATCGACTCGTCCATCGTCGGAGGTAAATCGCGATCGCATTCCAGTTCAAGACTGGTAACGCCACGATCCGCGATCCCACAGGGAACGATCCACTCGAAGTCGCGCAGGTCGGTCGTAACGTTCAGGGCGAAGCCATGCGAGGTGACGCCCTGGGACACATGCACCCCGATCGCAGCCAGCTTCTTCTCCGCAATCGACCCATTCGCCAGCGTCCAAACCCCTGTCCGGCACTTCACCCGCTGCGCCATCACGCCAAACTCGCCACACGTCCGAATCAGGGCTTCCTCAATGAGCCTGACGAAATCGACAGGCCCCAGATGCGGGCCCTTCTTCCCCGGCAGATCTCCCCGCAGATCGAACACCGGATACCCCACCAGCTGCCCCGGTCCGTGATACGTCACATCCCCGCCGCGATTGATCTCATGCAGCTCCACACCCTTTGCTGCCAGAAACTCGTCCGTCGCCAGCAGATTCTCCCGCTTGGAGTTCCGCCCCATCGTCAACACCGGCGGATGCTCCAGCAGCAGCAGCGTATCGCCAATCGCCCCAGCCTTCCGCGCAGCCACCACCCGGCGCTGAATCTCCAAACCTTCAGGGTACGGGAGGCGCCCTAACGAGAGTATTTGAATGATCATGATGACTAAGCTCCGGTCCCGACCATTTCGTCCGCTTCCGCGAAATGGTCGGAGTCGTGATGCTAGTAGCGGAGGCGTTTTAAGGCACGCTGAAAGTAGCGCAAATCAAAGCATCTGCGCTCCTAAACGTTCACCGCCATACCTTCAACGCTCGAAAACCCATCCAGCAGGCTCTCCGCCAGTGTCGGGTGGGCGTGAATGGTAAACATCATCTCCTCCACCGTGGCCTCGAGTTCGAGCGCGGTGACGCACTCGGCGATAATCTCGGTGGCGTGTGGGCCGATGATGTGAACCCCCAGAATCTCGCCATACTTGGCGTCCGAAACGACCTTGACGAAGCCGTCGTGTGAGTCGACGATCGTCGCCTTGGAGTTGCCGACGAACGGAAACTTGCCAACCTTGACGGTGTGTCCGGCTGCTTTGGCCTGCGCTTCGGTCATCCCGACCGACCCGATCTGCGGGTCGCAATAGGTACAGCCGGGGATGCGCTGGCGGTTGACCGGACGGGCGTACTTGCCGGCGATCTTCGCCGCGACCACGCAGCCCGACATCGCACCCACATGCGCCAACTGCGGCAGACCTCCAACAATATCGCCGATCGCATAAATTCCCGGCTCCGTCGT
This sequence comes from uncultured Granulicella sp., assembly GCA_963693075.2. Classification (GTDB taxonomy): domain Bacteria; phylum Acidobacteriota; class Terriglobia; order Terriglobales; family Acidobacteriaceae; genus Edaphobacter. Next base: position 563,519 of record CAXMMP010000002.1, on the reverse strand, counting down.
CTCCATCCACTCGTTCGTCATCACGAAGCCGCGGTCCGGGGTGATCTTTACCTTGTCCAGCCCGCAGTCATAAGTCCTCGGAGCGCGCCCAACCGCCACCAGCACCTTCTCCGCCGTCTTCGTCTGCGCCTTGCCCGTCGAATCCGTAAACGAGATCAGCGCCCCGCCGTCCTTCTTCTCGATCTTCTCCACCTTCGCCCCGACAAACACCTCAATGCCGCGCTTCTTATAAAGCCGCAGCAGTTCCTTTGAGATATCTTCGTCTTCCGCGTTCACAATCCGCGGCAGCGCCTCGATGATCGTCACCTCGGCTCCGAAACTCTTGAACACCGAAGCAAACTCCACTCCCACAGCACCCGACCCAATCACCACCAGCGACTTCGGCATCGCCGGAATCGTCAGGATCTCCATGTTCGTCATGATGGTGTCGTCGGCCTTATAGCCGGGCAGCATCCTTGCGTCCGAGCCTGTCGCCAGGACAACTTTCTTTGCCTTGATCTCGGTGACCGCCTGCTTGGTGAAGCCTTCGGCCTGTGCGTCCTTACCTTTGCCCTTGTCTTCAGCAGAAACAGCGATCGTATGCACACCATCCTTCGCCGGACCGGTGAGACGACCATGCCCATTGAACACCGTCACCTTGTTCTTCTTCATCAGGAAATCAAGCCCCTTGGTGTGCTTGATCGTGATGTCATTCTTGCGCTTCAGCAGGTTGTCCCAGTTGAGCTTCGGCGCGTCCACGCCGTCAATTCCGTAGTTCGACGCATGCTTCAGATGGTCCCAGATCTCGGCCGAAAAGAGCATCGCCTTGGTCGGAATGCAGCCCCAATGGAGGCAGGTTCCACCAAGCTTATCGGTCTTCTCAACAAGCGCGACTTTGAGTCCATACTGCCCAGCGCGAATGGCGCACGTATACCCGGCGGGGCCGCCGCCGACGATCACTAGATCAAAAATTGTCTCTGCCAAGTGGTTCTCCATCCTGGAGTGCGCAGCGTAAGAGCACGCGTGTCCCTTGCTATTTTACGCCTCTTCGCACCCGGCTTCCTCAATCGATGGAGCGGACTGGTCGCTCATCGCACAGGAGTTATGCCGCGCGTTCGAACTTTGCCAGCTTGCAGTTCGAGCAGACGGAATCGAAGAAGCCGCGCGTCAGATTGATCGACTTCTTGTTGCCGAGCGCCCCAAACCGCCGGTAGCAGCGCGGACAGCGGAATTGACCGGCCCACCATACCGCAAGCACAGCGAACGCCAGCCAGGTGAACATCACGACCAGACCAAGCGGCAGATCGTGCGGGATCGACCTCCAGCGTACGAAGAGAGCGACACAACCCATCGGCCAGCTGCACGCGAGGACCGCTGCCAGGTTGCGCCGGAAGGCATAGGCCTTCCATCGTCCGTCGAACCCTGGTTCGCTCTGAGGTGAAATCCCATTCTCGACAAACGAACCCATGGCCTGACCCCCATCCTTACTTCACCAGTAAAGCTGCCTCTTTGGCGAAATAGGTGACGATGAAATCGGCACCCGCTCTCCGAATTGAAACGAGGGATTCCAGAATGGAACGCTCACGGTCGAGCCAGCCACGCTCGAACGCAGCGTGCAGCATGCTGAATTCGCCGGAAACCTGGTACGCCCCGACGGGGACATCGACCCGCTGCCGCACCGCATGCAGCACATCGAGATACGGCATCGCCGGCTTCATCAGGATCATATCCGCGCCTTCTACCAGGTCCTGCTCGACCTCGCGCATGGCCTCGCGGAGATTGGCGCCGTCCATCTGGTAGCTGCGGCGATCGCCGAACTGCGGAGTGGAATCGGCAGCTTCGCGGAAGGGTCCGTAAAACGCCGAAGCAAATTTCGCTGCATAGCTGAGCACAGGAGTCTGGTCGAAACCTCCGCCATCGAGTTCGGCGCGTATGGCCTGGACGCGGCCATCCATCATGTCGCTTGGCGCGATAATGTCGGCACCCGCTGCGGCAAGCGAGACGCTCGTCTTCGCGAGCAACGCGACCGAAGCATCATTCTTGATCTCATACTGGGCATCCACACCTTCGCCATCGCGCGCGACGATCCCGCAGTGGCCGTGGCTGGTGTACTCGCAGAGGCAAACGTCTGCGATGGTCACGAGGCTGTCGAGCGAGCGGTCGGCCTTGATGGCGCGCAACCCGGTCTGGACAATGCCGTGATCGTCCCATGCGCCTGACGCCTGCTCGTCTTTCTCTGCCGGAAGCCCAAAGAGCAGCAACCCGCCGAGGCCGAGGCGCGCACACCCCGCGGCTTCTTTCAGCGCTTCATCGACAGACAAATTGAAGCAACCGGGCATGCTGCTGATGGGCTTGCGAATGCCTTCGCCGGGAATGAGAAAGAGCGGATAGATCAGAGCGCTGGGCGTCAAACGCGTCTCGCGCACGAGAGATCGTAGAGCCTCGGTGCGGCGCATCCGGCGCATGCGGGTTACAGGGAAATCCATCCGCTCAGTGTACGTGTTGCCGGGTCAGGCTTGTGGCTGCTGGGTCAGCGACCCCCACTCCGCCCATGAGGCCTGCGGAGCGAGAACCCACAGCGTGTAAATTCCAAGAGCGGTGCCGAAGGGAATCTTGATCAACGCCAGAATGCCGAAGATGATGGCGAGAATGCGTCCCCAGGATTGGCGCGCCAGCAAGCCGTAGCCGACGACGATCGAACCCGCTCCCATGACCACTGTCAGCCCCAGGATGACCGGCACCATCGAGCCCAGGAGGTGCGGCAGGAACGGCGGTGCGTCCGAAAACATGCCACCGTGCACCATGTTGTGCAGCACGAACGACCCGACCAGCCCCATGACGATCCGGTAGACGCCGAAGATGATCCAGGTGATCCCGAGCGGCTGAAGATTCTGGCGGACACGCATGCGCTGCTGTGCTGCCAGCGCCGCCGCGTAGGGGTTGTAGCCTTGCTGGTAAGGGATCTGCTGTTGGGGAAATGCGGCGGGAGCGGCCAGGCGCGCTCCACACTGCCGGCAAAACTGCCCGGGAACCTGCTCACATCCACACGCGGTACAAAGCATGACGAATACCTCCGCGCGGCTCGTTTCGGTCGCGCTGAAAGGATATACGCAGGCCAGAGCGTTGCGGTTCCGGCAGGTTCAGACGTAGCGCCGGCGCAGGTCTGCCTCCACGCCGCGCCACCGGGCGAAACACGCCACCAGGCGAAGGATCGGATTCGCGAAGGCGAGGATACCGGGCGCGGAGGTGTCGCTGATGACGGCACAGACGGCGAGATCCTGCAGTCTCGTCGGGATCCCCGTGCGCCTTGTCAGACCGTCAGCAGCGAGACCGTAGAGAATCCTCAAGGTACTTTCGAAGCCTTCGCTGCCGGGGGTGAGCCGGTTTCGGCACCATAGCGGTTCGTTTGTTTCGTTATGGTAGCTATGGGTTTGCCCAGCCTCAATGACATACGACTCACCCGCGGAGAGCGTCTTTCTGAGGCCCCGATCAAGCTCCAGCGTGAGCACCCCTCTAAGGACCGTGAAGGTCTCGGTATACGTTTGATGGAAAGGGGGCGCGTTGCCGCCGCCGGGCAACACTTTCAGCTCCAACTCGGTACACGTGCCCCCTGACTCGGCCGATGTCTGGAGGAACGTGACCGTATCGTTCACAATCGGATTGTGTATGGTCCGATTCATGTCAGCCTCACACGGAGTCGACTGTGTAGACGACGCGTGGTTTGCTCGGAGCGTCGTCCCAGGTCTCGCCAACGCGTGCGAGCGGAAGGACCTTCGTGGCGATCTTCAATCCTGCGGGACCAACCGCCTCGAAGATCTTCTGGATGCCATGCAGAAGAGCCTTCGGCTCGACGCTCCCAACCCCGCTCCCCATCAGCGAAATTGCCGAGGCACGCAACGCCTCACCCGGAAGATCGATGGTCGGTTCGCGACTGGCACCGCCGGTATGAACGAAACGGACCGGGTGCTCTTCGGCGGTCTTCGCAATGGCTACGAGGACGATCTTCGCACTCTCGCCCCAGAGATAATCCACCACTACGTCAACACCCCCTTCGAGCTCTTTCACGAGCGCATCTTCGTAGTCTCTGGCGCCCGACGAATGCAGCAGGCCCAGGGTGAACGGGATGACAACGTCTGCCCCAAGCGCCTTTACCTCTTCCAACTCTTCGACGTTGCGGCCAGTGGCGATCACCTTCGCGGCGCCAAGATATTTCGCCATCTGCACTGCCAGACGGCCCGCGGTTCCGGTCGCGCCGTTGACCAGAACGGTTTCGCCCGCAACAAGCTTCGCGCGCTCGACCAGCGAGCCCCAGACCGACATGCCTGGGTTGGCAATCGCGGCGGCTGTGACGTCATCCAGCGAATCGGGGACTGGCACCAGTCGCCGTGAGTCGACGGGGCAGACTTCGGCCAGGGCGCCAAACGGCGCGTCGGGAAGAACAAAGTAGACACGTTTGCCATCCGGAGTCACCCCGACCCCGTCTGAGCCAGCCACGCGGGGAAAGAAACTCTCCGAGCTGTAGTGCTCGCCGGATGCACGTGATTTTGAGAAGTTGCTCAACGCCGAAGCCCGCACCGAGACGAGCGTTTCGCCTTCCTTTGCAACCGGCGTCTCGAAGTCGCCGTACTCCGGGGTCTTGCCTGCTGCTGACTCGATCGCTGCTTTCATCACATGCCTCCTGGGTGAACCCAAACTCAAGCAACGTTAGAGTAAATCTAACGTTGTTCAATATTAAGATGCAAGGCTTGTTATGCTGGATTCATGAAGATCAACCGGGAGATGGTAGTGCGCGCCGGGCTCAAGCTGCTGAACGAGGAAGGGCTGGAACAGCTCACGCTTCGCAGGCTCGGCGTCGAGCTGAACGTCCAGGCCGCAACGATCTACTGGCACTTCAAGAGCAAGGAAGACCTGATCGATGAGATGGCGACGACCGTCCTTGTCGAAGGCGCGGCGAAACTTCTGCCCTCGCGAAGATCGACCGATTGGAAGGTATGGGCCGGCACCTTTGGCGAAGGCCTGCGGAAGACCCTGCTGGCGTATCGCGATGGAGCGCGAATGGTCTCCGCTACGCGGCTTACGAATCTGGACCACCTCAAGACCACGGAGAAGATCGGAAACCAGCTAGTCGACGCTGGCTTCTCCATTCGCGCCGCCGTGGTCCTTCTCAGCACCATCCACAACTACACGTTGAGCTTCGTTGCGGAAGAGCAGGCCGTCTTCCCCACACCAGGCGAGCGCTCGCCCCAGTACTCGCTCGAAGATCGCACGGCGCGGTTGGACCCAGCCGTGTTTCCTTACCATCGCCAGGCCACAGCGATCCTCTTCGATCACTACGACCGGCGATACCGCGAAGGGCTGAATCTCATCCTGCAAGGCGCAGCACCGAAGCCCGCAAAAGTGAAGTAACGCCGAGGCGAATACCATGGAGAAGTGACTTCGCTTCTCCCCAGGATTCCTTCTCCGCTTATCGAAACCAGCGCCGCTGCGCTTGAGTGGCCGCGGCTGCGTGAATCCATCGCCGCGAAAGCCGTCAGCCCGCTTGGACGCGCCTTTACGCTGGCCCTCGAACCCTGCACCGACATCGCGTGGATCGTCGCGCAACAGCGTCGTACGGAAGAGTACCGCGGCTTTCTGACTGGCGGCGGCTCGTTTGATTTTCACGGCCTGTTCGACCCCACGCCACTGCTCGACAAAGCTCGGATTACCGGGTCGGCGCTGGAAGCGCTTGAGATTCTGTCGTTGCTGAACGTGGTGGAGCGTGTGGCCGCCTGGCGTAACTTGCTGAGCGCTCGCGAAGGAGTTCGCGCGGCGAATCTCGGCCCTGCAATTCACGCCCTCTCCGCCGACCTGCTCCCCTATGACCTTGCGCCGCTCCTCCGCACCCTCCGCGGCAAGATCGAGCCGGACGGGTCGCTCTCCGACGACGCCAGTCCCGAACTGCGCCGCATCCGGCGTGCGATGGAGTCGCAGCACCGCGCCATTGAAGCCAGCCTGCGCAGGGCAGTTCGCTCGCTGCGCGATGAGGGGTCCACGCAGGAAGATGTCATCACCGTCCGCGGCGAACGTTTCGTCATCCCGATCAAAGCCGAGTTTCGCAAGCGGGTTCCCGGCGTCATTCACGGCGCGTCGTCCACAGGGCAGACCGTCTTTGTGGAACCTCTGGAGACGATCGAACAGAACAATGAGCTCGTCCGTCTGCTCGATGAAGAACAGTCGGAGATTCACCGTATCCTCATCGCAATGACCGCGGCGCTTGCGGCGGACGCTCCCGCGCTGCTGCTTGGCACCTCCATTCTTGCGGAGATTGAGTCGCACTTTGTGCGCGCGCGCTTTGCGCTCGACCTCGACTGCACCATGCCCACCTTCGCCGATCATCTCAGCCTCAAAGCCGCTCGGCATCCCTTGTTGGAACTTCGTATGCGCGCCGAGGGCCAGACGAAGCCCATTCCGCTCAGTCTTGCGCTCACGTCGGACGCGCGCCAGCTCATCATCTCGGGCCCCAACACCGGCGGCAAAACCGTCTCCCTCAAAACCACCGGGCTCCTCGCACTCCTCGCCCAGGCAGGCCTGCCTGTCCCCGCCGAAGAAGCGACATTCCCCCTCTTCACCGCCATCTTCGCTGACATCGGTGACGCTCAGTCGATCGAACGCAATCTCTCCAGCTTCTCCGCCCACGTCGTCAACGTCGACCACATCAGCCGCCACGCCGGCCCGTCCTCACTCGTCCTGCTTGACGAACTCGGCTCCGCCACCGACCCCGAAGAGGGTGCAGCCCTGGCCGTCGCCGTCGCAGGCCACTTCCTCACGCTGCGTGCCTGGACCTGCATCACGACGCACCTTACCTCGTTGAAGGTCTACGCCGCCCAGCACGCCGGCGTCCTCAACGCTGCCGTTGGCTTCAATCAGCAAACCCTCGCCCCGACCTACGAGTTGCGCCTCGGCGTCCCCGGAGCCTCGGCCGGCCTCAACATCGCCGAGCGCCTCGGGATGCAGCCCGAGATCATCACCGCCGCGCGTGCGCAGATGACCTCGCAACAGGCCGATATCGGCCAGTTCCTTGATCAACTGCATGAGCAGTTAGCTTCCGCTACGGCGGAGCGCGTCTCGCTCAAACGCCGCACCGAAGAAGTGGCGGCTGAGCGCGTACGTCTCGAGACCGAAGACCGTGCCGAACAAAAGCAGCGGACCCGCGAACTCGAAACCAAGCTCGCGCAGTTGCTCGAAGACTTTGAATCCCAGCTCAAAGATTCCGTCAGAGCCATTGAAGATAAGACCGTGTCGCAAAAGATCGCGCGCGACTCAGCGCTGCGCATGTCACGCCTGCGCCGGGAGTTTTCAGAACAGTTTTCATCCACCGTGCTCGCACACAACACGGGCGCCGATAAGCATGATCACGCCTTGAAGAAGCCAGATCCCAAGGCCGCCAAGCCGATCAAGGTCGGTGATCTGGTTACGCTCAAGAGCCTTGGACGGCAGGCTCGGGTCGATCGCCTCATCGATGACAAGACTTTCGAAGTCTCAATGGGCCAGATGAAGATGCGCATCACCCGCGCAGAGATCTCCGACATCGAAACCATCGCAGTCGTGACACCCGTGCAGGCCGCCAGACGCCGCGGAGGCGTTACCGTCCGCACCAACGACGCACTCGATTACACCCCCTCCGAGATCAACGTCATCGGTCGCCGCGCCGAAGAGGCCGAAGACGAAGTCTCCCGCTACATCGACCGCGCCTTCCTCGCAGGCTTGCCCCGCGTTCGCATCGTGCACGGGACTGGTATGGGAGTCCTCAGACGGACGTTACGCGAGTTCCTGAAATCTCACCCTCACGTTGCCACCTTCGCTGAAGCCAGCCAGAACGAAGGCGGCCAAGGGGCGACGCTGGTTGAACTGAGGCAATGATCGCGCCCTGCGCCGCGGCGGTCACTTTGTGACGTTCTTAGGCGTCGCGCAGAGCCTAGCCACCGTGCTCTGTCGTCCACTTTTTGAGCTCGTCCGGGCTTAGGTCCATCTGGACCAGGTCCAGTTCGTCCGGCTCCATACTAACCACCAGCATGCGCATGCGCTCGCCTAAAGGCTGTACCCACACCATGTCGTCCGACCCTTTTTCCTTGCCGTCGTGGTCGCGCACCATCAGCGACCAGCTCTCAGAGAGATGCGCCTTGATCAGCGTCGCAACCCCCTCACGGTCGAGCCCCTCGGGCAAATTCTCATAGGTCACAACGCTCATTCCGCGCACGCCGCCCTTGGTCGTGCTCTTGGTAAAGCTTCCAATGAATCCCATCATCGGGACCTTCTCCGCATGCAGGTGATACTGGGTCTCAAGCGCACGCTCGAGAGACTTGAGATCGTTCCCCTTGGCTTGCGCCCCGGCAACCCCTGCTGAAGCGCAGATCAACGCCACAGCCAGCACCTTCAGTCGCAGTTTCATTTCCCCCCCTTGGGTGCCGGTGTGATGGTTGGCGCTCCGTACTTCTTGCCCATATGCTCAAGGTCCGCGACCGACATGTGCCCCTTCAGGTGAACGAACGTCAGCTCCGCGGCTTCAGCGCTGATCACGACCAGCTCGGAGAATTGACCCTGCGTATCCGTCCGGACCCACACGTCGTTCTGCTCATCCTTGCTCCGCTCCTTCACGACATGCGACCAGTCGCCGCCTTCGAGCCGCTGCCGGAAGACCTCGATGTCGGCCGCCTTATACTGGCCGGGCTTTTCGTACTCGTAGGACCGGACTGACACGAAGTCCATCTTGCTCGTCAGGTTCGAGAGGTCTTTGTCGTCGTCACCGCCGAATTTACCCATCATGGCCATCATCTTCTTGTCGATGTTGACTTCGGTGACGTCCTTTGCGTTCTTCGAGAACTGGTCAGTCCCCTGAAACAGGTCGTCCTTCTGCAACGGCTCTTCAACCTCCGCCGCCCACACCGGAGCGGCCATCGCCACCAGCAACATCAATGCGCTCAAAACCTTCATCATCCGCTTCATCGTGAGTCTCCATTCCCATCGTTCGTCTTATCGATCCTGCTCAACCCGCGATTCACTGCAATGAGTGACCGGTTCGTCACTCGCATCGCCACCGCAAACTGCGCCCGCGCGTCTTCGGCCTCGTGGCGCTCGTGTACCTGGTAGCCGCCCAGCCCGCCGCCGAAGCAGAGGATCAAGCTCGCCGCGATCGCCAGCCGCCACGTCTGCACGCGGCGCTGCTGCCCCGACCGCCGCCACGCGACCTGTTCCATCACGCGGCTGCTGAAGCCCTTCGGCGCGTCCAGCTTGCCGAGCTGCCGCCCGAGTTCATCTTCAAAATCAATCTCAACCTTATTCATCGTGCCCACTCCCTCATCATCACGTCCGCCTTCTGCCGCAGCATGCCGAGTCCCCGCTGCAGATGGCTCTTCACCGTCGCCAGCGGCCTGCCCAGAATCGCAGCAATTTCATCCGGCGATGCCTCATCCGCATACCGCAGGACCACCGCCGTCCGGTACGGCTCCGGCAGGGTCCTCACCAACTCTTCCAACCGATCGGCGACCTCATAGTCTTCGACTGGCTTGCTGAAGTCATGCTTCGCGTCTTCCCACTCCTCGGCCGTTGCCTCGGGGCGATGACCACGCCGCCTCAGCGCATCGGTCGTCCGATGCAGCGCCACGCGCCGCAGCCAGAACTTCACATGGTCGTCATTCTCCAGCCGATCGTGCGCCTCGTAGAGCTCGAGAAACACATCCTGCGCGACCTCTTCAGCCTCGCCGGGGTCGCCAAGCAGGCGAACGGCGATGCCGTACACCATGCGCTGGTGCTGCTCAACGACTCCCCGAAATGTGTCCTGCGACATCCGCATGCTCACGCTCACCTTCCTATACGCAAAGCCGATGAGTTCGGAATGCAAAATCTTTTGGTCGCTCGTCTTTCTGATTCCTTTCAGAATTTGCGTCCCGTGGCGCTCCCGCTGCGTCCAAGCAGGATGACGACCTCGCCCATCGAGACCCGTACCGACACCCAGATTCGCTGGCCGGCTGGTTTCATGCCTGGCTCAGCCTCAATCTTCGTGCACAACGAGATTCAGATCGCGGCCGCACCTGAGGCGATCTGGCGCATTCTTCTGCGCGCCGAAGAATGGCCCACCTGGTACCCGAACTCGGCCAATATCCACTTTCTTTCGCACGCCGGCCCGGACCTGCGCAACCGTTCGCGGATCCGGTGGAACACCTTCGGGACACGCATCACCTCAAAGGTGCTTGAGTTCGAACCGACGAGTCGGCTTGCATGGAACGCTCACGGAATCGGCGTCGACGCGTACCACGCGTGGCTGCTAATCCCCCTTGAGAATGGCACCACACAGGTCGTCACCGAAGAGACGCAAAACGGCTGGCTGGCACGGCTCGGTAAAGCCCTCTTCCCCAGGCGCATGGAGACGAAGCATCAGCAATGGCTCGAAGCGCTGAAAGCCCGCGCCGAAGCTCGATAGCCAGGCTCCGCTAAAACTCACATCCGGAAAATCGCAAATCCGCTTCGATATGGCTGCCCCGAGCCGTGCAGTCCATCTCCAGCATTCCACCCAGGGTAGGCTTGCCGCCTGCAAGGGCTGGTTTGCCTTCCGCCGTCGTCAAGTGGAACGTCCTGCAGTCACCCGTATCGAGCGTAGTACCGGTAGCGGTTCGATCGGTCTCGAGATTGGCGCTCAGGCCTTTGTCCGTCCGGCTCAATTCAAGCCGTGTCGGCGCATCCGGAAACGTCTTGCGGTCCCGCTCACGGACACGCAGATCCTGCCAGAGGAACGTCGCCACGGTCGCCGATTCTCCAATTGGCTTCTTATCCAGGGGATCGCGCGCGCACCCCTCGGGAGCCGTGTCCCACCGGCCAAGTGCGCCGCCGTCGCTCGAGATCGTGCCATGAACCTTGAAAAAACGGGGTTCGCACCCTGTCAGCGTCACACAAACCGTGAGGACTGCCGCGGATGCAATGAGGAATTTCATCGGGCAGAGGCCTTAGCCCGCACCGCCTCGTAATACACCCCGCAGGCGCTCACAACGATCCGCGATGGCCCGGCGATCACGATCGTGTCTCCCGGTACCTCCGTCGTCGCGCCGGTGATGTCGGCATCCTCATGCTGCAGGTCGATCTCGGTCACACTCTCTGCCTTGATGCCAAGTTCAGCCAGGTCAATCTGGTACTCATCCTGAAACTTACGGCGGCTCAAACTACGGCTCAACGCTTCCGGGACTTCGACCTGCCCACCCTGCCACGTCATCGCACCTTGACGGTACTTCAGCGTCGAGCCGACTAGCGTCTTCGCCCGCTGCTCATCCCAGCAGGTTGTGTTGTGCGTGGGCAGAATTCTGGCGATCCTCCAGCTTCCGCTAATGGACGCGGGCATCGCTTGACCCTTCGCAGCAGACCCGCCCAGCAAACTCAAGCCCAACAAAACCATCGCCCGCACGCCCAACCCAACCCCCAATGCCTTTTCCGGAAGAATACCAAAGCCAAAAGGCCCGAGCTTTCGCCCGAGCCTTGCCTTCACCGCGAAGCGGTCCAGTACAGCACGAAGTGCTCAGATGCGCATCGGCATCAGGATGTAGCGGTACTTGACGTCTTCATTCCCGTCTTCCGGCCGCATCTGGCCGGCCGACTGCGCATCCTTGAACTCCAGCCGAACCTCACCGGTATTCCCGATCGCCTTCAGGAAATCGATCAAGTACTGCGAGTTGAAGCCGACGACCAGCGGGTCATAGTTGTACGGCGTTTCAATCGTGTCTTCCGATTCACCCGCATCCGTCGACTGCGACGAAAGCTTCAGCTCGTTCTGCTCCAGCCGGATCTTGATCGCGCCCGAACGCTCGTCGGCAAACTGCGCCACGCGTTGAATCGAAGCCATCAAATCCTCCGACCGCACGATCACGAACTTGTTGTTATCGCGCGGCAGCACGGCCTCATAGTTGGGGAACTGCCCGGTCAGCTTGCGGCTCGTCAGCACCCGTCCGCCCACCTTGAAGAACAGCGTCGACTCGTCGTCGGCAAACTCCATCGTCTCCGCATCGGTCGAGCTCAGCAGCCCGGAGAGCTCCGCCAACGCCTTGCGTGGAATGAGCGTCTTCTTCTCGCCGACGATCCCTTCCAGCGTCTCGCTCAGCTTTTCTACGTGCGCCAGGCGATGACCGTCGGTCGCCACCATCGCCATCGACTCCGCCTTCAGCACCAGCAGCGCGCCGTTCAGCGTGTAGCGCGACTCCTCGTTCGAGATCGCAAAGATCGTCTTCGACACCATGTTCTTCAGGCTTGGCACCGAGATCTTCGTCCCGCCCGCAGCGGGGAACTCAGCGACCTGGGGGAAGTTCGCACGCGCCATCCCGACCATCTTGGTGTTCGAGCGGCCCGCGCGAATCTGCACCCAGTGGTTGTCCATCAGCTTGATCGAGATATCGCCTTCGGGCAGCAGGCGGATGTAGTCGTACAGCTTGCGGGCCGGAATCGTGCAGGCACCGGGCTTCTTCACCTTCGCCGCGCAGCTTGTACGCAGACTCTGGTCGAGATCGGTCGCGGTGATCGTCAGCCGCCCGCCCTCGCCTTCGCTCGTCGCCTCGAACAGGAAGTTCGAAAGAATCGGAATCGTGGTCTTGCGTTCGACGACCGACTGTGCGGCAGTTAGCTCGCGGAGCAGCTCAGCGCGTGAGACGGTGATCTCCAGATTGCCGGTGGCAACCACTGCGGGAGTCGTCGGGGTTTCGGGATCTTCGGTCATTGTGCTCACGGTGGGTCTCCAGTCTGCTGCAGGTTCACGCATGTTGGTTGCGATGGACCTCTCGATTCTAGGCGGCGAAAGCCATCTCGTGCCATCGAAATCACCTGTGGGAAAGCCGGTGCATCCTCTGCGATACCGGGGAACAGCAGGAAGCGATTTCAGGGCGGCCAAACGACGCTTGAGGCGCGAGTGCTTCTAAGAAAGACAGGAAAGGAAGAACAAAGAAAGCAGTAGTAACCGTTGTCGCTGGATATGTGGATCGCGGGCCGCGGCCTTCTGGCCTGAACGACTTACGCGTGTGTCTCGATTTAGAAAAGCCGCCTGTGTGAAAACGGAACGGAGGGCAATCCGGTGTATCGCGCCACGATCGTCCTGGCTTCTCCCACTTGTCCACAGGCGGCTTTGCGGGGCCTGCGTGAAGAGTCGTCCGCCAGGTGGAACAAAAGGACAACCGCATGAAAAGAAATCGGTTCGACCGTAGCCGTTTATAAACACCCCGACCGAACTCCAGAGGATAATGAGGACGTCCGTCATTTCTAAGGGGGTTGAGATGAGCTATTCGAGACGCTGTACTGCGTCGGTTCTGGGAGTGCTGCTGGCGGTCGGGACGCAGATGGCCGCGGCGCAGACGCCAGCCCCCATTCAGACCCAGACGCCGGCAAAGACTCCACAGGCTACCCCTCCGCCTGCGGGAACCATCACGTCGCATCCAGGCTGGCCCATGCCTAAGGTCTCCGATGTCGACTCGGTGGATCACCTCCTGGCGGCACTCTACGATGTCATCTCCGGCCCGGCGCACCAGCCTCGCGACTGGAACCGCATGCGGTCGCTCTTCCTGCCGGAAGCACGCCTCGTCCCCATCTCGGTCGTTCCGGGCTCGCCCCATCTGACGTCTGCCCCGGCGACGGACGTCACCTTCCTGACGATCGACGGCTATATCGCTCGTGCTTCTCCGCACTTTGAATCGGACGGTTTTTACGAGCACGGAATCCGTAACGAGATCCAGCAATTCGGTTCCCTGATCAGCGTCTTTTCCACGTATGAATCGAGGCATACCAGGGATGACTCGAAGCCCTTCGCGCGCGGCATCAACACCATTCAGATCCTGAAGGACGGCGACCGTTACTGGATCGAACAGGTCTACTGGTTCGCTGAACGGGACGGCTTTTCGATCCCCGCAAAGTATCTGCCGGCCGCCGCCCCCAGCCTCTGATGCCCGCATCTCTATCAGTTTCTCTGGCGATGGCCGCTGCTCTCTGCTGTGCCGCAGCAACAGCGCAGGACTTGAGCCTGAATCCAACGCGCCCTACTGTCGCCAACAGCTCGGGGATTCAGAGCAAAGGCGTGGTGCAGGTGGAGGCGGGGTGGGATGCGTATCCGCAGAAGGTCCCCGGCGATATGCAGACAGTCGATACGTTGGTGACCTACACCCCGCTCGACAGGCTGCGCCTGGACTTCGACTGGTCCGCCTACAACCACCAGGTCAACGGCCCCGTCACCACCGACGGCGTCGGAACCATCTCCATCGGCGGCAAAGTCGAAATCAAGAAAGAGGACTACCACAAGCCAGCCCCGGGCTTCGCCATCCAGTACGAAGCGGAACTGCCGACGGCTTCGCAGGCGTCGCTGCAAGGGTATGGGCAGCAGGCCATCCTGCTCGTGAACCACCACTACCTGAAGGACGGCAATCTGGATGTGATGGGGAACGCCTCCATCGTGCAGGATTGCTCAGGGCCGCGCTGCACGTATGGCGGGCAACAGTCGGTGGCGTTGAGCTATCACGTGACGAAGTCGACGCGGCTGTATGCAGAGGTCTTCGCACAAAACGTCGCGCAGTCGAATACGCCTCCGGGGACGTACGTCTTTGGGGGGTTCTATCATCCGTTCAGCGACTCGTTCGGGATCGACGGCGGTCTGCGATTCGGGGTGAGCGACCATGCCGCAAGCTTCGGGACGACCGTGGGAATCGTCTTCGGGAAGCGGGTCGGACCGAAGTAAAGCGTGTACCCTACCCCCCCATATGATTCATATGCAAATATTTCATAGCATGGGACTTACCAAACATCGTTATACGCCCTTCTATGCCGTCTCATGCGAATCCAAGGGTCTGCAAGTTACACCATATCTAGGGCAGCCTCTTTTCCCAGCGCCATCCGGACCCTAAGGTTTGCTGCGTCGAGTCCCGAGAAATAAAGGTGCAGAGGCTGCTGCCGGATGAGCTGCCGGTGTGGTCATATGGGCACGGCGATCGCCGGAACTTCCCAAGGCATGCTGCGTACTCACGATCGAGGATGACCCATGCAGACCCTGCTGCAGAACCTTCGTTTCAGCCTTCGCATGCTGTGGAAGAGTAAGACCCTCACCCTCACTGTTTTGTTGACGGTCGCGCTGGGAATTGGTGCCAACACGGCGATCTTTACGGTGGTATACGCGACGTTGCTGGCTCCGTTGCCCTATCCGGAACCGGACCAGTTGGTGATGGTGTGGTCGAAGATCGGCGACGGCCATAACGTCGTCTCGGCCGGCGATTACCTGGACTGGAAGCAGCAGAGCAGCGCGTTTCAGGACATCGACGCGTGGACCGGCGGGTCGTTCAACATCGCAACCAGGGACCAGCCGGAGCTGGTTCCCGGATCGCTGACGACGCCCGGCTTCTCGAACATGATGGGGACGCGCTTCCTGATGGGCCGCGACTTCCTTCCCGAGGAGGGGCAGGTGGGCAAGGATCACGAGGTGATCCTGACGCACAAGCTGTGGATGAAGCTGGGCAGCAACCCGAAGATCCTGGGCACGCCGGTGATGTTGAACAGCGAGCCGTACACCGTGGTGGGAGTGTTCGGGACAGGGCCATCCGACCGGGCGAGCAGCCAGCTTTCGGTCCCGCTCACCTTCAAGCCGGACCAGGTGAACCACGACTTCCACTGGCTTACGGTGATGGGACGGCTGAAGCCGCAGCTTTCGATCAAGCAGGCGCAGGCCGACATGGACTCGGTCGCAGCGCACGTTGCGGCGGCTTACCCGAAGAGCAACAAGGGCTGGGGCGCGGCAGTCGATCCGTTGAAGAACGACTTCCTGCCGCGCGAGCGGATTCTGACGTTGTGGATGCTGCTTGGCGCCGTAGGGTTCGTGCTGCTGATCGCATGCGTGAACGTGGCGAACCTGTTGCTGGCGCGGAGCATGGCACGGCAGAAAGAGATGGCGATTCGCAGTTCGCTGGGAGCGACGCAGAGGATCATCTTCACGCAGATTCTGACCGAAAGCCTGCTGCTGGCCGTCGGCGGAGGCGTGCTGGGAGTCGGCCTCGGGTGGGCCTTGTTGCGAGGGCTGGTGGCTGTGATGCCTCCGTTTACCTTGCCCGATGAGGCCGACCTGAGCCTGAATCTGCCGATCCTGCTGTTCACCCTGGCTGCGACGACGTTGGCCGGGCTGCTCTTCGGCTGTATTCCTGCGTGGCATGCTTCGAAGGCCGATCCCGCGCAGGTTTTGAAGGAGGGTGGCGGTACCGGCACCGGCACCGGTCGCAAGCGGTTACGCCGCATGCTCGTGATCGGCGAGTTTGCCCTGGCGCTGGCATTGCTTGCGGGCGCGGGCCTGGCCATCCACAGCTTCATTAACCTGACGCGGATCGATCTGGGGATGAAGACAGACCACATTCTGACCTTTTTCCTGCCGGTGCCGGATACACGGTCGAAGGAGCCGGAACGGATCGTCGCCTACTACCGGCAGATGCTTGACAGCATTCGCTCGGTGCCCGGCGTCTCGCAGGTGACGGCGACGACCGGTGTGCCGCTTTATGGCGCGGGATTTGGGATGCCGTTCACGTTGGCTGGCGATGCGGAGTACAACGATCCTTCGAAGCGTCCGAATACGGGCTTCGGGCTGGCGACGCCAGACTTTCTGCAGACCTTCGGGATCGCGCTGCTGAAGGGCCGGACCTTCAGCGAGCAGGATACGGCGAGCAGCGTCAAGGTCGCGGTGGTGAACGAAGAGTTTGCCAGGCGCTACCTGAAGGGAAAAGACCCACTGCAAACCCGGGTGATGGTGGAGGAGTTGATCCCGGGCGTAACCAAGCTGGGCGCGCCGGTCGCCTGGCAGATCGTCGGAATCTACCATACGGTTCGCGGCGGCAGCGACCCCGACCGGCCCGAGATGTATGTGCCGTTCTGGCAAATTCCCTGGCCGAGCGCGCAGATCAGCGTGAGGACGGCGGAGGATCCGGCGACCATGGTCCCATCGATTGCGGGCGCGGTGCATCGTGTCGACTCGCAGCTTGCGCTGGGCGAACCGATGACCATGGACCAGGTGCGAGACCGGATGCTCTCCGGCGATCGCTTTACGGTGGTGCTGTTTGCGACCTTCGCGGTGGTTGCGCTGCTGCTGGCGGCGCTGGGGATCTACGGGGTGATGGCGTTCTCAGTCGCGCAGCGGTCACGTGAGATTGCGCTACGCATGGCGCTCGGCAGCAACCGCAGCCGCGTGGTTGGGCTGGTGATGAAGGAAGGCTTTACGCTGGCCTGCATCGGGCTTGCGATCGGGCTGGTGGGAGCGTTCTTCATCGGCCGCGCGATGCGCACGATGTTGTTCGGCGTCGGCGCCATGGACTTCCCCGCGTTCGGGTCGGTCGGCGTAATTTTGCTGGTAGCGGCACTGCTAGCCTGTTTTATTCCCGCCCGACGCGCAGCTTCGGTGAACCCGATGCAGGCGCTGCGGGATGAATAGAGTCTTCGCAGAGGTGGTTCAGCCGCAGAGTCCTAGCGTAAGGACAGGTGATGGATGCGAAACGAGCAGCAATTGGCGCGAACATTGGCAGAAGAACAGATACGGCAAGCGCTCGACCAGCACTGGCTCGCTTCGGCAGCGGGCGATGCGGACGCGGAGCACGCGATCTACGAGGACGATGCGGTCTGTGAGTATCCGCAGTCCGGGGAGCGGATTCTCGGGCGCGCCAATTTGCAGGCGTTGCGGAGTCATCACCCGGGTAAGCCTTCGGGGTTCAAGGTGCGGCGGATCGTGGGGAGCGGCGAGCTTTGGGTGACGGAGTATGTGATCGTCTACCAGGGACGCGCGGCCTTCGTGGTGAGCATGATGGAGTTTCGCAACGGGAAGGTCGTACACGAGACGCAGTACTTCGCGGATGCGTTCGAGGTGCCGGCCTGGCGCAGGCAGTGGGTCCAGCCCTAGCGCAGCCCAGGGGATCAGCGATGCTTCTTTAGGGCCTTCACGCTGTACATAGCCTCATCGGCGAAGGCGAGAAGAGCCTGCACATCGGCCGCGTCGTCCGGGTAGATGCTGAGGCCCAGGCTGCAGCCTACTGTGAGGGTGTGGTGCTCGAGGCGCATCGGTTTCGCGAGGGCGGCGAGGATCTTTTCGGCGACCTTGCTGACTCCGTCTCGGACTGCGATATCGGGTAGAACGATGACGAACTCGTCGCCGCCGACGCGAATGGCGGAGTCGGTGGCGCGGATGGACGACCGAATCCGCTTCGCCGCCTTGATGAGGACTTGATCGCCCATCTGGTGGCCGTACTGGTCGTTGATGGGCTTGAAGCTGTCGAGGTCGATCATGCAGACGCCGACCTTTCCGCCGTAGCGCTTCGCACGTTCGACTGCCTGCGAGATGCGATCGTTCAACAAGCTGCGGTTGATGAGGCCGGTGAGGGGATCGTGGTGAGCAAGGTGAAGTGTGCGCTTTTCGGCGTGCTTGCGTTCGGTGATGTCGGAGGCGGTGATGGCAACGCCGTCTTCGAGGCGGACGGCCTGCACGCGGATCCATTCGCTGAAGACGTTTTCCGCATGGATGGGGAGTTCGGTGATGAAGGGCTGGCCGGTCTCGACGACGCGCTTGTAGGCGTCGAAGAGGCCGGAAGCGCGGTTAACTGGGAGCAGCTCGCACATCGTTCCGTTCAGCAGAACGTCTCGCGGAATGGCGACCATTTTTTCCACGTTGCTGTTGAGGAAGGTGAAGATAAAGTCTTCGATTTCACCGGATTCATCGCGAACCGCTTCGCAGATCCAGAAGGCGTCCATGCTGCTTTCGACCGCGGCGCTGAGGCGGTCGCGGTCGCGGCGGACCATGGATTCCATGCGCAGGATGTCTTCTTCCTGGTGCTTACGGGCGCTGATATCGCGGACCACCTTGGCGAAGCCGATCAGCTTTCGGTCGGAGTCGCGCATGGCGGTGAGGACGTGGCTGGCCCAGAAGCGCTCGCCATTTTTGCGGAGCCGCCAACCCTCGCCGACGCTGCGTCCGGTCTGGCTTGCGAGGCGCAGCTGCTTCTCGGGAACGCGGTGCTCGATGTCTTCGGGAACGAAGAAGATGGAGTAGTGCTGGCCGATGATCTCTTCGGCGGTGTAACCCTTGTTGCGTTCGGCGCCGAGGTTCCAGCTACAGACGCGGCCGCCGCAGTCGAGCATGTAGATGGCGTAGTCCTCAATGGAGTTGATGAGGATGCGGTAGTGCTCTTCATTCATGCCGGCAGCGGGGTCGGCAAGCGTGCTCAGGGGCGACTCGACCTCGGCGCGGAAGGCTTGCGGGACGATGCGGTAGCCGGTGCGTGGAATGGTTTCGATGTACTCCGTCCCGTTCGATTGACGGCCCAGCACGCGGCGCAACTGGAAGATGACCTGCGTGAGATTGCCGTCTTCGACGAAACTGTCCGGCCAGACCTCAGCTTGGAACTGCTCTTTCGAAACGGGCTTTCCCTGGGCGCGGACGAGCAGGTCGAGCACGCGGAACTGCTTGAGGGGAAGATCGATTTTGCGCCGGCCCGCGCGCAGCTCGGATGCTTTGGAATCGAGGGTGAAGGGGCCGAAAGAGTAAGTCCTGCTACGGGATGGCATCGGAGATTCTTAATAATGCATCCTCTTGAGGACTTTCGCAATGCAACTTGATTAGGGTCTCTCACGTGACTCAAGAAAGGGAGGTTGGGGTGGAGAGGATGGCCAGGGCACAGCCAACGATCGGTGCGAAGGAACTTCTGGCGATGCGGAACCGGCGCGTTACAGGAAAAGACCTCGTCAAGAAGATCGACCTCTGCGTTGTCTCCAACGCCCATGAGACATGCACTTACCTGGAGGTGGATAGGGACGGGACGTTGTTTATCTGCTCGTGTGCCTGCCATCTGCAGACCGACGCGTTGATGCACTGAATCTTCTTTCCGGATCTCGCGGAGAATCCATTTAGCATGGCCTCACATCATGGAGGCAGCTATGGCTACCCTCGTTCAGGATTTGCTATATGCGTTTCGGCGGTTGAGAAACGATCCGGGTTTTGCTGCAATTGCAATCCTTACGCTGGCTTTAGGGATCGGCGCAAACAGTGCCATGTTCAGCATTGTGAATGCAGTCTTATTGCGTCCTTTGCCCTACAGCGATCCAGCGCGGCTGATGCTTCTCTCGGAGCATTGGCCGCAATTTCCTCGCCTCTCGGTGTCGTACCTCAACTTCAAAGACTGGCGGGATCAGAGTCATTCGTTTGAAGGCGTCGGGGCGGTTCGCAACTCGATCATGACCATGACGGGAGGCGCCGAGGCGGAGCGCGTGCCGTCGCAGAATATAACGGCGAACCTGTTTGACGTGCTGGGAGTTCGGCCGGAGTTGGGGCGAACGTTTTCGGCAGCGGAAGATAAGGCGGGTGGAACGCCGGTGGCGTTGATCAGCCATAGCCTTTGGCATCGGCGGTTTGGCGCTTCGCCGGACGTGCTCGGCAAACCGATCACCGTGGACAACCAGACGTACTCGATTGTCGGCGTGATGCCCGTTGGTTTTGAGGTGCTGCAGCAGTCGGCGGATGTGATGTTGCCGTTCGAGCCGTGGGCGCATACGCTGCCCGATGACCGAAGCTGGCACCCGGGGATTTTGCCGATTGCGCGGCTCAAGGCAGGGGTGACCGCCGGGCAGGCGCGCACGGAGATTGCCGTCATCGCGCAGCGTCTGGAGAAACAGTATCCAGACACCAATACGAACGTCGCGTCGCTGGTGGATTCCATGCAGGACCAGACCGTGGCGAATGTTCGTCCGGCCTTGCTGGTGCTGATCACGGCGGTGGGGGTGGTGCTGCTGCTGGCGTGCGGCAATGTCGCCACGCTGCTGTTGGTGCGGGCGACCGGGCGCAGGCGCGAGATGGCGTTGCGCTCGGCGCTGGGCGCACGGCGCTCCGACATTGTGCGGCAGTTACTGGCCGATGGCGTGCTGGTGGCCGTCGCGGGAGGAGCGTTGGGCCTGCTGCTCACGTGGGTTGCGATGCCTCTGCTGGTGCGGCTGGCGGGGGCGAGTCTGCCGCGCAGCGAAGGCGTTTCGGTGGATGGGCATGTGCTCGGCTTTACCGCTGTGGCGGCGTTGCTGGCAGGCGTGCTCTTCAGCCTGGCTCCGGCTCGCCATGCTTGGCGCGTAGAGCTGCGGGAGACGTTGAACGAGACAGACCGTGGAGGCTCCGCGCCGGCGGTGACGCGGATGCGGTCGATCCTGATCGTCTCCGAGGTCGCGCTGGCGATGTTGCTGCTCGTGAGCGCGGGGCTGTTGTTCAAGAGCTTTGAGCGCCTATCGAATGTCTCACCGGGGTTTGCGACAGACCACCTGCTGGTGGCCGACATTGCGAGGTCGCCGGCTGCGTTTCACGATCGCAACGTGCGCCTGGCGTTCTTCGACCGGCTGTTCGAGCAGGTGGCCACGTTGCCCGGAGTGCAGTCGGTGGGCGGGGTGTCCTTTCTGCCGGTGAGTGGTGCCGGCTCGGCGATTCACTTCAACATTCAGGGGCGGCCGCCGCGGTCACCGAGCGAGTACATCATCGCCGGGTATCGCGTGGTGAGCTCCGGATATTTGAAGTCGCTCAGCATCCCGCTTGTAACCGGACGCTGGATTCAAGAGAGCGATCGCGAAGGTGCGCCGACCGTTGTGGTGGTCAACCAAAGTTTTGCGAAGACCTACTTCCCGGATCGGTCACCGATTGGGCAGCGCATGCAGATTGGCGCGATCCCGGATGACAGTACGCCGTGGATGACGATCGTAGGCGTCGTGGCCGACACGAAGCAGTCGCTTGCGAGTGAATCCGGCACAGAGATGTATGTGCCGTACCGTCAGGCGGATGCGGTGCTGCCGGTGTCGTCGCTTTCGATGGTGGTGCGCACGGCGGGCGACCCCTTGGCG
Organism: uncultured Granulicella sp.; assembly: GCA_963693075.2. Lineage (GTDB taxonomy): Bacteria > Acidobacteriota > Terriglobia > Terriglobales > Acidobacteriaceae > Edaphobacter. The sequence goes on along the minus strand of CAXMMP010000002.1, from coordinate 541,670 downwards.
CAGGCGAATTCGATCCGCCTGCTGGCGCATGGGATCGATCCGGACCAGCCGATTACGGGGTTCCGCACCATGGAAGAGAACGTCTCGAAGTCGATGGCCGAGCCGCGCTTTCGCACCGTCCTGCTGACCATCTTCGCGGGCATTGCACTGGTGCTGGCGGCGGTGGGAATCTTCGGCGTGATGATGTATTCGGTCTCGCAACGGACGCGCGAGCTTGGAGTGCGCATGGCGTTAGGCTCAACCCGGCGTCAACTGATGTTCCTGATCCTCGCTGATGGAATGCGGCTGACGCTGGCGGGCGCAGCGATCGGCCTGGCGAGTGCGTTCTTCCTGACGAAGTATGTCTCCAGCATGCTGTTCAATGTGCCTGCGTACGATCCGTTGACACTCGCGGAGGTAGTCGTGACGCTGGTGGCCGTCTCGCTGCTTGCCTGTTACATCCCGGCTCGACACGCAACCTTAGTCGATCCCGTGGAAGCGCTGCGAGGAGCCTAGGAAAGCTCTGAGGACACGGTCTGTCCCGCTGCCTGAAGCGAGACCCGTTTTAAGTTGTAGAGGAAGGGCGTGTGCCGCCGCGCCGACGTGAGGCTGAGGAGAATCGCCTCATCCTCAGCCTCATTCATGTGCGCCCTTATCGCAGGTCAAGGACTAGCTCAACGTCTCCATCAGCTTGTTGACCGTGCGGTTGAGGTCCTTATCGCTGCGGCGCTGTTCGTCGATCTTGGCGATCGAATGCATGACCGTGGTGTGGTGTTTGCCGCCGAACTGACGTCCGATCTCGGGCAGGCTTGCCTCGGTCATCTGCTTCGCGAGGTACATGGCGATCTGCCGCGGCACGACGATCTGGCGGGAGTTGTTCTTCTGCTTGAGCTCCGGCACCTTCATGCCGAAGTGCTCGGCTACCTGGCGCTGGATCGCTTCGATCGTGATCTTGCGCACCTGGTTATCGATGAACTGCTTCAGGCACTGCTGCGCGACTACCAGCGAGCATTCCACGTTGTGGTGCGAGCACCACGCGATGACGCGGATGAGGGCGCCTTCCAGCTCGCGCACATTCGTACGCACATTCGAAGCGATGAAGAGCGCGACATCGCCAGGAATGGTCGTGCTCTCCTGCTCGGCCTTGCGCTGCAGAATGGCGACCTTGGTTTCGAGATCGGGAGGTTGAATGTCGGCGATCAAGCCCCACTCGAAGCGCGAGCGGAGGCGGTCTTCCATGTGCTCAAGCTCCTTCGGAGGCCGGTCCGAAGCGATGACGATCTGCTTCATGTCCTCGTGCAGCGCGTTGAAGGTATGGAAGAACTCTTCCTGCATGCGCTCCTTGCCGGCGAGGAACTGGACATCGTCAATCAGCAGCACGTCGACCGAACGGAACTTGTCGCGGAAGCTGGTCATCTTGTTGTAGCGAAGCGAGTCGATGAGCTCGTTGACGAACTTTTCGCCGCTGACATAACTGATGGCCGCGTGCGGGAGACGCCGCTTCACCTCGTGACCGATGGCATGCATCAGGTGCGTCTTGCCCATGCCGACTCCGCCGTAGAGGAAGAGCGGGTTATAGGCCTTCGAGGGGCGCTCTGCGACGGCCTGTGCGGAGGCCAGGGCGAACTGATTGCCGGGGCCTGCGACGAAGCCATCGAACTGGTAGCGCGGATTGAGTTGCGAAGCCGAATGCCAGTCGAAGGCGGCCTGTTCCCGGCCTGCCGGAGCCGCCTGCGCAGGCTTGCTACCGTTGCTGGTGCGGGGCGCGCTTGCGGAGTGGCTGGGCACCGGGGCGAAGCCACCATCTTCACGAACACGGGGTGCCGCGGGGTCCTGGGCCGGTGTCTCGAAGACGACGGAGTCGATCTCGAAGTCGAGCTTTTCGATCGCTTCTTCAATCAACTGCCCGTACTTTTCGCCGATAAAGTCGAAGTCGGCTGTGGGGATGCGAACGTAGAGCGTTCTACCAACCAGACGCGAAAAGCGCGTGGGCTTCAGCCAGGTTTCGAAGGCCTTGCGATTGAGCTTCTTTTCGAGCGCACCGAGGATGCGGACCCACTGGTTCAACACGGCTGCGGCCGTAGGGACGAATGACATGCTTTGCGTACCTTCTCTCAACTGTATGGTTCAACAAGACCGGACAACGGCTGCGGTTGCTGCTGAGCGTTCGCGCCGAAGCGGGAACGAAAAATGAAACAGGAAGTCTCATCCAGGCCTGGGAAGAGGCTTGGTCTCCGCTCGATAAAGCTCTTCGATTGGCTCGTTGCCGAGGGTCGAATCGCAAGCAGCAATACGAGAGGAATGTTGTGCTTCCGTCAAGTAAAAATTATTCAGGAATTCAGATCGTCCGCGTAGCCTTACTTGTTTAGCGGGTTTGATGTTAGCACGGAAAAGTAAGCGAGTTTCACGGCGATTCCCGACAAAAATTGCGTTGCACCATTACCGGTGAAGACCGGATTCTCTCATACGATGCACCAATCCAACAGGGGTGTTGGCTTCGTATTGTGGGTTCGTTCCGTTGCGGTTTCGCAGGCCTCGCGTCTGGCCTCAGACAGGGAATTCAAGACAAAGTTGCGCTGTGGAGAAACTGTATTTTTCTTTGGAGTTTCGTGCCCGTTCGCGTATACTCAGGAATTGTCGCCAAGGCTTATTTGCCGTCATCTGGGCTTGACCCGATTTCGAGCTTCAAGCAGCCTCTCCCCGACACACTTTCAAGTTCCGCTCCCAAGGCTTCGTGGCTAAGGGCAGCTCCAGGAGTTTCATCAGATGCCGAAGCGTACCTTCCAGCCTAACCGCCGCCACCGCGCCAAGACGCATGGCTTCCTCTCCCGCATGAAGACCAAAGCCGGTGCCGCCGTGCTCAGCCGCCGCCGCGCCAAGGGCCGTCACAAGATCGCTGTTTCGGCTGGCTTCCGCGACTAGTTTTTTGCAGCACAGGAATGTTACCAAAGCCCACGTCCAAAGCGTGGGCTTTGCTTTGTCTGGAGGGGTTCCTCAATGAACAAGCCCGTATCGCTCCAAGCCGTAGCCTCCAGCTTGACGGAGTTGTGGAGCCCGCGCATCGTTGGCCGCGTCAACGACCAGTACCTCAAGGTTGCCAAGGTCCACGGCGAGTTCCCCTGGCATACCCACGAGGCCGAAGACGAACTCTTCCTCGTGCTCCAGGGCGCGCTCACCATCGGCCGCAGCGAAGCCGACGGCGGCCCGCTGACGCTACAGCCCGGCGAAGTCTTCATCGTCCCCAAAGGCATGCGGCACAACACCAGCGCCACCGAAGAAACATGGATCGCCCTCGTCGAAACCATCACCACCCAGCACGCAGGCAACGAACCAACCGCAATGGCACGAAGCCTCGAAGACCAGTTGCGACCGGTCACCTCCTAAAGCAACGGCAAGTGCGTCCTCACGCCGGACGGTCGCCGCCCGCGATGAGGGCGCTTTTGTCGTCGTTCTAAGTTGGTAAAATATCTCCATGGCTACTGGCTCGCCCAATGCGTTGCTTCGACTGCGGAAGCATGCGGATTACGGGCGGGTTTATCACGCGGCGCGTAAGCAGCATGGGCGCCAGATGAGCTTCTTCTATGCGGTGCGTCCGGAGGATCGCCGAAGTGACACGCCGGGTCCTCGGGTAGGGCTGACGGTCGGCAAGGTGCTTGGCAAGGCGGTGGATCGCAACCGCATCAAGCGCAAGATGCGCGAGTGCGTACGGCGGCATGCGGCGATTCTGACGTTTCCGGTGGATGTGATCCTGCATCCGCGCAAGACGGTGCTGGAGCTGGATTCGAAGATGCTGGATAAGGAAGTGCAGCAGATCTTTCGCATGGTGCAGGCGGCGTGCGTGAAGGCGCAGCCGGCATGAGAGCCGCGCTGGCTCGGCTGGTCTTTGTCGGGTACAAGGGTGTGGTTTCGCCGGTGATCCATGCGGTAGGGCTGTCGCAGTGCATCTTTCTTCCGACCTGCTCGGAGTACGCGTACACGGCCGTGGTGCGTTACGGCTGGGTCAAGGGAACCGGCCTGGCGCTGAAGCGTATCTCCAAATGCCACCCACTGCACCAGGGTGGCATTGACGAAGTGCCTTGAAAGCCAGCAGCCTGAAGGCAAAACCCGGCTGTTGACCATTTATCATGGAAGACAGGCGGTTTTTCCGCCGAGGCTTCTCCTCAAGCACCAGAAAGACAGGAAACGTGGCAGAGTACAAGAATCCGAACCAGGCGGGAAATGCACCCGACAGCCGTTTCACGCTTTACATCATGGTCGCGATGATCGTGGTGTTCTTCGGCCTGCAGTTCTACAAGCAGAAGCACAACCCGCAGACCGCCTCACCTCAGGCTCCCGCGCAGACCTCCAGCCAGGGTGCGGCGCAAGGTCCGCAGCCCAGCCCCACCGTCGCCGCTACGGTCGCCGGGCAGACAATCCAGGTTCCCGCAGTGCAGCCCGTCGTCGCGCAGGCTGAGACGACGACGACCGTCGAGAACGAGCTCTATAAGATCACCTTCTCGAATCGTGGCGCGGATGTGACGAGCTGGATCCTCAAGAAGTACAAAGACAGCTATGGGCAGCCGCTGGATCTCGTCCATACGCAGGCAGCGCAGTCGGTAGGCTATCCTCTTTCGCTCTATACGTATGACCCGTCGCTGACATCGAGCCTGGCGAAGGCACTCTATCTACCGTCGGCGACCGGCAACCTGAATGCTCCCGCGACGCTCAATTTCAAATACGTCTCCGGCGCGTACGAGGTGACGAAGACGTTCACCTTTGACGATACGTACGTCCTGCACGCGGACACGCTGGTCAAGCAGAACGGCGTTCCCGTGCGGGCGCTGCTCTCGTGGCCCGGTGGTTTTGGCGATCAGGAAACAGCGGTCTCCTACGGCGGTTCGCAGATTGATTACAGCCAGGGCGGCAAGGAAACCCATGACGCCGCGAAGAAGGTCTCCGGCGGCAATACCCTGCAGGGCGGCTTCGACTGGGCCGGAGTTTCCGACCTGTACTTCGCTTCGATCTTCCTTCCCGACAATCCGACCACGGCGACCGTCGCTACCCTGCATACGGATCTGATCGTGCCGAAGGCGAATCGCCACAACGGCCTGGGAAATGGCGCGGCGATCAATCCGAACCAGACCGATCCCGGGAAGAATGAGATCAAAGTGCCGCTGCTTGGCGCTGCCGTGGGCGATGCGTCCGGACACACGCTGACGCGGCTCTTTGCCGGACCGAAGGCAGTCGCCGTGTTGCGGAATATTCATTCCACGTCCGGTGGGACGCTTGAGCCGCTGCTCGACTTCGGCTTCTTCGGCTTTGTCGGCAAGTACCTGTTCCTCGCGCTCTTCTTCATGCACGAGCATGTCGCGACCAACTGGGGCTGGGACATCATCTGGCTCACCGTCGCCATCAACCTGCTGATCCTGCCGCTGCGCATCAAGACCATGCAGTCGGGCCTGAAGATGCAGCGGATTCAACCGCAGATGGACGCGATCAAGAAGAAGTACGCGCACCTGAAGGTGACCGATCCGAAGCGCGCCGATATGAACGGCGAGATCATGCAGTTGCAGAAGGATAATGGCGTGAACATGTTCGGCGGATGCGTGCCGACGCTGATCCAGATGCCGTTGCTGTTCGCCTTCTTCTCCATGCTTCCCAAAGTGGTCGAACTGCGGCAGGCGCACTGGGCATGGCTGCCAGACCTCTCGGCCGCCGACCCATACCATATCCTGCCGATCTTCATGGGCGTCTCGATGTTTCTGGTGCAGTTCTACACGCCGTCGCCGGGTGTCGATCCGCAGCAGCAGAAGATGATGGCATTCATGATGCCGGCGTTCTCGTTCTATATGACGTGGAACTACGCGTCGGGCCTCGCGCTCTACTGGTCGGTGGGCAACGTCATCTCGATCGCGACGCAGGCGATCATGAATCGCACGTCGATCGGCAAAGAGATGCGTGAGATCGCCGCCAAACGTGCGCGGCGCAAGGCGGGGATCGGCACGGGAGGCAACTCCGCCAAGACGATTCAAGGCAAGCCCGCACGCCGCTAGCTTCAGGCCGTTCGCTTCAGTTCAAGAGCCCCATGCTCGCTCCCGCCAGTCGGGACGCTGAATGTGGGGCTTTTCCGTGCTCGAAGAGCCGCACCTTATCTTTCGATAGCCTGCCCTGTCCCTCCGCCTTCCGGCCGGCTCTTTGAGACACCGGGGGTTTTCGTGACGGTGTTATGCTGTGGCCTCATGTAAGCGGTAAGGCTTTTCAAACAGGAGTCTGACCAATGAACGTCACTGACCGAGCAGCAAAGGTGGACGATCTTTTAAGGCTGGTTCTTCGGGACTCAGGACTTCGTCTCGACTACAACCTGAAATCAGGAACTTTCGATTCAAGTCTCCGCGTTGTCTTCGCCGGAGCGGACGTGCCGCACCTGCTGGCCCGCAATGCGGAGTTGCTGCTGGCCCTGGAACACATGGCGACCCAGGTAATCCGGCTTGCGCCGGAGCAGCACGATCTGGTGAGCTTCGACGCTGCAAACTTCAAGCTGGAACGTGACCGCGCGCTGGGCCGAATCGCTCGACAGGGAGTTGAGGCCGTGCTGGCGACCGGGGTCGCGTACCACTTTCGCCCCATGAACTCCCGCGAGCGGCGCCTGTTGCACCTGGCCCTGGCCGACTCCGGACTACACACCCAGTCGGAAGGCGAAGGGCCGATGCGGCATCTTGTGCTGCACCCACTTTCGGGTGCAAGCGCCTAGCCGGCTGCTTCTTATTCTTTCGACGTTTGCGGAAAACAAAGGCGCGAAAGAAACCACCGTTCGGGTGGCTTGCTTTCGCGCCTTGCTTTGCTGTCTTTCTCGGGACCGCTTAGTACGTGATGTGCAGTCCGATAACCACGGCGCGGTTGCCGCCGATGGTCCCGGTTACCGAACCGAAGTTCGCGCCGTTGTTGGGGCAGGCACTCGTTCCGGAGATCACGTTGGTCCCACCCACCACGCAGGGTGTCGGCATGTTCGGGCTGGGAACCGCGGCGGCTGCGATCGTCGTCGGGATCGTGATGCCTTTACCCGTTCCCTGGTAGATCGGCTTCTGGTCGAGATTCGCAAGCGCGGAAGCCTGGTCGGCCGCCGAGTTGCTCGTCGCGATCTGTCCGTAGTTCACGTATCCTTCGGGGCAGTTATCGTACTTCACGATCTGCGCGCTGTAGGAGCATGCGTCGTTCTGCCGAATCTGCGTCTGATCCTGCGGCACGTCGAGGCTGGTCTGGTTGAAGAGGTTATAGACATCGAAGTTGAAGCGGACGCCGATGCGGTCGGTAATCTGGAAGTTCTTGCGAATCGAGATATCCATGCGCTTCTGCATTGCTTGCCGGAAGATGTTGCGCTGATTCTCCGGGGCGAAGTCCGTTTCATAGATGTCCTGTGGGTCGCTGCCGGTTGAAACCGGAACTCCCTTGTTTCCTGGCGTGATGTAGTTGATGGCGATGTCTGACGGATTGATAGTCGGGATGTACGACCCAGCCGCCGCGCGGAAGTTACCCGGGTTGCCAGTGAGACCGCTGGACTTGGCCTGCTTGGGGTTGCTGATGGGCAGGACGGGGTTCATCAACGTTGGATAATCGCCGAAGTACGCGCTGCCAACCGCTCCGTAGAACTCGTAGAGAGAGTAAGGTTCACCGCTTTGCACGACGCCGATTCCGTTGAGCACCCAGCCATTCGTCGCGTAGGCGAGCAGCGAGTGGGCCTTGGCAACGTCCGGCAGGATGGCCGTGAAGTTTCCGGTGAAGACGTGCGTGCGATCGAAGTCCGAGGACGCATAAGACTGCTTGAGGTTGTTCGGGTTGTTGCCGGTGAAGAACAGGCCAATATCGGACTGCTCGTCCAGCGCGTGGCTGTAGGTGTAGCTGACACCGCCTGCGAAGTGATGCGAGAGCCGCTTCTCGACATGAGTCTGGAGGGCGTCGTAGGCAGAGTTGCCAACCGTCCTGAAGAGCGCGGCGTTCGGGCTGTAGCCGATGTAGGGCGTACGGAAGTCCGTGTTACCGCCGTCCTCCGAGTTCCAGGGCTCGTTTGCGATCGGCGCGTAGTCATACCCTTCGTAGTGAGTGGCGTTCAACACCTCAAAGCCGTAGGTCGACGTTTCCCCGTGAATCGGGTTGGTCGGCGTTGCGATACCGGGCTCGTTGAAGGGAATCGGAATGACCGAATGACGGCCACGGTTGGCGTTGTAGCCGACGGTGATCGCGAGGTCGTTCCGGGGCTGCCATTGGATGTTCAGCGCATAGTTGATGGTGTACGGCAGCACGTTGCCCTTGTCGTACGCACCAAAGTTCAAGGCGTCGGGGCAGTCCAGGTAGTCTTCCTGGTTGTCGCGTCCGCTGCAGTTCTGTCCAAACTGCGGGCTGGCAGCTCCGGAATAACCGTAGGGTGCCGAGGATCCAATCCCAAGCGTCGTCTGGAGCGCCTGCTTGATGGTTCCGGGATCGGAGCTTGGCGGCACATAGCTGGCCCCGGAGATCGCCGTCCCGATCGGATTGCCGAGCGTCTTGCCGTTGCCGACGACGTAGGTGGCGAGGGGAGCCGACTCGGTCACGCCGAAAGGGCCGCCATTGCCGCTGCCGGCTGGCTGCGAGAGGTACGTGAACAGTTCGCCGCGGTCATAGTAGATACCCGCGCCGCCGTTGATCACGACCTTGTTGTTGAACATCTTCGGTGAGTAGGCGAAGCCGAGCCGCGGCGAGAAGCCCCACTGCCGGCCTGTGAGGGTCGAATCGCTGGTCCCTGCTGTCGGGTTGTACTTGTTGTTGCCCGCGATCACGAAGCCCGAGTTGGCCACGCTGAAACCGCTTGCTACGTCTCCGGTTACGCTGTACGCGGACGGGTCGAAGTTGAACATGTTGCCATACTTTTCGGTGAGCCCGCCGTGGTAGTCGTAGCGCACGCCGAAGGTGATGCTGAGGTTCGATTTCGCCTGCCACTTGTCCTGGACGTAGCTGGCGATCTCATTCGAGCGGTAGTATCGGTTCGCCAGGTTGCGTGGCGTGTGGCCGGAAGTGGTGTCGTTGGACTCAAGCACGCTCGAGCTGTTGGCCGTGCCGGCGAGGAACTTGTCGAAGGTCTTGGTCTTGATCTCGGCGATGCCCTGGCGATTGTTCTCGATGTTCAACTGCGTGTAGCTGAATCCGCCGCCTGCGACCAGCGTATGCTTGCCGATCGTGTAGATCGCGTTGGTCGAAGGATTGACGCGATTCTGGTAGTAGCCGAGGTTGACGAAGGCGCTGTAGGGTCCGGTCGTCAGGCTGGGCGACGCGGTGCTGTTGTTGACGAACTCGGTGAGATCGAGGCCCGGCAGCTTATTGGCCACCAGTCCGGTCGAACCCGCGCCAACACCGTAGTCGCACCCAAGCGTTCCGTCACACGGCAGCGTCTGGTCGTAGTAGCTGTACGAACCCATCCGGTCGTAGCCGATGCGCTGCTCCCAGTTGAAGCGCGAGCCGATGGTGATGGTGTTGTCGATCGCGAAGACCTGCGCACCGTTCTTTTGCGTAACCGGAAAGCCGCCGGTCTGCGAGAAGCCATACGGCTTCTTCACCGGGGCGGTCTGGTAGTAGTACTTGAAGGAGAGACGGTCGCGGCTGTTGACGTCGTAGTCGATGGCTGCGTCGGCCTGATTGGCGACGAGCTCCGAGGTTCCCAGCAGCGTCACGTTGGGAACGCTGTACTGGTAGGTCTGGCCGGGGGCCTGGTTCGAGGGAATCAGGTATTGGCCGTTCGGCAACTTCGCGTTCAGCAAAGCCGAAGAGATCGGGCTGATGGTGCCAGTGTATGCCGAGGAGTTCGTGCTGGCCGCCGCCGCGTAAAGCCCCGTGGAAGAGCGATCGTCGGTCAGGCCGGTGGGAACCGTGAGCTGCGACAAACCGGTTCCTACGTCACTGTTGTAACGATATTGATAGCCCAGGAAGAAGAACAGCTTATCCTTCTTGATTGGGCCGCCGATGGTGCCGCCGCCGGTATACCGGTGCAGAGCCGGATTCGCCAGCGCGCTGGGAAAGTCACCGACGCCGTTGCCGGCCAACAACGCCTGCTGCTTGAAGAAGAAGGGCGAGGCGTTGATGCCGTTGTTAGCGAAGGTGGAATAAGCCTGCCCGTGAAAGTGGTTGGTTCCGCTCAGGGTGTTGACGTCGATCTGCGCGCCGCTGGTCGCACCTTGCTGTGCGTCATACAGCGACGTGTTGACGCGAAGCTCCTGGACGAACTCCGGCGGGGGTGCAGGCAGCGAGTTGCCGTTCGAACCATAAACCGAGGTTCCCACCCCAGCCGCACCGCCGACCGGTGCGCTCTGCCCGATGTTGAACGCGTAGCGCTGCGAGCTTGAACCGCTGGAGGTCTTCCCGTTGAACAGGTTGGACGCGTCCACGCCGTTGATCTGGAACGTATTCGACGTGTCGCGTTGGCCATTGGCCCAGATGGGCTGGTTGCCAAGGCCAGAGTTGGTGTCAAGGTTCGAAGTCAGCTCGGAGTTCACGCCGGGGGAAAGAATCGCCGCGCCGGTAAAGCTTCCGGTGGCGGCCAGCGGGATCTCCGCAAGCTGCGCCTGATCGAGCGTGTAGCCGTTCGTCGCATCTGTCGCGTTCAGCAGCGGGTTCGCCGTCACGTCGATCGAGGTGGCGATCTGGCCGACGGCGAGCGAGACACTCACGGTCGTCGCGTGCGCTTCGGTCACGCTGATGCCGTTCAACTGGGTGGTGTCGAAGCCGTCGTGCGTGGCCATCACCTTATAGATCCCGATGGGAAGGTTGAAGATCTGGAAGTAGCCATCGTTCTGCGTCTTCACCGTGCGCGTCACGTTGATGTCGGGATCCGTGACGGTGACGGTGGTGCCGGGGACGGCAGCGCCACTTGAATCGAGGATGGTTCCGTTCACGGAACCCAGTGTCTGCTGCGCGAGAACGGGCGCTGCAAACAGACAAAGAACGGCGGCGAACGACAGCATGATGCGATTCCGCATGGGGAAGGTCTCCTGAAAGTAGTGCAATGGGGCTATTTTTCCCGAAGTGTATTACAGAGCGGTGACAAAGCAATGACATTTCTCACCGGCGCACTGTGCGAATGGCCGCGCCTCTCGTGCAGCCATAACGACAAGCGTTTCGTTATGAAAGAGATAAGCTCCGAGCAAAGAGCTCACCTTATTTTCCGATGCAGAACGAAGAAAAAATGAGGTGCAGAATATCGTCCGGAGTCGTTGCGCCGGTCAGTTGATCGAGCCTCTCCAGCGCTTCATGCAGGTCGAGCAGCAGAAACTCATGCGGCATGCGATGCCTTGCCGCGTCCTCGGCGTTGGCCAGCGATGCTGCGGCCTCACGCAGAGTCTGCGACTGGCGCAGGTTGGTGACGATGGTTGAATCGGCCGCGGGCTGCGCCGCCAACGCATCGCGAATGGCCCGTCGCAGGACGTCAATTCCTTCGCCGGTTCGTGCAGATGCCCGGACCGCGTCGTACCCGTCGAGCGTCGGAGTCGCAAGATCGGATTTGTTCAGCACGATCAGGTGCGGCCGATCGCGAACGGCTTCGTGCGTTGCACGATCCTCCGAGCTCATCCCTCGTTCGAGCGTCGAAGCATCGATGACATGCAGTACCAGATCGGCCTCGGCCATCGTCATACGGGAACGCTCGATCCCCTGCCGTTCGGCTTCGTGCTCGGGGGTCGGCGCCACCTCGCGCAGGCCGGCGGTATCGATCAGCTCGATGGGGATGCCGCCCAGCGCCAGCCGCTCGGAGATTGGGTCGCGCGTGGTTCCGGGCTGCGCGGTGACGATGGCGCGCTCCTGCTGAAGCAGCCGGTTGAACAGCGAAGACTTCCCCGCGTTGGGTTGGCCCACAATCGCCAGCTTCGCGCCGTCGCGCAGGATGCGGCCATAACTGAAAGTAGCCGCGAGGGCCTTGAGCCGTTGTTGTACCTCGCCGATGCGGTTAATGATCTCCTCGTCCGCCAGCAGGTCGAGATCATCTTCGGCAAAGTCGACACCAGCCTCAAGCTGCGCGAGGAGCGCAACCAGAGCCTGCTTGATGGGCGCGACCGCCCTGGAGATGGACCCGCCCAGTTGCGCAGCCGCCGTCTTCGCCTGGTCGAGCGTCTGCGCCGCGATCAGGTCGTTCACCGCTTCCGCCTGCGTCAGGTCGAGGCGCCCGGAGAGAAACGCGCGCTGCGTGAACTCTCCCGGTTGCGCCAGCCGAGCGCCGTGGCGGATCGCCGCCCGCAGCAGATACTCCAGCAGCACCGGGGCGCCGTGCGCGGAAATCTCCACGACGTCTTCGGAGGTATAGGAGTGCGGAGCCGCGAAGTAGGTAACGACCGCTTCGTCGAGCACCTCACCGGCTTCTCCCACAATCAACCCTAAGCGAGCCACACCCGCAGCCAGGGGATGCTTGAGCCGAAGCATCGGCGCAACGACCTCGAGGGCCTTTGCTCCCGACACCCGCACCACGCCAATGCCTCCTCGTCCCGGCGGCGTAGCGATCGCAATGATCGTGTCTTGCTCAATCTGCATAAGCAATCATGCCCGAGGGACACACCTATCCGGATTACAAACGCCCTGGTGCCAATTCTCAGATAGCTTCATCATCTGAGGTTAAGAAGTAAACCGATGACACGGCAGGTTTGTCATTCATCCCCACCAATGCTTCGGTGCCCCACGTCTGACCCCCGCTAGCGCCCCACGTCCTCATAAGAGGACCATAGCTCTTCCATATGCTTCAACGTCAGATCGATGCGGCAGCCCATCTCCTCCATAGGCCGGATGGTCCCCCCTCTGTTCAGGTCCCCGACAGCGAAGCAGGCCTTCACACGATAGATCTTCCACGCATCCTCCGCATCGTCGAAGGGAATTCGCGTGATGTGACCTGGATCGGCCTCGTCGTCCTCACCTCGAAGCTGCGCCCCAAGAATCCTGATGAACTTAACGTAGTTGCCGTCCGTGGTCTTCAACTCGCCGGCCATGCATTGATTGATCGATAAGGTATCCATCGCATCCGGGCAGATGGACGTTCGTTTTGCCCGAGCGCGCTCTTGGTCGAGAATCGCCGACGCACGGTCGCGCAGCTTTGTATTGTGTTGGCCCTGTCCAATAAGGGCGTAGAGGAGCAAAAACGGGGGAATCAACGAGGCGCTAATCATGACGCTCACCCTTTGGTTATGTCGACATGCTCTTTCAGCCTACGCAGCTTTTCGCCGAACTCCAACCAGTACTGCGTTCCTACTCCATGAGCGACCGGATGATTCGTACAAGCCAGAATCGTCCTATGCGGCGCACGTCGCGCGGGCTCGCCAACTCGAACCTCGCATCCGGCAACGCCCCGCCAATGTTCGATCTGGCCCGCTCCATACATCACCACGAGCTCAGGCCTGTATCTCTCCATCCTGCTTCGGATCATCTCAATCCGCTCTTCCCGAAAGATCTCACGCTCAGTCGGGGTGCTGAGGCTCCGCGCAGCCAGACCAGACAACTCAATGACACACGTCTCGCCCCTGCTGGAGCCCCATTCGTCCCGCTGATAAGCCCGCACGGATTCGTTATCCGCCGGCCGATCCATATACGTCAGAAGCAGACGAATCAGTGAGCTCCACGTCTTCTGTAGTTGCGCACGCGCATGCCACCGGTCTTCACCAATCAGATCGTGAAACTCACGGCAGTCACAAACCTCAGCGCAGCCCAGCCGCTCCCACGCTGAACTCCTCAGCGTATTGTCGGGGGCCTCGCCGCGGCCCTTCCCTTGTTCTGGACCAATAAACCAATACGGTGCATCCCACTTGCCAAACCCGAAGGAACTTCGAGCCATTCGCTCTTGCAATGCATGCATGCTTAACTCCCAGGCGGCGGTGCGGGCTTCGACGAGTCGGTCGCCGGCGGTTGATTCAAGTGGCCGTCCATCGTCATCCCGCCGCGCAGCCCTGCGAGAATCTGCGTCTGGAAGTCGTGCGCGGCTCCTGGATTGTTCGGCAGGAAGATCGTATTCGTCCCACCCCGCGTGCCGATATCGCGCAGCGTATCGAAGTATTGCGTCAACAGCACGAGCGCCATCACATCCTCACTCGTCGCGCCGGGAACCCCCTGCTGAAAGTGCTCGATCGAGGCACTCAACCCGTCGATGATCGCCTGGCGTTCCGCGGCGATGCCCTTGCCTTGCAGAGCCTTCGATTCCGCTTCCGCTTCGGCTTGCTTCACCTTCAGAATCTTCTCCGCTTCGCCCCGAGCCTGCGCTGCGACCTGCGAACGCTGCGCTGCGTTGATGTCGTTCATCGCGGCCTTCACCTTCACGTCGGGAATGATGTCCGTGACCAGCGCGGTGAGGATGTTGAACCCAAAGCCCGACATGATCTGGTCGAGCTCTACCTTTACCGCAACCGAGATTCCCGACTGCTGCTCGAAGGTCTCATCCAGCGTCAGCTTTGGCACGTGCCCGAGGATCGAGTTGAAGACGAACGACTCGATCTGCTTCTGCGGGAACGACAGCTTGTAAAACGCCTCGTAGATCTTGTCATCGAGCACCTGGTACTGCACCGACACGGGAATCTGCACGAAGACGTTGTCGCGCGTCTTGGTCTCGACCTGGAACTGCGCCTGCTTCACCTGAAGGTCGACGAGGAACGCGTGCTCTGCGAAAGGCAGCAGGACATGCAGACCCGGCCGCAGGATGCGGTTGAACTTGCCAAAGCGCTCGACCACGCCGGCCGTCGCGGTGCGTACCGTGAACAGGGTCTTGGCCACAAGGACCAGCGCGATGATCACGCAGACCACCACTACAATCGCAAAAGCTGAAGCCATAACAATCGTCCTCTGCGGGCCGAAGGAGAACCGGCGCCGTGCGGCAAGCATACACCGCGGCGCATGGGTAAGATGGAGCGATGGCAGCCGCTCCACACGCACACTTCAACGAAGCAGGCATCAAGTTTCTCAAGGGCCTCAAGCGCAATAACGATCGCGAATGGTTCAACGCGCGCAAGCCGATCTACGAGGCCGAACTTAAAGCGCCCATGCTCGCGTTGATCGGCGAGATCAACGATGGCCTCGCAGACTTCGCGCCGGACTTTCTGCGCGACCCCGCGAAGATCATGATGCGGATCTATCGCGACACGCGATTCAGCAAGAACAAGCTTCCCTATAAGGACCACCTCGCCGCATGGTGGGCGCGTCACGGCATGGAGAAGACCTCCGGCGGAGGCTTCTATCTCGACATCAGCCCCACCCATGTCAGGGTTGCCGCCGGATGCTACATGCCCGAGCGGGAACAGCTTCTGGCCATCCGCCGCCATCTTTTGGAGCACCACGCCGAGTACCGCAAACTGCTTGCGAAAAAGAACCTGAAAGCCGCTGGCATGGAGCCGATCGAAAGGGCTATGATGACGCGTCCTCCAAAAGGCTTCGCGGCCGATTCGCCCGCGATCGACCTGATCCTGCAGCGACAGTGGGGCGTGGCGGGTGACTTACCCGCCGAGCTTGCGCAGAAGCCGACGCTGGCGGCTGAGATCGTCAAGCGTTTCAAGCTTGCAGCTCCGCTCGTTTCGCTACTGAATGAGCCGTTGGTGAAGGCGCCAAAGGTACCGCTTTGGTAAGCAGGAAATACTCGAAATCGGTCGAAATGGGCCGAATTCGGAACATTTCCCGGAAAAACCGGAAAAAACCTGTGGAAACCCCGCAAATGCCGTTGACAAAGCGTGACGAAGAGTTGAAGGTTGATTGCGGTACGGTTCTCAGACCCGCATGAATACAGGCGATTTCGCTGTTCAGCGGTAAGGCTCCGGGGATCGGCGAGGTTTCTCACGATTCGGGTTCACACCAAAATTCAAAGCACCATAAAGGAGCAACACAATGGCAAAGGGAATGACCAAAACCGCTCTCGTCCGCCTCATGGCAGAGAAGCTCGAGATCACCAACAAGCAGACCTCCTCCTTCCTCGAACTGCTGGCCGAGACCGCAGTCAAGGAGACCAAGAAGAACGGTGAGTTCACCATCCCCGGCATCGGCAAGCTCGTGAAGGCTGAGCGCAAGGCTCGCCTCGGCCGCAACCCCCAGACCGGCGAGACCATCAAGATCAAGGCCAAGACCGTGGTCAAGTTCCGCGTCGCCAAGACCGCGAAGGACACCATCGCACCCGTCAAGAAGTAGTCACCTCGTAAGACCGCGGATTGCGCGGATTCAGCGCGGATCAAGAACAGCAGCCTTGTTCTCGATCCGCGCTTTTCCGTGTCCTCTGTGGTCGTTGTTTAGGCGTTGGTGCCGCCGTCGACGGTGAGGTTCGCCCCGGTAATGTAGGAAGACTCCGGGCTCGCGACGAAGGCGACCAGGGCGGCGACCTCGTCGACGTGGCCGTAGCGGTTGAGTGCCGTGACTGCTTTTTGCGGGGTTGCCCAATCGCCCGCGGCGGGGTTGAGATCGGTATCGATCGGTCCGGGTTGGACGTTGTTGACCGTGATGCCGCGGCTGCCGACCTCGCGCGACAGGCTCTGCGTAAACATCTTCACAGCGCCTTTAGTCGCCGCATAGGCAGCGAGTCCGGGTGTCAGATTCCGTTCGCCGACGCACGACCCGATCATGATGATGCGGCCGTTGTCGTTCATGTGCTTCAACGCAGCCTGCGTGGTGACGAAGACGCTGCGCACATTCAGGTCGAGCACGTGGTCCAGCTCTTCGAGTGTGGCGTCGACAAAGGGCTTTGGAATTGCGGTGCCGGCGTTGTTAACAAGCACGTCGAGCTTGCCGAGAGCAGTGACCGCCTGCTCGACCGCTGACTGAACGGCGGCGCTATCGATTGCGTCGGCCTTGATCGCGATGGCTTTGCCTCCGGCGTCCTCAATCGCCTTGACGACGGTGGCGGCGGAGGTTGCGTCTTTGGCATAGGTGATGGCGACGCTTGCGCCATCGGCGGCGAGACGCTTTGCGATCGCCGCGCCGATGCCACGGGATCCTCCGGTGACCAGGGCGACTTTACCTTGCAGGGATTGCGACATGTGATTGGACCTTTCTTGATTCGAAGACAACTCTCTGACGATATGTCAGATCGCGTCGAGCGAATAGTGCTCCTTAAGCTTAGGAGCTATGCTTTTGAGGCAGAGGTGAGATTTGGAGCTGAGGCATCTTCGATACTTCGTTGCGGTCGCCGAAGCGCGCAGCCTCAAGCTCGCGGCGGAGGGTACGCTGCACACGACGCAGCCTTCGTTGAGCCGCCAGATTCGTGATCTCGAAGAAGAGGTCGGGACGCCACTGCTGGTGCGCGGGGCGAGGGGTGTGAAGTTGACGCCTGCGGGCCAGGTCTTCCTGGATCATGCCCGGGTGATGCTCTTCCAGGCGGAGGCTGCGGTGCAATCGGCGCGTCAGACGGCGCACCCGCAAAGACCGTCGTTCGCGCTGGGCTTCATGATCGGCCACGATGCAACATGGCTTCCGCGTGCCTTAAAATTGTTGCCCGATGTGCTGCCGGAGATTCACGTGGTGATCTCGACGCAGAACTCTCCGCAGCTTGCCGCGGCGCTGCTGCAGGGGACGATTGACGTGGCCTTTCTTCGTAGAGGTGACGCGGCGAAAGAGTTGAAGTTCAGGACGTTGATCGAAGAATCGTTCGAGGTCTTTCTGCCCGCGACGCATCCTCTTGCACGGAAGACGGCGATCGACCCGGAGGACCTGGTTGGCGAAGCGTTCATCAGCGTGTCCGGGACAGCGCTTGGCGTCTCAGGAAAGCAGCCTGCGCTGCGGCGGGCGATCGACGCGTTCCTGAAAGAGAACGGCATCCACCTGAAGCCGAGCTATGAGGTGGACAACCTCGGCAGCGTGATGTCATTGATCGCATCGACGGGAGGGATCGCTTTGCTGCCTCTCTATGCAAAGACGTTCCTTCCCGAAGCGGTGACGACTCGTAGGCTGCGAGGGTTCGGGCCGAAGATCGACCTGTCGATCGCCTATCGTAAGGGAAACTCTTCTCCTGTCTTGAAGCTCTTTCTTTCGAGGGTCGACCAACTTCTGGTGGAGAAAGAGTGATCCAGCTCTGACTTCTTAAGAAACTCTTAGTCCTCTGCGACTCTTCTGGCGCTTCCGGCGTATTGTGTATCAGTCGCCGTTGCTGGCCGGATGGAATCGGCTCTCGCGGCGCTTCCAGTTAGAAGGGCCCCGATATGTTTCGCAGAGTCTTTGGGATTGCAGTAAGCCGGATTGCCTTTGGTTTAACGGTCGCGATGGGGTTGGCATCGCTTACAGCATGTGGGGGCGGCGGAAAGCCCGGCAGCAATCAACTGGGCACAACCATCACGGCTTCGTTCAGCGGTCAGACCTTACCTCAGGCCGTCGCCTACCAGGCAGGTACCGGCGGAACCTTTCAGACGATCGGACTCTCTGACGCGACCGCGACGTTTACTTTGCCGTCCGGCGTCGACGCGTACGGAGTTGCTTTTGTCTGCCCGACGTTTCTGGATGGCTATTACTTTTCAAACACGTCGATCATTCAGGCGACCACCGCCGATACGACCACACTTTCGCTGTCGTGTCCTTCGCTGCTTGGAGCCGTGAATGCGACGTACGATGTCTCAGCGATCCCCGGGGTGCTCTCCGTCGATTTGTACGCGGGATATTTTTCTACCGAGACCGGTGGTACGACGGGTTACGTTGAGGTGGGAGGCCTTCCCACCGGCACGCTTGACGTTGCGCTGGTGGCGCGCGGGTCGAATGGTCCAATCGCGCTGCAGATTCTGCGTGGGGTCAACGTCGCGGCTTTGAGCAATACGAATGTCACGTTCCCCCCGATGACGGCGGCGGATGACGTGGGGACATCGGCACCCGTCAGCCTCACGGGGATCCCCTCGGGTGCAACGACGAGCGGCTTCGCGACAAGGTACAACACGTCCGGCGGCCTCTCGATCGATCTCAACAGTCTATCGCTGACCACCCATCCCACGGCCCCGAGCAGTCAGAGCCAGGCTGGCGATTACTACCTGATCGAGGGGCTCGGCATCCTGCCCAATCAAGTGGTGACGAGCGAGATCACGGCGAGCGCAACCAGCGCGGTGACGTTCGCACTGCCAGCGCCATTGCCGTCGACGCCCGCCCCGACAGTAGCCGCTTACCCGACGTTTCAAGTCCATACGAGCGGATTCACGGTGGCCGGACCGGTCGTCAACTCCGCTTCGATTCAGTACCAGTTAGTCCCGGGAGCCGCCAACCCGTTTTACAACGTGTACACCTATGTGACGCAGAGCTGGCTGGGCTCGAGTTCTACGTTTACGGTTCCGGATCTCTCAAAGGTGGCGGGGTTCGCGCCGGCTCCGCCAAGTGGCTCGGAGGAACCCTGGATCTACTACTCGACAGCCGGTACTCCACTTCAATTCAATCCGCTGCAACAGACGGGTGCGGAGAGTTTGACTTCGACGATGTCGGTCCAGTCGATCAGGTACAATGGAGCGTTCGTAACGCCCTGAGGGGGCTGGTCTGAGCGATGCCTCAGGGGCGGACGGTATTGCGTTTGCTGTTGGTGGTGAGCTTCTTGAGGATGAACTCCTGGAAGACATCGTTCATGGCGTCGCCGGCGATGCCGAGCAGTCCGTTGCCGAGGGTGGCCTTGCCGCTTTGCCGATCTTCGGGCGCGTAGTAGAGGTTGGAGATTGCCCCTGCGGACAGGTCCCCCAAGACGGTCGAGTAGTTGAACCCGGGATGGCCGTTGTCGCCGCGGGTAACGACCGTGCGGGTGACGGCGTACCAGAAGCGTGAGCGGACGGTGCCTGTCCCTTTGTAGAAGTAGCGTGGGTCCTGGCGGAAGAGGGACGGGAGTACCGCGCCCCCCATGAAGGTTCCGGAGACGAGGTTGCCGAGGTTCGCGCCGTAGCGTCGTCCGTAGCCTTTCCAGCCCTGGCTGTAACCGGGGAAGGCGTCGGTCGCCTGCTGGACCGCGGCAAGTGTGCCGACCAGAAGCAGGTTGCCGGGATCGGCTGCGTTCTTGAAGGCGAGGCCGAACTTCTGGCCGGAGGTGAGAGGTACGGCTCGCCAGACATAACTGACGTAGAAGTTCGGCAGAATGCCGGCGAGGCGTTGTTGCTCGGCGAGGTGAACTTCAGCGTCTGCGATGTCTTTGTTGGAGGCGACCACGTCGACCGAGTCCGTGGTCATGGGATGCAGCTTGAACGTGGCGGTGGCGGTGTTGGCCTCGGGCGCCAGGCGCACCGTACCGGTGACAGGCCTGAAGCCATCGAGCGAGACGGTGACCGTGAAGGTGCCGGGAGGAAGGTTCGCGAGGACGAAGTGTCCGTCGGAATCTGCTGTTGTTTCGCGCTGGATTGCGGGTGCTCCGCTGATCGTTACGATTGCCGCGGGGAGCGGTTGGCCGTCGGAGGTCGAGACGCTCCCGGTGAGCGTGCAGTAGGTGCGCTCCTGGCCGAGGACGGCGGATCTGATCTCAGGCTGCACCGTCGTCACGGGGCGCTGCTGGGCAATCGCTGCCGGGATGCGGCCTGTTGTAGCCAGGGCTAGTCCAAGGCAAGCGCTGACGCTGCGCTTCCGTACAACGTTGACAAGGTCGAGGGGAGCATCCATGGACTTTCAGTTGGATGCGGTTGACCCCTCAGTGTGACAGCCCAGTGTGGCTTCGACCCTGGATGGCTAGGAGCGTTTGGGTACCAGGGCTCGCACGATGAGCGCGACGCCGCCTGAGACGACCACGCACTGGATCAGCAGCACCGCGTTGTAACGCCAGCCTGCGAAGGCGAAGGACATCGCCACGCCCCAGAAGTAGATCTCTCCAAGAAACGCTTGCGGCCAGCGCGGGACCAGGCCGCTGGGCGCGACCTTGCGGCGCAGTGCGGGGAAGAGTCTCGGCACCAGTGCGCAGTAGGCGATGTAGGGCGTGCTCAACTTCTGCGTGAGGAACTGTTCTTCGCTGAGGATCAAAGCTACTTGAAGTACAGCGATCATCACGAGGGTGAAGATGGCTCCCGAACGCGGCATCAGGAGCGCGAGGGCGAGCGTGTGCAGGAACGTCCCGACGTAGAGCGGGTTGCGCATGTGGCCGAACGGACCATCTTTGAGGATGCCGTCGCTATCGGTGGCCGTATGCATGGCGCTGTCGCTGACGACGCCTGCGCCGATATAAGCCGAGCCCCAGGTACGCAGCGCGGCTGCGGCCAGCGCGCAGACGATCCCGACGGCAAGCAGCAGGTTGAAGGCCGTCATGATGCTGATGACGCCCGTCTCCGAGAGGTTCGCCGAGAGCAAGCCCCAGACGTGTGCGTTCGGGCCGCTGGGATCGATGGGGATGATGCGGTTCCACGGCGTGAAGAAGCCGAGCGCATAGATCACGACGTGGAGGGCATAGCGAAAGCGAAAGACGAATGCGGGGATCTTCAAAATGCAGGAACGGCTCCGGCCGGGATGACGGGTTGCTGGATCTCGCTGAGGTGTTGGACGACCGATGGGTTCGCCTCATCCTTGTAGACGACGCCGGACTTCATGACGAAGGGCACGTGCTGAAGGATGCGGACGTCTTTGAGCGGGTCGCCATCGACGGCGATGAGGTCGGCCCATTTGCCCGGATCGAGGGAGCCGGTGCGGTCGGTCCATCCCATGAGGTCGGCTGCGTTGAGGGTTGCTGTCTGGATCGCTGCAAGCGGCGTCATGCCGTACTGGTTGACGTAGACATCGAGCTCATGCGCGTTGAGGCCGTGCGGATAGACTGCCGCGTCGGTCCCCAGGGCGACTTTGACTCCCGCCTGGATGGCACGTTTGTGGTTAGCCTTCATGGCTGCGCCGACGTCGGTCATCTTCTGTTGGTAGAGGTCGGGCAGGTGGCCGTACTGCTTCATCCAGTCGACGAGATACGCGGTGGGGACGAGGTAGGTGCCGTGCGCCTTCATCAGCTTGATATCTTCGTCGTTGATGTAGCTGCCGTGCTCGATGGAGTCGACGCCGGCCTGGGTGGCGAGTGCGATGGCCTGCGAGCCGTGGGCGTGCGCGGCGACCTTGCGGCCAAGGCGGTGCGCATCGGCGCAGATGGCCTGCATCTCTTCAAGCGTGTACTGCGAGGCCTGGGGATCGTCGCCCTTCGAGAGGACGCCGCCGGACGCGGCGATCTTGATGAGATCCGCGCCGTACTTGATGTTTTGCCGGACCATATGCTGCACGGCGGGGATGCCGTCGGCCACGCCTTCGCCCACGACGTGATATTGCGAGGGCAGGAGGTTCTCGTCCATGTGTCCGCCGGTGATGCCGAGCGCGGGGCCAGACACCTGCATGTGCGGGCCGGGAATGTGGCCGAGGTTGATCTCGTCGCGGAGGGCGACGTCGGTAAAGTCGTTGGCTCCGACGTTGCGGACCGTGGTGAAGCCGGCTTCGAGCGTGACCTTCGCGTTCTCGACGCCGATGATGGCCTCCTTCCCGGGAGTCATCGTCAGCTCGAAGTAGGGATCAAAGTTATTGGCTCCGGTAAGGTGGACGTGGACGTCCATGAGGCCGGGCATGACGGTGGAGTGGCTGAGGTCGAGCTCGCGATCGCCGGGCTGGGCAGGGGTTTGCGCGGTGGGGGCGATGGCGGTGATCGTATCGCCAGTGACGATGATGGTCTGGTTCGGCGCTTCCTTGCCGGTGTGAACATCAAGGACGAAGCCGGCGCGGACCAGCGTTCTTTGTGCGAGGCACGGAGTCGCGATCAGGGCTAAGGGCAGCAAGAGCTTACGAAGCAGCATGGTGTTTCTCCTGGACTGATTTGGACTAGCTGGCCGGGGGAGCATTGAGTGCTGCGAAGATGCGTTCGAAGTCGTCGAGGTCGGCGTAGTCGATAAGGACGCGGCCTTTGCCGCCGCGATCCTCGATGCGGACCCGCATGCCGAGCGCTCGCTGGAGTGTATTCTGCGCCTCGCCGACGTTGGCGTCGATCTTGGGCTCGGGTTTTTGATCTTTCTCGTTTTTTAGCTCGGGGTTCAGGACATTCGTGATGTAGGATTCAGTCTGGCGAACAGAAAGCGAAAGCGCAATCACCTTCTGGGCGACGGTGAGGATGCGTTCCGGAGGGAGCGAGAGCAGGGCGCGGGCGTGGCCGAAGCTGAGGTCGCCGGTTTCGACTTTATCCTGGACCAGCTCGGGGAGTTTGAGCAGGCGCAGGAAGTTGCCGACACTGGCGCGGTCTTTGCCGGTGCGCGTGGCCATCTGTTCCTGGGTCATGCGGAAGTCGGTCCCGAGGCGGAAGAAGGCGCGAGCTTGCTCGATGGGGTTGAGGTCGGCGCGCTGGAGATTTTCGACGATGGTCATCTCCATCGCCTGCTCGTCGGAGACGACGCGGACGATGGCGGGAATCGTCTCCTTTTTGGCCTGCTTGGAGGCGATGAGGCGGCGTTCTCCGGTGATCAGCTGATAACGTCCCTCGGGAAGCGGGCGGACGACGATGGGCTGGACGACTCCGCTGGCCGCGATGGAGGCAGCCAGTTCGGTGAGCTTTTCGGGATCGAAGTGAGTTCGCGTCTGGAAGGGGTTGCGTTCGATGAGGTCGACCGGGATCTCGAGCGGCTTGCCGTCGGCCGTGGCGACGGGAGGGGCTTCACGCTGCGGCAACAGGACTTCGAGACCGCGGCCAAGGGCGCGGCGTTTGGGGTCTTGAGCGGCGTTTTTGCTGGGCAGGAGACTCATAGGAGTTCGTTTCCTTCTTCTTCGGATTGATTCTGGCGGGCGAGGAATTCTTTGGCGAGTTCGCGGTAGGCTTCGGCGCCGCGGGAGCGTGGGTCGTAGGTGGCGACGGGCAGGCCGTGGCTGGGAGCCTCAGCGAGACGGATGTTACGAGGAATCGTTGTGGTAAACATCTTCTCGCCGAAGAACTCTTTAAGGTTCTCGGTGACCTGTTGCGAGAGGTTGGTGCGGTCGTCGTACATGGTGAGAAGGACGCCTTCGAGATCGAGCGAGGGGTTGAAGGCCTGGGCGACACGGTCGAGGGTGCTGATGAGTTCCGAGATGCCTTCGAGGGCGTAGTACTCGGCCTGAAGCGGGACGAGGAGGCCGTCGGCGGCGACGAGGGCGTTCAGGGTCAGCAGGTCGAGGGCGGGCGGGCAGTCGAGGAAGATATAGGAGTAATGCTTGCCGGAGGCTGGAAGCGCGGCGATCGCATCTTTGAGGCGGAACTCGCGTCGGTCGGCGGCAACCAGCTCGATATTGGCCCCGATCAGGTTTTTGCTGCCGGGAATCAGGGTCAGGGTCGGGATCGTCGTGGGCTGCATGACTTCGGCGAGGGTGGTCGGGCCGAGCAGCACGTCGTAGATGGAGAGGCGTTGCTTTTCGCCGTCTTTCTGGCGTCGGAAGCCGAGTCCTCCCGTGGTGTTGGCTTGCGGATCGCAATCAATCAAAAGGACTTGCAGGCCTTCAAGGGCGAGAGCGGCGGAGAGGTTGATCGCGGTCGTGGTCTTGCCGACGCCGCCCTTTTGGTTGACGACTGCGAGGACTTTGGGGCTCGAGGTAGGGGCTTCGTTGGGCATGGAGGCTAGGGGTAAGGGTAGCGGGAGTGGGGGAATCACGCAAATTGTTCCACGTGGAACAAAGTGCGGACGCGGACTCTTTGGGTTTAGGGGCAAACGGTAGGTGACCGTCTTGCGGGCGGGAAATTGTTCCACGTGGAACAATTTGCAAGGGCGGCAGATTTGAAGAGTCAGGAAGAGGATGTGAACTGCAGGGCGTTTGTTCCACGTGGAACAAAACGTGCGGACGCGGACTGCGCGGATCGAGGCGCGGATTGAGGGCAAAGACCAAGTGATGGTCGCGTGGACGGGAAATTGTTCCACGTGGAACAACTTCTACAGGTTGAACGGGTGGATAGGAGTTCAGGCGCATTTGCTCAGTACGAGTGTTCCAGGTGGAACACTTTGAGTACGACCATAGGTCTCAGGCGTAGAGAGAGTCAGAGTTTCATTCCGCAGAAAATTGTTCCACGTGGAACATTTTGACGGCGAGAGCTTGATCGGTTGGGTTGAGGCGAGCCAAGATGCATGCAACTTGGGATTGTTCCACGTGGAACAATTCTCGAAGTACCAAATGATGAATGTCGTTCTCTGCGCCGGAATGTTCCACGTGGAACAATTCTGACTGAAAAAGCAGAGCCTCGGCTGGTTGGCCGAGGCTCTTGTTTCTTTATCGCGGTCGGGTTGGCCTCGGCGATAGAAGCTTGGGTGGGGCTACTCTCCGAGGCTGGCGAGGTCCGCGACCGCGTGGAGGGTGGCGAGATTGGTGAGCGTCGCTGGAAGGTGAACCTTGCGGGCGTCGATGCTGGCGTTGCGGAGGTTCCGAGTCATGCGGCGGATCTCGTGGCTGGAGATGGGCTGGTAGAGGCGGATGGTGTCGTGGGTGATGATGGCGTTGCCGCAGGCGCGGCAGGAGCAGCGACGATCGGTGCGGGGTTCGGCTGCGTCGGTGGGAATGCATTGACATTGCAGCTGGCCGAGCGGTGAGAAGTTCATAAGGGATTCGGCCTCCGAGACGCCGAAGGGGCGGACGTAAGCGAAACCGTCCAGCGCGACGCCATAGAACACGCAGAATGCCACCACGAGAGACGCGGTGACGAGGAGCGCCATTGAGATCGATTCGAGCATTAGTGCGGTCCTTGGACAGTTCTTGGCCTGACTCTGACTTTAGTAGCCAGACAAGGGAGGAGCTATGGCACTTTCGTGGAGGAGTCTCGGGAGGTGCCGTCCAAAGCGTGATGGGAGCGGGATTGTTCCACGTGGAACAAAGTGCGTACGCGGATTTCGCAGATAAGGACCGGAGTAGGAACCGAACAGGGCTTGTCAAATGTTCCACGTGGAACATTTGGATGAGGCGAGAATGTTCCACGTGGAACAATTTGGCCTAGGCTCGGGTCTTGGAGTGTTCCACGTGGAACAAAATGCGCACACGGATTTTGCGAATAAAACCGATAGAAGCCACGACAATCCCGCATCGATTGTTCCACGTGGAACAATTCAGGTGACGAACCGAGAATGTTCCACGTGGAACAATTTGAACGCGGGAATTCAAAAATGTTCCA
Source organism: uncultured Granulicella sp. (assembly GCA_963693075.2). Classification (GTDB taxonomy): domain Bacteria; phylum Acidobacteriota; class Terriglobia; order Terriglobales; family Acidobacteriaceae; genus Edaphobacter. The sequence goes on along the minus strand of CAXMMP010000002.1, from coordinate 515,695 downwards.
CGTGGAACAATTAAGTCGCAGGGAAGATATCGAGGATTGCCGATTCGGAGTCGGGTATTGGGGTGCCCTTAGGGCTGACACTGGGCGCGGAGGTAAGGTGAACGATTGATCCTAAAGGACTTAGGAGATTCCGTGCGAGCCGGATCGCCAAATCGGGATGGTCGACGGCACGTAGCGTGACGAGGTCAAAGCGGCGGTCGGGTGGCAGGGCCTCCACGCGATCCGGCCAGATTTCAATGGGAACGCCCAGGGTGCGAACGACTTCGCGGAGGAAGGAGGCTTTCTTGTTTTGGGATTCAGCGAGGGTCACGGTGAGGTTGGGGCGGGCTAAGGCAATAGGAAGACCCGGAAAACCGGCTCCAGAGCCCAGATCGAGGAGGGTCTGGCCGGGGGGAAGGTGACGCGCGGCGAAGAGCGACTCGCCGAAGTGACGCGCAACGATCGCCTCCGGAGCTCGAATCGCGGAAAGATTGGTCTTAGCGTTCCATTTCAGCAGCAGGTCCAGATAGAGGGAGAGCTGGTCGAGGAGGAGCGGCGTCGGCTCAGGATAGTAGGGGTGGAGCAGGGCGGCGAGTTGTTGGTGGGTGAGGGCCGGCATGGGGAGCCAAGGGGCTGAGTCGAGGGGACTTCAAGCGTTTAGAGTGGAGACTTTTTTGCGTGACGGCTCTAGCGTAGCACCGAGGTGGTGACGGCGCGAGGGGACCAGCCGGCAGCTTCGTGGGCGAGGCGCGCGAAGAGCTTGCGGGAGGTTGCCGAGGTGGAGGTCGTGCGTTCGGGGTGCCATTGCAGGCCGAGGACAAAGTGGAGGCCTTCGGCGTGTTGCGGGCCTTCGATGGCTTCGATGACGGCGTCCTGCGGGCAACGGGCGGAGATGCGAAGACCATCGCCGGGGATGCCGATGGCCTGGTGGTGTGAGGAATTGACGGGGAGCCGCAGAAATTCGCCATCGAGCGGGGCTTCGTCGCGATCGACGATCGAACCGAGGAGGGATTGCGCCGGAATCGCGAGGGAATGGGCGATGGCGACGGAGCGGGAAGCTGAATGGTTAACAGGCAGCACGGTGAGGTCCTGGACGAGGGTGCCGGAGCGCCAGATGTTGAGGATTTGCGCTCCGAAACAGATGCCGAGAATGGGTTTGTAGAGGTTGTGTGCATCCTGCAGCAGGAGTTCGTCGACGTTTTCGCGGGGAAGGTCGGCGGGAGCGGTGGCTTCGTCGCGGGCGTGGCCGTACTTGGCGGGGTTGACGTCGGCGGGGGAGCCGGGCAGGAGGATGGCGGTGCAGGTGTTGGCGAGCTCGGCGATGGCGCGGGGGGAAAGGTCGAGTTGGAATTCGACGGGCTCGGCGCCGTGGTCGCGGACGGCGTCGGCGAAGGCGGGCCAGTTGAGGCGGTTGTACTCGGGGTCGTAGCTGGTGGGGCTAGGAATCGCGATTCGCGGCATGACTCTTATAGTCTAGTCGCTTCAGACGAACGACTTACCACCGATGACACCGATCTTGTCTTGCCCGGACGAGAGCGGTGCTTTCCGGTGTTTCACTGGTGTCAGGTTTTGGTGTGTTCGAAGTAGAGGGTGGTGATAGCGGCGAAGAGTTGCTGAGTGAGGGCATCGGCGTCGCGGGTGGTGAGGCCGGCGGTAGGGATGGGTTCGCCGATGATGATTTTTACCGGGTGCGGGGTGAGGTGATAGGTGTGGATGGGGAGCAGCTCGTAGGTGCCGATGAGGGCGATGGGAACGAGCGGGACCTGGGCGCGGAGGGCCATGAAGGCGGCCCCGGATTGGAAGGGAGTGGTGATGCCGTGCTCGGCGCGGCCGCCTTCGGGGAAGAGCAGCAAGGGCATGCCGGACTGAAGGGTTTTGACGCCGCGAAGGAGTCCGGCGATGGCGGAGCGTGGGGAGTTGAGTTCGATGGGGAGCTGGCCGGAGCGGTTGAGATACCAGCCGATGAATGGGATCTTCCAGAGAGATTGCTTGGCGATGATGCGGAACTGGAAGGGCAGTTTGGCGAAGAGGACGGGGGTGTCGTAGTAGCTGAGGTGGTTGGAGGCGTAGACGGCCGTTTCGACCGGGAGATTTTCGCTGCCGAAGACTTTGACCGGGGATAAGCTGATCAGAATGAGGACGTTGGCCCAGATGCGGGCGATGGTGTGCTGCTGGCGTCCAGACTTGTCCCAAAGGCCTGCGACGAGCGAGAGACAGCCGAAGAAGGTGGTCGCAAGGGCGATCAGCGGCATCAGCAGGAGATAGGTGAGCCAGCAAAGGGCGGGGTTGGATGAGCGGGCAGGTTTGAGGGTAGGGGGCTCGGCGGTGGGGCGTTCAGTCTGTTGGAGTTCCATCCCATCCTCGCCGATCCCAGACTGCGTTGACGCGCTTCCAGATGTAGTTGCGCATCTCGCTTTGCCAGACTCCCCCGAGCATCAGGGCGAATTTCGGGTCGGTTCTGGCCTGGACCTCGATTCTTTCGATGAACCTGGGGCCGTGATGGACCAGAAGATCTTCGACGGGACCGGAGGAGAGTGCTCCGCGGATGAACTCGGTATCGACGAGCTGGTGGATGAGCAGAATGACCGGCCAGGCAATTTCGGGGTCGTCCACTACGAGGTCCCACAGACACGGCTCATCGTCGGCCGGATGCAGCCAAGTGGCTGGCGGGGCGTAGTGTTCCCAGATCCACTTGATGGCGACCATTTTGATCTCATCCTGAGTCATTTAATGGTAAGGCTAGCACGCGAACTTCTCCGCCACGATAAATAGCGACGACCGCCATGACTATTCCCCTTTTGGGTAGTTTCGCGGGTGTGGTGCGTTTGCTGGGTGGTGACTCTATGAGGTTTCAGGGTGCGTTGCTGGCGGCCAGAGCGAGCGTACGGAGCTCGCCGATGAGGTAGACGGAGCCGGTGGCGATGATGATGCCGTGCGCGGGAGTGATCTGGCGAGCCTGGGCGAGGGCTCCGGCGAGGTGCGGGGCGGCGTGCGCGGGGATGCCGAGGGCGTGGGCAGCGAGCAGAAGGTCTTCGACGGCGGCGGCGCGCGGGTTGGGGATGGGCGCAAGGACGATGTGATCGTGGCGGCGGAGCGGGTCTGCGTCTGCGGAGGAGTCGAAGAGTGGGAAGAGGATGCGAGACATCTCGGCGAGGTCTTTGTCGCGGAGGCAGGAGAAGAGGAGAGTGCGGGGTTGAGCTTCGGGAAGCGCGGCGATGGCGGCGCGGAGGGTCCAGGCACCGGCTGGGTTGTGAGCTACGTCGAGGAGCAGGTTGGGGTTGATGAATTCGAGGCGGCCGGGCCAGCGGGTTTTGCGGATTCCAGCTTCGAGAGCTTCGTTGGAGATGGTGAAGTTGTGTTCGGTGCGGAGCTCGATGGCGGTGGCGATGGCGAGCGCGATGTTGCGCTGCTGGTGGACTCCGGGGAGCGGTGAGTCGACTTCGAGGAGGGCGTCTTCGAGGGGGAGGGTGTAGTGGTTGTTTGGGATGCCCACGGCGGGTGCCGTCGTGTTGCGTTGGGCGGGTGGGAGGTAAGGTGCGGCGTTGATGGCGCGGACGTGGAGGGCAGTGGCGGCGAGGCCGATGGCGTGGTTGGCTTCGGGATGTTGCGAGAGGGTGACGAGAGTGCCGTGTTCGCGGAGGATACCGGCTTTTTCGGTGGCGATTTCGGTGAGCGTGTCGCCGAGGTAGTCCTGGTGGTCGAGTGCGATGTCGGTGACGACGGAGATGAGGGGCTGGACGATGTTGGTGGCGTCGAGGCGTCCGCCGAGGCCGACTTCGAGGACGAGAATTTCCGCTCGGGCAGTTGCGCCGGGTGAGTCGACCGAGGCGTAGTAGGCGAAGGCGATAGCGGTAAGCCGCTCGAAGAAGCTGGGCGGGTGGGGGAGATCGCCGGATGCGACGAGTTTGGTCGCGGCTTCGTCGACGAGGGCGTAGAGGCGGGCGAAGTCATCGTCGGGAATCTCGGAGAGCGTCAATGGGCCTTCGCTGCCGTGGGCTGCGAGAGAGCCGTATTCGCTGGGCAGCGTGGGGTGCGAGAGCTGGATACGCTCGTTGATGCGGCTGAGGTGCGGGCTGGTGTAGAGGCCGGTGCGGTAGCCGGCGGCGGTGAGGATGGAGGCGAGCGTGGCGGCGGTCGAGCCTTTGCCGTTGGTTCCGGCGATCAGGACGCTGGGAACGCGGAGGTGCGGGTCGCCGAGAGCCGTACAGAGGCGGCGCATGTGGGCGAGGTCGAACTTGCGCCGGGGGATGCTGGGGTCGGTGGACGGCGGGAGTTCTGGGCCGAGGGCGTGCAGGTGCTCGACAGCTTCGGCGTAGGTCATTCCACCAGAGGACATGACAAGCATTCTAGTGCGTGGAGTCACGGTACGGATGGCTGGCGGTGGATGTTGCTGCTGTGGATGTTGTGCAGGGGTCGACGATGAATGGGTTATTGAAGTGCGTGGTCCAAAGGGCTTCGCGGCAGAGCGTCCAGAGCGGACGGGGAGGATGGAATGGTCGATATCCTGGTAGTGCTTGCGTTTCTGGCAATGGTGATTACGCCTTGTATCGTGGCGATGGAGAGTGGCGTGACGGATGGGGCGGAGCTTGGGGTGAGGGATGAGGCAGAGCCTCGGCATGAGGGTTCGCGGGTGATTCCGGGGTAAGGCGGCTCAACTCCAGGGTCGCACTTCGCGCGTAGCGCTTGAGGGTTCATAGGGCGGCCGGCGGTATCGGCGATACTGGGGCATGAGTCGGGATTGGGCGCGGGTCGACGGCATTGATTTGTTGCGGGGGGTATCGATCGTTCTCGTGATGATGAATCACGTGAACATGCGGCTGCTCTTTGCGGATGTGCCGTACCTGGTTGGGCTTCCGAAGCAAGTGGCATACACCATTGCGTGGAATGGACAGTTTGCCGTGCAGATGTTCTTCGTGATCTCGGGGTATCTGATTACTTCGACGAGCATGCGGCGATGGGGTGGGCCGGCGACGCTCGATGTGAAAGGCTTTTATCGGCTGCGGGTGGCGAGGATTGCTCCGCTGTTCCTGCTGCTGCTTGCGGTTTTGAGCGGGCTGCACCTGGCGCATGTGGGTGGGTTTGTGGTCTCGGCCAAGACGGGTGGGCTGGGGGGCGCGCTGGTGGCGGCGCTGACGTTTCATGTTGGGTATCTGGAGGCGACGCGGGATTACCTGCCGCCCAACTGGGACATCTTGTGGTCGCTGTCGGTGGAGGAGATGTTCTATCTTTTCTTTCCGCTGGTGGCGCGGGTCTTACGCAAGCGATGGTTGTTGGCGGCGCTGCTTGGCCTGTTCCTCGCAGCCGGTCCGTTCGCGCGGATGAAGGCGTTCAATCCAAATGAGGTTTGGCGGGAATACTCGTATCTGGGCGGGATGGATGGGATCGCGTTTGGGTGCCTGACGGCGATGTGGCTGGCAGGGCGCCGGCTCTCGAGAGTTTGGGTCTACGGGCTGGCTGGGGCGGCGATTGTTGTATTTTGTCTGGGGGATTCGCTGCAAGGGTACAAGTGGGGGCTGGGGCGGACGGGGCTGTTCTTCAGCTTGTTTGCAGTGGGGGTCTCACTGGTGATTGCTGCTGCTTCGCAGAGTGGGTGGAAGGCTCCGCGAGTGTTTGCGCCTTTGTTGATGCTGGGTCAACGGAGTTATGAGATCTACCTGACGCATATGTTTGTGGTGCTTGGATTGTTTGCTTTGTTCGTGCGGTGGGGAAAGCCTTTGCGGGGTGTTCCTCTGCTTTTTGTTGCGGTGATTGTTTGCGCGGGGGTTCTGGGATGGGGGGTCGCGGTTTTGTTTGCGGAGCCGATGAATCGTTGGATTCGTAAGGGCGAGAGAGGGGTTGGGGTGGCTTTGCCGCAGGTGGATTGATGCTTGCTGAAGCAGCCGCAGATCGCTCAAAGGAAAACCCCAGGATCACGTTTGATCTCTCGTGATCCTGGGTACCCTGGGTGTGGTTCCGATGACTAGGCAGCGGCCTGGACTTCTGGGATGAAGGTGGAGACGAGTGCTTCCTGCGTGGTTTTGCCCTGGGCTACGTCGTTCGAGCCGCCGGCCTGGATGAGCGTGACGTCGGTGAGTCCGATGAAGCCGAGGATTGCTTTGAGGTAGCCGGATTCGCGGTCGTAAGCTTCCATGTAGGAGCCGGGGGTGTAGACGCCGCCGGACGCGATGATGACGGTGACTTTCTTGTTCTTGAGCAGGCCTTCATAGCTGGCGGAGACGGTTACGTTGACGCGGACGACGTGGTCGATCCAGGCTTTGAGGATGGCGGGCGTGGAGAAGTTGAACATGGGGGTGGCGATGAGGATGTGGTCGGCTGCCTGGAGTTCGGCGATGAGTTCGTCGCCAACGGCGAGGGAAGCCTTCATCTCGGGCGAGTGCTGTTCGGCGGGGCTGTAGGCTCCGGCGATCCAGGGGAGGTCGACAAAGGGAAGCTTGGTGTTGCAGAGGTCGCGGGTGACGACCTCGCCTCCGGCGTTCTTGCTGGTCCACTCGTCGGTGAAGGTCTTTGCGAGCGAGCGGGAGATGGAGTAGTCGCCGCGTGGGCTGACGAGGACGGAAAGAAGCTTGGGCATGGATTGGTTCCTCTGGTGATAGATGTTGGAACAGCTATTGATGAGATTCTAATTCAGCCGGGGCGATTCAGAATGTGAGTTGGTATTGCGGGGGTCCTCTGCTGGCGAAAGAGCCTGGTGGGCGCGGGCCTTTGGAGTCTGCGGGAGATCCTGCAGTGGGATGGCGGCATAAGTCTCCAGGCGATGGGGAGGGAAAAGAAGTGCGACCGCGGATTTCGCGGATTGAACGCTGATTATGAACAGGCAACGCATTTTTGGGGTGTGGGGTGGGGAGCTTTACTGCCCAACTCAGACGTTGGGACTGTCTGAGATGGGGTGCCTGGGACTTAGTTTTGTGCCCTGGTGGAAGAGCATGCGCCAGGATTCGCCTTGCTGGACCCAGAGGGAGCTGCGGAGGGCGGTTGTGGGTGGACCGTCGGCGGTGTTCTTTTGGGATTGGTAGGTGACGAGCGCGACGCCTTCGGCGAGCAGCTTGAGTTCGAAGGAAGTCAACGACAGGGTAACGGGTGGTTCTTCGCGGAGGGCGACGAGGATGTCCTGCCTGGAATAGACGCGGCCGGAGCTGCCGAACTCGCGGAAGTCGTCGGACAGCAGGGCGGCGACGCGGGATGAGTTTTTCCGCGTGGCGTCTGCGAGTAACTCTTCTTCGAGGGCTTGCAGGTGTCGGGCGAGGTCTGAGGGGTTCACGGGTTTACTTTACGGGATGGCGTTGGGACGCAGGTGGTAGCCCCTGGCGGATGACTGCCGACCTGCGCCTGTCAGGCCGTATGGGATGGTCGACCGGGTGTGTTAACGACGGAAGCCAGGCTGGTTGGCCTGGCTCGTGCTCCGTTGTTTGGGAGGAGGTTGAGGTTAGACCCAGCCTTCGGCCCCACCGAGGAGGGCTGCGCCGGAAAAGCGGGCGACTCCGGACCAATCGGGGACGTTGAAGCCGTGGTTGGGGTGGGCTTCGGCGGAGACGGTCGACGTGTGGTGTCCTTCGAGGGCTTCGAGGACCTGGCGGCGGGTTGCGTCCTGCTCGGCCCGCGAGGTGCGTGACCAGTAGACGAGAAAGCCCTGTCCGCAGACTTTGCAACGGACATCGGAGACGGTGTTAGAGAGTTTGCAGAGAACTTGCATAAGGTTGGATTGAACCTTTCAAAGTGGAACAGATTTGGCGGGTTGGGCCGATAGATGGAGCCTAGGGAGTTGAGGTGTTGTCAGCAATGGCACTTGCCGAGTTAGGTTGCCACTTTCGCGTCATTGTGAGTATCGGTCGCTTTGTGGAGTTGGGTGGGTGTGGGTCCGGGGATTGGTGGACTTTGGTAATGCCTGATTCGGGAGTTTAGAGTTCGGAGTTTTGGCGTTACGGCTCTTCTGGTGGTTGTGGTCGGCGGTATGCTTGAGTGATGAGTGACGTGGGTTTGGCTGAGATGATTCGCGTGCAGTTGCCGGATGGCAGCGTGCGCGAGGTGGCGAATGGGACGACTCCGCTGGAGATTGCGACGGCGATCTCGCCGAGGCTTGCGGCGGCTGTTGTGGTGGCGAAGATTCGGCCACTGGCTGGGTTGAATATCAACCTGGCGGAAGGCGGCGAGGACGACGCGCCGGAGTCCGCGGAGACGATGTATGGGGCGGGTGATCCGCAGGCGGAGAAGATCGTCGATCTGACGGCGCCGCTGACCGAGGATGTCGAGCTTTGGCTGTTGAAGGAGCAGGATGAGGCTTCGCTGAAGGTGGTGCGGCACTCGGCCGCGCATGTGATGGCGACGGCGATCCTGGAGCTGTTTCCGGAGACGAAGCTGGGGCATGGGCCGGCGACGGATAACGGATTTTTCTACGACGTGTATCGGGAGACGCCGTTTACCGAGGCTGACCTGGCGGCGATCGAAGCGCGGATGGCGGAGGTGGTTTCGCGGGATGAACCGTTCCGGCGCGAGGTAGAGCCGCGCGAGAAAGGCCTTGCCGATTACGAGGAGCAGGGCGAGTTCATGAAGGTTCATTTCATCGAACGGTTCACCAAGCCGGGGGATGAGATTTCGCTGTACAAGAACGGCGGGTTTACGGATTTTTGCCGTGGGCCGCATGTGCCTTCGACCGGGAGGGTGAAGGCGTTCAAGGTGACGAGTGTTGCGGGCGCGTACTGGCTGGGCGATGAGAAGAATCAGCAGTTGCAGCGGATTTACGGGACGGCGTTTTTCAACGACAAGGATCTGAAGGCGCACTTTGCACGGCTGGAAGAGATCAAGGCGCGTGACCACCGGACGTTGGGGAAACAGCTTGATCTGTTTTCGATCCAGGAGGTCGCGGGGGCGGGGCTGATCTTCTGGCATCCGAAGGGCGGGCTGATCCGCAAGACGATGGAAGACTGGATGAAAGACGAGTGCGTGCGACGCGGGTACGACCTGGTGTACACGCCGCATATTATGAAGCGCGAACTTTGGCGCATCTCCGGGCACGAGATGAACTATGGCGAGAATATGTATCCTCCGATGGAGCTGGACGATGCGGAGTATCGGCTGAAGCCGATGAACTGCCCGGGACATATTTTGATCTACAAGAACACGCCGAAGAGCTATCGCGATCTGCCGGTGCGGTATGCGGAGCTGGGGAACGTGTATCGGTATGAGCGGTCGGGGACGATGCACGGGCTGTTGCGCGTGCGTGGATTTACGCAGGATGACGCGCATATCTTCTGCATGCCGTCGCAGATTGAAGATGAGGTTGCGGCGTGTATCGACTTTGCGGAGGCGGTGCTGAAGACGTTCGGGTTCGCGGAGTTCAAGGTCGAGCTTTCGACATGGGACCCGGCGGATGAGAAGTTTATCGGGACGGCAGCGCAGTGGGACCTGGCGGTTGGGTCGTTGACGAAGGTGCTGGAGCGCAAGGGGATTTCGTACAAGACGATGCCGGGCGAGGCCGCGTTTTATGGGCCGAAGATCGATATCAAACTGGTGGATGTGCTGGGGCGCATGTGGCAGCTTTCGACCGTGCAGTTCGACTGGAACCTGCCGGAGCGGTTTGAGCTGGCGTACAAGGGCGAGGACGGCGAACTGCATCAGCCGGTGATGGTGCATCGCGCGCTGTTCGGGTCGGTGGAGCGGTTTTTCGGCGTGCTGATCGAGCACTATGCGGGGGCGTTCCCGCTGTGGCTGGCTCCGGTGCAGGTTGGGCTGGTGCCGATCTCGACCGAGAAGCATATGGACTATGCGCGGGCGGTGAAGGCGAAGCTGGAGGCTGCGGGTTTGCGGGTTGAGCTGGATGAGCGGAACGACGTGATGAAGGCGAAGATTCGCGACTTCGCGACGGCGAAGGTGCCGTTCATTCTGGTGATGGGGGATAAGGAAGCGGCTACGGATTCGGTGAGTGTCAGGGTGAGGGGTAAGGGGGATGAAGGGAGTGTGGGGGTGGATGTGTTTTTGGAGCGGTGTCTCGGGTTGCTAGGAGAGAAGAGCGCAACTCTATAGGAGGTCGACGTGCCACCACTTAATGAGGAGAACCGCAGCAAAGCGAGAGAGCTTCTTATCCGTTTGCGCGAAGAGATCATGATTGCGTCTGGTGGCAACAACGAACTGCTGTTTCAGATGAAGCGCTACATTGCCAAAAGGCTTGAGTTCGACGAACGAGGTACGCCGACGGAGCGTCGGAAGCTCAAGGACTTGAAGTGGAAGAGGCAGCGCGGCCTTTGTGCTTTGTGTGTCGAGGAATTACCAGAGCGTGGCGCGGAGCTGGATCGTTTCAAGGCTATTGACGGTTACACCCTTGAGAACACTCAACTCATATGTCACGCCTGCCACCGAAGGGTCCAGGAAGAGCGAGGGTTAGCCTAATTTTGTATACGGTAATCAGGTCACAATCATTCTTGTGTATGGTTTGATCGCCATAACCGTACACAACGACCCTAGACTTTAGCGAGCTATGGTCATTGAGCGCTTATGCAGCATCCAATACGCCAGGAGATTGACGATGCGAGTGCTGGCTACGTTTGAGACGCGGGATATTGCGAGTTCGATGAAGGATTTGTTGACGCAGCATGGGGTTGATCCGAATGGGATGATCATCATGGTCAACCGCGGCGGGCCGCAGCCGCCGGAGGATGCCGAGCTCGAGGTTGGGACCGAGGGCGAGAAGGGGTTTGCCGGGCTTGAAGAGAAGCTGGGGAAGACGGTGAATGCGCTGCTGGGCAAGAGCTCGTTTCTCGAAGGCACGGGCAGCGAAGGCGACGGCACGACGGGCGCGCTGCTGGAGATCACGGTCACGGATCAGGCGCAGGCGGATCGGGCGATCGAGCTGCTAACGCTGCACCAGGCGGCGGATATTGAATTGGTGGATGGAGAGACGGAAGATCTTGGTGGGATGAAGGCAGACGTTGCCCGCTAGAGGTTTTCGGGTAGAAGACAGTATGAGGGTGAACGCACCGGTGGAACGCTGCTTTTTGCTCTCGACCAGCGTCGAGCTGGTGCAGCAGACGATCGGGCTGAAGCCGGTCGAAGGCAAGACGAGCGGGCTGGTCGAGGGTGGCGACCAGCTGGTTTGGCGGGGCTGGAAGTTCGGGATCTCGGCGCATCACGAGACGCTGATTACCAGGTATGAGCGGCCGTCGTTCTTTCAGGACACGATGGGGCGCGGATATTTTCAGCACTTTCAGCATGACCATCATTTCTTGTGGATCGACGGGCAGACAGTGATGCAGGATGAGGTACGGTTCACGCTGCCGTTCGGGTGGGCTGGGCGGCTGGTGGGTCAGTATGTCGTCGCGCCGCATGTGAGGGGACTCGTTCGGCGTCGCTTTGCGCTGTTGAAGGGGTTGGCGGAGGGAGATGACTGGGAGAGATACCTAGACGCCCCACATGCAAGTACGTACGCGGATTCCGCGGAGTGACGCGGATTGAGAACAGGCAATGGATCTTTCTGTAGGAACAGGCAACGGCACCCATCGATTCCGATCCAGAGGTTCTTCGGAGCGCTCAAGGATGACGAGGTTTGCCATTGTGCATCTTACGGGGTGAGGTGAAATGCGATGAAGGCTGTGGTGTTGCACAAGTATGGTGGTCCGGGTGAGTTGAAGTGGGAAGATTGGGACGATCCGAAGCCGGGCGAAGGTGAAGTGCTGGTGAAGGTGGCTGCGGCGAGTATCAATCCGGTGGATTGGAAGATGCGGTCGGGTGAGGCGCAGGCGCGATTTCCGGTTGAGTTTCCGGGGATCATCGGGCGCGATGTTTCAGGAGTAGTGCGTGAGGTTGGGCCGGGTGTGACGGGCTTTGAGCCGGGCGATAAGGTCTTCGCGATGACGAACCATACCTACGCCGAGCTTTGTGTCGTGAAGGCGAGCGAGTTGGCGAAGGTTACGGAAGGGATTGAGCTGGTGCATGCCGCGGCGTTGCCGCTGGTGACGATTACCGGCGAGCAGTTGATTCGGATCGGGACAGGGATTCAGCCGGGGCAGACAATTTTGATTACCGGCGCGCTGGGCGGCGTCGGGCGGTCGGCGGTGCGGACGGCGCAGGACCTGGGTGCGAAGGTGATCGTCGGCGTGCGCAAGAAGCAGGTGGAGGAGGCGGAAGAGTTGAAGGCAGACCATGTGCTGGCACTCGATGATGAGGAGGCGATGAGCAAGCTGGGCCTGGTGGACGCGGTCGCGGACACGATTGGTGGCAAGGTGGGCGAGGCGTTGCTGGGCAAGGTGATTCCGGGAGGAATTTATGCGAGCGTGGTCGGGCCGCCGGCGAACGAAGCGCTTCATCCGAAGGTGAAGGTGGTGCCGGTGATGGCGAAGGCCGATCCGGAACGGATGGTGAAGCTTGCAGAGGATGTAAAGAAGAAGCGGCTCAGCATTCCCATCGACCGGATGATCCCGATGGCGGAGGCTGGGGCGGGACAGGCTGCCGCGGAGAAGGGTGGATTGGGGAAGGTGTTGCTGCTGGCTTGAGAATCAAACGCGTACACGGATAAGAAAGATAAAACGGGATGAAGAACAAGGCTTGATGGCTCTGTTCTTATCCCGTTTCTCGTTCTTATCCGTATACGCGCTTCGGTCTGGATTTATGCCTTGTAGCTGGAGATGGCGGAAGCTTCGTCGTCGTAGACGTCGAAGACGGTGTAGAGCTTGGTGATCTGGAGGAGGTCGTGGACCTTCTTGGTGAGCTGGAGGAGCTTGAGCTCGCCGCCGGTGTTCTTGACGGAGGTGAAGGCGCTGACGAGTTCCCCGATGCCGGAGCTGTCGATGTAGTCGACGTTGGCGAGGTTGAGGAGGATCTTCTTTTCGCCCTTGGAGACGGCATCCTGCACGGCGTCGCGGAGGGTGACGCTGCCTTCGCCGAGGGTGATGCGTCCGCTCAGGTCGAGAATCGTAACGCCGTCGACCTGCCGGGTCTTGAATTTCATGGCCATCTGTACAGTCTCCTTGGTTTCAAAACTTGGGATTATTTCAGGGTCAAACGATTGAAAGTTTAGCCAGTTTACCCGTTCCGACGCTTGATGAGGGTGATCTCGGTGCCGGGAGATAGCTGGCGAAAGTGTACCTCATCCATGAAGGCGCGCATGAGGAAGACTCCGCGGCCGGAGGAGCGGAGCAGGTTTTCGGGGGCGAGCGGGTCTGGGATGTTGGAGGAATCGAAGCCGGTGCCTTCGTCCGCGATGCGGATCAGGACGGAGTCGGAGCTGGCTTCGAAGTGGGCGGAGACGTGACGTTGCGGGTCGTATTTGTTGCCGTGAATGACTGCGTTGGCGGCGGCTTCGCGGGCGACCATGGCGATATTTGCCGCGGTATCTGCGTCGAAGCCGGCGCGTTCGGCGAACTCGACTGCGTTCTGCTCGACGGTGTCGACGCTGGGCAGCGCGGAGTCGAGCGTGAGGCTCAGGCGGCTTGTGGTCCCGTCGGTCATAGACGCTGCGTAACCTTTCGTGAAGCTGGCGGCCGGGGACTCGGCTGACGCGCCATCGCTTCGAGGAAAACAGGGTGAACCTTTGGGAAGTCTCGGATGCGGCGGGCCGATTGTCAAGGAGCACTTATAAAATGCCGGTTTGTCGGTCACTCGTTTTTGGGCACCGAGGCTAATTTCTGGTCGACGACGGGACGCCACTGTTGCTGCGCGGTGGGCTCCATGTCGGCGAGGCGGGCTGCGGCGGTGGCGTAGGCGGCGCGGGCTGCGGCTCCGTTATGGTTGGCGGCCTGGGCGTCGCCTAGGGAGAGGTTGGCGTCGAAACCGTTGGGAGCGAGGGATACGGCGGTCTGGGCTGCCAGGAGCGCGGCTTTGGGGTCCTTACGGAGGTTGGCGTCGGTCTGGTGCTCGTACTGGAGAGCGGCGGCTTCGGGGAGGGCGAAGTCTCCGTTGAAGACGGCGATGCTGTTGGCGATGATGGCGTCGGGTTTGCGGTTGAAGAGCGCCTGATAGGGGTTGCGGACGCGTGAGCCGAACTCGAAGCCGTTGAGATCGCCCATGCTGACGAGGATGGGGCCGTGGACGATGGGCGGGACGGCGATATTTTCTTCGCCCATGGTGTCGAGCGTGGGAAGCAGGGTGCAGGGGATGCCGTAGTCGCTGGGCAGCAGGAAGGGCGCGGCGAAGTAAGCGAAGGAGCACTGGTGGATGTTGTGGGCGTCGACATACCGCTTGGCGTACTTGAGGTTCTGAGCCCAGTCGACGGCGGAGTCGGAGAAGTAGTCGTGGGTTTTGGTGGGTCCGCCCCAGAAGGCGTTGGTATAGGGCATGTAGTTGGGGAAGAGGCGGACGGAATCGACGACGTTCCAGAGCAGGAGTGCGCCGATGACGTACGCGAAGGCGCGGCGCTGGTGGAGGAGCGCGGCTGCTCCGGCTGCGGCGAGCGCGAAGGCGAAGGGAAAGAGCGGCAGCACGTGGCGGACGCCGATGTTGAGCGGGGACCCCATGGCGGCGATCAGGAAGCAGGTCGCGGGGAAGACGAGGAAGAAGATCTCGCGGCGATGCTTGAGTTTGCCGGTGGCGAAGGCATAGACGGTGAGCGCCAGCAGGCCAAGGAGGCCGATGGTGAACTTCGCCGAGAGGATGACCGGGAAGTAGTACCAGACGCCGTGAGCGTGGACCTGGCCGAGCAGGAACATGGGCATGAAGAGGCCGACGCGCTGCACATCGGCCATGCCGTAGAGATAGCTTTCGGGAAGCAGGTGGAAGCGCGCGCAGAAGCCGATGACGACGCGGGAGGTGGTGGGGAGAGTGCTGATCTGGCTCGCGAGCGAGTCCATCTGGACGCCGGTGGGGTGCATGGCGTAGCGGAATCCGTAGACCGCCCAGAGAGTGATGAGGGCCAGGGCGAAGATTGCCATGAGGCCAGTGAAGGCGCGGGCTTTCTGCTTGGACGGGATGAAGTCGGCGAGAGCCAGGAGGCAGACGATGGGGACGACCGCGAGGACAGAGTGCTTGGTGGTGAGAGCGAGGCCGAGGGTGACGCCGCAGACGAGGGCGCGGAGCCATGTCTTCCGCCGGGTGAAGCGATAGAAGGTGTAAGCCGTGGCGAAGTAGCCGCAGGCTGCGCCCATGTCGGTGGTGACGAAGGGGGCGTTCGTAAGGATGGTGGGATCGAAGACGAAGAGCGTGAGGGCGATGAGGCCGGCGGCAGGGCCAAACATCTCCGACCCGGCGAGGAAGAGCAGCAGGCCGAGCGTGACGCCGAAGACGAGCGAGGCCATGTGGACGCGGAAGAGGAGGGTATCGGCCGAGTATTGCGGTGCGTTTCCAAAGAGGAGATCGTGCCCGCCGAAGTAGGCCTCATCTTTAAAATAGCGGCCCTGGCGGGGAGCTGTCTTCAACGTCAACGGCAGGAGCGGCAGGGTTGCGATGAGTTTGACGAGCGGCGGGTGCTCGGGATTGAGGCTGTACTCTCCGTGCTTCCAGTTCATGTAGCCGGAGAAGATGTGGTCGCCCTCATCCCAGCTTGGAGATTGCTGGCGGGTAGAAAGGCCGACTTCGGTGATGAAGAGGAGCAGGAGTGCGAGAGCGATCGTCCATGGCTTGCGGAGCATGCGGAATGATAGCGGACGAGATGGGCACCGGTCCGTGAGACAGGTACCGGGGGGATTCCGCTTCGACTCGTTCGACTCGGTCAGGGAGGATGACCAGCGTCTTTGGGCGCGCGGGCTGCTAGGTAAGGAAGTTGTCGATGAGGCGGGTTTTGCCGACGCGGACGGCAAGGGCGATGAGGGTGCCGGGGGTCTGCGGTGATTGTGGGAGCAGGGTGTCGGAATCGACGGATTCAAGGTATTCGGGAGCTACCGCGGGATTCGACTGGATGAGTCTTCGGCCGGCTTCGAGCGGGTTCGGGTGGTTTGCGGCGAGGGCCTCACGGATGGCATCGAGGGCGCGTGGGAGGGTGAGGGCGCTCGTGCGTTCTTCGGGGGTGAGGTAGGCGTTGCGGGAGCTGAGGGCGAGGCCGTCGGCGTCGCGGAGGATGGGGCAGGCGATCAGTTCGAGCGGGAAGTTGAGATCGCGGACCATGCGGCGGAGGACGGCAACCTGGACGGCGTCTTTCTGGCCGAAGTAGGCGCGGTTGGGTTGAAGGATGTGGAAGAGCTTGGCGACGACGGTGGCGACGCCGAGGAAGTGGCCAGGTCGGTGGGCTCCGTCGAGACGGGTGCCTACGTCGCCGACGTCGATGGTGGTGGTGGCACCGTGGGGGTACATCTCTTCAGGCGATGGGGCAAAGAGGAGGTCGACGCCGGCTGCGGCGAACATCTCGGCGTCGCGCTCGAACTGGCGCGGGTAGCGCTCAAAGTCTTCGCCGGGAGCGAACTGGGTGGGGTTGACGAAGAGGCTGGCGGTGACGAACGAGCACTCGGCGCGGGCTCGGTCGACGAGGGACAAGTGGCCGGCGTGGAGGGCTCCCATGGTGGGGACCAGGGCGGTCGTTTTAGCGCGGTGGGGGGTGAGAGCTTGGCGGGTCTCGGCGATGGTCTTTAGGATTTGCATGGTGATAGTTGAGGCGGTGTACTTTCTACCTCAGACGGTGAGGCTGGCTGAGATGGGGCACGCGGGGGGGTGGGGTGACGAGAAACTGGTCCTCCCGCTGCGGAAAAGGATGACAACAACAGGAGCGCGGGTCGCGCCCATCCACTACGTCCTTCAGGTCAACTTCGCCGCCCGCCATAGCCCTCGCCGCGCCTTTCCGGAAGCTGTTATCTAGTTGGCATGAGCTGTACTACGATCGCTCCAACCAAACCACAAAAAAAGACCACAACGTAAGCTAATTGGCCTAGCGATACCGGGTAACCCTGCTTACGGCGCAGGTAGGTCAGCCGTACCCTGTAAATGAGTAACAGGAGTAGAAAGCCAGCCACGGTCAGCAGCCATTGTGGGCCTTGATGCTGATTCACCATAACTTCTACCCTCAAGCATGACCACGACAGGAGCGCGTTTAGGCGGAGACGAGTTGGGGTTTGCGGGGGAGGTGGTAGCTTTCCTGGTCGCTGGGGAACGCGCCGGTTTCAACGTCGTGGACGTATTGCTGGAGGGCGTCGGCGATCAGCGTTGCACCGTTGAGGTAAGGGCGGACGAACTTGGCGGGGGTGCGGTCTGTCAGGCCGAGGACATCGTGCCAGACGAGGATCTGTCCGTCACATTCGGGGCCTGCGCCGATGCCGATGGTGGGGATCGGCAACTCAGCCGTCAGCGTGGCGGCGACCTCGCGGGGGATGCCTTCGAGGACGAGCGAGAAGCAGCCGGCGTCGGCGAGTGCGTGGGCCTGTTCGCGGAGGAGGTCGATGGCGTCGCCGGTCTTGGCCTGGACCTTGTAGCCGCCCATTCTGTTGACCGCCTGAGGGGTTAGTCCGAGATGCCCCATGACGGGGATCTCCGCGTCGACCAGGCGGCGGACGAGGGAGGCGTGTGCGCCTTCGAGCTTGACGGCTTCGGCTCCGGCTTCCTTGACGAAACGGAGGGCGGACTCGAGGCCCTGGCGCTCATCGAGCTGGTAGCTGCCGTAGGGCATGTCGGCGACGAGCAGGGCGCGGGTGAGGCCGCGGCGGACGGCGCGGGTGAAGACGAGCATCTCGTCGAGCGTGACGGCGAGGGTGGATTCGTGGCCGAGCATGGTCATGGCGAGCGAGTCGCCAACGAGGACCAGATCGACTCCGGATTGGTCGGCGAGGCGGGCGGACGGGAAGTCGTAGGCGGTGAGCGCGGAGATGCGGGCGCCGGTGTTCTTGCGCTCGAGCAGGGAGGGGACGGTGACTTTGGAGAGTTGCGGCGTTGCAGGCGAGGGGTTGCCGGGGGTGTTCCAGACGGACATGGTGTTGCTCCTGTGCAGGCTCGCCATGGATCGGTGAGTCCCGCCGCTAGACACTGTACGCTTTTGGGGTGGGTTGGTAAAGGGGTGTTGAAACGAAGTTAACACGTAAGGTCTTGCGATGAGGCTGCGGGGCCCTGCTCAGGATGGGGGTGTGGTTAGGTTCATTGCGTCACGAGTGAACGCGTGCCCTTCCATTCGGCTTACGGAGTTTGAGGATGGTGTTCTGTGGCTTGGCGCTATTTGCAGACGACGGGCGTGTTCAGCGTTTGGGTAAAGCCGTACGCGGTGAGGGTGGCGCTTACGGTTGCGTCGGGTTTGGTGGCGTTGACGCAAGTGGCGAGTCCGTTGGTGACGTCCTGGGCGCTGCTGATCGTGACGTCTTCCGGGTCAGAGGTGGTCCACTGGGCGGGGACGGGGTGGTACAGAGGATCGAAGATGCACGGCTCAGGCCCGGTCTCGACGCCGAGAGCGGCTATGAAGAGTTCCTGGTTGCCTGGAGGTTTGGCTGCCTGGTTCGGCGCGGACGTGGGATCAGAGGGCACGACCGTCATGGCGAAACCGGTGGGTTTGCAGGTCGCGGAGGCTTTCGCTCCACATCCGGCGAGCGGCGCGAAGGCGAGGGCGAGAAGGACAAGGTGCAGCGGGAAGTTGGGCTTGGCGGGTGTCATGGAAGGGCATTTCTGGCGTGCTATTTACTCAGGAATCTTTATAGCAGAGCGGATGTGATTGTTCGTTCGCGTCCCTGGCTCCAAAGACTTGCGCTTCGTCGAGATCCCGCGATGAGGCTGCGGGACCCCGCTCAGGATGGGTTCGCGTTGGGGGATGCTTATGGCACGGCTTAAGCCGTGCCCTTCCTTTTGGGTTCTGAGACGGTAAAAGCCCCTCCCCGTGCTGCCGGGGAGGGGCTTTTGCTTGAGTTGCGTTACGGGATGGTGACGGTTTCGCTTGCGGTGACGGCTGAGCCGGTGCTGGTGTAGCCGACGATGACGAGGTTGTGCTTGCCGGATGCGAGCGAGATCTGTGGGTTGATGGCGAACGACTTGGTCTGCGATGGATTGCTGACCAGGGTTACGGCTACGTTGTCGGAGTAGACGCGGATGGCGGTGAGGGTGCCACTGCCTGCCGTTGCGCCCGCGCTGAGGGTGAAGGGTGAGGTGGTGGTTGCGCCGCTTGCCGGGGTGCAGATCATCGCGCCTGCGGTTGCCGGGTAGCACGGCATGGTGCCGGCTACGGTGAAGCTTTCCGATGCGGTGAGCGCTGCGCCCGAACCCAGGTAGGCAACGACCGTGATGTTGTGTTTTCCGGGTGCGATGGCTGCCGACTGGCTGGTCTGGAAGGACGGGTTGGTTGTCGGGTTTGGGTTATTGACGGAGAAGATCGAGGAGTTGTCGATGTAGACGCGCAGCGCGGTGATGCCTCCGGCATTGGCCGGGGGGGTGGCTCCGGCGGTGAAGGTGACGGGGTTGTTCGAGGTCGCATTCTGCACCGGGGAACAGATGACGACACCGGCGTTCGCGGGCAGGCAGCCGGCAGGGTTGGTCCCGGCGACCGTGAAGGTGACGCTGCTGGTGAAGGCCTGGCCCTTGTTGTTGTAGCTGACGAGCACCAGGGTGTGCGTGCCGGCGGCTGCGGTGATGCTGGTGTTTACCTGCTGCGACGCGACCTGGTAGACCGAGACGTTGTCGAGGTAAAGGCGGTTGACGGTGAAGCCGGCAACGTTCGAGGCAGCGGTGACCGTTACGGGAGAGTTCTCGGTCTGGCTGGTTGTGGGCCGGCAGATGATGTTGGCGTTGGCCTGCGTGGGCGTGTTGCACGTGGTCGCGGGCGTCTGCGTGTTGGTGTAGACGGTGAGGATGTATTGGTTTTGTGGGTTGTTGAAGGAGAGCAGGGCGAAGTCGTCGAGGCCGTCGCGATTGAAGTCGCCGACCAGCACGGTGGGAACATCCCCAGAGTAGCCGTCGCCGTAGACTGCAGGATTCGTCCCGGAGTAGGAACCGGAGGGCTGTCCGTAGAGGATGGAGAGGAAGTTGTCCTGGAGGATTTCGCCGGGCCCGTTGCTGGGCGCGGTGAGATCGCCGTTGAAGGCGGTGGCGAGGTCGACGATGCCATCGGCGTTGAAGTCACCCGCGGCGACTCCGCCGTAGGCAAACGGTCCGACGGTGTCCGAGCTCTGGTAGGTGGTGCTGGGGGTGACGAACGTGAAGTTGCCGCCGCCGTTATTGAGGCCGGTGACGATGGTGCCGTTCGAGGTGGAGAAGAGCAGGTCGGGACGGCCATCGTGGTTCAGATCGGCGCGGGGGCTGTTGCTCTCGGTGTTCTGCAGGGTGTAGTAGTAGCCGCTCTCGGTGAGCTCCGTGAAGGTGAAGTTGCCGGAGGGATCGCTCTTGCCGAGGAAGACGGTGGAGTTGGTATCGCTGGGATACGGGTTGCCGGGGCTCGCGGGGAAGCATTCGGCATCGACGACGATGCTGACCGTGCCGTTGCCGAGGAAGTCGCCGCTGACCGCGTCGGTGAGGGCGCATTGGGTGATGCCGGCGGTTCCTTTGGTCGAATCGAGGTTGATGTTCTGGGCGAGCGGACCGGCGGTGAAGTTGCCTTTCCCGTCGCCGAAGAAGACCTGGATGGCGTTGTTCGGCGTCGCGCCGCGATTGGGGGCGCCGCCACCGGTCGTGCCGGTGACGATGATGTCGAGGTTGCCGTCGCCGTTGACATCTCCAAGATTGACCGAGTTACAGCCGTAGTAGAGGTTGACCGGCGTCGGCGTATTGAACTGCGCGGGCCCGGTGGCCAGGTACACCTCGAGATTGCCCGCATCACAGCCGGCGAGGTCTGGTTTCCCGTCGCCGTTGAAGTCGCCGATCTGCACGACGGAGAGTGGTTCGGAACTGCCCCAGCGGGTGGGCGTGCCAAAGGTTCCGTTGCCCAGATTGAAGCCGATGCTGGCGGTGGCGGTGCCACCGTAAAAGAGCAGATCCGGATAGCCGTCTCCGTTGAAGTCCGCGGAGCGCATGGCGGTGTTGGCGTTGACGTTGGAGCTTTGGCTGGTGAAGCCCGTTTGGCCGATCAAAACAGAGGAGGTGAGGCAGAGTGTTGCGAGAAGCAGGTATGCGTGACGCATTGGAACCCCGGGGGATGGATTGTCGAGCGTAGTCAGGGTCGGACGGACGGGGGATTGCTGTCAAGCGACTGGGATGGTAAAGGCCGGGAATGACCGGAATGGAGTGAAAGGTGGCGGCAGGCGCAAATGCAAATCCCTTCGAGGGGTCGAGCATGTGGGGATGGCGACCGATACGAAGCTGACGGAGCCTGCGGCGCGGCCCGGCGGGCTGGGTGGTCCGCCGCATGGGGGGAGCGGACGAATAAGGCCTGGGTGGAGAGAGTGCCGGGTTTTATTTCACGGTGGCGGACGCAATATTGAAGGCTGGATTTACTGCTGAGGAGTTCGGGAAGATTGGTGGAGGGAATGAGCTGCGGATGTTCGGGGCGGCGGTCGCTGGTAATCGTTCTTTTGCCGGATACATGATTGGAGGTTGCAGGACGATTCAACAAGGAGGTCGTGCGATGGGCTTGAACCAGGAGGGACCGCAGCCGATGAGGCTGTGGCGCACGGCGGAATTTGCTTGCCGGGGTGGGGTGAGCCTGAGAGGATTCAGTCGGGGTTCTTGCCATGACAATGTCTCTGCGATGGATAGCGGCTTTCGTATTCCTGGGTGGTGCGTTTCCTTGCTGGGGTGCGGGGGGTTGTAGCGGCACAAGCGATCCTGCGGCGGTGGTAGCGGCGCAGGTGGAGGCTTACAACAAGCATGATATCGACGCGTTTTTGAGTTGCTATGCGGATAGCGCGGCGGTGACTTGGCTGGATGGGCACAAGGCCGCGAGGAAAGGAATGGCGGCGCTGCGTGAGGAGTACGGGTTTCTGGCGAAGATTCCGGCGGCGGGTGCGGGGTACGGGGTCGACCTGGTGACGACAACGGTGACGGGACCGACGGTTGCGAATGTCGAGCATGTGCGCGGACTTCCGCCGGGCGCTGCCGCCGTGGCGGATACGCTGGTGATCTATGAGGTAAGGGCTGGGAAGATTTTGAATGTCTGGTTTGCTCCGGCAAAGTGAATGGGCTGGGGGGCGGACTAAATTGGTGGGATCGCGGCGAGCTCGTTTCGTCAGCCGCGCGCTGAATGCGCTTGAAAGCATATGCACTATGGAGCATACTAGATGGCGTGGGTTGTAATTTTTCACGATGAGTTTGAACCAGAATTCGATGCGCTGCCGGTCGAGGTACAGAACGAGCTCTATGCGGAGGCTGGGTTCGTCGAGATGTTTGGGCCGGAGACTGGCCGCCCGCATGTCGATACGCTTAAGGCTTCCGACTACGCGAATATGAAGGAACTCCGGTTTGAAGCCGCAGACGGAGAGTGGCGCGTGGCGTTTGCCTTCGATCCACGGCGGCGTGCGATTCTGCTCGTCGCTGGAGACAAGACGGGCGGCAGTGAGGCGAAGTTTTATAAGAAGTTGATCGCGAAGGCGGATGCAAGGTATGAGCGTCATCTCAATCGGCTGAAGGCTGAAGAGAAGAGGGCGAAGGAGATGAAACGACCATGAAGACGCTCCAGGAAAAGCTAAGTTCCCTGCCGGTAACCCGGCGTAAAAAGATTGTGAAGCGCACCGCGTTGTTGGTTGCCGAAGAGATGACGATGCGGGAGTTGCGCAAAGCGCGCCAGATCACGCAGGTGGAGATGGCGAAGGCGCTTGGGGTGAAGCAGGAGCAGGTGTCGCGTAGCGAAAAGCGAGCGGATATGCACCTTTCCACGCTCCAGCGGACGGTGAGGGCGATGGGCGGCGAGCTGATTTTGACGGCGCAGTTTCCCGACGGAGCGCCGGTGAGGTTGATTGGGTTTGCGTCGATCGACTAAGGATACGAGGTGTTTAGGGGCGGTCGTCGTTGACGATCAGGCTTTCGCTGCACCCTCTGAGTACTTCTGCGCCCAGGCAAGGACTGATGGAGTGATGTCCTTGCCGCCGCGGAGGGTTTGGTAGATGGCTCCGGGGGTATTCAAGATGCCGTTGGGGAAACCCCACCATCCGAAGAAGAAGGACAGCAGGGCGTAAGGGAGTGCTTTCGGGAGCGGGCTTTCTCCCGGTTTGAGAAAGCGCACCGGCGAGCGGCGGTGATAGCTGATGTAGATTGCGGAGATGATGTAGGGGAAGACAACGAAGCGGGCACCGCGTTCGATCTCTCCAAGGACTTCGCTGGGATTCAGTCCGCCGGTCACCTCATGAACACTAAAAGGGGTGTTCTTCTGCCGAAAAGGGATGTATTGCTGGACAGACATTCTGGCAATGTAACACCCCTACAGAAGCGGGTTTGTAAGGACGAGGCTTCAGGGATTCACTGTGGACGCTATCATCTGGCATGACCTATGAGACGGTCGTTGCTGAGCTCTTTCGTCGTTTTCCGGAGATGCTGGCACGGTATCGTGCGGAGTATGCCTACACGGGCGATGAGGAGCCGTTGCCTTATATCGTCTTTGGGGGCCTGGTGATGCCATCGCTTGAGGCGGCTTTGGAGAGACAGGATCTGGGTGCGATTTTGCCGCTTTGTGCGTATCTCGAAGACGTGGCAGTGAGTGCGAAGGCGGACCGTGCGTTGGAGAACCTCTTTATCGTTGAAGTGGGTGAGTGGTTAGGGTGGGCCGCTCATGAAGAGCTACTTTCTGCCTGGCTTGGGGCGGAGACGAAACGGCTTTGCGGGTATGTGCCGGGTCTGGCGACTCAGCGCCGGGAGATTGAGGCGCAGGAAGATGGGCGGCGCTTTCCGGTCCGGGTTGCTGCGTCTTTGAGGCGAGTTTTGGGCGGTGATTGAGAACGCCTGCCTAAGAGCAAGTGCGCCTCCTAGAAACAACGGACAGTCGTGCTCGGTCCGAAGCCGGGCTAAGCGGGGATGGTGATGGCTTGCCGCAGGCGTGTGGCTTCGTCGAGGATGCGGGCGGCCATCTGGCGTTTGGGCATGGGGGGGATCTCGACCGCGCTGTCCGGGGTGAGGAGCGTGCCGGCGTTCTGGTCGGAGTCGAAGCCGAGGCCCGCGATCGAGACATCGTTGACGACGATCGCGTCGACGCCTTTGCGTAACATCTTCTCCCTGGCGCGGGTGGCGGCGTCCGCTCCTGCTTCGGGGATCTCCGCGGCGAACGCGATGACCAGGGTGCCCGGGGCTTTGCGGCGGACGACTTCGGCGACGATGTCTTCGGTGGGCTCGAGCGTGAGGGTGAGGCCGCCGCTGCGGACGAGCTTGCCGGGCGCGAGCGTGATGGGGCGGAAGTCGGCGACGGCGGCGGCCTTGAGGACCATGGTCGCGCGCGGGAGTTGCGCGAGGACGGCCTGGCGCATCTCGTCGGCGGTGATGACGGGGATCGTCTCGACGGACCTGGGGCAGGCCAGCGCAGTGGGGGCTGAGATCAGGATGACGCGTGCGCCGCGGCTGGCGGCCTCTTCGGCGAGCGCGTAGCCCATGCGTCCGCTGGAGCGGTTGCCGAGGAAGCGGACGCCGTCGATGGGTTCGCGCGTGCCTCCGGCGGTGATGAGGATGGTCTCGAGATCGAGGTCGCGCCTGGCTGGGGCGAGCGCGGTTTCAACCGCCGCTACGATGGCGGGCAAGTCGGCGAGTCGCCCGCTGCCCTGCATGCCGCAGGCGAGATAGCCTTCGCCGGGTTCGACGATGACGTTGCCGCGCGCTCGAAGCGCCTGCACGTTGGCCTGGACAGCCGGGTGCTGCCACATGACGACGTTCATCGCCGGAGCGATGATGACCGGGGCTTTGGTGGCGAGGTACAGCGTGGTGATGAAGTCGTCGGCGAGACCATGGGCGAGCTTCGCAAGCATCGCAGCGGTTGCGGGAACGATGACGAGCGCTCCGGTGGTCTGGGCCTCCTCGATGTGTTCGATCGATGAGTTCGCGGGTGCGCCGTCTTCGGACTCGGGGACTTCGGGGCCGGTCCACAGCGAGGTGATGACCTTGTGGCCGCTGATGGCGGCAAAGGTGAGCGGCGTGACGAACTGCTCGGCGGCGGCGGTCATGGCGACGTGTGGGTCGAAGGCGGCGGTCTGCAGCGCGCGGACGAGTTCGACGGCGCGGTAGGCAGCGATGCCGCCACAGACGCCGACGGTCAGCTTGCGCGGGTTGGGGTTTGCGCTCACCCGGGTATTCTCTCACCGGGTGGTGGGGCGGGGCTAGAATGGGGCGCATGATCTGTTCGTTGCGCGGGGTGCTGCTGGCGAAGTCGCCGGGGCAGGCGGTGATTGAATGTGGGGGCGTGGGGTATGACGTGGCGATCTCGGTGGCGACGTTTTCGTCGTTGCCGAAGGAAGGCGCGGAGGCACGGCTGCACATCTTCACCAAGGTTGCCGAGGACCAGCTTGCGTTGTTTGGCTTCGCCGAGATGGATGAGAAGCGGCTGTTTGAGCGGCTGATCGCCGTCTCAGGGATCGGGCCGAAGCTGGCGATTACTGTGTTGAGCGGGATCGCCTCGGAGCGGCTGGTGACGGCGATTCGCGCGGCCGATCATGGGTCGCTGGTGAAGATTCCGGGGATCGGAAAGAAGACGGCCGAACGCATCGTGCTGGAGCTCAAGGACAAGCTGGACGATCTGCAGGGGTTCGCGACGAGCGCGACCACCTCCCGGCCGGCGACGCCTTCGATGGGCGCGGTGGCGGATGATGCGTTGTCGGCGCTGGTGAATCTTGGGTATCCAAGGCCGACCGCGCAGAAGGCAGTCGAGACGGCGATCGAAAAAGATCCGGCGGTGCGTGAGAGCTTTGAAGTATTGTTCCGGGCGGCGATGAATCAGATTCGCTAGTGCGAAAAATATTTCGTGCCGCGACCGAACTTTACTTGCTGGTGGAGCGCTCTCTCAAGCATGCACCCCCCAATCCAGGCAAAGGAGCTAACGACGCCGAGCCAGACCCTGCTGATCCTGCTGGCGCAGACCGGCGACCGTGCCGCGCTGGAGCAGCTTCTGCGGGAGACGTATGCGCCGTTGCGCCGGTACATCACGCGGCTTGCGGGTGACGCGTTGGCCGACGACATTCTGCAGGAGACGTCGCTGCAGATCTTTCGCAAGCTGCCGTTCCTGCGCGAGCCTGCGGTGTTTCGTCCGTGGACGTTTCGCATCGCGTCACGCCTTGCGTTCTCGCACCTGAAGCGCGCGAGCCGCTGGCAGCCGCTGGATGATGCGCCACCCGAACAACTCACCACGCTTACGCCGACGCTTGGCGAGCCGCCAGACGAGGCATTTCTGAACCTTGTCGATCGTGTCTCGCCGGCCAGCCGGGCTGTCCTTCTACTGCACTATCAGCACGATCTTTCGCTCGAAGAGTGTGCCGCGATCCTCGAGATTCCGATCGGGACCGCGAAGTCGCGGCTGCACTACGGCGTCAACACCTTACGCAAAGCTCTTACCCTTGAAAGGAAACCAGCATGAGCTTAGAGAATCAGTCAGACTCCCAAAATACCAACGCAGAGCTAGCCTTCGTCCAGCAGGCGCTTGAGGCAGCCGACCGGTCGGAACGGACTTCACGCATCATCGTCGGCGTGCTTGCGCTGCTTGCTCTGCTCGTCTTCGTCTGGATGCACGTGCACCTGTTCCTGCCGGAGAACCTCGGCCAGTTGCTGCATTCGTTGCTGAGGATCGATCTGTTTTTCCTGGTGCTGCTGTTCGCGGTGACGATGTATCTGCGGCAGGTGATGAATGGGAATACCCGAACCATTCTGCGGGCGCTTGCGAATACACGGCAGCAACGGTAGCGGATCGCGGCGGAGGGGCTTGGCTATACTCGGACGATGCAACGTACTGGGCAAGCTCCTCCAACTGCCGAGTGGACCTGGGTCACCTTCACTTCGTTGTTGATCTTCCAGCTTTGGACGGCGCATGCGGTGGTCTTTTTCGCTCATGAGTATGCTCACTCGTTTCTTGCGTGGGCGCTCGGCTGGAAGGCGAATCCGCTTGCATTGAACTATGCCCATGCGAGCCTGAAGGTCCTGCTGATTCAAAAGGGCATCGATCAGAACGTCAATGAAGTGCCCATCTTCGCGAGTGGTCATGGCTTTCAGGCGGCACTGATCAGTGGGGCTGGCGCGATCCTTGGCAATGCGATCCTTACTTTTTCGCTGAGCCGTTGGGGGTGGCGTGTGGCACGGCAGCAAGCGTCGCGAGGCTGGGCGATGTTCTGGTATTGGATCTGCGTCGCGAGCGTCGGCAATCTGATCGACTACGTTCCGATCCGGACGTTTACGGACGGGACCGATCTCTACCAGGATATGTTTGCGGTGGAGAAGGGCTTTGGCTGGTCGCCGTGGACGCTGCTGGTGCTGTTCGGGATTCCCACGGTCTGCATGGTTGCATATTTTTTCGCATGCATTGAGCCACGGACGTTGCGCTGGGTGTTCCCGGTCGCACGAGGTCAACGTGTGGTGATCGCAGCGCTCACAGCGTTTGTCTTCTTTGCGTTTTATGGCGCGGCGGGCTGGTCCGATGGTGGCCCGGTCTCGCACACGATGTCAGTGATTTCCGTGCTGGTGGTTGCGCCGCTGGCGATGACGGTGAGCGGCCTGTTGCTGGCCCGACCGACGGCCGATGAAGCCGAGCCCTTCGCGCGGAGGTAGGGCTCGAAGCTGGTGGATCGGATGCGCTCTCGCGGGAGCCTTTAGCGGCTGATGGCCAGCGGGACGTTTACGGTATCGGTGTGCGGCGGCAGGCAGACGTGGTCGTTGCAGGACTGGTAGCGGATCAGCACTCTGAGCTGGCTTGAGGCGGCTGGCGTCTTTGCTGCCTGCAGATGCAGCATGAAGTCGGCGGAGTGATCGAAGTAGCCGGTTGGCTTCTTGAAGAGAGGATCCGGGACGACTTTGGGTTCGCCCTCTTCAACGCGGATAAGGTCGGCGGGGTCTCCGTCGGTGAGTGCGATCTCGGTTGCGACCGGGCCGTCTTCGGGTTCTTCAAGCGCGTAAAGATGCCAGCCTGGGTCAAGGTCGCCGGTGATGGTAACGGTGAACTTCGTGCCTGCCTTGACCGTCCTGGGGGCAGCCTTGATGTGCCACTGCACGATGGGCTTCAACGGCGCGGCGTACAGGGACGTGCAGGTCGCGAGCATCAACAGGAAGGCGCGCATCTATTCGGCACCGACATGCACGGAGGCCGCGCCGCTCACTGGCACGATCGTCGTCTGCAGGATGCGGCGGGAGATGGCGTCCTGCACCCAGACGGCGACCATCAGGTGCTCGGGATGCATGGTCATGTCTTTGGAGATGAACTTGATCTTGCCGAACTTTTCGTTCTTCTCTTCGTAGCCATCGAGATACGTCACGAGCGAGCGCGAGATGGCTGCGGGATCGAAGGTCGCGTCGAGGTTCGCGGTAGCACCCGCTGTGACGGGATACCCGGCGTTTGCGGGCTTTGCCAGCGAGCGGACGACCATGCGATGGAGGCGAACGCCGTTCTCGCCGCTGTAGCGGATGTCGTCTTCGACCAGCGCGAAGTTGACGAGGAGGGATGGAGCCGCCGGAGCCGCGACGGGCGCGGGCGTCGAGGCTTTTTCACCGCTGGAGGTGGCCGTCGATGGCGGGGTGGCGGCGAGTTCTTTCGATATCTCCGCGCCACCAGGCAGAGTGACCACGGCGTGTGCGGTGATGAGTCCGCCAGTCGATGAGGCCGATGCCTTGAGGGTCACGCCATCCTGGCGCGCGGCCTCGGAGTCGATGAGCACGGCGAGTTTGTCGTAGAGCTCTTTACTGTTCTCGCGACCGCCTCCGTAGAGATCCTGGAGCTGTCCGTCGACGACGAAGTTTGGCGTGTGGGCTACGTCGTAGAAGTCGGCGCGGGCTGCCGAGTCGGGGTTGGTGAGCGGGTCCGGTTCGGGGATGTGCTGGTCGAACGACAACGCGACGAACTCCGTGGACGGGTAAGCCCCGAGCATCGCGTCCACGGCAACATCCGCGCCGATGCAGGGACCGCATGCCGAGCCGGTGAAGAGTTCGAGTAACACCGTGCGACCGGCAGCCACGTCTTTCGGCTTCGTTGGGGTGAACGGCGCCGGGTAGAGCTGTTCGTAGCGCGCGTCCATCTCGGCGGAAAAGCCGGCATCGCTGCCGTCGTGCGTCTTGCGATAGAGCTGCATCATCGTCTCGCGGTCGCTGGCTTTCAACTCACCAAGAAGCTGTGCCTGTTCGAAGGCTTCAATCGCGAGTTTCTCTTCGTGGTCCAGCGCGGCGAGGCGGCCGCGCAGCGCGTCCACCGAGTCACTCTTCGGGTCGAGCTCGTACGCTTCCTTGATCAGGGGCGCGGCTTCAGCCTGCTTGCCTTCCTTCAGGTACACGTCGCCGAGGATCGCTACGATCTCCGCGCGGCTGCTGGCGAATTGCTTGTGCAACTCATCCGGCCTGGGCGCAGGGACTTTGAACTTTTCGTACTGGGCGAGCGTCTCCTTGTCGAAGTCCGCTTCCTTCATCCTGGCGGCGGCATCCTTCGCCATGGCCTCGGCTTCGGGCAACTCGATCCCCGACGTGCCTGCCTCGGCGAGCTGCGAGGCCAGTCCCGCCTCCGTGTTTGCGAGCGCCTGGTCTCCCTTCGCCTCACGCAGCTTTGTCTTGATCTCGGCGTCGAAGTCACCTTTGCGGCGCGGGTATTCGGCGATCAGGATCTTCAGGATGTCGCCCTGCGCCCGGTAGGAGCGATTGCTCTTCGGATACTCTTTCAAGAACTCGCGCATGGCGGCAAGGCGCTGATCCGGATCGACGTTGGCGCGCGCCACCTTGAAGGCTCGCTCGTCGGCTGGCAGCTGCTTCCTGACTGCGGGCGTGTCGCCTGATTGAGCATAGGTCGAGACCGCACAGGCAATCAGCAGTGTCGAGACGAAGGTGCTGCTTCGATAAAGCCTTGAGCCCTTGGACATGTGCGTTGGACGCCTCGGATGCGATCTTGGAAGACGGTGTGCGTTCAGTATATGCGTCGTCGCAAAGCGTGGGCGCACGGTAATGGCGAGGCTGCGGCGAACAGACACCCTCTATTCGGATCGAAGAGCTTCGACCGCATTGACGCGCGCGGCCCGTGCAGCCGGCACGGCGCTTGCGACGATGGCTGCGACCAGCAGGATACCTGCCGACATGCAGAACGCTATCAGGCCCGGCATGTGGACCTCGGTGAAGTAGCGTTCGATGCCCCGGGTGCCCGCAACGGCGAAGAGGAGGCCGGCTGCCAGCCCGACGCAGGCGATCCCGACCCCCTGCATCAGGACGTCGTTCATGATGTTGTGGCGTTGCGCGCCGAGCGCAAGGCGAATGCCGAACTCACGCGTCCGCCCACTGACCGAGAAGGCCAGGACGCCGCCGACTCCGACCACCGAGATCAAAAGTGCGACGGCGGCGAATCCACCGAAGACCACGGCGTTGAGCCGGTCAGGCGTGAGGTTCTCGCTGCGGATGTCTTCGAGCGTGCTCGCGTGTTCGACCGGCTCTTCGGCGGAGATGTCGTGGATGGTGTGCGCGACGGCGGGGACGACGCTGTACGGGTCGCCCTTGGTACGCACGAAGAGGCGTCCGTAGAAGCCTTCCTGGTCGCTTGGCTGGTAGACGGTGATGGTGGGCTGCGGAATGATGTTTTCGTCGTCCACGTCGGCGACGATGCCGATGATGCGGCGGGGTTCAGCGGCGAGCCCGATGAACTGAATGACCGGATCGGTCCAGCGCATCTCGCGGTTGAGCGCGTCGCCGTTGGGGTAGAGCGTCTTGGCGAGGGTCTGGCTGACGATGACGACACGTTCAGAACCCTCTCGGTCCGAGTCGCGGAAGTCGCGGCCTTCGAGTAGCGGGATGCCGAGCGTCCCGAAGTACATGGGCGAGACGGCGCGGTATTTGGCGCGCCAGTCGTCCACGCCGTTCGGCCGTGCCGATCCCGTCGCGGCAAAGGTGAGGCTGATACCCGTGCCCTGCGTGTCGCGCCATGGCACGCTGAATCCATTGGCGGCTGCGGCAACGCCGGGCAGCGCGGCTACCCGTCGCTGGACCTCGTGGTAGAACTCGTTGACTTGCTGCGGGGTGCGCCCGTAGTTCATCACGGGCAGGTTCAAGGCAAGCACGTGCGTCGTATCGAACGGCGGACGCTGCTGCTCGAGCGTGTAGAGCGTGCGCATGAGCACGGCGGCCCCGGTCAGCAGCAGGAACGATGCGGTAATCTGCACCACGGCGAAGAGGCGCAGACGCCGGTTGCTGCTTGCGCTGGTACTGCGAAGGCCGGAGAGTCCCGCGACCAGAGACCCCGAAGCGCCCGGAAGCCGCGGGACGTATGCAAGGAAAACCGCGGCAACAAAGGCGAGCACGATGCCGAAGCCGACGAGCGAAAAGTCGAGTTGAAGATGGTCGGCGCGGACTGAGAAGCGCGCGGCATAACGCCCGATCACCTCGACCATCGGCCATGCGAGCAGCACGGACAGGACGACGCCCGAACCGCACATGACGAGGCTTTCCGCAAGCAGTGAACGCCGCAGAGCGCCGATGCTGGCGCCCAGCGCGGTGCGGACGGCGAGTTCGGGCTCACGCCGCACGGTGCGGGCGAGCACCAGGTTCGCAACGTTCGCGCAGGCAATGGCGAAGAGCAGCCCCGAGGCCGCGAACAGGATCCAAAGCACCGTGTTGGCGCGGGAGTTGATCTGGTCGTGCATGCGGGTGGTATCGATGCGGAAGTGGTCGGTGGGCTTGTAGGTTTCGGGATGCGCGGCGAGGATGGCTGCGTAGCGTGCCGCGAGTTCGACGCGTGCCTGGTCGAGCGTGGCGTTGGGGGCAAGGCGCGCGAAGATCTCGGTCATGCGGTGGGTGCGTCCGGTGACCATCGTCGCCGAAAGATGATGCGGGCTGGTGACGAGGTTGCCGATGATCTCGGTTTCGACCGGGTACGGCACCGAAGGCTCCAGCACGCCAACCACGGTCGCCATGCGCGCGCCCTGGTAGCTCTCCAGGCGAACCGTCTTGCCCAGAACGCCCGCGTCGCCCTTCATGGAGTTCTTCCAGAACCGGTACGTGAGCACGATGGCACCGGGAGCGTTCGGGCCGTCGTCGCCTGAGTTGATCAGACGCCCGAGCACCGGGCGCAGTCCCATCACCTCGAAGTATTTGCCGTCGACGACGCCTGCTGCAATCGCACGTGAGGTGCCGAGGCCGACCACGGTGAAATCCACCGGCGAGATGGTGCCGACCTCGGTGACCGTCTTGAGGTTGCCGCTGAGATCGTTAATCTCGGGGACCGACCAGTTGGAATTCTGATCGCCGAGCCCCGGCGCGCTTTGCTTCACATACAGCAGACGGGCTTCGTCACGATTCGCCAAGGGCCGCAGTAGCACCGCACGCACCACCGAAAAGATAGCGGCATTCGCGCCGATGCCGAGCGCAAGCGTGAGGGCGACGGTAATCCAAAGCGCGGGAACGCGGGCAAGCGAGCGGACGGCAATCTTGAGGTCGTTGAGGAAGAGCATGGCGGTTAGTCGCTCCGACGGGCGGGAAGATGAGCTTGACAATATAGGTTGATATCAACATAATCTTGGAGTGTCAAGCGAAAACTCCATTCCCTTTTCGACCACGATCCGCGTGCGGGATTGCTGCCTGTGCTTGAACGTGCAGCGTGCGGCGCGCTCGCTGGCGCGACGGTTCGATGAGGCACTCCGGCCAGCCGGTCTGACGAACGGCCAGTTTTCGATGCTGATGTCGTTGAATCGCCCGCAGCCCGCGACGATGGCATCGGTGGCGGGCATTCTTGCGATGGATCGCACGACGCTGACCGCCGCGCTGAAGACGCTGGAGCGGCGCGGCCTGGTCCTGATTGCCGCTGACCCGGAGGACCGCAGAAGCCGGCGCTTGAGCCTGACCGCCGACGGACGTGCCGCGCTCGCCGCCGCGACGCCCATCTGGGAGGCGGAGCATGCCGAGGTAGAAAAGCTGCTCGGAGTGGGTGAGACCGTGGATGCGTCTGGGCTGCGTAAGGGCTTGGCGGCGCTCTCCTAGACGTAAAGCATTTCAACGCGGCAGCGGTTCCGCGCCGACCTTATTGGCGGCTCATTTGGCCAGGAAGAGGCGCCGACCAGGACGACAACGAAGAAGAGAAGCAATGGCAGAGGGTTAAGAAGGTCGTTCGATCCGCGCAACAGGAAAACGGCAATCATTCCAATCATGGCTGGCCTCGAGCTCGACGGAACGATTGGCCTCTACCGGAGAGCTCTACTCGCAGAGTGACCGAAAGCACGCTGCCGCTAAGCCGATGAGCCCTGGGCGGTTGCCGCTACGCTCGGAGATCGGTCGCCACACTCGACTTGGGAGATCTATACAAAGCGTCGTTTCGCCAGCTAGAATCGCGGTCCGTACCCGGTTGCATGAGAGGGGCGCTTGTGGCGCGCATCCTTGTGCTTGGCACCGAAGAGTCACGCCCGCCGCTTACGGTTCGCCCTGGGGAGAGATATGAGTCAGACAGCAGGTTCCGTTCGCATCAACCGCAGAGAGTTGCTGGGCACTGGAGCCGCTGCGATGGCAGCCGCGGCTGCCGGTCTCGGTGTTGAACCGACCACTGCGGCCGCGGAGCGGATAGCCCCCGGCCCTCCGAACCTCACGCCACCCGTCGTCCAGGTCGACGGCGGCCAGCTGCGCGGATTTCGCGACGGCAAGACCACGGTCTTTCTTGGCATTCCCTACGCTGAAGCCGAGCGCTTCGAGCTTCCGAAGCCCGTGCCGCCCTGGCAGGGAGTCAGGAGCGCGCAGAGCTGGGGCCCGGTGTGCCCGAGCCCGCCGCAGTCGCATGTCGGAGCCGATGAGTTCGTCTTCCCGCACCGATACTGGATCGAAAATGAACACTGCCAGGTGCTCAATATCTGGACGCAGAATCCGGCGGCGAGCATGAAGAAGCCGGTGATGCTTTGGCTGCATGGCGGCGGCTTCACCAACGGCTCATCGTTGGAGTCGTATGCGTACGATGGCCGGAACCTGAGCGAGTTCGGCGATGTGGTGGTGGTCAGCGTGAATCACCGGCTGAACATCATCGGGACGCTCGATCTCTCGGCTTATGGCCCGCAGTATGCGCAGTCGCGCTATACCGGCACGGTCGACCTGGTTGCGGCGCTCGAATGGGTGCAGAAAAACATAGCGCAGTTCGGCGGTGACCCGGGGAATGTCACGCTGTTCGGCCAGTCGGGTGGAGGCAGCAAGGCGGCGCGCATGATGCACATGCCGGCCGCGAAAGGGCTCTTCCACAAGGTGGTCACGGAAAGCGGCGGCGGCGAGGTCTATGCCGACGTGGATCCGGCGATGCAGATCAAGTTGCAGCAGCAGGTGGCCGCCGCGACGCTGGTCAACCTCAATCTCACCGGCAACGACATCGAAAAGCTGAAGAGCATCCCGTATGCCGAACTGCTCACCGCTGGCCAGGCCGCGCTGCGCACGGTCGCCCAGGCGAATCCCGGCCACAACATGGGCTGGAATCCGATCGTCGACGACGTGTACGTCACGCGTGCGTTCTGCGACTGGACCTCGAACATTCCGCAGATGTCCGGCAGCGTCTTCAGTGAATTTGGAAGCAATCTCATGGCGAAGGGGCCGAACAAGAACGAGTGGACTCCGCAGCAGATCGACGAACACCTTACCGCGGCGTACGGCGAGAAGAAGCCGGCCATCGTCGCTGCCTTCAAGAACTCGTTCCCGCGCAAGAAGCCGCAGGACGTGCTCTACTTCGCCCCGTTCAACACCCGGGGCCTGGTCGCCAAGGCGGAGGCGGGAAAAGCTCCGGTCTACCACTACCTCTTCGTGTATGAGTATCCCGTCAACGGCGGCATCACGTCGTTCCATACGTCGGAGATCGCCTTTGTCTTTCACAACCTGACCGAACCGCAGATGAACATCGCAACCGGCGGCGCGCGGGCTGGCTATGCGCTGCAGGATAAGGTCTCGACCGCATGGCTCAACTTCGCGAAGACGGGCAATCCCTCGCAGCCCGGACTCACGTGGAAACCCTTCACGGCGGCCGAGAAGCAGACGATGGTCTTCGACATCGTCTCGGAGTGCAGGAACCTTCACGAGCAGGAGTTGATCGACCTCCTGCCGCCCCCTCCCGCAAGGAGAGCGTAAGCCCAGGCAAACAGGAACGCTTTCGCTCTCTTGTGCGGAGCGAATGCGTCCAGGCGTACGATATGTGCGGAGGGACGATCATGATCGCAGTCATCCTCGCACCGAGTCTCTGCCCCATCTTCATCGTGCTGGGAATCTGGATGACCAAGCGCGCGCGGGAACAGCAGGCGGCTCGCATTGCAGCGTACCGGCGCTCGCCGGAGTCGCACATCCTCAGGCTGAACGACTCATCAGCCTCGAAACGACTCGGCAGCCTCTAGCTGTCCTTGCGGTAGAGCATGTTCTTCATCGCCGTGCGCCGCGCTTCGTTCACTTCGCTCAGGCTCTTGCGCTCGTCGGCGTCCATCTTGCGCCCGGTGGCGGGGTCGGTCGCTTCCGGTTCCGAACACTCCGGGCAGCGGTTGGCGAAGCCCGGTTTTCCCGGCTTCAGCTCGAACTCTTCCTCACACACGACGCAGACTTTGATCGGAAATGCCATCGGTCTATTCTACGTGCAGATCCTGCTCGAACCAAACACGCTGCCCTGATAATGGTGCAACCTGAATGCCTGAAAAGGCTATAGGTCGGCAATTTATAACCCTTTTGTTTTCCGATATTTGCATATGGGCCATATACCGGGGGTAGGGAGGGTGCAAACGGCCTAGCCGCGACGCCGATACCGGATGGAAAAGTCGTATCCGGCGTTTGGCGGAAAGAGCTGTGCGACCATCCTCAGGCGCGCCGCTAAAGCCGTCGGAGCCAGCAGCGGATACTCCCGCTCGCGTAGCTCCGCGTAGTCGAAGTCGACTGCCAGCGAAAGCTGATAGATCGCCAAGGCGTCGGCGAACGAGGACTCGAGGAAGTCCAGTCTCGCCTTCTCGTCGGGCTGTCCGCTCGGGTTCAGCGCAAGCGGCGCAAGGGCCGCTGCACGCGTCTCCCAGGCATCCTGGCTGGTCTCGCCGCGGACTTCGGCCAGCGCCTGCGCCCAGACGAGCGCGGCGAAGGGCTCGGGGATGCCGGCATGCTCGGAAAACGCATGCCCCACGTTGATAAAAAATTCAAAGGCCAGGGCGAAGGTATCGCGCAGCAGCCGCGCGGAGATGAAGACGCCGTGATGCGCGGGCGCGTTCGGCGTGGCGCTCAAGGTGACATCGCGATGGCAGATGGCGTCGTCGAACAGTTCGGGATTGGCCTCGGGCGCAATCAGGGTGCGACCGGCGTCCTGCTCGCGGAAGTCGGGCGAGCGAACCTCGGGAATGGCGAGCGGGACAAAGTAGAAGACGCGGTCGGCAAGCGTGGGAGCGACGAGCGCGGGGACTGCCTGGATGATGCGCTGCAGATCGGCATCCGGGAAGCTCGTGGCGCCGAACGCGGCGAACCGGACGCCGTTGGGCGCGGTCCGCGGCACGAGCGTCGCGGCGACGTCGCTGGCGGGAAGGAGGGTGGTTTTAACGCTATCCGGCATGGAAGGTTTATTCTAATGGCAATGGAACACGCGATGTATAACTCCGGCAGCGACGTGCGGAAGACCCTGATGAACGGCTACCTGTTCGGCGCGCCGGTGGGCGACCTTGGCTGGTTCGCCAGCCTGCTGATGGGCCTCGCGAGCGGGATGGCGGCCTTCTTCGCCGCCACCTTCGTCGGCATCATGAGCATCCTGTTCTGGAACGCCGCCGGACACAAGGCCGACTTCACCGTCGCCTATCGGCTGATCGGACTGCCGATCGGGCTCTTCGTCATGGCTTTGTCCCTGGGGTACCTGGGCATGCTCTGGACCCGCCGCATCTCGCGCAAAGCCTAGGCTTCGAACTGCTTCAGGATGTTTTCAGTCGTATCGGTTTCGCCGATGCGAGGAAAGATGCGTGCGAGAAAGAACGCCTGCACCTCGGGTTCGCGGTCGGTGACGGCATCCGTAACGAAGACGACGTGATAGCCAAGGTCGGAGGCGCTCCGCGCAGTGGCGGCGACTCCGGCGCTGGTGGCGACGCCGGCGAGGAAGACCTGGGTGACGCCGCGCTGGCGTAGCTGCTCGTCGAGCGTCGTGCCGAGGAAGGCTCCGACGCGCTGCTTCGAGATGAGGATGTCCGCGGGCTGCTGGTCGAGTTCGGGGACGAGGTCGGTCCAGCCGTCGGGGAAGGCGAGGGGGGTGCGCTTCATGTCGGTACGACCAGGCGCGGCGGCGGTTACATTGACGAGGACTACCGGGAGATTCCGCTCACGGAAGGCAGCTGCAAGCTTTGCGGAACGGGCGACAACCTCTGAGGTCGGTGGATTGGTGGGGATCGCGACGATACCCTTTTGGAGATCGATGACGATCAGGGCTGCGCTCGCGTCAAGCTGAGTGACGGGCATGGTCGTTCCTTTCAAGTGCTACTGCGCGTGCTTTTTGGTGAAGTGCAGGCTGAGTTGGACGCTGATGACGGCGATGCCCACGAAGAAGAGGCTGAGTGCGAGGGTGTCGCCCGTGGCGAGCTTGCCCGCGCGAAAGAGCACGTAGCCGATGACGATATTCAACAGGCCCCAAAGGGTGTTGACGATCGCTGAGGAAAGCCCGATGCCTGGAGGTTTGGCG
This sequence comes from uncultured Granulicella sp., assembly GCA_963693075.2. Lineage (GTDB taxonomy): Bacteria > Acidobacteriota > Terriglobia > Terriglobales > Acidobacteriaceae > Edaphobacter. Next base: position 478,212 of record CAXMMP010000002.1, on the reverse strand, counting down.
AAGGGCGTTGGGAACTTGTCGCCGCAGACGCCTTTGACATAGTGTGGGACGGCGTTAGCGAGGAAGAGCCCGGAGAAGAAGCAGGCGAGGTAGTTATTCCAGTGCATTTTGCTCTCCTTGAAGACGGTTAGGTGGAAACAGGTTGCGGCATCAGGCCCATCTGCCGGTAGATGGGGAAGATGATGGCGCGAATCTTGGGCAGCTCGACCGTATACCAGACCGCGCCGAAGAGACATGCGGCGCCGGTGATCATGACGGTGTGGGGCGCGCCGATGCGATCCGCGAGCAGGCCGGCGAGCAAACTGCCGAAGGGGGCGGAGCCGAAGAACGCCATGGTGTAGTAGCTCATTGCGCGCGATCGTTTATCTTCCGGCACGAGCGACTGGATGATGGTGTTGCTTACGGATGCCGCCTGCAGCATGCCGAAGCCTACGAAGGTCATCAGCACGATCGAAAGCCAAAGCGTGTGGGACAGGCCGAAGAGGATGAGCGCGATCCCGAGGATTCCGACCGCCACCTGCAGCATGCGCGTCAGGCCTGCGACGGATTCGCGGAAGGCAAGCGAGATGGCGGAGATCAGGGCTCCAATGCCAGATGCTCCCATGAGCCAGCCGAGTGTCGTGGCTCCCCCATGCAGCACCTGCGCGGCGAAGATGGGGAGCACGACCGCCCAGGAGTAGCCCATGAGGCTGATGAAGGCGAAGAGCAAGAGGACGGTCCGGATAGGGCGGAAGGTGCTGACGTAATCCCATCCTTCGCGGATCTGCGTGAGCATGGTGGACTTGCTGCGCGGCGCGCCGCTCGGCTTGATGTGCATGAGCATGAGGGACGCAATCACGGCGAGGTAGCTGAGGCCATCGACCAGGAAGCAGCCACCTTCGCCATAGGCTGCCACGACGAGACCGGCGATGGCGGGTCCGATGAGCCGTGCGCCGTTAGCCATGGAGGAGTTGATGGCGATGGCATTGCTGAGGTCGTTGCGATCTTCGACCATCTGGATGAGGAACGACTGACGCCCGGGCATGTCGAAGGCGTTGATGACCCCCTGCATGGCGGCGAGCGCGACGATCTCGTGGATCGTAATGCGGTGCGCGAGGGTGAGCGCGGCGAGTGCGAGCGACTGTACGGCGGCGCATGCCTGCGTCCACAGCAAGAGCTTGCGGCGTTCGAGGCGCTCCACCCAGACCCCGGCGAATGGTCCAAGCAGAAACGAGACGATCTGGCCTGAGAAGCTGACGACACCGAGCAGGAGAGCGGAATGAGTGAGGTGGTATACCAGCCATGTGGTGGCGAGGCGCGTCATCCACGTGCCGATGACGGAGATGCTCTGGCCGAAGAAGAAGAGCTGAAAGTTGCGATGGCGCAGAGCGCGCCAAGCATGAGCAAAGCGGGTCATTGCGGATCGCCTTCGCAGATGCGGCGGATGATGCGACCGGCTTCAAAGAGCGTCTCCTGCTCTTTGTCGCTAAGCTTCGAGACGGACTTCGCGACCCATGTGCGCTTCGCTTCGCCGGTGGACTTGCGGAGAGCGACCCCTTTTGCGGTGAGATCGAGGTGGACCTGGCGACCGTCCGTCGGGTGCGGCTTGCGCTCGATGAGGCCGGACTTCTCGAGCGCAGCGATGGTGGTCCCCATGGACTGCGGCTTCATCCCTTCGGCGCGGGCAAGCTCTGCGGTCGTGGCGGGGCCACCCTTCTGGATTCTGCCGAGGACGGCATTTTCTGTGAGCGATACGTCATGCATGACGGCGGCGGTGCGGACCCGCCGGATCAACATCCCAATGGAATGAATGAACTCTTCGACCTGAACCTCGAGAACCTTGCGTTTCATAGGTCGACGATAAAATAAACCAGCCTAACTTGCAAGTCGAACTTGCAAGTTAGACTGTTATAGCAACCTTATGGCAGGAACGCGGGGTATGGTGTGTTGCGTCAAAAGGGCCAGCGTCACTCCGGATGGGCTGATGGCTGGTCTGGTATTCTGCTCTCACATCATCCTCACAATCTAAAGGAGTCTCCCCGCTATGGTTTCGTTCGCGCGTCGTGGTGTCGTTCTTGGTGTCGTGGCTGCAACGGTATTGCCGGTCTTTGCGCAGAAGGAAAAAAAAGTTCCTTCGTACTATGGGCCTCAGCCTGCGGTTGAGAATATTGACCTGACGATGTATTCGCGGATCCGTGAGGAGGGCTTCAAGCACTCGCATGTGATGGAGTTTGGCGCGGCCCTGGCGGATGGCATCGGGCCACGTTTGACCGGCTCGCCGAACATGGCGAAGGCTAATGCGTGGACGCGCGACACGTTGACGGCGATTGGGCTTTCCAATGCTCACCTGGAGGACTGGGGCGAGTTTGGTATGGGCTGGCAGCAGATCAACACCTGGGCGCGGATGGTCTCACCGGATCCTGAGCCGTTGTGGCTACAGGCTGCGCCGTGGTCTCCGGCGACTGCCGGCCCGGTGAAGGGTGAGGTGATTTATGTCGACCTCGCAACCGCGAAGCTCGACACGTTGAAGGGCAAGCTCGCAGGCAAGATTGTGCTGCTCGGTGCAATGCGGACGACTCCAGATATCACCGAGGCGCTCTTCTCGCGTTACACGGATGCGGAGTTGAAGGAGATGGAGACGTACCCGACGCCGGGAGGCGCAGGTCGTGGGCTGCCGCCGGGACAGACGATCGAGACGTTCCTGGCCGAGCGCCGGCGCCTTGCCGCAGCTCGGACTGAAGCGGTGAAGATGTTTGCCAGCGAAGGCGTCGCGGCGATCATCACGCCTTCTCGCGATGGAGGTAAGGGCGGCGGCACGGGAATCATCTTCGATGACAACGGCGCCAACATCGCGCAGTCGGCGCAGAAGCCTGAGAACAAGGTGACGATTCCGAATGCGGTGATGATGATCGAGCATTACAACCGCCTCGCCCGGATGGTGCAGGCAAAGGTTCCGGTCACTGTCGAGATCAATATCGAGACGAAGTTTACGGGTGATCACGAACATGGCTTCGACACAGTGGCGGAGATTCCGGGCGTCGATCCGAAGCTGAAAGAGCAAGTCGTCATGGTGGGCGGGCACCTAGACTCATGGATCTCAGGCACCGGCGCGACCGATAACGGCGCAGGTTCGATTGTTGCCATGGAGGCGGTGCGCATTCTGAAGGCTCTCGGCGTTGAGCCGAAGCGGACGATTCGCATTGCGTTATGGTCGGGTGAAGAAGAAGGTCTCTTCGGTTCGCAGGGTTATGTGAAGCAGCACTTCGGCACCTTCAACGATCCACCCGCCGATGCAGGTACGCCGGCTTTCATGCGGCAGCATGGTCCGCTTACGACGACGAAGGAGTGGGAGACGCTGGACGCCTACTACAACCTGGATAACGGGACCGGCAAGGTACGCGGCGTGTACACGCAGGAGAACTATGCGATTGGCCCGATCTTCAAGCAGTGGATTGCGCCGCTCGTGGACCTTGGTGTGACGACCATCTCGTATCGCAATACGGGCGGAACCGATCACCTGAGCTACGACGCTCTCGGGCTGCCGGGCTTCCAGTACATTCAGGACCCGATGGACTACGAGACGCGCACGCACCACTCGGACATGGACACCTACGACCGGCTGCATGCTGCCGATCTCGAACAGGCTGCTGTGGTTGAGGCGATCTTCCTCTACAACACCTCGCAGCGCGAGGAGATGATGCCGCGCAAGCCCTTCCCGCACCCGGAGCTTGATAAGGGAAAGAATGCGCCGTTGAAGGGGATCTATCCGAACGCTGTTGAATAAGAGGAGTTGCAGCATGAGCAAGAATGGGTGCCCATCGAGGCACCCATTTTTTATGCTCAAGGTGTTTTAGATCTGCGCGCTGCCGCCGTCGACGAAGAGTTCGATCCCGTTGACGAACGACGAGTCGCTGGATGCGAGGAACAACGCGACACTGGCGATCTCTTCCGGCCTGCCAATCTCGCCGCGCGGGATGAGTGTCGCGAAATACGCCTTGGCATCGGGGCCGAGTGGGTCAAGGATCGGAGTGTCGATGGTTCCGGGGCTGAGGATGTTGACGCGGATCTTGCGCTCTTTCAAGTCGTTGAGCCAGGTGCGTGCGAACGAGCGGACGGCAGCCTTGCTGGCCGCGTACACACCGAATGCCGGGAAGCCCTTGATGCTGGCGATGGAGCCATTCAGGAAGATGGAACCGCCGTCGGAGAAGAGCGGCAGCGCTTTCTGGACGGTAAAGAGGGTGCCGCGCACATTGAGGTCGAAGGTGGTGTCGAAATGCTCTTCGGTGACCTCGCCGATCTTGGCGAATTCGCCGCGGCCCGCGCTGGCGAAGAGGATATCGATGCGACCCTTTTCTTTCTTTACGATCTCGTAGAGCCGGTCGAGATCGTCGAGGTTTGCGGCATCACCCTGCACGCCCGTTACGTTTTTGCCGATGGCTTTGACGGCTTCGTCGAGCTTATCCTGCCGGCGCCCGGTGATGAAGACGTACGCGCCCTCTTCAACGAAGAGCTTTGCGGTGGCGAGTGCCATACCGGAGGTGGCGGCGGTGATGACGGCGATTTTTCCTTCGAGCTTACCCATGATGACTCCTTTTCAGATGTTGCGTATTGCTGGGGATAGGAGTGACCGGCTCCCATCAACGATTCATTAGTTCAGGAATGATGAACTAATAGAGTATGATGGATCCATGAGGCCTCTGATCCATCCTTCGGTGACCGACGTGACGGTGGAGGGAATTTTGCACGCTTTGTCTGATCCGGTGCGTGTGGCTATCTTTGCGGATATCGTGGCGCAGGACTGCACGCAAAACTGTTCGAGTTTCTCGCATGTGTTGAATGAAGCGATCCCGAAGTCGACGTTGTCGCAGCACTTCAAGGTGCTGCGCGAGTCGGGCCTGGTGCGAGGCGAGCGGCGCGGTGTAGAGATGCACAACGTCTCACGGTGCGCGGAGATCGACCAGCGGTTCCCGGGCCTGATTGGGGCGATCGTGAAAGCTCACGAGGTGCAGTTGGCTGATGGGAAGAGGAAGACTCGCAGGCCTGTGCGCTAACGCTTTGCCCGGCCGAAGCTCGATTGCCGAGCGATTTGAGGAGCTTAGGAAGGATTGTGGTGTGGCGTCGGCATTCCGACGTCTGTTGGGCTGAGACGATCACGGAACTCGACCGAAAGTGGTAGCGATTTTCCGGTCAGTTTCGCTGCAAATCTGCTATACAGCTAGACATCATGCGAAGTGCTTCTGCTTGTCGTTTCCTGCTGGGTGTCCCTGGTGTTTTCGGGCTTTGTTGTGGTGCGTTGTTGTTTGGGCAAGCGGTTCCCAAGCCTCCTGCGGCTTTCGCCAAAGAACCGCTCATCATCGAAACGTTGGACATGCGTTACCACATGGAGGCTGACGGGACCGGCTACCGCGAACGCACGATTGCCGGGTGGATTCTGGACGAATCGACGCTGAAGCAACTGGGGGTGCTGTCGATGCCCTTCGCGGCTAACTCCGAGCATGTGGAGTGGGTGTATGCGCGGGTTCGGCACACGGACGGCACTACGACCGAGACGCCGGTAAGCGGCGCGATGGAGATCGTCGAGCCGGTTACGCGAGAGGCTCCGTTTTATAGCGACCTGAAGCAATCGCAACTGCCGTTGAAAGACCTGCGCGTGGGTGACCGGCTGGAGTGGCAGGCGAAGGTGGTGCGCACCAAAGCCGAAGCCCCGGGCGAGTTCTGGGGACAGGAGGCCCTCACCCGCGACGTTGTCACGCTGTCGGAGACGATCGAGCTGGAAGCTCCGAAGGATAAGGCTTTAACGGTCTGGAGTCCGGGTTTGAAGTCATCCGAGAGCGTCGTAGGCGACGAACGCACCTGGAAGTGGCAGTGGGTGAACAAGAAGCCGACCGTTGGCGCTGAGGCGGACGCTGCGAAAGAAGCCGAGAAGAAGCGCGTTCGCACACCGGCAGAAGAGCTCGACGACCGCGAAGGCAAGCTGCCGGACATCGCCTGGACGACCTTCAAAGACTGGGAGGCGGTCGGCGCGTGGTATCGCGGAATGGAAGGTGACCGGATGGAGCCGGACGCCGACATCAAGGCGAAGGTCACGCAGATTACAGCGGGCAAGACGACCGAGCAGGAGAAAGTCCAGGCGGTATACACCTATGTTGCGACGCAGATTCACTACATCGGCGTGGCATTCGGCATTGGCCGCTATCAGCCGCATCGAGCGGACGACGTCTTAGCCAACCAGTACGGCGATTGCAAGGATAAGCACACGCTGCTCGCGTCGATGCTGACGGCACTCGGGCTCAAGCCGGATGCTGTCCTGATCGGCGCCGGCATCCGCTTCAACCCTGCGGTGCCCAGTCCCGAGTCGTTCAACCACCTCATCACGCGGGTCGATCTTGACGGCAAGGAGACGTGGCTCGATACGACCGCCGAGGTCGCGCCCTTTGGGATGCTTACTTTTCCAACCAGAGATCATGAGGCGCTGGTGATTCCCGCCGCGGGCTCGGCCAGGATCGTGACGACGCCTGCGACTGCGCCGTTCGCGCAGACGACAACGATGAAGGCGGTCGGCAAACTCGACGCCGATGGAACCTCGAACTCGCGTCTGACGCTCACCGTCCATGGTGATGCCGAGATACTCATCCGCACCGTGCTCCGGCAGATTTCCGCTGCGCAATATGATCAGCTGGCGCAGAATCTTTGCTCCGGTATGGGCTACTCGGGGACCGCCAGTCATCTTGCGACCAGCCGGCCGGACGATCTTTCCACCCCGCTCGAGCTGAGCTTCGACTACAAGCGGGAAAAGGCCGGGGACTGGCCGAACCTGAAGACCGTTCCGCAACTTGTACCCGTCTCCACGGCCCCGATCGATGAGAAGAATCCACCCATCGAGGCAATCGCCCTTGGGGCGACCGGCACGGTCGACTCGGACTCCGAGATGAAGCTGCCCGACGGCTGGGGAGCGGAGATGCCCGTGGCCATCCACGAGAAGTCGCCATGGATGACCTACGACCTGACCTACCGCTTCGACAAGGGAACGATGTATGCGCATCGCCGCGTCGAGGTGCTGCAGGAACGTGTGCCGCAGGCCGACTGGAAGGCTTACGGAAAATTTATCGATAAAGCCGGCCTCAATGAGGTGGAGTACGTTCAATTGACAAGGCCGGTCTCCGCGAAGCCGAACAAAAGCAACGCGAAGAAAGAGATGATCGAGATGACGCCTGCGCCGGATGCGGGTTCTATGTCGGAGAGTGAAAAGATTACTGAATCGAGAAAGCTGGTTGTGCAGGCCTATGCTGCGCTGGAGATCCCGGATGTGGCATTCGCCGAGCACTTGCTCGATCATGCCAAGGCGCTCAACCCTGACACCGAGGGGCTTTGGGGTACCTACGGATACCTGGACTATCGCAAAGGCGATATGGAAGAGGCGATCAAGGCTTATGAGAAGGAGCTGGCGCTGCACCCCTCGAACGTCGGGACTTACCAGCCACTGGCCAACTCGCTCGTTGTCCTGAAGCGTAGAGCCGACGCAGAAGACGCGCTGCGGCGTTGGGAGACGGCGGCACCCGAAGATTCGAGACCCACGTTGCGCCTTGCGGGGATGCAATACCAGGATGCCGAATACACGAAAGCGTTGACGACCCTCGAAGCGGGACTCGCACGAACCGCGCCCGGCGAGAAGAAAGATGAACAGATGGAGCTTTTGCTTGGGCGTGCGCAGTTGAAGGCGGGCGCGAAGGACAAGGGGCATGCGACGTTGGTGGCGCTGCTGAAGGACACCGACAATCCCGACGTGATGAACGACGCGGCGTATGAACTGGCCGATGCGGGACTCGAGCTTCCGCTTGCCGAGCAGACGACGAAGGCCGCGCTCGACAAGATGGAGCAGCAAAGCCAGACGTGGACGCTCGACGAGAGTGCCCAGACGCTGCGCGCGCGCACCCGCATGATGCAGGCCACGTGGGACACGATGGGCTGGGTCTACTTCCGCAACGGCAAGATCAAAGAAGCGCAGGAATATATTGGCGCTGCCTGGCAGGGACGGCAGGATGCCGAAGTCGGTACGCATCTGGCGGAGATCGAGGCGGCGGAAGGCAATCGCAACGCTGCACTCGAAGACTATGAGATGGCGAAAGAGACGATGCCGAAGTACGACATGATGGGCGTCCATACCGAGCCTGACGCGGCTTCGAAGGAACTCAACGCGAAGATGGATGCTCTGCGGGATCATGGCGCTCATTCCCAGAGTCTCGACCCGCGCACTGCCTTGACGAAGCTGAGGACGGTTTCGCTCGGTCCTGCAAATGGGCTGAACGGCGTGGCCGAGTACAAGCTGCTCGTAAGCAAGGATGCGGTGCTACGCGTCGAGCCGATCGGCACCAAGACGCTTGCCGGAGGCGATGCCCGGTTGAAGGGCGCAAAGCTCTCCGCGCTCATTCCCGCTCATTCGAAGGGTCAGATCGTTGTGGCTGGAATGTTGAACTGCCATTCGAAGGTCTGTGAGCTGGTGCTAGAGCCGTAAGGCCGCCATCAGCCCGGTGTGCTGAGGCTTTCGACCAGGGTGGTGATGTCGTCCTGCGTGCGAAGGATGGAGCACTCATGATGAGCCACTTGCGCAGGCGTGCAGACGGTGAGACCGCCTTTCGGGCACATATCCAGACAGGGAACCCTGAGGATGTGGATGCGCGGGGCGGTCGGGGATTGCTTCGCGGTCTTCTTGACGAGCTTTTTGAACGAGGCGAGGCCTTCGGGGTCATCGCCTTTTTTCAATTTTCTCTGGCATTTGCCGCAGGCGAGCAGGAGCTGACCTTTGAGCGGAAGTTCGTAGCTGCGGAGTGGAGTCGTTGGCATCGTTGAGTTGGATGCCGAGTAGCGACCGAGGAATGTGCCGGTCAAGCGGAGCCCAACCGAAGCAAGGATGAGGCGCGAAGTGAACTCCGTCCGCGAAGGACGGTTATAGAGCAGCTTTCGCTTCCAGGACGAGTTTCACAGCCTCTTCAGCCGTCTTGCCGATCGCGCTCAGGTGGCCCATCTTGCGGCCTTTTCTCGGCTTCAACTTCTCGTACAAGTGCAGTTTCACTCCGGGGACGGCGAGGGCCCTGTCGAAGCAGACCTCGCGCGGCGAGCCGTCGGGATTCAGCCAGAGGTCGCCGAGCAGGTTGGCGATGGCGGCAGGCGTGACGACCTCGACGTCGCCCAGCGGCAGATCGCACACCGCACGAATCGCCTGCTCGAACTGCGACGTGATGCAGGCGCGCTCGGACTCGTGGTAGCTGTTGTGCGGACGCGGGGCAAGCTCGTTGATCAGCAGTTCGCCTTCCACGGTGACGAAAAACTCAATGGCCAGCAGGCCTTCGAGCCCAAAGGTGTCGGCGATCTGTCCGGCGATCTCGCGAGCCTTCGCTTCAAGCTCCGGCGTAATGGGCGCGGGGATGACCGACCAGTCGAGGATCTGGTTCTCGTGATGGTTCCAGGCGGCGGGATAGACCTTCAACTGGCCAGATGGCGAGCGCGCAACCAGGACGGAGATCTCGCGTTCGAGATGGATGGCCTTTTCGACAACCCCCGGACCTTCCCCGAGAGCCTCCCACGCGCCGCGCACTTCTTCCTGAGAGATGGGACCACCAAAGCCGACTTTGCCCTGACCGCGTCCGTCGTACCCCCCGGTTGCGGATTTGCAGAAGCAGCGTGGCCCAAGGCTTGCGATCGCTTCACTGGTCTCGTCGAGCGAGCGTACCGCGCGAAAGTCGCCGACGGGGAATCCATGTTTGACGAGCCAGTTCTTCTGCTCGATTCGGTCCTGGATGATGGCCAGCATCGCGCCGCCGGGTCGCACCGGGCAGAAGGTCGCGGCCGAAGCCATGGAGGCTTCGCCAATCTGTTCGATCTCGAGCGTAACCACGTCGCAGCCGCGTGCGAGCATCGCGGCGCCGCGGGAGTCATCCCAACCCGCCTCGATGCAGCCGTCCACGACGAAGCGTGCGGGGCAGCCCGGGTCGGGGTCAAGCACCAGGATGCGATAGCCCATGCCGCGCGCAGCCATGGCCATCATGCGTCCAAGCTGGCCGCCGCCGAAGATGCCAATCGTTGAGCCGGGGAGCAGCGGCGCGCTCACTGCTTTGGCTCCGGTTCGGGGAGCGTCTCCGCCAGGACGTGATCGCGCGTGGCCTCGCGGCGGGCGATCAGTCTCTGCTGGAGCTCGGGGTCCGTCGTCGCCAGCATCGCGACGGCCAGGAGCCCTGCATTGGCGGCTCCCGACGCTCCAATGGCGAGCGTTGCGACGGGCACGCCCTTCGGCATCTGGACGATGGAAAGCAGGGCGTCAAAGCCCTGCAGGGCGGTAGCCGCGACCGGCACTCCAAGCACAGGAACCACCGTCAAGGCGGCGAGCATTCCCGGCAGGTGCGCGGCCCCTCCCGCCCCGGCGATGATGGCGCGGAGGCCACGGGACGCGGCCGACTTCGCATAGTCGTACATCAGGTCCGGCGTGCGATGGGCGCTGACGACGCGGACTTCATGCGGGATTCCGAATTCGACGAGAATCTCGACGGCAGCCTTCATCACGGAGTAGTCGCTGCGGCTGCCCATGACAACGCCGATGAGGGGTGAGGCGGAGTTCATAGGGTTCGATTATACGGTTTGGACGAACGGTCAGCGGGTGCTGCTGTGGGCGGAAAGCCAGCTGTGGATGGTTCCGAGTTCCTGCGGGCTGATGCTCGGCGCTGAGCGTTTGAGCATCTCGAGGAACCAGTCGATCTCGGCAGGAGAGTCCGGATAGCCGATGTTCTCCGCGGGCTTGTTCTCGACCGGGCGCATGGAGCCTGCGAGCAGCTTGCCCTTCGCGTCGAGCATGACGATGTAGGGGTAGTCGGCTTGTCCGCCGCCGAGCGAGTTCTGAATCGCACGGCCGCCCGGGATGTTGGCGTGCTTCTGATCGTTCGCGCGTTCGCCGGTGTCGAGGTCGGCGAAGATGAACGCCTTCTGCATGATCGGGTGGATCGCTGGGTCAGCGAGGAAACGTTCGAACAGGCGACAGTTGCCGCACCACGAGGCGCCAAAGGCAAGCAGGATGCTCTTATGTTCGGCGGTGGCCTGGCTTTCGGCGTGCGTCATGACAGCGTCGGCAGTCTCCCCAGCAGGGGGCTGACTGGACTGTGCGAACGCAACGGGTGCGAGGAGTGTCAGCGAAACGGCAGCCTGGAGCAACGTCAAGCGCATGGGTGGCCTCGGGGAGCAGCATGGATGAGACCTCACCATTATGCTTGAGCCTGCCGCATGGGCAACGATCAGTGTGTGGGCTTGAGAGATTTGCTGTCCTTGATCCAGGTTGCGAACTCCTGAAACCAGAGGTCGCTGGTGGTGCCCTGCTGACGCATGCCGAAGCCGTGATCGCCATGCTCATAGAGATGGACCTCGACGGGACGGCCCGCGGTCTGCCATGAGGTGATCAGGCCGAAGCCTTCGTGGCCGAAGAGCGGGTCGTCCGCGGCAAGCGCGGCAAAGAGCGGCGGAGCGTGCAGGGGGACCGTGACGGGCAGCATGGGGCCGTAGATGATGCCGACGAAGCTTGGCTCGGCGCCGGGGCGATCTTCCAGGGTGAGGGTCAGGGTTGTCATGGCGCCGGCCGAAAAGCCGACCATGCCTGTGCGGCTGGGATCGATGTGATACTCAGCGGCGCGTGCCCGAATCAACTTGATGGCGGCAGCCGCATCGTCGATCGCGAGAGGCTCCATGATAGGCGGGGCGCCCTTTCCGCCGGCCTGGATGGCTCCGCCGACCCGTGCGCCGATGGCCGCCATGAAGCCGGGCAGATCTTGCGGGGTCGGGTCGAGACGGTACTTGAGAACGAAGGCAGCGATCCCGTTCTCCGCGAGCTTGCGTGCGACCTTGAGGCCTTCGCTCTCCATGGAGAGCGCCATGTAAGCTCCGCCGGGCGCTACGACCACCGCGACGCCCGTGGCTTTAGCTGGGTCCGGCAGGACCGGGATGAGCGTGGGAATCGTGACATTGCGGGCCAGGTACTCGCCGCCCATGGTGTCCCACTGCTCTGGCTGGGCGTTGGGTTGAGAGCCCGGAGGCGTTCCCGGATACAAAGGAAACTCGCCTGGGATCTGCGGGCGGGTGGATTCGACCGGTGACGGCATGCCGGGCGGTATCTGCGCGACGACGGCAGCCGTTGGCAACGCAAGGAGCAGAGCAAGAGTGAGACGAGTCATCGGCGAATCTCCAGGCGAGTCCGGGCTGGCTTTGGTACTGTGCCGTACCAAAGTACACCTCGCCCATCAGTCTGCACAAGCTTCAACCGTGATGATTTGAAAAATACGTGATGGCGAGATGGACGAGCGTGAGCGTGATGCCGAAGGCCGCGAGGGCCCCGCGCATCCGCTGCATTGCACGTTCAAGGCTTGCAAGGCGGTGGTCGTGTTCATGCAAACGGCCCGGTTGGCCGATCCCCATCACTTGCTCCATCTGGGCTTTGAGAACCTGTAGATCTCCCAGAACCTGCGCTTCGAAGTCGGTCATAAACGATCCTTTCAATGATCAAAACGTCCTGCGCGGAGTGGACATTAAGTTAGTTGAGTGAGAATGGCGGTCGACTGCCGCGAATAGAGCGGCGGCACGGATGCGTCGTACATGCGGACATAAAACGTCTCCGGCGGCGTACCCGCCAGCGGAATTGAAAACCCGCGCACCGGCGAACGCAGCACCAGGTCGCCGCTGCTCGTGGAGGTCGTCCCGGTTCCGAAGCCGCTATCGCGACGCCGAACCTCAAACCCTCCGCCCACCGCGGGTGCAACCCCGGCATCGATCGTCAGCGAGCCGGAAGCAGGGGCGATCGTAAGTTGTGTGAGATTGGAAAGCGTATGCGCCGGGATCTCCCCGGAGACCAGGCCGAGCGCCACGATTGGCAACAGGGCATCGGTCGGCAGCGTCTCAGCGACGGTAAGGCTGAGCGCCTCGGCCCAGTCGTTCGCGAACGCAATCCGATAGGTCAAGGCTTCCGGCGAAGCACCCTGCTGCGAGAGGGCCACCTTGCGCACGATGCAGTTGGTGACGACGCCATCCTGGCTGAGGTTGAGGACATCGCCTGGCCAGATGTCGGACGTGGGCGGGTTGACCGTTGTGTAGCTTCCGCTTGTGGCAGCCGAACGATTTGTCGCAAAGCTCAGGATGGCCTGTGCCGCATTCTCGCAGTCTTCGGTCGAGCGCGCAGGAGGAGTGACGACATGCCCCAGCCAGCGGGCGGTCCCGACGCCTCCGCCTGCAGCTTCCGCCGCGATCGAAACGGGATCGGCAACGCGTGCGACGGCGCGTTGTCGACCGCGATAGGACACGGCAACGATCTCGCCCGCAACGGGGATGCGGCCGGCGAAGAACGTCACCTTGCCTTCGACCGACGAGGTCACGGAGCAGTCCACGCCGTCGGTGGCCTTACCCGCAAGTCGTGTGAAGGGTGCGGCCGATGGAGGTGTCGAGCGAATCCAGCAGCTTCCCGTACGAGTAAGGTGGATGGCACCGACAGAGCCGGCGAGCGAGAGCGAGTTGACGGGCACCACGTTGACCTGCGCCGGCGAGGTCGTCGACGTCCCGTCATAGAGGACGGTGACCGGGGTGTTCGAACTGGCGCTGAGGTCGCGAGCTTCAAACACGAGCGACAGTGGCGAGTCGATTGTTCCGCCGCCGAACTGGGCCACGGCTGCCCCTGTCCCCGTGTCGTCGAGCGCGTAGAAAGCCTGCCGGACGCGAAGGAGTTCGGGGGCGTTGAGGTGGATGCGCAGGGTGTACTGGTGGCCCGGGACGATAGTCATGCTGGTGCCGGCTTCGACGCCGTCGATGAGCGGCGTTGCGATCGTGTTGCCGCCCGATTGCCTTATGTTGAAGCCCGCGAGGCAGTCGGCCTGGAGGGTCGCGCCGTTGTACAGACCGCCCAGGACCCCGGCGCTTCCGGCGGAGAGCATGACGGAGGCGAGTTCGCATACGACCGTTCCGCCCACTTCGAGGGGATCCCACGCGCTAAGGGTCGTCTGGCCATCGAAGCCAGTGCCCCCGGTGAACGAGAAGCCGGAGCCAGTAAGCGAGCAATAGGCCCCCGGATCAATCTTCTGCCAGAGCTGCGTGTTCAAGGCGGCTGCGTTGAAGGGTTCGGCGATGAGTGCCGCATGACCCGCAGACGGCGCATCCGATTCGCCGAGCAACGGAAAGATCGCGGTCGTGCCGTCCCCTTTGAAGAGTTCAGTCCAGTAGGCGCGAGGCTCTTCGGCTCCGGTGACGGTTACGTCGTTAGCAAGTTCGCGGATAGATGCGGTATGGAGCGCAGACACTTCAAGTGATCCATCCCCGTCCGAGAGCGGATGCTGCGTCGAGGCGATTCCGGCCAGTGCGAGTGCTCCATTGAGCGCACGGTAACTCGCATAGGTTGCGGCAGCGATCACGCCGCAGTGCTGGGCGAAGGTTCCCGTCTCGGACGGGTCGAAGACCCCGAGCTCGCGTGCCGGACCAGTCACGGGCGCAATCAAGGCTCCGGGGTCGAGCCGTTCACCCAGCGTAGCGAACAGAGCCTGACCGGTGACGCCGAAGGCCGCGCCCAGGCTTGTGCCGCGGAGTTGTTTATCCAGAAGCCACTCGTCGGATACGGCTGAGAGAGCGAGCCGGTAGACGGACCCCGCGCTCGCCGCACCGGCGTAGATTGGTGTGGGCTCCGCGGTGAGGAAGCCGGTGAAGAGGACCGTGCCGGCATCCGTGCTGAGTACGACCCGGCCACGGCGTGCCGGCGTCGGAAGCGCCGTGCCGACCAGGCAAAGCAGGCCCTTGAGCAGAGAAGGCGCATTCAGCGTGCGAATCACCTCAAACGGTTCCGAGGCATCCATCGTAGCCGTGTAGTCGACGGGTCCGAGCCCGTCCAGATTGTCGATCGAAAGAATCATGAAGTCTCCAAATCAAAGAAGAGGCGAACGAGGCGTGAACCCCACGAGGTGGCGTTCGTCCGGCGCTAGGACACACTGGGCGGGAGCCCGCGCATCGCACGGACCTCCGCGACAGAAAGCACGCCGGCGTTGAGCAATTGAACCTGGATCGCGACCTCCTCCTGCTCGTCCCGCGACTCGAGGTCATTGAAGATGAACTCGAACTCCGGCCATCCGATGCATTTTGAAAAGAGGTCGCGCGTGATGTGTTCGGCGAGCAGGCGGGCGACCGGCACGATCGCGGACTGAAACGCTTCGTCGGCGAGTTCGCCGGCGGTCGAGCGATTGACATCGCTGGTCAGTCCCAGCAACATCGGCGGCAGGTCGAAAGCATTGGCGATCATGCGGATCAGGAACTCCTGCCACTGCAGGCGCAGGTCGGCGTCGGTGCCGCCGGCGAAGCGAAGCACCTCGGGCTTCTTCTCGCAGCTCAGAACGGGCACGCGGCCAGTACCTTCGATCTCGTCCTGCCACCAGCGGATCAGACGGTCGTGCTGCTCGGGCGTCGCTTCATCGAGCCACAGCGCATACTGAACGACGGAGTTCGACGCAAGCCTGCCGGCGTAGCGCGACGCACTCAGCAACTGGCCGATGGACTCGAAGGCGACCTCCAGCCGGCCAAGCCCGAAGGGCGTGTAGCTGCGCGGGTTGAGCCTCAGGTACAGCAGTTCGGAGTCGAGCAGAGGCGTGACGGCGTCGACGCCTATCCGCCCGGTCTGAAAGCCGTACCGTGGAGCTTCGGGGTCGCCGGTCCACCTGGGGTCCACCTGGATGGCCGCGCCGTCGATCGGCCAAAGTTCGAACGGCTTCGCGGAGTCGCCGGTAGCGCGCATCTCGATCGCCCCGAAGCCGCCGACCAGGGTGTCTTCGAGCACCTGCTCGAAGAGCGTGCGGAACGAATCGGACGCGTTGGGCTCCTCGAGCGCGGCGCGCAGGGCTGCAAGCCTGGCATCCAGATCCGGAATGCTTGCCGGTTCGTGTCCGCGACGCACGCGAACCTGCCAGTCCATGCAGGCGATGCGGTCTTTGACCAGGTTGAGCGCGCGCCGTGCGACCGGAGTTTCGGCGAAGCGGCGCAGATTTGCAGCGGTAGGCTTGGGAATCGCCGCAGGGTTTGGGGAGCCGGGAAACGGCGAGAAGATGGACGGCAGCGCGGTAGTCTTGCGTGCGGGCACGGCTGCCTTGGCCTCGAGCCCGGCGAGTGCATGCCAGGCGTTACGAAATCTGAGCGGAAGTTGCATGGATCACCTCTTGGGCAAAAAAATGAGGCACAGCCCGGAGGCTGTGCCGTAAAAAGCTACTGACGTCCTGCGGTCACTTCGTGACCTTCGCAGGCTTCGCGCAATCCTTCCGTTGGTCGCCACGTGCTTCTATTGCGACCAGCGGAAGCACCACGCGCAGCAGTGATAAGTCACGACGTGAGCGCACCACGCGCAGTGGCAAGTATTGATCTAGAAGCCTAGTTCGTGCCTCGCGGTCGTAGCGACTCGAGCAAGATCGTTCAAGGTCACCACGCGGATCTCGCGTTGCTCCATCGTCTCGACTCCGAACCGGTATCGCTCCTGGGCCTCGTCCTCGATATCCGAGATCGTCCGCAACGGCTCCACCACGGCCGTCAGTTCGAGCGTGGTCTGCTCGATGCGCGCCATGCCTTCGCGAAGCTGAGGAGCGGTATAAGCCAGAACGCGAGCCATCTCCAGGTCTCCCGCAAGCGAGACGGCCTGAAAGAGGCGAAGACTGTTCCCGGTCGCAGGGGTCTTGCGATAACCGCAGTCGAAGCGCAGAGGATCGCCCTTGCGGGTGTACGGCTCGGCGGGAAGTCGTTTGTTCATCAGGCTCCAGACGCCGGCGCGTTCAAACTCCGAGCGCATCGCGGCCTGGATCGCCGGACGCCCGGTCTTGCGGGAGCGGGGTGACTCGACGGCTTGCCCTGGAAGGGGCTCAACGTAAAGCCGCATCAACTGCTCAAGCTCGGTCGTCAGATTCTCGGCAAGCGAAGCCCGCGGCGCGGTCATCTGGATCGAGTTCGACAACGTGTCCTGCAGGACTGACAAGACTGCCTTTGGCTCCTTGTCGGAAGGTCCAGTCTCAAGTCGAAGCCCGATCTCCTGTTCCAGGTCTTCCAGTAAGCCAATGTCCGCGCCCCGGTCGATGCAACGCACCCGCGTCCAGTCCCTGGTAAAGCGAACCCGATGCTCCGCAGCATGGCCGGGTGCAGGAGCAGCTTCGCGCAGCAGCACGCCGATGTTCACGAACTCGCCCTTCACCACGTCCGGAACGTAGCGGACCAGGAAAAACTCGCACGGAACGCGTTCGGGCATCGGCATCCTTTCCTGTCCGAAGACAAAGCTCTACATGATGAACTTAGCGGCTGCCGGTTGAGCGGTAAAGATTCGCGGTACCGTCACCGTAACCCTAGATTCCCATAATGGGAATGGTTCGCGCGTCGATTCACGAAACGCTGTGATCAGGTCCCGCACCTTGGAGCGGCGAGCGAGCAGCGTCTCCATTAACCGTTCGATCGTCGAAAGATCGCCCCCGTACCACTCGGGGGGCACCTCTTCCGCAATCGACCAGAGCTGCTCGGCGGGCAGAGCTTCCAGCCGCGAGAGCCAAGGTTCGAAGTCGCCCCATCCAACCACCCTGCGGTAGACGGAGTTGCGAGGGTACGTTCCCCGCAAAGGCGAGTCCGGAAAGTCCCACCCGCCCGCGTTGAAGCAGAAGCCCTGGTCGATAAACACCGCGCGGTATCTGCGTTCGCGCGCCTTGCGTTCAAACACCGCCTGGCGGCCATTGCAGTTGCCGGTCCACTTGTCCAAGGAGAGAATCCCCGCGAATTCCTTGTGGTTTCGCACCTCTTCGAGCGCCGCTTCCGGCAGGTAGTCGACCACCTGCCCCGGCATCAAACCGCCGACAAATGCGCTGCCGAAGTGCAGACCCCCTCGGCACGGTTCCCGCGTCCCTTTGCCAAGATCCATGTACAGATC
The DNA here is from genome assembly GCA_963693075.2 of uncultured Granulicella sp. GTDB lineage: Bacteria > Acidobacteriota > Terriglobia > Terriglobales > Acidobacteriaceae > Edaphobacter. The sequence goes on along the minus strand of CAXMMP010000002.1, from coordinate 460,292 downwards.
CGGCGTGTTCGCAGCCAGCCACGGCGTCACCTCGATGACCTCCGAGTCGGGAACCGTCAGCCCGATCGCCGCCGCCAGCCGCGTCGCGATCAACTCATTCGCAAGCACGCGAAGATGCTGCGTATTGTTCTGAAACTTTACTACCCAGAGCCGGCCATCGGCTCCCAGCATCAACTGACTCTGCGCCCCGCCCCGCATCCGCCGAATTGCCTGCACTCCGAGGACGGCCAATCGTGTACCTCTCCGCTTGCAGGATAGCTGGTTTCGAGAACAACAAGGTTGAACACCGACTTCACACCGATCCTGCCGTGCCGGTCCGAGGTCTCTCGATGACGGCAGCGCCTGGACAAACGTCGGTGCCATCGATGTTAAGACGTGAGCTTGGCCCGCGTCTCAGCGCGAACCGCATGCGCCACGGCCATCGCCATCAGGCAATCATCGTGCGTCCCTTGCGCGGCAGCCGTCCGACCGTTGGCAGTGGTGACGAACGTCCGGCACTCCGCCAGCAGACGCTGCGAGGCAAACAGCGCGGGCGTCTCTTCGAGCAGCGCCCCCAGGCGGCTGATCATGGCGGGCTTGCTGGCTGCCGTCGTGAGCCAGCCGGCTACGCCGTGCTGCGCATACACCTGCGGATAGCGTTCCACCGTGTCGAGGTAGGCGAGCACCGCGGCCCCGTGGTTGTTGCGTTCCACCGCGATCGTCGCGTGGGCATACTCGCGCGCAAGCGCAGCGGCCACTCTGGCAAGCTCAAGCGGCGCAAGCCGTTCCCGCAGCTCCGCGCACTGCAGGCCCGTCCAGCGCTCGATCACCTGGATCGCCGCGTAGTCTCCGTCGCTGCCACCGCCGGCAGTATCGACCCCGAGCAGATACTCCCGTCCCTGCGCCGGCGGCAGCCAGACCTGCAAAGCACCTCCACGCCGCGTCTCGACCGGAGACGACACGCGAAGCAATCGCTCGTCGATCCGATCCACCGGAAAGCAGCAGGCACCCGAAGCCTTGAAACAGCTCTCGGCATCTTCGGCGTACTCCTGCGCCCGCAAACCGCGAAAGCCGCGCTCCAGCGAACGTCGATACCCGATCTGCTCCGGCGTCAGCCCATGCTTCGTCATCAGGACACGCTCGGCTTCGCTGAGGTCAGCTACCGCGTCCGAGCGGTAGGCTGGCTCCAGCCACCACGGAAAGAAGTGCTGCTGGGCGCCAGTTTCGACCGCCTGCAGCCACTCCTCGTAGAAGGCACCGTGCGCCCCCGCAGGCGTCGACTCCAGGACACACTGCCCTCCCGGAGCCAACGCTGCCCGCAGCCCGGCGAGCGTCGCCTGGGCATCCCCGGGCCACCGCGCGACCTCGCTCAGGTGCAGGTTCTGGATAGTCAGCCCGCGCCCCGCGTTCTCTTCGCCCGCGCTCACCACGCGGAACTCCGAGTCGATCTCCGGAAACACCATCTGCCCCAGGTTCGCGCGGGAGCGGCGCAGCGGCCCGTCATGCCAGTCGCTGGGCAGGTTCTCCCAGAAACGCTGGACGATGCCGAAGATTCCTTCAGCCGCCTCGCGCGTGTGCGCCACCAGCACGGTCAGCGTCCCGGGATGCGTGATGGTCCGCAGGAAGAACTGCCCGGCAACCCAGGTCGTCATGCCCATCTGCCGCGCCTTCAGCACGATGTTCGAAGGCTTTTTGCGCGCTTCGAACGCTCGTTGAGCCGGATTGGCAACGAGTGACTGCAAGCTGCCCTCCCGGGTCCGCACCATCAGCAGATTCCTCGCCAGCTGCAGCGCGGCCCCCTCAGATAAGTCCGGATCGTCGAGTTGATCGCCCATCGCTCGCAGCAGTCTCAAGCGAGAAAGTTCTCGTCTCATTGTTTAGAACTCCCAGTGCCACCCAGCCGCAACCTTAGTGTTCGGTACCAGCCGCAAGGTCAGCGTGCCATTGGCTGGAACCGTAATCGCCCCACTGCTCCCATTGGCGGGATGGCTTGAAGCGTCGGGCGTCACGGTCACCGCATAGGTACTCTGCGGATTGTTGATCCGGAACGTAGCCCCGCTGGCACCGGTACAGTCCGGCAGGTTGATATTCCCCGCGGCAGTCAGCCCCGAAAGCTCGATCGTCCCGTCGCTGCAGGCCATGGTGAACCCTGAAAGCGTCGAGACCAGGTGCGGATTCGTGTCGTTGTAGCCAAAGTAAAAGTTCAACCCGTTCGAGATCGCCGCGGCCATCAGCGCGTTCCCGGCAGTCGTCGGGTGAATGTGGTCGAGCGACTGAAAGTACGTGGTGTTTGCGTAAGCTCCGTCCGCTCCAAGCAGCGGGTTCGCCGCCACATCGAGCACGCCGGCGAATCCAACCGCCTTCGCCTGCTGTACGATCAACGCGTCGTACGAGTCCTTCAACGCGTCCATCGTCTGGCTTCCGTAACCCGAGCCGGTGCGCGAGATCATCGTCACCATGAATGGAATACAGCCCGACTTCTTCATCAGCGAAGCCCACGAAGCGGCCTCGTTCCAGGTCACCTGCGCCGACAGAGGATTCTGCGAATCCATGTCGTTGGTGCCGCCTTCAAGAATCGCGACCGCCTGTCCGCCCTGCACCGTGCAGCTCTTCGCTCCGCGGTTCGCCTCGTGCGACAGCATCGCAGCCAGGCGAATCCCGATGATCCCCTCGTTCGAGATCGTGTAGGCCGGCTGGTTGGTCAACGTCAGTTGCGACGTATACGGCGTCTGCCCGTTGGTCGCCGACGTGATCGAATCGCCGATCGCAAGCAACTGCGGCGACGTGACCGGGATCGGCTGCGGGCTCGTGGGGACGCCCTTGGCCGCCGCCAGGGTAAAGAACGCGCTTACATTCTGCTGAATCTGCGCGACCGTATGCTGGGTGCTACTCGCGCCAAACCCATAAAAGATCCCCGGAAACCAGGCCGATCCCCATGGGCCCGTGCTCGACGTCCCAAGGTACAGATTGCCGCTGCTCTGCGCACCACAGTTCGAAGCCTGCGTCGAATACGTCAGCTCATTCCCGTTGTAGAAGATGTGGTCCAGATTGCCTGAGCCCGTCCCGCATACGATGGTCAGGACGCCAAAGCCCGACATCGCGTAAGGCGACGCCGTCGACAGCGCATTCGGATAGATCGTCGGCGCGTAGGTGTAGTCCGAGAGGCCTGCAGTGATGCTCCCCGGAGCCTCGAGCACGACATTGAAACCGGTTCCTCCCGTGCTGCTCGACATCAGCGTCGGATAGATGTTCGACGTTTGCGGACCGGCGGTAATCGGGTTCAGCCAGATCGCGTAATAGAACGTCTTCTCACTGTTCAACGCAGCCGGCAAGGCCACGTTCGAGGTCGGCGCGAAGCTCAACCCGTTCCCCGTCCAGGTTGGTAAGGTCGTTCCACCCAGCGTCCCGTTATTGGCTCCGATCCGATCCGTAACTGCCGTGCCCGTCTGGTTCGTGAAGTCGTACAGCGTATCCAAGGACACAAACGACGAGCCGCGCCCGGCAGCGATCACCCCGACCCCGGTATTCGCAGCGAACGCGCTCACCGGCTGCGCATCCGCCGACCCCAGCACCGTGGACGTAACGCCGGTTGCAAGCTGTACCGTTCCCGGCGAGCTCGAACTCGCCGCCGGAGCCGCCACCCACGTTCCGTCCTCCCGCAAAAAGCGCGTCATCCCGGCAGTGGCGCCCGGATCGGGCACCGCACCAAGCGAGTGGCCAGCGCCCGAGGCCCCAAACAGCGGCAGGCTCGCGGCAGTCACTGACCCCGAGAACGTCCCATGCACCGCGCTTGCATTCAGCGTCGTTGTGTTGATCGTCGCCGCGGTCAGGCTCGTCGGCGTCAAGGTGTAGCTGGTACCGCTCAGCGAAAAATTCAACGTGCTGCTGCTCGGCGTATAGGTCATCCGGTCGACGCCGCTTGCAGCATCCATCTGGAACAGGTCGTAGCCCGAGTTCCAGGTGGCGCATCCATGCAGGTTGCAGTGCACATCGATCGCCGCATCTTCGCCGGCCTCGAGTTCCATCGCGTGATGCCATGCGCCCATCACGTTGATGCCGATGCTCGGCAGAAAATGCGTGCCACCCAGCCCAAGATAGTTCGTCGCAGGCGTCGCATTGCCGATCTGCCAACCCTGCAGGCTCGGCCCGTTGTTGCCCTGGTAGGAGATGCCGGCGGCCACAGTCTCCGATGGCCGCGGCGTGTACTGCGTGATGTACTCAATGTCCGCCGCTACCTTCTCCTGGAAGTAATGCGGCTGCTCCACCGCATCGCCGCTCGCCCACGCGACGGTGTTGGCCGCGAGTGTCATCTGCCCGTCCACTGCATGCGTCGTGGTGTTATAGACGTTCAACACCTCGGCCATCGGATACAACGCATACCCTCCCGTTACGAGCGAAAGCGTCCCGCCGGAACTCGTCGAGTTCGCACCCGGGCTTGCATACGTCAGCGAGTTCGCGCCGGTTGAAGTCACAGCGAAGCTGCCGTTGTAGCTCGAATCCGTGACCCCGGCCACCGTCAAGGTCAGTCCGTTGACGTCGTAAGGAAGATTCCCCGCCGTCGTCACCGTGACGAGGTTCGCCGTGCGCGCAATCGAGGCCACTACTAGGTTCAAGTTGATGAATGCCGTCTGCGATCCAGACACGCCAACGATCGGCGTCAATCCACCGGCATACAAGAGGCTCGTCGAGGTCGGTGATCCGATCACCGGAAACACCTGGCGAATCCCGCTCGTCGTATCGACCGTCTGCTCCAGCCCGTAGCCGCACAGACCGCCCACCGCAACCGTCGCGCCGCTTCCATGGGGACGATTCAACGTCATCTGGAGATGACTTGCATCGACCGTCGTGTATGCGGCGGTCTCGAAGTTCAACGCGCGCCCATCGTTCACCTGCACGTCGGAGATGCACGCAACACCACTGCTCGTGGGCAGCGCCGCCGTGCTGGTAGCAAAGCCAGCCGGCACACCCGACGTCACAATGGCGACCGATACAACTCCCGGAGCAATATTGTTCGACTGCGTTGGAATCGTCGCCGCCGTCTCGAGAAAGGTGCTCACCGCAAAGCTCGTCCCTGAAAACGTCGCCAGCGGCTGACGCCCACTCGTCGGCGTCCCCCCAACGATCGAACCGGTCGTGATGACGTTCGCCGGGTTCTTGTCGATCAGATAACGACCTTCACCCTGGGTTGCTGGGTTCGCTGTCGCCACCACCGATACTACCGTCGAACCCGCGGTGCAGCCACTCGAACAAGTTCCCTGGAAGACCCGGGGATCTTCGCTGTATTGCAGGTCGAACGGGTGCGCGCCTTCATCGGCATCGTCACGAAACCCACCCGAAGCAAGCAGGTAATTGCCGCCCATCAAACAATCGCCCACGCCGAAGCAGGTCTGGTTTGCCGACACCAGGTCGTGTTGACCAAGCGTGTTGTTTGTGCCCGTCATCGTGAGCGCACTGTAGGTCGTCTTGAAGTACGGGACAGTCCCCTGCACATGTTCGGGAAAGACATTCGAACCGCCCGCCAGCGCCTCGCTCGAAAGCTGTAGCGCATTCGAGTGGATGCTCGTCGCGCCAGTCGCCGCAAGAATGCTCGGTGCCGATTGCGTCGAAGTAAGGTCCGCACTCAGGCCCGAATCGACACCCACCGCCTGCTGGTTCAACGGATTCACAAACGTCTCTTTGATCGAGCCATTGCGCAGATCTTCGACATGAGCCTGGTTCGGAAAGGTAGTTGGCGCAACATGCTCGGTTGACGAGTAGTTCGGATCCGCCACCACCGCACAACCGGAGGTACAGGCTGCGCTCGCCATCGCGTTCGCGATCCCGTTATTGCCGGAGCCGCTGACGAACTGTCCGGCATGCTGCACAGCATTCAACGTATTGACGGCAAGGTTGGTTCCACTCGGCTGCGTCACCGTCTGCGAGGCCGAAGGCAGCAGGCTCACCTTGCCGCCTAACCCGCTGGTCACGCTGGCGACCTGCGTATCCACATAGCTCTTATCGGCAGCTTGCAGTGGCGCGGTCGGAGCACCCGGAAGATTCAGCGCGCCAGTCATCGTATCGCCCGCCTTCAACACATACAACGACGTGTCGAGCGGAGTTCCACTCCCCCCACTGCTTGCCACGGCAGTCGCGATCGCTGTATCGACATAACTCTTCGAAACCGTCTGCATCGCAACACTCGCAGGCAGCACCGTGCTGCGAATCGCCGCAACCTGCACCGGGCTGCTCGTCACCGGAACCACCCAGTACTCGCGCGTCGTCGTCCCATCGCTCAGGTGGTAGATAACCGTGTAGTAGCTGCCCATCGGGATCGAACCCGCGTTCGCGACAAGCGGCACGCTGAGCGAACCTCCCGACCCAATGGTCACGGTCGTGGAACCCGCCGGTACCGACGCTCCGGAAGCCGCGACAAACGCCGGCCAGCTGATCAGCACCGAACCGCTGGCCGCCGTACCATCGGCCCGATACACCGTATCCGTAATCGTGGTTGTTGGAATGGACGTCTGCGCGACCGCGCGCGACGTCACATTCATCATGATCGGCCCCAGCGCAAGGATCAGCGCCACGCCGATCTCCGCAAGAGTCCAGGCTCTCTGCTTCTTCATTCGTTCTCTCCCATTCTTCTTCGTTGGCAGCACGACGCTGCAGCCGCGCGCTCGGCGCCCTCTGCATCGTTTCCTCTCTGTTCTGCGCCTATATCGCCCGCATCGCCCCGGGCAGGTAACTGCGAAAACAAACAATCAATTCGCCATCATTTGCATCCCGCACAGGCAGTGCACGAAACGACCCCGCAAGCCGCAGCCGCTCCAGATTGGTCTTCGTCTTCAAGGCATCCGCCTTCTCACCGGGCCCGCTCGCCGCCTGTAGCCGCGGATAATGAAAGACAATCCGATCTCCCTGTTCGCCATCGAGCACGAACAGCGCGGACCACTCCTGAAAGAAGCTCCCACCTTCGCGGTCGCAAAACCCTGCCACATGCGACACCTGCATCCCCGTCGCAGGCGCACCCGCAATCAGTGGCGAACCAAGCGTCAGCACGGTCCCCGAGATCGAGACGACACGTCCGACGTTCAGCGTGATTCGCCGCACGTAGTCGACATCAGAACCGATCGCGGCAGCCGACTTCACGTACCCGCCGCTGACGGCACTCCCCACAAAGCCAACCGTCCCGCTGTAGTCGACATCCACCGCAACCATCTCTCCGACGCTGAACCCGCTCACCGCCGCCCCAACATCCAGCGACGTGGCTGTTGAGTCAGAAGACAGCGGTACCGCGGCAAGCGCGACGCCACCACTCCCATTCGAGCCCGCACCGCCTGCTGTCCGCAGCACATTCATCTGCTGTACCCCAGCCGTCAACGCGAGCTGCAACTTCCCCCATGATTCAAACTCAACCGCAACCAACGCCTCGACCTCCGTGCGCGCTTGTGCCGCCGCCATCGCTGGCGCTCCGGTCAAGAGCGGAACGGCCTTCGTACCGCTCGTCCGCTCAAAGCTGGAGCACCATCCAAGATCCACCCACGGCGCAGGCGGAGCGTCCGGGTCGAACGCCGCAATGCCCGCCGGATCCCAGGTCGCAGCAACCCCCGTCACGCGATTCACAGGCGCAAAAAAAGCCCTCGTCCGCCTCGTCACCGGAGCCACGGACGCAACAAGATCATTCGCCATAGCCGTAGACCTCCACCTGCGCAACGCGCTCCATGCGCTCACCCCGCATCGTCGCCGGAGCGAAGACGGGTGCGCTCCAGAAGATATTGCTGCCCGTCGCTGCCTGCGTTGATGCACCACCCCCCGCAATCTCTGCGATCACTGCAGCACTTGCGTTCATTGGCGTTGCCGTCAGCGCGGTTGCCAGCTCGGCATCCATCGCCGCAAGCCCGCGTCCGCGATCCATCGAAGCCGCTCCCGTCGTCCCGTCCGACGCATACCGAATCTCGCACCCGAGCGAAACCAGCGGCCCCGCGCTCTCGCTGTCGATCGCCATCCCCGTCCATCGCAGACAAAACGTCTCCGCAGGGGAGATCCCATCGACCGCCGCGCCAGGTAGCACATTCTCAACCACCAGCACCGCAGGCCGAATCACCCCGCGCACCACGATCGTCCGCCCCGCATTTCCCGCCGCGATGCGGCCCGAGAGCATCGCGTAGAACGTATCTTTCAACGCCTGTACCATCAACATTCCGTCTCCCCTCAAGCCTTCATCTCTGCCGCTTACAAAAAGTCCTTCACCGCGCCGCGCAGGCCGAGATGGTACAGAAACACAGCGCCAAACCCATACGACGTCGTCACCGAAGTGATCCCAAACGTGTTGCCGTCGATCACCACGCCAGCCGCTTGCGCAAACAGCAGTTCCGCCGCGTCACACGCCAGTGAATCGACCACCTTCTTCACTGCCGAAGCCGAAACCAGAAGCTCGCACGTCGCTTCGCGCGGCTCATCCGCGCTCCCCGTCTTCGGACGCAGCTTGCGAAAGACCACAGGCCCAAGCTCGATATCCTGAAACAACGGCGTAGCCAAACCAAGCTGTTCGCCCACGTCTCCATTCATCGCCGGAGCAGGCATCTGCAACAGTACCGTTCGCCCGCCGACACCACGCAGCAACGTATCCGCGATCCCAACCGCGCCGCTCATCCGAGACGCTCCGCGCGATACGGCTTCAGCATCGCCGCAACACCCGCATCGATCAGGTCACCACTGAAATACTGCAACTGCAGCGTATCCAGCTTGCTGCTCTTCACATTCAGCGCCGGAATCGCCTGCGCGTTCTTCACAATCTGCGCACACGCAACCATCACGCCTACCGGCACCGTCGTGAAGCCCGCCGTGTAGGTGACCTCCACCTCGTTGTATCCGAGCCCCAGAAAGTCCGCCGGCAGCGTAATCTCCTGCGGCCCGGGGTAGACGTCAACCGTCGTCACGTCGAGCGTCGACCAGGCTCCCGGCAGTCCGAACGCCGTCGCAACCTCCTCGATGAAGAACCCGTTGTGCCCATGGCTCAGACCCACATCCTCACCACGCCGAGTCCGCGCATAGCGCACCCGACCACTGACCAGTGCGCCCTCGTCCAGCGGCCCATAACTCAACCGCATCGTCTGTGACCCGGCAATCAACCGTACTCGCTCCGTGTACTGCGTCGCCATCAGCGAAGGCCGCCGGCAATGCGCTTCCATCAACGCCGAAGCCATCGTCACCAGCTCATCCGGCGTCTCAGCCGAAAGCCCATACGCCTCATAATCCGCAGGCATGAGATAGCCCATCGTCCTCCTCCTTTCCAATCGTGAAACGACTCGCCACCGATCGAAACCGACGGGCACCGATCTCGCCATACCCGGTCGAGATCGGTGCCATCGCTTTCATCGGTGGTAAGCCGATTGTTTGAGCGGGCTACTTAGCGGTCGACAAGCACCTGGTAATGCGCATAGTTCGCGCCCTTCACCACCACGCCGCCGAACTTCACCACCACATACTGCGAAGCCAGCGAACCCGGTACGCCCAGCTGGAAGATCCTCGGATTCGGATCAGCCAGCCAGTGATACTCGATCAGGTCCTCGGTGACGATATACGCGGGCAGCACCGCACTTCCCGAGCCCGGCGTTCCCGTATACGGCAACGTCCATTCAGGAATCAGCGGGATATCTCCCGCCTGCGTCGACAACATCTTCACCGTGAATCCGCCTTCAATCTCGCGCGTCGTCAGCACGACATTGAACTCCGTCTTCATCTCGCGATCGATCAAATCCAGCAGCACCGGGTTCGCATAGATCGCCGTCGGACGAACGCCATACGAAGAGTTCGCGAGCATCTGCGCAATGGTCGACTTCAAGCCGTCGACGATGCTCTGGCTGGTCCCGATCGTCGTGGTATTTCCACCCGCGGCAATCTGGCCCACGGCCCCGAAGTACTGCGTCGTTGTCGGCGTGGCAAGGCTCGTATCCGTGCCGTTCCAAAGTGCCACATCATGCACCCGCAGGATGCCGTCGACCGTGTCGGTCAGATCCTTCGCCTGCAAATACGCAAACTGCGACTGCTGCTTGCCCAGTTCCAGGTCGAACAGGTTGTAGTTGATCTGCGAGACCAGCGCCTTCAACGGCACGCTGCGCTCCACGCGGGTCGGGCTCACCGTGGGTGCCACGATATTGCGCGGATCCACAAACGTGCTGCTCGCCGCTGCTATCGGGATCGCCGTCTCTTCAAAAAACCGCGACGGATGGCCGGTCGCCGGAACCTGCTTGATGCGCTGCCCAAATACGCCGCGCCGGCGTACCAGGTCCAGAATCTCCGTCTGGTAGATCGGCACTTCAATCGCGCCGGGCCCAATGTAGTCCGCGGTCGCATGAATGTCAGTAAATGTTGCGTTCATTCTTCTCCTTTTCGAATGCAAAAAGGCTTCGCGGCAGAGCCTCAAAGCCCCGCGACAAAGCCCGTTTAGAAATCTCTTGCAGGTGCCTTCGGTTTGAGCCCCACAATTCAACCGGGCTCAAATCCGTGTCCTCGCTTTGTGGCTAGCCCAGCAGCCCCGCCCGCATCATCTCCGACTTCACCGCAATCCGCTGCTCCAGGCTCAAGCTCCGCAACGCCGCGTCGAGCGCCCCCGCCTCGACAGCCACCCCTTCGCGAGCCACCAGCGAGCCAACCCCACCCGCCGCAGTCTTCCGCCCCGCAGCCTTGCCCGACTCAGCCCGCAGTGAGGCGATCGTCGCCTCCGCCTCGGCCAGCCGCTCTTCCAACTCCGCCTCGCGTACACTCACGCGCTCGAGCGAACCCTGCAGCTCGATTCCTGCAATCCGCTCCGCCGTCAGCTCCAGCAAATGCGCCGCGGCATCGACCCGCGCAACCGCAAGCCCAAGCTCATCCTTCACTTCCATCTCCATCTCCATAGGTCTCCTTTCGCTTACTTCGCAGTCCCGGCTGCAGGCTGCACGTTCAAGATCGCGACCACCGCATTCACCAGGCTCGTAATGTAGCCGGCGTTCGCCGTAATTCCGGCCTGCGCCAGCAGGGAAGTTACCGCGCTTTCAGTCAACGCAAGCACCTCGGCGAGCTTCTGCGGCCCAGTCCCGCTCTGCGTCCCCGCCGCGGCATACTTCTGCTCGACGATCAGTACCGCACTCTGAATCAGCGTCGTCACATCCGCGACCACGGCAACCGCCGGTCCGGCCGCAGGAAACAGCAGCCCGACCAGCTTCTCCACCGGAACCGCATACTCCAGCGCAAACTTCAAACCCTTGGCAAAGTCTTTGCCAAGGGTCTCCAATACTCCGATAAACGACATGCCTTCTCCTTGTCTTTCACTCGTTAGGCAATCGACTCCGCACGACCAAGCGGCCGTTTCACCATCCGCCTCACCCGAAAACTGGTCCCCCGATATGCCGCCTTCTCCCGCAGCAGGATCGCCGCGCCGGTAAACGTAGCCCGCGTCAGCGTCCACACCGACGCCCGCATATCCGCAACATGCGCGTCCGCCAGCTCGTAGCTCATGCCCATGCCCGGCGTCATCGCCGGCTCCATCTCCGGGAAATCCCTCGCAAACAAATACCCGCCAACCATCAGCCGATTCTCGTCAATCTGCGCCGATGTAATAATCCCGCACTTCTGCCGCGCATCATGCTCATCCCAGCCCGCCTTGTAGTCGACCGCCATGCCCAGCAGCGACGGCAACGCCGCCTCTGCCGCGGCCCGCGTCAAGACCACGCGATGCCCGCGTGCCCCGCTCGGGGCCCGGTCGCTCGCCGTATCGATCAACGTCAGGCATCCGTCGAACGGTAGCCGGTTCGGATGCCCGAGCACCTCGGGGAACTCGACCGCCATCGCACGCAGCCCCAATCCCAACCCAGGCCGCAGCCCCCGGCACGCCGCCGGAACACCGGTTCTACCTCTTGCTTCCAACGCCATCCAGAGGCTCCTTTCGCCAGTCGTGCAACAGAATCTGTTCGAGCGTCCGCCCCGTCCGCCTCGACCTCGGCTTCTCAGGCGGCGCTTTGGTGTCGATACCGCTCATCTGCACCAGCACCTTCAACTCATCGAGACCTCCTCCCACAGCCTCCTTCACCAACGTGTCGGCTATCTCCGGGAGTGCCTCGGCGAGCCGCTTCCGGACGTAACGCCTCACGTCTTCTGGCTCCGGCTTAGGGCCTCGACGGCGCTCTTTAGTGCCGCTGACTAAAGCCGGCTTGCTTCCAGGCGGAGCTTCGCCTTCGGGCGCCATCGGCCCGCTGCCTTCCATCTCCTCAATCGCCATGTGTTCCCACCCACTCCATAAGCAGAAAAGAAAACGGGAGCCGATGCCCTTGGCACCCGCTCCCGCTTTCTCTTTACTTATATTAATAGAATAGCAGGTTGAAGGGGGTGAACACGTCAACTTTTTCGCGGTAATGACCGTTTAGAATCAGCAGCTTGCAAAGTATTTTCGGCCCTACCTCTTGACAGTTTTTGAGCCAAGGCTAGGTTTGCGGATTAACCTCCGTCAGGTCCGTCACCATGACCAGCAGATCCCGTTCGATCAGCACCGCGGTCAGCTTGTCCAAAGCCCCGGCATATCGCCGGTTCACGGTGCTCAAGCTGATCCCCAGCATCGCCGAGGTTTCAACCAGCGTGTACCCTTCCATGCTGATCCGTCGAATGAGGTGCTGTTGTCCGAAGCTCAAAGTCTTCAGGCAGTTTCCCAGATCGTGGCAGAAGTGGACGATATCGAAGAACCCAGTGACCTTCGTATGGCTCACGTTTCCCTGGAACATCTCCCGGCCCATCAGCGACGGCACGCGACCCGCTTCCATGGATAGCTTCATATACTGCGCCAGCATCGCTTCCGTGTACTTACGGTAGAACGCGAAGTGCGGCGCAGGGTTGCGCACGCTCCGCGGAAACGTATCCGCCTCCCGCGCAACGAGCCGCAGGCTATGCGGCCCCTTTCGCTGGCTCACGGCAGCAGCTTCACCCGCCGCTTCCGCCATCGCCCAGACCTGGGGCAGAATCACCTCTGCCGCGCTCATCGGACACCTCCCACAACCGTCATTCGTCCTGTCGTATGGCTGGTCCGGTGCCGTGTCCTGCGCCTCTGCGCCGGGGTTGCCGGGAACTCAGCCAGCACCTTCGCGCACCGCCGGCAATACACTCCGCCGAACGTCTCGGCTCGCAGCCAAAGGGCTCCGCACCCTTCGCATATCTTCAAATTCATCTTCAAATCGTTCATCTTCTCTCCAAGGCGCAGTTTCCCCCCGGCGCGCCTCGCATGCTTCTCTGCGTGTTCGGTGAGCGCGCGCTCAGGTTGCTATGAAGTGCTCTCCTCCGCGCGGTCAGGACATCTCATTGGTCCTGGTCCGCCCGCGGGGCACTGCTTTGTGGTCGCTATGCTCGGCCGGAGACCTGGGTTCCCCGTGCCTGTCGCCCGTGCTAGCCAAGAAGTCGCCTCTGCCAGGCCTTTAGGGGACTCGCCTTCCACCGCGTCCCATCGCCTCGCCGGTCATCTTCTCCTCGGGAAAGTTTTACGTTTGTAGTCCACCCAAAACAAGCTGTCAAGCATCTTTTTTCATACGCTTGCAGTTTCCCAAAAGTGGTATTGCCTCAATGTGTTAGGGCTTAAAATGGACCCGAATAGACAGCTTTTTCAGACATTATCCACATTCAACGCTTGTTCGCTTTTAATTCGCCTAAGAAATGGTGCAGGTTTTGCCCCCGGTGCCTCGTGATGAGCTACAGCGACCTCGCGGCCGAAAGTGACAGATGTCCGTCGACCCGCCACTCTCCGGCCATTCGTCTCCTATCCTCGTCCTCTCTCACCTTGCTAAACTTGATGCATGCTCTCAAGGCTTTACGCAAAATGGATGTTTGCCTGGGAGACCGACCTCACCACCCGCGACACCAACCGGATCGTCCGCCCGCTCGAATGGGGCGCCGAATGGCTCGCCGACTTCCTCCCGCCCGACTCGGACCCCGCCGCCTTCAATCACCGAGCCGCCATGGTCGCCGTAAACCAGGAGATCGCCTCCCATTCTGAAGCCTTTTTCGGCTACCGGACCCCCACCGACTTCCGCCTCGAACTTCTCCACCCGCAGCTCTATCCCACCAACGTTCGCCCAGAAACCCTCGCGCAAGACGCCGAGTGGAAGCGCAAGGCTGCCGCCGGCGAGCTTACGCCTGTCCCCTTCCTTCGCTTCACCTCGCCCGTCGCCACCCCGCACCCGGAAAACGACCTGGTCAACGCACGCTGGTTCCCCGCCAGCGCCGAACAGGAAGAGAAGTTCCGCCGCCTCGGCAAGCCGCGCCAGGCCATGATCGTCATGCCGCAATGGAACGCCGACGCCTTCTCCCACAACGCGCTCTGCGAGATCTTCAACCGCTTCGGCATCAGCTGCCTGCGCCTCTCCAAGCCCTACCACGATACCCGCCGTCCCGCCGAACTCGAGCGCTCCGACTACGCCGTCTCGTCGAACATCGGCCGCACGATCTCCGCCTGCCGCCAGGCCGTCGTCGACATCCGCTCCTGCCTCGACTGGCTTGAAACCCAGGGCTACGAGCAGTTCGGCGTCCTCGGCACCAGCCTTGGGTCCTGTTATGCCTTCATCGCCGCCGCGCACGACACGCGGCTCAAGGTCTGCGCCTTCAACCACGCGTCCACCTGGTTCGGCGACGTCGTCTGGACCGGCCAGAGCACGCGCCATATTCGCGAGGCCTTCGAACAGGCCGGGCTAACCCAGAACGACGTCCGCGACCTCATGCTTGCGGTCAGTCCGATGGCCTATATGGACCGCTTCGCCGCAGCCCCTGAGCGCCAGACGCTTGTCGTCCACGCCAGGTACGACCTGACGTTCCTCGAAGAGTTCTCGCTGGACGTCCTGAAAAACTTCAACGGGCTCAACGTCGATTATGTCTCGAAGGTGCTTCCGTGCGGGCACTATACGACCGGCGAAACTCCCTACAAATACATTGACGCCTGGTATCTCGGGAGCTTCATCCATGGGGCCTTCAAGAGGCTTGCCTTCAGACACCTTAAGCGCTCTGCGCGGGCGGCGGTCCCTTCGTAACTTTCACAGGGTTCGCGTGCGCTAGCCGGTGATGATGCCCATTGCGAGGACTGAGCCGCAGATGACCAGGATGTCTTCGACGAGTGCGACGTAGAGGTCGTTAAAGCCGTTTACTTTGACCAGATGTTGGCGGATGTGGAAGCCGAGAAAGGCTCCGGCAACCGCCGAGATGGCTCCGAGCAGGATGCCCTCGATGGCGGAACCGTGCAGGCCTGTGGCCGCGATCGCTCCGACAAGGCCGCCGAAGACGATGCGAGCGATGAGTGGACCTGGAGCCGTGCGGTTGGGAGTCTTCGGGAGCTTGTCGCCGATGAGTTCTCCGACCGCGAGAACCGTGAAGATGATGACTGTTACCAGCCGGGTCGTCCAGAAAGCCCAGTCATGATGGACGGGAAGGTGACCGTCGTACGCGAACCAGCAGAGGACCGCGATGGGCGTCATGGTGCGCATTCCGGTGAGGCCGCCTAGAAGCGGAATGCCGACGAGCCAGGCTAACACTGCGATTGCCATTTTTTCTCCGCCTCAAAGTGTTCCACGTGGGAAATTGTGGGTCGTGCCGATTGTTCCACGTGGAACATAGTTGTTGGAACAGCTACCGTAAGTTCTTCGTTCTAGGCGCGGAGGAACTGGTAAAGCGGGAAGTCTTCGGCGAGGGTCGCGACTTCAGCACGAATTCTGGTGAGTGCAACGGGGTCGTTGCGGTGCTCTAATGCGTCCGAAATCCATGCAGCGATGCGCTTCATCTCCTCTTCTTTGATGCCGCGCGTCGTCAGGGCCGGGGTGCCGATACGAATGCCGCTCGGCTTCATGGGCGGGTTGGTGTCGTATGGGATGGCGTTCTTGTTCACGGTGATGCCTGCTTCGCCAAGAGCGTGTTCAGCTTCTGAACCCAGGATGCCTTTCTGGAAGACATCGACGAGCATGAGGTGAGTGTCGGTGCCGCCGGAGATGATGCGAAAGCCTTTTGCGGCGAGTTCTTCGGCGAGGGTTTTGGCGTTGGCGACGATCTGGGCTGCATAGACAGCGAACTCGGGTTCGAGGGCTTCGCGGAAGGCTACGGCCTTAGCAGCGATGACGTGCATGAGCGGGCCGCCCTGCTGGCCGGGGAAGACGCTGCGGTCGATGCCGGCCGCGAACTCCTGCTGGCAGAGGATCATGCCGGCTCTCGGTCCGCGAAGGGTCTTGTGGGTCGTGGTGGTGACGACGTGGGCGTGTGGCACTGGTGAAGGATGCACTCCTCCAGCGACCAAGCCCGCGAAGTGGGCCATGTCGACGAGAAAGTAGGCTCCGACCTTGTCGGCGATGGCGCGCATGCGCGGGAAGTCGAACTGGCGGGGGTAGGCGCTGCCGCCGCCGATGATCATCTTGGGCTGCTCGCGGACGGCCTGCTCTTCGAGCGCGTCGTAGTCGATGGTTTCGGTGTCCTTGCGGACCTGGTAGCCGGCGACCTTGTAGAGCTTGCCGGAGAAGTTGAGCTTGTGGCCGTGGGTGAGGTGGCCACCGTGGGCGAGGTCGAGGCCGAGGATGGTGTCGCCGGGGGTGAGCAGCGTCATGAAAGCGGCGGCGTTGGCCTGGGAACCGGCGTGCGGCTGGACGTTGACGTGGTCGGCGCCGAAGAGGCGTTTGGCGCGGTCGCGTGCCAGATTTTCGACGACGTCGGCGTATTCGCAGCCGCCGTAGTAGCGCTTGCCGGGGTAGCCTTCGGCGTATTTGTTGGTGAAGACGGAGCCCGCGGCTTCGAGGACGGCGCGGCTGACGAAGTTCTCGGAGGCGATCATCTCGAGGCCTTCGTGCTGGCGCAAGACTTCGTTGTTGAGCTGCGCGGCGATCTCAGGGTCGGCGGCGGCGACCGTGGCGGTTAGGTCTATCGGCATGAGACTTATGGTACCCGCTGCGCGCGGAGCGGTCACTTCGTGACTTTCCTTGGGCTCCGCGGGTCCTCCCGTTGGTCGGGATGGGGTTTCTGCCGACCAACGGGAGGTTTATCCGAAGTTATTGACAGTCACGAAATGACCGCCGTCCGCGCAGGACGCATTTGAGTAGGGGAATCTCAGGCTTAGCTGCTCGCTTCTTTGGCGAGTTGCTGGTGAATGATCATCTTCAAATAGGTTTGATACCGAAGCCCGCGCTTTTCGGCGAGAGACTTCGCCAGCTCGATATCGGCTTTGTCGAGACGAATGGATGTTGCGGCTGTTTCCCTGCGCTTAGCGAGGGTGCCTCTGCCCAGCGTGCCGTTTTTTGCTGCCTGCTCGAAGATGGCGAGCGTTTCATCCGGGTGGCTGTCCCACCATGCCGCTTCTTCGGCTTCGTTCTTGAAGTCAGGATTCTGTAGAGTCTTTGTCATTGATTGTTGCCTTGTGATTCGAGTAGAACGTGCGTTCTTTCCTGTTGGCTGGTCGCGCGGTGACGACACGGAACATTTCATTACGCTCAGTGATGACGACCAGTAAGACTCGGCCTGTGTCGGTCTCGCCCAGATGGAGCGTGCGCGGTTCAGCGTTGCGGAATACGACTCCTGCATCCAAAGGTTTGTTCTCGATTACCTGTTCTGCTTCATCGGTTGTGACATCGTGAAGAGCAATGTGATCGATGTTGTTTGTATCCCAATCGAATTGCATCGAAGTCAGCTTCCTCACACAGAGTTCTCTTTGCGCCTATCCTCCCGAAGCATTTCCAAGTATATACGTTGTTGGTACAAATCGTCAGTGCCAATCGTCATGTCCCAACCTCGGGCTGCTGATGCTGGAGACGCGAATCTGTGGAAGCATGAGGATGTATGGCAAGAGACTTTCCAAACGGATGAGGACAAATCTCTGGGCCGACCAACGGGAGAGCTTGCGAAGCCTATGAAAGTCACGAAGTGACCGCCGTCCGTGCAGGACGCATTTGAGTGTTTTAATTGGTAAGCCCGGAGCCGTTTCGCGGCGCCGGGCTTATGTGCAGACGGCCCGTAAGCCGAATTCTGTTTTAGGCGATCATTCCTCTAGGCTCGTCATTGCTGACGAGCTCCAGCAACCTACCCGCAGGTTTCGACGCTCTTTCGAGTCTCTTCGTCTGGGCGCATCGGGCCGATGCGCGCCGGTCGCCTGAAGAGGGGCGGCCGAACTCCCTGCCTATTTGGTCTTGCTCCGTGTGGGGTTTACCATGCGTTGCTGTTTACACAGCAACCGGTGCGCTCTTACCGCACCGTTTCACCCTTACCTTCCATCTGGCTGACGCCTGATGGAGTCGGCGGTCTGTTTTCTGTTGCACTGGCCGTCCCCAGGCCTTGACGCCTGGGTCCCGGACGTTATCCGGCACACTGCCCTGCGGAGTTCGGACTTTCCTCCCCTGACCAACGCCCCCGAAGAGGCTCAGTCAGCAGCGATCGCCCGGCCGCCTGCTTCTCAAGTCTAGCCCATGCCGCCGGCTTTGACGGAACCAGCGCGGCAAACGCTGCGTAAAGAGCCCTAAGCCGTCGTGCGCCCAGGCGTTACCATGGACGGTACAGGAACGAACGCCCAAACTTATGGCCTTCAAAGAAGCGATGATGCTCGCATTGCAGTCGTTGTGGGCGAACAAGCTCCGCACCGTGCTGACGCTGCTTGGCGTGGTGATCGGGGTCGCCAGTGTGATTGCCGTCGTGACGCTGGTCAACGGCGCGAACAACTTCGTCATTACGAAGTTTTCAAGCTATGGCGCGGACGTCTTCACCGTCACGAAGATGCCGAGCATCATCACGAACGTGGACGACTACGTCCGCTTTCAGAAGCGCAAGAATGTCCTCTTCGATGACTACAAATACATTGAAGAAAACTGCAAAAAATGTGAAGGCATGGGAGCTCAGCAGGCGACGACCGGCAAGCTCGTACGCGGCACGGCAGCGATTACGGACGCACAGATTCGCGGCTACACATGGCAGATGCCGTCGCTCCAGAACCTGAATATCACCGCTGGTCGCGACCTGACCGCCACTGACGAAGACCATGGCTCGCACGTTGCGCTGATCGGCACGGACGTGCAGGAAAACCTTTTTCCGGGTGTCGACCCGATCGGGCAGGAGCTGCGGGCTGATGGGACGCCGTATACGGTCGTCGGCATCGTGGAAAAGCAGGGCAGCACGTTTGGGCAGTCGCAGGATAACTTTATCGGCGTTCCGTTGACGGCCTACCAGAAGGATTACGGAACGCAGAAGTCCGTCACGATTTATGTCAAGGCCGGCTCCGCGGGTGCCCCGCTTGAAGCGGCTGCCGATGAGGTGCGAGTGCTGATGCGCGCCCAGCGCCACGATCTTCCCGGCACCCCGAACGACTTCGAGCTCGATACCAACAACACGCTCGTAGGTTTCGCCAGCCAACTGACCAACTCGTTTGGCGCGGTTGCGGGAGCGATTGCGCTGATCTCGCTGGTGGTTGGCGGCATCGTGATCATGAACATCATGCTGGTGAGCGTGACCGAACGTACTCGTGAGATCGGCATTCGGAAGGCGCTCGGTGCGCGGCGGCAGGACATCCTGCTGCAGTTTTTGATTGAATCCGGAATGATGTCGCTGGTTGGCGGAGCCTTCGGCGTGGCCGGCGGCATCCTGGTCGCGGAGATTGTCACGTACTACGCGGGATTTCCTTCAACCGTCGCCCTCTGGAGTGTTCTAGCCGGGCTGGTAATGGCTACTGCCACGGGATTGTTCTTCGGGGTGTATCCGGCCCGGAAAGCGGCGGATCTCGACCCGATCGTCGCATTGCGCGCAGACTAAGAGAGAGCGAGGGAGCAACCGATGGCGATGAATGATTCCAAAGAGACCGTCAAGATGGCGATCGACACGCTGAAGGCGAACAAGCTGCGGAGCGGCCTGACCATCCTCGGCATCGTCATCGGCGTGATGACGGTGATTGTGATCTCGTCGGTTGTGAATGGGCTGAACAGCAATGTCTCGGCGCTGGTTGAGTCGCTCGGGTCGAACGTGCTCTTCGTCTTCCGTTTCCCGGTCTTCACCGGCCGGCCAACGACCGAGATGCTGACGCGCAAGCAGATGACGTATGAAGACGCGATCGCGCTCGCAGAGTTGCCGCATGTGGTGGCAGTTTCGCCGGTGCTGCAATATGTGGACCGCAGCGCCGGTCCTGGCGGAATTGGCAGCACGGCGATCCAGGGGAACGGCCGCAAGATGCAGAATACGGAGCTCGAGGGTGATACACCGTCCGCTCCCGATGTGAGCACCCTGACCCTGGTAGAGGGACGTTACTTCAACGGCGGCGACGAGGACCGAGCAGCCGACGTGACCGTGCTGGGGTACGACACGGCGGATGACCTGTTTGGCGTGGAGCAGGCGGTAGGTAAAGAGGTGGTGGTGGGCGGCATGACGTTCACCGTGATCGGCGTGCTGGATAAGAAGAAGCAGGCGTTTGGCGGGGGCAAGAATCAGGAAGACAACAAGGCTTACTTTCCGATCACGACCTTTCATAAGCTTCACCCGGAGCAACTGGATTACTGGATCACGCTGAAGTACGACGACGCGAAGAACCTGCCGCTGGTTCAGGATGAAGTGACCGAGCTGCTGCGCCGGCGGCGCAAGGTGGCGAACGCTGCTCCGGATAACTTTGCCGTCTTCGGGACGGATTCGCTGACGCGGCTTTGGAACTCCATTACCGAGGGGCTGTTCCTGCTGCTCTTTGGGCTTTCGAGTGTGGCGCTGATGGTGGGCGGGGTCGGCGTGATGAACATCATGCTGGTGAGCGTGACAGAGCGAACGCGGGAGATTGGCATTCGCAAGGCGATCGGCGCAACGCGAATTACGATCCTCGGGCAGTTCACGCTCGAGGCGGTGACACTGTGCGCGATTGGCGGTGTGGTGGGAGTGTTACTGGGGAGCCTGATCGGCTTCGGCTTGAGCTACTCCCCGGTGCCTTCACAGGTATCTGTGATGTGGATCTCCATTGCGTTTGGCTGCTCGGTCGCGATCGGGCTGATCTTTGGGATCTATCCGGCGTTCAAGGCGGCGAGCCTGAATCCGATTGAGGCTTTGCGTTACGAGTAAGCGGTGACCGTCCATCAGTTCGGTAGACTGAGTTATGGGGACAGGAATCGAAGCGGTTACCGCGATGGTGACTGTGGCCGGAATCGCCTACATGCTGTTGGCGCTCTGGGGTGCGCGCGACTACGTTCGTGCTGTCCAGCGGGCTCGCGCGGCTGCACCGTTTGCCGCGGGGGTGTCCGTCCTCAAGCCGCTGAAGGGAATCGATCCGCGCATGTACGCAGGGCTGCAAAGCCATTGCCGCCAGGATTATGGAGCGCCGTTTGAGTTGATCTTTGGGGTGCATCGGCTCGACGACCCGGCGGTTGAAGAAGTTGAGCGGCTACAACGGGAATTTCCCGAAATGGTGATCAAGTTGGTGGAGTGTCGGGAGCGACTTGGGACCAGCGGCAAGGTCTCGAACCTGGTCCAGATGCTGCCGCACTCGGCGTTTGAACACGTGGTGATCAACGACAGCGACATCTTCGTGGCGCCGCACTATCTTGCCGGCGTGATGCGGTACTTTGGCGAGGCAAGCGTTGGAATGGTGACCGCACCGTACATTGGCAGGACGGGCGCCGGCGGGCGCGAGAAGACGGCCTGGGCGAAGCTCGAGGCGCTGGGGATTTCAACCGATTTTTTACCTGGAGTGCTGACGGCGCGGAAGCTCGAAGGCGGCATCCGGTTTGGGATGGGATCGACTCTGGCGTTTTCGCGCACCGCTCTCGCGAAGGCTGGCGGGTTGGAGCCGCTGGTTGAATTTCTCGCGGATGATTACGAGCTTGGCAAACGCATCTCGCAGGCAGGATATCTGGTGCGGCTGTGCGGCGAGACGGTCGAGACGACGGTGCCGGCGTACGGGTTAGGCGATTTCTGGGACCACCAGATGCGATGGGCGCGATCGACGCGGGACTCGCGCAAGCTGGGGTATATCGGGCTGGGTGTCACGTATACGATTCCCTGGGCCCTGATGACCGTCGTCGCAAGCGGAGGCGCTTTGTGGAGCTTGACTCTGCTGATGATGGCTTTGTTGGCGCGCGTGACGGTGGCGCTGACCATCGGGGTTGGTCTGCTGCGCGATGACCAGGTGCTGCGCGATCTTTGGCTGCTACCGGTGCGCGACTGCTTCGGGCTGTTGTTCTGGGCGTGGAGCTTCGCGGGCGATACCGTGGTGTGGCGTGGGGAAGAGTTCCGGCTGAAGGATGGCAGGATCTCGCGGCTTCAAGGAAATGCCGGCTAGTCTTTGCGAAGTTGCTTGCTGACGTCGTCGACTTTTTCCTGAAGCAGGTAGAGCTTGCGCGAGAGGGTCTGAATCTCGCTTTCAGCGCGAACGTTGACGTCGAAGTCGAGCTCGGAGCGGAGGCGGTCCTTTTTGTCCTGGCGATTTTGACTCATCATGATGACCGGCGCCTGGATGGCTGCGAGCATGGAGAGGAAGAGGTTGAGCAGGATGAACGGGTATGGATCCCATGCCTTGCCGCGAAGAATCTCATTCGCAGCGGTGTAGATGAGCAGGATGACGGCGAAGAGGATGATGAAGGTCCACGAACCGCCGAAGCTTGCGACCTTGTCGGCGATGCGTTCACCGATGGTCTCTTCTTCTTCGATCAGTTGGTTGGGGTTGCGGGCGGCTCGCAGGCGGATCAGCTCCTGCGTGGAGTGAAACTGGCGGGCCATGACGGTCATCATGTCGAGGCCGGCCATGGGCTGCTTGGTGAGGAGCACGGAGATGTCGTGGCGATCAATCTCGAGGCAAAGCGAATCTTCAAGTGCCATGGCGGCGGTCTGGTGCGGCGTCTCGTCGAGCATGGAGGCGAAGCCAAAAAAATCTCCGTGGCCGGGCTTTGAGAGTTCTACTTCCTGGTGGTCCTGGTCCACGGTCGTGATCTGGACGCTTCCTTCCATCAGGATGTAGGCTCGGTCCCCGGCTTCGCCAAGCTTGTAGATGGCCTCGCGCGCGCGAAAGCGCTTCAACTCAACCTGCGTCGCGAGGACCGCGAGTTCTTCATCGTCGAGGAGCGAGAACAAGGGGACGTGGCGGAGTTCTTCGGGGGGACATGGCATGATGCTGCCAGTGTAAGGCAGGCACCACAACGGAAGATCAACGGCTGGGTTGGTTGGAGAGAATCTGCTTGCCGCCGGAACTTACGATGACGTAAACGGGGGCGGGTAAGGCGAGGGCCGGCCGTTCCTGGTCGGACGGGTCCTGCCAAAGGAAGATGCGCTGTGATCCAGACCATTTCCGGGCGATGGAGTCGCGCGTCTCGAAGATGGGTGGGGCATCGGGGAAGAAAGATCCGTACCAGAGGTTCGAGCTGCGGCCTTCGACCAGGCGCACGTCGTTTCGTTGCAGGTAGAAGCCGAGGGTGCTGCCGGCCTCGTATTCGCCGTGGAGGACGATAAGGTCTTCGGGGTGAAGCTGGGGGGCGATGGCCTGCGCGAGCTGCGCCGAGGTAAGGGTGGGGGAGAAGATGACCAGGGCCTTCCACGAGGCGAAGAGAAGGACAAACGAGGCAGCGGTGAGGGCGAGCGTCGCGGCGTGGCGTTTGTTGAGGCGGCTCAGCACGAAGTGGACGAGTGTGCCGCCGGTGACGGAGAGCAACACCAGCCAGAGGCAGATGCGGAACATGCCGAGCGAACGGGCGTTGAGGTCGAGGAAGTGACCGAAGGACATGGCGTAGTCGCCGGGGTTTTGCTGGAGCAAGGTCGAGAGGTCGGTGTTGGGGGCCGGGGGGTGGGCGTGAATGAGAAAGAAGATGCTTGCTGCACCGGCGATCAGACCGGCTGCAAGCAAGAGGTAGGAGGCCACGTCGCGGCTGGGCTTTGTAGCTTCAGAGCGAAGCTGTCGGGAGCGGGCGATGAGGAGGATCATCGGCGGCAGCGATGGGAGGACGTAGTATTCCTGCCGAGTGGAGAGCGAGAAGAACGCCAGGGGGATTACGGTCCAAAGGAGGAGAAGCAGATTCGTACGTTCGTCGGGATTGAGCGCGCGAAAGTGGAGACGGGCGCGGAAGTCGGCGGAACGAACGGGGAAGGCGCGGGCAAGGGCTGACGGCAGGAAGATGGACCAGGGCATCAGCCAGATGAAGATGAGCCCGAGAAAGAGCCAGAGGGGGACCGTGTCGTAGTCGCGGGGAACGCGTAGGTTGAGGTACCGCAGGACCTGCTCGTTGACGAAGTAGAACCAGGCCCATCCATGGATGTTCCCGTCCGTGGGTAACGGCACCGAGAAGTGGCCGTGGGTGTAGGTCAGGCCACCGGGATGTCCCTGGGTCGGGTTGGCGGCGGCGGCCAGCATGTGCCACGGCACCGTAATTGCCACGAAGATGGCCAGACTCGAGCTTGGATAGAACTCTCCCAGCCTGGCGAAGACCTCTCGCAGAGGTCGTGTGCTCAGGAGATAAAACAGGACGATCCCGACCGGAAAAACGATCCCGATGAGTCCCTTGGTGAGGACGTTCAGCGCGCAC
The DNA here is from genome assembly GCA_963693075.2 of uncultured Granulicella sp. GTDB lineage: Bacteria > Acidobacteriota > Terriglobia > Terriglobales > Acidobacteriaceae > Edaphobacter. Next base: position 435,834 of record CAXMMP010000002.1, on the reverse strand, counting down.
GCGACAGCGAACAGCCAGCACAGCTTCTGTGAAGGACCCGGCTCCTCGGAGAATCGCCAGAAAGCGTACAGAGCCAGCGTGAGCCACACGCAGACCATCACGTCGGGGATGTTGATGCGGGAGAAGATGAAGATGCCGAAGCTGGAAAGGGTGATCAGTCCGGCATAGAGACCGGCGCGCGAGGAGCTGAAAGCGCGGCGGGCAAAGCTTTCAAGCAGGAGAGCCAGAATCAAGACGCTGAGGGTGAGGGGTACGCGCGAGGACGCGGCTGAGACGCCGAAGAGGTTGAAGCTGGCGGCCATCGACCAGTAGTAGAGGGGTGCCTTTTCGAGGTAGCGGATGCCGTTTGCGTACAGGGTGACGTAGTCGTGGCGGAGGATCATCTCGCGTGCGACTTCGGCGTGGACTGAGTCGGCATCGTCGAGCAGAGGCGGGATGAAGAGCGTGAAGGAGGAATAGAAGACGACCCACAGGACGAGCAGGATGAGGCGATTTTGGCCCTTCGCAGTCCACGTCATGGGAACAAGGGTAAATGGAGGCCGTGCGGGCCCAGCCGTTATGATGGGCGGGTGGATGTCCCCAACATACCGGGTCCGGCGGCGGAGTTGCTCTTCGGCGAGTGGTATCCGGCTGCCCGGGTCGAGACGCTGCGCAAGGGCAAGACCTCGACAACCCTGCTGCTGGGTGTGCCGCTGCTGCTGGGGCGGAAGAACGATGGGTCGATCTTTGCGATGAAGGATCTTTGCCCGCACCGGGGGATTCCATTGTCGGCGGGGTGGTTTGACGGGCAGCAGGTGCAGTGCAAGTACCACGGGTGGAAGTTCGAGCCGTGTTCGGGGCAATGCACGGAGATTCCTTCGCTGACCAGCTTCGACATTCTGGAGCCGACGAAGATCTACGCGACGAGCTATCCGTGCGAAGAACGGGATGGGTGGGCGTGGGTCTACCTTCCGGAGGCGGGTGCGGGCCGGGTTAAGTCCGCGCTCCCCGCGGTGCCGGAGCTGCCAAAGTTCTCGGCCAAGTACCGGACCGCGCACCTCACGGCGGACCTGCCGTGCAATGTCGATCACGGCATAATCGGCTTGATGGACCCGGCGCATGGGCCGTTTGTGCATCAGGCGTGGTGGTGGCGGTCGAAGGCGTCGATTCACGAGAAGACGAAGCACTTCGAGCCGATTCCGGATGGGTTTCGCATGTCGTCCCACGCGCCTTCGGCTAACTCGGCGCCCTATAAGCTGCTCGGCGTCTACGGCGAGCCCATCACGACGACGATCGACTTTGTCCTGCCAAACCGGCGGTACGAGACGATCCGTGCGGGGGCGAAGTGGTTTTCGAGCTTGACGACCGTGACCCCGGTCACGCCTTCAACGTGCCGGATCGACGTGATTGCGGCGTGGAACGTCTTCTACCATGTGCCTCTGGTGACCACGATTGCGACCTTCTTCGGGGCGCGCTTCGTCCGGCAGGATCAGGAGACGATGATCGAGCAGGCTCGAGGGTTGCGGTTTCATCCGGCGCTGATGCTGATCGACGATGCGGACAAACCGGCGAAATGGTACTTCGCGCTCAAGCAGGCGCGAATGAGCGGGGCTGGGGGTCATCCGCTGCAAGAACCGGTCGAGCTGCACTGGAGAAGCTAAGAACAACTGCGCCTTCGCTGAGAGCGGCGATCTCGTTGTGGCGTTTTGGACGCTTTCGCATGGCTTTAAGGCTTCTTCGGAAGGTCACAGGCGCGCCACATGTACCAGCTTGCGACGGAGCACCAGGGGTGCCACTTTTTTGCGCGCTTTTCCATCTCGGCGGGTTTGGGGAGGTCGGCGGGGGTGACTTTGTCGTCCGGCTTAAGCTTGCCGAAGGTGAGGGCGAAGCCTTTGCGCACGCCGTAGTCGGAGACCGGCAGGATATCGGGGCGACCGAGCCGGAACATCAGAAACATTTCGACGGTCCATCTTCCAACGCCTCTCACTTGAGTGAGGTGCGCCACGATGGCTTCATCGGGCATGCGACGGATGCGGGCGAGCGACGGTACTGTGCCGTCGAGGGTCTTGGCAGCGAGGTCGCGGATGGCGAGGGACTTGTTGTGCGAGAGGCCGGCGGCGCGAAGCTGCTCGTTGGGCGCGGCGAGCAGGTGTTCGGCGGTGGGGTGCGGGGCGTTTGGCGAGAGGGCGTTGGGAGGTACGGGTCCGGCAAAGCTGGCGAGCAGCCGGGCGTGGATCGCAGCGGCGGCTTTGCCGTGGAGTTGCTGGTAGATGATGGATTCAAGTAGCGCTTCAAAGGGCGACAGGGAGCTGGCGAGTTTGAGCGTGAACGGTCCGGCTTGTTGCATCAGGCGGCCGAGTTTGCGGTCGCGCTGCGCGAGTTCGCGCACGGCGAGCTCGGTGTCGTAGGGTGGCGTGCGCGCTCGCCTGGTAGGTCTTGGCATGGTGAGGACGAGGGTAAATGAAGAGACATGCGGACGGTATTCGGATCGGGGAAACTCGGACCATTTTGGGCTTGTTTATGAGACAAATTCCACATGGACGTGTGGTGTTACTTGTCGAATGCACGAGATGTAGTGCGTGGTGATGGAACGGCTTCCGATAATCGAATGTGGGATTGAAAAAAACCAAAGGAGGGTGGGTGACATCATCAAGGGAAGGAATTTCGGCTGCTATATTTGAAGCTCTAAGGACTGGATATCCACGGGCGTTGTGATTGCCGGGACTCCCCCAGTCTTCATTGCGGGCTTTGTGCTCCGGTTGGTGTTGGCGCCGGAGACCTTACGAAATTGGAACGGCTCAATCCGCTCGTGCGGGTTGAGGATTTGACGCAGAGGAAGCAGGAAGTTACTCATGGCGCAAGTTTTTGACCGTAGTTCGAACGCGTTGGGCCGCGCGAGCCTGGTGCTCACGGGTCTTATTGTCATCGCGCTCGGCGTTGGGCTGAATTCGCTGCAGCGTTCGCCCTGGGTGACGCGGCAGGGGCAGCGCGCCGATCAGCCGGTGCCGTTCAGCCACAAGCACCACGTTGAAGGTCTCGGTCTCCAGTGCCAGTACTGTCATACCTCGGTTGAGAAGTCGAGCTATGCCGGCATTCCGCCGACCAAGACGTGTATCAACTGCCACGCGCAGATCTGGACGAACGCGCAGCTTCTGGAGCCGGTTCGTGCGAGCTGGGCGACGGGAGAGTCGATCAACTGGATCAAGATCCATGACCTTCCGGACTATGTGTACTTCAATCATGAGATTCACGTGAACAAGGGCATCGGCTGCGCGAGCTGTCACGGCCGCGTCGACGAGATGCCGCTGATGTACCAGGAAAATTCGCTGCAGATGGAGTGGTGCCTGAACTGCCATCGCAATCCGGCGGTGAACTTGCGGCCGACGAGCGAGATCTACAACATGGCGTGGGCCGGAGCCTCGGGGAACAGCCCGGTGTGGTGTGCCGAGACGGCAAAGAACGCGAGCGCCAACGGCGGCTATGTGGACGGACAGCGTACCCCGACGGCGCAGGCCGTAAGCTGTACGACGAAGGATCCGGATGCGGATAATCCTCAGGTGGCGATGCTGCAGACGGTCGATCTTCACCCGCGCAGCATGGGCCGTGCCTCGGCTGGAAGCGGCGCACCTTCGGACCCTCATGCGACGAGTCCGGATGTTTCGGCTACGGGTGTTCCTCCTGCCGAGTTCGTTCCGCTGCCCGCTGCGAGCTACCGGAAGTTCACGAGCCAGACGGACCTGGGCAAGTACCTGACGAGCCAGTACCACATCCGCACCGCGAACGAGCTCTCGAGCTGCGAGGTATGCCACCGATGAGCGAGATCAAAAAGACGCTGGAGACTATGGCGATCAACGAGAAGTTTGAGGCAGGAAAGGCGCAGGTGGTGACCTCCATCGGACCCGCGCCGATTGAGAAGATGACGCTGGAGGCTGTCCGGGCGAAGCTGGATGGGCAGACCGGGCGCCGCTTCTGGAAGAATCTGGACGAGCTTTCCGCGACCAAAGAGTTCAACGAACTGATGGCCGAAGAGTTTCCGCGGCAGGCAGGGTCGATCTTCGGTGCCGGCGAGATGGTGGATGCGGTTTCGCGGCGCGGCTTCCTGAAGGTGATGGGCGCTTCGCTGGCTCTGGCCGGGCTTGCCGGTTGTACGAAGCAGCCGGACGAACCGATCTATCCGTACGTAAAGCAGCCGGAGGACCTGGTTCTCGGGCGGCCCATGTACTTTGCGACGGCTCACCCGTTCCCGACCGGTGCGATTCCGGTGCTGGTCAAGTCGGATGCGTTCCGTCCCATCAAGCTCGAGGGCAATCCGGATCACCCGGTCTCGAAGGGGAAGTCCGATGCGATGACCCAGGCGACGCTGCTGGATCTTTACGATCCGGACCGTTCGCACGAGGTGAAGTTTAAAGGCGCGACCGGCGAGTTCGGCGTGTTTCAAACGCAGTTGACGGCGGCCGCCAAGGCGAATGCCGGGCAGGGCGTTTACTTCCTCTCAGAGACGATTACTTCGCCGACCCTGGCGGCTCAGTGGCAGGCGGTGCAGAAGGCTTACCCGGGCGCCAAGCTGGTGCAGTGGGAGCCGGTGAATCAGGATAGCTCGCGGGCTGCGTCGAAGGCCTCGTTTGGCAGCTATACCGATGCGCAATACAAGCTGGAAGAGGCGGATGTCATCGTCTCGCTGGGTGCGGATTTCCTCGGTGGCATCGGTCATCCGGGCTTCCTGCCCATGGCCGCGGCTTATGCGGAGCGGCATCGCTTCAACGCCGAAGAGGCTGATAAGCCGATGAATCGGCTGTATGTTGTCGAGAGCATGCCGACGGTGACGGGCTTCAAGGCCGAGCATCGGTTGGCGCTGAAGCCGAGCGAGCTGGAAGGCTTTGCGAATGCGCTGGCGAATGGCGGCGGCGGAAGCTTCTCGAATCCAGAAGCGGCTGATTTCCTGACGCACCTCTCGAGCGATCTGAAGGCTGCCGGCGGCAAGGTCGTTGTAATTCCGGGCGAGCAGGCTTCGGCTGGCGTTCACGCAGCAGCATACAAGCTCAACCAGAGCCTGGGCGCGGTAGGCAAGACCGTTGTCTACACCGAGACGGTGAACCCGCTGCCGAGCGAGCAGCTTGCGGACCTCAAGTCGCTGGTCGATGACATCAACGCGGGCAAGGTGCAGTGGCTGGTGATGCTTGGGGTGAACCCGATCTACACGGCTCCCGCAGACCTCGAGTTTCAGGCTGCGTTCGACAAGGTTCCGGTGACGGCGCATCTTGGGAATGCAATCGACGAGACCGGCGTGATCTCGACCTGGCACATCAACAAGGCTCATTACCTCGAGTCGTGGTCGGATGCGCGGGCGTATGACGGCACGATCACGATTCTGCAGCCAATGATTGAACCGCTATACGGCGGCAAGTCGGCACACGATGTGTTTCAAGGATTGCTCGACAATCCGCAGAACTCGGCCTACGACGCGGTGTATGCGAATGCGAAGACCTACATCAAGGGCGACTTTGACAAGGGCTTCCGTAAGGCGCTGCATGATGGCTGGGTTGCCGACACGGCCTTCTCGCCGAAGGCTGGCGGTGCTTCGGGCGGCTCGGTTGCGGCCGCGGCTCCGATGGCTGCGAGCGGTGGCATCGAGATCAACTTCAAGTCCGATCCGTCGATCTTTGACGGGCGCTTCGCCAATAATGGCTGGCTCCAGGAGTTGCCGAAGCAGGTCACCAGCATGAGCTGGGACAACGCGGCGCTGATGAGCCTCGATACGCTCGGCAAGCTCGGGATCGCTGAGAATGAGGCGATCGAGCTCGAGCTGAATGGTCGGAAGGTCATTGCGCCGGTGCTTGGGGTTCCGGGCCATCCGAACGATGTCGTCACCGTGTACCTGGGCCATGGCCGCAGCGAAGCGGGCCGCGTCGGTTCAGGGGTCGGCTTCAATGCGTACACGCTGCGGACGAGCGATGCTCCAACGATTGCGCAAGGCCTGAAGGTTACACGAGGCAAGGGCACGTATGACCTGTGCGTGACCAAGGTCCACTCGATCGAGCACCGTGGCATGTATGCGCAGCACGATCTGCAGCATAAGCTCGACGATACCAAGGGTGAGTACTCGCTGCCCGGGCACGAAGCGCAGGAGCGGGGCATCATCCGCTATGCGACCGTGACCGAAGCGAAGGCGACACCGGACTTTGCGCATGAAGGCTCGAAAGAGACGCTGATCGACAAGGTTGGGTACAGCCCTGAAGGCGAGACGCCGGGTAAGGACGACAGCATGTTCGGCTGGGCCTGGAAGTATGACCACCAGGGGCAGCAGGAGCAGGGCATCCAGAACAAGTGGGGCATGGCGATCGACCTCAACAGCTGCGTCGGCTGCAACGCCTGCATCGTGGCCTGCTATGCCGAAAACAACATCGCGGTCGTTGGACGTGAGCAGGTGAAGGTCGGCCGCAATATGCAGTGGCTGCGGATCGACACTTATTTCGAAGGCGATCTGCACGCGCCCAAAGCCCACTTCCAGCCGATGGCTTGCCAGCACTGCGAGAACGCGGGCTGCGAGCAGGTTTGCCCGGTCGGCGCAACGGTGCATACGCCTGAAGGTATCAACACGATGGTTTATAACCGCTGCGTCGGGACGCGTTACTGCTCGAATAACTGCCCGTACAAGGTGCGCCGTTTCAACTTCCTGCTGTACTCGGACTACGACACGGAGAGCTTGAAGTTCATGCGCAACCCGGATGTCACGGTTCGTTCACGCGGCGTGATGGAGAAGTGCTCGTACTGCATTCAGCGGATCGAAGCCGCCAAGATCGACGCCGATAAGGACAACCGTCCGATCCAGGATGGCGATATCGTCACGGCGTGCCAGCAATCCTGCCCGACGGAAGCGATCTCCTTCGGCAACATGAATGATCCGAACAGCAAGGTAGCCAAGCGCAAAGCGCAGGAACGCGACTACCCGGTGCTGGCCGATCTGAACTTCCGCCCGCGAACGACTTACACGGCAGGCGTCATCAACCCGAATCCGGAGCTGGCATAAATGGCGACCAAACCGCTTCCTAACCCAAAACTCGATCCGATGATCGACCCGATTACGGGCGAGTACGCCGTCATCGCGCCGGGACATAGCTTCAAGTCGGTGACCCAGAAGATCTCGGGCATCGTGCTGACGTCGAACACGCCGCTCGGCTGGTTCTTCGGCCTGCAGATCGGCGGCCTGGTGGCGCTGGGTGTCGTCATCGGCATCACGTGGCTGTTCCTTAAGGGCGTCGGCATCTGGGGTGTGACGATTCCCGGTGCCTGGGGCTTCGCCATCATCAACTTTGTCTGGTGGATCGGTATCGGCCACGCGGGCACGCTGATCTCGGCGATTCTGCTGCTGTTCAAGCAGACCTGGCGTAACTCGATCAACCGGTTCGCCGAGGCGATGACCATCTTCGCTGTCGTCTGCGCCGGAACGTTCCCGCTGATTCACGTTGGGCGTCCGTGGCTTGCATACTGGTTGCTTCCGTACCCGAACACGATGAACGTGTGGCCGCAGTTCCGGTCGCCGCTGGCGTGGGACGTCTTCGCGGTTTCAACGTACGCGACGATCTCGGTAGTCTTCTGGTACGTGGGAATGATTCCCGACTTCGGCACGCTGCGCGATCGCGCGACGCTGCCGCTGGCGAAGTATGTCTACGGAATTCTGTCGCTTGGCTGGCGCGGTTCGACCCGCCACTGGATTCGCTACGAGTCGGCTTCCCTGCTGCTCGCGGGCCTTTCGACTCCGCTGGTGCTCTCGGTCCACACGGTCATCAGTTTCGACTTCGCGGTGGCCTCGCTCGCCGGCTGGCATACGACGATCTTCCCGCCTTACTTCGTGGCAGGCGCTGTCTACTCGGGGTTCGCCATGGTGTTGACGCTGGCCATCCCGATCCGCAAGTTTTACCACATGGAAGACCTTGTGACGCTGCGTCACCTGGACAACATGGCGAAGGTGATGCTCGCCACCGGTTCCATTGTGGCCTACGGGTATGGCATGGAAGTCTTCATGAGCTGGTACTCGGCGAGTCACTGGGAGTTCTTCATGATGTGGAACCGCATGTTCGGGCCGATGGGCTGGGCCTACTGGATCCTCATCCTGACGAACATCGCGATTCCGCTGACGACGTTGTGGTCCCGCAAGTTGCGGGTGAACGTCACGTTCCTGTTCATTCTCTCGCTGATCGTGAATACGGGGATGTGGTTTGAACGCTTCGTCATCGTCGTGACCAGCCTCTACCGCGACTACCTGCCGTCGAGCTGGGGAACCTTCCGCGCGACCAAGTGGGACTACATGATCTATGTCGGAACGATGGGCTTGTTTACGACGCTGTTCTTCCTGTTTGTCCGCTTCCTGCCGATGATCCCGATGTCCGAGATCCGCATGATGCTGCCGCAGACGAAGGTGAATCACGGCACCAAGGACGCGGAAGTCGTCAGCCAGGAGGCCAGCTAATGCCGCCACGTGAGGGAGTTTACGGATTTCTCGCTGAGTTCAATACGCCGTCGGAGCTGGTACACGCGACCGAAAAGGCCTATGAAGCGGGCTATCGCCGGATGGAGTGCTACACCCCTTATCCCGTGGAGGAAGCTGCGGAGGCCCTGCGTTTCCACGAGACGCGTGTGCCCATGGTCTGCCTGCTGGGCGGGTTGATGGGAGTCACGACCGCGTTCCTGATGGAGACCTGGATCAACGTCTATGGCTATCCGCTGAATATCGCAGGTCGTCCGCTCTTCAGCTGGCCCGCATTCATCATTCCGGCCTACGAGTGGACGATTTTGTTCGCGGGTCTTTCGGCTGCGTTCGGCATGATGGCGTTGAATGGTCTGCCGCAGACGTATCACCCGGTCTTCAACGCGCCGAACTTTCGCAACGGCGCGACGACTGACAAATTTTTCCTCTGCATCGAGGCGTTCGATCCGAAGTTCTCGCTCGGCGATACCCGCGCGTTCCTCGAGCAGTTCCCCGCGGTCTCCGTGGTGGAGGTAGAACATTGATGGTGCAGGGTACAGCGAAGAGGGAAGAGGGAAGAGAAGGCGCGATGTCGAAGACTTCCAAACTCGTTCTGGGGATGTCGTTGGGTAGCTCCATGTTGCTGGCCGGCTGCCGCCAGGACATGCATAACCAGCCGAAGTTTATTCCGCAGCGCGGCACGACGTTCTTCGCGGATGGCCGCTCGGCGCGCCCGCAGGTGGAGAACACGGTTGCGCGCGGACAGCTTGATCGTGGCAGCTACTTCTATACCGGCCTGATGGACGGCAAGGAAGGCGACGCGATGCCCTACCCGGTGACGATGGATGTGCTGGCTCGCGGGCAGGAGCGCTACAACATCTACTGCACGCCGTGTCACTCGCGAGTGGGCAACGGTGCCGGCATGATCGTTCAGCGAGGCTATGCACACGCGGGCAACTTCCACACGGCTCGGCTTGAGGCCGCTCCGCTGGGACATTTCTTCAATGTGATCTCAAACGGGTATGGCGCGATGCCGGACTACTCGGCGCAGGTAACGCCAGAAGATCGCTGGGCCATCGTGGCTTACATCAAGGCGTTGCAGCTTAGCCAGAACGCGCAGCGTTCCGATGTAGCCGCCGGCCAGAGTGTGCGTCCGCTGCAGGAAATTACCAAGGACGCCGGGTTTGAAGATCAAAACTTCGCGGCTGAATGGGGACTTCCTCCGACGGCTGTTGAAGGAACGCCGACGCACGACAACTATGTGCTGCCGACCGATCAGATTGGCAAGGCCGCTGCCCAGACCGGTAAGCCGGGGCTGGCGCTTTCGCATAAGAGCCAGACCAGCACCGGTTACCCGCTGCCGGCGTATGACGCGAACGACCCGAATGGCGTACGAAACAGCCACCAGTAATAGCAAGCAGGCGTGACGCAACTGGACTATAGATCTTCCTGAAGGCTTGAAACGAATGACTTCTGTACACGAACAACACGACGATCATCACCACGGCCCGAAGACGCTGCCGGCGACGTTGGGCTCGCCCGAGATTCTGACCAAGTGGCGCATGCAGGCGCTCATCGTCTTCGTCGTCGCGGGTCTAGCCTCGTTGATCTTCCTGCTTTCGCCGGGCGGCGCGGGTCACATTCTGCGGGCATACCTGCTGGGCTTCATGATCTGCTTCAGCTTCGCGGGCGGCGGCTTGGTCATGCTGATGCTGCAATATGTCTCTGGCGGTAAGTGGGGCATGCTCCTGCGGCGTCCGCTCGAAGCGATGAGCCGTACCCTGTGGCTGGTCTCGCTCATGTTTATCCCGATTGGCATCTTCGCCAAGCACCTGTATCAATGGGCGAAGTATCCCACCATCCAGAACGAGCTGGATGCGATGCATGCGGGGATCATCACCAAGGAGCAGGCGCTCACCGACATCTCCAAGCACGCGATGTTCAATCCGGTCAGCGCGGCGATTCAGACGGTTGCGGTGTTCAGCATCCTCATCCTGTTCGCGACGATCCTGAACAAGTGGTCGCTCGAGCGCGATGCTGATCCGGCACGTGGCACGCTGGCGAGCTACGACCGCTGGCGCGTGAAGTTTGAGAATCTTTCGGGACCTGGCATCTTCATCTATGTCGTCTGTCTGACGGATGCGGCTCTGCTTTGGATCATGTCGCTCGACGTCACCTGGTACTCGTCGATCTGGGGTTTGCAGTTCCTGGTCGGACAAGGCTTCGCCGTATTGGCGGTTGGCATTCTGACGGTCATCAAGCTGTCAAAGGTTGAACCGATGAAGACCCTGCTGCGCACGACCGAGCAGCACGATCTTGGCAAGTTCGCCTTTGCGTTCGTCATGCTCAATATCTACCTGAGCTTCGCCGAGTTCCTGATCATCTGGTCGGGCAATGTCCCGGACGAAATCCCCTGGTACCTGGCCCGCATTCGCGGCGGCTGGTGGTGGATCTGCACGCTCGACTTCGTCTGCCATTGGGTCATTCCGTTCTGCCTGCTGCTCTCGCGCAACCTGAAGCGAGATAAGAAACGCCTCGCTGCCTTGACGATGTTTATGATCTTCGCCCGCTGCGTCGATATGTTCTGGCTGATCGAGCCGAACTTCAAGAACGCTGCCGGCAACCTGCATATCGCCGGAAACTGGGGCATCTTCGCTTATCTGACCGTACCGCTTTCGGTCATGGCTGCATGGGCTGCCTGGTACTTCACGGAGCTGATGCGCCGTCCGCTGGTCAACATTAACGATCCTCACCTCGAGGAGATGCTGGAGCCCGAACATGCCCACTGATCCCAAGAAACCGGATTACACCGCGCCGAAAGGCGACATCGTCGACTATCCTTCGCCTGGCGCGGAGAGCGCGAAGCTCGGCTACGAGACGACGGACGTCAACGTCAGCGGTGTGGTCGTATTTCTCGGCGGCCTCTTCGGTTTCGTGCTGATCTTCTTCGTCTTTTGCTTTCTCATGGGCCGCGTCATCAACGAGCAGCTCAACAAGAGCGATGGCCCCCCGAACAAGTGGCAGATGCACGCGACCAACGCGGGCGGAAGCCCCGAAATCCCCGGACACAAGCGTGAAGACCTGAAGAGCAACGCGGCGATGGAGCAGCAGGAGCTCGGCATGATGAGCCAGACCTTCCCCTCCCCGCGGTTGCAGATGGACGACGGCAACCAGGACACGGCCGATCTCCACGCGAAGGAGGACCTGCTGCTCGATCATTACAGCAGCGTCGATGGTCAGCCGGGGATTCGCATCCCGATCGACCGGGCGATGGAGTTGATCGCCCAAAAGGGTCTGCCGGTCGCACCAGCAGCCCAATCCGATCAGAAGCTGGCGTATGACTACCAGCCCAAGGTATCGGCTCCTTTGACGAGCGGGTTTGCCCGCACGGGATATGAGTTGGACACGATCGAAGCACGTCAGCAGAAGATGGACTACGGCAAAGCAGAGTCGAATGCACATGCTGAGCTGCACCCGATCAAGTGAATCTGGTCCTGTCCAGGCTTTAACATAGAAGCAGAGGTTCGAACGATGAGACAGACGCAGACAATCCGGAGAGTACTTGGCGCAGGGGCATTGGCTTGCCTGCTCGCCGGTAGCCTCGCGTCCGCACAGGTCTCGTCGTACGGCGACAAAGAGACCGGTCAGAATACTGGCGACCAGCTTCCGAAGGTGCTTAAAGGCGTCCAGGTCTCTCAGCACCTGAACCAGCAACTCCCTCTCGACGCCACGTTTGTCGATGACACCGGTAAACAGGTCAAACTGGGCGACTACTTCGGTCAGAAGCCTGCGATTCTAACGATGGTCTACTACAACTGCCCGATGCTCTGTTCGGAGGAGCTGGATGGACTCACGGGCGCATTGGAGATGGTCCATCTCACGCCCGGCAAGGACTTCAGTGTCGTGGTGATCAGTATCGATCCGACCGAGACCCCCGCACTCGCCGCTCAGAAGAAAGCCTTCTACCTGAAGCGTTACGGGCGACCGGAGACGGCGGACGGATGGCATTTCCTCACCGGTAAAGCTCCTGATATCGACGCCGTGACCAACGCGGTGGGCTTCGGCTATGTGCGGGTTCCGGGTCCGGATGGAACGATGTCGCAGTTTGCCCACGCCAGCTCGATTGAGGTGGTCACAACCCAGGGCAAGCTTGCCCAGTACTACCTTGGCGTGGAGTATTCGCCAAAGGACGTGCTGCTCGGGTTGATCGAAGCTTCAGGCAACAAGATCGGCTCGCCCGTCGCCAATATTTTGACCTACTGCTATCACTACGATCCTGAGACGAACAAGCATTCGCTCATCGTGGCGCGGGTGGTGCAGGTTGGCGGCATGATGACGATGGCTGGCCTCGGCGGTTTTATGTTTTTGATGTTTCGCAAAGATATCAAGCTCGGGCGCGATCACGACTTGATCGACCGGGACCGGTACAACAAAGCGGATAAAGGGTAACGATGAACAGGTTTATTAGTCCGGTACTTTGGCAGTTTCTGACCAAATGGCTCTCCGCCTCGGCGTTGTTTCCGAAAGAGGCGTCGTCCATTGCGCCCGATGTGGACGCGCTTTATTTCTTCCTGATCGGCATGACGCTGACCGGGTTGTTGCTGGTGGGCGTGCTGGTGGTCGGGTTCTCGATTCGGTATCGCAAGGCGCGGAATCCGGTGGCCACCCAGGTCGAAGGTTCGACGCTGCTCGAAGCGACGTGGACGATCATTCCGCTCGCTATCTTCCTAGTGACCTTCGTTTGGGGCGCGCTCCTTTACTTCCGCATCTATAACCCGCCGACCAACGCGATGAATATCTACATCGTCGGCAAACAATGGATGTGGAAGGCCGAGCATCCGGGCGGACAGCACGAGATCAACGCCTTGCACGTGCCGGTCAACCGTCCGGTGCAGTTGACCATGATTTCGATGGACGTGTTCCACAGCTTCTCGATTCCTGATTTCCGGGTGAAGCGTGAAGTCATTCCCGGGCGCTATTCGACGGTGTGGTTCAAGGCGACCGAGCCGGGTACTTATCATCTCTTCTGCACGCAATACTGCGGGACCAAGCACTCCGGCATGATTGGCGACATTACCGTGATGACCCCTGAGGACTATGAGAAGTGGACCCAGGAATCGACCAGCGGAACGTCGCTCGCGCAGAACGGGGAACGCCTTTTTGCGAGCATGGGCTGCAACGCCTGCCACAACGGCTCGGCAGCGGCTCGTGGCCCAAGTCTGGCGGGCGTCTATGGCCAAAAGCTGACCTTGGCGAACGGTTCGCAGGTGCTGGTGAACGATGCCTATCTGCGCGATGCTATTTTGAATCCGTCGCAGCACGTCACGGCGGGCTATAACCCGATCATGCCGACGTACCAAGGGCAGATCAGCGAAGACGGCCTGATCGATCTGGTCGAGTTTATCAAGACGCAGGACAGCAATTACCGGGTGCAGCAGACGTTAGGAACCAACGAAACAAGTAGTACGGCGCCCACAACGCCGGGGATGGTGAAGCCATGAGTGCACACACAATTGTCAGTTTGCCGGATCAGCGCACGGCGACCCTTCCGAAGAGGAATTACATCAACAACGAGCATGGGCTGCTGAGCTGGCTGCTTACCGGCGACCACAAGCGCATCGCCATGCTGTACCTGATCTCGATTACCTTCTTCTTCTTCATCGGCGGAGCCTTCGCCGGGCTGATTCGTCTCGAGCTGCTGACGCCGCAGCCGGACCTGGTCGCGTCGGACACGTACAACAAGTTCTTCACGATGCACGGCATCATCATGATCTTCCTGTTCCTGGTGCCGTCGGTCCCAGCCACGCTCGGGAACTTCCTGATCCCCATCATGATCGGCGCGAAGGATCTGGCATTTCCGAAGATCAACCTGCTGAGCTGGTACCTGTACCTCGCCGGCGGCACGTTTACCCTGGCGGCCCTCGTACTGGGCGGAGTCGACACCGGCTGGACCTTCACCACGCCGCTTTCGACCCATTATCTGAATACGCACGTCATTACAGCGGCTACCGCCATCTTCATTGCAGGGTTTAGTTCCATCTTTACCGGTTTGAACTTTATCGTGACGATTCACCGGATGCGCGCGCCGGGCATGACGTGGTTCCGCCTGCCGCTCTTCGTCTGGTCGAACTACGCGGCGTCGGTGCTGATGGTTCTCGGAACCCCGGTTCTCGCGATCGCCATCGTTCTTGTCGCGCTGGAGCGCACGATTGGCATCGGCGTCTTTGACCCCACCAAGGGCGGCGATCCACTGCTTTTCCAACATCTGTTCTGGTTCTACTCGCACCCGGCCGTGTACATCATGATTCTGCCCGGGTTCGGCGTGATCTCCGAAGTGATCTCGACCTTCAGCCGGAAGCGGGTCTTCGGCTACACGGCCGTCGCCTTCTCGTCGGTGGCGATCGCGGTCTTCGGGTTCTTCGTCTGGGCGCACCACATGTTCATCATGGGTGTCTCGAACTACTCGGCCTTGGTCTTCTCGCTGTTGACCATGCTCGTTGCGGTGCCTTCGGCGATCAAGATCTTCAACTGGTCGTTTACCTTGCAAAAGGGTTCCATCACGTTCGAGACGCCAATGCTTTACGCGTTCGGCTTCATCGGCCTCTTCACCATCGGCGGACTAACCGGCGTCTTCCTTGGTGCGCTCGGCATGGACATTCACCTCACCGAGACGTACTTCATCGTGGCGCACTTCCACTTCGTCATGGTGGGCGGCATGTTGATGGCGTTCCTGGCGGGTATTCACTTCTGGTGGCCTAAGCTTACCGGCCGCATGTACTCGGAACCGCTCTCCAAGCTTGCCGCGGTGACGACATTCATCGGCTTCAACCTGACCTTCCTCCCGCAGTTCATTCTTGGCTACCTCGGCATGCCGCGCCGCTATCACGCGTATCCTGCTGAGTTCCAGGTCTTGAACGTGCTCTCAACCGCTGGCGCGACTGTGCTGGGTGTCGGGTACATGCTGCCGCTGCTGTACCTTGCATGGTCCATCCGTTACGGTGCAATTGCAGGGAACAATCCATGGCAGGCTACCGGACTTGAGTGGCAGATTCAGTCGCCTCCTTTGACCGAAAACTTCCTGGAAGTTCCGATCATCGACTATGAAGCGTATGACTACGAATGGCTGGCGAACAAGACCGCAAATGAGGTAACGACCGTTGGCTAACACGATCACGGCACCCCACGCAGAAGGCGCGCATCAACTTGCGGGCGACCACGCCCACGGCGAGCATATCGTTCTGCCGCAGCATCGTCATCACTTTGAGACGGAAGAGCAGCAGCGCGAAGCCGGCAGCTTTGGCATGTGGCTGTTCCTGCTGACCGAAATCATGTTCTTCGGCGGCATGTTCTTCGCCTACCTGCTCTACCGCAACTGGTATTACGACGCGTTCGTCGCGGCTTCGAACACACTTGTCATCGGCTGGGGCGCGCTCAACACCGTCATCCTCATCACGTCGGGCTTCTGCATGGCCGTCGGCGTGTGGGCGGCGGAGGTTCGCAACAAGAAGATGCTCGTGCTGATGCTCTGGTTGACGACCATCTTCGGGATCGCCTTCCTCGGCGTCAAGGCGATTGAATACACCGAGAAGTTTGAGGCTCATCACGTTCCCGGCGCAAGCTTCAACGTGAAGGAGTTTGTCAATCCGCCGATCGACGCGAAGACTGGCAAGCCGAATGACAAACCGCTGGCACCGGACATGGCCCAGCGTACGCAGATTTACTTCTTCCTTTACTTCGCGATGACCGGAATGCACGCTCTCCACATGATCATCGGAATCGGCATCTTGTTCTGGCTCATTGCAAGGGCGAATCGAGGGGAGTTCAGCGCCGGGTACGTGGCGCCGATCGAAAACTTCGGCCTTTACTGGCACTTCGTCGATATCGTGTGGCTCTTCCTCTTCCCGTTGCTGTATCTCATCAACCGGCACCCGCTCGCGCACTAAGCTTTACCGAATAAGGGAGTAGAAGATGTCTGACCATCACGACGCAACAAATGTCATCAACCCGGAGCACTCCGAGCATCACATCGTCACGCCGTTTCAGTACACGCTCGTCTTCGGAACGTTGCTGCTCTTCACGGGGATCACCGTAGGCGCTGCCTATGTGGACCTTGGCGTGCTGAACCCAATCGTCGCCCTCGGCATCGCATGTTTCAAGGCCGTCGTCGTCATCCTGTTCTTTATGCACGTGAAGTATCAGTCGAAGTTGGTGAAGATGACCGTTGCCGCCGGCTTCTTTACCTTCATCGTCCTCATCACCATGACCCTAACCGACTACATGAGCCGCGCCTGGGGACTCTGGTAGAACCCGCTTTTGACTCACCATTTCAAAGGCTGGGAGGCGACTCCCGGCCTTTGCTGTTTGCCTTGATGAGCGTGCAACGATCGGACAAGTTCGTTTACCCAGGGCAACCGCCCTATCAACGGTTCCATCTCTTCAGTTAGCTTAGAAACCTATGGCAGAGATGAAAGACGTTCCAGAGTGGCTGGGAAAGCTGGCGGAGAATCCGCGGGTGACGGTACGTCGGGCTGGCGCGCCGGACCCTGACGGCAACGCCGTCGTTTACTGGATGCAGCGCGCGCAACGTGGCGTCGATAATCATGCGGTGAATCTGGCCGTCGAGATCGCCAACCACTTGAGTCTTCCCCTGGTCGTGTACTTTGCCGGGATCTCGAACTTCCCACACGCCAACTTGCGGCATTATCACTTCCTGCAGCAGGGACTCGTCGATATCGAGGACGATCTGGCGAAGCGAAACATTAGCTTCGTCATGCGGCGCGCTCCGCATGAGTCGCATGAGCGGCTGCTGCAGGATGTGGGCGCGGCGATGGTGATCGGCGATGAGAACCCAATGCGCGCGCCGGAGAGTTGGCGGAAGTCGCTGGCAGAAGCGGTCAAAATTCCCTTTTGGACGGTCGACACGGACGTGATCGTGCCGTCGAAGCTGATCGAGAAGGCGCAGTACGGGGCTTATACGATTCGCCCGCGGCTGTATCGCGCGCTGCCGGAATATCTCGTGCCGTATCAAAATCCAAAGGCCGATGTGGACTGGAAGCGACCGAAGAGCTTCCTCGCCGACGATGTGAGTGAGGACATCACACGTGGCTGGAAGGATCTGGATCGGAGCGTCAAGCCTGTTGACTCCTTTCACGGCGGAACGCATGAAGGGCTGAAACGGTTGAAGCTCTTTACCTCGCGCATGCTCAAGGACTACGAGGTGATGCGCAACAAGCCGGAGACCGATGGCACGTCGGCGATGTCGCCTTACCTTCACTACGGGCATGTTGGACCGCAAACCATCGCGCTCGCCGTGGCGAAGGCTGCGGAGGATGATCCAACGCTCAAGCCGGCGAAGGAGAGCTACTTCAACGAGCTCATCGCATGGCGTGAGCTCTCCGTAAACTTCGTCAAGTACAACCCGAAGTACGACTCGCACGAGGCAGCTGAGGACTGGGCGCGGAAGACGATCGGCGAGCACGCCAAAGATGAGCGCGAGCATCTCTACACGCTGAAGCAGTTGGAAGCGGGCGAGACCTACGATGAGCTATGGAATGCGGCTCAGTGGCAGATGGTCTACAACGGCTGGATGCACAACTATATGCGGATGTACTGGGCGAAGAAGATCCTTGAGTGGACTCCTGATGTGCAGACGGCGATGAAATATTCCGTCTATCTGAACGATAAGTACTTCCTCGACGGACGCGATCCAAATGGCTATTCGGGGATTGCGTGGGCGATTCTTGGGAAGTTCGATCGTGCGTGGCAGGAACGTCCTGTGTTTGGCAAGAGACGGTATATGTCAGGTGCGAGTACCGGAAAGAAGTTCAACTCGAAGCTGTATATCAAGCAGATGCAGGAGCTTCGCAAGGGGCAAGGAAGCCTCCTCTAAACTGCGAAATTCAGCAGGGCCGGCTGTCGTGATTTCGCTTCTGCCGCCTCACAGGAAATAGCAAAATCTCCGTTGAGATTTCTAATGAATCAAACGAAATCATAGAATGCTTGCTTTTTCATAGCCAAATGGTTATGGTTTTGTTGATGAAGCCTGTTCGTACCAATCACGTCTTTCGTGCGCTTGCCGATCCGACGCGTCGCGGGATCTTCGAGCAGTTGACGCGCGAAGGGGAGCAGACCGTCCATGCATTGACTCGTCATGCCGGCGTCTCGCAGCCTGCGGTCTCAAAGCACCTGAGCGTGTTGAAGCGGGCAAAGCTGGTGCGGCATCGGCGCGACGGCCGGGAGACTCACTACGAGGCTCAGGCGGAGGCGCTTCAGCCCGTGGTCCACTGGCTGCGGGACTATGGAGCCTTCTGGGGCGAAAAGCTGGATCGGCTCGAAGCATTATTGGAGAGGATGGAGTAATGGGGCAGCCTGAGGACGGAACGCGGACGCTGGTAATTGAAAGGCTTTTTGCGCATCCTGTCGAGAAGCTTTGGCGCGCCTTGACGGAATCTCCCCTGCTGGCGCAGTGGTTGATGAACAATGACTTCGCGCCGATGGTGGGGCGTAGCTTTCAGTTTCGGGCAGACCCGGTGCCGGGCTGGAACGGAGAAATCGATTGCGAGGTGCTGGTCGTCGAGCCGCTGAAACAGCTTTCGTATCGGTGGAGCGCAATGGGCCTTGATTCGGTTGTGCTGTGGACGCTGACCCCCACTGACGGCGGGACACAGGTGCGGATCGAGCACTCTGGCTTCAAGGCCGACAACCAGGCAGCCTACGGTGGCGCGAAGTATGGATGGCAGAAGTTCCTCGGAAATCTTGAAGGTGTTCTAACAAATTCCTAATAAGGATGGAGCGAGCATGAAATCAGGCGGCGTAGCATATTGGATTACGACTGGGCTGGTAGCGTTCTTTGTGGGAGGCGGCGGCGTCTCGCAAATGATTCAGTATTACGGCCATCCGCACGCCATCGTGCCGGTCCTTCTGTACCCGATGTACTTCTTCGGCATCCTCGGCTTCTGGAAGTTTACGGGAGCGCTAACGATCCTGGTGCCGGGATGGCCACGGCTCAAAGAATGGGCATATGCTGGCATCGTCTTTGACCTCACCGGTGCCGCTGCATCCTGCATCGCGGTGGGCGTCTATGGCGCTAATGGGTTTCATGTGATTGCCCCGCTCGTGATCTGTGCTCTGACGCTTGCGTCGTGGTGGTTGCGGCCACAGAGCCGTGTGCTCGGCACGCTCGACCGGAAGGCCTACCCAGAGCGTTGAGCCAAGCCAGCTACGGCGGCGCAACACTCTGTGGTTTTCCCTTCGATTGACTGCATACTGCGGTTGGCGGGTCTAACGATTGCGAGGAAGCCCTCAGCACCAAAGCCCTACGCTTGACGAACGATAATCATTATCGTCTACTAGAAGCTCATGCAGCGCACGCACCAAGTCGAGAGTCGGGCGTTTCGAGAGGTCTGTGCGGAGCATGGGGTGACGCCGACCCATCAACGGCAAGTCCTGTATGAAGTGATGCAGACCATGCCCGGGCATCCGAATCCGGAAGAGATTTATGAGCGCGTGAAAAGGCGGATCCCCGTAATCTCGCTGGCGACGGTGTACAAAAACATTCACCTTTTTGTCGAGCGAGGCGTGCTCAAAGAAGTCAGCATGCACCACGGCTCGCTACGCGTGGAACTCAACAATCACCAGCATCACCACATGGTCTGCTCGCAGTGCAAGGCCATCACCGATATCGAAGAGAAGGACCTTGGCGTGCTCCCAGCGCTGCAACGTTTGCCGGGAGGGTTCCAGGTCGAACGCTATGCGATTGACGTCATTGGCGTCTGCGCCGCGTGCCAGAACGCGAAAGCCAGCTAACGAATTTTTAATCACTGCGGCGGAAGCGTCGGCCGCATTTTTATCGCAACAAGAACGAAGGAGCAATTATGTCGGAAGCAATGAAGTGCCCGGTACCGCATGGCAACAACCCCGCAACCGCAACAGAATTGGAGTCACCGATGCACGGCGCGGTGACGCATACCTCGCGCAGGATCACCAACAATGAGCATTGGTGGCCGGATCGGCTTGACCTTTCGGTGTTGCATCAGAACACCAAGCTCGCCGACCCGATGGGTGCTGAGTTCGATTACGCGAAGGAGTTCAAGTCGCTTGATCTCGATGCAGTAATCAAGGACCTGCACGCGTTGATGACGGATTCGCAGAGCTGGTGGCCGGCCGACTTCGGGCATTATGGTCCGTTCTTCATTCGCATGGCGTGGCATAGTGCAGGGACGTATCGCACGTACGATGGACGCGGTGGCGCAGGCATGGGGACGCAGCGGTTCGCTCCCCTGAACAGCTGGCCGGATAACGTGAGCCTTGATAAGGCGCGTCGCTTACTGTGGCCGATCAAGCAGAAGTATGGCAAGAAGATCTCGTGGGCTGACCTGATGATCCTCACCGGCAACGTTGCGCTCGAGTCGATGGGCTTCAAGACGTTTGGGTATGCGGGTGGGCGCGCCGATGTCTGGGTGCCGCAGGAGGATATCTTCTGGGGCACGGAGCACACGTGGCTGGGCAGCGATCGTTACCAGGGAGAGCGCGAGCTCGATCATCCGCTGGCAGCGGTGCAGATGGGATTGATCTATGTGAACCCGGAAGGTCCGGATGGCAAGCCGGATCCGATCGCTTCGGCACACGATATCCGCGAGACGTTCGGCCGCATGGCGATGAACGATGAAGAGACGTTTGCGTTGATTGCCGGAGGACATACGTTCGGCAAGGGCCATGGAGCGCACGATCCGAGCAAGTATGTCGGGCCGGAGCCTGAGGGCGCGCCGATCGAGCAGCAGGGTTTTGGCTGGAAGAACTCGGCCGGCAAAGGCAATGCGGAGGACACGATTTCATCGGGGCTCGAGGGTGCGTGGACGACGCAGCCGACCAAGTGGGATAACGAGTATCTCGACAACCTTTACAACTACGAGTGGGAGCTTGGTAAGGGTTCAGGCGGCGCATGGCAGTGGTATGCGAAGGGGATCGAGCAGAACATTCCGGACGCGCACATCGCGGGCAAGAAGCATTCGCCGATGATGTTTACGTCGGATCTTGCGCTGCGCTTCGATCCAATTTATGCCGAAATCGGCAAGCGATTCCAGGCGAACCCGGATCAGTTTGCGGATGCGTTCGCGCGGGCGTGGTTCAAACTGACGCATCGCGATATGGGTCCAATCGAGCGTTACCTTGGGCCGCTGGTTCCGCAGGAGCGATTGATCTGGCAGGATCCGGTGCCGGCTGTTGATCATCCGCTGATTGGCGATGCGGAGATTGCCACGCTGAAGGCGAAGATCCTGGCTTCGGGGCTTTCGACCTCGCAGCTTGTGTCGACGGCGTGGGCTGCGGCTGCTTCGTTCCGCGGCTCGGATAAGCGCGGCGGTGCGAACGGCGCGCGCATTCGGTTGGAACCGCAGAAGAGCTGGGAAGTGAATCAGCCGCAGGTGCTTGCGAAGGTGCTGAGCACGCTCGAAGGGATTCAGAAGGAGTTCAACGCGACGGGCAAGAAGGTGTCGCTGGCGGACCTGATCGTGCTCGGCGGTTGTGCCGCGGTTGAGGCGGCGGCGAAGAAGGCGGGTTCTGATGTGACGGTTCCGTTTGCGCCGGGCCGGACGGATGCTTCGCAGGAGCAGACCGATGTTGAGGCGTTTCAGCCGCTCGAGCAGACGGCGGATGGCTTCCGGAACTATCTTCGGCTGGGCCACAAGCTGCGTGCGGAGGAGTTGTTCCTCGACCGGGCACAGTTATTGAAGTTGACGGCTCCGGAGATGACGGTGCTTACGGGCGGCCTGCGTGTGCTCGGTGCCAACTTCAAGCAGTCGAAGGATGGCGTGCTGACGGATAACCCGGGTACGTTGACCAACGACTTCTTCGTCAACCTGCTGGACATGGCTACGGAGTGGAAGGCTTCTACGACTTCGGAAGGTCAGTTCGAAGGAGTCGATCGCTCGAGCGGTGAGGTGAAGTGGTCGGCGACGCGGGTGGACCTGGTGTTTGGCGCGAACTCGCAGCTTCGTGCGGTTGCTGAGGTCTATGCCTCGGCTGATGCGAAGAATGTGTTTGTGAAGGACTTTGTGACCGCATGGGATAAGGTGATGAACCTTGATCGGTATGATCTGCGGGCTTAGTTCGGTCGCTTGGCTGGAAAGAGAAGGGCCACCGAGAGGTGGCCCTTCCTGCTGCGGTTGGGTGCCTTAGCGGTCGATCAGTTTGGCGTGGGTTGCGGGGTAGCGTTCGCCTTCGACCTTGATCGCGGAGGAGGCTTGTTCGAGCGAGTGAATCTCGTCAGGGGTAAGTTCGATGGTTGCGCCGCCGAGGTTTTCTTCGAGGCGTGAGAGCTTGGTGGTGCCGGGGATGGGGACGATCCATGGCTTCTTGGCGAGGAGCCATGCGAGGGCGATCTGCGCGGGTGTGGCTTTCTTTTGTTCGGCGAACTTGGTGATGACGTCGACGATGGCCTGGTTGGCCTTGCGGTTTTCTTCGCTGAAGCGTGGGACGACGGCGCGGAAGTCAGTGCTGTCGAACTTGGTGGAGGAGTCGATTTTGCCGGTGAGGAAGCCTTTGCCGAGTGGGCTGAAGGGGACGAAGCCGATGCCGAGTTCTTCGAGCGTGGGCATGACGGATTCTTCGGGCTCGCGCCAGAAGAGCGAGTATTCGCTTTGCAAGGCAGTGACGGGTTGTACGGCGTGGGCGCGGCGGATGGTGTTGGCTCCGGCTTCCGACAGGCCGAAGTGTTTGACCTTGCCGGCGTCGATGAGGTCTTTGACGGCTCCGGCGGTGTCTTCGATGGGGGTGTTCTTGTCGACGCGATGCTGGTAGAGGAGGTCGATGGTATCGGTCTGGAGGCGCTTGAGCGAAGCTTCGACGACCTGCTTGATGTGCTCAGGACGGCTGTTGGTGGCGGACCACTTGTTGTCGTTGGCGGGGTCGGGCGCGAAGCCGAACTTGGTGGCGATGACAACGTCCTTGCGGAAGGGTGCGAGGGCTTCGCCGACCACTTCCTCGTTGAGGAACGGGCCGTAGACTTCAGCGGTGTCGAAGAAGGTGACGCCTTGTTCGACGGCGGCGCGGATGAGTTTGATGGCTTCTGACTTTTCGGTGGCCGGGCCAAGGCCGAAGCTGAGGCCCATGCAGCCGAGGCCGAGGGCTGAAACTTCGAGGCCGCTTTTTCCTAGAGTGCGCTTTTGCATTGATTCTCCTATCTGGGGTTAGATTCTCGCGGCGTGGATTTGGTTCTATTGGGGGCTTACCTGCACGAAAATGTAGTCCCGTGCTCGCTTCCGAGACGATTTGTGACGGCGAATCTGGAATGTTCCACGTGGAACAATTTCGGGAGATCGGGCGAATGTTCCACGTGGAACACTTTGGCTCGGGTCGGGCGGCTGGAATATTCCACGTGGAACAATTTTCGGGGATCGGGCGAATGTTCCACGTGGAACAATTTGGCTCGGGTTGGGTAGCTGGAATGTTCCACGTGGAACAATTCGGAAGGTCGGTAAGATTCCCGAAATGGGAATAGTTGAAAAGAATTTAGTTGGGCTGGAAGTAGCTGCGGGTGCGGGTGCAACGTGCGTACGCGGATTGCGCGGATTTTGCGCGGATGAAGGACTTATCGGAGATCTACCTGCAGAACGAAAAACGGTGGATCATGTCCAGGCAAAGCCAATTCTTATTCGGTGGCTCATGCGGCTTGGATTTTGCTTCGGCGTTGCTTGATTTCGTCCGGCACAAACTGAAGTGCAACGGCTTCCTGGTCGCCATGAAAGCCTGACGCCGGGCTGAGTGAGGACCAGACGCGCGGAGTGGGGGAGTAAGCTTTTCGTCGAGGCGTATGCGATGAGGATGTGGGTCTGGGTTGCGGTCGTGGTGTGTGGGAGCGCTGTGGCGCAGGTGCCGACGCTAATGCCGACGCAGGTGGTGACGGTCGTGGATGCGAAGGAGATCGCGGGGCGCGCGGTGCAGCTGGATGCGGCGGGCAAGCTGATGCCGTGGCCGATGGCGGAGGATACGGGGTACTCGTATTCGGATTATTTTCTGACGCAGTGGACGGTGATGTGGGATCAATACCGTCGGCAGAGGCTGCCTTATTTTTATTGCTGCTTCGACTTCGACCGGACCACGTATGAGATGGTGCCTGATCAGCATTGGGCGAACTCGACGGGGTATCTGCGGGCGATGGAGGAGGGGTTTGTCGAACGGCTGTATCCGTACACCGGGGACGCGCGGACGCTGGAGTTTCTGACGAACTTCTTCGATTACGAGATGGAACATGGGCTGACGCCGGTGGGGCAACGCTATGCCTATGAGGGGGTGCCGTATCCCTCGGCGAATCCGGGGAGTCCGCGGTATACGGGGTGGAGCAATCACGGGGAGGACTTCATCGAACCGCACGTGGTGGGGGAGGATGGGTACGCGTATCTGCGGCTATATGAGATGACCGGGGATACGCGGTATCTGGCGGAGGCGATCCGGTGTGCGGAGGCGCTGGTGAAGAACTTCAAGGCGGGCGATGCGGCAAATTCGCCGTGGCCTTACCGATGCTTTGCGCGGGACGGAAGCGTAAAGGGTGGGAAGGCGATGTTTCCCTACTCGGCGAATGTGGTGGAGCCGGTGATGCTGTTCGACGAGTTGATTCGCTTGAAGCTGGGGGATACGGCGGCGTATGAGCGGGTGCGGGCGGGCGCGTGGGACTGGCTGATGCAGTATCCGATGAAGAACAACGTCTGGGTGGGGTACTTCGAGGATGTGACGGCGAGCATGGACTCGATGAACCAGGTGATTCCGCTCGAGACGGCAAGGTATGTGCTGATGCATCCGGAGAAGGATGCGCAATGGAAGGAGCATGCGGCTGACTTGATCGCTTGGGTGAAGACGACGCCGAAGTGGCCGAAGTGGCGGGTGCATGGGGCGCTGGCGACGACCGAGCAGGGGAGGAGTTTGAAGGACTATTGCTGCAATCCTCCGCCGCAGTGTTGCGACAGCCATAGTGCGAGGCTGGCGGCGGTGGAGGCCATTTACTTTGCGAAGACAGGGGATGCGAGCTACAAGGATGAGGCGTATCGGACGTACAACTTCGTGACGTATTTTCAGGGTTTGCCGGGTGGGGCGCATGCTCCATTCAGCGACCAGTGGTGGTTTACGGATGAGTTTGCGGACGGTCCTCGGCGGGTGATGGATGGGTTCTGGGCGGTGCCGGAGTGGGCTCCGGCGGATGAGTCGCACCTGCTGGGGTCAGGGTCGGTGGTGACGAAGATGGCGTATGGTGCGGGGCGGGTGACGTACTCGACCTTCGATACGGAGTCGACGGACGTGCTGCGGGTGGACTTTGATGTGAAGACGGTGTCGGTGGACGGCCGGGCTGTTGCGAGGCGGAAGGATCTGGCGGGTGAGGGCTATACGTTTGACGATGCGACGCGGGTGCTGCGGGTGAGGCATACATCGGGGCGGAACGTGGATGTGGAAGGCGAGGGTGGCGCTGCACCGGTGGAGATGGTGACGTTCGACGATCCGCATGTGAAGGCGGGAACGGTGTTGAAGGGAGAATATCCGAGTGGCGTGGTGGATTGGGGGGACGGGGTTTGGAAGGTGGCGGCTCCGGGTGGGAAGTTTGGGACGTTCAACCTGGCGGCTGCCGATGCGGGTGTGAAGAGAGTGGGGTTTGGATTCTATGCGCCTCGGGTGTTTGCGGGGATCGATGTTTATAACGGTGGGGTTCGCGATGCTGCGTTGACAGTGAGTTCGGATGCGGGGCGGGATGTGGCGGTGGTGGTGAAGGCGGGCGAGTTGAAGCGGGTGAGGACGGGGTGGGGCGATGCTTCGACGAAGGTTTGGTTCGAGTTGGAGGAGGGTGGCGGGTTGCGGTTCGATAATCTGGCGTGGCGGATGCCGTAAGGCAAGTGCGACCGCGGATTGCGCGGATTTTGCTCGGATCAAGGCCAAGGCTTTTGAGGGTGCTTGTCGTAGTCGTGGGGGAAGCGGGGTTGATGCTGGCGAAAAATTGAGTTTGAAAATGCTTCGTTTGTGATGCAGTTTGCTTGGTAAGCTTTAGGGCGAGACGAACATACCTTGGCCAATTACCTGATTACTGGAGTGTCGGGATTTATCGGGTCGCACCTGGCGCATGCGCTGGTCGAGTGCGGCGAGACGGTGCGCGGGCTGGATAACTTTTCGACCGGACCGATCCAGAACCTTGCGGGGCTGAAGGGCAAGATGGATCTGCACGAGATCGACCTGCGCGATGCGGCGAGTGTGGCGGCGGCATGCGAAGGCATGGACTATGTGCTGCATCAAGGTGCGCTGCCGAGTGTTCCGCGTTCGGTGAAGGATCCCAAGACGAGTCACGAATCCAATATCGACGGTACCTTCAACCTGCTGGAGGGGGCGCGGGCGGCTGGAGTGAAGCGGGTAGTGTTTGCGAGTTCGTCGTCGGTTTATGGAAATCAGCCGGGGTTTCCGCGCAAGGAGACGATGTGCCTGGCGCCGATTGCGCCTTATCCGGCGCAGAAGGCTCAGGGTGAGCTGTACATGCAATCGTACTGGCGCACGTATGGGCTGGATACCGTGTGTCTGCGTTATTTCAATATCTTCGGACCGCGGCAGGTGCCGGATTCGCCGTATTCGGGGGTGATGGCGAAGTTCATCCTGCAGATGATGCGGGGGGAACGGCCGGTGATCTTCGGGGATGGCGAACAGGGCCGGGACTTTACGTACGTCGACAATGCGGTGCAGGCGAATTTGCTGGCGTTGCATGCGGATGCGGAGAAGGTGGCAGGCAAGGTCTTCAACGTGGCCTGTGGGCAGCGGCACACGTTGAACGAGACCTATCGCATCCTTGCCGAGCTGCTGGAGTTCGACAAGCCGGCGGAGTATACGGGCGAGCGCCGCGGCGATGTGCGGGATTCGCTGGCCGATATTACGGCGGCGGCGGAGGCCTTCGGGTATCGGCCGCATGTGGGGTTTGAAGAGGGGCTGAGGCGCACGGTGGAGTGGTATGTGAAGCAGATTACTGGGGCGGGGCGGTAGGCGCGGGTTCCGGGCGAAGAGCGAAACGACGAACACAGCGGGCGCGGAGGTTAAACGGAGGAGCACAGAGGATCTGTGCTCCTCTTCGTGTTTACGCGATGCCCATGCCGCCGGTCACGCCGTAGATTTCGCCGGTGATGTAGCTGGCTTCCTGGGATGCGAGCAGGACGTAGACGGGCGCGAGCTCGACGGGCTGGCCGGGGCGTTTGTAGGGGGTGTTTTCGCCTAGCTTTTTCAGCTTCTTCTCGTCGCCATCGGCTTCCTGGAGGGGTGTCCAGACGGGGCCGGGTGCGATCGCGTTGATGCGGATGCCGTACTTTTCCATGAGCTGCTCGCTGAGACCCTTGGTGAAATTGGTGATGGCTGCTTTGGTGATGGCGTAGTCGAAGATGGTGCCGGATGGCTCGAAGCCCTGGATGCTGGTGGTGTTGATGATGGAGGCTCCGGGTTTGAGGTGCGGGATGGCAGCCTTGGTGATCCAGAACATGGAGTAGAGGTTGGTCTTCATGAGGGAGTCGAAGCGCTCGGTGGACGTGTCGAGGATGCCTTGGGTCTTGCCCATTTTGCCGGCGTTGTTGACGAGGATGTCGAGGCCGCCGAGCTGTTCGATGGCGTCTGCGACGAGGCGCTGGCAGAAGCCTTCGTGGGAGACATCGCCGGGAAGCAGGACGGCTTTGCGGCCAGCTTCGCGGATGTAGTTTGCGACCTCTTCAGCGTCGGCTTGTTCAGCGGGGAGGTAGGAGATGGCGACATCCGCACCTTCGCGGGCGAAGGCGATGGCAGCGGCACGGCCGATGCCGGAGTCGGCTCCGGTGAGCAGCGCTTTGCGGCCCGCGAGGCGACCAGAACCTTTGTAAGAGAGTTCGCCGCAGTCGGGCTTTTCCGCCATGGCGGTCTGGGTGGCGGGGGCGGGCTGGATTTCGATGCTGGACGGCGGACCTGGGTATTGAGAGCGGGGGTCCTGCGGGGTAACGAGATCGGTTGGCATGATTCTCCTGATGGCAGCGTTTGGCTGACGCAAGGGTGAGATGCAGCGTAGGTCCCCGGGTGGTATGGGGGAAAAAACGCAGGAGGCGTGGGGGAGACGGAGGGTTTGGCAGGGATTCCCGTAATGGGAACGGTGATGCGGTGAAAGCGCAGGTTTGGCGCGAGTTTTGGGGTGTTGGGTGGTAGGTTTAGGTGCATCGAGACTGAGGGTGCTGGGGTGCGGAGCCGATAACGGCATGGCGGCCCTGCGCTCTCGACGCCGCCTGCCGGATGGGACTGATGCTGATCACCGTACGCAACGGTTTATGGGAACCCTGTCGAGATTCGCTTCGGCGTAGGGTTTGGCGACGGCTGGTATTGCTGGGTCTCCTGGGGGCGATCGCGCCTGGGGTGTGGATTGAGCGCGGGGCTGCACAGGATTTTCAGGTTGCCGGCAAGGTGGGCGTCGCGGCGGCGGGGCGGGTGCGGGTTCGCAGGTTTCTACGGAGGCGCGGGGGTTCGGCGGCGGCGTTGATGCAGGCTCGGCGGGAGCGTCTGGCGATGCTGGCGAAGCCGCGTGCGACGAATCTAGGTGCGGCGTGGGCTCCGGTGGGTCCGGCGCAGGTGCTGAATCCGGTATACGGGAAGGTGACGGGGCGGGTGACGGCGATTGCGGTCGATCCGGCGGACGCGAGTGGGAATACGGTTTATCTGGGGACGACGGGGGGTGGGGTTTGGAAGTCGACCCATGCCATGGGGCCGGCGGCAGGGGTCAGTTTTGTTCCGTTGACAGATACGTTGCCGGTGTTTGATTTGAGTGCGGGGAGCAGTGCGCTGCCATCGCTGAGTATCGGTGCGCTGGCGATTGGGAATGGGGTGCTCCTGGCGGGAACGGGGGATCCGAACGATGCGACGGATTCTTATTATGGCGAGGGGATTTTGCGGTCGGCGGACGGCGGGCTGACGTGGACGCTGGCGGTTCAGTCGTCGGACGGAACGAACGGGACGCATGCTTTTGTGGGGCTGGCAGTGGCCGGCATCGCGTTCTCGACGGCGAATCCGAAGGTCGTGGTGGCTGCGTTTACGCAGTCGAACGAAGGCGATGTTGTGAACGCGGAACAGGCGACGAGCGTGATGGGGCTGTATGTTTCGAACGACGCGGGCTTGACGTGGCAGATGGCGACGATCGAAGACGGGAGCCAGGTGGTGCAGGCGCCGACGCCCGGGGAGCAGCTGGGCGGGGGCAACGCGGCGACGGCGGTGGTC
This sequence comes from uncultured Granulicella sp., assembly GCA_963693075.2. GTDB lineage: Bacteria > Acidobacteriota > Terriglobia > Terriglobales > Acidobacteriaceae > Edaphobacter. The sequence goes on along the minus strand of CAXMMP010000002.1, from coordinate 406,160 downwards.
TGGAATGCGGTGCGGCAGAAGTTTTACGCGGCTGTGCGCTTCCACGGGTACTACGAGTCGGCGGATGGCATGACCTGGACACGGCTGGCGAGTCAGCCGGGGGTGGGCCTGACGACCGGGGCGTGCCCGGTCAGTCCAGGGATGGCGGGGAATCCGGGGTGTCCCATCTTTCGCGGAGCACTGGCGGTGCAGGCGGTTTCGGGCGACATGTTCGCGCTGACCACGGATGACGCGAATCACAATGAGGGTTTGTATCAGGATGTGTGCGGGCTGGCGAGCGGGGCGTGCTCGGATGCGGAGGCGGTGTTTGGGACGCAGTTGGTGTCGACGCCGCTCGAGGTGGGAAGCGGGAGCACGGAGATTCTGCAGGCGGATTATGACATGGCGTTGAGCGCGCTGGCATCAGGCACAGACACGCTGCTGTTTGTAGGGACGATCGATCTGTATCGGTGCAGCCTGGCTGCGGGGTGCGTGCTGCGGAATACGACGAATGCGCAGAATGGCTGTGCCACTCCGGCGGGCGTGTCGGGTGCGCAGCATGCTTTGGCGGTCGCGGGATCGTCGATTTTTACGGGGAATGATGGGGGGATCTGGCGGTCGACGGATGGCGTGGCAGAGACGGGGGGCGCGTGTTCGGCGGGGGATGCAGGGCATTTTGATAATTTGAACGGTGGATTGGGATCGCTGGGTGAGGTGGTGGATTTTGCGATGGACCCGTTGGATGCCGGGACGCTGCTCGCGGGGCTGGGCGCGTTGGGATCGGCGGGGACGGGGACGGCTGCGAATGCATGGACGCAGATGGCGACGGGCGAAGGCGGAACGGTGGCGATCGACGCAGTGAATCCGTTGAACTGGTATGTGGCGACGGGGGCGGGGGTCAACATAGGGACGTGTGGCAAAGGTGCGGCGTGTGAGTTGAGCGACTTTGCGAGTACGGCGATTGGTGCCGCGCAGGTAAGTGGCGATGACAGCGAGGTGGATGCGCCCTGGCTGCTCGATCCGGCGGCGACGGGCGAGATGGTGGTGGGGACGTGCCGGGTATGGCGTGGGCCGGCTTCGGGCGGTGCGGCGTGGACGAGCGGGGACGTGCTGAGTGGGCCGTTTGTGGCTCAACTGGCTGCAGGGTGCGGGGCGTTTCCGGTGGTCGATTCGCTGGCAGTTGGAGGGGCGGTCAACACGTCGGGGACGGCTCCGAATCTGGGGTCAGAGGTGCTGTATGCGGGAATGATGGGCGGTGGCGGCGGGATCGAAGGGCATGTGTTCACGACAACTGCCGGAGCTACTGCGAGTGCGGCCGTGGTCTGGACGGATATTGGATTGTCGCCGGTGACGAATGCGCAGTTGGATGACTATGCGTTCAACCCCGGGCAGTTCGATGTGTCGGTGGTGGTGGATGAGCATGATGCGACGGGTGCCACGGTCTATGCGGTCGTGAGCGGGTTTGAGGCGGTGGGAGGGTTTGGAGGGCATCTTTATCGCTCGGCGGACGGCGGGGCGCACTGGCTGAATGTGTCGAGGAACCTGCCGAATGCGCCGGCCAACGCGCTGCTGGTCGATCCCAACGACGCGAACACGGTGTATGTGGGGATGGATTCGGGCCTATTTGTGACGACCGCGGTCACGACGTGCCCGTCGGCGAACTGCTGGAGCGTGTATGGGACGGGGCTGCCGAATGCGCCGGTGACGTCGTTGCAGGCGGCGGCGGGGATGGCGGTGGGCGATGGGCGGTTTGGGGTGTTGCGAGCGGGGACGTATGGGCGGGGCATCTGGTCAGTGCCGCTGGTGACGGCCGCTCCCCCGGCGGCCCCAGCGATCACGTTGGTGCCGACTTCGCTAAGTTTTCCTGGAACGCAGGTGGGGACGCAAAGTGCGGCTCAGAACGTGACCGTGACAAACTCGGGAAACGCGCCGTTGACGGTTTCGGGTGTCGTGGCGAGTGGGGACTTTCTGGAGTCGGATACGTGCGTTGGGAGTCCGGTGATAGAAGGTGGGACGTGTTCGGTTTCGGTGGTTTTTGCGCCGACTGTTTCCGGGACTCGGGCCGGGGTGTTGACGGTTTATGGGAATGTGGCGGGCGGGCAAGCTACGGCTTCATTGAGCGGGGACGGGCTGGCTCCGGCTTCGATTGTGCTGACGCCGGGGTCCCTGACCTTTGCTTCGACGACGGTGGGATCGACGACGCCGGCGCAAAACCTTACGGTGGCGAATGAGGGTGGCGTGGCGGCGGGGATTCAATCGGTGGGCGCGGCCGGGGACTTTGTCATCTCGGCGAATTCGTGCGGACCGAACTTGGCGTCGCAGGTAAGCTGCACGGTTTCGGTTCAATTTGCTCCGTCGGCCTCGGGGACCCGGAACGGCACGTTGACGGTCGTGGACGACGCGGGGACGCAGACGGCAAGCTTGGTAGGGGTGGGGGCGAATCCGGCGACCGATGGACTCGCTCCACTGGGGCTGACGTTTGCCGCGCAGCAGATTACGACGGCGAGTGCGGGTCAGCAGGTGACGCTCACCAATGCCGGCGATGTGGCGTTGACACTCGTTTCAGACACGGTCACGGGAGACTTTACGGCGGTGAATGGATGTGGTGCGTCCCTGGCTGCCAAGTCGAGCTGCGTGTTTACGGTGATGTATGTGCCGAAGAATGTGGGGCCCGAGACGGGAACGTTGACGGTTTCTGATGAGTTTCGCAGCCAGACTGTGGCGCTGAATGGGACGGGGTTAGCTCCGCCTGGTTTTTCGATCTCGCCGTCGGGTGGTTTGACGTTTGCAGCGGCTCCTCTGGGAACGATGTCGGCTGCGCAGACCGTGACGGTAACAAATAACGGCGGCATCGCGCTGGCGATCAGCGGGATGGCGATTGCAGGAGACTTTGCGATTGGGGCGAACACGTGCGGGTCGACGCTTGGGGTGGGGGTGGCGTGCACCGTGCAGGTAAGTTTTACCCCGACCGCAGGCGGGACGAGGATGGGGTCACTGACGTTCACGGATAACGCGGGGACTTCGCCGCAGGAGCTGGTGCTGGATGGTGTGGGGGTCGATTTTTCGCTGGCGGCGGATGGGCCTGTTTCGGCGACGACTGCTAGTGGGTCTACTGCGAGCTACTTGTTGATGCTGACGTCAGCGGCTGGGGTTCCGGGGGATGCGGTCTTTACGTGCGCCGGGCTGCCGGTGAATGCGGTATGTACCGTGTCGCCTTCGCCGACGCCGGTTTATGCGGCGGGTGGGACGGTGGTGACGGTGACGGTTGGGACCGGGATCGCTCATGCGGGGCTGGTGATGCCGTGGGCGCGGCAGATTGCGTGGTTGGCGTTGCTGGTGCCGGTGGGGTTCTTCCTGCGACGGAGACGGGTAGGCTGGGCGGTGGTGATGGGAGCGGCGTTGCTGGGAGGGTGTGCGACGATCGGGCGAACGATTCCTCCCGGTGGAGGTGGAGGGACGACCGTGGTGACGCCGAGTGGAACTTATACGCTGGTGGTTGCGGGATCGAGTGGTGGGGTGGTGAAGTCGGTGAATTTGACTTTGATTGTTCAGTAAGGGCAAAGGCAAGTTCGCCCTCATCGCGGGCGGCGACCACTTCGTGGGGTTGACCGCTTCGCGTGTTTACGCGGACTGGCCGGCGCAGAAGCCGCTGCTCCAGGCCCATTGGAAGTTATAGCCACCGAGCCAGCCGGTGACGTCGACGACTTCTCCGATGAAGTAGAGGCCGGGGACCTTTCGGGATTCTAGGGTGCGCGGGTCGAGTTCGGCGGTGGAGACGCCGCCAGCGGTGACCTCGGCTTTGGCGAAGCCTTCGGTGCCGGCGGGGGTCAGGGTCCACGCGTGGAGTTGCTGCTCGAGGGTGGCGATGGCCTGGTTGGTGAGATCCTTGGGGGCGTTGGGTGGGTGGATGTCGAGCCAGCGCTCGGCCCAGCGGCCGGGGAGCAGTTTGTGGATGGTGGCGGCTGCGGCGTAGGAGTCGCGGCGGGCCTGCGGGGCGAGGAGTGGGGCGAAGATCTCGCGGTTGGGGGCGATGTCGATCGAGATGGGCTGGCCGGGCTGCCAGTAGGAGGAGATTTGCAGGACGGCGGGGCCGCTGAGGCCGCGGTGGGTGATGAGGAGTTTTTCGCGGAAACTGCGGGAGGTGGGTTTCTTCTTGCTGGCAGGGAGGGTCGAGACGACGACTTCGGTGGAGACGCCGGAGAGATCGCACCATCTGGCTTTGTCGTCGGGGTTGAGCGTGAAGGGGACGAGGGCGGGGCGGGGTTCGACGATGGCGAGACCAAATTGCCGGGCGAGGTCGTATCCGAAGCCGGTCGCGCCCATCTGCGGGATGGAGAGACCGCCGGTGGCGACGATGAGGGATTCGGTGTGCAAGGTGCCGGTGCTGGTTTCAAGGGTGAAGGAATTGGGGTCAGAGGACGCGACGGAGAGGACCTGGGTGTCGAGTTCGAGGGCGGCGTTAGCGTCGGCGCGCTCGCGGAGCAGGAGGTTGAGGAGGTCGGCGGCGGAGCGGTCGCAGAAGAGCTGGCCGAGGGTTTTTTCGTGGTAGCGGACGTTATGTTTTTCGACGAGCGCGATGAAGTCCTGCGGGGTGTAACGGGCGAGGGCGGAGCGGGCGAAGTGGGGGTTTTCGGAGAGGTAGTTTTCGGAGGTGGTGTGGAGGTTGGTGAAGTTGGCGCGGCCTCCTCCGGAGATGAGGATCTTTTTGCCGGGGCGGTCGGCGTGGTCGAGGATGAGGGTGCGGCGACCGCGTTTACCGGCTTCAATGGCGGCCATGAGGCCGGCGGCTCCAGCGCCGAGGATGATTACTTCGAAGTGGCGGGGTTGAGGCACAGGCTTGATTGTAGGGTGTGTGGGAAAGCGTTGCTGATCGGGCTGGTTCTCTACGCATGAAGGCTGCAACGAAATCAGCCTGGCGCTAGATGACCCGGTCCAGGACAGCCCCAGCACTGCCAATGACTACGGCTGAGGTGCTGCCCATCGATTCGAGGATTTAGGAGCTTGCAGGTACCAGCAATCGCCCTGATTGGCTTCATTGACGAGAAGCCTACTTATGAGGACGAATCAGCGTTGTTCTCGCAACCTACCCCTTCAGTTTGCGCAAATGCGTTTCCGCAGATCCGTCGCTTTGAATCGTGAACTGGTTTTCTTTCGGAAGATAGATGCCTGCACAGCGAGCGTCCAGTAGGTTGGCTGCTAGCTTCGCCAGCACTGTGTATGCCTGTTTCTTCGGAACGTTTTCGTTCCTCAGATCGAAGGCTACCCAAGTGTGATGCTCAATCCAAGCCTCTTCGAGCCGCTTATTCTTGAAGCCCTGGGCCACTTCGGCAGGATCGCCAAGGTAGGGTTCCTCTGCCTCCAGCACGCTAATTAGGTATGATCCCGCCTTCACTGCCTTCAACAGTGGATGCCATTCCACAAAATACATCTCGTTCGAGCCGTCATACGGCACGCCGAACGCCTTGCTTGCCGCTGCCTTCAGAATTTCTTCCGACATTGCAAAGGGACTACGCAACAACATCACAATCGAACAAGGCATGTCATCGTCCGTCTGTTTTTTGCGAAACAAGCCTCGCGCCGCATCAAGAAAGCCCATTCAGAGAACATAGCTTACTTTGCAGACTTCTTTTGGCGGAATCTCCCAAAAAGCCACCTTCTCGGCTCTTCGGCGTTAGTCCCGATAAACGCCGTTGTCGTCAGTTGGGTGCGGTGCTCGTTTACCGTTCGCAATTTATCACGCGCTCTTGGGCGTGTGGCTCGCGCTCTGGCTTCCTAGCGTCCCGCTGGCGGTACCCCAGCAATCTCTACCGCTACTCCCAACCTGCGTAGGTCGGAGAGGTGGGGCTCCTTGTCCGCGGCGCAAAACCGAGCATCTCGACAGCCTGAAGAACATGCAGCGTGCGACCATGGAGGGATGGCGAAGACGGAAGAGTTGAGGCCGCTGCGGGTTGGCGCGGCGCATGCGCAGGGACCGGCAGTGGTGATCACGCGGAGGGCGGCGGACCGGCTGCGGGATGGGTCGGTGTGGGTGTATCGGAGTGAGGTGGAGCAGGTTCGTCCGGCGATTGGGGCTGAGGCGGTTGAGCCGGGTGCGGTGGTGACGGTGCTCGACGGGCGCGGCGTGGGGTTGGGGAGCGCGCTGTTCAGCGCGGCTTCACAGATTACGCTGCGGATGGTTTCGGGGCTGCCGGGACTGGATCGGGCGGGGTATCTCGAAGAGCTTGAAGGGCGGGTTGCGGAGGCGCTTGATCTTCGCGAGGAGCTTGCGCCAGAGAGCGCGGAGAACGATGCTTGCCGGTTGATCTTTTCGGAGGCGGACCGGTTGCCGGGGATCGTGGCAGATAAATATGGCGACCTGGTGTTGCTGCAGATGTTGACGCAAGGGACGGCGCAGGCGGATGTGCGCGAGGTGGTGACGCGGGTGCTCCGCGAGCGGCTGGCGGTGAGCACGATCGTGGAGCGGCCGGATGCGCGGATTCGGATTGTGGAGGAGCTGGGAGAGTCGCCTGCGGAGCCGTTGTTTGCGAAGGATGATGAGGCGAAGCTCAAGACGATTTTTAAGATCAATGGGCTGAAGTTTGCCTATGACGCGACGTCGGGGCAGAAGACGGGGGCGTTTCTGGATCAGCGCCTCAATTACGCGGCTGCGGCGACAAGAGCCCGCGGCAAGGCATTGGATATCTGCACGTATCAAGGAGGCTTTGCGTTGCACCTGGCCCAGCATTGCGAGCGGGTGACGGGGGTGGATGCGAGCAGGGCGGCGCTCCAGGTTGCGGACGAGAACTATGAATTGAACCAAGCCAAGCTGACGGCGAAGGTGGACTGGCTGGAGGCGGATGCGTTCGACGTGTTGCGGGAGTATGAGGCGGCGGGGCAGCGGTACGGGACGATCGTGCTGGATCCGCCGGCGTTTGCGAAGTCGAAGCGAGCGCTCGAGGGAGCGATGCGCGGGTACAAGGAGATGAACCTGCGGGCGCTGAAGATGTTGGAGCCGGGCGGGACGCTGGTGACGTGTTCGTGTTCGCAGCATGTGTCGCTGCAGGAGTTTCAGGCGATGCTTGCGAGGGCGGCGGCGGATGCGAAGCGGCGGGTGCAGGTGCTGGAGGTCAGGGGTGCGGCTCCGGATCATCCGGCGATCGTGACGCTGGCGGAGACGAGCTATTTGAAGTGCCTGGTGTGCCGGGTGGAATAATGGCGGGCATGGCTGGATCTGTCGCCGAAAAGAGTGCAAGCCGTGATGGAGCGGCGTTCGCGGAGGTGGTGCGGATGAAGGTTAGTCAGGTTTCTTTCTGTGTTGGATTGGTGTCCCTCGCATTGGGGTGTGCTGCGGGGCTTGCGCAGGGGCCTGTGGCGCATCGGCTGACGGTCGCGGGCGACAAGTTTTTGATGGATGGGAAGCCGTTCCAGGTGATCTCGGGGGAGATGCATTATCCGCGGATTCCAAGGGCGGAGTGGCGGGATCGGCTGAGGAAGGCGCGGGCGCTGGGGTTGAATGCGGTGACGGTGTATGCGTTCTGGAACTTCCATGAGGAGCAGCCGGGACGGTTTGATTTTTCGGGTGACCGGGACATCGCTACGTTCGTGAAGACGGCGCAGGAGGAGGGTCTTTTTGTGATCCTGCGGCCGGGTCCTTATGTGTGTGCGGAGTGGGATCTGGGCGGGTATCCTGCGTGGCTCTTGAAGACGCCGGCGGTGAAGCTGCGGAGCATGGATCCGCGGTATATTGCGGCGGCGGACGCGTGGATGAAGGCGCTGGGCGGCCAGCTCGCTCCGCTGCAGGCGGCGCGTGGCGGTCCCATTGTCGCGGTGCAGGTGGAGAACGAATACGGGTCGTTTCCCGATGGCGATCACGCTTACCTGGAGCGGGTTCACCAGATGGTGATCGACGCGGGGTTTGGGGATTCGCTGCTTTACACGGGGGATGGCGCGGAGGAGTTGCCGAAGGGAACGCTGGCGGAGCTGCCGGCGGGCGTGGACTATGGGACGGGAGATTCGGCGCGGTCGGTGGGGATGCTGGAGAAGTTTCGGCCGGGCGCTCCGGCCTACACGGCGGAGTACTGGGATGGGTGGTTCGACCACTGGGGCGCGCCGCACGTTACGGTAGACGCGTCAGTGCATTTGAAAGAGGTGCGTGATGTGCTGACTTCGGGTGGGTCGATCAGCATTTACATGATCCATGGCGGGACTTCGTTTGGGTGGATGAACGGCGCCAACATGGATGGCGGCAGGTATGAGCCGGATGTGACGAGTTATGACTACGACGCGCCGCTCGACGAGGCGGGACAGCCGAGGGAAGAGTACTTTGCCTTGCGGAAGGTGATTGCGGAGGCTACGGGACGTCCGGCGCCGCCGTTGGCAGAGAATACGCCGCTTGGGACTTTGCCGACAATCCAACTGACCGAGGCGCAGCCGCTTTGGGGCATGCTGCCGAAGCCGCTGGCGTCGAAGACGACGCTCTCGATGGAGGACGTCGGGCAGAGCTACGGGTACATCCTCTATCGGACGATGCTGAGACGTGGGGCGGGTGGGGAGTTGGTGCTGGATCAACTGCACAGCTACGCGCGGGTGTATCTGGATGGCAAACTGATAGGAACGCTGGACCGACGTCTTGGGCAGGACCGGCTGAAGCTGGATGCAGGGGCGGATGCGCGGCTGGATATCCTGGTGGAGAATACGGGGCGGGTGAACTTTACGGCGGCGATCCGGACGGAGCAGGCGGGGATCACGAAACAGGTTTTGTATCAGGGGAAGACGCTGGAGGATTGGCAGATCTTTCCGCTGCCGTTTGTAACTTTGCCCGCGAAGGGCTACTCGGCGAAGGTTTGCGATGGGCCATGTTTGTACCAGGCCCGCTTCAGCGTTGCGAAGCCGGTGGATACGTTCGTGGATACGCGGGGATTGTCGAAGGGGAATGTCTGGGTGAACGGGCATAACCTGGGACGGTTCTGGAAGATTGGGCCGCTGGGGTCGTTGTATCTGCCGGCTTCATGGCTGAAGGCGGGGGAGAACACGATTGATGTGTTCGATCTGGATGGGAAGAATGGGTTGCAGGTGCAAGGGTTGGATCACTCGCTGATTGATGTGCCGGTGGTGAAGGCTCCTTAGCTGCCGGAGCGAAGCTCGGGCAGCCACGAGCGACCGGAGTTGTACGATAGTCCACGGTTACATTGTCTGTGCAAACCTCGAACGCGGGCTTGCCGTACGCGCTGTTAGAGTTTTGGAATGCTATCGACGACCATCGCCTTGGTCGGGGTGTGCTTAGGGAGTAAGCGACCCGCACCAAAGCCCCAAGCCAGTATTGGACGGCGCTTGCGATGTATTACATCTTCGGATTAGGTCAAATTGGTTATTGATTTCACGAGGCCCATGCGTCCTAGACCGGAAAACATAGAATACGAATTTCGATTTAGGAGTTTTTCATCCATGCGCTTACTACTAACGTTGTCGCTGTTGACGGCTTCCGTATCTGCTTACGCCCAAAGTACGAATCCACCGGACACAATCACCAGACAGGAAAACACCTTTTGGACGGCTTATGCTAGCGGGAACACTGCTGATCTGTCCAAGCTCCTGCTGCCAGAATTCCTCAACGTGGAAGAGCATTTCATGACCCGGGATCAAGTTCTCGCATTTGTGGCACAGTTCCATCAGCAGTGTTCGCTGGCGCCCGTCAAGCTTATCGATCCCCATGTAACGTTTCTCAGCCCCGATGTCGCCACAATCGTTTATCACGCGACGGAGACGCCCACCTGCGGCACCCGCACAATGTCTGGTGATACGAACATCACGACGATCTGGGTTCGCCGCGATGGAGTCTGGCAGATGCACCTCCACACGGAGATAGCTGTTCCTCCTAAATAGAGATTTTTGGAACGATTCCGCTGCTGTTTGCGTTGCGCGAGGTGAGGCGAACCGAAGAGTGGACCTATACTTCAGGTTCAGCCCATTGGAGGAAATAAGCATGCACGTTTCGAAGTTTGCCGGAGTGATGTTGTTTGGCGCGGCGCTCAACCTGGTTGTGTCGAGCGCCGGAGCGCAGGCTAAGCCGGATGCTGCCAAAGGGAAAGATCAGAAGGTTGTGGTCGATGGCAAGCCTGAGGTGACGACGCCTCCGCCGATTGCGGACTCGACGACCGAGCATACGGTAACTGTGGGTGGGCAGGCGATCGCTTATAAAGCCGTCGCGGGGACGATCACGGTTGGCGGCTCCGACGCGTTTGACGCGATGCTGGGGCTCGATGGGAAGCTGCTGCCTGACTCCGGGATGAACCCGCCCGACGCGGCGAAGCCTGAGGATTGGCCGGCCACGGCGCGGATGTTTTACACCGCTTACTTCAAGGTTCAGCCTGCGGGCGCGAAGGCGCGGCCGGTGATGTTTTTGTACAACGGCGGCCCGGGTTCAGCGACGATGTGGCTACACATGGGTTCCTTCGGACCGCGCCGGGTTTCGATTCCGGATACGGAGCATCCGGCGGCTGCGCCGTATGACTTCATCGACAATAAGTACAGCCTGCTGGACGTGACCGACCTGGTGTTCATCGATGCGCCGGGTACGGGGTTCAGCCGCATCATGGGGAAGAATGCACCGAAGGAGTTTTGGGGCATCGATGAAGATGCGCATGCGTTCGAGCGTTTTATCCGGCGGTTTTTGACGAAGTACGATCGTTGGAACTCGCCAAAGTATTTATTTGGCGAGAGCTACGGGACGCCGCGTTCGGCGGTGTTGAGCGCTGCGTTGCAGAATGTCGACCTGAACGGCATTGTCCTGCTTTCGGCGATCTTGAGCTTCGATAACTCGATTGATGGTCCGCAGGTGAATCCGGGGGTCGACCAGGCGTATGCGATCGGTCTGCCGACGTATGCCGCGACCGCGTACTACCATCACAAGCTTCCCACGCAACCGGCCGCGCTCGAGCCTTTTTTGAAAGAGGTGGAGACGTTTGCGATGGGCGAGTATGAGTCCGCGCTGCTGCAGGGTTCGGCGTTGAGTGACGCGCAGAAACAGGCGATTGCGGAGAAGCTGCGCAACTACACGGGTCTGCCGACGGCTTATCTGATCAAGAGCGATTTGCGGGTTCCGGGGGGTGCGTTCACGAAGAACCTGCGTGATCCGGAAGGCATTACAACGGGTCGTCTGGATACGCGTTTCAGCGCGCCGGATCAGGATCCGATGGCGCAATCGGCGCAGAGCGATCCGCAGTCGGATGCGATCTCATCGGCGTATACGACGGCAATCAATATGTATCTGCGGGACGAGCTGAAGTTCGGCAAAGACTGGACCTATAAGCCGGGCGCTTATGGCGATGGCAACTTCATGTGGGATATGAAGCACAACGCGCCAGGATTTGGACCGACGGAAGGCGGTGCGAATGTGATGCCGGACCTCGCTTACACGATGAAAACGAACCCGAAGCTGAAGATTTTTCTGGCGGGTGGGTACTACGATCTCGCAACCCCGTATTACGAGGGATTTTACGAGATGCATCACCTGGCGATTCCGTCGCGGCTGCAGTCGAACATCAGCTATCACTACTACGAGGCGGGACACATGGTGTATGTGAACGATCAGGTGCTGAGCAAGTTCCATGACGATGTTGCGGCGTTTGTGAAGTCGACGGAGAGTGGGAAGTAGGACGGTAAGACAGTGGTCAGTGAGGGGGGGCGGTCCTTTGGGGCCGCTTCTCTTCGTTTGGGGAGGGTGCGATGCGGCTGGTGTTTGTTTACGGCATGCCCGCGGTGGGTAAGCTGACGGTGGCGAAGGAGCTTGCGGCGCTCAGTGGGTACAAGCTGTTTCACAATCATCTCGCGGTGGATCTGCTGCTTTCGGTCTTTGAGTTTGGCAGCCCTGCGTTTGTGGAGCTGCGGGAGCGTATCTGGCTCGGCGTGTTTGAAGAGGCTGCGAAGAGCGGGCTAGCGGGCTTGATCTTTACGTTCGCGCCGGAGCCATCGGTGAAGGCTGGATTCGTGGATCGGGTAAGGAGCGTGGTCGACGGATCGGGCGGTTTGGTCGAGTTTGTCGAGCTGGTCTGCCGAGTGGACGAACTCAAGGCTCGCCTGGGAAGCAAGTCGCGGCTTCAGTACAAGAAGCTCGCTGACCTAAGGCTTTTTGAAGAGCTGCACGACGGCGGGGCCTTCGATACCTCCGCGATGCCCAAGCCGATTATTACGATCGACACGAGCCAGTGCAGCCCAACGCAGGCAGCATCCCGCATCGTCGGGGCGCTAGGCTGAGAGCTGGGCGGCTGCGGCGCGGTTGCGGGATTGAATTTCGACGTAGACGTGGAGTAGGGAGACGGCGGCTGGGGTGACGCCGGGCAGTCGGCTTGCTTGTCCCAGAGTTGCTGGCCGCACTCGAAGAAACGTTTGCTGCATCTCTCGCGAGAGGCCAGAGATGGTGGTGTAGTCGAACCATGGGGGGATGCGCATGCTTTCGGCGCGCTTGAGCTTGAGGATGGAGCGTTGCTGCTGGTCGAGGTAACCGGCGTATTTGAGTTCGGTGGCGACGGCGCGCTGCTCGTTGCGGATGGTTGCGGGCAGTTCGGATGCGTTGTGCCATGGGGCGAAGACAGGTTGGTTGAGTTCGTTCGAGAGTAGAGGTAGGACGTCGTCGGCGGAGAGTTCGGGGCGGCGGAGGAACTCGGCGAGGGTCTGGTTGTTGAGCTGGCCGTGCTGGTTGGTGGCGCTCACGCTGTCGAGTTTGGCGAAGAGTTCGGGCGAGAGGCCGCGGGCGTCGACGCGGGTGCTTTGAAGCAGCGACTTGAGGGCAGCGGCGCGGGATTGGCGGGCTTCGTAGTCAGCCCACGCGGCGTCGTCGACGAGGCCGAGGCGGCGGCCGTGCGGGGTGAGGCGGCGGTCGGCGTTGTCGATGCGAAGGTGCAGGCGGAACTCGGCGCGCGAGGTGAACATGCGGTAGGGTTCGTCGGTGCCTTTGCTGATGAGGTCGTCGATCATGATGCCGATGTACGCCTCGGTGCGGTCGAGATGGAAGGCATGCTCGACGGATTCGCCGCGCGCAGAGCGTACCGCAAGCGCGGCATTGATGCCGGCCATGATGCCCTGGGCGGCTGCTTCTTCGTATCCGGAGGTGCCGTTGATCTGGCCGGCGAGGAAGAGGTCGGCGATGCTTTTGACCTGGAGCGAGCGGTCGAGTTCGGTGGCGTCGATGGCGTCGTACTCGATGGCGTAGCCGGGCTTGAGCATGGTGGCGCGGTCGAGGCCGGGGATGCTGGCCAGCATCTTCGTCTGGATGTCACGTGGCAACGAGGTGGACATGCCGTTGATGTAGACCTCGTTCGTGGTGAGGCCTTCGGGTTCGAGGAAGAACTGGTGCGAGGGCTTGTCGGGGAAGCGGACGATCTTGTCTTCGATGGACGGGCAGTAGCGCGGGCCGATGGCGTTGATCTGGCCGGTGTACATGGGCGAACGGTGCGCGTTTTCGCGGATGAGGCGCATCGTCTCGGGGGTGGTGCGGGCGATGTGGCACTCGATCTGGCGCATGGGCAGGGTGCGAGTGCGGAAGCTGAAGGGAGTGGGTTCGGCGTCGCCGGGCTGGGCTTCGAAGCGGGTCCAGTCGATGGTGTTGCCGTCGAGGCGTGGGGGCGTGCCGGTCTTGAGGCGGGTGCCACGGAGGCCGAGCTTCTTCAGCGATTCGCCGAGATAGATGGATGCGGGTTCCTGCGGGGTGCGGCCTGCGGAGATCTTCTCTTCGCCGCAGTGGATGAGGCCGTTGAGGAAGGTTCCGGTGGTGATGATGGTGGCCTGGGCCTGGATGGTGGTGCCGTCGCGGAGGATGAGGCCTTGTGCTGAACGGTTGCCGCTGTCGTCAGAGGCCAGGGCGATGTCGACGACTTCGGCTTCGACGAGCGTCAGGTTTGGTGTGGCTTCGAGGAGTTCGCGCATGCGCACGCGGTAGAGAGCTTTGTCGCATTGGGCGCGGGGGCTCCAGACGGCGGGACCGCGGGAGGTGTTGAGCAGGCGGAACTGGATGCCGACTGAGTCGGCGATGACGCCCATGACGCCGCCGAGGGCATCGATCTCGCGGACGAGGTGGCCCTTGGCGATGCCGCCGATGGCCGGGTTGCAGGACATCTGCGCGACGAGCTCGCGGTTGAGGGTGAAAAGCGCGGTGCGCAGGCCCATGCGCGCGGCGGCGACAGCGGCTTCGCAACCGGCATGGCCGGCGCCTACTACGGCGATGTCGTAATGCTCCTTCACGACTTTCATTTTATAAGGAGAGGCAAAGGCAAGTGCGGCCTGACGCCGGCCGGGCGCCACTTCGTGGGGTGCGGGACGCTTCGCGTGTGACAAGATTGGGTATGCGTAACGTGGTGCTGCTCGCGTCGATTCTTTTGGCTGCGCCTCTGGTGGCTCAAGTTCCTGCTGCGCTTGCGACCGATCCAGTTGCCGACATAAAGAATCCTCCCACGATGGAGAGCTTTCAGCTTCCGAGTCATGGCTCGCTGATCAATGCACTCCTGTATGAGGCGGCGGGAGCGGGTCCGCATGGAACTGTGATTCTGCTGCATGGCTTTCCGGGGAACGAGAAGAATCTCGACCTGGCGCAGGCGATCCGGCGTAGCGGATGGAACGTTTTGTACTTCGACTATCGCGGGTCGTGGGGTTCGCCTGGTTCATTCAGCTTTACGCACTGCATGGAAGATACCGAGGCAGCGCTCGCTTATCTGCGCGATCCGGCGAATGCGAAGAAGTTACGCGTGGATTCGGCGAAGCTTGTGTTAATCGGCCACAGCATGGGCGGCATGATCGCGCTCTACGAGGGTGCCCACGATCCGAAGGTGTTGGGCGTGGATGTGTTCTCTGCTGCGGATATGGCAGCTTACGCGCAGGTGCCCGGTGACGCTCCCGCCGAGGCGAAGCAGGAGACCTTGAAGGCTGTTGCCGGTGCGCTCGCGGATGAGGGGATGGCGCCGCTGGCTGGGTGTACCCCGGGAGGGCTTGCGGCAGAGTTGATGGCGCATCCCGAGTGGACGTTTGCGCAGGATGCAACGGGGTTGGTCAGGCGGCCGGTCTTGATTGTGACGTCGGATGATGGCGGCGCGGCTCCGGCGCAGAAGCTGGCGGATGCCTTGATCGCCGCCGACAAAGGGCAGGCACGGTATGTCCACGTGGCGACGGATCATAGCTTCAGCGGCAAGAGGATTGAGCTGGAGACAATCGTGCTGAGTTCTCTGGACTTCATGGACAGGCTTTAGGGGTTAAAGACAACTGCGCTCTGCTCGCGGGCGGCGACCACTTCGTGGGGTGCTGGACGTTTCGCGCCTTAGTAGCCCGGGTCGCTGATTTTTTTGGTTGTGACAGTGCCGTACTTCGAGGCTAACGATCCGATCTCGCTGGCTTTACCGACGATGACGAGGACGTAATTGTCTTTGTTCAGGAAATCCTTGTCGATGACGCGGTTGGCTTCGGGCAGGCTGGTGGCCTGCTCGGCGGCGAGCTCGGCGTTGAACTGTGCGCGGCTGATGCTTTCGATCTCGTTGTGTGCGAATGTGCCGGCGAGGGCGGGGCTGGTCTCGAGCGACGGCGGGAAGGTGCCGCGGATGTAGTTCTTGGCGCTGGTGAGATCGGCGTCGGCGAAGGGGTGGGTGTGCAGCTTGTCGACGACTTCAAACGTCTTGTCGATTGCGGGGCCGGTGGTCGCGTTGCGCGTGAAGGTGGACATCAGAAACGGTCCGGGTGTGCCATCGAGCTGGAAGCGTGAGTTCGCTCCATAGCTGTAACCGGACTTGATGCGCAGCTCTTCGTTGAAGAGCGAGGTGAAGCGGCCGCCGAAGAGGGTATTGACGACCTCGACGGGGGCGCGATCGGGGTCGGTGCGGCTGAGGCCGACGTTGCCGAGAATGAAGTAGGTCTGGGTGGCATCAGGTTTATCGACCAAAAGGACATGCTTGCCGGTGACGGGCTTGAGAGAGGGGACGACGGGTTGCGCGGGGGCCGCGCCTTTCCACGTACCGAAGAGCTGTTTCAGCTTGGCTTCCATCTCGGCGGATTTGAAGTCGCCGACGACGGCGATGACCGCGTTGGCGGGGGTGTAGGTGCGGTGGTAGAAGGCGACGATGTCGTCATGCGAGATACTGCCGAGCGAGGCCTCGGAGGTCTGGAGCGAGTGCGCGTAGGGGTGGCCGGCGTAGAGCGTCGCAAGGAAGTACTGGTAGACCGCGCCCTGGACGTTGTCTTTCTCGGTTTTGAGGCGTTCCTGTCGCTGCGCGATGGTTTTCTTGAGTTCATCGGCCGGGAAGATGGGGTGCAGGACGACATCCGCCATCAGGCCGAGGGCCTTTTCGGTGTCTTTGGAGAGGAAGTCTCCGGAGACGTTGCTGTTTTCATCGCCGCTGCCCGCGCTGAACTGCATGCCGATAAAGTCGAGGTCGTTGGAGATCTGGTCAGAGGTGCGGGTTTCGGTGCCTTTGCGAAGCTGCTCGGCGACGATGGAGCTTACGCCGGGTTTGTCGCTGGGGTCGAGCAGAGAGCCGGTGCGCAGTGCGAGGGTGACGCTGGTCAGGGGCAGCTCGTGCTTTTCAAGCAGCAGGATCACGAGGCCGTTGGGCAGCTTGATGCGTTTGGCTTCGGGAAGTTGGTAGACGGTGAAGGCCTTGGTTTCAGGCGCGACGGGCTTCTGCGCGAACGCTGCGGGGGCGAGTGTGATGAGGGTGAGTGCGATGGCTTGACGGTTCATTACTGTTTCACCCCCGGAGCTACGGACGGGGCCGTCGTATTGACCGGCGGCACGACCGGTGGCGTGGCGTGTGGGCGGGTCGGCGGCGGTTCGTCGGTTGGGACGAGGATAGCGACGGTGCGGTTAGTAGGCTTGAGGTATTGCTTCATCACGCGTTGAATGTCGGACGCGGTGACGGCGTTGATCTTCTGCTCGACCGTCTGGAGCGTATGGTAGTCGCCGAAGATGACTTCGGCCTGGCCGATGGTCTGGGCGCGGCCGGCGATGGAACGCAGGCTGCGGTAGTAGGCGGCGATCGCTTGATTCCTGGCTTTCTGCAGCTCTTCCGGCTTGGGTCCGTGAGTGGCGAGGTCGTCTATGCCGGCGTAGATCTGCTGTTCCAGCTTCTCGACTGGAACGCCCTTGCGGGGTTGCGCGGAGATGCCGAAGAGACTGGCGTCCAAGGTTGCGCGAAGGTAGGTGTTCACGCGGTCGGCCAGCTGCTGGTCATCGACCAGAGACTTGTAAAGGCGTGAGCTTTGGCCGGTGGTCAGGAGGTTATCGATCATTTGGAAGACGTAGTAGTCGGGCGATTTTGCATCGACCGCGTGGTAGCCGATATCGAGCAGCGGTGCCTGCGCGAACTTGTTCACGTAGACGCGGCGTTCCCCGAGTTGGACGGGCTCCTTGGTGCGGACGGGCGGCGGTGGATCGTGGACCGGGATGGGTCCGATGTACTTGTCGGCAAGGGCGAAGACGTCTGCCGCCTTGATGCCGCCGACAACGATCATGGTCGCGTTGTTTGGTGAGTAGCCCATGGCGAAGTAGGCTTTCAGGTCGTCGATGGTCCACGCTTCGATGTCCGTCGGCCAGCCGACGACGGGCCAGTGATAGGGTGCGGCGGTGTAAGCTGCGGCGTCGAGCTGCTCGTTCAACAGGCCGGGGTTGGAGTTATCGGTGCGGAGGCGGCGTTCGGAGTAAACGACCTCGCGCTCCGACTTGATGACGGCGGGGTCGAAGGCGAGATTCTGGATGCGGTCGGCTTCGAGGTCGAAGACGGTTTCGAGCGCGGGCGCGGGGAACCAGTCCTGGTAGACGGTGACGTCGTTTGAGGTGAAGGCATTGTTTTCGCCGCCGGCGAGGGCGAGCGTGTTGTCGAACTCGCCGTGACCGTACTTTTTCGCGCCGTTGAACATCATGTGCTCAAAGAAGTGCGAGATGCCGGTGATGCCCTCGTGCTCATTGCGCGAGCCAACGTGAAACCAGGTATACAGGGCGACGTTGGGGATGCTCGGGTCTTCCTGGACCAGGATCTTCATGCCGTTGGGCGTCATGTGTTCCTGGATGGGGAAGCTCTGGGCGGCGAGGCCGGAAGCAGAGATAGCCGCGAGCGCGAGAGAGGTCAGGATTGGGTTCTTCATGAGTGGAGCGGATAGATTAGCACGCGGTCTGCAAGCGGAGATGCTGATCGCTCACTCGAAGCGGGGCAGGTGCTGGATGTCGGAGGCGGGGACGAGCTCGAGCTCACCTCCGGCACGCACCCAGGCCTTCAGGCCACCTTCGATGACGGAGGTCTTGCAGTTTTCCTGTTCGAGCATGTGTGCGACACGCTTGGAGGTGGTGTCGCGGATGCAGGAGCAGTAGAGGTAGATCTCGCACTCGGGTGCCATAAACTCGCGCAGGGCTTCGAGCTCTTCTTTCAGGCGGGTCGGTTCAACGCGGATGGAGTTCTTGATGCGCTGCATGCCGGGGTCGTAGTAGTTATGGCTGCGGACGTCGGCGATGATCACGAGTTTGGAGCCGTCGGTAGCTTGCAGGCGCTCGCGGAGGGTGTGCGCGGAGATTTTTTCGATCTTGTCGTACTTGCGCGCTTTGATCCAGAAGACGACCATCGAGACAGCGTACCCGGCGATGAGGGTGAGGATGACGAGCAGCGCGGCGTGCCCCAGCGTCTGGATGTATGCCTCGATGACGTGCAGCGAGTGTTTGAAGACGAAGCCGATCGTCATCCAGGTGGCGACGTACAGGAAAACTCCGGCGGCATCCAGCCGGAGAAATCGCCAGTACCCCATGTTGAGCGAGCCGGCGAGTGGCGCAGCCATGGAGGACAGGCCGGGAATCCACTTCGAAAAGAGCAGGGTCTTCGCGCCTCGGCGGTAAAAGTAAGCGGAGGACGAGAAGATGCAGCCTTCCGGGTTCATCGAGAGCCGGCACATGCCAGCCAGGAGCCACCAACCGGTATAGCGTCCGCCAAAGAAGAGCGAAACGTCTCCGAAGATCGCCGCGAGTGCTGCGACGGGAAGCAGCAGAGCCACGCCGGCGATGCTGTTGCAGTTTGCAGCGGCTGCCAGCAGGACGATTGAAGTAGGCAACGGGAGACCTGCCGCCGCCAGGAAGAGCGTGAAAGCCACCACCGCGTAACCGTGCTGCGCGAGTACAGCCATCAAACTCATTACAAATTATCCCCTGTTGTAAGCCATTGGATGCGCGTTGTCGTTTCATGGCGTATGCCGGGTGCAAAACGGCCATTTCACGGAGCAGGCCGTGTTGCGGCGATCCGTTTTGGGACGAAGATGACAACTTCCCGGTCCTGCATGGCTGGCTGGTAGTTTTCCAGAATAGCCTCCCGGAGCGCGGGCGGGAAACGCTCCAGCTTCACCACGCTTTCAGCGGGCTGCTCCCACTCAACGGTGGAGTATTTGCCGTTCCGAAGGCCCTCGACCACGGGCTTGGGATCAAGCTTGTGGAGAAGAATCAGGCGCGTCGCGTTGAAAGGATCGTAAATGTAGGGTTTCCCGGCAACGTAGCAGAGCAGGAGGCTCTCGCAGAGTGCAGGTCCCGGGTTCGAGCGCAGAAAAGCGACTTCGTTGTCGAATCGGGCCTGTTCTCGGGCAGTCTCGCACAGCATGGCAACCGGGTTGGCGATGTGATGGACCAGCGCGGGGATCATCAGCCACGCGAAAAGCGCCGGGGCCGCGTAACCTGCCAGCGGGAGACCGAACAGGCGGCGCGCTTTCCAGCGACCGTGCTCGATCTCGGCAAAGACCAGGCCGAAGACGATGCTGATAGCGAAGAAAAAGCTGAAAAACGTATTGATGGCGACGCCGATTCCGCCACCGAAGGCCAGCCCGACCAGCAGCGACGAAAATAAAAGCACAGCGGCGACCCGGCGTCGTGGCTCCCTTAAGAAGACGGCGCCAGCGGCCAGCGAGACGAGCACGGGAATCAATAATGGGCCGAGTCCGTTGACGGCGGCATCCCAGATTTCGCTATAGGAGTAGACACGGGGTGCGAGCAGTTCGGGCAGGAAAGCCGGCCCGCCAATCCGAATGTTGAGGGCCACCGAGCATGCCGCGAGTCCCAAACCCCAGGCTGCGAACCAGAGGGCGCGCCGCCACGAGAGAAGTGTCAGCTCGATCAGGACGGCCAACGGAATGTCGAGCGCATTGTGCTTGATCGATCCCGCGACTACGAAAAGAGTCGCTGCGAGGGCGACCGCCAGGTTGCTCTCCGGTCGTCGCACGAAGACGAAGAAGGCGAGCAGGGAGACGAAATGGGCGAGAAGTTGCGGATCGTCCATCCCAACGTACCCGTCGGCGTTCGTGCAGAAGATGGCGAGGCAAAGCAAGCCGCTGAGCAAGGCGGCACGCATGGAATGAGACAGATGGCGCACGATGGCAGCAACGAGAAGGCAGCAGCCGATCAGGCTTATGAGCGAAATCACACGTGCGGTGTAGAGATAATCGTGCGTGAAGCGGTGGAGCCAGGCCATCAACTCGAACGAGAGCATGGGATAGTTCACCATCGTCCAGCCATACGCCTCGGGATAGAGTGGCAGGTGGTTCACCACGCGCTCGGCGCTGAAGATGTTCCAGCCCTCGTTATAGCCGACCTGGATGCGGAACGCCGAACGTGCGAAGGGATAGATCGCCGTCAGTAGGGTGAAGAGGATGCACCCGAGGAGAACATTGCGTGAGATGAGGTTTGTCTGGGCTTGGCCGTGGTGCCGCGTCCTCAACGGTAGACCTCGAGATCGCGAGTCAGCCTTGCGGGTGCCGGTTGCTCGGGAGTGCTGTGCGTCTGCCAGGTGACGACGCTGCTGATCGAGAGATTCCAGACTGAGCCGAGGACGATTCCCGCCAGTCCCGCCAGATACCACTCCGCGCCGGACTGCAACAGGGCGCGCGCGAAGATGATGTTGGCCCACGCGCCGAACGAGCACGCGACCAGGAACCGCGAGCCGCCGGTCAGCAAATCAAGCCCGCGAAAACGCCGGTCGCGATAGGTGATGAGGTTGTTGAGGAAGAAGTTCTCGCACAATGCACAGCAGGTGGCGATCAGCTGTGCCGAGACAAAGTGCAGGTGCACGCTTTGGGTCAGGACGAGCAGCGTAAACAGGTGCGTGAACAGGCCAAGGCCGCCGACCAGCAGGTACAGCAAAGTCTGGACCGGAACGACCCCGCCTAAACGCTTGCCTACGATCAGAAACAGGTACTCGATCCCAACCACCAGGTCGAGCTTGCTTTCGCCGTGGTGGCGAACTCCGAACGTATAGCCGACTTCGCCGAGACGCACTTGGCGTTGGCTCGACGCCACCAGGTCGACAAGGATCTTGAAGCCGCTGCCCTGGAGCGTACGCACGACCTCCAGCAGGAAGCTGCGGCGCAGGAGGAAGAAGCCGCTCATCGGGTCGGTCAACTTGCAGCGGCTGACGGAGTGGCTGACACGTTCGCCCAGCCGGCTGAGCCAGACGCGGGTGCGATCGAAGTCGCCCATGCTGCCGCCGGAGGCGTTGCGTGTGCCAACGACTACGTCGAGAGACTCGGCACGAAGTCGCGCGAGCATTTGCGGTAAAACCTTCTCGTCGTGCTGCAGGTCTGCGTCCATGACGGCGATGCAGTTCGCAGAGGTCGCCATCATGCCTTCGATACAGGCAGACGAGAGGCCGCGGCGTCCGATGCGCTGGAGCAGGCGAATCCGCGAGTCGCGCCTTGCGTGCGCGAGCACTGCCTGGGCGGTCCCGTCGGGTGAGTCGTCGTCGACAAAGATCGCCTCCCAGCGGAGTCCGGTGAGCGCCGTTTCGAGCCTCGCGATGACTTCGGGGATGTTGTCTCGTTCGTTGTAGGTCGGCAGCACGACCGCGAGGTCGAGTTCGGGCGGCGCGCCGAGTGCTGCGGAGTGACCTCCGTACGCGTCTCCTGAATCGTTGAAAGACAAAATAGGGACCTCCGGCAGTTTCGCATCGTACGTCTTGCGTGACGACATCAAGGTGCCGTGTGTCGGTGCTGCTTTCGAAAGGTAAGACGACGTTGTTCGTTGGCCGGTCCACCATGAGGAAATAATCTTAAGATAGCCACCCATCGGGCGCGAGGCTTCTCACAAGCTCGCGGACATGAAGTCCGTACAATCTTTTCAGAGGGAAACCGTCACTTTGAAGAATGTTCCGAAGCTTCTTATCCACGGCGGGGCGTGGGCCATGCCGGACGATGCGATTGAGGATCACGAACGCGGTATCCGCCATGCGCTGGATGCCGGGTACGCCGTGCTTGAACGGGGTAGAACGTCAGTTGAAGCAGTTGAGGCTGCGGTCGTCGTCATGGAAGATGACGAGATTTTCGACGCTGGGCGAGGATCGTTCCTGACGAATGACGGCCGGGTGCAGTTGGACGCGTTGCTGATGAATGGTGCCGATCTTCGGACAGGCGGCGTCGCGTGTGTCGAGCATCTGCGGAATCCGATTCGAGCGGCGAAGCTTGTGCTCGAAAAAAGCCCACATGTTTACTTTGTCGGCGTCGGGGCCGAGCGGTTCGCAACCAGCCACGGCATGCGGCTTTGCGACAATATGGACTTAGTCATCCCTCGCGAGCAGAAGCGTCTTTACGCTGCCCAGGAGGCTGAGCTGGCAGGCTTGAAAGACACAACATTTTCGGGCGAAGCACCCTTGGCAGATCCGCTGCTTTCGCACGATACGGTGGGCGCCGTGGCACTCGACCTTCATGGAAATCTGGCTGCAGGGACCAGCACCGGTGGGACGTTGAACAAGGCTCCGGGCCGGGTGGGAGACTCGTCGCTGATCGGTTGCGGCTGCTATGCGGACAATCTTTCCGCCGCCGTTTCGCTCACTGGCTGGGGCGAACCGATCATGAAGCTGGTCCTTGGAAAATGGGCGGTCGATCGAGTGGCTGCAGGAGCTTCGCCGCAGCAAGCCGCGTCGGAAGCAATCGCCTATCTCTTCGAACGTTTGGGCGGCCATGGCGGCGTCATCCTGCTTGGTCCGGCAGGCGACATAGGAATTGCGCACAATACACCGCGAATGGCCTGGGGGCTTGCTACCCCTGAAGGCAAGACGTTTGGCGTCAACCGCAACTAGCTGGCTTTACTTGGCGGAAGCGATCTTCTGCGAGCAGTTCAAGCCGCTGCCGGTCAGTTCGCAGGTGCAGTTACCGTAGCCGGGGTTGGCTTCGGAGCACATCTGCCTGGCTTTCTCCGGCTGATCCATCCGGTCATAGACGACGGCCATGTAGCCATGATCGACGGCCAGATTCTCCGGGGTGGCGGTATCGGCAGACTCTGCTTCGCGCAGCGCCGCGAGGCTTCCGCCGACATCGCCGCACGCCAAAGCCGCGCGCGCCTGGTCCCGCATGACGTACGGCCGTTGCACCTTCAGCGTTTTGAGAGCCGCACGATAGGTTCCCTCCGCCGCGCAGACGTCGCCCGTCTCTTCCTGTGCGGAAGCCTCGCCCCTCAGGTTCGCTGCTGAGTCCCGGAGTGAGACAGCGTGCTGGCAATCATTCAACCGCTCGGCCGCATCTTTGCCGACGTACGCAGTGCAGCGCCGGCTCCACGCTGCCGTATTCTGCGGATCGATGGTGAGTGCGCGATTCAAAGCGTTAGGGCCGATGGTGTTCTCATGCACTGCAAGCGTCGCCACCATGGAACGGACGAAGTGCGGCATCCGCATGGTCACGGGGTCCAGCTTGCAGATACGCGCCGCGGCCGCGAACATCAGCGTAACGCTTACCGCTGCAAGCAGCGTCATTCGCCAGATTTCGCGCATAGGACCCCCGTCGTGCGGCAAGTATAGCCCGCACTCTCCGCGTTGTCAGCGCAAAGTTGAGATCCCGGGTGAAATTTATATCGGACGAATGCCGACTTTGTCCTTATTGATCGCGTCGATGAAGGCTTCGCGCTCTTCAGATGCTCGTTGTTCAGAGGTCTGTTAATAAGACGCGTCGGCGTATGGGCCAGCTACCCCGCACTCGAAACCCGAGTCATGTGCCGTTCGGGAGGCCTCAGCAGCCTTGGATCTCAACGCTTAGCACTGGAGGTTACTTTGCTGCAGCGTCCGGTTTAGGCGGCGGAGCGCCAATGCCGGTGCAGACCGCTTTTCCGGCAATAAAAATGCAATTACAGGTCTTCCATTCGGGATGCGCGTTGCTGCACGACTCCGCCGCCTCTTTCGGCATCTTGTCGGCTCCATACGCGACGACAAGCCATTCGCGATCGATCTGCAGGTCCATCTTGGCGTCCGCAATTTCGTCTTCATCTGCATTCGCGTCGGCGGCGTCCTTTTCATCCAAGCTCTCTGCCGCTCCAAGCTCCGCGACACTGTAGGCTACGCGCCCGCACCGATAAGCGGAGATCCCCATCGCCCGCAGATAGAACGCGTTGCCGCCCTGGACGAAATTGTTTGCGACGGTGTAAGACTCTTCGGCGGAGCAGAAGTCTCCCGTCTGGTCCTGCGCGTGTCCCAGGGCGTTGTAGTTCGACGCACTCGCCCCGTGCGCAATGGCCGCCTCGCAGGTGGCAAGCGCCTGGCTAGCCTTCGTATTGCTTTCAACCTCACATCTACGGCTGAGCGCTTCGGGATTCGCTGAATCAAGCTTCAGCACACGTTCCACTTTGGGCTCCGAATCCTTTCCAAACCCTACCTGGTTCATGGCCATCGCCGCCACCGTCGACCGCACTCCAGAGGGCATCGCCATCGTCAACCCGTCGAGCTTCGGCCAGTACGCCTCGGCCACCAGCAAGCCGACCAGTCCCATCGGCAGACAAACAGCGACAACCAGCACAGCAAACCAGACCATTCGCATCAGGGCAGAAGACCTCCGGGCGATCCATTGAAGCGGCGCGCCCAGTATACCGAGGCGTCTTCAGCCACCAGCCTCTAGAATCGAAGCTGATGGAACCCGAACCACTCTTTCCTGAAGCAACCCGTCTGATGCCCGACCCGCGCATCCCGGAGATTCACCAGCTTCTGCTCGCGCACTACGGGCCGCCGCCGCCACGCGAGCCGTGGGACCCGCTAACCCAGTTCATCTATTCGCTGCTCTCGTCCCGGACGAAGACGGACGAATCGCACCAGGTGATGCGCGACCTTCGCCGGCTCTATGGATCGTGGGAAGAGCTGCGCGACGCGTCCGTCGATGAGATTGAACGAGCCATCGCCGTCGTAACCTTTCCCGAGGTGAGAGCGCCTCGGCTCAAGGCTGCGCTGATGCAGATCACCGCGCGTTACGGCTCGTTGACGCTGGATTTCCTGGCGAAGTACCGTACCGAAAAGATTCGCGAGTGGCTGGAGTCCTTTGAAGGCGTCGGCCCGCAGATCTCCGCGGCGGTCGTGAACTTTTCCACTTTGCGCCGCCGTGCGCTCTGCGTCGATGCAAATCATCTTCGCGTGACGCAGCGGCTCGTTCTGACCCCGCGAGCGGATGCCGGAACGACCGAGCAGCGCCTGATGCGCATCCTGCCGGAAGACTGGGATGCGGCGATGCTCGACACGCATCACTCGCTCGTCAAGCTGCACGCGCAGACGCTTTGTACCTTCGCCGAGCCGCGCTGTAAAGCTTGTCCGCTGCTCGTGTTGTGCCCATTTGGGACTCGCCAAACCTCAGGCGATTAGCTCTACTCCGTCTCGCACCTCGCGGCTCACCCTTGCGAATCTGCTTTCCGCTTGCGTAATGAATACTCATTCATGTAGAACTCACCGTCGCAAAATTTGCATGCCAAGCCGCCGTGAAATCGGATCGATCCAGAGCGCGCTGGCAGCTGGTGCGTTAATTTAGACCGGAGTCCTACCCCATGTTGAAGCGCGCGCTAAACGCCAAGATTTCATTGCTCCTCACCGTATTCGCACTCCTGCTTCTTGCGCCGATCACGGGGCTTTCCCCCGCGGCGTTCGGGCAGGGCGTCGGCTCGTCGGGCGAGATTCGCGGAACCGCTACTGACCCTTCCGGTGCCGTGTTGCCAAACGTCACCATCACCGCGACCGACAAGGCGACCGGGCTGCAGCGCACCGCGACCACCGACGGCAGCGGACAGTTCGTCATCCCCGGCCTGCCGCCGGCCACGTACGACGTCTCCGCCAAAGTCCAGGGCTTCACGCCCGAGATCGCGCACGGAGTGACGGTTTCCATCGGCGAGACCGCGCCCGCGAACTTCGCGCTCAAGCTTTCGTCGATTACGCAGGAGGTAGTCGTCACCGACGAAGCTCCGGTGATCGAAGCCGACCGCGGCAGCCAGGCGAACACCGTCAACGAGAAGGAGATCACCGACCTCCCGATCAGCCGCCGCGACTATTTGACGTTCTCGCTGCTGATGCCCGGCGTCAGCAACTCCAACACGATCGCTTCGAACGCCGACTACCGCGTCAAGCAGACGCCGCAGTCCGGGCTTTCGCTCTATGGCTCGAACGGCCGCGGGAACAATGTCACGGTCGATGGCGGCGAGTTCAACGACGACGCCGGCGGCGTTCGCCTGAACCTGAGCCAGGACGCCGTGCAGGAGTTCCAGATCAACCGCAGCAACTACCCTGCCTCGCAAGGCGGCGCGAGCGGCGCGGCGATCAACATCGTCTCGAAGTCCGGCGGGAACCGCGCACATGGCGGCCTGTTTCTCTTCGCTCGCAACAGCGCGATGGATGCGCGCAACCCGTTCTCCTTCACCTCCGCGTTGACCCCAGGCGAGGCGTTCTCGCTCGATGCCACCGGCAAGCCGATCAAGAATTCACTCTCGCGCGAACAATTCGGCGGCACGATTGGCGGCCCGATCCGGAAGGATAAGACCTTCTTCTTTGCAGCGTTTGAAGGCCTGCGCTCGGACGCCCAGAACTCCGTCCCGCTGCTTACGAACAGCAACATCTTCGCCCCTACCGCTCCGCAGCTCGCCATCCTGACGGCGCTCGGTGCCGAAGGCGCGACGCCCGTCCCCTGCCAGGTGAACGCACAGACCGGTGCCCTCACGTTCCTGCCCGCGAACCTTTGCGCCTTCGGTGTTCAGAGCGCGCTCACGGTCAATCCCAATGCAAACCCCTTCAACACCCCTGGGCAGACGGCGTCCGACGCCTTCGTGGTCAACCAGTTCGAAACCAACAGCGGCGTCTTCCCTTTCGCCACGCGGGAGTACCAGGCGTCCGGCCGCATCGACCACCACTTCAACGACAGCAACTCGATCTTTGCCCGGTACAGTTTCGCGCACCTCCGCGAATCCGACCCGGACGTGCAGGCGCTTACCGCCTTCAACCGCGGCAGCTCGGTATACGACCTCGACAATACGTTGCAGGTCTCGTACTTCCACCAGTTCAGCCCCTCGACGAGCAACGAACTCCACCTGCAGGCCAACGGCTATGAGTTCCACGTGGATTCGAACGACCCCGGCGGCCCGGGCGAGGACGTTCAGGGTTATGGCTTCTTCGGCCGCAACATCTTCCTCAACAGCCACACCCGTGCACACCGGTACGAGATCGGCGACAACGTAACGCTTGTCCGTGGCCGCCACACGCTTCAGTTCGGCTTCGGAGAGTTGATCCGCGCCAACAACACGCAGTCGCAGACCTTCTTTGGTGGCCGGTTCGAGTTCCTGCAGCTCCCCGGTGCCGTCGTCAGCCTTTGCCTCCAGGTCCCCACCGACTGCGGCCTCTCGGCGTCGCTCCCCGGTGCTCCCATCACTACGTTGCAGGCATGGTCGAACGGAGCGCCTGCCTTCTACGAGCAGGGCTTCGGCAGCCCGGCCTTCGCGCTCACGCGGCCCTTCACAACCGCGTTCGTGCAGGACTCCTGGCGCGTTCGCCCAAATCTGACGCTGAACTACGGCCTGCGCTACGAACTCGATTCGCAGCGTGGGGTGATGAACACCTACGGCAAGGACTTCGGTCCGCGCGTCTCCTTCGCGTACAGCCCCGGCAAAGACCAGAAGACCGTCATCCGCGGCGCCTATGGCATCTTCTACGGACAGATTTATTTCCAGATTCCGGACGTGGTCAAGACTCTCGGCAACAATGACAACACTCGCCAGATTGCCAATACGCTCATCAAGATCACGGGCGATGCGCAGGCTCCGGGCATCAACTCCGCCGTCATCTATCAGACACTGCTTGCCGAGGGCCACATCGCGTGCGGAACGCCCGCAGCCGGCGACTCAGCCTGCATCACACCTGCAGACCTGACCCAATTCGGTGTCAATATCTCACATAGCGGCACACTTCCGGAAGGTACGGTGCTCTTCTCGGCCTCGAGCAACTATCGTCCGCCCCAAGCGCAGCAGGCCTCGTTTGGCATCGAGCGGCAGATCGGCAAAAGCGCGTCCATCGGCGCGAACTATATCTACGTCCACACCACCCACCTGCCGTGGTCCATCGATACCAACCTGCTCCCCGGCGCGCCCGTCGTTACCGGCGTCGGCGCGGACGGCCTGCCCACGAACGGTCTGCCCTTCAAGGATTGGGGCGCGCCCGCATGCGTCGCGACACCAGCCCTGTGCTTCGCAGATCCGACCGGGACAATCCTTCAGAACAACGTCTACTCGTCGGTTGCGAATGCCGTCTATAACGGGGGCATCCTGGAGTTCAAGAAGAACTTCGGCGAGCACATTAATATCTTCGCCAACTACACCTACAGCAAAGCGATCGATGAATCGACCGACTTCAACAGCGACTTCTCCGCCTTCACCCAGACCGACCTGCGCGCCGAGCGCGCTCGCTCCGACTTCGACCAGCGCCACAAGGTCGTCATGGCCGGGGTGCTCGACAGCCCTTATCATTCGCGCTATCTGCGCGACTTCGAGCTTTCGCCGATCGTCAGCTACAACAGCAATCACCCGTTCAACCTGCTCGCCGGAGCCGACATCAACGGCGACAATCACTTCACCAACGACCGTCCGCCGTCAGCCCCGCGCAACTCCGGGATCGGCCCCAACTTCGTGACCTTCGACGCCCGCCTGAGCCGCACGTTCCGCTTCGGCAA
Organism: uncultured Granulicella sp.; assembly: GCA_963693075.2. GTDB lineage: Bacteria > Acidobacteriota > Terriglobia > Terriglobales > Acidobacteriaceae > Edaphobacter. Next base: position 377,270 of record CAXMMP010000002.1, on the reverse strand, counting down.
GGAGTATGGCCTTACCTTCACCGCTGAGGGCTTCAACATTCTCAACCGGACAAACTTCACCAGCGTGAACAACATCGTCGGCTCCACCTTCGGGCCGGACTTTACCGTTCATGGAACGTCCGCCGAGTCCCCCAGCCAGCCGCTCGGCTACACCGCCTCCGCTCCAAAGCGCGACCTGCAGATGGGCGCACGCTTCGCCTTCTAATCGAATCGGCACCCGAATCAAATTTGGGTGCCGATTCAGCAAATGAAGCTTACCGCATCAGGGCGCTCTCATCGAAGCGATCCAGCAAGCCTCCGACGCTCTCATAAACCTCAATACATCCGGCCGCAAGCAAGTCATCCTTGCTCCAGCCTCCGGTCGTTACGCCAATCGTCCACAACCCAGCTTTGCCGGCAGCCTCTGCATCGTATGGCGTGTCACCGAGCGCCAGGCAGTCCGCTGCCTTCAGCTTCAGCCGCTTCAACGTCGCCTCGAAGATGTCTGGATGCGGCTTCGATCGGTCCGCATCGTCCGATGAACTCTCTTCCTCGATAAGATCTTCCATTCCGGCAATCTTTTTATAGTCCTGTAGATCCACCTGGCTGGCACTCGAAGCCAGAGCCGGTCGGATGCCCGCATCTTTTAGCTTGAGCAGAAACTCCCGAACCCGTGGCAGCGGCTCGACCCGCTCCAGATAGACCGATCGAAAGAGGAAGCTGCGATAGGCCTTCAGCGGGTCCTCGACACACTTTCGCTTCCACCACGGGACGAAGACTGGAATCAGCTCATCGCCGCCTTTGCCGATCTGTCTCCGAACCTCTTCGATTTCGAGATCGATCCCGATCTCTTCAAACGCCTTGCACCACGCCTCAGCGTGCAGCCAATTGCTTTGCACCAGCGTCCCATCCATGTCACACAACAACGCCTTGATCATCCGCTCTTGGATGCGCAATTGCATGGTCGATGCACGATTACACTGGTATAGCCATGACAACAAACGACCTGAATGAACGATTCGCGCTTGCAGGTGTCCTTCTCTTCGAAGACGACGGTCCATTGGTTCGCGCACGGGTAACCCTCCCTGCGGCGGAAGCCATCATCTACCTGCAGGGCGCGCACCTCGCCCATTGGCAGCCTGCCGGGTTTGAGCCTGTTCTCTTCCTGAGTGAGAAGTCGCAGTTCGTACCCGGCAAAGCGATCCGCGGCGGCATCCCCATCTGCTTTCCCTGGTTCGGACCACGCAGCGATGGCGGACCCGGGCCGTCACACGGCTTCGCCCGCACCCAGCCCTGGGAGCTTGCCTTCGCCGCCTTGATGCCGGATGCACGCGAAGGCGATCGTCTGCAGATGACCTTCGTCCTCGGGCCCGATCCGGTCAGCGAAGGACTCGGCTTTTACGACTTCCGCGTCGCCTACGAGCTGCTCATCGGCCGCGATCTGACCCTCAAGCTGACGGTCGCCAACTTTGGCGACGGCCCGCTGCGGTTCGAAGAGGCGCTCCACACCTACTTTCGCGTGGGCGAGATTCACCAGGCCACGATTACCGGCCTCGCAAACACGACCTACCTGGATAAGCGCGACAACGCCGAGAGGAAGACGACCCCGCGGCGTCCGCTGCAACTTGTCGACTGGACCGATTGCGTCTTCCCCGCGAACACCGCCGCGACTAATCTCAATGACGTAAAGAACGGACGCCTTATCCGTAATGAGAAGCGCAACTCCGCGACGACCGTCGTCTGGAACCCCTGGCAGGAGGGCGCTGCAGCTTTGTCCGATCTCGGCTCCGACGAGTGGCATCACTTCCTGGCGATCGAGACGGCGAACACCGGCACCGATGCCATCACCCTCGCGCCGGGCCAGACCCACACCATGCAAGCCCGCATCGCGGTAGAAAGGCCATAGACGATGCTGATCCTGGCTTCCGCTTCGCCCCGCCGCCGCGAACTCCTCACCCAGGCCGGGTTCGAGTTCATGGTTGACGCAGCCGACATCGACGAGACTCCGCTCGCGGACGAAGGCGCGGCAGCCTATGTCCAGCGTCTTGCCATGGAGAAGGCGCAGGCTGTCTGCGCGAAGCACCTCGCCCAATCTTCCGAAGTCTTTACAGTGCTTGCAGCCGATACCGCCGTGGTCGTCCCGGAGATGGAGGGCGAAATCCTCGGCAAGCCGCTCCATGCTGATGATGCAACGCGCATGCTGACCTTGCTGTCCGGCCGTACTCATGCCGTGATGACCGGCATTGCGGCAGTGACCTCCGACGGTCGCACCGCGAGCGGGATTGAGATCACACAAGTGACAGTAGACCTCATCACGCCTGCTGAGATTGCCGCGTACATTGCCTCGGGTGAGCCAATGGACAAGGCTGGCGCCTACGCCATTCAGGGCTTCGCCGCCCGCTGGATTCCGCGGATTGAAGGGGACTACTTCAACGTTGTCGGCCTTCCCATTGCACGGACTGTGGCGCTTCTTGCCGAGCTTCGAGAGCCCTAAACAAACGAATCCAACTTCGCGCCAATCCCGTCCAATTGAGCAGGAACCCGACGCGGCAACTGTGTCTTATTTGCCACACCTGCTGATCGTGACCTCGTTGTAATCTCATTCGTGGCGCGCCCGGAGAGCTTGTTTGCTAAATGGAATCCCTGGCCCGGCTCATCTCGAGCGGACCCTGCAATCCGCAATCAGCTTTTCAGGCATAGGCCTGCATAGTGGCGCCATGGTGCAGATGCGCCTGGTCCCAGCGCCTGCGGGTTCCGGCATCGTCTTCCGCCGCACCGACCTCGACAACTTTGAAATCCCGGCAACCGGGCGAAATGTTGCCAAGGTCAGCTATGCGACATCGCTGATGCGCCAATCGGTGCTGATCCAGACGACCGAACATCTGCTCTCCGCGCTGATCGGCGTTGGCGTCGATAACGTGATCGTCGAAGTCGATAACCTTGAGGTGCCGATCCTTGACGGCTCCGCTTTACCTTACGTGCAAGCTTTTGAAACGACGGGGCTTAAAACGCAGCGGAGACGCCGCGAATACCTGAAAATTTTGAAGGAAGTCGAGGTGCGCGAGGGGTCGAAGTTTATTGGGGTGTACCCAGGGAACGGCTACACCATCGACTACTCTATCGACTTCCCCGAGCCTATCGGGTGCGCGAACTTTCGCGGCGATCTGGCGACGGGAGATTATGCGCGGCATATCGCTCCGGCCCGTACCTTCGGGTTCAAAGAAGACGAGGCGATGCTTCGGAACATGGGGCTGATTCGCGGCGCGAGCGAGGAGTGCGCCATTATCCTCTCGCGCAGAGGCGTCCAGAATGGCCCGCTGCGGTTTTCGGATGAGTTTGTCCGGCATAAGGTTTTGGACCTGATCGGCGATCTGGCCCTGGCTGGGCGGCGGATTCAAGGGCATATCGTTGCCGAGCGAGCGGGGCACGCCATGCATACCGCGCTGGTCCAGAAACTGATGCGCGACCGGTCGGCCTGGGAGCTTGCGCACGGGTACGATCTGCTTCCGGAACCGCGTCCGCGCGAGAGCTCCCTGAGGCATCTGAGCCCGGCTCATGCCTAGCCCCACCCCCGTATATGAGTTATATGCAAATTATTGAAAACAAACGATCTCCATATAACGCGTTTTAGCGGTTTGATGGGAGTCTGAGCGGTTTCGTCTTGCACTGTTTTCGAGGCAGTAGCTTCGGTTCAGGAACTGGCGGCTGATCCCACGCCGCGCTCGTAGCGCAGGTCATTTCGGTCGAGCCGATCATTGGGGCACCCGGGAGTTTGAGCCTAGAATTCCGGTATGGCTGTCGCTGCTATAGCGCTGGGATCCAACCTTGGCGATCGGGAACAAAATCTTCGGCGTGCGGTGGAGGGGCTGGCGCGTTTCGGGACCGTCACAGCTGTTTCGAGCTTCCATGACACCGCGCCGGTCGGGTACCGGGAGCAGCCGCGCTTTTTGAACGCAACACTCCTTTTCGAAACTGAACTTGCTCCGCTTGCGCTGCTTCACGCGCTACTGGCGATCGAACAGTCGATGGGGCGGGATCGTGCGGCGGTTCCGGCGAAGGGTCCGCGGATTCTCGACCTGGATCTGCTTCTTTACGACGAATTGACGCTAGAAACGGTCGAACTAACGCTCCCGCATCCCGCGATGCACGAGCGCGGGTTCGTCCTCGCGCCCCTGGCCGAGATAGCACCGCAGTGGGTGCATCCGGCGCAGCACCGGACGATCGCTCAGCTTCTGACAGAGTGCTCGTTTTAGAGGTGAAATCTCGCTGACGGAGCGCGCCAGGAACATTCGAGATTCGGCTCCCGCGTTCTGACCGGATTGATGGGTCACCCGGTCCCTGGCGAAGACCTGGGCCTTCGCTCTTCGCCGGCGTCAACGATCAGCAAAGGTACAGGGTCGCGCACGTGTCGGGCCGCGTGTGTGCCGGACCGGAGCGAAGGGCGGACTGAAGACTAGTGTTCCTTTTCAAGCTCAACCACCATCACCTCGATGGGGTCCCTCCCGGCGTTGACGTCCGCATGCTGGGTATTGGGAGGATTGGTGGGCAGCCAGTACGCGTGGCCTGTCTCCCATGGATGATCTTCGGCCTGGCCGGTGCTTTCGACAATCTTCATCTCGCCGCCCTTGAGCGCGATGATGACGCGTGGGTGCTCGTGCCGATGCATGGAGAGCGGCGTGTTCGGATACACGATCGACTTCCAGACCTTGACGTCGTCATTTTCGAATTGCGGAAAGCGCTGCGTCGTCGGCGTTGTCTGGGTGTGCAGAAGAGCGGCCGTCGCCAAAACTGCCGACGCCGCGACCAAGGTATGTGTCACAAAATAATTCATTGAGGGTCTTCCTCCGATGTCCGGAGTCTAGCACCGGCTCTGGAGTGCGGATGGTTCGATTCCTCCCAATGGAACGCGGGGCAGGTGGAGATGCAGCTCCATCGTTCGGTGGTGGTTGTGCTTTGTGTGCCGCTGTATAAGGGTTCGTGCCGCCTTCAGCGATGGAGAGCGCACTACGAATGACCGCGAAAGAGGAAGAGATGTCTGACAACGAAGTGATCGGAAACCAGAAGAGCATCCTGAGCAATCAGGAGTCGATTCTGAAGAACCAGAACAGCATCGTCGAGAACCAGAAAGCCATTCTCGACAACCAGACAGACATCAAGAAAAACCAGGAAGCGTTGGAGCAGATCCTGGCAAACCAGAAAGAGATTCTTGCCGCACTGAAGAAGTAGGTGCTAGAGGTCCCGTCGCGATGCTGCGGCGGCGGGATTTCTCAAGTCGACGTATGGATGAGCCGAAGTAGTCTCCATGCCAACCGTTCTGACGCTCTCCAACGCAGCCCTCCTGTTTCTCGTGTTCGTCCTCAGCCCGGTTGTGCTGGCGGTTTTGCCGCCGATGCGCGAACCGGCTCCAGCTCCGAAGCGACCCGCATCGCCGGTGATCCGACCCCGCGCGCAGGTCGCCCTGAGACCCGCCCAGGCCTCGTACCTGCCCGGCCTGCTGCCGCTCGCCGCCCATCGCCGACGGCCCGCGACCCGGCTTTCCTAGCTCCAACGCGCGGTAGGGGTGCACTACACTGGCTGCGCATGCACTTCACCCCGCATCCAGGTTTACATACGGTCTTCGAAGCGCTCGGCTATATGAGCGGCTACGCTGTCTATAAGTTCCTGCGCGGCCGCTCCGTCGACCCCATCAGCGAAGACCGCCGCTGGCTCATCCTGGCCGCGTGCGCTCTCGGCGCGCTGGCTGGTTCGCGGTTTCTGGGATTGCTGGAACAGGCCCCGCGCATCGGCTTCCACTGGCGTGCGCTGCTAACGCCCACCGGCGGAAAGACTATCGTTGGCGGCCTTCTCGGCGGCTGGCTCGCGGTCGAACTGGTGAAGCCGCTGCTGGGTATCCGTACCCGCACCGGCGATCTCTACGCCATTCCTCTCTGCGTCGGCATCGCTGTCGGAAGAATCGGCTGCTTCCTTGCGGGCCTTGGCGACGATACCTATGGCACGCCTACTACCCTGCCATGGGGAGTCAACTTCGGCGACGGCATCCCCCGCCATCCCACACAGCTGTATGAGATCGTCTTCCTCCTGCTGCTCGCTGCGGTGATCTGGATCGTCCGTCAACGCCCCCATGCGAACGGGCAGCTCTTCCGCCTCTTCATGGGCAGCTATCTTCTGTGGCGCTTCGTGATCGACTTCCTCAAGCCCCAGCCGCTGGTGCACGGACTGAATCTGATTCAGTGGGCGTGCCTGATTGGGCTGGCTGCGGTGATGCTTGGAGCGATGACTTCCTCGTCCGAACCGGCGGCTCTCCATGCCTGACGTCGGGTAGCTGCGCAGGCGGTCAGGGCAAGGGACACTTCAAAGACTGTCACAAGCAGCCTTACAGGAAATCTTTTCGAAGACCATAATGACGTTGAGGTTGGAGATCGAAATGCCAGGGGATCGCTACGCAGGACTCGCCAAGTTTGCAATCATCTTCACCTTGATTCTGTTGGTCTCAGGGGGGCTGTGCGGACTGACCGTACTGGCGAACTCTCACGGCAAGTACGGTGACGGAGTAATCGGGATCGGCGCGGTCGAAGTCATCGGGATGATTGTTGGAGCACTCGGACTGTTTGCTGTAGGGGTCACCGCGCTCGTCAAATGGGTCGCCTCCTTCGGTGACAGGGACAAACAGTAAGTGCTGACATGCTCACCTCGACGCTTCTGCAAGACAGTTCGGAGCTCGTCTCCTGCATGTCGCTCAAACCCGATTTGAGAGCCTGCGGACCTGAAAACGGAGGAGCCATGGAACGGAAACGGATCGAGGGTCTAGGCAAAGCAACCACGATCTTCGCGGTTCTCATGTTGCTCTCATTCGGCCTCTGCGGATTAGAGCAAGCCTTTCCTTCGAAGACTGAAGTCTTCGGCGCGATTAGCTTCTTTGGCTTTCTGGGCGCTGTCTTGTCTGCACTCGGACTTGTCGGCGTCGGCACCGCGGCACTCATGAACCTCATTACCGGCCCAAATTCCCAGGACGACAAACCGAAGGACTCCCAATGAGCGCAGCCGTTCGCCCTTACCTTTTCTATGACACCGCGGTCTCCATTTGTTCGACGTGTTTCCGTCGTGTCGACGCCAAGATCGTCTTCGAAGACGCGAACGTCTTCATGCTGAAGCGTTGCCCGGAGCATGGCTTCGAGCGCGTGTTGGTTGCGGATGACGTGGATTACTACCGTCGCTGCCGCGAGGTCTTCATCAAGCCGCCGGAGATGCCCGCGCGCTACAACACTCCCGTCAAATATGGCTGCCCGTACGATTGCGGGCTGTGTCCGGATCACGAGCAGCACTCCTGTCTTTCGCTGGTCGAGATCTGTGATGCGTGCAATCTTTCCTGCCCTATCTGCTACGCCGAATCGGGCCAGCACCGTACCGAATTCAAGCCGCTCGAGCAGGTGGAACGCATGCTGGACGCCATCGTGACCAATGAACTCTCACCCGATATCGTCCAGATCTCCGGCGGCGAGCCGACCATCCACCCGCAGTTTTTTGAAATCCTCGACGCCGCCAAGGCCCGGCCCATCCAGCACCTGATGGTCAACACCAACGGCATCCGCATCGCGCAGGACGAAGCCTTCGCGCGCCGGCTCGCGACCTACATGCCGCGCTTCGAGCTCTACCTCCAGTGGGACTCGCTCAGGCGCGAGCCGCTGATGCAGTTGCGCGGCGCGGACCTGCGCAGCATCCGCGAGAAGGCGCTCGCCCGCCTGAACGAGTTGGGAATCTCCACGACGCTCGTCGTGACGGTGGCTCGCGGGGTCAACGACGACGAGCTTGGTGCGATGGTCGACTTCGCGCTGCAGCAGCCTTGCGTGCGCGGCATCACGTTTCAGCCCGTCCAGCAGGCCGGACGCACCAAGGGGTACGACAAGGCGCAGCACCGCCTCACCCTCACCGAAGTGCGCCGCAGAATCCTCGACCAGACCTCAAACATCAAGCCCGAAGACCTCATCCCCGTCCCCTGCCATCCGGACTCGCTGGCCATGGCTTACGCGCTCAAGATCGACGGCAAGGTGCTGCCGCTGACCGGGCTGATTCCTCCCGAAGTACTGATCGACGGCGGTCGCAACACGATCATCTACGAGCAGGACCCGGCGATCCGCAACCATATCTTCAAGCTGTTTTCGACGAATCATTCGCCGCAGGGGCAGGCGGATTCGCTGCGCGAGCTGCTGTGCTGCATGCCGAAGGTGCTTGCGCCGCAGAATCTTGGGTATCAGAACCTGTTTCGCGTGTTGATCGTGCAGTTCATCGATGCGCAGAGCTTCGATCTGCGTTCGATCAAGAAGACGTGCGTGCACATCGCACACCCGGATGGCGAGCGGCTGATTCCGTTCGATACCTATAACCTCTTCTACCGCGACGGACTGGAGCAGACGCGGCTCGCGCCGCTCCGTGAACGAGCGTTGGCGTCAGTCTGAAACCGTGCGAAGGTTTCGACACCGCGAGGGGGCCGCAGCCGCAGTTGTATTCTGTTTCCTTACCCGAGGAAACTCATGACGCATCTCCGCCATACATTACTTGCCGTTCTCGTTTGCGCTACTTCAGCCGCGCAGAAGCCTTCGCCGACGGTGGAGCAATACCTGAGGGTCAAAGCGGACCGTGTGGTTCTCCGGAATGTTCGCATCATCGATGGAACTGGAGAACCCGTGAGAGAGGCTCAAGACGTCTTCATTGCGAACGGCAGGATTACGAACATTACGGCTGCAAACGCGATCGGCTGCAATGATTGCGGCGAGCAGATCGACCTCACCGGCCGCACCATCTTCCCCGGCATCGTCGGCATGCACGACCACCTGTACTACATTGCGGTTCCGAACGCCGACTCGGACCGGCACGACGCGCAGCCGCCGCTCGTTGTGCCGCAGATGACTTTTTCGGCGCCGCGCATGTATCTCGCCGCGGGCGTCACGACCATCCGCACGACCGGCTCGGTCGAGACCTACACGGACCTCAACCTGCGGACGCAGATCGATGCCTTGAAGCTGCCCGGGCCGCACATGGATGTGACCGGGCCATACCTTGAAGGGCAGGGCAGCCCGTTCATCCAGATGCACCAGCTCAAGGATGCCGCGGATGCGAAGGCGACGGTCGACTTTTGGGCGGCGCAGGGTGTCACCAGCTTCAAGGCCTACATGTTCATCACGCGTGCGGAGCTGAAGGCCGCGATCGACGAGGCGCACGCGAAGGGGATTAAGATTACGGGGCATCTCTGCTCGGTAACCTACCCGGAGGCGGCGGAGATGGGCATCGACGATCTTGAGCATGGCTTCTTCGTCAACACCCAGCTCGACCCTGGCAAGACTCCGGATGTCTGTCCGCAAAGTTCCGGCAACCCGACGCTCGCGGCCATGGATCCCGATGGGCCGGAGGCGAAGGCTTTGATTGCCCTGCTGGTAGCGCATCATGTCGCCATCACCAGCACGCAGCCGGTCTTCGAGACGGAGAACGGTGCGCCGCCGCCGCTGCAGCAGCGGGTGTTCGACGCGTTGAGCCCGCCTGCGCGTGAGGCTTACTTGTACACCCGAAGCTCCGAGGCGATGCGTGCCGCGAAAGACCCCGCCGGCGCGGCGCGGACGATGAGGAACTTCCAACATGCCCAGCAGCTTGAGCGCCGCTTCTATGCCGCGGGCGGGCTGCTGATCGCCGGGCTTGATCCGACGGGCGATGGGCATACGCTGCCGGGGTACGGGGATCAGCGGGAGATCGAGTTGCTGGTGCAGTCCGGGTTTTCGCCGCTGGAGGCGATCAAGATTGCGACGCTGAATGGGGCGATTTACCTGGGGCAGCAGGGGAGGATCGGGTCGATTGCCGTGGGCAAGGATGCGGACCTGGTGGTGGTGAAAGGTGACCCTTCAAAACGGATTGAGGACATCGAGAATGTTGAGATCGTGTTCAAGGATGGGCTGGGGTACGATTCCGCAAAGCTGTTCAATTCCATCAAGGGCCGTTACGGACAATACTAAGAATCAAACCGCGTGGCGGTCCAAAACTCCACGAAGTGGTCGCCGCCCGCGATAAGGACGCTGTTGCCTTTGCCTCTAGACTAAGAAAATGTCTTCCTCTGAACAACTCGGCCAGCTACCTACCGAGGCCCGCAACCCGCGCTCCGAGCGCATCGACCAACTTTCGACACTCGACATGCTCACCGTCCTCAACGACGAAGACGCGACCGTCGCCGCCGCCGTCCGGGCCGCGCTGCCGCAGATTGCTGAAGCGGTTGACGCGATTACCGAGCGCTTCGAGCGCGGGGGGCGGCTGTTTTATGTGGGCGCTGGAACCAGCGGACGGCTCGGCGTGCTGGATGCGAGCGAATGTCCACCGACGTTTTCGGTTTCGCCAGATCTGTTTGTGGGGTTGATCGCCGGCGGCGACTCGGCGCTGCGGAGATCGTCGGAGTCGAGCGAGGATTCGCCGGCTGCGGGTGGGGCCGATCTCGTCCCGTTTGCGTTGACAGAGGACGACACGCTGGTAGGCATCGCGGCGAGCGGACGCACGCCTTACGTGCTCGGGGCCATGGGCCACGCGATTGAATGCGATGCGCTTGCGCTTGCGCTCACCTGCGCTGGCGGTGCCGAGCATCCTTCGCCGATGGCTGCGCTGGCCGAGATTGCGATTGAGCTGGTGACCGGGCCAGAGGTGATTACCGGCTCGACGCGGCTGAAGGCGGGGACGGCGACGAAGCTGGTGCTCAACAGCATCTCGACCGGCGTGATGATCCGCTCGGGTGCTGTGTACGGGAACCTGATGGTGAACGTGCAGCCGACCAATGCGAAGCTGATCGACCGCGCGGAGCGAATCATTTGCGCGGCTACAGGGTGTGAACGTGAGACGGCCGCGCGGCTGCTGGCCGAGACAAAGAACGTCAAGACGGCGATCGTCATGCAGCTTCGTTCTCAAAGCAAAGTGGACGCGGAGACGCTGCTCACCGCGTATCGCGGACGGCTGGCTGAGGCGTTGCGATCTATTTCTTGAAGTACTTCGGCTCCGAGCCCGGTGCGAAGGGTTTGTAGTCCTTTGCGAAGGCCGCGCGGAACCAGATGGGCGGGTGCGAGCCGGTCCAGAACTCGACCAGCGGGTTCGGGTTCGGGTCGTCGAAGGAGTTCTCGCCGAGCAACTGGAAGGCGGCTTCGCCGGTTGCCTGCGGGTTCGCTACGATCCCTTGTACGACTTCTTCCCCATACACATCCGCTGCATGCTCCTGCGAGCGCGAGTAGGCGTTGCCGATGGGCTCGCCGAAGAATCCAAGCACCGTCAGGACTAGGACGAAGACGTAGAGGGCAGCCCAGTTATCCTGTGCGGGAATGCGCCACTGCTTGCCGAATTTTCGCAGCAGCCATTGGAAGAGATGAAAGCCGAGGAAGAACGACACGAGGATCAGCAGAAAGCTGAAGAGCAGCCCGCGGATGATGTGGCCGAGGACATAGTGTCCCATCTCGTGGCCGAAGATGAAGAGGACTTCGTCGGGTGTGCCTTTGGCAATCGATGTATCCCAGACGACGACGCGCTTCGAAGCGCCGAAGCCGGTCACGTAGGCGTTGAGCGTGGTGACTTTGTCTGAGGCCTTCATCAGGAACATGCGGTCGGGCGGGATGTTGATGCCTTTGCCACGGGCGACGACTTGTTCAAGCTGGGCGACGAGCGCGGGATTGGATTGCTGGAGCGGCTCGAATTTGTTGAAGAGCGGATCGATCACGTAGGGCGTGAGGAAGATGCCGATGACGACGGCGACCATGGAGGATGCAGACATTTGCAGCCACCAGTACTTCGGCGAGCGGCGGATTCTCCAGAAGAGCAGCATCACCAGAGCCCCGCCGATGATGTAGGTGATCACGAAGCTCTTGAGCTGGTCGACAAGCCAACTAACCCAGTGCTGCACACTTAAGCCGTACTGAAGCTGCACGTGATGCGCGTAAAGGCCGATCGGCAGATCGAGGATCGTCGACAGGACCAGGAACAGCAGGAAGAAGATGGCGCACTGCGCCAAACGGTTCTTGCTCAGATTGTTCGCGACGTTGCGGATGCGGGCTGCGATGCCGAGTTGCAGGATGAGGAAGAGCGTGAGAATGCTCCAGAAGGTGCTGCCGAAGTGGGTCACCGTGCGGACAGCTTCCAGGTGCTGCGCCTTGGCGAGTTTTTCCGGCGGCAGTGAGTACGTGGTGTGGTCATGCTCCGCCGCGGCGATGGCGGCGGCCTGGGTGGGGGTCGGGGCGGCGTGGGCGGCGACCGGGGAAAGCGGAAGCAGGGCAAAGAGGAACAGCAGTAACGTGCGGAGACGCATTGGGCAATCCTTCGGCGCGCGGGGGCGTGGGTTTCAGTGTGCATGAGGCGGGAGCGTCGATGCAATCAAAGTTGGTTTCAGCCGGGGCAGCGCGCGGCTGCGGCGAGAACGCAAAGCGGCTCGTCTAACGAAGTACGCCGGGCTTCGGATAGACTCGGCTGATGCGGCAGGGGCTGATGCAGCAGGATCGACGGGGGCTTCGACGGATGAGAGCAGGGAACGGTTGGATATTGGGCGCGGTCTTCGCGGCAAGCGCAGCGGCAGCATGGGCGGGAGTTCCGCCGCCCGGGGACAAAGGCAAACCGGCGGCCAAGGCGGCTGATCCGGTGCTGATGGACGTCATGGAGACCGAGCTGACACGCGCGATGAGTTCACTGGGCGGAACCGTGCCGGCAGGCTCGAAACCCGGGACTGCGCCGGCGCCAAAGCCATACTTTATGAGCTACGAAGTCTCGGACGCGGAAAACGTTTCGATGTCGGCGCAGTTCGGCGCGTTGACCGACGACAGCTCGAGCCGCAGGAGAATGGCTGATATCCAGATTCGCCTTGGCTCGCTTGCCGAGGACAACACGCATGGAGCGCATCGCAACTCCGGCCTGATGACGATGGCGTTGCCGTTGAACGACGATCGGGCAGCGCTCGAGCGCAGCCTCTGGTATGGGACCAACCGCGGCTATGGGCGCGCGCTCGATAGCCTGTTGCAGGTGAAGACGGAGCAGCAGGTGCGCGCGAAGGAAGAAGATTCCTCCGCCGATTTTTCCGCTGAGAAGCCGGTGCAGGCGACGGTGCCGGTCGATCCGAAGTTTGCTCCGACCGCTCCGCTGCTGACGAACAAAGCCGAGTGGGAAGGCCGTCTGCGTGAGCTTTCCGGGCTGTTCAAGCAGTTTCCCGACGTCTTCTACAACACCGTTGGCCTGCAGGCTTCGAACGAGACGGACTACTTCGTCTCGAGCGAAGGCACACGCGTCAGCACGCCGAGCCACGTGGCGCGCCTGGTGATCGTCGGCCGGACACGCGCAGCGGATGGCATGGACCTCTACCGCGTCGAGACGTTTGAGTCCGATGAGCTGGGACGCCTGCCGGACCAGAAGGTCCTCGTCGAGAAGACGCTCGCGATGGCGAAAAATCTCGAAGCGTTGCGGGTCGCACCGGTCACCGAGCCGTTCGATGGCCCGGCGATCCTGAGCGGCCGGGCGACGGCGGTGTTCTTTCACGAGGTCCTCGGCCATCGTCTCGAGGGCCAGCGCCAGCGAGGCGACGAAGAAGGCCAGACCTTTACCAAGATGTTGAACAAGCCGATCATGCCTTCGTTCATGACTGTGGTCGACGACCCAACCATCAAGAACTTCGACGGTATCGCGTTGAGCGGACACTATCTCTACGACGACGAAGGCCAGACGGCGCGGCGTGTCGAGCTGGTGAAGGATGGCGTGCTCGAGACCTTCCTCATGTCGCGCCTGCCGATCGCGAGTGTCTCGACGAGTAACGGCCACGGGCGTTCCGAGTCCGGCCACATGCCAACAGGACGGCAGGGAAACCTGATCGTCTCCTCATCGAAGACCGTCAGCGACGCCGAGCTGCGCGAGATGCTGAAGGCTGAGGCGAAGAAGCAGGGTAAAGCCTACGGGCTCTACTTCGAGGACATCTCCTCGGGGTTCGCGGTCACCAGCCGGCGCAGTCCGCAGGCGTTCTCGGTGGTTCCGCTGGTCGTCTACCGGGTGTTTGTCGATGGACGTCCGGATGAGTTGGTACGCGGGGTCTCGATCGTCGGCACGCCGCAGACCGCTCTCAAAGATATCGTCGCGACGGGCGACAAGCCGGATGTCTTCAACGGCATCTGCGGCGCTGAAAGCGGCAGCATCCCGGTGAGCGCGGTCGCTCCGGCGATGCTGATCTCGAAGATCGAGACGCAACGCCAGGCTCAGGGGACGGCACGGCCTCCGATTGTGCCTCCTCCCACCAGCGGGGGTGCTCAGTGAATCGAGCCCGAGCCTCTCAGAGCCCGATCGCCCGCGTGGCGAAACTTGGTGCCCTTCTCGGTGTCCTTTGCGCCAACGCGCTTCCTGCTCTCGCGCAGAGCGCTTTTACGGCGGAAGCGAAGAAAGCAGCAGCATCCGATCCTTTACTGCAGGCGATGCAGCAGGAGCTCGACCGCGAACACGACCTGCTGCTGCTGCCAGGCATGCAGAAGCCTTACTTCGTCGAGTACCGTCTCGACGACTTCATCACCTACGAAGCCGTCGCCAACTACGGTGCGCTGACGCAGGAAAATCATAGCCACCAGCGCGTTGTGCGAGTGACGGTAAGAATCGGGGATTACACGACGGATTCCAGCTCGGCGCGTGGCGACGGAGCGGTCGAACTCGCTCCTGAAGACAACGATCCGGCGGCTCTTCGCTACGCGCTCTGGATCACGACGGATGAAGCCTACAAGGTGGCGTTGCGCGCCTACGCGGCCAAGCAGGCGGCGTTGAAGCGCTTCGAAAAGCCCCCGACCGAAAAAGACTTCGCCGCTGCCAAGCCGGAGATCAAGATCGAACCGCTGGTGAAGCTCGACCTGAACGAGACCGAGTGGAAGAAGCGCATTGTGGATGCCAGCGGTGTCTTCCTCGCCGATCCCGCGTTGAAGGCCGACGCTCCGCATGTGCAGTACAGCTCGGCGAGCGTGCGCGGCGTGGTGATCAATCGCTTCCTCGTCAACTCCGAAGGCACCGTGCTGCGCTATGGATCGGGCGGCTACAACGCGAACGACAGCATCGGCGGTCAGGCTGATGACGGCATGCGCCTGAGCCGCGATAACGGCTCGACCGCCGTGAAGGCAAGCGAGCTGGAGAGCGCGGCAGCCTTCCACCAGCGCGCGGTCACCAATTTGAAGACGCTCGAAGATCTGCGCAATGCACCTGTTGCCGATGCCGAGGACTTCCACGGCCCGGTGCTCTTCGACGCCGACGCTGCGACCGATGTGCTCAGCCGGCTTTTCGTGCCGAACGTCGAGGCGGACCGGCCGGAGATGGGAACGACCGCTCGCACCGTGGGCGCGTATCAATCGAGCTATAAGGCGAAGGTGCTGCCGGAGTTCCTCGATGCAACCGATGACCCGCTGCTGAAGACCTTCGACGGCAAAGAAGTGCTCGGCAGCTATGACATCGACGACGAGGGCGTCCCGGCGCAGGTGATCAAGGTTGCGGTGAACGGCAAGCTGATGAGCTACATGGTCTCCCGTACGCCAATCCGCGACTTCCCGGAGTCGAACGGCCACGGCAAGGCAGCGCCAGGTCAGGCCGCTCACGCCCATGCCAGTGTGATGGTGTTCAAAGCGACGAACGGCGTAAGCCCCGAGGATCTGCATAAAAAGCTGGTCGCCATGGCGAAAGAGCAGGAACGCGATGTCTACGAGGTGACGACTCTCGGAGGCGAGCTGACACCGCGCATGCTTTACAAGGTGCATCCGGATGGAACGTGGCAGTTGGTGCGTGGTGCGGTGTTTGACGAGCTGGATAACCGGAGCCTGCGCAGCGATGTGCTGGCCGCCGGGAATGACGCCTATGTGCAAAGCCAGCTTGGCGCCGTGCCGCAAACCACGATTGGACCGAGTCTTTTGTTCGGAGATATCGGCGTCAAGCGCGCAACCGAGGAGCAGCAGAAGTTGCCCTACTACGCTCCTCCTGGAAGCTAGGACCCGACAGGGAAGGTCACTCCGCGATCCGCTTTCAATTCAGCCGGACGAGAAATGGCTCCGCATCGGGGATGTGGATCGAATCGGCGATGCGGGAGGCCGAAGATTTATCCGCGGGAACAGGATTGATGCGGACCCAATGGCCGGTCGGCCCGGTGAACTCGATCACCTTGGCAGTCTTGTAGCGGCTCATCAGATCGTTCTTCAGCTGAATGGAGTCGGCAGGGTCGAGGAAGGCGCCGATCTGCACGCACCACCGGCCTTCGGGGTCGGCATTCGGCTTGGCATACGCTTCGATCTTTACCTTCGCCACACCGGCGCGGTAGACGCCGATGGCCTTGGCCGCAGCCAGCGAGAGATCCAACGTCCTCCCATGCACAAACGGTCCGCGATCCGTCACCTTGGCGATCACGCTGTCTCCCGTCGCGACGTTGGTCACGCGAACGATGGTCCCCATGGGCAACGTGCGGTGAGCCACGGTCAGCGCGTTCTGGTCGAAGATGCTGCCGTCTGCTGCCTGGCGGTTGTGATACGGCGGCCCATACCAGCTCGCCAGACCCACTTCCGTCGAGATGGGCTTGCCCTCGGGCTCAGAAAGCGGGTTAGCCGGTGGCGTGCCCACTTCCGGCACGGCAGGCTTCCGCCGAACAATTGGCGCGGGGCCACCCGTGTCGGAGGCGATGGTGGGCGGTGCGTAGGTGGGCTGGGTGGATTTCGCGGAGTGATGGCAGCCGGTGAGGAACATGCCTAATCCCACGAGAGCCGCGATGAGATAGCGGCGATCATGGGACGTTCCGGCTCTGGTGGGTGCAATCATTTTGGCGGAGGAGGTGGTGGTGGCGTCCGGCGATTCGCTTCGTCCACCCGTTCGGCCAGCTTATGCAGCTCAGCCGATGCCGTTCGAAGGGCCTCTGAGCCATTCCGCCGAATGTCGGGGATCACTTCGTCGTTCAGGTAGGTGACGACGCGCCGCAGATCCTCTTCCATGTGGGTAGCGGCATCGCGGATTCTTGCTTCAAGCGGGCGTTTCGGGTCGTCGATCGGCATGGCATAGCTCCTGCATCGCATTGTGCGCGCAAAGGTCAGACGTTCGCCAATCTTCAGTATGAGGACATCTCCGCGAATCTGGCGTGCCGCAAGCGATGCGGTGCCGAGGTGGTAACGGTTGCGGCGAGCCGGGCGAGTTATCGTTCAAGACAACTTGGTTTATCTTCATCGCTTCAAAGTACTTACGGGCGGGCGTCGGATTCCTAAGAACGCAGGCCGGGGTCGGACCAACCCAAGAGCGCTTTCCATGGAAAGCAAAGACAGATAAAGGACAACATTTTGCGGAAGGAACGTAGATTCGGCATTCGACGCATGCACTTTGGCGGTTGGCGAGGCACAGGGACGATAGCGGGGGCGATTTTTGCGGGCTGCCTCACCGTCTGTCCGCTGGCAGCTTTCGGGCAGCAGGTAGCCGTCAATGAAGCCGGGGGCCGCATCGAGACGCCGCTGCCGGACACTCCTGACCTCGCACCAACAACCGGTGACCCGGCGCAGACTGCGGCAGGCGGGGCAAACCCAATCACCCGAAGGCACGAAGCAGGCACGTTCGATCGTTTTATCGACCCCTCCGAGATCGCTCCGCGGCTCAGCGTCGGCGATAAGATTCTCACCGGGATGCGCGCGTCGGTCTCCGACTTTGCCATCGCGGGCTGGCTCGGGTCCGGACTCTACGGTGAGACCTTCAATCGCAGCCCGAACTACGGGCAGTCGGGCAAAGCGTTTGCCCAGCGGGTCGGCGCGGCTGCGGCCCGGAATACCTCGGAGTCGATCTTCAGCGACTCGGTCTTTTCGCCGATCTTCCATACGGACCCGCGCTACTACCAGCTTGGTCCCGGACACGGAACCGTTCATCGCGCGGCCTACGCCGTAAGCCGGGTCTTCATCACCAGAACGGACGGCGGCGCGCGCACGCTCAACCTGGCTCTGCTCTCGGGGAATCTGGCAGGAGCGAGCTTGACGCAGCTTTACTATCCAAGCGTCAATCGGTCGCCGGGCCAGGTCTTCGAAACCTTCGGGACCTCCCTTGGCGGGTCCGCGGTCGGATACCTCATCGGCGAGTTCTTCGCGCAGCAGATCTCCGGCATGCTGCACCTGAAGAGCGAGTGAGCGCATCGCCCGACCGTAGCGGGCCTCGTGATGTGGGGCATTCGAGGGAGCGGTTCCTGACGCACAACTCAACTTGACACCGGAACGGGGAGATTTTTCCCCATTCGGTGCAGAATTTCGCCGTTCGCTGTACTGAACTTCCCGATGTGCAGAACGCCCACTAGCTTTAAACGTGGACGCCGCCGGGCCCAAGCTCTGTCGGCATCGAGTGCGCGAAGAACTCCAGGAGATCAAAACAACATGGCAAAGAAGCCCGGGAAATATGTGGAACGAGGCATCGTCCAGGCAGCAAAGTTCGGCTGGGAGATTTTCAGCCGGCTCAACAGCATCAGCCCGAACGAAAGCTTTACCCCTAAGTGGAGCGACAAGCCGCTGTTGAAGAGCTACCAGAAAGAGAAGCCGCCCCTCGGCTGGCCTCGCACCACCGACTCCCTTTGCCCCAAGTGCGTCCCGGCCATCCGCCAGCAGATCATCGACGGCAAGCTGCCGCACGAGATCCTTCTCAACGAGAAGGTCGGCGAGATCAAAGCTCAGATCATCGAGCGCGACGGCCAGATCCTGATGGTCAAGGACTGCCCGATCCACGGCCACTTTGAAGATGTGATGTCGATCGACACCGAGTTCTTCAAGCACCTCGAAGAGGTCTTCCCGGGCCGCGATATCCGCGCTCACAACGATGAGAAGCTGCACAATCACGGGACTTCGACCGTCACCCACGGGCGTGGCTCGGTCCTCACCATCGACCTCACCAACCGCTGCAACATGATGTGCGACCCCTGCTTCATGGACGCCAACCAGGTTGGTTTCGTGCATGAGCTCACGTGGGACGAGATCAAGACCATGCTCGACAACGCGGTGACCATCAAGCCCCGTCGCCAGATGTCGGTACAGTTCTCCGGCGGCGAGCCGACTTTGTCGCCCTACTTCCTCGACGCCGTCTCCTACGCGCGCAAGGTGGGTTACACCTCGGTGCAGGCTGCGACCAACGGCATCGAGTTCGCCAAATCGAAAGAATTCTCGAAGGCTGCGGCTGACGCGGGTCTTCGCTATGCGTACCTGCAGTTCGACGGCATCGGCAACGCGGCCAACTCGCACCGCAAGGTCGGCAACGCGTTCGACGTGAAGCTCCAGGCGATTCACAACCTGCACGAGGCCGGCGTCGACATCGTCCCCGTCACCTGCATCATCAACGGCATCAACAACGAGCAGGTTGGCCGCATCATCGAGTTCGCGCTCGAGAACCCCAAGAAGATCAACTTCCTTTCCTTCCAGCCGGTCAGCTTCACCGGCCGCGATGAGGATGTCTCGGATGAGCGTCGCATGGCGCAGCGTTACACGCTCTCGCACCTCGCGCACGACGTCAAGAACCAGACCGGCCTCGGCGAGCCGACCCGCGACTGGTTCCCGATCTCGTTCATGTCCACCTTCTCCGACTGGGCTGACCTCGTCCACGGACCGGATCGCGACTGGGGCCAGCTCTCCTGCGGTTGCCACCCGAACTGCGGCATCTCGATGGCGCTGATGATCGACAAGGAGACCAAGGAAGCGGCTCCCGTAACGGCCTTCATCAACGCGGATCGTCTCGCGAAGGACATTGCCCGCGTGAACGATGCATCGCGCGGCAAGACCCTCACCATCATCGGCGCAGCGTTGGCCCTGATGCGCAACTACACCCCGCAGAACGCTCCGACGCACTTCAAGATCAAGGACCTCCTCACCAAGTTCGATAAGAGCTTCGGTGCCACCGGCCGCAGCTACGGTAAGGTCACCGCCGACCGTACCATGGCCGACATCGAGAAGCGCCGCGGCGATCGTTGGAACTTCCTCTTCATCGCCGGCATGTGGTTCCAGGATCTCTTCAACTACGACTTCCGCCGCACGGAACAGTGCATCATTCCGTATGCGACGCAAGAGGGCGAGATCAGCTTCTGCGCGTACAACACCGGCGTCGGCTGGCGCAACATCATTGAGAAGATGCACATGACCTCCACCCTCACCAAGTGGTACGAGGAGCATGGCCGTCACGAGATCTTCGCCGGCGGCAAGAAAGTCGGACTCGAGAAGGAATCGAGCTATGATCTCGTCGTCAACGAAGAGCACGTCAACGCGGCAGCCAACGACACCTTCGATAAGAGCGGCATCGCCAAGAACTCGCGCGAAGAGAAGATTCGTGCACGCGACGCGAAGATGAAGCAGGAAGCCGAGAACGCCAAGATGGCGGCGCTCTATCGCAAGGAAGTCCTCGGCGAGAAGGCACCCGAAGGCGGGTTCGTTCCGCTCGGCGCAATCGGCGGACTTGGCGGCATCACGCCGGCTCCGAAGCCTGCTTCGAACGTCGAAGTCGTCAACGCAATCGAAGAGACGGTTTCGGGCGACTAAGTCTCGCTTACCGAATCACAAGAAGGCCGCCAGTGATGGCGGCCTTTTCTTGCGCGATGAACGAAAACTCAACCAAGTCGACTTTGAAATGAGAAAAGTGTTTCTGGTTCAGGGTTGCAGGCTTTAGACCCTCGTGCGCACGGTCGCCGCGATCATCGCGTGGGAGACGTCTGCAGTGTGCCCCGACAGCTTGGCGTCCGCGAGGAGGCGGCCACTGAGATCGGCAATCCCGTCGTCCAGAGGAACGATGCGGCCCCGGAAGACGGGTAGGACTTGATCGGCAAGCCATGCCTCAAGGCGCCTTCGCTTCTTTCCCATGGGAAGAAGCTCAAAGCCGTAGCGCAGTTCGTGGATTGTAATTGCGCTGATCGAGAGGTCGGAGACAGACTGCTGACTCCACCAGTTCATGACTGCGATGTTGGGTTCCGGCTTGACCGTTTGCGACAGCACGTTGGTATCGACGAGGCAGCTCACAGATCCACCGGGCGTGGCCTCCACGGAGCGCGTGGAAGGTCATGGTCAAACGCATAACGCTCGCCCCACCTTTACGGCGCGAGGCATCCGGCAATCGATTTCCTGCGTCCATTTAGTAGGAGATTTCCGCCCCGCATGAAGCTCTCTTACGTTTCAGAATATGAAGACAGACTTAGCTCCGATCGGGCCGACTCCGGGCCGGCGGGCGGCTTTGCCGGCTCAGTCGCTATTCTGATTCGCAACGGCGTCAACCGTCGCCTGGTAGACGGTGCTACCGTCCACCTCGAGCTTAAGCCTGAGGAACTCGACTTCGATCCGCTCGACATGGAACACCTAGCCGGCTACGAGATGATCGTCGCCGAAGAGTCCGTTGCCCGGGAGATTCGTGCCCAGCTGCTGGCTCGCGAAGAGCGCGGCGACGGGGTCAACCCCGCTCTGATCGCGGTGCGCGACACGATCCACGAAGCGCAACTCGCCGATGAGATTCGCGTGGAAGACTCCTCTTTCGACGGCGTCCTCAAGCTCCCCATGCAGCCCGGAGCAGTCGCCGCGCAGCTTTCCCTGATCCTCTACGCGCATCGTGCCTACGCACGACGTTACCAGTCCGCGATTGAGGAACTACACCTGAACCGCCGCATCTTCCGCTCGGTCACCAGCGGCATCTCGGTCGCAGACGCGCGCCAAGGCGATCTCCCGCTTACCTACGTCAATCCTGCGTTCGAGGTCATGACCGGCTACTCGCTCGAAGAAGTGCAAGGCAAGAACTGCCGCTTCCTGCAGCGAGACGAGAATAACCAGCCGGGCGTCACGTTGATCCGCGAAGCCATCCGCGATCAACGCGAAGTCGTCGCGATTCTCAAGAACTTCCGCAAGGATGGCACCAGCTTCTGGAACGAGCTTTCGCTTTCCCCTATCCGCAACCGCGACGGTGAGTTGACCCACTTCGTCGGCATCCAGACCGACGTAACGGCTCGCATGGAGTTTGAAGCGGCTCTCCGCGAAAGCGAGAAGCTTGCCGCGGTCGGCCGTCTCGCATCGTCCATCGCGCACGAAATCAACAACCCGCTCGAGTCCGTGATGAACCTGCTCTACCTGGCTCAGGCGACCGACGATGCTCCCGATATCCAGCGCTACCTCTCGCAGGCGGACAAAGAGGTGAAGCGGGTTTCGCTCATCACGTCGCAGTCATTGCGCTTCTATCGCCAGTCAACCAAGCCTCAGGCGGTTCGCTGCGCGGACCTGATCGAAAGTGTTCTCGACCTCTACGAGAGTCGCGCCGAAAACTCAAACGTGAGAATCGAGCGCCGCGAGAGCTCCAATGAATCGTTCGTATGCCTCGAGAGTGAGATGCGCCAGGTCCTGAACAATCTCGTCCGCAACGCCATCGAAGCGATGCACGGTCGAGGTGGCCGTCTGTTGGTGCGCAGCCGCGACGCCCACGATGTCCAGAGCGGCCGGCGAGGCGTAATGCTCACCATTGCCGATACGGGAAGCGGCATCAGCGCGCAGACCATGCGCCAGCTCTACAAGCCATTCTTCACGACCAAAGGTGCGGCCGGAACCGGACTGGGCCTTTGGATCTCCAGCGAAATTATCACCCGCCACGAAGGCCGCCTCACCGTCCGCAGCAGCCAGCGCGAAGGCGCCAGCGGCACCGTATTCACGCTGTTTTTGCCGCTTCAAGGCCCGTTGGCCTAGCACTGCTTCGCCTTGCAAATGCAAGCGGTCGTGGACGGTCACCGGGATCAAATGACTTTGGGTCACGCGGCCACTCTAGGCATTCGCCGTTTGACCCGTTACAATCGAGCGCAGGCCGAAACGGGAAAATTGGGTATGATAAGCCGACAGCCTGACGCGCCTTCTTCCAAGGAGAAATAAGCCCCATGAAATTGACTGCACGTGTGCCGGTAACCTCCGGTCTGATGGCTCTGCTATTTCTTTCTGCCACCGGGTGCGACCGCTTGCGCGCGAATGACCAGATCAATAAAGGCGTCGCGGACTTCAAGAACGCGAAGCTCGAATCGGCCACGAATCACTTTCAGAACGCGGTGAACATCGACCCCGATAATCCCAACCCACGGCTCTACCTTGCGACCACCTACGCGTCGCAGGTTGTCCCGAACCTGGACACTCCCGAGAATAAGAAGCTCGCGCAGAAGGCGCTCGACGGCTTCCAGGAGATTCTCCAGAAGGATCCCAACAATCTCAACGCCCTCAAGCAGATCGCTTCGCTCGACCGCAACATCGGCAAGGTTGAAGAAGCCAAGGTCTACGAGAAAAAGGTGATCGCAGCCGACCCCACTGATGCTGAAGCGAATGAGTCCATCGGCGGCGCGGACTTCTACCAATCCTACAAAAACGCCGTCCAGGCCCTTGCCAACGAGGGACTCACCGATAAGGGCGACGGCAACCTGAAACTTTCGAAGGCAGGCTGCGCCAAGCTCGTCGTCATCAACAAGCCGCTCGTCGACGAAGGCATCCAGTACCTCACCAAGGCTTCGCAGATCAACCCGAACTACGACGAGGCGTATACCTTCCTCTCGCTCATCAGCCGTCGCAAGGCGGACCTCGAGTGCGGCAACCTCCCCGCAGTCAAGGCCGACCTCGTCGATGCCGACAACTATGCGCAGAAGTCCATGGCGGCCCGTAAGGAGACCGAGCGCCTGAAGGAAGCCAAGTCGCACGGCGTCACCGAATAACGGCAATAGATTGAGCAGTAGCGCGAAAGGCCTCCCACCCTGTGGGAGGCCTTCTGCTTTGGCGGGTACAATTTCCCCGTGAGTTCAAGTGACATCCGGCCCATCCGAAAGATCCTGATTGCGAATCGCGGCGAGATCGCCCTGCGCGTCATTCGCTGCTGTCGTGAGCTCGGAATCAAGACCGTTGCCGTGTACAGCGATGCCGACCGCGGCGCGATGCACGTCACTGCTGCCGACGAAGCCTACCGTCTGGGCCCCGCGCCTGCCAGCGAAAGCTACCTGCGCGGCGATCTGATTTTGCAGGTCGCGAAGACCAGCGGCGCGGACGCCATCCACCCCGGTTATGGCTTCCTCTCCGAAAACGCGTCGTTCGTCGAGGCATGCGACGCAGCGGGAGTGACCTTCATCGGGCCTCCAGCCGCCGCCATGCGTGCACTTGGCTCCAAGACCCTGGCACGCCAGGCAGCGGACCGTGCCCAGATGCCACGCGTCCCCGGCTCCGTCACCGGCCTCAAGGACGTTCCCGAAGCCGTCGAGGTCGCCGCATCCATCGGCTACCCCGTCATGCTGAAGGCGGCGGCGGGCGGCGGCGGCAAAGGCATGCGCGCGGTCAATGCCGAAAGCGAGCTCGCCGAGGCGTTCACGTCGGCCTCCAGCGAGGCGGAGCGGTCCTTCGGCTCCGGCGAGGTCTACCTCGAAAAGCTCATCGTGCGTCCACGCCACATCGAGATCCAACTCATGGCCGATCACCACGGTCGCTGCCTCTACCTTGGTGAGCGCGAGTGCTCCGTCCAGCGCCGCCACCAGAAGGTGATCGAAGAAGCTCCAAGCGCTGTCGTCTCCCCTGCCTTGCGGCAGCGCATGGGGGAAGCCGCGGTCCGCCTTGCTCTCGCCGCCGGCTATACCAACGCCGGTACCGTCGAGTTCCTGGTCGACGGCGCGGGAACTCCCACCGAAGCGTTCTACTTCCTTGAGATGAACACCCGCCTTCAGGTCGAGCATCCCGTCACCGAGCTGGTCACCGGCCTCGACCTCGTCCGCCTCCAGATCGCCGTCGCCGAGGGCCGCCCGCTGCCGCTCACCCAGGAAGACATCGTACTTCGGGGCCATGCCGTCGAGTGCCGCATCTACGCCGAGGATCCCGACAATAACTTCATGCCATCCCCCGGCAAGATCACGCGGCTCGTGCAGCCGCAGGGTCCGGGCATCCGCGAGGACGCCGCCATCTACGCCGGCTACGTCGTCCCACTCGACTATGACCCCATGCTTTCGAAGCTGATCGCCTACGGCGCCACCAGGGAGGCCGCCATCGCCCGTATGCTGGCAGCGCTCGATCAGTATGTCATCGGTGGCATACGGACGAACGTAGGGCTCTTCCGGACGATTCTGGAAGACGAAGGCTTCCGCACAGCCGCCATCGATACCGGCTACCTGGAACGGCTGCTCGCAGCAGGACCGGCGACAGCCTCCCGCGCAAGCGAAGTTCCACTGGAGATCGCAGCATTGGCCGCAGCCTACCTCGCCTCAGCCCCAAAGGCCAGGGCAGGCGTCTCCGGCACCATCGCAGAGAGCGCATGGGCCGCAGCCGGCCGCCGGGAGGCTCTGCGCTGATGCCCAATCTCTGGATCGAACTCAAAGGCAAGCGGCTCAAGGTCGAGCTTCCGGCGGACGGTTACCCAACGGTCGATGGCGCCACGTACAAGGTCGACCCAAAGGAGCTGGAGCCCGGCGTCTGGTCGCTGCTTTGGACCGACGCCGACGGCCACAACCGAAGCTTCCGCTGCATCGCTGACTCCGACATCGATGGCGACGCAGTCGTGATCGACGGCGAACGCATCCCCTACGGTCTTTACGACCCACGCAGCCTGCGCAGCGGGGCCGCAGCCGGCGGCGAAAGCGGTCCCAAGCCGCTCAAAGCTCCCATGCCCGGCCGCATCGTGCGCGTGCTCGTCGCACCCGGCGAAACCGTCACCGCAGGCCAGGGCTGCGTCGTCATGGAAGCCATGAAGATGCAGAACGAACTCAAAGCCCCCAAGGCGGGCGTCGTGGGCAAGCTCGCGGCAGTCGTAGGCGAAACCGTCGCCGCCGGGGCCATCCTGCTCGTCGTGGAGTAAGCGCTCGTTCTGCGTTCGCCTTCCCAGCCACTGTAAAAGTCTTCGGCCATTCTTTTCGCTTGCATCCTTCGCCCTCCCGTCTACAATTCCACCCATACCTTCAAAGGAGTCTTCCCGAGATGTCCAACGAGATGACAGTGGATACCGGCACGCCCATCGGCGGCCTTTCGCAGATCGAACGCGTCGTCGATACCTTCGTCGCGCCCACCAAAACCTTTACCGACATCCTGCGCAGCGCCAGCTGGTGGTTGCCGCTGCTGCTCCTGATCATCTCGTCGGTCGCCACAGCCTTTGTGATCGACAAGCAGGTCGGCTTCGACAGGGTCTACGCGAACCAGCTTCACCAGAGTCCCAAGCAGGAAGACAAGATCAACGATATGGACCCCGACCAGAAGGCGAAGGTCATCAAGATCAGCGCGATTGCCACGAAGGTCGCCACCTACGGCAGTTTCGTCTTCATCCTCATCTTCGTCGCCATCTATTCGCTGGTCCTTTGGGGATCGTTCAACTTTGGTCTCGGTGCTAAGACGACCTACCCGCAGGTCTTCGCCGTCTCCATGTACAGTGCGTTGCCCTACCTGATCACGGCCATCCTGACGATCGTGACGCTCTACTTCGGAGGCAATGCCGACGCATTCCTCTCGCAGGACCCCGTCGGAACCAATCCCGGCTACTACATGCCCGACGCTGCGCCCTGGCTGAAGGCGTTGCTGGGTTCCTTCGACATCGTCAAGATCTGGTCGGACATCCTCGGCATCATCGGAATGTCGATCATCGCGAAGAAGACGATCGCCCAGTCGGCCGCGATTATCGGGTCGTTCTGGCTGCTGGGAGTCATCGCGCTGACTGTCCGCGGAGCGTTCAGCTAACGACAAGACCTGACGGGACAGAAAGAAGGGGATGGACCTTGTCGTACCTCGACAGGATCCATCCCCTTCCGTTTATCCCGGTGCTTCTTATCCGTTCCAGCGCTTGAAGACCAGCGATCCGTTCGTCCCGCCAAACCCGAAAGAGTTCGAAAGGGCATAGTCGATCTTCGCCTTCTTCGGCTCGTTCGGCACGTAGTTCAGCCGGCACTGCGGGTCCACATCGACGATATTCATCGTCGGCGGGGCCGTCTGCTCGAGCATCGCCATCAGCGTGATACCGGCTTCCAAGCCGCCCGCGCCCCCCAGCAAATGCCCGGTCATCGACTTGGTCGAGCTGACCAGCAGTTCATGATCCAGCGCCCGCTGCCCAAAGACATTCTCAATCGCCTTCGACTCAAGCGCGTCGCCCAGCGGAGTGGAGGTCGCATGCGCGTTCACGTAATCGATCTTGTCTGGAGCGATCCCCGCAACCTTCAGCGCCGCCGTCATCGCACGAAAGCAGCCTTCGCCTTCGGGAGCCATGCCGGTCATGTGGAACGCATCCGCCGACATCCCGTAGCCGATCACTTCGCCCAGAATCTTGGCGCCGCGTGCCTTGGCGAACTCCAGTTCTTCAAGGATCAAAATCCCAGCGCCTTCGCCCACGACGAACCCATCCCGATCTTTATCCCAGGGCCTGCAAGCATGCTCAGGATCTTCATTTCGGGTGGAAAGCGCCTTCATGGCAGCGAATCCGCCCACGCCCATCGGAGTGATCGCGGCCTCGGTGCCCCCGGCGATCATCGCGTCGGCATCGCCACGCTGGATGATGCGGAACGCATCGCCAATCGAGTGCGCGGATGATGTGCAAGCAGTCGCAGTCGCCTCGTTTGGCCCACGCGCGTTGTATTTGATCGAAACATGCCCAGCCGCCAGGTTAACGATCGAGCCCGGAATGAAAAAGGGCGAAATCTTGCGCGGACCACCGGCAAGCATCGCAGAGTGCTCGCGCTCGATTACGTCGAATCCGCCGATGCCCGAGCCGATATGAACGCCGAAGCGGTCGCGGTTGGTCTCGTCGATCACCAGGCCCGAATGCGCCATCGCTTCTGCCGACGCGGCGAGCGCAAAATGAATGAATCGCCCCATCTTGCGCGATTCCTTCTTATCGACGAACAGGAGCGGATCGAAGTCCTTCACCTCGGCGGCAAAGCGCACCGGGTGCCCGGTCAGGTCGAAGGCCTTGATCTCCGCCATGCCGCTTTTGCCCGCGAGCAGGGCGGACCAGACCTCCGGCGCAGTCTTGCCGACGCCGCAGATAAGGCCGATTCCCGTGACGACGACACGGCGATACGCCGGCTGAAGGGCTTGCCGCTGGCTGGTCTCTTCTGGCATTGCTGTTACTTGCCTTTCTGGTTCTTCTCGATGTAATCGACAGCGTCTTTGACGGTCTTGATCTTCTCGGCGTCCTCGTCGGGGATCTGAATGTCGAAGGCCTCTTCGAACTGCATCACGAGCTCAACCACGTCAAGCGAATCCGCGCCAAGATCTTCCTGGAAGCTTGCGCCCGGCGTCACTTCGGCTTCATCCACCTGAAGCTGCTCGACAATGATCTGTTTGACCTTCTCGTCTACTGCTGCCATTTTCTTTCTCCTGTACTACGTCTGAAATCGATTTCCGGATGCTCTCTCAGCAACCTCCTGAGCATAAACAGCGCCTTGGTGAGTGTAAACCAAACGGGGCCGACACCCCATCCCGAGCACAACCCTCAGGAAAGATGTGACAAAGCGGAGCCGGGATGCGTCCACTCTTCAGAGGCATTCGCAAGGCATGAGTTCGAACCCAAAGATGATGCGCGTAGCGATGCTGTTTGCCGGGATCGGCCTGGGGTCAAGCTTGCTCGCACAAAACCTACTGGCTCAAGAAAAGCCGAGGCACGTGCCTGGCGTGAAACCTTGCCCGGCAATCGCCGCGAGTGGGCGCTCAGTGGACGCCAACGGGCGCAAAGCGATCGAGATTCTCGTCAAGATGGACGTGGATGTCGACGGCGCCCCCAACGCCTACGGTCCCAAGGGCAAAAAGACCTTGGATATCCTGAAGCACGCCCGCGCTCCCAAAGGCACCACCGATGCAGGAAAGATTGTCGGTTACATGTTGGAGCGCGACGGCGGCCCGCCAACCATCCAGCGCAAAGACGATCCCTTCCCCGGCTACTACGTCTCCCAGACCGACTTCGCCGACCTCAATAACAAGCGCATGGAAGACCCGCGCCGCTACGTCGACGCAACGCAGGTGAACTACGTGGTTCAGGGCTCGGTCGCCGAGAAGGCACACGTCGAAATGGGCGACTTCGCCACCGTTTACAGCTGCCGCACCGGCAAGACCGCCTTCGCCATCGTGGCGGACTCCGGCAATCTGAGCGGGGCGGAAGGCTCGCTCGCACTCGTGCGAAACCTCGGATACCCCCTCAAAAACGGCATCGACGACTCAGTCGACGACCGGGAGATCGTCGTGCGCTACTACCCCGGCTCAAACCCCGGGAAAGTCTTCTACAAGACACAGGCTGAGCTGGACGCAGCGGGGCAAAAGCTTGGCCTGGCTGCTTACTAAGCCACGAGCGTCCTCGCGATTCGCGCGACTTTCGATTGCTCGAACGGCTGCGATCTGTCAAAGTTTCTGATATGGACACGGCCCGCATCCTCTCGATTTTGCGTGAACACGCCCCCGAGCTGAAGTCGGCAGGCGTCGTTCATCTGCGGATATTTGGATCGGTGGTGCGCGGCGAAGCTTCGGAGGAGTCCGACGTCGACCTGCTGGTCGACTTCGACGAATCGAAACGCATGACATTGGTGAGCGTTGCGAAGCTCCAGCGCCGACTCAGCGACTTGCTCGGCAAAAAGGTAGATTTATCAGCGCCCGCTTGGCTGAAGGAACCCGTGCGCGAACATGCGCTCGGGGAGGCCGTCATTGCCTTCTAGAGATGCACGAATGCATTTCGAAGATATGCTGGCGAGCATGGCATTGATCGACAGCTTTCTGAAGGGTGTGAGCTTTGCCGGGTATCAGATGGATCCGAAGACGAAGTCCGCGGTGGAGCGTCAATTGCAAATCGTGACAGAAGCCGCTTACCGGCTCGGCGATGAGGCCGAAGCGCTTTGCCCGGGACCGGACTGGATCAATTTGTGCGGAATGGGGAATATCTTACGGCACAGCTATCACAAGGTCGACGATGTCATTGTCTGGAATACCGTAACGGACGAGTTACCGGTGCTGAAGGCAGCCGTGACAGCTGCCGTGGTGCGACTCGGTGAGGGCTAGTCGTCGTCGCCAACAGCCGCCAGTCGCAGGGTAGGGGCAGTGAAATCTTCAAACTCTAATGGCGCGTTAGTGCTCGTGTCCGAAACTTCGCGCAGCGTCCGGTTGATCGCCCGCGTGCGCACCCCAACCTCGCCCAGGGTCTTCTGGATCTTCCCGACGTCCCCTTCGACCTTGTCCATCAGCCCACCGAACTTGCCGAACTCGGTCTTGGCGCGTTCGAGCACCTTCCACACCTCATCGCCCTTTTCCTGGAGCGCCAGCATGTGGAATCCCATCTGAAAACTTGTGAGAATCGCCGACAGCGTCGACGGTCCGGCGATCGTCACCTGGCACTTGGACTGGACCTCCGCCTGCAACGAATCGCGCCGCATCACCTCGGCATAAAGCCCTTCGGTGGGCAGAAACATGATCGCGTGCGGCGTGGTCACCGGGGGGTTGATGTACTTCTCGCAGATTCGCTTGCCTTCCGTCCGAATCGCGGCTTCGAAGGCTTTCCCGGCGGCAGTGAGAAGCTCCGGATCATTCGCCGCATAGGCATTTTCCAGCCGCTCCCAGTCCTCCCGAGGAAATTTCGCATCGATCGGCAGCAGCGTCTCGCCCGCCGCGCCTGGGAAGCGTACGGCAAACTCCACCATCTGCTGCGTCCCGGGCTTCACACACGCATTCCGCTGAAACTGCGAGGGCGCCAGCATCTGCTCGAGCAGCATCCCCAACTGCACTTCAGCGAAGCCTCCGCGCGATTTCACGTTGGTGAAGATGCGCGACAGGTCATCGACCCCTTCCGACAGCTTCGACATCTCGCCCAGGCCGCTATGCACCTTGTTGAGTTGGTCGGTGACCTGCCCGAACGATTCGGTAAGCCGCGTGTGCAGCGTCGCGTGAAGCTTTTCATCCACCGTCGCCCGCATCTCCTCGAGCTTCGCGCTGTTATCCGTATTCAGCTTCGTCAGGGTCGATTCAACCGTCGTCCGCAGCTTCTCTTGCTGGTTCGTGTTGCTTTGCCCAAGTTCCGCGAGCTTGCCGTGCAGCGCGTTCTGCGCGTCCATCTGATGTCGTGTGTTCTCCGACGAAAACGCCGTGAACCGCGTGGTCAGTTGCTCAAGCGTCTGATGAACCGCGTTGCGCAGCGTCTCGGCCGAGCTCTTATTGTCCGCACGGAAGCCGTCGAGCCCCGTGTTCAGGGTTGCGCCCAGGTTTGCAATCGTCTGCAGCACCTCTGTCCGTAAGGCCGCCGCCGCGGCTTCGTTCGCGGCACGCGTCGTATGCGCTTCCGTCGCAAGATCGGCCCGCAGATTGCGTTCCAAGGTCTCAGAACGGCTCTCCAGCCGCGTCAGTTGATCGGGGAGCGCCGCCTGCCGCGGATCAATCGCCGGCATCTGCGGTTTGCGCAGCAGCAGCAACACCACGGCGATCACCAGCACGATCTGAAGGGCAACGAGGACGACAAGCATATTCGACTTTCCTTCGCCAAAGCATAGCAGAGGAGCGCGAGGAGAATCGGACGATTCCGCGGTTCGCAGTGGAGCAAAAGAAAATCCCCGGAGCGGAAGAACTTACCGCAAAGCCGGGGATTTCGGTCGTAGCACCTTTGGGGGATGGACGAAGTTGCCGTTATGCGGCGCGAGCCAGTCTTCGGGAGTTCCGGGAGGTCACGCCGACTGCAGTCAGTTCGAAGACATCCTCAGCGGTCAGCGAGTGAATGAAGATGTCGCTGTGCTCCATCGACCCCGATTCCTGAGACTTGTTCAGACGGGCTTCGAGGAAATGCTCCAGGCGGGCCGCGGGGATTACGATCTCCTGCTCGATCGCGTCAAGCTCGGGAAAGATGATGATGCTGTAGGATTCGTCGTTCTCTGGAGTCGCGAAGATGGCGAACTGGTCGTCGATGGGGCCGTTGAGATTGAGCATGGGGAGTTGCTCCTTACGTGTGGAAATGCGACGGGATTATCTCAGTCACAGCGAGCAAAATGCCTCGATACCTGGGTAGAAGCAATTGCACTGCCAAAGTGAGCAGATACCATCAGCAATCACTGATCTGCGGAACCGCTTGGAATGATGAGATCGGTCGAGTAAGATTCTGCGCGAAGCGATTTGGAGGAGTGATGCGACTGAATGACCTTGGAAAGTGTCTGTTGCTGGGGTTGATCGTAACCGGAGCCGCTCAGAAAGCTTGATTCCATCCTCCGTGTCAGAAGCGCTTTTAGACCCCCCGTACGCTAAGACGTCGGAGTTCCGTAGACCACATCCAGCAGTTCTCCGGCAAGCTTATGCACCGGCCTGAAGATTGCCAGCCCGGCAATCTTCAATGTCATCAGCAGCATCTTCAGCGTCTTCTCGTATAACAGCATCGTCCGCGACTGCCCGTCGCTCTTGTCGTAGACCCAGAACAGAATCAGCCCCATCTGGTACATCCACAGCAGCCTTGCCAGGTAAGGCCGCACCGCTGGCGGCAGCTTCACGCCACTCTCCGTCACCGCTCGCTCAAACGAGGCCACATCCTGCTCGCGAATCGAAGCCGTCGCTTCAGAAAACGGCGATAACGAATTCTCCGGATCGATGTTCGACGTCAGCGCCGCCAGCAGCTTCCGGTTGGGCGCGAAGTACTGAAACTTCGTCTCCACAATCACTCGCAGCCGAGCCTCCAGAGTCTTCGCCTCGTCCAGCCCTGCCTCGATCGCCGGATGCATCGTTCCCTGCGCCCGTTCGTAGAACGCCATCACAATCGCGTCCTTCGAATCGAAATAATAGTAGGCAGCGCCCACCGCAACCTCGGCCCCCGACGCGATCTCGCGCATCGTCGCCTTCTCAAAGCCACGTTCGCGGAACACGGCGAGCGCGGCCTCCAGGATGCGGCCGCGCGTCTCTTCCGACTTTTTTACCTTCTCCGTCAAATCAGCCTCAGTAACGCGGGATCGCAGACATCGGCGGTGCCGTAGCGAACTCTGCCACGCCGTTGCGTCCTTTGTTCCGCATCTTGGCAAACACCAGGATGTTGAAGAAGTGCATCCCGCCCAGGATCAGCAGCACCACCCCTATCTTCACACTCTCAAGCTCGATCACCTGCCGGAACGTTGCCATGGGGCTCGATGTCGTCAACGCCAGGGCAATATACCCGACATTGATCAGGTAGAACCCGACCACCAGCAGATGATTGACGCTGTCCGCGAGCTCCGCGTTCCCATGAAACGCATCGACCAGGAAGACCCGGCCGCTCCTGTGCAGAGTCCGCGCAACCCAAATCGTAAGTCCGATACTGATCGCCAGATAGCTGAAGTAGCAAATCGCAACATTCATCACAGCACCTCAAAGTTATATTCTGAACACGTTCAAGAAATACGATATACGGAATTCTGCCCCGTGCGTACGTTATTTGAACGCGTTCACAAAATATTCTTCACCGCCGAGATGCGAATCAGACGCCCGGAATTGTTCCACGTGGAACGATTTCGTAGCCCAACCCGTCAGTGTTCCACGTGGAACACTTTTCAAGGGCTTGACTCGGCAAATTGTTCCACGTGGAACAATTTGGATTAATAGATTTGCACCAATTTGGATGCAGTCGTTGTGCTAAGCCTATTGAAATGTGGTGCATCAGGCAGAAAATATGCCGTGATACCCACTCACTTCATGGACTCGTAGAAGGTGCGCGCCGGCTCGAATAGCTCGTTGATTCGCTTCAAAAGTCGCTTCGAGACGCATTTCCGGCGACGAATTAGGTCGATTTGCCGTCAGGAAGCGCTTACGAGAGAGCCCCGCGAGCAGCGGTCGTCCAAGCTGCTGAAGCTCGGCGAATCGGTCGAGGAGGATCTCGTTCTCCGAGCCGAGCTTGCCGAAGCCGAAGCCCGGGTCGAGCACGATCGTCTCTTCCGGGATGCCGGCGGCTCGGGCGAGACCGAGGGTATGGCGCAAACCGGAAAGGACGTGCGGCATCACCGCTTCGGGCGCAAGTGGAGGGAGTGTCGCCCACTCCTGCGGTTTGCCGCGGGTATGCATCAGGATCGTGCCAGGCTTCTCGCGGGCCAGCAGCGGTGCCATCTCGGCGTCCCAGAGCAAGCCGGAGACATCGTTGATGATCTCGGCGCCGTGCTGGATCGCTACAGCCGCCGTGGCTGCGTGGTAGGTGTCGACGGAGACGATGGTGCCGGGACGGGCCTGGAGGATGGCGCGCAGGACCGGGAGGATGCGGGCCTGCTCTTCTTCTGCCGTGACAGGCGTGGCGTTGGGGCGGGTGGATTCGCCGCCGAGGTCGAGGAGGTCGGCCCCTTCGTCGAGGAGCTGGAGGGCCTGGGCGACGGCGGCGGAGGGATTGAGATAGGCTCCGCCGTCGGAGAAGCTGTCGGGGGTGACGTTGAGGATGCCCATGAGGAGCGGGCGCTCGCCGAGGGAAATGGTGCGGGTTCTCAACTGCCAGAGGAAAGGCAACGGCAAAGGCGTCCTTGTCGCGGACGGCGAGCACTTCGTGCTGTGCTCGACGCTCCGTGTGTGAGGCCAAAGATCAGACGGTCATCAACTCTTTTTCTTTGGCTTTGAAGAGGTCTTCGAGGCGCTTGATCTCCGCGTCAGTCAGCTGCTGGACCTCGTCATTGGCGCGCTTTTCATCGTCAGCCGAGATCAGCTTATCTTTCGCAGCCTTCTTGATGAGCTCGTTGCCGTCGCGGCGGATGTTGCGCATGCTCGTCTTGTGGCCCTCGAGGACGCCGGCGAGGTTCTTCACGGCTTCCTTGCGGCGCTCTTCGTTCATGGGCGGGATCGGCACGCGGATGATGCGGCCGTCGTGCATGGGGTTGAAGCCCTGGTTCGAGGTGCGAATGGCCTTTTCGATGGCGGGGACAAGCGCGATCTCCCATGGCTGGACGAGGATAAGCTGCGCCTCGGGCGTGGTCACCTGAGCGACCTGCGCGATGGGAGTGTCGGTGCCGTAGTAGTCGACCTTGACCTGGTCGAGCATGTGAACGCTGGCGCGGCCGGTGCGGGCGGAGAGAAGGTTCGCGCGGAAGTCGTCTACGGTCTTTTCGAAGCGGGTCTTGAGCTGTTGATGTACGTCTTTGAGGGCGACGATGGAAGCCATTGCAGATGCCATAATTCTTCTTCCTTTGGCGCGGATGCGCCCGAGACAATTCTAAATACAACTGCGCCCTTGCGCCGGGCGGGCGGTACTTCGTACCGTCTTGGACCGCTTCGCGGTGAACTCTACAGGGTGGCCAGGCGGCGGGCGGCTTCGTGGAGGTCGGCGTCTTTTTTCGCGAAGCAGAAGCGCAGGAGGGTTTCGCCGACGGGACTGCCGGGGCGGAAGAAGGCTGAGCCGGCGACCGAGGCGACGCCGGTGCGTGCGAGGAGGTCGCGAGCTTTCGCTGCGGCGTTTGCGCCCTGCAGTGAGCCGGTGGAGGCGAGGACGTAGTACGCGCCGTCGGGGATGTGCGGCGTGAGGCCCGCGTTGCGGAGGGCGTCGACGAGGAGGGTGCGCTTGGTGAGGTGGTCGGTGGCGAGGGCGGTGTAGAAGGATGGAGGAAGCTGCTCGACGCCGTCGGCGCAGCCGTGTTGCAGGGGGGCGGCCGCGCAGACGTAGAGGAGATCGTTGAAGTAGTTGAGGGATGGGATCCATTGGGCGTCGGCGATGAGGTAGCCGATGCGCCAGCCGGTCACGGAGAAGGTCTTGGAGAAGCCGGACATGAGGATGGTGCGCTCGCGCATGCCGGGGAGCGTGGCGGGGGAGATGTGTTTCGCGGGACCAGCGCCTGCGGCGGAAGGATAGACAAAGTGTTCGTAGATCTCATCGGTGAAGACGAAGAGGTTGAACTCTTCGGCGATCGCGGCCAGGGCTTCGAGTTCCGCGAGGGTGAAGATTTTGCCGGCGGGGTTTGAGGGCGTGTTGATGATCATGGCGCGGGTGCGCGGGGTGATGGCTGCTCGGACAGCCGCGGGATCGAGCTTCCACTCGGCTTCGGAGGCTGAGGGCGCGGACATGGCGACGGGGATGGGGACCGCGCGGACGCCGCGCAGCATGTTGGCGTGATAGCCGTAGAAGGGTTCGAAGAGGAGGACTTCGTCGCCGGGGTTGAGCAGGCCGAGGAGCGCGATCTGGAAGGCTCCGGTGGCTCCATTCGTGATGAGGATCTCGCGGTCGGGGTCAACCGACAGTCCGTGAGTGCGGGCGAGTTGTGCGGCGATGGCGTGGCGCAGGCGCGGGATGCCGTCGGCGCGGGTGTAGATGTTGTGGCCGTCGCGGATGGCGCGCTGGGCTCCTTCGGCGACGATGGCGGGCGGGTCGGTGTCGCAGACGCCCTGTGCGAGGTTGACGCCACCCATGGTGTCGCAGGCGACGGTCATGGCGCGGATCTCGGATTGGACGGTGTGTGGGGCGAGCTGGCTGAGGTGGAGAGCGGGAGTCGCGACATCAAGAGCCATGGTGGAGATGATTGTACGAGAGAGGGAGCCGTGTAGATGGGAAGCGAGAGACCACAGCAGATTGCTTCGCTGGCCTGCGAAAAGACGAAGGGGGGGCAAGATTCCCGTCTAGAATCAGGCGTCGAAATGGAACTTTGAACCATCAAAGTCAACGTTACCCATCTGGTGCGGAGGGGTACAACTGTGGCGTTAGCAGCGCGTTTTTCATGTTCCGACGGGGTCTGGGAGCCGTAGTATTCGACGGAGCAACTCTTCTGTGAGTGTGGCCGAGCCCTGCCAAATCTTGAATACCAGGATCGAAAAGAATCCGTGATGAGACTCTCCCCGACCGGCTTGCGCCTGATCGAAAAACCGCAGGTGCCTGACGTGGACGAGGTGCTGTCGTTCGCGGAGATCATCTCGGCACTGTCGTTCGCGATCGATCTCACGGAAGGCGCGGTGGCGGGCCACGCAGTGCGAAGCTGCATCCTGGGGATGCGCATTGCGCGGGAGATGGGATTGCCGCGAGAGCAGTGGTCGTCGCTCTACTATGCGCTGCTGTTGAAGGATGCAGGATGCAGCAACAATGCCGCGCGGATGTACGAGATTGTCGGCGGAGACGATCGCCAGGTAAAGAACGGCGCGAGGCTGCAGGATTGGACCAAGCCGCATCAACCTTCGTTTGAAACGCTGCGCCTCCTGTGGCACGAGGTGCTTCCGGGGTCTTCACCCTGGGAGAAGGTCCAGCGGATTATGAAGATTGGCCTGGATCAGCACAAGAATAACGAAGAGATGATCCAATTGCGTTGCGAGCGCGGGGCGGCGATTGCGAGCATGCTGGGCCTCTCGAGCGAGACATCTGAGGCGATCCGCTATCTCGACGAGCATTGGGACGGTTCGGGATATCCAGGCAGCTTGTCGGGCGACGCGATTCCGCAGCTTTCAAGAATTCTTGCGGTGGCCCAGCATCTGGACGTGTTTGCCTGTGAGCATAGCGCCCAGGAGGCATTGAAGGTCCTGGTTGCGCGGTCGGGGCGCTGGTTCGATCCGGCCCTGGTGCGAGTGGTGATGGCGCTCGAACGCGAAGGCAATCTTTGGCACGCGTGTCTGCCAACCGACGATGTGGATGAGCTGAGGCAGTTTGCGCTGGAGCTTCAGCCAGATGCTGCGGATGGAGTTCGACCGGATGAGATTGACCGTATTTGCGAGGCGTTTGCCGGCGTGGTCGATGCGAAGTCGCCGTTCACGTATCGGCATTCGCTGGGCGTGGCCGAGGTGGCCCGTGAGATCGCCGAGGCACTGGGGCTTGCGCCGGAGCGCTGTCTGCTGATTCGCCGAGCCGCGTTGCTGCATGACCTGGGCAAGCTTGCGGTACCAAATACGATTCTGGATAAGACGGGCAAGCTGACGCCGGAGGAGTGGTCGGTCGTCGTCGAGCATCCACGGCTGACGCGCGAGATCTTGTTCCGCATCAAGCCGTTCCGGGAGATCGCAGTGATTGCAGGGGCGCACCACGAACGGCTGGACGGCTCGGGGTATCCGGATAAGCTGCGCGCGCCGGACCTTTGTCTGGAAGCGCGGCTCATTGCGGTGGCGGATTTTTATCGGGCGCTCACGGAGGATCGTCCGTACCGCAAAGGCATGCCGCATGCCGATGCGATGGAGATTCTGCGGCACGAAGGGCACGCGCTGGATCTTTCGTGTATCGAAGCGCTGGAACTCGCGCGGAATCCGAATACGAAGAAGGTGATTGTGCGCAATACGGTATCGGGGATACGCGAAGTCGCACGGGTGAATGTAGGGATGGGGCAGAGCGCGATGTAGCTTTGACTACTGCTGCGGACCTGGTTCGGTCTCAGCGGGCTCTTCGCCGGGGAGTGGGCTGAGCCCGAGGCCGCGGTTTTCTTTCTTCTTTTTGCGAGTAGGAAAGGCCTTGGCGGGCGGCGGCGGGTTGAGGATCTCGTCAAGCTGCTGCTCGACGGCGTACCAGTATTTGACGTCAGCGGGGCGGGCTGAGGGGACCGACTGGCGCATACGGGCGTACCAGAGCGACCACTCGAGTTCTTTATGGTTATTGTTGTCGATCGCGGCCTGGACGCGGCGCACTTCGCTGGGGACGGCCATGATTTCATTGTAGGCGGAATGAGTTGACACGAAAAAAGCAGGGCTTCTTTCGTGGGAAGACAGTAGAGCCGGCGAGCGAGCAAGAAGCAGTCATCCTCGAGATTGCGGAGCGAGCCGGCAAGAGTCCAGCGGAAATTCTGAAGGATGCTGTTGTGTGGCTGCAGAACGAAAGCCGCTGCGATCCTAGCCGTCCAGGCTAGAGCCCGACGTACTCCGGGGTGTAGTCCTGGAATAGGCCTTTGCCGGGGTAGATGGTGCGGATGGGCATCTGGTCGTCCAGCTTATTCATGCGGACCCAGTGCCAGGCGTGGGCGATCTCGGATGGGGCGCAGTAGACGGTTTCGGCCTGCATAAAGGAGGTGGCGACGAGGACCATCTCGGAGATCTCCTGCCACTCGTCGTTGCAGACGATGGCGAGGCGGGCGATGTGGTCGGAGTGGTGCTGGAGGAAGCGCATCTCGTCCCAGCGCGCGGCCCAGGTGGCCCCGTGCATCTCGGAGAGGTCGGCGAGGAGGCCGATGGGGTGCTTGTTGGCGGCGATGGTTTGCTCAACGAGCTGGGTGAGGGCAGGGATGTCGTCGGCGGTGAGTTTTCCGTGGACTTTGAAGCCGACGGCGATGCCGTGGCTTTCTTTGAGGCGTTCGATCATGAGGGCTCCGGGTGCGGCTTATTCGTTTGATGCAGGTATGAAGTCAGGACTTTAGTTTGCCGGCCCATCCTCGAGCTGCGGCATCATTTATCTCGTCAATTGTTAGAACGACAGATGTTTTGCCGGCGAGACAACCCAGAAAGTCTTCCATCTTTCCAGTCATCTGGACAGGGCGCAATGAAGCTTGGCCCAGAGGCAACAGATCGATTTCGATCTTGCCGCCGGGTTCGATGCCGAGATGCTGAAGGAGTTCCTTAGGAAGGGTCACGCGGCCTTTTGCACTAACAGTAAGTGTCGCCATGACAACTCCTTAGTAAAGAGTAATGCAGCTTCTAGCTGCTCCCCAGCTGAGTCAATGGTGAAAGACATGCGGCGAGCGGAAGCAGACGTTCTGCGGCTGCTCTGCCGCGTTCGCGCTGACTGGTGAATCCCATTCGCTTCGTCGCAACATCATCGAGGTAATCCATAAGCGATTTGACATCTGTGCCAGCGCGAAGAAAGTGCTTTGATCTTTGGGATGTAGGCCTCGTACTCATCGGCTGCGAAGGTTTCATCGCGGACGCCGATTGGATCCCAATACTCC
Source organism: uncultured Granulicella sp. (assembly GCA_963693075.2). Classification (GTDB taxonomy): domain Bacteria; phylum Acidobacteriota; class Terriglobia; order Terriglobales; family Acidobacteriaceae; genus Edaphobacter. Next base: position 337,576 of record CAXMMP010000002.1, on the reverse strand, counting down.
ATTAGTACGTTGCGGATTTCGACCCAGACTGGAGCGCGAAGGTAGTCTCCTTCAACGGGAAATGGCATAGGTCACGCCAGTCCGGTAGATTCGGCTTGTTCCTGGGCGTGGTAGCTGGAACGGACCAAGGGGCCGGATTCGACGTGGCGGAAGCCGAGCGCCAGAGCTTCGTGCTTGAGGAAGGCGAACTCGTCGGGGGTGTAGAAGCGCGACATGACGAGGTGGTCTTTGGACGGGCGGAGGTACTGGCCGATGGTGAGGATGTCGACCTTGCGGGCGGCGAGGTCTTTGAAGACGTCGAGGAGTTCGTGCATCTCTTCGCCCATGCCGACGATGATGCCGGTCTTGGTGACCTGCGATGGGTTCATCTCTTTGACCTGCTCGAGGAAACGGAGCGAGCGCGGGTACCGGCCGCCGGATTTGGCGATGCGATAGAGGCGCGGGACGGTTTCGATGTTGTGGTTGAGGATCTCGGGGCGGGCGTCGACGACGAGTTGGAGCGCAGCTTCATTTCCCTGAAAGTCCGGGGTGAGGACTTCGATTCTTGTGCCCGGGGACTGCAGGCGAATCTCTTCGATGACGGAGACGAAGGCTGCGGCTGCGCCGAGGTTATCGTCGTCGCGGTTGACGCTGGTGACGACCGCGTGGGCCAGGCCGAGTTGGGCGACCGCATAGGCGACGCGGCGGGGTTCGTCGTGGTCGATGGGTTCGGGCCTGCCTTTGGGAACGGCGCAGAAGCCGCAGCGCCGCGTGCACAGGTTGCCGAGCATCATGAAGGTGGCGGCCTTCTGGTTCCAGCACTCGCCGATGTTGGGGCAGTGGGCGGACTCGCAGACGGTGTGCAGGTTCAGGTCGCGCGCCATCTTCTTGAGCGCATGAAAGGTCTCACCACCCGGTGCGCGGGCCTTCAGCCACTCGGGCTTGCGGACCGGGATGCGCGGGGCGAGATCGATCTGGACTAATTCCGTCACGTTTTTATTGTAAGGCTGCAACGGCAAGTGCGCCCTAGTCGCGGGCGGCGACCGCTTCGTGGGGTTTTGGACCGCTGCGCGGTTTTCTTGCGGCTTGGCGGGCTGCGTGGGCTTCCCGGGTGGCGCAGTAGATGGTGCGTTCTACACGGGCGATGATTTCTCCGGACGGATCTTTGATTTCGACTTCGAAGACCGCGTCGTAGATGCCATTGCGGTCGAGGGCGGAGCGGATCTCGTCGATGCGGGCGTCGGTCAGGTGAAAGCGCGCATAGACGTTGGTCATACCGGGGCGCCGATAGCGGATGCTGGCGGCACGATCCCAAAGGATGCAGTTGGGGCCGAGCGCGCGCTTGATGAGAATGGGGTAGAACGGGTCGGTCATGGCGAAGAGGCTGCCGCCGAACTGGCTCCCATGCGTGTTGGCGTTCGATTTGGTGAGGCGAAGTTCGACGTCGAGGGTCCGGAAGTCGGGTGCGATTTCGGTGATGCGGATGCCCGCGCCGCGCAGAGGCGGGTAGAGATTCATGGCGCGGCGGAAGCCGAGGAGTTTGAAGGCGAGGTTCCTCATCGCATGCGGTCGCGGACTTCAGGCCGGACGAGGTAGAGGAAGAAGAGCAGCATGAAGAAGCCCTGGATGATGGACGGGAGTTGATGTACGCGGCTGAAGTAGTAGAAGTAGCTCGCGGAGAGGAGGAGGGTGCCGGCGAGGACGATGGCGTATCCCCAGCGCAGCATGCGGAGCAGGCCGAAGAGGCCAACGACAAGGATGGTGCAGAGTGCGAGGATGCCGGTCTTGTAGTGCGGGAGGAACTTGTTCGAGAGCGCGGCGAAGACGTTCAGCAAGGTAAAGAAGAGCAGAAACATGGCGATGCCGGCGACGCCCGGAAGCATCTTGCCTTTGGGGGCGGGGGGTCTGAGTTCGTCGAGAGCTTCTTTGTTCATAGGGTGTGGAGATACTGGAGGACGCTGTCCACGTCTTCTGGGGTCATGACGTTGCCCATGGCGGGCATGTTGTTGCGGCCGTGGAGGATGGTGGCGGAGACGCGTTCGTCGGTGGCGGCTGCGCCGGAGGGCAGGGACTGCTTCTTGAAGACACCCAGCAGCGATGGGCCGTGCAGCAGGCCGGTCTGGCGGTCGTAGTGGCAGACGGCGCAGCGGGCTTCGTAGACGGCGTGGCCTTGCATCTGGGCGGGACTGAGCTGGGAGAGCGGGGTTGGCGGCGGGGTGGAGTGGCAGCCGGTGAGGGCAAGGATGATGAGGATTGGGGTGAGTCGCTTCACCGCTCTATTTTCTCATTCGTGGTGTGGGGACGAAGTCCGTACGCGGATTTCGCGGATTTGCACGCGGATTATGGGCAAGTGCTTTCCTAAGGCAAGAGCATCTAGTTGGCTGCGGCGGTGAGGGCGACGATCTGGTCCATGAGGGTACGGTCGTCGTGGGAGTCGGGCAGGTGGTTGTCGACGAGGATAGAGAAAACCAGCGTGTGGCCGGAGGCGGCGGTGAGGTAGCCGGAGAGCGCGCGCGATTCGCCGAGGGTGCCTGTTTTGGCGAAGACTTTGCCTTTGAGTTGAGGCTGGTTTTCTCCGCTGAACCGGGACTTCAACGTTCCGTCGACGCCGCCGATGGGGAGTGCGGCTTTGTAGGTCGGGAACCAGGGCTGGGTGGCGGCGTAGACGAGGAGCTGGGTGAGCGAGCGGGGGGTGACGAGGTCGTGCGAGGAGAGGCCGGAGCCGTCGTAGAGGAGGGTGTCGTTGGCGGCGATGCCGATGTGGAGGAGAAAGGCGCGAATCATGCGGGCTCCGGCGACGGTTGTGCCTTGGGGACAGATGATTAGGTCGCCGAGATGATGGAGGAGCGATTCGGTGTGAAGGTTCTGGCTCTCTTTCAAAGTGAATTGCACATCAGCTTGTAGTCGGGAAGACTGGCGCTTACCGATAACGGCTGGGTAGTCGTAACTCGGGCAGGATAGGAATTCCGGGCCTGGGTTGAGCACAGCAGTCTCAGCGTCAAGCGGAGCTTTTAGCTTGGATAGGAAGCTGGGGGCGCCCTTATAGAGGTCGTTGTGCCTGACGGTCGCTGATCCGAGAACCCTGATTCCGTGGGCAAGCAGTCTCTGGCGAAACGCTGTCGCTGCATACTGGGCGGGGTCATCAATCGAGACCTCCTCTTCGTCGGGCTTGGCTCCGGGTGCGATCGTGCCTGCGACCTGTAGGACCCGCGAACCGGGAAGCCGTTCGATTGTGACGCCTTCGTGGTTCTTGTCGGTGTAGGTCGAGACTGCTCCGGAGACGGTGTAGTAGGGGACGCCATGCTGATCGAGGCTGACGATTGCGGGGTGGCCGTTGACGCCGGGGGTGACCGTGAGTTTGAGCTGATTGTCGGCAATACTGAGTGCGGAGACGGGTGCGCCGTAGCCCCAGACGAGGTCGTCGAGTTCCCATCCCGTGGGGTAAGGCTCGTACGGGAAGAGCGTGTCGTCGCCAACGATGTTGCCGGTGATGGTCTTGACGCCTTTGGCGACGAGCTGGGCAGCCAGGTCTTCGAGGTCTTTGAAGGCGAAGGGTGTGGCGGGTTGGGCTGGGTGCGGTTGCCAGGGAAGGTCTCCGGAGTCGAGGTTGGCGTCGCCGCCGCCGATGAGAGTGAGGTCGCCTTTGACAACGCCAGTCTTGGGATTCAAATCGCCAGCGACTTTGGTTTCAAAGGTGGCGTCGGGGCCAAGGAGTGCTAGGGCGGCGGCGGTGGTGAAGAGCTTGGCGTTCGAGGCGGGGCGGAAGAGTTTAGCTTCGTCGAGCTGGCAGAGGGGGGTTCCGTCGAGCGTGGTGATCGAGACGCCCCAGTGCGCGGGGGAGTCTTGTACGAGGGCTTTGATCTGGGTGCAGAGTGGGGTTTGGGCCAGCAGCGGAGTGGTGAGAAACGCGGCTAGTACGGTGAACGAGCGCATGGCTGAAGTGTAGCCGGAATCTGCGATCCCATGTCTCAGAGATAAGACACGGGCACCCGATTGTTGCGAATTAGGTGGTGTGGTCGACGATGATCTTCCAGCCGGCTTCGGTTTTTTCGAAGACGAGGGAGAAGATGCCTTCGGCGTTTCCGCCTAGTTTCTTCGGGCGTTCAAGTTTGTAGTGGCCGAGGACGACGGCGTAGCGCTCGTCGAGGATGTGCGGCTCAAGCTCGGAGAATGAGAGCGTGCCCATCGCGTCTTTGCTGGGATAGTTGTGCTTGTAGTCGGCGAGCATCTGGTCGTAGCCGCGGCTGACCTGGTGGCCAACGAAGAGGATGTCGGGCGAGTTTTTATAGCCGGTAGCGAAGAGGTCGAGATCGCCGTGATTCCAGGCGTTTTCCTGCTTGGTGAGGACCTTGATCACATCGAGCTCTTCGCGGGTAAGGGTGCGGAGCTGGTCGTTTTTCTGCGGTGGCGCGGCTGGCGCGGCCTGGGCGACAAGGGCGGCCGGGAGCGGAAGCATGGTGGCGAGGGCGAAGATTGGAAGCAGGCGGCGAAGTTTCATCGGATGGGGCCTCTGATGCGAGTTGTGCAGAGTGTACGCGCGGCGCGTGGTTTTAGTTGTTGGTCTGGGTCTGTTTGACGCCGAAGGTCGGGACGATCCAGACGAGGGTGACGGCGGCGACGAGGAAGAGTGCGAGCCAGGGAAACCGGAACGCGGTCGGAATCGCGATGAGGTAGAGGACGAGGCTGATATAGCCTTTCCGGTTTTCGTCGAGCTGCGCCTGGGCTTCGCGTGCGTTTTCGGCGTCCGTGCCATGGCGCAGATGGCGGATGAGGGCGCGGCTCAAGAGCGTGAAGGTGACGCCATCGAGCAGTTGCGAGGCAGCGTAGATCGCGACCGGGAAGCCGTGTACTCCCTTTTCGACCAGGTAATTGGTGAAGAAGGGCAGCAGCGACAAGGTGAAGAGAAAGGCGAGGTTGGCCCAAAGGATGAGCGCGTCGACGCGCTTGAGCCGGTCGATCATGTGGCTGTGGTTGATCCAGTAGATCCCGGTGAAGACGAAGGAGAGCAGGTAGACGCCAAAGGTCGGGAGCATGGCGAGGAGACCTTCGGGGCCGTCGGCGTGAGGGACCTTGAACTCGAGCACCATGATGGTGATGATGACGGCGATGACGCCGTCGGAGAAGGCTTCGAGACGGGATGGCGATGGCTGAGAGGGCATATCGGTTGGCGGGCGTGGTTGCAGCATACACGGGGCGACGGGCTTGGCGGATTGAGAGCCTAGAATGTTGAGGATGGAGACGAAATCAGCGGCGTCCGGAAGTAAGACGATCCATGCGGTGTGTACGCTGGATTGCCCGGATAGCTGCGGCGTGCTAGTGACGGTCGATACGCTGACCGGCACCGCGACGAAGGTGCAGGGGGATCCGGCGCACCCGGTGACGCGCGGGTTTTTATGCGGCAAGGTGGCGAAGTATCTGGACCGCGTCTACGCACCGGATCGGCTGCTGTATCCGATGAAGCGGCGAGCTGGTGTGGCGAAGGGGCCGCTGGTGCGGGGTCGCGAAGGCGAGACATTCGAACGGGTTTCGTGGGATGAGGCGCTGGAGACGATTGCGGTGCGGCTGAAGGCGACGGTTGCGGAGTTTGGGCCGGAGAGTGTGCTGCCGTACAGCTATGCCGGGACGACCGGGGCATTGGGCTATGGGTCGATGGATCGTCGGTTTTTTCACCGGCTTGGGGCGTCGCAGTTAGATCGGACGATCTGCGCGGCGGCTGGCGGCGAGGCGTTGAAGCGGGTGTATGGGGTAAAGGTTGGGCCGTCGCCGGAGGAGTTTGCGCATGCGGGGTTGGTGATCGCGTGGGGCGCGAACATCCATGGCAACAACGTTCATCTGTGGCCGTTTATTGAGGAGTCGCGGCGCAATGGTGGGCGGTTGATCGTCATCGATCCGTACAAGACGCGGACGGCGGCGCTGGCGGATGAGCATCTGCAGATCAATCCGGGGACCGATGGGCTGCTGGCGCTTGGGTTCATGCATGTGATCTTCGGGATGGGGCTCGAGGATACGGCCTACCTGGCGGAGTGTACTCATGGTGCGGCTGAGCTGCGGGTACATGCATTGAGGCCGGAGCATGCTCCGGATCGGGTGTCCGGGGTGACCGGAATTCCCGCGGCGACGATTGTTCGGCTGGCCAGGGAGTACGCGAGTGCCGGAAGGGACGGGCGCAAGCCGGCGGCGATCCGGCTGAACTACGGGATTCAGCGGAGCGAGAATGGCGGGACGGCGGCGCGTGCGGTGGCGATGCTGCCACTGGTAACGGGGGCCTGGAAGTATCGCGGGGGCGGGGTGCTGCTTTCGATGAGCGGGGCGTTCGGATTCAACGGGGCGAAGCTCGAGATGCCGGAACTGATGCTGAAGAGTCCGCTGGGCAGGGCGTCGCGGGTGATCAACATGAGTGAGCTTGGGGCGGCGCTGAATGAGGTCGATGGGCCTCCGGTGAAGGCTTTGTTTGTCTACAACTCGAACCCCGGGGCGGTTGCGCCGAACCAGAATGCGGTGATCAAGGGGCTGGCGCGGGAGGACCTGTTTACGGTCGTGCATGACCAGTTCTTCACCGATACGGCAGATTATGCGGATGTCCTGCTGCCCGCGCCCACGTTTTTGGAGACGAAGGATCTGATGGGTGCGTACGGGCACAGGTACGTGCAGGTGAGCGACCGGGCGATTGCGCCGAGGGGTGAGGTTCGGAATAACGTGGCGGTCTTTGGCGAGTTGGCGCGACGGATGGGGTTTGATGAAGCGTGTTTTGACGATCGGGAAGATGCGCTGATCGAGCAGGCTCTGGATTCTCCGTGGCCGTGGCTGGCGAGGATTACGCGGGAGCGTTTAGAGCTCGAGGGGCAGGTTGCGTTGACGCTGCCGGCGAATGAGTGCGGGCAGGTGCTGCCGTTTTCGACCGCGGACTGGTTTCGGACGGCGAGCGGAAAAGGCGAGTTGCTGCCGGTGCCGGTCTTTGTGGCTCCGCAGGAGTCGCGGGGGCGGGATGAGGCTTATCCGCTGGAGTTTTTGCCGAGGAAGGCGGACAACTACATGAACTCCACCTTCGCGAATCAGGAGGTGCATCAAAAGATGGAGCGCGCGACGGATGGCGTGCTCGAGATGCATGAGGAGGACGCGGCGGCTCGGGGGGTGCAGGCGGGGGATGCAGTGGAGGTGTTCAACGCGCGAGGAAGGATCGGCTTGCGGGCAAAGTTGAGCGGCAAGGTGGGTCGCGGAGTGGTTGCCGCGAGGCTGGACTGGGCGAAAACCGGTGGAGATTTGTCGGGGCGTGGTGCGAATGTCAACGCGCTGACATCTGAGAGATTGACGGATATCGGCGGCGGAGCGACGTTTTACTCGACGCTCGTCGAGGTTCGGAAGACGGTGAATCGGGAATAGGAGACATTATGGCGTTTGAGTTTGATTGGACCAGTACCGAAGAGATTGCGATTCAACTGCAGGAGAAGTATCCGGAGATTGAACCGTACACGGTCCGGTTTACGGATTTGCATGAGTATGTGGTGGGCTTGCCGGGGTTTACGGGCGATCCGAAGAAGTCGACCGAGCCGATTCTGGAGGCGATTCAAGGGAAGTGGAACGAGGAGTGGGAGGATGCGAAGGGGATCTGAAACAGCTGTTAGCTCTTAGCTTCTTTCGGTGGCTGCGCCAACTTGGTGCGGCCACTTCTATGCCCGTTTGCGGAGTTGCTGGAGGAGTGGGGAGCCGGTGATGCGGAGGGTAAGTGCGGCGGTCGCGGCCCAGAGGGCGGTGCCGAGCAGGAGGACCAGAGCATCGGCGAGGTAACCGTGGGCGGGGATGCGGCTGATGACTTGCCAGGTGGCGACATAGGCGATGACGGAGGCCAGCAGGGCGCGACCGAGTTCGAGATAGTCGAGCGAGGCAATCGAGACCAGGTGTGCGCGGTGGAGCAACGCGGCGAGCGCGAGGGTGTGGGCAAGGATGCCGATATCCGACGCGATGGCCAGGCCGGCGACGCCGATGTGGTGGAAGAGCAAAGCGTAGATGGGGATCGAAAGCAGGGTGACGACGGTGCCTGAGATGGCGGGCGTCAGGGTGTTGCGCGCGGCGTAGAAGGCGCGGGCGTAGATTCCCTGAGCGGACCACAGGGCGAGCGAAAGCGCGAAAAGGGCGAGGTACTGCGCGGTGGCAAGGGAGTCGGCGCGGTTGAGCCGTCCTCCGCGGAGGAAGTCGGTGACCGGGATGGCGAGGGCGACGAGCCAGGCGCTGGCGAGCAGCGAGACGGCGATCAGGCGGGAGATGGAGCGGCTGACCGCTTCGTTGAAGTCGAAGAGGCGGTTTTGCGCGTAGAGGCTGGAGAAGAACGGGAGCGATGCGGCTCCGGCGGCCATGCCGATGACGCTGAGTGGCGCGTTGAAGAGCGCTTTGGCGTTGTTGAGGAGGGTGATGCCGCCCTTGTCGGCTGCTGCGTAGTGGGCGAGGATCCACTTGTCGGCCATGGCGAGCGAGACGCCGACCATGAGAGGGAGCGAAAGGCGTAGCCACTCCAGAAAAGCCGGATGGCGAAGGTTCAGGGTGGGGGTGAAGCGGAGACCGCTGCGGTGGGCTCCGATGGCGTTGATGACGAGCGACCCGATGAAGGCTCCGCCGAGGACGCCGTAGGCGAGGGAGTCGATGCTGGGATGCTCGGGCGTGCCGAGGCGTGTGGCGAGCAGGACGCCACCGAGGATGATGCCGAGGTTATAGATCAGTGGGGTAACAGCCTGGTAAAGGAAGATCTTGCGGACGAGCAGGCGCGAGCCGAGGACGCCGCCGGCGAAGAAGAAGAGTTGGGCGGGCAGTAGAAGGCGGGTGAGATGGGTGCAGAGGGCGGCGGTGTCGGGGTCGAGCTTGTTGAAGAAGATGCGGGTATAGAGCGGGGCGAGAAGTTCGGCGAGCAGCGTGACGATGCCGAGCACGAAGAGCATGGCGACGAGGACGGCGGAGAGCGCGCGGTCGGCTGCGTCTTCATCGCCTGTTTCGCGGATGCGGCTGAGCATGGAGACGAGGGTGATGCTGGCGACTCCGCCGACGAGGAAGTAGCTCAGCATGTCGGGGAGCTGGAAGGCGGCGTTATACGCGTCGGTGGTGTGTCCCGCGCCGAAGACATAGGCGATGTACTTGGTGCGGACCAGGCCGAGAATGCCGGAAAGGAGCGACGAGATCATGAGCAGCAGCGTGGCGGATTTAGCCGAATGCTGGTGCCTGAGACTGAAGAGTCCGGGTTTTGGGGTGTCGGGCACTAGGGGTTCGCCCTAGTTTAGCGTGTGGGATATTTTGCGAAGTGCGTACGCGGATCGCGCGCGGATGAAGCGCGGATCAAAGGCGAAGGCTTGGTGGGGGGTGTGGTGGGGTGGGACGTGAGGCGGAGATACCCGGATTTTGCTACTTGACGGGGTCTTTGGGGGCTTCGGATTTGCCGAGGGAGAAGAGGCAGGGCGTGAGCAGCATCGCGATGAAACCGCAGGCGATCAGGATGTCGTGCACCATGGAGGCACTCATTTCGGCTGGCGGGTTTGCCGGCCATTCCAGTGTCCTCCTGGTAAAGACCGTTCGCCATCACCCGTTTGTGTTAGGTCACTTGGCGTGCTGAAATGGGAATCCCCAAAGCGCAAAAGAGGCCTAATTTGGGAAACTATTCGAGGTCGTTAGGAAGGGTGTCAAAGAGGCTTTCGAGCGGGGTGGGTTTGGGCAGGAGTTGGGGCTTGGGGAAGGCGCGCGGCTCGGGGGGTGCGAGGCGCTCTGGTTTGGGTATCGAGAAGGCGCGGCGGATGGGCTGCACGCCAGCCTTTGCGACGGCGGGTTTGGAGAGGAGGGCGAGAATGTCCTTGAGTTCTCTCTTCAGGGCGACCAGGTGTTTGGGTGCGACGGATGGGCCGGTTTCGGCGATGCCGCTGAGGCCTAACTGTGGTTCCTTGCCGCTGCGCAGCTCGGCTTTGAAGGCGGCGCGAGCGCCGGGGATGGTGTAGCCCTCGTCGTAGAGAAGAGTCTTGATGCGGAGGGCCATCTCGACGTCGCGACGGCGGTAGAGACGCTGCCCGGTGCCGCCTTTGTTGGGCTTAAGCTGGGGGAATTCACCTTCCCAGAAGCGCAGAACGTAGGCGGGTACGTCGCAGAGTTTGGCGACTTCACCGATGCGGAAGTAGAGCTTGTCCGGGATCTCGCGCGATGGGGCGGAGGGGCTGCCGCCGCCGGTGCGCTTGCGGATTGGCTCGTGAATCGCCATCACGCTCAAGTATAGCGATGGGATTGGACGCGGGAACAGCAGTATTTCGCGGGGTCCCTGTGGGTTAACTGCCGTAGTTTGAGGTCTTCGGAGTGAGACAGCAAAGCCCCGTTCCGAAACGGGGCTTCGCTGGTTTGTGAGTGAGAGGCGATTAGTTGGGCTTCTCGTCTCTTGGTTTGTCGTCGTTTTGCTTGTCGTCTTTGTCCTTAGGATCCCTGACCTTTGGATCTTTCGGGTTGACCGGTGGCGTAACGACGGGCTTCTTGAGCGGTACGGTTTCGGTGGTCGGCCTGGGAGCGGTGAGCGGCACCTTCGCGGGCGGCGGGGTTACGGTGCGAGCGGGTGGCACAGGCGTCACCGGACGTACGGCGGGCACCGGAGTCACTGGCGCTACCGGGCGAGCCGGAGTCGTTGCGGGCGGAGTAGTGGGGCGGGTTGGCGCCTCAGGTTGAGGACGCGCAGGGGTGGAGGGTTGGGCCGGGCTGGAGGGTTGGGCCGGGCTTGAGGGTTGCACCGGGGTGCGAACGACCGGGGCAGGCGTCGCCGGCCTGGCCGGGGTCGTCGGAGCAGCGGGCGGCGCAGGCTTGGCTGGCGTGGTTGGCGTGGAACGTTCGATCGGTGCAGCCGCTGGTGCCTTGGCAGCCGGGGCTATTGGCGCGGCGCCGGGCCTGCTGACAGGGGCGGCAGCGGGGGGTGGGCCGGCGACGCCCGCTTTTGCCGGGGCGATGACCTGCGGTGCGCGTGGAGCGGGCATCGCAGCTTTCGCGCTCGGTGGGGGCGGGGTTGGGGCCTTGAGGGGCGTGGGAGCGGGTGGGGCTCCAGCGCGCTGGAAGCCTTCCTTGGTTTGAACGACGGGCCGTGCGGCGCTGGCGGGAACTGCCTTGGCCGCCTCACGCGGGGGCGCAGCGACCCTAGGTGGCGGGGGAACCGAGTGCGTCAGGACCGGTGCCGAGACGAGCTGCGCTTTGACCGCGGGTGTGAGCTGAACCTGCGATTTCGCGACACTGTGGCCGGCCGCGAAGTCGCTCTGGTTGACGACGACGGTTGCGGTGTTCCGATTGACGTAGGTGACGTTCGTGACGTTGTAGACCGTGGTGGTCTTGTTGATGTAGGTGTTGTGGATTTCCGTGACGTTGGTGTTGTAGACGTTGGTGACGTTGACGCGATTCACGTAGGCAGGGCTGGTGTGGTACCAGGGGACGTAGGGCTCGGTGGGTCCGAGTGGGAACCATGCCGTGACGCCGCCTCCTCCACCGCCTCCGATGCTGAGCGAAAGCGAGAATCCTCCGCCGCCGGGGCCACCGCCGCCGACGAAGGCGACAAGTGCGGGAGAGTAAACGGGACGCGGCGGATGTCCATGCCATTCGTCTCCGCGGAAGAGCGAGGGCGGCGGTCCGGGGACCCAGCCCCAACGTCCGTTGAAGTTGTTCCAGCGGCCATAGTGGAAGGGCGCAAAGCCCCACGGTTCGTTGTCGACCCAGGTGTAGCCCCATGGCGGGATATTGGCCCAGTGGCCTGCGGAGTAGGGGGTCCAGCCGTAGTTGACGTTACGCGGGAACCAGACGGGGCCGAATTGCTGCGAAGGCTGCCAGTCGCCGTACTGATCGAGGTCGGCGGCGCCGATCATTTCGGGGTCGACGTAGTGGTTGCGGAAGGCCTGCGAGTTGTCGCGCTGCTGCTCCCGCTGCGAGTCGAAGGAGTCGAGTTCGTCCGGCGGCAGAACCTGCACCCATTCGGGATAGATCTGGTCCATGCCGCGGAGGTGGATGGACTGGCCCTCGCTGACCATCTGGTCAAAGCCGGGGCCTGAGACTTCCACGGCACCGTAGCTGACGGTGACGACGGTGGAGCTGTCCTGCGGATAGAAGTCGACGCGAATATCTCCGGACTGGCGAACGATGACGGTGGTGTTGGGGGTATCGACTTCCACGTCGGCTGTTTGCGGCGTGCCGTCGGGGGCGGGCGGCGCGTAGAGGTCGCGGGTGACGAGGTGGACGCTACCCTGTGCGAGGGCGAACTGGGCGACCCCATCCGTGAGCGAGGTGATGGTGAAGTCGGCGCCGTTGCCGAGGCGGACGGCGAGACCGGAGGACTGGAGTTCGGAGACAGCGTCGAGGTCAGCGTAGATGCGGTCGCCGATGGAGAGCGGGTAGTTGAGCTCGGCGGCGCCGAAGTAGTCTGCTCCCGAGGGTTCCAATGAGACATTACCCTGGGCGTAGGCGATGCGGGCGACCCGGTTGGGTGGATCCTGGGCGTAGGGATCGCGCGGAGCCTGTGCTGTGAGGGCAGCGGTGGTGATCAGGCAGAGGGCCGCGGCGAGCATGGATGCTGCCGCGCGGCGAGGATTAGGGGGACTCAGGAAAGGACTGCTCAGTGCTGCCATGGTTCATTCTCCGTGGTGCCGATGCTGATGGAAGGTTTGGACGGGGCCCGAAGTCTTGCGTGCTCAATGACAAGGAACCCGGAGTGTACGAGATCGTCGTGGTGAACCCGGTTAATTTTTGTGGAACTGTTTTCCCGGGCCGGGCGTATCTTCGGAGGAAAGTCTGACTGCCGATCTGTGAGATTGCGGGTTAGGCAACCAGTGTGCGGCTGATTGCGGGAGAGGTCAAGATGCAGATGAGATACGGGGTTAGGGTTCTGGCAGGAGTTTTGACGGCGTCATCGGTCGCTCTCTCTGGTTGTCATGTGAGTTCGCATAAAGACGGCGAGCATGATGATGTGAAGATCTCGACACCGTTTGGCGGGATGTCGGTAAAGACGAATGACAACAACGTGCAGGCGAGCGTCGGGCTGGCGGTGTATCCGGGGGCGACGCTGGTGAAGAAGATCAAGACGGACTCCGACGGCAAGACGCACGAAGAAGGCGCTGCGGATGTGAATATGAGCTTTGGCAGCTTTCATTTGGGGGTGAAGGCTTTGAGCTACCAGACTCCGGATGCTCCGGAGAAGGTGATTGCGTTTTACAAGAAGGATATGTCGCGGTATGGGCAGGTGATTCAGTGCCAGGGCAAGCATGCAGTGGGGTCGCCAAGTGTGACGCAAGATGGACTGACCTGCACGGATGACAACAAAGCCAATGTCCACGTGAACGACGATGGGGATGACGCGGATCCCGAACAGGAGCTGAAGGCGGGGTCCAAGCTGCATCAGCATGTGGTTTCGATCAAGCAGGACGGTGCGGGGACGAAGATCGGGCTGGTTATGCTGGACCTGCCGGGGCACATCGGCATTGGGGACGATAACGACTCGCGGCAGTAGCTGACTACAATAGAGGTATGGTCCGACTTTGTCACCGTTGCCACGCGGAGCTGCCGGGGCCGTCTTCCGCGCGTGGTTTGGGAGGTTCCGCCGCGAGCGACGACGAGCACGCGCTGTTTTGCCCGCGGTGCGGGGCGCCGCAGATTCAATTGCCGGAGTACCTGCGGACGGAGCTGACGCCGGTCGGCGGAGAGGCGCAGGCGAGCACGACGGGCAAGGTTCCTCCGCCAAGGCCGCAGCTTGTGGAGTGGACGACGGTGCTGCTGTGTATTGCGCCGGTGGCGCTGGTGACGGCGGCTTTATCGGTGGCGGGGCTGGTGGCTCCGGCGGCTTCCTTTGTGAATACCTTATGCATCCTGGGTGGGTCTGGGGTGGTGCTGGGGCTTTATCGGTCGCGCCGTCCTCTGGCGCGGATCGATGGGAGGGTGGGGCTGCGGATTGGGGTGCTGACCGGGTTGGTCATGATCGCGATGATGGGAATCGCGCTGGCGGCGACCGGGTTGACCGTCCGCTTTGCGGCGCATGGCATGGGGCCGTTCGATGCGGATATGGCGCATCAGTTTTCGACCGTGCAGGCGCAGCTTACGGACAAGATGCAGGCGCAGAGCCAAGGGCGCGATGCGCAGATGAGGGTGATCGAGTACATGAGCTCGCCTGAGGTTCGGGCCGGGCTTACGCTGTTCTACCTGACGCTGATCAGCGGGTTCATCCTGATGATTACGACGGCGGGCGGAGGCTTCGCCGGGATGCTGCAGACGCGGCGGCGCGGGTTGCCGCGCGGGAACTAAGGCAGGGCTTCGGACTGCTATCATCAGCTTCGAGAAGGCTTGAGGCGGGAGTGGAATGAGCGAAGCGAAAGCAGGCAAGACGCCGAAGTTGAGAGTGAAGGGACGGCTGATGTCCGCGTCCGAGATTGAACGGACGCTGGTGCGCCTGGCGCATGAGATCGTCGAGCGGAATGACGGTGCGGAGAACCTTGGGCTGGTCGGGATCAAGCGGCGCGGCGTGCCCTTGGCGGAACGGCTGGCGACTTTGATTGGCGGGATCGAGAAGAAGAAGATCGATACCGGCGTGCTCGACATCAGCTTTTATCGCGACGACCTGAGCACGGCCGGACCGCGGCCTACCGTGAATAAAGGTGACATCGGTTTCGATGTGAACGGGCGCGACATTGTGCTGATGGACGACGTACTTTATACGGGCCGCACGATTCGCGCGGCGCTCGATGCACTGTTCGACCACGGGCGTCCGAAGAGCGTGCAGTTGCTGGTGCTGATCGATCGCGGGCATCGCGAGCTGCCGATCCAGGCGACGTTTACCGGGCGCTCGGTCCCGACGTCGTCGCGCGAGATTATCGAGGTGAAGTTGAAAGAGATCGATGGTGACGAACAGGTGATCCTGGTCGAACTGACGGAAGCGGAGTAGCCGCGTGATTGCCGCTGGTTCCCTGCTTTCGGTGGACGATCTTTCGGTGGCAGATGTTGCCGGGATTCTCGCGATGACGACGCAGCTCGAGGCGATGGATGCGGCGGAGAAGGCGAAGCTGCTTGCGGGGCGACGAATTGCGCTGCTGTTTTATGAGTCGAGTACGCGGACGCGGACTTCGTTCGAGCTCGCGGCGAAGTCGCTGGGGGCAACGACGACGCTGGTTTCGGACAAGTCTTCTTCGATCGAGAAAGGCGAAAGCCTGAAGGACACGGGCCTGACGCTGCGAGCGCTCGGTGCGGAATGTATCGTGTTGCGGCACCCTTCGAGTGGTGCGCCGAGTGTGCTGGCGCGTACGACGGGTTTGCCGGTGTTGAACGCGGGGGATGGGATGCATCAACATCCGTCGCAGGCACTGCTGGATCTGCGGACGATGATTGAGTGGTTGCAGCTCGACGCGAAGCCGGTGGATGCGTCGCTGCTGGCGGGCGTCACGATAATGATCACTGGCGATATTCGCCATAGCCGCGTGGCGCGATCGAATGCGATGCTGCTGCCGCGGCTGGGGGCAAAGGTGTTGCTGTGCGGGCCGCCGGAGTTGCTGCCGGAAGAGGCGTTGGGACTTGCCGAGGGCATTGAGATTGTGCGCGACTTCGAGACTGCTCTGGCGCGGTCGCAGGTCGCCATGATGCTACGGATCCAGAAGGAGCGGCTGGCTGGTTTGGAGCTTGACCTGGCGTCGTATATCGAGAGCTACCAGTTGACCGAAGAGCGTCTCGCGCGGCTTGCGCCGAAGACAGTGGTGATGCATCCGGGGCCGATGATTCGCGGGCTTGAGATTCAAGGGGAAGTGGCGGATTGCGCGCAGTCAGCGATTGAAGACCAGGTGCGGAATGGGCGCGCAGTACGGACCGCGCTGCTGGCGCGGGCGCTGGGAGCGAAGGCATGAGTGAGCTTTTGATTCATGGCGGGCGGCTGATCGATCCGGCGAAGGGCTTGGACGCGCTGCGCGATGTGCTGGTTCGCGACGGCCTAGTCGCTGGCGTCGAGGCTCCGGGCGCGTTTGTCAGTGTTGAGGTGGAAGAGACGCTCGACGCCACCGGATGCGTGGTCGCGCCTGGGTTGGTGGATGTGCATGTGCATCTACGCGAGCCGGGGCAGACCTATAAAGAGACGATTGCAACAGGCACTGCGGCTGCGGCTGCGGGCGGCTTTACGTCAGTCGTTGCGATGCCGAATACCTTGCCGGTCAATGACTCGGTTGAGACGATGAAGTGGATGCTTGCTGCCCAACGCAAGCCGTTGGTGCGGTTATTTGCAATGGCTGCCGTGACGACCGGGAGCGTGGGCAAGACGCTGACGGAGTTTGAAGCGCTGGCGAAGGCTGGTGCGGTTGGGTTCACCGATGATGGCAAGCCGGTGCTCGATGCCGGCGTGATGCATGCGGCGTTGCTGCGTGCGGCGCACCTTGGATTGCCGGTGAGCCAGCACGCGGAAGATCCGCGCTTGTCGCATGGGGCGATTATGAATGCGGGGCCAGTAGCGTTTCGGCTGGGCTTGCGCGGGTATCCGGCGGAGGCTGAGTCGTCGATTGTCGAACGGGATATCTATCTCGTGCGCGACATCTTTCGTGAGAAAGGCTTGCGGGCGCATCTGCATGTGCAGCATGTGTCGACGGCAGCGGCCGTCGCGGCGGTGCGGGCTGCGAAGGCCGAAGGATTGCACGTGACGTGCGAGGCTGCGCCGCATCATTTCACGTTGACCGATGAAGCGGTCGGCGACTTCGACACGAACGCGAAGATGAACCCGCCGCTGCGGTCCGAGTCGGATCGGCAGGCGGTGATCGCCGGGTTGCTGGATGGCACGGTGGACTGCATTGCGACGGATCATGCGCCGCATGCGCGGCATGAGAAAGAAGTTGAGTTTGAACGAGCGCCGAACGGGATCACCGGGCTTGAGACTGCGCTGGGACTTACGTTGCGCGTGCTGCATGGGGATCATGGGATGCCGCTCGCGAAGGTAGTTGCGTTGATGTCTGGCAATCCGGCGGAGGTTGCGGGGTTGAAGCGAGCGGGTTCGCTGGGAATGGGGCAGTGGGGCGATCTGGTGGTCTTTGATCCTGCGGCCGAGTGGGATTTCAAGGCTGCGGATTCGCGGTCGAAGTCGAAGAATACGCCGTTCGATGGGGCGAAGATGCTGGGGCGAGTGAAGGCTACGGTGGTTGGGGGCAAGGTCGTTTACAGGGGGTAGCGGATGCACCTTGCGTTGCTACGCGGCATTAATGTTGGTGGTAAGGCGATCCTGCCGATGAAGGCGTTGGCGGCAATCTTTGTGGCTGCTGGTGCGACCAAGGTGACGACGTTTATCCAGAGTGGCAATGTCCTCTTTGAGGCTGCTGAGCCTGAGACCGTCGTGGCCGCGGTCACCGTTGAGATCGCACGAGTGTTCGGGTATCCGGGGCGGATTGTTTTGCGCTCGGCCTCTGAACTAGCAGCGGCTTACAAGGCAAATCCGTTTGCGAAGGCCGGTGCTCCGATGGAGACGCTGCACGTTTACTTTCTTGCGGACAAGCCGGATGCGGCAGCGGTGAAGGCGCTCGATCCGGCGCGGTCGCCGGAGGATTCGTTCGTGGTGAAGGGACGCGAGGTCTTCCTGCATCTACCGAACGGGATGGCGCGGACCAAGCTTTCGAATGCCTACTTCGATGGCAAACTGAAGACCGTCAGTACAGCGAGGAACTGGAAGACGGTGGGCAAGCTGGCGGAAATGATGAAGGCAACGGCAAGTGCGCCCTAGTCGCGGGCAGCGACCACTTCGTGGGGTTTTGGACGCTTCGCGTCTCTTAGAGGATTGAAAGACGCTTTGCGGTCGACGTGAGGATCTCCAGGGCTTGATCCTGCTGCTCGCGCGTGTGTTCGCTGGTCATGATGATGCGAATCCGCGCCTTGCCTTCTGGCACCGTCGGAAACGCAATTCCAGTCGCCATCAAACCCTGCGCGAAGAGCTCGCGGGAGAACTCCATCGTCTTGCGGCCATCGCCGAGGATGATGGGGATGATCGGGGTCTCGCTTGCCGGCGTGGTGCGGCCGCCGATGTCGAAGCCCGCGTGCTCAAGCTGCTGTTTGAAGTAGGCTGTGTTGTCCCACAGGCGCTCGATGCGCTCGGGCTCGTTTTCAAGGATGTCGAATGCCGCGATGCAGGTGGCGGCGACCGATGGCGGATGCGAGGTGGAGAAGAGGAATGGGCGAGCGCGATGGTAAAGGAAGTCGATCAGATCGCGCGAGCCGCAGACGTAGCCGCCGAGTGCGCCGATCGCCTTTGAAAGGGTGCCGACCTGCACGTCGACCTTGCCGTGAACATTGAAGTGGTCTACGCTGCCTCTTCCATTTCTCCCTAAAACGCCTGAGGCATGCGCGTCGTCGACCATCATGATGGCGCCGTATTTTTCAGCGAGTGCGGCGAGTTCGCCGACCGGGCCGATGTCGCCGTCCATGGAGAAGACGCCGTCGGTGATGATGAGCTTCTTGCCGGGCTCGTTCTCGATTTCCTTGAGGAGTTCTTCGCAGTGCGCGACGTCTTTGTGACGGAAGACCTTGATCTTCGCGCGAGAGAGGCGCGCGCCATCGATGATGCTGGCGTGGTTCAGTTCGTCCGAGAGGATGAAGTCTTCTTTACCGAGGATGGAGCCGACGGTGCCCGCGTTGGCGGTGAAGCCGGACTGGAAGACGACGCAGGCTTCAACGTTCTTGAAGCGGGCGATCTTTTCTTCGAGCTCCATGTGGATGCGCATGGTGCCGGCGATGGTGCGCACGGCTCCCGAGCCTACGCCATGATCCTTGATGGCCTGGATGGCGGCCTCTTCGAGCTTGGGATGGTTGCACAGGCCGAGGTAGTTATTGCTCGCGAGATTGATGACGCGTTTGCCGTCGTAGGTGCAGACCGGGCCTTGGACATCTTCGAGCTCGCGCAGTCTGAAGAAGGTGCCGCGCTGTTTGAGGTCATCGAGTTGTGCGGTTAGATGCGCGAGTTGCGGACGGGCTTCTACGGAGGTCGACATGCATTAAAGTTTAGCCCTTTTCAGGCATTTGGAGGCCAGCCGACGCGATTCCCGCATCCCACCAAGCAGGTCCCCGATAACAACCTAAAAGAATTCTGCTGCATGAAAGAGGAACGCATGATGAACGCACGGAACGGTTTGAAGATTGCGGTGCTTGGTGTTGTCGTTGCCGTCGCCGGCTGTAAGAGCGCGGCTGATAAAGCGAACGAAGCTGCGATGAACCAGGCGAAGCAGGCGGCCGCTTCTACGGGAGTTGCGCAGCAGGTTGTGTACACGGATAAGGACGGAAGCACCGTGACGTCCATCGTGCAACCGCCGGCTCCGGGCCAGACGGTGGAGCAGATTACGACGACGAAGGCCTCGAAGCCGAGTGCGTCGGGTTCGACTTCGACGACGACGGTGACGAATGCGCCGGTGGTCTCGGCTTACCAGGCTGCTCCTGCGGTTGTGACGCAGAGTGACGGAACCGCTGCGAATGGAACGGTTGCGAGCAGTGCACCGCAGCCGGGGAACGGCGCGGGATACGGCGCAGCACCGCCTCCAGCTGCTGGCACGCCAGCGGGACCGACGGTTACGCCGATGTTGCCTGCGGATATCCAGATACCGCGTGGTACGACGCTTGCGATTCGTATCAACGAGCACATCAGCGTGAAGACGAGTCGAGCGGGCGATGGATTCTCGGGTGAAGTAGTTCACGATGTGATCGCGGATGGTTCGAACCAAGTCGCGATTCCGCGCGGCACTCCGGTTCATGGGGTGATCGATGCATCGCATCGGCGCGGCCACTTCAAGGGCCGCTCCATTCTCGAACTGCGCCTGACTTCGATGGAGCTTGGCGGCCAGAAGTATGATTTGGACACGCGCGACAATCTTCGCACCAAGAAGGGTAAAGGCAAGCGCTCGGCTGCGTTTATCGGCGGCGGCGCCGGGCTTGGCATGCTGGTCGGCGGGATTGCAACCGGCGGCGTCGGGCTTGTTGTCGGCGGGCTTGCCGGTGGGGGGCTGGGTACGGCGATCGGTGGCCTGACCGGCAATCGCGATATCGAGATTCCTGCTGAGTCGGTGATGAACTTCCGGCTGGCGGACGATCTTGCCGTGGCTCCTTCGCAGTAGACCCTTGGGATGGGTTGCAGGGCTCGCCCTTTGGATGGGGCGGGCCCTTGCTGTTTGTGCTTGACGTTGAGGCGAGGCTTGGCTCAGGCTTGGCATACTCACCGGAGACACGATGGCCCCGACGATGGACGAGATTAAAGCCTCCATGCGCACGACATGGATGGCTGGCGACTTTGGCGTAATTGCGAAGTCGAATGCAAGGCAGGCTGAAGAGTTTGTCGCACGGTCAGGCATCCCGAGCGGTGCGCACGCGCTGGATGTGGCGTGTGGCACGGGCAATCTGGCGATTCCGCTGGCACGCCAGGGATGCGTTGTGACGGGTGTCGATATCGCGACGAACCTGTTGGCGCAAGGCCGCGAGCGCGCTGCTGCCGAAGGGCTTGCCATCCGGTTCGACGAAGGCGATGCTGAGCAGCTCCCCTATGCCGACGCTTCCTTCGACGCGGTGGTGACGATGTTCGGCGCGATGTTCGCGCCCCGTCCGGAGCTTGTGGCGGCGGAGTTTGCGCGTGTGCTGAAGCCAGGTGGGCTGCTTGCGATGGGGAACTGGAATCCCGAGAGTTTTATCGGCCGCATGTTCACGCTTGGCGCGCAGCATGCGCCGCCGCCACCCGGCATTGTGCCGCCGAATCTTTGGGGAGTGGAGAGCGTTGTCCGCGAGCGGCTTGCGGGTGGGTTCGAGGGGATCGAGACAAAGCTGATTGCCATCATGCTGGATTTACCGATGAACGCGGCGGGCGCCGTGAGCCTCTTCCGTCGTTTCTTTGGACCGACGCAGGTGGCGTTCAGCAGGCTCGATGCTGCTGGGCAGGAGGCGTTCCAAGTGGCGCTTGAGGGTTTGTGGAGTTCGGCGAATACTTCGGGTGATCCGGATCATCTGGTGATCCCGAACAGCTATTTGCAGGTGACGGGAAAGAGACGTTAGGTGCCTGCGCGGATTTCGTCTTTGATGCCTTCTCAACTCTTGAGATTCGTAGGTGGCTTTTTAGGAGGTAGCTGCCTTTGCCCTTTCGAGGAAGTTTCTGGCTGAACGGACTGCCAGGGCCATGATCGTGAGGGCGGGGTTGGCTGCCAGCGCTGCGGGGAAGGTTGAGTTGTCGCTGATCCAGAGGTTCGGTACGTCATAGCTGCGACCGTAGGGATCGACGACGTCGGCTCTGGCGCTGTGGCCCATGCGGCAGGTGCCGATGGTGTGGGCCGAGCGCTGGAAGGTCCAGATGTCGGTCGCGCCGGCGGCCTCCCATGCCTGGGTCATGAGCCGGGCGGAGTGTTCGCTCATGCGCTTCTCGTTTTCGCCATAGCTGAAGTGGACGAGCGCCTTGGGTACGCCGAACTCGTCTGACTCGTCGGAAAGTTCGAGGTAGTTGTGGTCGTACGGAAGGCAGTCGCCGTTGGCGCCGATGCCGGCAAAGTGGTTGTAGCGGTCGAGATAGTGGACGAGATCTTTGCCCCACAGGCCGCGGCCGCGAGCTACCTGTCGCGAGAACGTTACCGGGACGACTCCGAGGCTTTGTGTCAGGTAGCCACCGGCGAAGTCGGCGTCTCTCGGGCGCAGGGTGGCTTCTGAGATGAGCGATGCGGGGAAGCCTTTGTTCATGCGCATCTCGTCCTCGAAGGTGCCCCAGATCTGGGTGGCAACGTGTGCCATGAAGTTTCTGCCGACCTGGCCTGACGAGTTTGCCAGACCGGTATGCAATAACAGTCGGGGTGTTTCGACGGCTCCCGCGCAGAGGTAGACTGCCTTGCACTTCTGGCGGATGTCGCGGCCTTCGTTGCGGTAGATGACGGCGGTGATGCGGCCTTGCGGATCGCGTTCGAAGCCGTGGACGAAGCTCTTCGCGCGGATCTCCACTCCGGCGGCGAGAGCACGCGGTAGGTAGGTTACGTCCATGCTGGCTTTGGCGCCGTTGAAGGCGCAGCCCTGATGGCAGAAGCCGCAGCCGACGCATGGCTGTCGCTCGTGATAGCCGGGCTGCGTGTAGCGCTGCGAGACGACGGCGATCGGCGCTTCACTGGTCTCGACGCCGATCGCCGCGTAGCCTTTCTGCATGGCGATTGCCGGGGCGTTCAGTGCGACCGGTCCGAGCGGATAGCTGCGGTCCGCGTCCCACGGGTAGTGCTTTGGGCCGGAGACCCCGAGGAAGCGTTCGACTTCGATGTAGTAGGGAAGCAGCTCCTCGTAGGACATGGGGAAGTCGCAGCCTTCGCCTGAATCGGTGCGGAGTTTGAGGTCGCGCGGGTCGGCGCGTGGCACGAAGGCTCCCCAGTGCAGCATGGAGCCGCCGACGCCGGTGCCTGAGTTGTTGCCGCCGAAGGCCGTCGGTGTGTCCCCGGCGGAGATGCGCTCGCCGAGCCAGTAGAGTTCGGACATTTTGGCTTCGTCCGCGGCGAAGTCCTTCGCTGGATCCCACCAGCGGCCGGCTTCGAGCGCGACGACGCTGAGGCCCGCTTCGGCAAGCTCCGCCATGACGGGAGCGCCGCCAGCACCAGTGCCGATAACCACTACATCCACAACATCGTTCGTCGAAAACGTCTTCATTGTGCGACGGGCTCCCACGCCTCGCGTTCGTTCGGGCCGAGGGTGACAAAGCCCTGATACTTTGTTTCCGCGCCACCGACGCCGATGCCACTATAGCCGAGGCGCGCCATGGTGGCGGGATGCGAGATGTATGCGGTCGTGGCATCGCCACGGACCTCTTCGAACCAGCGCGCATCCTGCGATCCGGGTGTTGCGCCCAGCCTGGTCAGCATCGCGTCCTGAGCGCTTTCCTCGAGGTTGGCAAAATCCTGCGCCGCGAGACGATCAAGCCCCTCGCGGTAGGCTTCGAGATCAACCGGAAGGACGGAGTAGCGCCAGCCGTCGCCCTTGTCGTTTGCGAGGCGGTCCAGTACATACGGTGTCACGTCGATGGTCTGCTGGGGAAGGATGCGCGCGAGCATGGCACGCAGCGTCTTGATCTGGGTCTCGGTCAAGGTTCCAGCGGACATGGCGGGCGGCGTCATGCGAGCCTCCATGACGCTGCGCGTTGCTTCGGAGAGACGTTCCCCTGCGATAAAGGCCAGATATTCTGCGGGAATATGAGGCAGCGTCGACATGAACTCCTGGATGAGCCCGGTCATGACGGGTGGGCATTCCATGGGGATGAGGTGCGAGCAGTTTGGCACGGTGCGCAACTCGCCTCGCAGCAGGTGCGGCAAGGTGAGTTCCTGCTGCTGCCTGGGTCCAAGCGAGAGGTCTTTTTCACCGGCGACGACCATCGCCGGTAGATCCAGTGTGCCGATGCGCTCTGCCCAATCCTCGTTGCTGCCGTGCTTCAGCCACGAGACCCATGCGGTGCGATTCATGCGCAACACCTCGTTTGAGGCGCGCTCTTCTACATCCGGAGGAATGTCGCGAAGCTCATTTTTCGTGATGTATGAACGTGCGCGTGCGCGGTCATCATCGTGGCGTTCGCCAAGCAGGCCGAGCATCATGCTGCGCTTTTCGTCCGGGATGGGCTCCGGGCTCGGGGGAGAGGGCGCGACCAGCAGGAGGCCGGCGAGGCGGGAATCGGAGACGTCAGCTGCGCGGCGCGCGAGCACCATCGCGACCTTGCCGCTCATACTATGGCCGACCAGCACATATCGCCTCAGCCTGGCGGCCACGATGGCTGCGTGGACGGCATCAGCCATCTCAGCGACGGTGTAGCCGGGTATGTCGGCGGAGTCGCCGAAGCCGGGCAGGTCGACTCGCAGCGTGCGGTATTGGCCGTTGAGCAGGGCGAGTACCTCGTCCCATTCGCGCCCGCTGCCACCGAGAAAGTGCATCAGGACGAGCGCAGGATTGTCTTCAGGTCCGTCGAATTGCGTAGAAAGCGTCATCGAAATCATCCTTGTCTGGAGTCGGATGCGCTGCTGGAAAGAAGGCTCCAGAATTCGCAGGCGATGTTTCCACCGGACCAAAAGAAAGGGGTGTTCGCACCGAAGATACACTGCCAAGATGACGGACACGCCACCTGTTCTGGTTCAAAAGCTCCACGTTGACGCACAAATCCCGAAATATGCCCATGTTGGACCCTGGGGGGATCTTGCAGCGGATTTGTATGCCCTATCCGGATGCATGGTTGAACCGGGCCAGACGATCCTGATCTCGACGGGGATTGCAATGGGATTCCCCGCGGAATACGGGGCGCTGATCGAAGATCGATCCGGGATGGCCGTGCGCGGGTTGACGACGCTGGCCGGGGTCATCGACCCGGGATATCGGGGCGAGATCAAGGTCGTTTTGACCAATCTGGCTGCGATCTCGCAAACCGTCGCTGCGGGAGATCGCGTGGCGCAGCTTCGGCTGGTGCGGCGGATTGAAGCCACGTTCGAGGTCGTGGACTCGCTGGATGAGACGGTGCGGGCTGGAGGCGGATTCGGGTCGACTGGGGCATAGACGCCTGCTCTGCCGGGCGGCCAATACGCGTGAAGCGGCCCCTTCATGACTCTCAATTGCTCTGCCTGAGCCCTCCCCATCATCGGCGCTGGATTGGGCGCCGACTCACGCGAGGTCGAGGACAGCATGACGTGCCGTGAGAGAATCTTAGGAGCGAGCCATGGCCAACCAGCAAGCCCAGCATTCTGCGGGATCCCGCACCGTTCCCACGCCGACCACCATCACCCCGGCGCTGCTCAAGACCCACAGCATCACCGACGACGAGTACGCACTGATCGAGCAAAAACTTGGGCGCACCCCGTCGCTTACAGAACTTGGCATCTTCTCCGTCATGTGGTCCGAGCACTGCAGCTACAAGTCTTCCCGCGTGCATTTGAAGCGGCTGCCGACCAAGGGGACGCGCATGAGCGGTCCCGGGGCGGTCGTGCAGGGACCTGGCGAGAACGCAGGCATCATCGACGTAGGCGAAGGCTGGGCCTGCGCGTTCAAGATCGAATCGCACAACCATCCCAGCTATATTGAGCCGTATCAAGGTGCGGCGACCGGCGTCGGCGGGATTCTTCGCGACATCTTCACCATGGGCGCAAGGCCGCTGGCGGTGATGGATTCGCTTCGCTTCGGACCGCTGCAAGGCGACGACGCGAAGACGGACTATGCGCGCAATCGACACACCATGACAGGGGTTGTCCACGGAGTCGGTGGTTATGGAAACTGCTTCGGCGTGCCCAACCTGGGCGGGGAGACGCGCTTCGAATCGTGCTACTCCGGCAACCCGTTGTTGAATGCCTTTGCTCTCGGCCTCGTTCGTACCGACGAGATTTTTTATGCGAAGGCGGAAGGCGTCGGAAATCCAGTGTTTTATGTGGGGGCGAAGACCGGACGCGACGGCATCCACGGCGCGACGATGGCTTCTGAAGAGTTCACGGAAGGCTCCGAGCAGAAGCGGCCGAACGTGCAGATGGGCGATCCATTCCTCGAGAAACTGCTGCTCGAGGCTTGTCTTGAAGTGATGCAGACGGGCGCGGTCCTTGGCATCCAGGATATGGGCGCGGCCGGCTTGACCTGTTCCACCTGCGAGATGGGCGCGCGCGGATCGTTGGGTGTGACCATCGAGCTCGACAAGGTTCCGCAGCGCGAGACGGGTATGTCGACCTACGAGATCATGCTGTCGGAGTCGCAGGAGCGCATGCTGCTGGTGGCCGCGAAAGGCCGTGAGCAGGAGGTCCTCGACGTCTTCAAGAAGTGGGGGCTGGACTGCGCTGAAGTCGGCATCGTGACGGCTGACGACGTGATGCGCGTGTTGCACGGTGGCGTCCTGGAAGCGGAGATTCCAAACAAAGCTCTCACCGATGAAGCTCCGGTGTACAAGCGGCCCGTCGGCACGTGGTCTGCGCCGGTTGCGCAGGATCCGCCCGCGTGGGTCGTCGAAGGGCTGACGAAGCCGCGCGACTGGGCTGCGGACCTTCGGGCACTGCTCACGAGCAGCAACATCTGCTCCAAGCACCACATCTTCGAACAGTACGACTCGATGGTCCAGACGAATACCGTGCAGGGGCCGGGTGGAGAAGCAGGGGTGATGCGCATCAAGGGAACTGGCTCCAATGGGGCCGAGCGCGGGCTGGCGATGGCATTGGCCGGTAACGGCCGCTGGTGCTATCTCGACCCCAAACTTGGCGCGATGCACGCCGTCTCCGAGGCTGCCCGCAAGGTTGCCTGCACTGGCGCGACACCCGTCTCCGCCACCAACTGCCTCAACTTCGGCAATCCGCAGAAGCCTGAGATCATGGCGCAGCTTTCAAACGCAATCGACGGCATTTCCGAGGCGTGTACGGAGCTGCAGACGCCCGTTACCGGTGGCAATGTCTCGCTGTATAACGAGACGCTCGGCGAAGGCATCTACCCTACGCCGGTCATCGGCATTGTCGGCATTCTTGATGATGTGACGAAAGCTGTTCCGAGCGGCTTCCAGGCTACCGGAGATAAGGTGCTGCTGCTGCAATCGACGCAGCCCATCGAGTCCTCGCCACTGCATGAACTCGGCAGCTCGGCTTATGCGAAATCTGCCTTCGGCGAGCTTTGGGGTACACCGCCGATGCTGGATCTTCAAGCGGAATCCGCGCTTCATCGCGCGCTTGCACTGCTTGCGAGCAAAGGCTTGATCCACTCGGCGAAAGATATCTCCGACGGCGGTCTTGCCGTCGCACTCGCTGAAGCTGGCTTCGCCAAGGACATCGGTGTCCATGTGACGCTGGGCGGCTTGAAGCAGGAAGAGTACGCGACGGCTCTGTTTGGCGAGAATGCGACAGAGGTTCTCATCACGTGCGACTTCGAGAACTACGGCATCATCTGCGAACTGCTCGATCAGACCGACGAGATCTGGCCGCTCGACCTCGGCGAAACGGTCGCCGACCGCTTCGAGATCAACGCCGGCGGCATCAACCTGATCGATGTGCCGCTTAGCAGTTTGAAAGAGCCGTGGTACACCGCGCTCGAATCGCAGCTAGCGGAAGAGGTGCTTGCATGATCGACTTCTCACCTCTCGCGAAAGCGGTCATTCAATTACAAAATGCCATCGTCGAGCAAAGTCGTGAGCCAGAGCGGTTCCTGCTGCGCGCCGGCCTGATCCAGACCTTCGAGTACACCTATGAGCTTTCGCATAAGATGTTACGGCGCTATCTTGCCAGCACCGAGCCGAATCCAGGAACCGTGGCAGAACTCACCTTTGAGGGTTTCATTCGCCGCGCCAGTGAGCTTGGACTTGTTTCGGCTGGGGTCGCCCAGTGGAAGGACTTCCGGCAAGCACGCGCCGAGACCAGCCACACCTATGACGAAGAGAAAGCTCTGGGGGTCGTAGCGCGCATACCCGCATTCGCACACGAGGCGGCTTTTCTGCTCGAACGTCTTCAAGAGAGGACTGATTCGTATGCCTGAGCACGCCAGCATAGAAATATCAGTGGAAGAAGCCGGGATCGTTCACTCCATCCTGCAGCGGAGAGTTCCCGATCGGGTGGTCTGGGTATTCGGTTCGCGAACGAACGGCAAAGCTCGCAAGTTCTCTGACCTCGATCTCGCCATCGGTGGAGATGAGCCCCTACCGTTGCGGACCCTGGGTCAGCTCGTCGAGGACTTCGATCAGTCGGACCTTCCCTACCGAGTCGACATGGTTGAGCTTGCAAGCATCACGCCCGAGTTTCGCAAACACATTGAGGGAGACTTCATCCCCGTGGATACACTGCATTCACCAGTTCCCTCGGGACTCACGGACGACGAAACGCCCTTCGACAAGCTCCGCGAAGAGTGCGGCGTCATGGCCGTCTATAACCATCCCGATGCGGCGCGCCTGACGTACTGGGGCCTCTACTCACTGCAGCATCGCGGGCAGGAGTCGGGTGGCATTGCGTCCGCGGATGGCACCGACGTACACGACATCAAGGGTATGGGCCTGGTCTCCGAAATCTTCACCGACCCTGTGCTCGAAAAGCTTCCCGGCCATCTTGCCATCGGTCACACGCGCTACTCGACGACCGGTGATTCCGCGCTGCTGAATGCGCAGCCCATCTCGGTTGAATCGACCAAAGGCCTCATCGCGATTGCGCACAATGGCAACCTGATCAACCTTGGCACGGCGAAGGAGCGCCTCGAACGCGACGGCGCGATCTTCCAGACGACGTCTGACTCCGAGATCATCATTCAGCTAATCGCGCACTCGAAGGGCAATACGCTCATCGACTGCATGGCCGGTGCGCTGGCGCAGGTGGAAGGCGCATTTTCCATCGTGATGATGACCCGCAACCGCATCTTCGCGGCACGCGATCCCCACGGTTTCCGTCCGCTCTGCATGGGCCGCGTCTTCGGGGAAGATGGCGCGCCCGATACGTTCGTCTTCGCGTCCGAGACCTGCGCGCTTGACCTGCTGCACGCGAAGTACGAACGCGATGTCGAACCCGGCGAACTCGTCATGGTGTCGGAAGACGGCGTCTCCAGCATTCGCTTCGCGCGCGGAACTCCGCAGGCCTCCTGCGTCTTCGAGCATGTGTACTTCGCGCGGCCTGACTCGCGCGTCTTCGGCCGATGGGTGCAGAAGTCTCGCGAAGAGATGGGCCGCCAACTTGCCCGTGAATCCGGCGTTCCCGCCGACCTCGTCGTGCCGGTGCCTGACTCCGGGGTCACCGCTGCGCTCGGCTATGCTGCGGAATCGGGCATCCCGTTCAACTTTGGCCTCATCCGCAATCACTATGTCGGCCGCACCTTTATCGAGCCGACGCAGCGCGTACGTGACTTCGGCGTCCGCATGAAGCTGAACCCTTCGCGGGCACTGTTGGAAGGCAAGCGGGTGGTCCTCATCGATGACTCCATCATCCGTGGAACGACCTCGCGCAAAATCGTGCGGATGGTACGGGCTGCCGGCGCCACTGAAGTTCATCTGCGTATCTCGTGTCCGCCGACCGTTGCGCCGTGTTTCTACGGCGTCGACACTCCGGATAGGGAACACCTGATCGCCGCGAACAAGAGCCTCGAACAGATTCGTGAGTATATTGAAGCCGATTCGCTGGCGTATCTCTCGCTGATCGGTCTTACCCACTCGTGTACGACAGGCGAACCCGCTGATGGCTTATCCCCGGGCAGCTTCTGTACTGCGTGTTACACGGGCGACTATCCGACGCAGCGCATCGATGTGCAATACATCCTGCCCGCCCGCAGCTACGCCTAATTTGCCACGTGAAGCGTCCGGTGCATACTGTGCCGCCTGACCGGCGCAAGGGCGCGGTAGCTCTTAGATATGCAGCGTCTGTAAATACTCACGACTTTGCTTCATGCTCTCGTCCACCGCAATCTTTGTGTCGTCCTGATCGAGGTACGCGTAACGAATCCCCTGGGTGTGCGCCTGCTTCAGCAGCGCAGGCCAATTGACGGTGCCTTTGCCAAGCTCGGTACAGTATGCGGTCGCCGCGTCGTTCACGACGAAGCTTTGCGGTGCATTCGCCATACGATCCTTCATGTGCACCAGCACCGCGCGGTCCGCATACTTCTTCAGCATTGCCATCGGATCCTGACCGGCCGTCGTCAGCCAAAAGAGATCGAACTCCAACTTCACAAGGTGCGAGTCGGTCCCGCGCATCAACTCCGTCCAGCCGTCTGAGCCGTCGATCGGCTTGAACTCGTAGTCATGGTTATGGAAGACAAACTCCATCCCAGCCTTCTTCGTCGCTTCACCCCACTGGCTAAAGTAGACAGCCGCCTTCTTGAAGCCGTCGAGCGAAAGTTTCTGGTCCTCGGGCAGCATGGGACAGACCAGGTACTTCAAGCCAAGCCCGTGCGCGTACTCCACGCTCATGTCGCGACCGGAGTAGTCGAAGTGTCCCGAGACCGCCGCAAGCCCGGTATCGCCGAGCATCTTCTTCAACTCTGCGGGCGGCTGGTGGTAGGCAATCGGATAGAGCTCGACCTGGTCGAAGCCGGCGGCTTTGATCGCCTTGAACGCGCCGGCAAGATCGGCCGCCGCCTGCTTGCGCACCATGAACATCTGCACGCCATACGTCATGCCGGTTACGGGCGCGCCCAATGCGGAACCGACGCGACCCAACACGCAACCCGCCGCTGCAACCTTCGCTGAAAGCTCAAGAAACCCCCGCCGTGTCGTCTTCATTTACTTGTCCTCAATTTGTGTCGGGTGCTTCGCCGTAAACTCCGAGCAGCATACGGGCCCTGTCGGTTTGAACTCCATATATTCGACGCGCGTCTGGTCCGGGTCGTAGACGTTCATCTGCATCTTGCCGTCCTTACCCATTACGGTCTTCGTGCAGTTCGACGCCTGCGAGGTTGTCGCGCAACCGTTACGGGCCAAGACATCTTCGGCATCCTGCATGTGCTCGATGCCCAAAGAGAAGTGATCTTGTACGCCGACGGTATGCAGATCCTTCTTCATGTTTCCGGTCAGGTTCGTGTTCAGCATGTATTCCAGCCAGTCACTGCCATCGGGGACCTGCAAACTCACCCAATCTGTCTGCCCGTCCTTCATGCCGCCGTGCCAGTACGGCCGGAAGCCCAGTAGATCGCGATAGAAATGATCTTCCGCCGCGGCGCTTTTCACGACAAAGCCAACATGAATGATTCGCTGTGAGGTCGACTCGCCGACGCCATCGCGGTTACCGGTGATGAACCTCTGCGAACCTGCCTGAACGAATGCGACGCGATTGCCCTCGGGATCGGCGACGGTGAATTCCCCATGCTTCAGCGGTTCGAGGATGGTGACGCCTTTGGCCTTCAGGTATTTCTCGAGGCTTGCAGCATTGCGTGTCGTGAATCCCACTTCAGCCATCCGGGAAGAGGACTTCGGATCGGTCAGCGGCGTTACCTCTACCCACTGCGACGCACTCACATCGAATCGCTCGACCTTGCCTTCGTCCGGCTGAGGCTTGAAGCCGAGCATCTTGTAGAAATCCTCGGACGCTGGAGGATTATTGGAGTACACCCGCATGAATGCGATTCCCGTAATGGCTGGCCGTTGCTGCGCCCGGACGACCGGAGAGGCTGCGGCAAGCCCTGCCAAAAGCGCCGCCGCGAAATACCTTGAAGCTTTCATAAGCAGCCACTCTAAGGGAGTCGCTGTACCGTGGTCAAAGTACACTCCCGCACCCGCCCACCGCGTGGGGATTCATGACTCCGACTCACAGGGAGGGGCTAGCGGATATGCCCGGCGAAGGCCGCCAACCCTGCTGCAAATGCTGCGAGAAAACTAACCAGAGGCTTCATGGCCGACAAAGGTAGACCCGCCGGATCACCAATGTCAAATTATTTGAATCTTTCCTGAGCTCTGCCTAAAAACTTGTGCAATGCGGTCTTTAGCCCAAACCAAGGTGTTTTTAGCTGCGCGTCCTGCGAATACCCCTGGCCGTCGCGCGACCAGGGTATCCGGTTAGAAGCTTGCGTAGGTTGTCGTGCTCGTAGAGCCATTGTTTGTGGCGTAGGCACTGCCCGTGGACTCGTCGATTCCATTGCTCGGGCAAGTAGCGACGATTTTGTTGGGGCTCGTCGAAGCAGACACCGTGCCGCTGACGGTGTAAGTCTGCTCGCATAGCTTCAGTGTGTAGTGAATTGTTGACGTCGTTGAGGTGTCGCTGAGGTACACGGTATAGGTAAAGGTTGAATTGTATTGCCCTCCGCCGCTCTGCACAGAGATGTTGGAGAAGGTGGGTGCTGCCAAGGTGTTTTGTGCAACGCCGACAAACGTAGCAGTCGAGAGCACAACCGAAGCTGCGACCACGGCGACCTTTTTCCCTGCCGAACGGAGTCCCTGAAGATTTTTCATCATTTCCTCGCCATGATTAGCTGTTTAGAGTTCCGCGGATCTGAAAGGGATCCGCCTTGTCACGTCGCACAAGGCGTGACGTTGGCTTGCAGTTTCCAAGGCGTAAAGTACCGCAGACAATGGGCAACATACGTCACCCGGAGTCTGGAGAGCTGTTCCATGTTTCATGCTTACTCGGTAATTCAGACGGCGGGCCGAGCAACCGACACCCAACAAGCCTGGCCAGATGAGCCAACCTCGCCGGATTCAGTGAACTCTTCGTTCACTGAGGAAAAGAACGTTGCCGAACGCCCTTCAAGCCGACGGGAAACATCCTCTGCCCGTCGTCCAACCTTCGTCAACCGAAAAGTTACGTTCGTACCTAAAATTTTGGTGAAATGGTACCAAAGACAGCCGTGAGAAGCTGTTTGCCCAAGTCAATCTCCTCGCGAGAGACCGTGTGGCTGCGCCCGGGATACCGCTCGAGCGTCACTTCGGCACCCATCCGAGACAGCACCGTGGCAGACTCCTCCACTCGCGACCAGGGCACATGCGGGTCGGGGTCTCCGCTCAGCAACAAGGCCGGCATTCCACCTAGATCGCCGGACTGATTCATGGCGGAGCCTAACGGCCCAACCAGCCCGCCCGTAAACGCGATCAGCCCGCCGTACCTGGCAGGATGGCTCGCGACAAACTCGGTCGAGAGACACGCCCCCTGGGAAAAGCCGCCAATGACGATCCGTTCCGGCGCAATCCCCGACTCGCCGGCAAGCTGCACTAACGCCTCAACTTTCGCCAGCGCACTCGTCAAGTAGGGCTCATTCTGTCCACGAGGCGCGAGAAATGAGTTCGGATACCAGGTATGCCGATCCGCCGCAGGCGCAAGCCATGCGAGCCTCACGCCCTCGAGCTCGGGCTCCATCACCGCTTTCAGCGAGAGAATATCGTCCGCAGAACCGCCGCGCCCATGCAGCAGAATCACGAGTCCATCGGCCACAGCAAGCGAAGCCCCGGCCTCGAGGACCGGGGTGTCGCGATGCGGATCGAGAGCCGGCGCACTCAAGCCGGCACCTTCGTGTTCAGCGTGATCGGCTGCAGGCGTTGCTCGATCGAGGCACGCCGCGGTTCCAGCCAGTCAGGAATACGCAGAGCTTCGCCAAGCGTTTCGATCGGCTCGTCGAGTGCGAACCCGGGCGGGTCCGTCGCCATTTCGAAGAGCACACCACCTGGCTCGCGGAAGTAAATTGAGTGGAAGTAGGTGCGGTCCTGCACCGTCGTGACCTGCAGGTGCTGTTCGATCTCCTTACGCCACCCAAGCTGCGAGTCGTCATCCTGCGTGCGAAAAGCGATGTGATGGACCGATCCTGCACCCGGCCGGCCGTACCCTGCCTTGGCATCGACCACAACATCAATTCGCCGTCCCAGCGCATCGCCTTGCGATTCAAACCGGACACGATTGCCGGCAGTGGCGGTCTTTGCGAAGCCCATCATGGTAAGCGTGGCTTCCGTCTTCGCGAGTTCCCGTTCCAGAAGTGTCACGCCAAAGAAGCCGCGAATCGCGTACTCCGGCTTCACATCCGAAAAGCGCGCGGGCTGGGCGACGCCGGAATCGGTGTGCGCCACCAGCTCCAGCTTCATGCCATCCGGATCGGAAAACGTCAGCACCTCTTCGTTGAAGCGCCTGCCGGTCTTTTCGACCAGTATGCCCTCAGCCGTCAGCCGCTGATGCCAGTAGTCCAACGACTCGCCCGGCACGCTGAACGCCGTGTGCGTCGTCTCGCCGGCCCCGGCGATCCCGCGAGCCGCGTGCGGCCACGGAAAGAAGGTCAGAATCGTCCCCGGTGACCCGGCGTCATCGCCAAAGTAAAAGTGGTATGTGCCCGGATCGTCGAAGTTCACGGTCCGCTTCACGAACCGCAGTCCGAGGACATCCGTGTAAAAGTCCAGGTTGCGCTGCGGATCACCCGCATACGCTGTTACGTGGTGCAAACCAACGATCGGCTTCAACGCCATCCCCTACTCCTTACCCAGCCAGATGAGCCGCCCGTAGAACCCGGGTTACAGCTCTATTCTCTAATAGATGTTGCAACATTCAAATGGGATTCAGCGGGCCTACATCGCGTTCCGACCACCATCCGCCAATACGCCTCGCCGAGCAGAGCGGCCTATAATGCACTATGGCAAGCTCGACACCAGCCTCCCCCGAGGCTGCGACCGTTCAAACCGATCCTAAGGCTTCCGCCGCCGTGAAACGTGCGCGTGTCGAGGCGACCCCGACCGGTATCGAACTCGAAGCTGCCCTGCAAACTCCACCGGCGCCGAAGAAATCCTTAAGGTCGCTTGCCGAGCCGTCCGGCATTTTCGTCAAACCAGCTATTGCCCCCGCCGAGTTGCCGGCCGCGCCAGGCACCGGGCCCATCTCTGCCGAGATCGAATCGCGCTTCGACCGCCTACTCGAAACTGTCCATCGCAACCGCCCACAGGACGACCTCGATCTCATCCGCCGCGCCTGGGCCTTCTGCATCCAGCAGCACACTGGCCAGAACCGCGCATCAGGTGAGCCCTACATTATTCATCCGCTTGAGGTCTGCCAGATCCTCGCCGACCTCAAGATGGATTCGACCGCCATCGCCGCCGGCCTGCTGCACGACGCCGTCGAAGACACCGACGTCACCTCGCCCGAGATCGCCAAGCGCTTCAACGATCAGGTCGCACACATCGTCGAAGGTGTCACCAAGCTCGACAAGATCAAGTTCGCCAACCGCGAAGATCACCAGGCCGAGAACATCCGCAAGATGCTCCTCGCCATGGTCACCGATGTCCGCGTCGTTATCATTAAGCTTGCCGACCGCCTGCACAATATGCGCACGCTCGAGCACCTGCGGCCTGAAAAGCAGCAGAAGATCGCCCGCGAAACCCTGGACATCTACGCGCCGCTCGCACACCGCCTCGGCATGGGCAAGCTGCGCGGCGAACTCGAAGATCTCGCCTTCCGCTACACCGATCCCTACGCCTACCTACAGGTCGCCCAGGAGGTCGAATCCCTCCGCGGAGCCAACGAAGACTTCCTCGCCGAGATCGTCGTCACCCTGCAACAGAAGCTCGAAGAGGCGGGCGTCAAGGGACGCGTCGAATCCCGCATCAAGCGCCTCTACTCGATCCAGCAGAAGCTCATCGCGCAAAAGATCCCTGTCGAGCAGGTCTACGATCTGCTGGCCATCCGCGTCATCTGCGCCACCGTCGGCGAGTGCTACGCCGTGCTCGGCCTGCTGCATGCGCAGTGGCGCCCCGTGCCTGGCCGCATCAAGGACTTCATCGCGATGCCGCGCCCGAACCTCTACCAATCCCTGCACACGACGCTGATCGCGCCCGGTGGCCACCAATTCGAAGTGCAGATCCGCACCGAAGAGATGCACCGCATCGCCGAGGAAGGCATCGCCGCGCACTGGAAGTACAAGGCAGGCGACGTCGTCTCCGCTAAGGACGAGCAGCGCCTGGCGTGGGTTCGACAATTGATGGAGTGGCAGCGTGAGATGTCCGACCCCAACGAGTTCATGTCGACGCTCAAAATCGACTTGTACCCCGAGGAGGTCTACACCTTCACCCCCAAGGGCAAAGTCGTCGTGCTGCCCAAGGATTCCAGCCCCATCGACTTCGCGTACGCGATCCACACCGACGTGGGCAACTCGACTATCGGGGCTGAGGTCAATGGGCGCATTGTTCCGCTGCGCACGCGCCTGCGCAACGGCGACATCGTCAAGATCAACACCCAGGCAGGCCATCCGCCTTCGCGGGATTGGCTCTCGTTTACCAAGTCCAGCCGCGCCCGCAACAAGATCAAGCACTGGCTCAACGAGCACCAGCGCGAACGCGCCATCGAGATCGGCAAGAAGCTGCTCGAGCGCGAAGCGAGGAAGTGGAAGATCTCGCTCAAGAGCTTGAAGGAAGTCGACTACCTTCGTGCGGCTGGAGAGTACGGCCTCGGCTCGGAGCCCGAACTCCTCGCCGGCGTCGGCTTTGGCAAGTACTCGGCGCGCGTTGTGCTGAACAAGCTGCAACCCGGCTCGACCATCCCACCCGAGACCGAACCCGAGCTCAACGGCACCTCCACCGGTGCCATCGCGCAGATGTCCGATGCGGTCAAACGCGTCTTCTTCGGACGCGGCTCCGACTCGCTCCAGGTCGAAGGCCAGGATGACCTGCTCGTCTACCGTGCGCGCTGTTGCAACCCCATCCGCGGCGAAGAGATCATCGGCTACGTCACGCGTGGCAAAGGCGTTGCCGTCCACGCGCGTGTCTGCCCCAATGTGCAGAACCTGCTCTATGAATCCGACCGCCGTATCAACGTCGAGTGGGGAACCGGCGAGGACGGCGAGAAACAAGCGAAGGCGACCACCTACCCGGTCAAGCTCACCATCCTCTGCGACGACCGCACCGGCATGCTCAAAGAGTTCACCGCCATCATCTCCGACGACGGCACCAACATCCGCTCGGTCGATTCCAAGCCCGCGACAGACGGCTCCTTCATGGTCGACTTCGTCATCGAGACCGTCGACGTCCGGCATCTTACCAAGCTCACCCAGAACCTGCGCAAAGTCCCCGGCGTGAGAGACGTTCAACGCGTTCAAAAGATCTAATGGCCGGGTTGATCGAGTTCGATTAGGGATGACGCGAACACGGCTCATATCGCTTTCCATCGGGTAACGCCCCCGAAGCAGAACAGGCACTGGTAAGCTGGCCAGTTCTCTTGCGAGCCGAGATGCGAGACGGAGAATTGCGCCGGTCTGAACTAGGTCAGACCGACGGCGGTCGCATCCTCGTCGTAGTTACGATCAAGCGACTAACCAAGATCCGAGTTGTGACAGCACACCCGCTAACCAGAAACTTAGGCGATATTGGATATCGTTGCAGCCCAGGAGAGAGCAATGAGCGACCTCGTCATGCCGCACTTTAATTCGGAGGCCGAAGAAGCTCGTTGGTGGGACGCCCACCAGGACGAGATTGCAGATGAGTTCCTCGCCTCACCGGCCAGCGAAAGCCCTGTACGCGGCGCTACCGCAAAGGACATGCGCCTACCGATTCGCGTTGCAATCGATCCCGAAGATGTCCCTGTGATGGAACAGCAGGCCCTTGAAAAAGGCATCTCCTTCGAAGAGCACGCCGCCCGCCTCTTCCACGCGGCCGTCGAGGCCGAAGAGCACCGCAAAGCCAGCTAGGCGTAACCAGCGGTAAGATGATGCCATGGCACCCCCCCGCGTGATGGCCCTCGACGTCGGCACGATCCGCATCGGCGTCGCCCTCACCGACGCCCTCGGCTACACCGCTCAGCCGCTCGTCACCATCTGGCGCAAGCACCGCAACGAAGACCTCCGCTCGATCACCCGACTCATCCGCAAAC
Source organism: uncultured Granulicella sp. (assembly GCA_963693075.2). Taxonomy (GTDB): domain Bacteria; phylum Acidobacteriota; class Terriglobia; order Terriglobales; family Acidobacteriaceae; genus Edaphobacter. Next base: position 300,410 of record CAXMMP010000002.1, on the reverse strand, counting down.
ACGAGATCACTCTCGTCGTCGTCGGCAACCCGCTCCACCTCTCAGGCGATATAAGCCCGTGGGCTGCCGAAGTCCAAACCTTCGCCGAAGCCCTTCACGAGCGCGCCCAAATCCCCATCGAGCTATGGGACGAGCGACTCACCTCCGTCGCCGCCCACGAGATCCTCAACCAGCATGGCATCGCCCGCCAGGATCGCAAGTCCATCGTCGATCAGGTCGCCGCCGTCCTCATCCTCGAAGGCTGGATGCAGGCCCAGCCGCCTCTAACCGCTACTGCATCCCCAGCTCCTTAACCAGGAACGCATACATATCCGCCGTCACGTCCACCTGCTTTGACAGCGGCATCCCCCCGCCATGGCCGGCCCGTGTCTCCACGCGAATCAGCATCGGCGCCGCTCCCGGCATATCGGTCGCTGCAGCTTGGAGAGCTGCAGCGAACTTGAAGCTGTGAGCCGGAAATACCCGGTCGTCATGATCTGCAGTTGTGATCAGTGTCGGCGGATAGTGCGTTCCGGCCCTCACGTTGTGTACCGGCGAAAACTTGTAGTTGGACCGGAACTCCGCCTCATTGTCGCTCGGCGAGCCATAGTCCGACTTCCACGCATACCCAATCGTGAACTTGTCGAACCGCAGCATATCCATCACGCCCACCTGCGCTAGCGCCGCGCCAAACAACTCCGGCCGCTCCAGCTCCACGGCCCCAACCAGCAAGCCGCCGTTCGATCCGCCATTGATCGCCAGCTTCTTCGGTGACGTGTACTTGTTCGCAATCAGGAACTCCGCGCACCCGATAAAGTCATCGAAGACGTTCTGCTTTTTCGTCTTAGTTCCCGCCAGGTGCCACGTCTCGCCATACTCCCCGCCGCCTCGCAGAATCGCTTCCGCGTAAATCCCGCCCATCTCCATCCAAGCCAGCCGAGACGAGGAATACCCCGGCCCCAGCGAGATGTTGAACCCGCCATACCCATACAGGATTGTCGGATTGTTCCCATCCAGCTGCGTTCCCTTCTTGTAGGTGACAAACAACGGAACCTTCGTCCCATCCTTGCTCGTTGCAAACACCTGCTTCGTCTCATACTGCGCCGGGTCGAAGGTCAGCTTCGGCTGCTTCCATACGGCGCTCGCGTAGGTCTTCATGTCCAGGCGATACACCGTCGGTGGCGTGGTGTAGTTTGTAAACGTGTAGAAGGTCTCGGTGTCCGTCTTCTTGCCACCGCCCACGCTCACCGTCCCGATCGCCGGCAGCTTCAGCTTCTCAATCAGCTTGCCATCGAGCGCATGGAACTCTACCTCGCTCTTCGCGTCGACGAGGTATGTCAGGATCAGCGTCCCATGCACCATCGCCGTTGATTCCAGCGAGTTCTTCGTCTCCGGAACCACCGTTACCCAGTTCGCCGGCTCCGGGTGTTCCAGGTCCACCTTCACGATCTTCGAGTTCGGTGCGCCTTTGTTCGTCTGCAGCCATACCTCGTGGCCTTCACTGCCGACCCATATATAGACCGCGTCATCCTTCGGCGCAATCTGCACGAGCGGTGCGCTCTCCAACTCCCATCCCGCCTTCCGCAGGTCCTTCACGGCAAGCGCATTGTTGCTGCCTTTGCCCTGCGCCAGAATCAACCAGTGGCCATCCTCGCTTACCCCGCCACTGACCGTCATCTCTTTCTCATCTGGCCGCTCGAACACCACCACATCGCTCGTTTGCGGAGTTCCCAGCTTATGGAAGTAAACCTTGTGGAAGTAGGCAGCGCGCTTCAGTGCCTCGGCCTTTTCGGCATCCGTCTTTGGAACCCCAAAGCTCGAGTAGAAGAATCCCGAACCATCCTTCAGCCAGCCCACCCCGCTGAATTTGACCCAATCTACGACGTCCGGCAAATCCTCGCCCGACGCCACTACTTTCACATGAATCTTCTCGAGATCGCTTCCCGCCTCAGCAAGCGAGTATGCGATCAGCTTGCCGTCATCGGTTACGGATGTTCCCTGGAGCGCCACCGTTCCATCGGCTCTCAATGTATTGGGGTCGAGCAGCACCTTCGCTTCGCCGTGCTCGCCTTGCTGCCAGTACAGCACCGCCTGGTTCTGCAGGCCGGAGTTGCGCCGATAGAAGTAACGCCCCGCATCTGACTCGGGAGCCGTGAACCGCTCGTAGTCGCTCAGCTCCATCAGGCGCGCGTGGATTCTGGCGCGTTGCGGGATGTCGCCGAGGTAGCTTTGCGTCAGCTTGTTTTCGGCGTCGACCCACTGCTTCACCTCGGGTGAGTCGACCTCTTCCATCCAGCGATAGGGGTCGGCGACGGTGGTACCGAAGTAGATGTCCCTGGTGTCGGTCACGCGTGCTGCGGGATACCGGAGCGCTTGTGCGCCTGCCACTGCTGTAGAAATCGAAGCCAACGTTACTACCCCCATCGCCATCGTGCGAGCAAAACTCATCGTATGCCTCTCCAGAAAACCAGACAGCGTCTAGCAAAACTCTACACGCGAAGCGTCCAGAGCCCCACGAAGTGGTCGCCGCTTAGGCTTGCCGTTGCCCTTAGAATCGAGAGATGCGAATTCTGATTGTCGGCGCCGGTGCCGTGGGAGGCTTCTTTGGGGCGTACCTTCTCCAGGCGCAACGTGACGTAACCTTCCTGGTCCGGCCCAAACGCGCGCAGCAGCTTGCGGAGAACGGTCTGCGGCTGCAAAGCGCCTCCGGCAATCTGGCCTTTCCGAAGCCCAAGACGGTCACCGCGGACAAGCTGACCGAGCGCTTCGACCTCATCCTGCTTAGCTGCAAAGCCTGGGATCTCGAATCGGCCATGAACGATTTCGCGCCCGCAGTCGGCGAAGCAACGTGCATTATCCCGCTGCTCAACGGCATGGCACATCTGGATACGCTCGACGCGCGGTTTGGGCGGGAGCGTGTGCTTGGGGGTGCCACCAGCATCTCGACGACGGTGGATGGCGAAGGCCGCATTCTGCACCTTAATCCGCTGAACATGCTCCAGTTCGGCAGCCGCGATGAGCCGGACGCGCCGCGGATGATCGCGATTGAGGAGTTTCTGACCGTCCCGGGAATCCAACTGCAGCGCTCCAGCCACATCCTGCAAGACATGTGGCAGAAGTGGGTGACCATCACGACAGCCGTTGGGACGACGTGCCTGATGCGTGCGACCAGCGGGGACGTTGTCGCCGCCGATGCGACTTTCATCATCGACCAGTGCATGGCGGAGGCTGCGGCGATTGCGACGGCTGAGGGCTATCCGCCGGCAAAGCCGTATCTCGAAATTCTGCGTGGCAAGTTCACGGAGCGGGGCTCGCTTTTTACGGCCTCGATGCTGCGCGATATCGAAGCAGGAAACCCGATCGAAGCGGACCAGATTGTCGGCGACCTTCTCGCGCACGGCAAAGCCAAATCGATCGCGACGCCGCTGCTTGAAGTCCTGTACGCGCACCTTCGCTGCTACCAGGCGAGGCGCGATCGCGAGCGTGCGTGAGGCTACACAGAACCCTCCCTACCCCCGGTATATGAGTCATATGCAAATATCGGAAAACAGGGGACTTACGGGAGTTAGTTTATATGCGGTTCTGACGGTGTCATGGAGATAATTGCTGCACCATTTATGGGGTAGCGACTTTTGCCGAGTGCGTGAAAAAGGACGAGCGTGGAAGCGCTCGTCCTTTCCGAAGTGATGACCTTGTGTGGGTTTAGCTGAGCGGTGGAACCGTTACTTCCTGCCCGACCTGGATGTGGTCGGGGTTGTCGATCCCGCTGGCTTCGGCGATCTTCGAGTAGTGATTCGGATCGCCGTAGAAGAGCTTTGAAACCTTGCTCAGATTGTCGCCGGCGACGATGGTGTAGGTCTGGTTGGGCCCACCGGTGTTGGTGATCTCGTGGTTCAGGTCCGAGTAGGTTGCGTCGCAAGCCTTGATCGCATCCCATACCCGGTTCTCGACCACCTGCGACGGAACCTGCGCTACGAAGTGAAGCTGCTCGCCGGTCAACTCCGAGCCGACAAACTTTGCGCCATACGGTTCGAACTCTTTGACGGTATCTTCAACGGGCTGATACTTCGCCTTCAATGCATCAAAATCTGCCATCAGACTGCTCCTTGGAATTTCAAATCGCTACGATGCGGCTTGCAGCTCAGAAACCAGCGCTGGAGATGTCCGGAATGAATTCCGGACACTCCCACGGCGGCTCAAGCCGAAATCCTTCGTTCGGACGACTGGCGGGTCAAACGACCCGCCGTTTCGAAACGAAGCCTTGTTTGGTGTTTTCTTTAGAGGAATTTGCTCAACAGACCGCCGGCCATTCCGGCAAGTCCGCTGGACGGAGGAGCGGAGGTGCCACCCTGCGTAAAGTGCGACATGACGATCGGCAGAACGACAGCGAGCCCCTCTTCCGCCATCTGCGGGGAGATGCCAGCCTTCTGGGCGACCATATCGATGAGGCCGGTACCCTGCAGACCCTGGGAAACTGCCCCCGGAGCCGCTGTGCCCGACGCCGCCACCTGGTTGGGGTCGACGCCGTTCTGCTGCATCTGGTTCATCAGCCCGCCGAGGCCGCCGGGGTGCTGTTCCAGAGCTTCCATGAGCCCGCCGGCGACCTTCGCCTGCGGATTGCCGCTCTGCTCCATCGTGTTTGCCGCCATGCTTTCCAGTGAATCGAGAAATCCCATCGTATGTTCTCCTCAGTTGACCAACATACCCTCAAACGCACGCCAGTGGGTCGGTGGATTGACGAAAACCCGATGAAATTTCGAAGAGCCAGGCAAGTTGCACTACTGCTGATGCGCCCAGGCGAGTCCATCCGGCTCAAGACCGGGGTGGATTTTACCCACCACCAGCATCGCCTTCAGGTCGACCACGGCGACCCAGTTATCTGGCGAGCAGGAGACGTAGGCGCGGTTTCCATCCGGCTGAACGAGTACTCCGGCGGCGCCGGACCCAACGTGAATGTCCCGGACGACCTTCTGCTTCACCACGTCGAGCAGTGACAGATAGCCGTTCTTCTCGCGCGAGACCAAGGCGGTTGAGTGGTCCGGCGTGAAGCGAAGCCGGTTCGCTGTCGTCAACTGGGCGGGGATCGTCGCCGTGACGGTCGCGCTCGTAAAATCGACGATCGAGATCGATCCTTCGACGGCGTTCGCCACCCAGATCGTCTGCGGATTGCCCTGCTCATCCGCGATCACGTCGAAGCCCTCGGGGTAGCCGCCCACCTTCACCACCTGCTGATCCCAATCAGCCACCAGTTCGCCCCCATGCCCGCGCGTCACCGCGCCACCCTGCTTCGAAAGCCTCTGCGGCTGAAAGTTCTCCTCCACCTGAAACTGCTCCTGCATCAACGTCATCGTGCCGGAGCCGACATTGACCGTCACGATCTTCTTGCCGTCCTTCGAAACCCACAGCATGTGCGTGCCGGTCTGCCCCGTCCCGCGAATCCAGTCAACGGTCTCAGTCGCCGGGTCGATCCGCCCGATCACCTTCGCGCGCTCCGCCGTGAAGTACGTCTTGCCCCCGCTCACGGCCAACCCATGCGGTCCCCACAGCGGCCCGAGGTGAATCGTCTTCGTCACCCGCTGCCCCACCAGGTCGACCACCGTGATGGTGTGCGCGGAGCCGTTATCGTAGTTCGAGACCCAGGCTGTCCGCCCGTCCTCGGACGCGATCACTTCGTGTGGATTGACGCCGACCGGAATCTTCGCCACCACTTTTAAAGTGGTTGGGTCGACGATCGACAATGCCCTATCCTTCTTTGCCAGGACCAGCAGGGAAGTCGCGGGCGTCGGAGTTCCTTGTGCTGCCGCTGCCATCGACATCCATAACACTCCGGCACATGCTATCCATCTCATGTGTGCGTAGGATGCCGCCGCGCGTGCCGCGTCTCCCGGGCGACGTGGGACTCGTAAAAATCATTGACCGGGCGATGGTGCAGCGGGAGAATGGCGCATGTTCCTGCTGGCCTTTTTCCTGACGATCTTCTGCTTCCTGTTCCTGGGAGCGCTGGTCTTTCTGGCATTTACCACAGCGCCCCGACTTCGACCGAAGGCTTTGAGCGCAGCCCTGTGGTGCGCCGTCTGGGGTCCATCGATCGTCGCCTTCGAGATGCTCGCTGGCCTTTCCCTCGCCGCCGAAGGTCTAGCCGCAGAGCACTGGGCCGCATCCTCTGGTTCGCTTCCGCAGCTTCCGGTCTGGAGTTCCTTCGCCATCCTGACTCTTATCGCGACGATCCTTCTCGCGACCGCTGCGGCGTGGCTCCATCAGGCCATGATCAACCGTATGACCTTCGCTCTTTTTCGCATCTACGCCACCTTTGTCGTCGCGGGCATTGGAAGCGTCTTCGGGTTGGCCTCCTCGTTCTGGTTGGGCGTTTATTTTTTCCCTCACCTTATCTGGCTCCTGCTGCCGTTTACCCTGATTGTCTTCACGTCGGCCTTCGGGTTTGCCGGCTTCCGCGGGGCAAGGAGCCTTCGCGGCGAGCGCCCGACCCAATTCCAGTGGGTGACGCAAGCCGAGTTTGACGGGCAACACCCCTCTGCAAACTAATCGTGAAAACTCGTTAGCATCTTTGATAGACGACCGCAGGGTGCATCCTACCCGTATGGCAAACCCCTACGACGCAATCATCATCGGCACTGGAGCCGGCGGCGGCCCGCTCGCCCTTCGTCTCGCGCAGGCCGGCAAGAACATTCTGATTCTCGAGCGCGGCCCATTTCTGCCGCAGGAAAAGCTCAACTGGTCTACGTCCGCCGTCTTCCTGAAGAACCGCTACCATACCCGCGAGACGTGGCACGACAAGGACGGCAAAGACCTGCACCCGCAGCAGGCCTACTTCGTCGGCGGCCAGACGAAGGTTTACGGGGCCGCCATGTTCCGCATGCGTGCCGAGGATTTCGGCGTCATCCACCATAAAGGTGGCATCTCGCCCGCGTGGCCGATCACCTACTCCGACCTCGAGCCCTTCTACACCGAGGCCGAGGAACTCTTTCACGTGCATGGCGACCTGGGGACCGCCCCTGCGGTTCCAGGCGGTTTTGGCAGCAGCTTCGACCCGACCGAACCCTTCCACTCCAAAAAGTATCCATTCCCGGCCTTCTCGAATGAACCACGCATGGCCGCCATCGAAGCCGGCGTCCGCAACTGCGGGATCAACACCTTCCCGATTCCGCTTGGGCTGAAGCGCAACGAGCAGACGCCGCTGGCCGCGCCGTGCGTGCGTTGCGACACCTGCGACGGCTACCCGTGCCTGGTCCACGCGAAGTCCGATGCGGACATCAACTGTATCCGGCAGATTTTGCACCTGCCCAATGTCACGTTGATGACCAACTCCCGCGTGACGCGCCTGATTACGAATGCGACCGGCACCGCGGTCACCGAGGTCGAGGTAGAACACAGCGGAAGGCAGCTTCACGAGGCTGATTCGGCCACACCCGGAAGCGGCATCGCCCGGTATCAGGCGAACCTGTTCTGCTTGGCAGCCGGCGCCGTAAACTCCGCCGTGATCCTGCTGGCCTCCGCCAACGATAAACATCCGACCGGGCTAGCCAATGGCTCCGACCAGGTTGGCCGCAACTTTATGTATCACCAAGCGGATGCGCTGCTTGCGCTTTCGCTCCAGGAAAACTCCGATTCTTATACCAAGACGTGGGGGACGAACGACTTTTACCTTCGCGACCCAGACCCGAGCTATCCGTACCCTCTCGGCCAGGTGCAGCCGGTCGGCAGCTTCCATTCCGAGATGATGAAAGGCGATGCGCCGCCGCTGACGCCCGGCTTCGTGCTCGAAACGATGAAACACCGGGCTGTTCCCTGGTGGCTGACCACGGAAGACCTTCCCGATCCGAACAACCGCGTGACGCTGGAAAACACGACGCCGCTCTCGATCGAGAGCATCACTCCGGACGCTTCGAGTGCCCACCCGGCCGACGATACCGACCCGACTGGCGCCGACAACCAGTGCGGCAAGGTGACGGTGGCCGCTCCCGGTCGCATCAAGCTCTCGTACACGCCGAACAATGTCGAATCGTTCGATCGGCTGAAAGACCGCTGGGTCGACACGCTGAAAAAGGCGGGCCACGCTGACACCCACCTCCCGTTGCACGCCTACTTCAAGAAGCGGATTCCGCTCGAAGGGGTCGGCCACCAGAACGGCACGGTCCGCATGGGCGCAGACTCTGCAAGCAGCGTTCTCGACCGCGACTGCAAAGCTCACCAACTGGATAACTTGTATGTCGTGGACGCAAGCTGCTTCGTCTCGGCGTCTGCGGTCAACCCGTCGCTGACGATCATTGCGAACGCTTTACGGGTGTCCGAGGTGCTGCTCAAGACGCGCCTCACCTAAGAGGAAAGGCACGGGAAAGGATTTCCCGTGCCTTGATCTGTGCAGATGCTTTGAACGCGTGGTTTAAACGCCAAGCGACGCCCTCCATGGGAGGCCGTCCTGGCGCCCGATCTGGCCCGAATCCTGAGTACAGGGGGAGGGTGAAAATGGCAGCAGGGCGTTTGGCCCAACCACTGCTACCGAAGATACGAATGGCCCGAGATGGCACCGCTTTGTGAACAAGCTGTAAGCGGTGTCCTATGTGTTCGGACGCAGGCCGGGCGATTTGCGTTGCACCTGAATGGGAGGAATTGCACATCGAGGTACTGAAGGTAAGTGCCAACCTGAGAGCGGCTTGCCGGACTTCCAGTCTGCCTGACCATTTGGACGATCCGATCCGCATTTGGACAGGTGGGGCGTGACGTTCTGCCACCATTGGTTTTTCATATTTATTTACAGACTATCGAAGGATAGTCTCCGCGAGCGGTCGGGAGGGATCGTAGAGGACTCAAAACTACGCAGTGGGGGATGATTTCGGTGAATTTTTGTTTCAAAACGGTACATTCGGAAACAGCATTCTATGAAATTTCATAGAGCATTCGCACGAGAGTAAGAATTGCTCCTCTGTTTTCAATGAAAGAGATTGGCACGGAAGTTGCATTGCTCTTTGTGTTGTCCATCCCTCCCTGCGGAATAGAATTTTAGGAGCCTTCCTTAATGAAGCTTGCACTTTGTGAATTTAGCCTTCGTCCCAAGCTCGGACGATTGCTATTCGGCGCCGCCCTCACGCTCGCAACCGGCTCGTTGACGCTTAGCGTCGCTTCCGGTCAGGCCGTTTCAGTAAACGGAGGATCCATTCAGGGATCCGTGACCGATCCGTCGGGCGCCGTCATCCCGAACGCGACTGTCGTCATCTCGAGCGCGGAGACCGGATACACGCACACCCTGACCACCGATAAGGCAGGCTTCTACAGCCTCGGACCGCTGAATCCCGGCACGTACACCATCACCGTCAGCGCGGCTAATTTTGAAGGACTCAAGTCCAGCGTCGTCGTCCGCACCGGAACGGCGAGCAACGGAAGCGAAAAGCTGACCCTGGGAGCCGCCACCGACACGGTTGAAGTCACCACGGGCGACCTCACCGTCAACACCGATCAGATCGGTGTATCCGGTGTTATTACGCGCGAGCAGATCGATACCCTGCCTGTCAACGGCCGTAACATTCTTGACTACGCGCAGCTCCAGCCCGGCGTTGTCCTGCAGCCAGGCGAATCGTTCGACCCCACCAAGGCCGGCTACTCGGCTATCTCGGTCTCCGGCGTAGGCGGGCGTGTAACCCGGATCCTTTTAGATGGGCAGGACATCACCGACGAGACCGTCGGAACCACCATCTTCAACGTTCCCGCAGGCGCTATTCAGGAGTTCCAGCTCAACCGCTCCACCCAGGATGTTTCGGGTGAAGTGACGTCCACTGGCCAGGTGCTTGTCTCGACCCAGTCCGGCACTAACGGCGTGCATGGAAACGCCTTCTACAACTTCCAAGATGCCCGAGCTGGCGCCGCGCAGGTCGGCGGCTTGGATGCACCGTTCCAGCGTAACCAGTTCGGCGGATACGTTGGCGGCCCCATCATCAAGGATAAGCTTTTCTTCTTTGGAGGCATTGAGCGAATCAAGCAGTCGGAAGAAGATGTCGCCATTGGTACCCCGACCTTCGCTACTATTCTTGCGCAGTATCCTTTCATTCCCGCTCCGTTCCATGACACCTTCAGCATGGCTCGTCTCGATTACAGTGGCCCCCACAGCATCCATGCTTTCGTTCGGGGCGCCTACAGTGTCAACTCCGACTTCGCGACTTTTGGCGAAACTCCGTATCAGGTTTACGAAAACCGCGATAACGTCCCCGGAATTGTCGGCGGCCTGGACTTCGTCACAGGCAAGTTCACTCATTCTTTCCGTGGAGGCTTTGAGAAGTTTCACAATTTGCTGCAGGACGGCACGGCAGCCCTCGGAAACTCCATCTACAACCCGTCAACAGGACCGGATAACCAAATCACTCTGGTCGGCAGTCTGAACGCAGGTCCCAACTTCCTTGCACCACAGGGAACCTTTCAGACAGACAAGCAGTTTCGCTATGACGGCACCTGGACCAAGGGCGCTCATAACCTCAAGTTCGGCTTTGACATGAATCGTCTGGCAAGCGGTGGGTTCGCCGACTTTTACGGCCCATCGCTTTACACGGATTTTGACGCCACTCCGGGCAATCTTGTTGGTACCAATAAAAATGACCCGACCGACTACGTCGCTGGACTGTATGTGATCGGTAACGGTAACGGATTCTTCTCAGAGCGCCCCGGCTTCGGTCTGGTCGGCGGTCTCGATCCGAGCTGGCGCTTTGCAGCTTATGTCGGAGACACCTGGAAAGTAAAGCCATACCTTACCCTTACCGCTGGTCTTCGTTGGAGCGTCGATACTGATCGCGCGAACCAGGACTTGGCGACCCCCCTCTGTTCGAGTGTTGACCCGGCATATCAGTTTTCTGGTTGCAGTGGGAGCACGCCACTGTTTGATCAATATCAGCAGGGTCTGGGTGTTCGTACCCACCAGCCTTACGCCAACTTCGGACCTCAAGCTGGATTCGTCTTCAGCCCTGGCAGCCATAAGATGTCGTTGCGTGGCGGAATCGGTATCTTCTACGAGTCCAGCGTCTTCAACAACACAACCAACGCCCGCACCGGATCGATCCAGACGCCGATCGCCGCTCTCAACTATGGCCTCGCGTTTGAAGGTGCATCCAGCATTACCCTCCCGGGCTACGGTGTCGTAACGGCCGCACCGGATGGGACGCCGGTCTCAACGATCCTCAACGAGGCAATCTCACAAGCTGCTCCTGAGGTCAACGCCATCAAGGCGGAATATCAGGCGAAAGTCAAGAATGTGCTCGGCATCAACCCGTCCTACGTCGGCACGGCGAATGGACTCTTCGCGAACGGCTTGTACGCTGGACCATACAAGTCGCCTTACTCCATTCAGTTCAACGGCGGTGTCCAGCAGGAAATCAGCAAGGGGCTTCTGCTCAGTGCCGACTATGTGCACAACGCCACCTTGAAGATTCCATTGACGGTCGATGTTAATCATAACGGTGCGGCCCGAACTCTAAACCCTATCGCGGCGGCTCACGCTATCGCGAGTACCCTTGCGCAGTGCGGTGCGGTAACAATCGCACAAGCGGTAGGACCCGGTGGCTGCCCAGGCTTGCACCCCGCTACGACGACAAGCGGCCCCGGCGCTGCTGCTATCACAGACTTCGCCAGCAATGGTCTAGATTCGGGTAATGTCTATCTCGGAAACTTCGCAGCCTCAGCGGATGGCCTCACCCCTAACACTGGTGCAGCGTTCGCAGGTACGAACCCCAATGTCGGTACCGGTAAGTTTATTCTTCCCGTCGGAAAGTCCGGCTATGATGCCCTTCAGGTCGTGCTTCAGCAGCAGAAGTCACACCCGCTTCCGGGTATCGTCAGTTCAAACCTTCAGATTTCTTACAATCTCTCCCGTATCGTCACCGCCAGCGGCGGCGGTTCATCTGATCAATTCTTCGTTTCGGCTGGTGGCTGGGATAACGATGATCCAACCCGGATCATCGGTCGGAGCAATCTCGATCACTCCAACGAACTCAGCTTTGGTGGCAGCATCGCCGTCAAGTACGGGGTTCAGCTCGGGGCGATTGGGCACTTCTTCTCTGCAACCCCTTCTAATCTCACTCTGGACACCGGCGGTGCAACCGCAGCTCAGATCTTCCAGACCGACGTGGACGGCGACGGAACCATCGGCGATCTCGTCCCGGGAACTGGCCCTGGTTATTATGAGCATCAGGTCAAGGGTGCGAGCCTGAACAGAGTCATCAGCAACTACAACCAGACGCAAGCTGGAACCCTCACTCCTGCAGGGCAGGCCCTCGTCACTGCCGGCTTGTTCACCGCCAACCAGCTCTCTGCGCTCGGCGGCGTCAAAGAAAGCCTCACCCCGGTGCCCACGCACCCGCTGAGCAACGCCGCTCTCAGGACCTTCGACGTCAATGTAAGCTACCCCATCAAGTTCACACATTTCCGCGAGGGCTTGAGCATCGTTCCGGGTGTCGCCATGTATAACGTTTTCAACATGAGCAACTACGGCGCGTATTCAGGGGTATTACTCAACACTGCGGATGTTGGAACGCCAGGGAGTGTTAACGGACCAAATGATCCGATAACTGCTGACTCTACGCGAACCACCCGCAACTCGGGAACGTTCGATCAGGGCGGTCCTCGCACCACGGAGTTCCAGCTCAAGGTGAACTTCTAACTCGAAACCGTAGCTTGCACTACCAGAAAAGGCACCCTTCGGGGTGCCTTTTCTGCTGCTTTCTGAGCCCCCGAAACGCTATCAAATAGCCATCAAAACGCCTATAATCATAGTTAAATCATGGCTGACGATCTCTTTCCAGAAGACCCCAAAATACCCTCCGCACAGGACGCAAATTCCAACACCCCGCCGCCCGCAGGATCGCCCCCCGATGGTCCCAGCACTGTCCAGGGCCGCGGCGCGCTCACCATGCTCTCGATCAATATCGAGGAGGAGATGCGCCGGTCGTACCTCGACTACTCCATGTCCGTCATCATTGGGCGTGCGCTGCCGGACGTGCGCGACGGTCTGAAACCTGTCCATCGCCGCATCCTCTATGGCATGCAGGAGATGGGGCTCCAGTTCAACAAGAAATACACGAAGTCGGCCAAGGTTGTCGGCCATGTGATGGGTAACTACCATCCGCACGGCGATTCCGCCATCTACGACACGATGGTCCGGCTCGCGCAGCCCTTTTCGCTGCGCTACATGATGGTCGACGGCCAGGGAAATTTTGGGTCAGTCGATGGTGATCCTCCCGCTGCGATGCGCTACACCGAATCCCGCCTCACGCGGATCGCCGGCGAAATGCTGGCCGATATCGACATGGACACCGTCGACTTCGTCCCGAACTACGACGAATCCACGCTTGAGCCAGCGGTCCTGCCGGCGCGCATCCCGAACCTGATCGTCAACGGATCGTCAGGAATCGCCGTGGGTATGGCGACCAACATCCCGCCGCATAATCTGGGCGAAGTCCTCGACGCCGCGCTCGCGCTGCTCAACAAGGATGCGCACGAGGCCAAGTCTGACCTCGAACTCGTCCTAGAGCACGTGCAAGGTCCCGACTTTCCGACTGGCGGCTTCATCTTCGGTCGCACCGGCATCCCCAATGCCTACAGGACCGGTCGCGGGCGGTTCATGATGAGGGCGAAGGCGTCGATCGAAAACATCTCCGGCGGCCGTCAGGCCATCATCGTCACCGAGATCCCGTACCAGGTGAACAAGTCCAAGCTGATCGAGCGCATCGCCGAGCTCATCAACGAGCAGGTCATCACCGACATCGCCCGCGACGAGTTCCGCGACGAATCCGACCGCGACGGCATGCGCATCGTCATCGGCCTCAAGCGCGGCGCCGAGCACCAGATCGTGCTCAACCAGCTCCACAAGCACACGCAAATGCAGGAATCCTTCTCCATGATCTTCCTGGCCGTGCATAACGGTCAGCCGAAGGAACTCCCGCTCGATCAGGCGATCCACGCCTTCCTTGACCACCGCCAGGAGGTCGTCCGTCGCCGGACTGCCTTCCTGCTTGCCAAGGCCCGCGATCGCGAGCACATTCTACTTGGCTACCAGATCGCCCTCGACCACCTCGACCAGGTCATCCGCATCATTCGCCAGTCGTCCAGCCGCGCCGACGCCCGCGAAAACCTCTTCGCCTACTTCTCCAACCGCAGCATCCTGCTACGCGGCACGGAGATCGCCGGCATTACGCTCGATCCTGCCAAGTACGGCATTGACCCCAACACCCTCCCCGTCTCGGCAACAACCGCCGCTGGTGCCACGCTCATTCTGAGCCTCCGCCAGATCGACGCCATCCTGGAACTGCAACTCTATCGCCTCACCCAGCTCTCCATCGACGAGCTCCTCCGCGAACTCTCGCAGATCCGCGACAACATCGCCGAGTACGAATCGATCCTCGGTTCCGCGGCCAAGCTCCGCGCCGTCATCACCGAAGAGCTCAAGCTCATCAAGGAAAAGTACGGCGACCCGCGCCGCACCCACATCCTCGACGAAACCGTCGACATGACCCTTGAAGACCTCATCGCCGACGAGCAGGTCGCCGTCACCGTCTCGCACACCGGCTACCTGAAGCGCACGCCCATCAGCACCTACCGCCAGCAGCGCCGCGGCGGCACCGGCCGTATCGGCATGAAGACCCGCGACGAAGACTTCGTCGCCCAGCTCATCATCGACAGCACCCACGCCTACCTGCTCTGCTTCACCAACACTGGCCGCGTCTACTGGGTCAAAATCTACGAAGTCCCCGACGTCGGCACCACCGGCAAAGGCAAGGCCATGGCCTCACTGGTCGATCTGCAGCCCGGCGAAAAGGTCGTCACCATCCTGCCCGTCCGCAACCTCACCGAAGAAGGCAAAAACATCCTCTTCGCCACGCAGAACGGTACTGTTAAGAAGACGCCGCTCAAAGACTTTTCGAACGTCATGGCCCGCGGCATCATCGCCATCAACATCGAAAAAGGCGACGAGCTGGTCCAAGTCCGCATCACCACCGGCACCGACGTCGTCTTCCTCGGCACTCGCGACGGCATGGCCATCCGCTTCAACGAGCAGGATCTGCGCCCCATGGGACGGCCTGCGACGGGAAATCGCGGAATCAATTTGAGGAAGGGCGACTACGTCATCGGAGCCGCCGTCACGCCATCGCCCGAAGCGCGCGAAAAGCAGCGCCGAGAACGCGCCGCCGCCCTCGGCCTCACGACCCAGCTCGAAGACGTCATCGGCGAAGCCCCGGCCGAAGGCCCGCTTTCGACCGCGCCCACCAGACTCGACGGCCAGGAAGTCCTCGGCGCCAACCCGGACGCGGAGATCGACTCCGCGGCGCAGGCTAAGCTGGACAAGCTCGACGAAAAGCTCGGGCTGACTCCTTGCCTTATTTTGACAGTCTCTGAGAATGGCTTCGGCAAACGCACCGACGTCGACCGCTACCGCCTCCAGTCCCGCGGAGGCACCGGCGTTATCAACATGAAGGCCACCCCCAAAGTCGGCAAAGTCTCCGCCATCGCCCTCGTCGACGACACCACCGAAATGATGGTCATCTCCCAGTTTGGCAAAATCATCCGCATCGACACCAAACAAGTCCGCTCCGCCGGCCGCAGCACCTCCGGCGTCAAACTCCTCGACCTCGACAAGGATGACAAAGTAGCCGCCGCCATGACCATCCCCCCCGAAGACGTCAAAGTCCAACTCGAAGACGGCACCATGCTGCAGTAACTAGGCGTGTTCCAGATAAAAGTCAGTGCATTCACCGGTCCGAAGCTCTTAGGGACCGATCTACTCTTGTCTTGCCGAGGCGTTGAATGGCTACCACACAGGAACGACTTAGACTGCTCACACGTTTGTTTACAAGGCCCACATTTGCGGCGCTTTCAAGCCCAGTTGAATGGACGCTGGTGCTTGCGCACATGTCGCGGTACGTTACAGCCCAACCTGCGGAGCCGCAGCCGTTGGGGTTGGTATTTGAGAAAGCCTGGGATGAACTACGGAAGCACCATCGAACGGAATATATCTACAAGAATGAAGTGGCGAACAGGATATTATTCGGGCGGCACAGTCCGCACGTAGCTGCGTTACATACCGAGCTGCCGATAGGGCGCTCGATTATCGACACAGCTGTCTTCAATGGAACTTCTACTGCGTACGAAGTTAAGACTGAATTTGACTCGTCGCGCCGCCTCAAGACACAAACTCGCGACTATGCCAAGGCCTTTGAAAAGGTCTTTGTCGTAGCAGATCCGAAGTTTGCAGGAGTTTACGCACAACTTGTAGAAGTCAATGTTGGCGTCCTTGCCCTTACTCGCCGAGGAGGACTACAGGTCGTGAAAGAAGCACGAAGTGATAAAACACGTTTCGATTCATGGACAATGTTTCGCTGTTTACGAAGACAAGAATATCTGAAGGCGCTCTTTCCGCTGGCACCGCGGCTGGGAGATCTGCCAAATGGCCATATCGCCGTTGAGAGCTGGCGCATCTTCCAGCAGCTAAGTACCGACGATGCGCACAAAATGTTCGTTGAAGCCCTGAGGAGAAGGAACACTAACGGTTCCGTTCCATCATTTCTACAGCAACTTCCGCAAAGCTTGAGAGCCTTGGGTTGCGGAACTCCCTTGACTAAGTTGCAGCAGGGATATACGTTGGAGCGACTAAGGGAAACAGTCAATTATGCCTTTGTCTGACACAAAGGAGACACATGTACCATCCCCATCTTTTCGCGCGAAGAGCAGAGCTCCTGGCACTCAGAGACTTGTCAGAACATCTGCAAATGTCTGAATCCATTTCTCCAATCCTCGAGGGCGCGAAGGCTGATCCGAGAGATCTTGTAAAGTGTCTGGAAGTGCTAGGAAACGCTGGAGTTACAGCGACTGTGATCCTTAACCCAGTGGTCGGAGACTTCAAGAACCATTTGCTTCTTGAACCTTGGCGGCAAGCGCTGGCTGAGAGGTTCTCTAAGTATCCCAAACTTCTCCCCGGCTATGTTTGTCGCCCAAGTTCAACGATGGCTCAGGTCGGTGCGTTTCTCAATGCATATCACGATAGAGCAACGGCCCTTTTGTACTGGAGCCCCAAGCTCCCAGATGGTGATGTCAAAGAGCTCGCCGCCCTTGAGTCAGTTCGGTTCCACATCAACCTACATGATCAAATGTCGAATGCACAAAGAGCGCTCCTTCCTACGAACAAGGCAGTAGATGTAAAAGATCACTTTGCAAAATGCGCCCGGAACGCTGACTACGGTGGCCCCGAATTCTTTAGTGATGATCACCTGAATTACTCCGAAAATTCAGTAGGCTTTGGAGATTTTTCGATTGTTGGTTCTCAGTTCATTGCCGGTGGGGGACAGGCGCACGCCGTTGCCATCCATGGAATATATAAGACGGACGAAGATTCCATCTGGGTGGAGCATTTTATTTCAAATGACGTCGAACTTGAAGTTGGAACCGTGGAAGGCAAGTATCTACAAGCTGCTGGAAAACTCGTGGATGCTATCTTCGTAAGACCCAACGAGTTTGGCGATGATCTAGCGTTGGAAGGCTTTGCTGGAGACGTGGAAAACGGCACTTTTCCGGGGCTAGCGGTAAGCAAACGTAGGCAAATTTATCATCATCTGGCTTTGGTCAACAGCCTACTTTAGTTATGAAGGGAATGCCTTGCCAAGACCCTCTAGGTGGAGCGATCCAACAATCAAGGATGGGATTTGGACTTACACTCTTGTGTCGTGGAAGTACTTCCATGACCTCGTGACACAAGAGTTCTTAAGGACACCGAATTTTGTGTGGAGGGGCCAACGGGTAGCAGAGTGGCCGCTTCAGTCAAGCTTTGACCGTTCTGTGCCCTTGGCCGATTCAAGGAAGAGAGGCCAAGCTGCTTCTCGACATCTCGCCCGCTTCAAGTTGGCCTCGCGTGGGAGAAGAGGATTCGCTCCACAGAAGATCGAAAAAGACAACGAGTGGTGGGCGATTGCTCAACACAATGGGATGGTCACGCCACTCCTAGACTGGACCGAGTCTCCTTTCGTTGCCCTGTACTTCGCTTTTGAGAAAGTCACAAAAAGAGGGGAACGAGCTGTGTACGGCCTAGGGAATCTCGCTGGGAAATTGCGTGAGCTCGAACGCGGCGAAATCAGCCGAGCATTTCCCTCACTAGAGTTGATTCGCCCACTCCAAGATGACAACGCTCGGCTCGTCAGCCAGGCTGGACTATTCACACGACTACCACTTGGCCTTACAGTCGAGGCGTGGGTAGGCATGAACTTTATGGCGGACACCTCCGTTCCTCGACTCGTGAAGGTAGTCATTCCGGATGACGGACGGGAGGAATGTCTCCTAACTTTGAACCGGATGAACATCAATCATCTAAGTCTTTTCCCCGACCTGTATGGAGCCGGGGAACATTGCAATAAGGCGCTAAAACTTCCTAACTATGCTGCCAGCTCCCGTTTGTAAGGTTACGAGCCCGGGTTTGTATTCCTATAGTGTTGTGACGACGGGGTGTCTAATTCCTCCAGCATTTTCTCCCGCAGCACCTGGTTCACCCTTGTCTGATAGCCCGGCCCACTCTTCTTCAACCACGCCAGCACATCCGCATCGATCCGCAGGCTGATCGCCTCTTTCCTCGCCCGGTAAAGGGCAAACGGAATCGCGTTCTTCCACTGTTCCTCCGTCATCTCGGGTATATCCGAAAGGTCGATCTCACGGTCCGGGTTGTTCCGCAACTCTTCAAGGTTGCGCTTCTGCACCTCGGTCAATGGGGAACCGGGCACATGCTCATACCGCACCGTTCTGCCGACTTCATCTTCTACCTTGCTCATACATTCTCCTTTCGTGCGACGTTGCCCTGCGGGCTGAGATCAGGCGTATCACCAAGTCGTCGTCTTCGTCGAACATGGTGTGCGCTGCAAAGATCAACATTTCGCCGCGGGCCAGTCCGATGGTCCACCAGCGCTCTTCACCGTCGACCTTGCGGTCTTGCTCCAACAATGCATGCGGATCGTCAAAAGCCAGAACCGCAAATTCGAAGTCAATCCATGCTTCCGCAGATTGATCGCGTTTTTCTGCTCATCCCATTCAAAGCGTACGTACACCGCCTATACAGAAATGTATATACAGAACCGGCCCAATTAGCAACCAGCACGATCAGCAACTGGAGACATCCCCACCACCCGTCATGCCATCCACCTAACCAGGAAAGAGGTTCAAACCATGGCAGAAGACACCATCCTCGCAAGCGCAGCGCCCATCGAGCACCCGAAAACCGAGCACGGCCACCAAGTCCCGTCCAGCGAAACCGAGATCAACCCCAAGCTCGCATCCGACATTCACTACTGGACCCGCGAACTCAAGACCACCGGCCAGCTCCTCCATGAAGCCATCCGCGTCCACGGCACCAAGGTCGAAAAGGTTCGCCACGCGCTCGAAACCAACCAGGTCCAACTCCCCGAGCACAACGACCAGAGCGCCCGCGCCTAAATCTCCAAGGCACTGGGTGAAAGGCCGAGTTCCCCTGGGGGCTCGGCCTTCAAGACCCTGTTCTGGCGTACTCCCCGGGATTCGTCCCGACCACTCGTTTGAACGCTTTGCTGAACGCGGCATCCGATTCATACCCAACCGACCGAGCAACATCGATCAGCTTCCTGTCCCGCAGCTTGAGCAGTTGCATCGCCTTCTGCATCCGCCATGCGGTGACATAGTCCAGCGGCGTTTGTCCGACCAGCTGTTTGAACCGCGCTGCAAACGCCGAGCGTGACATGCCTGCCTTCGCAGCGAGCGATTCAACAGTCCAAGGTGTCTTGACGCTGTGGTGGACGGCACTCAGGGCGGTCCCGATCTGTGGATCGAAGACCGCGCGAAGCCAGCCCCTGGTGCGCGCCGGTTCGGCCGCGATATACGCCCGCAACACCTGGATGAAAAGCACCTCGGCCAGCCGGGTCGCGACGACCTCCGACCCCGGGGCTTGATCGGCCATCTCCGACGCGAGCGCCTGCACCGTGGTGTGAAGCGCCAGCGTACGAGCCTGATCGGCCTTCATCAGAATGAACTTCGGCAATAACTGGCTGATGGGCTTGAGGCTTGCGCGATCGAAGCTCAACGATCCGCAGACGATGGTCGTCGGTGCCCCACCACCTCCGTGGTGGGCGGCATTGCCCTTCGCTTCAGCTGCGATCTCGCCAAAGGTCGCCCTCGGACGGGTTCGCGGGCTGTCACGCAGAACAATCGAAGCGCCACGCGCGAGCAAAAAGCAATCGCCGCCGGTCAGCGGCATGGACTCCGCCATTCCTTCGACACTCAGCCAGCAACTCCCGCGTGACACCATCGCAAAGTGCGCCAGATCTGTGCCCGCGACGTTTTTGCCGGACCGCTTGACTTTTTTCCCAAGCTGTTTTTCCTGCCTCACCCCCCACGGAGCCGTCGCCTCCAGCCGGTGCATGCCGAAAGCGGTGATATGCATCGTACGAAAGATGTCGGTTATTGGGTCCATCTCAGCCACCTTTTTCTGGACGAACAAACAAAATATTAGGACGTTAAAGCAGTGCTCGTCCATGCCTGCAGGACTCTACTCTTCAGTACTGAATTTTACAGACTCATCCAAGGGAGCATCTATGGGAAAGCTTGAAGGTAAGGTTGCTGTTATCACAGGGGGCTCGAGCGGCATGGCACTGGCGAGCGCTCAACTCTTCGTGGACGAAGGCGCTTACGTCTTCATCACGGGTCGCAGGCAGGATCAACTCGACGAGGCTGTCAAACAGATTGGCCGCAATGTCACGGGCGTGCGGGGAGACGCGGCGAATCTCGACGATCTCGACCGCCTCTTCGAGACGGTCAAGCGAGAAAAAGGTACGATCGACATCCTCTTTGCGAGCGCCGGCCGGGGCGAGGCGCTGCCACTCGGCCAGATTACCGAGCAGCACTTCGATGCGGCCTTCAACCTGAATGTGCGCGGCACACTCTTCACGGTTCAGAAGGCATTGCCGCTCTTCAACGATGGCGGTTCGATCCTGATGACCGGATCCAACGCCGCGGCGAAGGGCTTCCCCGGCTTCAGCGTTTATGCGGCGAGCAAATTGGCGTTACGCTCGTTTGCACGCACGTGGCTGAACGAACTTAAGGACAGAAAGATCCGCGTCAACCTGCTCGTGCCGGGGGCGATCGCTACCCCAATGCAGGAAGAAGTCCTTACCAAGGAGGCGAAGCAATACTTCGAGTCCCTCATTCCGCGTGGGACGATGGGGCAATCCGCGGAGGTCGCCACGGTGGCGCTGTTCCTTGCGTCCAACGATTCGAGCTTCGTGAATGGGGTGGAGTTGTTTGTCGACGGTGGCATGACGGCCATCTAGGGCTTGCAGACCTGGATGTGCGCGTTATCGCCAGAACACGTTTCGAGCCTCAAATGAGGTTCGAAACGTGCTTTGGCGTGAAATCAGAAATCATTTATCGAGGGGCCACCCGCTCACCACAACTCTATCTGCGGTGCGCTGGCTCAACCCGCTGCGCCCCGAGTAGCAAAATCTCCACCATCTTCCTCGCGCTCACCGGCCAATCGTCCGTCGGAGCCACTGCCCAAAGTCCTGCCAGCGCCCGCAGCATGTCCATACCGTTTACGTCGCCGCGAAGATCACCGTTCTCGACTGCACGGCGCATCAGCGAATCGATCGCCGTCCTGATCAACGGCCCCGACTGCTCGAAGACCTTTTCCGGCCCGCACGCCATCAGGTTGATGGCGGGTAAGATGATCAGCTTCGTCGCCATGTAGTCCACGAACGTCAACAACCACGCCCGTAGAGCCTCGAGTGGAGGCAAGCTCTGGGAAAACCGCTGCTCGGCTGCTTTCAGCTTCTCAAGCTCGGTGCGATACACCTCTCCCACTAACGCGTCTCTGGTTGGGAAATGACGGTAGAGCGTTCCCGGGCCAACGACTGCCAGCCGGGCAATTTCATCCAGACTGACGTCCGGGCCCACCTCCGTGAACGCCTGCTTCGCGACCTGCAGAATTCGCTCGCGGTTCTGCATGGCATCCGCTCGCAGCTTTCGCGGAGCGGCTTCGACCTTTGGCAGTGCGGTCCTTATGCTGCGTTTCGTTTTCATCGAAGAATAATGCAACCGGAGAAGCTCTCCGGATATCTCATTGCATGTGGAGATGCTCTCCGCTTACCATCTTCGTGGCAAGCGGCCCAACTTGCAACTCCCTTAGGAGAATTAACCTCATGGCACAGACTTTCGGAGCTACCTCAACCACAGATGAAGTCCTCACCGGCGTAGACCTCAAGGGCAAACGCATTCTCGTTACCGGGGTCTCGGCTGGCCTGGGCGTGGAGACCGCTCGCGCGCTTGTCGCTCACGGCGCACACGTGATCGGCGCGGCCCGCGACCTGAAGAAAGCCGAAGGCGCGACCGCGGAGGTTCGCAAAGACGCCGCCGCCAACGGTGGCAGCTTCGAGCTGATCGAGCTCGACCTCGCATCGCTCGCCAGCGCCCGCGCCGCAGCCGATAAGCTGGTCGCAACCGGCCAAACCATTGACGTGATCATCGCCAACGCCGGAGTGATGGCCACACCCCTCGGCAAGACCGCCGACGGGTTCGAGACCCAGTTCGGCACCAATCATCTTGGCCACTTCGTCTTCATCAACCGCATCGCCTCGCTGCTCGCGCCCGGCGGCCGGCTTATCAACCTCTCTTCGTCGGGCCACCGCTTTTCGAACGTGGATCTCGAGGACCCCAACTTCGAGACGACGCCTTACGAACCCTTCGTCGCCTATGGCCGGTCGAAGACGGCGAACATTCTCTTCGCGGTCGAATTCGACCGCCGTCACAAAGACCGTGGCATCCGCGCCGCGGCAGTCCATCCCGGTGGCATCATGACCGAGCTCGCCCGCCACATGGACCCCGGCCACATCGACGCCATGGTCAAGCAGATATCGGAACAGGCCGAAGCTGAGGGCAAACAGCCGTTTCAATGGAAGACGATTCCGCAGGGCGCAGCCACCTCCGTCTGGGCGGCTGTCGTCGCTCCTGCGGAGGAGATCGGCGGGACGTTCTGCGAGAACTGCCATGTGAGTTCCGTCGTGCCGGACGCGCAGGCGATCGGCCTGATGGCTGAAGGGGTTCGAGGCTATGCTCTCGATGCCGCCAACGCCAAGGCTCTCTGGAAGAAGAGCGAAGAGATGGTCGGCGAGACCTTCGCCTGAGTTTGGGCCCGTCTTACTTCTCCCTGAATGACGAAGAGGCCCGCATCGTGCGGGCCTCTTCTGCGTGGCGCTCGGAGGGGACTCGCGAAGCCAGCGGCTGCTTATCGCCGAACGCCGCATCGGCATGCGGCTTCGGCTCCCGAGCTCCTCGCGCCCAGCCGGAGGTGGTGAAGATAGGAGAGCCCAACACCACGTGGCCTTTCGAGTCGCACGAATGCGGCCAGGCGATCTTTCATCGGTATTTGCGAGGAAAGTACAGACCAGGCACGTTCCGTGATCGCCGACGGAGAGGTGGTGCTCGGGATGAAATCCAAGCTCCACCACCGACACAGAGCTGTGTGCCCATTCACACTCTCCCACCTGGCGCGTGGTCTCGGTTAGCATGAGCCTCCGCGCCGTGGTCCTACTCCGTCTACACTGCTCTTATTCCTGGAGACACTTATGCTCGACGTCCACCCGCCCCACGCCCCTACCCACTCGTGGAAAGACTTCTTCATCCACGTCGGTACCATCTGCGTCGGCCTGCTCATCGCCGTCGGGCTGGAGCAATCCGTCGAGTATCTTCACCGCCAGCACGAGCGCCATCTGCTGGAACACGCACTCCATGCGGAATCTGAAATCCTGCAGCGCAACGCCGAGATCGACATCGTTCAATACGATTCTCTGCTGAAGTACCTGTTGCAGCTCCGTAAAGACGCGACCCTCGGGATAGCCAGCCACGGCCACGCCAGTCTCCCGGTTCGGCAATACAACGCTCCGCCCAAGGGGCACGGCCTGCCAGGAACAGGAGATATCCGCCTCATCAACCCTATCTGGGAGTCCGCGCGCGCCGAAGGTCGCCTCGCCTTGCTGCCCGAGGGCCTCAAGCGTGCGTATGGCGTCGTCTCTTTCCGAAAGGGTGAGTCCGACAAGAGTTTCCAGGACTACTTCGCAGCACGGGACGCAGCGTCTGCCTTCGCGTACCAGTTCTCCGACATCAAGACCCCTCGAAAAGTGGACCTGTCGAAGATGTCCGAAGCTCAGTTGCTCGAGTTTCGCGCCCTCGCCACCGATGCGTTTGAGAAACTGCGCTCCCTGAGAAACGCCAATGTCGACCTGTCAGGCGAACTCAATCTCGTCCTGGGGGATGAGCTGATCGACCAACAGTCGATCACCCCCGCAGACGGGAAGGTCCTGGCAGAGGCGCGCGCCGCCTACACCGAGGATTACTCCAAAATGGCCGAAGAGATCGACGCCGAAGACGCCGTCCGCGACAAAACAGCCACTCAACCAGCCTCAACACAGTAAGCCCCCGGGTGCTCCGTTCCTGTCAGCCTCATCGTCATGAGCGGGAATCGCGTACTCTCGACCCATCACTACAAGGGAGACATACATGCTCGACGTCCACCCGCCCCACACCCCCACTCACTCGTGGAAAGACTTCTTCATCCATGTCGGCACCATCTGCGTCGGCCTGCTGATCGCCGTGGGCATCGAGCAATCTGTCGAATGGATGCACCGGCGGCACGAGCGGCAAGAGCTGAGAGAGGCGCTCCAGAAGGAACATGAAGAGAATTCCCGCATCTACCTGACAAACGTCGCCTGGTATCGTTACGACCGGGAACTGATTCTCAACGATCTGCGCGTCATCGAATATCTGGAGCAGCATCCCGGCACGCCCGAAGAGAAGCTGCCCGGCGTACTCCGCTGGCGGGCTACGTATAAGCTTGTGGTCACGACAGCTTATGTCAACGCTCAACAGACGCAGACCATCGGTCTCCTGCCGCAAAAGGAAGCCGAGTCGCTGACCGCCTTCTACGACTCGCTGAAGCTTGCACAGGATTACGCCTCCGCTTCGGCGCTCAAGATCCAAAATGCCGCGGACTTCGCCGCCATCGATCCCAATCCGTCGCATCTCTCTGCTGCGAAGCTACAGAGGCAGGAGGAGTTCCTGCTGAACTCCTTCACGGAAAACTATGAATGGGCAATCTGGCTTTTTGTCCTGCAGAAGCAAAGCCCCGATCTCCCGGCCGGTATCACCGGAGAAGAGATGTTTCAGAGCGCCGGCTGGGTTCGCTCGGCGGAAGACGAGGCACGGCTTGCGGGTGCCATTGCGATCACCCAAAAAGACCTCACACCCTTTGGATCTGCCGCGCTTGCAGCCCAGCAACGGAAAGATGCCGAAGATGCCACCGAGGCAAGCCCACACCAGCCGAACCACTAACCGCGAACCGAAGTGTCGACGGGTCCCCTCTCTCGTTTCTGAGACATGGGTTTTCAGAACTCTTCCGCTACACTGTCCGCAACGCCGGAGACACCCATGCTCGACGTCCATCCGCCCCACGCCCCCACTCACTCATGGAAAGACTTCTTCATCCATGTCGGCACCATCTGCGTCGGCCTGCTGATCGCGGTGGGCATCGAGCAATCCGTCGAATGGATGCACCGGCGGCACGAGCGCCAGGAGCTGAGAGAGGCGCTCAAGAAGGAACATGAAGAAAACGCTCGCATCTACCGGAGTAACGTCGCCTGTTATCGTTACGACCGCGCGGTGATTCTCAATAATCTGCGCATCCTGCAATATCTCCAGCAGCATCCCGGCACGCCCGAAGAGAAACTGCCCGGCGTACCACGCTGGAATTATGTGTATGAGCCGGTGGTCACCAGCGCTTACGGCAACGCGCAACAGACCCAGACTATCGGTCTGCTGCCGCAAGACGAAGCCGAGTCGCTAGCCAATTTCTACAGGCTGCTGAATCTCTCCCAGGACGCCACCTATGCCGCCGGGGTCAAGGCAGTAGGTGCAGGAGACTTCGCCGCGATCGACCCCAATCCGTCTCATCTCATGCCCGCGCAGCTCCAGCGCCAGATGGACCTCTTGCTGGAAGGCTTCAAGGGAAACACCGCATGGGCGATCTGGCTTCTGCACATCAAGGAAGCAAGCCCCGACCTCCCACCCGGTCCCACAAAGGAAGAGATCGCCCAGACCAACGGCTGGACCCGCTCGCCGGAGGACCAGGCACGCCTCGCCGCCCCCAGGGCCATCACCCAGCAAACGCTCGCGCCCCTCAGAGCTGCCGCAGATGCTGCTGAGACAAGCACGCCGGAGCCGAACCACTAACCTCGAACCGACGTGTCGACGGGTGCCCCAGCTCTTGTTTCTGGGACATGGGTTCGCACAATTCTTCCGCTACACTGTCCGCAACCCCGGAGACACCCATGCTCGACGTCCATCCGCCTCACACCCCCACCCACTCGTGGAAAGACTTCTTCATCCATGTCGGCACCATCGTCATCGGCCTGCTGATCGCCGTCGGCCTGGAGCAGACGGTCGAGTACGTTCACCATCGGCACCAGCTCGCCGAAGCCCGCGAAGCTCTCCGTGCCGAACGCCGCATCAGCGCGGAGCACTTTGCCGTCCAGACCCGCGAGTTCCATCGCTTCATTCCCAGGCTCAAGACCGACCTTGCCATCCTGATGTTTCTGAAGGAGCATCCCCATGCGCCAGCCAGTCAATGGCCCGGCCGCTTCGACTGGCTTTTCTTGAGCACACCATACTTCGACAACGCCTGGACGAGCGCCAAACAAGATGGCGTCCTCGAATTAATGCCACCGTCCGAACGGAACGATGACGACGAACTCACGCACCGCCTCGCGGGCTTGACCGTAAACATGGAGCAGCGACGCCGCACCACGCGAGAGGCCCAAAGCATGTGGATTCAGACCCCGGACCCGTCGCGCATGTCCTCGCAACAGATCGATCTGGCCATCGCCGCCGTCACGGAGGCACTCGGGTACTGGTACGAATCGGCGCGTCTGCAACAAGGCTTCCGCTGGCCCGATTTCAACCCAAGGCCCACGGACGAGGACATGCGAATGATCCTGCCTCCCCTGTCCACGGACCCCGAGTCCATCCGCGCCTTCACGGAAGCCCGCCGCGAAGTCGGTGCCGTCAGCCCCGAATCAACCACCGAGTTTGACCCAAAGTAAATTCGGGTGCGCGCGCAACCGGCTGAAATTTTCTACCCGTCCGACTCGCGATGATCTACATACGTCTTCGTAAAGGGCTGCTTCCGAAACGTAGTCCACAGATAATTGATCGTGTAACGCGCCCCGATCCGGAACATTCCTTCGTTTTTGAGCCGACGAGCTGACGAAAACATCTTCAGCTGGAACGTGAATACGACCTTACCCACGCGGTTCAGTCGCCGCGCAATATCCGTATCTTCGCCATAAAATGCAATGTCGGTATTGAAACCGCCCACGGACTCGAGCGCCGACCGCCGCAGCACAAAGTTTCCGCCCTGCACCATCGAACCAGCCCGCAGCACGTATCGATTGACCGCGTACAGCACCCAGGCCAGTGCGTAGAAAGCCTTCACACTCCGCCTCTGGCTCGGCGTCAGGTCGTAGTAAACGATCGGCCCACTGAGCGCGACCAGCTTCTCTGTCGCGGCAAACTCCTGCAGCACCAGTGCGACCCACCCCTCCGTGAGCCGGGAATCCGAATCTACATTGGCGAGCAGCTCCCCCGTGCTCGCCGCGAAGCCTGCCTGCCGCGCAAACGGCAGCCCCTTTCGCGTCTCATCCACGCACCGCACGCCCGGGTAGCGCAGCGCCACCTCGCGCGTCCGGTCCGTGCTCGCGTTATTCACGACAATGATCTCGACCTGGTCGCCAAGCTGCTGGGTCTGCGCCAGGATCGACTCCAGGCACGCCGGCAGGTAGCTCTCTTCGTTGTAGGCAGGGATCAGGAAGCTTAACTTCACGCGTTCATCCTAACCTACGCCGGTTACGGCATCACCGCGCCGGCCTTCACCCACTTCGCCACCACGGCAATATCGTCATCCGAAAGCTTCGGTTTCTTCGGCGGCATCGGCATCGGATCATCCGCCGGCCCCTCGTGCCGAATCAGCCGTACCAGCAACGACTTATCGGGGTCACCGGGAACCAATACTGTTCCGTCGTGGCCGCCCTTCAGCATGCCTTCGCGCGTATCCAGGTTCAGCCCGCCACGATGGTTCAGGCCGCCGTGGCACCGCGCGCAGTTCGCATCGAGTATCGGCTTCACATTGGCACGATAGTACTCAGGCTTGCCCGGATCCTCCTGTGCCCCCACCGTCCCTAACCTGAAGCCAATCAGCCCGATAGCGACTAAACCGAAACCAGCGACGAATCCCCGCATTCCTGCTCCTAATAGCGAACTTGTTAACAGAACCTTCTTGAATACTTACATGCCTTTGACGTTGTATCTAGTGTCGAAGGTGCTCTGGTCTTCTCCGCGATCGTTTCCACCAAGATGCGCGAAAAAGCCTCCACAATCTTTGCCTGCACCGCCTTCGCCCTCGCGTTGTCCGTGGCCTCCGTCGCGGAAGCGCGACCCGTGAAGCCTGCCGCGCGCCATGCTGCCCCGGTAGCCTCGGCTCACACCAGGGCCCATGCTGAAAAGGCAGTCCTGACTCATGTTTCCCGCCACGCCGAGGCCGTCTCCGCTCGCAAGTCCAGCAAGGCGGGTAGGCGCGAGGAATCCGCCAAGCGTGACATATCGGGCAAGCACGATCAATCCATTAAGGTAGCCGGGCGCAACTACCACGGCGAAGCGGTAGCAGTCGCGCGTCACCACGCCGCACCTCCCGTGGTTGACGAACCAGAAGCGCCCGTCGAAGCCTCGTCACCTGAGCCGCACGTCAAGCACAATCGCAAGTTGCACCTCTCGGACCCGGCGGACGAATCCCCCGCAGCCGCCGACACTCCGCACAAGCTCACCTCCGACGACTTTATGGCTCCCGCCGTCGCCCGCGAAGCCGTTGCGACAACCCCCGCTCTCGCCACCGAAGCGAAACCCAACGTCGTCGCAAAGCCCGCGCTCGTAAGCAGATCCGCTCCCGCGCCCATCCTCCCGGCACGCAACATTAAGGCCGCCATCGCCACGATTACCGACGACGGCCCCAAGCCCGCCGCCATCCTGATGCCCGCGCTCTTCGACCGACGCGGTCGCCTTATCGTCCCCGCCGCCCTCAAAGGTTCGCACGAGATTCTTCTCCATCAAAACGAAGTCGCCGACGAAGAACACCTCACCCGCGTCCAGGACGACGACGACCTCGATCGCCTCCGCGGCGCTCGCCAGATCGTTGCGCTCCCGGTTAGCGCGGCGTTAGCAGTCGACGAGCGCCTACCCGCCAACCGCCGCTACTGCCGTCCGTGGACCGCGCAGTTCCTCACTGCGCTCTCCCGCGCCCACTACGCCCGCTTCCACTCCGCGCTCCAGGTCAACTCAGCTGTTCGCACCGTCGAGTTCCAGGAGCGACTCCGTTACACCAACGGCAACGCCGCCCCCTCCGAAGGCGCCACCGCTTCCCCCCACCTCACCGGTCAAGCCGTCGACCTCGCCAAACACGGCCTCTCGATGACCGAGATCGCGTGGCTTCGTGGCTACCTCCTCCCGCTTGTCCAGCAGGGCAAGGTCGACGTCGAAGAGGAGTTCCAACAGTCCTGCTTCCACATCAGCGTCTACAAGAAATATCTTCCGCAGGCCGCTCCCAGACGCCTCATCGACCACCCCCACAGCCCCGCAACGGCTCTCGCCGCCGCGATCCGCTGAATCGACGAGATTGTTCCACGTGGAACAATCTGTCTATACCTCTAGTTGATAGCGTGCAGAGCTGACCGGCGTATCCCGCTGTTGTAAGCAAGGATCTTAGCGGGTGCCGGCGGGTCGTAACTAAACTCCTGCACCGGATGAGCCGCGAAGAAGTCCGCAATCCGCCCCGAAGCCAGCCCGTCTCCGTAAGGATTAGCTGCAACGCGCGTCGGGATATCGCTTGAAGCCATCCGCGCAGCCTCGATACCGTTCGCCAAAGCCTCGATTCCTTGTTGAATCTTATGAGGGTTCGTCCCGACCAAGCGCGCGACGCCGGCCCAAACGCCCTCCGGCCGTTCCGTCGCCTCGCGCAGAATCAGCACCGGCTTGCCAAAGCTCGGAGCCTCTTCCTGCAGGCCGCCCGAATCCGTCAAGACGATATCGCACTGCGCGAGCAGCGCCAGCAGCCGATCGTAAGACACTGCAGGGATCAGCGTTACGTCGCGTAGCCCACCCAGCGCCCGTCGTGCCGAATCCCCAACCTTTGGGTTCGGATGCAGCGGCCACACAAAGTGGAAGCGGTCCGGGTGCGCCTCAGCAATCGCCCGCACGGCTTGGCCGATGTCATCAATTCCCGTCTCGAGATTTTCCCGACGATGGGCCGTGATGAGCACGCGAATTGGTCCGCCGGGCGCTGCTAAGCCTTTCATGTTGAGTCCGATACGATCGCAATGCAAGCGCAGCGCATCGATCCCGGTGTTTCCGGTAACGCGTACATTCGCTTCTTTGACACCTTCTCGCAGCAGGTTCTTCTTCGCCGCGTCCGTTGCTGCAAAGTGCATCTCCGCAACGATGCCGACCATCCGCCGATTCGCCTCTTCCGGGAACGGATTCTGCAGGTCGTGCGTCCGCAATCCGGCCTCGATGTGGGCTACCTTGACCCCCGCATAAAATGCCGCAAGGGCCGCCATTGCCGTCGTTGCGGTGTCTCCCTGGACTACCACCCAGTCCGGCTGAAGCTCCGCCAGCACCTGCCCGAACGTGTCCAAAACCCGCGCACCAATCGTAGCGAGCGAAGCCCCGTGGACCATCAGCCCGAGGTCGAGGTCCGGCGTGATGTTGAACAACGCCAACGGCTCGCGAACCATATCCTGATGTTGCCCAGTCGTGCAGACGAAAACATCATTCGGCCGTCCGGCAGCGACACAGCGGACGCGCAGTTCAGCAATGACAGGAGCGAGCTTGATGGCTTCCGGACGGGTTCCGATAACGACCACAAAGCGAACGGAGTGAGTGGGTTTCCAGTCGGAAACAGAGGCGTGCAGCATGGTGGTGCTCCTGGTCTGGAGGATCGGCGTGGGGGATTTTGCAGCCTTGGTGACGGTCAGCGGGCCCGGGGTCGATGCAGAGGTTGACGGTGTCGCAGAGAGTTGCACTGCTGACGAAACGGGTGCGGCAGCTTCAGCGACAAGGTCGGAGGCGGGGATATCCTGCTGCTTCCACGCCTTGGGCGCGAGCGGACGAAGCAGCCTGCTGCCTTGATCGGCGGTATTGGGTCGCGGACGCGTGGCTGCTGCCGAGAAGTTGAACGAGCGGACCTCGCGTGGGTTTGGCCGGTGGAACCGTGCCCTGGGGTCGCCGGCGAGGCTGAGCGGAATGTTGCCGGGGGCGGGCGCCGGGGTGAGCTGGCTCGGGAAGAAGGATGGCGTCGAGATGCGGCCGGGCTGGGTGGCGACCTCGGGCTGCGGCTTGACTACCTGATTGATGGTGAGCGGGATGGCGACCGAGTCTTCCCGTGCCAGCTCGCGGACATCGTCGCGAAGGCTGATTTTGGTGCGAGTCTGGATGCTCAGCGCTTCCAGAAGCTGGTCCTGGGTCATCACCGGCATGGCGACGAGGATCTCTCCCAGATAGCGGTCACGGAAGGAAGGCTTGGTTTGCAGGGCGAGCCCTTCGCGAAGCTGATCGGGCGTGATGATGCGGCGTTCGAGGAGGATGTCGCCCAGCGGACGATGGCGCTGCAGGAGCGTCTCGACGTTGGGAAACTCGTGCGCGGTCTTGAGCCACTTCAGCGGCTTGCCGGAATACTCGGAGTGAGTAAACCGCCGGACCGCATGGACGGCGCAGTAGAAGTCGATGACGTTGCCCCAGAGCATGCGAAAGGGCGTTCCGAGAATCTGGCGGGCACGGGCGACGCGTGCGACAAAGGCGGCGCGCTGGAAGACTCGGTTCATCAAGAGGAGAACGTTGACGTCGATCAGCAGGGCGAGTGCGTCGCTGGGATGGTAGGGCGGAAGTTTGGCCGTCCAGGGCAGACCGTGAAAGCGGGCCTCCAGCATCAACTCGCCGAGGCGGAAGAAGATGAAGAGCGCGACGAGATTGAAGAACGCGGTGGCAACGCCGATACGGTCGCGGAGCAGCATGTAGCGCTCGCGCCACCCGGTTCCCCAGCCGAGTTTTTGAGCTCCCTGGAAGGTAATGCCGAGCAGCCAGCGCTGTTTCTGGCGAACGGCGTCGCCAAAGGTGGCAGGGAAGAACTCGCGGATCGCGACGAGCTCTTTCACGTGGCGCTGGCGGGCGTCGGTGCGGTCGACCCAAACCTCGGCGAGGCCGGATTTTCGTTGGTTGCGGAAGAGCCGGAATGAAAAATCGTAATCTTCGGTAAGCGAGACGGGCGGGAAGAGCACGTGGCTGGTCTGCTCCGCGAGTTCGTCGCAGGCAGCGCGGCTGAAGCCGGTGCCGACGCCAGCTGACGGGACCATGCCACCCACCGCGAGGCGTGAGGTGAGGCCCTTCAAGTGCGTCTCGGCAAACTCATCGAGATAGGTGTTGCCGGTGACCTGGTGGAGCGATCGCTCGTATGGGATGACCGGAAGCTGGATGAGGTCGTACTCAGGAATGAACCGGTTGAAGACCTTCAAGGTGAGCGGGTGGACGACATCTTCGGCGTCTTCAAGGACGAAGATCTCGTAGCGCTTGTTGGTCTCGGTTTCCTTCAACTTGATGGCTTCGACGACCCAGTTGAGGCAGTCTGCCTTGCTGGTTGGGCCGGGGTTGGGGCAGACGACGCGATGGATGCGTGGGCGATCGAAGGCGGCGCGAGCGACCTCAAACTGGGTCGCTTCATCGTTGGGATAGGTGCCGACGAAGATATCGTAGTTGGCGTAGTCGAGGCGGTCGCAGGTGGACTCGAGCATCGCGCCGATCACGGCGGATTCATCCCAGGCAGGGATGAGGATGGCGACGGCTTTTTCGGGTACGGAGTGTAGCTCCCACTCTTCGCAGCGCGGGTTCTCGCGGCCCTGCGCGACGAACCGGCGCAGCGGCTTGATGTAGAAGACGAGGTCGAGGAAGAGATCGTTCAGCCCGCCAAGGCAATAGATGATGGCGAGGAACCATTCGAGGTCGATCATGAACATGCGCTACTCGCCTCTCTTTCCCAGCGGGAGAGTTTTGGAGTAGAGCAGGCGAAATCGGAAGTCGTTGTAAATGGCGCCGTAGGGGTTGGGCGAGTTGGTGTGGAAGGGCAGATAGTACCCGCGGACGTACTCCGTGCGCAGAGCAATTCCGGGCACATGCTTCAGCACGAACTGCACGCCGGGGATTACTTCCGCGATGTTGTTGTAGTACTGCTGGTTGGTGTCGAAGGCGAAGCTCTCCTGGAGATAGGGAGCGACGTGGATGGGGCCGGATCTGACAACGTCGTAGGTCTCCTGCGGCTGCAGGTACGCGATCATGTCCTTCTGGTAGCGCGAGTAGAAGCCGACTGATCCGTTGGCCTCGAAGCTGAAACGCTGCGATAGTTTGCTGCCGTCATGCGGACGGAAGACGTTGTAGTAGCCGAGCGTCGCCCGAAAGTCCGGGATCAAGACCGCGGTGTGGTTACCGCCGGCATAAAACGCATACGCTTCATTGGCTTCCGCGTTGATGGCAAAGTGAGCGTCGTGCGGCTGGAACTGCAGGCCGACGCCCATCAGAAAGGCGTTGTCGTCGATGATCTGCGGCAACGGACCGACGTCGGATGCGGTATCGCGCAGCAGGCGAAGGTTGAGATAGCCCTGGATCGGTGATTCCTTGCCGAGCCGCTGGTAAAAGCGTGCGGTCGCGTCGACGATTCCGTCATCGAAGCGGTACAGATATTCCGAGTCGATTTCGAGGTCGAGCGAACGTGCCGGAGCCTCGGCACCGATGTTCCGGAGCGCCTGGAACGACTGAAAACGAATGTCCGGGTCGCCGGTCTCGATCGCTCGGCGGAAGGCAGCCTTCGCCTGCGGATAGTTTTTCTTTTCCGCGTAGATATAGCCTTCTTGCGCCTCAAGCTGAGCGTCCGAAGCACCGAGGCCTCGCAGTGCGTCGATATCGCCGATGGCTCCGGGTCCGTCGCCGGCGTCGAGGTCGAGGTAGACTTCCTGGCGCAGCGCGATCTTGTCGGTGGGGTCGTTATCGATTGCGCAGCGCATCAGATGACGCGCGACGGCGGAGTTCAGCGCGTCGATGGCGTCGAACGCACGCTTGCGGATGTTGTAGGTGCGGTCGGACGGCGGCCCGTCGGCGATCGGGCAGGTAGGGTCCGGCGGATGCTCGGACGGCGAGTAGGTGGGAAGCTGCGCTTTGAGGGCTGGCAGTCCGAGCAGGAAAAGAAAGCCTGTAGTCCGACACGCTCGTTCAAGATGGTTGGACATAGGCTGTTAGCTCGCTCAGTGGGTCGGAGCGGTAGACGGCCCGGGCGCGGCGGGACACGTCTACCACAACGGGCCCAGACACGAAGGTAGCTACCACCGTTTTCGTTCGCCATCACCCAAATGGGGGATGGAATTCCCCGTTCGGGGGATAGTGGACCGATTAGTTCCGTCGCTGCGCAAAAAGCTGATTCAACGAGGTATAAGAAGACAATACTTCGCAGGCATGCTCTGCGGGGAGGCTTTTGGGTGATGCCGCTGGTAGACTGCGGGGATGGCGCCCTCTGACTTTGAATACAAGGTACTACATCTGACAGATCATCTCGACAAAACCAGCGGCGCAGACCTGCTGCTGGAGATCGA
The DNA here is from genome assembly GCA_963693075.2 of uncultured Granulicella sp. Taxonomy (GTDB): domain Bacteria; phylum Acidobacteriota; class Terriglobia; order Terriglobales; family Acidobacteriaceae; genus Edaphobacter. Next base: position 265,659 of record CAXMMP010000002.1, on the reverse strand, counting down.
AGCGAAACTAGGATACGAAGTTCAGCAGATCTTCACGCGGCACGTTGGCGATGGCGAGTTTGTCTATGCGCTCCTGCGGCGTCCAAGGGGTGGGGTGAAGGCTGAGGCTAAGAAGGACTAGGTTCTGCGGAAGAGGCGGTGCGTCCCGCATATCGCAGACCTAAGAACATCCGTCGATTGTCATGCAGATGTATTGCACTCCCCTTGTTCTCACGGAGTCTCTTAGGTCGGCAAATGCATTGGTGCAAACTCGAATCGATCCAGAGATCAAGGAAAAAGCATCGGCGGTTTTAGGAGCGATGGGAATGACGGTCTCGCACGCCTTACGCATCCATTTAATGCGCACGGCGAACGAAGGAGCCCTACCGTTTCCGCTGGCGGTAAATGCCGACGCGCATGACACGTGGTTTCGGGATAAAGTTCATGAGGCCCTGGAAGACCCGCATCCAGCGATTCCAAACGCACAGGTGAAGGAGCACTTTGCTCGTAAACGTGCGAACGCGCTGAAGAAAGCGGTTGCGTAGCCCTTGTGGATCGAGTGACGCTGCCCGTGAGCCATCAGTAAATCGGTCGAGGCATCTGATCGTGGACTACTTTAGTGGGCGTCGGCCTTGAAAATTTGTTCCGCGAAGTAGTTCTCTACCTTCGCCTGATCGCGCAACATCTCCAGATAGGCGCTCTTCAAAAGCTGCGAGCGTGCATCGTGAAGTCCCTGCCGAATGCGCTGCTGGACCTGGGGCTCTGAGACATCGTGCTGGCCGGCGGGCTCTTTGGCAATGAGCTGGAAGATGGCGTAGCCGCCGATCTTGTGCGGGTCGGTGGGATCGGGGAAGGGCATGATGTCGGTGGCCTGGCCGGGCTTCAGTTTCGAAAGCGCTTCAAAGAACGCGGGGCTTTGCTTCAGCGTGGCTTCGGAGACGGTGCCCATGTCACCACCGGAGGAGGAGTTCTGGGAGTTTTCTGAGAAGTTCATTGCGAGCGACCCAAAGTCCTCGCCGGAATCGACGCGGTTCTTGAGTGCCTGGATCTTCTTGCGCGCCTCGTCGTCGTTGGTCGCCTTCGAGCCCTGCAGGTTGACCGGGCCGTTGTTCTGCGGCGGGAGCGAGTTGGTCACGAGGATTTGGGCGATGTGGTACTGGGTGTCGATGTTGTTGAACTCGGCCTTATGCGAATTGAAGTAGCTGGTGATGTCCGCGTCGGAGACCGTGATTTTTGAGTTGATCTCTTTATTCAGCAGCTTGTTGATGGTGAGCGAACGCCGCAGATCCCGCTTCAGGTCGTCGACTGACAGATGACGCTCGGTAAGCCGCTGCTGGAACTGCTCTTCGGTGTACGGCGCCTTGAACTCGGCGAGCTTCGCGTCGACTTCCTCAGGGGTTGCGGTGAGGTTCATCTTGCCGGCGCGCTGTTCGACGATCTCGTCATCGATAAGGGAACGGAGGAGGCCGAGGCGGAGCGAATTCGCCTGCTCGTCCGAAGGCTTCTCTGTCGGCTGCGGATCGCCAAGCTGCTCATTGTAGGAGCGCTCGACGTCGGCACGCATGATGGGATGGCCGTTGACCGTGGCAACGACGTCGGCCGCCGGCGCGTGCTTGCAGCCGGAAAGCGAGATAGAAAGCGCGCACGTCAACGCCAGCAGCGCAAACGGCGGGAGCACGGGATGAAGCCTTGCATGAGGCGAAAGCGTTGGGATCGAACTGGAAATCGGCACTATTGGACAGCCTCGTAATTCTGCACTCTTTTCAACACTCTCTATTGTCCGATATTTCTCGAAAACGTGTCTGCGCCGGGTAGCGGCGGGCGACGTTCCGCAACCAGCTATGCTGAAAGACGTGGTGACTTCTTCCGACGTGCAGGCAGTTGGCGCGAAGCCTGGGACGGTGAGGCCGCCTCACTTCCTGGCGGATCTCTACACCTTCAACTGGTCGGTAATGGACCTTCGACTCCCCGCAGTCAGCGCGGCGGCGGTGGGGTTATGCCTGTATCTCGGCGTCGGACTCGGCCATCCCGGCGGCGGCCTGATCGCCGGGGGCGGCGCACTGACGATTGGTTTTGGTGCCAACCAGCGCATCTCCGATTCGCGCGTCATGCCCATGATTCTGGCTGCGCTCTCGATGGCAGTCGCGACGCTGGCAGGAACTCTGGTCGGTCATCGCGGCTATTCGCTCATCGTGGCATCGGCGATTGCTGCTGCCATCTACGGCTTCCTGACGGTGCGCGCGAGCGGTGTCGCCTGGGTCGGACAGCAGGCGGCCATCTCCCTGTTTGTCGCGTCCGCCTTTCCTTCGGGTCCGAAGCTTGCGTTCCAACGCGCTGCACTGATTCTTGCCGGCGGAACCGTACAGATGGTGATGACAAGCTTCGGCCTTCGCCTCATCCGAACTGCAAAGGGATCTGCTGGCGATTCCCCGCACCGTCTACTCTTCGCTCGTCGACCAACGACGCGAGTTCCTGCTGCGGTTGCGGGAGATCGAACAAGCACTCCCGGCTCCCGAGCGTTCCGCTGCCACGGTCTATGCGATTCGCCTGCTGTTGACGGTGACGATCGCCTCAGAGGTCTATCGGCGATGGGGAATATTGTCGGGCTACTGGATCCCGATGACCGCGCTGCTGGTACAGAAGCCCGCGTTCTTCGAAACCCTAAGCCGCGGTGTGGCACGGGTCGGCGGCACGCTCGCCGGCGCAACTGTCGCCACTCTGGCGATCTCACACTGGCACATGGGGAACTGGTGGCTGGCAACGCTGGCGACGTTCTTCGCTTACTGGGGTTTCGCCACCATCCAGGTGAATTACGCACTCTACAGCCTGTTTCTGACCTCGTATATCGTCTTCCTGCTCGGCTTGAACTCCCTTCCAGGCCCCGAGATTGCGCATCGCCGAGCTGTCTGCACCGCGTTGGGAGCGTCCATCGCCCTCGTCATCCATATTGACGCCCTGATTCGGCACAGGAAGACCGGGCAGCCGGTCTAGGTGCCGATGTTTATGAGTCGGTTGCCAGGGTCGCGTCATCTTCTGTTGGGAACGAATACGAGGAGAATTGCGCATGAAGATTACAGGAAACACAGTCTTTATTACCGGTGGCGGTTCGGGCATTGGTCGCGGATTGGCAGAGGCTTTTTACAAGGCTGGGAATACGGTCATCATCTCCGGACGACGCAAAGCGTTGCTGGACGAGGTGACGGCAGCAAATCCGGGGATGAAGTCGGTCGAGCTGGATGTGACGAGCCGCGAGAGCATCGCCGCCGTGGCCAAGCACCTGACGGAAGAGTTTCCTGCGTTGAATGTGCTGATCAACAATTCGGGAATTGCAAAGCCAGACGATCTCTCAGGCGAGGTCGACGACGAGCTGATCGCTTCGACCATTGAAACCAACGTGTACGGGCCTCTGCGCGTTACCTCAGCGTTGCTGCCGGTGCTGAAGCAGCAGGGGAACGCCGCGATCATCAATGTAACCTCGGGCCTGGCCTTTACGCCGCTGGCTTCGATGGCAGTTTATTCGTCGACCAAGGCCGCGCTGCACAGCCTGACGCTGTCGCTGCGGTACAAGCTGAAGGACACGAAGGTAAAGGTTCTCGAGATCGCGCCGCCATACGTGCAGACGGAGCTTGGCGGGGAAGCTCAGAAGAATGACCCACGCGCGATGCCTCTGGACGACTTCATCCACGAGACGTTCGAAGGTTTGAAGGGCGATTCGGACGAGATCCTGGTGCAGAGGGTTTTGATGCTGCGGAATAATGCCGGACCGGATGAGTTTGCGTTTGTCGAGAAGATGAACGACATGATGTCGGGTCACTAAAGCCAAACGGAGAAGCGTTCTCACGCCAGGAGTCGCACCACTTCCTGGGGTGAGGACGCTTCGCGCTTCGTGGCGCATCTAATCTCCAGGAGATTCGCGATGGCAGAGGCACAGGTAACACCGAAGGTTCAGAAATCGATGGAAGAGTGGCGCAAAGAGCTGACTCCGGAACAATTTCACGTCATGTTCGAGAAGGGAACCGAGCGCGCCTTTACCGGCGCTCTGGTCAACAATCACGACGACGGCATGTACCACTGCGGAGCCTGCAACGCCCCGCTCTTCAGCTCGGAGACGAAGTTCGAGTCCGGCTCCGGCTGGCCGAGCTTTTATAAGCCAGTTTCGCCCAATGCAGTGGTCGAGCATGAAGACCGTAGTTACGGGATGCGGCGGGTCGAAGCGACCTGCGGCACGTGCGGCGCACACCTGGGACATGTCTTCCCGGATGGCCCAAAGCCGACAGGCGAGCGGTTTTGCATCAACTCGGCTTCGCTGCAGTTTGAGAAAAGCTAGCTTTCACAAAGTGCAGCAGACCAATGAGAAACACGAAAAGCCCCGACTGTGCGAGCAGTCGGGGCTTCAACATTTTGACTCTGAGTTAGAAGCTAACCCTTGACGATCTTTCCGCCCTTGATGCAGCTGGTGCAGACGCGCATGCGCTTTGAGTTCGAGGAGCCCTCGACCTTTGCCTTCACCGGCTGAAGGTTGACGGACCAGCGGCGGCGGGTCTTGTTGTTTGCGTGCGAGACGTTATTTCCGGACTGCGGGCCTTTGCCGCAGAGTTCACATTTAGCTGCCATTGCTTTGGTGCTCCTGAATTTGTTCGCAGAGGCCTGCCACTTCGACTTCTTGAAGTCCGGGGCAAGTGGTAGGCACGAGCGGATTCGAACCGCTGACCTCTACCGTGTCAAGGTAGCGCTCTAACCAACTGAGCTACGCGCCTGCAGTGCGTCTCATCAGTGTACCGGGGATTCGGTTTTGCGGCAACTGGAAACCTTTGTCGCTTAGCTGAAGCGCCGGGCCTGGTCCATTCGTTTGGGACGCAGGAACGTGTGCAGCGAACCGACCGTGGACGTCCGGGCTCGCATCTTCAACAGCGCCTTCGTCGTGTAACCGCCCACCATCTGTCCGTCCTCCATGTAGGTCCAGTCCGTCACCTGATTCAGTAGAAAGCCGACGCGCTTGCCGAAGGTGAAGCCTGCGAGCCGGCCTTCGTTGGCAAGCACGCCATTCGGTCGCCGACGCGAGTCGGTGAGGCTTGCTAGCGCAGTCAGCCAGACGGTTTCCGTCATGCCATCCACCTCGAAGCGCACCTTCAGGTGAAAGCCAGACTGGTTCGGCTTCGGCGCGGTAAACGCGTCGAGGAACAGTTGCAGCGTGGCACGCGCTTCTTCCGTGGCGAGAGCCATCTCGTCGATGGGCGCCGGAAAGGCCAGAAGAGAAGCGGATGGATGTTCGTGCATGGTGGTCTCCTCGGGATGCAACATAACCTGCGATGTTCGGGCCCGTGGGGAAGAAAGTGTGAAGGCGTGGAGTGCGCTGGACGCACGGAGCAGACGGAGATAGCCGTCGCCGAGGCCCTCAAACGAGCGCTCTCGCTTTCGTAAAGAAGGTTATGCAACTGGATTGGGGGAGGCGATACCACTTTCGCCTCGAATCAGGTACCACCTCAGAGCTAGCGGAGCAGTGACCTGCGCTACCATGTTGACTGTTCCTTCTAACCCCATAAAGTCAGCCTATTCTTGCCTATCCTGAGTCAATTCGCTGCCGCGCCCAACATGCTCACGATGCTGCGCCTGTTCGCGCTGCCGTTTCTTGTCATCCTGATCCTTGACGGCAACTGGACCATCGCGTTCTCGCTGATGATGCTGGCCGGCGTAACCGACGGCTTCGATGGTCTGCTTGCCCGCTGGCTGCATCAGCACACCCGGCTCGGCCAGTATCTCGACCCGATCGCCGACAAACTGCTCCTTTCCACTCTGTTCCTTACGCTGACGCATGTTGGTCTGATCCCCCGCTACGTCACGGTGCTGGTCTTCAGCCGCGACCTCGGAATTCTCCTCATCTCGACGTTGCTTTTCATGACCAACGCCCTGCGCGACTTTCGCCCATCGCTCTTCGGCAAAGCCAACACCTTCGTCCAGATCGTCGCGGTTGTCGGAGTCATGGCAAACCAGGTGTGGCGCGTCCCTCACCTTCCCTGGATGAACTACTATCTGCTGCGCTTGATCGCGGTCCTGGCTCCTTTGAGCGCCGCGCAGTACGCGTGGATCGTCATTCGCCGGGTCTCGACACCCATCGAGGCCGGAGTCGCGCCGTAAAGCATAGCAAAGCGTAAGCCCCGGTTGCGCCAGGGGAATCCGGGTCGTACACTATGTAGGACTGGGATAGTCCCATTTCCAGCCGGAGATCTGGCGTCCATGCTGCGTCTTACCAAGAAGGCCGATTACGGGTTGATGGCGCTCAAGTACCTCGCCGAGCAGGCCGAGAGCCCCGCCGCGTCGTCGGCCAAGGGCGTCTTCGCTCAGTCGGCGAAAGAGATTGCCGACGCGTACCATATTCCTCCGCAGTTGCTGGCGAAGATCCTGCAGACGCTGGCCCGCGCCGGGCTGCTCGTAAGCCATGCGGGGACGAATGGTGGTTACGCGCTTTCACGGCCGTCCAGCGAGATCTCGGCCTTCGAGGTGATTCGTGCGATCGACGGGCCGCTCTTCATCACAAGTTGCATTACGATTCACGGAGCTTGCGACCTAGCGGGCCATTGCACCATCAAAGAACCACTGCGGAAGGTGAACGATTCCATCAAAGACCTGCTGAGCGCGATTCGCATCTCCGATTTGATTGAAGTCTCGGACGCCGAAGGAAACGCAGCGATGGTCGGCGGCGGATTAGTCTCGATCGCGATGTAACCGCAGCCAAAGCTGCCCATAAAGTTCAGGAACACAGATCCAGGGAGCCAACACGATGAATGAAGCAACTGCAGAGCGGATGGAAACCAGTTCAACCATGACCCACAACGGGGTCATCATCACCGAATCGAACGAGCCGTTGCCCGAGGGTGTGCAGCTTCCGATCTACATGGATAATCACGCGACGACGCCGATGGATCCGCGCGTGCTCGACGCCATGTTGCCGTACTTCGGTAAAGTTTTTGGCAACGCCGCGAGCCGCAACCACCAGTTTGGCTGGGAGGCCGAGCAGGCTGTCGACAAGGCGCGCGAGCAGATCGCGAAGCTGATCGGCTGCACGCCGAAAGAGATCATCTTCACCTCGGGCGCGACGGAGTCGAACAACCTCGCGATCAAGGGCATCGCCGAGATGTATAAGGAGCGCGGCAACCACATCATCACCCAGGTGACGGAGCACAAGGCCGTGCTGGACACCTGCAAAAAGCTCGAGCGCCAGGGCTACGAGGTGACCTACCTGCCGGTCGAGACCGACGGACTTGTCTCGATGGAGAAGCTGAAGGCGGCGATGACCGAGAAGACCATCCTCGTCACCATCATGTTCGCCAATAACGAGATCGGCGTGGTCCAGCCTGTCGAAGAGATTGGCAAGCTTTGCCACGAGAAGGGCGTGATCTTCCACACGGATGCGGTGCAGGCCGTCGGCAAGATTCCAGTCAACGTGCAGACCATGAACATCGATGTGCTCTCACTGACCGCTCACAAGATCTATGGCCCGAAGGGCGTCGGCGCGCTGTACGTTCGCCGTCGCAACCCGCGCGTGCAGATCACGGAGCAGATCAATGGCGGCGGCCACGAGCGCGGCATGCGTTCAGGCACGCTCAATGTTCCGGGCATCGTCGGCCTGGGTGCGGCCTGCGAGATCGCCGGTGCGGAGATGGAAGCCGAGGGCAAGCGCCAGCAGGACCTGCGCGACTACCTGAAGACGAAGTTCGAGAACGCGCTGGACTACGTTCACGTCAATGGCAACATGGATCACCACCTGCCCGGAAACCTCAACATGAGCTTCGTCCATGTTGAAGGCGAGTCGCTCCTGATGGGCATCAACGACATTGCGGTTTCATCCGGTTCTGCCTGCACGTCGGCGACGCTCGAGCCATCCTATGTGCTGAAGGCCCTCGGCCTGGGCGATGATGTCGCCCACTCGAGCATCCGCTTCGGCCTCGGTCGCTTCAACAACAAGGCGGAAGTGGACTATGTCTCAGACAAGGTGATCGACGTCGTCAAGCACCTGCGCGAGATGAGCCCGCTGTACGAGATGGTGAAAGAAGGAATCGACCTGAGCAAGATTGAGTGGGCTGCGCACTAAGAGTTGGCGTAGAGTTTGGGATAACGGAGGTTGACATGCACGATGTTTTGATCGTCGGGGTCCCGCTCCTTGCTATTCTGGCCGGCATCATGTTTGGGCGAAGTGACGCGAAGGATATTCGTGCCGAGCTAAAGGACTTTCGCAGTGAAGTGAATGGCCGTTTCAGCAAAGTTGAGGATCATCTCGGGCGCATCGACGCCGATCTCCGGCAGTTTTACCATCTCACCGGCAAGCTGGAAGCCCGGATGGACGGACTTGAGAAGCGCAGTTAGCTTTGCAGAAATTTCCCGGCGAACCCGAACGGGCCGCCGTATCATCGAACACATAGGCTTAGGAGAAAACGGACATGGCATACAGCGATAAGGTAGTGGATCACTACAGCAATCCTCGGAACGTTGGGCAGTTGGACAAGGGCTCGGATGAAGTCGGCACCGGCCTCGTCGGCGCGCCGGAGTGCGGCGACGTCATGCGCCTCCAGATCCGCGTGAACCCCGAGACCCAGGTGATCGAGGACGCGAAGTTCAAGACCTTTGGCTGTGGTTCGGCCATCGCTTCGAGCTCGCTCGCCACTGAGTGGGTCAAAGGCAAGACGGTCGCCGAGGCGCTCCAGATCTCGAACACCGACATCGTCAAAGAGCTTGCACTCCCGCCGGTGAAGATTCACTGCTCCGTGCTCGCGGAAGATGCGATTCGCGCCGCGATCGGCGACTGGAAGAAGAAGAATCACGTCTCTGAAACTGAAGGCGCGGCAGTCGCAGCGGCTCACTAAATCTGGTGACTGGCGGGGCGGCCCGGCTTGAGGCTGGGCCGCTTTTGGCTGTTTGAAAGGACCTCGCAGCATGGCAATGGTGACATTACAAACCGCGGCAGAACGCGACGCGCAACACGCCGTCGCAGCCGGACCTAAAGACCCATTGGCAGGGATGATCCTGCTCTCGGCCGAAGGTCAAGCGCCGCGAGCGAAGCAGGCGATTGAGATCACGAAGAACGCGTTGAAGCGCATTCGCGTGGCGATGGCCAAAGAAGGCATCTCGCCCGTTGATGGCGGGCTGCGCGTCGGCATTACGGGCGGCGGCTGTTCGGGCCTGAGCTATAACATTCGCTTCGACAGTAAGCCCCGCGAGCGCGATCGCACGTTCCTCTTCGGCGAAGGAGTTGAAACCCCGAACGACCCATCCGGCGCTCAGCCCGTAAGAATCTTCGTCGATCCGAAGAGTTTCCTCTACCTCGCCGGCATGGTGCTGGATTTCGAAGAGACGTTGATGCGACAGGGGTTCAACTTCATCAACCCGAACTCCACGAAGAGCTGTGGATGTGGCAGCAGCTTTTCCGCATAGCGGTAGGTGGCGGCCTGCGCCCTGATAGCGCAGAATAACTGAATGAGCGCCAATCGTCGCACGTTCTTGAAGTCAGCCTCAGCGGGCCTGGTAACGTTTTCACTCCCTTTGCAAGCTGCCTTAGCGGAGCCCTCACCCGAGGGCGTTCCTGCTCACACATCCGAGGCTGAGACTCTCTCGCTTGCGGACCTCGTCAACATCCTGCAAGGCACCAACTCCACTGGAATTTTTTCGCGCGGCAACACGTTGCCCATCGTCGCGATGCCCTTCGGCATGGCGCACTGGACGCTGCAAAGCACCGACCGCGAGCCGTGGTTCTTCCACCCCGAAGATCGCCGTCTGCTTGGTTTTCGGAGCACTCACCAACTCAGCCCATGGCTCGGCGACTACGGCCAGGCGACCTTCCTGCCCTTCCAGGGCAACATCAATCTCGAGCCCGGTAGCCGCTCGGCATCCTGGCGCCCGGCACACTCCAAGCTTTCGCCCTACGAGATGAAGATACGGCTGGAGCGCTACTTCGTCGACGTCGAGCTCGTCCCGACGACGCGCTGCGCCTTGATGCAGGTGACCTTCGACAGCCTTGAGAGCGACGAAGCCTCGCTGTTGATCGATCTCCCAGGCGAAGGCTCCGGAGCAACCTACGACCAGGCATCCGGAACCGTTGTCGGCATCTCGACGGACACCTCCGGCGGTACACCTGCGGGCTTTAAAACCTGGTACGCCGTGCGCATCGACGACGGCACGAGCTCTGCGATCCTCGGCCTCGACGTGAAAGAGGCGAAGACGCGCCGCCTCGCAGTCCTCCGCTACCACGCGAAGGTTGGTCAACCCGTTTCGATCCGCATCGGGACCTCCTTCATATCCGCTGAGCAGAGCATCCGCAACCTCGATCAGGAGATCGGAAAGCAAGCCCTTCCGGTCATCCAGGAAAAGGCCATGGCCGCATGGGAAAGCCACCTCGGCCGCGCGCGGGTGCAAGGCGGAACGGTCCAACAGCGCAGCACTTTCTACTCCTGCATGTATCGCACGCTGCTCTTCCCGCGGACTTTTCATGAGGTCGAAACTGACGGCAAGAACATCCACTACAGCGCCTACAACGGGCGCGTCGAACCCGGGGTCATGTACGCCGACCACGGCTACTGGGACGTCTACCGCGCCTGGTATCCGATGATGTCCGTGCTCTTTCAGGATCGCCTCGCCGAGATCCTCCAGGCCTGGGTGAATGCTGCAAAAGAAGGCGGCTGGCTACCGCAGTTTCCTGCTCCCGGCTACCGCGCCTGCATGACCGGCAGCCTCATCGACTCCGTCTTCGGCGACGCCGCCTGCAAAGGCATCACCGGCTTCGATCTCGTCGGAGCTTATGCTGGCCTGAAGCGCCACGCAACCACCGTCGGCGACCCGGTCAAGGGCTACGGCCGCCAGGGCATCGAGCAGTACCTCAAGCTCGGTTACGCTCCCGCAGACAAGGTCGATCAGTCGGCTGCGGAGACCGTCGACTCGGCCTACGGTGACTTCTGCATCGGCCAGGTCGCCAAAGCCCTCGGCAAGACCGACGACGCCAGGATGTTCGCCGAGCGTGCGAATAACTGGAAGCATCTCTATGACCCCCAGGTGAAGTTCCTCCGCGGCAAGAACTCCGACGGCTCCTGGCTGACACCCTTCGACCCCATCCAGTGGGGCAATCCCTACGTGGAGGGTGCAGCCTGGCAACATCGCTGGGATGTCCCCCACGCTCCCGAAGAGTTGATCAAGGCAATGGGTGGCCCGGACTACGTCGTCGAGCAGCTTGAAATCATGTGTACGATGGCCCCCGCGTTTAAGGTCGGCGTCTACAAGTCCGAGATCCACGAGATGTCCGAGATGGCTGCCGTCGACTTCGGCCAATACGCCCACAGCAACCAGCCCGTGCATCACGTCCTCTACCTGTTCACCATTGCCGGCCGTCCGGATCGCACCCAGTTCTGGGTCCGCCGCGTCCTCGCCGATCTCTACACGCCAAATACCTTCGCAGGCGACGAAGATACCGGCTCCATGGCTGCCTGGTACGTCCTCAGCTCGTGCGGGTTCTATCCATTCTGCCCCGGCAAACCGGAGTACATCCTCGGCAGCCCGCTATGGGACCAGGTCGTCCTCACCCCGGAGCGCGGCGCACCCCTCAAGGTCGTCAGCAAAGGGAACTCAGCTGACAACGTGTACGTCCAAAAGGTCACAGCGAACGGCACAGACCATCGCGAGATTTTCATCACACACGCCATGGTCACAGCAGGTGCAACGATCGAGTTCACCATGGGAGCCAAGCCGCGCGCCTAAGTTATTCCTGTCAGCTACCGCTTGACTCTTGAGGCAACATGGGGACGTCAATCAATGACGCGCAGAGCCGCTCAGTCGGTTTACGGGCCAACGCGGATGAGTAACGTTTGCTCGGTAGAGCTGCGCAAGTTCAGAAGTGTGACCAGAACACCTTCATCTTGCTGACAGCTCTTGAGAAGGCCAAACCTCACGAAGGCCGCGGCACATCCTTCAAGCGGCTTGCCCCTTGAAACGGCAGCATCCACCCCGGATACTCCGGCGGCAGCGCGCTCACCGTATCCAGTGTCTTGATCTCTTCATCCGTGAGCTTCACATCCACCGCGGCCAGATTATCCGTGAGCTGATCCCGCCGCTTGGCCCCGATGATCACCGAGGTCACCACTGGCTTTGCCAGCAACCACGCCAGCGACACGCGCGCCGCCGAGCAGCCATGCGCTTCTGCGATCGGCTTTATCGCATCGAGAATCTTCCAGGTCCGTTCCTTGTCGACCAGCGGAAAGTCAAACTCCGCACGCCGGGTCCCTTCAGGTTTCTGATTTTCGCGCGAAAATTTACCCGAAAGCAGTCCACCCGCAAGCGGACTCCAGACCAGCAGCCCTGTCTTCTCTGCTTCGAGCAAAGGGATGATGTCCCGTTCAAGATCCCGCCCGGCAATCGAGTAATAAGCCTGCAGCGTGTCGAACTTCGCCAGACCCTTCCACTCCGAAACCGTCAGTGCCTTCGCGATCTTCCACGCCAGCCAGTTCGATACTCCGATGTACCGCACCTTGCCCTGCTGCACCAGCGTGTCGAGCGCACGCAGCGTCTCTTCAATCGGTGTAACCGCATCGTTCCCATGAATCTGATAAAGGTCGATGTGGTCGGTCTGCAGCCGAGTTAGCGAGGCCTCGACTGCATCCATGATGTGTCCACGCGACGCCCCGACATCGTTTCGCCCGGGACCCGTCCGGCCATAGACCTTCGATGCGATGATCACGTCCTTGCGCGGAATTTTGAGGTTCTTCAAAGACTGCCCCAGTGTCTTTTCGCTCTCGCCCTCGGAGTAAACGTCCGCCGTATCGAAGAAGTTGATTCCCGCGTCGAGCGACATGCGGATCAGGTCGTCCGCGCCATCCTGGTTAACCGTTCCCACCTTCGTCCAGAAGCCGGAGCCGCCATGAAACGTCATCGTGCCAAGGCAAAGCGTGGAGACGAGGAGGCCGGTGTTGCCGAGAGTTTTATATTCCACATGTGGTTTGACGCCTCTTCTTACATTGGGGATACAAAAGACAGATGCCCCTGATCGCGGGCAGCGACCACTTCGTGGCGCGTCGACGCTGCGCGTATTCTTAAACGATGGATTTCTTCACTGTCTTTTCCTTACCCAGGCACCTGCAAGTGGATACCGTCCAACTGGAAAAGGTCTTCTACGCCCAATCCCGCAAGCTGCACCCGGACCGCTTCGCCGCCAAGCCTGCAGCAGAGCAGGAAGCCGCGCTCGCCGCAAGTTCGCGCCTCAACGACGCCTATCGCACCCTGAAAGATCCGATCCTCAGGACCCAATACCTGCTCTCGCTTGAAGGCGTCGAACTCGAAGAGCAGTCGAAGACCGCAACCGAAGCGGCGCGAACCTCCGGCGTCGAAAAGAAGCAGCTCATCCCCCCCGAGCTGCTCGAAGAAGTCTTCGAGCTCAATATGCAGTTGATGGAAATGAAAGCAGCCAAAGACTTCGGCGACGAAGCCGATCCCGACACGCGCCGCGATCTTGAGGCCGCAGCGAAAGGCTTTGACGCGAAGATGGCCGAGACGCAGTCCGAACTGGATTCTTTGTGGAGTCGATGGGATTCGGCGGTCGACGCAAACGATGAGCCAGGCAAGACCAGTGCAAGAGACGCCATGGTCACACTGCTTAACAAGCGAAGCTACCTGCGCAATCTGGTGCGAGACGTAAACGCCGCACTCGAATAGCGCGAGGCAACTGTCGGAATTCCCATCATGGGAAACCAACTCAAAAGAAAACAGCTCCTCGCCTAGGCTTTAGCAAACCCGCGGCGTATGTTGCAGCTATGCCGCTCTCGGAGCTGTCGCGGCGCCGGTTCTGGGCGCAGATCTATCGCCGAATTTTCCTGCTGCTGATCGCGCTGGCAGTCGTCTCAACCGTCGCCGGAGTGCGGAATGCCATCCACAACAGCCAGGACATGCAGTGGAGCGGCGCACACGTCCTGGCAGTCCACCTCGACCCCTGGGGCGAGTACCTTCGCGGCGATCAGCAGCATCGATTCGTGCAGTCGCAGGTGCCGAACTATCTCGCCATCACCTATCTCCTGATGTTGCCCTTCGGAGTGATGCCGCTGGCCGTAGCCAAAGCCGCATGGGCTATTTGCAACGTAGGGTGCGCCATCGCAAGCGGCGTCCTTGCATCGCGTTTCTACGGCATCCGCGGGAGAGGCGTAGTCACCGTCGTGTGCCTGCTCCTCATGGCGACACCCACCCGCACCACCATCGGAAACGGCCAGCAGGGCTTGCTCGTGCTTCTGCTCTGGTGCCTCGGCCTGCTGGTCTTCCAGATGAATGGAGCTCGTGCTGCGATCGCGGGGCTGGCGTACGGCAAGTTCACTTTCATGCCGCCGATGCTGCTCTTCCTATGGCTGCGCTGGGGTTGGCGGGCTGTCCTCTGGAGCGTAGTACCCGCGCTCAGCTCGCTGCTGCTGGTGTGGTGGTGGATCACCGGAGGCCACGATCCAAAGGCGCTCGTGGTCCTGGCGAAGGAGCCCTTTCGCATGGCAAGGGTGGGTTATTCCTGGGGCCCGGGCGACCAGAATCTCATGGCTCTCCTGGAGCCGCTGCTTCGTTGGCTGAATAATGATCTTCGCGACACGATCGAGCTCGCGGTTGCTCTGTCGGTCTGTGCCGCCGTCTCTCTACCGGCCTACCGCCGGTCGTGGTCTGAAGAATGGTCCGGCGCAGGCTCCGTGCGCTGGCAGATGGCGCTGATGGCCACCATGAGCTACAGCCTCTTCAAGCACCATCCTTACGATGCAGTCGTCCTGCTCTTCCCGCTTTGTTACGCCCTGCGCATGTGGCGTGAACGCTCGGCGAAGATCGTTCTCGGACTCCTCGCCTACCTGTTCTATGGACAGCGCCTTCTGGAAGCTGCCCATCTGCATCCCGCCTGGGCTCACGGAGCGGAGTTTGGCCTGCTGATGGTGATGCTGCGCGTGACCTACCGGATGCGCGAGGTCGACCAGTCAGCCGCCCCCCTGAGGCTTCCTGCGGAACGCATGGCGCTCGTCCACTAAACGGTGGGATTGACCAGCCGCTGAAGCTGTACCACGTGGTTCAGGTCGTGTCCCGCCATCATCTCCAGGATGTTGTAAAACGTCTGGGCGCCGCGCTCTGGATGATACGACTGACGCTCCAGGTCTGCCCGGCTCAGCGTGCCAATCAGCTTGATGTTCCATCCACGAGCCGCGCGAAATAGCTCCAGCGCCGCCGGCAAGTCATACCCCGAGTAGTGCTGCGCCCACGCATCCTGGTCGAACGGCTCGAGCTGCCTGGGCTCTGCGACCGGTGCCGCAAGCACCTGACGAAGCCGCCAGCTATGTGCCAGCTCGCAGTCCGCCAGATGCGCCACAATCAGGCGCGGCGACCACCTGCCCGGCGCGATCGGCTCTTCAATCTGCTCAGGAGTCATTGCGCACACCGCCTGGTGAATCATGCCGGGAGTGGCAGCAAGCACGGCACGTGGATCGCGGTCGCCCAGGTGGGCAGCATATGGGTTGGCCATTCAAATATGGTAGCGCGGCTTAAGGCTTGCGGTACGCTTCCGCTTCATCAGGCGCCGCCTGTAAGACAATGGAAGGTGGACATCTTGACGCTCGGAAAGCATCGAATCACAGAGGATTTGAAAGTTATGGCAGAAACCCGCAGCATCGTCGTCGGAATCGACCTGGGCACCACCAACTCGCTCGTCGCCTTCATGCAGGACGACACCCCCGTCGTCATCCCCGGCGAAGACGGCGAGCGCCTCGTTCCTTCGGTCGTCGCCTGGACCGACGACGGCGTAAGAGTCGGCAACGCCGCCCGCGCCACCCTGATGGAAGACTCCGGCTCAGCCGTCTACTCGGCCAAGCGCCTCATGGGTCGCGACCTCGAAGACATACAGGACGAGCTCAAGCTCTTCCCGTTCAAAGTAGCTGAAGGCGCAAAACCTGGCGAGGTCCTGAAACTGAACGTCGGCGGCCTTACCATGACGCCACCCGAGATCTCTGCCTACGTCCTCCAGCAGCTCAAAAAGAACGCCGAGCGCTTCTTCGGAGCACCGGTCAACAAAGCAGTCATCACCGTCCCGGCGTACTTTAACGACGCACAGCGCCAGGCCACCAAGGATGCCGGCCGCATCGCCGGCCTGGAAGTCCTGCGCCTCGTCAACGAGCCCACCGCTGCGGCTCTCGCCTACGGCCTCGACAAGCAAAAAGATGGCCTCATCGCCGTCTACGACTTCGGCGGCGGCACCTTCGATATCTCCATCCTCAAGCTGCACGAAGGTATCTTCGAAGTCATCGCGACTGGTGGCGACACCCATCTCGGCGGCGACGACATCGACAACCTCCTCATCGCGATCGCGCTCGACGACATCCGTGGGATTGAGGGGATTGACGTTCGCGCCAACGCCGAAGCCATCCAGGCCGTCCGCAAGGCCGTCATCGACGCCAAGATCGCCCTCTCCGACCGCGACATAGCCACCTTGAACGTCGCGCTCCCTGACGGCAAACACTACGTCCGCGAGATCACCCGCGAGCAGTTCGAAGGTCTCATCGCCCCCGTCATCGCTCGCACCGCCGGCCCTGTCAAACAAGCGTTGAAGGATGCAGGCCTCGCACCGGCGCAGATCGATGAAGTCGTCATGGTCGGCGGCTCGACCCGCATCCCGGCTGTCCGCGCTCTCGTCGCCGATCTCTTCCAAACCGCCCAGCGCGGCAAGCAGCTTCATACTGACCTCAACCCCGACGAGGTCGTTGCTCTCGGCGCCGCCGTCCAGGCGCAGATCCTCTCCGGCGGCTCGCTCGCCACCGAAGACCTGCTGCTCCTCGACGTCACGCCGCTCTCTCTCGGTATCGAAGCCCTCGGCGGCGTCGTCGCCAAAATTATCCAGAGGAATTCCACCATCCCCGCCAGCGCCACCGAGCACTTCACCACCGGCGTCGACGGCCAGACCAACGTCGCCATCCACGTCGTCCAGGGCGAACGCGAACTCGCCAAAGACTGCCGGTCTCTCGCGCGTTTTGACCTCAAAGGCATCCCGCCGATGGTTGCCGGCCTCCCGCGCATCGAGGTCAAATTCCTCATCGACGCCAACGGCATCCTCAAAGTCAGCGCGCGTGAGCAGCGAAGCGGCACCGAAGCGCAGATCGACGTCAAACCTACCTACGGACTGACTGACGAACAAGTGGAGACCATGATCTTGGATTCTTTTGACAATGCGGAGCAGGACATCACCGAGCGCCAGACCATCGAAGCGAAGAACGAAGCAAACACCATCCTCGAAGCCGTCGAAAAGGGCAAGAAGAGTCCCGCCTGGCAGCAGCTTTCCTTCAACGAACTCGATAAGATCGCCGCAGCCGAGGAAGAGGTGAAGGCGTCGATCAAGGGCGGCGACTACAAGATCATCCGTCAGGCGATCGAGCGCCTCGACAAAGCGACCCGCCGCTTCGCCGAACTCATGATGGACTCGGCCGTCACCGGCGCCATGAAGGGCCAGACCATGGCCTCTGCCGGCGAAACCATGGGCCAGGGCCTCGGCGAAAAGCCCAGCGCCCCCCACGCCTTCGCACCAGCCGAGTTCGAGAAGGACGTCAAGGATGAGGAGACGCCGGGCGAATCCACCGAAGACTAGCCCTGCCGGTCAGCCGATTGCCGCAACCAGCCCGGCATAGCTGAACTCCCCGTCGTAAGCCTTGCCGTTCAGGTAGAAGCTGGGGGTCCCGCGCACGCCGGCCTTGTCGCCGCTCGCAATATCCGTCTTGACTGCCTTTGCGTAGGTGCTTTCCTTCAACGCTTTACGGAGCGCTGCTTCATCCAGCCCCAGCTTGCCTGCAAGCTTGGGAAACAGATCCTCGCGGAACGCCGCCTGATTCTTGAACAGCAGGTCATGCATCTCCCAGAACTTGCCTCGCTCCGCTGCGAACAGCGCCGTCTCAGCCGCGGTTTCGGCAAACTCATGCTGCTCCAAAGGGTAGTTACGAAAGACGAACAGCAGCTTGTCGCCGTAATGTTTCATCACCTTCGTCAGGATCGGCTGCGCATCCCCGCAGGATGGGCATTGGTAGTCCCCGTACTCGATTAGCGTGGCTGTGGCGTCTTTGCTGCCGTGGGTCTGGTCGTGTTCGTTCACCTTCATTACTGTGCTCATGGGCTATCTGATGCTCGCGTGGAGCGGCTGAGCAGTAAAATGGAGAAATCATGTCTGAACCGAAGCAACTGCCCTACGTCGACCTCTCTGTTCCCCCCGCCCCCAACATGGTGCGCGTCACATTCCTGCCGGAGAACAAGACCGTCGAATTCCCCTTCGGCTCCATGCCATACGAAGGCCACGGCGAGCCGATGAGCTTCCTCGACGTCGCCGAAAACTACGACATCTTCCTCGACCACGCATGCGGCGGTGTCTGCGCCTGCACTACCTGCCACCTGTGGGTGAAGGAAGGCGTCAAAGGCATCTCCGAAGCCGAAGACAAAGAACTCGACCGCATGGAGACAGCCGCCGACATCCAGCTCAGCAGCCGCCTCGGCTGCCAGGCCATCATCGAAAAGCCAGGGGCCTACGTCGTCGAAATTCCCAAGTGGAATCGCAACTACGTCCAGGAAGGCAAACCCGTCGCCGGGGCTCCCGCACGCGACTACGGCAACATCGCGGAGTAGTCGATGAAGCATCCGGCCTGGTGTCTCCTGTTGATCGCCGGCGTGGCACATGGCGCAGACCGCGTCGTCACGATGAAGAAGATGCCTCCTGTCGTGAAGGGTGTCGACGCCTTTCCCCAGATCGACGCGCCGCAGGATGACGCCGAGCGCGCCATCAACTACGCGGTCGCCCGGCTCGATCTCAAGGTGCGCGCAGCCGCAAAAGATTGCAAGACTCAAGCCGCGCAGGGCGAATGGTCTCGCACCGTTACGACCACGATGGCGGGCCCCCGCTTTATCAGCTACGAGATCTCCGACGAGATGGACTGCGGCGGAGCGCACCCGGACTCCGGCACCACGGCGATCGTCTACGACCTCACCACCGGCAAGCCCGTCGATTGGACCAGATGGCTGCCGCCGAGCATGACCGCCACCGTTGCGCTGACCGAAGCAAGCGACGGAACGAAGATGGTCACCCTCGCCTCGAAACGCCTGTATGCGATGTACCTCGCAGGCTACCCAAAAGACCAAGACGCGGACTGCAAAGCTGCGATCAAGGACGTGGGAACAGACTCCGGCGCACCCGCCATGACTGTATGGCTCGATGCGAAAGGCGACGGTCTGGCTATGTCGTTCGATCTCTCACACGCCGTTGCAGCCTGCGAGGAGGTGGTGACGATTCCGACAGCCGCGCTTCGCAAAGAAGGCGCGAACAGCATGCTCGCCGATGCGATCGATGCGGCGCATCGGGCAAGTCACTGAGGCAATCGCAACTGCGCCTTCATCACAGGCGGGGATCACTTCGTGGGGTATTGGACCGCTGCGCGGTGTAAGTTAGAAGCATTCGCCGATGCCCCTGACCGCATTTATCTCGAAGCGCGTAGTGTTCGACGATGGCATGCGCCCCGCCTGCGTCGTCGTCGACCAAGATTCCGGCAAGATCGTCGAGATTGCCAACGCACCACCAGCCAACGCGCAGATTATCGAATGCGGTGAAGACGCGCTGCTCCCCGGCCTCGTCGACTCGCACGTCCACCTTAACGAGCCCGGCCGTACCGACTGGGAGGGCTTCGTCACCGGCACCCAGGCCGCTGCCGCAGGCGGCATCACCACCGTTATCGACATGCCCTTGAATTGTCTGCCGGAGACCACCACCGTCGCCGCCCTCGAAGCAAAACGCCTCTCCGCCGCAGGCAAGTGTTTCGTAGACTGGCGTCCGTGGGGCGGAGCCGTCAATGGCAACGAAGCCCATCTGCTGGATCTCGCCCAGGCCGGCGTTCCCGGCTACAAATGCTTCCTCATCTACCCGGGCTGCGATGGCTTCGGCCTCATCGACGAGCAGGAACTCCGCGCCGCCATGCCGCTGATCGCCCAAACCGGATTGCCCCTGCTGGTCCACGCAGAGCTGGCCGGCCCTTGCGAAACCGCCGCAGCAATCCTCGTCGATGCCGACTGGCACACGTACTCGACCTACCTGCTCTCACGCCCCGATGAAGCCGAACTTCAGGCGATCACGCTCATGATCTCGCTTGCGCGCGAGTTCGACGCCTGGGTTCACATCGTGCATCTGTCCAGCGCGCTCGCGCTTCCCCTACTGCGAGCCGCCAAAGCGGAAGGCCTCAAGCTCACCGTCGAAACCTGCCCCCATTACCTCAGCTTCGCCGCGGAAGACATCGCCAACTCGCAAATTCTTCACAAGTGCGCGCCACCCATTCGCTCTCGCGCCAACAGCGAGCTACTTTGGGATGCACTGCGCGACGGTACCATCGACCTCATCGCCAGCGACCATTCCCCATGTCCCCCCGAGATGAAGACCGATTCGTTCCGCACCAGTTGGGGCGGCATTGCAAGCCTCTCGCTCGGCCTGCCCATCCTCTGGTCAAGAGCGCACGCACGAGGCTACACCTTGAACGATGTCGTCCGCTGGATGGCCACCGGCCCCGCCCGCCTCGCAGGCCTCGCAGACCGCAAAGGCCGCATCGCTGTTGGCTACGACGCAGACCTCGTCTTCTTCGCCCCCGAAGAAACGTTCACGGTCACCGAATCCCACCTGCACTTCCGCCACAAAATCTCACCCTATCTCGGCCAGACCTTGCAAGGTATCGTCAAGAAGACCTACGTCCGCGGCCAACTCGTCTTCAGCGAAGGCGGCTTCGCACAAGACCCAGTCGGGATCGAGCTTGCGTCTACCATCGCTCCACAACTCCTCGCGTCACGAGACATGGCAGCACAATGATCGGATCCCCAACCCAAACAGCCGAAAGCAAGCTGAGCGCCGCAGGGTATGCGCTCGCTCTGTGCTCCCGCATCGCCACGTGCACCGAAGTTCCCGGCACGATCACGCGCCTATTCCTCGCGCCGTCCACCCATCAAGTCCACGCCATCCTCAGCGAAGAGATGATCCGCCTCGGCATGACGGTCCGCATCGACAACGCAGGCAATCTACGCGGCTTTTACCCTGCGGCTCAGGCAAACGCTCCCGTTCTCCTGACCGGCTCGCACGTCGACACCGTCCCCGACGCCGGAGCCTTCGACGGCGTCCTCGGCGTAGCCATCCCGCTCGCCGCATTGCGTTCCCTCGACGGGGACAGGCTCCCTTACGCCATCGAAGTCATCGCCTTCTCCGAAGAGGAGGGCATTCGCTTCAAGATGCCCTTCATCGGCAGTCGCGCCGTAATCGGAACCCTCGGCGGAGGAGAGCTTTCCCGCACCGACACCGACGGCATCAGCGTCGCCCAGGCCCTCGACGCCTTCGGCCTCGACGCCTCCGCAGACACGGCACTGACACCTAACACCTTCGCCTTCCTGGAGTGCCACATCGAGCAGGGCCCCGTCCTCGAAGCGCTCAATCTCCCGCTCGGAATCGTCACCGCAATCGTCGGCCAGACGCGTCTTGAACTCACCTTCACCGGCCGCGCCAACCACGCCGGCACCACCCCCATGCATCTCCGCCAGGACGCTCTCGCCGCTGCCTCCGCGTGGATCTCCGTCGTCGAACGCCATGCCCGCAACGTGCCCGGCCTCGTCGCCACCGTCGGCGTTCTCCGCGTCTCCCCCGGCGCGCCCAACGTCATCCCCGGCCAGGCCATCGGCACACTCGACGTCCGCCACGCCACCGACGCCATGCGCGAACAGGCAGTCTCCGAGCTTCTCGCCGAAGCGCACCGCGAAGCCGCAACCCGCAACGTTACCCTCAGCGCAAGAGAGACAAGCCAACAACCAGCCGTAGCCATGCACGAACCCCTCTGCGCCGCGCTCGCCCGAGCAGTCGAAAGCACCGGCAACCAACCCCATCGCATGACCTCCGGCGCCGGCCATGACGCCATGATCCTCGCCGCCAAAGTCCCGTCAACTATGCTCTTCGTCCGCACGCCCGACGGCCTCAGCCATCACCCGGATGAAGCCGTCGCCGAGCCAGACGTCCAAACCGCCATCGAAGCCGTGACAGCCTTCCTCAAACATCTGGAGCCGAATCCATGACCCCAAACGGCAAAGCAGGCGACACCCGCAGCGTCCTTCGCCGCGAATATCTCCTCCACACCCCCGACGCGTTTGTCCGCACCCCACTCCCGGAGATCCTCAGCGGCGTCGCTATCATCCATGCGTCCCCGCGGCTCGGTGCAGCCTTCCTCCAATACACCGCCGAGCTCGAAGCCGGCGGCTCACTCGCCCCCACCGATCAGCAACGCTTCGTCTGGGTCCTGGAAGGCGAAGCCTCCGTCGAACTCAACGGCATCAGACATCTCTTGCGCCCCGGCTCGTACGTCTACCTCCCCGAGATCCACCCCGCCCGCATCGAAGTCCATTCCACCTGCCGCCTCACCGTCATCGAAAAGGCCTACGAACCCCTCTTCGGCGTCACCCGCCCCCAGGCGTTCGTCGGGCACGAATCGGACATCACGCCCACACCCCTGGGCGGCAACGAAAACCTCCTGGTCCGATCGCTCCTGCCCGCAGATCAATCCTTCGATTTCGCCGTCAATATCATGACCTACGCCCCCGGAACCGCCCTCGCCCAGGTCGAAGTCCACGTCATGGAGCATGGCCTCCTCATGCTCGAGGGCGCGGGAACCTACCGCCTCGGCGACGACCGCCACAAGGTTGGGGCAGGCGACTTCATCTGGATGGCCCCCTACTGCCCGCAGTGGTTCATCGCCGAAGGCCAGGTGCCGGCCAAATATCTCATCTACAAAGACTGGAACCGCAGGCCGCGCCTATGACCGCGCTCGACCTCACCATCGACGCCAGGCGTCTCGTCACCGAACTCGTCACCCTCGCCATGATCTCCGAGCCCGTCGAGCCCACGAGCGACGGCGTCGCTGTCACACGCGTCGTCTTCACTCCGACCGACCTCAAAGCCCGCGAGTTCGTCGAACAGCTTGCCGAAGAAGCCGGTCTTGCCATCCGCCGCGACCCTGTCGGCAACACCTTCTTCCGTTGGCAAGGCTCCGACCCGACCTTCGCGCCCATCGCCACCGGCTCACACATCGACGCCATCCCTAACGCTGGTATGTACGACGGCACAGTCGGCGTTCTGGGAGCCATCGAAGCAATCCGCGCACTCCGCACCACCGGCTTCCAACCAAGACGCTCCATCGACGTC
Source organism: uncultured Granulicella sp. (assembly GCA_963693075.2). GTDB lineage: Bacteria > Acidobacteriota > Terriglobia > Terriglobales > Acidobacteriaceae > Edaphobacter. The sequence goes on along the minus strand of CAXMMP010000002.1, from coordinate 242,465 downwards.
ATCCTCTTCACCAGCGAAGAACCTACGCGCTTCGGCATCGGCTGCCTCGGAAGCCGCGTCCTCTCCGGTACCCTCTCCGCCGCCGCCGCACGCACCCTGCGCGACGCAGACAGCCGAACCCTCGACGAAGTAAGATTCGCCGCCGACTTCGCAGGCGAACTCGACGAAGCCCGACTCACCCCCGGTGCCTACGCAAGCTTCGTCGAACTTCACATCGAACAAGGCCCGCTGCTCGAGCAAGCCGGAATTCGCATTGGCATCGTCACCGCCATCGCCGCCCCCGCAAGCTGGCGCATCACCATCACGGGCGAAGGCGGCCACGCCGGAGCCATGCTCATGCCCGTCCGACACGACGCCCTCGTCGCCGCCGCCGAGATCATCCAGGCCATCGAAGCCGCCGCCCTCCGCACCAACACAATCGACACCGTCGCGACGGTCGGCATGTGCGACGTCTTCCCCGGCGCAGTCAACTCCGTTCCCTCCCGCGTACGTCTCTCTCTCGACGTCCGCGACACCAGTGAAACCCGCCGCAACACCGTCCTCGACGAAATCTCGTCCGCCTGTACCGAGGTCGCCAAACGCCGAGGCGTCAGCATCACCCACGAAGTCCTCAACGCGGACGCCCCCGCCACTTCCAGCCCCGCCCTCATCCATGCGATCGAAGAAGCCTGTACCGCTGAATCCATCGAGCACCGAAAGATGGTCAGCCGCGCCTACCACGACTCGCTCTTCATGGCCCGCATCGTCCCCATGGCCATGATCTTCATCCCCTGCCGCAACGGCGTCAGCCACCGGCCCAATGAGTACGCCAGCCCCGAAGACATCGCCCGCGGAGTCGCCGTGCTCGCCCGCACCCTCGCGAGCCTCAGCTTGTCCTGAACGCTGTGCCTCAGCTCGATTTTGAATGCCGAACCAGGATGCCGAGATATGCAACGAATCTTCTTCGAGATGTTCAACGACCAGGGAGCCCCCGACGCTCGAGAGCGCCTCAGAAGCTTCTGCGGGTCACCCGCCTGGGTCATTCGCCTCACCGAGCTCCGCCCCTACAGCACCTTCTGGGACTTCATGGCCGAAGCCGAAAAACTCTGGTTCTCCCTCGATGAATCCGAGTGGCTTGCTGCCTTCGCCTGTCACCCGCGCATCGGCGAAACCAAAGCCCCCGCCGCTGCCACGCAAGACTTCGCCGCTTCCTCAACCTCCGAGCAATCCACCGCACAGGAAACCCTTAGCGAAGTAGCCGAGGACTTTCTGGCAGCCAACCGAGCCTACGAAGAAAAGTTTGGCTTCCTCTACATCGTCTTCGCCAACGGACGCACCGCGCCCGAACTCCTAGCGATCCTGCAGAAACGCCTCACCAATGACCGTCCCACTGAACTCCTCGAAGGCGCAAAACAGCAGTGGCTCATCACCCAGCTCCGCATGACGAGGTACTTTCAATCATGAGCGGAATCTCAACCCACGTCCTCGATACCTCCCTCGGCAAGCCCGCCGCAGGCATCGCCGTCACGCTCGAACGCTGGGAACTCGACGCCTGGCTCATCTGCGCCTCAGCCCTCACCGACCCCGATGGCCGCGTCAAAGCGCTGCTCGCTCCCGCAGCCGTCGTCGCCGGCCGTTACCGTCTCACCTTCGCTACCGGCCCATACTTCGTCACGACGCTCTATCCGGAAGTCACCATCACCTTCGACGTAGACTCCGACTACGCCAGCTATCACATCCCGCTCTTGCTGAATCCGTTCGGCTACACCACCTACCGAGGAACTTAAACATGGCGCACCTGGCAGAGAACCACTACGGCAAATCCCGCGTCCGCCTGATGAAAGTCACGCGCTCCGCTACCGATCCAGACCAGCACGAAGTTCGCGAGTGGACCGTCGGCGTCTACCTCCAGGGCGACTTCACCCGTTGTTTCACCGACGGCGACAACACCGGTGTTATGGCCACCGACACCATGAAGAACACCGTCTACTCGGTCGCGCGCGAATCCACCGCCAACTGCATGGAAGACTACGCTCAGGATCTCGCCCGTCTCCTCACCGAGCGCAACCCGCAGGTCACCCACTGCCGCATCACCGTCGAAGAAAAGATGTGGGTTCGCATCCGTGCCAACGGCGAACTCCACGGCTCAGCCTTCCTGCAACGCGGCCCCGACGTCGCCACCACCTCGCTCGAACTGACTCCCGGTGCCCCACCCGTTATCACCTCCGGCGTCAAAGGCCTCGTCATTCTCAAAACATCGCACTCCGCCTTCCAGGGCTTCAAGCGCGATGCCTGGACCACGCTCCCCGAATCCGCTGACCGCCTCCTCGGCACTGAGGCCACCATCGCCTGGATCTACTCCAAACCCCTCCTCGACTACACCGCCACCCGCAAGCTCGTCATGGATACCCTCCTCACCACCTTCGCGATGCACGAAAGCCTCTCCGTCCAGCACACCCTCCATGCCATGGCCGAAGCCACCCTCGCCGCCGAACCCGCCCTCTCCGAGATCGCTCTCACCATGCCCAACCGCCATAACAATCTCGTCGATCTCTCGCGATTCGGCCAGGATAACCCTAACCAAATCTTCGTCCCCACCGACGAACCCCATGGACACATCCACGCTCGCATCACCCGGGATTTAACCCATTGATTTAGCCGCTTCTCCCTCCTAACCGTTCCCCTGTCGCTGCGTCCAAGAGCTATCGACAGAAGGAAATCCTGCCTGAACTGGTTCAACGAGCGCCCCGAAACTCGCAACCCGGCACCGGCTCACCTATAATCGAGGTTCCCCCAGGAATTCAGCGGGACGTGATGTGCAGGTTGATTCTTTATGGCAGTGAGGGTGTGCGTATCTTTACCGAGAACCAAGTGAACGAATGGGCTGAGTCCCGGCAAACAGGGGACACGCCAGAGAGCCGGGTTGCAACGCCCCTCCTCCATAGCTCGCAAAAGAAGGCGTTCAAGGCCTTCCGCTCGCTGTCAGCGGGGCTGTCTGTCTTTGCTCTCATCCTCTCCGTCTCCGCCGCCTTCGGCCAGACGACCGAACCCGCACCTGCCCCCGCACCGGATCAAGCCCAGTACGGCAACGTGCAGACCCTTTGCACCCCGCAGGTCATCGGCAACCGCCGTATCCCCAAGGAATCCGTTCTCGCCCGGCTCTTTTCTCATGCTGGCAACGTTTACGATCCCGCCATCGTCGAGCGTGACTTCAACTCGCTTTGGAATACCGGCTACTTCGAAGAAGTTCGCATCGAAAAAGTCGAAAAGCCGGACTGCCTCCAGCTCGTCGTCTACGTGAAAGAAAAGCCCACGATCCGTGAGCTCAACTACACCGGCATCAACGCCATCTCGCTCTCGGACATCGCGGACCGGTTGAAGAAGGAAAAAGTCGGCCTCACTGTCGAAAGCCAGTTCGACCCCACCCGGATGGCGCGCGCCGTCGTCGTCCTCAAGGCGCTGCTTGCCGAGCACGGTCACCAGTTCGCCACCGTCAAGCCTGAGGTCAAGACCATCCCGCCGGCTGCCGTCGCCGTTACCTTCAAGATCAAGGAAGGTCCCACCGTCAAGGTCGGCAAAATCCTCTTCGACGGCAATGAGCATGTCCCCGATCGCGTTCTCAAGAACGCGATGGTCAACTCCAAGCCCATCGGCATCCCGCATTCCATCATTCTCGAAGATCTCTTCGCTCGCACCTTCGACGCCTCCAAGCTCGATGAAGACGCTGAACGCGTCCGCCAGGCCTATCGCGATCGCGGCTACTTCAAGGCCATTACCGAAGAGCCCAAAACCAAGATCCGCGACACCAATGGCATCAATCCCTTTACCTTGCGCCCGTCGCACGGGAAGAAGATCGATATCCTCGTCCCCATTGAAGAGGGCAAGCAGTACCGCCTCGGTGGCATCACCTTTTCGAACAACAAGGCCGTCAGCAACGTCCGCATCCTGCGCGCGCAGTTCGCCAACAAGGACGGCGAAATCTTCAACGCCACCGTCTTCCAGAAGGGTGTCGAACAACTTCGCAAAGCCTACGGCGAACTCGGCTACATCAACTTTGTTGGGTCGCCCGTCCCGCGCTTCGACGAAGCCAAGGGCCTCATCTTCCTCGACATCGATTGCGAAGAAGGCAAAGCCTTCCATGTCTCGCGCATCGAGTTCCAGGGCAATACCATCACTCGCGATAAGGTCATCCGCCGCGAACTCCTCCTTGAAGAGGGCCAGGTCTACAACTCGCGCCTCTGGGATCTCTCGCTCCTGCGCCTGAACCAGCTCAACTACTTCGAAGCCCTCAAAGCCGACCAGGACTCCGAGTCGCGCCAGAACGCCGATGACGGCACCGTCGATCTTCTCCTCAAGCTCAAGGAAAAGGGTAAGAACTCGATCGGCCTCAACGGCGGTATCTCCGGTCTGTCGGGCACTTTCATCGGCCTCAACTACGAGACCAACAACTTCCTCGGCCTCGGTGAAACCCTGGCGGTCACTGCCAACATCGGCGACCTCTCGCGCAACCTTACCTTCGGCTTCACCGAGCCCTACCTGCGCAACAAGCCCATCTCCCTTGGCTTCCAGGTCTTCGATAGCAAGTACGACTACAACCCGGCGAAGGCGGCCAGCATTGCGGGTAACCAGTCGGCCAACCTGACCACCGCGCAAAACTCGCAGTACACCAACTACAACACTTCCACCAAGGGGGCCACGGTCTCACTCTCCGAGCCTCTGCGGCATCTCTTCTCCCGCACCGGCGTAACCCGGGTCGGCGCCTCGTACTCCTTGTCGCGTTCGTCCGTCACGACCTTCAATCAGAACACGTTGAACGTCTTCCAGTCGCTCGCCTTCCGCTCCGGCGTCGCCGGTGCCAGCCAGTTGAACGGCATCATCACCTCGGTGGTCACGCCCACCTTCACCTTCTCCTCGCTCGATCGCGCGGTCGGCCCGCACAACGGCAAGGACTTCAACGCGCAGGTCCAGCTCGCGGGCATCGGCGGCAACGTCAAGTACTACTCGCCCGCCATCGCCTACCGCCAGTTCTTCCCGATGAAGGGTTTGAAGATCAACCGCGAAGGCCACAACGTGCTCGGCTACCGTATCCAGCTTGCCCACACCGCGGGCTACGGCGGCGAAGTCGCTCCGCCTCAGGGCCGTATCTATGGCGGCGGTGAATCCGACGTGCGCGGCTTCGATATCCGCGCCTCATCCCCCTACGTCTTCATTCCCAGCCGCGTCAACTTCAACCTCACCAACCCGGATGGAACCCTCGTCCCTCGCGACCCCACCAACCCGTCGCTCGGCAACGTCACCATCCCCATCCCGGCCTATCGCCTCGTCACCATCGGCGGCGACACCCAGTTCACCTCGAACGTCGAGTACCGCATCCCGATCGTCAACCAGGTCACCTTCGCCTTCTTCACCGACTTCGGCTTGACCGTCAACACCCAGGCCGGACAGCTGCGCCAAAGCGTCGCCGGAACCTCCGTCCTCGCGTCGCCGCTCTACGGCTGCCCCATCATCATCAACGGCTCCTGCTACGGCGGCCAGAAGGTCCCGGCCTTCTCGGATGTCTACCTCAAGACCGTCCCCTTCACCAACATCGTCCCGCGCATGTCGAACGGAGCCGAGCTCCAGGTCATCCTGCCCGTCGTCAATGCACCCTTCCGCATCTACTACGCCTACAACCCGCTGCGCCTCTACAAGAACGTGCCCCAGCAACTCGCGGTTCCAAACTCTGAGTTCGCCAGCTTCTTCCCGAACAGCGGTGCCGGCCAGTTCTCCTACCAGCAGGCGCTCCAGTACTACGGCGCAAACTACCTCCTGCGCGAACCCAGAAAGACCTTCCGTCTCACGGTCAGCACCACCTTCTAAGCACGTGAAATAAAACCCCCACGATCGCTCCAGCGCAAAGCGCGCGGAGGAATCGTGGGGGTTTCCTGATTAGGCAGCCCTGTCAGTCCGCTTGAAAACCGCCTAGTAAGCCCGCTGATACATCCGCGAAATCCGGTCGTGCCACCCCAGGCCATCGTCATCCAGGAGCGCCCAAAGCACTCCCAACCCCAGCGGACAGATCGAAACCAGCTGGGCCAGAATCCGCCGTCTCATCGCGGACCGCGAGGGATTCTCATCCGTCAGTGTGCAAAGCCCGATGCGCGCATAGCGCATCCCCGGGGTTTGCCCCGAAAGCGAAAAGAACAGCATCTGGTACAGCAGGTAGAGGACCGCCAGGGTCCCGCCCGCGGTGGCCGCCGCGGGAATCCCTGTCGGAACGCCGTTCGCCACCTTCGCGGCAACCGCCACGAACGCCAGGAACGCTCCCACCACAAGTGCGCCATCGACCGTCGCAGCCATCACCCGTAAGCTCAGCGGTGCCGTCTGCGGAGCCATTATCGAAGGCATCAGCGCCGGCGAGTTCGCATCGACCACAGCCTCGGTCACCGTATGCGCATCCAGCCGGATATTCGCCCACTCCGGCGCGACAGAAACCGTCTGGGGAGTCGTCGAGACCTGCTCGGCCTCCACCTCAAAAATCCTCAACTGCGGACTCCGGGGGGCGGGCTCATCGCGCAGCGGACCCTCCGCCAGCCGTGGCCGCACCTTCCGTGCCGCCACCAACTGCCTGGGAAACGCAAGCAAATTCGCAGGCAGCGGCGTAGTCGGCTCAATCACAAACGGCTCAAACACCGGAGCCTGCCGGAACGCAATCTCTTCATCGAGCGCCATCGCCTCTTCAAAGTCCAGGGATTGCACCGGCGAGTTCGTGCTCGAACCCATGCTGCCCAGCGCGTGCCCAATATCCTCATACAGCCGCACCGTCAGCCCCGCGTTCGAGACTTCCTTGACCGGTTGTGCAGCCTTCCACTTCCCACTCTTCCGCGGCTTCTCGTCCACCACCTCAGCCGTCTCAGCCGTAAACGCCTGCGGCGCATTCCAAAGCTCCAGCTCGTCGATCAGCCTCTGCTGCGTGTGTGCAATGGCCTGCGCATTCCGTGCCGCAACCTCTGCATCCGCCGCCGCCTTCTCAGCCTCCCGTGCCGCGTGGGCGATCGCCCGTTGAGCCTGTTCCGCTAGTACCGCCCGATAGCTCGGCGTGTGGGCAAACCGTTCCGCAACCGCAGCCGCAATCGCGTTCGGACGAGAAGTCGCGGGCTGCTTCGTTGCCGTGGCAGCTCCCGCCGCAACCATCCCTCGGCTGCGCCGCTCACGGTGCGCGGCAAGCCGCTCAGCCACCTGCTGCTTCAGGTCGATCGACGCAGAGATTTCCTGCCCTTCCAGCATCAGCGGATCGAGTTGTGCGGAGCCCATGTTCTTCAAACCGAAACCCACTTCCCGTGAAATCGTCTAACCTTGAAACTGTGTCGAACGCTTCGAACGAGCTGTTGCCCTCCAGGCCCAACACCACGCCATTCCCGGTTGCCGGAGAGCTTGCGGACGACGTCGTTCCAAAGAGCCCCAGACCATGCCGTTGGCACAGCTCACTCTTCATAGTTATCACGCTGTCGAGCCTTCTTCCTCACCTTCTCCGTGCACAGCAGATAACCACTTATGCACCCCCTCAACAAACTCAGGAAACCTATCCCACAGCCGTAGCTCTGGCAGAGCCGGGCAGGGGCGCTCCCGTTCACATTCTCGCGAATACGCAGTCCGAACGTGCCAAGGTCATCGTGCTCGACGGCGAGGTGGAGATCACCTACGGCGACCGTGTCATCACCGCGGACCATATCGAATACGACACCGACACCGACGAAGTGACCGCGACCGGGCACCTGCTCATCCGCGGCGGCGAGAACAACGAACGCATCGAAGCCAGCCACGGAACCTTCAACACCAAAACAGAAACCGGCCGCTTCTACGACGTCCATGGCTCCGTCGGGATGGCCCAGCTCAAGGCGGGCGCGGTGCGCAAAGTCTACTCGAACGGCGCACCGTTTCTCTTCACCGGTCGCATGGTGGTCAAGACAGGCCCGGAGAGCTACGACATCTACGACGGCTCCGTCACCTCCTGCCTCTTGCCCAAACCCGACTGGCTCCTCACCGCCGGCCATTTCTCGGTTGCAGACGATACCGCTAAGGGCTACAACTCGGTCTTTCACCTGCTAAACCTGCCGATCCTCTATCTGCCGTACGTCACCCACGCCACAGACCCAAACCTCCGCCAGTCCGGCTTCATGATCCCCACCATCGGCCAAAGCTCCACCAAGGGGCTCATCCTCGGCGAGCAGTTCTATCTCGTCCTGAACCGCTCCATGGACCTCACCATCGGCTCCGAATACTACTCCGAACGTGGCTTCGCCGAGGACGCGACCTTTCGCTACAAGGGCCAGGGACTGGACTTCGTAAAGTTTCGTTATACCGGCTTGCTTGACCGCCTCCAGGGCGCGGCCAACCAGGGCGGCGAGGACGCCCTGATCTCTCTGCGCCACGACTTCGGCACGAAGACAAGGATTGCCGGTGACGTCGAGTACCTCTCCAGCTACGTCTACCGTGAGGCCTTCACGGAGAACTTCAATCAGGCCGTCACCTCGGATATCGTCTCCACTCTCTACGTCACGCACGAGACGAACGGGATGGAATTCGCCGGCTACGCCGACCGCTACCAGGGCATCAAGCTGATCCAGCAGGGAACTACGCCGGAACAGCAGGTCCACATCCTGCACGTCCCCACGGTGTCGTTCGACACAACGGAACACAGGCTTGGCGGTCTGCCTCTTGAGCTGACCCTCGACACATCGTTCTCCGGGTTGAAGCGTACCCAGCCCAACTTCGAAAGCGGCGGAGTCGTCGAGCGCTTCGACATTCATCCGCAGGCCGCGCTGCCATTCGCGCTGGGAGACTGGCACTTTCGGCCGTCGGCTGGCCTGGAAGAGACCGCATACAGCCGCTCCTTCAACCCAGGGGTCCCGCCTGCGAATCCCACCGAAGACCTCGCCGCACTCTCACGCTCCGACGTTCAGGTCGCTTTCGCCGTGAGGCCCCCGGTGATCGAGCGCACCTTTGAGCCAACCCGCTGGACCGGGTTACTCGGCGACCAGATCAAGCACACCATCGAACCCGAAGTCACCTATCGCCTCACCCGAGGCGTCGACGACTTCCGCAAGGTACTGCGCTTCGACGCAACCGACGTGGTCGCGGACACGAATGAGATCGAATATGGCGTGACTCAGCGCATCTTCCGCAGGCACGGAAGCCGCAAGGCCTGCGCCGGCGACACCAGCACGTTGCCCAATGCACCGGACGCCCCCGACGCCATGGATCTGGAGGGCGGCTTGAACCCCGACCCAACGCTCTCGGTCGGCAACGCCATCGGCGCGGACAGCAAAGACTCCTGCCAAAGCGATGAATTGATCTCGTGGCGTCTCACGCAGAAGTACTTCTTCGATCCCAACTTCGGCGGAGCCGTCGTGAACGGGCGAAGGAACATCTTCGATACGACCCTGGGCCTGTCGGGCGTCGCCTTTCTTACCGAACCGCGCGAAATCTCACCGCTCATCTCGCGCCTGCGGCTCAGAACCTCCGCTCACACCGACTTCGAGTGGGACTTTGACCTCGATACCGGGGCAGAAAAGTTCACCTCGTCTAATGTGTTTCTGGACCTTCATTCGACCAACGGCATCTTCGGAGCGCTTAGCTACGCGCGCCTGGACGCGCCGGGACGTTTCTACACCGAAGGCGAAAGCACAACAACCGCCACCGGAGTCACCTCGCAGATTTCGGACTTCAACCAGGTCCGCGTCCTCGTTGGCTTTGGTAGTCCGGTCAAGCCAGGCCTTTCCATGGCCGCAAACACCGGCCTGGACCTTAAGAATCTGTACGGCGAGACCAGCACCATCACCTCCCCTACCGGCGTGGTGACGACGACCACGGTCTTTCCGTCTCTCCTCCAGTACGCCACGCTTCAGGCGAACTACAACTGGAATTGTTGCGGGCTAAGCATCGAGTACCGCAAGTTCGAGCTTGGATCGGTGCGCAACGAAGGCTCCTACAAGTTCAACTTCACCTTGGCAAACATCGGAACCGCCGGCAACCTGCGCCGCTCGGAGAGATTGTTCTAACCAGACGTCTTCGCCTTTTGCCGGGGGCATGATTCGTCGCCCTTGGCTAAACACTGGATTTCAAGGGAAAGTGAGATAATCGGCTGTGCGAATTCATCGGTTGCTCGTCGTCAGCTCCATCATTTCCACTGCATTGAGCGTGGCTGGTTGTCATGCGCAAGTGCCCGCCATCAGCACTCCGCTGTCGCCCGAGCAGGCGCGCCGCGTCGAAATTCTCATCCGCCAGCGCACCAAGATCACCCCGGAAGACGCCATCACCGTCGGACCTCGCACGCCATCAGAGATCCCCGGCTTCGACCAGATCACTGTGGTCCTCGGGGCAGGATCCGACCGCTCGAAGCCCATCGCGTTTCTCCTGTCCAAGGATGGCAACACGGTCGCTCAGTTCAATAAATTCGATATCAGCAAGGATCCGAAGACGATCGTTTCAGGCGCGGGCCGGCCCGCTCGCGGTGGTCCGGAGTCGGCGCCGGTCGAAATCGTGCTGTTCGACGACCTGGAATGCCCATTCTGTGCCCGAATGCACCAGCAGTTATTCCCGGCCCTGACCGATCGCTACGGTACCTCGGTCCACATCGCCTACCGCGATTACCCCATTCCGCAGCATCCCTGGGCCATGCGCGCAGCCGTCGATACCAACTGCGTCGCCTCCGAAAGCACTCCCGGCTATTGGAACCTGGTCGACTACATCCACTCGCACGCAACCGATTTTGGCGGCAGCGAGAAGAGCCTCGCCAAGGCGAACGAGTCGCTCGACCAGTTGGCGATCGATGAAGCCAAAAAAGAAGGTGTCAAGGTCGAGCCGGTCGAAGCCTGCATCAAGAAGCAGGACCAGACCGATATCAAGGCGTCGATGAAGATGGGCGAGTCACTCGACGTCGATTCGACTCCCGTCATGTTCATCAACGGCGAAAAATTCGAGGGCGCGTATCCCTTGGCGGATGTCTTCCGCATGGTCGACCAGGCTCTGCTGGCCGTCGGCAAGCCGGCCCCGCCGCCCTATATTGCGCCCGCCGCAGCCCCCGCAAGCTCCGGCAAGAGCGGCAGCTAACGCAAGGCGTCGCCTTGAAAAGCCGCCGAGGGAACGCCCGAGCCCTGGTCAAACTTCAGCAACGGTCACTCGAAATAAAGTCGCTGCCCTAAAAATGGTGCAACCTAAGCGAACCTAAGTCCTCGCAGAAGACCACGGATTGGTATAAAACCGTGTTTTGTAAGTCCAATGCTGTCAATAATTTGTATATGAGTATATGGGGGGGGGTATGGTCCCCTTTTCGCTGCGACAAATCAGCCGTCAGGAGGCGATTTCGCTTGGCGTGGCCAGAGCCGTCACCTGCGCGCGTCGGACCCGTTTGCTCACAGCCACGCGAGTCTGGCTGAAATTCGGGTGAGCAAAAAGCAGCGGATTCTTATGCTCCAGGAATACCGAAACCTCACCCGGCGGAATCGGCGGCGAGAGATAAAACCCCTGGAACATGTCGCAGCCGCGGCGTAACAACACGTTCAGCTGCGCTTCGCTTTCTACCCCCTCGGCGACGACCTGGACATTCAGGGTCTGCGCCATGTGGATGATGGCAGTGACAATGCCGTCGGTGCGCTTCGCCGGGTCAAGCTGCGCAATGAAGGTACGGTCGATCTTGAGCAGCGCAATCGGCAGATCGGCCAGCCGCGCAAGCGAAGAGTAGCCCGTCCCGAAGTCGTCGATCGCGAAACGAATCCCCTTCGCAGCAAGGTCGGACATCGCCTCCCGCATGATGACCGGCTCGGTCATCAGCGAACCCTCGTTGAGTTCGATCTGGAGGGCGCTGGGTGGCAGCTCATGCGCCCGCAGACACTCCAGCACAAACGGGCCGAAGCCTTTCTGGAGCAGCTGCTTGCCCGAGACATTGATGCCGATGGTCACGGCATCTCCACCGAGACTGCGCCACTCGCGAAGCTGACGGCACGCCTGCTCGACGACCCAGTTGCCCAACGGCACGATAAGCCCGCACTCTTCAGCGACCGGGATGAAGAGCGACGGCGAGAAGATGACGGGATTGCTTGGCTTCATCCTCAGCAGCGATTCGAAATGGCTGGCGCAGCCCTCATTGTCATAGATGGGCTGGAAGACAAGCTCAAAGCCGTCGGCGCGAAGAGCCTCGCGGACGGCCAGCTCGATCTCCATCGCCTGATCGAACGAGGCGCACACCTCGCGGGATGCCATGGCGTAGCGGTTCCGCCCAAAACGCTTGGCGTGATAAAGAGCCTGATCGGACTTCTTGCGAAGCGTATCGGCGTCGATGCCATCGTCGGGATAGATGGCGCCACCGATCGAGATGGAGACCTTCAGATCCTGGCCGGGCAGGTTAAGCGGATTGTCGAAGAGCCTGAGAAACATGGTGGCGATCTTCTCGGCGTCTTCAGCATTGTTCAGGCCGCCAATGATGGCGGTAAACTCTTCGCCGCCCGTCCGGGCAACCGTGTCGACCGAGCGGATGCGGCCACGAAGACGATCCGAGATCGCTTTCAGGCACTCATCGCCAACCAGATGGCCGTAGGTGTCGTTGATCAGTTTGAAACGGTCCGCATCCATCGTGAACATGACGGCTTTCTTGTGTTCGCGGGAGCTTCGGGCGAGGCACTGGGCGATGCGGTCGTCGAGCAGCAGACGATTCGGCAGGCCGGTCAGCGGGTCGTGCTGTGCGCGATGGAAGAGCTCCTGGTTCAGCTTCTCGCGCTCGGTTACATCGACGGCGAGAACGAAGCGGGCATCACGGCCCTGGAAGAGGATGCTGTGCTCCGTGAGCTCGACGGCGATCACGGAGCCATCCTTGCAGGCGTGTCGTGACTTGCGAACATCCTCAGAAACACCTGACGCCGGGCCCTCAACGGCGGGGAGCGGATCCGGTTCACCCCGCGAATTCGCGGCGGCCGGAGGCTCGGGCGCAACGCCGATCTGGTCGATGGTCATGCGCAGGAATTCATCTTGCGTGTACCCGTAGCTTTCGGTCGCGGCGGCGTTGGTGGAGAGGAACTGCGAGGTCTCCGCGTCGTAGATCCACATGGGGAGCGGATGGTGCTCGTAGAGCATGCGGAAGTCGCCATAAAGGTTCTTGTAGCTGTCCGCGAGCCGCACGATGTCGTTGCGTGCGCCGTCGAAGATGCGCAACGTCATAGCGAAGCCCACCCCGTATTTGGGCAGGTTCCACAGCTGGAACAGGAGGTGGAGCAGCCCGGGATTGCCATGCAGCATGCTGGAGAGCGGGTACGCCAGTCCCCAGGAGAAGAAACCGAAGGTGCCGATGAAGCGGTCGAGGCTGCGCCGCTCTCCTGATCCCGAGAACAGGACGCCTGCGGACAAAAAGACCTGAGCGTTGATCCAATCGTCGAGAGTCGCGGAGCGGCCCGACCGCGCAAGGACGATCATGGTTACGCCGATGAGTACGGAGACGATGCCGAGGGTGATGCGGCGATGTCTCCACTCGATGGGCACCAAGGTGAAGACGAGGTGGATGAACGCGCCCTGGAGGAGAAGGACGAGGATGAAGAGACTGACGAAGCTGGTGGTCTGGTCGGCGACGAGCCTGGAGAGGATGCAGGCGGGAACGGCAACACTCAAGCTCGTTAGAAAAGCCTTGAAGAGCTGGCGTTCACGCACGATGAGCGAAAGAAGAAACGCCATTCCTCCGAGGAAGAGCGAGTCGATCCGGAGGAGTTCGCGGAAAGAAGCGAGCTGGGGGGACGAGATCCGAAACTCCCAAAGCAGGAAGCTGACGAAGACGAAGATCCAGCCTGCGAACCAGAGGCGGAAATACAACTGAGGGCGGCTGCGCTGCTGGATGCCAAAGAAGATCACTAGAAGGCCGAGCAGTACGATGTCTACGAGTGGTCCTTCCAACGGGTCTCCTCACTCCCGCGGCACTGCCTGGCGCCTGCGAGGTTCTGCCTTCGGTTCAAAGCCGTTCAAACGGCGAAGTCTGTCGCCTGTTCAGGCTCATCGACCAAGACGTGGGTGTCCATAACACTAAGGGGGAGTTCGCGAACTTTCGTGCGGATTCTTTAGAGTGCGGGAGCGTCGTTCGCCAGCGGCAGGAAGAATCGAAAGACGGTGCCGCTCGAACGGCCAGGTGAGCCGGTGCGGCTGCGGACGCGAAGGGCGCCCCCGTGCTTTTCGACGATTTCAAGGGAAACCCAAAGTCCAAGGCCGGTTCCGGTGTTTCCCTTGGTTGAGAAGAAGGGCTCGAAGATGCGGGAGATGGTTTCCGATGACATGCCGGAGCCGTTGTCGGCGACCGTGAGCGTGACGCCGGGCTGGCCGGTGCGGGGATGACGCGTTGGGGTAATACGCAACGCGATGCGGCCATGCTCGCCGAGAGCGTCGGTGGCATTTGACACGAGGTTCGCGATGACCTGACGGATCTCGCCGTCGTGGACGAGAACCGTGGGGGAGGAGCGAAATCGGGTATCCACGGTGGCTTGCAGGAGGCGGGCGCGCGACTCGAAGAGCGGCAGGACGGTCTCGACGAGGTCGCGGAGGTCGGTTTTGACCGGGCGGGCAGAGCGGCGGTGAAAGCGGAGGGTCTGGACTGTGATCTGGGCGACGCGGTCGAGTTCGCGGACGGCCTGCTCGAGATAGCCGCGGGCGTCTTCGTCGAGATTCGAGCAGCCGATCAGGAAGAGCAGATTGGTGACTGCTTCGAGGGGGTTATTGATCTCGTGCGCGATGGAGGCGGCAAGACGACCGGCGACGGCGAGCTTTTCCGTGCGGCGTAGGAGTTCCTCGCTCTTCTTCTGCAATGAAAGGTCGGCGATAAAGGCGGCGAGCTGGCGCTGCGAGGGGTCGGCGTCGGGGTTGAGCAACGCTACGCCGATGAGAACTTCGATGGAGGTGCCGTCGAGGGCAAGGCACGTGGACTCGAAGGGCTCATGGACCGGCTTGTCTGCGGTCAGGTATGCGCTCGCGGAGAGGTCCGTGCAGAGCTGATCCAACTTGATGCCCGGGTGTGCTGAGTCCAACTTGAATAGGCGTTTGGCAGCGATATTGGTATAGCTGATGTCGCCGGCAGAATCGGAGATGAGCAGACCGAGAGGCATGGCTTCTACGAGGCGATGGAAGCGGTCCTGTGAGGCTTGAAGGGCCAGTTCCGTCGCAAGGATCTTGCGACGCTCTTCGACCTCTTTGAGCTCGCGCTCGAGGGCAGGGACAAGCCGCGAGAGGTTCTGCTTCGTGACGTAGTCCTGGGCACCGGCTCGCATGGACTCTACGGCAGTCGTTTCGCTCATCGCTCCGGAGAGCATGATGAAGGGAATGTCGATGGCGCTGGCTTTGAGAATTTGTAGAGCCGCGGGACCGCTGAAGTTGGGCAGGTTGTAGTCAGCGAGGATGACATCGGGCGCGGGGGATGCAGTGAGGGCGGTGCGCATCTCCTCGGCGGTTTCGACGCGGATGAGGGTGGGAGCGAAGCCGTTCTTGCGCAGATGGCGTTCGAGCAGGAATGCGTCGTCCGCGTTGTCCTCCACGAGGAGGACCTTGAGTGTGCGGAGCGCGGGTTCACGGGGGCCAGGCGTCCAGGAAGCGGTCGCCGGCTGGCCTAGCTCAGGGGCGGACATTCGTTCAGCACCAACCAGTACATGCCGAGCTGGCGGGTGGCCTCGGCAAAGTCGTTGAAGTTGACGGGCTTGCGGATGTAGCTGTTGACGCCAAGCTGATAGCTGCGGACGAGGTCTCGCTCTTCGTCGGACGAGGTGAGCACTACGACAGGCAGCATTCGAGTCAACGGAGACTCGCGGATGCGACGCAGGACCTCAAGTCCTTCGACCTTGGGGAGTTTGAGGTCGAGCAAGACGACCTGCGGGTGGATAGCGCCTTCGGCGAAGAGAATCTTGATGGCCTCCTCGCCATCGCGAGCGACGGTGACGTCGTTAGCGATGTTGGAGCGCTTGAGCGCACGGATGGTGAGAAGTTCGTGGTCTGGATCGTCCTCGACGAGGAGGATGCGCTTTGCGGCTTCAGTCATATCGGGTTCCCTGAGATGTGGCTCGGTCTTATCCTACTGTGAAAAAAAAGGTCGCGCCATGATTCACTTTGGCGTCTGCCCAAATCTTCCCGTGGTGGCGGCGGATGACGCGGGCCACGGTGGCAAGACCGATTCCGGAACCCTTGAAATCCTTGTCACCATGAAGGCGGTTGAAGGCGTTGAAGAGCTTATCGGCGTAGTACATATCGAAGCCGGCACCGTTGTCCCGGACGAAGAACGCCTGTTTCTCTTCGGCCCAACCAAAGTGAATCTGAGGCTTGTCGACTTTCGAGGTGAACTTGGCGGCATTGCCGAGGAGATTCTCCAAGGCGACCCGGATCAATTTGGGGTCACCGGTGGCAGTCATGCCGGGCTCGACGGTGATATTCAGGTCCCTGCCTGGATATTCTTCGGCGAGGTTCGCGGCCACCGATCCAGCGAGCGACGTCATGTCGATGGGTTCGCGGGTTATTTCGGCACGGGTGATTCGCGAGAGTTGCAGAAGCGCGTCGATGAGCTGGCCCATGCGCTGGACGCCGGTGCGAACGCGGCGGATATAGTCGCGGCCCGTCTCGTCAACAGCAGTGGTGTAGTCCTCTTCAAGAGCGAGGGAGAAGCCGTCGATGGTTCGGAGTGGAGCGCGCAGGTCGTGTGAAACGGAATAAGAGAAGGCTTCGAGCTCGCGGTTTGTAGCTTCGAGCTCCGCCGTCCGTACGCGAACGCGTTCCTCCAAGGTGATATTGAGCTGACGGACTTCCTCGGCGTTGCGTTCGACTTCGACGCGGGCGACAGCGAGGCTTGCGGCCGTCTCTTCCGTCTGTAGGCGGAGACGGCGCTCGCGGGAGAAGTAACGGAACATGAGGATGATTAGGAGGAGATCAAGGCCGCTGGCGAAAAAGAGCGTAATGCGGGAGCGGCGTGCGGCGGAGCGTTCTCCGGAGGTGCGAATGACGAGCAAGCGCCGCTCTTCGTGTTGCATATCGCTAGCGATACGGCGGAGGTGGTCCATCTGCGCCTTGCCGGTGCCGCTCAGGACGAGCGCGTGAAGCGAAGAGTCTTGTTTCGAGGTGCGAAAGTCGACGCTCTGCTGCAAGAGAGAGAGTCGCTCTGCAATGATCGCGCGCATCTCCGCAATGTTCTGCATCTGGACAGGGTTGTCCTTCGTGAGCGAAGCAAATGCGTCGAGTTCCGTCGGGATTTCGCTGGTCGCTGCGATGTAGGGACCGAGATAAGCCTGATCGTCAGTGATCAAAAAGCCACGAACGCCGGTTTCAGCGTCCTTCACGGAACCCATCAGCATCTCGACCTGATCGATCACCTGGTAGGTGTGCTCGACCCAGTGCTCGCTCGCATCCAGCGTATCCAAGGCGTGGATTGCCATGACCGTATTGCCGATCACGATTGCTATCGCCAGGGTAAGGAGCGCGGGGATGACAATACGGCTGGGACGCGTACGTTGAACCATGTGTCTCGTTGGATGCGGAATTTGCCTGCGGTCAGGAAGGATCTCTTGCGATGAGTTCAATTTCGACGAGCGCGTCCTTGGGCAGGGCTGCGACCTGGACGGTGGAACGGGCTGGCGGGACGGCGCCGGGGGTAGCGAGGTAGTGTCCGTAGACCTCGTTCATCGCAGCGAAGTCTGCCATGGACTTCAGGAAGACGGTGGTCTTGACGACGTGGGTCAGGTCGAGACCGGCATGGCTGAGGACTGCCTTGAGGTTTTCAAGGACTTGCTTGGTCTGTTCGGTGATACCGCCGGGGACGAAGCTGCCGGTCTTGGGATCGATGGGAATCTGGCCTGAGGTGAAGAGCATATCGCCGACACGGATGGCCTGGGAATAGGGACCGATGGCAGCAGGTGCGTCGGGGGTGGAGATGGCTGTTTTGCTTTGCGGCATGGGGTTGATTGTGCCTTGCGGGGTGGGTTTCGGCAAGGGCCAAGCGGATGTTGATGATGCTGAAACCCATTCCAGCAGTAACGCGAAGGATGTAGACGAAGGTAATGTGAATAGAGTTTGACAGCAATGCCGGGTGCAAGCAGAATCAACCCCATCAACACTTTACTAAGCACGTCCAGCTACTTCAGAGGGGTTACTCATGATGCGTAGGTTTGGTTCGAGCTATTTGGCAGCCGCGGCAATCGTTGTCGCGACCACGGGGTCTCAGGCGCAGTCCATTTTGACGCACCACGTGCGGGAGGTAACGCAAACCGGTATTGCGGCCCCGGTAGCGCAGCTTCCGGCGTTCCAGGAGATGCACCTTGATCTGGTGCTCGCGATGCACAACCAGATGGGTCTTGAGGCACTGATCGCTCAGATCGGCGACCCGAAGAGTCCGCAGTACCGGCATTACCTGACTCCGACAGAGTTCACGGCGAGATTTGGACCGACGGTTGAGGAGTACGACCAAGTCCTGCAGTTCGCGAAGGTCCACGGCTTGGTGGTGACGGGCGGAAGCCGGGATGGAATGGAGGTCCAGGTAAAGGGCACTGTGCTGGCGGTTGAGACTGCCTTCCACGTGACCATGGGGACATATCAGCACCCGAGCGAAGGCCGCACGTTTTTTGCCCCGGACCGCGAGCCAACGACCGACCTGCCGTTCAACCTGTGGCACGTGTCGGGGATGGATAACTACTCAATTCCCCATCCGCTGTTCGTGAAGAAATCGGACTATGCTGCGGCGCATGGGGTCCAGCCTGAAGAGGTGGTGAGCCACGCGACGACGGGTTCTGGGCCATCGGCTTCATTCCTTGGAAGTGACATGCGGGCGGCCTACTATGGCGGAACGCTGACCGGTGCGGGCCAGAATCTTGGGCTCTTTGAGTATGTCGGGACCGATCTCGCCGACCTGAATACCTACTTCAAGAACGTCGGACAAACCAACAACGTGCCGATTACGCTGCTTTCGACGGACGGGACGAGCACGGCGTGCGTGGATTCACGAGCGGGCGGAAGTTGCGACGACACAGAGCAGACGTTGGATATGACGCAGGCGATCGGGATGGCACCGGGGCTTGCGAGCCTGACGAACTACATCGGCTCGGTGGATACGGCGATCATCAGTGCGATGACGACGCACAGCCCGCTGCCGACGACGATCGGCTGCTCGTGGGGCTGGACGCCGGCTGACCCATCCACGCTTGACCCCTACTTCGAGAAGATGGCTGCGCAGGGGCAGAACTTCTTCGCGGCTTCGGGCGATAGCTCGACGTGGTCGAAGTCGAACGAGGCTTGGCCCGCGGATGATGCGTATGTCGTATCGGTCGGCGGCACGGACCTGGTAACGGCGAGTGCGGGTGGGGCCTGGAAGTCGGAGACGGCGTGGGTGGATTCGGGCGGCGGCATCTCGCCGGACAAGATCGCGATTCCGTCGTGGCAGAAGGCGGCCATCAACTCGACCAACAAGGGATCGACCACGCTGCGCAACGGTCCGGACGTTTCGGCGAACGCGAACTTCACCTTCTACACCTGCTCAGACCAGAAGGCTTGTCTGGCGAACGAGTACGGCGGGACGAGCTTCGCGGCTCCGATGTGGGCGGGCTTTGTGGCTCTGATGAACCAGAAGGCTGTGTCTGAAGGGAAGGCGACGGTTGGCTTCCTGGATCCGACGATTTACTCGGAGAATGCGAACTCGACGACGTATGCGACGGACTTCCACGACATTACCAGCGGTAAGTCGGGCAGCTATACGGCTGTGACGGGATACGACCTGGTAACCGGCTGGGGCAGCCCGAAGCCGGCTTTGATCACGACGCTTGTGCCTTAGTTTCGGGGCGGTTTTGAACGGAGATCCCGGGCTTCGAGCCCGGGATTTTTGTGTCCATACCCCCGGTATATCAGTTATATGCAAATTATTGAAAACAAAGGATCCCCATATAGCCCGTCATACGCAAATTACGGGTCTGCAAAAGGCTTAGAGTTGCACTGTTCTTGGGGCAGCGGGTTTTTCTACGGACAGGCTTTGTAAACGGTTTCGTGCGGGTGCTAAGTTTTTGCGCGAACGTCCTTCGTCGAGGTTCCTCTCGTGTGGTTGAGAGGAACCCCGCTCAGGATGGTTTCCTGTAAGCGGAGTCTGGATGGCACGGGTAAACCCGTGCCCTTAAGCTCGGCTGGCGGCAGAGGTGAACGCGCGCTCCCAACTTTGCTGGATGGCACGGGTGAACCCTGAAAGCTGGCCGGACGCGAAGGGTGAACTCGTGCCGTTAGACCCGGCTAGCCGCGACGGGTGCAGAGGTTCGCGAAGTTTATGGCTTGCGTTTGTCGGCGTACTTCGCGGATGCGATGTTTTTCTGGACTGATTCCATCGTCTTGCTGTCGGGCATGCCCCGGGTCATGACGCCTTCGTAGAAGTAGCCGATGGCACCGTTGCTGTTGTCGCCGCCGATGCCGAGGATGATGGCTCCTTCCTGCTGCATGGGTTGGTAGCCCTTGGGAAGAGCGAGTGTGCCGGTGTTCGTGAGGTCTCCGGTCTGGCTATTGCCCTGGTAGATGACGTAGCTATGCTGTGCGTCGCTGGCGCCCATGACGGTGACGAATGGGGTGCCGACCGGAACTTTGAGGTGACCGTAGATGCCGTCTTCCATGTCGAGGCCGGCATCCGGTAAGCCACCCTTCTGGAGGTAGATATTGATGGCGTCCATGTGGCCCGCCTTGTTGTCCAAGTCGTTGGTTTCGGCGTTGCCGTAGTCGAAGCAGCACTGCTCGTTCAGGCTGAGTGCGGAGGTGACCATGTAGACGCCTTCGGGCTGGCCGTTGACTGCGGTTTGCGCAGGATGATCGTTGCGGTAGCCCATGCCGGGGGTGATGGAGATGCCGTAGACCTTATGTCCGGCGAGGGTGGCGGGGAGCGCATCGGCGATGGCTGGGATGTCGTATCCTCCGGGGCCGGGGCCTTTGGCGGCACCGCCTGGAGGCGCCGGGGTAAGGTCGTTGTGGTTGGGGGACTGGTCGTAGAGCTTCGTGATGGTGCAGGTGGTGCCGGCGCAGAATTTATCCTGCTGGGACGCGTTGGCGTAGCCGTCCGGGAGAAGGCCGATGTCGGAATGGGTGTTATCCGACTTGCGCGTGACCTGGTAGAGCGGGCCGGCGTAAGTACGATAGAGCGCACGTGTCGTGCTGATGGCGTCGACGCAAGGTGTTGTCGGCGCGAAGAGGTCGCACGGGCGTGCGGCTATCTGCGCGGATGCGGTCGCGGCCAGGGCGAGAAGGCAAGCCGAGACCGTCGCGATACATCTGAGAAATGTTGCTGATTTGAGATCCATGGTGTCTCCGGTTTGCACTTGTTTTCGATGTTCGGGGTGGTGAGATCTGTGGCTGCTTTCGAGAGAGAATTGTCTCACTGACAGCGGATAGCCCGCGAGGCTAAGCCCTGGGGCGGGGGCCATCGAAGGTTGATTCGAAGAAGGCTCGGGTATCTTTGAAAGCATCGCGTCCTTGGGAACCAGAAATCCGTCATGCTGTAACTGATCCAAATTTATTTGAGGTGTCCATGAAGATCGCTCGTTGCGTTCTCGCTGTGGCTACGTTGTCTTTTTTCGGTGCTGGCCAAGGGCGAGCTCAGGGGACGCTGGCTGACTATGAGCGCGCGCACCAACTGCAGGCGAAGTCGGTCGATCTGGTGGTGAATGCGCCGGGAGCGGCGACGTGGATCGAGAAGTCGCACCGATTCTGGTATCCGAAGTCCGTGAAGGGTGGGACGGAGTTTGTGCTGGTGGATGCCGACGCGGGAACACGCAAGGCTGCGTTCGACCAGGATAAGTTGGCGGCTGCGATTTCGAAGGTTTTGGGCCATCCCTATACGGGGTTAAGGCTGCCGTTTGCGCCTCAGCGGTTGCGGCCTGGGGCGCGGCCCGTGCCGGGGGCGACCTCTCCGTTGCAGTTTGTTGAGGGCGAGCACGCGATTACGTTTGGGATGGAGGGCTCACTGTACAAGTGCAGCCTGACAGACTACATGTGCGTGACGGTCGGGCCAATCCCGAAGGGCGAGCGTGGGCGGCGGAGCCCTGCACCCGATTTCGACGCAGAGGCGGATCTTGAAGGGGTGGGGGGCGATCCGGTGGATGGGCTTGCTTATCGACCGGCCCTGGGGGTTCAGACTAAGCATGAAGATGAGTCACAGCGTGGGCCAAAGCCCTGCGCGCCTTCGCCGCCAAAGGAGGAGATAGCGCGGCAGAATCGTTTGTTGGAGCAGGCGGGTGTCGGCTCGCAGATTCTGGGACAGGTGCCTGCGCAGCCGAAGGATGTGTGCGCGTCGTTCGATGGGAAGTACGAGGCATTTATCGAGAACTTTAATGTTTACGTGAAGCCGAAGGGCGACGCGCCGGCGTACCCGGTCAGCCTGGATGGAACGGAGGACAACCACTACTCGTTCGAGACGCTGGCGTGGTCCCCGGATTCGAAGAAGCTGGCGGCCTACCACATCCGGGACGGCTTCGATCGGCTGGTGACTTATGTTGAGTCGTCGCCGGCCGACCAGATTCAGCCGAAGCACAGCACTATCCATTATCAGAAGCCGGGCGATCCTGTGGACATAGCGTATCCGGTGCTGTTTGACGTGGTCACGCACCAGGCACTGGAGATTGACCATGCGCTGTTTCCGAATCCGTTTTCGATCAGCGAGCCGGTTTGGTGGAAGGATAGCCGAGGCTTCACGTTCGAATACAACCAACGCGGGCACCAGGCGTATACGGTGGTCGAGGTGAATGCGAAGAGCGGTGCAGCGAGGCCGTTGATCGCAGAGCAGACGAAGACGTTCTTTTACTATAACGATCTCGAGCCGGGACTCTCAGGCGGTCGGAAGTACCGGCACGACGTGGACGACGGCAAGGAGATTATCTGGGCTTCGGAGCGCGATGGGTGGGAGCATCTTTACCTGTACGACGGTGTGACCGGCAAGGTCAAGAATCAGATTACGAAAGGCGACTGGCTGGTTCGGGACGTGACCTATGTTGACGACGCGAAGCGGCAGATATGGTTTGCTGCCGGTGCCACGGTGCCTGGGCAGGACCCTTACTTTACGCAGTATTACCGGATCAACTTCGACGGGACGGGACTGACTAAGCTGACGGACGCGGATGGCATGCACACGGTGAGTTTTTCCCATGACCGCGCGTTCTATGTGGATATGTGGCAGCGGGTCGATCTGGCTCCGGTGTCACAGTTGCGAAGGGCGTCCGACCAGAAGGTGGTGATGGAGCTGGATAAGGGCGACCCTTCGGCGCTGCTCGCGGCGGGATTCAAGTTTCCCGAGGTGTTTGTCGCCAAAGGGCGCGACGGCAAAACGGATATCTGGGGGACGATTACACGGCCTTTGCACTTTGATCCGGCCAAGAAGTATCCGGTGATCGAGAATATCTACGCAGGGCCGCAGGGCTCGTTTGTCCCGAAGACATTCAACCGGATCGCTCCAGACCAGGCGCTGGCGGAGCTGGGGTTCATCGTCGTGCATATCGATGGCATGGGAACGAGTAACCGGTCGAAGGCGTTCCACGATGTGGCGTTCAAGAACCTTGCGGATGCGGGCTTTCCAGATCGCATCCTCTGGCATAAAGCTGCGGCCGCCACGTATCCGCAGTACGATATCTCGCGGGTGGGAATCTTTGGGACTTCGGCGGGTGGCCAGAGCTCGATGGGCGCGCTGCTGTTTCATCCGGAGTTCTACAAGGTGGCGGTGACGAACAGCGGATGCCATGACAATCGTATGGACAAAATGTGGTGGAACGAGCAGTGGATGAGCTGGCCAATCGGGCCGCAGTACGCTGCGTCTTCGAACGTGGATCATGCTGGCCAGCTCCAGGGGAAGGTATTGATCGTGATCGGCGAGCTGGATACGAATGTGGACCCGGCGTCGTCGTTACAGGTGGTCAACGCGCTGGTGAAGGCGCATAAGCACTTCGACATGCTTTACATTCCGGGGCAGAACCATGGAGTGGGTAGCTTGAACGATGAGCATTATCGCGATGATTATTTTGTGCATCATCTGCTTGGGGTTGAACCTCCGGATTGGAATCGGGTGGCGCTATCGGCGGATCCGAAGGAGGACTAGGCAGTCCAGAGGACACGGGCGTATGCGGATCTGGCGCAGATTGAGGACATGGAAGCAGGCTCAGCTCAGCGGGTAGGGGTCAAGCACGCGGCGCGGGTTAGATTTTGTGAGCCGTTCCAGTCAGTTTTCCGAGTGTGACGTGCTTCAACGGCGACCAGCGCCAATGTGATAATTCATGGTGGAGACTGAACGCGTGAGACGCAGGGCCCTTGTAGTTCTATCCGTTGTTTTCGTGTTGATCGTCCTCGCAACGACCTTCAACCATGCGTCTGCGCGTGTGGCGTTCATGGGCGACTCCATCACCCAGGGCTGGACCTTCCCACGTGCCAACCTTGGTATTTACGGGCAGACGACGGAGCAGATGCTCGAACGGTTTCCCGGGCAGGTGGCGCGTCCTAGCAACGGCGTCCAATTTCGCGAGGTTGTGATTGCGGGCGGCACGAACGATACGCTGCTCCATCTGGACCCGCAGGTGACGTTGAATAATCTCGCGCGGATGGTCGATCTGGCACGTGCGGCCGGGGTCGAGCCGATTCTTGCGGAGATCCCGCCGATCCTCCGAAATGGGGGAGCCTACGAAGGGGCCGTCGTTGCTTTGAATGCCGGGATTGTGGAACTGGCGCAGCGGAAGGGCGTTCGTATCGTCGATTATTTCGACGCACTCGAAGGTCACGAGAGCGCCTTCACGGACGGAGTTCATCTGCGGCATCGGGGCTATTTCCGTATGGAATGGGCGTTGCTGCGAACCGGTGCTCCGATTCTTTTTTGAGGAGCGCCACCGCTCTCGGCGTGGGCTCAGCTCGGGCGAGTCTTCCAGATGTAGAGGAAGTCTTCGTCGCTCGACGTGGCGATTTCGACGCCCTTCTGGCGAGTGGCGCGGCTCAGGGCTGAACGGATGTTTTCCTTGGTGCCGGGGAGTTGCGCCAAGGGCACTTTGAGCGCACTGCCTTCTGCAAGGTTGTCGATATCGTTAAGGAGCCTGACGATGATGCTTTTATGCTTCCCGTCACGTCCCTTGGGGACATCGGCCTGCAGGATAGATTGAAATCCCGGGATTGGAGGCCTAGATTGTTCGTTATCGCCCATGTTCGGCTGCCCTCCCCGTCGCTCATCCTAACGCTAAACTGACGCAATCGTACTGCTATGGTGAAAAGATGCCGCGAAGATGTGTCGGGTTTGCTGCTGAAGTGACGAAATGTTCGATTGATCAATAGTCGTTTTGACGCGATTAAAGGAGTTACCCCGTATGCCTGAGAGAGGCCTAGGTTGGATTGCAGAGGACCAAGGCCATGTCGACCACACCAAGTTTTGAAGTTGTACCCATCTCCGAAATTGCGTTCCGCGGAGGCAGCGAAGGAAATGGATATCGGAGCCTGAGCCGTTCCGGTTTGGGGCGCCCTGTGGTTGGCGGCGGTCCGGTGGTGCTGGTGGTCGACGATGAACGGATTATTGCGGACACCCTGACGACGATCCTGACGCGCAGCGGGTTTGCGGTGATGACCGCGTATGACGGTGTGAGCGCGTTGGAGCTGGCGCGCCTGGTGCCGCCGGAGTTGCTTTTGACGGATTGCATGATGTATCCGGGGATGAATGGCGTCCAGCTTGGAATGGCTGTGGCGAACGAGGTTCCGGACTGCCGGGTGCTCGTGTTTTCAGGGCAGGCAGGGACATTGGATCTGCTCGAGATGGCGCGGGAGCGGGGGCATGAGTTTGGATTGCTCCCCAAGCCCGTTCATCCGACGGAGCTGCTCGCGAAGATTTTTGATGTGCTCGGGGCCGAGAGGCAGCATATGGCAGTGAGCTGTTGAGCAGCCATTGAGGGAGCGGAATTCCGCGTGGTACTGTGGGCTGAAGGTTCATGCGGATGCTGGGAATGGTGGGACGTGGAGCGGGTTTCTGGTTAGCGATGGCGAGCGTCGCGGTCACTTCGATGGCGCTCCTGCATCCACCGCGAGTTGAGGACGCCGACGGAATTCGAACGACTACCGCGGAACGGCTGGAGACGGAGACCTGGTGGCCGACGATGGCGACCGCTCCGCTGAACGCTTATGCAGGGACCAAGACGTGCGAAGGATGTCATGCGCAGGAGGTAGCGACGAGTCCGCCGAGTTCGATGCAGCGGGCGGCTGAGGTGTTGAGCGGGCCGGATTTTTTGAAGGGGAGGCAGGCTGCTACGTACAAGAACGCTCCTTATACCTACACATTGAGCGCGACCGCGACGGGGATCGAGTACGGCGTGACGGACGGAGGTCACACGGTGGAGCGAAAGCTTGACTGGGTGATCGGGGCGGGTGAACTGGGCCGGACGTTCGTTTATGAGAATGAAGGCAAATGGTTTCAGAGCGAAGCTAGTTTTTACACCGCTTCCGGCGGGCTCATGGATGAGACGACCGGCCTGAGCCAGAAGATGGGGACCACGCTGAGCACAGCGCTCGGGCAGGAGTTGAGCGCAGCGGATGCGCGAAGCTGCTTCGGGTGTCATACGGTGCATCCGACGACGGCGAATGGGTTCAATCCGTCGCATGCGGAGGCGGGGTTGGGGTGTGAGGCCTGCCATGGGCCGGCGAAGGCGCATGTGAGCCTGGCGGGGATGAAGGCCGGCGGATCAGTCGCTCATGCGACGGGTGGGGTGTTCAATCCGGCGAAGTTATCGCCGGCGGATTCGATCGATTTTTGCGGGGCGTGTCATCGCGCGTCGGCAGATGTGGCGGGGATGCAGACGAGTACGGCGATGGTGCGCTTCCAGCCGTATCGGCTGGAAGAGAGCAAATGCTGGCGCGCAACGCAGGATGCGAAGCTGACGTGCGTGGCGTGCCATGATCCGCATGCGCCGGTGGTGCGGGAGGTGTCGACGTATGACAAGCACTGCCTGGCATGTCACAGTGCGGGTGCTGCATCGGAACACGCGGGGAAGGTCTGTCCGCGGTCGCCGAACCAATGCGTGACATGTCACATGCCCAAAGTGAACATCGCGAGCATGCATGGGGATTTTACAGATCACTTTATACGGGTGGTGAAGGCGGGGGAGGGTTTTCCAAGGTGATTGGGCGTCGCGTTTTGTTTCGGGAGGAAGGTGGCTGGGGTAGCTGATACACTCCTGCGAACCCCTTAGGAACGGAGAGTTGCGATGCGTGGCATGCGATGGAGAGCGGTTGCTTTGGCGGGTTTGGTGGGGATGAGTGGCTGGGCGCAAGGGCAGAAGACGGAGCCCGTGGTGGCTTCGCCGGCGGTGCAGGGGGATGTGAAGGCGACGCCGGGGACGGGTGTCCACACGATGACGCCGGGGGATGTCGAGGCATTCTTCGACGGCGTGGTGCCGCTCCAACTGGAGCGATCGGATATTGCGGGGGCGTCCGTGCTGGTGATGCGGGGCGATACCGTGATGCTGCAGAAGGGGTATGGCTTCGCGGATCAGAAGAAGAAGGCGGCCGTCGATCCGGCCAAGACAATTTTTCGCCTGGCCTCGATCTCAAAACTGTTCACGTGGACTTCGGTGATGCAGCTGGTGGAGCAGGGCAAGCTCGATATCGATGCGGATGTGAACAAGTATCTCGACTTCGAGATTCGACCGGCGTTTGGGAAGCCGGTTACGCTGCGAAACCTGATGACGCATACGGGTGGGTTCGAGGAGACGGATCGCGATGTGATCGTGCTCGATGTGAAGAAGGAGCCGACGCTGCGGGATTGGCTCATCCGGAACCAGCCCGAGCGGCTGTACGCGCCGGGGACGGTGCCTGCTTACTCGAATTATGGAGTTGGCCTGGCCGGTTACATTGTGCAACGCGTCAGCGGCGAACCGTATGAGCAGTATGTTCAGGAGCATATCTTCGGGCCATTGAAGATGACAGGCTCGAGCTTCTATCAGCCGGTGCAGGCGGGCGTAACGGCAACTCCAAGCGAAGGTTACAAGGATGACGCTTCGAAGCCGCCGGTGGGCTTTGAGATCTTCAATCCTGCACCGGCTGGTGGTTTGTCGTCGACGGCTCCGGACATGGGACGTTTTGCACGGATGCTGCTGGCGGGCGGTACGCTCGATGGTGCGACGATCCTGAAGCCGGAGACGTTGAAGCTGATGTGGACGCCGCAGTTCCAAGCGAATGCGATGCTTGCGCCGATTTGCATGGGGTTTTATGAGGATTGGCGCGACGGCGTGAAGTGGATTGGGCATGAGGGCGACCTGATTGCGTTCCACAGCTTGTTCTTTATGGATCCAGTGTCGAAGACGGTCTTATTTATTTCGTATAACTCCGCGGGTGGCGGCGCGAAGCCACGGCCGGAGTTGATCGACATGTTCACCGACCGTTACTTTCCGGCAGTTGCGGCTCCGCCCTTTGTGTCGATGAGCAAAGGTGAGATGCAGGCGATGGAGGGGACGTATGAGACATCGCGACGCGCGGATTCCACGCGTGGGCGAATCCTCGGCTTAGTCAGCGAGCAGACGATCTCGGTGGATAAGGATGGCGTCCTGACGGCAGGAGAGCGCAAGGATCTTCGCGGGCACCCGATGAAGTTCAAGCCGATCGGGAAAGACCTTTGGCAGGAGGTTGATGGGCAGACGCGGCTCTTCGGGATTCGCGGGCCAGATGGGACGATCGTGCGGCTCGCAGTCGATTTCCCGGGAGTGCAGGTAGAGCGCGTGAGGTGGTTCCAGACACGGAGCTTCGTCTTCGGCTGGGCCGCGGTGAGTGTGTTCATTCTGCTGCTGGTGATTGTTGCGCCGACGTGGCGGATGATTCGGCGCATCTTTCAGCGGCATCGGCCTGCGCCACAGCCGGCGCTGGGGACGATGTGGCTTCCCGCGATGACGAAGGTGGCGGCTCTCGCCTGGGTGGCACCGCTTGCGATTCTGTTCTGGGTGCTCTCGAAGATCGACGAGCCGATCCCGAGTTCGGGCTGGGACAAATGGTTTGTGCTGATGAACCTGGTTGTCGGCCTGGCACTGCTGCTGAGCTTCTTTCCGGTGATCTCAGCGCGACGAACCTGGGCGTTGCAGCAGGTTCGATGGATTACGAAGGTGAAGTTTTCGCTGGTCGCGCTGAGCTGCGTGATGCTGGCGTGGATTTCGATTTATTTCCATCTGATTGGGCCGCTCAGGATGTAAAAAGCAAGGCGACGGCGTTTCCGTGCCGGGCGGAAGCCACTTCGCGCAGGGATGACGCTTTGCGTGCTGATAGATTGTTGGCATGGCTTTGGAGATGGTGGTTGAGCGTGTGGATGCGGGAACGGCGGTTGCAGTCATCAGTGGTGCTTTGACGATGGGCACGAACCTGAAGACGATCGATCACAACTTACAAGATCTGGTGTCGAGTGGCGTCAGCCGGTTGGTGCTCGATCTGTCTGCGAGCTCGTACTGCGATAGTGCAGGGCTTGGCCTGCTGATGCATGTGAATGGTTTGCTGGCAGGGCACGGCGGCGCGATGCGCTTGTGTGGCGTGAGCGAACGGTTGATGGCGCTGCTGAAGTTGACGCTGACGGATGCGTTGCTGAAGTGCGACGCGGATCGCGATACGAGTCTGCTGGCGCTCGACGCCGAGGCGATGTAAGCAGGCTGGAAGGCAGACGAGGGTGAGTTCGGGGATGGCGTTCTTTCTGGACGAAGCGCCGGCCGACATTGGCGAATGTCGTGCGCGGGCATACGGGTGAGCGCAGACAGGCGCAGGGGAGAGACGCACCGCTTATTCACGTCCGCTGAACTTGTGGATGAGCCGCCGATCGCGTTTGTTCGGGCGGCCGCGGTCGAAGCTCGGCTCGGCAAGGAACGTGGCTTTGCGAGCCTCGGCGACCTTGATGCGGAGTTCGCGGCTGGCGTCGGACTCGTGGAAGAGGGTAGCAGCCACGGTCGCGGAACCACGCTGGTCGGAGAGTTCGAGGACCTCGAGGTCGAAGTCTCCGGAGTCGGAGCGGACGTGGAGCTTGTCGCCGGCTTTGAGGATGCGCGAGGGTTTCGCCGTTTGACCGTTGCAGGTTACGTGGCCTGCGTCGCAGGCAGCGGTGGCGAGCGCACGGGTTTTGAAGAAACGAGCGGCCCAAAGCCATTTGTCGATGCGGAGGGGACCGGTCATAGAGACTATTGTGCCGGAATTCGAGAGGATGCCGCTTTTTGACGGGAAGAGGCTTAGCGGGGATTGCAGCGGGCAGGAAGGATAACGCCCGGATGATATGTTGCTTGATGGAGTAGCCGGAGCCTAGCTAGCGCTTATGTCGATGAAGAAGATTAATCTGCCGAGAGCCGCTTCGACCACTGTGCCTGGGTACAAAAATTTGAATCGCCAAAGTGTCGTCAGGGCCACGGGCTTTCCTTCTACTAGTTTTCGGGGGCAGAGGATCTATGAACTGCTTTGTGGAGACTGTTCCCACAGATATGGATCAAATGGCTGTGATAATCACACGCGAAAGTGCCCGAAGTGCCAGGACGGGGTGCCGGGAGAACCTATTCGGGACGCTGGGGCGACCCTTTTTGACTGATCGCGGACGGTGGCGGATCGGACTGACCGCGAGCATCAGCATGATTTGAAGGTTGACCGGGGATGGGCAGTGTTTCCGAATCTTATTTTGGTTTGAACCGTCCAAGTATATGGTATTCTTGTGATTCGCTGGGGACGTGCGCCTCTGAATGCCCGACTAAGCCGCAAGCGGTGATATGTCATATGGGTTTGCGCCAACGCGGTTTTTACCGCAACTTGTGCCTCGCGACCAATAGAAACAGCCAAGGGAAGAGTCTTATCTCGGGTCAGGCCCGGGCAGACTGGAGCTGCGAAAGCGGCATCCCAACTATTTGAAGAGCCTTGATCAGGCAGGAGTGCGCACAAACGTGGCCGAAGAGCTGGATAAATACGAAGATGAAATTGTAGAAGTCGGCAAGGAGAAGGGTTATCTGACGTTTGGCGAGGTCAACGACCTTCTACCGGGCGAGATTACTTCTCCGGACGACCTGGACGACCTGTTGACGACGATCAACACGCAGGGCATTGAGCTCGGCGAACGCGAACGCGGGGATCGCGACAAGTACGAACCGGAGGCCGGTGAAGAGGGCGACGATGTCGAACTCGATCTGTCGCCCGGCACGCTCGAGAAGACGAACGACCCGGTGCGCATGTATCTGCGCGAGATGGGTACGGTTCCGCTGCTCACGCGCGAAGGCGAGGTTGAAATCGCGAAGCGCATCGAGCGTGGACAGCTTCGCGTGATGAAGGCGATCTCACGGTCGCCCATCGTGATTCGCGAGATCGTCGGCCTCGGCGAAGATCTCCGCCGCGGCGTTCGGAATATTAAGGAAGTGGTCACCTTCGACGAGGAAGAGCTGACCGAGGAGATCCTTCAGAGCCGCGTGCGTGCGACGGCGGCGCGGATCGACGTGATCCTGAAGCACCAGAAGAAGATCGCCGGGCTGGAAGAGAAGTATGAAGCGGCCGGCGCTGGGAAAGATTCCAAGGTCAAGGCCAAGGAGCAGCGCAAGCTGCGGTGGCTGATGGGCCGAGAGCATGTCTACATCAACCGCGTCGTGCGCGAGCTGAAGTACACGAACGCCGAGAAGAAGCGTCTGCTCGACAAGGTCAACAAGACCGTCGACGCGATGCGCACGCTCGAGCGTCAGATCAAGTCTCTCGACGCGAAGTTCGAAGCGTCGAAGTCCGAAGAGCTGAAGAAGGAGTACAAGCGCCAGCAGAAGAACTGCAAACTTGACCTCGAGCGCGTGGAGCAGGACGCCGGGATCTCGCTCCTTGACCTGAAGCGTACCCAGCGCGAGATGATCCAAGGCGATATGGACGCCGAAAAGGCGAAGCGTGAGCTTATCGAAGCCAACCTTCGGCTCGTCGTGTCGATTGCGAAGAAGTATACGAACCGCGGACTACAGTTCCTCGACCTTATCCAGGAAGGCAATATCGGCCTGATGAAGGCGGTGGACAAGTTCGAATACCGCCGCGGCTACAAGTTCTCGACCTATGCGACGTGGTGGATTCGTCAGGCTATCACCCGGGCGATTGCCGACCAGGCAAGAACCATCCGTATCCCGGTCCACATGATCGAGACGATCAACAAACTGATCCGCACGTCGCGTCAGCTCGTACAGGAACTCGGCCGTGAGGCGTCGTCCGAAGAGATTGCCAAGCGCATGGATATCCCGGTCGCGAAGGTTCGTAAGGTGCTGAAGATCGCTCAGGAACCCATCTCGCTCGAGACGCCGATTGGTGAAGAGGAAGATTCGCACCTTGGCGACTTCATCGAGGACCGCATGGCGGTTTCACCGGCGGACGCGGTCATTTCGGTCAATTTGAAGGAGTACACATCGCAGGTTCTGCGCACGTTGACTCCGCGGGAAGAGCGTGTGATCAAGATGCGTTTCGGTCTCGAAGACGGTTCGGAGCACACCCTTGAAGAAGTGGGACAGAGCTTTCAGGTCACCCGTGAGCGCATTCGCCAGATTGAGGCGAAGGCTCTCCGCAAATTGCGTCATCCAAGCCGTAGCCGGAAGCTGAAGGCGTTTGTTGACGGAGTCAAGGACGCTTAGAAGCAGGAAAGTGGAGTCGGGAAGAGAGGGCGCATCAGCTTCGGCTGCTGCGCTCTTTTTTCGGTTGCATGCTATACCGTCATTCCGCGCAACGCCCGGGCGTTCAATCTTTCTCCGTCATCTGTAAGAACGACGCTAGCGATGACCATGCCGCTGAGGCACTTTGCATGCCGCAGGCACATTCGCCATCTGCTTCGAGAAGGCGCGGTAGCTGATCGTCCCGGGTTGCAGCGTCGACCAGTAGCTGGTGCGAGCTAACAGCGGCTTGTTCTGCGTGATGATCTGGTTCTCGACGATCTTAATTCCGCAGCCCAGGTTGGTCGCCGGATCCAGGATCGTTCTTTGTGGATCCTTCGCCGGAAGCGTACGGTCATGCTCCCAGTCGAAGGAGCAGTGATAGCGGTCGGAGTCTTCGTAGGTGAGCTGGAGCAGCCCTTCCTGGTGGATCGGCCGCTTCGTGACCGTGTCTATCTTGGCGACTGCGGCTTCCGTGTGATGAACGACCGTGGTCGGATCGAGACCGGCCTCCGCGCCGGCGAGGGCTTGAAAGAAGTACGCCCAGAATGCTCGCTTGTCCGCTTCCGCTTCGTTCTGAAAATTTGGGCAAAGACTACGCACGGCATGGGCGGCGGCGGGCGAGAGCAAGTCGGCCGGAAGCTGTTGCTCAACCATGGCATCCCACTCGGGCTGCCAGTTTTTTCCGCCAAGTTCATCGCGCTTTTCGGAGATCGGCGTTTGCGGTGCAGCCTTCATTGCGGGCGCGGGCGGATCTACGTGCTGTGGCACCGGAGCGCTTTGTTTACAGCCGCTGAGGGCGACGATCAGAATAGCGGGAAGTGAGGTTTTCGAAAGCGAGCGCACGCTTATGAGATGCGCGAGGAACGAAGAGATGGACTCTTGCGTGTCAAAAGTTGAGTGAGGCGGTCGATGACACAAAGCGAGTGGCAGCGCATTCCCGAGATGGCATGGATGAACGACATGACCGAGCAGCAGCGCGTCATCTTCCTCGGGCAGTTCAACTTGGTGCGCAAGGACGAGGTGGCCGGGGTTTTGCTGGCCGTGTTGCTCGGGCATTTCGGCGCACACCGCTTCTATATGGGCGAGATGGGTTGGGGAGTGGTATACCTTCTGTTTTGCTGGACCGGCATTCCAACCCTGCTCGGGTTTATCGAGGCATTTTTCATGCCTGGCCGCGTCCGCGCCTACAACCATCAGCAGGCCATGCTGATCGCCGCTCAAGTGAAGGCGATGCCGAATGGACCATCCGGCATAACTACGGGGATCGTCCCGGTTGGGGCCGTTTAGGCTCGGCCTTCGCGCTTCGCTGCTTCATCGTCAAGCAGCGCGCGGACTTCAGCAAGAGTGATCAGCTTGCCGTCGACCTCAAACTCATAAGAGCCTGCGTTTTCCGGGATCGAGTTCACGTGGCCGACTGTGTGTCCGAAGTTCTTGAGGGTTGTAACGAGAAGATCTACGTCGAGCATGTGAGATGTGACGGGTGGATGCGGGGTGGGGTTGTCCGATCCGCAACGAAGCCCAGCGTCATTGCCAGATGACGGTGGTTTCGGCGGTCAGGTCGAACTCCACGGTTGGGATGCCATTCTTGTCGGATTTGATAGCGACGTTCGAGCCATTCACGGTGGCGCTATGCGGAGCGACGAAGCGCCAGCGCAGGATGATGTGCGTTTTCTGCACTGGCTGTTTATCGGGCCCGAGCTCCGAGTTGACTGGAGGATGAGGAGTGATCTTGAGGCTATTTCCGGAGCGAAGCAACGTGCGTCCTTCAAAGTCAGTGATCACCGTATCCGTATCGGCTGCCGGACCGAGGATCTCAAAGACGCGGCGATCGTCGAGGGAATGAACGTTCGGATTCCCGGATTCGGTCGGCGGGACAAGCGTCATGACATCTTCCGGAATCTTGGGCAGGACGGTGCCGCGTTTCGCGAAGACGGGGATCGTGTCCATCGGGGCCTGCAGTACGAGCGTCTTCGGGCCGGTCTGAGCTTCGCCGGTGAAGAGGTTCAGCCAATCTCCGGCGGGCAGATAGATGACGCGGCTGGTGTTTTCGTCGATCACTGGAGCCACAAGCAAATCCGGCCCAAAGAGGTATTCATAGCGCGTTGTGCGCGCACGCGGGTCGTTCTGGTAGTCGAAAACGAGCGCACGCATGATCGGCGCGCCGGTGGCTGCGGCCTGCTGGGCGGCGGCGTAGCGATACGGGAAGAGCGACATATGCAGGATCGCAAACTTCCGGTAGATATCGAGCGCCGCTGTGCCGCCCGCCTTCGTATCGAAGGTCCACGGATTGATGTTCGCGGTGCTGTGAATCTGCATGATGGGCGAAAACGCCGAGAACTCGGTCCAGCGTTCGAGCAGAGTCGGATTGGGCGTATCGTGCTGGGCCAAGTATCCACCTAGATCGGAAGCCCAAAGCGGAATGCCGGAGAGACCCGCCGAAAGCGCAGCTTCAACTACCGAAGGCAGCCCATTCTGCGGCGAGAAGCTTGCCTCGTTATCCCCAGCCCACAGGAAGCCGAGGCCGTTCGCGCCAGTCGTCGCGGAACGGCCAAAGATCACGCCATTCCCTTTGAGATCCTTCTGAATGACCTCCTCGACAGCGTTGTTATAGAGGCTGGCGTAGCGGTTCCGCATCAGCCGTGCATCGGTGCCATCGAAGAACTTCACATCACTGATAAAACTGCCTTCGCCGTCGTCGTTCTTGAAGCCGTCCGCTCCTGCGGTGATGGCGAGGCGAAGCTGATCCTGCCACCATTGCTTTGCCTTCGGGTTGGTGAAGTCGATGAGCGATCCGTGACCCTTCCACCAGCGCCCGACATAGGGGCGATTGTTCTGGTCTTTGACGAAGAAACCGCGATCAGCCGCGACCGCATAGTTGGGGCTCACTTCGTCGAGCTTTCCGGCAAATCCAGGTTCAGCCGGCGGATCGGATTTGTTGTTGATCCACGGTGTATGCCAAAGGACCAGCTTGTACCCGGACTCATGCAGGTGCTTCACCATTGCAGGCGGGTCGGCGAATTGCTTTGGGTTGAAGAGGTACGAGTTGTAAGCCGTTGCCCAGGGAGAATCGAGCACAATCACCGACGACGGCAACCCAAGCTCGCGTGCGCGATCGACATCTTCCGCCACCTCTTTTTCGCTGGAGTGAAAATCCCGCGACTGCCACGGCGCGAACGCCCAGTATGGCGGCAAGATCGCGCGGCCGGCCAGCGCCGTAAAGGCGGAGAGAATGGCAGGGAATCGTCCGGCTTGAGCCACCGCGACGCCTTCGGCTTGCCCCGTGAAAAGCAGGATGCGCAGGCGGTTCGAAGGGAAGTCGACCACGAGATCTTCGCGCTCGGTGGCGTTCAGATCAAACGTGGCATCGCCGGTGGTATCAAGCCAAAGACCATAGCCCGTGGTCGACATATAGAAGGGGATAGGCTTGTAGGTCGAGAACCCTTCGCGTTGGGATTATCGATCGATAGATTGTGGACGACGGTATGCGCGCGGTCGAGGAGGTCGAAGTGCTCGCCAAAGCCGTAATAGGAAGCGGAGTCCGACACGTAGAAGCGCCAGTACCCGAGATCGTAGGCAAGGGATGAAAGCTCATAGACGCCGGGTGATAGGAGCTTCAGGTGCAGCTTGGAGGTCTCAACCGGTTCGCCATTGAAATCAAAATCATGCAGCTTCAGCGTCTTGCCCGAGGGCAGTGCGAGCGTGACGGCGTCGTGATCTTTACGCACAAAGCCTTCAACTGCTGGCTCTGACCGGGGAGCCGTGTGTACAGCCCCGGGGGTCACGTCGGGAGCTGCGGGCTCCTGGGCATGCAGAAGGGCGGAGGAGATCAGAGTGAGGAGAAGAGCTGCCGAAATTGCGCGACTTGCTTGCATAGCGAACCTCTCGTAAAGCTGGCGCGCGACGATGCGTCGGCTTTTACTTTACGGGAGGCCAGGGTGTGGAGATTCGGGTGCCCGGGGCGCTGGGTTACCAACTTTTGTCATTCCTCCGCTTCGCAGCGGATGACAAAAAGTGACTACATATTCGTGTGGCCGCTTCGCATCTCTTCATTGAACGTCGGCTTGATAAACGCCAGGGCCTCCGCAAGATGCTTCTGAAACTCGTCAGCCTTCGCCATCAGCGCTGGCGTCGCGGTCGCAAACTCGGCATCCTTTGCGAGGGTCACCATGCCGTCCTTCACGAGAGTCGCTGCCGAAGCCTTGAGATCTGCCGCAGTCGTGTTGAGGTATTGAGCATCCCGCGGATCGGCGAGCCACACCGCCTCGCCCGTCGTCCCGGCGAACCAGAACGCCTTGGCCGCGAGAAACTCACGCCGCTGCGGCTCGGTCGTATCGTTAAAGCTGAACTTGTTCTGGCGCGAACTGTAATACCGCGTCGTCACCGGCACGGGCTGGCGGTTGCCCGATTTCACAAGCTCGAGCTGCCCCTGGTCGAACGTCTTGCGAATGGCATTCAAAATGAAGGACTCGGCGAACGGCTGTTCCGGCGCTTGCACGATCTCGCGAAAGGTTACCGTCATCGCTGCGGCGATCTTTGCATGCAACGGGCTGCCCTGGCCGTCTTCCAAATTCACCTGCCCATGGACGACCGACGTATCCGCGCCGGCAGTCGACTCATGGAACGGCCACGCAAAGAGCGAGTAGCTCAACGGAATGCCGTTCAGTGTCAGCACCGAGTTTGGAATCGCGCTCTGCAGCCGCTTGGCGGTCTCGGCGAGGAAGATGCTCAACTGCTCGGCAAACTCCTTGCGGTCGACGTCGAACTCGTCGGAAAGCTCAAGCTGCAGGGTCTTCGATGGATTCGCGGCAAGGGCGAGCTGAAAGCGCGTGGTCGGAGCCCCATTGAAGCTGGTGGCCGGCTCGGAGCTGACGATCTGCAGACCGTGGGTGGCGACGAGGGCGTTGACGCGGGGGGCGAGTGCGGCGTTGGTGGCGAGGGTCATTGCGGGGCTTCTTCCTTGGAAAAACAGCATGCGTAGCGTTCCTCTTATTCTAACGGTCATGAACGGATGACGGAAATGTCATTGCAGCCGATCAGCGCGGGCGCATCCTACTGAGTCAAATGAAGATGACACGACTCCACGCGATGATCCTCCTTGCAGCTTTGTCGTTCCCTGGCGGCGCATGGGCGCAAGATGCCAAGGCGACCATGGCGACGCTAGTCCAGCATGAAGACGAGGCGAGCCAGCACCGAGGCCACTATACGTACCGCTCCGAAGAGAGCTCCGACCGCACCGGAGGTCATCTTTGGGTCGAACACGTTGCGGAGACGAACTGGGGTAAGGTCCGCTGTCTCCTCTCCGAAGACGGCCAGCCGCTCACGGGCGATCGCCTGGCAGCCGAGAAGTCTCGCCTGAGCGGTGAAGCCGCCGACCCCGAAGCCTTCAAGAAGGCCGAATCAGCTCGCGTCGACGATGAGCAGCACGCCAAGCAGATGCTCCAGTTGCTGCCGAAAGCGTTTCTATTCGATGCCCCGCAGAACGAAGGCGAGTTCATCCGCGTGGCCTTCCACCCCAACCCTGATTATTCCCCGGCAAGCCTCGAAGAGAAGGTGCTGCACGGCATGACCGGCAGTGTCCTGATCGACGCCAAAACCATCCGGCTGCACGGCATCGACGGCAGGATGCCGAACGACGTGAGCATCGGCTTCGGCCTGCTCGCGACGATCCGCGCCGGCAGTAACTTCTCCACGATGCGCGTGCATCTCGACGGCGACGACTGGAAGACGCAGGTCCTTCATACCGACATCCATGGCAAGGCCATCTTCCTCAAGACGATCGCCCGCAAGCAAGACTCCAAACACTCCGACTTTAAGAGGATCCCAGACGGCATGACGGTGGCGGATGCGGTGAAGCTGCTGGAGCAATAGACAGCAGCCCGACGCCGATAGATATCGATCAACACTGGTTTATGAGCGATCGCTGAGTTCTCAAGTGGCTCTATAAGATCGGAGCTTGTCGGTATCGATCGGTGGTGAGCCGTTGCCGTTCTTTACTATGGCACTATGGCTTTTGAAGTGTTGCATGTGGCAGAGACCGGCGGCAGACGCGGTCGACTCACCCTCCCGCACGGCGTCGTAGAAACCCCGGTCTTCATGCCGGTCGGCACTGCCGCTACGGTGAAGGCTGTTCCGCAGGCCACCCTGGAGGCCCTCGACGCCCAGATCATCCTCGCCAACACCTACCACCTCTATCTTCGCCCGGGCCACGATCTGATCCGTCGCATGGGGGGCGTACACAGGTTCATGAGCTGGAATCGCCCGATGCTCACCGACTCCGGCGGCTTTCAGGTCTTCTCCCTCAGCAAGCTCCGCAAGATCACGCCCGATGGCGTCGAGTTCCGCTCGCACCTCGACGGGAGCAAGCACTTCTTCTCGCCCGAGCACTCGATGGCGGTGCAGATCGCCCTTGGCGCCGATGTCCTGATGGCTTTCGACGAGTGCGTCGAAACCCCTGCGACGTGGGAGCGGACGAAGGAGTCGCTTGGCCTGACGCACGCCTGGGCCGAGCGTTCCGTCGCCTATTTCGAAGGGCACAAGAGTGAGGTACCGTGGTTCGAAGAGAGGGAAGGCCAGACGCAAAACCTGTTCGGGATTGTCCAGGGCGGCATGTATGCCGATCTCCGCAAAGAATCGGCTGAGCGACTGGTGGAGATGGGGCTACCCGGCTATGCGATTGGCGGGCTTGCGGTTGGTGAGCCGCGCGAGGTGACGCGGGAGATGATTGCCCGCACCCTTGAGTGGCTCCCGGCGGACAAGCCCCGCTACGTCATGGGTGTCG
Organism: uncultured Granulicella sp.; assembly: GCA_963693075.2. Lineage (GTDB taxonomy): Bacteria > Acidobacteriota > Terriglobia > Terriglobales > Acidobacteriaceae > Edaphobacter. Next base: position 203,105 of record CAXMMP010000002.1, on the reverse strand, counting down.
GCTACCCGGACGAGATCGAGGAGTACGCGCGCATGGGTGTCGACATGATGGACTGCGTGCTGCCGACGCGTGCCGGCCGACACGGTCTCGTCTTCGCCCACGTCGATGGCGTCGTCACCCGCCTCAATATCAAAAAACTGGAGTTCGCCGAGGATCCCGGCCCGATCGATGCGCAGTGCCCTTGCACCACGTGCCAGAGGTATTCGCGGGCTTATCTGCGTCACCTGTTCTCATCGGGCGAGCCGCTTGCGGCGACCCTGCTCTCGGTGCATAACCTGAGCTTTTACTTGGAGACGATGATGCGGGTGCGACGAGATTTGGAGAGCCCTACCCCCCCTATATGAGTCATATGCAAATTATAGATAACAAAGGATCTTTATATGACCGGTTCTCCGTGGTTTCCGGCGTATTCCTTGGGGTTGATCTTGCACTGTTTCTGGGGCACCGGCTTTCGTTGAGCGTACCCCGTTCCTCGCGGATGGCGTGGCAAACGGCCCAATCCTGCCAGATTGTTGCAGGGCGGGACACCCGGATTTGAGGTGCCGGAATCAGATAGGTTGAGGTTTGAGAAAGGTTGGGTGGCATGGACGTTGAGTTCGTTCGGTTGCAGAAGCTGTACGCGGAGTTGGGCGATGAGAACCTGTTGGACTTGGCGGAGGACCGGGGAAATCTGACGAATGAGGCGCAGCGTGCTCTGGATGAAGAGGTCAAGCGCCGTGGTCTGGTGGTTCCGGCGACCACACCCACTGTTGCGGCAGGTTTCCATGCAGGTCCGGTGGTGGACGATTCGCATGAGAATCGATCGGACGCCTTTGGGGTTGGGATTCCCGGTCTGATGCCCGGTGCGGCCACGGCGGTGGAGCAGGCTCTCGAGCCGGAGGGCGAGGTGCGCGCCGGCATGGTGCAGTTGGTCTCGTTTTACGACGGGCTGGAACTCTCGCGGGCCTGCGAAGCGCTGGAGGATGCGGATGTTTCTCCTGCGATCGAGGAGAAGCAAGGCGACCAGGCGCAGGGAACGCCGACGTGGTTCCAGGTGTGGGTTGACGAGGCGGACGTGATCGCGAGCAAGCGGATTTTACGGCAGCGGATGGGTTTGTTCCCGCTTGCCGAGGAGACGGATGCCGACTCGGAAGAAGAAGTGTTGGATGGCGGCGTGGGCTTGTTCGAGACCGTCGAAGAGGCCGAGCAGGTGAAAGAGATGCTGGTCGAAGGAGGCTTCGAAGCTTCTGTGGAGACGGACACGGAAGGTGATGACGATGGCAATATCTGGTCGACCGTGAAGGTCGCGCCCGGCGAGAGAGCGCGGGCAGTGGCTTATCTGGAGGAAGCGTTAGAGGTGGAGGATTAGGAATTCGTCGGTGACTGTTGAGGCTGGCTCACGGAGCCTGCCTCATTCGTCCATACGGTTCCAATGGTATGAGTTGTGAGGAAAAAAACCCTTCCCGAAGAACTCACGTCAGGTTCATGATGGATGTGCTGTTTCACCGAACTGTTCTGCTTCACCGTTCTGTTTCGTTTCACCGTACTGCTTCACGGACCTAAAGAGAGGTAACAATGTCCGACGTGGCGGCTGTGTCTGTTCTCCGGAAGTTTGGCGGGATCGAGGAAATCGAAGCGACTCTACTGGAGTTACTGCGTCGATTCGGTGTAAAGCCAGACCTTACAACAACCAAAACGCTGCATGAATCCGGCACGACCGTCCTTCTGGTTACTGTTGCCCCGGGGGATTTCAGCAAAGTGCTTGGAAACGAAGGACGCACCGCCAGGTCACTGAGGGTGTTGACTCGGACGCTAGGTACCCGCATCGGGCTACACGTGGAACTTGAGCTTGCAGTGGAATCTCAGGTTTCGCGGCTATGATCGCCAAGGTCGCGTTCCTGCACACATCGGACGAACGACTGATTGCGCTGTCGGAACTTCCGTCGAACGATCCGAAGGTTTGCGATCCGCGCTTTTCGCTGACCACCTTCGATCATGAAAATACCTTCATCAAGCTCGCTGCCCTGGCGGATATCCCTCAGGAGACGAAGGTCGACATCCTTGCGGCAGTGCTGTTATCGGTAGCGCAGCCAGTCTTTCCCCATCGCTGGGTTGAGGTGAACTTGAGCGATGCGGCCATGGCCAGTTTGCGGCTTGATGCTGAGAGCGTCCAAGCCGAGCTTGTGAAAGATTGCGACGACGATGAATTCGAGGAAGATATCCCCAGCGCCTTCCAAGGGAAGGCGGAACAGTTCTATCGATTTCTGATGCAGGCTCCCACGCCTTTCGTCATGATGTCGGGGCCCGAGCATCGAATCGACTTCATCAATCCTGCTTACGTGAAACTGATTGGACGGCTTGGGAGCGATACGGTCCTGGGCAAGCCGATCCGTGAGGCGCTGCCCGAGCTTCGCGGCCAGCCCTTTTATGGCCTTCTCGACCGGGTCTACCGAACAGGCGTGCCCTATGTCGGTCTCGAAGTTCAGGCGAACCTGATGTCCGAGGCTAAAGGAGAGGTGCAGGAATGTTTCTTCGACTTTATCTATCACCCGCTGCGTGACGAGATGGGAGCCGTGTCGGGGATTATGGTCCAGGCGACCGAAGTGACCGAACGCGTGATCTCGCGAGCGGCGCTCAACAGCCGGGAGGACAAGCTCTACGACCAATGGCAGGAGCTTGAGGCGATCTACAAATTTGCACCGGTCGGGGTGATCCTGATTGAGACGGGCACCTTGAAGATTCTCAGGATGAATGAGATTCAGTCGGAATTCATGGGACAGCCGTCTTTGGAGGGTGAGGGCAAGGTTGTGACTCAGCTTGACCCGAGAGTGCCTGCTTTCGAGAGCCTGCTGGAGCGCGCATCGCAAGGGGAGTCTATTCGGAATACGGTGATCGAGACGGGCGTGGTTGGCCCGGGTCAGCAGCAGCGAAGGTGGCTTGTCAACATCGTGCCGCTCCCGGATAAGGTTGGTGAGATTGGGAAACTCTATGCGATCTCGTTGGAAGTTCCGCCGGCAAGCCCATCCTTTTTGAACTAACCGACGTCACGCGACCGAGATCCGGCCAACCCAAACGTTCAGATTGTTCCTGGTGCAACAATCTGACTCGATCGCCGCTCGGGCCGGGAGCGCTGAGGTATCGTTGTGGTTGTGCGCCGTGAATCGTCGCGCGGAGTTGGATAAGAGGATTGTGTGAACGTTTTAGGCATGATGTTGCAAAGCGGCGGCGCGTTGGGAAGTTTGAGTTCCATGGGCGGCCTGGCGCTGCCGGTCCTGTTTATCGGCGCGATGTATTTCCTGATGATCGCCCCAAACCAGAAGAAACAAAAAGCCTGGCAGTCGATGCTGGGCGGGCTGAAGGCCGGCGATAAGGTGACGACCAATGGCGGACTGCGCGGAACGGTGCTGCAGGTTAAAGATGACGTTGTGATCGTGAGGGTGCTACCGGACAACATCAAGCTGGAGTTCGTGAAAAGCGCGATTTCTGCGGTCACGACAGACGAAAAGGCGTAGCTGCTGGTAATTTTGAGCGGACGCGGTAGACTGGAACGACACAGAATTGCGCCGTTTCGATACGGGTTAAGGAAGAGACCAGGGTTCGGAGCGTCGCCGGTTGGTTTTCGCCGGGGATGCGAGCTCCCTCGATAGACAAACAATGGGTAAGAATCTCGCCACGAAGCTGGCAGTCATCGTCGCCGTTTTGCTGTTTTTCATCTACGGCATCATTGGAATTCCCCACAGCACCGGCAAAGGTCTCGGCGATACGCTGAAGCAGGCTTTGGCGAACAATATTCGCCTGGGTCTCGATCTCCAGGGCGGCGTGCATCTGGTGTATACGGTGAACGTCGCAGAGGCGATTGGAGGAGCGACGGATCGCGATGTCGCTCGGATAGAGCAGGCGATGCCGGCGGCCGGAATTAACGGTGTGAGCGTGTCCAAATCGGATCCGCAGCATAACGACAAGCTTGTGTTCACTGGGGTGACTCCGGCGAACAGTGCGGCGGTGAAGTCGCTGCTTTCGGGGAACGAGTATTCGATCTACAGCGTGGCGACGCAACCGGATGGGACGCTTACGGCTACGCTGACGCAGAGCGCGGTCAAGGATCTGACGACGCGCACGCTGGACCAGACGATCGAGGTGATCAACGACCGCATTAATAAGCTGGGCGTTTCGGAATCGACGGTGCAGAAGTACGGCCTGGGAGAGAACCAGATCCTGGTGGAACTGCCAGGCGTGAGCGACCCGCAGCAGGTGCAGGACGCGATTCAGTCGACCTCGAAACTGGCGATTCGTGCCGTGGTGAACGGCCCGTATGAGAGCGAGCAGGCGGCCATGACGGCGCTCAGCAACGTGATTCCGCCGGACGCGGAGCTGGTTCACGGCAAGGCGACGAACGGCTCGCCGGACGAGGTTTGGCTGCTGAAGCGGGCGAGCGAGGTGGAAGGCACGGACTTCCGCGGAGCGAGCGCCGGGACCGATCAGAACGGTCGCCCGAACATCCGGTTCCAACTGACGACCGAGGCGGGCGACCGCTTCTACAAGTACACATCGGCGCACGCGAAGGGCTCGTCAGATCCGGGTTCGATGGCTATCGTGCTGGGCAATACGGTCCGGCAGGTCGCGAGCATCAACTCGGCAATCAGCGATCAGGGCGAGATTGAAGGGCAGTTTACGCAGGCTGAGGTGGACAACGTGTCCCTGATGCTGCGGACGGGTGCGCTACCGGCGTCGCTGACGCTGACCGAGACGCGCGCTGTTGGGCCGTCGCTGGGTGCGGCGAGCATCCGGCAGGGGGTGACGGCGGCAATCCTGGGTATGGCGGCGGTCATGCTGTTCATGCTGATCTATTACAAGGGGTCCGGGATTAATGCGGATCTGGCGCTGATTCTGAATTTGATTATTCTGCTGGGCTTTATGGGTTACAGCCACGCGGTGCTGACGCTGCCGGGAATTGCGGGCGTGATCCTGACGATCGGTATGGGTGTCGATTCGAACGTGCTGATCTTTGAGCGGATTCGCGAGGAGTTGCGGTCCGGTAAGACAGCGGCCAGCGCAGTCAAGGAAGGCTTCAGCCATGCGTGGACGACGATTGTCGATACCCACGTGACGACGATCGTTTCGGCGATCATCCTGCTCATGTTCGGCACCGGGCCGGTTAAGGGATTTGCGGTCACGCTGATGGTTGGTCTGTTCGCGAACCTGCTGACGGCAGTGTTTGTCTCGCGCATGATCTTCGACTGGCATCTGCAGGATCGTCCGAAGGACGCACCGCTTTCGATCTAAGTGCAGCCTGAAGGTTCAAGGATTCGAGGTTTAGGAGAAGTATGGAACTGTTTCGTCAACCGAATATCGATTGGCTTGGGAAGAAGTGGTATTTCCTGGGTTTTTCGCTGATTTTCTCTGTGGCCGGCATCATGAGCCTGCTGTTCTGGCATCATCTTCCGCTGGGCGTGGACTTCAAGGGCGGCACCCATATCACGGTGGCGTTCGACTCGTCGCCGAACGAGGATCATGTCCGCGCGGCGTTGAACCAGGCAGGGATCAAAGACCCGATCATCCAACGGATCAGCGCGTCGAGCTCGGCTGCGGGCGGCCAGGTGCCGAACCAGGAAGTGATTGCGCTGCCGGAGTCTTCGGCGATGGATCAGAACCATGACCAGGGCCGCGCGGCAGTCGAGAATGCGCTGCGTGCGAACTATCACGACTCCGGCTTCAAGGTGTTGCAGGTGGATATCGTCGGGCCGACGGCGGGCAAGCAGCTCCAACATCAGGCGCTTTGGGCGACCCTCTATTCGCTGGTCGGGATGCTGGCCTATTTGTGGTTCCGATTTGAACTGATCTATGGCGTCGCTGCGGTGGTAGCGGTCTTTCATGACACGCTGATTACCATCGGCGCGTTTTCGTTGAGCAATCAGGAGATTACGCTGACGGTTATCGCGGCGATCCTGACGTTGATCGGTTACTCGATGAACGATACGGTGGTCGTGTTCGATCGGATCCGCGAGAACCTGGCGACGAGCCGGCGGGAGACGCTGAGCGAAGTCGTGAATCGGTCGATCAACCAGACGTTGAGCCGGACAGTGTTGTCCTCGGGTCTGACATTCCTCACCGTGATGAGTCTCTTTGTTTTCGGCGGGGAGGTGCTGCATGGCTTCTCGTTCGCGCTGGTCGTTGGCATTTTGATCGGAACGTATTCGTCGATTGCGGTTGCGGCACCGATGCTCGTGGCGTGGCAGGACTACCGTGCGAAGCAGGGTAAGGCAGCGGCGACTTTGCCAGCGGGACGGGTACGGGCGTAGTTTTTGGCTTCCAGGGCCGAGAAAGTCGGCCCTGTGGAAATTTGTCGGGGCTCTTCCCGGATATGATTCGGGCAAGAGCTTGCCGCAGAAATAGTTAGGCCCGGGGAACCTTTTGGGGAACCCTGGTGTCTAAGGTTGGTAGCTCTCAGGGATGCCCCCTTTGTGGGGTTGACTCTCGCAAGTGATTGGCCTTCGGGCAGTTCTTCTCAGAGTGGTTTCGCGTTTCGCAAGTTTCTTAATTTTGTGTTCGAGGCTGCCCCCATGTTTGAAGATTCTCTTGTCGATTCCGGCGGTAGGCTTAAAACCAACTCGAAATACTGGGTCTGGGGCACGGGTGTTTTGAACCTGTGCGTGATTATCGTGATGATCATCATTCCGCTGATCAATCCCGAGGCGTTGCCGAAGACGGCGATGACCGCCATGTTGACGGCCCCTCCGCCTCCGCCCCCACCTCCACCACCTCCGCCGCCTGCAGCTGTCGTCAAGGCCGTGATGCGGCCGGTTACGGTGACGGACGCGATGACCGTCCCGAAGATTCCCAAGAAGATTGACGATTCGAAGCAGGATGCGACGCCTCCTCCGACCGCTTCCGTGGTTGGAATGACCGGCATGAGCGGTGGTGCGGCGAACGGCATGATCGGCGGCATGGTCGGCGGCGTTGGCAACGGCCCACCGGTAGTCGTCAAGGCGACTCCTCCCAAGCCCACCGGGCCGGCACGTATCTCGGGCGGTGTGATTGCGGGTAATATTCTTGTCCGCACCCAGCCAAACTACCCGCCCATCGCAAAGCAGGCGCACGTTCAAGGAGCGGTGGTGCTACACGCCATCATCTCGAAGAACGGTTCCATCGAGAAGTTGAGCGTCGTCAGCGGTAATGCGATGCTGACGCAGGCTGCCCTCGATGCGGTGCAGAACTGGAAGTACAAGCCTTACCTTCTGAACGGCGATCCGACGGAAGTCGATACCACCATCACCGTAAACTTCAGCTTTGGCAGCGGCGGTTGATGTCTTTCTCTAACCGTAAGCGCGTCTAACGATTTGTAGTGGATCCACCGGGCTTCTCGCAGACTTCCGGCCCCGGCGGGTTCCAAGACTTTCAAAACGCTTCACTAACTCGTTTCGGAGGAAAGATTCCAGTGATTCTCGCCCACATTGCAACCGTAGCTTCCAGCCATTCGCTTTCCTCTCTCGCCATGTTCCAGGAGCAGGCCAACACGTTCTCGCTGATGGATATGTGGGGACAGATGACCTGGATTCCACGGGGCATCGTTATCCTCCTCTTCATCATGTCGATCTGGTCGCTGGCCGTGATGATTGACCGCGCCCTGTACTTCTCGGCTGCCCGCAAGCAGTCGCGTGAGTTTGCACCGAAGGTGGCCGGCGCCTTGAAGAATGGCAATCTGGACGAGGCGATCAAGGTCGCTGACCGCACCAAGAAGTCGCACCTTGCTGAGGTTGTAACCTCGGGTCTGCAGGAGTTCCGCAGCTTTGGTTCGGGCGGCGCAATTACCGAAGAGCAGATCGAGTCGTCCAAGCGCGCTCTCGAGCGCTCGGAAGCGATCGTTCACTCCAAGCTGAAGCGTGGTCTTGGCGGTCTGGCGACGATCGGTTCGACGGCACCGTTCATCGGGCTGCTCGGAACCGTCATCGGAATTCTGAACGCCTTCCAGAAGATTGCGAGCTCGCACTTGACTGGTATCGGCGCGGTCGCCGGCGGTATCTCGGAAGCTCTGGTTACGACCGCTTTCGGTCTCGTCGTGGCTATCCCGGCCGTTATGACGTTCAACTATTTCACGAACAAGGTTGAAGCCTTCGACGTCGAGATGGATAACAGCTCGTCGGAGCTCGTCGACTACTTCATCAAGCAGAGCCACCGCTAAGCTGCTGAGACAAGGATCAAGGCGTAACGCGGTGCGAAGCAGTTGAATCGCGTTACGCCAGCTTCATAGAATTTACGGAGTCTTGTACATGGCGATTGCAAAGCGGGACGAAGGAAAAAAAGTCAACTCGAACATCAACGTCACCCCCATGGTGGACGTGATGCTGGTACTGCTGATCATCTTCATGGTCATCACGCCGATGTTGAACAACAAGGTGCCGGTTGACCTGCCAACGGCAACGATGGCCGTCGATATGGAGAATGCGAATAAAGAGGATGCAACGACCGTGGCTGTCACGCGGGACGGCAAAATCTTCCTCGGTGCGGACCAGGTGAATGCGGATGACTTAGGAGCAAAGGTCTCGGCAAAGCTGGAAAACAAGAATGATAAGGAAGTCTTCCTTCGCGCGGATGGCCGCTCAGTCTATGGCCGCGTGATGGATGCAGTGGACGGCATTCGTGCAGCAGGTGTGAGCCAGTTGGGTATGCTGACCGAGAAGCCACAAGAGTAGATAACAGCTAGGCGAGTACAAGGAGATTTCTTATGGGAATGGGTGGTGGAGGCGGTACTAATACGGCGGTCTCGGAGATCAATGTCACTCCGTTGATCGACGTGCTGCTGGTATTGCTGATCATCTTCATGGTGATCGTGCCGGTAACCCCGAAGGGTCTCGAGGCGCTGGTTCCCCAGCCGCCGAAGAATCCGAACGATTCGAAACCGGATCCGACGACAATTGTCGTTTCGGTACTTCCCGGTAAGGGCGGACCAACGCAGTACCTGATCAATACCGATTCCTTTGCAAAGCAGGATCTTGAGGCGAGGCTACAGGGAATTTTCTCCGTGCGCGCGAACAAGATCATGTTTGTAAAGGGTGATCCCACGGTCAACTACAGCGACGTGGCTGACGTGATCAATATGGGCACGCAGGCTGGCGTCACAAACATCGGTATCATCACGCCGAAGGTTGAGCAGGGCGACTAACCTAGTTCAGGATTAAGTTTGAAGACGGCTTCACCTTCGGGTGCGGCCGTTTTTTCTGGGGCAAAGTTTTCTGAGATTCGGTGGTTGACCTGTGAGACGGGAACTCAGAGAATAAAAGAGCGTGTCGTCTTCCGCGAAGATCCTGAGGTTTACCGAACTATGGTTTCTTATGTTGTTCTGCTCGTCATGCTGTTGAGCCGGCTCTTGCCGCCCGTGTTACACATCCAGGCCATGGGCTTTACGGCGGTGGGCGGAAGCTTGCTGTTCTTCGGGGCGAAACGGCCTCGCTGGCAGGGGCTGATCGCGGCTTGTGCGCTGATGGTTACGGATTATCTCCTGACCGTGTATGCCTATCACTTTGCGTTCGCCGTGAGCGGGTATCTGGTGACGTGGGCCTGGTACCTTGGCGTCTGCCTGCTGGGTCACCAGATGCTGAAGAAGGCGACTGCCGGCCGGGTTGTGGGTGCGGTGCTGGCTTCGGCGACTTCGTTCTTCGTGCTGAGCAACTTGATGGTCTGGCTGGGCACGATGTATGCCCATTCGCTGTCAGGGATTGTAGCCTGCTATGTTGCGGCACTCCCGTTCTACCGGAACGACCTGATCTCGACTGGGTTGGTGGCGGGCGTCTTGTTCGGCCTGCCGGCTCTGGTTTCACGGATGACGGAACGGTCGCAGGTGGAGTCCCGCGCGGTCTAGTTTTTCCGCGGCAACTGTCGTGCATCGACAGAGTCTGTGACGAAAATCCAAACCTTTGGAAACACAAAATGGCCGCCCTTGTTGAGGGCGGCCATTCGCTTGGTACGAGGGGTGCAGCTTACTCGTTCGAGTCGTCGCCTTCGCGTTCAGCGCGCTTCCAGTTGAGAAGGTCGCCGAGCGTCGTGGAGGAACTGGATGAGGAAGACGAGGAAGAGCCGGAGTTGCCGCCCTTCTTGTTGCCGCCGCCGCTGTTGCCGGTGGACTTGCCGCTCTCGCGCTCTTTATAGAGCTCGACTTCGGCGCGGCTGGCTTCTTCGCCGACTGCGCGAATCGAAAGCCCGACCTTCTTCTCTTCCTGGTTCATCTTGACGATCTTGAATTCATGCTCTTCGCCGACGACGAGCTCAACCTGTTTCCCGGTTCCGTCGACAGCCTCGGAGACGTGGCACAGGCCTTCGACTCCTTCAGCGATCTCAACGAAGGCACCAAACTGCGCAGTGCGAAGCACCTTGCCCTTGATGACGTCGCCGATGCGGTGCTGGGCGAAGAACGTATCCCAGACATCGGGCTGAAGCTGCTTGACGCCGAGCGAGAGGCGGCGGTTTTCGGGTTCGACCCCGAGAACGATTGCGCGGACCTTCTCACCTTTCTTGAGCACTTCGGACGGGTGCTTGATGCGCTTGGTCCAGCTCAGGTTCGAGACGTGAACGAGGCCATCGATCCCGTCTTCGATCTCGATGAAGGCGCCGAAGTCGGTGAGGTTGCGGACGCGGCCTTCGATGATGGCACCGGTCGGGTACTTGTCTTCAAGCTGCTCCCAGGGGTTGTCCTGGAGCTGCTTCATGCCGAGCGAGATGCGGCGGTCGTTGGGGTTGACGGCCAGGATGATGGTGTCGACCTCGTCGCCGGGCTTGACCATCTTCGACGGATGCTTCATCCGCTTGGACCAGGTCATCTCGGAGACGTGAACGAGACCTTCGATGCCCTGCTCGAGCTCAACGAATGCGCCGTAGTCAGTGACCGACAGGATGCGGCCGCGAACCTGTGCGCCGATGGGGTAACGCTCGGTGGCGTCGAGCCATGGGTCGGGCGTGAGCTGCTTGAAACCGAGCGAGACCCGCTGTTTATCCTTATCGAACTTGAGGACCTTGACCTGGATCTCATCGCCGACGTTGACGAGGTCGCGGGGATGCGTGAGACGGCCCCAGGACATGTCGGTGATGTGAAGCAGGCCGTCGAGGCCGCCGAGGTCGACGAATGCGCCGTAGTCGGTGAGGTTTTTGACGGTGCCGGTGAGGACGGTGCCCTCTTCGAGGGTCGAGAGCGTGACCGCCTTCTTGGCGTTCTGGTCTTCCTCGATCAGCTCTTTGCGGGAGATGACGACGTTGCCGCGCTTTTTGTTGAGCTTGATGACGCGGACTTCGATCTCGGTGCCGACATAGCCGTCGAGGTTGCGGACGGGACGGACTTCGATCTGCGAGCCGGGCAGGAAAGCCTTGATGCCGATGTCGACGGTGAGACCGCCCTTGACGCGCGAAACGACCATGCCCTTGACGGGAGTTTTGGTGTTTGCGGCCTCTTCGAGCTTGTCCCAGACCTTGTGGCGCAGGGCTTTCTCGTGGGAGACGATGTAGCCGCCACCGTTCTGCTCCTCGCGTTCGACCACGACTTCAACCGGATCGCCGGGCTGGAACTTGGAGACGCCGTTGGCGTCCAGCACCTGGTCGAGCGGGAGAAGACCCTCGGACTTGAGGCCGATGTCGACCACGACATGCTTGTCGGTGATCTTGACGACGGTCCCCGTGACGATGACCTCTTCAGCGGTCAGGTTCTGCGCGGCTGCGGATTCGACGGCCTGCTCGGCGTCAAAGCTGGCGAGGGCGGCGGCGAAGTCAGAGTCGTCGTAGTCCTGCTCGGGCTCTTCCGTGCTGGCAGAGAGAGAAGGGGCAATCTCGCCGGAGGCCGGGTTCTCGGAGGGGGTCTGCGCGGTTTCCGCGGAGGGCTCGGAGTTGTGGCTGTCGGTGAGGGTTGAGGTGGCTTCGTGTGGCGTGGATTCGTGTGACAGGGAGGCGTGCTCGTCTGTCGTCTCAGGCGCGAGGGTTTCGATTTCGGTGTTCAGGGGTTTGCTCTCGATGTACTCAGGATTATGGTCGTCTACCATGATTGATGCGGACTCCGGGATCCAACGAAACCTCTGCTCCGAACGCGCTTCAAACGCTTGTGTGAGCGTATTGAGCGGAGACTTCGGAGTGGAGGTCTCCAGTGGGAAAGGAGGCATCGAGCCGAACAACTGAGTCCCCGGGCAGGTAATCGCACACAGGAAGGAACGGATTGGCAGAGTAAAACGGAGTTGCTGCAGTTGGATCCCACACGCAGTGACTCCATCAAAGAATATCAATCCCGCAAGAGGGCGTCAAACAACATGATCTCTTCGACTGCACTTTAAGATGCTCCCGGGCGGTTTGCGGATGCAGTGATCGTGGGGACAGCACCTTATACTGCGGGTATGGATCGGCTTTGGACTCCCTGGCGTTACAGCTACATTACCGGCGCGACGAAAGAGACGCGGAAGGGCGTCCCTCCGGAGTTGGAGGGGTGGCCGGGGGAGGATAGTGGCTGTGTCTTCTGCAATCTGATCCGGTCGGTAGAGTGGGGGTTGGAGCAGGGGGGAGAGCTGGCGGCTGGAGCGGAGAAGGCTGGGCTCGTCATCGCTCGGCGGGAGACCTGCTACGTCTGCCTCAATCGGTTTCCGTATTCGAGCGGTCATGTGATGGTGATTCCGTATCTGCATACCGATTCGCTGGCGAAGCTTGAATCGGCGGATGCTGTTGAGTTGATTGAGACTGCCCAGAAGATGGAGAACGTTCTGCGCGAGGTATATGAGCCGGACGGGATCAATATCGGGATGAATCTGGGTGAGGCGGCGGGGGCCGGGGTGGCGCAGCATCTACATCTGCACATGCTGCCGCGCTGGTATGGCGATACGAATTTCATGACGGTGACGGCTGAGACGCGGGTACTGCCGGAGGCTCTGACGGTCACCTGGGAGCGACTGCGGGAAGCGTTTTAGCCAAGACTGGTGCGGCTTTGCGAATTTCGTTGAAGTAAACGGTTACCGCCCATACTGTGTATAAAAAGCAACATCCGTATTTTTCACAGCATCTGAAACTGTAGATCAGGGTTATGGTCCGTTCTGATTCTTTTGGTCATTGGGGTTCCCCCGGAGAAGATGCTATGGCGAATTATTACGATGCTGCTCCGTCCTCTCTGCGCAAACCGCTCGAGTCTTCAAAGTTTGCGCACAATCTAGTCACCAGGGCGCAACGCCCGTTACAGATCCTGGCTGGTCCTGCAAGGGCTGCCGTCCTTTCAAAAAGCCGTTTCGCTCGGATGCCACAGGAACCCGAGGATGCCCGCATGACGGGTGTTACCCGGTCCTTACAAAGGCGACTGCTGGCACTGAATCTTCATGGTTCCCTGCTGAAGGAAAAGCCTCTGGCAAAGACGAGAATTGCCTGAGCTGCAATGTTATTCGTTGTGAGTCGCAGTAATGAAAGCCCGCCTTTTGAGGCGGGTTTGCTGTTTGCGGAGCCAGGGGTTGCGGATTAAGCGGGAGGCGCTACCTGGACAGCCGATGCGGTAGCGGCGTGGTGGTGATGCTCGTCGGGATCAGGAACTCGGACCACTTCGAAGTTTGTGATCTTCCAAAGGCCGCTGGGGAGGCGTTGGTACACGCGCGTGTAACGGAAGACGCCTTTCATCTCCGCGCCGTCGTTCGTGCCGATGACATCCGCTCGCGCTGTGACGATGGCAACGCTGCCGACGAGCTTTACCTTGGTGTCGGAAAGATTGAGCTGGCTGATAGTAAGGGCTCGGTTACGCAGACGATCCAGTTGCATCATCTTGGTATTCATCTGGCCGTTCCAGTTGATGCCGACGTAGTCTTCCGAGAGCAGGCGGTCCATGGTGGGGATGTCGGCACCGAGGGTGGCGGTGCGCCACTGCTGCTCGAGTTCCTCAATCTGCTGCTTCACTTCTTTATGCGGCCGGTGAATGCCCAGCGCGTGAGCGGCAGCAGGCGAGACGATCGCCAGGACAAGCGCGATGGCGATGATGGTGTAGAGGCGAGTTGGCGGGGGACGGCGCAACATGGACTTACCGGGGATAGTAAGCCGACGCGAAGGCGGAGTCAAAACAAAGCTGGGTTACATGAAAAAGCGGGGCGTCGCTAGGCGACGGCGGTGAGGTTTTCCATGCTGCGCTCGCGCATTCGCTGGTAGAGGCCGCCGATGGCGTGCTCTTTGAAGTGCGGCGTGGCACGATGAGCTTCGAGCGCCGATTCATCGCGGTACTGCTCGTAGATGAGGACAGTGGACGGGTCGTCGGAGACAAAGTGGGCGATGTAGCTAACGCAGCCGGGCTCCTGGCGCGAGCCCTGGGTCAGGGCGATGAGGTTGGCTTCGATGGCGTCGTGATCGGCTTCTTCGAAACGCATGCGGACGGTGAAACTGAGCATGGAACTCCCGGGGATTTCTGAGGCTGGCGGAACTGTTTAGGTGTCGAGGGTTTCGGCGAAGGCGGGCAGCGTCATGGTCTGGACCCGATCGGGGCCGGTAGAGATCATGCCAATTTTTGCGCCCGACTCCTGCTCAACGAAGTTGAGATATTCCTGCGCGAGCTTGGGGAGTTTGTCGAACTCCGTGATGCCTTCCGTGGAACAATTCCAGCCCTTGAGTGTGGTGTAGATCGGCTTGATGGACTTGAAGCCGCGGACGTCTGCGGGGATGCGATCGGTGAGCTTGCCGTCGATCTCGTAGGCGGTGCAGACAGGGATCTCGGCACACTCATCCATGACGTCCATCTTGGTGACGACGAGCCATTCTGTCCCGTTGATCATGTTGGAGTAGCGGAGCAGCGGGAGATCGAGCCAGCCACAGCGTCTTGGACGTCCGGTAACAGCGCCGTACTCCTGGCCCCGTGCGCGGAGCAACTCGGCTGAGTGCCCGTCGATTTCGGTGGGGAATGGGCCTTCGCCGACGCGGGTGACGTATGCCTTGGTGACGCCGATGACGGTGCCGATTTTGGTTGGGCCTACGCCGGTTCCGGTGACGGCTCCTCCGGCGGTTGAGGAGGAGCTGGTGACGAAGGGATAGGTGCCGTGGTCGATATCGAGCAGAGCGCCCTGGGCACCTTCGAACATGACTTTCTCGCCGTCATGGATGGCTTCGTTGAGGAGTTCGGCGGTGTCGGTGACGAAGGGAGCGACCTGCTCGGCGAGACGTGCGTACTCCTCGTACATGGCGCGGGGATCGAGGGGTTCGGTGCCGAAGAGCGCGTGGGCAATGGTGTTTTTTTCGTGGCACGCGTTTTGAATGTGGGTACGCAGGAGGGAATTGTTGAGGAGGTCGACGACGCGGAGGCCATTGCGATGGATCTTATCCTCGTAGGCCGGGCCGATGCCTCGGCGGGTCGTTCCGATGGGCTGACGGCCGGGTGCGGTCTCGGCGGCGAGCTCGATCATGCGGTGGTAGGGCAGGATGACCTGAGCACGGTCGGAGACGAAGAGCTGACCGTCGATCGGCAGCCCGGCTTCGCGGAGCTTGCGGACTTCATTGAGGAAGGCTGCCGGGTCGAGGACGACACCGTTGCCGATGACGCCTTTGCAATCCGGGCGCAGGACGCCGCAGGGAATGAGCTGAAGGACGAACTTCTTGCCGTGGATGATCACGGTGTGTCCGGCGTTGTGGCCACCAGCATAACGGGCGACGACGTTGAACTTCTCTGAGAGGACGTCGACGATCTTGCCTTTGCCTTCATCGCCCCACTGGGCACCAAGGATGACGGCGGACTGACGCTGGGGCTTGCTCACGTTTAGGGTTGCTCCGGGGACTAACGGTGGGAGTACGCGCCGGATGGTCTCGGGTGCGTCCATAAGCCATTTTATACCGGCAGTTCGGTTATGGACTTTGGGGTGGAATTCGGTGGGGGTTGGTCTTGACTTCTTCCAGGTGCGGCATCGAATCTCTGTTCTATCCAGAAGCCTTGGCGGAACGTCAGACGTTCCGTGCATTCGGCATCAGGGAAAGCGTTGAGGGCCTGAACGAAAAGGATCTCAACCGGTATCTCAGGTATAGCTTTCTCCCATTTGACTCGCAGTGGTCGTATCGGACGTACCTACTCAAAAGATCGCGTTGGTACTGTCACTCCGCGGCGGTTGGCATTTTAGGGCGAAGGTTGTTGTTGACCGGAGGTACCGTTCAAGCGTCCTACCTTCGAGTCAACGGCTCGGTGTCACCCCGGTGGGTGGGGTTTCCGCCTCATATACTGAGGTTGGCTTTCGGGCGAGGACCTAAATGAAATTTGGGCTTTTTCTCTTGTGGATGGGGGTGGGGGTTGCTTGCGCGCAGGAGGCTGCGCCGATGCCGCCAGCGCAGGATCAGACGGAGACGATTCGGGCGAGCACGACGATTGTGCTGGTACCGGCGCTGGTGACGACCAAGAAGGAAGAGCCAGTGTTCACGTTGAAGGTTGACGACTTCGTGCTGACCGATGATGGGATTCCGCAGACGCTGCGGCTTGAGGAAGATAGCGACAGCCAGCCGATTGCGCTGGTGATCCTGATCGAGGCGGGTGGTTCGGGGGCGGATCATCTGGATTCGATCGAGGCGCTGACGCCAATGATCGATGGGCTTGTCGGCAGTGTGGAGCATACGGTAGCTGTGGTCGGGTTTGATTCGGAGGCGGCGCTGGTGCAGCCGTTTACGTCGGATCTGGCGCTAGCGGATCATGCGTTTCGCGGGATTGGGCCGGGTAACGGGAAGGCTGCGATCCTGGATGGACTGCAGTTTTCGGTCGATCTGCTGAGGAAGCAGCCGCCGCGTTATCGGCGGGCGATTGTGATGTTTACCGAGACGCATGACCAGGGGAGTCATACGTCGATACCGGATGCGCTGCGTGCGGTGTCGGATACGAATACGGCGATTTACAGCTTCGCCTTCTCGTCGACGAAGGCCGATGCGAAGGGTGAGGCGAAACAGTTCAACGGGCCTGATCCGTATCCTGAGCATGGATGCATGGGACGCGATCCGGATGCGGATCCGACGAAGCAGAAGAACCGCGGAGAGCAGGCTTATGACTGCGCGGCTGATCTGTTGCCTCCGCTGAGGGCGGCGAAGATTGCGTTCATTGCGGCTACTGGTGCGTTGCGGAAAAATGTACCGGAGACCGTGGCTCATCTGACCGGCGGCGAATACTACTCGTTCTCGAATGATAAGAATCTGGAGAAGGGTTTGCAGACGCTGACCAATCACATTCCAAACCGGTATGTGTTGAGCTTCCATCCGGTGAATCCGCATCCCGGTCTTCATGCGGTCAGTTTGCAGTTGAAGGATCGGACGGATTTGAAGATTTCTGCACGGAATAGTTACTGGGCGGATGAGGCGAAGCCTTAGGGTCCGCATCAAGGGGGAGAACTCGACGGCGGTCGACGAGGTCGCGCAGTCGCATGAAGGGGCGTTCGACGCTAACGTGTAACGCGGCGGCTCCTGCCAGGCAGGAGGCGGATGTGAGAGCGCGGGACGTCCAGGTCGGGTCGTCGGTGATGAGCGTTGGGAAGCAGAGTTGGGCGAGGTGGGCCATCTCTTTGTGGGTGAGGTAGAGACTGTAGGCCAAGGCAGCGATGAAGCTTGCGCCGGGGATTGGAAAGCGGTGCAGGATGCCGTTGTCGCTCAGGCTTGAGGCGACGATCATGGCGAGGCCGGTGGACAGGATGGGGAAGCCGATGAAGGTTCCCCACTCGGCTGCGCCGGTATGCGAGGTGAAGCGGTCGTTAAAAAGCCACAGGGAGATACCGAAGAGAACGACGCCGGTCAGGAGCGTGGTGTGCGTGCGGTCGGTGATCCGGGACCACCAGGCTGGGCGAAAGATTTGGATGAGGGCGAGGGTCACACCGGCGAGAAGACCGTCCATGCGGGTCCATGTCGGGTAGTAGATCTGCTCGATGTACTTGACGCCTGCATCGTCGGGGCCGAGCGGGCGCAGGATGTGGAAGAAGACGTAAGTGCGGGTCGCGATTCCGATGGAGACGAACAAGGAGAGCAAGGCGATCGTTCGGCGCATGCTCGGGCTTTTCATCATGTAGAGAACGATGAGTGGGAGTAAGAGATAGAACTGCTCTTCGATGCAGAGGGACCAGACGTGTGAGAAGGCATGGTTGTTGGTGTAGTCGACGAAGAGGTTTTCGGTGAAGGTGCCAAACTGCCATAAGGGCGAGATGCCGGGTGCCTCTCTCCAGGATGGGACGGTGAAGTACAGCGCAACGACGACAAGGTAGGCGGGGAGGATGCGGAAGAGGCGCCCCCGGTAGAAGCGCCACAGGCCTGTTCCGGCATCGAGCGCATGGGCGCGGAGGAGTTGTGAGCCAATGAGATAGCCGCTAAGGACGAAGAAGAGATCGACGCCCATCCAGCCGAAGTGTGCGACCTTGCCGATGGATTCGGGGACGAGCCAGCTCAGGTGAAACATCATCACCAGAAGGATCGCAGTGGCACGAAGGGTGTCGAGTCCTGGAAGCCATGCCTGCTGTCTGGGTTGCACGGAGCGGCCTTCTGTGGCGGGATATTTCTCAACGTATACGCTACGAAGGGGCGGTGGATCGGCCGCAAATAAAGGGCTGCCATTGGCGAACGAGATACAACGAAAGCTCCGAGTGTCCCATCGGACTGAGAGCAGAACGCGGCTTTGCTGCCGTGCTCCGTCGACATTCGCTCGATGAGAAGGCCCCTATGACACTCCCCCGTACTTCGATCCTGGCAATGGCCGCGATCGCCTTAACGCTGAGCTTCACTCCCGCTTCGCCTCATGTTCATGCACAGTCCTGCAACCAGGCTGCTCCGGATAACTCGGCGAACAACAAGAACCAGCCGACCACCGCTGATAAGCAGTCGAATGCACAGGCTGATCGTGAGACCACGGCCAAGATCCGCAAGGCGATCATCGCGGATAAGGGTCTTTCGATGTATGCGCACAACGTCAAGATCATCACGCTGAATGGTGCGGTCACGTTGAAAGGCCCAGTTAAGACCGATGACGAGAAGAACCAGGTTGCGACGGATGCAGCCAGTGTTGTCTCGAGCAGCATGATCACGAATCAACTCACCGTCAAGCAGTAGTTCCTCGTCTCACTACCCCAGTTTCAGGAGAATAATCATGTCCAGCACAAAGAACGTCGCAGTCTTCGGTATCTATGCAACTCCAGGTCTGGCCGAGGCGGCCGTTGACCATCTTCTTGCACGCGGATTCAACAACGCGGATATTTCGGTGTTGCTGCCGGATGACGAGAGCACGCGTGCGTTTGCGCATGAGAAGCACACGAAGGCTCCTGAAGGTACGGCGACGGGCGTTACGGCCGGCGGTGTGATCGGCGGCACGATTGGTTTGCTGGCGGGGATTGGCGCGCTCGCGATTCCGGGTGTGGGTCCGCTGATTGCTGCGGGGCCGATCATGGGTGCTCTCGCCGGGCTGGGCGTTGGCGGTGCGGTTGGAGGGATCGTCGGAGCGCTGGTCGGAATGGGAATTCCGGAGTTTGAGGCCAAGCGGTACGAGGGTGCCGTGAAGGGTGGCGGGACGCTGCTTTCGGTGCATTGCGATACGTCAGATGAAATTCATCTAGCAAAGACCGCGCTGCAGGACACGGGTGCGCGTGACATTTCGGCGACGACGGAAGCAGGTTCGCCGCACGTCGAGGGAGACGCTCACGATAAGCATGTGGGTGAGTCGGGGCTGTATCCGACCAGCACGAGCCGGAGCGAGGAAGAGAAGAAGGCCGAGGAGTTGACGGGGACACGGTACTAGAAATTTCATAGTTGCGTCTGGTCTGGAAATAGCGTGGCCCGCTGCTGAAGCGGGCCATGCTATTTCTGGCAGGTGGGGCAGAAGTGGGTGCTGCGGCCGCCGATGACGATCTTCCTGATTGGCGTGGCGCAGACGAGGCAGGGCTTGCCGGTACGTATGTAGACCTTGTGTTCCAACTGGAAGAAGCCGCGGACGCCGTCTGCGTCGACGTAGTCGGAGACGGACGAGCCGCCGAGTTTGATGGCATGTTTGAGGACGTCGCGGAGGGCTTCCCGCAAGCGTAGAAGCTCGGCTCGGGTGAGGCGCGCGGCTTGGCGGCGAGGGCGGATGCCCGCGCGGAAGAGGCTTTCGTCGGCGTAGATATTGCCGACTCCGTGGAGCAGCGATTGGTTGAGGAGTGCGGCTTTGATGGGGGTTTTGCGGCCTTTGAAGAGGGCAATGAAGTCGGCTTCGGGGATGAGCAGGGGCTCGGCACCGGGGCCATCGTAGGGGGCGGCGGTATGAACCGAGAGGCGACCGAAGCGGCGTGCGTCGACGAAGCGAAGTTCGTTGCCGCCGCTGAGGGCGAGGACGGCGTGGGTGTGGGGTGGAAGCGGGACGTCGGGCGCGGAGACGAGCAGACGACCGGTCATGCCAAGGTGGATGAGGAATTCGGCTGTTGTTTGGTCGGGGCGCGCGAGCGTGGCGACGATGGTTTTGCCGACGCGGCGGACGCGTTCGATGCGAGCGCCAGTGAGGACTTCGGCGATTTCGGCTTCAGGGGTCTTGAAGGTCTGGGGCTTGCCGCTGGTCCATACCGATTCGATGCGCTGGCCGTGAATGCGTTCGTGGACGCCGTTGGCTACGGTTTCAACTTCGGGCAGTTCCGGCATATGGTGCGCTCCTCTCTTCAACGATAACGGAATCACGTTGTCGTTGAAGAGAGAGTGCGGCTACTGCTGCGGGGCGGGTTGCTGGGCTTTGTCTTGGGCTGCGGCATCTTCGGCGAAGCGTTTGCTGGCTTCGTCGAGACGTTTCTGAGCTTCGGCCATGCTCTTCTGGATGGCCTCAGAGGTGATCTTCGAGGTCTGGAGTTGAGCGTCGGCCAAAGCCTTTTTCATCTCGACGGAATTGATCTGTTTGAGCGCTTCGTCGATCTGCTTTTTCGTTTTGAGGCGGTACTCGTCGGAGTTGATCGTGGCAAGCTGCTCGTCGGTGATCTTGCGGGCTTGCTCGATCTGCTTCTGGATCTCGCCGCTCGTGAAGCGGTTCATCTGGGCTTTGAATTCGGGGGAGTTGAGTTTGGCAGTCTGCTCAACTATATCTTTCTGGGCTTCAGCGATCTGGCGTGCGATTGCGCCGCTCTTGATGGATTCGAGCTGAGCCTTGAATTCCTTGCTGTCGATCATCGCTTTAGCGCGTTCGATGTCGCGTTGGGCCTGGGCGATCTTCTGCTGGTATTCGGCTTCATACTGGCGCTGTTGTGCGGGGGTGAGGTCAGCTTCCTGACTGTTGATGACTTCGAAGGGGATGCCGTCGGTGCCCATCCATCGATGCATGTGCGTGCCGTCTTTGACCATGACGTGCGCGTTCTTGCCGTGGGCGATCGAGATGGAGCTGTCATCGTCAATGATCTCGCCGTGGGTGGCCCGGTCCTGCGCGAGCGGCGCCAGGGGGGCCAGAGGCGCAGGAGGGATTTCGGGCGGCGGTGCCGGTGGCGCGGGAGTCGGAGCGGGTATGGCTGCTTGTGGCGCCGGCGCCGGCGCGGGTGCTGGCGCTGGCGGGGTGGGAGGCTGGGGAGCGGCGACGGATTGTGTAGTCGTGAACGTCTTCGTGTCGACGACTTGGTTGGCATCCCCGGACTGCGCTTTGACGGGCGTCAGGTGGAACATGCTGATGGTGGCGATGGCGGTCGTCATGGCAGCGACGCCGGCGGCACGGCGTGCCCACGTTTCGCGTGCGGACAAGGTCTTTTTCGATTCGGTAAGCTTCATCACTCGTTCCTCCAGTTTGTTGCTTTGAAAAAGGCCCATGCCCTGGGTTACGGGGCGGGGTGCGGCGGTATCCAGCATGGCCTGGGCGAGGCGCAGCAGACAGCGGGCGTAGACGACCTCGGAGTGCATGGCGCGAGCAGCGATGCTGTCGCAGACCATCTCGCGGGTGCGGGCGATCTTGCGTTGCACGGTTTCGACGACCGGATGCCAGATGAGCGGGAGCGCGGCAACCTGGCAGAGGGCATGGATGAGGCAGTCGTGGCGGCGAATGTGGGCAAGCTCGTGGCAGAGCGCGGCGCGGCGTTCGGGTTCGGCGGAATGCAAGAATTCAAGCGGCAGTAGAAGCACTGGCGTGAAGATCCCGACGACGACTGGGCTTACGATCTCATCGGTGAGGCGCACCTGCGGAAGACGCACGTTGAGGCTGGTTCCGACCTCGTGCCAGAGGAGGGTCTCGGCCTCATTCATCGCGTAGGTTTCGGACGAACCGAGGAGGCGCTTCGCTCCGAGCCAGCCGCGGGTCAGGCGTAATAAGGCAAGCATCACGACGGCAGCGTAGATCCATGCGCCGAAGCGGAGAATGCGGGGTGAGAGGTGCAGCCTCGTTACCCGCGTGTGCCACGCTGGTGCGGGTGGGGCTGGGGTCGAGTCAGATTGGGACGAGGTGAAGGGTTGCAAGCCAATGAGCGCTCCCGTAAGCGGCTGCGGCACGGAGTCGCTCGGCATGGCTACGACCGGTTGAGCCGCACGCTGAGGCGTGATGCCGCGCGTTGGCAGCAGGACGCAGGTAGCGAGTACGGCTAGCCAGAGGCGGTGTTCTCCCAAGGGGCCGAGGCGTATGGCGCGAACGAGAAGCCAAGCTGTGGCGGTGACGAGCGGGACCTGCCATGCAGCATTCAAGGCATATTCCAACAGGATTTGCTCTGTCATTTTGCCTCCGGCACTGTTTCGTTCGCGGCCTCGCGTTCGGCTTCAGCGAGGCGTTTAGCCACGCGCTCGAGTTCGCCGGCGGTGATCTGGCGGGTGTCCACCATCGCCATGAGCATGGCTTCCGGGGAGCCGCCGAACATGCGACGCATCAGGTCATGCAAGGCACCGCCGGATGCGCGCTCCTGGCTGACGCAGGCTTTGTAGCGGAAGGCTCGGCCCTCCTGCTCGCGAACGACTTTGTTCTTGCGCAGCAGGACGTTGAGCATGGTTTGGACGGTGGTGTAGGCGAGCCTGGCGCGGAGCTTTGGCTGGACCTCGGCGACGGTGGATGCGCCGTCCTGCCAGAGGACCTGCATGATTTCGAGTTCGAGCGGAGTGAGGGCTTCGCTTTTCTTGCCGGTCTTTGTCATGCGCTGCTTGCTCCTAACTTCTTAGGAGATAATGCCCGAGGGTTGGGCGGCCTGTCAACTAAAACTTTAGGACTCACTTGCTTTGCTTGAGGGCAGAAAAAATTCGGCGGGTGAGCCGCTTCGCGTTAGGGTGGACTCGAACGCGATTGCTGAGGTGAAGCTGCATGAAAGTATTTTTCGGTCGGCTCTTTGTTTCAGGGTTGCTGGGAGCCGTGATGGGTCCGATACTTGGTGCGCAGGCTCCGGTTGCCGGGCAGGCGGGCGTCGTCAAACCTCCGGCCGCTGCGCGGGTTTCCTGCACGGTAAGGAGCGGGATGCCGTCGGATGCCGAGCTTGCGTTGAGCCGGCAGGACTACCCAGTGGCGATGGCGATGTACCAATCGATGGCCCAGAAGACACCCGATGAGAGCCGGGCCGGGGTCATCCGGGTACTGATCGAGCAGAACAAGATTCAAGAGGCTGATGGGCTCGCGAAGCGTTGGACGACAGAGCAACCTCAGAGCGCGGCGGCGGTCGAGACCTTGGGCGAGGTTTTATTTCGGCAGGCGCAGATGTCGGAGGCGATCAAGATCCTGGTGATGGCTTCCAAGCTGGACCCGTGCAACGCGCGAAGTTCCTTCACGACGGCGCGGATCCTGCGACTGGCTGGCCTGTTTGCATCTTCGCGTAAGGATATTGAACAGGCTCATAAGCTTGATCCGGTCGATGTGGAGATACGGCGGAGCTGGATCGACACGCTCCCACGAAAGCGCCGACTGGAGGAGCTAGCCGCGTTGATGAACGATCCAGCCATCCTGAACGCGAAGGATCGCGGGCGCATGGCGGACAGCCTGGCGCATGCCAACGATTACAGCGCGAACGACTGCAGGCAGGAAGATCCGAAACCCTCTTCGGCGATACCCATGCAGGAGTTGAGGGACGGACCCCATCGTCTGGTCGGGATCGGGCTGGACGTTTATTTCAATGGCAAGAGAAGGCGGTTGGAGCTCGATACGGGAGCGAGCGGGATCATTCTTTCGCGGGATGCAAGCAGCGGGCTGGGGTTGACGAAGGAGGAGACGCGCGAGGCGGGTGGCATTGGCGATGATGGTCGGGTAAGCACCTCAGTCGCGCACGTGGAGAGCATCAAGATTGGGGACATCGAGTTTAAGAACTGTCCTGTGGAGTTGCTGGATAAGCGAGGGCGGCTGGAAATCGATGGACTGATTGGGGCAAATGTCTTCGCGCGCTATCTGGTGACGCTGGACTATCCGGCGCTGCAGGTGCGGCTCGATCCTATGCCAAAACGGCCGGGTGAAAAGGTTGAGGCGGTGCCGGTGCCGATTCCTGCAGCCCCAGCCACGACGGCAGCCGGAGCGCCTACCCCTGACAAGACCGCCGAGGCGCCGCCAGTGGTGTACGACCGTTACATCGCGCCGGAGATGCAGGACTGGACGAAGATCTATCGATCGGGACATCTGCTGCTGGTTCCAGTCAGCATCGGTCAGACGAAGGACCTGCTTTTCGTGGTCGACACCGGAGCGGGGCTGATGTCGATCTCGCCAGAGGCGGCAAAGCTGGTGACGAAGGTGGATAGCGACGACAGCATGCATGTCCGCGGAATTTCGGGCGAGGTGAACAAGGTCTACTCGACGCGTGACTTTACGCTGATGTTTGCCCATCTTGGCGAGAAAGTCGACAGCATGACAGCGTTCGACACGACGAGCAACTCGCACAACATTGGGACGGAGATTTCAGGCTTTCTTGGACGGCCCATTCTGAAACGGCTGACGCTGCACATCGACTATCGCGACAACCTGATCAAGTTCGACTACGACAAGAACAAAGATCCGGGGCATTAGGGCTACTTGAGGGCGGCTGGGTTGGCGTCCTGCGTTTGCGAGGGAGATTCCGCGACGCAGCCGAGGTTGGCGCGCGCAAGCTGGGCTGGAGCAAAGGAACAGAGTCTACCGCGCGGCGCAGGCTTGTTCGGCGGCTACCGCGGCGCCAAGGACGCGGGTTTCCGTGGTGTCTTCGACGATCTCTACCGAGTAGCTTTGGAGGGGACTCATCTTGACCATCTGGTTGATGTAGTCCTTGAGCAGGGCGAGGTCGACGAAGCGGGCGTTAAAGCCGGTGATGAGGAACTTGCCGGCACCTCCCATGTGAATCTGCGTAGCTGTGCCGGCGGCGAGTGCCTTGTGCCACAGGCGCACGAAATCGCGGCAGCGTTCGGTATCGCGGGTCTTTTCCTGCGAGCGGGCGATGGCGAAGACCTCTTCGGGTTCCATGTCGAGGAAGCGCAGGCGCATGGCGCGATGGCCCATGATGCCTTCAATGTGGCCGCGTCCCCCGCAGCCGCAGAAGCGTTCCTTGTCATCGAGCGAGACGACGGTATGACCGCCTTCCCAGACGCCTTCGCGAAAGGGGTATCGACCGTAGCCGATGCCGACTTCGAGGGTCCAGACGCGGATAAGCGAGTCGAGCTTGCCGATAGTGGCGGCGAAGCCTGCCGCTACGCCGTCGGCGTCGTTGAGGATGTGGACGAAAGTGTCGAAGTCGTTTGACTTAAGTTCGGCGGTGAGCAGCTCGGCGATGCGGGCGCCTTTGAGCTGTGGCAGATTCGGCGAATCCTCGACCACTCCGGCGCGGATAATGCCGGGCAGGGCGATGCCGACACACTGGATATCGGTGTGCTTGCCTCGAGCGAGCATGACCTGTTCGCAGATGGTCTTGATGAGGGCGTCGGTGTGGAGTTCGACGAGTCCAGCTTCGTCGTCTTCGGTTTCGGGGAACGACCGGACGGAGCCTTCGATGCGATGGTCGACAACCAGCGCTACGCTAACTCGTTCGGAGATGACGACGCCTATGGTCTTTGCCATGTTGATCCCGGTAACTCCGTTGCGAGAGATGCTTCGGCGGAAGCTGCCGGAGCGAAAGGCAAATTCTATTCGAATTTGCTGACGCGGTTCAATCCGTTGAAAGCGGCAACTTTATAACATTCCGCGAGCGTTGGGTAGTTGAAGACGGTTTCGACGAAATAATCGAGCTTTCCGCCCAGCGCCATGACGGCCTGACCGATGTGAACGAGCTCGCTGGCGCCTTCGCCGATGATGTGAACGCCGAGCAGGGCATGGGTGACTCGATGGAAGATGAGCTTGAGACGCCCGGTGGTATCTCCGCGAATCTGTCCGCGTGCGATTTCACGGTAGTAGGCTACCCCGACCTCGTACGGAACGTCTTCTTCGGTGAGCTGCTCTTCGGTTTTGCCGAGGAAGCTGATCTCCGGGATGGTCCAGATTCCATACGGGTAAAAGCTTGGGTTCGAGACGACCGACTCGTCACCGAAGGCGCGGGCGGAGGCGATGCGGCCCTGCTCCATCGAGACGGAGGCCAGTGACGGGAAGCCGATGACGTCGCCGACGGCGTAGATGTGCGGGATGTTGGTGGCGAAGTCCTTATCGACGGGGATTCGGCCGCGCGAGTCGGATTCGATGCCAACGGCGGACAGGTTCAACTCGTCGACGTTGCCCTGGCGGCCGACCGCATAGAGGAGAGCATCGCCCTGGAGCTTCTTCTTCGATTCGAGGTTCGCGACGACGGTGCCGTCGGGCATCTCTTCGACGGATTCGACCTCTTCATTGAGGCGCATGGTGACGCGTGAATCGCGCAAGTGGTAACTGAGGGCCTCGACGATCTCCTGGTCGGCGAACTCGAGGAGGCGCGGGCGGCGCTCGATGAGCGTGACGCGGACGCCGAGAGCGGAGAACATGCAGGTATATTCCACACCGATGACACCGCCTCCGACGACGATCATGGTTTTGGGGAGATTGACGAGATCGAGGACGAGGTCGGAATTAATGATCGAACGGCCGTTGATGGGGACTTTTGGCGAGCTGGCAGGCTTGGTGCCTGTGGCGATGAGGATGTTCTTGGCTTCGTAGATGTTGTCGCCGCGGGAGTTCGTGACCTTGACGTGGTTCTGGTCGACGAAGCTGGCGGTGCCGGTCAACATCTCGATGTTATTGCGCTGGAGCTGGGCTTCGGTGACGTCGATTTCAGTCTTGATGACGTGCTGAACGCGGAAGGCCAGGTCGGCCATGGTAATGCGTTCCTTCACCCGGTAGTTCATCCCGTAGATGGACTTGTAGTTGTAACCGGAGAGGTGAAGAACGGCTTCCCGCATGGTCTTCGAGGGGATGGTGCCGGTGTTGATGCAGGCTCCGCCGACGACCTCGCGCATCTCGATGAGGCCGACCTTCTTGCCTAATTTGGAGGCGTAAATTGCGGCGCGTTGTCCGGCGGGACCGGAGCCGATGACGAGGAGATCGTAGACACTGCCCATACGCGTGAGACTCTTCCGTGCCGCGGGATTGCCCTGGGACTCGCCTGGATGACGAGCGGAGTTTGGCCTTTGCCGCTGCTGCCTTGAAACTACCACAACTCGGTGATCAGCCTACACTTGGAGGAGTGCGACGTTATGCGATTACTCCCGGAAGATTGACGAGCCCGAAAGGGGAGGCCGCTGAAAAGCTGGCCGCGCGAATTCGGGAGTTGGCGCGGGACGGGATCGAGTTCCTGCTGGTGCGCGAGAAGCTGCTCGGTCCCTGGGACTTAGCTTCCTTTGTGCTGAGTGTGATGGCGGCGGTGGAGGGTTCTGGGACAAAAGTCCTGGTCTCGGGAAGGCCTGATGTGGCGGCGGCAGCGGGAGCGGATGGGGTGCATCTGTCGACGACACCAGGGGAATTGACGGTCGAGCAGGTGCGCGAGCAGTTTGCGGAGGGATTGGTGAGCGTTTCCTGTCATACCGTGCAGGAAGTGGCCGCGCAGACGGCTGACCTTGTGCTGTTCGCTCCGATTTTCGGGAAGACGGAGAACGGCGTTGAGGTCGTTCGCGGGGTTGGGGTGCCTGAGCTTCAGAGAGCCTGTGAGGTAGCGGGTGAGACTCCGGTTTTTGCGCTTGGGGGAGTCACGGAGGAGAATGCTGCCATCTGTCTCGCGGCGGGAGCGAGCGGAATCGCTGGAATACGGATGTTCTTTGGATGACATCCGACAGACAGGATCGTGCGGTTACGACTCAGGTGCTGGTAGCCGCGGTGGGGGCGGTTGGTTTGGCACGGGCGGCGAACTGGCGCGGTACAGGGTTCAGTGCGGATCGTCGATGAGGCTGCGGGACGGTCGAACAGATCGGGGCCTCGTTTTGAATGACGCAGGCTAGATTACGCCTTCGCTGCCGCCAGGACGGCGGGCCGGCACTGCGCGGCGACTTGTTCGACTGTCGCTTGTCCGAATGAAATGGCAGCCGTTCCGCCGGCAAGAATGACTTCTACCTCGGTGATGCCGATGAACGCAAGAATGCGGCGCAGGTAGCCGCTTTCGTAGTCCGAGGCTGCAGCTGGGAGGCCCACGTCATAGGTACCGCCGGAGGCAATGACGATCGTGCAGACCTTGCCGGTGACGAGGCCTTTGCGCTCCGGCGGACCCGAGTGCGTGACGCGGGGACGGACGATGTGATCGATCCACGCCTTCAGGTTGGCGGGGACGGCGAAGTTATACATCGGCGTTCCGATAAGGATGTGGTCGGCGGACTTGAGCTCGGCGATAAGTTCGTCGGAGATACGGAGCGCCTCCTGCATGGCGGGCGAATGCTGGTCCGGCGGGAGGAATACGCCGGCGATCCACGGGACGCCAACGAAAGGGAGCGGCGTCTCAGCGAGATCGCGGAGGACGACATTGCCGTCGGGGTGATTCTTCTGCCATTCATCGACGAACTCGTTGCTGACGGTGCGGGAGATGGACTGCTGGCCTCGTGGACTTGCCTGGATGTTGAGAAGTGTGGGCATATATGATCCTTTCTGTGTGCGCCGTGGAAGAGAACGGCGCATTGCAGTGACCGGATGATAGTCAACCGACCTGACTATACGAGTCGAACACGCGCCGCCAATATAGTCAAGAGGATTGACGATCAATGAAGAAGAGCGCCGCCCTGAATGTCTCCCGCACTTTGATGTTTGCGTTTCGGGCGCAGGCTGCCGCGGTGACGGCTCGGCTGGCTAAGCGAGGGTACCCGGATTTTCCGTTTGCCTTCGCGAATGTCCTCTGGCTGGTGGACCCGGAGGGGACACGGTCGACGGCCTTAGCTGCTCGTGGCGGCGTGACGAAGCAGGCGATGAGCCAGCAGGTGAAGCTGATGGAGCAGCGCGGATATCTACAGCAGACGCCGGATGCGACGGATACGCGGGCGAAGCTGGTGCAACTGACGGAATTGGGGAAGGCTGTACGGCAGGCGAGCGAGGTGATCCGCGAGGAACTCAACAAGGAGGCGGCGCGAGCGCTCGGGGTGGGGAGTCTGCGCAAGCTTCAGGCCGACCTGGAGACGATCATCGCGGTCTATGATCCGGGTGCCAAGTAGGCACGCTTCGGGTGAGATAATGGAGGAAGAAGATCATGCTGATTACAACGTTGGACCTGCAAAAAGAACCACTTGAGTTTCATCAGGAGATTGCCGAAGGGGCGATTGACTACGCCCCGGATACGCGGCAGGTTGGCGTGCTGCCGGTCAAGGGTAAGGCGGATTTGATCGTCGAGCATCGCGGGCCGGGGGAGGAAGTCGAAGATATTCGGGTTCGTGCCGGCTACAAGGGCGAGTTTGAGGTTTTGTGCGCGCGGTGTGTCGATCCCGTGGCGGTTCCGCTTGAAGGGGAGTTCGATCTGCTGTTTCGTCCGGAAAACGCGGATGCGGAGGCCGGGGAGCGCGCTATTACCGAAGATGAGACCGAAATAGGGTATTATGGCAAGAGCGGTTTGGAGCTTGAGAACGTGGTGCGGGAGCAGGTGTTGCTTACCCTGCCCGGACGGACTCTGTGCCAGCCGGACTGCAAGGGCCTTTGTGCCCACTGCGGGAAGAATCTCAACACTGGTACTTGTGGCTGCGAAGCAGGCGCGGGGTTTCAAGACCCTCGCTGGAGCGCGTTGTCCAACCTGGCGTTGAAGCAGTAATTTAGACGAGATTTGAAGGGGAACTACGATGCCTAACCCGAAACGGCGCCATTCGAAACAGCGGACTGCCAAGCGCCGCAGCCATGATTTTCTCACCCCGGTGAATAGCGGAGCCTGCCCGAACTGCGGCGAGCGTAAGCAGTCGCACCGCGCATGCCCGAAGTGCGGCGAGTATAAGGGCCGCGCTGTAATCGCAACGGCTACGAACGCCAGCTAAGAAGACCAGCGCAAGCGAACCCTGAAAGCAAGCAGAGCGGATGCCAGTCGAGATCGTCGTTGATGCCATGGGATCGGATAGAGCCCCCGAATCGGAGATTCGTGGGGCCATTCTTGCTGCCCGTCACCTTGAAAACGTCCATGTGAAGCTGGTGGGGCCGGAGCAGATTATCGGTCCGGCCCTCGAATCGGCGCTGCATGCGGCTTCGCGGGTGCGGTGGTTTGAGCAGTTATCAGGGTCCATCTCGATCGTCAATGCGACGGAGTGGATCACGATGGAGGATAAGGCCGCCCAGGCTGTGCGGTCGAAGCGCGATTCCAGCATGCGGGTGGGGCTGAAGCGGGTGCGCGAGGGGTCTTCGCAGGGGTTCTTCACGGCGGGGAATACAGGCGCGGCTATGGCTTCGGCGAAGATGGTGCTGGGAGGGTTGAGCGGGGTGGACCGGCCTGCCTTGGCGACAATTCTGCCGTCGATCACGGGTTCTCCGGCTTTGCTGCTGGATGTGGGGGCGAATGTGGATTCGGACCCTGAGAATCTGATCCAGTTTGCAGTGATGGGGGCGATGTATTCGCGGAATGTGCTGCGGGTGTCGAATCCTCGAGTGGGGCTGTTGTCGATTGGGGAAGAGGATTCGAAGGGCAACTCGCTGACGCGGGATACGCTGCCGTTGTTGCGGGCGCTTCCGGGGATCAACTTTATCGGGAATGTCGAAGGGCGCGACCTGTTCAATGGCAAGGCAGATGTGGTGGTCTGCGACGGCTTTGTGGGGAATGTGGCGCTGAAGACGAGCGAAGGGGTGGCGCGGCTGGTGAGCGTTTCGCTGCGGGAGTCGCTTAAATCCACGGTGACATCGCAGGTGGGGGCCTTGCTTTCGCGGACGGCCTTCGCGGACTTCAAGAAGCGGCTGGATTATTCCGAGTACGGGGGTGCACCCATGCTGGGGGTTCGGGGAGTGTGCATTGTGGGGCACGGCTCGTCGAACGATAAGGCGGTGATGAATGGGATTCGGGTAGCGGCCGAGTTCGCGCAGGCCGAGGTAAATTCCGGGATCGAAACGGCGCTGGCGAAGCTGTAAATGGGCGGGTATACCCCCCCCCTATATGATTCATATCAAATTATTCATTCTATTGGGCTTACGATGTGAGCTTATATAGCTTTTCTCACGCTTCGAGGGTAACGTGCGGCGGGCGTTGGTACCTAGATGAAAGTTACCTGGCTGCCGCCAGAGAGAGTGTCGCGAGCTCCGAGGCGTTCTTCGCGAGTCAAGAGATTCGAGTGTTCGAGCTCAGGCCGACCGGGTTGGGCGATGCTCAGTAGAATCGCGGAGTGGAGCGGTTTTTCCGAATGCGTGGGAATGCAACAGGGTGGCGCGTGCTGGTCCTGGCGGGTCTTCTTGGCGCGGGAGAGTTGCGGGGGCAGGCCATTCCCCGGGCCGAGGACCAGCAGATTGTCGTGACCACGGATGCGAGCCGGGTTGAGTTGGTCGCGCCTGATCCGTCCCACAAGGTGATGGTGCGGGAGGAGTTGCTGGATGGGAACCCGGGGCGGCCGGGGGCGCCGCTGTCAATTCCAGGGTTGCCGATCGAAACGGCGTCGGGTGGGATCAAGGCACCGCAGTACTTTGCGCCGGGCGTGGCGGGGGATCATGGTGAGCCGGTCGGCCAATATCTTGCCGTGGGCGGGTTTCTGGTGCCGAATAATCTTTCGGCGAATGCGCATGGAAACGGGTATGCGGACCCAAATATCTATGTGGCGGGTGCGCTGAGCGGGGTGGAGACGGATGGCGGTGCGTTCAACGTGCTTGAAGGGAACCATGCGCTGAATCTGGCGGCAACGTACCTGATGCGACCTACTTTGAAGCGATTCTTGACGGTGACGGGCGACTATCGGGATCTGGATGGGGCAGTTGGGATTGCGCCGGCGGATGCGGGCAAAAAAGAGTGGCTGGCTCTCGAGGGGAACTACGGGAATGGATTACTAATGACGCTGGAGCACCGGCAGCAGTACAAGCTGAACGGCTTTCGTGTGTTCGCCGTGGGGAAGCATGAAGTGACGCTGTTTGGGCTGGGGTACTACGGGGTGTCGCATGAAGGAAATCTTGTGCCGACCGGTTTTGGCTCGCAGGTGAATGACACGGTGGACCGTCGGCAGCGGGATCAGACGCATACTTCGATGTTTGCGGCAAACGACGAGTGGACGGCTGGGAGGCTGGACGTCGTGGCTGTTTCAGGGTTCTTTCGGACGTATAACCTGACCTTGTTTTCGGACTTCGGGGAAGGGTTGATTCGGCAGAGCGAGTTTCGGACGGTGGAGGGTGGCGAGGCTCGTGAGACGCACCGGTTTGCGAAGTGGCTGGAGGGAATGGCCGGTATTCTTTACAACGAGGACGATGTTCGTCGCGACGATCTCGACCACTTCCTTTCGGACCAACCATACGTCGATGGGGCGTTTGTGAAGGTGCTGGCAAATGACGTGACGATTCGTGAGGTTGCGCCGTATGTGGCGGCGCGTGGGGATCTTGGGAGCCATGTACACCTGTATGCGGGGCTACGGAGTGACGAGGTGCAACTGACGAATGTCGACAAGGAGAAGCCGGCGTATTCATCTGAGTGGTGGAAGAGTTTTGAGAGTCCGAAGGAGACGGTGAGCTGGTCTCCGGGAGGTGGAGCGACGCGGTGGCTCCCGTCGGCGTCGTTGAGTGTGGGGCAGGCGTTTTTCACGGAGGATCCGCGCGTTCAGGTAAGTGCGACGGCGAGAGCGGGGGTGGGGATGGCGAGTCCGTTCGAGCGTTCGCATGCGGCGCAGTTGGTGGTCGAGAAGGATGTTCGCGGGACGGATGTGCGGGTGACGCTGAGCCGGACGACGACGACGGCGACGCTGGGAAAGATCGATCCGGATAATGGGTCGGCAGAGGATCTGGGTCCTAGCACGATCAAATTTCTGACGGCGGAGGTGCGACATCGGTTCAGCTTCGGGATGGTGCAGGGGATCGTGTCGAAGGCGGATGCGCGGCTCGCGAGCTTCGACGGGGTGGCGGGGACGGTGACGCCAGAGGCTCCGCGAACGATCTTCGATGGACTGACGACGCTGGATAAGTTGCCGCTGGGGCTTCGGGCGAAGGCAGAGTACGAGTATGTGGGGCACAAGTTTCTGGATAGGGGGAATGCGGGGCATCCGGCGCACTATGAGGCGATTCCCATAGGAGAGACGCGGTTGGCGCTGGTTCGGACGTTTCTGGATGGCAGGCTGGAGGCGGGGATGAACGGGCTGATTGCGCGGGGGTACACGGGCCAGACGACCGAGACGTTCGATCCGGGATGGAGTGTCGCTACGAGTGCGACGCGGCTGCCATTTTGTGCGGCAGGGTCGGGGCCTAGTGGTTTGGCAAATGACTTTGATTGCGGGACGGTGGAGCGGGCGGTTGGGGTGAGGATTGTTTCTTATCTGGGGGCTTCGGTTTCATGGCGGTTCGGTGCGGGCGCTGCTCAATTCCAGCTTTTGGGAAAGCAACGATAACGGTAGAGATTGAACGCAAGATATGCGAAGGAAGGTCTTACCTTTCGCGAGACAGGCGGGATTGCGGGGGTGGGTCTCAGAGGTAAGATCGCTTGGCTGCGCCGCCCAGCAGGCTGTGGGGCGCCCGGGCACTGGCGGCCAGGCTGGCGAAGAAGAGAGCTGCGGCGACCGCGGCGGCGTGGTGGGCTGCGGCGTTGACGATGGAATCGACGGGGAGGGTGAGGGTGGAGGTGCGTTCGATGATCCAGCCGAGGGAGGCAAAGGCGGCGAAGAGGGCAGCGGGGATTCGGAAGGCAGGGTAGGCGCGGGTCCGGCTGAGCAGGAGGAGCGAGGGCAAGGTAAGGGCGACGACGATCATCTGCATGGTCTCAATACCGAGGTTGAAGGCCAGGAGTCCGGTGACGCGCTGCCAGCGGTCGAGGCCGAGTTCGCCGAGAGTAGTGGCGAAGGCGAGGCCGTGAATGAGGCCGAAGAAGGCGGCGATCCATGCTTCCCTGCCGGGAAAGACTGGACGCAGGGCATGGATGGCGGAGACGAGGATCGAGACGGCGATGAGCACCTCGATGGGGCGGCCGGGGACGTGGACGATGCCGAAGGCTGCGAGGGCGAGGGTGACGGAGTGGCCGAGGGTGAAGGCGGTGACGATCTTGAGGATGCGGACGATGCTGGGGCGGACGGCGGCGGGTGCTCCCCAGCGACCTTGTTGGGCAAGCAGCGGCGCGGGAAGCAGGAGTGCGAGCAGGAAGAGCAGGTGGTCGGTCCCTTCGGCGATGTGCCGCATGCCGAGGCGGAAGATGCCGGCGAAGCCGACGGAGTTGGTGATGGTCCACCAGTGCGCGGGCGGGAGGTTGGCCTGAGTCCAGTCGAGTTCGTAGACGGACTGCTGCGAATTGCGCTTCTGCGCAGTGACGGAGAGGTCGCGGTCGGTGGGCGCGAGCACGTTGACCAGGTAGACCGAAGCTTGCGGGAGGTGACGGTCCTCCAGCATCAAGGCGCGGGTGGGGCCTAGTTTCGGCAGGGCGACGGTGTAATCGAGGTGAATTTCGCCGGTGCCTTCGCGCATCTCGCCGGGCTGCGGGAAGGTGAAGGAGACCAGGGTGGGTTGGAGACGCTGGCCGTTGGCGGTGAGGGTGAGATCGCCGAGGACGTGTTCGGCATAGGATCGCTGCTCTTCGGGGGAGAGGGTGCCGTCGTGGTTGGTGTCGATGGCGGCGATGACGGCAGCCGAGATGGAGACTCCCGGGATGAGGCGCATGGAGGCTTGCACCTGATCCTTATGGAGGGTGAGGAGCGTGGCCTGGAGATACTCGTCGAGCCGGTGCGCGGAGGCGAGTGGCGTGCTGGCTAGGACGAGTGCCGCGAGGAGGATGAGTTTGCGGGTCATTTCTTGACGAGTGCGGCACCGTAGTCGTTGGTGGGGTCGCGGTACATGGTGTGGACGTGCAGGGCGGGGTCTCCGCCGAGGGTTTGCGGGGCGTACTCGATGACGAGGTGCGGGCCCTGGATGCGGTAGTAGGCGGTGATGTTTTTACCAGGGGTTCCGGTGGTGGGGCCGGACCATGAGAACCAGGTGTCGTCGAGGTCGGCCTTGAGCTGCGCCATGCGGGCTTCGGCTGCGCTTTTGTTGATGATGCCGGCCCATTCCGAGATGACGTCGAGCAGCATGGCGCGCTGGCGGCCGGTCATGGCCGAGGCTTTGAGCCCTTCGGGCTGCAGGATGACGCCGTCCTGGCCGGGTCCAAGGACGAGGTCGGCGAGTTGGTAGCTGAGGACGGCTTGTTTGCGCTCGGTGTCGTCGAGCGCGTTCAACAAGGCGAGGGCTTTATCGCTCTCCTGACCGAGTGGCCGAACGATCTTGCCGTTCGCGGTGTAGAGAGCGGGCTGCGCGCCGGTGAGGGTTGGAGTCAGGACGCCCTGGTCTCCCGCGATGGTGATGTTGAGCGCGAGGTGGTGGCCGCCGAACTGGATCATCCACGGGGAGGTGGTGGAGGGTGTGCCGAGAAAGGAGATGAAGTAGAGATCCTTGCCGAACATGTCGCCGCTTAGCCTGGGCGGCCCGCTGCCGCCGGGGTTGGCACCGGGGGGCGGGGCTCCGCCGGGTTGGCCACTCGCGCCTGGGGGCGGGCCGCCGTTGCCGTTGGGAGGGCCGCCGGGGCCGCCGGGTGGGCGATTGCCGTTCCTGGCTTCGACAAGCTTGGTGACCTCGTCGCCGTCCATGATCTGCTGGACCTTTTCGTAGCCGCGTGGGCTCAGGACGGTCTGTAACAGGGTCAGGGCGGCGGTGCGTTCCCTGGGCGTCATCTGGCGCAGGCTGATGCCGCTGCGAGGGATGAAGCCGGTGGGGAAGTTGGACCAGCGGGCGCGCTGCTTCGTGTCGTTGAAGTCGAAGATGACGACTTTGCGTTGGGCGGGCGTCAAGGTTTCCAGAAAGCTGTTGGCTGCGGTCACGATGCGCGCCGTAGGATTCTGAGCCGGGGCGGTTGCGATGGCAAGCGAGAGAAGGGCGGCCATTACGAAGGTGCGCCGAGTTCGCGAAGTGAGGAACGTCAAGGGAATCTCCTGGAGGTGGCAGACGAGCGGAGCATTGCGATCAGCAGGTTCTGACGGGGATTTTAGCGTAGTCGATTACGGCCTCATCGATTTATCGACCGTGTTCCGCATCATGGGCACGTGATGAAGGCTGGGCGAACAAGTCTGTGTTGACGGGGATAGAATTCTGGCTATGAGTGGAACTTGGACATTGGCGCAGATGGGTTCGCAGGCGGGCAAACGGATTTTTATTACCGGGGCGAATAGTGGGGTGGGGTACTCGGCGGCCGTGGAGTTGGCGCGGCGGGGGGCGACTGTCCTGATGGCTTGCCGCGACAAGGCGCGTGGGGCGGCGGCGCTGGAGAAGTTGAAGTGGGACGCTGTGGGGCCGGAGTCGGCTGCCGACAGCGCGGAGTTGGTAGAGCTGGACCTGGCTTCGCTGGATTCCGTGAAGCGGGTAGCGGAGGCGGAGTTGGCGAAGCGCGAGCCGCTGCATGGGTTGATCAACAATGCGGGGGTGATGGCTCCTCCGAAGCGTAAGGTGACGCAGGATGGGTTCGAGCTGCAGTTCGGAACGAATGTGCTGGGGCATTTTGCGCTGACGTGCCAGATGATGCCTGCGTTGATGATGGGACGCGGTGCGGTGCCTGAGGACGCTCCGCGGGTGGTGACCCTTTCGTCGATTGCCGCGAAGCCGGGGAAGATTCACTTCGACGACCTGCAGTTCGAGCGTGGGTACAACGGAATGAAGGCGTATCAGCAGTCGAAGCTGGCGGACCTGATGTTTGCGCTCGAGCTGGAGCGGCGGCTAGTGGCGGTCGGGGATGGGGTTACGAGTCTTGCAGTGCATCCGGGCGTGGCGAAGACGGCGTTGTTCAAGGTCGGCTCGGGCAAGGGGCTTGCTGGAGTGGCCGAGAAGGTGATTCAGGGGTCGATTGGGCTGCTGCTGAACTCGGAGCTGGACGGCGCGATTCCGACGCTGTTCGCGATGACTTCGCCCGAGGCGGTGGGCGGTGGGTACTATGGGTCGCAGGGTTTCCAGGAGATGCGGGGTGGGGATGTGGGACCGGCGATTATGCCTAAGGGAGCGAAGGATCCGGTTGCCGCGAAGCGTCTGTGGGACGTTTGTGAAGAGCTGACGGGCGTGGAGTTGAAGCTCGGGATTTAAGAGTTCGAATCAGTGTAACGAGAGAGCAGGGTACGGAGTCTGATGAAGATGAGAACGGGTTGGCAGGCGGGTTTGGCGGCGGCGGTCTGGCTGGGCGTTGGTGGGATGGCTGGCGCGCAGATGTCGCCGGAGGTGCGGGCGAAGGTGGATGCGGCGGCGGAGCAGGTGCTGGCGAAGACTGGGGTGCCGAGTGCGCAGGTGGGGATCGTGGTGGGCGGGAAGATTGTGCTGACCGCGGCTTATGGCGACGCGCGGCTTAAGCCGGATGTGAAGGCGACGGCGGAGATGAAGTATCCGGTGGGATCGATCTCGAAGCAGTTTACAGCGGCGGCGATGCTGCTGCTGGTTGAAGACGGGAAGGTGTCGCTGGACGACACGGTGAGCAAGTGGTTCCCGGAGCTGACGCGCGCGAACGAGGTGACGATCCGCGAGATCCTTTCGCACACGAGCGGGTATGAGGACTATGCGCCGCAGGACTATACGATTCCACTTTGGGTGCAGCCGGCTGATCCGCTGAAGCTGGTGCATCTGTGGGCGGAGAAGCCGCTGGATTTCGATCCGGGGACGCAGTGGCAGTACAGCAACACGAACTTCGTGCTGGCGGCGTTGATCGTCGAGAAGGCCAGCGGGATGCCGTACTGGGAGTTCATGAAGACGCGGGTGCTGGGCCCAGCAGGGTTGAAGGAAGTGATCAACCTGGACACGGATCGGGCGAAGGTTGAGCCGCTGGGCTACATGCGCAATGCCTTGGGGCCGCTGCGTCCGGCACAGATGGAAGGGCCGGGATGGTACTTCGGCGATGCGAGCCTGGGGATGCCGGTGGCGGACCTGCTGCGATGGGACATCAGCATGATCGACGAGACGCTGATGAAGCGGACGAGCTATGCGTCGCAGGAGGCCGAGGTGGAGTTGAAGAACGGCGCGGGGACGCACTATGGCCTGGGTGTGCAGGTGATGGTGGTGAACGGGCGTCGGATGATTGAGCACTCCGGCGAGGTGGGCGGATTTGTGGCGGAGAACATCGTGTTTCCGGATGACAAGGTCGCGATCGCAGTGCTGACGAATGAAGAGGCAAGCTCGGCAGCGGCGGAGATTGCGAAGGCGGTGGCCCCGCTGCTGCTGACGCAGAGTGCGGCGGTGAAGCAGGTGGAGGATGGCGGCAAGGCCGCGGCGGAGGCTCAGGCGCGGGAGATTTTGAGCGGGCTGCAGAGGGGAAAGATCGACCGCGGGCTGTTTACCGAGGACTGTAATTTTTACTTTTCGGCAACGGCGATTGGGGACTTCAAGAGCAGCCTGGGACCGCTGGGGGCAGTGAAGGAGTTGACGCAGGAGTCGACGGAGCTGCGCGGGGGGATGGTGTTTCGGGTGTTTGCGGTCAAGTTTCCGGATGCGAAGGGGACGTCGTTGACGTTGACGACGTACACGATGCCGGATGGGAAACTGGAACAGTTTTTGATCGGGACGTAGAGGCGGCCGAACGCTCTTTCGTCATTCGGTCAGGTAGATGGTGGGGATGGCGGGGTGCTGCTCCTGCACGAGCTCGAGCGTGCGGAAGTCGAAGGACTGGATGGTGCAACGGGCCTGCATGTGGGCCTGGGCGATGGTGGCGCAGAGGATGGTCACGAAGGTCTCAGGTGAGACGGTGTGATTGGTGGAGTCTTCGGTGTTCGAGGGTGGGGTGTGGCCGCCGTCGGGGTAGGGGAGAATCTTGGTCTCGAGATTGAAGCGGACGGTGGTAGCGTTGAGGGCGCGGGCCTCGGCTTGCGGGTGGATGCGGCCGGGCCCGATGCGGTAGTAGTCGGCGTAGAAGTGGGTGAAGCGGAAGAGTTCGGCGGTGGCTACGGGGCAGTAGAGGCCTGGTCTGGCTTCTTGCTCGGAGAAAGCAGTAGATACGGGCGAGAGGGTATGGTCGTTGCGCTGGTCGGGGAAGCGCCGGCTGTTAGGTATGTCGCAGACGAAGGTGGACTGGATCTCTCCGAGGGTGTGGTCGCGGTGGTACCAGGCGTCGGCGAGGGTGTAGGGTTGGCCGTCGCGGCGGCGGCAGAACTCGGGGTTGAGGTACTGATCGTGCCAGAGGATGGATTGCAGGTCGCGGGTGACGCCGGTGTCGGTTTCGAGGGTGGTGACGAGGTGGTCGAGGCCGGCTTCGAAGGCCGGGAGGGTGTTTTCAGGGCGGAGGCCGCGGGCTCCACGATGACCCTGGAGGTCGAAGTTCACGGCGAGTTCCGGGATCTGCTTCAGGAGGTCGGGGCGGTCAGTGATGAGGCCGTCGATGCCTAGAGCGATCAGGGCTCGCATGGTGGCGAGGTCGTTGGTGGTCCAGGGGATAATGCGGATGCCGAGGGCGTGCAGGGCGGCGACATCGACTTTGGGTTCGCGTGTGAGAAGGGTGGCGTCGAGCGGGGAGAGTGCGGGGGAAGCCGCGCCAAGGACTTGGCAGCGGTCTTTCGCGGCGGACATGAGCATGGTGTAGAGGTTCATGAGAGTGCAATCTGCAGGGTACGCGCTTTGCTTGGGTTTGAGAGCGGTGTGCGATAAGCTGCCCGCATGCGATGGATCTGGTTGATAGCTGTGGCGCTGGCCGGGCAGGCCGTGGATGTGACGAAGAGCGTGGGCGTGGATGCGGGTTCTGGGATTCAGTATGCGCTGATCTCGCTGGACGGCAGACTGGTTGGTTCGGCGAGTGAGGTCATCCCTGCTCCGCGATTGACCGCGCAGTGCATGAAGATGCCGAGCGGCAAGCTGAAGTTTGAGCTGCTGGCGGACTTTGGCGGGGTGTCGGAGACTCAGTTCGATGCGCCGTGGAAGCCTTCGCCCGGTGAGAACTTCGCGCCCAGGAGGGACGAGGCGCAGGTCACGATGGAATTCCTGGGATATACCAAGGTGAAGCCGGTGAAGCGGCAGTGGGATTACCTGTTGGGGTCCGCAGGGGAGATGCGGTATGCGCCGCCGGGAATGAGTTCCGCGAATATGGAGGAGATTGCGTACTACCTGCAATACGTGCGGTCGCTGCCTACGTTGCGGTTGACGGTGGGAACGAGGACCGCGGAGTGGGAGACTTCGAAGTGGCAGGTTGCGCTGCATCAGGAGCCACTGTGTGGGGCGGGTGGCTTCTAGAGGAGTGGGCGTGGGTCACTCGGGTGGTGTGCGGGTTCACGCACGCGGGGAAAGATAGTGGTGCGGGCGTGTCCGGGCGGGTGTATGGTTTCGGCATATTCAAAACCCCCTTCTGGAGAGTGCTATGAACAAGTATGTGGCAGAGCTTGTGGGGACCTTTGTGCTGGTATTTGGCGGTGTCGGCAGCGCGGTGCTGGCTGGCGGCAAGATTGGATTTCTTGGCGTCTCGTTTGCGTTTGGCCTTTCCTTGCTGGCGATGGTCTATACCATTGGGCCCATCTCAGGCTGCCATGTGAACCCTGCGGTGACGCTGGGCGTGCTGATGGCGAAGAAGATTTCGTCGAAGGATGCAGCGATCTATATCGTGGCGCAGATTATCGGAGCGATCCTGGCTTCGGTGACGATCCTGTTAGTGGCGCGGGGCGTGCCGGGCGGGTACGACGTCCACACGATGGGGCTTGGGGCGAATGGATTTGGTGCCCATTCGCCGGGCGGATATTCGATCGGTGCGGCCTTCCTGGTCGAGGTTGTGCTGACGGCGTTCCTGGTGCTGACGGTGCTGGGCTCGACGGATTTGAAGGCTCCGGTTGGCTTTGCCGGGGTGGCGATCGGGCTGGTGCTGACGCTGATTCACCTGGTCGGGATTCCGATTACGAATACGTCGGTGAACCCGGCGCGGAGCATTGGGCCGGCCTTGTTTGTAGGCGGTTGGGCGATGCAGCAGTTGTGGCTGTTTATTGTCGCGCCGATGTTTGGAGCGGCCGTGGCGGCGTTGTTTTATTCGGTGATTCGCGGGCGGGATCTCTTGATCACGACCAAGGTTGCGGAGCAGGCGTTGAAGACGGAACAGGCGGATCGCTCGACGACGCCGGCGATCGTCGTTTAGTTTTGGCGCTTGCTGTCAGGCGGCGTCTCTCGGATGAGGGACGCCGCTTTTGATTTTAATTCGGGGTCACGTGGATGAGAACCAGGGCGTTGGGTTCCAGGGTCAGTTTGAGGTGGGAGTTTTCGAGATGGGTGGTCTCGGCGGGGGGAAGCGCGGTGGCGTCGTTGAGTTGTTTGACCTGGGCCGGGGTGGGGTATTGCGGTTTGCCCATCTTTGCGTAGAGCGGGAGAACGTTGCCGTGTTCGTTGTCGACGCGCTCGATGGTGACGTGGGCGTTCCTGGCGATGCCGGTGAGGGCGAGGTCGATGGTGGTGGATTTGGCGTGGAGCATGGATGACGGCTGGCCGTCGGGAGCGGGATCGACCAGGTTCCAGGCGGCGATGGCGAGCGAACCGTCGGGGTTGCGGGTGACGATGACGTCCTGCGAGGGGTTGGCGATGCGTTCGGTGCCGAGCTGGTGGAGCAGCGCGAAGTCGTAGAAGCTGGGCTTGTTGATGCCAAAGGCTGCGCGCAGGCCGAAGTCACCTTCGAAGATTTTGGAGATGGGTCCACCCTCTTCGAAGACATCCGAGAAGGTCCAGAACGACATCATCTGCGCCTTGCCGTCACACTGGCTGATGGTGCGAGCGAGGCCGGGGCCAACGAAGGTGGTGTCGCGCGATTCGGACGCTCCCTGGACGCTCCACTCGGTCCAGAAGAGGGGGAGTTCAGGGTGTCCTGCTCCGGCCATCTGGGCGCGGACCTTGGCGATCGCGAGGCAGACGCGGTCGTCAGGCGGCGTGTTGGCGGGAGGCATGGGGACGGGAAGTTTTTCGTCGGTGGGGAAGAGGTCTTCGATGCTGTCGTCGGCGTAGCCGTGGCTGGAGATGAAGTCGACGGGGACGTGGTGCTGATTGGTGTAGGTGAGAAACATGTCGACCCAATGAGCGGCAGCCGTGGCGGGGCCTCCGACGCGGAGGCGCGGGTTGACGGCTTTGAGGGCACGGGCGGTGTGCTCGTAGAGTTCAAAGTAGGAGCGGTCGCGCGGAATGCCCCCCCAGAAGTCGATGTTGGGCTCGTTCCAGACTTCGAAGTACCACTGCGAGACTTCATCGATGCCGTAGCGGTCGACGAGGTTTTTGGCGAGGGCGGTGATGAGAGCGTCGTAGCGCTCGGCCGACTTAGGCGGCGAGACGTTGGGTTTATACCAGAAGGGATGCAGGGCATCGGGGTTGAAGGCGAGCTTCTTCGGCATGAAGGAGATCTCGACGACGGGGCGGACGCCTTCTTTGAGCAGCCCGTCGTAGATCTGGTCGACGTACGCAAAGTTGTAGACGGCGTTGCCGTGTTCGTCTTCGGTGTAGACGCCATTTTCGTCGTCGAGAATGCCATGGCCTCGGACGTACTGGAGGTTCGTGATCTGCTTTACGGCGTGGAGGTCTTCGCGGTAGGCTCCGCGCAGCATGAGGTTGGCGCGGCCGGAGCCGAACATCTGCTCCCAGAAGTGCGGGAAGGGTGTTGCGGGAGCGTGGGCGTCGATGGCGACCTGCTCCTGAGCGGCGAGGGGCAGGGCGAGGGGCGTGAGGCAGAGGAGGAGGGCAGGCAGGATGCGTTTCATAGGGCGTTCCTTTGAGTGAGCGACTCGGCAAGTATAGGTCGCAGGGATGTAGGTGAGTCAAACGATGACCTAGAGGGGTTTGCGGTGAGCGTCTAGGATCGAGGGATGGCGATGAATGAGACACCAAGGCAGCACGCTCGGACCGGGCCGCAGGAACCGCAGCCTGAGGAGCCGACGCACGCGGAGCGGCTGAAGACGTTGATGGCGACACGATCGGTCGGGACGTTGTCGACGGTCTCGGCGAAGGTGGCGGGATACCCGTTTGGATCGTTGATGCCGTATGCGCTCGATGCTGTGGGGCGACCGGTTTTCCTGGTCAGCACCATGGCGATGCATACGCAGAATCTGAAGCGGGATGGGCGGGCGAGCTTGTTCGTCGAGCAGCCGAGCGCGGATGGGGATGCGCTGGGTGCGGCGCGCGGGACGCTGGTGGGGGATGTAGCTCCGGTGCCGAGCGAAGAGGTGCGGGAGTTATATCTGGCTCGGCATGAGAACAGCCGGTATTGGGTGGACTTTGCAGACTTTGGATTCTTTCGGATGGAGCCGGTGGATGCTTACTATGTCGGCGGGTTTGGGGTCATGGGATGGGTTGCGGATGGCGAATATGCGGGTGCTCAGGTCGATCCGCTCGCGGATGCTGCGGGTGGGATCATGGCGCATATGAATGCGGATCATGCCAACTCGATGGTGCTGCTGGCGGGGAGATTCGCGGGGATCACGGCGACTGCGGCGGCGATGACGAGCGTGGATCGGCTTGGGTTTACGCTGCGGCTGAAGACGGAGGATGGCATGAAGGGGAAGCGGATCAACTTTTTGCGCGAGGTGAGGAGCGCGGAGGAGACGCGCAGTGTGCTGGTGGAGATGGTGAAGGCGGCGCGAGAGTCCTGAAGAGGCTCGCGCAAGCAAACCGATAGAAGCGATGCCGTCAGCAATATTTGAGCGTGAC
Source organism: uncultured Granulicella sp. (assembly GCA_963693075.2). Lineage (GTDB taxonomy): Bacteria > Acidobacteriota > Terriglobia > Terriglobales > Acidobacteriaceae > Edaphobacter. The sequence continues at coordinate 159,151 of CAXMMP010000002.1, read as the reverse complement.
GCTGATCGAAGCGCCGGAAATGATGAAAGCTGCAAAAGAAAATGGGAGACGCCCGAAAAAAGACGTCTCCCGATGAACTCCAGTAAAGCGGATCAATTACATCTGGCAGGCGACAGTGCCGTTCATGCCGTCGGGGTAGAAGCCGCCCGAACACTTGCCGCCAGCGTAGACGATGTTGAGGACCTGGCTGGTGGTGCGGGGGATGGCGAGGGAGTTTGCGTCGACGGGGAAGGGCTTCTGCGAGCTAGGGGGAACGTCCTGCGAATCGACGGCCGGGCTGGAGACGCCGTTGACGATGCAGGTATTGCGGATTGCGCCGGAGTGCAGGCTTTCGACGGCGAGGATAGCGCCCGCGGCGGCAATGTACGTGTTGCTGAGCAGCGGCGCCGCGCCGAGGTAGGCGCTGAGGCCAACGTCTTCAAACTGGCGTGCGAGTTTGAGGAAGTCGTTGACGTTGCCGAAGCCATAGCCAAGCGCGGCGAGGTTGATCGCCGGCTTCTTCACTGCGGATGCGCCGAGCGCTTTGCGCAGATAGAGGACGTGGTTGATTTCGTCGTCGCGGAGCGCCGTGGCGAGATAGGCTTCAGGATAATTTTTGAAGCCGGGGACAGCCGCACCGCCGGTGGTAGGGCCGGTCTGGTCGGCTGCGGTGATGACGCCGAGCTGGACGAGCGTGGCACCGTAGGTGGCGTTGGCATAGAACTCGGCTTCGAGGTACTCGAGGTTGAGGGCGAAGTTGAGGATGTCGGTGTCGTTGGGGGCCGAGGCGGCTTCGACGTGGGTCTGGTTGCCACCCAGACGGCTGCCGATGATGGCTGCGCTGGCGAGGCCTACGCCGGTGAGCCCGGCCTGTTTGAGGAAGTTACGACGATTCGCTGCGGAGGGATTTGCGTTGTCCTGCTTCATTGCGGGGCTCCAGAAAGATGTTGAGCGTTCGTTTCGCGTGGGATGTGACGGGGGAATTGGTGAAAACTCCAGACGCACACGAGGATCGGGTCGTCCGGGCGCGAACTGCTCTGTGTCTTACGGCCCAACGTGGAAGATAGGCGCGTTCTATGAAGATTGAATAGGGGGGACGCGCACTCGTTAGTAACCGCTTACAAGGTCACTACAAAGACCTGCAGGTTTGCAATCCGAAGGTCGGTTGAGGGCGTTCTGTTATGCCTTTTGAGACTTGGAACGCTTATTTCACTCAGTCGGTTGGCGAAGCTCTGGGGCGAGATGATGCAGAGAGCAGACTTCAAGTGGAAATAGATTTGCAGGCCCCTTGTCGTTTGCCAAGATAGTTGGTTTGCGTCCATGTCAGGCCGTTGCTTCGGGAGCGAGCGCGGAGTTGATCGTATGAATAGCGGAGGTTTAGCAAGCGGCAGAGAATTGTAAGCGCGTCAACACGACCCCGGTTGAGGGGAAAAGGAAGTGCTCCCTGACTACAGGCGGCGACCACTTCGTGGGATAAAGCGCTTCGCGCGCGAAGTGTTTCTTACCCAATGAAGTGGTCTCCGTCTGGTGCCCGGGGCGTTTTTGTTTTAGGCCTTCCCTGCAAGCTGCCGCAGGACGTATTGCAGGATGCCGCCGTGCTGGTAGTAGAGGATCTCCTGCGGGGTGTCGATGCGGACGGTGACGGGGAACTCATGCAGGGTCCCGGTCTGGTTTTCGGCGCGGACGGTGAGGTTCTTGCCTGCGGCGAACTTCGAGTCGAGCATCTCTTTGAGGCCGACGATATCGAAGACCTCTTCGCCGGTGAGGTTTAGGGACTCGGCGGATTCACCGGGTTCGAACTGGAGCGGGAGGATGCCCATGCCGACCAGGTTGGAACGGTGGATGCGCTCGTAGGATTCGGCGATGACAAAGCGGATGCCGAGGAGGCGTGGACCCTTCGCAGCCCAGTCGCGCGAGCTACCGGAGCCGTATTCCTTGCCGGCGAGGATGGCGAGGGGAGTGCCGCGTTTGGCGTATTCGACGGAGGCGTCGTAGATCGACATCTCGGTCAGTTCGGGGAGGATGCGAGTGACGCCGCCCTCTGTGCCGGGGGCCATCTTGTTGCGGAGGCGGACGTTGGCGAACGTTCCGCGCACCATGACCTCGTGGTTCCCGCGGCGTGAGCCGTAGGAGTTGAAGTCGGTGGGGGCGACGCCGTGGTCGGTGAGGTACTTGCCGGCAGGGCCGTTCTTTTTGATGGAGCCGGCGGGGGAGATGTGGTCGGTGGTCACGGAATCGCCGAGGACGGCGAGGCAGCGGGCGGCTCGGATGTCCTCTACGGGAGCCGGAATTGCAGGCATGCCGTCGAAGTACGGGGCCTTGCGAATGTAGGTGGAGTCTGGTTCCCAGCCGTAGGTGTCGCCGGAGGGGAAGGTAAGGTTTTGCCAGTTCTGGTCGCCGTCGCTGACGGTGGAGTACTGCGCGGTGAACATGTCGGCGCCGATGGAGTGGAGGACGGTCTCCGAGACCTCTGCTTGCGTGGGCCAGATGTCGCGCAGGAAGACGGGCTGACGGCCGTGATCGTAGCCGATAGGGTCGGAGTCGAAGTTGTGATTGATAGAGCCTACGAGCGCGTAGGCGACGACGAGCGGCGGGCTCATCAGGTAGTTGGCGCGAACCTCGGGCGAGATGCGGCCTTCAAAATTACGGTTTCCAGAGAGGACCGAGACGGCGACGAGTCCGTGGTCTTCGATGGCTTTCGAGACGTCGGTGGGAAGCGGGCCGGAGTTGCCGATGCAGGTGGTGCAGCCGTAGCCGACAACCTGAAAGCGGAGCTGGTCGAGGTAGGGCATGAGACCGGCTTTGTTGTAGTAGTCGGTGACGACGCGCGAGCCGGGAGCGAGTGACGTCTTCACCCAGGGTGGCGTGCGCAGGCCTTTCTCGACCGCTTTTTTGGCGAGGAGGCCAGCGGCCATCATGACGTAGGGGTTTGAGGTGTTGGTACAGCTGGTGATGGCGGCGATGACGATGCTGCCGTGATCGAGATAGGGCTCGGGATCAACGCCGTAGCGTGCCTTGACGCTGGTAACGGGGGCTTCGATGTGCGTGTGTCCGGGGCCTTCGGTGAGAGTGGCGACGGACACCATGTTGTCGGCGATGGGGAGGTGGGTATCGGTACCGGGAGCGGGTGCGCCAATGGAACTGGTGACATCGCCCGAGGCGGACATGTGGCCGCCTTCGCCTTCCCAACGGACCATCTGGCGGACGGCACCCTTGTTGCCGTTGGGGCCGAGGAGGTTGGGGAGCTGCTGCGCGAAGCTGGCGGCTGCGCTGGAGAGCAGGACGCGATCCTGCGGACGCTTGGGCCCCGCGACCGAGGGCTCGACGGTGCCGAGGTCGAGCGAGAGAGTGGCTGAATAGGTCGCTTCGGGCGCGTCGGGCGTGTGGAAGAGACCTTGAGCGCGCATGTAGGATTCGACGAGCGCGATGGAGTCTTCGGAGCGCCCGGTGAGGCGGAGGTAGTTGAGAGTCTCGTGGTCGACGGGGAAGATGCCGCAGGTCGCGCCGTACTCGGGAGCCATATTGGCGATGGTGGCGCGATCTGCCAAGGGCAGAGCGGAGATACCGGGGCCGTAGAACTCGACGAACTTGCCGACGACGCCGAGTTTTCGCAGGGCTTCGGTGACGGTGAGGACCAGGTCGGTGGCGGTGGTGCCTTCTTTGAGTTTGCCGGTGAGTTTGAAGCCGACGACCTGCGGAACCAGCATGGAGACGGGCTGGCCGAGCATGGCAGCCTCGGCTTCGATGCCGCCGACGCCCCAGCCAAGCACGCCTAATCCGTTCACCATGGTGGTGTGGGAGTCGGTGCCGACAAGGGTGTCGGGGTAGGCGGTCACGGTGCCGTCTTCTGCGGGCGAGGTCGTGAAGACGACGCGAGCGAGGTACTCGAGATTGACCTGGTGGCAGATGCCCATACCGGGCGGGACGGCGGAGAAGTTGTTGAAGGCGGACTGGCCCCACTTGAGGAAGGCGTAACGTTCGCGGTTGCGCTGGAACTCCAACGCCGCATTCATGTCGTAAGCGTTGACGGTGCCGAACTCGTCGACCTGGACGGAGTGGTCAATGACGAGCTCGGCGGGTTGCAGCGGGTTGATCCTTTCGGGGTCGCCGCCGAGCTCTCGCATGGCGTCGCGCATGGCGGCGAGGTCGACGATGGCGGGAACGCCGGTAAAGTCCTGCATGAGGACGCGGGCGGGCATGTAGGCGATCTCGCGCGAGGGCTCGGCGGCCGCGTTCCACTGGGCCAGGAAGCGGATATCGTCTGCGGTTACCGTTCGGCCATCTTCGTGGCGGAGCAGGTTTTCGAGCAGGATGCGGAGGGAGAATGGCAGCCTGGTGAGGTCGTAGTCCTGGAGTGCGGCGAGCGAGAAGTAGGCGACGGTCTGGGAGCCGGAGGTAAGGGTGGCTCTGGCACCGAAGGAGTCAGGGTGAGCGGCGGTTGTTTCAGTCGACATTGGGTCTTGTCCTATGGCGCGCGGCTAACGGGCGCGGAGTGGCTGGTGCGATGGAGGGAATGGCTGTGGAGGAAGGCCTTGGAACTAAGCGTGTGCGCGTCCGCGGTCGCGATGACCGTGGCGGAAGCGCTTGAGGGGCAGAAGACCGGAGACGCCTGTGGGCACTCGACGGAGCATGGGGAGATTTTAGCCTCGCGGGAATGGGATTGGGAAGTGGGAAGGGATCATACGGCTGTCTTCAATATGGTGCGGACCTTGGTCCAGCTGAGGTTTGGGTAGCGATCGTTGTCCAGCGGCGTGAGCATCCCGCTGCCCTCAAACATGCAGTACAGGTACTGCATGCCCTGCCAGACGGGAAAGGGCGAGTCTGAAGCGGGGGGTGAGCGCGCGGACGATTTTGCTGATGCGGCGCAGCCTGCCCAGGCTTCCACCACGAAAAAGGCGGAACGGTTTGCCGCTGACTTCGGACGCTGCAGCGACCAGTCCGGCGGCACTGATCTGCTCACCTGCGATGCGGAGGATCGGCGGTGCGGCGGGATCGAGGGCGACTTCGGCGGTGTAGACGGCGGTGTCGTCCATGGTGGTGAAGTCAAGGAGTTGATCGGGGCTGTCGCCCCAGTACAGGACGCGATGGATCTTGAAAAGGACCAACGGAGCTTCGCCGGTAAGGAGATTCATGAAGGCTCCATTGAGGACCGAGGTCGCACGGATCGGGGCGCGAGCCAGGCGCTCTCTAAAGGCGCGATGCAGGTCGAAGTTGCGATTGATCCCGGGTTCGATCCTGGTGAAGTCCATCGCGTAGTCCGAGGGGATGAAGCGCGGGACCCCTGCTTCGACAGCGGCGTCGAGAAGTGCGCCCTGAGCCTCAACCAATACCTGATCAAGACCGAGCAGGGTTGAGACGACGCACGACGCGCCCTGGCAGGTTTGTACGACTTTCGCATGGTCTTCAAGGCCGGCTTCGACGATCTCGACCCCCTGCTCTCGCAGCCCGGTCAGTCTGTCCGCGCTCGTGCCGGGCCGAACGATGGCACAGACTGAGGCATTGCGCTGTCGTAGCTCGCGTGCAATTCGTCCGCCAAGGTTTCCTGTTGCGCCTGCAAGCACAATCCGTTGCTGATTCACCTGTGGTTCTCCTTGAGCCTGCTCCGCGAATGGGATGGCTGACGCCTCAGATGCGTTGAACGGGTGTTTCGTGTCAGGCATTGAGGAGCGCGGCTTCGAAGGCGACGCCGGCTTTTTCCCAGGTGAACTGCTGAATGAAGCTGTGTCCATCCTGCGCAAGCTTGAGGCGGAGCGCGGGGTTGTGGATGAGGCGGAGGATGTTAGCGGCCATAGCGGGTGGATCTTTGATGGGGCTGAGGAGGGCGGTCTGCTCGTGGATGGCGTACATGGCGGTGCCGTCGATATCGGTAGAGACAAGGGCAGCGCCGCACTGGAGGGCTTCCGCGGGTGGAAGCGGGAAGCCTTCGGCCCAGCTGGGTGAGAGGAAGATGGAGGCCTGGTTGTAGAGGTCGCGCAGGAGATGCTGCGAGGGGTTGTGGTGGTAGACGATGCCGGGAGGCAGATTGTCGGGGGCTGGGGCGAGACCGAAGAGCGTGAGCTTCAACGCGGGGTGCTGCTGGCGGGCGAGCTCAAAGGCGGCAAGGCCGTCGGGTGTGCCCTTCCAGTCGCGGGTGTGGGAGAGCATCAGGAGGTTGTTGGGGTCTCGCCCTTCGATGGGTCGGTCGAGCTGGAAGCGGGTGAAATCGAGACCGTTATGGACGAGGATGGCGGTCTGGCCGAGGTCTTCTGCCTGTTTCTGCAGCCAGCGGGCGATGGCGATCTTCTGGATCGGCAGCTTCCAGGTGGCGAGGACGCGGTCCTCGGGTCCGGACCAGGTTTCGAGGTGCTGGATGAGATAAAACTGCTTGCCCTTGGTTGCAGGATAGTGGGTCATCCACTCGGTGGTCTCCCACGCGGTGCCGATGAGGATGTCGCCATCTGGAATGTATTTTGCCGCGAGCGACCAGACCCAGAGCAGCTTCACCGCAGGGGCGATCTTGAACCAGGAGGTGGGTTTGAAGTCGCCGGAGCGCTTCAGTCGGAAGTACTCGCGGATAGTGCGATAGGCGACTCTGGGGGGGAGACTCGAAAGAGGCTGATCGATGCGGAAGATCTCGGGATGGACGACCGAGACGGCGTGACCCTGGTTCGCGAGGTAGTTTGCGTATTCGTATGCGACTTTAAAGCCGCCGATGGGTTCTGTACCAGCGAGAGGCAGCAGAAACGTGATGCGGAGAGACCTTTTCGGCGTTGGCGGCATGCTGGCGAGTCCCTCGAGGTTGCCTGTATCTCCTGAGGTTAGTAAATGGGCCTGCGAGTAGCAACACCTAGTACCGCTTGAGTACCCGGATTTGAAGCAAAATTGGAAAAGTTTCACAGGCGGCGGTTTTTAACGCCAGACGGAAGCACAGAAGTGCATCCAAGGATGAAGAGGTCGTTGAACTATGCGAACAATGAAATGGCAATCCGCAACAACAGCAAGCATGATGGGCTTGGCGCTGGTTTTAGGCGCTGTCGGATGTAAGAGCAGCACTAACGCCACGCCGGCGAACGTCGTGGATGCGAACAATGGGCCGGACCCGGCTGCGGCGAACGAGGCACCGGTCGATCCGAACGCAGCGACGACGGCCCCCGCAACGACCACCTCGACAGGTTCCTATTCGACTCCGGCTCCTTCTCGTGTTTTGAGTTCGCGATCTGCGTCGCAGAACACTTCGAGCGGCGAGAGCTATGCGTACAACAATCCTCAGCAGGATCAGGCGAACAACGGCTCGTATGACCCGGACTACGATAACTACGACAACAGCCAGACCGACGCCGGGCAGCAGGCGCTGTATGCGCCGCAGGCTCCTCCGCCGATCCCCGAGTACCAGCAGCCCGAGTTGACGGAGCCTGGGTATGAGTGGACTCCGGGCTACTGGAGCTATGGCTCGGGCGGCTACTACTGGGTTCCGGGTGCATGGTGTGCACCTCCTTACCAGCAGGCGCTTTGGACTCCGGGTTACTGGGGTTTCTACAGCAACCGGTACCAGTTTCATCGCGGCTACTGGGCTCGTCACATCGGTTTCTATGGCGGCATCAACTATGGCTTCGGCTACGGCGGAAACGGGTATGAGGGCGGCTACTGGAATAACAACCAGTTTTATTACAACAACCGCGTCAACCGCGTGAATGTCGATGTGGTCCGGACGGTTTATACCCGCAACGTGACGATCGAGAACAACACCTACATCAACAATCGCGTGAGCTATAACAACGGCCCGGGCGGTGTGCCGGCACGTCCCACTCCGCAGCAGGTCGCGGTGCTGCATGAGCAGCGCACGCCTCCCATGCAGGTTCAGCAGCAGCGGGTGGTTGCGGCTTCGCAGAACCGGCAGCAGTTCTTCGCGGAGAATCATGGCAAGCCGGCGGTTGCGGCGGCTCCGGAGCACTTCGCGGCGGATCACACTCCTCCCCAGCCGATTCAGCAGCATGCGGTCCAAGGTGGCAACCCGGCTGCGGTGCGCCAGCAGCAGCAGGTGCAACAACAGCAGAATGCGCGCGAACAGCAGCAGCAACGGACGGAGCAGTTGAACCAGCAGCACCAGACGCAGGTGCAACAGCAGCAACAGGCTCGCGAGCAGCAACTACAGAAGACGCAGCAGATGAACCAACAGCATCAGCAGCAGGTTCAGCAGCAGCAACAAGCTCGTGAGCAAAACCAGCAGAAGACGCAGCAGTTGAACCAGCAGCACCAGCAGCAGGCTTCACAACAGCAGGCGGCGAGAGCGCAGCAACAGCAGCAGGCTTCACAACAGCAGGCGGCGAGAGCGCAGCAACAGCAGCAGGCTGCGCAACGTCAACAGCAGGCTGCGCAGCAACACCAGCAGGCCGCGCAACAACAGCAGGAGCGTGGGCAGCAGGCAAACGCTCAACGTCAGCAACAGGCTGCGCAGCAGCATCAGGAAGCCGCCCAGCAGCATCAGGAGGCAGCCCAGCAGCATCAGCAGGCTGCACAGCAGCACCAGCAACAGGCGGCGCATCCGCAGCAGGCTCCGCGTGAGCCGGCACGGACGGAAGAGAAGCCTCACTAAACAGGGAACGCTGGGTGGCGGATCCGTTTGGCTGCATCTAACGATGCAGCCGGGCGGGTCCGCCGTTGGCGTTTTGGAGGGGCTATGAATCGATTGAAGGTTTTTACGGCTGTGGTCGCCGTCGGATTATCGGGGCAGATTGGTCAGGCTCAGACCGGAGCGACCCCATCAACCACCGCGACAACAAGCACCTCGAATAACGCAGTGACTGCCGCACCAGTGACTGCCAGAAAGACGCACCACCGGCATATAGCCAAGACCACGACCATCGCACGTGAGAGCACGGGCCCTTCGGCTCCGGTGAGCGACATATCCCCGGAACAACGGGCCAAGGATCAGACCCTGCTGCAGCAGCAACAGGCGCAATCCGCTCATGCTGCCGTGGTAACAAACCAGGTCGTGCAGGCGGCGCAACAGAGGCAGATGCAACAGCAGAATGAGGTTCGCATCCAGGATGCTCCCGGTCCCTCGACGACGGGTGTGGTTCCCGGGGCGGGAACTCCCGTTGCCCCTGTGAACTCTGATGACCGCATCCAGGACGCTCCAGGACCGGCGCAGACGTTACCAAAGCTTCCCGCGCCGGCTCCCGCGACGACCGCTCCCGTGACGACCACCACGCCGGCAACAACCGACACCAGCACTCCCGCTCAGACGACGCAACCAACTCAGACGACCCAGCCTCCGCAGTAGGCTTCGCAGCAAGTAAAACGGCTCCCGCTTTTTCAAGCGGGAGCCGTTTCCTTGCGCTGCTTCTATGCGTTGGTCGTGGTGGCGGCGGCGGCGGGTGCTTCTACCGGTGCGGCCGCTGCCTGGGATGCAGGCGCTGCGGGCTTCTTGACCGCAGGTGGCTGCTGCACCTCGGCCTTCTTGGTCGGCGCAAGGATGGCGTGAAGCGTGGTGCCTTCCATGCGCGGCATGAATTCGACCACTCCGGCATCGCCAATGTCGAGGATCAGGCGGTTGATGATCTTGTAGCCGAGATCGCGGTGGGCCATCTGGCGGCCCTTGAAGCGCAACGAGGCTTTGACCTTGTCGCCTTCACCGAGAAAGCGGACGGCCATGTTCTTCTTGGTGACGTAGTCATGTTCGTCGACGGTGACCGAGAACTTGACTTCCTTAATAACGATGACCTTCTGCTTCTTGCGCGCGGCGCGGTCGGACTTGTCTTTTTCGTAGAGATATTTGCCGTAGTCCTGGATCTTGCAGACTGGCGGGACGGCATTGGGGGAGATCTCTACGAGATCGAGCGACTTTTCGCGTGCCATCTTGAGCGCTTCGAAGGGGGCCATGACGCCGAGCTGCTCGCCATTCTCGTCAATGACGCGGACTTCGCGTGCGCGGATACGCTCGTTGGTGCGGATGAAGGATTTCGCGGAACGTTTATCAATCGGTGGAATAGGGTGCCTCCACAGCGTGCCTCTCGGGCATCGCCATGCATGGGTTTAGGGTAGGGTCACAGGCGCAAAGCCGCCACGGGCCAAGTTCTGCCGCAACGTGGAGTATACACCCCGCCAAACGATTGGATGCAAATGACGCCCAGCCGTCGCGGCGAGGCAGTCGGAGGCTGCCTGTCAGTTGCAGGTTTGGGGTTTCACGTGGATGATGAGAGGCGGCTGGTCATGCGTCTGCGACGGGACGACTGATTGTCGATGAACGTTGAGAGCAGTCGATCTTGTCCTCAGCGGATCCAGCATCGGTGTCTATCGGTCTTAACCCGTTCGTTTGAACCGGATAGACTGTTACAGATGTTTCCAAGGGAGAACTGAATGAAGCGCCGAGTCCTGCTGGTTGATGATGAAGTAGCTGTTTTGTTGACGCTGAAGGCTGTCCTCGAGATCAGCGGATTTGATGTGGATACGGCTGCGAGTGCGCGTGAAGGCAAGTCCCGGCTGAAGACGCGCACCTACGACATGGTGATCACGGACCTGCGGATGGAGTCGGAAGAGGCTGGCCGCGAGGTGATCTTGGCCGCTCGGACCGCTCCCTACCACCCCGCGGTTGCGCTATTGACGGCTTTTCCCGTGGCGGATGACGACTGGCAGAACATGGGCGCGGACAAGATGCTCGTCAAGCCGATGCAGACGCGGATTCTGATCCAGCAGATCGAAAAGCTCTTTGAAAACCACCAGGCCAAGTTGAAGAAGCTGCAGTCGGCGGGGCCTGCGGCGGGACTGGCCGCCGGATTTGCTGCCGGGGTCGCGGCCGGAAGCATCACCAAGACCAAGCCAGCGAAAAAGGTTGCGGTGAAGGCGACGCCCGCGAAGCGAGCTACGGTCGTGAAGAAGGCAGCCGGCAAGAAGGCTGCTGCAAAAAAGACCGCTGCAAAGAAGAAAATGGTTAAGTAGCGGAGTTTTGGAAGGTCCAAGGGCGGTTTTGCCGGCTTGAGGTTTCGAAGAAGCTTGAAGATTCCGAGTTTGTCGGAACGCCTGTCCACCTGGAGGAAGAGGTCGTGCTCTTCCGCAGACTTTATCGCGGCGCGTGAGCCTTGATATAGGCGCGCAGCGACTGGTTGATGTCCAGCGCCTTGTTGACGCCGGAGTCGAGCATGCCGAGCCAGTCGGATGCCGGTTCTTTCAGGTCCGCGGTCGAAAGCAGATAGCTGGTCTGGACGATGATCTCGAGCGCATTCGAGAGGTCGTGGGCGAGTTTGCGAATCTCGAGCGCGAGCTCTTCCGGGATCAGTTCGGTGGGGCCTGTTGGGTTGGTCGGGGTTGTCATAGGAACCATGGCACTTCGGAGCTTCTTGGGTTTAGAGAGATGTTATCGCACGGTTGCCATAGGTGCTCAAGGCGGCCAGGGTTCGCGTTTCTCAAAGTGTATGCGAGACGGCGCAGAATTGACAGTTCGGTGCGAGTTTGCGAGACTTGAGGTTCCAGGACCGGTGGCCGCCGGTTCGCTTTTCGAGCGAAATCTGCCGAAAATTTTTGTTTTATAGGCCGTAGTGGCGGAATTGGCAGACGCGCGTGGTTCAGGTCCACGTACCCGCAAGGGTGTGGGGGTTCGAGTCCCTTCTTCGGCACCAAATTTTGAAAAGCAGATACTAGCCCCTCATGCAGATGTGTGAGGGGCTTCTGCTTGGCACGAACGGGATGGTGAGGTTGATGGCAACGCAACTGGATCGGATTATGGCGCGCACGCAGGTGGCGGTCGAGCAGCACAAGGCGAAGGCGCAGGCCGGCGAGCTGGAGCGCATGGCGGCGGCACACACGCCGCGCGGATTTACAAAGGGGCTGCGCGCGGTGGCTGGGCCGGCGGTGATTGCGGAGTGCAAGAAGGCCTCGCCGTCGAAGGGTGTCTTGAGCGAGGATTACCGGCCAGTGGAGAGTGCGCGGAGCTACGAGGGTGGCGGAGCGGCGGCGATCTCGGTGCTGACAGATGAGGAATTCTTCCAGGGGTCGCTCGAGGATCTGCGAAGCGTTTCGGCAGCGGTGACGATTCCGGTCCTGCGCAAGGATTTTATGCTGGATGCATTTCAGATCCTGGAGGCGCGGGCTGCCGGAGCGGATGCGATCCTGCTGATCGTGGCGGCGCATGAAGATGCAACGCTGCGGGCGTTGAACGACGAAGCCAAGGCGATGGGGCTCGACGTGCTGTGCGAGGTGCATAACCGCGAAGAGCTGAAGCGCGGGCTAGACCTGGGGTGCGAGGTGATCGGGGTGAACTGCCGGAACCTGAAGACGTTGGAGGTCGACCTGGCTCTGCATGAAGAGCTTGTCTCCGCGATGCCGGCAAACGTGGTACGGGTAGCGGAGAGCGGAATCCGGACACCTGAGGATGTCCAGCGGTTGTCGCGGGCAGGGTACGGGGCGTTCCTGGTGGGTGAGGCGTTGATGCGCGAGGCAAATCCCGGGGCAGCGCTGGAGCGGTTGATCGGTCTGGCCGTTCCGAGGGGCTAAATATGTGGGTGAAGATTTGTGCGAACACGAACGTGGCCGACGCGGTGAAGGCGGTTGAGCTTGGTGCCGATGCAGTTGGGTTCGTCTTCGCGCCCAGTAAGCGCCAGGCGACGGCAGGGCAGGTGCGGGCGATCACGGAGCAGATGCCGGAGGGCGTTGAACGGGTGGGAGTCTTTCCGAGTGGAGAGGTCGAGGCGACGGTCGCTGCGGTCCGCGAAGCGAGGCTGACGACGGTGCAGATGCACGGCGGGGTCGATCTTGAGGCGGCGGCTCGGCTGCGCGAACAGTTTGGCGCCGAGATCTCACTGATTCATGTCGTGCCGTGGACGATCGGAGCAGATGAGGCTTCGGCTGTTGCCGTCCGCGCCCAACTGCAGGCGCTCGCGAACTCCGGGCTGAATGACCGGGTGCTGATCGATGCGAAGTCGGGTGGTGTTTCCGGCGGCCTCGGGATGAGCTATGACTGGGCTCGCGCGCAAGCGGTTCTGCGTGAATTTCCGCAGCTCCGCGTCATCATTGCTGGTGGTCTGCGTCCCGAGAACGTCGTCGAGGCGATCTCGACCTTTCACCCATACGGGGTGGATGTCGCGAGCGGGGTGGAGGAGGCGCCGGGTAAGAAGAGTCTTCAGAAATTAGCAGAGTTCATAGAAAACGCCCGGCGAGCTGAGGCTCGGGCCGGGCGTTTTGAGTCTCTGTCGGGAACCGCTCTTGTTTAGCGGTGGGCGACGAGCGAGTGATCGTGCACGTGAGGTGTGCGATCGTGGATCGCCAGCGAATCGTGCGACGCGTTTGCGTGCGGATGGCTGGGAGTCGGGGTGATCTGGGCGAGCGCGAAGCTGGGCGTTAGAGCGAGAGCCAAGGCTGCCAAAGCGATCAGATTACCTTTCGAAGTTTTCATGCTTCCCTCCAGTTTCATACATAGGACGCACTGGGCTGGGGCGCGGATTCAGGAATTCTTTCCCGGGTTGGCCGGACGTCCAAGTATTTTGTGCATCGCGTCTGATGCTCTTCTTGCCGACGAATGCGATCGACGCCTTCACTCGTCCGAGCGAACGCTCGAGCCTTTTTTCGGGCGGATTGCGTTGTTCTCGATGCACTTCTCCGAGACCTGAACCGGGTTCGCCATCTGCTTGGCCGCCGCACGGGTAAACGAGCGGAAGAGCCGCTGCACGTCCACGCGGCCGTTGCGAAGCTCGCTGTCGACCGCCTTGTGCATGGCGGTCAGCAGCTCGTCGCGGAGTTCGTTGAAGACCTTGTCGATGTAAAGGTATGGCATCAGGCTCCCGAGTCTTTCATCTTATGGCCTCCGCAGTCGTTGTATCTCGGAATCGGCTGCGACGCGCATCGCATCGAACAAGCTGGAGACAATTCACGCATGGAATACAGGCAGCTTGGCAAGTCAGGTTTAATGGTTCCGGAGCTCTGCTTCGGTGCGGGAACGTTGGGTTCACAAGGCGAGTTTTTCGAGGCCTGGAGCAAGACGTCGCAGGATGAAGCGGATCGCATCATCGGTATCTGCATGGACGCAGGATTGAACTTCTTCGATACGGCGGATGTGTACTCGGGCGGTTCGAGCGAGACCGCCCTGGGTAAATCGCTTGCGAAGCAGAAGCGCGAAGACGTGCTGATCTCAACCAAGGCGACCTTCCGCTTCGGGCCGGGTGTGAACAACGTCGGCTCCAGCCGTTATCACCTCATCCAGTCGTTGGAACACAGCTTGAAGCGGCTTGGAACGGACTATGTCGATGTCTACCATCTGCATGCCTTCGACGCGACGGCGCCTGTCGAAGAGACGCTTGCTACGCTCGATAACTTCATCAAGCAGGGGAAGGTGCGGTACATCGCTTGTTCGAATTTCTCAGGTTGGCACCTGATGAAGTCGTTGAGTGTGAGCGAGCGCTATGGCTGGTCGCGATATGTCGGGCACCAGGTCTACTACTCGCTGGTCGGGCGCGACTATGAGTGGGAGTTGATGCCGTTGGCGCTGGAGCAGGGGGTTGGGGCGCTCGTGTGGTCGCCGTTGGGATGGGGACGTCTGACAGGCAAGATTCGCCGCGGTACAGGCATTCCTGCGGAGTCAAGGCTCAACAACAAATCGGTGCAGGATGCCGGGCCGCAGGTCTCAGAGGAGTATCTATTTGATGTAGTGGATGCGCTGGATGAAGTCGCGAAGGAGACGGGCAAGACCGTGCCGCAGATCGCCTTGAACTGGCTTCTGCGACGGCCTACCGTGTCGACGCTCGTCATTGGAGCGCGCAATGAGCAGCAGCTCAAGGCGAATCTCGGCGCGGTTGGTTGGAAGCTTACGGATGAGCAGATTGCGAAGCTCGATAAGGCGTCTGCGCGACCGCTTGCCTATCCGTACTGGCATCAAGTCCAGTTCGACGAGCGGAATCCGTTTCCCGTCAGACAAAGCTAAGCAACAACTTCAAGAAGAGTGGGTTAGAGCAAGCAACGGTAAGAGAGCAGGGCCCACTCTTATCCAATGTTGCATGAAAATTGAGAGGGCACTATGAGTTCGATCAAGAAGATAGCTTCAGGATTTGCTTTGACGATGATGCTCGGCGCAGGCTCCGCGTTCGCGCAGTATGGACCGCCCCCTGGTCCGCCGCAGGGACCTCCTCCGGGCTACCAGGATCCGGCGACGATTCCGTACGGCACCCGTGGATGGGACGCGCCTCCCGGAGAGCTTCGCGAGTTCCAGCGGCAGGGCTTCCTCGACGGTGTCCAGGGCGCGGAGCGTGACTTTCAGAATCACCGCATCTGGAACGTCAGAAACCGTGATGAGTTCCGTCATCCACGCGTTCCCGGCAACGTGCGCGGCGACTACCGCGAAGGCTTCAAGCGTGGCTATTACGCGACCGTCCAGCACTATCAGGGCGGACCTCGGCCCCGCTGAACCTGCAAGCAAACGTAAACAACAACGGCTAAGAACCTAAGGTTCTTAGCCGTTGCTGTTTGTTCGGTTAGAGCCGAGTTAGACGGCTGGAGCGGTGGTCTCTTCAGGGGCGTCGGACTTGATGGTGACCTTGACGTGTGCGGTGACGTCGCGGTGCAGCTTGATCGGCACGTGGAACTCGCCCAGCGTCTTGAGCGGCTCTTCGAGCGCGATCTTGCGACGGTCGACGGTGTAGCCCTGAGCTTCCAGCGCGTGCGCGATGTCGCCCGAGGTGACCGAACCGAAGAGGTGCTCGCCATCACCGACCTTGCGCTCGAAGGTGAGTTCGACCGCGCTGATCTGCTTGGCGAGATCTTCGGACGCAGCCTTTTCCTTGATGGTCTTGCGGGCGGCCGAGGCCTTCATCTGCTCGATGACGGCTTTGTTGGCAGCGGTAGCCTGGATGGCGAGTTTGCCGGGTAGCAGGTAGTTGCGACCGTAGCCATCGGCTACCTTGACGACATCGCCGCGGTTACCGAGCTTGAGGACATCTTCTTTGAGAATGACTTCCATAGTGGATCTCCAGTGTTCTTGCGCGGGTCTGTGGTCCGTCCGCGAGGGTTAGGTGCGAGTTAGGGTTCAGGCCGGGATCAGCATGCGTTCCGCGATCGTCGTTGGCGGTGGAATAGGATCGCCAAACTCTTGCATCACGGAAAGGTGCCCCGCGATCGCTTCCTGCATGTTCTTCTTGGTCTCGGGCAAGCTGGTCCCGGTGGTGATGCAGCCGGGAAGGTCGGGAACGTAAGCGCTATAGCCGGTCGCGGTCTTTTCGTAGACCACGACATACTCGCTGCTGTTCTGAACCTCGGTCATGGCTGTCATCCCTTCAGACCTGCTTGCTTCAGGATACTCATGTGCGTGCCAAGTGCGACATCATCGGAAGGATGACCGGGAATCGTAACGGTTCCCGGCTTCTTCGGATGGCGATAGTGACGATGGCTGCCGTTCGTACGAATATGTTGCCAGCCATCGCGTTCTATCGTCTTGATGAGGTCGCGTACCTTCATCCGCCTGAATTAGAAACGAGCGGCGAAGGCGAGCAGAGCGATGTTCCGCGACTGCTTGATGGCGAGCGAGAGGCGGCGCTGGTGGCGGGTGCAGACACCCGTCAGGCGGCGCGGGACGATCTTGCCGCGCTCGGCGACGAAGCCCTGAAGCAGGCGGACGTCGCGGTAGCTGATGGCGTCGATCTTCTCGGTACAGAACTTGCAGACCTTCTTGCGGCGGAAGAACTTGCGTCCTCCGGGACCGCCGCCAGGACCACCTGCGGGACGGGGGCCACCAGGGCCTCCGGAGCCGGGAGCGCCTGCGGGACGAGGTCCGCGGGGAGTGAAGGGGCGCGGAGCCTGGCCGCCTTCGGTGGGTGTGGAAGCAGGCGCGGAGCTCTGCTCGGGGGCGTTGGTGGTTTCGTCAGCCATGTTCTTATCCTTTGCGTGGTGCTAATCGTTCGCGATTCGTTATCCGACAGACCGGAGCAGCTTAAGCGGTGACAGGCTCGGCGGCAGGCGCTTCGACCGGAGCTTGTGCTTCAGCAGTGGGCTCGGTCGTCTCAGGAGCGGCAGCAGCGGGCTCGCTGGCCGCAGCCGGAGCGGAGGACGGGAAGGGGTGTGCGGGCTGCGCGACCGGAATGGCCGAGCGCTTCACATGCGTGTCGCGGTGAGCCTTGATCTTGGCGAGACGCTTCTCTTCTTCGTCCATGCGGACGGTGATGAACTTGATGACGGGCTCGGAGACGCGGAGGCGGCGTTCAACCTCGGTGATCAACTGGCCGGGAGCGGCGATGTTGAGCAGAACGTAGAAGCCGTCGTTGAACTTGCGGACGGTGTAGGCGAGGCGACGCCGGCCCATCTTCTCGGTCGAACGGATCTCTCCGCCGCCGTCGG
This sequence comes from uncultured Granulicella sp., assembly GCA_963693075.2. GTDB lineage: Bacteria > Acidobacteriota > Terriglobia > Terriglobales > Acidobacteriaceae > Edaphobacter. The sequence goes on along the minus strand of CAXMMP010000002.1, from coordinate 141,883 downwards.
TGACGTTCTTCTGGAATCCTTCGATGAGCTTATCGAGGTCCGCTTCTTCAACGTCCGGGCGGACGATGAACATGATTTCGTAGGTACGGTTCATGCTGACTTCTTTCTGCGAAGTTCTGCTTCGCACCGTGGAGCTTGTTGCGGCTCCAGCCGGTCTGGAAAATGCCTGGTGACAGGGAGCAGAGCGAACCCGGCTCCCAACGTTTTACTGCGCCGCGGGATCATCGGCGGTGCCGTTGATCCTGCGGTTGAACTCGGTCATGGCCTTGATGGGCCCCTGGGTGAGGATCATCTCGACCGCGCGTGCTGCCTGGTCGAGCACCTCATCCAGTTCCTGCAACTGCATTCTCCTCATCGGAGAGAGCAGGTAGTCCGTGCCGCCGGCTTTGACGGCTCGTCCGGTCTCGGTAGGCGGCTTGCCGACCCCGATGCGGACGCGGATAAATTCTTCCGTTCCCAACGACGACAGGATCGACTTGATCCCGTTATGCCCGGCTGCCGAGCCTCGTTCGCGGATGCGAAGTTGGCCGAGCGGTATGGCAAGCTCGTCGTAGAGCACGATCAATTCAGTGGCTGGCGCGCCTTTGGTGTCCGGCGGCAGCTCCAATTCGCGAAGCAGAGCGGCGACGGAAAGTCCGCTCAAATTCATAAAGGTCTCGGGCTTCGCGAGGAGAACATCCTTCCCCACGATCGAGGCCCGTGCGGTGAGCGCTTTGCCCCGGCGATTCGTGACCGACACCCCGCTTTGTTCGGCGAGGCGATCGATGGCAAGAAAGCCGGCGTTATGCGGAGTGAACTGATATTCGGGACCTGGATTGCCGAGACCGACGATCAATTTCATCTTCGCTTCGCTCACTCCGTTGTACGTGGTACGTTTTGCGTCAAAGGAAACGCAAAACGTACCACGCAGAACGACCTGCAGTTACTTCTTCTTGGCGTCAGCAGCCGGAGCAGCCGGTGCAGCGGCGGCATCGCCCTTGCCCTTCTTGGCGACTTCGGGTTCGGTCGTAGGCGTTGCGACTTCCTCAACGACTTCTTCCTTGATCTCGGTGACGTGGGCTACGAGAGCTGTCTCATCGCCGAGGAACTTGATGGAGCCGGAGTGCGGCAGGTCCGAGATGTGGATCGCGCCGTACATCTCGAGGCCGGAGACGTCGATGTCGAGGTGATCCGGAATGTCGGCAGGAAGGCATTCGATCTCGACCTCGCGCAGAATCTGGTCGAGCACACCGCCGGCAGTCTTGACGCCGACCGGGATACCCGAGAGCTGGACCGGAACCGAGACGCGCATGGCCTTATCCATCGCGATGCGCTTGAAGTCGATGTGGAGGAGCTTGCCCTTGATGGGCTCATGCTGCCAGTCGACGATCATGGCCTTTACGAGCGGGGCGCCTTCGACGTTGAGGTCGAAGATGGTGTTGTGACCGGACTCGGAGTGGAGAATCTTGGTGACGACCCGGGGGTCGACCGCGACGGCAACGGCTTCCTGGCCTGCGCCATAGACGACGGCGGGAATCTTGCCTTCGACGCGAACGCGGCGCGCGTGATTCTTGTTGAACTTGCCAGTGCGGGGAGTTGCGACGACTGCGTCAAACTTCTGTGAAGCCATGTTGTTTCCTTTCGGGCACGGAAAGTCAGCTATTAGCTTTTTGCGCCTAGCTTTTCGCTCGAGGCTTCCAGCACTTGCTGATTCCGCTCCCTTTGCGGTTGGTGCCGCCGAGGGTGTTCGTACTGCGTTCTTGTTTGAGCTAGAAGCTAGGAACTGATAGCTAGAAGCTGCCTTTAGTTGAACAGCGTCGAAACGCTGGTCTCCATGTGAATGCTTTCGATGGCCCGGCCTAGAAGCCCTGCGATGGAAAGCACCTTGATCTTCGAGACCGCTTTCGCATTTTCGCGGAGCGGAATCGTGTTCGTCACGACGACTTCTTCAAGCCGTGAGTTTGCAATCCGCTCGCATGCTGGGCCCGAGAGCACAGCGTGCGAAGCGCACGCATAAACTTTGGTCGCTCCCTGATTCAGCAGCGCGTCGGCTGTCTTGACCAGGGTGCCGGCCGTGTCGATCATGTCGTCGATGATGAGGCAGGTCCGCCCGCGTACATCGCCGATCACGTTCATCACTTCCGTCACGTTCTTCTCGGTGCGCCGCTTGTCGACGATGGCGAGAGGAGTGTTGTCTTCCAGCTTCTTGGCGAAGAATCTCGCCCGTTCCACTCCGCCTGCGTCCGGGCTGACCACGGTAAGGTTCGGCAGGTGAAGATCTCGAAAGTAGCCAACAAGAACCGGGCTCGCGAACAGATGGTCGACCGGGATGTTGAAAAAGCCTTGAATCTGTGCGGCGTGCAGATCGACCAGCAAAGCGCGGTTGGCGCCGGCAGTCGTCAGCAAATCCGCGACGAGCTTGGAGCTGATGGCAACGCGGGGCCGGTCCTTGCGGTCCTGCCGGGCGTAACCGTAGTACGGCATCACAACGGTGATGCGCGCGGCGGATGCCCGCTTGAGCGCGTCCATCATGATCAGGAGTTCGACCAGGTGTTGGTCTACCGGAAAGCAGGTCGGTTGGATGAGAAAGACATCCGCACCGCGTACATTTTCCAGCAGCTGGAAGAGCACCTCTCCGTCGGCGAAGCGTTCCAGGCGGGTCTCGCCTAAAGGAACGCCGACGAACTTGCAGACTTCTTCCGCGAGCGGCTTGTTGGCTTCGCCCGAGAAGATCTTGAAGCGTTTCGCCTCGCTCAGGCGGCCGGAGCGTTTTTTCTCCGGTGCCGCCTTCAGCGAGGCTCCTTGCGTTGCTGCCGAGGCAGCGGGTGAGTCATCGAGCAGGACTTCGAGAGCGATTTCGCTCATCTGGTCGTCACGCGCTAAATCAGGGGGAAGAATCGCAGTCGTGTCTGTTTGGTTCACGGTTGGAGCTCCTTTGGCTGGTTGACCGTAGGTGGATCCTGCTGCTTCTGGTCTTGTCTCCGAGGCTGTTTGACCCCGGTACTTCTGCTAAGAGGTAAAGACTTCGATTCTTCCGTTACTGCTTGTACTGGCGCCATGCCTGCCTCTTTTGAGGCCGATGGCGAGAAGTGCAAATGCTTATTTACTCCGCGCAGCCTTGTTTCGGCTGCAGAAAGTCCCTGGTCTTACGGTTCACCGATGGTCTCAGGGTGAACATCTGGGGGATCGAGATGATGGTTGGGCGACTAGGATTCGAACCTAGATTGAGTGCTTCAAAGGCACCTGACCTACCATTGGTCGATCGCCCAGCATTGATTCCCACTTCAAGTATAGCGGGAGTCAATCACTCTGCGAACATGTTGCTCCAGTAGAGAGGGCGGGGCATAGTTGAAGTAACGATTGCCTTGACGCCTTGCTGCTGCAGCCTTTGTTGAGCGGCGTCTGCGTCCGAATCAGACCGGTAAAGGCCGAATAGGGCGGAGCCGGAGCCTGACAGCGCACAGTACACTGCGGCGTTCTCGTGAGTTCCCATCAAATGTCGCTTGATTTCACGCAGGAGGGGATACTGAGGAAAGACGACTGTTTCAAAGTCGTTTTCGATCCCGGTGCGGACAAGCGCGAGAAGGGAGTTCTCGGCCAGATCGATCTCAGAATCGCTCATTGTGTGAAGTTGCTCACGTGAGGACCGCTGCAGTTTCTCAGGGTTGTCCGGCACTTTGGCCGAACTCGATTCCGGAAGGATACCGGAGGCGCCGGACCTTGCTGTCGGGTCTCCGTTGCCGAAGATGGACGCGTAGGTGCAGCTCAACTCTTCTAACGTATCAGGAATTGGGGAGTTGTGCAAATCCGAGGCGGATTGAGCAACGATGAGCGCATCCCAGTCTCGGAACGCCTGTGGAGTCGAAACACCTGTGTCCGGCAACGCGATCACACATGGAATCTGCGGCTTCCCTGCGAGCGTAACATCGGGCAACGAGGTGACCACCTGGCCCCGGTCATGGCCCAATACCGAGCCGCCAAGCAGAAATAGTGGCACGTCGGACCCAACCTGGGCCGCGAGGTGCAGGCGCGTTTCGGGAGGCATGGCCAAGGTGAGTTCGCGCTCGAGGCCGATGAGCGCTGCCGCCGCATTCGCCGAACCCGCGCCCATGCCGCCCTGAATCGGCAGATTCTTCTGGATCCTGAGATTCACCGTCGCCGTGAGATCCAGGTGGTCGAGAACCTTCGCAACCATCTTCCACGCAGTATTTCTCGCGTCTCTAGGGACCCGAGGATCATTCGAGGTGAGTTGAATCCGGGTCTTGGCTGCCGGTCTCGCCGTTACCGTCACGATATCGTGCAGGGCAAGCGTCTGGTAAAGAGTGGTTAACGAATGGAATCCATCCGGACGCGGCGGCCCAATCGCCAGCCCAAGATTGATCTTCGAATAAGAACGGACAGCAGACGGCATCTCCTCATTCTAGGCAAGAACGAATCCGCGTACGTCTTTGTCTTACTCATACTTCAGCGTCTCTACCGGATCCAGAGCAGCAGCCCGCGTCGCCGGCAGCATTCCGAAGAACACCCCGACCGCCACCGAAGTCGACAACGCGATCACCGCCGACCAGTAGGAGATCGGAATCTGAAACGGTGTCAGAAAGTCGACTGCGAGCGGGATTGATAGCCCCAAGATCGTCCCGATAATCCCGCCCGCGAGCGAAAGAAAGACGGCCTCCGTAAGAAATTGCAGCCGAATCTCCTTGCTCGTCGCCCCCAGCGCCTTACGGATGCCAATCTCCCTGGTCCGCGCCGAAACATTCGCGAGCATGGAGTTCATAATTCCCACGCCGGATACGATGAGCGTCACCAGGGAGGCGAGGCCCAGCACCAGGGTCAACTCGTCCGCGATGTTTCCCGCTATCTTGATCATCCCGGTAAGAATCACGGCGTTGTAAATGGACGTGGGACGATGCCGGAGGCGGATGATCTCCTCGATCTGCTTCGCGGCAGGCTCGACGTCCGCAGCATCCTTCATGGTGAAGAAGATCTCCTTCACCTTGTCGGTCCCGGTGAAGTAACGAGCGACCTGGTAAGGGATGAGGATGGTCTGATCCGAAATTTCGGAGATGCCGTGCGTATCGAAACTCTCTTCAAACACTCCAATAACGGTGAACGGAATGCCGCGGATGGTCACGCTGTGACCGATCGAATCCGCCGCGGTCCCGAAGAGCTCGATGGCAAACGGAGTAACAATCACGGCGACCTTGGTGTGCAGCAGCGCGTCCTGATCGTCGAAGAAGCGGCCAGCAACGACGCGCAGATTCCGCACCTGCTTATATTGCGGCGAAACCCCCAGCAGCATCGCGTCCTTGGCGAGGCCGCCGCCAAGGGAAATCGTTGCGTGATCTTCGAGCATCGGCGAAGAAGCGACGATGCCGGGGACCTCGGAGACCACCGTGTCCATGTCTTCCCGGGTCATGTTGTCCGGCGTGCTGGTATTGTCGGGCCCGATGATATTTCCGCCGCCATATTGCATCTCGATCTTGTTCGGACCGATCGACGCCAGTTGGTCAAGCGCATACTGCTTGCCGGTGTACCCCAGCGTCGCCACCAGGATGATCGAAGCCGAGCCAATCACCATGCCGAGCATGGTGAGCATGAAGCGCACCTTGGACGCCCGGAAGCTATCGATCGCGAGATTCAGCGTCTCGCGCATGGAGATGGTCGAACTCGCGCTGGCAAGGGTCCGCTCAAACCGCGTCAAGGTCTTCGGAGTCGCCGGTTTGAGGGGGGTCGCGGTCGCCATCGCTCTCAGACTGTTAGAGTCTCGACTTTATCGCGGAGGTGCATGTTTGTCGAAGCCGCAGCCCGTTACCCGTCCGTTTTGGCGTTAGTGTCGCAGGTTCACGTGATCGAAGAGAATCGAGTCTTTTCGACCACAGCCATCTGGTCGTCCGCGGGCGAAAGCGCGCACGAATGCTTTCTTGCCCCTTAAGTCAATCCGGTATCCCCGGCAAGAAGAAGCTAATTTTCGCAAGGTCGCAGGCGCTAAATTTTGGCTTTACCGCCAACGGGTGACGGTCGCCGGGCACCTTCAAACTAAGCGTCCTGATGAGGCCACAACGGGATAAATCCTCAAGACCCATTCCGTCCGATCCGACCACTTCGAACCACGCATGAGCCTGTGGCCGAAGTTTGATCGTGCGCAAGGTCTGGATAGAAGGTTCAGCAATGAAGCCGTCCAAGTCTTCAAAGCTGATCTCGGGTACTGGTCTGCCACGCTCATCGAGCGCCATGGCACGGGGATACCCACGAAGGGTGCAAGCGGTCGAACTGCGGTTGGTCAAGATAAACTCCAACACAACCGTCCCTCCGTTCGCGATGAGGCCTTCATTCGCTGGTGCGAGCGCCAGCTGGGTGGCGCGACAACGTGGCAGCCCGTGCGCTGGCGCTGAGCCGAGCGAAAGCCCGAAGAAAATGAGCAGAGCGATTTTTCTTGCTCGTTGCCTTTCTAAAATGATCCTTACAACTGTCGATTCAATCACGGCCTCGACTCTCCTTAGGGCACGATCGGCGGCGACTGCATCAGCTTCACAAACAGACTGGTGAAGCGCGGAAGATCAAGATCATCCTGCACGTGAATTTTTTGTAGCCCGGTATCCGGTCTGGTCCTTTCGGTCCAGGCCAGCGTATCGCCATACGTCGCCGAGTGCGAGATGTCGACATCGAGGTAGAGAACGCGCTCCGTCGTAATGATCTTTGGGTCGAGCCACGCGGCAGCAGCGAGCTCGTCCCACAAGTAGTACTTTTCACTCGAGTATTTCCTGAGATACATCGCCGCGGGCTCTTTGGATCGGATGATCTCGTCGAGCATCCCCTGGGTGAAGGTGGCCTTGATCGAAATGTCGACATCGGTCAGGTCGATGCGCGGCCACAGGGCATGGAGCGTGATGTGCGCGGCCTCAGGATCGAACCAGAAGTTGAACTCATGATGCGGGTTCAGCGCGAACTCCGGGTCCGTGCTGCCGGGATTCAAGCTTCCCCCCATGATGACGATGCCTTGCGTCAGCTCCGCGAAGTGCGGATCGATGGCGATGGCGAGGGCAATGTTCGTCAGAGGCCCGGCGGCATAGACCGTTACTTGATGCGGGTGCGCGTGAACCTGCCGGATGAGGAAGTGCGCGGCATCCTCGGCAAGAGGCCTGGTTGTCGGCTCCCCTTCGAGTAGCGGCGGGATCACCTCAGCCGCGTGAAAGTCTGCCGAGCCGGTGCCCCCTTCATGATCGCCAAACGCGCCAAGCCACGCGACCCTGCCGTAACGCTTCAGGTCCAGCATCGTCTCGGTCTGCGTTCGGACGAGCGGGTAGATCGCGCCCGGAACGACAGGGACATCCATGCGATGGATCAGCTCGAGCATGCGCAGCGTGTGCCGCACCTCTTCCGGCTCCCATGCATTGCCGGAGACCATCGTGATGCCGAGCACCTTCGCTTGCGGCGACTGCAGCAGCACCATCATCGCCATTTGGTTCGAACCGCCGGGGCCGGAACCATCCTGATCGATCACGACCATGCGCTGCTGACCGCGCAGCATGACGCATGGCATTGCGCACAGCCAGAAGAGAAGGCACAAGAGGAGGCGGAGGTTAGAGCGCATGGTGGAGGTGACCCTTCTCGAGCAAAAGTGATCTGGCTGAGCCTATCCTACGGTTACCGTCCGACTCCGCAGGCGGAATCTCTGGTAGAGGAAGTGCGCGGGAATTCCGCACAGGATGATGCCAAGCCCGGTAAGCGAGTGGAGGGGCTGGTCGGCGATGGAGAAGACAAGCAGAACCGCGGCCGCTGCCATGAAGAGAATCGGAACGATGGGGTAGCCGGGTACGCTGAACGGCCGTGCGCTTGCAGCATCGCGTCTGCGGAAGACGAAGACAGTGCTCGCCGTCAGCCCATAAGCAAGCCATTCGGAGAAGATGGCCAGGGAGAAGAGCGACTGAAAGGTTCCGATCAGGAGCAAGAGGAGAGAGGTCAGAGTGGCTTGCAGAATGAGCGAGTTGGAAGGCGTCTGGAATCGCGGGTGAACTTTGGCAAGTCCCTTGAAAAACAGGCCGTCGCGCGCTGCCGCAAAACAGATACGGGCACCGGAGAGTGTCGAACCGACGAAGGTCGCGGAGATACTGACCGCCATCCCGATCGAGACCAGGATGGCGCCGTAACGTCCGGCCACGAGTCGCATGGCATCAGCCGCGGGCCGCTCGGAGTGCGCGATGACGGACGCAGGCAGCACATACTGAATGGCCGCGTTCGTGAGCATGTAAAGCGCGCCGACGATCATCACTCCGCCGATGAGCGCCAGCGGCATGGTGCGCTGCGGAGCTTTGACCTCGCCGGCCATCTGGCTTACGTCGCTCCAGCCGTCATAAGCCCAAAGCGCCGCAACGAGCGCGACCATGAAGCCGGAGAAGCCTGCGCGCGCCCCCGTAAAGCCGGTGGCGAAGTTGTGCCACGATCCATGTCCGCCGGCACCATAGAAGCAGAAGCCCGCGATGACCACGATCATCAGCCCTTTGAGCCAGGTCAACGACAACTGCACATTCGCCGACTCGCGCGTCCCACGAATGTTGAGCGCAGTGATCCCCCATGTCAGCGCAATGGCGATTAACTGTCCCCATTGCAGATGGGCGAACGCCGTTTCATTGAAGAAGGCGAAGCGCGGAAACGTTCCCAGTACGCGAATCAGTCCAGCAGCAATCGTTGCGAGCGATGCCGGTTTGGCGATCGTCAGCAGCGTCCACATGTAGAGGAATGCGGGAAGATCGCCGTACGCATCTTTAAGAAACGCGTACTCTCCGCCGTAGCGCGGTCGCATCGCTGCAATCTCCGCATACGTCATGGCCCCGAACAGCGAAAGCAAGCCGCCGACGATCCATACGAGGTACACCGTGCGCGAACTGCCCACCGCCGCCATCATCTCGCGCGGCACAAGAAAGATGCCGCTGCCGATGATGATCCCCACCACGATCGACGCAGCGTGGGAGAGCGTCAGGACCCGCGGCAGTTCGTGGTCGGCCATAGATGCCTAGTGTAGCGACGCCCAGCGTCTTCGTTGACTCTATTTCTCCATTGCCGCGGCGAGGTCCGCAATCAGTTCATCGGTATCTTCAATCCCAATCGATAAGCGAACGAGGTCTTCGGGAATCTTTCGCGACGCCTGCAACTCAAGAGGTGTGCTCGCATGGGACATCTTCAACGGGATACTGATGGTCGAATGGACACTGCCGAAGCTCACCGCAATCTTGAAGAGCTTCGTCGTTTCGGCGATCCGCTTCGCCTCCTCGGCAGAGCCCGCGTTGAAGCTGAGAACTGAGCCTGCACCACGCGCTTGCCGAGCATGAACTGCGAAACCCGCATGGCTCGCCAACCCGGGGTAGTACACCGTATCGACGCTCGCATGCTCCTCAAGAAATCTCGCGATCAAGCCGGCGCTTTGTTGCTGAGCATCCATCCTGAGCTTGAGCGTCTTCAGCCCGCGCAGCAGCAGGAAGCAATCCATCGGGCCGAGCGCTGTACCCTCAGCGTTCTGCAGGAAGTAGATCTCATCCGCAAGCGCCTGATCCTTCACCACAACGAGACCACCCGTTACATCGCTATGCCCGCAGAGGAACTTGGTCGCCGAATGGATGACGAGATCGGCGCCAAGATCCAGGGGATTCTGCAGGTAAGGCGACATGGTGCTGTTGTCGACCGCGAACAACAGGCCGCGCTCATGCGCTATCGCCGCGATAGCCCGCAGATCGATCACTCGCAGCAAAGGGTTCGACGGCGACTCCGCAAAGACCATGCGCGTTGCAGGCGTCATGGCAGCATGCAAACTGGCGAGATCACTCAGATCGGCATATCGAACACCGATACCGCGTCTTGGCAGAATCTTCCCGAACAATCTGGTCGTGCCACCATAAACATCCCAGTCAGCAAGGATCTCATCGCCAGCCTTCAAGACGCTGGTGGCTGCTGTCACCGCCGCCATGCCGCTCGCAAACGCGAAGGCGCACGTGCCATTTTCAAGCGCGGCAACCTGGTCCTCGAGCACCCTGCGCGTTGGATTGCCGCTCCGCGAATAGTCATATTGGCCGAAGCTGTCCGCGTGCTCCTGCTCGAAGGTCGCCGTCTGGTAGATTGGCGTCGCCATGGGACGAAACGGATCATCCGGACTCGGATCATAGTGAACAAGCCGCGTGGCGAACTTCATGCGTGGCTCCCGAAGATCACCGCAAACGCGTGTTCAAAATCCGCGATCAAATCCTTCGGTGCTTCCAGACCGACCGAAAGCCTGATCAGCCGGTCGGAGATGCCAAGGCTTTTGCGTTGTTCGAGCGGCAGGTCGCAATGCGAAGCTGTCGCCGGATTGGTAATCAACGTCTCAACGCTCCCCAGGCTCTCAGCACAGGTACACAGCTTCAGCGCTTCCATAAAGCGCAGCGACTGCTCCGTCGTGGCGTCCAGTTCAAAGGCAAGCATGCCGCCGAAGGCTTTCTGCTGCTTCTCCGCGAGCGCCTTCTGTGGAAACGAATCGAGCCCCGGGTAGTAAACCTTCGCGACCCGTGGGTGTGCCTCGAGCCAGCGCGCAATCTGCCCCGCGTGGTCACAATGCATCGCAAGCCGAGCCGGAAGCGTCTTGATGCCCTGCAGCGTCAACCACGCGTCGAACGGTGCCTGGATGCTGCCGATGATCTTGCGCACAAACCGCAGGCGTTCGGTGATTTCCTCGTCATGCGTCGCCAGCGAGCCGCCGATCGTCGCGTTATGCCCGTCGATATACTTCGTCGTCGAAAGCATCGAGATGTCCGCGCCAAGGCTGAGGCATGGTTGCAACAACGGTGTCAGAAACGTATTGTCGACCGCCAGCAAAATGTTCTCATGCGAATGCGCCAGGCCAGCCATCGCGCGTATATCCGACAGTTTCATCGTAGGATTCGCCGGCGTCTCGATGAAGATAAGCCGCGTGTTGGGCTTGATCGCCGCTTCGGTCGCCGCGAGGTCAGCCGTGTCGGCGTAAGTATATTCAACGCCGAAGTTGACCAGCACCTGCAGGAACAGTCGCGTCGTCCCGCCGTAGATCACGCTCGATAGCACGACGTGATCGCCGGCCTTGAGAAGCGCAAGGCAAAGCGTCGTGATGGCCGACATCCCGGAGCGGAAACACAGCGCATGCTCCGTCCCTTCCACTGCGGCGATCGCTTGCTCCAACGCGTTCACCGTCGGGTTCGCGCCACGAGAGTAGCCGTATCCCTTGGTGACTCCGACGCTCTCGTGGATATACGTCGCTGTCTGATGGATCGGGAACAGGATCGAATTGGACTGGCTCTCGTAGCTCCGGTTGGAATGGATCACAAGCGTCGATGGCTGAAAGTCGGGTCGGTCGGACAAGAGGCCTCCTGGCTATGACGAGGTTACGCCAACGTGGGGCGACGGTACCAGAGGGGCGGGCGGCGTCAGCCGCATCCACTCACAAGCGACTTCGTACATAAAATTCGCGCGATCCTCTCGTATCGAAGCGACTTGATACCTCTTCGATACATGCCACGAAGAAGCACGAAAAGCTCAGACAAGCGCTCCGTAAGTTACTTTGAATGAGTCGTTTACTTACCATCAGAAAATCATCAGGCTTTCTTCAGGCGAAGTTCACGACTGTTCTCCATACAGCGGCCTAGTGTGCGCGTGGCTCAGGAAGCGGGCTTTTCCGCGCCGCATTCTTCCGCACACGCTCAATTGCTCAACTACAGGAGACGCAAGATGTTCAGAGGATTTCGCTTACTTTCGGCACTGGGTTTCGCCGCCGGACTGGCCTTATCGCAGTCTGCAGCGGCACAGACGGTCTCCGTTTACCAGACCAACCCGGATCAATCGCTGCTTCTGTCTCAGCAGGCGAACCAGACCTTCAGTTCGGCGACGGGCGGATCGACCCAGATTACCGTCACCCCCAGCGTCACCTATCAGCAGATGGACGGGTTCGGCGGCGCCATGACGGACTCCGCCGCTTATCTCATCTACAACAAGTTGAGCTCCTCCCAGCAAACCGCCCTGATGCAGTGGTTCTTCAGCAAGAGCAACGGTATCGGCCTCAACTTCCTTCGCTCCCCGATGGGAGCCAGCGACTTCTCCGCCCAGGGCAACTTCAGCTACGACGATGTCGCCAGCGGCCAGACCGACGTCAACCTCACCAACTTTTCCATCTCAAAAGACCTGACTTACACCATCCCGGTACTCAAAGAGGCCTTTGCCGTGAACTCCAACATCAAGGTGGAGATGCTGCCCTGGAGCCCGCCCGCCTGGATGAAGCAATCCGGCACCATGGACGGAGGCAACTTCAACGATAGCTACTACTCCTCGCTTGCCCAATACTTCGTCAAGACGATCCAGGCCTACCAGGGCCAGGGAATCCCGGTCTACGCGATCGCCGCGCAAAATGAGCCCGAGAACTCGAACGGCAGCTACCCGACGGAGAGTTTCTCCGCGGCGGAAGAGACCTCGTTTATCTCCAGCTACCTCGGACCCGCACTCGCAAACGCCAGCCTCGGCACCAAGATCTTCGGCTACGAGCACAACTGGAACGACACCACCTATCCCCAGACGATCCTCGGTAACAGCGGCGCGTACAACTATGTCGCCGGAACTTCATGGCACTGCTACTCCGGTACGCCGTCGGCGCAGTCCACGGTCGCGGCGAACTACCCGAACAAGGGCAACTGGTTCACGGAATGCTCAGGCGAGACCAACGGAACCTTCGGGCCCGACCTCGGCTACGGTATGGAATACCTGATCATCGGCGCGACCCGCAACTACGCCAAGGCCGTCATCGAGTGGAACCTGGCCCTCGATCAGAACTCCGGCCCCACCAACGGAGGCTGCACCAACTGCCGGGGCTTCGTCACCATCAACGACAGCGCAAATCCCGCCACCATCACCTACAACGTTGAAAACTACATCTACGGACACGCCGCAAAGTTCGTCCAGCCCGGCGCGTATCGCGTCGAGTCGAACTCCGGAACCATCGGCGGTGGAGCCATGGAAGACGTAGCCTTCCAGAATCCCGACGGATCCATGGTGCTGATCGCCTTCAACGATGCCACCACCTCCACGACCTTCGACGTGAACTACGCTCCCACCAACACCAACTTCGTCTACACGCTTCCGGCTGGCGCAGTCGCCACCTTTACCTGGACGCCCGCCGGTGCGATCGCTGCTCCGACCAACCTTGCCGTCTCAACGCCTACCGGCACCACCACGCAGCTCAACCTCTCCTGGACTGCCAGCACCACCCCGAGCGTCACGTACAGCGTCTACCGCAGCACGACCAACGGCTTCACCCCCGGCTCCGGCAATCTCGTTACCAGCGGCCTCAGCACCACTACGTACAACAACACCGGCCTCGTCTCCGGAACCACCTACTACTACGTGGTTGAAGCCGTCAGCTCCACCGCGACCAGCGCCCCGTCCAACCAGGCCAGCGGCGTCACCGGCGCTGTCGTCCCGACTGCTCCCACCGGCTTGACGGCAACCGCGGCAAATGACGCCCAGATCAACCTGAGCTGGACAGCGCCCGGCACCGGCGGCACGGTCACCTACAACCTCTATCGCAGCACGACCTCAGGCTTTACCCCCGGCTCCGGCAACCTCGTCGCAAGCAGCATCGGCACGACGACCTACTCGAATACAGGCCTGTCCCCGTCGACGACCTACTACTACATCGTTCAGGCGGTAAACTCCGCAGGAACCTCACCCTCTTCCAATCAGGCCACGGGGGCGACGCCGGCCGCTCCGGCTGCCCCAACCTCGGTCAAGGCGACTGCCGCGTCCAGTTCACAGATCAACCTGACCTGGACGGCGAGCGTTACCTCCGGTGTCACCTATAACGTCTACGGCAGCACAACCTCCGGCTTCACTCCCGGCTCCGGCAATCTGATCACCAGCGGCGTCAGCGGAACCAGCTACTCGAACACGGGCCTCACCGCCTCCACCGCGTACTACTACATCGTTGAATCGGTGAACTCCAACGGAACCTCCGCAGCATCGAATCAAGCGACCGCCACCACGCAGGTCGCTCCACCCACCGCTCCGACGGCGCTCAACGCTACGGTCGTCTCCAGCACCCAGGTCAACTTAGCCTGGACAGCCAGCACCACCTCGGGAGTCACCTACAACGTCTACCGCAGCACGACCAGCGGCTTCACTCCCGGCTCCGGCACGCTCGTCACCAGCGGTGTCAGCGCCACCAGCTACTCCAACACCGGGCTTACCGCCTTGACCACGTACTACTACGTGGTGGAAGCAGCGAACTCCGCCGGCAACTCACCTGCTTCAAACCAGGTGACGGCTGTCACGCCTTCGGCAAGTTCTGGCATCTCCACGACGGCGTACTACCAGATCGTCAACGAGTCCAGTGGCGCGTGTGTGGATGACACCAGCGGGAGCGTCTCCAACGGCACGGTCCTGCAACAGTATGCCTGCGCGACCATCGGCACCAACGTCAACCAGGAGTGGAAGTTCACACTCATCGCAGACGACTACTACGAGGTCACCAGCTACAACTCGAGCACCGTCGGCTGGGATGTCGTCAACGTTGGAACCTCGCCCGGCACCGGCATGCAGCTTTACACCTATGGCGGAGGACTCAATCAGCAGTTCGAAGCAGTCAAGCTCTCGACCGGCTACTACGAGTTCATCGACCGCAACAGCGGGCTCTGCCTCTACACGCCCAACAGCAACAACAACCAGCAGCTCCAGATCAACACCTGCAACGGTTCCACCAGCGAATCGTTCACGCTCAACCAGGTGGGCGGCGCTACGGCTCCGACGGCGCCAACCTCCCTCACCGCAACCGCCGCCTCCACCAGCCAGATCAACCTGAGCTGGACCGCCAGCACCACCACCGGCGTCACCTATAACGTGTATGGCAGCACGACCAGCGGCTTCACCCCCGGCTCCGGTAACCTGATCACCAGCGGCCTCAGCACAACCACCTACTCGAACACCGGCCTCACTGCTGGAACGACGTACTATTACGTCGTCGAAGCGGTCAACTCCGTCGGCAACTCTCCAGCCTCCAACCAGGCGTCGGCAACCACCACCGCCAGCGGTGGCTCCGGCATCTCCACCACGGCGTACTACCAGATCGTCAATCAGGCGAGCGGCATGTGCATCGACGACACCAGCGGCAACACTGGCAACGGAACCGTCCTGCAGCAGTACACCTGCTACTCCAACAACACCAACCAGCAGTGGCTCTTCACCGCGACCAGCGGCGGCTACTACGAGGTCACCACGTACAACTCGAGCACCGCAGCCTGGAACGTCGTCAACAACGGTACTTCACCCGGTACCGGCCTGCAGCTCTGGGCCTACGGTGGTGGAGCCAACGAACAGTTCGAGCCGGTCAAACTCGCGTCCGGCTACTACGAGTTCATTGACCGCAACAGCGGCCTATGCCTCAACGTCCCCAACAACAACAACAATCAGCAGATCCAGATCAACACCTGCAACGGCTCAACCAGCGAGTCGTTCCAACTCAACCAGCAGTAGCGGATGCGAGGCAGGCCCGGTCATCCGATCGAGCCTGCCTCAAAACGCACCCCTGGCAATCGAGATATGGCTCCCTGCATCATGCTTGTCGCTGATCAGCAATCCCTTCCCATCCGGCAACAGACTCAGTCCCAGATACAGCGGTGGCAGCCGGCTCAGATTCGCATAGAGACTCGTCTTCTCGGTCCCCGCGTCGTAAAACGAAATCGCAGGCGTCTTCTGCGTCGAGTCGAGGAAATAAATTCCTTTGTTCGAGACAGCCCAGTAGGACCAGTAACCCGCGGCAGGCTGATCGAGGATCCTGACCGCCTCGCCACCCGCCCTTGGCATTCGCCAGATGCCGCGTTCGCCCCCCCGCGCAAAGTACAACCACCTGCCGTCGGCTGACTCCTGCCCCACCATGCCATCGTCGCTCGTCACCGGCTGTGGAGCGCCCGTCGCCACCGGGATCTTCCACAACTGCCAGCGCCCGCCACGATTCGACCGGAAGTAGATCGACTGCCCATCCGCAGACCAGCGCGGAACGATGTCGTTTACCTCGCCAAACGTAAGCTGCTTGGGCGTACCACCCCGGGCCCCAATCATGAAGATATGCGAATGACCACCCAGCCGCGAATC
The DNA here is from genome assembly GCA_963693075.2 of uncultured Granulicella sp. Taxonomy (GTDB): domain Bacteria; phylum Acidobacteriota; class Terriglobia; order Terriglobales; family Acidobacteriaceae; genus Edaphobacter. The sequence continues at coordinate 125,773 of CAXMMP010000002.1, read as the reverse complement.
GAACAAGACTTGATCTCCATTTGGCGACCAGGCCGGACTTCCCGATCCCGATAACTCCCCGCCAGCCGGAGTCAGCTGCCGCAGCGATTGTCCGTCGATCGACGAGACCCAGATCTGCTGGCTCCCCGACCTCCAGGATTGAAACGCAAACTGCGCCCCATCCGGCGAAACGTTCGGCGCGGAATCCTGCGCGCTCGACGAAACGATGGGCTCCTCCTCAGCGTTCCTGCCGCCAGTCTTCTGCGCCTCCACGCGCATCACGCCGAAGATCGCCGAGCTTTGCACGAATGCCAGGTTCTTCCCGCTGGTCGAGATCGCCGGTTGTGTCGCATCTTCCGAGCCGACCGGCATCCGCTGTGGCTGCCCCGTTTCGAGTCCGGCCTTCCAAAGCGCGTACTCGCCCGCACGATTCGACGAAAAGACCACCGACTGGCTGTCCGACGACCACGTCATCCCATTGATCATCTTGCCGTCATGAGTCAGTGCGTGGACTTCCCCGCCGTCCGCCGCGATCCAGTCGATATCCGCGACCGCGCTCTCACTCGCCCGCAAAAACGCGATCTTTGTCCCATCGGGCGAGAAGGCCGGGCTCATATCGCCCTCCCAGCCCGCGGGCGGTGTCGTCAACACGCGCGACCTCATCGTCTCGATGTCGATCGACAAAATCGCCGCCGTAGGCTGCGCTCCCATGTGGTCCGCCAGCGCCAGACTCTTCCCATCCGGCGACCACGCCAGCGCACCCTGCTCCCAGCGCGAAGTCTCCTCAGGGATGTAGAGCTTCTGCTCGGGCTTCGCTCCATCCAACGGCGTCACATACAGCGCCAGGCCATTTGCGGATGATGATAAAAAGGCGATCCTCTTCCCATCCGGCGACCAGACCGGACTGAACTCCTCGTCCATGAGTCCGGTCAGCCGCACCATCGATTCACTGCCGATCCCTTTCACGTAAATATGCTGGCCGCCATCTTCCTTTGCCCAGACAAAAGCGACCTTGCTCCCATCCGGGGATACCGCCGGTCGCGTCTGCTCGCCGGCTCCAGTCGTCAGTTGAAAGGTAGAGATTACCGCCGCCGCCGAACTCGCTCGAATGGAGTGGATCATCCAGAAAGCCACGCCTCCCGCCGCAGCCAGCAATGCCGCTGAGCCTCCAACGCGCACAGCCCCACGCCTGCCGGAATTCGTTGGCGGCATCGCGGCAGTTGCAGGAAGTGCCTCAACCGCTTCCACTTCCGGCACGGCAATCGTCTGTTGGAAGACACTCGCCGGAGCTTCCAACGGCCGCGCCTCGACCAGCAGGCAATACCCGACCTTCGAGACCGTCTTGATATATCGAGGCTGATGCGGATTGTCCTTGAACACATGACGCAACACCGAGATGCACCGGGTCAGCGCATCTTCGCTGACAAAGGTGTCCGGCCAGACCGCCCGCAGGATCTCATCCTTCGACACCACATGCCGCGACTGCGCAGCAAGCTGCACCAGCACGCTCATCACTTTTGGCTCGACGCGCTGGCTCGTCTCTCCCGACGAGAGGAGCAGGAACTCCGGCTCGACGATCCAGTCCTCGAGTGAGAACGGTGGAGTCCGCTGCATTGTTTTCATTGACTTCTCAAGACGAAAGGGAGCGCTCTGTAATTCGGGGGACACGGTCTGATCAAGATTTGTTCAGGGGCCATATTCCGAGGGCGCACTCGCTCTTGTCAAGAGCGACCGCCACAACGGTCCAACTAGAGCCTGCGAAGGAGGAATGGCGGAAGAGGAGGGATTCGAACCCCCGATACCCTTTCAGGTACGCCAGTTTTCAAGACTGGAGCCATCAACCACTCGGCCACTCTTCCGTCCCTCAAGGATAGTCTGTCCGACCCGCCTCGCGCAAAGACGAAAAACGGCTTCGCTCCCCAAGGGGCATCCAACACCCTGAGAACCTCGTCCTTCCAGTCCAACGGAATCGGTGTAGCTTCTTGATTGGAGTCTTTGCCTGTGAGTGACGCTCTTCAACTTCCCCGCTTCTCTATCGGCGTCGGCGATCGCTTCGCCCACCAGGCCAAAGCTCAACTTCGCGCTTGCATGCTGGCCCTCGAAGCCGGTGTCGAGGTCATCCCAGTCTGGAACAAATCCAATCGCGAGCACACCATCATCGGTTCCGAACCCAGCGCCACGCGCGCCGCAGCCGACGAAGCCGTTCGCGCACTCGGCTGGTCCCATCCCTACTTCCTCGACGCCGACCACATCAACCTCAGCACCGTCCAGCGCTTCATCGACCCATGCGACTTCTTCACACTCGACGTAGCCGACCTCATTGGCCAGCCCGCCGATCCCAGCCGCGTCACCGCCTTCCTTCATCGTCATCCGGAACTTCTCGGCGAAGTCGTGATCCCCGGCATCGACCAGCCTCTCCATACCGATCAGGCGTTCGTCGAGCGCATCGCCAACAAGTTTTTGACAGCCGTCGCGTACGCCGCGGAAATCCATACGCTCCTCGTCGAAACCAAAGGGCTTGGCCGCTTTATTCCCGAGATCTCCATGGATGAAACCGACACCCCTCAGACCCCGGTCGAACTCCTCATCCTCCTCGCGATGATCGCCGACCACCATATTCCCATCCAGACCATCGCCCCCAAGTTCACAGGCCGCTTCAACAAAGGAGTCGATTACGTTGGCGACGTTGCACAGTTTGCCCGCGAGTTCAACGACGACCTCGCGGCCATCGCCTATGCGATTCGCCTCTACGGCCTGACGAAGAACCTTAAGCTCAGCGTTCACTCGGGCTCCGACAAGTTCTCCCTCTACCCCGCTATCCACGAAGCCCTCGCAAGAACGGGCGCAGGCGTTCACCTCAAAACTGCTGGAACAACATGGCTTGAGGAACTCATCGGTCTCGCCGAATCAGGCGGCGAAGGCCTCGCCCTCGCCCAGGTGATCTATGCCGAAGCCCATGCCCACCAGGACGAACTCACCGCACCCTACGCCTCCGTCATCCAGATCGACCTCGCCGCGCTACCCGCCCCGGGAGCCGTCAACCTCTGGTCGAGCGAGCAATTTACCGGCGCTCTCCGCCACGACCCATCGTCCCCGGCCTACAACCCAAACGTTCGCCAGCTTCTCCACGTCGGCTTCAAGATCGCCGCAACGATGGGACCACGCTATCTCGAAGCCTTGAGGGCCAACGAAGCCGTCATCGCGAAGAATGTGACCCACAACCTGTTCGAGCGACACATCAGGCCAGTCTTTGTAGGATTGACATCATGATCGTTGTCCTCATGGGAGTCAGTGGCTCCGGTAAAACCACCATCGGCGAGCTGCTCGCGAAGCGCACGCTCGCTCCCTTCGCTGACGCCGACGACTACCACTCGCCCGCCAACAAAGCCAAGATGGCAGCCGGGATCCCGCTCACCGACGAAGATCGCGAGCCCTGGCTTGAGACCCTCAACCATCTCATGCAGAGTTGGTCGCAAGCCGGAACAAACGGCATCCTCGCCTGCTCCGCGCTCAAGGCAAAATATCGCGAAACCCTCTTTGCCGGCCTTCCCAAAGATGCTGGCCGCCTCGTCTTTCTCGACGGCTCGAAAGAGATGATAGCCGCACGCCTCGTCGCAAGGCACCATGAGTACATGAACCCTGCGTTGCTCGAAAGCCAGGTGCAAACCCTCGAAGTCCCACAGGACGCGATCCGCGTCGTCAATGATAAGACGCCCGACCAAGTCGTCGACGAGATCCTCGCCAAGCTGCAGGGAGTTCAATGATGGGACACAAACTCTTCGACCTTACCGGCAAAGTCGCAGTCGTCATTGGAGGAACCTCCGGCATCGGCCTCGCCATGGCAATCGGCCTGGCCGAGGCCGGCGCTGATGTTGTCGCCAGTTCGCGCCGCCAGGATCAAGTCGACGAAGCCGCTGCAACGATTGAATCCACTGGCCGCCGCACCCTGCGCCTTACCTCCGACGTAGCCGACCGCACCAGCCTCGAAGTCCTTTGCACCGGCGTCCTCGCCACCTTCAGCAAGGTCGACATCCTCATCAACTGCGCCGGCAAGATCAAGCGCGAGCCCACCCTCAACGTCACCGAAGAAACCTGGGACGACCTCCAGAACACCAACGTAACCGGCACCCTGCGCGCCTGCCAGATCTTCGGCCGGCACATGCTCGAACGCGGCTCCGGCCGCATCATCAACATCGCGTCCCTCAACACCTTCGTCAGCTTGAAGGAGGTAGCCGCTTACGCCGCATCGAAAGCGGCCGTCGGCGCGCTCACCCGCTCCCTGGCCGTCGAGTGGTCCGCGAAGGGCGTCAATGTCAATGCGATCGCCCCCGGCGTCTTCCGCACCGCACTCAATCAAAAGCTGCTGGACGAAAGCGAACGCGGCCGCGAGCTCCTCATGCGCACTCCGATGGCGCGCTTCGGCAACACGGAAGAACTCGTCGGGGCCGCCATCTTTCTGGCCAGCGACGCTTCCAGCTTCGTCACCGGCGAAATCCTCGTCGTCGACGGCGGCTTCCTCGCCAGCGGCGTCAATCAATAATCGCCGCCCCCAAATCAGGACGCTCGATCAGAGACATGCATCCGATGGTCGAAAGTTCTTACTCCGAACTCAACAACATTAGACTCCAAACTCCCGAAGCGTCGCCTTCGAAATGAGTTGAAGGATCGGACAATCAAGGCAATACGCCACTACTCCTTATATCGGTGATTCAATTGATAATTGAGTAGCTATAGCAGTTAGCCTGATCAGTCTTCCTGTCAATCGACAAAGTAAAGCTTGTTCCCGCCGCTCGAGCTGTCACTCCATACGGCGTAAAGGCCGTCGCGACGGCCTTATTACAGGTCACCCCAAGCTTCCCATCAAGTGAAGTGTCCGGTGTAATCAAGATCTGGCTATTTGCCGTCACCACATACGTCATCACTTCCACGTGATCCGTCCCAGCCGGAATCAACACACTCCCCGCAGCAGCCGAGCCGCATCGCGCTGGCGACGTGGCCGAAGAGCAATTCGAACTCGTCGTCACACTCTGCATACTCACGCCATTCGGAAATCCAATCAGCTTAGTCCCGGGGTCATAGGTCATGGTCACCGCGCCCGGATGCTTCCCGCTTGGCAGCGCAAACAAGTTGAAAGGCGTGTCATCCCCCGCAGCCGTCTTCAGAATGTCGATCACCGCGTCGTAGCCCCGACTACTGCGTGAAGGCCCAGGCATCTGGAGCAGGTCGCCGAATGGTCCTTCCGCAAACAGAATGGGCACCGGATCGAGCACGCCGCCGCCCGCCAGGTACGAGCTCAGCTTGTTGTAATTGATCACCCGAAACGGATGGTATGTGCCCGAAACTCCCGGTCCTGCGGCCTGCACCATCAGGCACGTCCCATAGCCCCACTCATCCGTCGGCGTGTACTCCTGGCAGATATCGCGAATGCCCGTCCCGCCAAACGACTGGAACCGCGGATTCTCAACCACGTCCCCCGCCGCCCAATCTACCCCATTCGGCTCGAGCACCGGCGAGCTTGGCTGCGCGGTGTTCGCTACCACCTCCGCACTCGGATACAGATGAAACCCCGACGAAGTCGTCTCTGCTTCAGACCCCTGCCGAGGCAACACATGCCCACGAACATCTCCGGCGATCTGGCTCCCGTAGATCAAATGCACGCCATCGACCGACCCAAACACGTAGTAGCTGGTCCTGAATCCAGTCGCCGCAAGATTCGCGTCAAAGCTCAGCGACTGCCCCGCAACCCCGCCCTGAAAAATCACGGATCCAACCGGATTCGGATTGCGCGCCAGCAGCGTCAACTCCTGCTGCCCACCCGAAACCGGGCCTACCGCCGTCAGCGGAGCCTGTTCCGGATACCACTGGCCCGCGATCGTCACCAGCTGCCCCGCCGTAAACCCGGGCGTCTCTCCACCGATTGCTCCCAGCGTACAACTCACCTTTCGCGATGTCCCCACCCCCGCCGTATCGGTCGGCGGAATCGCCGTCACCGTCTTGCACCATGCCTTCGAGATCGGCAGGCCGCCCGCCACACCCGCTGTCGGAAGCTGATTGAGATAAGTTCCAGGAAAGGGAATCGAAGCCCCATGCAGCGACCCCGCAATCGTCCCTTTCGAAAGATCCAGCAGCATGCACCCGTTGCACGTGGACCCCCAGTTCCAAGCCACCCCCGCGCTCGCCGTCAAACTCAGCGCCGTCGAACCTTTGCCTGCACCCCCGTTCACCGTCCCATGAAAATACCCGCCAATCTCGCCCGTATTCACCGTTAGCCCAGTCACTCCTTCATCCGACTGCGCCGCCCGTCCCCCGCCGTACACATAGAAGTAAAGCCCCGCCAGATCCCCGGTCCCATTCTTCACAATGCTTGCCGATTCAAACTGATCGATCCCACTTGTCCCGAAGATCACTCGCGGCGCATCGATCACCTTTGTGATCGTCCACGCACCCGCATTCCCAAAGTTGATCGAAGGCCCAAAGCTCTGGAAGTCATATCGCACCAGCGCGCGATGCCCCTGCCCATTCGTCCGCAGCGGCGCGAAGATCTTCGCCCCAATCGACTGGCAGGCGTTTTCCTCAGCACCCGCGGAGCAGTCCGCTTTCAAATCGGAAACACTTTCACGGGCCGCACTTTGTGTTGCCGGAACGCCCTGTCCCACGGCCATCCCACTCACAACAAACAACATCACAAGCAGCTTCATCGGTCTCTCCTTCATGCGGCGCAAAACCCGGTCCTCAGAAGGATAGCCCGCATTCCCAAGCATCCCCTCACGCGATAAAGTGGGAGCACCGCAGCGCATGCAGATCGCCCTCTTCATCACGTGCTACAACGACACCCTCTTTCCCGCCACGGGCCAGGCCGTCGTTCGTGTGCTCGAGCGCCTCGGACACACCGTCACCTTCCCCGCCGGCCAAACCTGCTGCGGCCAGATGCACTGGAACACCGGCTACCAGCAGGAAGCCCTACCGCTCGTCGCCCGCTTCGTCTCGCAGTTCCAATCCGCCGAAGCCGTCGTCATCCCCTCGTCCTCGTGCGTCGCCATGATCCGCGAGCACTATCCCCTGATGGCCGAACGTCTTGGCGATCCGCAGCTCCAGGCCGAGGTCGCTTCGCTCCTGCCGCGGGTCTGGGAGTTCTCCGAGTTCCTTACCAAGTGTTTGCAACTCGAAGACGTCGGCGCCTACTTCCCGCATCGCGTCACCTACCACGCAAGCTGCCACGGCCTGCGCTCGCTCGGCCTCGGCGACGGCCCCATGACGCTCCTCCGCAACGTGCGCGGCCTTGAACTGGTCGAGCTCGCCTCGCCCGAGGTCTGCTGCGGCTTCGGCGGCACCTTCGCCGTTAAGAACGCCGAAGTCTCCTCTGCCATGCTCACCGAAAAGGTTCAGTCCATCCTCAACACAAAGGCCGAGCTCTGCACCGCCTGCGACAACTCATGCCTCATGCATCTCGAAGGCTCCCTGCACCGCCAGCGCACCGGCGTCGGCACCCTCCACCTTGCGGAAATCCTCGCTAACACCGAAGGCGACGCCGCATGAGCCTCATCACCTTCGACCCCAACCGCGCCCCATCCTTCCAGACTGCCGCCAAAAATCTCCTCGGCGACACCCAGCTGCGGAAGAACGTTCGCCACGCCACCAGCGTCATCCAGGCCAAGCGCAAGCTCGTCGTCGACGAACTCCCCGACTGGCAGCAGCTCCGCGAATCCGGCCGACAGATCAAGCAGCACACGTTGGCGCATCTCGACGTGTACCTCGAACAGTTCGAGCGCAACTGCACCGCCGCCGGAGGCACCGTTCACTGGGCTCGCGACGCCGCGGAAGCTCGCCAGATTGTCACCACACTCGTCCGTGCAACCACCAGCCAGGAAGTCATCAAGATCAAGTCGATGACTACCGAAGAGATCGGCCTCAACCACGCGCTCGAAGCCGCCGGCATCAAGGTCTATGAGACCGACCTCGCCGAGCTCATCATCCAGCTCGGCCACGATCTCCCCTCGCACATCGTCGTCCCCGCGCTGCATAAGAATCGCCAGCAGATCCGCGAAATCTTCATGCGCGAGATGAACCTGCCCCATCTCGGCGAGCGCCCGCACGACCTCGCCGAAGCCGCGCGCACCTTCCTCCGCGAAAAATTCCTGCGCGTCAAAATCGGTGTCAGTGGAGCCAACTTTCTCATCGCCGAAACCGGCGGCGTCTGCGTCGTCGAATCTGAAGGCAACGGCCGCATGTGCCTCACGCTGCCCGAAACCCTCATCACCATCGCCGGCATCGACAAGGTCATCCCGCGCTTCCAGGATCTCGAAGTCTTCCTCCAGCTCCTGCCCCGCTCCGCCACCGGCGAGCGCATGAACCCCTACAACTCCCTCTGGACCGGCGTTCACCTGAACGACGGCCCCCGCGCCTTCCACGTCATCCTCCTCGACAACGTCCGCACCGAAGTCCTCGCTGACGCCGAAGCCCGCCAGACGCTCGCCTGCATTCGCTGCGGAGCCTGCCAGAACGCCTGCCCCGTCTACCGCCAGACCGGCGGCCACGCCTACGGCTCGGTCTACGCCGGCCCCATCGGAGCCATCCTCACCCCGCAGCTTCAGCAGCTCGAGCATTCGCGCTCGCTGCCATACGCCTCGTCCCTCTGCGGAGCCTGCTATGAGGTCTGCCCGGTCAAGATCAACATCCCTGAAGTTCTCATCCACCTCCGCAACAAGGTCGTCGAACGCGAGACCAAAGGCCTCGGCGCGCTCAACCCCGAAGCCATCGCGATGAAGGTGATGGCGGCAATCTTTGGCAGCGAACGCCGCCTGCGTGCCGCGCAACGCCTCGCCCGCATGGCGGAATCTCCGTTGGTCAACCGCGAAGGCTGGATCACCTGGCTCCCCGGCTACGCAGGCGGCTGGACCAAAGTCCGCGACCTTCACCAGCTCCCTAAACAGACCTTCCGCGAATGGTGGGACCAGCGCAATGACTAAAGCACCCAATCCCCCCAAGCCAAACAGGTACGCGAAGCGCGCAGCGTACGCAGTACCGCCTGCCTGGCGTCAGGGCTTACTTGCACCTGGAGCCTTCGCTCAATGACCGCGCGCGAAGAAATCCTAACCCGCATCCGCCAAGCCATCGGCCCAACCTCCGAAGCCGCCACCGAATTGGCCTGGAACGCCATCGCCCGCGACTACCAGCACAGCGGCACGCTCGATCGCGAAGCCCTCATCGACCTCCTCGAACACCGCCTCCACGACTACGACGCCAACGTCTACCGAGCCAACCTCTCAGGTCTCAAGCCACTCCTCAACGAAATCCTCCATACCCGCAACAAACACCGCATCGCCATCGACCCCGGCCTGCCCGAACTCTTGCGCCCCGACGGCATCACCCTGATCGAAGACACCACGCCCGCTTTTAACCTGCCCGACGAGACGGACGGCGTGCTCACCACCGCCACCCTCGCCATCGCCGAAACCGGCACGATCGTCCTGCAATCCGTCCCCGGCCAGGGCCGCCGCGCCCTCACCCTCATCCCCGACTACCATCTCTGCCTCGTCGACGCCGCCGCCATCGTCCAGACCGTTCCCGAGGCCTTCACTCGTCTCGCCGAGAGTTCATCGCTCGCCACCACCTTCTTCTCCGGTCCCTCCGCCACCGCCGACATCGAAATGACTCGCATCAAGGGCGTCCATGGACCCCGCTTCGTCGACGTGGTCCTGATCGTCTGACTGCCGCCGCGAACTATAATCACCACAATCAAGAGCCAGGCGTTTCCGCTCCGTCAGCCCCAAGGACCCCCATGACCTTCCGCTTCGCCGCTGTCTCGGCACTTGCCCTTACGTCCCTCGTCCTTCCCACAAACGCCCAGCGCCTGTCTGCTGACGGTGCCCCGCAGACCTTCCACTACCTCACCGACCAATATTTCGACGCTTCCTTCAAATTCAATCCGTCGAACGCCACCGCCGTCGGCTTTCACCAGTACGACTCCGAGCTTGAGGATTACTCCGCCGCCACCGTCGCCGCCGAGATCAAGTTTCTCCACGACTACGACAAAAAGCTCTCCGCTATCCCCGCGTCGGCGTTAGACCGCGATGATGCCGCCGACCTCAGCGTCCTTCTCAACAACATTCACTCGCAGCTTCTCTCGCTCGAAGTCATCCGCAACTGGGAGAAGAACCCGGATAACTACTCGTCGGGAATCGCCGGCTCGGCGTTCGTCATCATGGAGCGCAACTATGCGCCTGCCAACGTGCGCCTGCGATCGCTGGTGGCGCGCGAACAGAAGATGCCGCAGGTGCTCCTCGAAGCCCGCAAGAACCTCAAGAATCCGCCGCACATCTTCACCGAAATTGCCGTCGAACAGATCGACGGGCTCGTCAGTTTCTTCGAAAACGATGTTCCCGCCGCCTTCACGGACGCCACCGATCCCGCCGTCAAAGCCGACTTCGCGAAGTCAAACGCGGTCGTCATCCAAGCGCTCAAGGACTACAGCGTGTGGCTCAAGACCGACCTCCTCCCCCGGTCAAACGGCGACTACAAGCTGGGTGCGGAGACCTTCTCGAAGAAACTTCTTTACGACGAGATGGTCGATATCCCACTTCCTCACCTTCTCGAAGTCGCCTATGCCGACATGCACCGGAACCAGGCCGAGTTTGCCCGCGTCGCCAAGGAAGTCGACCCCACCAAGACGCCGCTTGAGGTGCTCGCCGAACTCGGTGGTATTCATCCCCCGCCCGATCAGCTTCTGCAAACCTTCCATGATCAGTTCAACTCGCTGATCGAATTCATCAAGACCCATCACATCGTTACCATTCCGTCGGACGTGCAGCCAACCCTCGAGGAGACGCCGCCCTTCGAACGCGCCACGACGCAGGCGTCGATGGACGCACCCGGCCCCTACGAGACCCACTCGACGAAGGCGTACTTCAATGTGACGCTCCCTGAAAAAAGCTGGACGCCCGAGCACATCGCCGAGCATATGGCCGCCTTCAATGTGGGAACGATTACTTCGACCGCCGTGCATGAGGCTTATCCCGGGCACTATGTGCAGTTCCTCTACACTCCGCAGATTCAATCGAAGGTTCGCAAGCTCACCGGTGCCAGCACCGACGTTGAAGGCTGGGCGCACTACTGCGAGCAGATGATGCTGGATGAGGGGTACGCCGCTGCCCCCGCAAACGCCACGGCCGAGCAGGTGAAACAGGCCAAGCTGATCAGGCTGGGACAGCTTCAGGATGCGCTGCTGCGGGACGCGCGGTTTGTGGTTTCGATCAAGCTCCATACGGGACAGATCACGTTCGACCAGGCGGTCGATCTTTTTGTGAAGGACGGGTATCAGTCCCATTCCGTGGGGCTTGTCGAGACCAAGCGCGGTACGTCCGACGCGACGTATCTGTACTACACGCTGGGCAAGCTGCAGATCATGAAGCTGCGGGCCGACTTGATGAAGAAGGAAGGCGCGAGCTTCTCGTTACAGCAGTTTCATGATGAGTTTCTGCGGCAGGGTCCGGTGCCGGTCAAGATTATTCGCAAGGCGATGCTGCACGACGATTCGCCGACGTTGTAGGAGCAAGCAAATACCCCAGCCGCCGTTGGCGACTGGGGTATCTGGTGTTGCAAAGGTCAGGCTTAGCTGTTGATGGCGATGGGTTCGTTGACGGCCGGGGTGCTGGTCGACTTGGCTTCCGAGCCAGGCTTGCGAATGTCGATACCGCCCTTGAAGAAGGCGCCGTCTTCGATGGAGATGCGCGCTGCGATGACGTCGCCGGTGAGCGAACCTTCGCTGCGGATATCGACGCGGTCGGACGCGTGGCAGTTGCCGCGGACCTTACCGAGCACGACGATTTCGCGGGCGAGGATGTTGGCGGCGACCTGGCCGTTGCGGCCTACGGTGACGCGGTTGCCGGGGAGGTTGATAGTTCCTTCGACTTTGCCGTCGATGAAGAGGGATTCTGATCCGGACAGTTCACCCTTTATAATGAGCGACTTACCGATCGTAGCCTGCTCTCCGGTCGAAGGCGCCGAAGGGGTGGCTGAGGCAGCGGGACGAGCGGGCGACGCTGTCGGCGACTCGAAGGTGCTGACAGGGGAGGTTGCCGGGCGCTGCGGCTCGGGGGTCTGGGGAGTACCTGGTCCGGTCTGATTGGGTTTCCACATAGAGTTCTGAATTCCTTCCTTGTTTTGGAGCTTTGACATGACTCGGTCCGCTGCCTCCTCTTCGATGCGTGGACGGGAGACTGGCGTGGCCGGATGCTACGACCAAGACCACTTGTTTCACGATACTACTCTGGCGAGCGTTTGGTTTGTTGGAATCACGGGTCGGTGTGCCTCAAGGATGAGGCATGGGAATCTTCGCCGATACGAGAAGGAAAAGCGGAAATTGTTCCACGTGGAACATTCGTCGGAGGATTGTTCCACGTGGAACAAAGTGTGTCCGCGGCAGGCACGAATCAGTTTGGATGAAGGACAACGACGCGAGTGTTCCACGTGGAACAATTTGCGGCGTTTGTGACGGGCCTAAGTGTCGCGTTTCTGTCGCTGAAAGAGGCTGAGATGTGCGTTGCGACGCGCTTCGAAGGGCGCGCGGTGTGTTCCGAATTGGGAATCTATTTTGCGGGGTTTTGCGAAAGATTGACACGTTTCGTCAACTCTCCCATTAGATTGGCGCGATGCGATGGCTTTGGCTTCTGGGGGTCGGGTGCGCGGTGGTGTGGGGGCAGCGGCCGCCGCAGAAGCTGGCGCGAACGCCGAGTGCGCATGTGGTGGCGCTGGGAGCGGTGAGGCGGGTTCCTTACACGCCGGCGGATGTGACGCCGGATGAGAAGAACGAGGACACGGTGAGCTTGAAGGTGAGGCCGCTGATCGTGGATGATCTGCAGCGCGACTGGACGATGGGGGAGATGCACGAGGTGACGGATCGGACGTTTGCGATACGGCGCGTGCTGCGGGTGAACGATGCGCTGGCGAACGACAAGGCGGAACATTGGGTGTGGCAGCCGGGGCCGTGGCTGCTGGTGGATCGAATGACGGGGCGGATTACGGTGGTGAAGCTGCCGGAGTTCGACGCGGCGGTCTCGAATGTGGCGTGGTATCGGGACTATGCGGCGTACTGCGGGATCGGTACGACGGCGAAAGGCGGGTTGTTTGCGATGGTGGCTCAGCTCGGCGGGAGGAAGGCCGTGGTGCAGAAGCAGATTGGGGCATGGCCGCAAGTGAATCACTTTGTGCCTGTATGTCAGACGGCGGTCTGGGAGCGCGGGCCGATGCGCGTGACGTTGAAGCCGACGGGAGGCGAGGCGGTGACGGTGGAGGTGGTGGGGACGGTAGGGCTGGTGGAAGAGGATACGGAGTAGCCGTCGATGCGAGTGGCCTAACACCGATGAAACACTGACAGGCACCGATTTTCAGGGTGGATCGGGTTGTTGATTGACGGCGCTGCTGAAGGCGACTTCGAACGCTTGGAGTTGAGAGTTTTTTACTTAGACATTCCGAAGCATTCCGAATAAGCAGACTCCCATGCTCAACGCGATCCAAAGAGACGTGGGAATCTTTGGCTTCCAGATCGCGTAGGCGAGGCCGGCCGGGATGGCGGAGACGACCAGGGGATTCAAGTGCCAGGCTTCGGCCCAATGGCCGTGGAGGAGGGCTGCGATGGCGCGCGTTCCGCCGCATCCGGGGCAGAGGAAGCCTGTCCAGGTGTAGAGGGGGCAAGGTGGATAGAAGCTGTACTCGCCTGGTGGGAAGCGCAGCAGGAGAAAGCAAAGGACCAGTCCGGCGGCGAGGATGGCCGCCAGGCTGGTCCTTCGTGCTGCCCGATTAGTAAGCGCGCGTTCCAAAACGTGCGGCCTGCTTCATGGCGTTGATCTCGTTCAGCTTGTACTGGAAGTAGATGCCACCGAAGAAGAAGGTCATGACGGCATCGAGGCGAAGGCCGACGGGTTCGGGGCCGTTGAAGTGCTCTTCGAGGAATGCGCGCTCCATGTAGCGGGCAACGAGGCGCAGAACCCAGACGACTACGCCGAGCAGGTTCGAGACGGCGCTGCCGGTGTGGGCGTGGACGCCGGGCGTCATCTGGTGGATCACGGAATGCAGGGAGAAGATCTGCACGAGGAGCAGTCCATAGGCCCCGGCGTAGTAAAGCAGGGAGGTCGCGTTGGGCTGGACGCGCTTGAGCCATGCGTTTACGACGAGGTTCCAGATTGGCATGAAGAACCAGCAGGTGAGGCAGGTGAAGAGCAGGACGAGACCCCAGTGGAGGTTAGGGGCGTCCGGGTAGGGCGATTCGGCAAGGTTGGCGATCGGTGCGGCGGCTGCGTAGGGCGCGACGGGGGTGCTTACGTCCGAGTAGGCGTTTGGTGTGAATGGAGCCGCGGGCTGGGCTGGGAGGCCTTCGGTGCCGGCGAGGATCTGGGAGACGGGCAGCCACTCGGCCATCTCTTCGCTCTTGGCGAGGTCGGTGGGGAGGACGTTGCCGCTGGCGACGTAGCGTTTTAGATCCTCAAAGGTATAAGGCCCGTAGGTCTGGCCGTTGCGGGAAATCTGATAGGGCATGGAAAAGGCTCCTCGAGACGCGGCAGAAGGGAGTAGAAAACTTCGTCCGATCCTTTCACGGACGTGGCTTTGGCACAACTGGCGATTCGTCGGGTCGTGGGGCAGTTTGGAACGGCTTAGTACTTTGGCAGGTTCGCAGTGGTCCAGCCACCGCCGAGGGCTTTGATGAGGAGGACGGAGGCGTCCATGCGGCGGCGTTCGATGTCGATATCGTTGCGCTCATTCGAGAGGGCGGTGTTTTGGGCGGTGACGACTTGCAGGTACGTGTCGAGGCCGCCGACGTAGCGATTGTTGAAGATGGTCTGGGCTCCCTGCGCGGCGACGGTTGCCTGGTGCTGTTGCTCGGCTTCCTGCGCGAGGATGCGGAGGGCGGCGAGATTATCTTCGACCTGCTGGAAGGCGGTGAGGATCGTCTGCTTATAGTCGGCGGAGTTCTGCTCGAAGACCGCTTTGGCTGAGGCGGACTGGCCTTTGCGGAGGCCGAAGTCAAGGATGTTGTAGTTGAGCGTAGGGCCGACAGCGTAGAGCAGGCTCGAAGCGTTGAAGAGGCTGGTGAGCGAGCCGGCTTCGAAGCCTCCGGCAGCGGAGAGGCCGATGGTGGGGAAGTATGCGGCGCGCGCGATGCCGATCTGTTCGTTGCCTTCGGCGGCGCGGCGTTCGGCGGCGGCGATGTCGGGGCGGCGTTCCAGTAGTTGCGAAGGCAGGCCGGCGGGGATGCCGGGGGGCGTGGTTTCGATGACCTGCGGCGCGAGGGTGAAGCTGTTGGGCGGCTGTCCGATCAGGACGGCGAGGGCATGCTCGTACTGGGCGCGCTGGACCTGGATGTCCTGCAACTGGACGATCGCGGCCTGGAGCTGGGTCTTGGCCTGGAAGACGTCGGCCTCGTTGGAGATGCCGCCGTTGAAGCGGTTGGTGGTGATGCGGAGGGCTTCTTCGTAGTCCTTGACGGTGTCTTCGAGGAGTTTGGTCTGTGCGTCGTCGGCGCGGAGCTCGAAGTAGTCGACGGCGAGCTCGGAGCGGACGGAAAGCTCGGCCGTCTGGCGGTCGGCTGCGGTGGCCTGGGTCTCTTCTCTGGCAATATTGACCTGGCGGCGGATCTTTCCCCAGAAGTCGAGTTCCCACGAGGCGGTGAGCGGGAGCTGGATGTCGGCGACGCCTGCTCCGACGTTGGAGTTGGTGAAGTAGGGGCGGCCCTGAGAGTAGCGGACCCCTTGCGCGAGGGCCTGGGTCCCGATCGTCGGGAAGAGCTGTGAGCGCTGGATGCCGATCTGGGCGAGCGCTTGCTCGTAGCGGGCCTGGTAGGACTTCAGGGTTTGGTTCTGGATGCCGGCTTTGACTTCGAGGAGGCTGAGCTCGTCATTGTGAAAGATCTCCCACCAGCTACCGCGGATGACGGAGTCGGCCGGTTCGGCCTGGTGCCAGTTCGGGTCCATCTCCTTGTAGGGCGTCTCGCTTTTGTCGACCGTCACGTTGGGAGCGGTGTAGGCGGGGAGGACGGGCTTCTTATATTTCGGTCCGACCATGCAGCCTGTCGCAGCGAGGAGGGTCGCGGAGACGAGGCAGGCTGCGAGGGATTTTTGTGCTGCGTGGGTCATTTGCCTGCTCCGCCGGTGACCTTGACCGGCTGGCCGTTCTGGATGGAGTCGGAGGGATCGAGGATGACCTGGTCGTCCTTGGTGAGGCCTGAGGAGACTTCCACGGTCGCGCCGTGGTCGGCGGCGATTTTTACGCCGACGAGGTGTACCTTGCCGTCGCGGACGACTGCGGCCTGCATGCCTTCGGCGCGGAAGAGCAGCGTGTTCGACGGGAGCGTGAGGTTGGTGCCGGTGGTCGGGACCTTGAAGTGGACGACGACGTACGCGCCGGGAAGCAGCTTGCCCTGCGGATTCGGGACATCGACTTCGACGTTCAGCGTCCGGGATGCGGGGTCGATCGCGCTGGCGTTGCGGGTAATGTTGCCAGTGAACTCCTGGCCGGGGTATTCGTCGGCGGTAAGGGTTGCAGTGCCTCCGTCGCGCACGAAGGTGGAGTAGACCTCGGGGACCGAGACGAAGACGCGCAGGGTGCGGATGTCGGCGATCTGGAAGAGAGCGCGTGCTCCGGCGTTGGTGTCGCCGCCCTGGATAAGGTTGCCGATGTCGGTGTTGCGGGCGGTGATGATGCCGTCGTAGGGGGCGTAGATCTGCTCGAAGCCCTGAAGCTGCTGGAGGCGGCGGACCGCGGCTTCGGAGGCTTCGACCTGGGCGAGTTTGGCGATGGCATCGCTTTGCGTCTGGTCGGCTTCCTGCTTGGAGACGGAGTTCGACTTGAGGAGGTTGGCGTAGCGGTCGCTGGTGATCTTGGCGAGGTTGAGGTTGGCCTGCGAGACCTTGAGATCGGCCTGCGCGGCGAGAAGCTGCTGGTCTACTTCGGGAGTTTCGATGGTGGCCATCAACTGGCCCTTGCGGACGTGGGCGCCGATATCGAAGAACCAGCGTTTGAGGTAGCCGTTGGTGCGGGAGTAGATGGGGGTATCGACGAAGCCCTGGGTATTGCCGGGGAGGCTGAGCGAGCCGGAGCTTGCGCCGCCGACCGGGTAGACGACTTTGACTTCGGGGATGGACTGGGCGGTGTTTTCCTGGACGAGCGTCTTGTCGGCAGACGAACGCGAGTGGATGCCGTAGACGATGACGCAGAGCAGCACGAGCGCCACGACGAGGAGGCTGAGCCAGAAGCCGCGGCCGAGCTTCATATTGGTTGCGTGGATGGGGACGGTGGTCCCGCCATGCGCTGCGGCATGGCTGGTGAGGCGGTCGCCCGCGCCGTCCTGATTGGTTTCGTCCACGTTGTAGCCGTGGTCTTCGCTGCCGAGAGGGGCGTGGTCCGGTTTCGTTTCGGTCATGGTTGTCCCGTCATGTTCAAACTGTTGCGTCATAAATTCAGGCTCCTGCCGCGACTTCGGTGTGGAGCGATTTTGCTTCTTCCGCCGACGCTTTCTTGCCGCCATGCAGCAGCGCAAAGACGGAGGGTACGAAGATGAGCGTGGCGACCGTCGCGGCGCATAGGCCGCCGATGACGGCGCGTCCGAGCGGGGCGTTCTGCTCGCCGCCTTCGCCGAGGCCCATGGCCATGGGCACCATGCCGATGATCATCGCGAGAGCGGTCATGCAGACGGGACGGAAGCGGGTGGCTCCGGCTTCGACTGCGGCGAGGATGGCGTCGCCATGCTCAAGCAGGCGGGTGGTGGCGAACGAGACCATGAGGATGGAGTTCGCGGTGGCGACTCCCATGCACATGATGGCTCCCATGAGCGCGGGGACCGACAAGGTCGTCTGCGTGACGAAGAGGAAGAGAATGATGCCGGCGAGCGCGGCGGGCAAGGCGGTGATGATGATGAAGGGATCGAGCCAGGACTGGAAGTTGACTACGATGAGCAGGTAGACCAGCACGATGGCGAAGCCGAGTCCGCCGATGAGGCCGATGTACGAGGCTTTCATGGTCTCGACCTGGCCACGGACGCGGACGAAGCTGCCGCGCGTCAAGGGGACGACTTTGCCGTTAAGGTGGACGAAGGTCTGGGGCGCCATGCCCTTGACCTCGCCGCCGACGATCTTTTCGATCTGCCGATTGACGGAGCCCAGATCGCGGCCCTGCACGTTGCCGTAGATGTTGAGCACGCGGCGGATGTTGTAGTGGTCGACGACGGGCATCTCGGTGGTGCGGGTGATCGAGGCGACGTCGGCGAGGATCTCCGGTTTGGTGGCGGTGCGCGAGGCGAGCGGGATGTTTTCGAGGTCGCTCATCGACTGCACGGTGTACTGCGGCGACTGGGCGACGATGTTGTAGATGACGTTGTTCTTGGGGTTGACGTAGAACTGCGGGTTGAGCTGGGTGCTGCCGCTAAGGATGTCGACCATGCTGCCGCCGACGTCCTGGAAGGTGTAGCCTCCCTGCTGCGCCTTGGTGCGGTCGACGTCGACTTTGAGGGCGGGGTAGTCGTCGGGTTCCTGGATGCGGAGATCGACGAGGCCGGGGATCTTCTGCATCTCGGTGAGGACCTGGTTGGCGATGACGCGGTTCTTCGCGATGTCGGCGCCTTCGAACTGGACGTCGATGGGAGCGGGCAGGCCGAAGTTCAGGATCTGGGTGACGATATCCGACGGCAGGAAGTAGAAGGTGGTGCCGGGGAACGCATTGGGAAGCTGGCGGCGGAGGTCGGCGACGTAGTTGGCGGTGGGGTGATGCTTCTCGCCGAGCGAGACGAGGATGTCCGAGTCTCCCGCGCCGTAGAGGCCGGAGGTGGCGTGCTGGGTGTTCAACGTGGAGTAAGGCAGGCCGATGTTGTCGAGGATGTTATCCAGCTCGCCGGCGGGAACGACCTTGCGGATGCGCTGTTCTACCTCGTCCGCGAGCTTGGCAGTCTCTTCGATGCGGGTGCCGTCGGGAGCGCGCATGTGCAGGAGGAACGAGCCGGTATCGCTCGAGGGGAAGAAGTTCTGGCCGAGGAATGGGATCAGCAGGAAGGCCAGCAGGCAGCAGCCGAGGAAGGCCGGGACAAAGAGGAAGCGGACGTTGACGAGCGATGAGAGCAGGCCTTCGTAGGCGGAGCGGACTTTTTCGAAGTAGTACTCAAAGCGGCGCTGGAAGCGGGAAAAGATATTGCGGCCGGGGACGGCATGGGGATCGTGCGCCTTGAGGAGGTACATGGCCATGGTCGGGACGAGCGTACGGGAGAGCATGTACGAGGCGAGCATGGCGAAGACGACGGCTTCCGCGAGCGGGACAAAGAGGTAGCGGGAGACGCCGCTGAGGAAGAACATCGGCATGAAGACGATGCAGATGCAAAGGGTGGAGACGAGGGCGGGGACGGCGATCTGCGCGGCGCCTTCGAGGATGGCCTCGCGGAGCCCCATGCCTTCTTCCAGGTAGCGGCTGGTGTTTTCGATTTCGACGGTCGCGTCGTCGACGAGGATGCCGACAGCGAGGGCGAGGCCGCCGAGGGTCATGATGTTGATGGTCTCGCCGAGCAGCCCGAGAATGATGACCGAGACGAGGATCGACAAGGGGATGGAGACGGCGATGATGATGGTCGCGCGCCAGCTTCCGAGGAAGAGCAGGATCATCAGGCCGGTGAGGCAGGCGGCGATGATGGCTTCGCGGACGACGCCGGTAATAGAGGCTTTGACGAAGACGGCCTGATTGGCGAGCGGTTTGATGACGAGGTTCGGGGGGACTAGCGTCTTGATGCGCGGCATCAGGTTGAGAATGCCGTCCACGACGGAGAGCGTGGAGGCGGTACCGGATTTGAGCACCGTGATGAGCACGCCGCGCTTACCATCGGAACGAACGATGTTGGTCTGCGGGATGCTGCCGTCGGCGACGGTCGCGACGTCGCGCAGATAGATGATCGTATTGCCGACCTTCTTGACTGGCACGTTCGCGAGGCCTTCGATCGTGGTGGGCGCGGAGTTGACGAGGATGTCGTACTCGTCCTGGCCGATCTTGGCGGTGCCTCCGGGCTGGACGACATTTTGATTGCCCAATGCGCTGAGGACGTCACTGGGTGCGAGGCCGGTGGCCTGCATCAGCTTGGGGTCCATGTTGATCATGATGGAGCGCTGTTTGCCGCCGTAGACGTTCGGCACGACCGCTCCGGGGATGGTGACGAGCTGCGGACGGATGGCGTTCAGGCCGAAGTCGTTCAGCTGCTGCTCGGAGAGGCCGTTACCCGAGAGACCAAGCTGAAGGATGGGCACGGAGGATGCTGAGAAGTTGATGATCTGCGGCGGCAGGGTTCCGGGGGGCAGCTGGCGCAGCATGAACTCCGATGCGGCGGAGACCTGCGAGTTTGCGGTATCGAGCGATGCGCCCTGCTGGAGGTAGACCTTGATGATGGCCTGGCCGCGGTAGGTGACGGATTCGGTGTGCTGGATGTTATCGACCAGCGTGGTGAGGACTTTTTCGTACGGGGTCGTCAGGCGGTTTTCGAGGTCTTCGGGCTCGAGGCCGGTGTACTGCCAGGCGATGGAGACGACCGGGATGTTGATGTTCGGGAAGATGTCGGTCGGCGTGCGGAAGATGACGACTGGGGCTGCGATCAGGATGAGGATGGCCAGCACGATGAACGTATAAGGCCGGTTCAGTGCTAATCGGACGATCCACATAGGTAAGGCTCCTCATTTTTCTGGCACGTATCTGCTTGGATGCAGAGCTGTTTGCCCGTAGTGATTGGACAGACGGCGGGCAGGTAGAGTTTCACAGGTATTTCCGACCGGATTGAACGGTTTTACCGATTGCCCGATAATGAAACCAGCGAAAACAGGGTGAAACTATGGAACTACGACATCTACGATACCTGTGTGCTGTTGCAGAGTATGGAACATTTCGCGCGGCGAGCCGGCATTTGCATGTTTCACAGTCGGCGATCAGCGAGCAGATTGCCGATTTGGAACAGGAGCTTGGCGGGCCGCTGCTCGACCGGGGGCAGCGCAGCACCAAGCTGAACGCGCAGGGGCGGGTGTTCGTGGAGGAAGCCAGGAAGACGCTTGCGCAGGCGGATCGGGCAGTCGACCTGACGCGGCGGTCGATGGTCGGGCAGGAAGGCGCGCTGGCCATCGGATTCTTCCTGTGGGGCGCGGGAAACTTCTTCGCGTCGATCATCCGCGACTATCGCAAGCTGCACCCGCAGGTGAAGTTGACACTGTTTGAGATGCATACCTTCGTGCAGATGCCTGCGCTGATGGATGGGCGGATCGACGTTGGGTTTACGCGGCCGCTGGAGGCTCCGTACGACGCCACGCTGCGCGATGAGCTGCTGTACAACGACCCGGTGGTGGCTTTGTTGCCGCGCGATCATCCGCTGGCCAAGTCGCCGCTCGACCTGGCGTCGCTGGCCGGGGAACGGTTCGTGATGTGCGAACGCCTGATTACACCGGTGCTCTTCGACTCCATCCTGGCGCTGTGCGCACGCGCCGGCTTTTCGCCGAACATCGTGAACACCTCGCCGAGCTGGCCTGGGGTGTTGACGCTGGTGGCCTCGGGCGAAGGCATCGCGCTGGTACCGAAGGGTGTCCACCACCTGCGGACGCCGGGGCTGGCGTTCGTGGACCTGAAGCCGCCGACGACGCATGTCGGGCTTTCGATTGCGTGGAATCCGCAGAATAAGAGCCCGGTGCTGAAGGACTTTTTGAAGCTGATTCGGGCGAATAAGGAACGGATTCGGAAGAGCGCTTAGGGGCGTTCGTAGTGGGAGGGCGACTGTCAGCGGCAGACCTCTATCGATCGGGCTTACGGGAGGATTTCGTAGGCGGGGTCGAGAGTGGGCTGAAGCGGCGGCTGCGGTCCTTTGCGAGTGGTGAAGCGGACGGCGAGCAGGACGAGCAACAGGACGGGAATGGCGTAGACGCTGCCTTCGGGTCCGTCGATGCCGCCTGAGAGCAGCGGGTTTCCGACCGGGTGGGTGTGGAAGAGGCGTCCGGCGGAGATCTGGCCGCTATCGGGAACGCCGTAGAGGAAGCTTTGTGCCCAGTCCCAGGCCATGTGGTTGCCGATCGCCCACCAGAGGGAGCCGGTACGCCACAGAGCGTAGCTGAAGAGGATGGCGGCGACGAGGGTAAGGGCGATGCCCATGGGATTTTCGCGCGCGTTGAAGAGGTGGCCGGCGCTGAAGAAGAGCGACATGAAGAAGGCCGCGATGAGGAAGGCGACAGCGCGGGCGTGGGTTCGCGAGAGTCTCTCAGCAAGGCCGTAGACGCCGCGAGTCAGGGTGAACTGGAAGAAGCCGCGGCTGAGGTACTCCTCTAACAGGCCGACGGCGAGGAAGGCCAGGAGCCACTTGAGGCCGGAGGAATAGATGGCAGCGCCGTGCAAGACCTGCGCGTCGAAGACGAGGTGGTGGGTGACGCGGAGAATGGCGACGAGCAGGCTGAGTGCGGCGAGTCCCCAGAAAGCTCCGGGCAGGAAATCGGCGATACGGGCGCGGCCGATGCCGTAGACGGAGAAGCGGCGGCGCTCGATGCGGGCTGTGATGACGGCCGCGAGCAGAAGGCCGGCGAACTGGAGGATTCGCGGCATGAAGGCGTCGAGGGCGCGGATGTCGGGGATGGCCTGGGGCGTGAGGAACTTTGGGGCGGGGTGCTGGATGTCGTGGAGGACGCCGGGTAGCTTGCCCGCGATGGCGAGCGCAGCCACGGTGAGGACCAGGGAGATGACAGCGAAGAGCGGGATGTAGATGAGGGCGCTCCAGCCGGCGCGGAGGCCGAAGCGACCGAAGAAGATTGTGCTGCGGGATGGGGGTGTGGTCATGGGGTTGAGGAGAGTTTAGGCGATTCGAGCCGCTGGAAACGCAGATTCCTTCAGGAATGACGAAAATGGATATTGCCTTCGGGAATGACAGCCAACGGGGCTATTGGCGTAAGGCTTCGATGACGACGCCTTCGTTGGGGCGCAGCTTGATCCAGCCGCTGACGGCTGAGCCTTCGACGTCGAGGTGGGTGCTGAGCAGCAGGCGGCCGGGGCAGCCTTCGACCCAGCGAACCTGGCCGGTGAGGTTGAGGTGCATCTGGATGCGGTCGTCGCCGTTGGTTCGCAGATAGCTGAGGACGCCCTCACTGGCGTGAACGTCCGAGACGTCTCCGGCGTGGAGCGCGACCATGAGGCGGCGAGCCTGGAGGAGTTTGCGGTAGAGGGTCAGCGTGGAGCGTGGGGTTTCGTTCTCGGATGCGTTACTTTCGGTTTCGACGGTGAAGTTGGGCCAGTCCCACACCATGGGAAGCCAGGTCTTGACTCCCGGTGCGGTGAAGCCGGCGTTCTCCCGGTTCTCCCACAGCATGGGCGAGCGTTCGGGGTCGCGACCAAGTCCGAGGCCGGGCTGGTTCTTTTCTGCCGGGTCCTGAACGTCTTCGGGGGCGATGCGCGCGTCGGGCATGCCGAGCTCGTCGCCGTAGTACATCGTTGGGGTGCCGCGGAGGGTGAGGAGCAGCATCGCCGCGACGCGGGCCTGCTCGGGACCGATGCGGGAGGCGAGCCGCTTCTGGTCGTGATTGCCGAGGACCCAGTTGGGCCATGCTCCGGCGGGAAGTGCCGCCTCATAATCGCGGATGAGTTCTGCGATCCGGTCCGCCTGCCAGGCACTCTGGATGAGGTGGAAGTTGAAGGGCATCTGCGCCCCGAGGAGCTGCGGGACAGCGTCCGACGAGGCACCGTAATAGGCGACAAGCTCGTTCACCGGAAGGTAAATCTCTCCAATCAGGACGCGCTCGCCGTAGCTGTCAAGCAGGGCGCGCATCTCGCGGACGATGTTGAGGGTTTCGGGCTGGTTGGCGGTGTAGGTGGCTTCGAGCGACCAGAAGGTATTGCCGCCGGAGTAGCCGGGGTTGCGCGGGTTATCGCGGAATTGGGCGTCCTTGATGAGCAGCCAGAGGACGTCCATGCGGAAGCCGTCGACCCCTTTGTCGAGCCAGAACTTCATCGCGGCATACATGGCTTCGCGGACGGCGGGGTTGCGCCAGTTGAGGTCGGGCTGCTGCGCGAGGAAGGAGTGGTAGAAGTACTGCTGGGTGGGTTCATCCCAGGTCCAGCCGGGGCCGCCAAAGTTGGAGAGCCAGTTGTTCGGCGGCCCGCCGCCCGGGGCTGCATCGCGCCATAGATACCAGTCGCGATGCGAGTCGGCTTTCGAGCTGCGCGAGGCGAGAAACCATGGGTGCTGGTCGGAAGTGTGGTTGGGGACGAAGTCGAGGATCAGCTTGAGACCGCGTTCGTGCGCACCGGCGAGCAGCGCGTCGAAGTCGGCGAGGGTGCCGAAGAGTGGGTCGACGCCGGTATAGTCGGCGACGTCGTAGCCGAAGTCAGCCATCGGCGAGGGGTAAAAGGGCGAGACCCAGAGAGCGTTTACGCCGAGCTCGACGAGGTGATCGAGGCGGTTGAGGATGCCCTGCAGGTCGCCTACGCCATCGGAGTTCGAGTCCTGGAAGGAGCGGGGGTACACCTGATAGATGACGCCGTCTTGCCACCACAAACGCTTCATCTCTCCAGTATGACGCGTCTCCAGTGAACGCTTCTAGCGAAGTTCCTCGTACGGGGCCGCGCCCAGGGTGGCGGCGTAGACGCGATGCGTCTGCGGGTTGGTTGCGAGGGCATAGGGTGCGCCGTGAAGCGAGTACTCCCGTACGATGTGCCGGTCGTTCGCATCGATCACGATCACGCGATGCTCTCTGGTCTCGGCGATATAGATGAGGTGCTTGGCGGGGTCGACGACCAACGCCTGCGGATGGCCTTTGAGCTTGACGGTCCACGCGACCTCGCCGCGCTTCGTGTCGATGGCTGAGACCGCCTCGCCGGAGTAGTCGGCGACGTAAAGCTGAGCGCGCTCCGCGTCGGAAGCCAGAGCGTCCGGCATGCCGCCGGTGGTAATCTCCCGGACGGCCCTGGTTCCGGTGTCGAACGCGGCCACGCTGCCGTCCTGGAGGTGCGACACGTAGAGCATCGTGCCGATCTTCAGGATGCCCCACTGATGCATCTTGCCGGTGTTCAGCCTGGATAGAGCCTGCGTCTGCTCATCGAGCAACATGAGGGTGTCGCTCTCATAGCCGAGCAGGTAGACCGTGTGCGCGGTTGAGTCGACGATGAGAGCGTCCGCAGAACCTGTCTTCAGATTGGTGACGGCGTTCGTCTTGCCATCGATTACGGTGAGCTTGTCGCTGAAGGTATTCGAGACGAAGACCTCGTTGCTGATAGGGTCCACGGCGATGGCGTAGGGATGGGCGGCCGTCTTCACGGTGGCGATCACTTCGTCGTTTGCGCCATCGATGACGGAGACCGATTTGCCGCCGGAGTTCGCGACGTAGACTCTGCCTGTCGTGGGGTTGGAAGCGATCGAGACGGGTCCGGCGGCGGTCGCTATGCGTTTTGTCTCGCCGTTCGCGGAGATGACGACGACAGCACCGTGCTCGCTATCGACCACATAGACCTTGCCGCTGCCGGAGTTGCAGGTGATGCCGTCGCGATTGATCAGCGCGGAGGACAAACGCGAGTCCTGCGCGCAGGTCGAACCAGACAGCGCGATTGAGAACGCGAGCCAGCACCACGACATCTTCATCCGCTTCCCCTTACTATGTCTCATGCGATCCTTCGCAACTCGTCTTGCATCATACCGCCCGCAGGCCTTCGGCCTGGTTGCTGCTTTCCTGCTGCTTGCGCTGCAAGGCGCTGGAGCTGAAGCACAGGCACCACTGCCGGCCTTCAAAGTGATCGCGATTGCGGAAGAAGGTGGCCTGCACAAACCCTTCGTCGATGCCGCCAAAGTATGGCTCGCGCACGAAGCTGCGGCCAACCACTTCACCGTAGACTATATCGAAGACACCAAGCCCATCGACGCCGCTTTTCTGGCGCACTATCAGCTTTTTATTCAGCTGAACTACCCACCGTACAACTGGACCCCCACCGCGGCCGCGGCCTTCACCAATGCAATCGAGCAGGGAACCATCGGTTGGATCGGTTTCCATCATGCCACGCTGCTCGGTGAGTTCGACGGCTTCCAGATGTGGCCCTGGTTCTCACACTTCATGGGCGACATCCGCTTTGTAAAGTACATCCCGACGTTTGCGACCGGAACCGTCCACGTCGAAGCGCCCTTGCATCCCGCCATGCAGGGCCTGCCGAAGTCTTTCAACATTGAAAACGAGGAGTGGTATACGTGGAGCAAGTCGCCGCGGTCGAACGTCCATGTGCTCGCCAGCGTTGACGAAAGCACCTACACCCCTGCGACCGACATCAAGATGGGCGACCACCCCGTCGTGTGGTCGAACGAACATGTCAAGGCGCGTAACATTTACATCTTCATGGGTCATCACCCCGAACTCTTCCAAAACGAGGCGTTCACCACGCTCTTTCACCACTCAATCCTGTGGGCGGCCGGCCGATGAAACTGCTGCTTGCGCTTGCTCTTCTCCTGCCCATTGCAGCCAGGGCGCAAACTCCGATGCCGCACGTGCTTGCCTTCTACTCGGAGACGGTGGAGCATGACCACGTCGACTTCGCCCACCAAGCGGTCGCCTTCTACACCGCGGCCGCCCAGCGCGATCATTTCACGTTCACCGCGACGAAAGACTGGAACGATCTGAATGCTACGAATCTGGCGAACTACCAGCTGATCCTGTGGCTTGACGACCAGCCGCAGACTCCGCCGCAGCGTGCCGCCTTCGAGCAGTACATGGAGCACGGCGGCGGGTGGCTCGGCTTCCACATCGCGGCCTACAACGACTCCGACACCAAGTGGCCGTGGTTCGTACGTTTCCTCGGCGGCGGCGTCTTCTACGGCAACAACTGGCCGCCGCTCCCCGCAACGCTGGTCGTCGACGACCCCACGCACCCGCTGGTGCAAGGCCTTCCGGCCAGCTTCGTGTCGCCCCCCAATGAGTGGTATTCGTGGCAGCCGGTCCCGAGGCTCAACAAGGACGTGAAGGTCCTGCTGACGCTCGCGCCTTCGAACTACCCGCTGGGCCTGAAAGACACGCTCGTGAGTGGCGACGTGCCGGTCGTCTGGACGAACACACGGTACCGCATGCTTTACATGAACATGGGCCACGGCGACCGGATCTTCCAAAGCGAAACGCAAAACCGCCTCTTCGAGAATGCGATCCACTGGCTCACGAAGTGAACGATGTTCTGTCTCAGTCCCTAAGATTCGCCTACCGGCTGCGTCAGACGAAACTCTGAAACACGGTGCCAGTAAGATAAGACAGAGGCACAAACGGTGTGGAAGCGTGAGTTCTAACCCGGAGGGATGGAAGGATTCAGACCGAAGTCGTCCGGCAAATGTCGTCGTGGGAAAGCCGCTGTACGGAGGCCTTTTCACCACTTCCAACGGCGGGAGACTGCCCTTCGTCCTCCCGGCCGAACGGCTCGAAGCCGGGGCGATCGTCGAAGCCTCCCCGCACCGTGTCGCACCGCGCTGCGACCACTTTATGACGTGCGGAGGGTGCCACTATCAGCATGCCGACTATGCCACCCAGCTTGACCTCAAACGCACCATCCTAAGCAATCTCTTCGCCTCTGCCGGCCTCACGGAAATCCCTGAGATCGAGACGATCGCCGGACCTGATTACGAGTACCGCAATCGCATCCGCCTGCGGATCGAGCCAGATGCGAGCGGAGCACTTCGCGCCGGATACAGCCTTCCCAACTCGAATGAGTTTCTGCCGATCCACATGTGCCCTATCGCGGCGCCGCGGTTGTGGAACTCAGCGCAAGCGTTGCTGAACCTGGCCTCGACCGAGCCGCTGATCAAGCGATGGCTTGCGATCACGTCCGAGGTTGAACTGCTCTGCACTCCCGACGAGTCGCAGCTTCAACTCCAGTTCTTTCTCCGCACGCCCGAAGCGGGCAAGCGCGAAGCGTCGAGCTTCGAAGGCCTCTGCCAGCGTATCCAGTCCGAGATCCCCGAGCTTACCGGAGCCTCGGCCCTGTTGGATCCCGAACTCAATCGCCGCGCGCGCCGGGCATGGTCCGGAACCACGTGGGGGACGTCCGGCCTCAACTATCCCGCCGCTGGCCGCAGCTACTGGCTGCCCCGCGGCGCGTTCTTCCAGGTCAATCGCTTCCTCGTCAATCGACTCGTCGAAATCGTCACCGCCAATCAATCGGGCGCGCTCGCATGGGACTTGTACGCTGGGGTGGGCCTCTTTACACGCGCTCTCGCCGAACACTTCGAGCAGGTCGTCGCGGTCGAAGGCGCGGAGGTCGCCAGTGCAAGTCTCAAACCCGGCAAAGGAATCGAAGCTGTTCACTCATCGACGCTGGACTATCTGAATGCTCGTTCTTTGCAACGCGAGCGCCCGGATCTCATCGTCCTCGACCCGCCGCGCGCAGGCCTGGGCCCGGAGGGTGCGGCTATTCTCGCGCGGATGGCGGTTCCGCGTGTCGTATACGTCTCGTGCGATCCCACGACGCTCGCGCGCGATCTGGCAATCCTGACGGAGACTTACACGATCGAGAAGCTGCATCTTATCGATCTCTTTCCGCAGACGTTTCATCTCGAGACGGTGGTTCACCTGACGAAGCGGTGATCAAAGATCTTTCTCGAGCATCACAAACTCGAGGTCGTCCCGCAGCGGCTTGCCGAAGCGCTCATCGCCATATGGAAACGCCTCGGTCTCACCCGTCAGTCGATAGCCCCGGCGCAGATACCAGGCGATCAGGGCCTCGCGAACGTTAAGCACGGACATGCGAACGCGTCGACCACCATGGTCCCTTACGAATTCTTCAGCCGCAGCCAATACGGCGCGGCCCAACTGCCGATTCTGTCGATCAGGACGCACAGTAAGCAAGCCCAGGTACCACGCGCCTTCACGCTTCGGCTCAAGCCATACGGTGCCGAGCAGAGGCCCTGCCACCTCGTCGCGATAGAGCAGAAGCACCGCGTGGGGTTTTGCCAGCACGTCGGCCCTGAGCTGCGCTTCGTTCAGGCGCTGTCCTTCGAGGATCCCGGCTTCGACGTTCCAGCTTGCCGTCGCACCGTTCCCTCGGTAAGCAAGGTTTGCGAGTTCCACGACTTCACGAAAATCCGTTTCGACTGCCTGCCGCAACACCATGAAAAGCAGTCTACCGTTTGCCGCGCATGATGTACCTTTACTTCACAACCCATGCCGGACCGCGTCTCTCCAGAGCAGCCTATAGAGCGTCTTCGCTTCCGCCGCGCGCCCTTGGCCGCTGCCGCGGTCTGGTTTGCGTCGGGCATCCTGCTGGCTCGCCTGCACCTGCACGAGACGATTCATCTCGTCGTTGCTTTGGCGCTTTGCGTTCTCATCGCAGTGGCAAGTCTTCGGACTCGTGTCGGCTGGCTTGCTGTTGCTGCTGTATGGGTCACGCTCGGGATGGTCGCCAGCGAGTGGCAGTCCGCGCCGCCGAGCCAGTCCGCGCTGCTTTCGTATGCCGACAACCTGAGCCGTACGGTTCGTGGCCACGTCATCCGCGTGCATGTGCCGCCGCCGCAGGTCGAGTCGCACGACGAAGACAAATCGTCGCCGTGGGAGGCAAGCGAAGATACGTCGCAGCAACACGGGAATGCCATCACGGTAGACCTCGCTGTGGATGAGGTCGAACAGGTGACGCCCGATACCAGCACGATGGTGCCGATCGACGGAGGCGTCCGAGTATCGGTCTACGAGGCGGAGCCTGGTGAGAGCTTTCACTGCGGCGATCGGCTCGAAGCGGACCTGCGGCTCAAGCGACCGGATCGTTTTCGGACTCCCGGGGCGTTCGATTACGGCAACTATCTGCTGACGCAGCAGGGGATTGCCGCCCACGCAAATGTTGCTGCCGCGCGCATCATCAGGCTTGGTGCGGGGCCACCGAGCTTACACTGCCGTCTTTACGCTGCGCAGGCGTGGGCGGCGGAACGCCTCACCGCTTACTCGGGCTCAGCTTCGAACTCGCGCCTGTCTCCGTTCCTGCGGCTTACGCAGGCCGATGCGTTGATGCTCAACGCGATGCTCTTTGGCGACCGCACCGGTCTTACTCACACGCTGCGTACCGGCTTTGAACGCACCGGCACGTTTCACCTCTTCGTTGTGTCCGGGTTGCACATCGCCCTCGTGGCAGCAGGGCTTTACTGGCTGCTTCGCAAGGCACGCGTACCGATTTGGCTGGCAACCCTTGCCACCCTTGCCGGAAGCACCTGCTACGCGGCGTTGACCGGCTTTGGACAGCCGTCCCAACGAGCCCTCGCGATGACCGGTATCTTCCTCATCGCGCGCCTGCTGAACCGCGACCGCGACTCGTTGCATGCGCTTGGCGCGGCGATTCTTGCCATGCTCATCGTCGCTCCGTCGAGCCTGTTCGATGCCAGCTTTCAGATGACCGTGCTGGTCATCGTTGCGATTGCCGGCATCGCGATTCCACTCGCGCGGCGTACGCCGATCCGCTACGCCAGCCTGACGCGTCTTGTCTTCCAGCGCCCGCGCCGAGTCTTCGCCCCGCGCAGCGCTCAGATGCTGCTGATGCTCGAGCTTTGGGGCGAAACCCTCGCGCGCATCCCGCCGCTTCGCTGGTCGACGCGCATTCGACGCGTGCCGTCCTTCGTCGTCCGCACGATGCTGCGTGTCTTGGAACTAGCGCTTATCAGCTGCATCGCGGAGTTCGTGATGCTGCTTCCCATGGCGGTCTACTTTCATCGCATGCCGCTCTTCGCGGTTCCAGCGAACATGCTGGTATTGCCGCTGGTCGGTATCCTCGTTCCGGTCGCGCTCGCCACGTTTGCCACATCGCTGGTTAGCGCGAAACTCGCCCTCCTTCCGGGTATCGTCACTGCGTCTTTGCTACACGGAATCAGCTTGGCGATCAGCCGGCTCAGCGGCCTGCACGCCGCTGACACCCGTATTCCGGGCCCAAACCTCGCAATCCTTCTTGCTTCGATAGCGGCGTGGATCGGTTGCTGCTGGCTCGTCCGGCGTAACCGGCTTGCGGCGACGGCTGCAGTACTTGTCCTGCCCCTTGTGGCGGCTTGTATCCTCTGGCCCGAGCGCCCGGTCACTACACTCGGCACGCTGGAGATCACCGCCCTCGACGTGGGCCAGGGCGACTCCATCCTCGCCATCAACCCCGAAGGTCAGACAATGCTCATCGATGCCGGGGGACCCGTCGGCTCGCATGGCGCTGCCGAAACCATCTCGTCGTTCGACGTGGGGGAGCAGGTGGTCGCGCCGTACTTGTGGAGTCGCCGCATTCGTCGCCTCGACATCGTTGTTCTTACCCACGCCCATACCGACCACATGGGCGGCATGCCCGCCATCCTCGCGGACCTGCGGCCGCGCGAGTTGTGGGTCGGTGTCGACCCCGTCTCGCCACTTTATGCCGCGCTGCTGGCCGACGCAGCACGGCTCAACATTCCGATCCGCCACGTTCACACGGGAGACCATGAGCGGTGGGGTTCGGTAGCGATCGATGTGCTCGCGCCGCAACCTGGATATACCAACCTTGCGGCCCCGCGCAACGACGATTCTGTTGTCCTTCACCTGCAATTCGGCCACGCCTCGGTACTGCTCGAAGGCGACGCCGAACGACCCAGCGAAGACACCATGCTCGCCGCGAAACTTATTCAGCCGGTCACCCTTTTGAAGGTCGGGCACCACGGTTCGAAGACCTCATCGAACCCTGAATTCCTCACCGCAGCAAAGCCGCAGGAAGCCGTCATCAGCGTGGGACGCAACAACACCTTCGGACACCCTCGGGCTGAGGTGGTGCAGCGCTTTGCGGACGCACATACGCGTCTGTACCGCACGGATACGCTCGGTCTGACGACCTTTCTGCTCACTCCTGACGGGACGATTCATGCTTCAAGCCCGTAGGTGGTCGATGTGCGAAACACTGGCGAGCACGCGAGCCTCGCGCGCCGACTCACGAGCCGGAAACCGCTCCGTCATCTCATCCAGAGCGTTCATAACCGCTTCGGCCGAAATCTCATCGAGGCGGTATCCCTCGGGGACTTCTGCGCGATCTTCCCCGCGAAGAATTTTAACCTGCGGCAAGCCAACAGGGAGCCACTCGACGGGCTTTTGCCACGAAGGCCCGAGCACGATCATGGGAACGCCGACTGCCCGCCCCACATGCAGGCTTCCGGTGTCGAGCGAGACGACCAGGTCGCTCATCGCGAGCAGCGCAGCGAGCTCTCCTATACGAGTTTTGCCCGCCAGCGACGAAGCCACTCCACTTGTCTGATTGCGCAGTGCGGCGATCGGCAAAGCATCAGCCCCCGTCCCAACAAGCACTACTGCATAGCCGTGGATTTCGTGCGCATAAGCCAGCACCCGCACCCAACGATCGTCGTGCCAGCCAGTGCGCTGTCCACCGCTTCCTTGCGTAACGGCAACGAGTATTCGCTCGCTCCTTTCGCGCATCGGAGCCAGCAGACCGCGAGCCTGCGCAACATCTTCCTCCGAATAAAACATCTTCGGCTCGGATGGAACTGAGGGACTTCCAATGAGCTTCGCGAGTCGCAGATTGTTGCCGATCTGACTCAATTCCTCATCGGTTCGCAGCGCGTGGTGGTACAGCGAAGCATGCGCCGTAAAACCTCCGCGCCAGCCTCGGCAGACCCTCGCTGCAAGCAGCGCTACCCGGGTTCGCCGATCCGAAGTCGCGGTCAGGCAGCAATCCGGTTGAACGCCCAGTTCACTAAGCCTCTGCTGCAACACTCTCGCAGACGCGTGATGAGACTGCATCGGATCAGGCACTTCAATCAGGTGGTCCACATAGGGCGAATGCCGCAAGACCTCGAGTCCAATCGCCCGCGTCGCGACGGTGACGATCCTCTCCGGGTGTCCCCGTTTGAGAGCTTCGAACAAGGGCGTCATGTGGACCAGAACGCCCAGGGGCAGCATGAACTCAAACACCATGATGCTGCGAGCGCTCTCGGGGGACGCGCGAGTCTTCGGTCTGACGAGCCGCTCCACCCATCGGCCGCCCGTGATCGCGGCACGCACCATCGTCCGATTCATGAACGCTCTCCGGGACGCCCGTTCAACGGCGTGAACTCTGTGCCCTCATACTACGCACGCAAGGGGCGAACTCCACGCGAAATTCTTTGGTGTACTCTGGCCTTGATTCAAGCCCGCGAAAGGGAAGCCGCTTGCCGCTGAAGGATCAACTGAAGCAACGCGCGTTCGCTGCCGTCGCGTTTGGCAGCAAAGCGTTGCAAGGTACGCCGCAGAGTCTTTCGGAGATTCGTCGATTTCTCTTCCTGTTTCATCCCGCCGCTCTTGGGAGCGCGGTGCATGCGACGCCCTTGTTTGCGGCCCTTCGCGCGGCGGTCCCGCATGCGACGATAACCGTCTGCGCGAGCGGCTTCGGTCTTGAGATCCTCCGTCACAACCCGGCTGTGGACCACCTGATTGAATCGCCCGATCCCAATAAGGACTTCTTCGGCGCGATGATGTCGATCCGCCGGGCTCGGCCTCTGCAGGGTTCCGAGCCCTACGCGACGATCCTCTCCGCTTCCAATAAACGGCCGGCCCTGGCATTGGCCGCGACCCTGGCTGCCGCGGAAAATTTGGTGGGCTTCTCGGTCGCGCCCGATCTCCTGCGTCTTCCCCTGCTCTATGACTCCGAACTCAGCCAGATTGCCAATGACCTCCGCATCGTGGTGGCTTTGGGTCACCCGCGCCCGCCGCACTACGAGCCGCAAGCCTTCTTCTCGCCGGAAGACCTCGCGTATGCCCAGGCTTTGACCGCACGTTTCGCCGAACCCGGGAAGCCGCTGCTCGTTTTTGTCACCCAGACCAGCCCGACACAGCGCAAGAGCTGGCGTTCCGATCGCTTCACCGCCGCCGCTGCCGCCATGATTCAGCGCCACGACGCAAATATCCTGCTGGTCGGATCCAGGGGCGAGCAACCGGCGGTCGAAGCGCTCGCCCAGACGATCGGTGGACACGCGCGGAGTGTCGCCGGCGAAACGAACCTGCTGCAGCTTGCCGCGTTGCTCTCTCTCTGCCGTGCCGGCTTGACGCTCGATACCGGCATCCTGCACATGGCGCGGGCGGTCGGGCTGCCGATGGTAGTGATTGCGCCAGCGTGGTCGCCGCCGCATGAGTGGCTCCCGCTTGGCAATCCGCGATACATCATCCTCAAGAATCTCGACCTCCCGACCGCCCCGCCGTATTACATGATCGATGAAGTTTCCGTGGACGAGGCTGTTGCCGGGCTTGACCGGCTGCTTGCCATGGAATGACGGGCGTCGCGGAGATTGCGCACCTTTTTGCACCAACCCCGCGTCGTATAGTGGGTCCATCTCGTTGGGCGATGGAGGTCTCATGCAGAATTCGGAAGCGACTCGGTCAGCCAACCCCCAGGTGTTGCAGGATGCGGCGGAGGCCCGCCTGATCCGGCGGATGCAGATGATGCTGAACATGGTCATGCAATGCATCGCGCAGGATGGGTCGCTGACCATCGATGAGGCGTCGCAGATGATTGCCGATTCGAAGAAAGCGGTTCTGGCGATGTTTCCGGAAAAAGAACTGGCCTATGAGCTGATCTGGAGACCGCGTTTCCAACGGCTTCTGCGCGAACGTTTCCGCATTATGTAGCCGCGGTCGGGGTTGACTCGGATCAGGCAGCCTTCTCGCCAGCCGAGGCTCGCCGGCTCTGTTGTTTTGCTGGCCG
Source organism: uncultured Granulicella sp. (assembly GCA_963693075.2). Classification (GTDB taxonomy): domain Bacteria; phylum Acidobacteriota; class Terriglobia; order Terriglobales; family Acidobacteriaceae; genus Edaphobacter. The sequence continues at coordinate 91,135 of CAXMMP010000002.1, read as the reverse complement.
CTTGAAGCTGTAAAAACGCTCCATGCACCACTCGCAACGATACGGAAAACGCCAGACCAAACGTGCCAGCTTGTCCCCTCGTCTGGCGTGCGAAGACCTTACGTATTCTGCCGTCTTGCAGGTGGGACACCCGGGGGCAGCCATAAAGTCCTCCTCAAACCTGTCGAGATTGGTTTGATCCTAGCAAACGTGCCGGGAAATTTGTTGTCGACGTGCATTTTTGCACAGAAAACCCAAGTCCAAAGAACCGTTTCATACGTCTGTAGCCCTTTTTGGGGCAAGCCTTCCCATCGATCTACGCTCGAAACGGAAAGCTGGAGACGGCCAGTCGTTCGGTCTGATCGACCGCGAGATGACGCCGCTCGGCGAAAAAGCGCTCCACCGCGCCAAGCACCGTGTCGCCATCGCGAGATTCAAAGATCTGCCGCCGCAACGTCGCGCCACCCGGAATTCCGTGGGTGAACCAACTGGCAAACTGCTTCATCTTGCCCAGCGTCTCGCGATTCGCCGACTCCCGCGTCCGTTGCGCCTTCACTTCGGCATCGGTCAGCTCGATCCCGGGTGTCCCCGTCACGATCGGATGCTCCGCCAACTCGTGCAGCAGCATGCCGAAGTAGGCGCGAATCATGCGATAGCGGTCTTCATCCGTGGCGACGTCGTACCTTCCAGTCGCGGTGTACTGGGCAATTTGCCGAAAGATCCATGGATTTGCGGGAGCCGCGCGACCGATCATCACCGCGTCGCAACCCGTTTTGGCCGTCATGGCGGCTGCATCCTCCGGCGTCAAAATGTCACCGTTGCCGATCACCGGGATGCCCACCGCGTCCTTGACCGCGGCAATGTACTCCCACCGTGCCTGCCCGGAGTAGCCATTCTCGCGCGTCCGCGCATGCAGCGCGACTGCGTTCAGGCCGCAGTCTTCCGCTAGCTTTGCGAGCGGCACGCAGACAATGTTCTGGTCGTTCCAGCCCATACGAAACTTCACGGTAAAGGGAATCGATACCGCGCTGCGAACCCGCTTGAAGATGGTTTCAATCAGCGGCAGATCGCGCAGCAGGCCAGACCCTCCGTTGCAGCTGACGACTCGCTTCGCGGGGCAGCCAAGGTTCAGGTCGACGATGTCGAAACCCGCATCCTGGCAGATGCGCGCGCTCTCAGCCAACGTCTCGGGGTTCGACCCGAAGAGCTGGGCCGAGATCGGATGCTCGTCGTCGTAATACGTCAGATAGCGCTTGCGCTTGGTCTCGCGCATCCGCGAAAGCCCGTCGGCTGACGTGAACTCCGTCATGATCAAGCCGCAGCCGGACTGCTCATTCGTCGTCGCGACGTCCACGTCAGCGTCCGCAGCATCCGGCGTGAACTTGCTCGAATTTTTGATGAACCGGCGAAACACGGTATCGGTGACGCCAGCCATGGGAGCGAGCACGGTCGCCGGCGCAATGCGCACGTTGCCGATGGTCAGCACCGCCGGGACACGACCCTGCACAGGCATCGCGTGCTCTACCGGATTGTCCCAATGCTTTTGCATGTGTTCTCTACGCCTTCAAACAAAAGGCCCCCGCCGAAGCGGAGGCCTCTCGTAGGATCTCCAGCTTGTTACTTGGAAGCTGCTGCCTTCGAAGCATCCGACTGCGCGAACTTCCGGCGGAAGCGGTCAACGCGTCCGGCGGTGTCGATCAACTTCTGCTTGCCGGTGAAGAACGGGTGGCACGCAGCACAGATTTCGAGCACGATGTCGCCCTTGTGCGTCGAGCGCGTCTCGAAGTTGGAACCGCAGGCGCACTTGACGTTGATGGTGTTATAGCTGGGGTGAATTCCCTGTTTCGGCATTGTTCTCATTCCTTTATTGGCCTGGCCGGCTTGCGGTTCGCTTGCAAACGGGGTCTGTTCACCGTCACATCGAAGGGCCTGACGCGCTACCGGCTCGCCACATGAGTACGACCCAAACGTCCGGGACGCGCTTTCCTCAGTCTACCTTTGATTCGCACAGTCGGCAATCGGATTCATCTCCCCGCGAACGCTGCACCGCGCCGCGCATCCTGCCATACTTGCAGGTATGGAAGACCTCTCGCTCGCCGTCCTCTGCCCCGTGTGCGAGGGCTCCGGCCTCAAAATCATCGAACGCCCCGACGGCTCCCGCGCCGCCCGCGACTGCGATTGTCGGCTGGAACGCCGCGCCGCCCGCATGTCTGCCCGTACCAAAGTACCCAGGCGCTACGAACACTGCTCGCTCGAAAACTATGAGATCGACCAGCGTACCGCGACCGCATCGCTCAAGAGCGCGCACCGCAATGCACGGAAGTTCGTCGAATCGTATCCGCTTGAGACGCGCGGCACCGGCCTCCTCCTGACTGGCTCAATCGGAGTCGGGAAGACGCACCTCGCCGTCGGAATCTTGCAGGCGCTGGTCCAGGAGCGCGGCGCAACCGGCCTCTTTTACGACTACCGCGAACTCCTCAAGCAGGTACAGAACTCCTACAACCGCCAGGTTCAGGCCACCGAACTTGAGATTCTTGCGCCTGTCTTCGACGCCGAAGTTCTCGTGCTCGACGAGCTGGGTGCCTCCAAACCGACCGACTGGGTCTGGGACACTGTCGCGCACATCCTCAACACCCGCTATAACGATCGCCGCACGACAATCATCACGACCAACTACGCCAACGCCGCGCCGCTGGCGGGGAATCAGCGCGAAGACGGGAGATTCTCCCGCGAGGAAACCCTCGGCGACCGCATCGGAGAACGCATGCGCAGCCGCCTGCAGGAGATGTGTGTTGTCGTCGAGATGAACGGCGTGGACTTCCGCCAGACCGTCAACCTCGCCCGTTTCGGTTAGCTCCCCCGTTTCGTCAGAAGCAAAGCCAGTGCAGTACCCCGGCTCGTGCGTTTACCACTCGGACTGCCTCCCTCCACCCATGGGAGTTTGCCTTAGCCGGCCGCTTCCGGGGCGGTACGCTCTGCGCAGCGACCGCCTTCGCCGCAACGAGCTGAAGACCACTTTGCGTGACGCGCTCAGGAGTGCAAACAACTGCCTGCGAAGATTTCATGCCTTGAATCAACTTGAAGTGCGGAACGATCAACTCGGCTCGATACCCCGCGACTTCCTGCAAACGCCGCGCTGTTCTGATTCTTTCTCTGATTTCAGCCATCTGTTCGAGCCCCATTTCTTCCCGGAATCTGCAGCAGCGAGACAAGTAACCCGTAGCCTGAGCGAGCACTGGTGACTTTGGGTTACTTTCGTGACCCAATAGTACGGCAACCGATTGCCTAAAATGCTACAACTTTGGTGCACTCGGGGATTTATTTTGAGTTTTTGCAGCGCGGTGACCGAAGTTTTGGGTTTGGGCGTGGTGAGACTAGAATTTCGCCATGGGCTCTCGACCTTCTGCACCGCTTTTTGCTCCACGCGCCAAGGAAGCGCATGCAACGAATTTCGCAGCGTGGGGAGTCGCCGCAGCTGTAATCCTGCTGGCGCTGGGGGGCCTTTTGCTGCTGACTCACCATAAGCCCGCCGCGGCAAATGTCATCCTTCCGCTCGATCCTTATGCTCCAAACCTGGTGTTTTCAGACGTGCAGATGAGCGAATCGAGTTCGGTATCCGGCATGAAGGTCACGTTCGTCGACGGAACCGTAAGAAACACCGGTTCGCGCACGATCTCCGGTATCGATTTGCAGGTGATCTTCGCGAATGACCTTCAGATGCCCCCGCAGATTGAGCCAGTGCCCTTGAACCTGATCAGGACGCACGAGCCCTACATCGATACCGAGCCGGTCAGTGCGGTGCCGCTTGCGCCCGGCGATTCGCGGGAGTTCCGACTTGCGTTTGAGAATATCTCGCAGGACTGGAATCAAAGTTTACCGGCAATTCGAGTGGTGAAAGTAGCTACGAAGTAGTCGTCAGCCAGCCGTCACCGCTTGCCTGCACTGCCCAAAACTTCCCAGCAGATCGCTTCGTTTCTTCGCGTCCAGGCTGGGAGCGGATCATTGAAACCCTCGTAAGCCTTTTGTTTGCAGCATACTCTTGTTTGGCACGGTGTTTGCACTATCGTATGCACCGGAACGGCACTGAAGTTCCGTCGCGAGCCTTCTCTCAGACCAAAAGGCCGCCCAGGAGGATTTGAATGAAGAATCTGAAGACTTACCAACTACTTGGCGCAGCAGGACTCTTTGTCGCCGGTGCCCTTGGCTCCGCCATCGCACAATCCACTCCCGCTCAGACCGCCACCCCGGCGCAGACTGCGCCCGCCAACGCCAATGGCTCGATGAACCCCGATAACTCGAGTACCTACGCCACCGGCAAGCCGCTTGAGAACACCAGCCACGAAGGTTTCTGGGGACACATGAACCCCATGGCCCGGAAGAAGTGGGTAAAACGCCAGGTCGACCCGATCCGCGACCGGACCAATGAGCTCGATCAGCTTCAGGCGAAGAACGCGAACGACATCAAGGATGTGGATGCGCGCGCCACCGTCGGCATCGGCAAGGCGATGACCGCCGCCCAGGCAGCCGACGCCAAAGCGACCGACGCTTCCACCCGGGCGGACGCCGCCAACTCGACCGCGGTCGCGGCCAACGGACGCACCACCGCTCTGAACGGCACTGTCTCGAACCTCGACCAGTACCAGACGGTCAGCTCGACCTCGATGCCCTTCTACAAGGGACGCACCACGCTGACCACCAAACAGAAGGCTGACCTCGACACGGTTGCCACCTCGCTCGCAAACGAGAAGGGTTACATCGTCGAAGTGCAGGGCTACAGCCGCGCCGGTGTTGCTCCATCGCAGACCATGGCCGACTCGGTCGTCCGCTACCTGGTCACCGCGCACCAGGTTCCGGTCTATCGGATCTACCGCACAGGGCTCGGCAAGGCGTCCTCCTCGCAGGTTGCTTCGACCGACGCCACCGAGAAGCCGCTTACCAACGGCGTTCGCGTGACCGTGCTGCACAACAGCCTGGCCACGATGGGCACGGATGGTTCGACCCCGGCAGCCAGCTCGACACCCACCACCGGAACCTCTTCGGTGCCGTCGACCAAGTAGTTTTCCAAGATTGCGAGGTGCCGCCCTATCACGAGCGCATCCGCATAGATCTCTCCTAACCAGAGAGAACCAAGGCAGATTGGCCCCTCACACGAGGGGCCGTTTTTTTGCCCTTCGGGCCGTCCTGGACTTCGGGCCGTCCTGGACTTCGGGCCGTCCTGGACTTCGTGTCGCTCCTCCCGTCGGTCGGCACTGGCGCTCGACGCGCCGACACCACACGAAGTGGTCGCCGCCCGTGATCGGGGCGCAATTGTCTTTATGCTTATGTCAGGAAGTTACGGCTTGATGCACTCGTAACAGCTCATCCAGCACGGTCTTCAGCTTATCGAGCCGTAGCGCGTTTGCGCCGTCGCTCTTCGCCACTGCTGGGTTGTCGTGGACTTCAAGGAAGACTCCGTCGATGCCGGCTGCAACGGCGGCCCGTGCCAGGACCGGGATGAACTCCGGCTGGCCGCCGCTGACGCCTCCGGCTGAGGACGGTGTTTGGACCGAGTGAGTGCCGTCGAAGACGACCGGCGCATACTCCCGCATGATGGGCAGACCGCGCATGTCGACCACCAGATTGTTGTAGCCGAAGCTGGCTCCACGCTCGCACAGACTGACGCGGTCGTTGCCGCTTTCGCGAACCTTGGTGACAGCGTGCTTCATATCTGGGGGCGCGACGAACTGTCCCTTTTTGATGTTGATGGCGCGGCCGGTCTCGGCGGCAGCGATGAGGAGATCGGTCTGGCGGCAGAGGAATGCTGGAATCTGCAAGACGAGTTCCACGTCTCCGACGGCTTCCGACAATCGCGCGCAGTCCTCAGGAGTATGGACATCTGTCAGAACGGGCAGCCCCGTATCTCTTGCAATCGCCCTCAGGATGCGAGCGCCTTCGACCAGCCCCGGCCCGCGAAAGCTCCGGATGCTCGTGCGGTTAGCCTTGTCGTAGCTCGCTTTGAAGATATACGGGATATCGAGGCTGGAGGTGATCTTCTGGATCGCGTCCGCCAGCCCTCGTGCATGGCTTTCGCCTTCCAGGACGCATGGCCCCGCGATCAGAAACAGCTTGCCTCGGCCGACTTCGATCGACCCGATACGGAACGTATGGTTTGCAGTCGTCACCTGAATAGTTAATCACACGCGCGAAGCACCGTTCCGTCGCTGAGCGGTGGCCGCCTGCGATCAGGGCACGGTGGTCGCTAACGCATGCAGACGCCGCTCTGCTTCGTCGATCCCTGGCTGGACACCGGCTTCGGTATAAAGCTTCAACACCTCGTCCCATACCAACCGAGCCGCCGCCAGATCGCCAAGGTCTTCGCGGAGCAGACCATACCCGCGCAGCGCATTCGCCAGGTCGAGAGGAAGCGTCCCTTCGTTAGACCGGTAGATGCCGATCGCCTCGTTATAGCAGCCGACCGCCATCTCCATGCGCTTCTGCTTTCGCGTGACGTCGCCGAGGTGTCGCACAGTCTGGGCGAGCCTCAAGGGGTCATCCATCTCGCGCAGCAGGGTGATCGCCTCGTGATAGCGTTCGGCGGCTGCTTCCAGGTCACCAAGATCGCTTTCGCTGTTCGCCCAACCGCGCAATGCGTCTACCTGTAAGTCTTTGTCGCCCGCATCGATCGCGAGCGCGGTCGCGGAAGAAAAGAGATCTCTCGCGCGGTCACTCCGGCTCTCTCGCCGAGCTGTATAGCCTTCTAAAATCAGTTCGCGAATCTCGGCGCTCATCGTTCAATCCTTCCGCTTCGGCTTCGGCCACTGCTCGGCGACATGCTCCACAACCCGATCCAGAAAGTCACCCGGCTGCAAGACTGACTCAGGCGCTGGCGCGGCGAACCGCACTACGCCACTATGATCCACGACGATGAGGAAAGGATAGTCGGCCGCGGCGAAGGTCGCGAGCGTCTCCGTTGGAACGACGAGAACCGGCGTGTGCAGCATCAACTCCGACGGCGAGCGTGGAGGGGCGTCGGCAGGGGGTGGTCCCATCGGCTTCATCTGGGCGGTCAGCAGCTTGGCCTTATCCGGCAACGTCTCGGCGACGAGACCGTAGACGCGGATATCCTTCGGGCCCATCCGGCCCAGTACGTCCCACAGATCAGGAGCCATGCGCACGCACTGCGCGCACCAGTCGGGGAAGAGTAGAAGGGCAGTCGCCGCGCCTGGGTCTTCGTTGATGCGAGCCTTTTCGCGAATGTCTTTCAGCGAGATCTCGTACTGGATCTTTGGCAGGGACTTACCCAGCAACGCGTATTGCTGGCGCGCCAGTTGGACCGGAATCGCATCGTCGGGCGCGAGCCCGGAGGGTGCGCCCGCAGCCAGGGCTGCATCGAGTTCCGCAACGGTTACGTCGGCCTCGTCGGGCTTGCCGGCGTACTGCTCGAGCGCCGCCTTGGCGAGTCCGTCGGCATACAGGGAGTGACGCGGAAGCTGAGGCTTGGCGCTCTTTAGCTCTTCCAGAATCGAGGTCTGCCGTGAGGCCAGGATGCCGAGCGCGTCATTGGTGAAGGCAAGCTGCAGATAGGCGAGAGCCTCGTTCGAGACCGTCTCCACCACGGCGTCGTAGGGGAGCGACATGATCATGGCCTGGTGAATTCCCACGATGCCAGTCAGGTCCTGGGCGTGCAGTTCGGCTTCCAGCTTGAACCCGTAGGCCGTGGCAAGCTGCGGCTTCTTCACGTCGTTGCTGTCGATGTAAAGGCCCGCAGCGGCGCCCATCACCTCCCACTTCTGGCCAAGCGAGCAGAGCTTCGCGTACGAGATGAGGTCGTCCCCGGTGAATTGCTCGGGCTTGCGCGCCAGGCATTCAACGCCGGCTTTCTTCATCGAAACGGCGAATGCGCCGACTTCGCTGTCCGACCAGTTGGCCATGGAGCGGCGTACGATTTCGAGCGGCCGTACCGACTGCTCGTATGCGGCTTCAGGCGACAACTGGGGCGCGGCAGGAGGCGGAGTGGGGGGTGCGGCAGAAGCGACAGGCACCTGTCCGAAGGCTCGGCAGGCGCACAGCAAGGCAAGAGAACCCACGGCCAGCAGCTTCTGCATATATCCCTTGACCCTTTGCGGAATTTATTTCTCAGCCGTCTGCGGCGTAGCCTTTAGACTCTTCCCCACCGCGTTCAGCACCAGCGTCATAAACGACAATCCGCGGCGCGCGTCTTCACTAGTGGCTCGTTTGGCGAGTGCCCACAGCGAAGGCGGCTTCGTCTCGGCGCGATGCTGCCCGGTGGCCGTCGTGACGGCCTTGGTGAGTTCATCGAGCGTCTCCGGATCGAGCGCCATGAGAATCTTCGAGAGAGCCAGCAGGTTACGAATCGCAGCGATGCCGCCGGGCAGCTTGGCGTACTCGGCGACCTTGGCGGCGATGATGTCGCGCCCGCCGACGAGACCGTTGACGAGGTCCAGCGTGCCGTTAGCGTGGGCGGTCTTGAGAATATCGTAGGCGACGAGGAGCGCCTCGGCGTTCTCGAGCGGTGCGGCCTCCAACTGACGCTGCAACTCGAGCTTGGGATCGACCTTCGGTTTGAAACTTAGCGGATTTGCCATGGAATTAGCTCCTAGCTTTTAGCTGTCAGCTTCTATCTGCGTAAGGGTCGTACTGGCCTCGGTAGTGATAACAGCGAATGGCTGAAAGCTAGCACCTAGCTACTCGCTGCTGCCTCAAACCGTCGTGCTCTTGATCTGTACCAGCTTGTCGCTTGCAAGCGTTCCGGGCAGGTGATAGCCCGGCTGAGCCCACTTGCGTTCGATCTCGACGCCGGTCTGCGGGTGACGTGTGCCCCAGCGGAAGTTGCTGCGCGGGAGTGGGTTTTTGCCTTCTCCCAGAACGGTCATAGATACGGCCGTTTCCTTGTAAGCGGGGGTATGCGTCGTCCGATCGACGTGCGAACTGGTGAGCTTGTTGACCGGCTCTTCGACCGAATTCAGGGACATATAAAGCTGTTTGCCCTGCACCCGATCCGAGACCAGCACCTGCACCTTCACACGACCGTAGGCTGACGTGAGATGCACATAGGTTCCGCTCTTCACGCCACGTTCGGCAGCAAGCTCAGGAGAGACTTCGACGAAGTTGTCGGGCGTAATCTCGTGAATACCAGGGGTGCGCCCGGTCATCGAACCCTGCTCGAAGTGCTCGAGCAGACGACCGTTGTTGAGGTGCAGATCGTAGAGGCCGGTCGTCTCTTCCGAAGGAGCCATGTAGTCGATGGGGTGAAAACGCGCCTTGCCGTCCGGGAAGGGGAACTTCTCGGTGAAGAGTAGAGGTGAATCTGTGCCGTCCTTGGCAATGGGCCACTGCAGGCTGTTATAGCCTTCCAGCCGCTCGTAACTCACTCCGGCGAACAGCGGTGTCAGCCGAGCCACCTCGTCCATCACTTCACTGGGGTGCTTGTACTTCCAGTTGCCGCCCATGCGGTTGGCGATGAGTTGGATGATCTCCCAGTCGGCCTTGGACTCGCCAAGCGGCTCCATCGCTTTGTAAATTCGCTGGATGCGGCGTTCGGTGTTGGTGAAGGTGCCGTCCTTCTCGAGCGATGTTGCGGCGGGCAGAACCAGGTCAGCATAGGCGCAGGTTTCGGAGAAGTTGATGTCCTGCACGATGAGGAACTCAAGCTGCCGCAGCGCCTCGCCCACGTAGCCGGCGTTCGAGTCGGAGGTGATCGTGTCCTCGCCCTTGATGTAAAGCGCTTTAAGCTTCCCATCCAGAATCGCGTCGATCATCTGGTGGTTATCCTTGCCGGTCGTGGTGGGAAGGGTGACGCCCCAGTCTGCTTCAAAGCGACCGCGAATCTCGGCATCGTCGATCTTCTGATAGCCGGAGAAGACGTTGGGCATGGAGCCGAAGTCGCTCGCGCCCTGCACGTTGTTGTGGCCGCGGAGAGGGTAGGCTCCGGCCCCGGGACGCATGTAGTTGCCCGTGACCAGCAGAAGATTCGAGATGGCTGTCGCGGTTTCGGACCCACCACAGTGCTGGGTCACGCCCATCGCAAAGAGGATGCAGCAACCATCCGCGGCCGCGACCTCGTTGGCCACGGTGATCATGGTAGCCGCAGGAACTCCGGTGACCTGCTCGGCGTATTCGAGCGTGTACGGCTCGAGCGCGGCCTTGAACTCCTCGAACTTGTTCACGTGCTTTTCAATAAAGTCGAACTTCGCCAGCTTGTGATCGACGATGTACTTCGCCATCGCCGTCAGGTACACCGCATCGGTCGAAGGGTTCGGACGGAAGAAGATGTCAGCGCGTTCGGCCATCTCGTGCTTGCGCAAGTCAGCCACGATCAGACGCTGCCCGCGAAACTTGTGCGAACGCTTGACGCGGGTGGCGAGGACGGGATGGTTCTCCGCCGGGTTCGCCCCAACAATAAAAACCAGACCGGCCTTTTCGATATCCGCAATCGACCCGGTGTCGCCGCCATACCCGACCGTCCGCTGCAATCCCGTGGTCGCTGGATTCTGGCAGTACCGCGCACAGTTATCGATATTGTTCGTCCCAATGACCGCCCGCGCCAGCTTCTGCATCAGGTAGCTCTCTTCGTTTGTGGTCTTCGAAGACGCAATGAACGCGAGCGCATCCGGCCCATGCTCGTTCTTGATCGCCGTGAACTTCTCCTGGATCACGTCGAGCGCCTTTTCCCACGAAACCGGCACGAACTCGTTGCCCACCCGCAGCAACGGCTGCGTCAGCCGGTCATCGGAGTTGACATGCCCCCACGCGAATTTGCCCTTGATGCAGGTCGAGATCCCATTCGCCGGACCGTGTGCCGGTTCAATCTTCAGAATGTGCCGATCGCGCGTCCACACATCGAAGCTGCAGCCAACCGCGCAGTAGGTGCAGACCGTCTTCGTCTTTTTGACGCGCTCCTTGCGCATCTCCGCTTCCATCTCGCTGAGCGCAAGGATCGGCCCATAGCCGATCGGCGGCTCGATGCCTTTGACGACTTCGATCATGTCGTCGAGCGTCTTCGCGGGAATGTTCGTCAGATAACCCGCGTGCCCCAGCATGGATTTTTCCATCAGCGCATTGCACGGGCACACCGTCACGCAATGCCCACAGCTCACACACGACGACCCTTCAATCTTCTCGCCGCCATCCCACAACACGCGCGGATGCGCCGACTCCCAGTCGATGGTCAACGTCTCGTTCACCTGGACGTTCTGGCAGGCTTCAACGCAGCGCCCGCACAGGATGCACTGTTGCGGGTCGTAGCGATAGAACGGGTTCGACATATCCTTTTCGTACGGCTTCTCGCAATACTCCCTGGCCTGATGCTTCACGTCCAGCTCGGCAACCGTGTTGTGGATGGTGCAGTTCTGGTTATTGTTGTCGCACACCGTGCAGTACAGCATGTGATTCTGCAGGATGCGGTCGAAGGCCTCGCGCTGCGCCACATCGACCTCGTATCCTTCGGTCTCGATGCGCCCCATCTCCGCGGAAACCTGTGTCCCGCACGCGCGCACCAGCTTGCCATCCACCTTCACCATGCAGGTATCGCAGGATTGGATCGGCCCCATCTGCTGCAGGTAGCAGACCTGCGGCACCTGGTTCTTCTGCTGCGCCGCCGCATCGCGATTGAGCGCCTCGATCAGCGCGTCGCCCACATGAGCGCCCACTCCGCGCCCGTTCACCATGATCGTTGTGTTCGGCGTCGTATCCGCCGGCGTGTTCAGAAGCGACTTCGTAATCACCATAGCTGTCAGATGCTCCACTCCCCATGAGAGTAAACCTGTCGCGCCGCTCTAGTCCGCTTCGCCGCCGGTATTCGCACGGTCCAGGACCTGCCTGGCCGCCCGCAGCCCACTTCGGTACGCCGCATGAACGGTTCCCCAGTGGCCCGTCGTGTCCGTATGCTCTCCCGCAAAGTAGAGCGTATCCGCAACCGGCTCGCACATCGCCTGCGATGCATCCAGACCACCGACCGGCACCCACGAGTACGCGCCCCGCGTCCACTCATCCGCGGTCCAGTCGTGCGTATGGAAGCCGACCAGGCCGTCGCGCAGTGCTGCCGCGTTCATCCCAAGCACCTCCGCTGCCGACGCCATCGCCCGCTCCCGCAGTTCCGCTGCGCTTAGCGCCAGAAGCTCTTGCGCCTTTGGACCCCCGACCCACCCGGTAAGACTCCGGCTCTCGTGTGGGTGTGCCGTCCACCAGACTCCCGGCACCGACTCCCGCGCCAGTACAAAGCTCATCTCCTCGGGCCACAGCCGCTCCTTGAACACCAGGGTGAACCGGCAGACCATGCCCATCCGCATCCGTCGCGCCGCCTGCAGGACGTCCTCAGCTTCGTCGGGAAACTCCAGCACGCCCGCTTGCAAAACTCCCAGCGGCACCGTCACGACGCAGGCATTCGCCTCGAAAACCCTTCCATCCGCAACCGAAACCTTCGCACCCTTTGCGACTCCTGCGCGTGCAGTGCGCATGGCACCAAACTCCACCCGCAAGACCTTCGCCCCCACCAACAGGCTCCCACTCGCCGCCTCAACCTTGTCCTTTAGAAAATCGACTAACCCGGAGTAGCCATCCACCAGCCTCCACATGCGATCCCCCTCAATCGCATCTTCCGCCTCCTGCTGCACCCCGAGCGCCCTCACCGAAGCCTCCCGCGCATCCGCCGCGTTGAATCCTTCGACGTACCCGATCTCCGCCTGCTTCTCCTCCTCGCTCAGCCCCACCCGCTCCACATACTCGGCAAATCCACAGTCCGGCCCGGCAAATGACTCCAGCCCCTCCAGCACCTCATCGTCAGAGTCATCCTCCGCGACGAACTCACCATCCTCCCGCGTCAAAAACGCGCCGGTCCGCTCATACGTTTCCAGCCCGGCCTCTTCGATCAGCGCCCAAAGATCCTCAGGCCGCCCATGCACAAACTCCGCGCCCAGCTCCACCACCACGTCCCCATCGCGCACAGACCGGATGCGTCCGCCAACCCGGTCGCTCGCTTCGAGCACGGTCACCGACCACCCAGCTTCCGCCAGCGTCCGCGCGCAAGCCAGCCCCGCCATCCCTGCCCCAACTACAATTGCCTTCCTCATGCTCCCTAGGATGCCACCGCGCATCCTATCCCGCATGAGCACTCAAACCCCCGCCCAACTTGGCACCCTCAAGCAACTCGGCAACTCCGACCTTCAACTCACCTCCATCGGCTTCGGCGCCTGGGCCATCGGCGGTGCGGACTGGCAGTTCTCCTGGGGCCATCAGGAAGACAGCGACTCAATCGAGGCGATCCATCGCGCACTCGACGCCGGGGTCAACTGGATCGATACGGCAGCTGTCTACGGCCTCGGCCACTCCGAAGAAGTTGTCGCCAGGGCGATCAAGTCTTCCTCGCACAAACCTTACGTCTTCACCAAATCTGGCATGGTCTGGGACGAGACCAAAAACATCACTAACTCGCTCAAGCAGATCCATCGCGAGGTCGAAGACTCGCTCCGCCGCCTGCAGCTCGACGTCATCGACCTTTACCAGATTCACTGGCCCAAGCCAAACGAAGAACTTGAAGAAGGCTGGGCCGCCATGGCCGAGCTGCAGCGACAGGGCAAGGTCCGTTATCTTGGTGCCTCCAACTTCACGGTCGAACAGCTCAAGCGCGCGCAGAAAATCGCGCCCGTCACCTCGTTGCAGCCGCCGTATTCCATGATCAATCGCTCGGCCGAGCCGGAGATTCTGCCGTTCTGCCTGGAGAACAAGATCGGCGTGATCAACTACGCGCCGATGCACTCCGGCCTGCTGACCGGCGCGATGACTAAAGACCGCGTCGCCAACATGCCCAGGGACGACTTCCGTCGCAACGCCAAGCAGTTCCAGGAGCCCTTGCTGACCCGCAACCTGCAGGTCGCCGACCTGCTCCAACAGATCGGGCAGAGACACGAGGTCAACGCAGGCGTCGTCGCCATCGCATGGACGTTGCACAATCCGGCCATCACGGCTGCGATTGTCGGCGGGCGCAGCGCCAGGCAGGTCGACGGAACGCTTGCCGCCGCGACCTTCCGGCTTACCGAGCAGGAGTATGCCGAGATCAACCAGTTCCTGGCAGAGCACCCCTAGACGAATGGCTTAACGCCGAGGACACGGATCACCTTCGAGACCCGTGTCCTCGGTGTTATGCCTTCGCGTCTCCAAAGTCCCGACGGACCAGGTCCAATCCTTCCTGCACCGATCCGATCCGCCCTTCCAACTGCGCATCCTCCACCGCTCTCAGTATCGCCTTGAACGCGCTCCCTGGCCGATACCCCGCTGCGATCAGCTCCTTACCCGTCACCAGCCACTTTGGCCGCGTCGCTGCGGGCTCGTCTGCCTCGTAAGCCGCCTTTGCGAACTCCCAAAGCCTCAGGTCCCCATGCGACGACAGGCAATCCGCCCGGTGTAGCGCCAGGTGCTCGTCGAACCTCGGCATGCGGATGAAGCGTTTCAGCGTCGACTCTTTCATCGCCTTCACATCGCCAAACTGCATGTGGTGCTTGATCAACGCGACGATCCGCGCCGTTGCCTCATTCGAAAACCGCAGCCGTGCCAGCAGCACCTCCGCGATTCGAACCCCTACTTCGACATGCCCGTTGAAGCGGATGCGATCACCCGGCTTGCGCGGGTCCGGAGGCTGAAACGTCGCAGGCTTGCCCACATCGTGCAGTAGAAAACCCCAGGCCAGCTCGCACGAGACGCCTGCCGGAAGCTGCTCCAGCAACATAAGCGTGTGGATCCAGACATCGCCTTCGGGATGGTACTGCGGTGGCTGCTCAACGCCTTTCATCTTCGCGATTTCGGGAAGCACAAACGGCAGCAGCCCCGTCACGTCCAGCAGCTCAAACGCCCGGCGCGCATGGCCTTCCGTCAGCATCCGCGTCAGCTCGTCCCGAACCCGCTCCTGCGAGACCTGGCCGATCTCCGGGGCATATCGACGCATCGCCGCGAGGGTCTGCAAATCAATCTCAAACCCAAGCCGTGCCGCAAAGCGAACCCCGCGCAACATCCGCAGCTTATCTTCCTCAAAACGCAGCCCGGCCTCGCCGATCGCGCGCAGCCGCTTTGCCGCCAGGTCGGCACGCCCCTCGACGTAGTCCAGGACCGCTTCGTCCGGCACCCGCACCCTCGAATAACTTGTCATCCCGGGCGCAGTCGAAGGATCTGCGGCCACATCTGGAATCTCGGCAGATTCATCTTCGATCAGCGCAGGATCCAGCAGCATCCCATTGACCGTAAAATCCCGCCGCACAACATCCTCTCGCGCATCCGTCGAAAACCGCACGGTTTCCGGCCGTCTCCCGTCCAGATAGACCCCGTCGTGCCGGAACGTCGCAACCTCGATCGCCACGCCCTCCCATACCACCAGAATCACGCCAAAGTGCGCTCCCACCTCGTGCACCTTGTAGTCCGCGAAGGCGCGCAGCACCTCGTCGGGCGTCGCGCTCGTCGCGACGTCGAAGTCTTTTGCCGGCAAACCCAGTAGGAGATCCCGGACGCTGCCGCCCGCAAAGTAAGCCTGAAATCCACCCTCACGCAGTCGGCCCGCCACTCCACGTGCCGCCCGCAACCCCGCCGAATCCTGCAACTCCCAGCCCATCCCTCCAGCCTAAACCGGAAGTCTTCCCAGGGACCAACACGAAACCGGACCAACGGACGGCATCCGGACTCAGACAGAAAACAGCCCGCCTGGTCCAAACCGTTCTTGGTCTTGTCCTATCCGTCTCTACCGGTTCAATCCATCAGATCGGTGGCAGGCCGTGCCGTTAGAAAAGCTTCAGCCACACTAGAAGTTTGTGCCCGAACCACAGGAGCGGCCCCAGGGCGGCCATCAATCCGAGCAACTGTTCATGCTCTTTGTGGCTGGAAGGAACTTTGAACGGAATCACCTGGCCAGACTGCGTGACGGTACCCTTCTGCTTCCGTTCCTTCTTCTCCGTCCGGCCGCTCACCGCGACCGGCCCCGGGAACGTCGCACCCGACTTCACCAGGAACAGCGCCGGCGGAGCCTGGGGGGCGACTCGTGCTGGAGTCCTCATCCGCCGCATCGCGTTACCCACCGCAACGGATCTTACCCGAACGCCGATCGCGTCCTGAATACTCTGCACGTCTTTACGGCGAGATATCATGCTTTCACGGTAGCCGGACCCCGCCGCAGCCGAAATCCCACCATCGCGCCATGCTCTGCACCCAAGTCGTACCGTCCTATAACGTCGGTACCGAATCCACGGACAGGTTCCGCGCGTACCGGCTGCCTTCCATAGAATGAAACGAGCAATGCCCGTCGCACAAAAATCCCGCCTGATCCTCGGCATCGAAAGCAGTTGCGACGAGACCGCCGCGGCTATCCTTCGTTTTTCGCCCGGCTCGGCAACGCCTGAGGTACTCTCGAACGTCGTCGCCTCGCAGATCGCGCTGCATGCGCTCTACGGCGGAGTCGTCCCGGAACTCGCCTCGCGGGAGCACCTTCGCAACATCGTCCCAGTCGTCCACCGAGCCATCGCGGAGGCTGGCGTCGCGTTCGCCGATCTCGACGCCGTCGCCGTGACCGAAGGCCCGGGACTCGCCGGAGCCTTGCTGGTCGGCATCCTCTACGCGAAAGCGCTCGCCTTCGCGCTCGACAAGCGGCTCATCGCGATCAACCACCTCGAAGGCCACATCCACGCCGTTCTGCTGGAATCCGCCAGCGTCTTGAACGAAGCTCCGGGTGCCCCGACCGCACCGCTTCTGGCTCTGGTCGTCTCGGGCGGCCACACCCACCTCTATCTCGCCTACCAGCATCAAGCCTGGACCTACAAAAACGTCGGCCGCACGGTCGACGACGCCGCCGGCGAAGCCTTCGACAAAGTCGCCAAGCTTCTCGGCCTGGGCTACCCCGGCGGTCCGTGGATCGACGCCCTCGCTCCGCACGGTAATCCCGCCGCCGTCTCCTTTAATTTCCACGCCATCAAGCCGAGCCGTAACCCGCAGGACGCCACGGCGGACGACGACATTCGCTTCGATTTCTCCTTCTCCGGGATCAAAACCGCCGTCCTGCGCTACACCCAGACGCACCAGCTTGCAGCGTCCATCGAGATGCGCCGCCAGTCGCTGACTGCCAACCCCGATCTGAAACCCTCCGAAGCGACTACCCTCTGCGACCAGCAGGCCCTCGACCTGATCGCCTCATTCCAGTCCGCCGTCATCGGAAACCTGATCCGCCAGACCTTCGCCGCCGCCGAAGCATTCGGCGCTCGCGGCTTGCTCGTCTCCGGCGGAGTCGCCGCCAACCGGGAACTCCGTCAACGCTTCACCGCCGCTGCCGCGGAGCGCAACCTGCCCATCGCCTTTCCATCGATCTCCCTCTCGACCGACAATGCCGCGATGATCGCCGCCGCTGCTTGGCCACGTTTTCTCGGCCAGGAACAGGCGCCGGAGTCGATGTCCGCCGCCCCCCAGCTCAAGCTCGGCTGACCTCAAATCGTCCCTCCGCTTTTGCCTAACGGATGGTGCAAATGGCATATAAGCCTGTTGTGTAACCCCAATAAAATGAATAATTTCAGTACAATCATATAGGGGGGGTACGAAGCCCCCAAAACCGATCCGCTAGAATGCTCCTGAGACCTGAATTGACCCTCCACCTCTTCAACACCCTTTCCGGCAGCGTCGAAGCCCTGCTGCCCTCCGACGGCGAAACCCTGCGCATGTACGCCTGCGGCCCCACCGTCTATGACTACGGTCACATCGGCAACTTCCGCACCTTCATCCACGTCGATGTACTGCGAAGAATCCTGAAACTGGCCGGAATCCCCGTCCGCCACGTCATGAACATCACCGACGTCGACGACAAGATCATCCGGAACGCCGCTGCTGCCGGCCAATCGCTACGCGCCTATACCCACAAGTTTGAAGCCGCATTCCTCGAGGATATGGACGCCCTCGGCGTCGAGCATCCTGAACTGCTGCCACGTGCCACTGAACATATCCCCGAGATGGTCTCGCTGATCGAAGAACTCCACAAGAAGGACATT
The DNA here is from genome assembly GCA_963693075.2 of uncultured Granulicella sp. Classification (GTDB taxonomy): domain Bacteria; phylum Acidobacteriota; class Terriglobia; order Terriglobales; family Acidobacteriaceae; genus Edaphobacter. The sequence goes on along the minus strand of CAXMMP010000002.1, from coordinate 73,154 downwards.
GCCTACCAGGCGGAAGACGGGAGCTGGTACTTCCGGATCGAGCGTTTTCCGGAGTACGGCAAGCTGTCCGGCAAGGATCTAGAAGGCATCGAGGACGGCGCCCGCATCGATGTCGACCAGGATAAGGACCATGCCCGTGACTTCGCCCTCTGGAAGGCTGTCAAAGGCGACGAGCACTGCTGGCAAACGGCTCTCGGCCCGGGACGCCCCGGTTGGCACATCGAATGCTCTGCCATGGCCACCCGCTTCCTGGGTGCCTCGTTCGACCTTCACGCCGGCGGCGAAGATCTGATGTTTCCGCACCACGAAAACGAGATCGCGCAGTCGGAATCAGCCACCGGCGAGATGTTTGCGCGGCACTGGATGCACGTCCGCTTTCTGCTGGTCGAAGGCAAGAAGATGTCAAAGTCGGAGGGCAACTTCTTCACCCTGCGCGACCTTTTGCTGAAGGGATATCGCGCCTCGGCTATCCGCTTTCTGCTGATGTCCGTACCGTATCGGCACCAACTTAACTTCACCTGGGATGGGCTGACGGAATCGACGAACGCCGTGGATCGTCTGCGCACCTTTGCTGCCCGGATGGCCGGTAGTTTTGCGGAAGGTCACAACGAGGAACTCGCCGCGCTGACGGCGAAGGCTGGTGCCGAATATACGGCATCGCTGATGAATGATCTCAACACCGCGGAAGCCCGTGCCGCCATCTTCGATCTCGTTCGTGCCGCGAATACGGCTGCCGATCAAGGGAAACTCTATGCCGGGAATGCTCGCGAAATTGCAGACGTTCTTGCACGTTTCGACGCTGTCTTCGCGATCCTCGAAGATAAGGATGCCGCAATGACGCGCTCGGCGCTCGAATGGGCCGAACGCGAAGGGCTCACCTTCGATCAAACCCTGGCCGCCACGCTTGCCCTGACGGACGAGGCGATCGACGCGCTCGTGGCTGAGCGCACGCAGGCCAAGAAAACGCGGAACTTTGCGCGCGCGGATGCCATCCGCAAAGACCTCGATGAAAAAGGCATCCTCATTGAAGACAGCAAAGACGGCGTGCGCTGGAAGCGCAAGTAGTCGAAGCGTCAGTCGCGCACAGCACCGCCCGTCCGGCGTCAGAAAGCACTCGCTGTTGTCCTCTCGAACATGACAAACATCCTCACCCTGCGCGTCGATCCGATATCCCAGGCTCACTTCGACCAGATGCGCCAGCGTTACTTTCCACCTGAGCGCAATCTCATCCCGGCTCACCTCACGCTCTTCCACACTCTGCCGGACACGCCCGAGATCAGCAACGATCTGCACTCCGCAGCGGGCTCAATCCAGCCGTTTCCGATGCAGGTCACGGGACTTCGCTCGCTCGGACGCGGTGTCGCCTACACGTTGGTTTCTCTCGAACTCCAGGCGCTCCATCGTCGGCTTTCCAGCGCTTTCGAGCTGCATCTCTCCCCGCAGGATCGCCAGAAATTTCAGCCGCATATCGTGATTCAAAACAAGGCCACCCCAGAGCAAGCTCGCACTCTCATGGCGCTCCTGCAGCCTGCTTTCCAACCCTTCGACGTTCACGTCGAGGGCCTCGACCTGTGGCACTACCGAGGCGGACCATGGGAACATACTCAGACGTTTCCCTTCGGTTGCACTTAGTCCCGATTTGCGATGGTCTCAGCCATCGCGCGCGCGTCGCGTACGAGATCGGGCAGGCCTACACCATGATAGGCATTTCCCAACAGGTGCAGCCCTTTCACCCCGAGCACGACCCGTTGTATCTCCCTGGTTCTCTCAAGATGGCCTACCGCGTACTGCGGCAAGCTCAGCGGCCAGCGGCGCACGAGAGAAAAGAGCGGTGCCGGCAACGCGCCGAGAATCTTCTCGAGTTCCGCAAACGCCAGCGCGGCGATGTCGCCATCGCTTTTCGCGGCGATTCCCGGAGCTGACGCCCCACCGAAGAATGCCCGGATCAGTCGACGACCTGCGGGAGCTCGACCTTCGTATTTCTGGTCGACAAAGGTCACGGCGAGCAGAGAACTCGCCTCTCCCGGAGGCACAAGAAAGCCAAAGCCCCTGGGTAGCTCGAAGCAATCCTCAAAGGCAAAGGCCACGACGACTGCGGAACTGGCCTCGATCTGCAGCAACTCCGAGACGCGAGGCGCAACCTCCGCGAGCAGCTTGCGGGTTACATGAGCGGGGGTTGCGACGAGGACTTCGCCGTCCAGTTCCAGGCGTTCGATGGGGTTGTTCAGACGGATCGAAGTGGGCGGAAGCTCCGCAACCATGCGGTCGATGAGGGTCTGCGTGCCGCTCCGAAGCGTTGTGAAGATCGGCATCGCCGAAGACGTGCGTTGACTGGCGCGCAACGCGATGATGAGCGAGCCATGCTCTCGTTCCATCTGCACGAACACCGGCATCACGGCGCGGGCTGAGAGTTTGGCAACATCCCCCCCGAAGACGCCTGAGAGGAGAGGTGCCGCAAGCTTTTCCAGAACCTCGCGACCGAAGTGCCGCTCAACGAAACTGGCTACCGATTCGTCTTCGAGAGGCGAACCGGCTTTCAACACTTCGGCCTGTTGCGGTTCCTGGGCATACGCGGCCCGCGCCTCGGCTGAGAAGAGTGGAGAAGTCTCCAGCGCAGCGAGATCAGTCGGCACCATCATGCGCATGCCATCGGGCATGGGGAGCAGCTTGCCGCCGCTCAAGAGATAGGTCACGCGGGTTGCGTCGTTCGAGCCGATGAGCTCCTCTTCCAGCCCAAGCTCGAGCGCCAACTCACGCGCCCAGGGCTTATCCGATACCCAGCCATCGGGTCCTAACTCGACGACGAAGCCGTCCCGTCGCATCGTCTCGACTGTGCCGCCCAGACGGCCGGACGCTTCGTAGAGCGTGAACGGGACGCCGAGCCGATGCAACTGCCATGCCGCCGTCACTCCGGCGATGCCACCGCCGACGATCGTGGCAGAGCTCACGCCAGCACCGGAGCCTCATCAACCTGGGCCGCGAACTGACCCGCCGCGACCTCTGCCAGAGCCTCAATGAGCGTAGGCGAATCGTTCAAGCTCTTCGCCCGCCACAGCTGCATGCCAAGTTCGCGAGCGGATTCGGTAAACGCGATGTCAATGTCGTAGAGGATCTCGACGTGGTCGCACAGAAAACCGACAGGCTGCATCACGACGCCCTTGTGGCCTGCCGCTGCCAACGCTTTGAGCGTGTCCTCCACGGTTGGCCCAATCCAAGGCGCACCGGCGATACCCTGGCTCTGGAAAGCAAAAAACCAATCGGCATCGGTCATGCCAACCGCTTGCATCGCGTCAGCGACCGCCATCGCGGTGCGCTTGCATTCGATGGGATAAGGATCGGGCGTCTGCTTCGCACCGTAGTTCTGAATGCCGTCCGCAGGCACTGGAGCACCCGGTCGTCCGCTTGGACTCGCGGGATTGCTGACTGTGCCCGACATGATGGTGCGGCAGGGAACGGCGTGCGCGGTGAAGAGCACGGGCACACGCGTCCCGGTCGCAGCACAAGCCTCAGCCCACGCGGGCCAAAGCTCCAGCGCGAAGGCCTTCGCTAACAAAGGGTGCTCGCTCCAGCCTGCGACGAACTCCATCTCAAGGCCTTCGCTTGCCTCAGCCGCGGCGCGCCGATAGAGGCCCACGCTGGTGCGCGAATTCTGCGGCGCAAGGCAGATCGCCTTGAAGCGCGTCACCCCGTCGTTGCGCATCTGTTCGACGACGTCGGCGATATACGGATGCCAGTTGCGCATCCCGACGTAGACCGGCACCTTGAGCGCCTCGCCAAGCATGCGTCCCTGCTTGAGTGTCCACCTGGTCAGCGGTGGACCATCCGGCAAAGGCTCATCGCGCAGTCCGATCTCAGCATAACGGTGCTGCAACTCTTCCACGACCGAGTCCGGTAGAGGACGGCCCCCAGTCACTTTCTTCAGGTACTCGGCCATCTCACCCAGGACATCGGGCGTGCCATGCGCCAGCAGCAGGATTGCATCCACCTCAGCCTTCATCGCCTGCTTAGCTCCTTCACCCACTTCACCACGTTGATGACGTTTTCAACCGGCGTGCCCGGCACGATGCCATGACCAAGGTTGAAGATATGTCCGTCGCGTCCACCCGCAAGCCGCAGCACTTCGGCGACTCGCGCGTGCAGTACCTCTTCCGGCGCAAACAGCGCGATCGGATCAAGATTTCCCTGGATCGCGCATCCTTGGCCGATAACCTTCCAGCCCTCATCGAGCGGGGTGCGCCAGTCCAGCCCGAGGACATCCGCTCCCGTCTCGCGCATGGCCGGAAGCAGCGAAGCGGTGTCAACGCCGAAGTAAATCACCGGCACCCCCATCGCACGGACGCGCTCGACGAGCTCGGTTGTGGGTTTCAGGCAAAACTCGCGATAGTCCTGCACCGAAAGCGAACCAGCCCAGCTATCGAAGATCTGGATGACATCCGCTCCAGCTTCCACCTGTTGCCGGGCGAAGCCAGTCAGCACCTCGACCAGCTTCTCCATCAGTAACGGCCACGCCGCGTCTCCGGCTCCCGAGGCGTACATCATCTTCTTGCTTTCGATGTAATTGCGAGAGCTGCCGCCTTCGATCATGTAGCTTGCGAGAGTGAACGGCGCGCCGCAGAAGCCGATGATGCCAAGCTGGTCGCCATCGGAGCGCGGTGCCGCAAAGTGTTTGACGACGCGCTCAATGGACTGGCCGACGTAGCCAAGCTCGTCCGCCCGGTCGGTTCGAAGCGCCCTGACCTGGTCCAGTGTGCGGATGGGCGTGTGAACCTGCGGTCCTTCGCCGGCGACAAATTCGAAGTCGACCCCCATAGGCGTAAAGGGCAGCAGAAGATCGGCAAAGATGATCGCCGCATCCACGCCAAGTCGCTCGGCCGCAGTAATCGTCACTTCGGCGGCGATCTCAGGGGTGCGACAGATTTCAAGCAGTGTGTGGTGCTTGCGGACGGCCATGTACTCCGGCATATAACGTCCGGCCTGCCGCAAGAACCACACAGGCGTTCTATCCACCGGTTGTCGCAGACACGTGCGCACAAAGCGGCTGGAGCCGCTGACCGGCTGCAATCCGCGCGCGGGTGCGCCTATCAAATCTTTCTCTTGATCGCTCAAAACCAGGCTCATCCCTCACCTCTGAGCCTAGCACTTCACTCCCGGTAATTGGAGCGACCAATCGCCAGCCACGCACTGCGAGTGTGGCCAGTGAAACTTTGACCGGGGACCGAAGACTAGCGGTGATGACCGAAACGATTATCGCCAAAGCGGTAGACGACGGCCACCGTGTAACCGTGAGGATTGAACGTGCTATGCGGAGTTCCCAGATTCCAGAACTGATAGATGAAATCACCCTTTACTGCGATGTGCGGCGTGACATCGAAGTCCAGACCTGGTCCGATCCCATAGACGATCGAGTTATCGCCGTGTCCCGCAGGATGGCTTATGCTTCCGTAACCGATCCCCGCAAGCGAGTAGGGATGGAATCTGTGTCCGGGCCCCATCGCTTTTTCCACTTTGAGGTTCCCAAGAAAATAGGTTTCCGACCCGGAATTGCTGGGGACGTGACCATATCGAGGCTCGAGTGAAAAGCCTAGCGACCCAAGGTGGTAGGTCAGACCGCCTCCAAAAGCGTAACCGACCTTGTTCTGCTTGTAGTCGGACCCAAGGTCAGGCTGATAGATTGTCGCTCCGCCAAAGGCCGATAAGCTCAAGGTACGAGTCGCCCCGTAACCGGCCTGCGCCTTGGCGCTTTGTCCCATCCACCCAAAAGCGATGAGCAGCAAAACGACGTTCCAGCCTCGGTACGAAGAAAGGTTCTTGACCCTTCGTTCCATGCGCGTGCTCCCGGGTGCGTTCAAGATACAGTTCGAAGACTCGTGCCGGGAACCGGCAGAGCTCCGTAACTGCTTCAAACCCAAGTGACAGGGGGAAGGGGCCGGACTGAACTCATCTTCCTTCAATTTTTGAAAAAACGCTACAACTAACCTGCAAAGACCCGCCATGGAGTCAAACCATGGCGTGCCAGTGATAGTCGGATCAAGATACGGCGACGCGGTTGAACACCCGTTCAACAAGCTGGCCTGGTTAGCGGGAACCCGGGAAAGACCCACCGCCAAAGCGGTAGACGACAGCAGCCGTATAGCCATGCGGATTGAAGCTAGTGTGCGGTGTACCGAGATTCCAGAACTGGTACTGCCAATCCGCCTTCAAAGCGATGTGTTGGGTGACACCGACGTCGAGGCCGCCCCCGAACGCGGTGAGCATGGAGTTATCGATGTACTTGCCCTCGTGGATTTTGCCATAGCCGACACCGAAGATCCCGTAGGGATGGAGCCAGTGTCCAGCAGGGATAGCTTTCTCGATCTTCACATTGCCGAGGAAATAATCCTCCGTGTCGACGGGACCCGCGACGTGACCGTAACGTGGTTCCAACGAAAGGCCGAAAGACGACCCGAGTTGATGGGTAGCGTCGGTACCCACAACGTAGCTCGTGTAATTCTTGTTGTAGTCTTTGCCGAAGTCAGACTGGTAGTAGTTAACTCCGCCGAAGGCGGACAGGCTCAAGGATTTGGAGGCGGTGTAGTAGGCCTGTGCTTCCGTCGTCCGGGCGACTCCGAGTGCTGCGACAAGCAGGGCAAAGGTCATCAAAGCGCGGACGGAGAAAACGTTGAGTCGGGTGTTTGCCATGGGGGGCTCCTGGGTGCTTACTCGATGCAGTGCGCAATGCTTGTATCGGCAGATGCCGAGCAAGCATTACCTCCGCTTCAAACCCAAGGTAACGGTGAACTTTGGAGCCCTAAATCCCATCTTCGGCTTTGTCGCTACAACTATGGTTCCAGGAGAAAGCTGTATTCCTCGATGACAGGATTCACCAGCACTTCGCGAGCGATGCGGTCCACCTCGGCGCGCGTCTCATCTTCACTGGAAGACGCTCCATCCAGCGTCAACAGGAAATACTTGCCTTGCCGCACGTCCGCGACACCCTTGTAGTTCATCCGCTTCAAGGCATCGGCAACCGTCTGGCCCTGCGCATCCAGCACCGTCCGCTTCAACGTCACATAAACATGGGCTTTCATCGTCTCTGATTATAGACTTGGAGCATCGCTTCGATCCGCACTTCATCCGGCGCGACCTTAGCGTCCAAGTCGTCTGAGCGAAAAATCTGCACCGCGAGAAGAGATGCCAACACCCATGCCGAATTACCTGGAATTGCCCGTCGGGCCCAAGTCCCCCGAGATCATCAACGCAGTCATCGAAATCCCCCAGGAAGGCGTCAATAAGTACGAGTACGACAAGGAACTCGGCGTATTCCGCCTCGATCGGAACCTCTACTCGCCCGTGCATTATCCCGGCGATTACGGCTTCATCCCCTCCACGCTTGGCGATGACGGCGATCCGCTCGATGTGTTGGTGCTCGTCGATAGCCCTTCTTTTCCAGGCTGTGTGATGGAAGTTCGTCCCATCGGTTTGCTCGAGATGCTCGACCAGGGCCTGGGCGATGAGAAGGTGCTTTGCGTGGGCACGGGAAATCCGCGCTACAAAGACGTCCACAACTTCTCAGAGATCTATCCGCACATGCTCCGCGAAATCACGCACTTTTTTGCGATCTATAAAGATCTCGAAGGCAAGCGAGTGGAAGTGCGCGGATGGCGCGACGCCGAGTTCGCCTGCAACAAGGTGAAGGAAGCGGAACAGCGTTTCATCGACAACAAGAAGAATCCCGAAACCAAACCTGTCCCCCACAAATAAATGCTGTAACGGATCCTCCCGATGCTCGTGGGCATCGGGAGGTCAGCTCTGGCGCTGTCGCCGTACCAGCCTCGCCAACAGGTAGGCCAGCGGTCCAGCGGCTCCCACCAAAGCGGCGAAGCCGAGCGCAGGCATCCCAGCGACGCGTTCGCCACGGGCGGCCCAAAGTGCAAATCCGATCAAAGCGGCCGGACCGATTCCAGTCAGCACTGCGCCCGGCGTCCCACCGGGAATGCGAAATGGCCGGGTCAGTGACGGCTCCTTTACTCGCAAGACCACCAGCGCGATAAATTCGAGCAGCAGGCTCGCGCCATATAACACCAGGTCGATCGAGATCAGCCGTTCAAACGACATCTGCAACGCGAGCGCCCAGCCCACTGCGCACACCAGCACACTCACCCAGGGGACTGCGTTGCTTGTCTTTCGCAGCAGCACTTCTGGTAGCAAGCCATCCGCGGCCATCGCATAGGGCAGTCGCGTATAGCTCATCATCAGCGAGTTGAACATTCCAACGCCATTCATCGTGCCGCCGATGACGACCGCCAGCGCCAGCCATGGACCCCACGACCCGCCTCCAAGCTGTTTCGCGGCGTCGACCCACGCCCCTGTTGAGAACTGGCCGGCAGGAATTCCCGCAATGGCGACTGCGGCCAGCGGAAGAATATATGTTGCTGCCACCAATGCGGCCGCGATCAGCATGGCGCGCGGGTACGTTCGCTGCGGGTTGTCGACTTCCTGTGCCACGGTTGAGGCGTTATCCCAGCCCATGTAATTCCAGAGGCAAACCGAGATCGCCCCAGCCATGTCTGGGGTGTCGCTGCCCGCCGCGTGCGGGCTCAAGGCGCCAAGGCCGCCGCCTGCGGCATGCAGCACGAACCCGCGCCAGAGGCCGAAGCCGATCAGGATCACGAATGGAGACATCAGCGCGGTCGCGAGCAACACCGACCCGCGTCCAACGGCTTTCGCGCCTCGCAGATTCCAAACCGTGCACGCGGCAACCACCGCCAGCTTCCACAACAACCCGCGGTAGCCTGCCGTCAGTGCGGGTGCGAGTTGGCCCAGATAAAGCTCAAAGGTGACCGGGTAGATCGCCATGTCGAAGACGCTCGCAGCGAGCGACAGCCACGCCTCCTGAAATCCCCAGAACTCGCCGAGCGCGCGCCGCACCCATGCATAGAAGCCACCCTCCTCCGGAATGGAACTCGCCAGTTCTCCCACCATCAAGCTTGTGGGAAGACTCCAAACCAGCGGGATGAACAGCAGCAGCAGCAACGCGCGGCCGTAGCCGGCTTTGCCGAGGACATCCTCGAGCCCATACGGGCCGCCTGCGACCATGAAGAACGTCGCGCCCACCAGCGGCAGCAGCCGCATCTTCCTGGTCAATCCGTGTGCCTCCTGGCCCTGCAAGCGGCTTGCATTCGAGTATCCACTTTTACAGTGCTTCGTCTCGCCCTTTATGCTCATCTAAGAGGATCAGCATGCCTAACCTTCCGATCGCCATCTACTACGAGCAGCCAAATTGGTTCAAACCTCTCTTCACCGAGCTGGACCGGCGCGGAACTCCGTATGTCGCTCTCTCCGCCGTGCACCACACCTGGTCGCCCGAAGAGCATCCCGAGAAGAAGTACGCGCTGGTCTTCAACCGCATGAGCCCGTCTGCGTGGAACCGCGAGCACGGTGATCAGATCTTCTACACGCTCGGCTTTCTCGAGCATCTTGAATCCCGTGGAGTCCGCGTCCTCAACGGACTCGCTGCCTACCGTTCTGAGCTGTCGAAGGCTGGACAATTGGCGCTGCTGGAATCAATCGCGCTGCCTTATCCCAAGTCGCGCGTCATCCATCGGGCCGCGCAAGCCCCGGCAGCGACCGAAGGGTTGCGCTGGCCTGTTGTGGTCAAGCCCAACATTGGAGGGTCTGGAGCGGGCGTGAAGCGCTTCGACCACCTTTCGCAGCTCGAAGCCGCTTCGAAACTCCCCGCGGATGATCCGGATGCGCTCGCGCTCGGCATGGACTCGACGGCGCTCGTTCAGGAGTTTATCCCCGCACTCGATTCGCATATCGTCCGCGTCGAAGTGCTGAACGGCAAGTTCCTTTACGCGATCAAAGTCCACATCACCGGCGAGACCTTCGACCTTTGCCCCGCGGACATCTGCCGCACCTCGTCAGGAGTGGATTTGAACCGCGCAGCGTGCGCCATCGACGCGCCGAAGTCCGGCATTACGGTTGAAGCTTACACGCCGCCGGCCGAGGTGATCTCCGACGTTGAAAAGATCATGGCCGCAAGCGGCATCGACATCGGCGGCGTCGAATACATCACCGATTCGCGCGATGGCCAACGCTACTATTACGACACCAACGCGCTCTCAAACTTCGTGGCCGATGGGAAAAACGTTATCGGCTTCGACCCTTTCGCCAGACTGGTTGACTGGCTCGAAGCAGAGGCTGCTCAAGCGAACTCGGGGCAGACGATGCCGCTTCTCGCTGCGGTCTAGTCTTGACTCCTCTAACGGGTGCGTCTGAGATCGCCTTGGGCCTAAAACGCGTACATCATGGCTTTGACAATCGCTGAAGAGTCCGCAAAACCCTGCTCTTGCCGTATTACGAACGAAAGAAACTGAGAACCCCCATGCGTTATGGATTTTGGCTCCCTGTCTTTGGAGGGTGGCTTCGCAATCTCGATGATGAGCAGATGGAGACGAGCTGGACTTACACCCGGACGCTCGCACAGCGCGCCGAGCAGCTCGCGTTCGACCTGACTCTCATCGCCGAACTCAACCTGAACGACATCAAGGGCGTCGAAGCCCCGTCGCTCGATGCGTGGTCGACGGCGGCGGCGCTTGCGGCAGTGACGGAAAAGCTGGAGTTGATGGTCGCGGTGCGGCCTACCTTTCACAACCCAGCGTTGCTCGCCAAGCAGGCTGCCAACGTCGATCTCATCGCGAACGGGCGGCTCTCGCTGAACGTGGTGTCGTCGTGGTGGCGCGATGAAGCAACCAAGTACGGAATCCCGTTCGATGAGCATGAGCAGCGGTATGCGCGGACTGCCGAGTGGATCGACGTGCTCGATGGGTGCTGGGCGCAGCAGGGATATTCTCACCAGGGCGCGCTTTATAACGTGCAGGAGAACATCCTCAGCCCAAAGCCTGCGGCTCAGCGGAACTTTACCGGAACTCCCAAAGCCGTTCAGCCGAAGAACGGGCGTCCCACGCTGTATGCGGGCGGCGAATCGGAGACGGCGAAGAATCTGATCGCGGCCAGGTGTGACGCGTACCTGATGCATGGGGATTCGCCGGAAGCGGTTGGCGCGAAGATCGCCGATATGCGACATCGGCGGGACGCGCTGGGATTGCCGCCGATGACGTTTGGGGTCTCGGGCTATGCGATTGTGCGCGATACAGAGGCCGAGGCGGAAAAAGAAGTTGCGCGCATCACCGATGTGAAGGCTTCGTCTCGCGGGTATGCGAACTACCAGCAATGGATTACCGGCTCGAAGCTCGAGACGAAGGTTTCACTCGAGGATTATTCGGTATCGAATCGCGGGTTACGTTCGGGATTTATTGGAACTCCAGACACGGTCAAACAGCGGCTCGCGGACTTCGAAGGCGTTGGATGCGACCTGGTTCTGTTGCAGTCCAGCCCGCAGCTGGAAGAGATGGAACGCTTCGCCGCTCAGGTTATGTGAGGAGTTTGTAGCTTGACCCCCACCACCCCGCCAAAAGTATGTAAAGTATTCAAACGATGTAGCTTAAATCCGGACTTCGGACTTATGCTGCATCAACAGCTGTGCAAGTCTGCAAGGCGGAACGCCGTCGTTCCGGCCTAGGAAGAACAGCGGTTTTACCGTAATGGGAGTGGTTCCTCACGGCCTTCGGTGACGGGTTCAGATACTTCTTTCTTAGTGAGCGGGTTCTTCGATACGGGTTTCAAAAGGCTGAGAAATCTCTCGCATTGGTAGCCACTTTGCTCCAGCAGATTCGACAACTCAATCGCGTTGCCGGCGATCTTCGTGACGCCTTCGAGGGCGGCGGAGCCGGAGGTTGCGAGATCCAGCAGGGCGGGGAGTTCCAACCAGCAGAGCAGAGATTCGAAGCGCTCGCGGTTGATGTACTCGATGCCTGAGGAGGTATTGACTCCGGCGAGCCAGCGAACGTCCGGAACGCTCCAGAACTCTCGCTTGTTCGGCGCGCTGCGCTTGAGCAGGACGCTGACCTGGGCTGCTGCCTTCCAGGCCTGTTCTCCTTCAAGACCGACTGACGAGAAGGTTTCGGCGAGCGCCCAGCGCAGGTTGATCTTTTCGAAGACTTCGGTTGGCGACAGATGCGGCGGGAGTGCCTGGAAGACGAGCCATGCCAGCACCGGTGCCCAGCTCTGCGCGAGCGAGCTCTCCGGATCGATGTTCGGCAGGACGGCGCTCGCGGCACGTTGCAGCTTTTCCGGGAAGGCCGAAACTTCGATCGGCAGCTGGATCGATGCGGCGGCAAGGATCGAGCACAGGTCTTCTTCGGGCTGAGACGTTGACGTCTCGGTTGCGGGAGGCACGTCATGCTTGGTCAACGCATACTGTGAGTTGCCGCCGTCAAGCTCGGAGAGTTCAATCACACGGTCTTTGAACAGATGCGCTTTGCTGACGAACTCCATGAGACGCGGGTCGAGTCCCGAAGCTTTCTTCTTCGGCGTCTCGACCGCCCCCGATGCCGGTCTCTCAATGGCCTCGTCCGTCTCGGGCGCTTCGAACGCGCGGGATAGTTCGGCGAAGACTTCGATGTTCGCAAGCGTCACAGCCTGGCGCATGGCTTCGAGCAGCGGGCGGATTTGAAGCTTCGAAAGCGCCTCTTCTACGCTGTACACGCCGGCTCCATTCAAGGCATCGCAAAGCCGATCCCATGGATGGATCGCAGTCGAGCGAAGCTCACGCCAGTTGAGCAGGGCGACATGCTGGTAGCCACGCAGGTCGATGGTGAGGCCGTGGTCGCGGAGGTCGCGAGCCCGCTTCAGATACTCAAGGCCGACGACATTGTCACGATACGCAATGACCAGCGAGTCGAGCGAGTCGTCATCCGGCAGGTCAAGCCCATAGCCAAGGCTGCGCTGCGTCATCTCGCCTGACCCTTTGTCCAGGAAGCCGACGGAGGAGTGAATCGTCCCGCGTGTCGACTCATACGCGTTGTTGTAAAGGATGACGCCGCGTTCGCGATGATGCCGGTTCGAGTAGGCGAACACATTCTCATCGACAGCCCCATGCTCGGTCCAGAAGTCATAGAGATAGAAGTGAGTGCTTTCGGCAAAGAGATGACGGTTTTTGAGCAGTGGCGCGATCAGGTGCTGGTGGCGCGAGACGAGGTCTTCGTTCGGATATTCCTCGAGCCGCGCCTGCTTGAAGTCCATGCCGTAGCGCTCGGTGAAGCCTTCCACCTGGCCATGACCGAACATGGGCAGGCCAGGTAGCGTGGCGAGCAGGACCGAGACGCCGAAGTATTTATCGCCAGAGCCGAACTGGTCGATCGCGGTGCGCTCGTCGGGATTGGACATGAAGTTGACGTAGCGCTTGAGGATGTCGGGGTCGAACTCGACGGTCTTTTTCAGGTACGAGCGGTACTTCGCATTCTCTTCGTCACGCAGCATATTCATGAACGCCGAGTTGTAGACGCGATGCATGCCGAGCGTGCGAACGAAGTAGCCTTCAAGCAGCCAGAACGCCTCTGCAAGAAGCAGCGTGCCCGGAACTTCAACGGCGACCCGATCGACGACCTCACGCCAGAACTCAAGCGGCATGAGCGCGTCGAAGGCCTCTTCGGACATCGCGTTTTCAGCGCGTGACGGGATGGAACCACCGGCACCTGGAAGCGGAAACCAAAGCCGCTGCACATGACGCTTCGCAAGCACCATGGCCGCGTCGAAGCGAATAATGGGGAAGCGGCGCGCGACGTCGAGGATGACCTGCATGACGTGTTCCCGGACCTCGGCCTTGGAGTAGTCGATCTGGGCGGTGTCGTTCCAGGCGAAGGTGGTGCCGTCGTTGCCGTGGTACAGGAAGCGCGTTGCGCCGTCGCTGTGGTGACGCAGCCGGAAGACCACTGCGGCGTCGGTGTGATCGTAGTAGTGGTCTTCGATCTTGATCTCGACGCGGCTGTCGGTCGAGACGTCCGGGCCTTCGAAGCGATAACTCGGGAACGGACTCTCGTCGCGATAGACGAACCACTCCGGGTGGTTGATGACCCAGTCGGAGTCGATGCCCATGTGGTTCGGCACCATGTCGCTGGCGAGCCGAAGGCCGGCAGCGGCGCTATGTTCCTTCAGATGCAGATACGCTGCTTCACCGCCAAGGTCCTCGGCGATCATATAGTCCTTCAGCGAATAGGCGGAAGCCACGGCATCCGTATTGCCGCGCAGACGCTTGATGATGCGCGACGAGGTACTGCGCTCCCAAAGACCGATCAGCCAAAGCCCGGTGATGCCGCGCGTCGCAAGGATGCGCAGCTCTTCATCGGGAATCTGGTCAAGCCGATGGATGTGGCGGCCATACTTCTTCGAAAGCTGTTCGAGCCACACGTAGGTGTTCTTCGCGATGAGCACGACCGTCGGCATCCAGGCCTGGTCGGCGCTGAAGGCCTCGTATTCGTTCAGCGGTGCCTGGTAATCGGTGGCGTAGCGGCGTTTGCGGGTACCGTCGGGGAGCGTGATGAACTCTTCATCGAAGCCGACATACTCGTCACCGACGAAACCTTCGTCGCTGCGTCCGGGATCGCCGTGCCGGTGCGAGACCTCACCAGCCGGATGAAACCGCATCCAGACGGCGATCTCTTCTTCGCGCAGCGTGTCGATAGCGAGCAGCACGCGGCTGAGTTCCGCGCCAAGGACGGGTGCCCAGCGCTCGCGGATGAAGTCCAACTGGCCGGTCAGCGAATCGGGCGAAGCGAGCATGGGCGCGCGTAAGGCGTCGAGCAGCGTGCCGAGGCCGGTCTCAACCGGAGGCCGCGTCAGGAAGAAGTCCGGCAGCGCGGCGGTCGCCTTCGGATACGCGGTCTGCTCTTTCAGCTTCGTATCGCCGAAGAGGAGATTGAAGCGGGCAAAGGCGGGGTTCGTGTTGGCGAGCCAAAGCAGCAACAGCTCTTCAAAAGCAGCCTCACGGTTCGGGAGATCTTTCGTCCTGCCTGCCAGCCATTGCCGCGCGGTCAACGTCTTCCGGTAGACAGCGACGGCAGGGAACTCTTCCGAAAAGGTCAGCAGAAGGCGGTCACGCTCGATCGGCCCAATCTGCGCGGCCAGGTAGCGCAGCCCCTCTTCGAGCACGTGCGGGTCGATCGTCTCGCGATACGTCGCGATCAGGGCGTGGCTGAGTTCATCGATCAGGCCCATGGCGAACAACTCGGCGGCGCTGATGGTCTTCTCCGGCGCGGCGTCCGCTTCATCCAGCGCGTTCAACCGCTCGGCAAGCTTGCGGCTGGCGGTGACGTTCGCAAAGACTACATTCCCGGTAAAGCTGAAGAGCGTGTCGTCGAGATCGATCCGTTCCCGGATGGATCTGGAAATGTGAAACTCCATCGAAAAAGCTCCTTCGGTCGTCGAGACCCGCCTAAACCATCAAACCATTCTTCCTAAGATGCCTGCAGTCGCCGAAAGCTGAACTATTCCGGACCCGAGGCCAAACGGCGGTGAAAGTAGTGCGGTAAACGGTATGCAGGCGCTGGAGCGCGTCCGTCGCCAACCAGCGCTGCCCTCTATCATTATGCAAGCTAACCGAGGTGAGGAGACTACCCCGCTCAATCGGTGTGCCGTGCTTAGAATGTTTGGCCTTCGAAGCTACAGCACTGAGGGATGCAGTTTCCGCTTCCCCCGTTTGCCTCGGATGAAGGTTGTGGCAGGGGACCTCTCGACATTGCCGCTTCGCCGCTGCATCATGGAACGCGAGGCTCCCATGACATTCTTGAAACGTCTAAGCTACTCCTGCCTGCTCCTTGCTCTGTTCGGTACTGCCGCGGCTTCGGCACAGTTCGTGCACGCGCAGGGCAAAGAGATCGTCGACGGGGCGGGGAAACCCCTGCAGTTGAAGGGCATCAACCTGGGCAACTGGATGGTGACCGAAGGCTACATGTGGCACTTCGAAGGCGGCCCGCAGTCGACGCGCGAGATTGAAGAATTTGTCACCGAGATGCTGGGACCGGAGCACGCCGCTTCCTTTTGGCACACGTATCGCGACACGTATATCTCGCGGGAAGACATCCATCAGATCAGGCAGGCCGGGTTCAACTCCATTCGCATTCCGATCCACTGGAAGCTTTTTACCTCGGATGACGCCGAGGGCTTTCGTCTGCTCGACCGCGTGATGGGCTGGTGCCGCGAAGAAGGTTTGCTGGTGGTGATCGACATGCACGCCGCGCCGGGCGGACAGACCGGGGCGAACATCGACGATTCGAACGGCTGGCCGTGGCTCTACACCGATGCCTCCGCGCAACAGCAGGCGATCGACATCTGGAAGCGCATCGCGCACCGCTATAAGAAAGATCCGACGGTGCTTGGTTACGATCTGCTGAACGAGCCATTGCCGCACTATCCGCAGATGCGCCAGTTCGATTCAAAGCTCGAACCGATTTACAAACGGATTACGGAGGCGATCCGAACCGAAGATAAGCGGCATGCGATCATCCTGGGCGGGGCGAAATGGGACTCGGACTTTACCGTCTTCGGGCCGCCGTTCGATTCGAACCTGATCTATCAGTTCCATACGTACTGGTCGCCGCCAACCCAGGAAAGCATCCAGAAGTATGTCGATCTGCGGGATAAGACCAACACGCCAATCTGGCTCGGCGAATCGGGCGAGAACAAAGACGAGTGGATCGCGGACTTCACCCGGCTGCTCGAAAAAGACAATATCGGCTGGTGCTTCTGGCCCTACAAGAAGATGGACGCGACCTCTTCTCCGGTGACCTTTGCACAACCCGCGCATTGGGCTGAGATCGTCGAATATGCGAAGTTCGATCGCAACCTGGGGCATATCGAAGATCGCTTGAAGAAGCGGCCTCCGCAGGCGGAGATCGACCAGGCCTTTGCAGGTCTTCTTGAGAATATTCAGTTCGCTCATGAAAAGAAAAACATGGGCTACCTGCGTGCGCTGCTGCCGAACACGCCGTTGCAGCCTTAGTTTTGTAACCTTTTCGTGGAATTGGGAGCGTTACGCAGTATGGCAGTCGGTACTGGAACATTGATGGTTCGGCGGGTAACGATTGCGGGTCTACTCGTGTGTGTGGCCGCCGCTTGCTTGGCCCAAACCGGCGGCGGCGGCACAGGGCCGGGAGCGCAGCTTCACGAGGCCATCGCCGTGGCGCAGCGTGGCGATGTTAACCGTGCTTACTCATTGACCGATCAACTGCTGCAACAGCATCCTGATTTCGAGCCTGCCCTGAAGTTTGAAGGTGCGCTGCTGGAGCAGATGGGACGCGGGGCGGATGCGGCTGCTGCGTTCGAACATGCGCTGAAGCTTTCGCCGAACGATCCCGAGTTGATGTTCAAGGTGGGCGTCTACCAACTTGTAACGGGCGATAAGGATGAGGCGATCGCTCTCTTCGTGCATCGGCTGAAGCTGGTGCCGCAGGATGCGGATACGCTCTTCTATCTCGCCCAGGCCTACCACTTGAAGGGCGACAACGATCTCGCCTTGAAGACCATTCGCGAGTGTCAGCGACTGGACCCGACAAACATCGACGTATGGCAAAAGTATGGTGAGTTGCTTTGCAGCTCGGGCGACAATGAAGGTGGGTTGAAGTGGCTGCTCAAGGCCCAGCAGGCCGATCCGAAGCTCGATCGCATCGACTACGATCTTGGGGTCGCAAGCTTTCGCAGCATGGACCTCACCGGCGCGTTGCAGTATGCGACCAAGGCGGCAGAGCTGAGGCCGAACGATCTGAATGCGCTTGAGCTGCTCGCCTCCATTCAGGTCAAGCTGGCCATGTGGCAGGACGCGGAGCCGGTCTTCAAAAAGATCCTCGCGGTCCGCGGCGATGATGTGCCGTCGATGATTGGCCTCGGGCACACCGAGCTTGAGCTGAAGAACTACCAGCAGGCGGCGGACGTGCTGGAGAAGTTGATCCAGCAGGATCCGACGCAGGTGCTGGCGCACTTTTACCTGTCGCGAGCTTACCTGCGGCTCGGACGCGCAGCGGATGCACAGCATGAGGCGGACTTGCACAGCAAGATGCTCGAGCAGGTCTCCTCAACCCCCAACGGCAATGAAGAGCTCGAGAAGGCGACCTGGAAGCAGGCGCGTCAGTTGCTGTCTGACAAGCAGGAGCCGGCTGCTTTGCAGCTTTTCCGCGATCGTTCCACTGGTCCCTATGCAACGCCAGGTAATCCGTACGTCCTCGTCGGCGTGCTGTATATGAACATGGAACGACCCGAGGATGCGGCTCGTTGTTTGAATGAGGCGTTGAAGCTGGAACCGAACGTGCGCGGAGCTCACACCTACCTCGGCATGATGGCGTTGCAGCAGGGAGATTTGGACAAAGCGGACGCGGAGTTTACGGCGGAGCTCGCGCACGACCCGAATTACCAGACAGCCGTGGCCGAGTTAGGCGAGGTTCGTTATCGGCAGAAGCGCTGGTCGGAGGCCGCGGAGCAGCTATCGCGTTCGCGCACCATGGTTCCTTCGCTGCTCTACATGCTTTGCGACTCGTACTTCCAGGCCGGCAAAACGAAAGACGCTGACCTGACGGCGGAACTGATTATCGATTACTCGAAGAACGAGCCAGAGGTGGTCCAGGGCACGATCGAGCTCCTCAAAAAAAATCAGCAGACCGATCTGGCTCAGCGGCTTGCGACCAAGGTTCACCCTTAGGGCTTTGCCGCCACCGGCGATGCTCCCGCTTCGACGACCTTCAGGATGCGATCGCTCGCAATGTTATTGAGTTCCTGGATGATCCCGCTGGGCCAGCGGATTTCAAGCGACTTGATCGAGCTCTCATCGCCCAGGCCAAAGTGAACCCGTCTGTCGCTCGACGACATGAGCCCGACACTCGTTGTCGCATAGTTGTAGAGCATCCGGCCAGAGGCAGTGGTCACTTTCAACTGCGCGCCTATTCCGTCGCGGTTACTTTTTGTTCCTTGCAGATCGATGGTCAGCCAGTGATTCTTACTGAGTCCGCGATTCATCAAGATGCGCGGTCGCTGGCCGAGTGAAGTGACCACAATATCCTGGAGGCCGTTGTTATTCAGGTCTGCAAAAGCAGCGCCACGCTGAAAGCCTGAAAACAAAAAATCATCTCCCATTTTATTCGTCGCGTCGGCGAAGTGCTTTCCATCAAGATTCCTGAACATGGAATCATGCTCTTTCGAATCGGCCTTCAGGTCGTCCACGTCGCCATTGGCTGAATAAAGGTCAAGCCAGCCATCGTTGTCATAATCGATAAACCCTAGACTCCAACCTGAATAAGGAGCGCTGAGTTGTTGTAAGTTAGACTCGCGACTTACATCATCGAAGAAATGGCCTTTGCTATTCCGAAATAGACCGAACATCTGTCCTGCGAGATCGTTGAAGACGATGTCGACATAGCCGTCGTTCGAGATGTCTCTGGCGTCACTCCCCATGCCTGAGACCACACCGCCAAGCTCGTTGTAGGCAACGCCGAAAAGCAGGGCTTGTTCCTTGAACGTCCCGTTGCCCTGGTTGATGAAGAGGAAATTTCTTTCGGTGTCATTCGCAATGAAGATGTCCATCAGGCCGTCATTGTTGAAGTCCGCAACGGAGATACCCATGCCTTTTCCCGCGATGCTCCCGAGCCCGGACTGTTCGGTTACGTCCTGAAACTTTCCCTGTCCAAGGTTCCGATAAAGCCTCGGAGAGACACTAACCACATCATGTGGACTGCAATAGGACTCCACCTTTTTAGTTGTTTGTGCGGCATCATCCGATGGAATGATTTGGTAGCACGGGCGATCCAGCTTTGGATCCCACAGGGTGTAATTCGTGACGATCAGATCCAGCAGCCCATCGTTGTCGAAGTCGAACCATGCCGCGCCGACACTCAACAGCTTCGCCGGCTTATCGTCGAGTCCTGAGCCCTTGGTTACATCTTCGAAAGTGCCGTTGCCGCGATTATGGTAGAGCGTATTTCTGCCCGCACTCGCAATAAATAAGTCGTCGTGGCCGTCATTATCATAGTCTGCGGCTGCAACTCCGAACGCATATCCGGTTTCCTTGCCCGCGAGCCCCGCTTTCAGAGTTACATCTTCAAAGGTGCCATCCCCTTTATTCCGTAAGAGAGCATTGCTATAACTCTTGTCGGATTTATCGAATTCCGGCAGCTTTGCACCGTTGGTCAGGAAAATATCCCATAACCCATCCCCGTCGAAGTCGAATAGAGCGACACCTCCAGCCATCGGTTGAGGAAAATACTTTCGACCGGTGTAATCATTGTTGGTTTTATAAGAAAAATGGGAGCGGCCACTTACATCGTAAAACCAGCCCGAGGTCTTACCGTCCGGCGTCTGTCCCGTCATCACACGCAACGACGGACTTACCAGCATCAGGAAAGCTAATCCAAGAGAGTGGAGTTTCATCGGTCGCTCGCGGCTGCCATAGGCGGCGCCTTATAGCCAAAGGCTTCGTCAATCACGGCAGCGATCGCGAGCACCTCTTCATCCGCATAAGGTCGTCCGGCGACCTGCACCCCAATCGGAAGTCCTTCGGGCGATCGGCCTACGGGAACGACCGCCGATGGTGAAGCCAGCATGTTGAACCACTGTGTGTAACGCATCGCGTCTAGGTATTCCACGTGCTTTCCGCCGACGAGCCACTCTCGCTCGCCATGACGGAACGCCGGAACGGAACAAACGGGGCTCAACAAAAATGGATATGGCGCCATCTCTTTTAGCATCGCCTCGCGCACTGGATCGATGGCCATCCATGCGTGTAACAACTCTTCACCGCTTGGAGCTGCCCCTCGATGAGCGATCGTCAGGAAGTCTTTGAAGGTAGGGCTTGTGGAAGTCTCAGAGCCAAGGGTTGCCGGCTCAAGCAGCATCGCCCCGCAGCGGACGAAGAAGACCCACCAAAGCTCGCGCAGCTTCTCAAGCGAATGTGGCCGAAATGGTTCGACCTTGAAGCCTCTGCTGCGAAGAGCTGCGACCGCATCGCGAACGGCTTGCTTCGTCTCCACGGTGGCGGGGGCATCCTCATCCTCCTCAAAGTAGCCAATGGTCGTTTGCTTCAGTGCGTCGAGATCTGGCGCACGATATGGGACCGGCGCGCCCGCGGGATCAATATCCAAAGCGCCCGAGACAACACGGAACAGGAGACTGACATCGGCGATGGTGCGGGCCATCGGACCGATGACGCCGAGCAGCGCAAACGGCCCCCTGTTTGCTGGAAGATGGCCTTGAGTCGGGATGCGTCCGGGTGTCGGCTTCAACGCGCAGATGCCGGTAAAGTGAGCCGGCGTCCGCACAGATCCGCCGCCATCCGATCCCAGGCCCCCGGCCGAAAGGCACGCCGCAATCGCCGCCGACTCGCCACCGCTTGAACCACCTGCAGACCGCCCCAAATCCCATGGATTATTTGTCTTGCCGTACAGCAGATTATCGGTCTCGTACGCCATCAGGAACTCAGGACAGTTCGTCGTTCCAAGAATCACCGCGCCCGCAGCTCTCATGCGCCGCACGACCTCCGCATCCGCCTCAGGCATGAAGCCACGATTCGCCATGCTGCCCGTCTCACAGCGATGTCCTGCGACTGAGATCGAAGCCTTGATGGTCACCGGCAATCCGTGTAACAAGCCACGTTCGCTTGCCGGCATCGCATCCAGCTTGCGAGCCTGAGTGCGAACTCGGTCCGCGTCAAAATCCACCAGCGCATTCAGCTCGGGATTCAGTCGCTCGATTTGAGCAATGTGAAGCTCTGCAAGCTCAAGAGCCGTGATCGCATGAGCCGCAAGACGCGCGACCATGGAGACGGCAGATTGGCTCAGCAGATTTTGCATACGCCATCAAAACACATCAGGGCGTCTTTGCGGAATCTGGTTTTGCATCTTGAGTTTCGTAGTCGAACTGGAACGGACGTGCTGTAAAACCGGGTTCCCATCGCGTGTTGTACTCCAACTGGTAAGCGGTATGCGCGGCGTCATCCGGGTAGTGTTCCTGCGACCCATACGGATAGCCCGACATCCCGTGGAAGGGAAGTGATCCGACCTGGAAGGGGCTCGCCTCGTAGAAGTCCATGTCCTTCACATAGCCGTTTGCATAGAAGAAGAAGTCACGCGTCCAGCCCTTCGGCAGTGCAGGCAGCGAAGCCGCGTTGAACTCGAGGTCCATGTCTTCGCCTGTGCCGAAGATCACGAACTGGTCGTCAACCGAGCGCAGCAAGGGGGTCACATCCCCGTATCGCGTGTAGGCACCGCGGTGCGGAATGAAAGGGCCGGTCGCGCTCATCTTGCGATAGTCATAGCTCAAATCGCCTGGGGTATGTCCGTCGTTCTGCTGCGGGTAACCTCGGAAGGCGAGGCTTGCCTGCGCTAACGGAAGCTCGGTTTGTGTCGTGCCGGTGCCCGGCAGCTCGTTGTCGACGAGCACCTGATCCCAATAGATCTGGAGATTTGTTGTGATCCGAATG
Source organism: uncultured Granulicella sp. (assembly GCA_963693075.2). Taxonomy (GTDB): domain Bacteria; phylum Acidobacteriota; class Terriglobia; order Terriglobales; family Acidobacteriaceae; genus Edaphobacter. The sequence continues at coordinate 50,818 of CAXMMP010000002.1, read as the reverse complement.
CGGCGCGAACCGGAGGGCAGCTTGCCCGTAAGATCGACAACCACCGTCCGTGGCAGCCCGGCAGGAAAACCCATATCCTCGACGACCCTATGCCACACGCCATCCGCGCTTTGAGCTTCCACGTAAGGCGGAATCGGTGAGAGCCCGGCCTGCCACGCCGAGTACATCGAGCTTGCTGAGAAGTATTCGATAAACCCATACATCAGCAGACGCAACGGTTTCCGGTCGTTCCACTCACCAAGGTCCATCGTCAGGCTATGCTGGTTCGCGAATCCTGCGAACGGAAGATTGGTGAAGTCTCTGACGTAGTTCTTGTCGCGTTCGCCCAGGGTCGCGAGCACATTCTTGCCCTGGTCGTCCCACGCGCCTGCAAGCGGTCGCGCCGCGCGACTCACAATCGTCTTCGACTCAGCGAACGGCGGCTCGGAAAGAAAGCCTTCGTTAGGATTCACCTGCGTGGCCGCCGGATGATCGACAGCGACGAGCCTTACCTGGTCGACGAAGTTGACCTCCTCCATCGGCTCACCGAAACGCAGGCTGTAACGCCCGTTCATCGCGTGCAACTGGTCGCCTGGAACCTTGATCCATTCGTCCGGGTCGGGGATATTATGAGCCGTCGGCGAGACCCAATGCCCCACAACGGCCGCGCCAATCACATCCGAAACGAAGCTATAGTGCTTGCCATCCCAGGCGAAGAGCGTAGGACATGAACTCCCGCGGCGGTCGATCTCCTGAATGGTTCCAAGGTCTGGCCGCGGCTTCGCTTCGACGATCTCATCCTGCGGCACACCGGTCGGCCAGAGCAAGCGAATCACATCCGCATGATCGGCGTCACCCATGCCCGCAAGGATCTCAGGCTGTCCATTCGCCTCCCACTTCTGCCAAAGGCCATTTGCAAAGACTTCAACCTTGGTGCCGATACCGGACTTGTTGTCCGCCGTTCCCTTCAGCGCAATACGCAGCGAGTGATTCTTATTCCCGCCGACATTCCTAAGCAGCATCAAGGCGCCGTCGTCACCGGTGAGAAGCAGGTCTTCAGCGCCTGACTTATCAAAATCCGCGGCCAGCAGCGACCCTTTGCCGACAACCTTTATCTGATCAAGATGGAGCTGCGACGACACGTCGACAAAGCCAGCCGGACCCATGTTGCGAAGCATCCGCAACTGCGTGCCGCCAGTCGTCTGAACCAGCACTGCAAGGTCGATCCAGCCATCGTTGTCAAAGTCGATCGGAACCGCGGACGAAGCGCTGATCACGCCGTCGAGCGGCAGCTTCACCTGCTCAAACGACTTGCCTTGCACGTTGCGCCAAAGACTCACACCTGGTGCTCCCGCATGCGTCAGCAGGACATCCATCCAGCCATCTTTGTTGAAGTCCACCGTCGCGACCGAAGTTGTGGAGGGCAGCTTCGTCTCGTACAACGCACTCGCGGCAAACGCTCCTTCACGCCTATTCGCGTAGAACGTCGGAGCGCCGATTCCCGTAGTGATCAGGTCCACCGCGCGATCGTTATTCAGGTCCGACAGCATCGCCGCTGTTGTCGGAGCCGTTCCCTCAAGGCCGGCTTCCTTCGTCCAATCAGTAAAGGTCTTGTTGCCGTTGTTACGCCACATGGTGTTGTGATCGCCGGTGACAAACAGGTCGAGATCGCCATCATGGTCATAGTCCACAAACATCAAACTCGTGGGATGAGCCGCGGGCTTCAACCCGACCGCCGCAGTCACATCTTCGAACTTGCCGTCGCCTGCATTGCGAAACATTAAGACTCGCTCGTCAACCGCAACCGCGAGATCGGGCGCGCCATCATTGTCAAAATCCCCCACGGCACATGCGACCGCATGACCGGAGACATGGATGCCCGTCTTCGCCGAGCTGATGGCCTCGAAGCTCGTGCCGTTCTGCTTCATCAGCTTCACAGCGTCATCGCCGGAGCTCAGCACGACCAGCGTCGTTGCGCCTTGCAGATCGATCAGGCACGTCGCACCACCAGCAACCTTTGTCGCGGGCACGGTCCATCCTGGAGTGAAGGTAACAGGAATCATCGGACCAACCACTGCTTCGCCGAGAGCCGCATCTTCCACCCGTGCATAGCGGCCCTCTTCACCATAGTTATGCGAGAGCGGAAAGCCGAGCTTCGCGCTGGTAATGTGCTGGAACTTGGCAAACGCGGCCTTGGCTTCATCAGCCTTGCCTTCGCGCTGCAGCCCGCGCGCCAAACCAAACTCGGCTGAGGCGTGTAACGGGTTGATCTCGAGAGCCTTCTGGTATTCGGCAACGGCAGAGGGATAGTCGTTCAGTTCGAGATCGATCGAAGCCGCAAGGTAGTGGCTATCAGCATCGTTCGGGTCAATCGCGATCACCTTGTTGAACGCATCGAGCGCCTTATGCGGATCGTTTTCGCCACGATAGAGCAGACCCAGCGCGTACCAGGTGTGCGGGTCGTTCGGCGCCTTAGTGGCGGCAATCGCCAACGCAGCCTTCGCCTCCGGCAACTTCTGAAGATAGATATCCGCGATGCCTTCGTTGATCTTCGCGAGCGCCAGCGTGGAGTCCGCCGCGTAGGCCTGCGCGAACCGGTCGGCAGCTTTCTGCAGCAGTTGCTGGTTCATCAGGGCAGTTCCCACGTTGTTCATGCGAGCCGCATCCCGTGCGTTATCCGGTGCGCCCAACATGGGTACAACACTCGCCGCCAACAAACCTAAAGCCAAGCCACTCGAACTGAACCGTTTCATCGTTTCACTCATACTCTTTCACCGCTGTCACTTCACGCGACGCTTCAACGTTTGAAATCGCGTCCATCAAACGCGAGACGACGTCTGCCACTTCGCCATTGCTCAGTCGATTGAAGAAGGGCAACGCAATCGTCCGCTTCGCAACCGCTTCCGTCACAGGCAGTCGCAGGGAACTCCACTCGGAGTAGGCAGGCTGCTTGTGAATCGGCGCAAAGTAGCGCCCGCAACCGATCCCCGCTTCTTTCAATTCAGCAATGATTGCATCGCGATCCGCGGCATCGAACTCCGCCGTAAGCCTGACCACATAGACGAACCAACTGGTCGATCCGTCTGCGACCTGGAGTTCCGGCAACACAAGGTGCGGACTGGCGTTGAGTCGATGATCGTAAGCCCGTGCTACGCTGGCCCGCTTTGCGAGAATCTCCGGCAGCCGCTTCATCTGTTCGACTCCCAACGCACAGGCAATCTCCGAAAGTCGATAGTTATAGCCAAGCTCAGTGTGCTGAAACCAATCGTCTGCGCGATCCCGACCCTGGTTGCGGAGTGCGCGCATCCGGTTCGCGTACTCGGCATTTGAAGTGACAATCATCCCGCCTTCGCCGGTCGTAATCTGCTTATTCGGATAAAAGGCGAAGACCCCAACGTCGCCAAGACCTCCGACGCGTCTACCGCCGACCTCTGCCCCCAGGGCCTCGCACGCATCTTCAACGACAAGCAGTCCATGAGCCTGCGCAAGCGTCATCAATCGACCCATTTCGGCTGGCCGCCCGAAGGTGTGCACCACCACCATCGCCCGAGTGCGCGGCGTGATCGCGCTCTCGACCGCATCTACGCTCATATTCAACGTGGCTTCGTCGATGTCCACAAAGACCGGAGTCGCACCGACATAGCGCACAGCATTGGCCGCCGCGATGAAAGTAAACGAAGGCACAATTACTTCGTCTCCATCGCCAATCTCTAACGCAAGCAGTGCGAGGTGCAGCCCCGCCGTCCCGGAGCTTACCGCAATGCCATGTCGCACGCCCACGTAGTCCGCGACAGCCACTTCGAACTCCTCCATCTTCGGTCCAAGGCTGAGCTGGGACCCACGCAACACCGCCACGACCGCGTCGATCTCAGTCTCGGAAATGTCAGGCGCAGAAAGTGGAATCCTCATGCCACTCCTCCGAGTCCCACGGGCTGCGCACGTTTATGCAACAACCCTTCAAGCGGCGTCTCCACCAGGACTCTTACGATCCGCTCCGACGCATGTCCGTCGCCATAAAGGTTCCCGCTGCCTTGCAGGCTCTCGCGGAACTCCCTGCTGAGTGCCTTCTCAATCGCTTCCACAATCGGCGTTGCGTCGCGTGAGCCGTCAGGCACCGGTGCGTCGAGAATGTTCTTCCCACGCTCACGTCCATACTGCCGCATCCCAATGTTCACCACCGGAAGCTCGAACGATGCCGCCTCCATAATCCCGCTGCTGGAATTGCCAATCAGCACGGCGGCTTCGCGCAGCAAACTCCAATACGTCACCGCAGATAAATTCACGAAGAGCTTTGCATTCGCATGGTGAAGGCAAAACTCCCGCACCCGCGCCATCAAGGCATAGCTGCCAGCATCCGCGTTGGGATAACAGAACACCACCTGGCACCCGGTATGCGCGGCAGCCGTCGCGAGCGCACCGAAGACCGCATCCGATTCATAGCTCGTATCCTTGGCAATCGTAACCGGATGATACGCAACCACGATCACCCTACCACCCAGGGAAAGCCCAAGCGCATCCTCCAACATAGCCTTGGTCAGTAAACGACTACGCCGCAGATGATCGAGCGAAGGAGCCCCCGCTCGCTGCACCCGCCAAGGCTCTTCGCCCATCCCGATCACCCGCAAACGCGCCGTCTCCGTTGAGGTGAAGTGCAGGTGCGCCATCTTGGTCAGCGCATTGCGCACCGCATCATCAATCGCGCCTTCACTGATCTCGCCGCCTTCGATATGCGCGATTGGAATGCGCAGCGTCAGCGCCACCGAAGCAGGCGCCAGCATCTCGTACCGGTCAGCGATAAGCAGCAGCAGGTCTGGACGCATCGCTCCCAGCACGTCGCTGAGTCCCATGATCGCGATGCCCAGCGTCTTTGCCATCCCCACATCGCTGTCGGAACTCAAGAGACACTCGACCCGCGCCGCGACGTCAAAACCATCGCGCTCCATCTCGCCGATCGTCATGCCAAACTGCGGCGAAAGATGCGCCGCCATCACGATCAGTTTCAACACAACATCTTCACGCGCCTGCAGATCCTTCAACGGCCAGTAAAGGTGGCTATAATCTGCGCGCGAGCTCGTCACCACGGCAATGGTTCGCTTCATGCTGTCACGCCTGCGGCCTGCTTCAGCGCCATCTGGATCACTGCACTCGGAACATACTCCGGAACTAACTCCAGCACCGCTGTGATCAGCCTGTCCAGATCCCGCAGCATCACGCTTCGTCTCAGCTCTTCGAGCGCCCGCTGCAACGCAGAGGACGAGATCGCCGGACTCGCAATGGCCCGGAGCACGTGGCCTTCTTCCCCGCCCCAGCGCTCTCGCGAGGAAATCATCGCCTCCACCATCTTGTCGCCGGGTCTCAACTGCGTGAAGACAATCCTCGGCTCACGTTCCGACTGCGCGATCAATTCCTCCGCGACGTCCAGCACGCGCTGCGGCTCGCCGACTTCAGGTGCCACCACGACACCACCCTCTCTCGGTTCAAGCGCAGCCACGATCGCACCCACCGCAGCCTCCATCGACATAAAAAAGCGTCGCACCTCCGGATGAGTAATCGTGACCGGACCACCGGCCGCGATCTGCTCGCTGAACAGCTCCACCGCGCTGCCCTGCGATCGCCAGACGTTCCCCAGCCGCACCGCCGACATCCGCGTCACGCCTCCACTGTTCGCCATCAGGATCAGCTCGGCGATTCTCTTCGAGGCTCCCATGATGCTGTGCGGTTCCACTGCTTTATCGGTCGACAGCATTACGAACTCCTCGACGCCGAACTCCATCGCCGCGCGAACCAAAACCTCCGTGCCCAGCACATTGTTGCTGATGGCCGCAAAGGGATTGTTCTCAAGCAACGGCACATGCTTGAAGGCTGCCGCGTGAAAGACAATCTGCGGTCGAAACCGATCCAGCACCTCTGCCTCACTCGCCGAGCCAAGCACTGGCGTCCACGCAACGCCGAGGTCCGCAGCCTGCATCGCCCGGTCCACCTCGTACAGCGCTTGTTCCGAAGCATCCAGCAGCACCAGGTGTGCCGCCTCGGCACGTGCCAGCGCGCGCACCAACGCCCGGCCAATTGAGCCACCCGCCCCTGTCACAAGCACGCGACGTCCACCGATCGCTTCGACAGCGATCAGCGCTCCATCCCGACTCTCAGGTTGATCGAATGACTGCCGCATCTTCGCTCTTCGATCTCCCCCACCATGAAGATTATAGTGGGCTGAAACTACAGATTCAGCAGCTCATCCGCCCTCTTTGCGTGCGATCAACCTTCCGCCATGCGCACCCCGTGTCAAGAAAAAGTGAACACGTTCAGAAAACTCTTGACTTTCTTCTCGGGTCCACCGACTATCTATCTGAACGTGTTCAAAATGAGGGCACACCATGAACGATCTGAACGAACCGCCGCCGCCTGAGCCCGACGCAAGACCGGACAGGTTCGCCCAGCAATTCATCATCGTCCTCATCGTGACTGTCGCCATCGGCTCGCTCCTCTATAAGTTCTTGCAGCACGAAAGCCTGGGCCACAGCGCGGCACTCTTCATCGGCATCCCCGCGACGCTCGCCATCCTGCTCGCGCTCACACCCCGTGCGAAGACCGCTACCGGCGGCATCGTCCGCGGCATCACCTTCGCGCTGCTGATCATCGCGCCTCTGCTTGGCGAAGGATATCTCTGCATCCTCATCGCCGCTCCGCTCTTCTATCTCGTCGGCATCCTCATCGGTGCAATTGTGGACTGGAGCCAGCGCAAGCGCTCGACGACCGTCACCTGCCTGGCAGTGTTCATGCTCCCCCTGTGCCTCGAAGGCGTCACCCCGCAGCTCAGCTTTAGCCGCTCGCAAAGCGTTGAAGCCCACGCCACCATCGCCGCCTCCGCCTCGCAGGTCATCGCAGCCCTGGCGCAAAGCCCGGACCTCCACGCCGCACTTCCGAAGCCGCTCGCCATCGGATTTCCACGTCCCCTGGCCGCTTCCGGAGCCGGCCTCATCCCGGGAGATATGCGCATCATCCACTTCAGCGGCGCCGAAGGCGACCCACCCGGCGACCTCGTCATGCGCGTCGCTGCATCGCGCCCGAACTACATCCGCTTCGAAGCGGTCAGCGACTCCACCAAGCTCACGCAGTGGATTCGCTGGACCAGCTCCGAAGTCGAGCTGCAGCCGCTCGACGCTACCCACACCGCCGTTACCTGGCGCATCCACTTCGACCGTCAACTCGACCCCACCTGGTACTTCACCCCGTGGGAGCGTGCCGCCGCGAAGCAGGCCGCCGCCTACCTCATCGTCGCCAACGCCACCCCGCATAAGGCCCGCCCATGACTGCCGATCTCGAACGCGCCGCTGCCTTATATCTGCCGCTCTGCGCCGCCGCCATCGCTTGGCTGCTTCGCGGACGCCAGCCCCGTCAGTTCGCGGCCAGCCTCCTAAGCATCCTTTGGACACTCCCCACGCTCCTCATCCTGCAACGCCTCAACCAGCACTTCGCCTGGTGGAGCTTCGCGCCCGGCTCCGAAGCCTCGCTCCGCGGCATGCCCCTCGAACTCTATCTCGGCTGGGCGATCCTCTGGGGAATCGTCCCCCAACTCGCCTTCCAACGCCTTGCCCTGCCTTTCGTAGCCGGCATCATGCTTGCGTTCGATCTCGTAGCGATGCCGCTCGCCTCAAATGCCCTGCATCTCAACTCCACCTGGCTGATCGGCGAATCAGCTGCCGTCATCCTGGTCCTCATCCCAGCCATCGTCATCGCCCGCTGGACCCTCACCAACACCCAACTCCTCGCCCGGGCACTTATCCAGGTCACCACCGCCGGCCTGCTCTTCCTCTACCTCATTCCCGAGCTCATCTTCGCGCTGCGACCTGGCACCGGCTGGCAGCCACTCTTTGCCCTCTCATCGCCAGTGCGCCAGCTTGCCTTGCAGGGAGTCTTCGTACTCGCTCTCCCTGGAATCGCCGCCGTGCTGGAGTTCGCCGAACGCGGCGTCGGCACACCCATCCCGTATGACCCACCTCAACGCCTCGTCACCAGCGGTATCTATCGCTATGTCGCTAACCCCATGCAGCTCTCGTGCGTGATCGTCATGCTGGCATGGGCCGCGCTCCTTCGGAGTCCCTGGATGGGCATCGCCGCATGTATCTCGATCGCCTACAGTGCAGGCGTTGCCGAATGGGACGAAGCCCAGGACCTCGCCCAACGATTCGGCATGCCGTGGAAGGTCTACCGCGCACGAGTCGGCAACTGGCTGCCACGCTGGCGTCCCTACCACGGCGGCGCGGGAGCTATCCTCTATATCGCGCAGAGCTGCGGCCCCTGCACGCAGGTTCGCGAATGGATCGAAGCCCGCAAGCCACTAGGCCTCTATATCGTTCCAGCAGAGTCTCTACCCGCCGGCACCATCCGCCGCATGCGCTACGATCCCCACGACGGCACCCCAACCGTCGAAGGCGTCCGCGCCATGGGCCGTGCGCTCGAGCACCTCAACCTGGCATGGGCACTCTGCGGAGCGGCGCTTCGCCTGCCCATCCTCTGGCGCATCATCCAGCTCTTCATGGACGCCAGCGGACTCGGGTCGCGCGTCCTTACCCCCGCGCACCCGTTGCCGCGCCTGCTCCTACCGGACGCTCAGGCTTACATAGGTCCGTCCCAGGTAAAGCCGGTAGCGCCCCGGCCCTGAGCCATCCGCAACGATCTGCAACGGTGTCGGACGAGTCTTCGCGTCGTCCTTCACAGTGGTGGCTCGCAGCACTTCATTGGCCCCGACATCCATCATCACTATCACGTCGCCGGCAACAAAGCCAAAGCCGTAAGCACCCGGAGCCAGGGTCTTCTCGCCAAAGTGCAGCGGAACCTCCGTCAGCAGATAACCCTGATACGTCTGCTGTACCGCAGTGGAATAGCCGCCCGTATCGACGAGTGCCGCCAACACCAGCTTGCCGCCATCCAGCCGAATCCCCGCGGAGTTGCGCGCCTGCACGGTCGCCGTCTGTCCGCGATAGAACACGCTCGCCGGCAGGATCGCGCCTGCCTGCTCGCGCGTCAGAACTCCCGGAGCAGCATTCTGGCACATGGCCGTTCCCAGCGAAGCCATCAAGCCAAACAACACCATCAAACGCATCATCATCTTCATCCCAGATCCTTTCAACTTACTTCACCATCGCAATCCACGAAGAGTAGGGCGCAATCGTCACGCCCTTCAGGGTCGCCGCGTCCACCAGCGTCGGATCATCCGTCGCCAGGGTCTTCACCGCGTGCGCCGGGACATCCAGCGTGATCGTCTTCGGCTGCGCGCTGAAGTTGATTGCCACGACGATCGTCTCTTTATGAATATTGCGCACGTACGAGAGCACATCCGGGTTCGTCACATCGAGCATCGTCATCGACCCATCGCGCAGCGCGCCATACTGCCTGCGCATCGCGATCAGCTTGGTGAACCACTCCAGTTGCGAGCTCGGATCTTTCAACTCCGTCTCGACGTTGACCATCTTGTAGCTCGGCGGAATCGGCAGCCACGTGTGGGGATTCGTGCTGAACCCCGCCTGCGGCCCATCCGTCCACTGCATCGGAGTCCGTTCGCCATCGCGGCCCTCCTCCTTGGGCCAGCCGGTGATGCCGATCGGATCCTTCACATCTTCCTTGCGCGTCGGGCGAGTGGTCGTCATGCCCAGCTCTTCGCCGTAGTACATTAGCGAGGTCGCCTTGCTGGTAAACAGCATCGTCGCCAGCAGCTTGTTCACCTGCAGCTTGCTCTGCGCATCGAGCCCTTTGCCATAGCGGTCGATCGCCCGCTCATTGTCGTGGTTATCGAACACGAACAACGGCTGAGCCCCGTTCAACTGCGTCTCCGCTTCGCCGATCAGACGGCGGAAGTTCCCCGCATCCAGCTTGTTCGACATCCCAACCAGCATGTCCATCGGCAGCTGCAGCTCATTCAAATCCGTACCGCCATACCACTTGCCCAGCTCCGCCGTGTTCGGCAGGTACGTCTCGCCGATCAGCACGCGATCGCCCTTGTACTTGTCCACCATCGCGCGCATCCGCCGGATCACGCCATGCACCTCCGGCAGGTTGTCCGTCATCTCGCTGCCGACATTCGGGTCGCCCTGCGCGTTGGTGCCGCCAAGCTCTGGGTTGTTCCGCAGTTGCGGATCCTCAAACAGCGAAGGAATCGCGTCCAGCCGGAAGCCCGCGACCCCGCGATCCAGCCAGAAGCGCATCGCCCCGAACATCGCCTCTTCCACCTTCGGGTTGCGCCAGTTCAAGTCCGGCTGAGCCTTGTAGAACTCGTGATAGTAAAACTGATGCACAGCCGGCACCCACTCCCACGCGCTGCCCCCAAATCCCGAAACCCAGTTGTTCGGCGGAACCTTGCCCTCGTGCTCATACTTCTTCTGGTAAGCCGTCACACCCGGTCCGTCCGCCGGGATACCGTCGTTCCAGCAATACCAGTCATGCTTCGGATTCTTCCGCGAACTCGCCGCCTCTTTGAACCACTCATGCTGATCCGACGTATGGTTCAGCACCATATCCAGCACCACGCGAATCCCGCGCTGCGTCGCCAGCGAGATCAGTCTGTCCATGTCCCCAAGCGTCCCATACTGCGGATCGACCGCCTCGTAGTTTGAGATGTCGTAGCCAAAGTCCACCTGCGGCGATGGATACATCGGCGCAATCCAGATCGCATCGACGCCCAGCGTCCGCAGATAATCGAGCCGCGAGGTGATGCCGTTCAGATCACCGATGCCATCGCCATTGGAATCCTGGTACGACCGCGGATAGATCTCGTAGACCACCGCATGCTTCCACCAGAGGTCATGCGGAGCCGCCGGCGCAATCTGCGCACTCGCGCTTCCAGCAAGAACAGCCAAAGCCAAAATCAACGCACTGCGAACCCACGAACCGATCACGAATCCTCCGTAAACCATCGCCCCTATAGTAGTCGTTCCCGGTCATGAGTCTCATCCTCGCCTACAATATCCATAGCTTTCAGAAAAGGTTTACTCATGCCCGAACTGTTCCCGCACTCGCCCAGACTCGAAGCCCTCAAAGAAGAAGTCCTCGAAGCCAACCTCGACCTCGTCAAGGCCGGCCTCGTCCTCTTCACCTTCGGAAACGCCAGCGGCATCGACCGCGAGACGCACCAGATCGTCATCAAGCCGTCCGGCGTCGACTACGACAAACTGAAGCCCGAACACATGGTCGTCGTCGCGCTCGACGGCACCATCAAGCCCGGCTCGCTGCGCCCCTCCTCCGATCTCGACACGCATCTCCACCTCTACCGCGAGTTCCCCACCATCGGCGCGGTCGTCCACACCCACTCAAACTATGCGACCTCGTGGGCGCAGGCCGGTCGCGAGATTCCCCCCTTCGGCACCACGCATGCCGATTACTTCCACGGGCCTGTCCCCGTGACGGAGGTTCTCTCGGATGAAGAGATCAATGGCAACTACGTCCTCAACACCGGTTTAGCCATCACCCGCCGCTTTCAGGGAATCGACCCGCTCGCCATCCCCTCCGTCCTCGTCCGCGGCCACGCCCCCTTCTGTTGGGGACGCACCGCCCACGAAGCCGCGCACAACGCCATCGTGCTCGAAAACGTTGCCCAGATGGCATATCAAACAGTCTTGCTCAATGTAGCCGAAACCGGCGTAAGCCAGGCCCTCTTGGACCGGCATCACTATCGCAAGCACGGTGCCAGGGCCACCTACGGCCAGGCCTGACCGGGCGAAGCACGCATTCCACGAAGTGGTAGCCGTCCGCGATCAGGGCCCGCTTGCCTTGCCCCTGGGAGAAAGAAAACGCTTCCCTCGATACGCTACTATGGACACCGCGCACAATTCCGCAGCATAAGGATCTCCATGAAGCTAGCCGCCGCACTCCTCTTCTGCACCGCCGCCTCCGCCTTCGCTCAGACCAAGGTCACCAAATCCGACTTCGGCAAGACTCCCGACGGCGCACCCGTCGATGCCTACACCCTTGCCGACAAATCGCTCGAAGTCAAAATCATCACCTGGGGCGCCCACATCGCTTCCATCGAAGCCCCCGACCGCACCGGCAAACTCGCCGACGTCGTCCTCGGCTACGCCGCTATGGACGGCGACAAGTCCGGCTACCTTGCCGACCACAACACCTACATGGGCTCGGTCGTCGGACGCTACGGAAACCGCATCGCCGGCGGCCACTTCACGCTTGCCGGCAAGCAATATACCTTGCCCACCAACGATCACAACATCAACACCCTCCACGGCGGCACCACCGGTTTCGACTGGAAGAACTGGACTGCAAAACAAATCCCCTCAGGCGTCGAACTCACGCTCATCTCGCCCGACGGCGACATGGGCTTCCCGGGCACGGTCACCGCGCACGTCCGCTACACCCTCACCGGCAATAAGCTCACGCTCGCTTACTCCGCCACCACCGACAAGCCCACGGTCATCAATCTCACCAACCACTCCTACTTCAACCTCGCGGGCTCCGGCGACATCCTCGCGCACGTCCTCAAGATCAACGCCAGCAAGTACACCCCAACCGACGCCGCGCTCATCCCGACCGGCGACCTGCCTCCCGTCGCCAACACCCCATTCGACTTCCGCACTCCTACCGCCATCGGCGAGCGCATCGGAGACGATAACCAGCAGCTCAAATTCGCCGGCGGATACGACCACAACTGGGTCCTCGACGCCCCTCACACCCTCACCAAGCCTGCGGTGATCCTGACCGACCCCGGCAGCGGTCGCACCCTCACCGTCTACACCACCGAACCCGGCGTCCAGTTCTACACCGGCAACTTCCTCGACGGCACCTTCACCGGCACGCTCGGCAACTACGCTAAACATGCCGGCCTCTGCCTCGAAACCCAGCACTACCCCGACTCCCCCAACCACCCCAAATTCCCCACCACCGAGATCACGCCCACTCACCCCTACCACACCACCACCGTCTTCCAATTCACCGCCAAATAATCACCACCGCCCCAAAGCACCCTATGTTTGTCGCGATGCCATCGCGCCGAACATAGGGCTTGTCGTCTCTATGAGCTCGAAAGCTCTCAGCTGATCGCTCGACCCTTCCTTCAGTCCGCCCCAACTCCGGAATACGTCAAACAAACCCCCGCCGGATTGTAGTAAGAAGCCAGCTCCAGCACCGTCTTCCCGTCCACCGAAGGCAGCAGAGCCGAAGAGTAGTTGGGACAGTAGTTGTCATACGCCGTCGGCACCTGTACCGGGGCGGCCACCACCGACCACGCCCCCGCGCCATCCGCTGCCGCATTCGTGAAGATCACCCGCCCATTCGAAGCCGACACCGCCCCACCCGCCTCATACAACACCTGCCCCACCAGCAAAAGCTCACCCTTTGCCGACCACGCGTTCAAGGGCGCGTGCTCCAGGTACTGCCCCGTCGTCGAGACCACCTTCGTCCCCACATCCGCCGCCGCCCCAAAGCCCCACCCATCCGTCGACACCCGGTCGAACACCGTGCAAGCCGCTGGCCCGCACAGCTCATACGACATGAAGAAATGCCCATTCGGCAGCTTGCTCACCGTTGCCATCCCCGGCCGGTCCGCCTGGATCGTGCTCGCCACCGTATCCTGCCCATCCTGCCACGTCACCCCGTCGTAGCTGCGCGCCTGCGCCAGCTTCTGGCTGCAACACGGGTCCGTCTCATCCGACCAGAACATCACCAGCGCGCCATCCTGCGCCACCTCAAACTGCGGCTCCCACAACCCATGCTTCGCATCGCCACGCGTCACCGGCGTGCTCGAATACGTCCACGTCGCGCCGCCATCCGTACTCACTGAAACTTCAATTGCCGGCACCGTCCCAAGAAAATCCGAAGCCGCCGAAAGCAGCGTCCCCGCCTTCAACGTGCCCACTGTCTGCGGCATCAGGTACAGCGTTGCGCAACACCGCTCCGTGCTCCCGGACGCCACTGGGACCGACCCCATCTGTACAAACGTAACCCCCGCATCCGTGCTGCGGAAGATCACCCCGTTCGTGCTCGCGACAATCGTCCCATCGGCCAGCCGCACCGCCCGCGGATACAGCGTACTCCCGACCACCAACGTCCCCGCCGTATTCGTTGGAGCCACCGGAGGCGTCGCCACCGGCACCGTCGCCGTCCCGGCACACCCCACCAACCCGGCCATCAACCCGCAAACCCCAACCAGCTTCAAATCCATAGAAAGCCTTTGTCCTTAGCCAGCGTTCAATCCGCGAAATCCGCGGTCGTACTTGCTCTTCTCAGAGTCTCCGGAATCCACACCCACAGGACAGCGGCCAGCAGAAACGCCCCCGCCGCCACCACGAACGCCATTCCAAACCCTTGCCGATCCGCCAGCCCACCTACCGCAAACGGAGCGACCGCTGACGCCACGCGCCCGGTGTTATACGTAAATCCCTGCGCCGTCGATCGTACGCTCGTCTCGTAGATCTCCGCCGTCACCGTCGCAAACCCAGTAAAGTATCCGGTCGCCGCAAACGCCACAAACGGAGCCAGACTGAAGAGTAACCATGGAGACCGCGTCGCTCCAAAAGCCAGCATCAGCCCCGCCGCGCACACCAGGTAGACGACGTACACCCGCTTGCGTCCAAACCGGTCCGCGAGCGCCCCGAACGTCACATACCCCAGCCACATCCCCACCTGCATAAACACCACGATCGCCGTCATCGTCCCCGGCGTAAGTCCCACGCCACCCTTCGCCACTGGCAGCGAAAGATAAGCCGGAACCCAGAGGTTGAACCCCCACCACGCGAACAGGCAGCAGGCGTTCATCAGCGTCACCGCGGCCGTCACCCGCAGCAGTCTGCCGCGAAAGATCGACGCAAAACCGGCCCACGCATCGGTTCGCACCGCCTCGCGCCAGGCCTTCGGCTCCTCCACACTCCGACGAACCCAAAGCGTAAAGAACGCCGGCAGAATCCCCACAAAGAACACCCCGCGCCAGCCGAACGAAGGCATCACCGCCCCCACCACCAGCGCTGCAAGAGCGTACCCAACCGCCCACGACGACTGCATCAAACCGAGCGCCTTCCCGCGGACTTCTTCAGGAAATGATTCTGCAACCAGCGAAGCCCCGCTCGCCCACTCGCCCCCCATGCCAAACCCCAGCAGCACGCGAAACACCGCCAGTTGGAGCACCGTCTGTGCCAGCCCGCAAGCCGCCGTAAAGACCGCGTAGATCAGCACCGAAGCCATCAACGCCCGCGTCCGCCCAAACCGGTCCGCGATCACCCCAAATGCAAGCCCACCCACGGCCGCCGCCACCAGCGTCAACGACCCCAGCGTCCCCGCCGTCTGCTTCGTCAGATGGAACTCGACGATCAGCTTTGCCAGCACCAGCGAGTACAGCATTACGTCGAACGAATCCAACATCCACCCCAGCGACGCAGCCAGCAGCGCCTTCCTTGCCGGCGCAGGCGCATCCCTCAACCAGGCCAGCCCGCCCGTCATGCCTTCCCATACCCGCCGCCACCCGGCGTCTCAATCCGCAGCCGATCTCCCGGCCGCAACGTCACCCTCACCTTCGCCGGTAGCCGCTCGACACCGCCATCGGCCCGCCGAATCTCGTTCCGCCCACTTGCTCCCGCGCCGCCGCCCATCACCCCGTACGGCTGCGATTCACGCCGCTCCGTCAGGATGGTTGCCGACGTCTCTACCAGCGCCTCGTACTCGCGCACCAGGCCCTCGCCCCCGGCAAACGCCCCTTCGCCGCCGCTCCCGCTGCGCAGCGCGTAGGTTGAGATCCGCAGCGGAAACGCCTGCTCAAACGCCTCAATCGGCGTATTCCGCGTGTTGGACATATGCGTATGCACTCCGCTCAACCCCGCCATTCCGGGCCGCCCACCCATGCCGCCGCCCGCGGTCTCGTAATAAGCAAACGCCCGTCCAGCCCGATCCGCCCCACCCAGCGTGACGTTGTTCATCGTCCCTTGGCTGGCCGCCGGAATCCTCTCCGGCAACGCCTTCCCCAGCGCCCCAAGCACCACATCGGTCATCCGTTGCGATGTCTCCACGTTCCCGCCCGCCACCGCCGAAGGATGCCGCGCATTCACCACGGAACCCTCCGGCGTGATGATCTTGATCGGCCGCGAGATCCCCGCGTTGTAGAGCACATCCTCCGTCACCAGGCACCGAAACGCGTAAATCGTCGCCGACGTCGTAATCGCCAGGTTCGCGTTCACCCCGCCCGTCGTCTGCCCATCCGACCCCGTAAAATCAACCTCCGCTTCATCCCCGCGCACCCGCACCGCGCATCGGATCTCGATCTTCCCTTCACTGAACCCATCATTATCCAGCGCGTCTGAAAACTCATACACCCCGTCCGGGATCTCCCGGATAACCCCACGCATCACCCGCTCCGCATAGTCCTGCGTCAATCCCGCATATCTGTTTACGCGCGCCAAGCCATATCGCGCGACAATCTCCCGCAGCCTGGCCTCGCCCGTCCGATTCGCCGCAATCTGCGCCGTCAGATCGCCCTCACGCTCCTCGGGTGTCCGAACATTCGCAAGAATCAACGCCAGGATTTCCTTATCGATCAACCCCCGCTTGATCAGCCGCACCGGCGGCAATATCAATCCTTCCTGGAACACCTCGCGAGCCAGCGGCATACTTCCCGGGCTCATCCCGCCCACATCCGAGTGGTGCGCCCGATTCGCCACAAAGAACGCCGGCTTCTTCCCCTTCAAAAACACCGGCGACACCAGCGTGATATCCGGCAGATGCGTCCCGCCGCGAAACGGATCGTTCAACACCACCGCGTCCCCCGGCTCCATCGCGACATGGTCAATCGCCGCCTGCACCGACATCGGCATCGCTCCCAGGTGTACCGGCAGATGATCCCCCTGCGCAATCGTCTTGCCCTCCGCGTCATAGATCGCGCACGAGTAATCCAGCCGCTCCTTGATGTTCGGCGAAAACCCCGTGCGGCACAGCGTCACCCCCATCTCCTCGGCCACCGAGACAAACAGGTTCTTGAAGATCTCAAACTCGATCGGATCGGCCTTCATCGCACGCCTCTCGTAGCAACCAGGGTCCCCACTGCATCGATCTGCCAGGCCCAGCCTGGCGGCACCACGTTGGTCGACTGGCCCGTCACGACAATCGCAGGCCCCATTCCACTCATACCCGGCCCCAGCTGCTCGCGATAGTACACCGCGGTCGGGACGTGCTTCTTGCCAAACACAGCATGGCGAATAGCCGCAGGCGAGGGAAGCGCCTGCTCCTCGACTGCCACCCGGGCAATCTCCGGTTTGCGAGTCCTGCCCACCGCCTTCACCCGCAACTGCACAATCTCAGTAGCTCGCCCGCTACTCGCATATCCATAAAGCTTCAAGTGCGCGCGATGAAACGCCGCCTCAAAGTCTTCTCCAAACGGCACGCCAATTTCATAGGCCTGCCCGCGATACCGCATCTCCAGCGTAGATGTCAGCAGCACCTCCGCCTCGGCAAATCCCTCGCCCCGCAACTCCGCCAGTGCCCGCTCCCGCAGCGGCTGAAGCAGCCTCTCCAGCACGCCATACGAAACATCCTGGCTGGCCCGCAGCACCGAAGCCGAGTAGTCCTTCACCACGTCCGCCAGCAACATCCCCAGCGCCGAAAGCACCCCCGAGTGCTCCGGGATCAACACCGTCCCCATATCCAGACCGCCAGCCAAGTCGCACGCATGCAGTCCGCCCGCCCCGCCAAACGCTATCAGCGCAAACTCCCTCGGATCGTATCCACGCTGCACACTCACCTTGCGCACCGCGCGCTCCATGTTGGAGTTCGCAATCCGCACAATCCCCTCGGCCAGCGCGCGCTCACTCAACCCGAGCCGTTTCCCCAAAGCTTTCGCGATCCCACGCGCCCGTGCCCCATCCAGCTTCATCCGCCCACCCAGAAACCATCCCTCATCCAGCCGTCCCAGCAGCAGATGCGCATCCGTCACCGTCATCTCATCTCCCACGCCATAACAGGCCGGCCCCGGTTGCGCCCCCGCACTCCGCGGCCCTACCCGCAGGCTTCCTCCCGAGTCGACCCAAGCCACCGAGCCACCACCCGCCCCAACGGTATGAATATCCAGCACTGGGAGCCGCACCGGAAAATCCCCCACCACCGAGTCACTCGTCCGTCCAATCTCTCCATCAATCAACGAAACATCCGTGCTCGTCCCGCCCATATCGAACGCGATCACCCGCGCAAAGCCCGAAGCAGCCCCCATCGCCTGCGCGCCCACCACCCCCGCCGCCGGCCCGGACAGAATCGTCTGCACCGCCGCCTGCTTCGCCGCCCCCGCCGAGATGCTCCCGCCATTCGACTGCATAATGCGCAGCCCACTCTCGACGCCAAGCCCATCCTCCAGCCGCCCCAGGTAACGAGCCATCAACGGTGTCACGTAAGCATTCACCGCCGTCGTCGAAAACCGTTCAAACTCGCGATACTCCGGCAACACCGCATGGCTCGCTGAAACCGCAAACCCTGCCTCACCCAGCACCCTCGCCAACCGTTCCTCGTGCCCCGCATTCGCATACGAGTGCAACAAACACACTGCCACCGAATCAGGCCCCAACCTCTTCACTGCCTCGACGACACGTTCCATCTCAGCGTCCGTCAACTCCTCGACCGCCACGCCATCCGCCCCTAACCGCTCTGCAACCCCGACCGTCATCCCCGCCCCAATTAGGGGTCTGGGAGCCACGACCTGAAAGTTATAAAGCTCCGCCCGCGTCTGCCGCCCGATCAGCAGCACATCTTCGAACCCTGCCGTCGTCACCATCGCCACCCGAGCGCCCTTACGCTCCAGCAGCGCATTCGTCGCCACCGTGCTCCCGTGCGTCATCTCCACCGCTGTGACAGCGCCAGACGCCCCACCCACCAACTCCCGCACCCCCTCCAGAATCGCCCGCGAAGGATCATCCGGCGTCGAGCGCAGCTTATGAACCTTCAACCCCCCATCCCAGAAACCCACCACGTCCGTAAACGTCCCGCCCGTATCCACCCCAACCCGAACAGTCCCCGACGCACGTTTACTTTGATCTGTCATGTTGTGCATCCAGCCTACACAACCGATCGTTAGTCCCTGATCCGCGCCAGATCCGCGCAATCCGCGTCCGCACCTCCCCACGAAAAATCCATCGTTATCCTTCGTATCCGTGTACGCACTCCCTGCAAGAATCAACAACTTTTCCAGAGGCCGGTCTCGTGCTACGCTGTCTCACCTTCGCACCTTCAACTCGCGAAGCGGGAGCAAGACCCCGCAATGCAACGCCCCGGCTTCACCTTGGGAATACCGAAACGCTGGGCTCTCCTGGCAATCATCGCCGCCCTCCTCGCGGCAACCGCAGCCGTTGTGATCTTCAACGCCCAGACAGCCCTCACCCGAGCCTCCCGCACCGCAGCCTCCGCCCAGAATCTCCGCTTCACCCTCACCGCCTTCGACCCTCACCCCTTCGCCATCACCTTCGAGCCCGTCGCCTCCACCCCTGCCTACACCACAGGCACCTTCTTCGCCGGAAACCTCTACCTCGCCGGAGTCTCCGGCCTCACCATCCTCGCGCCCGACGGCACCCTCCAGCACATCCTCCGCACCGGCATCGAACTGCCCGTCGCTCCCATCACCGCGCTCGCTCCCGCTCGTCTCCGTAACGCCACCGAGCCAGACCTCTTGATCGCTACCGCCGGCACCGGCCTGCTCCTGCTCACACCGCAACCAAACGCGAACCCGACACTCCGGCAACTCCTCCCCGCCGACCCCGACCTCCGCACCCTCACCACCCTCCTGCCCCTCGCCACCGGCGAACTCCTCCTCGGCACCGCCCACCACGGCCTGCTCCTCTACAACGGAGCCAACCTCACCGCGGTTCCTCTTGCCAACGCGCCGGCCACGCTCGACATCACCGCTCTGGCCGCCACCGACTCCGCCTCCTACCTCGTCGGAACCCGCAAAGACGGCGTCTTCTACTCGCACGCCGGAACCATCGAACACGCCAACCATCTCCCCGACGACCAAGTAGAATCCATTGCCGTCGAAGGCAACCAGGCCTACGTCGGAACTCCCACCGGCACTTCCGTCTTCTTGCTCACCGCACCCGAGTTCAAACCCACGCGCATCCTCGCCCCGGGCACCTTTGCCCACGCGCTCAACGTCAGCAACGGCCAACTCAACATTGGCACTCTAGACCAGGGTATCCAGCAGATCCCGCTCGCAATCCGGCCCCACCTGCACCGCATCTCGGCGATCATCCCCGCAACGTCAGCTCAGCGCATTGACGCCTTCATCCCTACCCCCGACGCCCTCTACACGATAGCCGACGGAGCCCTAACCCCCGACACCTCCACCGAAACTCGCTCAGCCCCAAACGCCCTCACCGACCGCAACATCTCCGCCCTCGCCTTCGCGCCCGACGGCACCCTCTACATCGGCTTCTTTGATCACGGCCTCGACGAACTCGCCCCCGACAACACCCTCCACCACCTCGAAGACGACCACCTCTTCTGCATCAACCGCCTCGCGCTCGACCCCACGAAACACACCATCGCCGCCGCCACCGCCAACGGGCTCGTCTTGTTCGACGCCCAAGGCACCCACGCGCCAAACCCTCACCCGCCGCGACGGCCTCATCTCGGACCACGTCACCGACATCGCCTTCACCCCCATCCGGCACCGCGCTCGCCACCCCCGCCGGCATCACCTTTCTCAACCCCTCCGGCCCCGAGAGTCTCTACGCCTTTCAGGGCCTTGTGAACAACCACGTCTACGCGCTTGGCGCGACAGCAGACCGCCTCTACGCCGGCACCCTCGGCGGCCTCTCGATCCTCCAATCCGAAAAAGTTCAGCGCAACCTCACCGTCGCCAACTCCTCTCTCAAGCATAACTGGATCACCGCCATCCTTCCCACACAAGACGGCAACGTCCTCATCGGCACCTACGGCGCAGGCATCGCCACACTCGATACGCACCGGCGCACTTCACCCCCATCGACCTGCCCAAGCCGGCACCCCGCGCAATCTCGTCATCAACCCCCGCTACGCAACGCCCACCGCATCTCTACGCCGGCACCCTCGCGCAACGGCCTGCTCGTCTACTCGAACGCCACCCGCACCTGGTCGAACCTCACGCACGGGCTCCCCTCGCTCAACGTCACCGCCTTCGCTGAGCGCGACGGCGGAACCCTCTACATCGGCACGGCCAACGGCCTCGTCCGTACTCAGGAGGCGCACCCTCCCATGAGACCTTATCTCCTCACCCTGCTCCTCCTCCTCTTATCACTTCCCTCTGCCGAGGCGCAGCCGACGCCGGCACCCTCATCCCCAAAGACAAGCAAGCCCCCGATCCCGCCATCCTCTCGCTCGACGAGATGCGCGTCGACATCACCATCGATAACGGCGACGCCCACATCACCATCGTTCAGATCTTCGCCAACCACACCGGCAACATCGAAGAAGGCACCTACCGCTTCTCGCTCCCCACCGGCTCCACCGTCTCCGACTTCGCCGTCTGGGATGGCCCCGTGCGCATTCCCGGCCGTCATCCTCGAACGCAAACGCGCCGAACAGATCTACGACGAAGGCGCAAATCCCAGGCCATCGATCCCGGCCTGCTCGAAGAATGGTGAGGACGCGATGGCCGCGACCCCAAAACGACCGCCCTCTTCACCGCCAAGATCGTCCCTATCCCCGCCTACGGCACCAAGCGTCTGGAACTCGAGTACCACCAGCGCCTCACCACCACGGACTTCAAGCAATTCTTCGCGCTCCCGCTGAAACCCGACGCCGGCCAGCAGCAAACCGTCCGCACCTTCCACCTGCACTTCGTCCTCCACTCCGCGCACGCCATCGAAGCCTTCGTCGCGCCGTCCAAGCTCTACCCGCTCAAATTGACCACCAGCGACGACCCACACCGCAGTCGAGGCCACCTTCGACGCCACCAATACTCGCCCTCAACGAAGACTTCCAGGCAACCTGGCGCATCTCGCAACAAGCAGCCGATCAGCTCGAGGTCATCACCCACCGCGACCCCAACACTCCACTCCCCAGCATTGGCGAACCCATCGGCATCCAGCACGCACCCACGCCGGAGCCCGGCTTCTTCGAAGCCCAACTGCTCCTCGCCGACCCCACACCAGCCACCGCCAACCCAAGCCCGCGCCATCCTCCTCCTCTTTGACAACTCGCTCTCCATGCAGTGGGAAAAGCTCGAGCGCTCCTATGCCGCCCTCGAAGCCACACTCCGCTCACTCAAACCAGACGATCGTTTCAACCTCATCCTCTTCAATCAGGATGTCACTCCCTTCCAACCCGCAACCGGTCGCTGCCAACATCCGCCTCCATCAAGCAGGCGCTCGACTTCGTCCGTTCCAGCAAGCTCCGCGGCGGCACCGACCTCCTCAAAGCCCTCACCGCAGCGCTCGCCCAAAGCACCGCAATCCGAACACCTCTATCGCCCTGCTTCACCGACGGCGGCTCCGACCGCGGCGAGACCGTTCTTCCCGCGTAAGATCGCCGCCCGCTACACCGCCCTTTGGAAAGCATCGCCGCACCCGCCCCACACCGACGTCTTCGCGGTCGGCGACGACGCCAACCTCCCGCTGCTCCGCAAACTCGCCCAAAACGGTGGCTTCCTCGAGCCCGTCCTCTCCACCGAACCCGTCGACTTCCACCTGCAATCCTTTCTCTCGAAGCTCACCCGCAACCCCGTCGCCGGCCTCACCCTCACTGCGCCGATCCCGCCTCTCAAACCTCCTACCTCTACCCACTCGACGAGTCCGTCTACCCCGGCTCCATCGCAAATTGGATCGGCCAGTACACCCCGTCGCCCAAGCCCCTCAACCTCACCGCCACGAGCCACACGCGACGGCCTCGCCCTCGAAGCCAAAGCCTCAACCCCAATCCCCGCGGTCAACCCTGACCACCCTCAGCTCCCACGCCTCTGGGCGCAGGCCCGCGTGAACGCCCTGCTCGAACAGATCGACCGCGAAGGCGAAACCACCGCCGCCATCGACGAGATCATTCGCCTCTCGCGCCGCTATAAATTCGTCACGCCCTACACCAGCTTCCTTGCCGTGCCGCGCTCGCTCCTGCGCCCGCGCGTCATCCGCCCCGGCGACCCCGTTCTCCGCGTCCGCACCGACGCCCAGATCACCTCCGTCATCGCCCTCTTCCCCTTCGGCCTCACCAAGCCCCTGCGTCACCTCGCCAGCGAAGATCTGCAAGCCCCCGGCGACGACGCCAACCGCCTCTGGGAGACCCGCTTCCTCGCCCCGCCCGAGATGAAGGACGGCACCTACTCCGTCCGCCTCATCCTCCGCGACACCCACGGCAACACCTACAACGAAGCCAAGACCTTCGTCATCGCCAGCACCCCGCCCACGGTCAAACTTCAACTCAACCGCACCAGCCTCCACCGCGGCGAAACTCTCGAAATTCGAGCCGCCGCCACTGCCTCCACCCGCACCCTCACCGCCCGTCTCGAAGGCGTCACTCCCGTCACCATGCATTGGAACCCGCGAGCCCAAACCAACACCGGCACGCTCTCAATCCCCGCCGACCTCCCCATCGGCCGCTACACCCTCACCATCACCGCCGAAGACATCGCCCACAACCTCGGCACCCAGGAGGTCCCCATCGATGTCCTCCCCTAACCGCAACCCGCCTTGGACCGGGTCTCGTCTGCGGAAGCAAACGACCGCCGTCCTCCTCCTGGCCCTGACCCTCCCCGTAGCAGCCCGAGCCATCCTCCCTCCTTGGCTCCAACACATCGTCGGCTCCTCCACCCTCGAATCCGCCCTCTACCGCGCGATGGATCTCCCCTCCGTCAAAGCCCTCTATCCGCGCCCACCCAAAGAGGCTCAATCCGAACTAGCCCACCTCATCACCGCCGCGCCCAACCAGGCCGAGCTCTATCAACTTCGCGCCCGCGCCGACGAGCAGGCGCTCGACGAATCCGCGGCTGAAGCCGACTGGAAGCTCTACGCCGCCCACGCGCAAGACCCCATCGCCGCCAGACTTGCCCTGGCCGACTTCTACCACCGCCGCCTCGCCATCCCGCAGGAGATCGCCGCCCTCAACGAAGTCGCCGCAGCCCCACCCATCCCCTCCGAAACCTACCTTGACCCCACCCAGCAACGCTCCTGGAAAGCCTACAACCGCCTCCTGCTCATCCTCCGCGACCAGGGCCAGTCAGCGACCGCAACCGCCACTACCTTCGACGCCTTCCTTACCCGCTATCCCGCCGAACCCGCTCTCTACGCCGCCTACCTCAACTTCCTGCTCGACCAGAAAGACTACCCAGCCGCCCAGGCCATCATCCCGCGCTACCAGCGCCAGTTCCCGCAGGAGCCCACCTTCCCCATTCGCGCCGCCGCGCTCATCGAGACCCGTCGCGGCAACACCGACGCCGCGCTCGCCGTCTACGACCGCGCCTTCCAACCCCTTTGGCCCGCCGAGCTCGTCCACGCCTACCTCGAGCTCCTCAACCAGACCCACCGTCAGCGCGCCTTCGTCGCCGCTGCCCGCGCCCAACTCGCCGCCCACCCTGACGGCCCAGCAGCCCTCAACGCCCTCGCCCGCATCTTCTACTACGACCTACAGGCCGGCCGCCCTGAAGCCGCCCAACACACCCTCGATAGCTTCCGCGTCGCACGCGAATCCCGTAACGGCGTATGGACCGCTGAAGATCTGTACACCCTCGCAACCCTCACCGCCGCCACCCACGCCTACGCCGAAGCCGCCCGCTACAACTTCGCTCTCGCCTCGACCGAAGGCACGTTGCCCAACGGCGAACCCGCCGCGCAATCCGGCCTCGCCAATCTCGTGCAGATCCTTCTCCAGGCCAGCGCCGCGTTTCAGGAAACAGCCCAGCCTCTCGCCCTCGGCTCGCAAAACCTCACCCTCTATCGCGACATCGCCACCCTCGACCAAGGCCCCGGCTACTGGAACGGCATCCTGTCGCTTTGGCTCAACGGCACCTCGCCCCAATCCGAGTACGCCAGCGAAAACGCTAAGGCCCAAAGCTACTTCCACCGCTCCAAAGCCGCCGGACTCCTCGCGACGCTCGACCAAAAATTCCCCAACGCCCCCGAGCGTCCCGCGCTTCACGCCGCCCTCATCAACGTCGTCTCGCAATATGGTGAACCCGCCGCCGTCATCGCCGAAGGCAAAGACTTCCTCACCAGCTTCCCCAATGCCCCCGAACGGCTCGACGTTGCGTCGCTCATGGAAGACGCCTACGCCCGCCTCAACGACACCGCCAGCGAGTTCGCCCTCTACGACGCCCAGCTCGCCGAGCTCTCCGCCAGAACCAACGGCCTTCCCCTTACCGCCGCCGCTCCCGTCGTCACCCCGCCAGACCCCCCACCCACCGAAACCGAAGCCGACGTCACCGTCCAGGATTCCTCCGGCACCTACGCCGCCGGCATCACCACCAAATATTCCCCACTCACGCCTCCACCCACGCGTCGCACCCTCCCCGAAGCCACCGCCTACGCCCGCATTCTCGACCAATACCTTGGACGCCTCACCGCAACCGGCCAGCTCCCGCGCGCCCTCACCGTCCTCCGCGCCCAGCTCGACCGCAACCCCAACGACCCGCTCCTCTACGAGCGCCTTGCCACCTTCCTGCAGCAAAATAACCTCTCCGCCCAGCAGGAGCAGGTCTTCGAGCAAGCCTTCGCAAAATTCCAGCAACCCACCTACTACGACAAGCTCGCCCGCCTCTACCTCCGCGAACAGAAGCGCGAAGCCTTCGTCACCCTAACCCACAAGGTCACCGACATCTTCTCCGGCACCGACCTCGACCGCTACTTCACCGCCGTCAACACCGCCAAACCCATCGGCCCCCAGCTCGCCCTGCAACTCAACCAGTACGCCGCCAAACGCTTCCCCCACGACCTCGTCTTCACGCGAAACCTCCTCACCGCCTATCAAGCTAAGGCCACCCGAGACGACGCAGCCTACGACTCCCTTATCCGCACCCAATGGTGGGCGTCCCCCGACCTCCAAACTCAGTTCCTCACCTACCTCAGCCGCACTGGAAAACTTCAGGCCGAAGTTGATTCCCTGCACGCAATGGGAGCCGAAGCTTTCGATCCTGGCGCGAAAGCTGATCCGAAGGGATCGGACCCTGCCGCCTTACGCGAGATGGGCGAGATCGAAGTCTTCACCTCCCACTTCGAAGTGGCGGTTGACTCCATCGGCCCGGTAGCCCGTCTCTATCCCGCTGATTCTGACCTTGGCGACCAGGCCATCTCCCTCTACCGCTCGCTCGCCTATCTCGATCCCACCCAAGCCTCCACTAAACAAGCCGTAGCCATCGAAACCAACCTCCTCACCGCCGAACCCGACTCCCCCGACCGCCTCGCCACCCTCGGCGACCTCTACGCCGAAGCCACCAGCACCGGCGGCGAAGACCTCGCCTCCGCCGCGCCCTACTGGCAGCGCATGCCGACCCTCCACCCCGGCTCCACCCAGGGCTATCTCACCGCCGCCACCATCTTCTGGGACTACTTCCAATTCGACGCCGCCCTCAACGAGATCACCGCCGCTCGCACCCGCTTCCAGTCGCCCGCGCTCTTCGGCTACGAGGCTGGAGCCATCGATGAAAACCGTCACGATCTCCCCGCCGCCATCACCGAATACATCAACGCCGATCTCCACCCCATCGACATCGCGCTCCATGTCGACTCCATCCAGGGCGTCGCTCAGGCCTGGTTCAAACCACCGTCAGACGCCGCCGACTCCAACCTCTGGGCCACCGCGCAAAGCTTCGTCGGCCAACCCGAAGCCAACGCGCGCCTGCTCGCCCTCGCCACCCGCCCATCCACCAAAGCCCTCGTCGACACCGCCACCGCGCAGGCCTTCAACGCCGCCCCCACCAACCCCGCCGCCCTCACCCTGCGCGCCGACGTCCTCACCGCCCAGCACCACGCGCCCGAACTCACCCCGCTCCTCACCACCCTCTTCGATACCGCCCTCACCCACGCCGCCACGCTCGACGAAGCCACCGCCATCGGCAATCTCGCCCAGGCCCGCACGCTCACCCCCGTCTACGAGCGAGCCCTCGCCAAACAAGCTACCCTCACGCTCGATCCCGTCCAAAAAATCCAACTCCAATACTCCCTGGCCTCTTCGTTCGAGTCCCGCAACGACATCCCCGCCGCCACCCGCATCATCGACTCCGTCCACCAGGCCAACCCGCAAATCCTCGGAGTCGTCCGCGCCACCACCGACTTCTACGCCCGCACCAACCAACCCCCGCGCGCCATCGCCACCCTCCTCGAGGCCGCTAAGTCAGCCACCCCCGAGCTCGCCCGCAACTTCACCCTTGAAGCCGCCAGCCGCGCCAACGATGCCAACGAACCCGCACAAGCCCGGACCCTAGCCACCCAGCTCCTCCAGCAAACCCCTTACGACCCCACCGTCCTCGCCCTCATCGCCACCAGCTACAGCCGCGCCCACGACAACGCCGGCCTGAAAGCCTTCTATCTCGCCCAACTCAACGCCGCACAGCACACCCCCAACCTCACCCGCGACGCCCGCAAGCAAAACGTCGCGCTGCTCCGCCGCGGCCTCATCCCAACCCTCACCAATCTGAACGACTTCAACGGCGCAACCGCCCAGTACATCGCCCTGCTCTCCGCCTACCCCGAAGACTCCGCCACCGCGCAGGAAGCCGCCCTCTACGGGCTCAAACACAGCAACCAAAACCAGCTCCTCGACTTCCTCCGCAGCACCGTCAAGCAGTCCCCCAAAGACTCCCGCTTCGCCATCCTGCTCGCTCAGGTCGAAACCACCTTCGAAGACCTGCCCGCAGCCGAGGCCGCCTACAACCAGGCCATCGCCATCCGCAAAGACCGCGTCGACCTCTACACCGCCCGCGTCGACCTCGAAACCCGCCTCGGCCAGTCCGACCCCGCCCAATCCGAACTCGCCGCCGCCGATTTTGGCCGCCTCTACCTGCTCACCTATCACGACCCGCAATGGATGGTCCGCCTCGCCGAACTTCGCGCCCGCCAGCAGCGTCCCGCCGACGCCGTCAAAGCCCTCGAAACCGCCTACATCACCGGCCACGCCAAATCCGCCTCCGATTCCTTCACCGTCGCCGCTCAGCTCGCCCGTTGGAACCTCCTCAACGAAGCCCGGACTTACGCCGATCAAGGCGTCACCCTCTCCGGCAGCAACTTCCTCAACCCGCCGTCTTCGCAACCGAGCAACGGCCCCGTCACCTACGCGCGCATCCTCACGCGCCTCGGCAAAGCCCCCGAAGCCCTCGCCACCCTCACCACCGCACGCAAAGCCGCCGAGGTCTCCGCGACTTCACCATCCGTCCTTGCCGCCGAACTAGCCCACCAGAACATCTCCGACGAGGACGCCGCCGACTTCCGCAAAAACTTCGCGCAGCAGCGCCGCCAGGCCGCCGATGCCTCCCTCAACGCTGCCGTCGCCGCCATCGGCGAAACCGTCCAGGCCTACTACACTCCCGAAGAAAAGCTCGCCTACGCGCAAGCCCTCGACACCCTCCACACCACCAACCCCACCCTCGCCCTGTCTGCCGCCACCGGGGCCGGCCTCGCCGACCGCGAAGCCGACTGGCGTAAGCAGATCCTCACCACCGGCTCGCTCACCCTAGCCGCCGAGCAGGTCGAACCCTACACCACCCTTCAGCAACACCGCCTGCACTTCGTCGAGCTCGCCCAGACTCTCGAAGCCTACGCCGCCCGCCTCAAACCTGCTGGTCGCCCCGCCATCCAACGCCAGGCCGCGCAGGCCTATCGCGACGCCGGTGACCGCCCCAACGAAACCCGCCTCGACGCCCTCCTCACCCTCGGCGGCGATCCCTCACTCCAGGACCGCTACTTCGATCTCCTCCTTGCCCAGAACCGCGACGCGCTTGCCGCGCTTTCCGGCAGCCCCAACCAAACCCTCGCCGACTCCGCCCTCAACTACACCGTCGCCCACGCCACCCAGCCGCAAGCCCTGGCCGCCGTGGCGCTGCGCAGCAAAGCGCTCCCCGACGTCTGGCGTCCCGCCTCCGCATCGCTCATCCTCACCTACTTCGCAGGCGACAAATCCGCCCCCGCAGACTCGTCCGTCTTCACCCAGGCCCTCGCCTCCGACGCGACCATCGCCCAGCGCCTCGCCACTCCCG
Source organism: uncultured Granulicella sp. (assembly GCA_963693075.2). Taxonomy (GTDB): domain Bacteria; phylum Acidobacteriota; class Terriglobia; order Terriglobales; family Acidobacteriaceae; genus Edaphobacter. Next base: position 21,729 of record CAXMMP010000002.1, on the reverse strand, counting down.
CAAACCCCGCCAAACAGCTCACCGGCGATCTCTTCTTCTACTACGCCAGCCGCTACGGCATCTTCCTCGCCACCGTTCCCAAAGCCGCCACCCTCCCCGACGCCGAGGACTTCCTGCCCGCCGAACTCGAAGCCGGCCCCACCACCGCGACCCCCTACCTCAACCTCGCCCGCACCTACGCCGAGGCCGCCAACGTCCCCGCCGCCCTCATCGAGTACACCCACGCCCTCGAACTCACCCCCAACGACCCCGCCCTCGAAGACGAGCTCGCCACCCTCCTCTTCCGCGCCAACCGCAAGCCCGAAGCCGCCCAGCATTGGCACACCGCCCTCGCCCTCCTGCACCACATGCAGCAGCACGCCGTCTACCCCGAAACCTTCTTCACCACCTTCGAAACCTTCACCCGCCACCTTGGCGAGCGCCACCTCACCACCACCTTCCGCCCCGAGCTCGACGGCATCGTCGGCCCCTACCTCGCCAAAAACGGCAACTACCGTTCCAACGAGCTCCTCCAGGCCATCTACACCGCCTCATCCACCCCCGAAGAGGGAACCGCCGACATCCTCGCCCTCGCCGCGCAAGCCTCCACCCCCGATGAAGTCCTCGGCGACCTCCACAACGCCGCATGGCTCACCCTGCCCGCCAACGAAGCCATCCTCGTCCGCCGTCTCGATCTCGCCCTCAAGGCCTCAACAACGCCCGGAGGAGAGATCTACACCCTCTCCTCCGTCCAAAGAGACCTCCTCGCCAGCTACCTCGCAAACCACGAAGACGCCAAGGCCCAGTCGCTGCTCGACTCGCTAACACCCAAGCAGCAAGCCGAAGCCGACTTCGCCCAGGCTCGCGTCCTCCTCGCCGCCCGCGCCGGACGCCTCGAAGCCCTGCTCGCCACCTATCGCGCCACCCCCGACACCGCGCCCAAAGTCGACACCCTCACCGCCGTCGCCAACACCCTCACCACCCAAACCAAGCCCGACGCCCCCAACGCCCGCCTGCTCCTCGAATACGTCTTCGACCACAAGCAGCTCGATCATACCCTCGCCGCCACTGACTTCCTTGCCCTCGCCCAGTCCCGTCTAGACACCAACGATCTTCCCGGCGCGCTCACCCTCCTCCGCCGCCTCACCCTCCAACCCACAACCTCCAGCAGCACCCAGGACACCAGCGAGACCACAACCGCCGACCCCAACCCCTACGCCAACACCGACTCCGCCGCCGCTCTCCTCGAACACGCCCACCACCCCACCGAAGCGATCCCATTCCTCGAATCCCTCGTCCAAACCACCCCATGGAACGCCTCCTATCGCCTCCGCCTCGCCGAAGCCCAGCACGCCGCCAACGCCAACGACAAAGCTACTCAAAATCTCACCCTGGTAGCCCGCGACGCCTCCGCACCCTACGCCCTCCGCGTACAGGCCGCCCAACAACTCACCGGCAGCCCAGCAGCCGACCTGGGCAGCAGGGAACTGACCCTCATCGCTTCTTACCCCACCACCTCAGCCGCCACTCGCCAACCCTACTTCGCCGCCGCCCGCATCGCCGCCGCACAAATCCCCGCAACCTCCGCCGCCGACAAATCCACCCTCCTCCGCGAAGCCATCGCCATCGACCCCACCAGCCCCACCGCCGCCAAGTCCGCACTCACCCTCCTCCGCGCCCAACCCACCACCACGAACCCATCCGCCACGCTCGCGATCTTCCGCGCTCTCGCAAACTCCCCAGCTTCCACCTCGACTGCGACCGCAGACCCCGACGATGCCACCCGCGTCAGCGGCAACATCTCCCCCAACGACCTCACCCTCCCCGCCGTCTCTCTCCCGCCCATCGCCTCCGCTCTCCCACTGCCAGACCAGGTCCGCCTCGCCACCCAAATCTCCCTCGCCGAGCAAGCCGACAACGATCTCGAAGCCGCCTACCAATACGCCCAACTCGCCGTGACGCTCTCGAAAGATACCTCCGTCAACCGCCGCCGCGACGAACTCAAAACCGCCGTACTCCTCGAACGCCGCAACGCCCTCCGCCGTCCCACGCTCGGCAAAGAACTCGCCCAATCCACCCAGGTCCGCCCCCGCCTCAACGCCTCCGACCTCGCGAAGGAGACCGCCCGATGAAGCTCCCCCTCAAACTCGCACTGGCCTTCACCTGTCTCGCCACCTTCACCGCCCTCGCGATTCAAACCACCCGCGCCCGCCGCACCGCCGCACCCCCCACCTCGCTCACCACCTACATCCCGCAGGACGCGCTCCTCTCCATCGAATCGCCCGACTTCGCCGCGCTGCTGCATCAGTGGGAGAACTCCCCGCAATCCAAATCCTGGCTCGCCTCCGATAACTACTCCGTCTTCTCCAACTCCCGCCTCTACAGCCGCCTTTCGGATGCTGAAGACAGCTTCGCCAAAGCCGCCGGCATCCCCGCCGGGACTCCGCTTCTCAACCAGGTAGCCGGCACGCAATCCGTCTTTGCCTGGTACGACATCGGCAAGCTCGAGTTCCTCTACATCACGCGCATGCCTGCCTCGCAGTCGGCGCAATCGCAACTTCTCCAGGCCCGCGGCTCCTTTCAGCGCCGCCACGCCGGCAACGCCGACTTCTACCTCCGCACCAGTTCATCCGACTACTCCACCGTCGCCTTCGCCCAGGTCTCCACTCCCTCCGGCGACCTGCTCGTCCTCGCCACCCGCGAAGACCTCATCGCCAACGCCCTCGCCCTCATCGCAGCACCATCCCCCGGTCAGTCCCTTGCCACCGAACCTTGGTTCACCGAAGCCTCCGCCGCCCTCCCGCCCGAAAAATCCCCACCCGCCTTGCACATGGTCCTCAACCTCGACCGCATCGTCCCCATGCCTCAATTCCGCAGCTACTGGGTCCAGCGCAACATCACCTGGATGAAGCACTACCGCGCCGCCGTCTCCGACCTCTATCTCTCGCCCGCCAACTTCCGCGAAGAACGCGCCCTGCTCCCCGAATCTCCCGACCCCACCGTCGCCAGCACGCCCGACCTCTCCGCACTCGCCTCGCTCGTCCCCGCCGAAACCGGCGTCTACCGAGCCCTTGCCACCCAGGACCCCGCCGTCGCGGTCACCGCCATCCAGGAAAAACTCCTCGGCAGCTACACCCCCGAAGCCCCCACCTCCGAGTCCGCCCCAGACCCATCACTCGATACCCCCCAGTCCGGCTCCGCAGCCGACCTCGAAACCCGCATCGACACCCCCGCCCCCGTCTCCGCCACAGCCTCCTATCAAGCCCTCACCGACACCCTCCAGACCACCGGCCTCGACGCCGTCCTCACCCTATCCGACACCCAACCCCCCGCGACCAAATCAGCCCTCTGGCTGCCCATCCACTCCGCCGTCGTCCTCCACGCCACCCACCCATGGAACCCGCAGACTCTCGCCGCCGCCCTGCAACAAAGCCTGCGCGGCAGCCTCACCACAGCCAACCTCGGCATCGACTTCCACCCCATCACCGCCTCCGGCCAAACCCTCTACGCGCTCACCGGCCCACGCCCCCTCTTCTTCGCCATCAAGCCAGCCGACAACCTTCTGCTCCTTGCAGATGACCAGCCCACCCTCCTCGCACTCCTCGCCCAACCCACCCCAACCCCCAGACCCGACGGCGCAAACCCCACCTACCTCGCCGCCTTCAATCACACCACCCAGCGCGCCCCCTACGCACGCCTCACCGCGCTAATCGACGGTACCAACGCCACCTCCGCCCCAACCCCCACCACCCCCGCTTTCTTCTCGCAAAACATCCGCTCCCTCTCCGACACCTTCGCCACCCTCCAGTCCGAACACATCACCCAGCAGACCGTCTACACCAACCTCCGCCAGACCGTCACCTACACCTGGCAAACCCCATGACCCGCGCCTTCCTTCGCGTCTTTCGCGGGCTTCTCTTAGCGACCTTCGCGCATTGCCTTTGCCTCTGTCTTCCGCTCGAAGCCCAGCAAACCCTCAACTCCCAATCCCTCCAAACCCAACTCGCCCGCCCCAACCTCGAACTCCTCGTCCTCGACCTCCGCACCCACCAGGTCGTCGCCAACACCTTCCCGCCTGCCCCAATCCCACCCGGATCTCTCCTGAAGCCGTTCCTCGCCCTCGCCTACCTGCAACGCCCGCAACACCCCGAGCTCCACGCCGTCTGCCACGGCCACTCTGACCGTTGCTGGCGCGTCGGCGGACACGGCACCCTCACCCTTCCGCAAGCCCTCGCCCAATCCTGCAACGCTTACTTTCTCGCGCTCGCCCGCACCCTCACCCCCGACGAGATCACCCTCCCCACGCCACCACCCGCCAACGCCTCGCCCGAGACCCTCATCGGCCTCAACCCCGCTTGGCTCATCCCACCCACCACCCTCGCCGAAGCCTACGCCCAGCTCCTCACCTCGCCCACAACGCCTCCCGCCATCCTCGAAGGCATGCGCCTCGCCGCCTCGGAAGGCACAGCCACCGCCGTAGGCCCACACCCGGGCGGCGTTCTCGCCAAGACCGGCACGGCCCCCTGCATCACGCGACCCTGCAAAGCCTCCGGCGACGGCCTCTTCCTCGCCGCCGTCCCCGCCGTTCACCCAACCCTCCTGCTTCTCGTCCGTCGCCGAGGCACCACTGGCGCGACCACCGCCCAATCCGCCGGCCCCATCCTCACTCAGCTCAAGGCCCTCCATGCCTACTAAACTCGCGATCGCCATCCTGCTTTGCATCGCTTCGGCTCTCGCAGCCCAATCCCCCGAACCCGCAACCGTCGGCATCTCCGTCCTCTCGCTCTTCCACCCCAAGACCCTCACCCTTGCCGCCGCCCACCCGCTCATCCTCACGCTCGACACGCAAAGCCTCACCCTCAACCAACCCGCCCTCATCATCGCCGCGCCCACTGGCCTCACCGTCAACGGCGAACCCGCCCAGTCCCTCACTCTCCCTGAGACCACCTTCACCCTCACCATCCCCAACAAGCTCGCCCGCCGGTATCGGGGAGCCCTCACCATCACCAATCACCAAGGCGTCCTTCAACCCATCCTCACGCTCACTACCGAACTCGCCGTCGCCTCCATCGTTCAGGCCGAAGCCCCGCCGCACGCTCCGCTCGAAGCCCTCAAGGCCCAGGCCGTCATCTCCCGTTCCTACCTGCTCGCGCGGCCCCGCCCGCACGCGGACTTCGACGCATGCGACACCACGCACTGCCAGTTCCTGCGCTCACCTCCCCCGCCCGACAGCCCCGCCGCAGTCGCTACCCGCGCCACACGCAACCAGGTCCTCATGTGGAGGCCGAACCCCGAGTCGCCACCGCAGATCGTCCCCGCCATGTACTCCCGCAGTTGCGGCGGATACACCCGCCCACATCCCACCACGCCCGACGCCTACCCCTTCTACCGCGTACCCTGCGCCTACTGCCTTCGCCACCCCGAAACCTGGGCGCGCCCAGCCCCTGCCAAAGCCCCGCAGACCGAGCAGCAGCGCCTCGCCTGGAACCGCACCCACGGCTGGTCCGCTATCCCGTCCAACACGCACTCTTCCTCCGGTCAAACCATCACCGGAAAAGGCATAGGCCACGGCATCGGCCTCTGCCAACTCGGAGCGGCAGATCTGGCATCCCACGGGGTTTCCTACGAAAAGATAGTGGCTCATTTCTTCCCGAACACGACCCTTTCTTACCTTCAATAAATGCAATTTTATGAATCACTTCCGCGCGCCATCCTCCCTTTCGCAAATGGCGGCTTACTTGCATTGGAGAACCTGATGTCTACCTTGGAAACTTCCCCTGCGAACCCCAACTCGGCGCAGTCCGAGAGCTCGAAAAAGATCGCAATCGACCGGCAGCGGCCTCACCTGCTCATCGTCGAAGACGAGCCGATGATCCGCAAACTCTTCGCCTCTCTGCTCAGTGCGGCAGGCTACTCGGTCGCCGAAGCTGAGGACGGCTTCGCCGCCTTGGAAGAGGTGCGCCGCCAGCGCCCCGCGCTCATCCTCTCCGACCTCAACATGCCTCGCATGACCGGCTTTGAATTGCTCTCCGTCATCCGCCGCCGCTTCCCGTCCATTCGCGTCATCGCCATGAGCGGAGCCTTCAACGGTGACGAGGTCCCCCACGGCGTCTCCGCCGATGCCTTCTATGAGAAGAGCGGTCGTCAGATCAGTACGCTCGTCGAAGTGATCGAAGACATCCTCGCCAATCCCGAAGTCGACGGAAAACGCGTTCACCCGCCCAACTATGAGTCCGTCGCCCTTTGGGTCACGCGCCGCGGCTCACCGGTCGACACCCCGTACACCCTCCTCACCTGTCAGGAGTGCCTGCGCTCCTTCCCCCACGCCGCCGAAGGCCAACCCACCATGGCCGTCCAGACCACGCCCTGCGTCTTCTGCGGTGCACCCATCTCCTTCGTCCTGCTCGACCAGTCCATCACCCACCACCCCGGCTACGCCCCCAGCGAACCCCGCTAACTTGCGTAACGGCTCGCCGAGTCGCCGCCGCGCCAGCCGCCCGTACCCACCGCATGAGCCCAGGCTAGGAAACCTTCGCAGGTGCCTCCAGCGCCGGCCGCTCCGTCCCTTCCATCAACCCCAGCAACGCCGCGTCAATCTTCGCCCGCACCCCAAACCGTTCATTCGCCCGCGTCACAAAGCGCACCACCACATCCACCCCGGTAGCCGCGGGCCGCAACTCAACCGTGGGTTTCGCGCTGAATTGCCCCAACCCGATCCCTTTTGCCACGCGCTGCCACTCCGCCTCAGCCTCGCCCATGTCGGACGCCGTCTCCTGCTCGACTGCCGACTGCACCTGCTTGATCAGCTCATAAGCGTTCGCCGTCGCCGGGATATTCACGCTCATCTCGTCCCACATCCACTGCCCATTGGTCGAAAAATTGAAGTACTGCCCCTTCAGCGCGAAGCTGTTTGAAAAGCTCATCCGCCGCCCCGTCGGATGCCCTTTGGTCGTCCAGTTTCCCGTCTCCAGCAGCACCGTCCGGAACAGCGAAATCTCCGCCACCTCGCCCGAGACCGAATCGATCTCAACCCAGTCTCCGACGCGGATCCCATGCCGCCCCATCAGCGAAAACCACCCGAAGAACGCCAGGATAAAGTCCTGAAACACCACCGTCACGCCGGCCGTCGCAAACCCCACAATCGTCGGCATCTGCTCCGGTGTCCCGAAGACTACCAGCGCAATCGCAATCAGCCCGAACACCTCCACCCCCAGCGTCACGATCGTCTCGAGCGTTCTTACGCGCCGTGGCTCCGCCGTCACCCGCCGCACCGCAAACCGCAGCAGAATCCCCGCCACCGCCGCCAACAGGACAACGAACGCCACCCAGGCAAACGACTGCAGCAGCAGGTAGCTCACAATATGGTGCTGCACCCACACCTGCGCCTGCCACTTCTGGTAGATCGTCTCCAACTGCTTCTGCGCATCCTCCCGGTCGTCCAGGATGCTCATCACCACGCGCCGCGACGCCATCAACTTCAGCGCCTTCACCCGGTCGCTCCCCGTCAGCCCCGCCGCCGCATCTCCACTGCTACTCTGCTTCTCGAACGCGTCATGCTCTCGTTCGAGCGACGCCGCATCATCGTGCGCCTGCTTCTCCGCTTCGACCAGCAGAGCGACCCGATTTCTCTGCGCGAACCACCCCGTCGCCCGGCCCCACAACGTCGAAAACTGCCGAACAGCCGCCACCGCCGACTGCTTCGTGCTGCCGCTGTCGACCTTCTTCATCGCCGCTTCGCGCGCACTCAACTCCTGCTGGATCTCACCACGTCGATCTCCCGTGGCCCGCGCCAGATCCCCTTGCGAATCCGTCAGCTCATCCTGATCCAGCCCGAGCTGCGCCTGCGCCACATCCAGGTCATCCCCCGAAGCCGAAGCCTGTCCCGAGGTCTTCGCCGCCGCCGTCAGCGCATCCACGCGCGACTGATCGTCCTTCACCATCGCCTTCAGCTCATCGACGCGTTGCGACAGGTCCGCATTCGCACCCGTCAGCGGCTTCGTCCGCAGCGTCGCCATCCGCAGCGCAGCCGCAAACGCCTGGTCCACCTCGTGGTCCGCAATCCGCTCCGCATCCTGCCCGAACCGTTGCTCCTCGGCCGAGACCGCAAGTCCAGCCAGGGTCTGCGCCGTCTGGTAAGGCCGCTGGTCGACCAGTTCGTTCGCATTCCCCTGCCCATGCTTCAGAAACGCAAGCTGCTGCACCGCATCGCGATTCATGAACAACATCACCAGCAAAAACACCAGAGTCCCCGCCGGAACGATCACCACCCAACGCCGAAACTCCGTCATCCGTTCACCTCAAACTCCACCCTAAACCACCCCTCAGGGCCGGTAGGCTGTTTGCGAGAGCAACGCCATCTTCACAGCCTTGGACTAGAATCGAACACTCACGCCATAAAATGGAACAAGTCTCGGCACATCTAAAGGAATTCATGCAGATCGCTTCAGTCGGAACCGCCTTCCCGCCCTACCGCTACACCCAGGCTGAGATCGCCGCAACCCTCGTCGAACGCTGGGGAGACAAACTCCCCGAGCCACGCCTCCTCACCCGTCTCCACGCCAACTGCGGCGTCGACACCCGCTACTTCGTCCTTCCCATCGAACGCTACCCCGAGCTCAAAGGCTTCAAACAGACCAACGACGAGTGGATCACCGGAGCCGTCGCCCTCGGCCAGCAGGCCGTCACCAGCGCCCTCACCCCGCTCGGCCTCACCCCCGGCGACATCTCCGCCATCTTCTTCGCTTCGGTCACCGGCATCGCGTCCCCCACCATCGACGCCCGCCTCATCAACCTCATGCCGTTCCCGACCTCGGTTAAGCGCACCCCCATCTTCGGCCTCGGCTGCGTCGCCGGAGCAGCTGGCATCGCACGCGCCTCCGACTACCTCGCCGGCCATCCCAAAGAGATCGTCCTCCTCCTCTCGGTCGAGCTCTGCTCGCTCACCTGGCAGGACGACGACCAGTCCGTCGCCAACCTCATCTCCTGCGGTCTCTTCGGCGACGGATGCGCCGCCGTCGTCCTCGCCGGCTCCGAAGCCGTCCTCCCCACACCCCCCGCAGCCAGCCCTAAAATCCTGGCCACCCGCTCCAGGTTCTATCGCCACACCGAGCACATCATGGGATGGGACATTCGCGACACCGGCTTCCGCATCGTCCTCTCCCCCGACGTCCCCAAGGTCGTCATCGAGAACCTGCGCGGAGACGTCGACGCCTTCCTCGCCGATCAAAACCTCACCCTCGCCGACATCTCCTCCTGGATCTTCCACTCCGGCGGCCCCAAAGTCCTCGAAGCCACCGAGAAAGCCCTCGAACTTCCCTCGGAAGCCCTCGCCTTGAGCTGGAAATCCCTCCGCGAAGTCGGCAACCTCTCCGCCGCCTCCGTCCTCTGCGTCCTCGAAGACACTCTCAAAAACCACCCCGGCAAACCCGGCACCTACTCCATCCTCGCCGCCATGGGCCCCGCCTTCTGCCTGGAGCTCGTCCTCCTCCAGTGGTAGCCGCTCAAGCCTCACTCGTACGCTTGCCGTCCTGAGCGAAGCCCCTCGCAGCCTCATCGCGAGGGGCGCAGTCGAAGGACCTGCCGCGCAACCATCCAGTTTCAAATCTCACGCACTTCCTTGGTTGCCCGGCCTCAATCCCCTCCGGTACACTCCGCCTATGCCGGACGACATCACCCAACGCGTCATCGACCTCATCGCGAAGTCAAAGAACATCTCGCCCGACACCATCACCCCTGCCTCCACCTTCGAAGAACTGACCATCGACTCCCTCGACATCGTCAATCTATCGTTCGAGGTGGAAGAGACCTTCGGCATCACCATCGCCGACGACTCCCTCAACTCCCTCCGCACCGTCGGCGACGTAGTCTCCCGCGTCCACCAACTTCAATCAGCGCAAAAGGTTTCCACCTAGCGCGACAAGACGCGAAGCGTCCAAAACTCCACGAAGTGGTCGCCGCCCGCGACAAGGGCGCACTCGCAGTTGTCTCGACGCACGAAGAGAAGGGAAGCCATGCAACGAGTCGTCATCACCGGTCTCGGCTGCATGACCGCAATCGGGTCGAACCCCGATGAACTCTGGCAAGCCGTAGAGTCCGGTACATCGGGCCTGCGCGATCTCGCCGATCGCGACCCCATCCTCAAATTCAAAGCCGCCGGCCAGATCCCCGCGCTCGACCTCTCTCAACTCTCCAACACCCAGCTCCAGACCGGCGACCGCTGCTCCCACCTCGCGCTCCTCGCCGCCCGCCAGGCCGCCGCCCACTCGCAACTCACCCAGCATCACGCGCTCGACAAGATCGCCATCATCCTCGGCTGTTCCACCAACGGCCGCCACGCGGAAGAACCCGAAGTCGCCCGCGTCTACACCGAAAACGCCCGCGTCAAACCCCTCACCATCCCGCGCTCCATGGCCTCGAACGGCGCCAGCCAGGTCGCCATCGATCAACAAATTACCGGACCCACCTTCACCGTCTCCACCGCCTGCGCCTCGGGCGCGCACGCCATCGGCCTCGCCTTCCACATGGTGCGCAGCGGCATGGTCACCGCCGCGCTCGCCGGAGCCCACGAGTCTCCACTCACCCGCGCCTTCCTCCGCGCGTGGGACTCCATGCGCGTCGTCTCGCCAACCGCCTGCCGTCCCTTCTCGCAGGACCGCGACGGCATGTCGCTCGCCGAAGGCTCCGCCGTCCTCACCCTTGAAACTCTTGCTTCAGCCCGCGCCCGCAACGCCCCCATCTTCGCCGAGATCCTTGGCTTCGGCATGTCCGCCGACGCCCACCACATCACGCAACCGCACCCCGGCGGAGCCGCCCAGGCCATGCTCGCCGCGCTCTCGGACGCTGCCCAAACCCTCCACGCCACCGACCAGCCCGGCACCATGCAGTCTCTGCTCGAATCCATCAACTACCTCAACGCCCACGCCACCGCTACCGCCACCAACGACGCCGTAGAAGCCGCCGCCATCCACCAGGTCTTCGGCCCCCGCGCGCCGCACATCCCGGTCTCCGGAACCAAAGGCCTTCACGGCCATGCCATCGGCGCATCCTCCGCCATCGAGACCCTTATCACCGCGCTCGCCCTCCACCATCATCGTCTTCCGTTCACTGCCGGCACCACCACCGCAGACCCCGCGTTAAACCTGGACGTCATCCTCAACTCCCCCCGCACCCTGCCCCCCGACGCACCCATCACCGCCCTCACCAATGCCTTGGCCTTCGGCGGACTCAACGCCGTCCTTTGCCTCCGCAGCATCACAAAATAAAGCAAGAGTCCGTTAGAGAACGAGCAAGCCAATTCCCACTCCATTCGCCGACTCCAGACTCAAAAAACTCTAAGCTCTAAACTCCAGAATCGAGCCTCGGCAGCCGCAAAGCGGCGCCAGAGAAACGCCGTTAACCGGTCAAAACCCTCTATTTTCATCGTTCAGCAACATTTCTCTTGCATTCCCCATCGCCGGCGGATACTGTGGCTTCAATCCTTGTCTCATTTGTGGTTTCCGGGGTGCTTTGAACCTTGAAGCATTCGTTCAATCGAAGGCGCGTCACAACGCGCTCAGGCTCCCTCATACCCAATTAGCACCTTAAAAACCGCTCATTCAGCGGTCTCGCGGCTCTGTCTTTCTTCAACGCACCGGTCCACAAACGAACTGCCTCAACGGCGGGCTCGCGGTTCTGTTTTTCAACTCGGAGGAGCTTTACCCATGACACGCATTCGACTACAAACGCTTAGCCTCTTTCTCTTCCTGGCGCTCACCCTACCCACCTTCGCCCAGACCTTTCGCGGAGGCATCAACGGAACTGTCACCGACATCACCGGAGCCGTCGTCGCAGGCGCCAGAGTGGTCATCACCGAGACCTCTACCGGCATCACCCACGACTCTGTCAGCTCCTCCAGCGGCGAGTTCCTCTTCAACGACCTGCCCCTCGGCGCTTACTCTGTCTCCATCGTCGCGCCCGGCTTCAGCAAGGTCGAAGTCGATAAGCTCCCCGTCTCCGCAGGAGTCCTCTACACCTTGCCGGTCAAGCTCCCGGTCTCGAGCTCGTCCACCACGGTTGAAGTCAACGCCGGGTCCATCTCGCTCGACACCACCACCGTCACCCAGACCACCGTGCTCGACGCCAAGACCGTCTCCGACATCCCGCTCAACGGTCGCGACTTCACCCAGCTCATCGCCCTCACCCCCGGCTACGCAGGCTACTCCGGAGGCGGCTACGGCTCGCTCAACGGCACCCGCGCCAACCAGATGAACTGGCAGATCGACGGCGTCGATAACAACGACCTCTGGCATAACATCCCCGCCGTCAACCAGGGCGGCGTCTCCGGCATCGCCGGCATCATCCTCCCGCTGGACGCGGTCGACCAGTTCTCCGCACAGACCCAGGCCGGCCCCGAAGGCGGACGCAACCCTGGAGGCACCATCAACCTGACGCTCCGCTCCGGCGGCAACCAGGTGCACGGAACCGCTTACTACTTCAACCGCAACGAAGCCTATGGCGCCAAGAGCCCGTTCTCAGACACCAAGCAAAAGGTTCGCAACTACAACACCGGCTTCTCGCTCGGCGGCCCTTTCATCAAGGACAAGCTCTTCGGCTTTCTCACCTTCGAGCACCAGCGCTTCGTCATCGGTGAGTCCGGTACCGCGACGGAACCGTCCCAGGGCTATATCAACGATGCTGCCGCCATCGCCCTCCAGGCCGGCGCACCGCAAAGCCAGATCGACTTCATGACCGGTGTCCTCAAAACCTTGTATCCGGCGAAGACCCTCGGTCTCTCCGAGACCGTAAACAACTACCACTCCTCCGATCCCGAGTTCGGCTACAGCTGGAACGGCCTCGCCAAGGTGGACTATCACCTCAGCGATAAGGACATGCTCAGCGCTCACTGGTTTGTGGGTCAGGGCAATCAGGTCGCGCCCGTCGGCTCGCAGCTCCTCTCGTACTATGAGGTCGCCCCCATCCATGTGCAGAACATCGCAATCGTCTATAACCGCACGATCTCAAATTCGATCTCAAACGAGCTTCTCGTCGGGGTCAACTACTTCAACCAGGTCTTCGACGACTACAACACCAACTTCAATCTCGCCAGCCAGGGCTTCGTAACCGGCTCCGTCTATACCAACTCACCCAATATCAATATCGGTTCGTTTGACCCAGTCGGCGAAACCCCGCCCGAGGGACGCAACGACATCACCGCTCACCTCACCGACCAGGTCTCCTGGGTCTTCGGCAAGCACCAGATGCGCTACGGCGGCGAAATCCGCAAAGCCCAGCTCGATGAGTTCTACCACCGGCATGCCAATGGATCATTCGGCTTCGACGGCACCCAGACCGCAAAACAGATCAACGCCGGCATCCCCGGATGCACCCAGAACCCCTCCGGAGCCAACTGCTACACCCCCACCCTCTACACCGGAGCCTTGGCCGACTTCCTCGCAGGCGAAACCGTCAGCGGAACCATCGCTATCGGCGATCCGGAACGCCAGGTCTTCGTCAACACCTGGTTCGTCAACGCGGGAGACTCCTGGCAGATCACGCCGAAGATGAACCTCAACTACGGCATCCGCTACGACTACGAAGGTCCGCTTCATGATCCCTACAAAGACATGTCGGTCTTCCGTCCCGCCGCCACCTCAACCGCCGGCCTCGTCTTCCAGGGCGCGCAGATCGACAACCTCTACCGGCAGTACTACAAAAACTTCAGCCCCCGTGTCGGCTTCAGCTACGCCGTCGATCCCCAGACCGTCCTTCGCGCCGGCTACGGGTTCTACGCCGACACCCCAAACCTCAACCCGTTCCTCGATAACCGTCCCGGCAACCAGGCGCCCAACGGTGTAGAAGGAAACCCCGGCGGCCCCGACCCCGTCTACAACGTCGCTCCCACCGGCGGCAATGCAACGACCATTCAGATGGGTGTCCCGATCTTCCCCTCGGCTCTCGCCGGATCGCCCTGCGCGCCGACCTCGCCCTGCGGTGTCTTCACCGTCAGCCCCCAGTTCCGCCCGTCCTACAACGAGAACTACAACGTCAATATCGAGCACACGTTCACCCCCACGGTCCTCATGCAGCTTGGCTATGTCGGCTCCTCAGCCCGCCATCTCCTCAGCCTGCTCGACATCAACCAGAACACCCCCGGCGTCTATGCCACCTCGCTCGCCCAGCAGATGGCGCGCCCCTACTTCAATACCTATCCGCAGTACGGCAACATCAACGAGGTCGGCAGCAACGGCACCGCCAACTACAACTCGTTGCAGGCTCAGCTCCGCATCACCAACTGGCACCACCTCAGCTCGCAGACCATCTATACCTGGTCGCATAACCTGGACGAGGTCACCGCCTATCGCGGAGCCCTGCCCCAGGACAACAATAACTTCAAGGGCGACTACAGCAACTCGGACTTTGACACCCGCAACACCTTCGTCAGCTTCCTCAGCTACGAGGTCCCCGGCTCATCGCACTTCAAAGCCCTCACCCGCGGCTGGCAGGTCAATGGACTCCTCACCTTCCACGGCGGCCAGCCCTTCACCGTCTTCGCCGGCTCCGACATCAGCGGCACCACCGAAGGCAACGACCGCGCCGTTCAGATCGCCCCGGCCCATACTGGCTATCAAGGTCAGCACCCCGGAGCAAACTGGATCGACCTCACCGCCTTCACGACCGCTACCCCCGGAACCTTCGGGACCACCCGTCGCAACCAGTTCTACGCACCCGGCTACGGCGATGTCGACCTCTCGGTCTTCAAAAACACGAAGATCTTCGAGCGTCTCACCGTCCAGTTCCGCGCGGAGCTCTTCAACCTTCTCAATCGCACCAACTTCGCACCGCCGTCCGCCTCGGTCGGTGGCAGCGCCACCCTCTACGACACTATCGGAGACTTCAACGGAGCCCCCGGCATCGGAGCCGGCGAACCCTTCAACGCCCAGCTCGGCGCGAAGATCATCTTCTAACCCAACCCTCACCGCCAAACCAAACCCCATGCCTCCCCACCAGGAGCCATGGGGTTTCCACTTGCCCTCCTGCGTTTGCTGTCGCCGTTGCACGCCTCCACCCGATCCATCATCTACACTCAAACTTATGTGCGGAATCGTCGGTTACATCGGTCCAAAGTCAGTCGTCCCCGTCATCATTGAAGGCTTGCGCCGCCTCGAGTACCGCGGTTACGACTCCGCCGGCATCGCCGTAGGCGGAAACCCCGAGCACCCCGGCGAACTCGCTCTCCGCCGCGCCTCAGGCAAGCTCAAGAACCTCGAAACCGTCATCGCCGCCTCCCCCATCACCGGCACCTACGGCATCGGACACACCCGCTGGGCCACCCACGGCCGCCCCACCGAAGAAAACGCCCACCCCCACCGCGACGGCACCGGAACCCTCGTCGTCGTGCACAACGGCATCGTCGAAAACTATCTCCAGCTCAAACAGGCCCTCATCGCCAGGGGCCACAAATTCCAATCCGAAACCGACACCGAAATCATCGCCCACCTGATTCAGGACGAGCTCGAAGCTGCCGCCGTTCAGCACCCACACGACCACACCGCCGAAGCCAACGAATCCACCGCCGCCCTCACCGACCCCACCCCCCCATCGCTCCCCCTCGACGAAGCCGTCCGCCGCGCCGTCAAGCGCCTCACCGGAGCCTTCGCCATCGGCGTCCTCTCCGCCCACGCGCCCGACACCCTCGTCGCCGCCCGCATGGGCCCGCCCGCCGTCCTCGGCATCGGCGAAGACGAATACTTCCTCGCCTCCGACGTCCCCGGCATCCTCCACCACACCCGCAACATCCACTTCCTCCAGGACGGCGAAGTCGCCACCATCACCCGCGCCGGCATCGCCCTCACCGACTTCGACGGCGCCCCGCTCCCCCTCAAAATCCAGCGCATCGCCTGGGACCCCATCCAGGCCGAAAAAGCCGGCTACAAGCACTTCATGCTCAAAGAAATCAACGAGCAGCCCCGCGCCGTCCGCGACACCACCCTCGGCCGCGTCTCCCTCACCACCGGCGAGGTCTTCCTCCCCGACATGCAGCTCACCGGCGACGACTTCCGCGCCGTCAACAACATCCTCATCGCCGCCTGCGGAACCTCGTGGCACTCCGGACTCGCCGCCAAATTCATGATCGAGCGCCTCTCCCACGTCCGCGTCGAGGTCGACTACGCCTCCGAATACCGCTATCGCGGCCCCCACTTCGACGCCACCCGCCTCGGCCTCCTCATCACCCAGTCCGGCGAAACCGCAGACACCATCGCCGCCCAGCAGGAGCTCATCCGCCAGGGCTCAAAAACCCTCGCCATCTGCAACGTCGTCGGAGCAGCCATCACCCGCGCCGCCCAGGGAACCATCACCACCAACGCCGGCCCCGAAATCGGCGTCGCCTCCACCAAGGCCTTCACCGCCCAGCTCACCGCCCTCTTCGTCTTCGCCCTCTACCTCGCCCAGCAGCGCAACACCATCACCCCCGCCGAATCCCTCCACTACGTCACCGAGCTTTCGCTCATCCCCGCAAAGATCGAAACTATCCTCCGCTCCATCGACGACCAATGCTGCACGTTAGCCAAATCCTTCAGCACCGCCCGCGACTTCCTCTTCCTCGGCCGCGGCATCCACTACCCCATCGCCCTCGAAGGCGCGCTCAAGCTCAAGGAGATCTCCTACATCCACGCCGAAGGCTACCCCGCCGGCGAGATGAAGCACGGCCCCAACGCCCTCATCGACGAGTCCCTCCCCGTCGTCTGCATCGCCACCAAAGACCCCGCCGACCCCAGCTCCGTCCTCAAGTACGAAAAAACCCTCTCCAACATCCAGGAAGTCACCGCCCGCTCCGGCCGCGTCATCGCCATCGCCATCGAAGGCGACGACCACATCACCCAACTCGTCGAACACACCATCCACATCCCCGCCGCCCCCGAACTCCTGCTCCCCATCCTCGAAGTAGTCCCCCTCCAACTCCTCGCCTACCACATAGCCGTCCGCCGCGGCTGCGACGTAGACCAACCCAGAAATCTGGCAAAGAGCGTGACCGTCGAATAGCCGCCAAGGTTGTTGTTAGGCGGGCGTTTCTGAGTTAAGATCCCCCGGAAGCGCATCAATCGTTGTTGCCAGAGTCGAATCTTCAGTTCGGCTGACTACCGAAGTCGTGTCACCGATACCAAAGGTAATTCTGCTTGACTCATATTCCATTGTCAGTCGAGGTAATATGACGGGAGACGACTTCAGCATGTCTGCGATCGGATTTTTGACATATTTGTCCAAGAACCTCGCCATAACATGACCAGCTGCCTCCTCTAAATGTCCCCATGCCGCATCACCAAGAAAAACCTCTCCTTTAGCTTCAATGAATGCGTCAGCCAGCTCCAGCAGCTTGCTGTTTGATGTAGGGTCTAGCACCAGTAGGATCGGCTTGTAGCCGCTCGCAGCAGCCTCAGCAGGGAAGCTCAACTCTTCGCCCCAGCGCCCCTGACCTGAGGCGGCAATTGTGACTCGAATTTTTACTTCGTAGGCTACCTTGATCTCTTCGCGGAGACAGTCAACCTGGCGGCCGCCCCCGCGCTCCCCCAAACGTTTAATCGGACTGTTTCTTGCTCCATAAGCGACCCCGCCGATGCAATGAGCAATGATCGGTTCGAACAGATACCCAGTTTCCTGACCAGCCCGATTGTCAATATCGAACATCCATTTTCGCCAAAATAGCAACGCCGCCAGGGCCGGTGTAGGCATGCTGCCGTATTGAAGCAACCCCCTTGGTCCAACTTGATCGACAGTGGGTAGCGGTTGGAATTGTAAAATTCGACTGTATTTTAGGCGGGCTTTGTGCAATCTCGCGAGGCACATAAAATATCCGTCCGCATCGACCAGCTTGCTAAGTATTCGTTCGTACTTGTCTAAAAATTCACAGCCTTCAAATCGCAGTGCTGCCGGTTCTGAGTCCGAAAAAAGCTCAACGGGGTCATTCGGTAGATCAGGAAACTCATCTGAAACGCCCAGGTCTTTCGCCATGATAGCTAGAAGGTAGCAACAGCAAGCATCGTCCAAGGAACTGTCAATGTCGCTGCCGCCTGATGCGCGGACCTTCGTAAGGGCAATCAACTGAGTCTTAGAGAGTGACAAAAGGAAAAACCTCCTGCGAGCCTTCAACCTTCGTGGTGCTCGTTACCAGCGAGGTAGTTTTTTTGAGAGCCGGGCTCATTCCTAGAGACATCGTGGGAACGTACGAAAGTAAAGAGCCTTCCTCGTAAAATTTGGCATTGGACTCTAGATCCGACAAAAGAGTACGAGCGATCTGCATTGATAAAATAGGAGGGACAGCATTTCCTACAAGTAGTGATTGCTCATTAGTTGACCCGGAGAATTCAAAGTTATCCGGGAACGTCTGTAGACGGGCGCATTCGCGAATAGTGATGTTGCGGTGCTCAAAAGGGTGTAGAAATTCCGTTCTCGCTCCGCTGGTGATAGCCTTCGACGGCTCGTTTGGTGCTAAACGCCGTATACCCGCAGGTGCCCCGCCACGCCGCTCGCTTAGTGTTCCATCGCACACACGGCGGTTAGCACGTCGCTTGTAGCTGTCGTGCTGAAGGACCACTGGAAGGTCCCTCATTGTCATTCCCGGAAGTAAGCGGGACGCCCGGGAAAGAGCATTTTCGGATAGCTCACTATAGACGTGCCCCTGAGGGAACCCCTCTTCAAGAAGCGAGGCTCTCGGCAATCCTTGAAAGGCTTCCGCCACAGATGGAGTGGGCGGTAAATGTTTGGTGTGTGTCGACGTGCCCGGCGCACCAAACGCCGTGTGGGTAGGCTCTGGGAATGTGGGATCCCAGCCGAGGCCACCGATCGCTACTACCCGTTTGCGATGCTGTGGAACTCCAAAGTTGGCCGCGTTTATCTTTCTCAGGTGAATTCGATACCCAGCTGCGATCAACGGTCGTATGAGGTCAACCACATGCGCACCACCGTCACCTGTAAGAAACCCCTCAACGTTTTCGAAGACAAATGCTCTGGGCAGTTGACGCACGACGAGTCGGGCAAAAAGTCCCACGAGGGAGTTCCTTGGGTCGCCATTCCGTCGAGCTCCCGCAGAAGAGAACCCTTGGCAAGGAGGACCGCCTACGATAACCGTGGCAGAAGGAAGAGGAGGCATCGTTGACAAATCCAAATCCATCACGGGATGGCGGAAATTTTTTCGGTAGGTCTCCACAGCAGATTTACTCTTATCAACTGCAAGGAGAATCTGAAAGCCCGCTCTGCTGAATCCAAATGACATACCTCCTGCTCCGCAAAAAAGATCTAGCACGGTGGGAACATTAGCGGGCATGCTCTATTGTGCCATCTCTAACAGCTCCGCGCCCTAAGAGACGGGCAGCCCAAGCCCCAACTCATCAAGAGCCATTTGACTTCTGAATATTGAGTATGCACTCCGTCGGAATCGCCATGACCTTTGCATCCGACACCGTCAGAGCGACGATAACTTTTGGCGGGTGGCCCACATCTCAATCTCCGCAAATCTGGGTGCCCCATGTCTCGCTTCTGAGACATGGGATACGTTCTCCCCGTCACCGCATCAAGGCGAAGACGTGAAATCAATCCCAATCCAAACACCCCAACCCATATCTCAGAATCGAGAAATGGGGCATGTTCTGTCCAACCATCCCCAATTCAAAATCAAGAATGTTCGGTAACCGTCGCTCAGCTCACAAAGCCAAACACTACCCAGACCTGCTCAAGCCGCGACTGCCTTACCGGTCTTCCCCCACCGATGTTCCAGAAAATCCGGCAAATAAAGCCCATCATCCAACTGCGCCCACCAAACATCGAGACCATGCGGCCCAATCGCAAGGTCGACCGCCTGCTCATCAGTGGCACTCTTCAACTCGCTGAGTTCTTCCCGAGGAATCAGCAGACGCCGCCCATCACTCAAGCGCAGCAACAGGAGTTCAAGCCCCGGCTCAGGCCGGTAGACTGCTTCCACAATGCGAGGAAAGCTGTCGAACTCCCTGGCGGGCTCAAGGGCCGCATCAATGTCCGCGTCTGTCGCGTCACAAATCCATGCAGCCACGTAGCCACCCTCCAGAACGCCATCGGCTTACCATTATCAGTACTCGTCATTCCGCAAACTCAACATTTCAAAGGCCTTACAGAACGAAAGCGACACCCTGCCTCCTAACCCCAATGTTTGCAGGACTTTACCTGTAACCCCAATGTTTGGAGAACTTTGCAAAAACTAGGGGGAGGGGGGGCTCGACCCTACAACCCCCACACCCGATCCGCCCCAATCACCAATCCAAGCGTAATTAAAGCGATCGCAATCTCCCCAATCGCTCCAACGAGAAACGGTTTCACGCCCTGTTTCAGCAGATCCTTGAAACTTGTCCGCAGTCCAACTCCTGCAAACGTCAGCAGAAACGCCCAACGACTCAGGTTTCCCAAAGCCGCAATCTGCGCGCGCGTAAAGCCCAGCGAAACCAATCCCGCAAAGTGCGGATAAAGCTTCGGATCGAGCGTTCCCAGCGTTGCCAGCAGCGAGATCACCAGGAAGCCCAGCACGAACTTCGGGAACTTCTGCCACAGAAACGCTCCCTTGTTCGCGATCACTTGCGCCTGTCCTTTGCGAGCCCAGTAGATCGCATAACCAAGCACTACAAAGCCGATGCAGGCGTTGCGGCACGTCTTCGCCAGCACCGCAAACTTCCCCGCAGCATCGGAGTAAAGCGCTCCCGCAGCCGTCGCTTCGGCCGTATTGTCGACCGCAAGTCCAGTCCAAAGCCCATAAGCGTGATCGGACATATGCAGCGCATGTCCAACCAGCGGAAACACCACCAGCGAGATCGCTCCCAGCGCGAGGATCGCCGCAATCGCCACCGACGAATCCTCCTCATCCGCCTCGATCGCCCCTTGCGTCGCGATGATCGCCGAAACGCCGCAAACGCTCGACCCAACAGCCAGCAGCGTCACCAGCTTCGGAGGCAGCTTGAACCCTCGTCCCAGCGCAGTCATGAACGTCAGCGCCAGCGCAAGCTCGATGAAGATCAGCACGAACGAGATTCCACTCAGGTGCAGAATGTCCCCCAGGATGAACCGCGCACCCAGCAGGATGATCCCAGCCTTCAGCCAGAACTCATACGTCGCAACACCAGCCCGGAACAGCCTCGGAACGCCAACCGTGTTGTTGATCACCAGCCCGATCAGGATCGCCCAAAGCACATACTCCACATTCGGCAGCACCAGGTGATGCGCCTTGCCATACCGCGTAATCGACTGCTCAATCACCTTTCCCGCATACCCAACCACAGCCAGCAGCGCGATCCCCGGCAACAACCCCAACAAGCCTCCGCGTCCCGCCTCATCGCGGTCAGCCTTCCGCTCCAGCGGCAACTCCAACGTCTCAGTCGATCCCATATCCAAACCCTCCTTCACGGGCACACCTACCAGGGCACACTCTTGATCGCGCCAAACCGCACCAGCAACGCCAGCGCAAACGAAAGCACCACCGCCCAGACATCGAGCGACAACGAAAATCTAGAAGACTGTTTTTCAGACAAAGCCATATCGACTCTCCGGTTGGAACCAGCACAGACGCACAGCAAACAAGCGCGCGCCAAGCGATCAAAGGAAAAGAAAACCTAAATTGTGCGGAGGAAGGGAACTAGCAACAACAACAACGAAGGACATGCGGCACATCGTCACGAATTGAAGAGCGCTCTGCATGTACCCAGAATCTACCACAACTCGCACGACGAAGCTCAACCCGTCGCAAGGCAGCTCAGTTTC